>NZ_JAGGMS010000001.1:0-2400000 GCF_017875555.1 Amycolatopsis magusensis | reverse complement strand
TCGGGCCCCGCGAGCACGTCGTTCGGCCACTTCAGCACCGCGTCCACGCCCAACTGCTCCGCCACGTCGACCAGCGCGAGCCCGGCGACCACGGCGAGCGAACCGAGCCCGGCGAAGGTGACCTCGCGCGGGCGCAGCAGCACGCTGAGGTAGATGCCCGCGCCCTTCGGCGACCGCCAGTCGCGGGCCCGCCTGCCGACACCGGCCGTCTGCTCCTCGGCGATCAGCACGGTCCGGTCCTCGGCGTCCTCACCGTCGTCGGCGGTGGCCGCGACGCGCAGGTCCGCGTTGGTGGAGCCGGTGCTGGCCACCACGTCGATGGCCGCGTACGGGCCGGCCGGCTGGAGGAGGGCGGCGCGCAGGGCGGCGGCGTCCACGGGAGCACTGCGGTGATTCACCCCTTCAGGTTAGAAGAGCCCCGAGCATCGGGATATTCGGCTGCCTGGCCGGGGGACGCCCTCTAGCCTGACCGCGTGGCGAATCGACTCCACCGCTTCCTCGCGGGTGCGGGCGGGCGGGCCCTCGTGGCGGTTCCGCTCGTCGGCGCGCTCGCGATCGGCGGGTACATGCTGGCCGAAGGCGACGGTGGCGAGCCGGTCCCGCAGGCGGCTCCGGTGCACCCCGCCGGTGGCGGTGCCGTGCCCGCCGGTCCGTCCACCCTGCGTGAGACCGCGCCGGTGGAGGCGGTGACGCCCGCGGCCGCGCCGAATGAGCTGGACGTCTGGGTTTCGCGGCTGGCCGGGCCACTCGACATCCCGGCGCAAGCGCTTGCGGCCTACGCCTCGGGCGAGCTGAAGCTGCGCGAGGAACGTCCGGGCTGCCACCTCACCTGGGTCACGCTCGCCGGTATGGGCAAGGCGGACAGCGACCACCGCGACAGCTCGGTCGACAGCGCCGTGGCCGCGGGCCGCAAGCTGTGCGGCAAGGGCGTCGACCTGGACACCGGCTGGTGGAAGGCGGTGGGCGCGTACCACGGCGGCGGCGACGCGGAACTGTTCCGCCAGAAGGCGCTCGCCAACGCGCAGCTCTACGCCACGCTGTCGCTCAACCCGGAGCTCGCGACCGCTCCGACCACCCGCGCCACCCGGTTCGCGCTCGACCAGATCGGCCTGCCGTACGTGTGGGGCGGCAACGGCCCGGAAGCCGGTGCCGCCGGGTTCGACTGCTCGGGGCTGACCAAGGCCGCGTACGACAGCGCGGGCCTGAACCTTCCGCGCACGGCCGACAGCCAGTTCCGCGCGCTCGGCGCGTCGGCGAAGGAACCATCTCTCGGTGATCTGGTTTTCTACGGGAATCCGGCTACCCGCATCCACCACGTCGGCATGTACGTTGGCAACGGGTTGATGGTGAACGCGCCCACCGAAGGGCAGGCCATCCAACTGCACAGCTACCGCACCCGCGGTGACGACTACGCCGGAGCCGCTCGCCCGTGACCGATTTCTGCTGGCTGGACCTGAAAACCCGTGATGTGTCCGGGACCGCCGCGTTCTTCTCGGCGGCGCTGGGCTGGCGGTTCGAAGTGGACGAACAGGATTTCCGCCGGGCCACCAAGATCCACGTCGGCGACCGGCAGCTCGGGGGCGTCAGCGATCTGGCGAACCCGGTCTACCCGCCGGGCATCCCGGCGCACATCGCCTTCTACCTCCGCGTGGACGACGTCGACCGCCGCACGGAGATCGCCGTCGAGCACGGCGCGCAGCTGGTGGCCGGGCCGTTCGACGCCGGCGACCAGGGTCGTCTGTCCACTTTGCTCGATCCGGCCGGTGCCGCGGTGTCGTTCTGGGAACCCCGCGGGTTCGCCGGGTGGACCGAGCCACCGGGACGGCTGGTGCTCACCTGCGCCGACCCGATCACCGCCCGCGGCTTCTACGAGCGCACCCTGGGCGCGGCCCCTCCTTCGGCGGTCTTCGTCCAGTCGGACGCGGACCCGCCGGGCTGGGAACTCGCGCTGCCGGTGGACGACCTGACCGCGGTCGCCGAGCACGGTTCCTGGTCCGCCGACGGTTCGGCGCTGCGGTTGCGCAGCCCGGAAGGCGTCGGCTTCCTGCTCACCAGTGCGCGCAATGTGCTCCCCTGACGGCCTCCCAGCGCAGCACTGAAGTATCCACTAGGCGATTCGGGCGCACACTTTCTTCGCAGGCGATGTCGATATCCGGCGGACAGCTTCGTACGTGTTCACGGACGAACCGCCGATCGGAACGGAGAAAGCGATGTCCCACCCACTCGGACCGCTGGCCGACAACTTCACCGCCTACGCCGTCTACGCCACCGCCCAGTCCGAAATGCGCCACGCCTACGCCCTGATCGACGCCGGGCAGTACCTGGCCGCCGCGGCCGAGATCACCTCGGCCGCCAAAGCCGCCGAGGTGCTCGCCAGGCGCACCGAATTGCTCGACCCCGAACGCGGCCGCAGGTGGCGGAAAGTGGCGCTGACCAGGCACCGCTTCGCCGCGCACGCCCGCGCCCGAGCCGCCGAGAGCCACCCGCTGCCCGACGCCGCCTAGACGACCACGCCGTAGTCCCGCAGCTCGACCGCTTCCGACTTCTCCTGCATGCCACCGGTCACCAGCTTCCGCCACGGCCCGGCCAGCATCGCGCGGGTGACCCCGTTGCGCAGCCGGATGCCGAACGCCGACGCAGGCAGGAACGCCCGCGTGCCGCCGGGCAGCGGCTGCTGGTTCTCCCGCACGTAGTCCCCCAGCGCCGCCTCGTACCGGGCGAAGGCGACCCGGTGGTCACCGCGCGCCGCCGCCAGTTCCCCGGCCAGCACGTACGCGCCGACCAGCGCCATGCTGGTGCCCATTCCGACCGAACCGCCGAACGCGGCGTCGCCGAGCAGCACCACGCGCCCCCGTGACCAGCCGTCGACGTGCACCTTCGCCGCCCGGTCGGTGAAGAAGTCCTCCGCCGCCCACATGCCGCGGAGCAGGTGCGGCACCTCCCAGCCGGCGCCGGCGAACGCGTCGGCCACCCGCTGCTTCTGCCCGGTCACGTCCGTGCGCGGCATGGGCGGGGCGGCGAAGTACAGGTAACCGCGAGCCCCGCCCGGCGTCGGGTACAGGCTCGCCATGCGCCCGCCGACCCCGTTCGCGGCGGGCAGGTTGTGCATCAGCTGCCAGTCTTCCAGTGAATCCGGTGCGTTCAGGCCGAAGATCGACAGCTGGTAGCCGAGGTCGGTGACGAACTCGGACTCCGGCCCGAAGGCCAGCGCGCGGACGTTCGAGTGCAGCCCGTCCGCGCCCACCACCAGGTCGAAGGTCCGCCTCCCCGCCCTCTCGAAGGTGACTTCGACGCCGGTCGCGTGCTCGGTCAGGCTGGTGACGGAGTCGCCGTAGAGGTATTCGACCCCGTGCTGCGCGGCGCCGACCAGCAGGCCGACCAGGTCGCCACGCAGGATCTCCAGCTCGGCGATGGCGCCGCCGGAGTCACCGAGCGCGTCGGACGGGAACTCCACCACCCGGCGCCCCGAACTGTCCACATTGGCCATTCCGCGGACGCCGGTGTGCGCGGCCCGCACCTGGTCCAGCAGGCCCATGCGCTCGACCACGGTGCGCGCGGCGCCACGCAGGTCGATCGCCTGGCCGCCGGGGCGGGGCGCGGGCGCGCGCTCGACCACGGTCGGCGAGAAGCCGTGGCGGCGCAGCCAGTGGGCCAGCGCGGGACCGGCGACGCTGGCGCCGGAAATCAGGACGTGCTTCATCTCGTTCTCCCTAGTGCAGTGCGCGTACACTGTACATAGATACCGGTACGGCCTACATATGTCCAGCAATCCGCCGGATCGCCCGGTTGGCGCACTAGTGCGCATAGGTGGTGCACTAGGATGGTCGGCGACCGCGCCGAGGAAGGAGCCCGCCATGAATTCGGCGCCGTACGCCCGGATCGTCGACGAGATCCGGCAGCGCATCGAGTCGGGCACGCTGAAGCCGGGCGACCGGGTGCCGTCGACCCGGCAGATCACCCAGGACTGGGGCGTCGCCATGGCGACCGCCACGAAAGTGCTCACCACGCTGCGGCGCGAGGGTTTGGTGCGCGCGGTGCCCGGGGTGGGCACGGTGGTCCGGACGACGGAAGTGCCCGCGCCGCCGGTGCGCGCGACGCGCCGCCGGATGGCCGAGGCGGAACTGAGCCGCGAGGCCGTGATCCGCAAGGGCATCGAGATCGCCGACGCGGAGGGCCTGCGCGCGCTGTCCATGCGGCGAGTCGCCACCGACCTCGGCGCCGCGACCATGTCGCTCTACCGGTACGTGCCAGGCAAGGACGAACTCGTCCTGCTCATGGCCAACGCCTGCTTCGGCGAAGAGCTTCTGCCCGCAGAAGGTCCCGAGGGCTGGCGGGCGCGGTTCGAGCTGGCCGCACGCACGCAGTGGCGGATCTACCGGCGGCACCCGTGGCTGGCGCAGGTCATCTCGATGACCCGCCCGCAGCCGCTGGAAAACCTGCTCCTGCACGCGGAATGGGCCATGAGCGCCCTACGCGAACTGGACCTGCCGTACACCACGGCGCTCTACTTCCACGTCACCGTCTTCGGCTACGTCCGCGGCGCGGCGGCGAACCTGGAGCCCGAGGTGGAGGCCGAGCGCGAGACCGGCCTGAGCGCGGACGAGTACATGGAGACGCAGAACGCCGAGTTCAACCGGATCGTCGCTTCCGGCGCCATCCCGCACTTCTCCGCGATCTCCGAACTCGTCGACTTCGAACTGGACCTCGACCTGCTCTTCGAACTCGGCCTGCGCTGGACCCTGGACGGCATGGCGGGCTCCCTCGCCCGCCACGACTACCCCACCTGAAGCTTTTGCGGACTAAATCCGCACGCCCGCGATTTGGGTGGCTTGCGCGACGAGGCGGTCCTTGCTGTCGAAGGCGTGCGCGACCTCGTCCATTCGGTTCCCGCCGACGTCACCGGCGGTCATGCGCACGCGGATCGGGCCGGGTGCGGGCAGGCGGCGGACGTAGGCGGAGAACTGCACCGTCGGCGCCCAGCCGGAGAGGCCGAGGTCGTACGAGACCGGCGGCACCGGGTCCAGCGCGACCAGCAGGCTCAGCGGGTCCCAGTCGGCGCCGTCGCCGAGGCGCTGCCAGGACGAGATCACGCCGGCCTTGGCGGGCTTGCCGACCGCGAACCCGACCGTGCGCGGGTCGAGGCGCTGGTCGATCACGTTCATCAGGTCCACCGAGAACGCGGCACCCGGCGCCCGGACGGGCGTGGGCACGCAGTCCTCTTCCGGCGGGATGTCGATCGGCTCGATACCGGACCACCAGGGGTCGGCCTCGTCGAGCAGCCCTTGGGTGAGCAGGGCTTCGACGCATGGCTTGCCGTTCTGCGCCAGGCGGGCACGCACCTGCGTCAGCCCACGACCGGCTCGCAGCACCTCCACCGAGAGCTGCGCGGGTCCGGCGTCCGGCGGTGCGGAGAACGAACCGCTCACGGCGGTCAGGTGCGGGTGCGCCGGAGTCAGCTCGCCCGCCGCCCGGCCGAGCACGGCGAGCAGGTACCCGCCGTGCAGCTTGCCGCCGACCGACCACTGCGGGTCCAGCTCGGCGTCGAACTCGGTTTCGGAGCGCCGGACCAGCGCCGTGGCCTCCTGGAAGTTACCCATGGGTTCACCTTGACACCGTCAACTTGACGCTGTCAACGTGATCCGGTGAGCGGGAAGCGGCAGCGGGCGAACGCGGGTGACGGGGAGAAACTGCGCGAGGAAATCCTCGAAGCCGCTGAAGCCCTGCTGATCGAATCGGGCACCGAAGAGGCGCTGACCCTGCGTGCCGTCGCCCGCCGGGCCGGGGTCACCACGCCCTCGGTGTACCTGCACTTCGCGGACAAGAGCGCGTTGCTCGAAGCCGTCTGCCTGCGGGTCTGGGGCGAACTGGCGGCGCGGATGCTCGACTACGCCGGTGACGTCGACGACCCGCTGCGCCAGCTCGGCCGCTGCGGGCGGGTGTACGCGAACTTCGCGCTCGACCACCCGGTGCAGTACCGCGTGCTGATGATGCGCCCGACCAGCGGACTGTCGCCGGGGGCCGACGCCTGCTTCCGGCACATCGCGAAAGCCGCGGCGGCCTGCGTGGACGCCGGGATCATGCGCGGTGACCCGGAATCGCTGGCGGTCGGGCTGTGGTCCGCGCTGCACGGGTGCGTGACCCTGCTGATCGCGCACCCGGAATTCGCCTGGCCGGACGACCGCGACACGCTCATCGACAACACCATCCGCATGGCCGGGTTCGGCAGCGTGCTCGCGTCACGGATCCCTCGGGAGGCGACCCCGCTCAGCGAGGAGCTGACCGCCGGGCTCGACCAGCTCACCGCGGGGTGGAAAGCACCTAAGCTGAGCCGGTGACCCCACAGGACCGGCTCGCTCCCGCGAAGATGTGGCTGGAACAGGGCCGGTACGACCGCGCACTGGCCGAGCTGGACGGCTTCCGCTGGCGCGAGGAGGTCGACTCCACCTACCTGCGGGCACTCGCCCTCTGGCTGGCCGACCGCGACGCCGAAGCGGTCAAGGCGGCTTCCGCGGGCATAAGACGGTTCGGGCCCCACGCGCCCCTGCTCAGCGTGCTCGGGCAGGCGTACCACTCGCTCGGCAAGCTGGTGAAGGCCGAACGCGCCCTGCTCGAAGCGCTCGCGCTCAGCCCGGACGACACGCACCTGCTCTGCGCCTACGCCCGCGTCTGCATCGACGCCGGTCAGCTGCGGAAAGCCGCCGACCTGCTCGACCGCGCCGTCCCCTCGGCCGAAGTCGTCCAGCGCACCCGTGACCAGCTTCTGCGGGCTCAAGCCGCGGACGACGAGGCGCAGCGGATCGAGCGGCACCCGTTGCTGCGGCCGCTCGCGCCGCTCAACCGGTTCGGGCCGATCAAGACCTGGGTCGGCGTCCTCGTGTTGATCTTCTGCCTGCGGATGTTCGGCCTGACCCCGCTCGCCGCCCTGCTCGGCGTCGCCTGGTTCGCCTACGCGCTCTACTCCTGGTTCGCCCCGGCTCTCGTTCGTCGGCTGGTCCGCCGCAAAATAGGTCACTAGCTGACCTAGTTGCTTCCTACCGTGTGCTCCATGAGCACCGAGATCAAGCCCTTCCGCATCGAAATTCCCCAGGCCGACCTCGATGACCTGCGGGAACGCCTGGCCCACACCCGCTGGCCGAAGCAGTTGCCCGGCGACGGCTGGGACCGCGGCGTGCCGGTCGACTACCTCCGCGAACTGGCCGAATACTGGCGGAACGGGTTCGACTGGCGGGCCCAGGAGGCGAGATTCAACGAGTTCCCGCAGTTCCTGACCGAAATCGACGGCCAGCCGATCCACTTCTTCCACCTCCGGTCGAGCAAGCCCGACGCGCTCCCGCTGCTCCTCACGCACAGCTGGCCGAACTCGATCGCCGAGTTCACCGAGCTGCTGGGCCCGCTTTCGGAGGACTTCCACGTCATCGCGCCTTCGCTGCCCGGCTTCGGCTTCTCACCGCTGGCCGAGCCGGAGTGGAGCCTCGAAAAGGTGGCCGTGACCTGGGCGAAGCTGATGAGCCGCCTCGGGTACGAGCGCTACGGCGTGCACGGCAACGACGCGGGCGCGCTGGTGTCCCCGCAGATCGCGCTCGTCGACGCCGAACACCTGGTGGGCGTGCACATCACCGGCGGCCTCGGCATCACCCTCGAGATGATGGCCGAGTGGGGTGTGGGCGGCAGCGGTTACGCCGAGTACCTCGCCGCGCGACCGCAGACGCTGGCCTACGGCTGGCACGATTCGCCGGTCGCGCAGCTGGCCTTCCTGGTCGAGCGGTTCAAGGAGTTCGACGGCTGGCACCAGGCGGGCAGCACCGAGCCGATCGACCGCGACTTGATCCTGACCAACGCCAGCGTGTACTGGCTGACCGAGACCGGCGCGTCCTCGGCGTGGCCCTATTACACGGGCGGCGCGGGCCTGCCGATCGACCAGGCGCTGGTGCCGACCGGCGTCTCGCACGGCGGCCCGGACGAGGTCCGGAAGCTCGCCGAAGCGAAGAACGACATCGTGCACTGGGCGAGCCGGGACGCCGGGAGCCACATGATCGCCATGGCCAACCCGGAAACGATCCTCGCGGACCTGCGGGAGTTCTTCGGCAAGCTCGACGAACTCCGCCTTGTTGTCGAACCGGCGCCGGTGCCCGGTGGGCGCGAACGGGGTCTCGATCACCGCGTCGTCGGCGAGCAGGCGATTTCTTCATGATCGCGGTGAGCAGGTCGGCTTTCGGGGGAAATGCCGGAACACCGTGCCTCAGCGCACGTGACCGGTGACGCGCTCGGCGACCACCCGCACGATCACCCGTTCGGCGCCCGGCGCGTCCGGTCCGGCGTCGCGGCCGTCGTACTTGTGCGACAACTCGTGGTCGAGCGCGCGTTCCGGGTCCGGCGTGATGCTCGCGCGACCGCGGATCTCGGTGTAGCGCTCGGGGTCCTCCCGGTCCATGATCGTCACGCTGACGCGCGGGTCGCGGCGCATGTTCCGGTCCTTCAACCGGCCGGCGACCGTGGAGAACAGCAGGTCGTCGCCGTCCCGGCCGAGCCACATCGCCGAGGTCTGCGGGCTGCCGTCCGCGTTGATCGTGGCCAGTGCCGCGTAGTTCCGCCCGTCGACCAGCGCCCGCACGGCTTCGCTCAGTTCCACACCCATGCCCCGAACCTAGCGCGGTAGGTGAACCCCCAGACCCCGGTGACATAGGCGACGCCAGCCCCCCGAAAACCGGCTCGCCTCGTTAAGCTCGCCAGCCATGAGCAGTGCGACGGAGCCTGTCGGGACGCCCCCGAGCGAAGAACCGGACATCCACACCACCGCCGGCAAGCTCGGCGACCTGTACCGGCGCTACGACGAAGCGGTGCACGCCGGTTCGGCGCGCGCGGTCGAGCGCCAGCACGCCAAGGGCAAGAAAACCGCCCGCGAGCGGATCGACCTGCTGCTCGACCCCGGCTCGTTCATCGAGCTGGACGAGCTGGCCCGGCACCGCTCGACCAACTTCGGCCAGGACCGCAACCGCCCGTACGGCGACGGCGTGGTGACCGGCTACGGCACCGTCGACGGCCGCCCGGTGTGCGTGTTCAGCCAGGACGTCACCGTGTTCGGCGGTTCGCTCGGCGAGGTCTACGGCGAGAAGATCGTCAAGGTGATGGACCTGGCGATCAAGACCGGCCGCCCGATCATCGGCATCAACGAGGGCGGTGGCGCCCGCATCCAGGAGGGCGTGGTCTCGCTCGGCCTCTACGGCGAGATCTTCACCCGCAACGTCAAGGCTTCCGGCGTGGTCCCGCAGATCTCGCTGATCATGGGCGCGAACGCCGGCGGGCACGTGTACTCGCCCGCGCTGACCGACTTCGTGGTGATGGTCGACCAGACCTCGCAGATGTTCATCACCGGCCCGGACGTGGTGAAGACGGTGACCGGCGAGGAGGTGACGCTGGAGGAACTCGGCGGCGCCCGCACGCACAACACCAAGTCCGGCAACGCGCACTACATGGGTTCCGACGACGAGGACGCCATCGCCTACGTCAAGGAACTGCTGAGCTACCTCCCGGCGAACAACCTGTCCGAGCCGCCGGTGTTCGAGGCGCCGCAGCCGGCGGGCGAGTCGATCCACGACGAGGTCACCGACGCCGACCGCGAGCTGAACGAGCTGATCCCGGACTCGGTGAACCAGCCGTACGACATGCACGAGGTGCTCACCCGCATCGTCGACGACGGTGAGTTCCTCGAGGTGCAGGAGCTGTTCGCGCCGAACATCATCATCGGCTTCGGGCGGGTGTCCGGCCAGAGCGTGGGCATCGTGGCCAACCAGCCGACGCAGTTCGCCGGCTGCCTGGACATCGACGCCTCCGAGAAGGCCGCGCGGTTCGTGCGCACCTGCGACGCGTTCAACATCCCGGTGCTCACCTTCGTCGACGTGCCGGGCTTCCTGCCGGGCACCGACCAGGAGTGGAACGGCATCATCCGCCGCGGCGCGAAGCTGATCTACGCCTACGCCGAGGCGACCGTCCCGCTGATCACGGTGATCACGCGCAAGGCCTACGGCGGCGCGTACGACGTGATGGGCTCCAAGCACCTCGGCGCGGACCTGAACCTGGCGTGGCCGACCGCGCAGATCGCGGTGATGGGCGCGCAGGGCGCGGCGAACATCGTGCACCGGAAGGCGCTGGCCGAAGAGGCCGCGAAGGACGGCGGCGACGTCGACGGCCTGCGCGCGCGGCTGATCCAGGAGTACGAGGACACCCTGTGCAACCCGTACGTGGCCGCCGAGCGCGGGTACGTGGACTCGGTGATCGTGCCCGCGCACACCCGCAGCCACATTTCGCGCGCGCTGCGGCTGCTCAACGACAAGCGCGAGACGCTGCCGCCGAAGAAGCACGGGAACATCCCGCTGTAGAGGGGTAACGCATGTCCGAGAACCGTCCCCTGCTGCGCGTGGTGCGCGGCACCCCGGAAGACGACGAACTGGCCGCGCTGGCCGCCGTCATCGCCGCCGCGGCTTCTGCGGGCGAAAGCAGCCCGGCGCCGGAACCGCGCAGGTCACGCTGGGCGGACCGCGCCGGCGCCCTGAGGCAACCGCTGCAACCGGGCCCAGGCGCCTGGCGGGCCTCCTCACTACCGCGCTGACCGGCTGGCCGATGTCACGAATGTGGCTTTCGAGACGTCCAACGTCCCGAAAGCCACATTCGTGACACCCACCCCCTCGAACCCCACGTTCAGGTAGCCCAACCCCACACTCGTGCAGCCGAATCCCACACTCGGGCAGCCGAATTCCACATTCGGGGCCTAGGCCGCCAAGGTGGGAAGCCACCCATGCCGTGAATGTGGCTTTCACGGCGGAATATGCCGTGAAAGCCACATTCACGGCACCCCCACGGGCGACGGGCAATGCTATGAGTGGGGCATTACTTGCATCCATTGCAAGTAATGCCCCACTCATAGCATTCACCCCGTCCGGAATGTCGTGTTCGACAGGTGAGCGTTCTTCCTCGTATAGTCCGCACGGAATAACCGGAGCGGACTAGGGAGCAAGAGGCGGATGAGGCTCACCCCTCTCGCGGTAGCGGTGTTGTCCCTGTTGCACGAGCAGCCGATGCACCCCTACGAGATGGCCCAGCTCATGCGCGAACGCCGCACCGATCACCACGTGAAGGTGAAGGCCGGGTCGCTCTACCACACCGTCGATCGCCTGGCGGAGAACCGGTTCATCGAGGTCGTCGGCACGCAGCGCGACGGCAAGCGGCCCGAGCGCACCGTCTACGCGATCACCCAGGCGGGCCGCGACGCGGTGCTCGAGCGGGCCCGCGTCATGCTCAGCACCCCGGCCGAGGAGTACCCCGAGTTCGGCAACGGCCTCGCCCTCATCGACGAGCTCGGCCGCGAAGAGGCCATCGCCGAACTGGAGCGCCGCGAGTCGCGCCTGGCCACCGGCGTCGCCGAGGACGAGAAGATCCTCACCAAGCTCCGCGACCGGCAGCTCCCCACCGTGCACACGCTCCACTGGCGTTATTCGACCGCCCGCCGCGCCTTCGACCTGCAGTTCACGCGCGAGCTGATCGACGACCTCAAGCACGATCGCATCACCTGGCCCCCACCCACCGAGGACGGTTCCGATGACCAGACCGGCTAATCCCTGGGCCGCGCTGGTCGCGCTGTGCCTCGGCTTCTTCATGATCCTGCTCGACACCACGATCGTGTCGATCGCCATCCCGTCGATGATCACCGGCCTGCGCGCCGACCTGAACTCGGTGGTCTGGGTGACCAGCGTCTACCTGCTCACCTACGCGGTGCCGATGCTGCTCTCGGGCAGGCTCGGCGACCGGTTCGGCCCCAAACGGGTGTACTTGACCGGGCTCGTGCTGTTCACCGCCGCCTCGGTGTGGTGCGGGCTGAGCGGGACCATCACCGTGCTGATCGTGGCGCGGGCGCTGCAGGGCGTCGGCGCGGCGCTGATGACCCCGCAGACGCTGGCCTTCATCACCCACCTGTTCCCGCCGGCCCGCCGCGGCGCGGCGATGGGCTTCTGGGGCGCGGTCGCCGGGATCGCCACGATCTCCGGGCCGCTGCTCGGCGGGGTGCTGGTGGACCACCTCGGCTGGGAGTGGATCTTCTTCGTCAACCTGCCCGTCGGCGCGATCGCGCTGGTGGCCGCGCTGGTGCTGGTGCCGGACTGGCAGCCGCGGCATTCGCACTCCTTCGACCTGCCCGGCATCCTGCTCTCCGCGGCCGGGCTGACGCTGGTGGTCTTCGGGCTGCAGAACGGCGAGCACTACGACTGGGGCCGCGTCTTCGGCCCGATCACCGTCTTCGAGATCATCGGCGCCGGCGTGCTCTGCCTGATCGCGTTCGTGGTCTGGCAGCGGCGCAACCGCAGGGAACCGCTGATGCCGCTGAGGTTGTTCCGGAACCGGGACTTCTCCGCGGGCACCTTCGTCTCGATCACCGTCGGCTTCGCGATGACCTCGATCTTCATCCCGCTGGTCATCTACCTCCAGGGCGGGCTCGGGCTCACCCCCACCGAAGCCGCGCTGGTGACCATCCCGATGTGCCTGACGCAGGGCATCGTGGCGCCGCTGGCCGGGAAGCTGTCGGACCGGTTCGACGCGCGGTACGTGCTGGCCGCCGGGCTGGCCGCGCTGGCGGGCGGGCTGGTCCTGCTGTCCACGCAGGTGGACGCGGGCGCCAGTCCGTGGGCGCTGATGCCCGCGTTGTTCCTGTGCGGCCTGGGCATCGGCTCACTGTTCCCGCCGATGAGCACGCTGACCATGGGGTCCGTCGAGCGCGAGCTGACCGGTTCGGCGTCAGGCGTCTACAACACCGCGCGGCAGGTCGGCGGGGTGCTGGGCAGCGCCGGGGTGGGTCTGCTGCTGCAGATCCGGATCACCTCGGTGATCACCGAATCGGCGACCGCGGCGGCCCAGCAGCTGCCCGAAGCGGATCGGGCCCCGTTCATCCGATCGCTCACCGACGCCGCGGGCAGCGGCAGCGAGTTCGGCCCGCCACCGGCGGCCACCGGCCGGTTCGGCGAGCTGAGCGCCGAGATCGTCCACAACGGACTGGTCGCCGCCGCCAAGAGCGCGCTGCTCCTGCCCGCGGTGATCCTGCTCTTCGGCGTCGCCGCCACGTTCGCCATGCGCCCGGCCCGCCGGAAGGTCGTGGGTGCGAAGGGCCGCTAGGCCCCCTCGCACCCACGACCTCGGTGAGGCTACTTCTTCTTGTAGGTCAGGCCGTAGCCGTACGGGAACAGGGCCTTCTTGCCGTCGCCGACGTTGATCGGCAGCTGGCTGAAGTCCTGCGCCCAGCTGAAGGTCAGCTTTCCGCTCGGCTTGTGCTCACCGAAGAGCACGTCGGCCACGCCGGCGCCTTCGGTGCCGGGCAGCCAGGCCGCCAGCAGCGCGTTCCAGCCCGGCAGCTCCGAGGTGATGTCCAGCGGGCGGCCGGACACGGTCACCACGACCACCGGCACGCCGGTCGCCTTGAGCTTGGCAATGGTCGCCAGGTCCTCGGCGTCCAGCTTCAGGCCGTCGGGCCGGTCGCCCACGCCCTCGGCGTACGGCGTCTCACCGACCACGGCGACCGCGACGTCGTAGCTCTTGTCGGCCCCGTCGCCCTCGCGGTCGTAGGTCACCTTGGTGTTCGCGCCGCCGACCTGCTGGATGCCCTGCAGGATCGTGGTGCCCGTGGTGATCGGGCCGCTGCTGCCCTGCCAGGTGATGGTCCAGCCACCGGACTGGTTGCCGATGTCGTCGGCGTTCTTGCCGGCGACGAAGACCTTGCTGCCCTTCTTGATCGGCAGCGCGCCCTCGTTCTTCAGCAGCACCTGCGACTTCTTGACCGCCTCACGCGCCACCGCGCGGTGCTCGGCGCCCCCGAAGTCCTTCTGCAGCGACCGGTCCGCGAACGGCTTCTCGAACAGCCCCGACTCGAACTTCTTGGTCAGGATGCGGCGGTTCGCGTCGTCGATGCGGGACCCGGCCACCCGGCCTTCGTCGACCTCGGTGCGCAGCAGCGAGATGAACTTCGGCGCGTCGTAGGGCTCCATGAACAGGTCGATGCCCGCGTTGACCGACTCCCGCACCTCGTCCGCGGTGAGGTCGTCGTTGTTGCCGTTGAGCTGGTGGACGCCGTTCCAGTCGGACACGACCAGGCCGGAGAACCGCAGTTCCTTCTTCAGCACGTCGGTGATCAGGTACTTGTGCCCGTGGGCCTTCTGGCCGTTCCACGAGGAGAAGCTGATCATCACCGAGCCGGCGCCGCGCTGGATCGCCTCCTTGAACGGCGGCAGGTGGATCTTGCGCAACTCGGCTTCGCTGATCTCGGCGTTGCCCTGGTCGTCTCCGGCGGTGGTGCCGCCGTCGCCGACGTAGTGCTTGGCCGTGGCCAGCACCGAGCCCTTCGACTTCAGCGACCGGCCCTGCAGGCCGTTGACGACGGTCGCGTTGTCGATAGCGTCCTTCGGGGTCTCGCCGAACGACTCGTACGCGCGGCCCCAGCGGTCATCACGCGAGACGCACAGGCAGGGGGCGAAGTTCCAGGTCGGACCGGTCGCGCGCACCTCGGACGCGGTGACCTTGCCGATCTTCTCGACCAGCTTCGGGTCGTGGGCGGCACCGAGGCCGACGTTGTGCGGGAAGATCGTCGCGCCGTGGACATTGTTGTGCCCGTGGACCGCGTCAACGCCGTAGAGGGTCGGAATGCCGAGCGGGGTGGCCAGCGCGGCCTTCTGGTACGAGTCGTACATGTCGGCCCAGGCGGCCGGGGTGTTCGGCGTCGGCACCGAGCCGCCGCCGGACAGGATCGAGCCCAGCCGCAGGTCGGCGGCCTGCTGCGGGGTGGCCGCCTGCCGCTCGGCCTGGACCATCTGGCCGATCTTGTCGTCCAGCGTCATGCGGTTCATCAGGTCGTGCACCCGCAACTGCGTCGGCAGGTACGGGTTCTTGTACAGCGGCCAGAACGAGTCGGGTGCGGCGGACGCGGTGGCCGGGGTCAGCACGGCGCCGGTCAGCAGCAGGCCGCTGACCAGTACACCCGCCAGTCGAGAGGGTCTACCGGCGCGGGGACGAAGGGACATCGGTGTCCTCCGGGAGCAGTTTCGGGCATATGTTGCGCGCGACAACAAAGTAGACCGTGACCTGGCGCACAGGCGTCACAATTCGATAACGGCAGCAGGTCGGTTAACCTTTCGCCTCGTGCGCTTCGTTCTCGCTTCCGCTTCCCCAGCCCGTCTCGCGGTACTCCGGGCCGCCGGTATCGACGCCGGCGTCGTCGTCTCCGGCGTCGACGAGGACGCCGTCGCCGCGTCGCTGACGGACCCCTCTCCCAGCGAACTCGTGGTGGCCCTCGCCAAGGCGAAGGCGTCGGTGGTCGCCGAGGAGATCGCCACCACGCACGCCGACGCGGTGGTGGTCGGCTGCGACTCGATGCTGTCCATCGGTGGGGAGATGGTCGGCAAGCCGGGCAAGCCGGAGGTCGCCAGGAAGCGCTGGGCGGTGATGGCGGGCGGCTCCGGCGAGCTGTTCACCGGGCACGCGGTGATCCGCTTGCGCAACGGCGAGCGCGTCGGTGAGGCGGCTGCTTCCCGCTCCACCACGGTTCGCTTCGCCAGCCCGTCCGAAGAGGAACTGGAGCGCTACATCGCCACGGGCGAACCGCTTTCCGTGGCCGGAGCGTTCACTTTGGACGGTCTGGGCGGCTGGTTCGTCGAGGCCGTGGAGGGCGACCCGTCGAGCGTGATCGGCATCAGCCTCCCGCTCACCAGAAACCTGCTGGCCGAGGTCGGCGTGCGGGTCACCGACCTCTGGCGCGAGTAGTTCCCAGATCCTGAGAGCCGCCCCACACGAACGGGCGTTGCGGAAGAGTCCTGGACCGCGGAGCGTTGTCACGCTCGGCAGTTCACGAAACTTTCACGCACCGGAGCGAGCCCGTGTCTTTCATACGGACCTACAACAAGCCGTCGGTGTTCGCCGGAGCAGTGCTCGGCGGACTCGTCCTCGGCGTTCTGCTCGGCGTGCTGGCCAGGACCACCGAAGCCCAGTGGCTGACCGACACCCTCGACCAGATCGGCAGCGTTTTCACCACCCTGCTGCAGATCGCGGTGATCCCGCTGGTGTTCACCGCCATCGTGGTGGGCATCAGCAGCCTGCGGAACCTCGGCGGCGGCAAGACCGCGGCCCGGCTCGGCGGCAAGACGGTGCTCTGGTTCGCCATCACCTCGTTCATCGCGGTGCTGATCGGCATCGCGGTCGGCAAGATCGTCAACCCCGGCAGCGGCGGGTTCGCCGCGGAGGCCACCGCGAAGAACACCGAGCGCGCGGCCAACGCGACCGGCGGCTCGTGGACCGCGTTCATCGAGGGCCTGCTGCCGCAGAACTTCTTCTCGGCCTTCGCCGAGGGCGAGACGCTGCAGGTGCTGTTCCTGGCCATCGTGTTCGGTGCCGCCGCGTACAGCCTCGGTGACCGCGCCAAGCCGTTCGTGGACCTGACCACGAGCGTGTTCGAGATCGTGCAGCGCTACCTCGGCTGGATCGTCCGGCTCGCCCCGCTCGGTGTGCTCGGCCTGATCGGCGCGGCCGTGGCCAACTACGGCGACGCGCTGCTCGGCCCGCTCGCCTGGCTGACCGGCGCGGTGTGGATCGGCGCCGGCCTGGTGCTCTTCGTGGTCTACCCGATCCTGCTGCACTTCGTGGCGAAGGTCTCGCCGGCCAAGTTCTTCGGCAAGGCGTGGACGGCCATCCAGTTCGCCTTCGTCTCGCAGTCCTCGGCCGCGACCCTGCCGCTGACCCGCCAGTCCGCGGTGAACCTCGGCGTCAACCCCGGGTACGCCAGCTTCGCCACCCCGCTGGCCAGTGCGACCAAAATGGACGGCTGCGCGGCGGTGTTCCCGGCCATCGGCGCGATCTTCATCGCGAACATCTCCGGGGTCCAGCTGAGCGTGTGGCAGTACGTCGGGATCGTGTTCGTGGCGATCTTCGGCGCCCTGGCCACCGCGGGCACCACCGGCTGGCTGACCGCGCTGACCCTGACCACCGGCCTGATCGGGCTGGCCCCGCAGCAGGTGGCACTGGGCCTCGCGCTGATCTACTCGGTGAACCCGATCATGGACATGGCGCGCACGGCGACCAACGTGGCCGGGCAGATCGTGGTGCCGACCATCGTCGCCCGCGGCGAAGGCCTGCTCGACGACGAGGTGCTCAACACCCCGAGCACGCCGCCGCTGCTCACCGACACCGGCGACTCACCCACCCGCCGGCACACCCCGGAACCCGCGCCCGCCTGACCGGCGGTCACGAGACCGGGCAGGGACGCAGGTCGGCGGGGCCGAGCCGGACGTCCGGCCAGCCCCGCAGCTGGGACGGCGCCGAGTACCGCTTGGTGCAGCCCGCCTGCTTCCCGCTCAGTTCGAACACCTCGGCCAGCACCGGCCCGCGCGTGCACCCCGGCGCGGCCGGTGCGGCCGAGGCGCATTCGTGCCGCACCACCACGACCTCCGGCGCCGGGTCGCCGACCACCTGCGCCAGCAGCACGCGGCCCGCGTCGGAGAAGTACAGCCGGTCCGACTGACGCCAGGTGTCCCCCGGCGCGACCAGCAACTCGGCCAGCACCCCGCCCTGGTAGTCCCCCTGGACCAGGCAGGCGGCCAGTTCGGCGTCCACGCACTGCAGCGAGTCCTGCCCGACCGCCACCTCCATCGGCGCCAACGCGCTCTCCAGCACGAAGTCCGAGCCCAGCCCGCCGAACCGCACGTGGGCGGCCCCGCCTTCGGGGTCGGCGAGCAGTTCGGCCGTGGTGCCCTTGACCGGCTGGCGGACGAGCACCTGGCAGGCCTGCGGCCCGCATTCCGAGGCCACCCCCGCCGTGGACGACTCCCCACCGGCACCCGGCGCGGCCACGTCCGGCGCGTCCGGGCGCAGCAACACCGCCGTCACCAGGGCAGCCGCGGTGACCAGGACCGCGAGCACCGCCGTGACCACGATCGACGCTGCCGGTTTCGGACCAGACACGACCCCTCCTCTCCCCACCTTCCGCAGACTAGGACAACCCGCTCTCGACGGCTGGGAACGCGGGAGTCGGCGTCGCTCCGCGTATTCGGATCTGCTCTAATCGTGACGGTGACCATGCTCAAGCAGACACAGGGATTCCCGCCCGCCGTGTACCTGCCGACCGGGCCCAGGTACGCGTCCGAATCCGAGGCGCTCGTCGAGTTGCGCCGCACCCCGGACGGCCGCACGGCCCTGCTCGCGTACTCCGCCCTCGACCGGCTGGTCAACTGCTGCGGCGACCAGCAGTCCTGGGTGCTGATGCGCACCGACAAGCTCGACAAGCTCCACGCGGCACAACCGTTCGACGTGGCCTACCTCGACCTGGAGATCCCGGCCACTCACCGGATCGGGTGAGCCTCGATCGGGTGAGCGGGTGGCACTTCCCACCGACCGGGAAGTGCCACTCCGGCTGCTCGTCCCCGCTTTAACCTGGGACTCCCGGCAGTCGATCGAGGGTGGGAGCGCCGATGAGTGACTGGCTCGCGGTGGCCGCGGGAGTCGCCGGGAAGCTGCGTGAGGACGCTGTCGCCCGGGAGGAACGCGGCGCGGAACCGCACGCCGAGATCGAACTGCTGCGGGAGTCCGGCCTGCTGCACCTGCTCGTCCCGGCCGAATCCGGCGGCGGAGGCGGCAACTGGCCGCTGGCCCACCGGGTGATCCGCCGGATCGCCGCGGCGGACGGCTCGCTCGGGCACCTGCTCGGCTACCACTACTTCCAGCTCTGGCGCACCAGGCTCTTCGACACCCCGATCGCGGAACGGCTCGAACGCGACAGCGCGGCGGGCAACTGGTTCTGGGCCGGGGTCAGCAATCCACGGGACGCGGCACTCGAACTGCGGCCCGCCGACGGCGGATTCACCGTGCACGGCAAGAAGTTCTTCGCCACCGGCGCTTCGGTGGCCGACCACCTGATCGTCAGTGGCACCTGGACCAGCTCCGGCCGGAAGGCCACCTTCACCCTGCCCGCGCGCACCGACGGCATCCGGTTCCTCGGCGACTGGCACAACCTCGGGCAGCGGCTGTCGGCCAGTGGCGGTGTCGAATTCACCGACGTCTTCGTACCGGAACGCGAAGTTCTCGGTACACAACCCGTCGACGGCGATCCCCGGCAATGGCGAGATTCACTGGCACCACTGGGTTTCCAGTTGCTGCTGGCCCAGGTCCAGGTGGGGATAGCCGGTGGCGCGCTGGCCGAAGGTGCCCGCTACACCACCGGGAGCTCCCGCGCCTGGCCACTGTCCGGTGTGGACAGAGCAGCCGATGACCCGCACGTGCTGGCCGCCTACGGCACCCTGGCCTCCCGGCTGACCGCGGCGGAACTGCTGGTCGACGCCGCCGCCGCGGCCTTCGACGACGCCGCCCGCGAGGTCGACGAGCACCGGCGCGGCGAGCTCGGCGTCCTGCTGTCCAAGGCGAAGGTGGTGACCACCGAGGTGTCGCTGGAGATCGCGAACCGGGTGTTCGAGCTGACCGGCGCCCGGGCCACCGGCGCCCAGTACGGCCTGGACCGGTTCTGGCGCAACGCCCGCACGCTGACCCTGCACGACCCGGTCGTCTACAAGGCCACCGAGGTCGGCAGGCACCTGCTCGACGGCGAGTTCCCGCCGATCACCGGGTACAGCTGATGGTCACCCCGATCCTGGCCGACAGCGTGCGCCTGGCCGACGACGGCGTGCACATCCTCGACCGGCGGGTGTTCCCGTTCGAGCGGGTGTGGGTGCACTGCCGCACGGTCGAGGAGGTGGCCCAGGCCATCGAGGACATGGTCACGCAGTCCTCCGGCCCGTACTTCGCCGCGCTCTGGGGCATGGTGCTCGCCGCGCGGTCGGCCGCGTCACTGCCCGCCGACGAGGCACGGGCCGTGCTGACCGCCGCCGGTGATCGCCTGATCGCCAGCCGGTCGACCAACAACCACCTCGGGAAGGCCGTGCGACTGGTCCTGTCCGAAGTGGACGCCTCGGACGAGGACCTGGTCACGGCGGCGCTGAAGGGCGCACGGGCGGGCGACGAGCTGTACCGCGCCCGCAGCCGCGCGCTCGGCGAGTACACAGTGGACCTGCTGCCGGACGGCGCCAGGGTGCTCACCCACTGCTGGGCCGACCTCTACCTGACCGAGACCGTCGCCGCGGCCCAGCGGCGCGGCAAGGAGCTCAGCTTCTTCTGCACCGAAACCCGCCCGTACCTGCAGGGCGCCCGGCTCACCGCCGAAACGCTGGCCGAGATGGGTGTGCCGACCACCCTGGTCACCGACGGCATGGGGGCTTCGCTGTTCAGCCAGGGCCTGGTGGACGCGCTGGTCACCGCCGCCGACCGGGTCAGCATGGACGGGCACGTGGTCAACAAGATCGGCACGCTCGGGCTGGCAGTAGCGGCGAAGGCGTTCGGCGTGCCGTTCCACGCCCAGGCCCAGGCGCCCGACCTCGCCGCGCCGACCGCCGCCGACGTGCCCATCGAATACCGCGACGGCGACGACGTGCTGCACACGCTCGGCCGCCGGACGGCGAGCACCCGGGTCCGCGGGCTGTACCCGGCCTTCGACGTGACCCCACCCGAGTTCGTCACGACAGTGGTCACCGACCGTGGTGCACTGGCCCCAGCGAACCTGCACCAGTACTACGAACGAGAAGAATCTTGACCGTGTACCTACACCGCGAGGTCGCGCCGAGGGCTGGACTGAGGTGCGTCAGGCCGCCCCAGCGGTCTGACGTGCCGAGGGAAGCACTCGGCTTCCGGCGACCTCGCCGCCGTGCCGAAGGCGCGGCCAACGACAAGGAGACTAGTGAGCGAGCGCCTCACCACCCGCTGGGTGGTCCTCGACATCGAAGGCACGCTGACCCCGACCAGCCAGGTTCACGTGGTGCTCTACGACTACGCCCGCCCGCGGCTGGGCCCGTGGATCGACGAGCACCCCGAGGACCCGCGGGTGACCGAGGCGGTCGAGGCCGTGCGGGCCGAAAGCGGACTGGCCGCCGACGCCGGAACCGAGGAAATCGTCCGCGTACTGCATTCCTGGATGGACGCGGACAAGAAAGCCGCGCCACTCAAAACGCTGCAGGGCCTGATCTGGGAACAGGGTTACGCCCGCGGGGAATTGACCTCGGAATACTTTCCCGACGTGGTTCCGGCACTCGAATCGTGGCGCTCGAGCGGCCTTTCACTGGCCGTGTTCTCCTCCGGTTCGGTGGCCGGGCAGATCGCTTCCTTCTCGAACACCACCGAAGGCGACCTGCGCCCGTTCTTCCGTCACCACTTCGACACGGTGAACGCGGGCCCGAAACGCGAAGCCGCCTCCTACCACGCGATCGCGCAGGGGCTGGGCGACCCGTTGCCGTCGGAGATCTTGTTCCTTTCCGATGTCCCGGCGGAACTGGACGCGGCGAAAACGGCGGGCTGGCAGGTCGTCGGCCTGGCGCGGCCCGGCGAGCCGTTCGCCGCGGCGGACTTCGGTCTGCATCGGACGGTCGCCTCGTTCGACGAACTGGAAATCCTGCTCAAATGACCCCGCTGGACCTGGCCGGGCGCGCGCTCGCCGCCGAATCCGCCCGCTACGAGGCGATGGGCTGGATGCGCGGCACCTCGGGCAACCTCTCGGTCACCCTCGCCCGCGATCCGCTGCGCCTGGCGGTCACCGCGAGCGGCCTGGACAAGGGCAAGCTGACCGCGCACGACGTGGTCGAGGTCGACGGCCGCGGTCAGGCCGTCCCCGGGCAGGCACAGGCGCCCTCCGCCGAGGCCGGGCTGCACGCGCGGATCGCCGACGTCGCCGGGGCGGGTGCCGTGGTCCACGTCCACGCGATGGCGCCGGTGCTGGCCGCCGAGTTCTGGCCGGACGGCGTCGAACTGCGTGACCTGGAGATGCTCAAGGGCTTCGGCCGCCGGGCCCACGAAGACACGGTGACCGTTCCGGTGGTGCCGAACAGCCAGGACATGGGCGTGCTCGGCGACGCCTTCGAGGCCGGGTTCCGCGCCGACACCCCGGCGCTGATCGTCGCGCGCCACGGCATCTACGTCTGGGGCGACGACCTGGCCCACGCGCGTCAGCGCATCGAGTGCCTCGAATGGCTTCTTCGCTTCAGAACCCGCTTGTACGGTGCATTCGAGGGGTCTCCCCAGTGACAACAGGTGAAAGGTGGCCATCATGACCCTGCTGACCGTCTGGGCGGAGGACGACCCCGCCGGTGTGCTGCAGCGCACACGGGACGCCGGGGAGATCAAGGCCGTGCTGGGCGAGCTGGGCGTCAAATTCGAGCGGTGGCCGGTCCGGGACCTGCCCGCGCGGCCGACCGAGGAACAGGTGCTCGACGCCTACCGCGCCGAGGTCGACGAGGTCATCCGCACCGAGGGCTACACCTTCGTCGACGTCAAGCAGCTCACCCCGGACGACCCGGGCGCGGCGCAGGCCAGGGCGAAGTTCCTCGGCGAGCACACCCACGACGACGACGAGGACCGCTTCTTCGCGCGCGGCTCGGGGGTGTTCTACCTGCACGTGGCCGGCAAGGTGCACGCGGTGCTGTGCGAGGCGGGCGATCTGCTCAGCGTGCCCGCCAGGACCACGCACTGGTTCGACATGGGCACCCGGCCGGATTACGTGTCCATTCGTTTCTTCCACGATACAGAGGGCTGGGTCGGGGATTTCCTGGAGAATTCCGTCGCGGACCGCTTCCCGCCGATGGACGAGCTGACCCGCGAGGGTGACTTGCCTCTCAAGACGAACTCGACGTCAAGTCCGTAAACTGCGGCGAAGCCGATAGCCACACATGGAGGTAGGGCGTGCCCGAAGCAGCCAGCGCGAGCCAGGGCGGACCGGTGACGAAGGTGCTGGTCGCCAACCGCGGGGAGATCGCGGTCCGGGTCATCCGAGCGGCCAAGGACGCCGGCATCGCCAGCGTCGCGGTCTACGCCGATCCCGATCGCGACGCCCCCCACGTGCGCCTCGCCGACGAAGCCTTCGCACTCGGCGGGACCACCGCCGCGGAGAGCTACCTCGTGATCGACAAGCTGCTCGACGTCGCCGCCCGCGCCGGCGCCGACTCGGTGCACCCCGGCTACGGCTTCCTGTCCGAGAACGCCGAGTTCGCCCAGGCCGTGCTGGACGCGGGCCTGACCTGGATCGGGCCGCGCCCGCAGGCCATCCGCGACCTCGGCGACAAGGTCACCGCGCGCCACATCGCGCTCAAGGCCGGTGCGCCGCTGGTGCCGGGCACCAAGGAGCCGGTGGCCGGGGCCGACGAGATCATCGCCTTCGCCGAGGAACACGGCCTGCCGGTGGCGATCAAGGCCGCCTTCGGTGGCGGTGGCCGCGGGCTGAAGGTGGCCAGGACCCTCGAGGAGATCCCCGAGCTGTTCGAGTCGGCCACCCGTGAGGCGGTGGCAGCGTTCGGCCGCGGCGAGTGCTTCGTGGAGCGCTACCTCGACAAGCCACGGCACGTCGAGGCGCAAATCCTCGCCGACCAGCACGGCAACGTGATCGTGGTCGGCACCCGCGACTGCTCGCTGCAGCGGCGGCACCAGAAGCTGGTCGAGGAGGCGCCCGCGCCCTTCCTGTCCGACGAGCAGCGCGCCACCATCCACAGCTCCGCCAAGGCCATCTGCGCCGAGGCCCAGTACTCCGGCGCCGGCACGGTCGAGTACCTCGTCGGCACCGACGGCACCATCTCCTTCCTTGAGGTGAACACCCGGCTGCAGGTCGAGCACCCGGTCTCCGAGGAGACCACCGGCATCGACCTGGTCCGCGAGCAGTTCGCCATCGCCCGCGGGGAGCGGCTGCGGTTCACCGAGGACCCCGAGCCGCGCGGGCACTCGATCGAGTTCCGCATCAACGGCGAGGACGCGGGCCGCAACTTCCTGCCCGCGCCGGGCACGGTGACCACCTGGGCCGCGCCGAGCGGGCCGGGCGTCCGGGTCGACTCCGGGGTGGAGTCCGGCAGCGTGATCGGCGGCCAGTTCGACTCGATGCTGGCGAAGCTGATCGTCACCGGTTCCGACCGCGAGAACGCGCTGGAGCGCAGCCGCCGCGCGCTGGACGAGCTGGTCGCCGAGGGTCTGGCCACGGTGATCCCGTTCCACCGCGCGATCGTGCGCGACCCGGCGTTCATCGGTGACGGCAAGCAGTTCCACGTGCACACCCGCTGGATCGAGACCGAGTTCGACAACCAGATCGAGCCGTTCACCTCGCCCGCCGAGGTCGACGAGGACGAGCAGCCGCGGCAGAACGTGGTGGTCGAGGTCGGCGGACGGCGGCTGGAGGTCAGCCTGCCGGGCAACCTGGCGCTCGGCGGTGGTGGCGGTGCCGGTGCTCCGGTGGCGAAGGCCAAGCCGCGCAAGCGCAGTGGCGGCGGCAAGACCGCGGTCAGCGGTGACGCGGTGACCGCACCCATGCAGGGCACCATCGTCAAGGTCGCCGTCGAAGAGGGCCAGCAGGTCGAGGCGGGCGAGCTGATCGTGGTGCTGGAAGCGATGAAGATGGAGAACCCGGTCACCGCGCACAAGTCGGGCACGGTCACCGGCCTGACCGCCGAGGTCGGCGCCGCGGTGTCGCAGGGCACCGCCCTCCTGGAACTCAAGGACTGATCCCGCCCGCCGGCCCACCACCACCCTCAACGGAAGCGCTTCGCGCTCAGTCCTTTCTCGCGCAGCCGTAGACTTCACCACATGGGTGACAACCCGGGTGAGATGCGGCTGAGCAACGCGGAGCGCCAGGAGGCGCTGGACGCGCTCGAGGAGCACGTCCGCACCGGCAGGCTCGACGTCGACGAGTACGCCGACCGCTCGGCCAAGGCCACCGTGGCCACCCGGCGCGGGGAGCTCGAACCGCTGTTCGCGGACCTCCCCGCGCCGCACCCGAGCGTGCTCAGCCGCGAGCTGTTCACCCCGTCGATCACCGGCCCCGCCCCGCGGCTCACCCCGGGGCAGGCGCTGGCCTCGAAGGCGGTGCCGATCGCCGCGGTCATCGCACTGGTGCTGTTCTTCACCGTGGCTCGCGGCTTCTGGCCGGTGTTCCTGCTCCCCGCGGCCGCCGCCCTGCTGGCGGGCGGGTTCTCCCGTGGTCAGAGGTAGGGCATCCACCGATCGGTGGAGGAACAATGGCAGGATCGCCGACCTTTCACCCAGTTTTCCGCTGCGATGATGAATCGCGGGAAACGGGAGGTGAGGGTGTTGGCCGGAGTGCTGCCCACCACGCTGGACCGCCGTGGCGAGCGCCGCGCCGGCTGCGTGTTCGCCGGGGTCAGCCTGGCCGGGCTGGCGATCTCGTCGGTGTGGGACGCGCTCACCGCCGCCGACGCGACCAGCTCGCCCAGCACGGTCGTGCTGATCGCCGTGGCCGCGCTGTGGATGCCGCAGGTGATCTGGGTGTTCCCGCGCCGCTCCTCGAACCCGGCGCTGGTGGTCGCCTACTACCTGGGTTTCCTCGCGCTGGCCACCGCCCTGAGCACGCGCGGCGACGGGTTCGGCGTGTTCGCCTCGGTCGGTTACCCACTGGCGTTCGGCCTGCTCACACCGAGGATAAGCTTCTTCGGCGTGGCGGCGACGGCGATCCTGCCGATGGTCGCGCGCGGTGGCACGGACGCACCGACCTGGCTCACCCTGCTCTCGGTGGCCGCGCCCCTGCTCTACGCGGGCTGGGTGGTCGGTTCGGAGAGCGAAAAGCGCCGCCGGTCCAACTCCCAGCTGGAGGAGGCCAACGCGAAGCTGGAGGAGGCGCTGGAGGAGAACGCCGGCCTGCACGCCCAGTTGCTCAGCCAGGCCAGGGAAGCCGGCGTGCTCGACGAGCGCCAGCGCATGGCCGGCGAAATCCACGACACCATCGCCCAGGGCCTGGCGGGCATCATCACCCAGCTCCAGGCCGCCGAACGCAGCGGCACCGACCTCGAACGACGGCAGCGGCACCTGGCCAACGTGCACGCGCTGGCCAGGGAGAACCTGACCGAAGCACGGCGTTCGGTGCGGGCGCTGCGCCCGGAACGCCTCGCCGATTCACGGCTGCCCGACGCGATGGCCGAACTCGGCCGCACCTGGACCGACACCTCCGGTGTGCCGGTCAAGGTCGAGGTCACCGGTGATCCACGCCCGCTGCTGCCGGACCTGGAGGTCACGCTCTACCGCGTCGCGCAGGAAGCGCTGACCAACGCCGGGAAGCACGCGAAACCCAGCCGCGTGGCGATCACTCTGTCCTATGTGGACGAACTGGTGATGCTCGACGTGCGGGACGACGGCATCGGCTTCACCCCGGCGGCCAACGGCATGCCCGCGGGCTGCGAGGGCTTCGGCCTGTCCGGGATGCGCCAGCGCGTGCAGCGGGTCGCCGGCACGCTCGCCATCGAAAGCACCCCGGGGGAAGGCACCACGATCAACGCCCAGCTACCGGCCATCACCACGGCGAACGGAGAACCCTCATGATCAGGCTGCTGCTGGTCGACGACCACCCGATCGTCCGCGACGGCCTGCGGGGCGCGTTCGTCGGCGAAACCGACCTGGAGATCGCCGGTGAGGCCGCGGACGGCGCCGAGGCGCTGGTGCTGGCGGGGGCGCTGGCGCCGGACGTGGTGCTGATGGACCTGCGCATGCCGCGCATGGACGGCGTCGCCGCGATCCGCGAACTGCGTGAGGTCGCGCCGAACTCCAAGGTGCTGGTGCTGACCACGTTCGACTCGGAGTCCGACGTGCTGCCCGCGATAGAAGCCGGGGCCACCGGCTACCTGCTCAAGGACGCGCCCACCGCCGAACTGCTGCGCGCGGTGCGGGCGGCCGCCAAGGGCGAATCGGTGCTTTCCCCCGCGGTGGCGGTGAAACTGCTCGGCCAGATGCGTCAGCCCGCGCCGAAGAACACGCTGACCAAGCGCGAGATGGAGGTGCTCGAACTGGTCGCCGACGGCGCCACGAACCGGATGGCCGCGGCGAAGCTGTTCATCAGCGAGGCCAGCATCAAGACGCACCTGCTGCACATCTACGCCAAGCTCGAGGTCCGCGACCGCGCGGCGGCCGTCGGCGAGGCGTACCGGCGGGGATTGCTCAGCTGAACCGGCGGGTATCTTCGTCGCGTGGAACCGGTGGAGATCAACGCGGGCGCCTACTACCTGCGGCAGTTGCGCGCCGACGACCGGCTGGACGACCGCCCGACGCTGGTCGAGGCGTTCGAGGATCCGGTGCACCGCCGGTTCGTGCCGAACTACCGGCTGCGAACCCTCGAAGCCGCCGGGGAGTACGTGGCGCGGCGCTCACGGGAGTGGGCCGAGGGCACCCGGTGTTCTTGGGCCATCGCCGAACCGACCACCGGTGACCTGCTCGGCGAGGTCGGGCTGAAGCGGGTCGATCTGGAAGCGGGGACCGCGGAGGCGGCGATCTGGGTGCACCCACGCGGACGCGGGCAGGGCATCGGCACGCTGGCCGTCGGCGCGGCCCTGCGCTTCGGATTCGGGGCGCTGGACCTGAAATCGGTCGAATACCGGCACGCCGAGACGAACAAGGCGTCGGAGAAGATCGCGCAGCGGTGCGGGTTCACGCTGATCGGCGAGGCCGTGGTGCCCACGGCCGGGGAGAAGGACCTGGTGTGGACCAAGGAAGCCGAGTGAGCTTCTTCCTCAGCCGCGTGCTGGAGGTCTTCGACGAGTACGCGGAACGCGTCGCCTTTCGTCACTCCTGTGTGGATTGGACCTACGCCGACGCCGGGCGCCGCCTCCGGCGCCTGTATGCCGCGTTGCCCCCGCTGACCGGCAAGACGGTCGCGATCTCCGCGGGCAACCACCCCGGCGCCGTCCTCGCCCAGCTCGCCGCGCAACTGCGTGGGGCTCGGGTGCTGCTGATCGCCGCTTCGGCCGCGCCAGCGGATCGCCGGTCCGCCCTCGACGCCGCCGATGCCGTGCTGGTGGACCCCGCCGAGCTCGACGCGGAACCGGTGGAGATCACCGTGCCCGAACGCGCCGAGACCGTGTTCACCTCGGGCGGCACCACCGGGGCACCGAAGCTGATCCGGCACTCCGGCACCTACGAGGGCATGGTCCACGTCTTCCACCCCGATCCGGCAGGCCCGAACCGGATACTGGTGGTCGCGCCGGTCTCGCACCTGACCGGCAACGCCGCGGTGCTCGGCGCGCTGCTCTGCGGGGACACCGTGGTGCTGCACGAGGGTTTCGAGTCGGGCGCGGTGATCGAGGCGCTGTCCGCCGACCGGATCACCCGGTTCAGCCTCACCCCGGCGCGGCTCGGCGCGCTGCTCGACCACCCCGCGCTCGCCGAAGCGGACCTCGGTGCGTTGCGCGCGATCTCGCTCGGCGCCAGCCCGCTGCCGGTGCACCGGCTGGAGCAGGCGCTGGCGGTGTTCGGCCCGATCGTCGGCCAGGGCTACGGCCTGACCGAGGCGCCGATGATCGCCACCATCACCGCCGCCGAGTACGAGGGACACCCGGACCGGCTCGCGTCGGTCGGCCGGATCGTGCCGGGCATGAGCGCCCGCATCGACGACCACGGCGAGGTGCTGGTGCAGGGACTGTCCTTGATGGACGGATACCTGCACGAGCCGTTCGAGGACGACTGGCTGCGCACCGGCGACCTCGGCCACTTCGACGACGACGGCTACCTGTACCTGCACGGCCGCGCGGACGACGTGATCGTCACCGGCGAGCACGGCACCAAGGTCCACCCGGCGCGCGTCGAAAACGCCCTGCTCACCCACCCGCGCGTCCGCGAAGCAGCCGTCGTCGGACGGTCCACTCCGGACGGTGCCGTGGTCCACGCGGTCGTGGTCCCCGATGGCACCGTCACCGCCGACGACCTACGCGCGCACGTGCTCGCCGAGCTGGCCCAGCCCCACTTCGTCCCGGCCACTGTGGAGTTCGCCGCCACCCTCCCCCTCACCCACATCGGCAAGCTGGACCGGAAGCGTTTGCTAGGAGTGGGGCATTACTTGCATTGAATGCTAGGAGTGGGGCATTACTTGCGTTGAATGCTAGTAATGCCCCACTCATAGCATTGGGTTGCGCTCAGCTGACCGGTTCGGTGAGCTTCGAGCGGGCTTCCGGCGCCGCGTTCCGGCGTTCGTCGGCGGCTTCGTCGTTCGGCTGCGACTGCGAGTCCCGTTCGGCCTCGACCCGCGCGTTGTACACCTCGACCTCGCGCGCGGTCTCCGCCTCCGTCCAGCCGAGCACCTCGCCCATCAGCCGGGCCACCTGCCGCGCGCAGTCCACCCCGCGGTGCGGGTACTCGATCGAGATGCGCGTGCGCCGGGCGAGCACGTCCTCCAGGTGCAGCGCACCCTCGTGGCTGACCGCGTACACCGCCTCCACCCCGAGGTAGTCGGGCGCGGCTTCGAGCGGTTTGAGCAGCTCAGGACGGCCTTCGCCGAGTGCGAGCACCTCGTGCACCAGCGAGCCGTAGCGGTCGAGCAGGTGCCGGACGCGGTACGGGTGCAGCCCGTGCTGCGCGGCCAGGTGGTCGGCCTGGTTCACCAGCGCGTGGTAGCCGTCCGCGCCGAGCAGCGGCACCTTGTCGGTGATCGACGGCTGCGGGCGGCCCGGCAGGTCGACCGCCGCCGCGTCCACGGCGTCGGCGGCCATCACCCGGTAGGTGGTGTACTTGCCCCCGGCGATCGCGACCAGCCCCGGCGCCACCCGCGCGACGGCGTGCTCGCGCGACAGCTTCGAGGTCTCCTCGCTCTCGCCGGCCAGCAACGGCCGCAGCCCGGCGTAGACGCCTTCGATGTCGTCGTGCGTGAGCGGCGTCGCGAGCACGGTGTTGACGTGTTCCAGCAGGTAGTCGATGTCGTGCTTGGTGGCCGACGGGTGCGCGAGGTCCAGGTTCCAGTCGGTGTCGGTGGTGCCCACGATCCAGTGGTTGCGCCACGGGATGACGAACAACACGGACTTCTCGGTGCGCAGGATCATGCCCGATTCCGAGACGATCCGGTCGCGCGGCACGACGATGTGCACGCCCTTGCTGGCACGCACGCGGAACCGGCCGCGGCTACCGGACAGGCGCTGCAGCTCGTCGGTCCACACGCCGGTGCAGTTGATCACCGCGCTGGCCTGGATGTCGGTCTCGCGGCCGTCTTCCACATCTCGTACGCGCACACCGGAAATCCGGTCGGCCTCCCGCAGGAAGCGCACCACCTGGGTGGAGTTCCGGACCACGGCGCCGTAGTGCGCGGCCGTGCGCGCCACCGTCATGGTGTGGCGGGCGTCGTCGGCCTGCGCGTCGTAGTAGCGGATCCCGCCGATCAGCGCGTCCCGCTTGAGCGCGGGCACCATGCGCAGGGCACCCGCCCTGGACAGGTGCTTCTGGCCGGGCACCGATCGCGCGCCGCCCATGGTGTCGTACATGAACAACCCGGCCGCGGTGTACGGCCGCTCCCAGACGCGCCTGGTCAGCGGGTACAGGAAACTCACCGGCTTCACCAGGTGCGGGGCGAGCCGCGTGAGCATCAGCTCGCGCTCGCGCAGCGCCTCGCGCACCAGGCCGAATTCCAGCTGTTCGAGGTAACGAAGGCCGCCGTGGAACAGCTTACTGGACCGGCTCGACGTCCCGGAGGCGAGATCCCTGGCCTCCACCAGCGCCACCCGCAGGCCGCGGGTCGCCGCGTCGAGCGCCACGCCCGCGCCGACCACACCACCGCCGATGACCACCAGGTCGAAGCTTTCGCCGCCCAGCCGCCGCCATGAGTCCTCACGGGTCCGCGGCCCCAGTTCGGCCTGGCCCGCCCCGCGTGCAGAATCGGTCACCGCATCCTCCTCGACATGCTCGCCGTCCAGCATGTCACGTCCCACGGCCCCCGCATCCCGGCGAGCGCCGCAGTGTGATTGACGAGTCTTTCGAGGTGTTCCCCTCGACAGTGACCGGACAGTGAAAATTTGCTGCCGTTCGTGCCTGGAAGGTTCGACTACCAACTAGTAGCGTTCCCATGATCGTGGGTCGGCAACGGGGCCGTGGCACGCCGTAATCGACCCTGCGCGCGAAGTGTCCGTTGTGGAGGGACGAGAATGGCAGCTGGGCATATTTTCATCTGGGAACTGGTCGGCACGGCGGTGCTGATCCTTCTCGGCAACGGGGTCGTGGCCAACCACGTCCTCCGCAAGAACAACGGGAACAACGCCGGCTTCCTCTTCGTGAACATCGGCTGGGCCTTCGCCGTGTTCACCGGCGCCAGCCTGGCCGCCCCGAGCGGCGCGCACCTCAACCCCGCGGTCACCCTCGGCCTCGCCATCGCGGGCAAGACCGAGTGGGCCGACGTCCCGATCTACTTCCTCGCGCAGATGCTCGGCGCGATCATCGGCGCGGTGCTCTGCTGGGCCACCTACAAACTGCAGTTCGACGACCACCCCGAGCCGGAGAACACGCTCGGCATCTTCGCCACCGCCCCGCAGATCCCGCACCGGGTGTGGAACCTGGTCACCGAGATCATCGGCACCTTCGTGCTGGTGGCCTGGGTCCTGCTCAGCCCGGTGGTCAAGGCCGGCGAGGCCGGGGTGCCGGAGTTCGGCAACTCGGCGCTGGGCTACGCCGGCGTCGCGTTCGTGGTGCTGGTGATCGGCACCTCGCTCGGCGGCCCGACCGGCTACGCCATCAACCCGGCCCGCGACCTCGGCCCGCGCATCGCCTACGCCTTCCTGCTGCCGATCCGCAGCAAGGCCAACCCGAACTGGGGTTACTCCTGGGTTCCGGTGCTCGGCCCGCTGGTCGGCGGGGCGCTCGCGGCCCTACTGTTCCTCGTGCTGCCGACGCCCGCCTGACCAAGACCTCTGCTAGGAGAGTTGAAGCGAAATGACTTCCTACGTCGCCGCGATCGACCAGGGCACCACGTCCACCCGGATGATGATCTTCGACCACACCGGCCGCTCGGTCGCGGTGGACCAGCGCGAGCACGAGCAGATCTTCCCGCAGGCGGGCTGGGTCGAGCACAACGCCGAGGAGATCTGGGAGAACACCCGCGCGGTGGCCGCCGGGGCACTGGCCAAGGCGGACATCACCGCGGCCGACATCGCCGCGGTCGGCATCACCAACCAGCGCGAGACCACGCTGGTCTGGGACCGCAAGACCGGCAAGCCGGTGTACAACGCGATCGTCTGGCAGGACACCAGGACCGACAAGATCGTCACCGAGCTCGGCGGGCTCGGCGGCGGGCAGGAGCGCTACCGCGAGAAGACCGGCCTGCCGCTGGCCACCTACTTCTCCGGGCCGAAGATCAAGTGGATCCTGGACAATGTGGACGGTGCCCGCGAGCGCGCCGAAGCCGGTGACCTGCTCTTCGGCAACATGGACACCTGGGTGCTGTGGAACATGACCGGCGGCACGCAGGGCGGGGTCCACGCCACCGACCCGACCAACGCCTCGCGCACCCTGCTGATGGACCTCGACACCCTCGAATGGGACGCCTCGATCGCCGAGGACATGGGCATCCCGCTGTCCATGCTGCCGGAGATCCGCTCGTCCTCGGAGGAGTTCGGCAAGGTCCGCGAACGCGGCGCGCTGGCCGGGGTGCCGATCGCCGGCATCCTCGGCGACCAGCAGGCAGCCACCTTCGGGCAGGCCTGCCTGTCCCCCGGCGAGGCGAAGAACACCTACGGCACCGGCAACTTCGTGCTGCTGAACACCGGTACCGAGAAGGTGCTCTCGGAGAACGGCCTGCTCACCACGGTCTGCTACAAGATCGGCTCGAACGACACGGTGTACGCGCTGGAAGGCTCCATCGCGGTCACCGGCTCGCTGGTGCAGTGGCTGCGGGACAACCTGGGCATGATCGGCACGGCCGCGGAGATCGAGGAGCACGCGCGCAAGGTCGAGGACAACGGCGGCGCCTACTTCGTGCCCGCGTTCTCCGGCCTGTTCGCGCCGTACTGGCGCTCCGACGCCCGCGGCGCGATCGTCGGCCTCACCCGGTTCGTGAACAAGGGCCACCTGGCGCGGGCGGTGCTGGAGGCCACGGCGTTCCAGACCCGCGAGGTGATCGACGCGATGAACGCCGACTCCGGGGTCGCGCTGACCTCGCTGAAGGTCGACGGCGGCATGGTGGTCAACGAGCTGCTCATGCAGTTCCAGGCCGACATCCTCGGCGTGCCGGTGATCCGGCCGGTGGTGAACGAGACCACCGCGCTCGGCGCCGCCTACGCGGCCGGGCTCGCCGTCGGGTTCTGGAAGAGCGAGGACGACATCCGCAACAACTGGGCCAAGGACAAGGAGTGGACCCCCGAGCTGGACGCCGACACCCGGGAGGCCCAGTTCAAGAACTGGAAGAAGGCGGTCACCAAGACCTTCGACTGGGTCGACTGACCGGTGGCCCGGCCGGCCCCCGCGCGCTCACGAGCCGCGGGGGCCGACCAGGCAGAACGACACGCCCTGGTTGTCGGTGACCGCGGCCAGCCTGCCGTCCGGTGAGTCGAACGGCGGGTTCAGCACGCTGCCGCCGAGTTCGCGCACCAGGTCGGTGCTCGCGTCCGCGTCGGCCACGGCGAAGTAGGTCACCCAGTGCGCGGGCACCTCGCCCGGCACGTCCGGCGGCAGTTCCGCCAGCCCGCCGACCGCCTCCCCGCCCAGGGTGAGCGCGGTGTAGCTGAACCCCGGCGCGGACAGGTCCGCCGGTTCGTAGCCGAAGATGCCGGTGTAGAACGCCTCGGCGGCAGCGAAATCCGCGGTGAAGCACTCGTTCCACACCAGCGCGCCCGGCTCGTCGGTGACCTCGGCGCCGATTCGCGCCCCGGCCTGCCAGAGGCCGAACACCGCGCCGCCCGGATCGGCCACCACGGCGAACCGGCAGTCCTCGCCGACCCCGGTCGCGGGCCGGAAGATCCGCCCGCCCGCTCCGGCGATGGCGTTCAGGGTGGCGTCCAGATCGGGGACGGCGAAGTAGGTGGTCCACACCGCGGCGGTGTCCGGACCGGTTCGTTCACCGATCCCGGAGACCTCGCGTCCGCCGATCGTGCAGCGCAATCGGCCGTCCCGCTCTTCGAACTCCCAGCCGAACAACTGTCCGTAGAATTTCCTGGCCATTGTCAGATCGGAAATCATCAGGTCGACCCAGCACGGCATGCCGCGTGGCCACGGTGAATCACGAAAGGTCATCCGGGCGCGCTCCCTTCGACCGCATTTTGTAGCACACCGGCGCAGGGATCGGGAAATAAATGAATTCGGCGCGCCCGGGTATAACAAAACAATCGTTTTGGTTGACAAACAAAAAGGCCGCCGGAAGTCAACCCCGGCGGCCCTTTCTTGACGTGCTCGTGTACTTCAGTCCAGGTCGTCGTGACGCATGAGCTGGCGACCGGCCTCGGTGATCGAGCCGGACAGCGACGGGTACACCGAGAAGGTCAGCGCGAGGTGCTCCACGGTGAGCTGGTTCTGCACCGCGAGCGCGATGGGCAGGATCAGCTCGCTCGCCGTCGGCGCGACCACCACCCCGCCGACCACCACCCCGGTCGCCGGGCGGCAGAACAGCTTCACGAAACCGCGGCGCAGGCCCTCCATCTTGGCGCGGGCGTTGGTGGCCAGCGGCAGCATGATCGTGCGGGCGGGCACCTCACCGGAGTCGATCGCCTGCTGGCTGATGCCGACCGTGGCGATCTCCGGGTGGGTGAACACGTTCGCCGCGACGGTCTTCAGCTTGATCGGCGCGACACCCTCGCCGAGCGCGTGCCACATCGCGATGCGGCCCTGCATGCTGGCCACCGAGGCGAGCATGAGCACGCCCGTGCAGTCGCCGGCCGCGTAGATGCCGGAGATGTTGGTGCGGGAGACGCGGTCCACGGTGATGAACCCGCCGGGTCCCGGCTCGATGCCGACGGTCTCCAGGCCGATGTCGGTGGTGTTCGGGACGGAGCCGACGGTCATCAGCGCGTGGCTGGCCTCGATCACCCGGCCGTCGGCGAGGTGCACCTTCACCCCGTCACCGGTGCGTTCGACCCGGTCGGCCCTGGCGTGCTTGACCACGGTGGTGCCGCGCTGGGAGAAGACCTCCTCGAGCACGGCCGCGGCGTCGGCGTCCTCGTGCGGGAGGACCCGGTCGCGGCTGGAGACCACGGTGACCTTGACGCCCATCTCGGTGTAGGCGGAGGCGAACTCGGCGCCGGTGACACCCGAGCCGATCACCGCCAGGTGCTCCGGCAGTTCGGGCAGGTCGTAGAGCTGGCGCCAGTCGAGGATGCGCTCGCCGTCGGGCACCGCGCCCGGCAGCACGCGCGGGGTGGCACCGGTGGCGATGAGCACCACGTCGGCGTCGAGCACCTCGGTGTCGCCGCCTTCGGGGGTGACGGCGACCTTGTGGGTGGCGAGGCCGGGCTCCTCGTCGCAGAAGCGGGCGGTGCCGGTGATCACCCGGACGCCCTCGCGCTGCACCCTGGCGCGAATATCAGCCGATTGGGCGAGTGCGAGGCCGCGGACGCGACCGTGCACCGTGTGCAGGTCGACGCTGGTGTCGGCGAGGTCGGTGGCGATGCCGAGCTCGTGCAGCCCGTGCAGGCTGGCGCGGGCGCCGGAGGAGGCGATGAAGGTCTTGGACGGGACGCAGTCGTAGAGCACGCAGGCGCCGCCCAGGCCATCGCGCTCGACCACGGTCACGTTCGCCCCGTGCTGCGCGGCCACCAGCGCGGCCTCGTAGCCCGCGGGTCCGCCGCCCATGATGACGATCCTGGTCACCTGTGCTCTCCTCCTCTTCGCGCCGTGGGTAGCCGGCTCGAACTCACCGTACGCGGAGGACCGTTCGTCCGGTCGAGTGGCCGGACACGCGGAGTGCGTCCACTTCGGCGGGTGAAGGTCGCTAGGCTGTCGCCGTGCCCTTGTATGCCGCGTATGGATCCAACATGGATCCCGCCCAGATGATGCAGCGTGCGCCGCACTCGCCGATGGCGGGAACCGGCTGGCTCGAAGGCTGGCGGCTGACCTTCGGTGGCGAGGACATCGGCTGGGAAGGCGCGCTCGCCACCATCGTCGAGTCCCCCGGCTCACGCGTGTTCGTGGTGCTCTACGACGTGCTCCCCCAGGACGAGGCCCGCCTGGACCGCTGGGAAGGCGGCGAGCTGGGCATGCACAACAAGATCCGGCTGCGGGTGCAGACCCTCGAAGGCTCGGTGCTGGCCTGGCTGTACGTGCTGGACGCCTACGAAGGCGGCCTGCCCTCGGCCCGCTACCTGGGCGCCCTCGCCGATGCCGCCGAAGCCGCCTCCGCCCCCGCCGACTACGTAGAAGCCCTACGAACCCGCCCCTGCACCGGCATAACCCCCTAACCCCACACTCAGGCACCCGAACCCCACGTCCGCGCGCCCGAACCCCACACTGGGGCATCCGAACCTCACGTTCCGGCACCCGAACTCCACATTCAGGTGGCCGACCCCACGTTCCCGCAGCCGAGTCCCGCAATTGGGCAGCCGAGCTCACCACCCCGGTAGCCGAACCCCACGTCCGAGCAGCCGAGTTCCGCACTCCGCCAGCCGAACCCCACGCTCACGCACCCGAACCTCCCGTTCGGGCAGGTCAACCCCACACTTGGGGACCCCAACCCCGCACTCGCGTGCACCCACGCACCCGAGTCAGTCACGCAGCCGAAACCCACGCTCAGGCACCTGAATCCCACACTCAGGCATCCGAACCTCCCGTTCGGGCGGGTGAACCCCACACTCAGGCACCCGAATCCCACGTTCCGGCGGCCGAGCCCCACGTTCCCGCAGCCGAGCCTCACGCTCAGGCACCCGAATCTCACGTTCCGGCAGGCGAGTTCCACGCTCAGGTAGCCGAGTTCGACGTTCCGGCAGGTGAGTTCTGCGCTCGGGCGGCGGTGACCGGCAGTCGGCTGCGTGAGGTCCTGCTCGGACGGCTTCGGCCGACGGGCGAGTGGGCGGGCCGGGCGGTCAGTGGCGTGTGGCCGACACCCGCCGGGTCGGAGTCCGCGAGAGCCGCGGGATGAGTGGCCGGGGTGAACGGATGCGGAAGTGGGAGGGCGGAGTGTGGGGCCGGAGCGGGCGGTGCGGGGCTGCGGTGGGTGGTGGGCGCGGGGTGAATGCGGCGATCGGGCCACGGGGTGCGGCGCGGTGGCAGAGGGTCGAGGGCGGAATTGGCGGGTCACTCGGTCGGGTAGTTGAGTTCTACGGTCGTGCGGTGGGTTAGGCGGCTAAGCCGCCGCGGGTGAGGGCGGCGTGCAGGTCGCTGAGGAAGCGGCCCGGCTCGCGCAGGTCGGCGGCGGTGAGGTGGATGAGCGTCCAGCCGCGCCGTCGGAGGTCTTCGTCGCGGAGGGCATCCTGCTCTTGTCTGTCTTCGTGGGCGGCGTGGCCGTCGTACTCGACGGCGACGCGGGCTTCCGGCCACGCCAGGTCCAGGCGGTAGAGCTCGCGGCCCGCCAGGTTCGCGACCACGAACTGCGGCTGCGGCGGTGGCCAGCCCGCATCGACGATCAGCAGCAGCGTCCAGCTTTCCGGCGGCGACTCCGCCAAGCCGGTGGCCAGGTCCACCAGGAACCGGGCACGCGCGCTGCCCCGGGAGTCCGGGCGGGCCATGATCCTGGTCAGCACGGCGGCCCGGACCGCTTCGCGATCGTCGGCCGGGTACCGGCTCAGCGCTTCGTCCATGCAGGCGAAGCCGACCCGGCCCCGGTCACGGCACAACACCTCGGCGAGCGCGAAGTCCGGCGACATCACGCGCAGGCCCTGGACGGTGTTGACATCGATCTCCGAAAACTGGGTGCTGTGGATAACTAGGCCCGGTTTTCGGCGGAGTCTGCGGGTGTACGGGACCAGGATTTCGACGCGTTTCGACGACGCCGAAGCGAACCCGCCGAGCGCGAGAACCGACTCACTGGTGAGCGCGGCTTGAGGTCCCGCGTACAGCAGCGCGGCGGCGACGCGGGTGCGGAATTCAGCCGCTCGTCGGCGCTCTACCAGCACAGACCGGGAGTACGACTGGAGCGAGCCCTGTGCAACGGCGGTACGCAGCCGACCCGGGCCGATGGCGCTCTGGAGGTCGGTTCGGAGGTGGGCACCGTGGAGGCCCTCGGGTAGCAGAAGCACGTGTCCACGGTGTCATCGGGGGTGGGTGGACACCAGCCAGTTCTACACAGGCTGTGGATAACTCGAGGCCTGTGGACAACTGCGGGCGCGACTGTGGAACTCGGCTCCCTGAGTGTGGGATTCGGCTGCCTGAACGTGGGGTTCGGGCAGCCGAGTGTGAGGCTCGCGTGCGCGAACGTGAGGTTCGGCTGCACGAGTGTGGGGTTCGGGCTCCTGAACGTGGGGTTCGGGCTCCTGAGTGTGGAACTCGGGCTTCTGAGCGTGGGGCAGGGTTAGGCGAGGGCGGCTAGGGCGGTGTGGACCATGACTCGGGCGCCGGCCAGCAGGGCTCGTTCGTCCAGTTCGAAGGTGGGCTGGTGCAGGTCTCGCATGGGGCCTTCGCCCGGCCACACGCCCAGCCGCGCGAACGCGCCCGGCACGTGCTCCAGGTACCACCCGAAGTCCTCACCGCCGGACGACTGCTCCGTGGCCGCGTGCGAGTCCTCACCGAGAGCCGCCTCGACGCCGGCGCGCAGCACATCGGTGGACAGCGGGTCCGACACGACCGGCGGCACGCCACGCCGGTAGTCCAGCTGGAACCCCACCCCGGTCGGCGCCAGCAGCGATTCGACCGAAGCGGCGACCAGCGGCTCCAGCGCGCTCCACACCTCGTGGTCGGCCGTGCGCAGGGTCCCGCGCAGCAGGCCGTCCTGCGGCACCGCGTTCGCCGCCTCGCCCGCGTGCACCGCGCCCCACACCAGCACCGTGCCCGACCGCGGGTCGACCCGCCGCGACAGCACCGAAGGCAGCGAGGTGATCACCGTGCCCAGCGCGTGCACCAGGTCGGCGGTCAGGTGCGGGCGCGAGGTGTGCCCGCCCGGCGAGGTCAGCCGCAGCTCGATCAGGTCGGCCGCCGAGGTCAGCGCGCCGACCCGGGTGCCGACCTTGCCGACCGCCAGCCGCGGGTCGCAGTGCAGGCCGAAGATCCGGCCGACGCCGTTGAGCGCGCCCGCCGCGATCGCGTCCAGCGCACCGCCCGGCATGACCTCCTCCGCGGCCTGGAAGATCAGCCGCACCCGGCCGGGTAGCTCGGGCGCCGAGTTCAGCGCCAGCGCCGCGGCCAGCAGGATCGTGGTGTGCGCGTCGTGCCCGCAGGCGTGCGCCACGCCGTCGACCGTGGACGCGTACGGCAGCCCGGTCGCCTCGGTCAGCGGCAGCGCGTCCATGTCGGCGCGCAGCGCCACGCAGCGCGGCCCCTCGCCGATGTCGCACAGCACGCCGGTGCCGCCGGGCAGCACCCACGGCTTCAGCCCGGCCGTGCTCAGCACCTTCATCACCAGTTCGGTGGTCGCGAACTCACGCCGGGAAAGCTCCGGGTTCGCGTGGATGTGCCGCCGCCAGGCGACCACGTCGGCCGCGTTCTCCTCGAGCCAGGCGTCCAGCCAGAACGGTCCGCGGCCACTTCCGACATCTCCCACGGGTGCCATGCTGACGCCAGCGGGGCTCAGCAGCGCGGCGGGGCCACCCGAAGGGGCCCCTTCATCTCCGGGGCGGTCCCACCGGGAGTCGAGCACTGTCACGCCGCACCGCCGTTCGTAGCGCGGGCCAACTGGGCGCCGTGCACCCGGCCTGCCGTTCGAAATGTGAGCAAAGTCGTACGCATTTGCCTTGATCCTGCCCCATGCGCCTGGCACGGGACTCGAGCCACGAGCACCGCGAGACGGCCGGTAGTGGATCTGCGCTGAGCGGCGTGGCCGAATTCGGCCTGGCTGTAGATCTTGGAACGATGATCAGCCCGACTTGCGGCGCTTGGCGCGCACCCGCCTGCCCCACAGCACGATCCCCAGCAGCACCACCGCGGTTCCGCCGGCGATGAGCTGGTTCTTGGTCTTTTCGTTGTTGGCGCGGTCGCTTTCGGCGGGGTCCAGCACCGGGCCCGGCGGCGGGTCCTGGGTGAGCACCACCGACACCGCGGCGACCGGTTCCGGGGCGGCGAGCGCGGGGGCGGGCAGCAGCACCAGCAGGCCCAGCAGAACGGCCGGCAGCAGTCCGCGCAGCTTCGTGATCAAGACGGCAACCTTTCCGACGGACGGTTGCTCCTCAGTGTGCCGCCCCGGCGACCGCGAGTCACCCGACAGGCCCGGAGAAGGCCTCGAGGATCTGCTCGGCGGCCAGTGTCGCGGTCAGTTCGCCCTCGCGCACCGCCCGCTCGACCTCCGGCACCACCGACCGCACGCCGGGGTGCGCCGACAACCGGCCGAGCAGTTGCTCCCGGACCATCGACCAGGTCCAGTCCACGTTCTGCCTGCGTCGTTTTTCGGCGAGCTCGCCCGAAGCGGACAGCGCGTCCCGGTGCCTGCCGATCTGCTCCCACACCGTGCCGAGGCCGACGCCGTGCAGCGCGCTGCAGGTCAGCACCGGTGGCGTCCAGTCCGCTTCAGGGCCGTAGATCATCCGCAGCGCCCCGGACAGCTCGCGCGCGGCGCGCTTGGCCTCGCGCTCGTGGTCGCCGTCGGCCTTGTTGACCGCGATCACGTCGGCCAGCTCCAGCACGCCCTTCTTGATGCCCTGCAACTGGTCGCCGGTGCGCGCCAGGGTGAGGAACAGGAAGCAGTCGACCATGTTCGCCACGGTCACCTCGGACTGCCCGACGCCGACCGTCTCGACCAGCACGATGTCGTAGCCTGCCGCCTCCATCAGCACGATCGTCTCGCGGGTGGCGCGGGCGACGCCGCCGAGCGTGCCCGAGGTCGGCGACGGGCGGATGAACGCCGACGGGTCGACCGACAGCCGCGCCATCCGGGTCTTGTCGCCGAGGATGCTGCCGCCGGTCCTGGTGGACGACGGGTCGACGGCGAGCACCGCGACCTTGTGCCCGGCCTCGGTCAGCTCGGTGCCCAGCTGGTCGATGAAAGTCGACTTGCCGACGCCGGGTACGCCGGTGATGCCGACCCGTTGCGCGCCACCGGCGTGCGGCAGCAGTTCCACCAGCAGGTCCTGCGCCTGCCCGCGGTGGTCGGCGCGCTGCGACTCGACCAGCGTGATCGCCTTCGACAGCAGGCCGCGGTCACCGGCCAGCACGCCCTTGGCGTACGCGGTGACGTCGATGGTCCGTGGCATGCGGGCCTACGAGTGCTGCGCGTTGAGCTGCTCGAGCAGGTCCAGCGCCGCGTCCGCGATCACCGTGCCGGGCCCGAAGATGGCCGCCGCGCCCGCTTCGCGCAGTTCGTCGTAGTCCTGCGGCGGGATCACCCCGCCGACCACCACGATGATGTCCTCGCGGCCCAGTTCGGCCAGTTCCGACCGCAGCGCGGGCACCAGCGAGAGGTGCCCGGCGGCCAGCGAGGACACGCCGATGATGTGCACGTCGGCTTCCACCGCCTGCCGCGCGACCTCGGCGGGCGTGGAGAACAGCGGGCCCACGTCCACGTCGAAGCCGATGTCGGCGAACGCGGTGGCGATCACCTTCTGGCCGCGGTCGTGCCCGTCCTGGCCCATCTTCGCCACCAGGATGCGTGGCCGCCTGCCCTCCGCCTCGGCGAAGGCCTCGACCTCTTCGCGTGCCTTCTCCACGTTGGGCGCCTTCCCGGACTTGCCGACTTCCTCCCGGTACACCCCGGAAATGGTACGGATCTGCCCGGAGTGCCGCCCCCAGATGCGCTCCAGCGCGTCGGAGATCTCGCCGACGGTCGCCTTCGCCCGTGCCGCGTCGATGGCCAGCGCGAACAGGTTGCCGTCGGACTCGGCACCGGCGGTCAGCCGCCGCAGAGCGTCCTGTGTGGACTCTTCGTCCCGTTCTTCCCGCAACCGCCGCAGCTTTTCCAGTTGCTGCGCGCGAACCCCGGCATTGTCCACTTTGAGCACGTCGATCTGCTCGTCTTCGGCGACCTGGAACTTGTTGACCCCGATCACCGGCTGGCGGCCGGAGTCGATCCGCGCCTGCGTGCGCGCGGCCGCCTCTTCGATGCGCAGCTTCGGGATGCCGGCGTCGATCGCGCGGGCCATGCCGCCCGCCGACTCGACCTCGTCGATGTGCGCCCACGCCTTGCGCGCCAGGTCGTAGGTCAGCCGCTCGACGAACGCGCTGCCGCCCCACGGGTCGATCACCCGCGTGGTGCCGGATTCCTGTTGCAGCATCAGCTGGGTGTTGCGGGCGATGCGGGCGGAGAAGTCCGTTGGCAGCGCGAGAGCCTCATCCAGGGCGTTGGTGTGCAGCGACTGCGTGTGCCCCTGCGTGGCCGCCATCGCCTCGACGCAGGTGCGCGCGACGTTGTTGTAGACGTCCTGCGCGGTCAGCGACCAGCCCGAGGTCTGCGAATGCGTCCGCAGGGACAACGACTTCGGAGACTTGGGGTCGAACTGCTTCACCAGTTTCGCCCACAGCAGCCGAGCCGCCCGCAGTTTGGCGACCTCCATGAAGAAGTTCATCCCGATCGCCCAGAAGAACGACAAGCGCGGCGCGAACTTGTCCACGTCCAGCCCGGCGTCCACGCCCGCGCGAATGTACTCGACCCCGTCGGCGAGGGTGTAGGCCAGCTCCAGGTCGGCGGTCGCCCCGGCTTCCTGCATGTGGTAGCCGGAAATGGAAATCGAGTTGTACCGCGGCATGTGCTGCGAGGTGTAGCCGAAGATGTCGGAGATGATCCGCATCGACGGCTGCGGCGGGTAGATGTAGGTGTTGCGGACCATGAACTCCTTGAGGATGTCGTTCTGGATGGTCCCCGCGAGCTTCTCCGGCGGCACGCCCTGTTCCTCGGCGGCCACCACGTACAGCGCCAAAACCGGCAGCACGGCGCCGTTCATCGTCATGGACACGCTCATCTTGTCCAGCGGGATGCCGTCGAAGAGCTGGCGCATGTCGTAGATCGAGTCGATCGCCACGCCGGCCATCCCGACGTCACCGGACACGCGCGGGTGGTCGGAGTCGTACCCGCGGTGGGTGGCCAGGTCGAAGGCGACCGAGAGGCCCTTCTGCCCGGCGGCCAGATTGCGCCGGTAGAAGGCGTTGGACTCCTCGGCGGTGGAGAAACCCGCGTACTGCCGGACGGTCCACGGCTGGTTGACGTACATCGTCGGGTACGGCCCGCGCAGGTAGGGCGCGATACCGGGGTAGGTGCCCAGGAAGTCCACATCGGACAGATCGTCGGCGGTGTAGACCGGCTTGACGCCGATGCCCTCCGGGGTTTCCCAGGCCAGCGCGTCCGGGCCCTTGCCGGTGCGGTCCTGCAGCGCTTGCGCCCAGTCCGCCTGCGTCGCGGTGGGTTCGCTGTCCTCGAGCGGGACACCGGCGAAGTTCGGGATGGCCATCACTCGACTCCCAGCTCGGCGAGGGTGCCGGTCAGCACCGCGAGCGCGTCGCAACCGGCGTAGAGGTTCTCGTCCACATCGGCGTGGTCGCCGCGACCGGCCAGCAGCACCCGTCCGGCGCCCGCGGCCTTGAGCGCGGCGGCCACCTCGGCGGCCTGTTCCGCGTACTGGCTGTCGGTCCCGCAGAGGCAGACGATCCGAGTGCCGCTCTCGGTGAAGGCCTTCACCACGTCCTCTGTGGACGCGGTGGCGCCCGCGTTGACCGATTCGATGCCACCGGCGGCGAAGAGGTTCGCCGCGAAGCTCGCTCGTGCCGTGTGCGCGGCGATCGGGCCCAGCGTGGCCAGGAAGACCTGGGGACGCTCGGCTTGCGCGTCCGAGAGGTCACGCAGCCGCTCGTACGCCTCGGCGTACCGGATGCGCGGCAGCCCGCCACTTGGCTCCACAGTGGACTTGACGCGGGTGACCGGTTTCTCGGTCAGGTTGGGGAATTCGCTGACCCCGGTGATCGCGTCCTTGCGCCGGGCGATCCGCAGCGAGCGCGCGGCCCACGTGGCGGCGAGGCGCTCGCCAAGGAAACCGGAGTCCAAAGCGGACTCGACGCCGCCCGCCTCCTCGATCGAGGTGAACTCCGCCCAGGCGGCCTTGGCCAGCGCGTCGGTCAGATTCTCCACGTACCATGATCCGCCTGCCGGGTCGATCACCCCGCCCAGGCGCGATTCCTCGTGCAGGATCACGCTGGTGTTGCGGGCGATCCGCCGGGAGAAGGCGTCCGGCTCACCGATCGCCGCGTCGAACGGCAGCACGGTGATCGCGTCGGCACCACCGACCGCGGCACCGAAGCAGGCGACCGTGCCGCGCAGCATGTTCACCCACGGGTCGCGCTGGGTGAACATGGCGGGCGAGGTGACGGCGTGCTGGCGCATGCCGCGCGCGCTGACATCCGCGCCGGAAACCTCGGTGACGCGCGCCCAGAGCTTCCGCGCGGCACGCAGTTTCGCGATGGTCATGAACTGGTCGGACCCGGCGGCGAACCGGAATTCCAGCTGCGCCGCCGCGGCGTCCACGCTCAGCCCGGCCTCGGTGAGCGCACGCAGGTAGGCCACGCCCGCGGCGACCGCCGCGCCCAGTTCCTGCGAGTCCGAGCCACCGGCTTCGTGGTACGGCAGACCGCTGACCACCAGCGAAGACAGCTTGGGGTGCGACCCGCTCAACCGGGCCGCCAGGGCCGCGGCCGGGCGGACATCGTGTGCCTCGCCAGTACGCGCGCGCAGGCCGATCGGGTCGGCTCCGATCCCGCCGACCACCGCGCTGGCCGGGATCTCGCGCTCGCGGAACACCTCGAGCAGCGCCTCCGCGGCGGCCTCGTACTCCGCGCCCGCGTCCAGCACGACCGGCGCTAGCTCGATGTACACGCCGTTGAGCGCGTCGGCCAGCTTCCCGACCGGCACGCCGCCGGACCCGGCACGCAGCCAGAGCGAGGTGACGCCGCCCTCGAGGTCGGCGAGCATGGCCTTGTTCGCGGCGACCGGATCGGTGCCGGAGTGCAGTTGCCGCAGGTCCCAGCCGGTGGCGACGTGGCCTTCCGGCTCCCCGCCGCGGACGAACGGCGGCAGACCGGGGAAGCCGGCGGGCGGGGCGGTGTCCTCGGCGGTGTAGAGCGGCCGGATGTCGAACCCGTCGTAGGTCCGGGTGTTCAGCAGGCTCTCCGGGAGGCCGTCGAAATCCTCCTTCAGCGCGCCGCTCTTGCGCAGCACACCGGCGACGAGTTCCCGCCATTGCCGCTGGTCGGCGGCGGGGAACTCCGCGGCGAGGTCCAGCCTGCCCGGCTCCTCCGGCTCGGCCGGGGTCGGCGCCGACCCGGCTTTCTCAGCCACGTTCTCCGCCCTCCCGTCGCCCACCGCCACCCTCAACCGAGCTTCGCCCTGTGCCATACGCACTGATAGTAAAGCCCGAGAACAACCCCTACCTGTGATGCTCGTCCCGTCCGAACGGGGTGTCCGGCCACCTCCCCGGGTGGGTGATCCGCCAGAATGAGACCCGTGTCCACCCCTGCCGAAGAGTCACGTGTAGTCGCCGGGCGGTACCGGTTGCGATCGGTGCTCGGCTCCGGCTCGATGGGCACCGTGTGGGCGGCTTACGACGAGTTCCTGCACCGCCCGGTCGCGGTCAAGGAGGTCCGGCTCCCGCCCGGGGTCCAGGTCGCGCAGGCCGACGAGCTGCGCGAACGCACCCTGCGCGAAGCCAGGGCGATCGCCGTGCTCTCGCACCCGAACGTGATCATCCTGCACGACGTCGCCAGGGAGAACGGCGAACCGTTCGTGGTGATGGAGCTGCTGCCCTCGCACAGCCTCGCCACGCTGATGCGCGACCACGGCGCGTTCACCACCGAGCAGGCGGCCGCGATCGCCGACGCGGTGGCCGCCGCGCTGGAGGCCGCGCACGCCGCGGGCATCACCCACCGTGACGTCAAACCGGGCAACGTGCTCGTCGCCGAGGACGGCCGCATCAAGCTGACCGACTTCGGCATCGCGCGCAACGTCTCGGAAGCGACCATGACCAGCACCGGGATGATGCTGGGCTCGCCGGCCTACATCGCGCCGGAGGTCGCCTCCGGTGGCGAGGTCAGCCACGCCGCCGACCTGTGGGGCCTCGGCGCGACGCTGTTCGCGGTGCTCGAAGGGCGCCCGCCGTACGACGTGAACGGCGATCCGCTGCAGACGGTCACCGAGGTCGTGCACGGCAAGGTGCCCAAGCCCTCACCCGGTCCGCTGGAGCCGATCATCCGCGGGCTGATGGCGAAGGAACCGAAGAAGCGGCTTTCGCTGGCGGAGGTCCGGCGGCGGCTGCACCCGCTGCTGACCACCCCGCGCGACGCGTTGTTCGCGGCCTCGCTGTTCGAGGGACCGCCCACCCCGCGCGATCCCGACCACCTCGACGGCGGGGACACCCAGGTCATCGCGCCGCAGCCGATCGCACCGGCAGAACCGGCCAAGACCGAAGCCGCACCCGAGTCCGGCTCCGATGAGGACGGTCCTTCGCTGGCGCCCGACCCTGGTCCGCTGCCGTTCGCCGTTTCCGAGCAGGCTCCGAGTCCGGTCGCGGCGTCGGCTCCCGCGACCGCGGTGGTCGAGAAGCCCGCCGGTCGTGGGGCGCTGGCCGGTACCGCGCTGACCATCGCCGTGGTGCTGCTGTTCCTCGCGGCCGCCGCCGGTGGGTTCGTGCTGACCAGGGTGATGGCGGCGCAATCGCTCGCGCCGCCCGATCCGCCGGTCAAGCCGAGCCTGTCCGCGCCCCCGCTGGCCGACCTGGCCACCCGCAACGGCGACGCCACCAACCTCAAGGGCACCACCGGCGGGTTGTTCTCGGTGGACGTGCCGCGCGACTGGTCCACCTTCGTCACCCAGCGCCCCGGCAAGCCGCTGCCGCCGAGCACGCTGGTGCAGTACGTCTCGGTCGACGGCCGCCAGACGCTGAGCGTGGAGCGGTTCGCGGACTTCTTCCCGGCGGGCAAGATCGACGCCTACGTGGCCGGGCTGCAGGCCGGCTGGGCGCCGGACGCGTTCCGGCTCAACGAGTACACCCCGAACCAGGGCCAGTCGGAGGACCTGCTGCTGGCCTACCGCACGCGCGAGGACGCGCCGGGCGCGGGCAGCATGGGGCGGACGACGTTCGCGCACGTGTTCCGCCGGGGCAGCAGCCTGTGGTCGGTGCGGATCACCGTGCCCACCGAGCAGGAGGACTCGGGGCGGCGGGAGCTGTTCGACCGCATCAAGCCCACCTTCGACCCCGGCGACTAGCGCGGCCTCTAGGCTCCCCCGCATGACTCAAGAACAGGCCGCGGCGGCTGCCGCGGCGATCGCCGCGCGTACCGGGGTCGACAACCACGACATCGCGGTCGTGCTGGGGTCGGGCTGGCGCCCGGCCGCGGACGTCATCGGGGAGGCCGACGCGGAGATCCCGCTCGGCGAGCTCCCCGGGTTCGTCGCGCCCAGTGCGGTCGGCCACGGCGGCACCGCCCGCTCGGTCCGGGTCGGCGACAAGCGCGCGCTCGTCCTGCTCGGCCGCACCCACCTCTACGAGGGCAAGGGCGTCGACCCGGTGGTGCACAACGTGCGCACCGCGGCCGCCGCCGGGGCCAAGACCGTCCTGCTCACCAACGCCGCCGGAGGGCTGCGCCAGGGCTTCGAGGTCGGCCAGCCGGTGCTCATCTCCGACCACATCAACCTGCTCGCCCGCTCGCCGATCGTCGGCGCGAACTTCGTCGACCTGACCGACCTGTACGCGGCGCGCCTGCGGGCGATCGCCAAGGAGATCGACCCCAGCCTGGAAGAGGGCGTCTACGCGGGCTTCCCCGGGCCGCACTTCGAGACCCCGGCCGAGATCCGGATGCTGCGCACGATGGGCGCGGACCTGGTCGGCATGTCGACCGTGCTGGAGGCGATCGCCGCCCGCGCGGCCGGGGTCGAGGTGTTCGGCCTGTCACTGGTGACGAACCTGGCCGCGGGCATCACCGGCGCCCCGCTCAACCACCAGGAAGTGCTCGAAGCGGGGCAGGCCGCCGCCGAGCGCATGGGCGCCCTGCTCCGCGAGCTGCTCACGCGGGCTTGACGTACTCCGGCAGGCGCCGCGCGACCTCGATGGGGGACGGCATGGCCGCGATCTCCTCGGCCAGTGCCCGCGCGGCGTCCCGGACGTCCACATCGGACAGCAGCACCCGCGCCTTGTCCGTGAGGCCACCCAGTTCCCCGGCCAGCAGCCGGTCACCGGCGCCGACGCGCAGCACCGCGTCGGCGTTGGTGAACTGATCGGCACCCTGCGGCAGGCACAGCTGCGGCACCCCGGCGGCCAGCGCGCCGAGCGTGGTACCGCTGCCGCCGTGGTGCACCACCAGATCGGTGTAGGGCAGCAGGTCCGCCTGCGGCACCCAGGACTCGACGACCACGTTGTCCGGCAGGTCGCCGACCGCGTCGAGGTCGATGGTGGGACCGGCCGCGACCAGCACGTCGGCGTCCAGCGGCGCCAGCCCGGCGATCGCCTCGCTCAGCAGGCCGGCCGCACCGAAGGCGGTGCCGAGGGTGAGGTAGACCAGCGGCCGCGAGCGGTCGGCGCGGGCGAGCGCGGGCAGCGGGCCCGGCTGGGCGAACGGCACCGGACGCAGTTCGATCCGGTCGGCCGAGGCGAGGAAGCCCTTGTCCTGCAGGGACACCGGGCAGATGTCGACGAACGGCAGGCCGAACGCCTGCGCGTCGGGCAGGTCCAGGCCGAGGCCGCGGGCGAACTCGCGCTGCTCGCGCACGATCGCGCGGGCCGTGCTGTCGTCCGTGCTCACGCGGCCGAACCCGTGCCCGACCACCGGGATCCCGGCGAGCACGGCGGCGAACGCGGCCCCCGCGGCACCGACCTCCTGCACCACCAGATCGGGTTTCCGCTCGGCCAGCACCGGGCCGAGGTCGTCGATGTACCGGCGGGGCAGCACCGTGCCGAAGGCGCGGCTGACCATCGCCTCCAGTTCCTCGGGCGTGGCGTTCGCCCGGGTCTCGCGCGGGTCGTGGTCCGGTCTGCCGCTGGCTTCGGCCATCACCGCGAACATGTCCATGCCCGCGGTCAGTGGCTCGATCCCCAGCGCGGTGAGCGTCGGGTGGAACTGCTCCCCCGTGGCGAACGCGACTTCGTGCCCGGCTTCCACCGCGGCCTTCGCCAGCGGGATCAACGGGTAGAAATGCCCGAATGTGGCCAAACTCGAGAAGATAATTCGCATTGGTTCGAGCGTAGCCATTCTGTCCGGCGGCTGCCACGGCCGTAGGGTGAACACCGTGAAGCTGACTCCCGAACTGCGCGACCGCGCCTTCCGCTGGATCGCCGACGACGTCGACGCGGACACCCGCGCGGAACTGCAGCAGGTGCTGGCACGGGCGATGGGCGGCGAGGCCGACGCACTCGCCGACCTCGAGGACCGGATGGCGGGCCCGCTCGAATTCGGCACCGCCGGCATGCGCGGTCCGGTGCGCGCCGGGCCCAACGGGATGAACACCGCCGTCGTGGTCCGGACCACCGCGGGCGTGGCGCGCTGGCTGGTCGAGGACGGCCGGGACGGCGGCACCGTGGTGATCGGGCGGGACGCCCGGCACGGGTCCGGCAAGTTCGCGACCGCCGCCGCCGAGGTGCTGACCGCGGCCGGGTTCGACGTGCGGATGCTGCCGGGACCGTTGCCGACGCCGGTGCTCGCGTTCGCGGTCAAGCGGTTCGCCGCGGTGGCGGGAATCCAGATCACCGCTTCGCACAATCCCCCGGCGGACAACGGGTACAAGCTCTACGACAGCACCGCCGTGCAGATCGTGCCGCCCTCCGACGCGCGGATCGAAGCGGCGATCGCGGCGGCACCCGGCGCGGTTTCCGTGCCGCGCGAGCAGGGTTACCGGACCTTTGGCGACGAGGTGCTGAACGAGTACCTCGGCAAGGTCGCCGCGCTGCCCCGTGGACCGGAGCGGGAGTTGCGCGTGGCCGCCACCGCGCTGCACGGCGTCGGTGCCGGGCCACTCGAAGCCGCCCTCAGCCGCGCCGGGTTCACCGACGTGCACTTCGTCGCCGAGCAGGCGGAACCCGATCCGGACTTCCCGACCGTTTCCTTCCCGAACCCGGAGGAACCGGGCGCGACAGACCTGCTGCTCGAACTGGCCGAGGCGAAGGACGCCGATCTGGCCATCGCGCTGGACCCCGACGCCGACCGGTGCGCGCTGGGCGTGCGTGACCGGGACGGCTCGTGGCGGATGCTGCGTGGTGACGAAACCGGCGTGCTGCTGGGCTCGCACGTGCTGGAAACCGGGTCCGCACCGGACCCGCTGGTCGCCACCACGATCGTGTCGTCGTCGATGCTGGCCGAAATCGCGAAGGCGCACGGCGCCCGGTACCGCGAGACGTTCACCGGCTTCAAGTGGCTCGCGCGGGCCGGGGACGGGCTGGTCTTCGCCTACGAGGAAGCACTCGGCCTGTGCGTGAACCCGGATTTCGTGCGCGACAAGGACGGCATCGCCGCCGCCACGCTCGCCTGCGGGCTGACCGCTTCGCTGAAGGCCGCCGGAAAGTCCCTTGTGGACTCACTGGACGAGCTGGCGGTGCGGCACGGCGTGTACCTGACCGACCAGATCTCGGTGCGGGTGACCGACCTGAGCCGGATCGGTGCGGTGATGGCCGAACTGCGGGCCGCCCCGCCGTCGTCGCTGGCGGGACTCGAAGTGTCCACTGAGGACCTGCTGCCGGAGGCCGATGTACTGCGGCTGCGCGGGGAAGGCCTGCGGGTGATCGTCCGGCCGTCGGGCACCGAGCCGAAGCTGAAGGCGTACCTGGAGATCGCCGAACCGGTGGCGGACGCCGACGCGCTGGCGGACGCCCGGCGCAGGGCGGCCGACCGGCTGGCCGCCCTGCGCTCGGACCTCAGCCCGCTACTGGGTGCCTGACCTCGGGTTCCCGGCGGAGCAGGGCGCGTTCCACCAGCGTCCACGTGGTCGTGGTGAGCAGGTAGAGCCCGGCGGCCAGCGGCACGAACGCGGCCACCAGCAGCGTGCCGAACGGCAGCAGCCGCAGCAGTGCGCCGCCGGGCGCCGGGTTGTCCGCCATCAGCCGCGCCTGCCAGCGTGAGGAGCACCAGGCGACCACGGCCAGCAGCGCGAACAGGCCGAAGAACACCGGCCCGGCAGCGCCGGTGAAGTGCGCGCCGAGGGGCGTGCCGAACAGGGTGTCGTCGAGCAGCGGGTTCGGCTGCCCGTTCACCGTGGGGAAGGCGAAGAGCCGGTACATCACCATGAAGAACGGGATCTGCGCGAGTGACGGCAGGCACCCGGCGAAGAAGGACGTGCCGGACTCGCGTTGCAGATCGGCCACGGCCGCACGCAGTTTCTCGGGGTTGTTCTTGTGCCTGTCCTGCAAGTGTTTGAGCTCGGGCATGAGCTTCGCGCGGGCTTTCTCCCCGCGCACGGCCGCCATGCTCAACGGCAGGAGCAGCAGGCGTATGACGGCGGTGAACAGCACGATGGTCAGCGCGACGCTGATCGGCGCGGTGACGGGGTCGATGAATCCGGCGAAGCGGTCAACCAGGAGGAGCGCGCCGGAAACCGGCACGTCGAGGAATTCGAACATGTTTTGCGCAGCACTCTTTCCGGGGTTTGTTCAAGCGGAAGAACGGACCGGGAGTGGCCGCTGCGATGAGGTGTCAGGCGGCCAGTACGGCCGCTGAGGGTGCGCGTGGTTGTCGCCTGCCGGGCGCTCGGGGATCGCGCAGGCGCAGGAAGGCGGCCTGGCGGGCGCATTCGGTCAGCGCGCTGGCGCGACCGCGGGCGGGGACCGCCCAGAGGTCGAGGTCGGAGCCGTGCACCTGGTGGACGGCGATGACCAGCACGAGACCGAGGGCGAGCGCGAGCAGCGCGGCGGGACTGCCGAGCAGATCGGCGGTGGTGACCGCCAAGGACGGGAAGAGCAACGCGGAGATCGCGAGCACGGCTCCCCCTTTCGCGTCACCACCAGATTAGCCGAGGATGGCGGGGTGGCCACCTTGCTGATCGTGCATCACACCCCGTCGCCGGGCCTGCAGGCGATGTTCGAGGCCGTGGTTTCCGGCGCCACCGACCCGGAGATCGACGGCGTCGACGTCTTCCGGCGGGCCGCGCTGTCCACCACCGCCGCCGACGTACTCGCCGCCGACGGCTACCTGCTGGGCACGCCCGCGAACCTCGGTTACATGAGCGGCGCGCTCAAACACTTCTTCGACACCGTCTACTACCCGTGTCTGGACACGACCAAGGGTCGCCCGTTCGGGTACTACGTGCACGGCGGGAACGACGTCTCGGGCACCGTGCGCGGCATCGAATCCATCACCACCGGCCTGGGCTGGACCCCGGCGGCCGCCGCGGTCACCGTCACCGGCGAACCGAGCAAGGACAACCTGGCCGCGTGCTGGGAACTCGGCGCCACCCTAGCCGCCACCCTGATGACCGACTGACCCCGCCAGCCAATGCTATGAGTGGGGCATTACTTGCGTTCAATGCAAGTAATGCCCCACTCATAGCATTGGTCCGGCCGTACTGACCCGAGCCACCCCACCGGGGACACAAATGTGGCTTTGGGGGCGGATTCGGCCCCCAAAGCCACATTCGTGTCCGGTCGGGCGCGGCGAACGTGGGGTTCGGATGCCTGAGTGCGGGGTTCGGGTGCGTGAGTGCGGGACTCGCGCAGGCAAGGTGGGACCCGGGCACGCGAGTTGCGCGGAGCGCGAACATGGAACTCGGGCGCCTGAACGTGGGGTTCGGTGCCTCAACGTGGGGTTCGGGCTCCCGAGTGTGGAACTCGGGTGCCTGAGTGTGGGGTTCGGCTACACGAGTGCGGAACTCGCAGGCGAATGTGGGACTCGGGCAAGCGAGTTGCGGAGCGTGCGGGCGCGAGCGGGCGATTCGGGCTCTCGAGTGTGGAACTCGGGCGCCTGAACGTGGAGTTCGGGCGCCCGAACGTGAGGTTGGGCTGCCTGAACGTGGAATTCGGCTGCACGAGTGTGGGACTCGAGCGTCTGAACGTGAGGTTCGGGGGTCTGAGTGTGCAACTCGGGGGCGTGAGGGTGGGGGGCGGAGTTAGGTGGGGAGGGGCTGCGGGGTTAGTGCGGCCAGGGCGGGCGGGCAGGGGCCCGGGTGTATCAGGCCGAGGTGTCGGGTGGGGCGGGTCATGGCTACGTAGAGGTCGTTGTGCCCCAGCGGGCCGGCGCGCAGGATGGCGGCCGGGTCGGCGATCAGCACCGAGTCGAACTCCAGTCCCTTCGCTTCGCCGGGCGTGAGCAGGACGATCGGGGCCGTGAGGTCCGGCGGGACGGTGGCGGGCAGCACCGCCGCGAGGCGGTCCCGGTGCTCGGGTGGGGCGATGATGGCGAGGCTGCCGTCGTCGTGGCTCGCGGCCAGGTCGGCGACGACGCGAGCCAACTCGGCGTGGGTGGTGCGCATGCGCCACGGCGGCTCCCCCGTCGAGCGCACCGACCGCGGCGGCCGCAAGTCCGGGTGGTGCGCGGCGAACAGGTCACCGGTGGCGGCCATGATTTCGGCCGGAGTGCGGTAGTTGACGGTGAGCTGGGCCAGCCGCCAGCACTCGCCCACGTGCGGCCGCAGCACCTCCGCCCAGCCGGTCGCGCCCGCCGCGCTCCCGGTCTGCGCCAGGTCCCCGACCACGGTCATCGACCGGGTGGGGCACCGGCGCACCACCATCCGCCAGTCCATTGCGGACAGTTCCTGCGCCTCGTCGACGACCACGTGCCCGAAGGTCGTGACGCCGTGCTCGCCGAGCACCGCGGCGGCCTCGTCCAGCAGCGGCAGGTCCGCGGTGCTCCGGACCGGCGTGCCGAGCAGGTCGGTGATCGCCTGCTCGGCGGTCAACGGCGGCCACAATCCGTCGAGCACGCGCCGGACGCCGGTGTCGGCCAGCAACGCGGCCCGCAGCCCGGCCCGGTCGGTGTCGTCCAGCACCTGCCGCGGTCCCTCGAAGTCGAAGTCGACCACCACCCCCGCGGCCGCCAGCGCACGCAGGTCGGCCGCGCTCAACCGGCCGTCGGCGCTGCCTCCGTCGATGGCCTCGCCCGACTCCGTCAGCACGACGCTTTCCATGCGGTCGGCCAAGTCGGACGCGAGCCGGTCCACGATCTCCTGGTCGAACACGAGCTTCGCCTGGTTGTACGGCAGCCCTCGCTCCCTGGCGGACTCCACGGCACGACGACAGGCGCGCGGTTCCAGCCGAAGCACCTGCTGCTCGAACCCGACTTCGACGGCTTCATCGGGCACGCGCACCTTCGCGTGCACCGCGGCCGCCACCCGGTCCGCCATGTCCGCCCGCCCCTTGACCTCGGCGGATTCGACCCATTCGGCCGGACTACCCGGCCACAGCTCGGACAGGGTCGCCGTGACCACGGTGTGCTCGCCGAGCCCGGGCAGGACCTGGCCGATGTAGTCCAGGAACACTCGGCTGGGCCCGAGCACCAGCACGCCACGGGTGCGCAGCTGCGGCCGGGTGTAGAGCAGGTAGGCCAGCCGGTGCAGGGCGACCGCCGTCTTCCCGGTGCCGGGACCGCCCTGCACCACCAGCACCCCGTGGTGTTCGTCGCGCACGATCCGGTCCTGCTCGGCCTGCAGCGTCGTGACGATTTCGTGCATCCGGCCGGTGCGGTCCGCGGTCAGCGCCGCCAGCAACGCGCCCTCGCCGACCAGGTCGTCGCCTCCGGTCTCCGCGTCGAGCAGTTCGTCGTCGAGCGCGACCACGGTCCGCCCGCGGGTGGTGATCCGGCGTCGCCGCCGCACGCCGTGGGGGTCGACCGCGGTCGCCGTGTAGAACGGCCGGGCCGCCGGGGCGCGCCAGTCGAGCAACAGCGGCTCGTCGTCCTCGAACAACCCCAACCGTCCGATGTAGACACGACTGCCGTCGCGCAGGTCCAGGCGCCCGAAGCACAACCCGTCCTCCACCGACGCCAGGCGCGCCAGTTCCCCACGCCAGAAATCGGTGGCCTCCCGTGCCGCGGCCTGCTCGCGCAACGCGTCCACACGCTCGTGGAGATCCGTCAGGTATGCCTGCTCGAACGCGATTTCCCCGCTGGTCATGCCGACGAGGATGCGCGCGGATTTCGCGGAGGAACAGTCTTGTTCTTTCCGGCCGCGTCAGCCGTCGTGCCAGGCGGGCTCCGGTTTCGCGGCGAACTCCGCCGTCCGGCCGCTCAGCACCCAGGCCGCCACGAACACCAGCACCACCTGCAACACCCCGGACAACACGAAGGTCGCGCTCGCGCTGCCCAGCACGGACGCGGCCAGCCCGCCGAGCAGCGCGCCCAGCGGCACCGCGCCCCACACCACGGTCCGCCAGGCGCCCATGACGCGCCCCAGGTACTCGCTCGGCACGAGCACGTGGCGCAGCGTGCCGAGCACCACGTTGACCACCACCACCGCCGCGCCGAACAGGCCGTACAGCACCCCGGCCACCACCGGGTAAGCCAGCAACCCCAATCCGGTGAACAACACGGCCACCACGAACAACCCGCCCAGCAGGACCCACCGGCGGCCGAACCGCGAGATCAGCCGGGGCGCCACCGCGGCCCCCAGCAGCCCGCCGACCCCGGCACCCGAGGCGAACACCCCGAACACCACCTCGCTCAGCCGCAGGTCCTCCAGTCCATAGAGGACCAGCTGAGCCATCGGCATCTCGATCAGCAACGCGGTTGCCCCGGCGATGAGCACCAGCCGCGACAGGAACGGGTTGCCCCGCAGCCAGCGCAACCCGCCCGCGATCCGGACGCGCACCGAGCCGGGCTCGGCCGCGGCGGGCCGGTAGCTGCCGGATATCCCCAGCAGCAACGCGGCGGCGAGGGCGAACCCCGCCGAGTTCAGCAGGAACGGGAACGCGGCGAAGAAGGCGAACGCGACCCCGCCCAGCGGCCCGCCGAGGAAGTTCTGCCCGACCACCTCGACCGCCTGCAGCTTGCTGTTCGCGCTCTCCAGTTCGTCCTCCCCAGCGACCGCCGGGATCAGCACGTTCGCCGCGCTGTCCGCGACCGTCTCCACCACGCCGAGAAGCAACCCGAACGCGTAGACCACCCAGATGGACACCGCCCCGGCCAGCACCAGCCCGGCGAGCGTGCCGACCAGCAGCGCGCGGGTGGCGTTCGCGACGACGATCGCGCGCCGCCGGTCCACCCGGTCGAGCAGCGCGCCGACCGGCAGCGCGAACAGCAGCCACGGCAGGAACTGCGTGGCCGACAACCCCGCGATCAGCAGCGGATCCCTGGTCAGCGTGGCGGCCAGCAGCGGGAACGCCACCTTGCCCACCCCGTCGCCCAGGTTCGACGCCGAACTCGCGGAGAGCAGCCAGGTGAGCCTCCGGTCCCTACCTGCCATGGCCACCCCCTCCGCCCCCGGAGCGAGTTCGATGGTAGATCGCATAGCCACGCTGGGCAATCACTTAGTCACGCAGAGCACCATCGACTGGGCGGTTCGGCGCAGGCCGGGTGCGGACCGGAAAGCGGCAATCAATGCTCCGCCGCGCGCCCGGCAGCCCTACGATGCACGCATGCTCATGCGCCGAATCCTCCTCGGAGCGCTCGCGCTCGCCGTCACGGCCACCACCGGCTGTTCGTCCGACGAGCCGGACACCAGTTCCTTCCCGCCAGCGGAACAACTTGTCCAAGAGGCCACCGCCGCCACCTCGGCGATCCGGAGCACGCACTTCTCGCTCCAGGTGAACGGCTCGATCACCGGGCTGAGCGTGCAGAGCCTCGACGGCGACCTGACCAAGGAGGGCGGCCCCACCGGGGCGGCCAAGGGCACCGGCAAGATCGAGATCGGCGGGCAGCTGGTCGAGGCCGAGTTCGTCGTGGTCGAGGACTCCTTCTACCTCAAGGGCCCGACCGGCTCGTTCCAGAAGATCCCGGCGGTCGTCGGCGCCTCGGTCTACGACCCGTCGGCCATCCTGGACCCGCAGCGCGGCATCGCGAAGCTGGTCTCCAGCCTGCAGAACCCGAAGACCGAGGCCGAAGAGGACGTCGACGGCACGGCCACCTGGAAGGTCACCGGCCAGGTCGGCAAGGACGTGCTGGTCGCGCTGCTGCCGGGTGTGCAGGCCGACGCCGAGGTCAGCTTCTGGCTGGCCAAGGACACCAAGCTGCCGGTCAAGGCCACCGCGCGGTTCCCGGACAACGCCTCGGTCGACGTGAAGCTGTCCGATGTGGACAAGCCGGTCACGGTGACCCCGCCGGCGTGAGCACCCCCACCCGCCGCGGCCGGGCGAGCGCGATCGGCGCCGGCGGCCTCGCGGTCCTGCTCGGCGCGCTCGACACCTACGTGGTGATCGGCCTGCTCCGCCAGATCATCGACGACCTGCAGATCCCGGTGAACCGGCTCGAGCAGGTCACCCCGGTGGTCACCGGCTACCTGCTCGGGTACGTGGCCGCGATGCCGCTGCTCGGCCAGGCCTCCGACCGGTTCGGCCGCAAACCGCTGCTGCAGCTGTGCCTCGCCGGGTTCCTGGCCGGGTCGGCGATCACCGCGCTGGCGGACGGCATCGAGGTGCTCGTCGCCGGGCGCGTGGTGCAGGGCGTGGCCAGTGGCGCGCTGCTGCCGGTGACCATGGCGCTGGCCGCCGACCTGTGGGCGGAACGCCGCCGCGCCACCGTGCTCGGCGTGGTCGGCGGCGCGCAGGAACTGGGCAGCGTGCTCGGCCCGGTGTACGGCATCGCGTTGTCCGCGCTGACCGACTGGCGTGGCGTGTTCTGGGTGAACGTGCCGCTGGCCGTGCTGGCGATGGTCGCCGTGTGGTTCTCGCTGCCCGCGAGCGGCCGGCGGGAGGGCCCGCGGCCGAAAGCGGACGTGGTCGGCGCGAGCCTGCTGGCGGTGACGCTCGCGCTGCTGGTGGTCGGGCTGTACAACCCGAACCCGCGTGAGCAGGTGCTGCCGAGCTGGGGCTGGCCGGTGCTGGTGGCGGCGGCCGTGGTGCTCGTGGCGTTCCTCGTCTGGGAGAAGCGGGCGAAGGTCCGGCTCATCGACACGACCGGGCTGCGGCTCGGGCCGTTCTTCGCCACGCTCGGCGCTTCCGTCGCGGCGGGGGCCGCGCTGATGGTGACGCTGGTCGACGTGGACCTGTTCTCGCAGACCCTGCTCGGGCGGGACGACCAGGGCAGCGTGCTGCTGCTCCTGCGGTTCCTCATCGCGCTGCCGGTCGGCGCCGTCGTCGGCGGGCTCGTGTCCGCGCGGCTCGGGGAACGCTGGGTCGCCTTCACCGGGCTGCTGATCGCCGCGGCCGGGTTCCTGCTGATCTCGGCCTGGCCGCTGGACGTGCTGGCCGCGCGCGGCGTCCTCGGCCTGCCCCGGCTCGACGTGGATCTGGTGCTCACCGGGTTCGGGCTCGGGCTGGTCATCGCGCCGCTGTCCTCGGCGGTGCTGCGGGTGGCCCCGCCGGAGCAGCACGGCGTCGCGTCGGCGGGCGTGGTCGTGGCGCGGATGACCGGGATGCTGGTGGGCGTCGCCGCGCTGTCCGCGTGGGGGCTGCACCGGTTCCACGAGCTGACCGCGGACCTCAACGCGCCGATCAGCCTGCTGTACGCGTCGCCGCAGGAGTACGAGGTGGCGCTGGCCCGGTACACCACCGCGCTGAAGCAGGCGCTGCTGGACCAGTACGGCGAGATCTTCTTCATCACCGCGTTCATCTGCGCGGGCGGGGCGCTGCTCGCCCTGCTGATCGGGCCGAAAGCTAGAGTTGGGGCCGCCCCGTAGGCCTAGTCGAAGGATCGATCGTGCCCGAGTACCTGCCGACCACCCCGTACCGGGGGACCAGGGACTTCCTCCCCGCGGAGATGTCCGTCCGGACGCAGGTGTTCGGCCATCTCTACGACGTGGTCGAGCGCTTCGGCTACCAGCGCTACGACGGCCCGATCCTGGAGTCGGCGGAGATCTACGAGGCCAAGTCCGGCCAGGAGATCGCCGACCAGCAGCTCTACACGCTGACCGACCGCGGTGGCCGGCGCCTGGCGCTGCGCCCGGAGATGACCCCTTCGGTGGCGCGGATGATCGCCGGGAACGCGGGCTCGCTGCAGTTCCCGGTCCGCTGGTACAGCCACCCGAACTGCCACCGCTACGAGCGCCCGCAGCGCGGCCGCGTGCGTGAGCACTGGCAGCTCAACGTGGACATCTTCGGCTCGGACGCGGCCAGCTGCGAGATCGAGATCTTCGAGGTCGTGCACGCCCTGCTCGGCGAGTTCGGCGCCACCCGCGACATGTACGCGGTCCGCGCGAACGACCGCACGCTGCTGGCCAGCGCGCTGACCGACCTCGCCGGCGTGCCCGCGGAGCACCTGGCCGCGGTGTACTCGCTGGTGGACCGGTGGGAGAAGTACGGCAGGGACAAGCTGGCCGCGGACGCCGAGGAGATCGGGCTGAGCGACAAGCAGTTCGCGCGCCTGGCCGAGACGCTGGGCGCGGGCCCGGCCCTGCTGGACGAGCTGCCCGCCGAGGTCAAGGACGCGTCCAACCTGGTGCAGGTGCTGCGCAGCGAAGCCGCGGACCTGGTGCAGTACGACCCGCTGATCGTGCGCGGGCTGGCGTACTACACCGGCACGGTGTTCGAGGTGTTCGACACCTCGCCGGAGAACAACCGCGCATTGTTCGGCGGCGGCCGGTACAGCGACCTCGCCGGGTTGTTCACCGCGAAGGAGATCCCGGGCATCGGGTTCGGCATGGGTGACGTCACCCTGATCGACTTCCTGACCACGCACGGGCTGGTGCCCTCGCCGCGCAGCGAGTACGACGTGGCCGTGATCCCGGTGACCGCCGAGCTGACCAGCGCCGCACGCACGGTCGCGGCACGACTGCGCTCGGCCGGGCTGCGCACCTCCAGCCCGCTGGAGCACCGGAAGCTGGGCAAGGAAATGACCCGCGCGGACAAGGCGGGCGCGCGGGCCGTGGTCATCGTGGGCCAGGAGGACTGGGACGCGGGGAACGTCACCGTGCGCAGCCTCGCCACCCGTGAGCAGACCACCGTCGCCCTCGACCAAGCCGCCACCACCGTCGCCGCACACCTCTGAGCATGCCGTGAATGTGGCTTTCACGGCGATTTCCGCTGTGAAAGCCACATTCACGGCACAGGGTCAGCGGCCGACGAGGCGTAGGCCGGCTTCGGGGTAGCGCGCTCCGGCGACCGCCTCCCGCGGCACCGTGCGCTCCACCTCCAGGATGTCCTCAGTGGACAGTTCCAGCGTCACGGCGGCGACGTTCTCCTCCAGGTACTTCCGCCGCTTCGTGCCCGGGATCGGCACCACGTCGGCACCGCGCGCCTGCACCCACGCCAGCGCCAGCTGACCAGCCGTCACGCCTTTGCGCCCGGCCAGCTCACGCAGCTTCGCCACCAGTTCGAGGTTGCGCTCCAGGTTGCCCTCCGCCATGCGCGGCTGGCTCTCCTGCCGGAAGTCACCGGCCCCGAAGTCCTCTTTGGACTTGAAGCGCCCGGTGAGCAGCCCGCGCCCGAGCGGCGAATACGGCACGACGCCGATGCCGAGTTCGCGGCACACCGGCACGATCTCGTCCTCCAGGTCCCGCGACCACAGGCTCCACTCCGTCTGGAGCGCGGTGATCGGGTGCACGGCGTGCGCCCGCCGGATCGTCTCGGCGCCCGCCTCGGACAGCCCGAGGTGCCGCACCTTGCCCGCGGTGACCAGTTCGGCCATCGCGCCCACGGTCTCCTCGACGGGCACCGACGGGTCCACCCGGTGCTGGTAGTAGAGGTCGATGTGGTCCACGCCGAGCCGTCGCAGCGAAGCCTCCGCGGCGTCCCGCACGTAGTCCGGGTCACCGCGCACACCACGCTTGAGCGGGTCGTGCTCGTCGCGCACGATGCCGAACTTGGTGGCCAGCACGACCTGCTCGCGCCGATCGGCGATGGCGCGCCCGACCAGTTCCTCGTTGCGCCCGAACCCATACATGTCGGCGGTGTCGAGCAGGGTCACGCCAAGATCGAGTGCGCGGTGGATGGTGGCGATCGACTCGGCGTCGTCGCCCTGGCCGTAGAACTCGCTCATGCCCATGCAGCCGAGCCCCTGGGCGGAAACGGTCAGCGAGCCCAGCTTGCGGTCTTCCATCGGCTCACTTCCCCGCGGCGCGGGCGTACTGCTCGGGGTAGCGCTCCCCGGCCACGGCGTCGGCGGGCGCGGCCGCCTCGATCGCCGCGATGTCCTCTTCGGACAGTTCGATCCGGACGGACGCGGCATTCTCCTCCAGGTACTTGCGCCGCTTCGTGCCCGGGATCGGCACCACGTCGTCGCCGTGGTGCTGCACCCAGGCCAGCGCCAGCTGCCCGGCGGTGACGCCCTTCTCCTCGGCGAGCGCCCGCAGCGCGTCGACGATGGCGAGGTTGCGTTCCAGGTTGCCGTCGTTGAACCGGGGCAGGCCGCGGCGCATGTCGTCGGCGGGCAGGCTGTCCACCGAGGTGATGTTGCCGGTCAGGAAACCCCGGCCCAGCGGCGAGAACGGCACGATGCCGATGCCGAGTTCCCGGCAGGTGCTCAGGATTTCGCCTTCGATGCCACGGGTCCACAGGGACCATTCGCTCTGCAGCGCGGTCACCGGATGCACCGCGTGCGCGCGCCGGATGGTCGCGGCGCTCGCCTCGGAAATCCCCAGGTAGCGGACCTTGCCCTCGGCGACCAGCCCGGCCAGCGCGCCCCAGGTCTCCTCGACCGGCGTGTTCGGGTCCACCCGGTGCTGGTAATAGAGGTCGATGTGGTCGACGCCGAGCCGCCGCAGCGAGTCCTCGCAGTTCTGGCGGACGAAGCCCGCGTCGCCCCTGGCACCCATGGTGCCGTCCTCATCCCACACGATGCCGAACTTGGTGGCCAGCACGGCCTGGTCGCGCCGATCGGCGATGGCTCGCCCGACCAGTTCCTCGTTGGCGCCCGCGCCGTAGACGTTGGCGGTGTCCAGCAGGTTCACGCCCAGTTCCAGGGCGCGGTGGATGGTGGCGATCGACTCGGCGTCGTCGTCGCGCACGCCGTAGCCGGAGCTCATCCCCATGCAGCCCAGGCCCTGTGCGCCGACGGTCAGCTCGCCGAGCTTCTTGCTGTTGGTCACGCGGTCTCCTTTATAGAATCTGGCTGGGCGCGCAGCGTCTCCGTTGAGGGTGGTGGTGGGAGACGGGTGGGAGCGTTTTGCTGGGTGAACTTGCGCTCGATCTGGTCGTAGTTGTCGATCTTGTAGTCGAGCACCTCGAGGCAGCCCTGCAGTTCGGCGATGCGCTCGCGGACCGAGCGGCGCTGCTCGACCAGGATGGCCTTGCGGCGCCCGGCGCTGGCCGGGCCGTGGCGGCGCAGCGAGGCGTATTCGCGCATCATCCGGATGGGCATGCCCGTGGTGCGGAGCTTGGTCAGGAAGCCAAGCCAGGCCAGGTCGTCGTCGGAGTAGGCGCGGCGCCCGGCCGTGTCCCTGGCCGGGGCCTCGAGCAGCTTGATGCGCTCGTAGTACCGGAGGGTGTCGATCGACAGGCCACTCCGGCGGGCGGCCTCGGCTATCGAGAAGCTCATGTCACGACGGTACGACCTGGAGTGCACTCCAGGTCAAATCCCGTTCCGGGCCCGCGGACCGGCGGGTGGCGTTACGCTGCGCGCATGGCCCGCCCCAGAACCCACGACGACGGCCTCCGCGTCCGGCTGCTCGACCGCGCCGGGGAACTGCTCTCCGGCGAGGGCCCCGGCGCGCTGAGCCTGCGACGGCTCGCGAAGGACGCCGGTACCTCGACGACCGCGGTGTACTCGCTGTTCGGCAGCAAGCCCGACCTGATCAGCGCACTGTACGTGGAAGGGTTCGCGCGCTTCGAGAAGCGGCTGGCGGCCATCGTGCGGACCGGTGACCACTTCGAGGACCTGGTCTCGCTCGGCCTGGCCTACCGGGCCAGCGCGCTCGCCGACCCGCACATGTACTCGATCATGTTCACCAAGGCCGTGCCCGGCTTCGAACCGGACGAATCGTCCACCGAACTGGCGCGGTCGACGATGAACCCGCTGCTGGAGACCATTCGCGCGGGCATCGCCGAGGGTGTGTTCACCGACGAACCCGCCGAGCGCATCGCGGCTTCGTCGTGGGGCATCGCGCACGGCATGGTCTCGCTGGAGATCAACGGGAACCTGCCGCCGGGCTTCGACGTGAGCGGGGCCTACGAAGCCGCCCTGCGCGCCAACGGCCGCGGCTGGCTGCGCACCGTCTAAACGGCGCCGTACTGCCGATCGCCGGCGTCACCGAGGCCGGGGACGATGAAGCCGGAGTCGTTGAGCCGCTCGTCGATGCTGGCCGTGACCACCCGGACCGGCATGCCGGACTCCTCCAGGTGCCGGATGCCCTCCGGGGCGGCCAGCGCGCAGATCGCGGTCACGTCGGTGGCGCCGCGGTCGATGAGCAGGCGGATCGTGTACGCCATCGAGCCGCCGGTGGCGAGCATCGGGTCGAGCACCAGCACCGGCCGCCCGCCGAGCGACTCCGGCAGCGACTCGAGGTACGGCGTCGGCTGCAGCGTCTCCTCGTCGCGGGCGAGCCCGACGAAGCCCATCTGGGCGTCGGGGATCAGCTTGTGGGCCTCGTCGGCCATCCCCAGCCCGGCGCGGAGCACCGGCACCAGCAACGGCGGATTCGCGAGCCGGTAGCCGTCCGTGCGGGCGACCGGCGTGTGGATGCGCTCCACCCGCACGGGCGCGTCGCGCGTGGCTTCGTAGATCAGCATCATCGTCAGCTCGTGCAGCGCGGCGCGGAAGGCGGCGCTGTCGGTGCGGGCGTCGCGCATGGTGGAGAGGCGGGCCTTGGCGAGCGGATGATCGACGACGTGGACGTCCATGGTGGACACCGTAGCCGCCGGGGCCCGGCTGTCGTACGAATGACTGACGCGGGGCGTGCCGGGGAGCGCTAGGCTGCCTGCCGTGAGCGAGCACCCCGGTCTTCCCGAACCCTCCCAGATGCGGGTTTCCGACGCCGACCGCGAGCGGGTGGCGCAGATCCTGCACCAGGCGATGAGCGAGGGCCGGATCACCGTGGACGAACTGGAGGAACGGCTCTCCGTGGTCTACGCCGCCAAGACGGCGGCCGACCTGCGGCCGGTGACCCTCGACCTGCCGGTGGAGGGCAGCGTGGTCGCCGCGGTGCCCGCGTCCTCCCCGGCGCTGTCGACCCCGCACAACCTGGTCGGCGGACGGCCCGGCTCGGCCAGTTCGGTCGCGGTGATGGCCGGTGTAGAGCGCAAGGGCAACTGGGTCATCCCCGGCACGCACAACAGCTTCGCCTTTTGGGGCGGCGTCGAGATCAACCTGATGCACGCGCGGTTCGCCGAGCAGCACACCACCATCAACGCGGTCGCGATCATGGCGGGCGTCGACATCGTGGTGCCCGACGACATCAACCTCGACGTCACCGGCATCGGCTTCATGGGCGCCTTCGAAACCCGCGACCGGGGCGACGTGCACATCGCCCCGGAGAACGCCCCCGTCCTCAAAGTGACCGGCTTCGCCTTCTGGGGCGCGGTGACCGTCATCCGCAAACCCCGCAAAGCCCCCAGCTCGGCACCCCAGATCACCCCCTGACGTCCCACCTCCCGAACCCCACACTCCCGCACCCGAACCCCACACTCAGACACCCGAACCCCACGTTCCCGCAACCGAGTCCCACGCTCCCGCGGTCGAACCCCACACTCGCGGGCGCGAACCCCACGCTCAGGCAGCCGAACCTCACGTTCCCGCAACCGAGTCCCACGCTCCCGCGGTCGAACCCCACACTCGCGGGCGCGAACCGCACGCTCAGGCAGCCGAACCTCACGTTCCCGCAGCCGAGTCCCACACTCAGGCACCCGAGTCCTGCATTCAGGCGCCCATCACGCACCCGGACCCCACCCTCGCGGCACGAGTCCCGCATTCGGGCGCCCCCGAGTTCCACACTCAGGCAGCCGAACCCCACGTTGCGGCACCCGAACCCCACATTCAGGCACCTGAATCCCACACTCGCGGGCACCAGCCCCACCTTCACGCGCCCCAGCCCGCCTTCCCTCAAACCGAGCGCCAAGCCCGAGTGTGGAACTCGGCTGCCCGGGTGTGTAGTTCGGCTGCACGAACGTGGGTTTCGGCTTCCTGAATGTGGGACTCGCGGGTGACCTCGCACGGCTGAGCAGGCACAACGTCCGCCCCCACCCGTCGCCTAGACTCGCGGCATGACAGTTACGTCAACGGCGACGGACACCCCGTCTCCGCTGCCCGAGCGGCTCGCCGACGCCACGCGCGACGAGACGAGCCTGCGCCGGTTCCTGCACGGGTTGCCGGGCGTCGACCAGGTCGGCGTCGAGCAGCGCGCGGCGGGCCTCGGCACCCGCAGCATCAAGAAGGCCGCCAAGCGCTGGGCCATCGACACCGCCATCTCCATGGTCGACCTGACCACCCTGGAGGGCGCCGACACCCACGGCAAGGTCCGCGCGCTCGCCGCCAAGGCCAAGCTGCCCGACCCCGAGCACCCGGACACCCCGCGCGTCGCCGCGGTGTGCGTGTACCCGGACCTGGTCGCGCCCGCGGTCGAAGCGCTGCAGGGCACCGGCATCGGCGTGGCCAGCGTCGCGACGGCCTTCCCGTCCGGCCGCTCCAGCCGCGAGATCAAGCTGGCCGACGTCAAAATGGCCGTCGACGCCGGCGCGACCGAGGTCGACATGGTGATCGACCGCGGCGCCTTCCTCGAAGGCCGCTACGGGCACGTGTTCGAGGAGATCCAGGCGATCAAGGCGGCCTGCGGCCAGGCCCACCTCAAGGTCATCCTGGAGACCGGCGAACTCGCCACCTACGACAACGTGCGCCGCGCCTCCTGGCTGGGGCTGCTGGCGGGCGGCGACTTCATCAAGACCTCCACCGGCAAGGTCTCCCCCGCGGCCACCCTGCCGGTCACCCACGTGATGCTGCAGGCCGTGCACGACTGGCACGCCACCACCGGCGAGCTGCGCGGGGTCAAACCGGCGGGCGGCATCCGCACCACCAAGGACGCGATCAAGTACCTGGTCGCCGTGCACGAGGTCGCCGGGCCGCAGTGGCTCGACCCGAGCCTGTTCCGCTTCGGCGCCTCCAGCCTGCTCAACGACCTCCTGCTGCAGCGCCGCACCCAGCTCGACGGCCACTACAGCGGTCCCGACTACGTGACGGTGGACTGATGCCCGACTCACCCTTCGAATACGCGCCCGCACCCGAATCCCGCGACATCGCGAACCTCAAGCCCGCCTACCGCCCGTTCATCGACGGCGCCTTCGTCGACGGCAAGGGCGAGCCGCTGAAGACGATCAACCCGGCCACCGAAGAGGTGCTCGCCGAGGTTTCCACCGCCTCGAAGTCCGATGTGGACACAGCGGTGAAGGCCGCCCGCCGGGCGTACGAGAAGACCTGGGGCCGGATGCCGGGCGCCGAGCGCGCCAAGTACATCTTCCGCCTGGCGCGGCTGATCCAGGAACGCGGCCGCGAACTGGCCGTGCTGGAAAGCCTGGACAACGGCAAGCCGATCAAGGAATCGCGCGATTCCGACATCCCGACCGCCGCCGCGCACTTCTTCTACCACGCGGGCTGGGCCGACAAGCTGGACTACGCGGGCTACGGCCCGGACCCGCGCCCGCTGGGCGTGGCCGGGCAGGTCATCCCGTGGAACTTCCCGCTGCTCATGCTGGCCTGGAAGATCGCCCCGGCGCTGGCCACCGGCAACACCGTGGTGCTCAAGCCCGCCGAGACCACCCCGCTCACCGCGCTGGTCTTCGCCGAGCTCTGCCAGCAGGCGGACCTGCCGCCCGGCGTGGTCAACATCCTGCCCGGCGCCGGGGACATCGGCGCCGAACTGGTCGGCCACCCGGACGTGAACAAGATCGCCTTCACCGGGTCCACCGAGGTCGGCAAGCTGATCCAGCGCACGGTCGCGGGCACGCCGAAGAAGCTGACCCTGGAACTCGGCGGCAAGGCGGCGAACGTGGTGTTCGACGACGCGCCACTGGACCAGGCGGTGGAAGGCATCGTCAACGGCATCTTCTTCAACCAGGGCCACGTCTGCTGCGCCGGGTCCCGGCTGCTGGTCCAGGAATCCATTGTGGACGAAGTGCTGGAGAAGCTGCGGTACCGGGTGTCCACGCTGCGCATCGGTGACCCGCTGGACAAGAACACCGACGTCGGCGCGATCAACTCGCGCGAGCAGCTGACGAAAATCCAGGAGCTGGTCGACTCGGGTGACACCGAGGGCGCGCAGCGCTGGACCAGCCCGTGCCCGATCCCCGAGCGCGGTTTCTTCTTCGCCCCCACGGTGTTCTCCGACGTGCAGCAGTCCATGCGCATCGCCCGCGAGGAGATCTTCGGGCCGGTGCTGTCGGTGCTCACCTTCCGCACCCCGGAAGAAGCGGTCACCAAGGCGAACAACACGCCGTACGGGCTCTCCGCGGGCATCTGGACGGAAAAGGGCTCCCGCATCCTGTGGATGGCGAACCAGCTGCGTGCCGGGGTCGTCTGGGCCAACACCTTCAACCGCTTCGATCCCGCCGCTCCGTTCGGCGGCTACCAGGAATCGGGCTTCGGCCGCGAGGGCGGGCGCACCGGTCTGGAGGCTTACCTCGATGTCTGATCGTCTTTCGGTGACCAAGACCTACAAGCTCTACATCGGCGGGAAGTTCCCGCGTTCGGAGTCCGGGCGCTCGTACCCGGTGTCCGACGCCAAGGGCAAGTTCCTGGCCAACGCCGCGCACGCGTCCCGCAAGGACGTCCGCGACGCCGTGGTGGCCGCGCGCAAGGCGTTCGGCGGCTGGTCGGGCGCGACCGCCTACAACCGCGGGCAGGTGCTGTTCCGCGTGGCCGAGGTACTCGAAGGCCGCCGCGACCAGTTCATCAGCGAGGTCAGCGCCTGTGAGGGTGTGCCGGCCAAGAAGGCGGAGTCCCTGGTGGACGCCGCGATCGACCGCTGGGTCTGGTATGCGGGCTGGACCGACAAGATCGCCACCGTGCTGGGCGCGGCGAACCCGGTGGCCGGGCCGTACTTCTCGTTCACCGTGCCGGAACCGACCGGCGTGGTGGGCGTGCTCGCGCCGCAGCAGTCGTCGCTGCTCGGGCTGGTCAGCGTGCTGGCGCCGGTGCTGGCGACCGGGTCGACCGCGGTGGTGGTGAGCAGCGCCGAACGGCCGCTGCCCGCGATCACCCTGTCCGAGGTGCTGGCCACCTCGGACGTGCCGGGCGGCGTGGCGAACATCCTCACCGGTCGCGCGGCCGAACTCGGTTCGTGGCTGGCGTCGCACGGGGACGTCAACGCGCTCGACCCGACCGGGGCGGCCGTCGCCGACCGCGTGGAACTGGCCAAGGCCGCCGCGGGCACGGTCAAACGGGTGCTCAGCGTGCCCGCCGAAGAGCCGGACTGGACCCGGCAGCCGGACATCGCCCGGCTGCGGCGCTATCTGGAGGCCAAGACGGTCTGGCACCCGCTGGGCGTGTAGCCGCTAGGCGCCCTGGAAGATGTCGGCGCTGGTGACCGCCCGGCCGGGAAGCGGAGAACCCGGCCGGGCGTGCAACCCGTCCAGCATCAGCGCGATGCACCGCTCGGTGGCGAACGAGGCCACCTCCGTCGACTTCGACGGCAGTTCGCGCAACAGCAGCGAGAACATGATCGTCACGTCCCCGGCGCCGACGTCGGGCCGCAACGAGCCCTCGGCCTGCGCCTGCTCGACGATCAGATCGAGCATCCCGAGAGCCTCGCGGCGGAATTCCTCGGTTTTGGGGTCCTCCGCGAACACCGCCCTGGCCAGCGGCGAAAGCATGGCCAGTTGCACGCTTAATTTCACCTTCTGGGTGATGCGGAGGAAGCGGACGAGCGCGTCCCACGCCGTCGGCTCCTCGTCCACCGCGGCCCGCGCGTCGAGCAGCACGCTGCTGAAGGTGTCCCGCGCGATCTCCCGCAGCAGGGACGCGCGGTCGGGGAACCGCCGGTAGAGCGTCCCGACGCCGACGCCCGCATGGCGCGCGATCTCTTCCATGGGCACGTCGGGCCCCTGGTCGGCGAACAGTTCCTTGGCCGCGGCGAGGATCTGGTCGCGGTTGCGCCGCGCGTCGGCCCGCAACCGGGTCTCCTCGTGCTCGACCGTCATCTCAGCCACCTCTCAGGTTCCGCCGGATTGTCTCACCCCAACGGATGTGGACGCTGCGGTTCCACATCGGTACCGTGAAAAACGGAAGGTAAACCTCCACATACGATTCGTCCGGATTGAGGTAACCGTGTCCGAAACCACCACCGAGCGGGTTCCGTCGTTTCCGATGGAACGGCGCTGCCCCTACGCCCCGCCCGCCGAGTACGACGAGCTGCGCGCGGAAAACCCGGTGACCAAGGTGGAACTGCCGACCGGGCGCCAGGCTTGGGCGCTCACGCGGCACGAGGACGTCCGCGCGATGCTCGCCGATCCGCGGTTCAGCTCGGACCGCATGAGCCCGCAGTTCCCCACCCTGGTCGACAACACCCAGCTGCGTTCGACGTTCCGGCCTTCGCTGATTTCGATGGACCCGCCCGAGCACGGGCCGGCGCGGCGGGCGGTGGTCGGGGAGTTCACCGTGCGCCGGATGGAGGCGCTGCGGCCGCGGATCCAGGAGATCGTCGACCAGGCCATCGACGACCTGCTGGCCGCCGGGGAGCCCGCCGACCTGGTCACCCACGTGTCGCTGCCGGTGCCGTCGCTGGTGATCTGCGAGCAGCTCGGCGTGCCGTACGCCGACCACGATTTCTTCCAGCAGCACTCGTCGAAGCTGCTGAACCGGGAGACCGCCCAGGAGGACCGGCGGGACGCGGTCGACCAGCTGACGTCCTACCTGGGCAAGCTGATCACCGAGAAGGAGGCGGCGCCGACCGACGACCTGCTCGGCAGGCAGATCGTCAAGCAGCGAGAAGAGGGCAAGGTCGACCACGAAGCGCTGGTCAGCCTGGCCTTCCTGCTGCTGGTCGCCGGGCACGAGACCACCGCGAACATGATTTCGCTGGGCACGGTCGCCCTGCTCGAGCACCCCGACCAGCTCGCGCTGTTGCTCAACGATCCGGGCGTCACGCTCAACGCGGTCGAGGAACTGCTGCGGTACTTCACCATCGCCGAGCTGGCCACCACGCGGGTGGCCACCGAGGACGTCGAGATCGGCGGGGTGCTGATCCGCGCCGGGGAGGGCGTGCTCGGCCTGTCGAACGCGGCGAACCACGACCCGGCGGCCTACGACCGGCCGGACGAACTGGACATCGCCCGCGGTGCCCGCAACCACGTGGCGTTCGGCTTCGGCGCGCACCAGTGCCTCGGCCAGAACCTCGCACGCATGGAGCTGCAGATCGTGTTCGACACCCTGTTCCGGCGGGTGCCGGGGCTGCGCATCGAGAAGCCGATCGACGAGCTGGACTACAAGCGCAACTCCACCGTCTACGGATTGCACTCGCTGCCGGTGGCGTGGTCGTGAAGATCGCCACGGACGTCGACCGCTGCGTCGGCGCCGGACAGTGCGTGCTCGCCGAACCGGCGGTCTTCGACCAGGACGAGTCGGACGGCACCGTGGTGCTGCTGACCGATTCGGTCGACGGGGAGACCGCCGAACGCGTGCGGGAAGCCACGCACATCTGCCCGGCGCAGGCACTGTCCATTTTGGACTAGCTTTATTGCGGTTGTCCCGGCGCCGCGGCGGCTGGTAAAACGCCCTATGCAGATCCGGGAAGCCACCGCCGCGGAGCTGGCCACCCTGCCGGCCCTCGAATCAGCGTCCGATTCGATCTTCGCCGACCTGGGGTTCCCGCCCCTGCCGCCGCCGGGCAGCCCGGAAGAGCTAGCCACCGCCCGGCTGGTGCTGGTCGCGGGAACCCCACCGGCCGGCTTCGCCCGCGTCGAGGTGGTCGACGGGAACGCACACCTCGAACAGCTGGCCGTGCACCCTTCGCACTTCCGGCAAGGCGTCGGCACCGCCCTCGTACGCGCGGTGCTCTCGTGGGCGCGGGAGGCCGGTTTCCCCGCGGTCACCTTGTGCACGTTCTCGGACATCCCGTGGAATGGCCCGTTCTACCGGAAACTGGGCTTCGCGGACTTCGACGACCCGAGCCCGGGCTTGCAGGAGCTACGAGCGCACGAACGTGCCCTGGGCCTGGACGACCTGGGCCCGCGAGTAGTCCTGCGCCACCCTCTCGCCGAGCACTGACCCACTGGGGCGGCCGCTGAAGCGGCTCCCGAACGTGGGGTTCGGCTGCCTGAATGTAGAACTCGAGTGCCCGAGTGCGGGGCTCGGCTACCTGAACGTGAAACTCGGCTGCACGAGTGCGGAACTCGACTGTCTGAACGTTGGGCTCGCGTGCCCGAACGTGGGACTCGACTACCTGAACGTGAGACTCGGCTACCCAAGTGCGGGACTCGGGGCTCCCGAACGTGAGACTCGGCAACCCGAGTGTGGAACTCGGGCGCACGAGCGCGGAACTCGGCTACTTGAACGTGAGACTCGGCGACCTGAACGTGGAGCTCGGCTGCCTGGAGGTGGGACTCGGGTGCCTGCGCGTGGAACTGGGCTGCCCGAGTGCGGGGCGCCGGTGCCTAAGTACGGGGCTCGGCTGCACGAGTGCGGCACTCGGCTGCCTGAACGTGAGTTTCGGCTACCCGAGTGTGGAGTTCGGGTGCACGAGTGTGGGGTTCGGGTGCACGAGTGTGGGGTTCGGGTGCACGAGTGTGGGGTTCAGCGGCCTGAACGTGAGACTCGGCTACCCGAGCGTGAGGTTCAGCGGCCTGAACGTGAGACTCGGGTACACGAGCGTGAGACTCGGCGGCCTGAACGTGAGACTCGGGTACACGAGCGTGAGACTCGGCGGCCTGAACGTGAGTTTCGGGTGTGTGGGTGTGGGGTTTGGCGGGCTGAACGTGAGATTCGGGTGCACGAGTGTGGGGTTCGGCGGGCTGGAGGTGGGGGGCTGGTGGGGGTTAGGGGTGGGTTAGGTGGGTTAGGAAGTCGTGGTTGGTTTGGGTGGGGTGCAGGGATTTGAGGAGGGTGGGGAGGGCGTCTTCGCGGGTGTGGAGGGCTCGGCGCAGGGTGGCGACGGCGGTGCGTTCGGCGGCGGGGACCAGGAGGTCGTCCCGGCGGGTGCCGGAGCGGGGGAGGTCGATGGCGGGGAAGATCCGCCTGCTCGCCAGGCGGCGGTCCAGGTGCAGTTCGGCGTTGCCGGTGCCTTTGTACTCCTCGTAGATCACCGTGTCACCGACTGAACCGGTGTCGACCAGCGCGGTGGCGAATATGGTCAGCGAGCCCCCGTTTTCGATGTTCCGCGCGGCCCCCAGAAACCGCTTCGGCGGCGTCAGCGCGGTGGAATCCACGCCACCGGACAGGATTCGCCCGGACGCGGGGGCGGCCAGGTTGTAGGCACGCCCCAGCCGCGTCAGCGAATCCAGCAGTACCACCACGTCCCGCCCCTGTTCGACCAGGCGCTTGGCGCGTTCGATGGCGAGTTCGGCGAGCGCGGTGTGGTCCGCGGGCGGGTGGTCGAAGGTCGCGGCGATCACCTCGCCGGGCACCGCGCGCGAAAGGTCGGTCACCTCTTCCGGCCGCTCGCCGACCAGCACCAGCATCAGGTGGCACTCCGGGTGGTTCTTGCTGATGCCGTGCGCGATGTCCTGCAGCACAGTGGTTTTCCCGGCTTTCGGCGGCGCCACGATGAGCGCGCGCTGGCCCTTGCCGACCGGCATCACCAGGTCGATGACCCGCGCGGTGACCGCGTGCTGCTCGGTCTCCAGCCGGAGTCTTTCGTTGGGGTACAAGGGAACCAAGTCGGCGAAGGCCGGCCTGGGGCGGTATCGCGGATCGCGGCCGTTGACCGCGGTCACCTCGCCGTCGTCGCCGAGACCGATGAGATCACCGCGGCGCAGGCCGAGGTCGCGAACCACCTTCTGCGAGATGGTCACGTCGTCGGGGCCCGGCAGGTAGCCGTCCGCCCTGACCTGTGCGCGGTTGCGCACGATGTCGAGTATTCCGTGGGTGGTCATGAGAAATCTTTCTGGGTTGAGGAACGGCGAGAACACGCCGGAAGCCTTCACGCACAAGTGGAAGGAGAATCGTGAGTCCCGAGCGGGAGGCTGAGCCTGCATCCGCCGGGGGGGATAGACATCATCACGGTAGCTCACGTCCGACAAGCGCGCAACCCAGTGACCCGAGCGCCACATCGGACGTCGGGTACGAACTCGGGGAACGTGCTTAGAGCCGGTCCACCCCGGTGATGTGCAGGACCGCCGTGCCCGCCTCGTCCGACGCCGCGAGGTCGACCTCGGCACTGATGCCCCAGTCGTGGTCACCGGCGGGGTCGTCGAAGATCTGGCGCACCTTCCACAACTCCGGTTCCTTCTCGATCAGCAGCAACGCCGGGCCGCGGGCGTCCGGCCCGGTGCCGAGGTCGTCGTGCTCCTCGAAGTAGTCCTCCATCGCGTCTTCCCAGTCTTCGGCGGTCCAGCCGGAGGACGAATCCAGCTCGCCGAGCGCGTGATAGGCCCGCCGTGCCGCCAATTCCACCCGGCGGAAGAGCTGATTCCGCACCAGCACGCGGAAAGCGCGCTCGTTGCGGGTGACCGGCGGCGGCCCTTCGGGCAGGGTCGGCGGCGCGTGCGGGTCGTCGGAGTCGGGGTGGCGCAGGGCTTCCCACTCGTCCAGCAGGCTCGAGTCGACCTGGCGCACCAGCTCGCCCAGCCACTCGATGAGGTCCTGCAGCGGCTCGGTCTTCGCCTCGTCGGGCACGGTGTGCCGCAGCGTGTCGTAGGTGTCGGCCAAGTACCGCAGCACCAACCCTTCCGACCGCGCCAGCTGGTAGTAACCGATGTATTCCACGAAGTTCATCGCGCGCTCGTACATGTCGCGCACCACGGACTTCGGCGAGAGCTGGTAGTCGTCGACCCACGGGTGGCCCTGGCGGTAACTGCGGTAGGCGACCTCCAGCAGTTCCTCCAGCGGCTTCGGGTAGCTGACGTTCTCCAGCAGCTCCATCCGCTCGTCGTACTCGATGCCCTCGGCCTTCATCGCCTGCACGGCCTCGCCGCGGGCCTTGAACTGCTGCTGCGACAGCACCGGCCTCGGATCATCCACAATGGATTCCACAATGGACACCACGTCCAGTGCGTAGCTCGGCGACCCGGTGTCCAGCAGTTCGATCGCGGCCAGCGCCAGCGGGGACAGCGGCTGGTTCAGCGCGAAGTCGAACTGCAGGTCCACGGTCAACCGGACGATCCGGCCCTGCTCGTCCGGCTCGGGCAGCCGCTCGACCACACCCGCGGCGAGCAGCGCGCGGTAGATCGCGATGGCGCGCAGGATGTGCTTGCGCTGCGCCGGCCGGTCCTCGTGGTTGTCCTCGAGCAGGTGCCGCATCGAGTCGAAGGCGTTGCTGGGCCGGGAGATCACGTTGAGCAGCATCGAGTGGCTGACCCGGAAGCTCGACGTCAGCGGCTCCGGTTCGGCGGCGACCAGCCGCTCGAAGGTGCTTTCGGTCCAGTTGACGAACCCTTCGGGCGCCTTCTTGCGGGTGATCTTCCGCTTCTTCTTCGGGTCGTCGCCCGCCTTCTCCAGCGCCTTGGCGTTCTCGATGACGTGGTCCGGCGCCTCCACCACGACGTAGCCGTCGGTGTCGAAACCCGCCCGGCCCGCGCGCCCGGCGATCTGGTGGAACTCGCGTGCCTTGAGGTGCCGCTGCCGGATGCCGTCGTATTTGGTCAGTGCGCTGAACACCACGGTGCGGATCGGCACGTTGATGCCGACGCCGAGGGTGTCGGTCCCGCAGATCACCTTGAGCAGCCCGGCCTGTGCCAGCTGCTCGACCAGCCGCCGGTACTTCGGCAGCATGCCGGCGTGGTGCACGCCGATCCCGTGGCGCACCAGCCGGGACAGCGTCTTGCCGAAGCCCGCGGCGAAGCGGAACTCGCCGATCAGGTCGGCGATGGCCTCCTTCTCCGCCTTGCTGCACACGTTGATGCTCATCAGCGTCTGCGCGCGCTCCACCGCCGCCGCCTGCGAGAAGTGCACGACGTACACCGGTGCCTGGCCGCCGTGCAGCAGCTCGGACATGGTCTCGTGCATCGGCGTGAGGGCGTAGCGGTAGGTCAGCGGAACCGGCCGTTCCGCCGAGGTGACCACCGCGGTGTCGCGGCCGGTGCGCCGGGTCAGGTCCTTCTCGAAGAACGAGACATCCCCCAGGGTGGCCGACATCAGCACGAACTGCGCGTTCGGCAGTTCGAGGATCGGGATCTGCCACGCCCAGCCGCGGTCCGGCTCGCTGTAGAAGTGGAACTCGTCGGCCACCACCTGGCCGACCTCGGCCCCGGCACCGAAGCGCAACGCGATGTTCGCCAGGATTTCGGCCGTGCAGCAGATGATCGGGGCATCGGCGTTGACGCTGGAGTCGCCGGTCATCATGCCGACGTGCTCCGGCCCGAAGATCTCGACGAGCTGGAAGAACTTCTCCGAGACCAGCGCCTTGATCGGCGCGGTGTAGTAGCTGCGCTTGCCGTGCGCCAGTGCGGTGAAGTGCGCGCCGACGGCCACCATGCTCTTGCCTGATCCGGTCGGGGTCGACAGAATCACGTTGGCGCCGGAGACCACCTCGATCAAGGCTTCTTCCTGCGCCGGGTACAGCTGCAAGCCGCGGTCGGCGGCCCAGTCGGCGAAGGCTTCGAACAGGGCGTCTGGCTCGGGGACCGCCGGGATGCGGCCGTCGAGTCGCTGGGGGCTCGGTGCGGGCTGTGTGCTCATCAGGGAAGTCATCGTGCCATCTCCGCCCGCCGGACGGGCGGGGGTGATCGCGCCGCGAAGGCCGAACCCGTAGGCTGCGCATACCGCGCACCGACAGGGGGAAGCCTGAGCCGGAGCGCATACGGTGGGTGATTGGCGGAGGACAGGTAATGGCACAGGACATCGTCCCGGTCGAGCTCGGGTTGCCGCAGGGTGACCTGGTGACCCTGTGGGCACCTCGCTGGCGCGAAGACGGTGAGGAGTGGGAAGCCTTCCTCGGCGACGAGGAGGACCTGTACGCCTTCCCCGACGCCGCCCACCTCGCCGCGTTCGTCCGGACGGCCGAACAGCACGACCTGATCGACCACCCGGCGTGGAGCGTGGTGCCCGCGCTGAACGTCCCGGAGCTGATCCCCGACGACGACCACTCCTACGACCTGGTCGGCGTGCCCGAGCTGGTCGCCGAGGAGCCGGACTCCTGGACCATCGGCGAACTCGCCGAGATCGTCGGCATCGTGCGCTCGCTCGCGGACGTCTGCGAGCTCGAAGAGGTGCACGAGGTGCTCGACAGCTGCGAGGGCTTCTCGCTGCTGGAGCAGGGCAGGCTGCCCTTCACCGGCCGCGAGGGCGAGCGGCTGTGGACCGACCTGTCCGAGGCCGTGTCCGAGAAGTGGGACGTGGTGCTCGACGCGATCGACGGCCTGGTCACCGTGCCGGACGTGGACGCCACCCTGCTGGAGCAGACCGCCGAAGAGCTGGCCACCTTCCTGGAGGAGTCGGCCGAGGCCGAAGCCGCCGCGGCCGAAGGCACCGGCGAGGACCTCGACCGCGTCGACAGCGACGACGACGAGGCGGAAGCCGAAGAGGAACCGCTGCCCACCGGTTTCTGGGCCGAGGTCGGCATCGACCCGATCAAGATCGTCACCAAGACCGACGAGTACTACACGCTGCGCTGCTTCCTCGACGACGAACCGGTCTTCCTCGGTTCCGGCGGCCAGATCGACGTCTACGGCTCGCCGCGCGCGCTGGGCCGGGCGCTGGCCGAGCCCAAGGAACTGGCGGGCAGCGACCTGGCCGAAGTGTCCACTTGGGACGAAGTGCTGGCCAAGGCCACCGGCGGTGACCTGGAGATCGAGGTCCACCCGGACAACAGCTACGTGCTGGCCGGGCTGGACGAGGACATCGCCGAGGGCATCGACGCGATCGACCCGACCCAGCTGGAGCTGGCCGTCGAGCTGCTCACCGACGCCGCCGACTGGGCCGAGGACGACAGCGTCGCCGAGGCGCTGCAGAAGTCGGAAAGCCTGGGCTGGCTGATCAACTTCGTGATCGAGCCGGACCCGACGCGGCTGGCGCCGAGCGCGCCGTTCGACGCCGAGGAAGGCGCCTGGCGCAAGCTGGTCGAGTCCTTCGAGGACCGCCTCCGCACGCACTAGACCTCACCGATGTCCCCGCCCCACCCGCGGCACGCGGGAGGGGCGGGAACGGCGGTCAGGCCGTTTTGCCGAGGAAGGCGAGCACGAGTTCGTTGTAGCGCTCGGGCTTCTCCGCCGGGACGATGTGCCCGGCTCCTTCGACGAAGGCGGCTTCCGAACCCTCGGAGAGGGCTGCCCCGATGGCCGTCAGGGTCGCTTCGTCCATGACGACGCTCTTGTCCTCGGTGCCGTGCAGGTACAGGGTCGGCTGGCTCGGCAGGGTGCCCCACAGCGCGCCGTGTTCAGCGGCCCATTCCGGGGTGCCCATCTGCTGGGGCCCGAAGTTGGTCCGGTAGAGGTCGAGGGCCGCACGCAGCCGGGCGGGCTCGCCCAGCGCCTTCCGCGTTCCCTCGAACTCCTCGGTGGCGTCGAACCCGGGGCCGGTCCACTTCTCCTGCAGGCCCTGCCGCAGCCACGCCATGTCGTCGGCGGCCAGCACCTCATCCGCCATGTCCATCTGGAAGAACCAGAAGTGGTTCAGGTTCTCGATCCCTTCGAACGTGTTCGCGTAGGCGGCGAAGAACCGCAGTGGCGGCACGTCGCTGACCACGACCCGGGACCAGCGCTGCGGCGCCGCGACCGCGGCGCTCCAGGCCATCCCGGCGCCCCAGTCGTGGCCGACCAGGATCGCCTTCTCGTCCCCGTCCAGTGCCTCGTGCAGGGCGTTGACATCGTCGACGAGATCGCCGAGGAGCATGCTGCCGTCCGCCGGGAGCGCAGTGGGAGCGAAGCCCCGCATGTTCGGCGCGACGGCCCGGTAGCCCGCCGCGGCCAGCGCGGGGATCAGGTGGCGGTAGGTGACGTCCCCGGACTCGGGGAAACCGTGGAGCAACAGGGCCAGCGGCCCCTGCCCTTGTTCTACGTAGGAAAAGTCGATGCCGTTGGCGGTGACGCGCCCGTTGTGCAACTTGAGCTCCGTGCTGATGGGGGTGAACTGGGTACTGCCTCGGGTGGGCCCATCCGTGACTCCTCAAAGGGTGGTCCCTTGCAGAACTTCCGGCAAGTACCTACTATTTTTTCAGGTACTGTCCTTTTCTTCAGTATTGGAGTGCCCGGTGAAGAAGCGCAGTTACACGTGTGGGCTCGACGCCGCCGTGGACGTGGTGGGCGGGAAGTGGAAGGCCCTGATCCTGTGGGCGCTGCACAGCGGCCCGCGACGCTTCGGGGAGCTGCGGAAGGACGTGCCGGGCATCAGCGAGAAGGTGCTGATCCTCCAGCTGCGCGAGATGGAGCACTGCGGCCTGGTGCACCGCGAGGTCTACCGCGAGGTTCCGCCCAAGGTGGAGTACTCCATGACCGACTTCGGCCAGTCGCTCAACGAAGCCCTCATTCCCCTCGGGGAGTGGGGCGAGAAGCACCGGGAGACCATCGAAGCGATTCCCGCTGCCTGACGCCCCGCATCACCCGGGCCGGTCGTGCTCCGCGCGCACCGGCGTGAGCCAGATGGCGAGCAGGGGGAAGACCGCGGCCACGCAGAAGGCGAGCGCGTAGCGGGTATCGCCGATCACCAGGCCCAGCAGGGGCGGGGTGGCGGCGGCGGCGATGTTCTGCCCGGTGTTCTGGGCGCCCATCGCCCGGCCCGCCCACGCGTGCCCGGCGAGTTCGGCGGAGGCGGTGAAGCCGAGGCCGTTGTCGCTGACGCTGATCACCGCGGCGAGCACGAGCGCGATCACCGCCAGCCAGGGCACGGTGGCGTCGCCGGCAGCGACCAGCAGCATCACCCCGGCACTGGCCACGGCGAGCCGGCGCATCGGCCGCAGCCTGCTGCCGACGCGGTCCGACCAGTACCCGCTGCCGATGCGTGCCAGCGCGCCCAGCACCTGCACCGCGGCCAGGAACCACCCGGCGGCCAGCGGGCTCCAGCCCCGGACGGCCACCAGGTACACCGGCGCGAAGGCCGACACGGCGAACTGGGGCACCACCAGCAGCGCGCTCGCGCCGTGCAGCCGCCAGAGCGTGGGCTCGCGGTACGGCGACGGCGGCTTGACCCCGGTGCTTCTGGCCGGCTCCGGCCGCGGTGGATCGGTGACCAGCGCGGCCACCAGCACCGCGACCGCGATCGCCAGCAGCCCGGGGAACAGCAGGGCGGCCTGCCACCCGTGTGCCTGCGCCAGCGGCGGCAGGGCCAGCGCCGCGATGCCGACGCCGATCGGCTGCGCGGTCTGCCGCAGCCCCATGGCCGTGCCGCGCTCGCTCGCGCTGAACCAGCCCATCACCACCCGGCCGCTGGCGGCGTTCACCGACGCGGTCGCGGCACCGGCGAGCAGGAAGACGGCGAACAACACGGGCAGTGAGACCGAGGCCAACGCCGCGTAGCTCACCAGCAGCCCGGAGACGCCGAGGCCGAGCGCCATGATGAGTCGCTCGCCGTAGCGATCGGCTGCGGCACCCCACACGATGAGGGTGAGCAATAGCCCGATCGAGGGAGCCGCCACCACCGCACCCGCGGCGGCGAGTGACAGCCCCTCGGCCTCGCGCAGCACCGGCACCAGGAACGGGATGCCGTACAGGAAGGCGCAGCTCGCGGCCTGCGCGAGCAGCCCGAGGCCGAGGATCAGCCAGCGGCGGCGACCCACGGTGACCACCGGCACCATGTGTCCTCCCAGATAATGGGACGCAACTCCTACTATCTGGACTTTAGTTCGCTAGGCTAAATAATACAAGCGGCGTGCGGGTCAAGAATTGATCAAGGCCGCATAACCCGGCTTGATCACGTCATTGATCAGTTCGAGTCGTTTGTCGAAATCGAGGAAAGCGGATTTCATCGCGTTGATCGTGAACCACTGGAAGTCGGTCCAGCCGAAACCGAACGCCTCGGCCAGCGCGGCGAACTCGCTGGACATCGTGCAGCCGCTCATCAGCCGGTTGTCGGTGTTCACCGTGACCCGGAACCGCAGCTGGGTGAGCAGGCCGATGGGGTGCTCGGCGATCGAGGCCGCGGCCCCGGTCTGCACGTTGGACGAGGGGCACAGCTCCAGCGGGATCCGCCGGTCGCGCACGTAGTTCGCCAACCGTCCCAACTGGACTTCCCCGCCGGGCGAGGTCTTGATGTCGTCGACGATGCGCACGCCGTGCCCGAGCCGCTCGGCACCGCAGTGCTGGATCGCCTCCCAGATCGACGCCAGCCCGAACGCCTCACCTGCGTGAATGGTGAAATGCGCGTTGCTGGTGCGCAGGTACTCGAATGCGTCGAGGTTGCGGGTGGGCGGGAATCCGGCCTCCGGCCCGGCGATGTCGAAACCGGCCACGCCATTGTCCCGGTAGCGCACCGCGAGCTCGGCGATCTCGTACGCCCTGGCGTGCTGGCGCATCGCGCAGAGCAGCGTGCCGAGCTGGATGTGCCCGCCCTTGGCGGCCACCCGGCGCTCACCCTCGGCGAACCCCTCCTGCACCGCTTCGATCACCGCCGGGAAGGACAGGCCGCGCTCGACGAACAACTCCGGTGCGTAGCGCACCTCGGCGTAGACCACGCCGTCGGCCGCCAGGTCCTCCGCGCACTCCGCGGCCACCCTGACCAGGGCTTCCTCGGTCTGCATCACCCCGCACGTGTGCGCGAAGGTCTCCAGGTACGACTCCAGCGAGCCCGAATCCGCCGCGTCGCGGAACCACCGCCCCAGCTCCCCCACCTCGGTGGTGGGCAGGCCTCGATAACCGATCGAGTCAGCTAGATCGATCACCGTACCGGGGCGCAATCCGCCATCAAGGTGGTCGTGCAGCAGCACCTTGGGCGCACGCCGGATCTTTTCGGGGTCCAGTGTCTGGGAGCGGGTATCGGTCGACATGCGATAACGGTACCCGCGAGGGGCTGCGCCGGACGGCTCTTGCGTGGCGGGCTAGTGTGGTGAACACGGATCACCTACGTGGCCGTAACTCTGAGTTTCGCCGCTACCCAGAGCTTTGTGATCTTGGACCCGAATCGTCCAACGAGTTGAGCACAACATTTACATTTCCCGGGCCGGATACTGTGAGCAATTGGACGATCGCTAAGCTCGGCCCCAGTCCCTTTTCCCCGACGGAGGACACCGCAGTGACCACAGACAACCACCTTGGGGCCCCGTCCTTCGACCGGATGCGCAACATGCTCGTGCGCGCGGCCGAGGTCCGGGAGAGCGAGCAGCAGCAGATCTTCGACGCTCTCGACGACATCTACGCCCGCCTCGCTCCGGTGGACTCACTGGGCGCGGTGCGCAAGCGGCTGTCGGAACTGCCCGACCGCACCGAGGTCAGCGTGCTGGCCGAGCGGCTGGACGAGGCGATGTCCCGGCTCGAAGCGCAGGACAACGCGCTCGCCGAGATCGCCCGCGCGGTGGACGGCCTGGTCGACAAGCTGGCGAAGCCGTTCGCGCAGCTGGACGGCAGGCTCGACGGCGTCGGCGCCCGGTTCGAGGGCGTGGCCGGCCGGATGGACGGCCTGGAGGACAAGCTCCAGAACATCCACCGCCGCATCGACGAGCTCAACGGGCACCTGGACAAGCAGGACACCAAGCTCGACTCGATCCCGCAGTCGGTGCACGGCCCGGTGCGCGAGCGCATCGACTCGGCCGAGGCCACCCTGCGCGAGCGGATCGAAGCCGGGGACAACGACCTGCGCTCGCGGATCGACGACCTGGACGCCGCCACCAAGCAGCGCATCGGGGACAACACCGAGGCGCTCAAGTCGGCGCTGACCGAGACCGGCGAGATGATCGACGCCTCCGACCGGCTCGACAAGCTGGGCAACCGGCTCGAGCAGGTCACCACCCACCTCGACGACCTGGCCGGGCGCCTGGACAAGGTCGAGGACGGCTTCGCCGCGCAGCTCGGCGACCTGGACGGCTCGATCAAGAGCGGCCTGTCGAAGGTCGAGGGCACGCTGAACGCGCGTCCCGACACCGACTCGGTCACCTCGCTGGTGCGCAAGAGCAACGAGGAGTCCGAGCGGCGCATCGGCGGCCAGCTGGACGAGGCCATGGCCACCTTCGCCGAGCTGATGCTCGGTGGCGGTCCCGCTTCGCCGCAGCCGGTGGTCGCGGTGTCCCCGCCGGCCCCGCGCCAGCCGCGGCGCGCCCGCAACGGCCGGGCCCCGAAGCCCGCCGACGCCAAGGCGAAGCCGGGCGAAGGCGAAGACAGCACGGAGTAGTCCACCCGCCTCCGGCGGAAAGAGGGGGCGTCGTCCACGGACGGCGCCCCTCTTCGTGCGCCCAGGGTGCCGAGCCCAATGCTATGAGTGGGGCATTACTTGCGTTCAATGCAAGTAATGCCCCACTCATAGCATTCAGCGGAGGACGTCCAGGACGACGGGGGTGGCGGGTGGGGCGCTGTCCTGGAGGGTGAAGGAGTTCTCGAGGGTGTGCAGGGCGGCGGGGAGCGCCTCTGGGGTGTCGGTGTGCAGTTCGAGGACGGGGTCCCCGGCGGAGAGCCGGTCGCCTGGTTTCGCGTGGCACAGGATGCCCGCGGCGGCCTGCACCGGGTCCTCCTTGCGCGCCCGCCCGGCCCCGAGCCGCCAGGCCGCCACGCCGACGGCGTAGGCGTCCAGAGTGGACAGCACCCCGTCCGCCGGGGCTTCCACGATGTGGACGTGCTTCGGCGCGGGGAGCGGGGCTTCCGGGTCGCCGTCCTGGGCGCGGATCATCCGGCACCAGGTCTCGTACGCCTCACCCGAGGCCAGCACGGCCGCCGGGTCCACCGAACCCAGCCCGGCCAGCGCCAGCATCTCGCGCGCCAGCGCCACGGTCAGCTCGACCACGTCCGCCGGTCCGCCGCCGCGCAGCACCTCGACCGATTCGGCCACCTCCACCGCGTTGCCGACCGCGCGGCCCAGCGGGGTGCCCATCTCGGTGATCAGCGCGGTGGTCGCCACCCCGTGTGCCTTGCCGATGGCGACCAGCGCCTCGGCCAGTTCCTTCGCCTGCTCGCGCGTCTTCATGAACGCGCCGGAGCCGGTCTTGACGTCCAGCACCAGGCCCGCCGAGCCCTCGGCGATCTTCTTGCTCATGATCGAGCTGGCGATCAGCGGGATGGACTCGACGGTGGCGGTCACGTCCCGCAGCGCGTAGAGCTTGCGGTCCGCGGGCGCCAGCGTGGGCGTGGCCGCGCAGACCACCGCCCCGACCTCCTCCAGCTGCCGGACGATCTCCTCGGTGGACAGCGCCGCGCGCCAGCCGGGGATGGACTCCAGCTTGTCGAGCGTGCCGCCGGTGTGGCCGAGCCCGCGCCCGGACAGCTGCGGCACGGCCGCCCCGCACGCGGCGACCAGCGGCGCCAGCGGCAGGGTGATCTTGTCGCCGACGCCACCGGTCGAGTGCTTGTCCACCGTCGGCCTGCTGCCGTGCAGCGACAGCCGCTCCCCCGAGTCGATCATCGCGCCGGTCCAGCGCGCGATCTCGCCGGAATCCATGCCACGCAAGAAGATCGCCATGGCCAGCGCGGACATCTGCTCTTCGGCGACCACGCCTCGGGTGTACGCGCCGACCACCCAGTCGATCTGCTCGTCGCTCAGCCGTCCACCGTCCCTTTTGGACCGGATGACGTCGACCGCGGCGAAGGGTTCCCCGGCGCTCATGCGGGCAGGTGCTCCGGGCCGAAGGCGTCGGGGAGCACCCGCGACATCGGCAGGATGCCGCTCGGGGTGTCCACCAGGCAGTCCGGGCCGCCGTGTTCGTAGAGCAGCTGACGGCACCGGCCGCACGGCATCAGGAGTTCCCCTTCACCGCTGCGGCAAGCGACCGCGACCAGCCGGCCGGCCCCGGTGAGCCGGAGCTGACCGACCATCGTGCACTCCGCGCACAGGCCCAGCCCGTAGGAAGCGTTCTCCACGTTGCAGCCGGTGATCTCGCGGCCATCGTCCACAATGGCCGCGACGCCCACCTGGAGTCCGGAGTACGGCGCGTAGGCGAGCTTCGCCACGCGGACCGCGCTCGCCCGCAACGCGTCCCAGTCGATGTCAGTCACCTTCGCCTCGCCGGTATTTCGCACCGATCTTCTTCGGTGGCCGCAGTCGCTGCGACGCCACCGCCAGCACGATGATCGTGACGAAGTGCGCCGAGTACGGGATCAGGTCGCTCGGCAGTTCGTCGTTGGACCAGTAGATGTAGTAGAGGACGAGCGCCCCGGCCAGGCCCAGCGCGGCGGCCACCCACTTGCGGCGGACCAGCTGGATCACCACGATCACGCCGAGCAGGATCACCGCGCCGTACAGCAGCGCCAGCACGGCTTCGCCGCCACCGGAGAGCTGCAGGCCGTCGGCGTACCCGAACAGCGCCGCGCCGCCGAGCAGTCCACCGGGCCGCCAGTTGCCGAAGATCATCGCGGCCAGGCCGATGAAGCCGCGGCCGTTGGTCTGGTTCTCCAGGTAGTCCGCGCCACCGGGCAGCAGCACCAGCGAGGCACCACCCATCCCGGCCAGGCCACCGGACACCGCGAGCGCGACGTACTTGTGCACGTACACGTTCACGCCGAGGGATTCGGCGGCCACCGGGTTCTCCCCGCACGACCGCAGCCGCAGGCCGAACCGCGTCTTCCAGAGGACCCAGTAGCTGACCGGGATCAGCAGGATCGCCAGCATGGCCAGCGGCGACACCCCGGTGATCAGGCCGCGCACGATACCGGCCGCGTCGGAGATGCCGACCCGCTGCGCGTCCTCGAGGTCACCGAGCCAGTCGGAGAGGAAGGTGGCCGAGTAGGTGTCGAACTTCTCCACCGGCGGCGACTGCTTCGGGTTGCCCGACAGCGGCCGGAACACCAGGCTCGCCAGGTACTTCGCCACGCCGAGCCCGAGCAGGTTCAGGGCCACGCCGGAGACGATGTGGTTGACGTTGAAGGTGACCGTGGCGATCGCGTGCAGCAGCCCGCCGAGGGCGCCGAGCACGATCGCGGCCACCAGCCCGGCCCACGGGCCGCCGTAGTAGGCACCCCAGGCCGCGCCCCAGGTCCCGAGGATCATCATGCCCTCGAGGCCGATGTTGATCACGCCGGAGCGTTCGGCCCACAGCCCGCCGAGCCCGGCCAGCAGGATCGGCAGCGCCAGGCGCAACGCCGTCTGCGAGGTGTTCGACGAGGTCAGGTCCGGCACGCCGGTCAGGTACGAGGTGGTGGACAGCACCACCAGCGCCGCGGCGGCCCAGAGCATCGCCCTGGCCCAGCCGGGCAGGCGGCGCTTCGGCTTGCCGCCGGTCGCGGTCATCGGCGCGGGGGCCGGGTCCAGGTCGGTCGGCGCGCTCACACCGCACCCCCTTCACTGACGTCGGCCGGCTTGCCGCGCTTGCGCCCGTTGCCAGCCAGTGCCCGGCCCACCCGCCGCTGCTCGGCGGCCAGGTCGGCACGCCGGACGATCTCGTAGGCGACCACGACGGACAGCACGATCGTGCCCTGCATGATGGTGGCGATCTCCTTCGGCACCTGGATCTGCTCCAGCGACACCGCCGACTTGTCCAGGAAGGCCCACAGCACCGCGCCGAGCGCGATGCCCGCGGGGTGGTTGCGGCCGAGCAGCGCCACCGCGATGCCGGTGAAGCCGTAGCCCTGCGCGGCGGTGATGGCGTAGACGTGGTCGCGGCCGAGCAGTTCCGGCAGCGCGACGAGCCCGGCGACCCCGCCGGAGAGCAGCATCGCGATCAGCGTCATCTTCTTGGCGTTCACGCCACCGGCGGCGGCCGCGGTGGTCGACTCGCCGCTGGCCTTGAGCTCGAAGCCGAAGCGCGTGCGGTTCAGCATGAACCAGTACGCGCCACCGACCGCGATGGCGATCAGCACGAAGCCGAACAGCTCACCCAGCTTGCCCAGCGGGATGCCGGGGATGAGCCCGGAGTCGTCGATCGGCTCGGTGTGCACGTTGTTGCCGCGCTGCACGCCGAACTGCTCGGGGTTGATCAGGAAGGCGATGATGCCGATGACGATCGAGTTCAGCATGATCGTCGAGATGACCTCGCTGACCCCGCGGGTCACCTTCAGCACCGCCGGGATGGCCGCGTAGAGCATGCCGCCCAGCACCGCGACCAGGATGATCACGATGGCGTGCAGGACCGGCGGCAGGTGCAGCGCGCCACCGGCGATCGCGGCGACCACCGCGGCGAAGCGGTACTGGCCCTCGACGCCGATGTTGAACAGGTTCATCTGGAAGCCGATCGCCACCGCGAGACCCGCCAGGTAGTACGGCGTGGCCAGGTTCAGCGTGTCGATCGCGGTGGTGCCCTTGAACAGCTGGGCGATCATGGTGCCGAAGGCCCGGAGCGGGTCGGCTCCCGAGATCAGCAGCGCCACCGTGCAGATCAGCACGGCGAACACGATCGCCAGCAGTGGTGGCAGCAGCCTGGTGCGCCACGAACTCATGCGACTTCACCTTCTTCAGCGGCACCGGTCATCGCCGAGCCGAGTTCCTGCGGCGTCACGGTCGCCGGGTCGGCTTCGCTGACCAGGCGGCCGCGCAGCATGACGCGGATCGTGTCGGACAGCCCGATCAGCTCGTCCAGGTCCGCGGAGATCAGCAGCACGGCCAGTCCGTTCGCGCGGGCCTGGCGGATCTGCTCCCAGATCAGCGCCTGCGCGCCGACGTCCACCCCGCGCGTGGGGTGCGAGGCGATCAGCAGCACCGGGTCGCCGGAGAGTTCCCGGCCCACCACCAGTTTCTGCTGGTTCCCGCCGGACAGCGCGGCGGCGGGCACGTCGATGCCCGGGGTGCGCACGTCGTACTCGGCGACGATCCGCTCGGTGTCCTTGCGCGCGCCCGCGATGTCCAGCAGTTGCCCGCTGGCCACCGGTTTCCGCGTCTGGTAACCGAGGATCCGGTTGGCCCACAACGGTTGCGTCAGCAACAGCCCGTGCCGGGTGCGGTCCTCGGCGATGTAGCCGATCCCGGCCTCACGGCGGGCGAGCGTGCCGAGGCGGGTCAGGTTGCGGACCTTGCCGTCGGCGTCGACCAGTTCGACCGTGCCGCCGGTGGCCTTGCGCATGCCCATGATCGTCTCGACCAGTTCGGTCTGGCCGTTGCCCTCGACCCCGGCGATGCCGAGCACCTCACCGGCGCGCACGGAGAACGAGACGTCGTCCAGCGCGGCCCGGTCCGAGCCCTCGACCTCCAGGCGCAGCCCGGAAATCCGGATCACGTCCCGGGTGGTCACGGTGGACTCCCTGGTCTCCGGGCTGGGCAGTTCGCTGCCGACCATCATCTCGGCGAGCTCGCGGGAGCTGATCTTCTTCGGGTCGGCCGAGCCGACCGTGGTGCCGCGGCGGATCACCGTCACCGAGTCGGCGATCGCGCGCACCTCGTCGAGCTTGTGCGAGATGAAGATGAAGGTGAAACCCTGGCGCTGCATGTCGCGCACGGTCTCGAACAGCGCGTCGACCTCCTGCGGCACCAGCACCGCGGTCGGCTCGTCCAGGATGACGATCTTCGCGCCGCGGTAGAGCACCTTGACGATCTCGACGCGCTGGCGGTCGGCCACGCCGAGGTCCTCGAGCAGCGTGTCCGGGTCGGCGCGCAGGCCGGTGCGCTCGGCCAGTTCGGCCAGCCGCGCCCTGGCCGCGCGGCCGATGCCGTGCAGCGACTCCGCGCCGAGCAGCACGTTCTCGCGCACGGTCAGGTTGTCGGCGAGCATGAAGTGCTGGTGCACCATGCCGATCCCGGCTCTGATCGCGTCCTGCGGGTTGCGCAGCTCGACCTGCGTGCCGTTGACGGTGATGGTGCCCTCGTCCGGCCGCTGCATGCCGTAGAGGATCTTCATCAGGGTGGACTTGCCCGCGCCGTTCTCGCCACAGACCGCGTGCACCTCACCCTCGTGCACGGTCAGGTTGACGTCGGAGTTGGCGACCACGCCGGGAAAGCGCTTGGTGATCCCGGCCAGTTCGACCACCGGCCTGCGTGACCCGGGCTCGGGCTGCGGCTCTGTCATTGAGGAATGCTCCCGGAAACAACGCGGGGGGCCCGCCGGACGGGTTCGCCGCCGGTGGGCCCCACGCGAAGGTGAACTAACGGAGTTTTACTTCTGCGGCTTGTCGGTCACCGTGATGGCGCCGCTGATGATCTGCGCCTTGTAACCCTCGAGCACGTCCTTGATGTCGTCGACCTTGCCACCGGAGGTGGCGTAGCCGACGCCGTCGACCTTGAGGTCGAACCGCTTGGGCAGGGTGGTGGTGTCGCCCTTGGCCACGGCCTTGATGAAGTCGAAGACCGCCACGTCGACGCGCTTGATCATCGAGGTGATGATCACGTCCTTGGCGTTCTCCACCGTCTTCTGGTTGTACTGGTCGGAGTCGACCCCGATGGCGAGCGCCTTGCCCGAGGACTTCGCGGCCTCGAACACGCCCTTACCGGAAGCGCCCGCGGCGTGGTAGATCACGTCGGCGCCCTTGTTGATCTGGGCGGCGGCCTTGATGTTGCCCTTGCCCGGGTCGTTGAAGCCGGAGATGTCGCCCGCCGGGGTGAGGTACTCGTCCTCGATCTTGGCCTTGGACGAAGCCGCCTTCACGCCCTGCAGGAAGCCCGCCTCGAACTTCTGGATCAGCGGGGTGTCCACGCCGCCGACGAAGCCGACGTGGCAGCTCTTGCTCTTGTAGACCGCGGCGACGCCGGCCAGGAACGAGCCCTGCTCCTCGGCGAAGACCAGCGGGGTGACGTTCGGCGCCTGCACCGAGTCGTCGTCGACGATGGCGAACTTGGTGTCCGGGAACTTCGGCGCGACCGCCTTGATGGAGTCCGCGTAGGCGAAGCCGACCGCGATGATCGGGTTGAAGCCCTCGGTGGCCATCTGGTTGAGGCGCTGCTGCTTGGAGTCCTCGGACTCGGTGCCGGTGGCGGTGCTCTCGCTGATGGCGGGCACGCCCAGCTCGGCCTTGGCCTTGTCGGCGCCCGCGGCGGCCGCGTCGTTGAACGAGGCGTCACCCCGGCCACCCACGTCGTAGGCCAGCCCGACCTTCAGCTTGGAGGCGTCCACCTTCTCGCTGTCCTGCGCCTGGCTCTGTGCGGCCGGAGCCGCGGCCGGCGGCTTGGGCGCGGTGACGCAACCCTGCGCACCCTGGTCAGCCGGTGCAGCGGTATCACCGCCGGTGCCGCCGGAATCCTTCGCACAACCGGCCAGCGCCAGCACACCGGCCATGGCTACGGCGGCCAGTGTGCGATTGCGTGTACCGCGCACGGTGCTTCTCCCTCCCCGCTGCTCTTTCACAACGGTGCCCGAGAACAACCCGGCTCCACTGCCGGGTTCGACGGGGCGAACCGTACCCGTCCGCCATGACGGGGACACATCGACGGCACGCTACGTAACCCAAATGTTTGTTCGTGGTTCGCCCGAGCGATGAACCGGGCACGCGTTGTCACCGGAACGTGTGGTTCGACAAGGCGTGTTGTCGATCTCCACAGGGGTACCCGGCAGCCCTGCCGGGCATAACGCTCATCACATACGGCAACCCGAGGGTGAGCCCCGTGTCAAGGGCAGGTCTAGCATCCTCAGCATCCACGCCCGATGACCTTGACCCAGGTGCCTTCGCCGGAGAACACGCAGGTGAACACGCCGAAGCCACGGTCACCGGGGTCCAGTCCATCAGTGACGTTGGAGGCCGTTCACCGATGTCCACCACTGCTGGCGCCGCGAGCGATGCGGCGCGGAGCGATCGGGCGGGTGCCTCGCGCCGGAACGGGACGTTCTACCGCGGTGACCCAGGCATGTGGTCCTGGGTGCTGCACCGGATCACCGGCGTGCTCACGTTCTTCTTCCTCTTTGTCCACGTGCTCGACACCGCGCTCGTCCGCGTTTCCCCGAACGCCTACGACGAGGTCATCGAGACCTACAAGACCCCGATCGTCAACCTGATCGAGGTCGGCCTGGTCGGCGCGGTGCTGTTCCACGCGCTCAACGGCCTGCGGGTGATCCTCGTCGACTTCTGGTCGCAGGGCCCGCGCTACCAGAAGCAGATGCTCTGGGGCCTGGTCGGGCTCTGGGTGCTGGTGATGGTCCCCGGCACCTACTTCATGCTCGAGCGGACCGTGAGCACGATGTTCGGAGGCGGTCACTGATGAGCGCGGCGTTGCCACTCGACAAGCCGCGGTCCCCGCGGCGCCCGGCTGCCCGGCGCAGCAACTTCGAGCTGTACAGCTGGCTGTTCATGCGCATCTCCGGCGTCGCGCTGATGGTGCTGGTGCTCGGCCACCTGTTCATCATGAACATCCTCGACGGCGGCGTGCACCGGATCAACTGGGGCTTCGTGGCCGGCCGCTGGGCCTCGCCGTTCTGGCAGTTCTGGGACCTGTCCATGCTGTGGCTGGCCCAGCTGCACGGCGGCAACGGCGTGCGCACGATCATCGACGACTACGCGCGCAAGGACAGCACGCGGTTCTGGCTGAAGATCGTGCTCTACACCTCGATGGTGCTGATCCTCGCGGTGGGCACCATGGTGATCTTCACCTTCGACCCGGACATGCCGGCCAGCTAACCCCACCACACACGTTCTTCAGGAGAAGCGGCAATGCAGTTCCACAAGTACGACGTGGTGATCGTCGGGGCGGGCGGTGCCGGCATGCGCGCCGCCATCGAAGCCGGTCAGCGCACCAGGACCGCGGTGCTGACCAAGCTCTACCCGACCCGGTCGCACACCGGTGCCGCCCAGGGCGGCATGTGCGCGGCGCTCGCCAACGTCGAAGAGGACAACTGGGAGTGGCACACCTTCGACACGGTCAAGGGCGGTGACTACCTCACCGACCAGGACGCCGCCGAGATCATGGCGAAGGAAGCCATCGACGCGGTCCTCGACCTGGAGAAGATGGGGCTGCCGTTCAACCGGACCCCCGAGGGCAAGATCGACCAGCGCCGGTTCGGCGGGCACACCCGTGACCACGGCAAGGCCGCGGTGCGCCGCGCCTGCTACGCCGCGGACCGCACCGGCCACATGATCCTGCAGACGCTGTACCAGAACTGCGTCAAGCACGGCATCGAGTTCTTCAACGAGTTCTACGTGCTCGACATCGCGATGACCGACACGCCCGACGGGCCGAAGGCCTCCGGGGCCATCGCCTACGAGCTGGCCACCGGTGAGCTGCACGTCTTCCAGGCCAAGTCGATCGTGTTCGCCACCGGCGGGTTCGGGAAGGTCTTCAAGACCACCTCGAACGCGCACACGCTGACCGGTGACGGCATGGGCATCTACTTCCGCAAGGGCCTGCCGCTGGAGGACATCGAGTTCTACCAGTTCCACCCGACCGGCCTGGCCGGGCTGGGCATCCTGCTCACCGAGGGTGCCCGCGGCGAGGGCGCGATCCTGCGCAACGAGTCCGGCGAGCGGTTCATGGAGCGGTACGCGCCGACCATCAAGGACCTGGCGCCGCGGGACATCGTCGCGCGGTCGATGGTGCTCGAGGTGCTCGAAGGCCGCGGGGCCGGGCCGAACAAGGACTACGTGCTGCTGGACTGCACCCACCTCGGGGCCGAGGTGCTGGAGACCAAGCTGCCGGACATCACCGAGTTCGCCCGCACCTACCTCGGGGTGGACCCGGTGGTCGAGCCGGTGCCGGTGTACCCGACCGCGCACTACGCGATGGGCGGGATCCCGACCAACGTGCACGGCGAGGCGCTGCGGGACAACGACAACGTCATCCCCGGCCTGTACGCCGCGGGTGAGGTCGCCTGCGTGTCGGTGCACGGCGCGAACCGCCTGGGCACCAACTCGCTGCTCGACATCAACGTGTTCGGCCGCCGCGCCGGCATCGCCGCCGCGGAGTACGCCGCCGGGCACGACTTCGTCGAGCTGCCGGAGACCCCGGCACGCATGGTCGAGGGCATGGTCGAGCACCTGCGCACCGCCCACGGCGGGGAGCGGGTCGCCGACATCCGCACCGAGCTGCAGCAGACGATGGACTCGAACGCGGCGGTGTACCGCACCGAGGACACGCTGAAGCAGGCGCTGACCGACGTGCAGGCGCTCAAGGAGCGCTACGGCCGGATCGCGGTGCAGGACAAGGGCAAGCGGTTCAACACCGACCTGCTCGAGGCGATCGAGCTGGGCTTCCTGCTCGACCTCGCCGAGGCGCTGGTGGTGGCGGCCCTGGCGCGCAAGGAGTCCCGCGGCGGGCACGCGCGCGAGGACTACCCGAACCGCGACGACGTGAACTTCATGCGGCACTCGATGTCGTACAAGCAGATGCCGGAGCAGGAGGACCCCGACGCCCCGCTGGGGCTGACGGGATTCCTCGCGGACATCCGGCTGGACTACAAGCCGGTGACCTTCACCCGGTACGAGCCGATGGAGCGGAAGTACTGATGACCGCGGTAGCCGAACAGGCGCACGACACCTCGCAGATCCCCGCCCCGGAGGGTTCGCTCACCGTCACGGTGAAGATCCTGCGGTACAACCCGGAGCTGGACTCCGAGCCGCACTGGGAGTCCTACGACGTCCCGGCGCTGCCCACCGACCGCGTGCTGAACCTGCTGTCGAGCATCAAGAACTACGTGGACGGCACCCTGTCGTTCCGCCGGTCCTGCGCGCACGGCATCTGCGGTTCCGACGCCATGCAGATCAACGGCATCAACCGGCTGGCCTGCAAGGTCCTGGTCAAGGACCTGTTGGCGAAGAAGGGCAAGCCGACGACCATCACGATCGCGCCGATCAAGGGCCTGAAGACGGAGAAGGACCTCTACGTCGACATGGAACCCTTCTTCGAGGCGTTCCGTGCGGTCAAGCCGTACCTCATCGCCTACGGCAACGAGCCCACGCGCGAGCGGGTCCAGTCCATCGCGGACCGGGAGCGCTTCGACGACACCACGAAGTGCATCCTGTGCGCGTGCTGCACCTCGTCGTGCCCGGTCTACTGGAGCGACGGCTCCTACTTCGGCCCGGCGGCGATCGTCAACGCGCACCGCTTCATCTTCGACTCCCGGGACGAAGGCGCCGAAGAACGCCTCGACATCCTGAACGACGCCGAAGGCGTGTGGCGGTGCCGCACCACCTTCAACTGCACCGACGCCTGCCCACGCGGCATCCAGGTCACCAAGGCGATCCAAGAAGTCAAGCGCGCCCTGCTGTTCAAGCGCGTCTGATCGTTCAACCGTCACGAATGTGGCTTTCGAGACGTCAAACGTCCCGAAAGCCACATTCGCGACAATGGCCAGCCCCCGCCGCCCTCGCGCCCCCGCGCTGCAAACCGGCGCCCGGCGCGCCAACGCGAGCACCAGAGCCACCCACCCCTCCCCATCCCCGGTCCGAAGCCAAAAACACGGCGGGCGTTCCGTTGTCAAGGCATCATTCCCGCCTTGACAACGGAACGCCCGCTGTCGTCACACTAAAAAACCGGGGTGGAAAAACCCTCAGACCGCCCGAGCAATAGCTATCGACCCATTCAACCGAGTCCCAGCCTCATAAATCATATACTCCACACCCCCATCAGTCCCAAACGACGGCGCCGCACACCTCCCATTGTCCGGCGCCCCAGCCATCGGCGCATGGAACACCCCCAGATGCACCCGCCGACTGAAGTCATTCCCCACCTCGGTGATCCGCATACTCCCCCCAGCCTCGATATTCGTGTGGTACACGACGTAAGTCGACCCGTTCCGCGAAACCACGTGCGGAGCCCCGATATCCCGCGCCCCCACCTCCTCCGGGCGGATCAACGGACTCTGCGAGAACGTCCAGTTCCGCGCATCCGGTGACCATCCCCACCCGATCGACCGCCGGTTCGCCGTTGTATTGATCATGAACACCATCACGTACCGCGCCCCCAGCGCGGGCAGGTCGTGCCGGAACACCCGCGCATACGACGTCTCCGTGGTTCCCGCAGGCAGCAAACGCGTGGACAGCACTTCCTTGTCGTACGTGAAATTGATGCCGTCCTTCGACCTCGCCAGCCGAGTCACCGTGTTCTCGCCGTGGAAGTACATGAAGATCTCCTTCGAATCCTCATTCCACATCGCATGCGGCGACGAAACATGGCTCACTTCGTACTCACCGGGCCACACCCGCGAAATGATCGGGTTCGCCGGGTACTCCGTATACGGCCCGCCCAGTGAATTCGCGTAAGCCAGGCAGATCCCACCCGGCGCATCGTGCGGTGCGTAGTACAGATAGAACCGCCCCAGCGCGCCGGGGATGCGGCCGGCCGTGCCCCGCACGCACGGGAAGATCAGCTCGCCCGTCGGGTTGTACTTGAGCGCGTTCTTGTCGAACGCCGTCCGCAGGTACTTGTACGCAGGAAAACCGGGCGGCGCGGCGGAGGCGGGCAGCGCGGAGGCGGCCACCAGGCCCAGCCCGGTCCCGGCCGCGACCTTCAGCGCGGCTCGGCGGTTCCACAGTCGGCTCATCGGGGAAGCTCCTTCGTCATCGGAGGATGGCGGCGAGTGTGAGCAGGCAAAACGCCGCCGTCAAGGTGCTAATACGTATTAGTCCCGCCGTCCCCGCAAACCGGACAGATTGGTTGACTTCCCGCCGGGCACCGCTCAGCCTTCTGCTAATCCGCATTAGCCAGGAGGGCGACTTCCATGACCACCCGTCGAGCCATGCCCCGCCAGGCGGACATCGCCCGCGAGGCCGGGGTCTCGCAGGCGACCGTCTCGGTGGTGCTCAGCGGCAACCGCGCCCGCGTCCGGATGGCCGAGACCACCCGGCTGCGCGTGCTCGAAGCCGCCGAAAAGCTCGGTTACGTGCCGGACCCGGTCGCCACGCGGCTGGCGTCCTCGCGCAACCACATGCTCGGGCTCTACACCTTCAAGACCACGTTCCCGACCGACGTCGCCGACTCGTACTACCCGATCCTGGTCGGTGTCGAGGAGGAAGCCGCCGCGCTCGGGCAGGACCTGATCCTGTTCACCGGCCGGGGTGGCGCCGACCGCCGGGACCACGACGCCGCGGCCATCCGGCGGACCCGGGTCGCCGACGGCTGCCTGTTCTTCGGCAGGCACGTGCCGGACGAGGCGATCGGCGGGCTGCTGGACTCCGGCTTCCCGCTGGTCTACATCGGACGCCGGCCCGAGCTGGACAACCGGATCCCGTTCGTCGGCGCCGATTACGTCAGAGCCTCGGCGAAAGTCGTCGAGCAGCTCATCCACCACGGACACCGCAACATCCGCTACCTCCGCGAACCGGATGACGCCCCCTCGTCCACCGACCGCGAGCGCGGCTTCCGCCAGGCGACCGCCGGACTGCCCGCGACCGTGCACCGGCTCGACGGCGGCATCGATCTCGACGCCTGGCGCAAAGAAGGCGTCACCGCCGTCGTCGTCGAGGAAACCGACACTTCGACCGCCTACACCGCGGTCACCAACGCACTCGAAGCCGGCAACCTCACCTGCCCCCGCGACCTCTCGCTGGCCGTGCTCGGCAGGCCGCCCGGACAAGCCGAACACGTCACCGGCTTCGCCGTGCCCCGCCGCGAGATGGGCAGGCAGGCCGTGCGCCTGCTGGTCCGCCTGATCACCCGCGAGCTCGGCCAGGACTCCCCGGCCGCCCGCCAGCTCCTGCCCTGTGAACCGGTCGCCGGAACCACCGTCGGCCCCGTGAACCAAGGAAGCCCCGCATGAACGAACTGTCCACCGAAATCCTCGTCGTCGGCGGTGGCCTCGGCGGCGTCGCCGCGGCACTGGCCGCCGCCCGCGCCGGGCACCGCGTGGTGCTCACCGAGGAGACCACGTGGATCGGCGGCCAGCTGACCGCGCAGGCCGTGCCGCCGGACGAAAACCCGTGGATCGAGCGCTTCGGCTCCACCGCCACCTACCGGCAGCTGCGCGAAGGCATCCGCAACTACTACCGCCGCCACTACCCGCTGCGCGCCGAAGCCCGCGGCCTCACGAACCTGAACCCGGGCGCGGGCCGCGTGAGCAAGCTCTGCCACGAGCCGAGGGTCGCACTGGCGGTGCTGGAAGCCATGCTGGCGCCGCACCTCAGCGCCGGCCGGATCACCCTGCTGACCGGGCACCGGCCGGTGGCCGCGGAAACCAACGGTGACCAGGTCGAATCCGTGCGGCTCAGCGACGAGCACGGCAATCTGCTCGACGTCCAGGCCGACTACGTGCTCGACGCCACCGAGAACGGCGACCTGCTGCCGCTGGCCGGCGTCGAGTTCGCAGTCGGTGCCGAAGCGCAGCGCGAGTACGACGAGCCGAACGCCCCCGAGCAGGCCGACCCCGGCAACCTCCAGGGCATCACCTACTGCTTCGCCATGTCCCACCACAGTGGACAGAACCACGTCATCGACCGTCCGGCGATGTACGAGTTCTGGCGCTCCTACCAGCCGGAGTTCTGGCCGGGGCCGCTGCTCGGCCTCCTCGCGCCCGACCCGCGCACGCTGGAACCGGTGCCACGCACCTTCGTGCCCAACCCGGACACCGACCCGCTCGCGATCAGCGCCGATCAGAGCGCCGACGCCGGGGACAAGGAGCTGTGGGGGTTCCGCCGCATCCTGGCCAGGGGCATGCACACGCCCGGCTCGTTCGACTCGGACATCACGCTGGTCAACTGGCCGCTCAACGACTACTGGCTGCGCCCGGCGCTGGAGATCGACGGGATCGCCGACGCCGAATCCGTGGCGAAAGCGCACTACGAGGCCAAACAACTGTCGCTGTCCGTCCTCTACTGGCTGCAGACCGAGGTCGGCTTCCCCGGCCTGAAGCTGCGCCACGACGTCACCGGCACCGCCGACGGCCTGGCGAAAGCCGCCTACGTGCGGGAATCGCGGCGCATCAAGGCGGTCACCACCGTCACCGAGCACCACGTCTCGCTCGACCTGCTCGGCGCGCACGGCCGCGCCCACCACGCCGATTCGGTCGGCATCGGGAGCTACCGGATCGACCTGCACCCGTCGACCTCCGGGGACAACTACGTGGACGTGGCGAGCGTGCCGTTCGAGATCCCGCTCGGCGCGCTGCTGCCGCGGCGGGTGGAGAACCTGTTGCCCGCGGCCAAGAACCTGGGCACCACGCACATCACCAACGGCTGCTACCGGCTGCACCCGGTGGAGTGGAACGTCGGCGAGGTGGCCGGGCACCTGGCCGGGTTCGCCCTCCGGCGCGGGGTCTCGCCACGCAAGGTGCAGGCCGACGAATCGCTGTTCGGCGAGTTCGCCGCACTGCTCGACCGGGCCGGGGTGGAACGCCGCTGGCCCGAAGTCCGCGGTTACTGAATCGGAGGCTGGACATGACTGCAACGCCGCAGACCGTCCGGATCGGCATCGACGTCGGGGGCACGTTCACCGACGCGGTGGCGGTGGACGCGCAGACCTTCGCCCTGCTCGGGCAGGTCAAGGTCCCCACCAGCCACGACCACGCCGACGGCGTGGCGCACGGCATCCTCACCGCGCTCACCCGGCTCCACGAGCAGACCGGCATCGACCCCGGCGCGGTCTCGTTCCTGGCGCACGGCACCACGCAGGCGACGAACGCGCTGCTCGAGGGCGATGTGGCCACGGTCGGCATCGCCGGGATCGGGCACGGGTTCGACGGCTGGGCCACCGGCAGGCTGCGGTCGCTGCGCAAGCTGGAACTCGCGCCCGGCCGCCCGCTGCCGATCCGGTACGCGGCGGTGAAGGACGCCGAGCACCCGGAGACGGTCAAGGAAGCGGTGGCTAAGCTGCACTCCGATGGCGCCGAGGTGATCGTCGCCGTCGAACCGTTCAGTGTGGACGATCCGGCCGGGGAACGGGCCGTGGTCACCGAGGCACGGGCCCAGCACCTCCCGGCCACCGCCACCCACGAGATCACCGGCCTCTATGGACTGTCCAAACGCGCCAGGACGGCCGTGCTCAACGCCGGGATCATGCCGCGGATGATCGAAACCGCCGACCTGGTGGACCGCAGTGTCGCGGCGGCGGGCATCACCGCGCCGCTGATGGTGATGCGTGGCGACGGCGGCGTGATGTCGCTGGAGGAGATGCGCAAGCGCCCGCTGCTCACCGCGCTTTCCGGCCCGGCGGCGGGTGTGGCCGGGGCGCTGATGGGCGAACGGCTCAGCGACGGCATCTTCCTGGAGACCGGCGGCACGTCGACCGACATCAGCGTGGTGCGCCGCGGAAAGGTGCAGGTCCGGCACGCCAAGCTCGGCGGCCGGGAGACCTACCTGCCCGCGCTCGACGTGCGCACGGTCGGGATCGGTGGCGGCTCGCTGATCCGCGTCTCCGGTCAGTCGGTCACCGCTGTCGGCCCACGCAGCGCGCACATCGCGGGCCTGCCGTACGCCTGCTTCGCGAAGGCGCTCGAAGGCGCCAAGCTGATCAGCGTTTCACCCAAGGACGGCGATCCTGCCGACTACGCCGCGCTGGAGACCGCGGACGGCACCCGGTACGCGATCACCCTCACCTGCGCCGCCAACGCGCTCGGCGTGGTCCCCGAAGACAGCTACGCCCACGCCGATCCCGAGACCGCGAAGCTGGCACTCGCCCCGCTGGCGAACGCTTTGGGCCTGTCCATCGAGAAAGCCGCGGCCGCTGTGCTCGAGCAGGCGGTCAAGCCGGTCAGGGCCGTGGTCGACGAGCTGGTCGAGGCGTACCGGCTCGAGGCCGTCACGCTGGTCGGCGGCGGTGGTGGCGCGGCGGCGGTCACCCCGTTCCTCGGCCAGTCGTCCACTATGGACTGGCGGATCGCGAAGCACAGCGAGGTGATCAGCCCGCTGGGTGCGGCACTGGCGATGGTGCGGGAGTCGGTCGAGCGGATCGTGCCGAACCCGTCGCACAGCGATGTGCTGGCCACGCGTGCCGAAGCCGAACGGGCCGTGGTCGCCCAGGGCGCCGACCCGGCCGGGGTGGACGTCGACGTGACTGTCGATCCGCAGCGAAACCTGATCCGGGCGGTGGCCACCGGGGCGACCGAACTACGCACGAAGGACCGCGCCGGGAAGCTGGACGAGGCCCGAGTACGCCGGGAAGTCGCCAAATCGCTGAGTGTCGAACCCGCTGACGTGCTTGAGCTCGCTGTCACCCCGCACCACCGCGTGTGGGGCGCGAAGACCCGGAAACCCGGCTTCTTCGGCCGCTTCGCCCGGCCGGCCGAGCAGATCCGGGTGGTGGACGGCGAAGGCGTGATCCGGCTGCACCTCTCCGGGGCGCACCTCGCCGAGACGACCGCGGGCGAGGGCAACGCGCGGCTCACCGACCTGGTCACCGAGCACACCTCCGTCGGCGACGGCGGTTCGCGGGCACCGGCGGTGTACCTGCTGGCCGGGCCGAAGATCGCCGACCTGTCCGGGGTGCTCGACCGGGAGCAGCTGCTCGCGCTGATCGGCGCCGAACTCGGCACCCGGCAGCCGGACGAACCGCTGGTCGCGCTGCTGGAGGACCGGCGATGACCGCACTCGACCTGGGCACGCGGTTCCTCGCCGCGACCCCGACCCACGAACACCGCACGCCGGAGCAACTCCGGGCCTGGGCACGGATCGCCCTCGACTTCGGGGACGAACTCGCCGAGGAACACCCGGAACTGCCGCAGCTGGACATCCGCGAGAAGACCGGCGGCAAACGGTCCGGCGAGATCCTGCTCGCCGAGTACCACCACCGCGATCATCGCGTCACCCTCTACCGCGACAGCCTCGACTACGCCCGCGAGGTCAGCGCGAAACGCGGCGTACCGATCGCGCCGGAGAAACTGCGGCGCGCGGCGATCGCCCACGAGGTCGGTCACCACCTGCTGCACGGGCCGCGCACCCGCGAACTGAACCGCCGCCTCGGCCACCGCGTCCTGCGGCTTCGCGCCCACGTCGCCGGTGCCGACGAACTGGCCGTCCACCGCTACGCCCAGCGCCTCAGCGGCCTGAACCCCCTGCTGCTCAACACCTTTCTGACCGACGCCCTGGATGAACCCCGCGCGAGGTCGCGCCGTGCTGGAGGCGCGGCCGAAGACACAGGAGGCTGATATGGGTATTGCCATCGTGGCTGTGATGGCCATCGGGGTCGCGTTGATGCTGGCCCGCAAGATCCCGACCGCCTTCGCGCTCGGGTTGCTCGCCGTGGCGATCGCGGCGTTGTCGGGCGCGAGCCTGACGGGCAAGGAGAACAGCATCACCGGCTCGGTGTTGCAGACCGGGGCGTCGCTGCTCGCCGCGACGATGATCGCGGTGCTGCTCGGCTCGTGGCTGGGCACGCTGATGGAGGACACCGGGATCGCCGCGACCCTGGTGCGCAAGATCGTCGAGTTCGGCGGGGAGCGACCGGCGGTGGTCGCGCTCGGCGTGTACGCCGTGGCGATCCTGTGCGGCAGCATCACCGGTTCGGCTCCGGCCGCGATGCTCGCCGGGGTGGTCGGCATCCCGGCGATGATCGCGGTCGGCGTGGCCCCGGTGGTGGCCGGCGGGACCGTCCTCATGGGACTGGCGACCGGCCTGCCGCTGGAGCTGATCGGCTGGCAGTTCCTGTCCGACGCGGTGGACCTGCCGATCGAGCAGGTGCGCGCGTTCCAGTTGAAGGTGTTCCCGATCGCGCTGGTCGTCGGCGTCGCCTACGTGCTGATCGAGACCAGGCGCACCGGCGCGCGGCACGCCTGGGCGGTTCGCGCGCCACGCCGATCACGGGCCGCCGCGCGGGAACGGCGTGGGGACGCGCCCTGGTACGCCCTGCTCACCCCGTTGCTGCCGATCGTGCTCGCGCTCGGGCTAGAGGTGCCGATCGTCCCGTCGCTGCTGGCCGGGCTGGTCTACGGCCTGGTGACCACCACGCGGCCCGGCAAGCTGGGTGAACGCGCGCTGCGTTCGCTGTACCGGGCCTTCGACGTGGCGGCCCCGCCGATCGTGTTGTTCATCGCGATCGGGATGCTGCTGTCCGCGGTGAAGCTGCCGGGCGCGGTCAGCGCGCTGCAGCCGCTGATCTCCGCGGTGAGCCCGTCGGGCGCGGTGTGGTTCGTGCTGGTGTTCGCCGTGCTGGTGCCGTTGTGCCTGTACCGCGGGCCGCTCAACGTGTACGGGCTGGGCGCCGGGGTCGCCGGAGTCCTCGTCTCCGGCGGGATCTACCCGGCGCCCGCCGTGCTCGGCCTGATGTCGTCGTACGGCCAGGTGCTCTGCGTGTCCGACCCGACGAGCACGCAGACGGTGTGGAGCGCGCAGTACGCCGGGGTGCGCCCGGAGAAGGTCATGCGCTCCACGCTGCCCTACACCTGGGTGATGGCCGCCGGCGGACTGGTGCTGACGGCCACCCTGTTCCTCAGGTGATCAGCAGGGGTTGAGCAACCAGCAGAGCCGGAAGTTCGCCCGGTAGGTGGCCGGGGTCGAGGGCGCCACCACGTTGTGCGCCCTGGCCCCGCCGTCGGACCACGAGGTCCACGCGTACTTCCAGTTGTTCGGCGGGATGTTCTGCGGGCTGTTCGCGCTCACCGAGTTGTTCGAGCCCGCGATGACCGTGCGGGTGAACGGGGTGCGCTGCTCGATCCCGCCGACGGTGAGCAGGGCCTGGCTGGGCTGCGAGGTGAAGCTCAGCGCGACGGTCCTGGGTTGCAGTTCCACCGTCTTCGACGCGGCCCGGCCCGAGGAGTCCGTCGCGGTGAGCGTCAGCTCCAGGTGCGACGGGTACTCGTGGTCGGGAGCGACGAACGAGCCGCTCGCCACGCCGTTGTAGTCCTGCACGTTGTGCGTGTGGCAGGTGCCGTTGGCCGCGCAGTGCCGGATCGCCAGCCGCCACGACAGCGCCGAAGCGGGCAGTTCACCGTCCTGTGCGTCCGTGGCCCGCCCGGCGAACGGCACCGTCTGCCCGACCTGCCAGTTCAGCGCGGCGGTCGGGGTGTCGATCACCGGCACCGGGTCCAGGCCGGGCGGGTTGCCCACCGTCACCGGCACCGTGGTGGTCCCGTTCGCCCCGCTCGGGTCGGTGACGCGCAGGCCGACGTTGACCACCGCGGGTGCGGTGTAGGTGCGCGTCGGGTTGACCGCGGTCGAGTCGTCGTAGGCACCGTCGGCGTCGAGGTCCCAGGCGTAGGTGAGGGCGTCACCGTCGGGGTCGCTCGAGCCCGAGGCGTTGAACTGCACCGCGAGCGGCGCGGGCCCGCTGGACGGGGTCGCCGTGCCCACCGCGACCGGCGCCCGGTTGCCGCTGCTGTAGCTGACCCGGCGCAACTGCCCGCTGCCGAGCGCGACGTAGAAGATGTCGCCGCCGGGACCGCTGAGCACCTGCACCGGGACGTTCACGCCGGTCACGAACGGCACCAGCCGGTTCGCGCTCGGCTGCCCGGCTTCGGTCTGCATCGCCCAGATGCAGCCGCGCGAGGAATCGGCGAAGAAAAGCGAACCGGAATAGGCTGGTGGATAATTGCTACCCGATTCGAACGCGATTCCGCTGATCGACGAACCACCGGTCGGGCAGGGGTCGGTCGCCACCACTTTCGCGCTGTGGTTGTAGGCGTAGTAGGGCGCGGTCTGGCCACCGGCGGAATAGAGCGATTCGCACCGGGTCAGGTTCGCGCCGTCGTAACCGGACTGCCGCGTGGAGCCCTCGAAACACGGCCAGCCGAAGTTCTCCGCGACCGCGTCGCCGACGTTGGTGATCCGGTTGATCTCCTCCCAGGTGCCCCAGCCGACGTCGCCGGACCAGAGTTCGCTGGTGCCGGGCCGGAAGCCGAAGCGGAACTGGTTGCGCATGCCGTAGGCGACGATGCGCCGGGCGTTCGCGTCGGAACTGCTCGCGAACGGGTTGCCCGGCATGCCCGCGCCGGTGTCCGGGTTGATGCGCAGGATCGCGCCGTTGAGCAGCACCGGCTGACCGGCGGGCCGCCGCACCGACTGCGAGCGCAGCGCGCCGCCCTCGGCGTTGGGCGGGACGAGGTTCGTGCCCGCCGCGGAAGGCGGGTCGCCGCACAGGTTCTTGACCTGGCCGTAGTCGGTGAAGTTGAAGCTGGCGCCGTCGCCACCGCCGGCGTACAGCGCGCCGTCCGGGCCGAAGGCGAGCGAGCCGATGGAGTGGCTCGGGTACTGCTGGCACCAGTCGGTGATCAGCGGTTTCTCGCTGACCGCGACGCCGCCCGCGCCCATGGTCAGCTGCGACACGCGGCCGGTGACCACGCAGCCGTCGTCGGTGGCGCCGGGCGGGGTCGGGCAGGTGTCACCCCAGCGCGGCGCGGCTCCGCCGGGCATGGCGTCGTAGGTGTAGGACACGTAGACGTACGGGCGGGCGGGGAACGCCGGATCGATGGCGAGCCCGAGCAGGCCGCGGTCCCAGAAGTCCTGGGTCGGCGTGCGGAGGTCGGCGAACACGGTCGCGGTGGTGTCGGCGAGCGAGTCGAAAACCTTGAGCAGCCCGCTCTTCTCGGCGATGAACACCCGCCCGTCCGGCGCGAAGGCCGCCGCCGTCGGCGAAGAGAGCCCGCCGATCGCGACGGTGTCGGTGAACCCGGCGGGCACCGCGGCGGTGGCCACGGGCGCGGTCGTGGCCACCACCACCCCCGCCGCGGCCAGTGGTGCGACCAATCCCAGTGCCCATGATCTTCGTGCTTTGCGCAGGAACGCATGACGGCGTAACCCCATGACCGAACTCCTCGACTCCGTTGCAGGGAGAGAATCGCGACTCCTGCCCGTATGGCGGGAATGGGGCGCTATTTGTTACAGGGCCATTCGAGGGATTCGCCCCTGCACCCGGTTCCGCGGCTCACGCACGGAATCCGCACAGCCACATTTCCCAATTCCCCGTGACGGGTTTCTTCCCCTGGCAACCAGCCGGTCAAGGTGCTACCCGGTGACACGAATGTGGCTTTCGGGGCATTTTCCGCCCCCAAAGCCACATTCGTGTCACGATCACGCCGGCGCCGTCGTCCGGCCGCCGGGCCGCTGAGCGCATCGGCGCAGCACACAGAACCCGGATGGCCCAACGACGATCGGTGACCGAAGACCACCCAGGCGTTACGCTTCACGCTCGGATTGTCCTCCGCGACGTGAGGGGCGGGCGAGGATGAGCGCGGGTCGCGAAGTGCGCCGGATCATTTCCCGGCGGTTGTCCCCGGTGGTGGGGGAACTCGAATCGGTCGTGCACCGGTACGGCTACGTGCGCACGTTGTCGGGCACGGTGACCATCCTGGGCACCACCGGCGTACTCGGCCAGGTGCTGGGCGTGGCGTGGCTGCGCACGGTCTTCGCCACTGGTGCCGCCGCCTTGTTCGTGCTCGCCGGATTGATCGCCTTCGCCGGCACGCAGACGCTGCGCGCGCGGATCGCGGTCAACGAGGCACTGCTCCACACCTACGCCGACGCACTGCGTACGCACTCACCCCTGGCCATCCGCGAGTGGCGACAGGAAGTCGTCATCGAAGCCAACGGCGACGCGCACATCACCCGGCGGCTGACCCTGGAGGCCGCTGGGGACGAACTCCCGCGCTACCTGTCGGTCAACATGGTCTACTACGGCAGCGCCGAACTGACCGAGCGACTCCGGCGCCAGGTCTCCTGCACCGCTCGGCACGCGGGACCGGACTCGGCAGAAGCAACCAGAGCCACCGCCACCTCGGCTTGGCGACTCTCCTCGAACGGCAAGCCCAAGCTCGAGGTCTACGTCCACCTCGGTGATGTCGTGGACCCCGGGGACGTGGTGATCGTCGAATGGAAATGGCCGAAGTTCTCCGCCGACCTGATGAACGGACTCGCCCCGGAAACCTTCGACGTGCTCTTCGACAAGAAGGTCGGCAAGTTCGAACACCGGGTGATTTTCCGCGAAGCGGGCAAGGAAGGCGTGCTGCAGATTCGCAACCAGGGTGCGGCCAACCTGGTCAGGCAGCCACACGGACGGGATCTGGTGGTGGAGTTCTCCGCGGTCGAGCCGGAAATGCGCAAGCGGTTCGGCTTCGTCGCCGACTTCTCGAGCGGCTGAGCTGGGCGGATGACCCGCGGCGTACGCGGATCATCCCCCCGCCGACGGGGACGACTAGTTGCCGCCCGTTTCCGATCCACCCATTTGCGCAAACCTCCAGTACGCCTCAACGGCGAAGGAATGATTCCAAGCTCGCGGCTGACCGCAGGCCGCCACACTACACCCGGCGGTACCGGGCGTGTCCTGACCGATCAGGTCCATTGTGCGCGAATCACTCGATTCGGTCTCGACCATGGGGTGAACGCAAGACGGCCCCCTCCCGGCGAACGGGAGAGGGCCGTCGACGGCGCGTGGTTACTTCACCGCGCGCAGAGCGTTCACCAGGCCTCGGCCGTAGAACGAGTTGTAGTAGTCCGGGCCTTCGCACTCGGCGGCACCGGCGCAGGAGACCGGGTCCGCTTTCGCCTGCAGCAGGAAGGAAAGCGCCTGCGGCGGGACGTGCCGGTACTTGCTCGCCAGCAGCGCGGCCACCCCGGCGGCGTGCGGGGACGCCATCGACGTGCCGCACTTGGTGCCGTACTGGCCGTTGAACACCGTGGACAGCGGGCAGCCGGCACCCTCGCCGGCCGGCGGCAGCTGGGCGCGGTCACCGCCCGGGGCGGTCACCTCGATCTGCCCCTTGCCGTAGTTGCTGTACGAGGCCTTCGTGCCGTTGTAGCCGACCGAAGACACCGTCACCACGCCGTCCAGGCCCTTCGGCAGGATTTCGCAGCTCGTGTCCACCGGGTGCGGGCGGTTCGGGTCGGTGGTCTGCGCCTTGGGGTCGAAGCCGCTGTTGCCCGCGGCCGCGACGTTCAGCACGCCCCGCTTGTGCGAGTAGGCCACCGCGCGCTTGACCGCCTCGAACGCGGCGGCGTCACCCGGCTGCTTCGGGCAGTAGAACATGCCCGGGTCGATGTAGTAGCTGTTGTTGGTCACCTCGAAGCCCTGCTTCGCGGCCCACATGAAGCCGCACACCGCGGCCTCCGGGTAGATCATGCCGTCGTCGTTGACCACCTTCACCGAGGCGATCTTGACGCCCGGCGCCACGCCGGTGAAGCCGCGGGCCTCGTCCTTGCCCGCGATGGTGCCCGCCACGTGCAGGCCGTGGTCGGAGTTCGTGGTGGTCCAGCTGGCCGGGTCGGCGTCCGCCGCACCGGAGTTGCAGCCGCGCGAGGCCTTGGCGTCCACCGCGTGCTTGATGCCGGGGTGGTCGGGCTCCACACCGGAGTCGAGCACGCCCACGGTGACCGACTTGCTGCCCGGGTTGACCTTGTTCGCCTCGGGGGCCTTGATCGCCCGCATGTCCCACTGCTGCGCGGTCAGATCGCCCTCGGCGGCCACGGCGACGGTCTCTTCGTTCTCCCGCTCCGAGCGCGCCTGGGCGCGGGCCTCGGCGGCCGCGGTGGCCGGCGGCTCGGCGACCTCACGGCCACCCGAATAGGCGCGGAAGGCGCCGATCTTCTCCTGGAAATCGGCATTGCGCGAAGTGGCGACCGCTACCCCGATTTCATCGTAGTAAGCGACTTTCGTACCACATTTCGCCTTGAGTTCCTTGTCAACCTGCCACTGGGAAGTGTGCGGCTGATAAATCACCACATAGGTGTATGACGCACTCGTCGTGTCGCACTGCGGGGCGGCCTGCGCGGCCGGTTGCGCCAGCGCGACCGGCGCCAGCGCACCGGTACCCGCCAGCGTCAGCGCGGCGGCTGCGGGCAGCAGCCATCGTCGGACCCGGGACATCCACACCTCCAGGAAAGAGCCTGAGCATCAGGCACACCCGCAAGATGAAACACGTCCGGAGAACGCGGGGCAATCATTCTTTTGTCTGGTTCCGCGCGCGCCACCCCCGCCAGCCGATGAGCCCGACGATCGTGCCGAGCACGAACGAGACCACGGTGAGCACCGCGTGCACCACGAAGTAGGCCGTCGGCGAGCCGTCCGCCGCCCACGCCCGGTCGCTCTCCCACAGGTTCCGCGCGAAGGTCACCCAGATGATCCAGGACCAGACGCCGAACGCCAGCAGGAACAGCGAGGTCCGTCCCGACATCCTCATGTTGGCGGAGGGTAGTTCATCGCTCACCACCGGCGCAGCTAGCCTGCAAGGGTGCGCAGCCCACGCGATCTCGTCCTCATCATGGTGTCCGCGATCCTCGCCGCGGTGACCGTGCTCGCTCCCGCGGCCGGTGCGCAGGATGGGCCCAGAGCAGCCCAGAAGCAGAACTGCACCGACCGGACCGCGCCCCCGCCGCCGGTGGACACCTCCGAGGTGCCCAAGCCCGGCCAGAAGGCGCCCGAGGCGCTGCCGGTGCCCGCCACCCCGATCGGGGGCGACCGGATGGGTGAATGCGGGCTGGTCCTCCCCCGCGGCGCGGACGACCCGCCCGCGGTGATCAACTCGGCCTCCTGGGTGCTGCAGGACCTCGACACCGGCGAGATCCTCGCCGCGAAGGACCCGCACGCGCGGCAGCGGCCGGCTTCGCTGATCAAGGTGCTGCTCGCGCTCGTCGCGGTCAACGAACTGGACCCGGCCAGGGTGATCACCGCCTCGCCGGAGGACGCGGACCAGGAGTGCACCTGCGTCGGCCTGGTCGCCGGTGGGCAGTACACAGTGGAGCAGTTGCTGCAGGGCCTGCTGATGCACTCGGGCAACGACGCCGCGCACGCGCTGGCGACCACGCTCGGCGGGGTGCCGGCGACGCTGGAGAAGATGAACTCGGCGGCGGCCAAGATCGGCGCGATGGACACCCGCGCGGCCACGCCGTCCGGTTTGGACGGTCCCGGCATGTCGAGCTCCGCCTACGACCTGAGCCTGATCTTCCACTACGCGATGAAGCAGCCGACGTTCGCGAAGACGGTCGGCACCAAGCAGGTGCAGTTCCCCGGCTGGGGCGACAAGCCGGCTTTCCCGGTCTACAACGACAACAAGCTGCTCAGCATCTACGACGGCTTCCTCGGCGGGAAGACCGGCTTCACCGACGACGCGCGGCACACCTACCTGGGGGCGGCGCAGCGCCAGGGCAAGCGGCTGGCGGTGGTGACCCTGCGCGGGGAGCAGAAGCCGATGCGGGTCACCGACCAGGCGGGCAAGCTGCTCGACTACGGGTTCGAACTGGCCGCCAAGAAGCCGCAGCCGGTCGGCCAGCTCACCTACCGCGAGGGTGGCCTGCAGACCGGCGGCTCCCCGCAGGCCGGGCCGGACGTGAAGAACGACCCGGCGAAGACCGCCGCCACGATGAGCGAAGAGGACCCGTTCGGCACCACCGGGTGGATCATCACGCTGGTGGTCGCGGTGATCATCATCGCCGGGTTCGTCCTCGGGCACCGCCGCAAGCGCGCCGCCCTGCTCGCCGAGCAGACCGACGTGCTCCCCCGGGTGCGGGACTACTAAGGCGTGTCCTTGCAACAGTCTTCGCGGACGGCGTCCTGGGCCTTGTGCTCGGCCGGTTCACGCTTGGGCAGGGTCTCCGGGGCGAAGATCCAGAACAGCACCGACAGCCCGGCCACCGCGCCGGTGACGGCGAAGGCGGCCGCGTAGGACCACTGCTCGGCGATCACCGCGGCCACCAGCGGGCCGGTGACCGCGCCGATGTCGGCGGCCATCTGGAACCCGGCCAGCACACCGCCACCGCGGGCCTTGACCCCGAGCACGTCCGCGACGGCCGCGTTGTGCGCCGGGTTCACCGTGCCCGCGCCGATCCCGGCGAGCATCGAGGCGCCGAGGAACAGCCAGATGTTGTCGGTCAGCCCGAGCACGCCGCTGCCCACGGCCAGCATGACCAGCCCGGCCAGCGCCATCGGCTTGCGGCCGCGGGTGTCGGCGAACCGCCCGGAGATCATCATCACCAGCACGTTCCCGGCGGCGAACACGGCCAGCGCGAAGCCGGTGAACTCCTCGCCGCGCGCCAGCACGGCCACGATGAACAGCGGGATCAGCGAGCCGCGCACGCCGAAGACCACCCAGCCGTTGGCGAAGTTCGACATCAGCGAGGCGCGGTAGGCCGGGTGCCGCAGCGCCTCGGTGAACTTCATCTCCGGCGCGGTGGCGTCGGTCTCGGCGCGCCCGGCCAGTTCGGACCGCCGCAGGTTCAGCCACACCAGCACCACCACGAGCACCAGCGCCAGCCCGTAGATCAGGAACGGCGCCCGCAGCGACACCGACACCAGCCCGCTGCCCACCACCGGTCCGGCGATGCTGCCGAGCAGGAAACTGGTGCCCCACAGCCCGGACACGCGGCCGCGGACCTCGGGCGGGGAGATGCGGATCAGCAGGCCGATCGCGGACACGGTGAACATGGTCGAGCCGACCCCGCTCAGCGACCGGAACAGCAGCAGGTGCCAGTACTCCGTGGCGAGCGCGCAGGCCAGGGTGAACACCGCGACGATCAGCAGGCCCCACAGGTAGACCGGCCGTTCCCCGAACCGGGTGACCAGCCTGCCGCTGGCCGGGGCGAACACCAGGCGCATCGCGGCGAACGCGCTGACCACCACCGACGCGGCGGTGACCCCGACGTTGAAGCTGGTGGCGTAGCTGGGCAGGGCGGGCGCGATCAGGCCGTAGCCGATGGCGATCAGGAAGCTGGCTCCCACCAGCACCCAGATTTCGCGCGGGTAGCGCACCTTGGCGGGGGTCTCCCGCGCGGCGAGTTCGGTGTCGGTCAAGATCATCCCATCGTGTGGACTGCTCACCGAGCATAAGCGCCACGACGGGGTGGTTTTCTTCCCGTCCTGCGGGCGGCCCTACGGCCTGGGGCGTTTCCGCCTGGTCAGGAGGCCGACCAGCGCGCCGACGCCGAACGCGCCCGCCACCACCTTGCTGCCCGGCCCCTGCCGGACGTCCATCCGCGGCCGGATGACCACCGGCGCCGGTGGTTCGACCACCTGGGCCTCGTTCTCCTTCGCGGTGGCCGTCCACGCGGTGACGAACAGCAGGAAGCGCGAGACCAGGTTGGCGAAGAACAGCAGGCCGAGGATCGGCCCGAAGAGCACGGTGCTCGGCGAGGTGGAGACGAAGCCGAGGTAGACCGTGGTGACCTGCTTGAGCACCTCGAACCCGATGGCGGCGATGACCGCGCCCTTGACCGCGCTGCGGGCGCTGACCCGCTCGCGCGGCAGGCGCGCGATCACCCAGAGGAACACCAGCACGTTCGCGGCGAGCGAGAGCACGATGGTGGCCAGCCGCAGCAGGAACACCGCCCACGCCTGGTCCTGGAGGCCGACCAGTTCCAGCAGCAGCTTCCCGACCCCGCTGCCCGCGGCGGTCAGGCCGAACGAGACCACCAGCGCCAGCCCGAGCCCGACCAGCGACAGCAGGTCGCGCAGCAGCGTCGGGAGCATCGGCTGCTGCTTCTTCTCCTGGCCCCACTGCGCGGTCAGCGCGTCCCGCAGGTTGGTCATCCAGCCGACGCCGGAGTACAGCGCCAGCACCAGGCCGAAGATCCCGGTCCCGGCGCCCGCCTGCAACGCGGTCTCGACGATGGTGGACAGGAAGTCGCCGAGCCCGGCCGGCGCGGACTCGGTGATGCCGCTCTTGAGCTGGTCCAGCGCCGCCTGATCGCCCTGGAGCACCATGCCCGCGATGGAGAAACCGACCATGAGCAGCGGGAACAGCGACAGCACGCTGAAGTAGGTGATCGCCGCGGCGTAGTGGTTGCCGTAGCGCTCGGTGAACGCTTCGTTCGCCCGGACCACGTGGTCCAGCCACGGGTACTTGCGGCGCAGGCGCGGCAGCAGTTTGTCTTCTTCGGACTTTTCCCCAGCTTCTCGCTTCGCCACGGGGAAACGCTAACCACCCTGGTGGGGGCCCGCAACGCGAGGACTCACCCACCCCACATACCCGTCCGGCCGGACCCCGACCGCCTCCAGCTCCCCCTCGGCGAACTTCACCTCGATCGATTTCGCTTGGTGCAACAGGGAAAAGACCCGCGTGGAGTCGTCGAGGTCCAGGTCGGGCATGCGGCGGCCCGCCAGCGGGTGCGGATCGGTGGCCGGGTACCGGATGTCGAGTCCGCTGATCAGCCCGGCCAGCGCCCGGTTGACCGGCTCCTGCCGGATCAGCTCGGCGAACTCGGCCCGCAGGGCGTCGGTGTGCGGGCCGGGCCGGGACAGCGCGGTCTGCGCCATGGTGTTGCGCAGGACCCGTTCCGCCACGGGGTACCGCTCGGTCTGGTAGGTGTCCAAAAGGGACTCCGGCGCGGTGCCGGCGAGGACCGCGCCGAGCTTCCAGCCGAGGTTGACCGCGTCCTGCACGCCGGTGTTCAGGCCCTGCCCGCCCGCCGGGAAGTGGATGTGCGCGGCGTCCCCGGCGAGGAAGACGCGGCCGTCGCGGTAGCGCTCGGCCTGGCGCGCGGCGTCGTTGAACCGCGACACCCAGCGCGGATCCCGCATGCCGTAGTCGGTCCCGGCGACGCGGAGCAGGGCCGCACGGACCTCCTCGAAGCTGATCGGCGCGTTCCGGTCGGCCACGAAGTCGTACTGGTCGACCACCACCCGGTACCAGTCCGGGCCGAAGCCGATCACCGCGAAGTCGCCGTGCTCACGGCGTTCGCCGAAGATCCATTCGGCGGGCGGGTCGTCGAGTTCGACGTCGGCGAGCACGGCGGTCATGGTCGCGTCGGTGCCGGGGAAGCCGATGCCCGCGAGCTTGCGGACCGCGCTGCGGCCACCGTCGCAGCCGACGAGGTACCGCGCGTGGATGGTCCCGCCACTGGTCTCGACGTCGATGCCCTCGCCGGACTGCCGGAAGCCGGTCACCGCGGTCGACCACCGGACGTGGACGCCGAGTTCGGCCACCCACTCCTCCAGCAGCCGTTCGATCTCGGCCTGCATCAGCAGCAGCGTGAAGCCGTACCGGGTGTCGAGCTCGCTGAAGTCCAGCCGCAGCGCGGAAAAGTGCCCGGCCTGCACCGGACGGCCCGCGGCCAGGAAACGATCGACTACCCCGCGCTGGTCGAGCACTTCGAGGGTGCGCGGGTGCAGCCCGCCCGCCCTGGACTCCCCGCTGCGCTCGGCCAGCCGGTCGACCAGGGTCACTTCGGCCCCGGCCAGCCTCAGTTCCGCCGCCAGCATCAGCCCGGTGGGCCCGGCCCCGGCGATCACCACGTCCGTCACGTCGTTCTCCTTAACAGTGTTAATTTAACGATGTTAAGGATGCACTTAACGGTGTTAGGGTGTCAACCATGAAACTCGACGCGGAGCGGATCGCCCGCGCGGCACTGGACCTGCTCGACGAGCACGGGCTGGACGGGCTGAGCATGCGCGTGGTGGCGAAGCGGCTCGGCGTGCAGGCGGCGGCGCTCTACTGGCACCTGAAGAACAAGCAGGAGCTGCTGGACGCGATGGCCGCGATCGTGCTGACCGAAGCGATCGAGGGGCTCGAAAGCCCCCGGGCCGGCGAGGATTGGGCGGCCTGGCTCGCCACGACCACCCGGCGCCTGCGGGCGGCGATGCTCGCCCACCGTGACGGCGCACGGGTGGTGGCGGGCACCAACGTCGCCCACCCCGAGGTCTTCCGGCTGACCGAACTGACCCTGCGCACGCTGCAGGACGCCGGTTTCCCGCCGGACGAGGCAGCCAGGGGGTTCCCGATCCTGCTGCACTTCACCATCGGCTTCACCATCGAAGAACAGGCGCGCGCCGGCCTGGAGTACGACGTGAACCCCTACCGGCCCGACCGGCTGGGCACCCTGGTCGACGCCGGGCGCTTCCCGCTGACCGCGGGGCTGATCGGGACGCTGTTCGACCCGGACACCGACGCCGGGTTCGAGCACGGCCTCGAAGTCATCCTGGCCGGTTTCGCCGCGCGGAGGGCGGTTGACGGAAAACCGGAAACGGTGCTGTGATGCCGGTGCGTTTTCTCCCGTCACCGCCGCCAGGGAACGAGAGGGACCTGCCATGTCCTCCACCCTCGGCAGGCGCGGCCTGCTCGCCGGCGCACTCGCCCTGCCCGTGCTGACCGCGCTCCCCGCCCGCGCGGCGAGCTGGCAACTGCGCTGGAACCCGAGCCCCGGCAGCACCGGGCTGAACGCCTTCGAAGGCGTCGAAGACGACCGCGCGGACTCGCACCCCGGCGTCACGCACATCTACCCGCAGGGCGACGCCTACCGCTTCGACATGCACCTGCGCGACCGCGATTCGGCCACCGACCGGCAGCGCCAGGAAGTCCGCGGCATGCGCCAGAACGGGACCGTGCTGAACTGGAAGAACGGGGAGACCTGGAAGCTCACCTACCAGATGTTCATCCCGGGCAGCCTCAAGGCGACCACCAGCTTCACCCACGTCTTCCAGACCAAGATGCCCGGCACCGGCACCAGCCCGCTGACGGTGATGTCGTTGCGGCACACCGGCGGCAAGGCCACCCTCGAGTTCAAGGTTTTCGAGCCCGAGGTGCTCGTCGGCCGAGTGGACCTGGCGCCGTTGCAGAACAAGTGGATCGACGTGGAGATCGAGCAGCGCATCGGGAATTCCGGGCGGGTGCGGTGGATCCTGCGTGACGGCGGCACCACGGTGATCGACGCCGCGAAGAACGGCGACACCTACCTCAGCGACGTCATCCGGCCGAAGTGGGGCATCTACCGCTCCCTCAGCGACACCGCGCACCTGCAGGACTGCCACCTGCTCCTGCGCAACCTCAAGGGCTACCAGTACTTGTAGCTCAAGCCGGTGGGCCCTGGCCGGTGTAGCGGCTGTCGGCGTAACTGGGGAAGCTCATCCACCCCGGCCGGTCGACCCGCTCGACGCGGACGTCGTAGGCACCGACGGGATAGCGGTAGTCCACGTGCAGCAGCGGGCTCCAGTGCTCCTCGCCGGGCGTGCCCTCCAGCCAGGAGGGCACCTCGGTGTAGGTGGCGTCCTGGCCGACCGGGGCGAACGGGCCGGCGAACGCGGTGTAGGAGCGCGAGAGGTCGCCGTGGACGCGGAGCTTGCCGGGAGCCGGGACGATGCTCGTCGGTGGTTCGAGCATTCCGTTGGCCTGTACCGGGAACCGGGCGCAGGGGTGCCAGAGCGAGATCGGCCAGTCGACAAGCGTGGCGCCAGGTCGGTCCGCCAGGTGCTCGGCCAGCGTGGCGCCCGAATCCAGCCGGACCTCGTCGGCGATGCCGCACCCGGTCGTGGTCGCGATCGGCGCCCAGGAATCGTGCTTCAGCTGGCGCACCGCCGCCACACCCAGCAGCCCGACGACGATCACCGGCATGGCGAGCAGGGCGAGCCGTGCCAGCGCGATAGCGGTGTGCCCGGCCAGCTTCGTCGGGAACGCCACTTCGTCGCGTTTCGCGCGCAGCGCGGGAATCAACGCGGCGAGAGCACCGGCGAGCAGCAACAAGGCGGGGTGGACGCTCAGCCGCTCGTCGAGCAGCGGCATGGCGATCCGGTGGTAACCCCACCAGGAATTCGGGCCGTGGAACGAAACGCTGACCGCCAGCGTGACGAGGAACAGCGTGCCGCCGCGGACGAGCCAGCCGCCGGAGTCCCTGGCGAACGCGGTGGGCAGCAACGCCAGCCCGCAGGCGAGCACCAGGGTCACCGGCAGCACCAGCACGTTCAGGTGGGAGCCGATCTTGGTGGGGGTGAACACGAGCAGCGCCAACCCGCCCAGCAGCCAGGCGAACGGCCACGCGAGCACGCCGGTGAACACCCCGCGGGCCCGGTCGCGCAACCGCAGTGCGAACACGATCGCCACCAGGACGACGCCCAGCAGGATCGGCAGCCTGCGGTACGGGTGCTGCTCGACGTAGAACTCCGTGGCACCGTGCGAGCCGAGCAGCATCTGGTAGCGGTCGAACTCGTGGAACCAGGAGAGGCTGGCGCCGTACCAGTACCGCGCGGCCGTCGAGTCGAGGAAACCGCCGAGGCCTGCTTCGGCGAAGATCAGCGGTGAGCAGCTGCCGGCGACCGCGACCACCAGTGCGACGAGCACCCAGCGCCGCTCCGGCGTGCGGCGCACCGCGCCGATCAGCCCGATGGTCAGCGGGACCGCGACGAGGATGCCGGTGGACGTGATCGCCAGCGCGACGCCGGTGGCCAGCGCACCGATCAGGAGCCAGCCGTCGGCCCGGGTGACCGTCGCGCGCACCGCGGCGTAGGCCGACACCGCGAAGCACAGGGCGACGAACGGTTCCGGGCGCAGTGCCGCCCCGCCCGGCATCCACGCTACGGCGAACGCGGCCGCGAGCAGCCGGCGCGGCACGCGCGCCGGCGTCGGCAGCAGGCGCACGATGCCGAGCGCCGCCAGCCAGATCCCGATCCCGGCGGCCATGGCCGGGATGCGGAGGACGAACGGCGACCAGGAAATCGAGAAGAGGGGCGCGAAAACGTGCTGCACCAGGCTCGCCGGAATTTCCGAAACATTGAGGAACATGTAGTAGTCGCCGACGAAACCGGACGGCCCGAGATTTTTGTGCATGCCGAGGAACCAGCCGTCGTCCACCGTTTGCGCGCCGAGCACCCCCCACCCGGCGATTCCGGCGAGCACCGCCAGCGTCCACCCGAAATCGGCGCGAATCGGTAGCCGCGGACGTTCCGGCTGACCATTCATGGCACGCAGGATCCGGAATCCGAGGACGAGGCAGCACAACACCCCCATGGCGCACCCGGCGAGCAGGCCGTATTTGAGCGGCGTGGGCGAGGTCTGGAACCGGGCGTCGGCTCTCGCGGAGGCCGAAACCGGCACCTCCGCGGGCAGTTCGGTCACGAACGCGGCGATCTGCGGCACCGGTTCCACTAGGTCGAGCACCACGGTGCCGTCCACGGTCACCCACAGCCGGTCATCCTCGGCCTGCAACCGGTACATGCAGGCCGGACTCGGCGCCGGGCCCAGGTCGTGGTCCTGGTTCCCCACGGTCAGCCGGAGTCGCTGGTCCCGGACGGTCAGCAGGAGCCCGAATTCACGCAACCGGTCGGATTCGGGCGGGAAGGTGGAAAAGAGCACCCCCGAATGCGTGACCGCGGTACACGGCAGTGAGACGTCGAGCGAAAGCGGTCGATAAGGTTGGAAGATCGCCACGGTGGATTTCGCACTTTCTCCTTCCCGTGGCCAGGAAACGGTTACGTCATCGCCGCGCACCGGGGCGAACGGAATCGCCAGCGCGAACGCGCACGTCAGCATCGCGGCAGCCAGAAGCCGCCGCGCAAGAATTGCGGGCATGAGAGTTCAGATCCCCAGTTTTTGTGAAAGGTTCAGCTATTCATCGGCGATTCACCTGACGGGCACGACACCGATTCCACTCGCGGCACCGGTGACCACCGAGGTGTAGTTGCGCACGCTGCCGTTCCTCGTGTCGGTCGTGCGCACGCCGATGAGCTGACCGGTCTCCTGATCGATGACGAGCTCCTCCTTGAACCCGTCCCGGTCGACCCCCAGGCCGATGCCGATCCGGCCGTCCACAGTGATGTTGCGATCGCTGATCTGGAGCGACGGCACCATCGCCAGCGCCCGGAAGAGGTTCGCCCGCACCGGGGCGGGCAGCAGCCCGTCGCCCAGCGCGTCCGCGGCCTGGGTGAGCACGTCCAGGTCGGGGTGCGGGCTCTTGCCCGCGGTGTCCGCGCGCAGCCGCTGGTAGAGCTGCACCGGATCGCTCGGCAGGGAGGCGAGGAACTCCGGTGTCACCTGGCCCCAGCTACCCGGCACCCGGCACTGGTCCGCCGGGGCGACGAAGAAGTCGCCGCACCGCGCCCGGACCTCCTGCATGGCACCCTGCCCGTCGAGTCGTTCCGGCTCGGGAAGATCGGCAGCCCCGCCTTCGATCCACTTGCGCTTCGCGGTGCCGTAGTCGCGCTGCACCCATTCCTCGCTCCACGCGGCGGGCACCCAGAGCTGCGTGACGCGCTCCCCGAGGTACGACCCCCTCTCTGTGAACGTCATGAGCCAGGAGCGCTTCTCGACGTACCGGTACTGCCCCGGCGGGACGGGGTCGTCGGCGGTCCCGATCCGGTCGGCGGACCGGTTCAGCACCTCCGCCGCCGCGCTGGGGACCCCGGTCTCGTCGCCGAAGGGCAGGGCGGGCAGCACCAGCACACCGGCGACCACCGCGGCGACCGTGCCGAACGCGGCCGCCCAGCGCCACCAGCGACCATCGCGCCGGCGGTGCGGCCGCGGCTCGGGAGCGGGCACCACGCCCGCCTCGCCCATCAACTCCGCCCGTGCCTTCGCCAGCGCGGACTCCCCGGCGGGTACTTCGGCGTTCAACGCGGCCAGCGCCCGGTCGAGGTCGTCCTCCGACCACACCTGCCGCACGTTCCGGTCAGCGTTCCAGTCAGCCACGAGCCGCCTCCTTCCGCAGTTGCCGACGGACCCGGTGCAGGCGTGAGCGCACCGTGCCGGCGGGGATGTCGAGTGCCTCGGCGACCTCGGTGGTGTCCAGCCCGGCCCAGGCGATCAGGAGCAGGACGTCCCGGTCGCCGGGCGCGAGCGCGGCCAGCGGACCGGCGAGCTGCCGCGCCGCGGTCTGGGCGTCGACCTGCTCGGCGACCCGGACGGCGTGGCCGTCCACCGGATCGGGTGCCGGCTGGGCACGCAGGGCCCGGACTTCGTCGCGCACGTGGCGGCGCAGGAGGTTGGTGGCGATGCCGTAGAGCCAGGACCGGACCGCAGCACGGGCCGGGTCGTAGCGGTGCCGCTGGTTCCACGCGATCAGGAAGGTCTCGCTGACCAGGTCGTCGGCCACCGCCTCCCCGATGCGGCGGACGAGGTAGTGCCGCAGCGGGGCGGCGTGCCGGTCGAACAGCAGCCCGAACGCGTGGCCTGGATCGGGCCCGCCGAAATCGGGCCGGTCCAGGCGCGCCGGGGGTTCGGCGGGCTCGTCGGTCATCGCAGTCACACAGACTATTGACCGCAGACGGCCGCGGCGTTCACGCGCGGTGCGCTTCGAATGCTATGAGTGGGGCATTACTTGCAATGAACGCAAGTAATGCCCCACTCATAGCATTGGCTGGCGGAGGTCTCAGCCGGGCAGGAAACCGACGCGGTCGTACACCTTCGCCAGCGTGGCCGAGGCGACCTCACGGGCGCGTTCGGCACCCCTGGCCAGCACCTTGTCCAGCTCGGCCTGATCGTCCAGATAGGACTTGACCCGCTCCTGGACCGGGGTCACGAACTCCACCAGCACCTCGGCGAGGTCCTTCTTCAGATCGCCGTAGCCCTTGCCCTCGTACGCCGTCTCCAGCTCGCTGATCGCGCGGCCGGTCAGCGCCGAGTAGATGCTCAGCAGGTTCGCCACCCCGGCCTTGTGCTCCGGGTCGTAGACGACCTCGCGGCCGGTGTCGGTGACCGCGGACCGGATCTTCTTCGCCGAGCGCTTCGGCTCGTCGAGCAGCTCGACCAGCCCGTTCACCGCCGAGGCCGACTTGCTCATCTTCGACGTCGGGTCCTGCAGGTCGTAGATCTTCGCGGTGTCCTTGACGATGTGCGCCTCGGGCACGACGAAGGTCCTGCCGAACCGGTTGTTGAACCGCTGCGCCAGGTTCCGCGACAGCTCCAGGTGCTGGCGCTGGTCCTCGCCGACCGGCACCGCGTGCGCCTGGTAGAGCAGGATGTCCGCGGCCTGCAGCACCGGGTAGGTGAACAGCCCGACGCTGGCGCGGTCGGTGCCCTGCTTGGCCGCCTTGTCCTTGAACTGGGTCATCCGGCTCGCCTCGCCGAAGCCGGTCTGGCACTCCAGCACCCAGCTCAGCTGCGCGTGCTCGGGCACCTGGCTCTGCACGAACAACGTGCTGCGGTCGGGGTCGACGCCGAGCGCGAGCAGCTGCGCGGCCGAGACCCTGGTCCGCTGCCGCAGCACCTTCGGGTCCTGCTCGACGGTGATCGCGTGCAGGTCGACCACGCAGTAGAAGGTCTCGTGGGTGTCCTGCAGGCGCACCCACTGCCGCACCGCGCCCAGGTAGTTGCCCAGGTGGAACGAGTCGGCCGTGGGCTGGATCCCGGACAGCACGCGAAGACGGGTGTTCTGTTCCTGCTCTGTCGACACGCCGCGATTCTGTCATCCCCGCACGTACCGCGCCCACGCGGATGGCCCACGACCAAAGTCTTAAACGGTTAAACAGCACCTACTTCCGGCGGTCGCCGCGTCCCGGCGCGCTTCCTAGCGTTTGACCTACCTCCGGTTCCCCAGTCCGGACAGGCGAAGGAGAACTCCATGAAGTTACGGTCCCTGCTGGCAGGCGTGTTCGTCGCCGGTGTCACCGCGCTCGGCGGCCTCGCCGCGCCCATGGCTTCCGCCGACACCGCCGCCGAACCGGCCGGCGGCGTCACCCCGTTCATCGTCGGCGGCGGGAACGCCACGCAGGTCTACTCGTTCATGGTGTCGCTGCAGAGCTCCAGCGGCGGGCACTCCTGCGGTGGCTCGCTGATCAGCTCGACCTGGGTGGTCACCGCGAAGCACTGCGGCCAGCCCTACCAGGTGCGCGTCGGCACCACGAACCGCACCAGCGGCGGCACGGTGGCCCGCGTCGCGCAGCGCATCGCGCACCCGAGTGCCGACCTGGCCCTGCTGCGCCTGCAGACCGCGGTGCCGCAGGCGCCGATCACCATCGCCTCAACCTCCGGCGCGGTGGGCACCGCGACCCGGATCATCGGCTGGGGCCAGACCTGCGCGCAGCCCGGCGGCTGCGGTGCGCCGGTCACGCTGCAGGAGCTGAACACCTCGATCGTCTCCGACAGCGGCTGCGGCGGCATCAGCGCGGCCAGCGAAATCTGCACCGGGAACCCGGGCGGCAACAAGGGCGCCTGCTACGGCGACTCGGGCGGGCCGGAGATCAAGCAGGTCAGCGGCACCTGGCAGCTGATCGGCGCGACCAGCCGCTCCGGCGGTGGCTCGGTCTGCGCGACCGCGCCGTCGATCTACGTCGACGTGCCGTACTTCCGCAACTGGATCGCGACCAACAGCGGAGTCTGACGCGGCCCGGCCCGCGCCGCACCACCGTCCCCTGGGGCGGCGCGGGCCGAGCAGCTCGCTCAACGCCCCTTCGGGCAGTGAGAACACCGCTTCCAGGATCGTCACCGCCCGGAGCGACTCAGGTCGCTCCGGGCGGCTGCGTCCGCTGCGCCAGTAGCTCAGGGTGGTCAGGCTGACCCGCACGCCGTGGCGGGCCAGCCGGTGCCGCACGCGGTCCAGGCTCAGGCCGCTTTCGGCGATCGCCCGGTCCAGCGCTTCGGGGAAAGACTCGCTCGTCGCCGTTCGCATGCAGCGAGACTGGCGCCGTGCTGGGCAACAAACAATCCGGGGCCGGTACCTAGAAATTACCCAACGGCCAGCAAGCGCCGCCCGTAGGTGGTGGTGCGCTGGCTCGCCGGGCGCCCGGCGAGCGCGGCCAGGTGCTCCAGCTCCGCCTTCGTCCGCGACGACCCGTGCTCCGAACCCGCCATCCGCGAGATCGTCTCCTCCATCAGCGTGCCGCCGATGTCGTTCGCGCCACCCCGCAGCACCTGCGCGGTGCCCTCGTCACCGAGTTTGACCCACGAGCACTGCACGTTGTCGATCCGGCCGTGCAGGGCGAGCCGCGCGAACGCGTGCACCGCGCGGTTGTCCCGCATGGTCGGGCCCGGCCGGGCCACGCCTGCCAGGTAGATCGGCGCGTTGTGGTGCACGAACGGCAGGCCGACGAACTCGGTGAAGCCGCCGGTCTCGTCGGCGATCCCGGCCAGCACCCGCAGGTGCCCGAGCCAGTGCCCGGGGTGGTCCACGTGGCCGTACATCATCGTGCTGGAGGACTGGATGCCCAGCCGGTGCGCGGTGGTCACCACGTCGACCCAGGTCCGCGCGGGCAGCTTGCCCTTGGTCAGCACCCAGCGGACGTCGTCGTCGAGGATCTCCGCCGCGGTGCCCGGGATGGAGCCGAGCCCGGCGTCACGCAGCTCGGTCAGCCACTCCTCGATGCTCACGCCCGCCTTGGACGCCGCGGAGACGATCTCCATCGGCGAGAACGCGTGGACGTGCATCTCCGGCACGGCCGCCTTGATCGCGCGGACGATGTCGGCGTAGTAGGTCATCGGCAGCTTCGGGTCGATGCCGCCCTGCATGCAGACCTCGGTGGCCCCGGCGTTCCAGGCCTCGACGGCCCGCGCGGCCACCTCGTCGACCGAGAGCCGGAAGGCGTCGGCGTCGCGCTCGCGCTGGGCGAAGGCGCAGAACCGGCAGCCGACGTAGCAGACGTTGGAGAAGTTGATGTTCCGGTTGACCACGTAGGTGATGTCGTCGCCGACCACGTCCGCGCGCAGCTCGTCGGCCAGCCGCGCCATCGTCTCCAGCGCCTGGCCGTCGGCGGTGAGCAGCGCCATCGCGGCGTCGGTGTGCCGCGGTTCGAGCAGCGCGCCCGGGTAGTCGGCGGCCAGTGTCAGCCCTTCGCGGACGTCGGTGCTCAGCCGTTCCGGCGCGACCGGCACCTGGGTCTTGAGGATGTCCCAGTCGCCGTAGACGCTGTCGAAGTCACCGCGCCGGTCGCTGGTGCGGCCTTCGGTGTCGATCGAGGAGTTGAGGTCGGCGCGGCCGATCGTCTCCAGCCCGCCGTCCGGCTCCTGCCAGGTGTGCCCGACGACCTCGGCGTCCGGGTTCGCCATGCCGTCCGGCAGTGCCAGCGCCTCGACGTGCGGGTGCACCCGGACGTCGAGCCACTTCTCCGCTTCCCGCACGTACTTCGGGTAGACGGCCAGGCGTTCCTTCAGCTCGAACCCGGCTTCGCGGGTCGCCTCGGCGAGCACCTCGATCCGCGGCCACGGGCGCTCGGGGTTGACGTGGTCCGGGGTGACCGGCGAGACGCCGCCCCAGTCGTCGATGCCGGCGCGCATCAGCAGCGCGAGCTCGTCGCCGACCAGGTTCGGCGGGGCCTGCACGCTCACGCCCGGCGGCATCAGCAACCGCGCCACGGCCACCGTCGCGGCCAGCTCGGTCAGGTCCAGGTCGGGCGCGGACCGCATGGCGGTATCCGGCTTGGCCCGGAAGTTCTGGACGATGATCTCCTGGATGTTGCGGTACTGCCGGGCGCGCTGGCGGATCGCGTGCAGCGACTCGGCGCGCTCGGTCTTGTTCTCGCCGATGCCGACCAGGATGCCGGTGGTGAACGGCACCCCGCTGCGACCGGCGTCGTCGAGCACCCGCAGCCGGACCGCGGGTTCCTTGTCGGGGCTGCCGTAGTGCGGGCCGCCCTTCTCCGACCACAGCCGCTCGGCGGTGGTCTCCAGCATCATGCCCATGCTCGCCGCGACCGGCTTGAGCCGCTGGAACTCCGCCCAGCTGAGCACGCCGGGGTTCAGGTGCGGCAGCAGGCCGGTCTCCTCCAGCACCGCGATCGCGCAGGCCCGCACGTAGTCCAGCGTGGAGTCGTAGCCGCGCTCGTCGAGCCACTCCTTCGCCTGCGGCCAGCGGTCCTCCGGCCGGTCGCCGAGGGTGAACAGGGCCTCCTTGCACCCGGCGGCGGCACCGGCGCGCGCGATCTCGAGCACCTCGTCGCGTTCGAGGTACATCGAGTGCAGCTTGCCCGGCACGGTGACGAACGTGCAGTAGTGGCAGCGGTCGCGGCAGAGCCGGGTCAGCGGGATGAACACGCTGCGGCTGTAGCTGATCACCCCGGGACGGCCGTGGTCGGTCAGGTGGGCGTCGCGCACCTTCGACGCCGCGGCGAACAACTCCTCCAGCTGTTCACCCCTGGCGTGGAGCAGCACGGCGGCTTCGGTGACGTCGAGGGCGACCCCGTCGGCGGCCCGGCGCAGGGCCCGGCTCAGTGCCGACGGACTCGGCTGCGGATCAGGCGGGGTGAGGAACACGCTCTGGGCCATGATCGCGAGCCTACGGCCGCGTCCGCACGCCCGGTAAGGGCTTCCGCTGTGAGAGAAGACTCCGGTGAACGGGAATAAACGCGGGTCAGTGCGGCGACCGGGTGGGGGTCAGCGCGGGCGGCTCGACCGGCGCCGCTTCGGCCTGCTCGGCCGCCGCCCTGGCCTTCTTCCGCTGCCGGAGCACCCCGGCCGCCATGCCGAGCACGCCGAACACCACGGCCACCAGGCCGACGGGGCCGAGCACGCCGAAGGTCATCGCCTCCGGCTCCGGCCGCGCGGCGGCGGCGTTCGCCATACCGAGTGCCCCGAAGAGCAAGCCGGTCACCAGGGTGACCGTAACGGCGGCCAGACGCGTGACGGACCGCATCAGGCCGGGCAAAGAGTTGCGCACCGGAGTGCCTCCTGCGACGAATGCTGCCCCGAACGAGGGACGCTTGCCGTGTTGATGGTCAAAAAGCTACCGAGCGTGTCAAGCCCGGTGTCTTCCGCTCAACTTCGAACGTGAGCGTAGCGAGTTCCGCTGAGTGACCGAACCCGCCCCTTGCGACCACTCCGTTTGAAGTACTACAGTCAGAGTGGTTACAGACGAAGAGGGGAACCCCATGCGAAAACTGACCTACCTGGTGGCCACGTCGATCGACGGCTTCATCGCCGAGGCCGGCGGCGGCGACCCGACGAACACGCCGGGCTTCTTCGTCAACGAGGGCGACCACAACGCCGCCCTCCTGCGCGACTACCCGGAAATGATCCCGACGGTGGCGCGCCCGGTGTTCGGCCTCGAGGACGTGCCGAACAAGGAATTCGACACGGTGCTGGAAGGGCGCAGATCCTATGAGGTCGGCCTCGCCGCCGGGCTCGACGACGCCTACGAGCACCTGCGCCACGTCGTTTTCTCGACCACCATGACCGAGGCGCGCGGCAAGGTGGAACTGGTCGCCACCGATCCGGTGGAAAAGGTGCGCGAACTCAAGCGCGAAGCCGGGCAGAAGCTCTGGCTCGTCGGCGGGGCGACGCTGGCGAACGCGCTGCGGGACGAGATCGACGAACTCGTGGTGAAGATGCACCCGGTGGTCGCCGGGGCCGGAATGCCGATGTTCGGCGGGGAATTCCGGCCCGAGCGGTACCACCTGGCCCGGCACGAGGCCTTCGAATCGGGGGTGCTGGTGCTCACCTACACCCGCATCGAGTCCTAAGTAGACGGAGCGACCCAGCCGCGCCGCTCGCCTTCGCCGATGAGCGTGGCCGCCGCCGACCACAGTTCCGCGGACGCGTCGCCGATCACGGCCTTGCGTTCGCGCACGGTCGCGGCGGTCACGCCCGGCGTCTGCCAGGTGCCGCCTTTCGCGAGCCAGTTCAGCAACAGCGGCTGCATGCGGTCCATCGCTTTGGCGAACCTGGCTTCCGGGGTTCCGCGGGTTTCGAATTCGTCCCAGAGTGCGCGGAAATGGACCGCCTGGTCGTCGGGGAGCAGCCCGAAAAGCTTTTCGGCCGCGGCTTCTTCGCGTTCCTGCTGACTTTCTCGGCCGCCGTCGTCGTAGAGCGGGGTGTCCCCGGCGTAGATCTCGACGAGGTCGTGGACCACCACGAGCTGGATGGTGTGCCCGAGGTCGATCGGTTCGTCGGCGTGTTCGGCGAGCACGGCGACCATCAGCGCGAGGTGCCAGGAGTGCTCGGCGTCGTTCTCGCGCCGCTCGGCGGCGGCCAGCGGGGACTGGCGGAGCACGGTCTTGAGCTTGTCGGCCTCGGCGAGGAAGGTGAGCTGCCCCACCAGCCGCGACGGCAGTCCGTCCGGGAGGGGCGTGCGCTCGATCAGGAGTTCGTCCACCCCGGCACACTCGCAAACCACCCACGGGGATGTCGAATTCGTTAACGCCGTTCACCCGGGTGCCGGGGCCCGCGTTTCATGATCACTAAGTGCCGGTTACGCGCCTTGATTGCGCCGGATGGCCGTGCCCATGCTGCTGTTCGGACGAGCAAGACCGCTCGCCGGACCCCGCCCCAGAGAGGACGAGAGTATGAGCACCTCCCGCCGGAGCACCGCCCACCGCTGGACCCTGCGCGGCCTCGCCGTCGGCGCCACCGTCCCCCTCGCCGCCCTGACCCTGAGCGGCTCGGCCTCCGCCGCCGAACTCACCCCGATCGCCGAATACCTGGACGCCACCATCGCCAGCACCTCGAAGGCCCTGATCTCCGCCCTCGCCACCCTGCTCGGCGTCTCCTAACGCTCGGAGTGGGGCATTACTTGCGTTGAACGCTTGGAATGCCCCACTCACAGCATTCGCCCCCCCCGAACCCCACACTCGTGCACCCGAACCACACATTCAGGAAGCCGAACTACACGTCCGCGCATCCGAGTTCCACACTCAGGAAGCCGAACCCCACACTCAGACGTCCGAGTTCCACACTCAGGGCGTCAAGGCCAGCCAAGAAGGCCCACGGCATTCGATCGCCGCGTGCACTCCTCAGCCGATGTCGTAGGTGGCGGTGACCGGGGCGTGGTCCGACCATCGCTCCTCGTACGTAGCCGCGCGTTCCACTTGGATCGAAGTGCAGCGCTCCGCCAGGCCCCGGCTCGCCACGTGCAGGTCGATCCGCCAGCCCGCGTCGTTGTCGAAGGCCTTCCCCCGGTACGACCACCACGTGTACGGGCCCGGCCCCTCCGGGTCCAGCCTCCGCTGTACGTCGGCGTATCCGGCCTCCGAGTAGACCTGCCCCAGCCAGGCCCGCTCCTCCGGCAGGAAGCCCGAGTTCTTCCGGTTCGTCCGCCAGTTCTTCAGGTCGACCTCGGCGTGCGCGATGTTCCAGTCACCGACCACGAGCACCTCGCGACCGTCCGCCTCGGCCTTGCCCCGCAGCTCGGCCAGGTACGGCAGGAACGCGGCCATGAACCGCTCCTTCTCCGCCTGGCGCGGCGTGCCGACGTCCCCGCTGGGCAGGTACAGGCTGGCCACCACCACCTCGGCGAACGTGGCCTCCAGGTACCGGCCGCTCTCGGCGAACTCCGGCGCGTCGAAGCCGATCCGCACCGACTCCGGCTCGGCACGGGAGTACAGCGACACCCCGGCCCGGCCCTTGACCTCGCAGGGCGCGTGGAACGCGTGCCACCCGGCCGGGGCACGCACCTCGTCCGGCAGCAGCTCGGTTTCCGCGCGCACCTCCTGGCAGGCGACCACGTCCGCCTTCGTGGCGGCGAGCCACTCGACGAACCCCTTCTTGGCCGCGGCACGCATTCCGTTGACGTTGACAGTGGAGACGGTGAGCACGCCCGGAGGCTACCCGCCACCCCCGACAACTCAGGCGTTGAGCCGCTCCGAGAGGTCGCTCTCGTACCGCGCGGCGATCTTGCGCAGCTGCGGCCCCATCAGCGGTTCGAACAGCTTGAGCACGCCCTTCGTCTCGATCGCCACGTCGCAGACCACCTCGGTGCCCGACGGCGCGCTGCGGATGTGCCACGCCCCGCGGACGGTCACCGGCCCGCGGTCGAGCGTGCGGAAGGCCACCTCGCTGGGCCGGTCCGCCTCGGTCAGCTCGACCTCGCTCTCGGACTCCTTGCGCCCCGGCCGCACCCGCTGCAGGTAACGCGCGCCGACCTGCCCCGGTTCGCCGGAGATCAGCTCCGAGGTCACCACGTCGAACCGCCATTCCGCCTGGTGCGTGAAGTCGGCGAGGTAGGCGTAGACGTCCTCGGGCGTGCGCCGCGTGGCCACCGTCGTCTGTACGGTTTTCATATCGCAGAAGTCGCCGATCCCGCCGTTTTGTGACAGCCCACCTGCGAAGATCGGCGGATGGTGCGATTGACGGTGCTCGGCAGTTGCGGCGCGTGGCCGGAACCCGGGCGGGCGTGCAGCGGCTTCCTGCTGCGCCACGAGGACTTCCGGCTGGTGCTCGACCTCGGCTACGGCACCGTGTCCCGGCTGCTCGAACACTGCCCGGACGGCGCGGTGGACGCGGTGGTGATCACGCACGCCCACCCCGACCACTGCGCGGACCTGACCGCGCTCGGCCGCATCCACCACTACGAAGGCCACGGCAAGCTGCCGCTCTACTCCCCGCCGGACGTGCTGGACGTGGTACGGGCGGCCGAGCCGGAACCGGCCCCGGAGCAGGTGTACGACCACCACGACCTGGCGGCCACCACCTCGGTGGGCCCGTTCACCGTCCGCACCTGGCGCCTGCCGCACCACGTGCCGAACTGGGGCGTGCGGCTGAGCCTGCCGGGGGTGACGGTGGCCTACACCGGCGACAGCGGGCCGTCGGCCGACCTGGCCGAACTCGGCGCGGACGCCGACCTCTACCTCATGGAGTCGACGCTGCAAGGGCCGTCGCCGAACCAACGACCCCGCTACGTGGAGACCGCGACCGAAGCAGCCACCTGGGCGGCACGGGCGCGGGCGAAAAGACTGCTGCTGACGCACTTCTGGCCGGGCAGCGACCGGAAACGCCCAGCCGCGGAAGCGGCCGAGGTCTTCGACGGCGAGATCCTGCTGGCCGAAGAAGGCCTCACCGTGACGGTGTGATCAGCCGCAGTTGGCGCCGGCCAGCGGCTTGAGGAACTCGGTGGCGGCCCAGCGGTTCGCGTCGATCTGGCGGAACCCGTTCTGCACCACCGGCAGGGCGTCGGTCTCGGCGTCCTGCTTGAACTTGCCGACGATCGCGGCGTTCTCGGCCGGCCCCGACCGCACGTTGAGCACGTCGGCGGTGACCTCCATCCGGCAGCCGGTGGGACCGGCCCCGCCGCTGGCTTCGGACGCGCGCTTGTCCGCACCCATCACGTAGATGATGCCGATGCCGAGGACGACCGCGATGGCGATCAGGACCTTCTTGGGTATGCCGAGTACCATCCGGTGCTCCTCAGTGCCCGCGAAAACGCCCGCAAAACCTGGTCTCTACCAGGGTAAGCGGAGAGTTGATCGAGAGACAGGACGTACCGGGACAACCACCCAGGGAGGCCAATGCCGTGAGCAGTCGGTCACCCTGGGTGGTCGGCGGTGGGGTCAGCCCTGCGCGACCTTCTTCTGCAGGTTCTCGTCCAGCGTCGCGAGGAACTCCTCGGTGGTCTGGAACGGCTGGTCCTTGCCGATCAGCAGCGCGAGGTCCTTGGTCATCTTGCCGCTCTCGACGGTCTCGATGACGACCTGCTCCAGCTTGTTCGCGAAGCCGATCAGCTCGGCGTTCGAGTCCAGCTTGCCGCGGTGCTCGAGGCCACGGGTCCAGGCGTAGATGGACGCGATCGGGTTGGTCGAGGTCGGCTTGCCCTGCTGGTGCTGGCGGTAGTGCCGGGTGACCGTGCCGTGCGCGGCCTCGGCCTCGACGGTCCGGCCGTCCGGGGTGCGCAGCACCGAGGTCATCAGGCCGAGCGAGCCGAAGCCCTGCGCCACGGTGTCGGACTGCACGTCACCGTCGTAGTTCTTGCAGGCCCAGACGTAGCCGCCCTCCCACTTCAGCGCCGCGGCGACCATGTCGTCGATCAGGCGGTGCTCGTAGGTCAGGCCCTTGGCGTCGAAGTCGGCCTTGAACTCGGCGTCGAAGATCTCCTGGAACACGTCCTTGAACATGCCGTCGTAGGCCTTGAGGATGGTGTTCTTGGTCGACATGTAGACCGGCATCTCGCGGTCGAGGCCGTACTGCAGCGACGCGCGCGCGAAGTCCTCGATCGAGCGGCGGTAGTTGTACATGCCGATCGCGACGCCGCCACCCTCCGGGTACTGGGCGACCTCGAACTCCATCGGCTCGGAGCCGTCCTGCGGGGTGTAGGTCATCGTCAGCGTGCCGGGGCCGGGAACCTTGAAGTCGGTGGCCTTGTACTGGTCGCCGTGGGCGTGGCGGCCGATGATGATCGGCTTGGTCCAGCCCGGTACCAGCCGGGGGATGTTCTGGATGATGATCGGCTCGCGGAAGACCACGCCACCGAGGATGTTGCGGATGGTGCCGTTCGGGCTCCGCCACATCTTCTTCAGGCCGAACTCCTCCACCCGCGCCTCGTCCGGGGTGATGGTGGCGCACTTCACGCCGACGCCGTGGCGCTTGATGGCGTTGGCCGAGTCGACGGTGATCTGGTCGTCGGTGCGGTCCCGCTCCTCGATGCCCAGGTCGTAGTACTCGAGGTTGAGGTCCAGGTAGGGGTGGACCAGCTTGTCCTTGATGAACTGCCAGATGATGCGGGTCATCTCGTCGCCGTCGAGTTCGACGACGGTCCCCTCGACCTTGATCTTGGCCATGAGCAGCGGGGCTCCTCTCGCGGGTCTTCGCGTCTCTTTGCACGTCTCGTGGTAGCGGTACAAGCGTACTGGTAAATCTGGGCGGGGTGTGGCCGCACCCTGGTTACTCAGCGGTAATGCCAACGCCGGGCCCGCTCGCTTGGCATATAACCAGTGCTCGCCCGGACCCGCCAACTGCCCGCTCGCCGGAGGTACCACCACGGCCGTCAACTACCCACCCACCACCCGGACGTTGCCCAGGGTGCTCACGCCGATCGCATTGCACCTGGTCAGCGAGGGTGGACTGCGAGAGCAGCGGACGACGATGGAGCTGATGGTCCCGGGCACGGCACGCTCGGGCTCACCCCGCTGGTGCTCATCGTCGGGATGGTCCTGGTGGGCACCGGCGTCGGGGCGGCGATCGCGCGGCGGCGGGGCGTGGCACCCTCTGCTCATGGGACTGTTCACGGTGCCGGAAGCGCGAGCTGAACTCGAGCAGTTGAAGCCCTGCATCGCGGAGCTGGTCGCGCTGCGCGCCGACGCGGCGGAACTGGCCGCGTCACTGACCCCGGAAGGCTCCCCGACGCGCCTCGGCGGCCTGCCCGAGCTGAAGGCGGCGCAGGCGCGGCTGGACGAGCTGATGAGCACGATCCAGGAGACGGGCGCCGAGCTGAAGGGCTTCGCGCCGCTGCTCATCGACTTCCCCGCGGACCTGGACGGCGTGCCGGTCCTGCTCTGCTGGCTCGAAGGCGACGAGGGGCTGACCTGGTACCACCGCGCCGACCTCGGCTTCGCGGGCCGCCGCCCGCTGCCGTCGTTGTAGACTCAGTCGCCGAGGGACAACGCGACCAGCCCGGCCTTCGCGTTCTCCGCGGTCACCGTGATCTTGCCGCGGTGACTTACCTCTACCTGGTAGAACTTCTCGCCTTCCGGCACGTTCTCGACCAGGAGCGAGTAAGCGCAGGAGCCTGAGGTGGCGCTCTTTCCCGGTCCGAGGTGCCCATTGCCCACCACGCTGCCCGAGGCCCCATAAACAGTGACCGAAGCGCCCGTGTGGATATCCGAGTAACCACCGGAACCCAGGCAACCGTTCACCGCCGACTTCGTGTCGTACAACGTCATCGAGCCACGCAGGGAAAACGAATCGGGTTTGACCGTCGAACTCGCGATGGCGACCAATCCCCACGTACCGCCGAGCAGTACGGCGCCGAAAATTGTTCCCACGGCGAAAGTGAGCCACGAGAATCGTCGTTGCTGCTGCGGCACTGGCGGCAGGACGCCGTACTGAACCTCGGTCGACATGCGCACTTCCACCCTTCTGGCCGATCAACTGGCCTGAGAGTCGGGGAACGCACGGGCAGTGTTACGCGCACACGCTCGTTTCAGCCGGTCTTGTTACCGGCGGCTTTGGTGGCCTTTTTGAACGCGCGCACTTCGGCCAGCGATTCGGGACTGGTGACGTCGGCGATCGAGCGGTGTGAGCCCTCTTCGCCGTAGGCACCGGCGGCCTCGCGCCAGCCCTCCGGCCGCACGCCGCGTTGTTTTCCGAGCAGGGCCAGGAAGATGCGCGCCTTCTGGTCGCCGAAACCGGGCAGCGCCTTGAGCCGCTTGAGCACCTCCTTGCCGTCGGGCTTGCCCTTCTTCCAAATGGCGTCGGTCTTGCCGTCGTAGTCCTCGACGATGTGCTGGGCCAGCGCGTGCACGCGCTTGGCCATCGAACCGCCGTAGCGGTGGATCGCCGGCTTCTCCACGCAGAGCTCGACGAACTCGTCCAGGTCGGCTTCGGCGATCTTCGTGACACTGAAGCCGTCCATCCGATCGGCGATCTTCCGCGGGCCGATGAAGGCGACCTCCATGGCGATCTGCTGGTCCAGCAACATGCCCGTGAGCAGGGCGAACGGGTCGTCGGAGAGCAGCTTGTCCGCCGCGGCGTCCCCGGTGAGGCGAAGTTGGCGCGTCATGACCAGATCCTGACACGAATCCGGTTTTGTCGGGGGTGGCGCTCCGCGCTCAGACGCGGGCGATCCACACGACGTCGGGTTCGCCTCGGGGGACGGGGATTTCCAGGACCCGCACCTCGTTGAAGCGGTCCTGCAGGCTGGCGGTGAACTCGTCGCTGGCTTCGGCGCTCCACACGGCCAGCACCCCGCCCGGGCGTAGGCGGTCGGCCAGGGTGTCCAGGCCGGCCGCGCTGTAGAGCGTGGCGTTGCCGGCGGTGACCGTCCATTGGGGACCGTTGTCGATGTCCAGGCACAGGGCGTCGAAGCGGTCCGTGGTCTCCCGCAGCCAGCGCACGAGGTCGGCTTCGACGACGGTGACCCGCGGGTCGGAAAGGGCGTCGCCGTGGACGGCGCGCAGGGGGCCCGTGCGGTTCCAGTCGATCACGGCGGGCTCCCGCTCGACGACGACGATGTCCCCGACGCCCGGGTGGTCCAGCGCGGCCCGTAGCGAGTAGCCGACGCCCAGCCCGCCGATCAGCATGCGCGCCCGGCCCGGCACCAGGTCCGCGGCCACCGAGACCAGCAACCGCTCCGATTCCCCGTTGCGGGTGTCCATCAGGAACACCCCGTTGGCGATCACCTCGAAATCCGCGCCCGCCCGGCGCAGCACGAGCTGACCGCAGACCCCGTCGACTTCCGCGAGCACCTCAGCCACCCCGCCAAGCCTAGTGGTCACACCAATCCGGCCAGTTTGTAGAGCACCAGGCTGCCCGCGACCGCCACGTTGAGGCTGCTGCCCGTGCCCACCATCGGGATCTCCACCACGGTGTCGAGCAGTTCGAGCGCCTCGGGTGGCACGCCCTGCTGCTCGTGCCCCAGCACCACGACCGTGCGGCCACGGGCGGCGGGCAGATCGGCCAGCCGGATCGACTCGTCCGCCAGCTCGACGCCGACGACCGCGCTGCCCGCCTCACGTTCCCGCGCCAGCCACCCCAGCGGGTCGTGCACCCAGTGCACGCAAGCCGGTTGCCGCAGGGTGTTCCCGCGGCGCAGGGCTTCGGGCACCCAGGGAAAGCGCGGTACCGCGAGGCAGGCGCCCACGGCATCGCAGGTTCTCAGCAGTGTGCCCAGATTCGCGCCGTGCAACGGCCACAGGGGCGCAGCCAGCAGATGTCCCCAGCACCGGTGCGCGCGACGCCGGCGCGCGGCCCGCAGTTCTCCGGGGGTGCGCACCCGGATCGACGGGCTCAACGGAGCTGAGGCGAACCGCCTCCAAGATTCAGCATGTCCCCCATCATCCCACAGCGGCGGGCACCGGCGGGGCGACAACGGCCCGCCGACGCCAGGCCAGCATCGCCAGCGAACCGGCGCACACGGTCAGCACCGCGGCCACCGTCGGCAGCAGGGTCAGCCCGCCGTACCGGGTGACCACCCCGCCCGCGACCCCCGCCAGCCCGACGCCCAGGTAGATCGCCGACGCGTTCAGCGACAGCGCCAGCCCCGCCGACGGCCCGGCGACGTCGATCAGGCGGTGCTGGATCGGCGGGTTCACCGACCAGGTGGACAGGCCCCAGACGAACAACGTCACCGCGGCACCGGCCACCGTGGTCGCGGTGAACGGCATGACCGCCAGCGTCAGCGTCATCGCGCTCATCACCGCGATCAGCGGCCGCCGCGAACCCCAGCGGTCGGTGATCCGCCCGCCGACCGAGTTGCCCAGCACCCCGCCCGCGCCATAGGCGAACAGCAGGACGCTGACCAGCGTGCCGTGCACGCCCGCGGTCTCCGCGAGCAGCGGCGTGATGAACGTGTAGACGGTGAACGCGCCGAGGCAGCCGAGCGCGGTCGCGCCGAGCAACGCCAGCACCCGCGGGTCCTTCGCCACGGTGAACCGCGCCAGGAACGGCACCGGCGGCTGCGGCGCCACCGACGGCAGCATCCACCGCACCGCCACCGCGCCGAGCAGCGCGACCACGCCGACCAGCGCGAACACCAGCCGGTAACCCCCGTGTTGCGACATCAGGCTGCCCAGCGGCACGCCGAGGATGGTGGCCACGGTCAGCCCGCCGAACACCAGCGCGACCGCCCGCCCGCGGCGTTCCGGCGGGGTCAGTTCCGCCGCGACCGCGCTGGCCACCGGCGTGTACACGGCGGCGCCGATCGCGGTGACCACCCGCGCGGCGAACAGCAGCGGGTAGTCGGTGACCAGCGCGGCGAGGAAGTTGCCTGCCGCGGTCACGGTGAGCGCGACGACCAGCAGCTTCCGGCGTTCCCACTGGCTGGTCAGCGCGGAGAGCAGGGGCGCGCCGATCGCGTAGGCGATGGCGAAGGCGGTGACCAGCTGGGCGGCCGCGGCGGTGGACACGTGCAGCGCGCTGACCAGTGCGGGCAGCAGCCCGGCCACCACGTACGCGCTGGTCCCCACCGAGAAGGCGCCGAGCGCGAGTACGTAGGTCCGGCGGGAGGAGTCCGGCATGCTCTACCTTTGTTCGAAATCCGTCGTAGTTCGATGCTCACCGTACTATGGCTGTCCAGTGGTTTGAAGCAGGTCGTACAATCCGGGACATGCCCACCGAGACAGCGCCGGCCTACACCTATCCGGAGCGCGACGAGATCCGCATCGAGTCGGTGCTGCACGCGCTGGCCGATCCGGTGCGGCTGCGGATCGTCCGCCAGCTGGCCGCCGCCGAAACCGGTGAGATCGCCTGCGGCAACCTCGACGTGACGGTGAGCAAGTCGACGCTCACCCACCACCTCCGCACGCTGCGTGAAGCGGGCGTGATCATGGGCAGACAGCAGGGCACCGCGCGTTACAACTCCCTGCGCCTCGAAGACCTCGACGCACTCTTTCCCGGACTGCTCAACGGGATCCTCTGCGCACCGCGGTAATAAGAGTCCACTGTGGACTGAGTGATCCCGATCATCGTGGGCAGGCTCACCCGATATCGGGATGACTTCCGCGCCGTTTTCGGTTGAACTGGACGCAGGACAGATCAGCGATGCCGGGGTCCGCGCTGAGCTGTCTTTTTTGCTGTCCGTCGACTGTATCGATGCAGTCGCCCTTGCTTCCCGAGAGGAGAACCGTGCCCATCGCGCTGCTCGCGCTCGCCATCGGTGCCTTCGGCATCGGCACCACCGAGTTCGTCATGATGGGCGTGCTGCCCGAGACGGCCGCCGACTTCGGGGTTTCCATCCCGGAGGCAGGCCACCTGATCTCGGGTTACGCGCTCGGGGTGGTGATCGGCGCGCCCCTGCTCACCGCGGTCGCGGTGCGGCTGCCCCGCAAGACGATGCTGCTCGCCATGATGGCGATGTTCACCGTCGGCAACCTGCTCTTCGCGCTGTCGCCCAACCACGAGTGGGGCGTGGTCTTCCGCTTCCTGGCCGGCCTGCCGCACGGTGCCTTCTTCGGCGCCGGTGCCGTGGTCGCCTCCAGCCTGGTCGGCAAGCAGAACCGCGCCAAGGCGGTGTCGATGATGTTCCTCGGGCTGACGCTGGCCAACGTGATCGGCGTGCCGTTGGGCACGCTGCTCGGCCAGCAGGTCGGCTGGCGCGCCACCTTCGGCGTGGTCGCGGTGATCGGCCTGGTCGCGATGGCGGCCATCCAGAAGCTGGTGCCGCACCAGGGCAAGCCCGCCGAGAACTCGCTGAAGGGCGAGCTGGGTGCCTTCCGCCGCCCGCAGGTGTGGTTCGCGCTGGCCATCGTCACCTTCGGCCTCGGCGGTGTGTTCGCCTGCCTGTCCTACATCGCGCCGATGCTGACCGACGTCGCCGGGTACGCGCCGGGTGACGTGACGCTGCTGCTGTCGCTGGCCGGGCTCGGCATGACGCTGGGCAACCTGCTCGGCGGCCGGCTGGCCGACCGGGCGCTGATGCCGAGCCTGTACGTGGCGCTGACCGCGCTCGCCGCGGTGCTGGCCGTGTTCACCGTGACCGCGCAGGGCAAGGTCGGCGCGGCGATCACCGTGTTCGGCATCGGCGTGGCCGGGTTCATGATCGGCCCGATGCTGCAGGCGCGGATCATGGAGAAGGCCGGTGGCACGCCCTCGCTGGTCTCGGCCGCGGTGCAGTCGGCGTTCAACATCGCCAACTCGATCGGCGCCTACCTGGGCGGCCTGGTCATCGCCGGTGGCCTGGGCCTGGTGGCACCGAACTGGGTGGGTGCCTCGCTGGCCGTGGTCGGCCTGAGCATCGCCGTGGTCTCCGGCCTGCTGGACCGCCGCGAGCACTCCACCCCGGCGCCCGTTCCCGCCTAAGTGCTGTCCGGTCGACTTCGATTGCTATGAGTGGGGCATTACTTGCATTCCAAGACAGCGCGCAGCTCCGTTGAGGGTGGCGGCGGGCGACGGGAGGGCGCAAGTAATGCCCCACTCATAGCATTGGCTGCCCGGCGCAGAGCGCGACCGTGACTTCTCGGACAACGCCTAAGCGGGCGGGAACGGCTGGGTGGGTGTCTCGCAGGTGGTGGTCGACGGCAGTTGCAGGTCGACCAGGTAGCGGGTGCGGGCTTCGTCGACGCAGGGGCCGGTCGGGGTGTGCCCGTGGCCTTCGACGACGAGCAGGTGCGCGTTGCCCAGCAGGTGCCGGGCCTTCTCGGCGTAGGACAACGGGGTCACCGGGTCGTGGCGGTTGTTGATCAGGAGCGCGGGCGTCGCGGAGTGCAGGCGCCACGGTCCGGTGTACCGCTGCGGCGACGGTGGCCACGAAGCACACGGCTGCACCTGGTACCACCAGCTCCGCCCGTAGTGCGGTGAAACCGCCTCGAAGGCCTCGCCCACCCGCGGCCACACCCCCGGCACCGGCGGCACCCGCACGTCGGCGCAGGTGATCGAGACGTACGAGTCGAGGAAGTCCAGCCGGAACGCCATCCCTCTCAGGATCTCCGCGACCACGGCCGGGTTCCCCTGCTCCCCGCGCTCCAGCTCGTGGACCAGGTGGGCGAACGCGGGCCACCCGTACTGCGTCTCGTACAGCAGGCTCGCCTGGATCGGCACGAGGTCGCGGTACTGCACCGGATACGTGCCGCCCACGAGGATCGGGCCCTGCTCGAGCCGCTCCAGCACGGCGGCGTTGCGGCCCAGCGCGTTCCCCGAGATCACGCACCGCGGTCCCGCCGAGTCGCACAACCTGCCGAACTCCCGCAGCACGTCCTCGGTCCCCGCCGACCGCTCGAGCAGCGTCGCGGTGGTGCGGTTCGTGTAGCCCTCCGGGTCCATCATCGAGATGAGCTGCAGCGCGCGGACCCGCCCCGGGAACATCGCGCCGTAGACCTCCCCCAGGTAACTGGCGTACGACCCACCCGAATAGGTCAACTGCTCGTCCCCGACGGCTTCGCGCAGCCAGTCCAGATCCCGCGCGGCGTCCGCGGTGGTGAGGTGGTCGAGCAGCTCACCGCCGTGTTCGGCGCACGTCCTCGCGTAGGCCCGGCTGAAGTCCTCGGCGGCCCGCTCCTCCTCGCGGTTCGCCGGTGGAATCCTTGCCTCAGCCCAGAAATCCTCCTGCTCCCCGGCCGAGGCGAAGCAGCGGACCTGGCCGCTGCGCCCGATCCCGCGCTGGTCGAAGGTCACCACGTCGAACCGGTCCGCGAGCTCACCCCGAGCCAGCTCGCGCCCCTTCGCCGAATCCACCCCCGACCCGCCGGGCCCGCCCACCGCGAGGAACAGCGTGCCGATGCGGCGCGCCGGGTCCTTGGCGGGCTGGCGCACCACGGAAAGCCCGAGCTCGGGCCCGTCCGGGTGCGCGTGGTCGAGCGGGACTCCGGCGGTCGCGCACTGGTACCGCTCGAGCCCCGGCTCGGTGCACGGCCCCCACGCCAGTGACGGCCCGGCGGCGGCAGCGGGTGCCGTCACCAGTGCCATCGCCAGCACCCCGGTCAGCGCGGCGGCGAAGCTCCTCGTCCTGGTCATCGGCTCATCGTGGCCGGACCGGGGCCCCGGTGTCGTCCGTCTTCCGACGGAGAAGGGGGTGGACGAAAGTCAGACGCCCGGGCCGCGCGTGATGGTCAGCGCCACGAAGAGGATGAGCGTGGCGAAGGCGGAGTAGGTGATCACGTCGACGGCCTTGCCGCGGATGGCCAGCAGCCCGGCGCGGGTGTCCGAGAGCACCCCGCGCAGCACCGCGGCGGTCAGCAGCGCGCCGCCGATCAGGGCCGCGCCCTGGCGCCAGTGGTACATCCCGATCCGCAGCGCGGCCAGCGCGACCACCGCCATCACCACGGCGAAGGGCAGGTGCACCAGCCACGACCGGCGGTCCTTGCGGGGTGGTGGCGCCGGCGCGGTCACCGTGGTCACCGCGCGGCCCGTTCGGCGGCTTCCACCACGTTGCTGATCAGCATCGCCCTGGTCATCGGGCCGACGCCGCCGGGGTTCGGCGAGATGAACCCGGCCACCTCCTCGACCCCGGCCGCCAGGTCACCGGCGATCTTGCCGTCGACCCTGGACACGCCAACGTCGAGCACCGCGGCACCCGGCTTGACCATCTCCGGCGTGATGATGCCCGGCACGCCCGCCGCGGCCACCACGATGTCCGCGCGCCTGACCTCGGCGGCCAGGTCGCGGGTGCCGGTGTGGCAGAGCGTCACCGTCGAGTTCTCGCTGCGGCGGGTGAGCAGCAGGCCCAGCGGCCTGCCCACGGTGATCCCGCGGCCGATCACCGTCACCCTGGCGCCGTCCAGCGGCACGTCGTAGCGGCGCAGCAGTTCCACGATGCCCAGCGGGGTGCACGGAAGCGGCGCGGTCTCGCCGAGCACGAGCCTGCCGAGGCTGACCGGGGCGAGGCCGTCGGCGTCCTTGTCCGGGTCGATCCGCTCGAGGATGGCGCCGGTGTCCAAGTGCTTCGGCAGCGGCATCTGCACGATGTAGCCGGTGCACGCCGGGTCGGCGTTCAGCTCGTCGATGACCGATTCGAGCTTGTCCTGGGTGATGTCGGCTGGCAGGTCGCGCCGGATCGAGTTGACCCCGACCTTGGCGCTGTCGGCGTGCTTCGCCTTGACGTACCAGTGCGAGCCGGGGTCGTCGCCGACCAGCACGGTGGCCAGCCCCGGGGTGATGCCGCGCTCGGCGAGCGCCGCGACCCGCGGCTTGAGCTCGTCGAAGATCGCGTCCTTGGTCGCTTTGCCGTCGAGAACCGTCGCCGTCACGGGCTTCATTGTGGCAAACGGCGGCCGGGACGGGTTCGGCGCCGCCTGCCGCCGAACGCGGCGATGCCGATCGCCACCAGCGCCAGCGCCACCCCGCCGACCGTCTCGGGCGCCAGCCGCTCGCCGTGCGCGGGCGCCAGCAGGTCGAGCAGCAGGGCCCCGATCAGCTGACCGGCGATCGCGGCCAGGCCGAGCAGCAGCACCCCGGTCCACTTGACCACCAGTGAGGCGATCGAGATGAACAGGATGCCGACGATCCCGCCCGCGTAGAGCAGCGGGTTCGACGGCAGGCCGGTCGGGCCGCCGCGCACGAGCAGTGAGATCAGCCACGCGAGCACCAACGCGACGAAGCCGACGGTGAAGTTGCCCAGCGTCGCGGTCAGCGCGCTGCCCGACGCCGCGCCGACGCGACCGTTGACCGCCTGCTGCACCGCCACGCAGCAGCCCGCGACCAGCGGCAGCAGCATCAGCCACAGCTCACCGGCGCCGGTTTCGCCGATGCCGCCCGCCACCGAGCCGACCACCGCCACCAGGGTGAGCACGGCACCGGCCACGCGCGGCCAGGTCAGCGGGCGCGGACCGGCCGGGCCGAGGCCGGCGCGGTCCACCGCGAGGCTGCTCACCGTCTGCCCGGCGACCACGCCGACGGTGAACATCGCCACGCCGATCGCCACCACGACCAGCGCCTGCCCGGCCACGAACATCGCGCCGGCCAGCCCACCGAGGCAGTGCCACGGCCGCAGCGTGCCCTCGCGGACGGCGTCGCGGAGCTTCCCGAGGCCCGCGCGCATCTTGGGAGCGAACGGCAGCGCGGCGAACAGCAGGATCAGCCCGCCGCCGAAGGAGACGACCGCGGCCAGCATCGGGTCACCGAGTTCGACGCCGAGCTGGCCGTTGATCCGGCCCTGCACCGCCATCGCGACACCGGAGACCACCGCCAGGCTCACTCCGAGTACCTTGGCGGCGACGGAGGGTGCGCTTCCGGTGGGCTCGGCGACTTCGGGGGCCTGGCTCGCGGTGCTCATCAGTGCCAGTGTGCCGCCGGAGGGCCCGCGCGGACCGGTGATCCTCACCTCAGCCACCCCCGGATGGGCGAGGCCGAAAAGCCGCGTGAGCTGGTGGTGGGGTCCTTTAGTCACATGTGCCGTGCATTGCCGGAGCGGACCAGTCAAAATGTCGGGGTGGCTCAACCGACGACCCAGCTGAACGCAACCGAGCAGGACACCCTGGTCAAGCAGATCGGCCTGGCGCTCCTGCGTGCCGCCCCGCGTGACTGGCAGCGTGTCACCGCCGAGTATCGCGCCGTGGGCCGGTACCACGAGCTGACCGGGGAGATCGTCACCGCCGACGGTGATTCGCGCGAGTGGGTGGCCACCCATGACATCGCCACCCTGTTCGGCAGGCTGCGCGGGGGCATGTACCGCGACGGCCGCGGTACCTGGTTCAACGCCCGCTACCAGCTGGACCACCCGTCCAGCTACAACCTCGAGTACGACCGCGACGAGCCGTCGTGGGACCTGATGCCGCCACCTCAGGCCTACGCGGACGAGCTGCGGATGTTCCCGCGCGCCGAGGAGAACATCCCCGAATGGCTGATGCGCCGGATGTCCGGCCTCGGCCCCGAGCGCCCCGGCCCGCGCTTCCGCATCGCCAGGGTCTTCGACGGCACCGACCCTGGCGGCCACCCGGTGATCACCCGGCCCGACCTCGAGCACGAGGAGCAGGACCGGCTGCTCGAGTACCTGGACCAGGCCCCGGTGGTGGTGCCCGGCCGCGGGTACGACACCGACCGCCTCGCCGAGGTGCCCGAGGCCGCCGTGCCGATCGCCTTCCACAGCGACGGCACCTGGATCTGGCCCGCCGCGGTCAACTACTACCTGCGCACCTACGGCGTCTCGCCGGAGCAGGACCTGATCGAGCACATCCACCAGAACGGCTTCACCGTGCCGGAGGTGCCGGAGCCCGCCCGCCAGGCCGCGGCCGGGTACGTTCAGCGCAGCGGCCCGCCGCAGCGCCCCGGCGCGCCCGCCAGCCCGCCGCCGGTCGGACCGCCGGCCCCGGTGGCCCCGCCGCCCGCGCAGGCCGCGCCGCCGGAGCCGGAGTCGCAGTTCGAGCAGTTCGACGAGCACGCGCAGCAGCCCTACACCGAGGCCGCCTACGACCAGTCGTCCTACGACCAGGCCGCCTACGACGACGAGTACGAGGAAAAGGCGCCGCAGCACCAGGAGCAGTACGCGACCGAGCCACACGCGTACCCGGAGCCGGACCACGACGGCTACGGCGGCCGTCCGCAGGGCTTCGACGAGCCGGAGTCGGGTTCGCACGCCGCGCACCAGGCCGATCCGGACGACGAGGACGAGTTCGTGCCGGCCGGGCCGGACCAGGCGACCCGGTTCACCCCGGCGCCCAAGCCCGACCCGGTGCCCGCGGCCGCCGCGCCCACCCAGGTCGCGATGACGCCGATCGCCCCCGGCGGCCCGCCGCCGGTGGAGGAGCCGGAGCCGGTCGACCACGGCGACCCGGTGCTCGACCAGCTGCAGGACAAGCTGGACGAGCTGCGCATCCCGGACGAGGCGTACCGGATCGGCGAGCCCGCCGACCGCGGCTGGAGCCTGGAGCGCATCGACGCGGGCTGGCGGGTCGGCTGGTACGACGGCGACCTGACCAACCCGGCCGTGTTCGGCGACGCCGACGACGCGGCCGCGTTCATGCTCGGCAAGCTGCTGCTCAACGGCCGTCCGCAGGCGCAGTCGGCCCCGGCACCACAGCCGCCGCCGGTCGCGCCCCCGCAGCAGCCCCCACCGCCCCCGCCGCCCCCGGCCGCGCCGCCGACCCAGGTGGTCGCGCCGGTGCAGGTGCGGGAGGAACCGCCGGAGCCGCCGCAGCAGCCGTTCCGCCAGCAGCCGCCGCCCCGCAACGCCCCGGCCCCGGTCGGCGCGCTGCTCGACGGCGACCAGGGCGGCCCCGGCCTGATGACGAAGCTGACGCCGACGCCCGAGGTGGCGCCGCCGACGCGGCAGGCTCCCCCGGCCCGGCCGCCGGAGCCCGCGCCCACCCAGCAGGTGCCGATCCCGCCGGTCGAGCCGCCGCGCCCGGCTCCCACGCCACCGCGCCCGGCCCCCCGTCAGGAGGAACCGGCTTCCGCGGGCGGCAGTGGCGGTGGTGCCGGTGGTCAGCAGTGGCCGATCAAGCCGCTCGCCGGTGAACCGCCGCTGACCCTGTTCCGCGGCAAGGAACTGCGTGAGCTGCCCGCGGGCAGTGAGCTGGACCGGTTCGGCGGCCCGAACGGCAACCTGACCTACGTGGCGGGCACGCCGTTCGAGGAGCGTTCGCTGGTGCCGGAGTGGGTCAACCGGCCGTACCACGTGTACCGCGTGCAGCGGCCGCTCGAGGCGCTGGCCGGGATCGCCATCCCGTGGTTCAACCAGCCCGGTGGTGGCGCGGCGTACCTGCTGCCCGCGTCGGTCGAGGAGCTGCTCAACGAGGGAGACCTCATCGAGCTGGACCCGGGCGAACCACCGGTCGACTGAGCCCCTTCGATTGCTAGGAGTGGGGCATTACTTGCGTTGATTGCTAGTAATGCCCCACTCATAGCATTGGAGCGCCCCTTTCAGGTCACCAGCAAGCCGTATGCGGCGGCGAAGGCGAGCGCGGTGTCGACGTCCACCCGCGCCCCGGCGAGGTTCGCCTGCCGGAGTTCACGGGCTTCGAGCTTCGCCCCACGCAGGTCGGCGCCGTCCAGTTTCGCCCCGGCGAGCCGCGCGCCGGACAGGTCGGCGCCGGAGAGGTCCGCGCCGGTCAGGTCGGCGTCGAGGAAGTTGGCCTCGCGGAAGCGCAATCCGGCGAGCACGACCTTCGCGAACCGCGCGCCACCCAGTGACGCGAGCGTGAAATCGCACTCCTTCAACGAAATCGGGCGCATGCGGCACTCGGTGAACGAAGATCCGAGCAGCGAGCAGCTCTCCCAGGTGGTGTCGGCGAGCACCGTCCGGTCGAACACGCAGGACCGGAACGCCGAGGCGGTGTGCCGGGATTCCCCGAGGTCGGCCTTGGTGAAGTCGCACTCGTCGAAGGTGCAGCCCTGAGTCACCAGGCCGCGCAGGTCGGCCTCGGTGAAGTCGCAGCCGACGAACCGGCGGCGCTCCCAGTTCGCCCTCGGCAGCACGGCGTCGCGGTAGTCCTCGCCGGTTTCCGTCTCGATTTCGTCGTCCACGGCACCAGCTTCGCAGAACGCCCGCAGGCCGGGACCGCCCGGCCGCGTCAACGGAAATCCCGTGACTGGGCGGGAATGCGCAACTGCAGCCGCTGCAGGCGATCGGCGATCAGGTTCACCACCCCGTCCGCGCGTTCGACCACCCCGCGCACGAGCAACGTCGAGCTGTCGCGCGCGATCCGGTGGTAGCGCCGCCACAACCCGGCCGAGCAGACCACGTTGATCATGCCGGTCTCGTCCTCGAGGTTGATGAAGGTGATGCCGCCCGCGGTGGCCGGGCGCTGCCGGTGGGTGACCGCGCCCCCGGCGAGCACCCGCGTGCCGTGCTCGACGCCCAGCAGCGCACCGGCCGACAGCGCGCCGAGCGCGTCCAGCTGCTCGCGGGCGAACTGCGTCGGGAAGCTGTCCGGCGACATGCCGGTGGCCCAGACGTCGGCCACCGCCAGGTCCACCGCGTCCATACCGGGCAGCGCGGGGGCAGCCGTGCCCACCACGCTGCCCGGCAGTTTCTCCGGGCGTTCGCCGGCCACCGCGCCCGCGGCCCAGAGAGCCTTGCGCCGATCCGCCTCGAAGCAGCCGAAGGCACCGGCCGTGGCCAGCGACTCCACCTGCGGGGTCTTCAGCTTGACCCGGCGCGCCACATCGGCCATGTCCGCGAACGGGCCACCGCTCGCGCGCTCGGCGACCAACGCCTTCGCCAGGTCCTCGCCGATGTTCCGGATGGTCGCCAGCCCGGTGCGCACGGCGTGGGCGTTCTTGTCGCCGTGGGGTTCGAGCGTGGCGTGCCAGTCGCTGGCGTTCACGTCGGGCCCGAGCACCACCACGCCGTGCCGCCGCGCGTCGGCGACCAGCGACTGCGGCGAGTAGAAGCCCATCGGCTGCGCGCGCAACAACGCCGCGCAGAAGGCCGCCGGGTGGTAGAGCTTGAAGTAGGCGCTGGCGAAGACCAGGTAGGCGAAGCTCAGCGCGTGGCTTTCCGGGAAGCCGAAGTTCGCGAACGCCTGCAGCTTGCCGAAGATGCGTGCGGCCAGCTCCCGCTCGACGCCGTTGGCCGCGGCTCCGTCGTAGAAGCGCTGCCGCAGTTGTTCCATCCGCTTCTCCGAGCGCTTCGACCCCATCGCGTGGCGCAACTGGTCGGCCTCGGCGGCGGTGAACCCGGCGACGTCCAGCGCGATCTGCATCATCTGCTCCTGGAACAACGGCACGCCGTAGGTCTTGCCCAGCGCGTTGGCCAGCAGCGGGTGGTCGAAGTCCCACTCCTCCTTGCCGGTGTAGCGGCGGATGAACGGGTGCACCGAACCGCCCTGGATCGGGCCGGGCCGGATCAGCGCGACCTCGACGGCCAGGTCGTAGAACTTGCGCGGGGCCAGGCGCGGCAGCGTCGCCAGCTGGGCACGACTCTCCACTTGGAACACCCCGATCGCGTCGGCGCGCTGCAGCATCTCGTAGACCTTCTTGTCCTCCAGGTCCAGCGCGCCGAGTTCGACGGTCTCGCCTTCGAATTCGGCGACCAGGTCGACCATGTGGTGCAACGCGGACAGCATGCCGAGGCCGAGCAGGTCGAACTTGACCAGGCCGACCGCGGCACAGTCGTCCTTCTCCCACTGCAGCACGCTGCGATCGGCCATCCGTGCCCATTCGATCGGGCACACCTCGCTCACCGGGCGGTCGCAGATGACCATGCCGCCGGAGTGGATGCCCAGGTGCCGGGGGAAGCCTTCGAGGTCGTCGGCCAGCGCGAGCACCTCGTCCGGGATGTCGTGGTCGTGATCGTCCTTTGTGGACTTCAATGGGCCCCAGCGGTCGAGCTGCTTGCTCCAGGCGTCCTGCTGGCCGGGCGAGAACCCGAGCGCGCGGGCGGCGTCGCGGACCGCCGAGCGCGAGCGGTAGGTGATCACGTTCGCCACCTGGGCGGTGCACAACCTGCCGTACTTCTTGTACACATGCTGGATCACCTCCTCCCGCCGACCGGATTCGATGTCCAGGTCGATGTCGGGGTAGCCGTCGCGGTCCGGCGCGAGGAAGCGCTCGAACAACAGCTTCCACTTCACCGAGTCGACCTTGGTGATCCCGAGCGCGAAGCAGACCGCCGAGTTCGCCGCCGAACCGCGGCCCTGGCAGTAGATGTTGTTCTTCCGGCAGAACTCCACGATGTCCCAGACGATCAGGAAGTAGCCGGGGAAGCCGAGTTCCTCGATGATCCGGAGCTCGTGCTCGAGCTGGCGGTGGGCGGCGTCGTTGCCCTCGTACCAGCGCGCGGCGCCCTTCATCACCTCCTGGCGGAGGAAGGTGGCCTCGGTGTGCCCCGTCGGCACGTCGAACGGCGGCAACGCGGGCGCCACCAGGCTCAGGTCGAACGCGCATTCCGTGCCCAGCAACGCCGCCCGCTGCACCGCGCCCGGGTACCGCGTGAAGATCTCGGCCATTTCCGCGCCCGAGCGCAGGAACGCGTTGTCCGCGGCGGGCAGCCAGCCCTCCATCTCCTCGATGCTGCGGCGGGCGCGGATCGCGGCGAGCCCGGCGGCCAGGCGCTGCCCGTGCCGCGGTGTCGCGTAGTGGACCCCGCCGGTGGCGACCGTCGGCAGGCCGAACGCCTCCGCCAGGTCACGGATGGCGTCGTTCTCCACGTCGTCCATCGGCTCGCCGTGGGAGATCAGCTCACCGACGACGTGCTCACGGCCGAACAACGCGACCAACTGATCGAGCCGGGCTTTGGCGGCGTCGAACCCGCCTTCGGCCAGCGCGCGCCGCACCGCGCCCCGGCGGCCGCCGGTGAGCACCACGCACTTGCCCGCGGTGTCCGCGGCGATCGCTTCGAGGTCGTAGACCGGGCGGCCCTTCTCCGCCTTCGGCCCTTCGAGCTGGCCGCGGGTGATCGCGCGGCACAGGTTGCCGTAGCCCTCCTGCTGGCAGGCGAGCAGCAGCAGGTTCTCGCCCTCGGGGTCGGGCACGCCGTTCTGCGGCGCGCTCAGCCCGATGCTCAACTCGGTGCCGAACACCGTGCGCAGCCCGAGATCCGCGGCGGCCTCGGCGAAGCGCACCACGCCGTACATGCCGTCGCGATCGGTGAGGGCGAGCACGTCCAGGCCGAGCCGCACGGCCTCCTCCACCAGCTCCTCCGGGTGGCTCGCGCCGTCGAGGAAGCTGAAGTTCGAATGGCAGTGCAGTTCGGCGTAGGGCACGCGGGTGCCCGCCCCGGCCTGGTCGTCCCCGCGCAGGGAGCGCAGGTCCGCCGGGCGGGAGTAGCCGTCGCGACGGCGTGACCAGGCAGGGCTGTCACCGCCGTCGCGCGCGGCCTCCGGCGGGATGGGCTGCCCGGCCAGGCCGCGTTCCAGCTCGTCCCAGCGGACCGGCGGGTTGTTCCAGCCCATCAGCCGTACTGGTGTTCACCGGTGCGCTGGTGCGGGATGACCGCGGACAGGTCCAGCTCGATGCCGTCCACTTCGGTCGCCGAACCGCCCAGCTCCGCACACAGCCATTCACGCACGCGCCGCAGGTATTCCTGGTCGCTCACTAGTCGTACACCCCTTCTACTGTCCACATCGGATTGTCGAGCGCGCGGACCAGCAACACGGCCGGTCCGGCTTCGCCGTCGAGCACCACCTGCAGCCGCACCCGGTCCGCGCCCGCGGCCCTGGTCCGCCACGGGCCACCCCAGCCGCACACCGGCCGCGGCGGGCCGTCGTTGACCACCACGGCGGCGGGCGGGCCGCTGACCTGGTAGCGGTCGGTGATCCGCACCTCGGCCCCGGCCGCGTCGAGCACCCGCACCGGCAAGGGCCGGGTGAACACCGTCGCGGGCATCGGCAGCCGCCCGTCCCAGCGCGCCTCCGGCTGCCGCTCGGGTACCCGGCGATCGCCCCACGGCACCAGGCGTACCCGTTCGGTGGGGCCGCGGCCGCCGTCGAGCACCGGGGTGACGACGGCTTCCGGCCCGAGCAGGCCTTGGACGTGCACCATCGCCTGTGCGGCCCGTTCGTCGGCGAGCTGTTGTTCGGTGCCGATCAGCCCGAGTTGCAGCGACCGGCCCTCGACGGTTTCCTCCGGCACCAGCCGCAGCTGGACCACGCCCGCGGTGGGGCGGCCGGAGGTGCCTTTGAGCCAGCCCTCGAACTGCCAGCGGATCCGGTCGGCCACGCCCTGGGCGTCGAGCGGTTCGGCGCAGCGCCAGACGCGGGTCAGCTCCTCGCCGTTCTCGGTCCTGGCGTAGACACCCAGGCGGGTGCACGCCAGCCCCCAGGCCGCCAGCCCGGACTGGAAGCCGGCGGCCATGGTCTTGCCCATGAACGCCGCCACGTCCACCCGGTCCAGCGGCGGGTCGAATTCCTTGGTCACGGTCAGCTCGGGTGGCGGGCGGCGCCGGACCGGCGGCCGCTCGGCCTGCCCGGACGCCAGCCGGTGCGCCAGCTCCCCCGCCGCTCCGAACCGGCTGAGCACTTCACGCGTGGTCAGCGCCGCAAACGCCCCGAGCGTGCGCAGGCCGAGGCGTCGCAGCAGATCGACCAGCTCGGCCCGGTCCGAGCCGGGCTGATCCAGCTCACGAATGTCCAGCGGGGCAAGGAATTCGGCGGTCCTGCCGGGGTCCACCAGCGCCGACCGGTGCGCGGCCAGCGTCGCCGCGAACAACCCGTCGGCGACACCCACCTGGCATTCCACGGCCACCTGGTCCACCAGCAGTTCGGCCAGCCGCTGCTCCCCGCCGAAGTACCCGGCCGCCCCGGCCACCGGCATGGCGACGATGCCCGGACGCACCACCTCGACCCCGACCACCACCTCCTCCACCGCGGCGGCCACCGACTCGAAGAACCGGGCATCCCGCTCCGGCTCGGCCCCGAACACCACCAACTCCGGACACCGCGCCTGCGCATCCCGCCTACGCATCCCCCGACGCACCCCGTCGGCCCGCGCGAGCGCCGAACAAGCCACCACGCGATTCCCGGAAAACACCGCCGCGGGCCGGGTCTGGGGCACCCCCTCGGCCGCACAGGCCGCCACCACCGGCCAGTCCGGACACCACAACACCAGCATCCGGCTGGCCGACCCCCCGCTCATCCGACACCGCTTTCGGTGAGCGCGAGACTGGTTTTCGGGGAACGTCCAGCGGTGCCCTCGATTTCCTCGACGGACGGCACGTTCTCGGCAAACCAAGGAATCTCAGCGGTAACAGGCTTCCCGGTCCGCCCAGTGACCTGAGCCTGTGCCGAGGCCTTCCTGGAAGAGCCAGCGCTTCCAGTAGCCCCCGCGGCCTCGGCAACGACGGACTTCCCGGCCGACCCAGCAGCCTCAACCTCCGCCGCGCTCCCGGCGAGACCGAGAGTGGCGGCAGGCGCGACCTTCCTGGAAGAGCCAGCGCTTCCAGTAGCCCCAGCGGCCTCGGCAACGACGGACTTCCCGGCCGACCCAGCAGCCTCAACCTCCGCCGCGCTCCCGGCGAGACCGAGAGTGGCGGCAGGCGCGACCTTCCTGGAAGAGCCAGCGTTCTCGGCAGCGACGGGCTTCCTGGTCGTCCCAGCGGCCTCAGCAGTCTCAGCGGCCGTCGCGGCCTCGGCAAGGCCGAGTTTTGCGGCGGCCCCCGCACTTCCGGAATTCCCAGCAGCACCGGAATTTCCAGCGGGCCCAGCCTTCTCGGCAGGCCCAGTGTTCCCGGCGATCCCCGCCTTCTTGGCGAAGCCAGCCTTCTCGGCAGGCCCAGCATTCCCTGCGGACTCCGCGTTCTCGGCGGGGTCAGTCTTCCCGGCCAGGCGCAGTTTTCCGGCGCGCTCGGCGTTGGGCGCGTTGTCCGTGAGGCCGAGGGGCGTGGTGTGCGCCGCCGTCGGCAGGAGCAGGCTGGTTTGCCCTGGGCGCGCGGCGGCACCGCGGCCGTTGGTGCGGACGTTCAGTTCCCGCCCCCGCAGGAACCCCTTTCCCGACGCGTGCAGACCGTGCCAGGCGACGACCTCGCCGCTCAGTTCGACCTCGGCCCCCGGCCAAGGACCCAGTGACAGCAGGACCGCGCCCCGGTTGCGGGCCCGTGCCGACAGGCGGCGGGCCAACTGCTGCTGGGAACGGGATGGACCGGCACCGCGGGCGCCACCGCCCGCGCCGCCCACGGCCACCAGGTCCATCCCGTCCAGCAGAGCGGCCGTGACCGCGCCGAACTCCATTCCCGGCCGGTTGACCAGCGCGAGACGGTCCACCGCGACCCCGAGCTCGTGCGCCGCCACAACGCCGAGTTCGGGAACACCCACCACAGCCGCCCAGGAACCCCGCGAGGTGGCTTCGGCAAGCAGAGCCAGCAACAACGAGGTGGAGCCGTGGACCGCGACCGTGCCACCGCGTCGCAGCCCACCGGCAGGCAGCAACCCGGCCAGCTCCGGCAGGACGGGCAGCACCTGTCCCGTCGCCTGAGCCTGCCGGGCGGCCGCCGCCACCCCACTCGCCGTGCTGATCCCCGGCAACGCCGCCAGCTTCGCCAGCGGAGCGGGCGGAGCCGGCGACGAGGAAGCGGTCGCACCAACCGACACCGGTCACCACCTCCACCCACGACGTCGCCGATCGACGCCCGTGCTCTTGGCAACACGAGCGCCATGCCATCGTCACCGCGGGGAAGGCGGTCACCTATCGAACGTGTGTTCGATGGGCCTAGTCAAACACCGGCCGTCGATCATGTCAACCGCGACGCGGCGTGGGCACCCTGGCGGGTGATGCGGCCTCAGCCGAGTGTGCGGTTCGGCTGCGCCAACGTGGGGTTCAGCTGCGCGAACGTGGGGTTCGGCTTCCTGAACGTGGGGTTCGGCTAGTGGGCGAAGTGCCGCGTACCGGTGAAGTAGACCGTGATGCCGGCGGCCTCCGCCGCGGCGAGCACCTCGGCGTCGCGCACCGAGCCGCCCGGCTGCACCACCGCGCGCACCCCGGCCTCGATCAGCACTTCCAGCCCGTCCGGGAACGGGAAGAAGGCGTCGGAGGCGGCCACCGAGCCCTTCGCCCGGTCACCCGCGCGGGCGACCGCGAGCCGCGCCGAGTCGACGCGGTTCACCTGGCCCATGCCCGCGCCGACGGTGGCCCGGTCGTGGGCCAGCAGGATCGCGTTCGACTTGACCGCGCGCACCGCGCGCCAGGCGAACTCCAGGTCCGCCAGGGTGGCCTCGTCGACCGCCTCACCGGTGGCCAGCGTCCAGTCCGCCGGGCGGTCGCCCGCGGCGTCGATCCGGTCGACGGTCTGCACCAGCACCCCGCCGGAGATCGGCCGGAACTCGACCGCGTCCGGTGAGGACAGTTCGGGCAGCCGCAGCAGCCGGATGTTCTTCTTGCGCGTCAACACTTCCAGCGCGTCCTCGTCGAACGCGGGCGCGACCAGCACCTCGGTGAAGATGTCGGCGATCTGCTCGGCGGCGGCCAGCGTCACCGGCCGGTTCGTGGCGATCACACCACCGTAGGCCGAGACCGGGTCGCAGGCGTGCGCCTTGCGGTGCGCCTCGGCGACGTCGACACCGACCGCGATGCCGCACGGGTTGGCGTGCTTGATGATCGCCACCGCGGGCTCGTCGAAGTCGTACGCCGCCCGGCGCGCGGCGTCGGCGTCGACGTAGTTGTTGTAGGACATGGCCTTGCCGTGCAGCTGCTCGGCGTGGGCCAGGCCGTCGCTCCAGCTCCGGTACAGCGCGGCCCGCTGGTGCGGGTTCTCGCCGTAGCGGAGCACGTCGGCGCGTTCCCAGGTGGCGCCGGTGAAGTCGGGGAAGCCCGAGTCGTCGGCCGGGGCGTAGGAGTTGGCGAACCAGGCCGCGACCGCGGTGTCGTAGGCCGCGGTGTGCGCGAAGGCCGCCGCGGCGAGGCGCTTGCGGTCCTCCTGGGCGAACCCGCCCTCACGCACGCGCTCCAGCACCCAGTCGTAGCGCGCCGGGTCCACCACGACGGCCACGCTGCCGTGGTTCTTCGCCGCCGCGCGCACCATCGCCGGGCCGCCGATGTCGATGTTCTCCACGCAGTCCTCCGGCGAGGCACCGGAGGCCACCGTCTGCCGGAACGGGTAGAGGTTGACCACGAGCAGGTCGAACGGCGCGATGTCGAGCTGCGCCAGCTGCGCCACGTGCTCCGGGCGGTCGCGGTCGGCGAGCAGCCCGGCGTGCACCCGCGGGTGCAGCGTCTTGACCCGGCCGTCGAGCGACTCGGGGAAGCCGGTGACCTGCTCGACCGGGGTGACCGGCACGCCGGCGTCCGCGATCGCCTTCGCGGTGCCGCCGGTGGACACGATCTCCACGCCCGCGGCGTGCAGGCCGGTCGCCAGTTCCAGCAGTCCCGACTTGTCCGAGACGCCGATCAGCGCCCGCTCGACCGGCTTACGCCCCGGCTCGCTCACCTGAAACTCACCTTCCGTCCGTCCACCGTGCAGCCCGCACGGCACAACTTCGCGACCACGTCCACCAGCAGCCGCCGTTCCACCGACTTGATCCGCTCGTGCAGCCGGTCCTCGGTGTCGGACTCCTCCACCACCACCGCCTCCTGGGCGATGATCGGGCCGGTGTCCATCCCGGCGTCCACGAAGTGCACGGTGGACCCGGTCACCTTCACCCCGGCGGCGAGGGCGTCGGCCACCGCGTGCATGCCGGGGAACGAGGGCAGCAGCGCCGGGTGCGTGTTGACCACCCGGTTGTCGAAGCGCGCCAGGAACTCCTGGCCGAGGATCTTCATGAACCCCGCCGAGACCACCAGATCGGGCCGGTAGGCGGCGACCGCTTCGGTCAGCGCCTTGTCCCAGGCCGCGCGATCGGGGTGGTCGGCCACGCGCACGGTGAAGTACGGCACCCCGGCGCGGTCGGCCCGCGCGAGCGCCTCGATCCCGCCGCGATCGGCGCCGACGGCGACCACCGTGGCACCGAAACCGGAGCGGACGGATTCGTCGAGCAAGGCCTGCAACAGGGTTCCGGACCCCGAGGCGAGCACCACCACCCTGGCCGGGGTGGGCAGCTCCAACCGACTAGGCAGAACGGGTCTCCTTGCTCGGGCACACGGCCGTTGACCTGGGCGTGGCCCAGCCTAGTCGCGCTGCCCCGGCTCCTCGGAGGCACCCGGACCGGGCTCGGCGGGGACGTCTGCTTCCTCGGTTTCCCCTTCGACGGCCGGCGGCTCGTCGAGCTCGTCCGGCTCTTCTCCGGGGTCCTCTTCCTCGTAGTCGAGGTCGTCCTCGATGGCATCGAAGACCTCGGTGTCCTCGGTGTCCCCGTCGTAGTCGTCCTGGATGGCATCGAAGACCACAGTCGGCGCTTCGGAGTCCACTTCGACGGGCACGGGCACCACCGGCGCGGTACTCCCGGTCAGCCACGCCACCAGCGCGGCCGGGAGGGCGACCCAGCACGACCCGGCCAGCGAGAACAACGCGATCGGCACGGTCACCGGGTCGAACACGCCGTCACCGAACCGCCCGCCCGCGAAGGTGCCGAGCAGCACGCAGCCGAACCCGGCGGCGGCACCGGCGATCGCCGCGGCACGCACCCGGACCAGCGGATCCGGGTCGCAGCGGCGCAACCCCCAGCCACACAGGACACCGGCCAGCGCGGGCAGCACCAGCAGCGCGGGCCACCACACCTCGTGCTGCTCGGGCAGCGCGGCCAGGATCGGCAGCGCGGGCACCGGACCGCCGTCGAAGGCGAACGGCGTGACGTCCACCGCACCGATCGAGAACCCGGGCCCGGCGGCGAAGGACAGCCCCGCCACCACGGCGTTCGGCAGGTAGACCGCGGAAAGCAGCAGCATGCCCGCCCCGCTGCCCGCGGACTCGGCGTCGAACAACCGCAGGGTCTCCGGCACCGACAACGCGAAGCCGAGCAGGGTGACCAGCCCACCGGCCACCAGCAGCGCGGCCACTCCGAGCACCCCGGCACGCAGGCCGGTCAGCGCGAGCGGGTCGACGTACTGCTTGAGCGGCTCCGGCAGGCCGCAGCGGCTCAGCACCCCGGCCGTCGCCGCGGCGCCGGACAGCACCCCGGGCAGCAGGAACGCGGTCAGCGGTTCGACGTCGACCCCGGTGCCGCTGCACAGCACCGCGACGGTTACCCCGGCGAAGGCGTGGGCGGCGGCGATCACGCCGATCACCCCGATCGCCTGCGCCGGATCGGTGTACCCGAGCCGCCGGGCCGCGCGCGACGCGAGCTTGGCGACCAGCAGCAGGAGCACGAAAGTCGGCAGCAGCGGCAGCACGCTGAGCGGGTGCCCGCCGAGGTTCAGCGGCACCTGCTGCGTCGCCAGCCAGGCCGGGCCGCCACCGCGCAACGCCCCGGAAACGGTGAAGCCGGACCCGGGCGCGAGCCCGGCCACCGCGGCCAGCGCGCCGGTGGCCAGCGTGTAGCCGGTGAGCAGCGGGAAGAGGGCGGCGACGAGCAGCACCCGAAACCGAGTCGCGCCGGTGACCTCGGCGGGTGGCTCGAGCTCACTCAACCGCTCAGCGCCATCGGGCGCCGTGGCGAGCACCTGCATACCGCCGACCCTCGCATTCGCGCTGGGCCATTCGGGCGTGCCACGCCGTTGATCGACAATGGCGCAGGCCACAGCCACCCGGTCGGGTCAGGCCGGTCACGCACAGCGAAAAAGGCCACCCACCTGAGCGTGGATGGCCTTTTCGAAGGAGAGTTGGATCAGTTGCCCGGCTTGCCGAACCCGCCCGGCGGGGTGCCCGGCGACTGCTGGCCGCCCGGCTCGGAACCCGACCCGGAACCGCCCTGCTGCTGGAAGAACTGGCCCTGCTGCGAGGCGTAGGTGGTCGCCTGCTGGCCGGGGGCCGACGGCGGCGGGGTGACCGGCGTGGAGTACTGCGTCGGCTGGGCGAAGCCACCCGAGTCGGGCGCGTTGCCGCCAGTGGGCGCGTACTGCGTGGGCTGCTGCGACGACGCGGGCGGCGGGCCGCCGAACTGCGGCTGCTGCGGGGCGTACTGACCCGGCTGGCCAGGCTGACCCGGCTGACCCGGCTGGCCCTGCTGGGCGGGCTGCTGCCCGGTCGGCGGGCCGTACTGCGGAGCGCCCTGCGGCTTCGGCGCCGGCAGCTTGAGCACGTCGTAGTCGAACAGCAGGGCCGCGACCGCGGCGATCAGCTGCAGGAAACCGAGGATGACGATCACCGTGATGATGCCGGGGACCTGGTCGTTCTCGCCGTAGCCGATCACGTGGTCCAGCGCCTGCAGCGCGCCGAGCACGCTGAGCAGCGCGGCGAACGGCAGCACCTTCGGCGCGTTGGGCAGCACGCGCAGCGCGGCGAGCAGACCGCCGACCAGCAGCCAGGTGGTCACCTCGTCCGCGGGAGAGGCCTCGTCCGAGAACCCGACGAAGTACTGCACCAGGCCGAGGACCGAGACGGCCAGGGCGAGGATGACGGCGAAGTTCAGCGCACCGGCCTGCAGACCCGGCTGCTGCGGTGCTTGCTGGTGTTGCTGTTGCTGCGGCGGCGGGCCGACCGGCGGGAACGAACCGGTACCCGGTCCCTGGGGGTTGTGGGGGCCGCCCCCCTGCGGAGGGTAACCAGGCCCACTGCTGGGAAAGGACATCCGTGTTCTCCTGTCGTCCGACCGGCCACTCGTCGTGTGGCTAAAAGAGGCGGCTTCTTCGTGGTTACTGAACGCTAGCGCACCAGCGCCGCTGGCCCGCCCGCTGGCTCGGACGTTCCGGAACCCGGAATGGTTTCGCCGCTCAGCCGGTAGGCACGGAAAAGCCGGGCACCCGATCGGGTGTCCGGCTTTTCCGTGCGTGACTCGAGGTCAGTGGAGGCTGTTGTACAGCTCCCGCGCCAGGTTGGCGGTCTCGGTCGGCGTCTTGCCGACCTTCACGCCGGCGGCCTCGAGGGCCTCCTTCTTCGCGGCCGCGGTCCCGGACGAACCGGAGACGATCGCGCCCGCGTGGCCCATGGTCTTGCCCTCGGGCGCGGTGAAGCCCGCGACGTAGCCGACGACCGGCTTGGTCACGTTGGCCTTGATGTAGTCCGCGGCCCGCTCCTCGGCGTCGCCACCGATCTCACCGATCATCACGATGACCTCGGTGTCGGGGTCCTCCTGGAAGGCGGCGAGCGCGTCGATGTGCGTGGTGCCGATGACCGGGTCACCGCCGATGCCGACCGCGGTGGTGAAACCGATGTCGCGCAGCTCGTACATCATCTGGTAGGTCAGCGTGCCCGACTTGGACACCAGGCCGATCTTGCCGGGGCCGGTGATGTTCGCCGGGATGATGCCCGCGTTGGACTTGCCGGGGCTGATCACGCCGGGGCAGTTCGGCCCGATGATCCGGGTCTTGCCGCCCTTGGCGACCGCGTGCGCCCAGAAGTAGGCCGAGTCGTGCACCGGGATGCCCTCGGTGATCACCACGGCCAGGCCGATCTCCGCGTCGATGGCCTCGACCACGGCGTCCTTGGCGAACTTCGGCGGCACGAAGACCACCGACACGTCGGCGCCGGTCTCCTTGATCGCCTCCTCGACGGTGCCGAAGACCTTCAGTTCCTTGCCCTCGATGGTCACCGTCTGCCCGGCCTTGCGGGCGTTCACGCCACCCACGATGTTGGTGCCGGACTTGATCATCTTGGTCGCGTGCTTGGTGCCCTCGGACCCGGTCAGGCCCTGCACGATGACCTTGCTGTGCTCGTTCAGGAAGATCGACATCTCACGCCCCTGCCGCTGCGAGCTCGGCAGCCTTGTCAGCCGCGTTGTCCATAGTGTCCACCACGGTCACCAGCGGGTGGTTCGCCTCGTCGAGGATGCGCCTGCCCTCTTCGACGTTGTTGCCGTCGAGCCGCACCACGAGCGGCTTCGCCGCCTCGTCACCGAGGATCTTCAGCGCTTCGACGATGCCGGTGGCCACCGCGTCGCAGGCGGTGATGCCACCGAAGACGTTGACGAACACGCTCTTCACGGCCGGGTCGTGCAGGATGACGTCCAGCCCGGCGGCCATCACCTCGGCCGAGGCGCCGCCACCGATGTCGAGGAAGTTCGCCGGCTTCACGCCGCCGTGCTTCTCGCCCGCGTAGGCCACGACGTCCAAAGTGGACATCACGAGGCCCGCGCCGTTGCCGATGATGCCGACCTCGCCGTCGAGCTTGACGTAGTTGAGGTCCTTGGCCTTGGCCTTGGCCTCCAGCGGGTCCTCGGCCTGCTTGTCGACCAGCGCCTCGTGGCCCGGCTGGCGGAAGGAGGCGTTCTCGTCGAGGGTGACCTTGCCGTCGAGGGCGATGATCTTGTCCTGCGGGTCGCGGACCAGCGGGTTGACCTCGACCAGGGTGGCGTCCTCGGAGACGAAGGTCTCCCAGAGCTTGACGACCACGTCGGCGGCCTCGTCGACCACCTTCTCCGGGAACTTGCCCGCGGTCAGGATCTCCTTGGCCTTGGCCTTGTCGACCCCGGTGATCGCGTCGACCGGGATCTTGGCCAGCGCGTCGGGGCGCTCGACGGCGAGCTGCTCGATCTCCACGCCGCCCTCGGCCGACGCCATCGCCAGGAAGGTGCGGTTCGCGCGGTCGAGCAGGAACGAGAAGTAGTACTCCTCGGCGATGTCCGAGGCTTCGGCCACCAGCACCCGGTGCACGGTGTGGCCCTTGATGTCCAGGCCCAGGATGGCTTCCGCCTTCTCCTTGGCCTCGTCGGCGCTGTCGGCGAGCTTCACGCCACCGGCCTTGCCACGGCCACCGGTCTTGACCTGGGCCTTGACGACCACCTGGCCACCGATCTGCTCGGCAGCCGCGCGGGCTTCTTCCGGCGTATTGGCCACGGAACCGGACAACACCGGTACACCGTGGGCGGCGAAGAGATCCCTCGCCTGGTATTCGTAAAGGTCCACTACTCCAGTCTCCTGACGACACGCCACTGTGCTGGTTTGTTGGCGGCTATTCTCGCCGGGTCGACCCTAGCGACCTGCGGTTCGGTAGTGGACTCCGCACCCGGTGAAGTCGGTCACCGAGGGGCCCGTGACCTCGAAACTGTGGCCATCTTCACCCGTTCCAGGCCTTCTTGAACGGTGCGGAAACCGACCACTTCGACGCCTTCGAGCGCGGCGGCGATCACCCCGCCCGGATCGGCCGGGCTCACCGCGACCACGGCCGGGTCCTCCTGCACGGCGGCACCGACGACCTCAGCCGCATCGCCGAGCACGCCCGCGTAGATCACCTCGATGCCTTCGTCACGCAGGGCGCGCGCGAGTTCGGGACTGCCGTCACCTTCCGGCGCGCTTTCCAGTGCGGCCAGCAGGACGCGCGGCGGCACGCTCACGGCTTCTCTTCGGCGGCGCGGGTGACGAATCCCGCGGCGATCCCGGTCGCGATGGCGGCGGCGATCGACAGCCACAGGCCGATGCCGATGGCGGATCCGTCCAGTTCACCGCCGACCAGCGGGAATTCCGCGGCCCGCAGGACCAGGACGAGGAACACGCCGAGCAGCAGCGCGAAGGCCCGCATCGGGCGGCTGTACAGCGCGAGCCCAAGCGCGACGAGCACGGCCACCACGGCGATGACCGCGCCCCACCAGGACGCGCCGAAGCCGGTGATCAGGGTCGGCGGGTCGTAGTCCGGCGCGGTGACCACCGGCACGACGAACGCGGCGACGGCGAGCACGCCCGCGGCCACCACCGGGGTGGTCGCGCTGCTCGCCGGGCGCCTGCCATCGTCGTTCTCGCGCTCGACCATGCCCGCGACGGCCGAGCAGATGCCGGTCACCACGGCGGCGAACAAGGCGACGGAGGTCCACGTCACCCCGGCGCCGGGGCTGAGCACGCCGCCGAAGCGGGACGCGGTGAGCACGGTGTCCAGCACGGCGGTCCCGGCGAGCGGCACCACCACCCAGGCCACCGACAGCGCCGGGCGCAGGGTCTCGCCGGTGCCGGGCAGGAGCATGGCCAGGCCGAGGACGCCGAGCAGGATCCCGGCGACCACGAGCAGCAGCGCGGCGGGCGACTTCGGCGCGTCGATGGCCGGGGACGAGCTGGTCACCTGCGCGGTCAGCCCGCCGAGCACGGCGGCCGCGGCGGTGAGGACGGCGAGGGCGCCGGTCGCCAGCTCCAGCCGCCGGCGGCCGGGCAGCTTGGCTTCCTCGGCGACGTCGGGGTCTTCGTTCAGCTGCGTGCCTTCTTGACGCGCGATGGCGAGCGCGGCCAGCCCGAGCGCGGCGACGATCGCCACCACCGGCCCGGCGCTGACGCCGGCGTCCTTCACGGCGAACCCGGCGATGAGGTTCGGCACCGCGACCGCGAGCACGGCGAACGCGAGGCCGAGCACGCTGCCCCTGGCCGCGGCGCGCAGCCCGGAGCCGAAGGCCAGCGCGGCACCGAGCGGCATGGCGAAGGCGAGGAGCAGGCCGCCGGTGAGCACCGGCCAGGGGGATTCGAAGGCGTTGCGGGCGGGCAGGTAAGGGTCGGCGGACTCGAAGGGCGCCATGACCAGCCCGACCCCGGCGACGACGGTCAGCCCGATCGCGAGCACCACCAGCCGCGGGCCGCCGGGAAGGTCGGTGCCCTCGGCCTCGGCCTCGCGCCTGGTGAACTGGACGGCGGCGATCCCCGCGGCCGCGGTCAGCACGTGCCCGGCGAGCAGCAGCCAAAGCCCGACGCCGGGGGTGCCGGCCTCGAGCTGGGTGGGCACGTGCAGTTCGGGACGGGCGGCGTTGGAGAGATCGACGAGCAGCTGGAGGTCGAGCAGCAACCGCCCGGGCGCGAGCACCGCCGCCCCGGCGAGCACCCCGGCGGCGAGCGTGGGGCGCTTGCCCGCGACCGCGAACACGGCGGCCGCGGCGGGCAGCAACGCCAGCACGATCAGGGGCAGCGCACTCGAGTAGCCAGGGTGGGCGTCACCGACCGCGGGAAGGACACCGCCGGCCGCGAGCAGCAGCGCGCCGAGCACGCCGCAGGTCAGCGCGCCGGACAGGAGACCGGGCTGCCGTTGCGGGGTGAGCGTCGACGGCCGAGCGCTGGAAGTCATCGGGAGGACGCTAGCAACGGTCGTCGCGGGCCGGTCGAGCAACCTGCCGCGGAGCCAGGCGTCTCACGCATATCGCTCCATCGGGGGAGAGCGACGGGACCCTGTTTCACCCCCGAGGCGACGGGTAACCACCTGATAGGAGCCACCGGGGACAACGGGGAATCGGGGCTTCGGGGACAGGCGTTCCGCAGCACGGGGCAGCGGTACGCCATCGGTAAGGCCGCCCGCGCTCGTGGGCGGTTGGTGGGACCGAGCCTGCGCTCGTGGGCGCCGGCCCGGGGGATGTTTGCCGAGCGGGATGCCAGCGGGGGCGTCTGCGCTTGTGGCATTGCGCTTGTGGCATTGCGCTTGTGGCATTGCGCTTGTGGCATTGCGCCCGTGGCCTGGGGCGCCTGGCTGCGCGGAACTCTTCTGCGGGAATGCGAATCAGCGCGGACCCGACTCGAACGTGGGCTTCAGCTCCCAAACATGGGTTTCGGCTACCTGAGTGTGCAGTTCGGGCGCCTGAACGTGAGGTTCGGCTACCTACCATGTGGGGCTCACCTGCGTGGACGCGGTGTTTGCCCGCCCGCCTGAACATGGAACTCGACTGTCTTGATGTCGAACTGGGCTACCTGAGTGTGGACTTCAGGCGCCTGAACGTGAGGTTCGGCTGCATGGGCGTGGGACTCGGGGCTGCCCGAATGCAGGACTCGCCCCTCCTGAACGTGGGCTTCAGCGGCGCGAGTGCGGGGCTCGAGTGCCTGAACGTTGAGTTCGGCTGCCTGAGCGTGAGGTTCAGGTGCTTGAACGTGAGGGTCGCCTGCCTGGACGGGGCTCGGCTGCCTGGACGTGGGACTCGGCTGCCTGAATGTCGAACTCGGCTACCTGAATGTGGAGTTCGGACGCCTGAATGTGGGGTTCAACTGCGGGAACGTGGGGTTCGGGTGCTCGAACGTGGGCTTCAGCTGCCTGAGCGTGAGGTTCGACTGCACGGGCGTGAGGTTCGGACGCCTGAGCGTGGGGTTCGGGCGCATGGACGTGGAGTTCGGCTGCCTGGACGTGGGGTTCGGGCGCCTGAACGTGAGGTTCGGCTGCCTGGGCGTGGGGTTCGGGCGTCTGGGCGTGAGGTTCGGGTGCATGGGTGTGGGACTCGGGTGGCTGGGTGTGGGGGGCGGATGAAGGTGGGGGTGAGCGGGGAGGGGTGCGCGGGGTGGCGGGGAGGGATGGGCCAGAGGGGAGGGCGGAGGGGGTGTGAGCTGGGGGTTTGGGGGGAGTGGGGTGGGTCGGATGGGTGAAGGGGGTGGGTGGGGGCGGGTGCAACGGTTTATTCCGGGGGTTGACCGGGTAAATCCAAGGGGTCGGGAGCGGAATGCGTGATTTGTGACCTGGGCCACGGCCCGGGACGTGTTGCTCAGCTCACACCGACGGCGTAATCGGGTGTCTACTTTGGGTTATAAGCACTGCTAGTGCGCGCGCGCTTCGGCCTCGTTCGGCCGATACGCCTGCTGCGCCTTGCCCCGGGCGGTGCCCCTTCGTTACTGTCCCCGGGTCCCCATTACAGTCAGGTCACGAATAGGACGTCGAGCAACCACCCCCGAGGTTGCTCACCGGGATCCCCCGCCCGGCAGTCCGGACGCGAGACCTGATTCCCCGAAGATGGAAGGCCCCGTAGTCTTGGCTCGACACCGCTCCCCCGGCGGCCAAGTTCCTTCCCCGGCGCTCGAAGACGCACTCGACGGTGCGGTCGTCCGAGTCCGGGGGACCCACCGGCTACCCCCGCCCCCCTCCGCTCTCCGTGGCCGCGTCGTGGTCGCCGCTGTCGCCGCTGGTGCGTTCGCCGCCGCGGCCGCCGGCTCGACGCTGCAGTCCCTCGGTGCCGACTCCGACGCCAACGTGACGCCGCTGGCCACCTCCCGTGACGCCAGTGCCGCCTTCGGCGTCGGTGGCGACACCAAGGCCAGCGCTCCCGAACTGCTCCCCGTCGCGCTGAGCAGCGACGCCTCCGCCGAGGTCCAGAAGCTGGACGACAGCGCGTCGGTGACCAACGCCCGCGTGGAACGCGAGGCGGAGGAAAAGCGCAAGAAGGAAGAAGAGGCCAAGCGGCCCAAGATTGTGAACCCGTGCCCCGCGGCCCGGTTCACCTCCGGCTTCGGTGCCCGCTGGGGCGCCAGCCACAACGGCATCGACCTCGCCGCCCCGATCGGCACCCCGATCCTCGCGGCTGCCGAAGGCACCGTGATCGAGGCCGGCTCGGCCAGCGGCTTCGGCCTCTGGGTCCGCGTCCAGATGGACGACGGCACGATCCACGTCTACGGCCACATGAACAGCTTCTCCGTCCGCACCGGCCAGAAGGTCAAGGCGGGCGAGCAGATCGCCGAGGTCGGCAACCGCGGTCAGTCCACCGGCCCGCACCTGCACTTCGAGGTGTGGACCGCGGGCGGCAAGAAGATCGACCCGAGCCCCTGGCTGCGCGAGCGCGGCGTCAAGATCTGATCCTTCCGGATCCTCCGGTGGATGGCCCTCGCTCGTCGTAGGCGAGGGCTGTCCGCCACAGGCGCACCCATCACAGGCACACCGCGTCACGCCGTCCGGGCCTTCGGCGTGCGCGGACCGTGCGGTGCCCACCTGACCCGGCCGCGCGGAACACCTCAGCGTCGACTGCCAGCGCGCCGCCCGCCTGGGCGAGCGCAGCGCTTTCCGCGAGGTGGCCGCGCACGCCGGGCTCGTTCCACCGGTGCTCCACATGTCGTTTCTCCTGTTCCCGGGGGGTACAGGACCCCGCCCGCTCGTCGAACTCCTGTTCGACACTCTTTATAGCGGGCGGGTACGACAGTTTTAGAGCTTCACCATCGGCACGCTGCCGATGAGCATCAGCTTGACCTTGCCGGCGGCACCGAAGTCGATGGTCGCGGTGGCGCGGGGACCGGCGCCGTCGGCCGCGACGACGGTGCCGAGGCCGTACTTGTCGTGGCTCACGCGGTCGCCGACGTCCAGTTTCAGGGCCACGGTGTCCTTCCAGCCCTTGAAGTTCGTCGTGCGCATCCCGCGCGAGGACAGGCCTGCCTGCGCCGAGTCGCCGCCGAACGAGGACGAGCGGCTGCCCCAGGTGGTCGCCGCCCGCGGGGAACCGGAGCGGAAGCCACCGCGCGCGGGCTCCTCCCGCCGCCAGTCGAGCAGGTCGGCCGGGATCTCGTCCAGGAAGCGCGAAGCCGGGTTCGACATGGGCTGACCCCAGGCCGTGCGCGCGACCGCCCTGGAGACGTACAGCCGCTGCCGCGCGCGCGTGATGGCCACGTAGGCCAGCCGCCGCTCCTCGGCCAGTTCCGCGGGCTCCGAGAGCGCGCGCATGTGCGGGAAGATGCCGTCCTCCCAGCCGGTGCAGAACACCACCGGGTACTCCAGGCCCTTCGCGGTGTGCACGGTCATCAGCGTGACCACACCCGCGTCGTCGCCGTCCTCGCCGTCCGGTGACGGGATCGAGTCGGCGTCCGCGACCAGCGACACGCGCTCCAGGAACGCGGGCAGCGAGCCCGGGACCACCACGGTGTCCTCCGGCGGCGGGGTGATCTCCGCGGCCATTTCGCCGAATTCCCTGGCCACGGTGACCAGTTCGGTCAGGTTCTCCACCCGCGAGGCGTCCTGCGGGTCGTCGGAGTCCTCCAGCTCCTGGCGGTAGCCGGTGCGCTCCAGCACGGCTTCGAGGATGTCGGCCACGTCGGCCTCCTCCTCGACCAGCTCGCCGAGGTTGTCCATCAGCTCCATGAAGCCCGCGATGGCCTTCTGCGACCGCGGGTTCATCAGCGCGACCTTGCCGTCGACGGACTCGCGCAGCGCCGCGGCGAACGAGATCCGCTCACGCTCGGCGTGCGCGGCCACCACGGCTTCGGCCCGGTCGCCGATGCCGCGCTTGGGCACGTTGAGGATGCGGCGCAGGCTGACCGTGTCCTCCGGGTTGGCCAGCACACGCAGGTAGGCCAGCATGTCGCGGACCTCGCGGCGCTCGTAGAACCGCACCCCGCCGACCACGCGATAGGGCAGGCCGAGCCGGATGAAGATCTCCTCGAACACCCGCGACTGGTTGTTCGTGCGGTAGAACACGGCCACGTCGCCGTAGGTCGCGGCGCCCGAATCGGCCAGCTCGTCGATCTCACGGGCGACGAAGGCGGCCTCGTCGTGCTCGTTGTCGGCCACGTAGCCGACGATCTTCTCGCCGTCGCCGGAATCGGTCCACAGGCGCTTGGCGCGGCGGTTCGGGTTGCGCGCGATCACCGCGTTCGCCGCGGAGAGGATCGTCTGCGTGGAGCGGTAGTTCTGCTCCAGGAGGATGGTGTGCGCGTCGACGAAGTCGCGCTCGAACTCCTCGATGTTGCGGATGGTCGCGCCGCGGAAGGCGTAGATCGACTGGTCCGCGTCACCGACCACGCACAGCTCGCCCGGCTCCACCCCGGACGCGGTGGTCCCGGTGCCGACCAGCTCGCGGACCAGGGTGTACTGCGCGTGGTTGGTGTCCTGGTACTCGTCGACCAGCACGTGCCGGAACCGCCGCCGGTAGTACTCGGCGACCTCCGGGAAGTTCTTCAGCAGCTCGACCGTGCGCATGATCAGGTCGTCGAAGTCCATCGCGTTGGCCTGGCCGAGGCGCAGCTGGTACTCCGCGTAGGCCTCGGCGACCCGGCGCTCCAGGTCGTTGGTGGCCCTGGCCTTGGCGTCCTCGGCGTCGAGCAGCTCGTTCTTCAGGTTCGAGATGTGGATGGCCAGCGTGCGCGCCGGGTACCGCTTCGGGTCCAGGTCGAGGTCGCGGGCGACCAGCGTGATCAGGCGCTTGGTGTCGTCGGAGTCGTAGATGGAGAAGCTGGAAGTCATGCCGAGGGTCTTGGCCTCGCGGCGCATGATCCGCACGCACATGGAGTGGAAGGTGGAGACCCACATCGCGTTGGCGCGCTTGCCGACCAGCTCGGTGACCCGGTCGCGCATCTCGGCGGCGGCCTTGTTGGTGAAGGTGATGGCGAGGATCTGGCCGGGGTGCGCGCCGCGCTCGGCGAGCAGGTAGGCGATCCGCCTGGTGAGCACCCTGGTCTTGCCCGAGCCCGCGCCCGCGACGACCAGCAGCGGCGCACCGGCGTGCGTGACCGCGGCGCGCTGGGCGGGGTTGAGGTCGGCGAGCAGGGCGGGCTCGCCGGCGGGTGCGGGGAGATCGAAGAGGGTGTCCATCGCCTGACCACGTTACTCGGCGGGACCGACGGAGTACGGCACCGGACGTAGGTGGCGAAGCCGCTCCGGGACCGATGCCGGGGCGGGCGGGCGGCGCGCAGCATGGGGGCATGTCCAGCACAGAGCCCACACCAGCCAGGATCCGCGCTTCGGACGCCGAACGCGAGCGGATCGCCACCCGAGTCCAGTCCGCCGGCGCGGCGGGCAGGCTCACCATCACCGAGACCGACGAGCGGGTCGCCGCGGTCTACGCCGCCACCTACACCGACGAACTGGGCGGGCTGACCGCCGACCTGCCACCGGAGCGGCCGCCGGTCCGCCGCCCGCCGGTCCGCGCGCTGCGGCTGCACGCCACGATCGCCGCGGCGGTCTCCGTGCTGCTGGTGGTGCGCTGGGTGGTTTCCGGCGCCGAGTTCTTCTGGCCCGTGGTGCCCGTTTTCTGGCTCGCGGTCAGCGTCGCGGTGCACGCCTGGCTGCGCGGGCTCCCCGCCCGGCGGCGTGACGTTGTGCCATACTGAGGGTGTGCGGCACAACCACCGATTTTTCTACGGGACCCGGACTCCGGCTCCCGTGATCGCGTAGTGCCGCAACGCAATCACCACGAAGCCCCGGAGTCCACGGACCCGGGGCTTTCGCAGGCTTTGGGACCCGCAGCGGATCCGGACCCGAGCACGGAGGTCCCGATGAACCCCCAGACCGACGAACCCAGTGACATCCAGGAAGACGTGCAGGACATCGACGCCCTCCGCCAGGAGATCGACTGGCTCGACAAGGAGATCCTGCGCCTGGTGAAGCGCCGGGTCGAGGTGTCGAAGACGATCGGCGCCGCGCGGATGGCCGCCGGTGGCACGCGCATCGTCTACAACCGCGAGATGGACGTGCTCGCCCGCTACCGCGAACTCGGCCCGGAAGGCCGCGAACTGGCGATGGCGCTGCTGAACCTCGGACGCGGGCGACTCGGCCGATAACCGGTAACGATGCCGGAAGTTCAGGGTGAGCCCTGAGCCGCGGCGGGCCGGATGCGGGCACACTGGGCACATGGGAACGATCGTCAACCTGATCGCCGTCGTGGTGGCCATCGCCGGTCTGCTCGCCGCGCTCGGTCACGCCGGTTACCTCGCGATGCTGAACAAGGCCGCCAAGGACCGCGCGGGCGGTTCGCCGATCTCGCAGTACGTCCGCAGCCGCTGGGCGGTGGCCGGTGGGACCACCGCCGCCTCGTTGCTGGCGCTGTTGATCACCGGTAGCGAGGCGATCCCGATGGACGTCATCGCGATCCTGCTCGCGGGTGGCAGCGGAGCCGTGGCGACCAAGGCGCTGCAGTCCACCCAGCAGAGGTACCGCAGCGGCGGCTGAGCACCGGAAAGCACACTCAGAGCGGCGGCGGAAGGTGCCGTTGGTGGGCCACCACCCGCCCGGCACGCCCGTCGGAGTGAATTTTCTGCAAGTTGCAGAATCGATGGCGCGTTCTCGGCCTGGGCCTTCTACTCTGGTCACGAGAGGACCCGCGTGTCAGTTCGGGCAGGCGAGGCCGGTGGACACTCATGTGCACAGTCGAATGCTCGTGCATCTGGGCTGTGCAGATGCTCCGGTAAGCCAGTCCGCTGCTCGTCCGATCGGGTCGAACCGGGACGGACCGCCGTCACCACCGGCAGGGAGGAGGGGTCCACCCACCATGAACGGCAGGATCGACGCCACCGGACATGGCCGCCACCGGCACCGGCGCGGCTCCGGTACCTGGACCCCGGCCGTACCGCCGCTCCAGGGCCACCAGTCCCACCGCGCGTACGGCACCACCAGCACCCTCGAGTCACCGCTCGAGCGCACCGACCCCGGCTTCCGCGCCGCCCGCGGCGTGCTGCCGATCCCGCCGGCCCCGCTCGAGCGGCTCACCCCGCCGCCGCTGCCGAGCCAGCGCGTCGACTCCCGTCCCCCGGCGCTGGTCCCGGCCGACGCCGAGCGCACGGACGAGCTGAAGCCGGTGCGCCGCACCAAGGTCACGCTGACGCCGCCGCCCCCGCCCGTCGTGCCCGATGACGAGTACGACGACGACACGCGCATCTTCGTCGCGCCGCCGGTGGACGGCCTGGGCACCTTCGACATCGGCACCGTCCCCGCCTCGGTGACCCCGCCGCGGACCTGGCGCAAGGCCGCCTGGTTCGCCGCCGCCTCCTCCGGTGGCGTGGTGGTCGCGATGCTGTGCGCCGGCACGTTCCTGGTCGGCCAGCAGCCGACCGGCGAGCCCCGCGCGATCGACGGCTGGCCCGGCGAGAACGGCGGCGGCAGCCACCCGCTGGTCCAGGGAGACCTGCCGTTGCCCGGCGACGGCACGGGCACCGGGACCAGCGACGAGCCGACGGACTCGGTGGTCGCGGTGCCGGACACCGAGCTGCCGGTGTCCAGCGACGAGCCCGAGGCCGATATCGGCGAAGCGCCGTCCTCCACGTTGGGCGGCGGCCCTCCGAGCAACAACTCACCCAGTTCACCCGGCACGCCCGCCGAGACCCAGCCGGACAGCAGCAAGCCCAAGCCCGAGCTGAAGAAGCCGCCGGAGAAGCCGGCCCAGCGCGATTTCGAGAAGCAGCGCTACTTCACCGGCTACGACGCGGAGGCCATGGCGGACCACTCGGAGCAGTTCTTCAACACCGTCACCGAGGACCCGGGCTCGGCCGCCGCGCTGACGGAGGGCGAGCTGCAGAAGCAGGGCGCCTCCGGGCTTCGAGAGAGCTACTCCGACGTGGCGTACTTCGAGGTCAAGCACATCTACGTGGACCCGAACGACGGGGTCACGCTGAACACCGTCGAGGTCACCCACGAGGACGGCAGCAAAACCACCGAACAACGGACGCTGGTGTTCAGCGAGAACGACAAGATCACCGACGACGGCCGCTGAGACACGCCGGGGCGTTACCACCAAGCGCTGGGCCGTCGGCCCAGCGCCGAGCGGGCCCCGATTGGGCCATGTGAGTGGCCCTGACTGCCGTTCGTCGTGCCTGAGCGGCTATCCGCCGATCGAGGGTGGCTCCGACGCGTACCCGTTCGGTTACCTGGAGGCGTGCACGAGACAACCGGTATCCAGGCGGAGCCGGCCAGGACCCGCGTGGAGGACATCGTTCCGCCGGACATCCTCGCCGACCCCCTGATCGACCGCGCGCACCTCGAACAGGTGCTCGCCGCGCCGGAGAAGTTCCTGCCCAAACCGGTCCACCAGGCCGTCGCCGAGCCGGAACGCCCACCCCAGGAGCCGGAGAGCCGGTTCGCCCGGCGGTCCAAGATGCTCGGCCTGCTGGGCGCCGCGGCCCTGCTGACCGGCTCGATCGCCGCCGCGGCGATGCTGCGCGACCGCCCGCCCGAGCATTCCGGGCTCGGCGTCACCCAGCCCTCCGACGCCGGGATCACCGGCGCGGCCGCGCTGGGCGCGTTCGCCATCCCGTCGCCCCGCGGCCCCTCGGCCACCGGCCCGACGCTGCCCGCGACCTCCGAAACCACACCGGTCACGCAGCCGGGCACCTCGCCGGCCGGGAATCCGGTGGCGCCCGTGGTGCCCGAAGCGGTGACCCCGGCGGCAGGCACCTCCACCTCGGCACCGGCGTCCAAGCGCGAGCTGGTCGAGCGGTTCTACCGGCAGGTGGACGTCAACCCGAGCGGCGCGCTGAAGATGCTGACCGGCGCCGTCGCCGGGGAGCAGCCCGGCGACCTCGTCCGCGCCTGGAGCGCGATGGATTCGGTGCGGGTGGAAAGCGCGCGGGAGCAGCCGGACGGATCGGTGCTCGCGTTGGTCACCATGCTCGACGACGACGGCCGCCAGCTGCGGATCACCCAGCAGCTGTGGTTCACCGGCGCCGACGGCGGGTTGATCTCCCAGGCCCGGCTGTTGTCGGCCCAGCACACCTCCTAAGCTCTTCGCCGTTCGGGTGACGAGGCCCACCCGCGCGCTGGGTGCCACCCGTGTGTGCGCAGAGTTAACGCCCTAGCCTTGTCACGAGACGGTCTCGGCAAACCCGGCCCACAGACCGTCCCACTGTGCATACGCTCAGCGGGCAGGATTTCCACCACCGCGAGCCCGCGGAGCACCAGAAGGAGGTCGCGTGAGCGACGAGGGTCGCCTGGTCGCCGGCCGGTATCGCATCGTCCAGCGCATCGGTACCGGCGCGATGGGCGCCGTCTGGCAAGCGCACGACGAGGTGCTGGCGCGCACGGTCGCGATCAAGCAACTGCTGCTGCAGCCGGGACTGGACGGGCACGAAGCCGAGGACGCCCGGCAGCGCACCATGCGCGAAGGCCGGATCGCCGCCCGGCTGCACCACCCGAACGCGATCACCGTGTTCGACGTGGTCGCCGACGAGAACGGCCAGCCCTGCCTGATCATGGAGTACCTGAACTCCACGAGCCTGGCGCAGGTGCTGCACGAGCACAAAACGCTGCCGCCGATGGAGGTGGCGCGGATCGGCACGCAGATCGCGGCGGCGCTGAAGGAGGCGCACGCGGTCGGCATCGTGCACCGCGACATCAAGCCGGGCAACATCCTGATCGCCGGCAACGGCCACGTGAAGATCACCGACTTCGGCATCTCGCGGGCCAAGGACGACGTCACCGTGACCAAGACCGGCATGATCGCCGGCACGCCCGCCTACCTGGCGCCCGAGGTGGCCATCGGCGGCGACCCCGGCCCCGAGTCGGACGTGTTCTCGCTGGGGTCGACGCTGTACGCGGCCTGCGAGGGCCAGCCGCCGTTCGGGCTGAGCGAGAACACGCTGAGCCTGCTGCACGCGGTGGCCGCCGGGCAGATCAACCCGCCGCGTCAGTCCGGGCCGATGGCCAGCGTGCTCGCGGTGATGCTGCACCCCGAGGTCGACCACCGGCCGACCGCCGAGGAGTGCGAGGACCTGCTGGACGCGGTCGCGCGCGGCGAGACCCCGCTCGGCGGCCCGACCGAGGTGCACGCCTCGCCCGCGGCGGCCGCCGCCGGAGCGGGCGCGATCGCCGGTGCGCTGGGCACGCAGATGCTGCCGGAACCGGACGGGATGTCCGGTGGTTACTCCGGGACCCTGTCCGACACCCCGGCCGCCGGTGGGTTCTACGACGACCGCCCGGACGACGGTTACCCGCCCGGTGAGGGCTACCCGGACGAGGACTACGACAGCGACCGGTTCCGCGCCGCCGGCGCGGGCACCGCGGTCGCCCCCGTGCCGTCGCAGCCCCACCGCGACGAGTACGACGACTACCAGCCGGAGCCGCAGCGGACCCCGCCGCCGCCCGCCGACGACCGCGCCGGTGCGTGGAAGAAGCCTGCCGTGATCGGCGGCATCGTGCTGGTGGCGCTGGTCGCGCTCGGCGCGTGGATCTTCATTCCCAGCGACAACCCCACGGGCGACACCGGCCCGATCGTGCCGCCGCCCGCCTCCACCTCGAGCGCGCCGTCGAGCACGGAAAGCTCGGCCGAGGAGTCGGCTTCGGAAGAGCCGCCGGACGATCCTGGACCGACCAGGCCGGCGTCCTCCGCACCGCCGAAGGACGACGACCCGCCGGCGGCCAGCAATCCGAACCCGACGTCGAACAAGCCGCCGTCGTCGAAACCGAAGCCGCCGTCGGACCCGCCGGACCCGTCGACCGAGCCGAGCGGACCGCCCGTCTCGGAGTAGGCAGGCTCACGGTCGCCGCGGCGCGACGGCAGTCGATCACCGGTTACTGTGGATGCCTTGGATGACCAGACCCCCCGGAACGTCGGCGTGACAGAGGTAGTTGATTGAGTTCTCAGGGCGCGCTCATCAGTGGCCGCTACCGGCTGGACCAGCCGATCGGCCGCGGGCGAGCGGGAATCGTCTGGATGGCGTACGACACGCGCCTGCACCGCAACGTGGCCGCGAAACGGCTCTACCTGCCTCCCGGACTCGATCCGCAGCAGGCGGAGCACGCGCGGGCGATCGCCATGCAGCAGGGCCACGACGCCACCCGGATCTCGCACGCCTGCGCGATCACCGTGCACGACGTGGTCCGCGACGGCGCCGACGTCTGGCTGGCGATGGAGTACGTGCCGTCGCGGAACATGGTCGACTTCCTGTCCGAGTACGGCAGGCTCACCCCGGAACAGGCCGCCTTCCTGGGCGTCCAACTGGGGTCGGCGCTGATCACCGCGCACGCCTCCGGCATCCCGCACCGCGGTCTGCAGCCGAGCAACGTGCTGCTCGCCGACGACGGCGGGGTCAAGCTCACCGACATCGGCATCTCGGGCTGGCTCGATCCGGCCTACCTCTCGCCCGAGGTGCGGCGTGGCGAGGTACCGACCACCGCGTCGGACGTCTATTCGCTGGGCGCGACCCTGTTCGCCGCGGTGGAGGGCGTGCCGCCGACCGGTCCCGACGGCACCGGCCCGCAGGTGCAGCCGAACCACACCGGGGTGCTCTCCGGCGCGCTGTCGAAGATGCTGCGCACGGACCCGATCACCCGGCCGACGATGTCCGACATCATCACCTCGCTCAAGGCGATCACCGACGGCAGGCAGACCGCCTTCATCCCGCCGACCGCGACCGCGTTGCCGCAGGTCACCACCCCTCCGCCGCCGCCACAGCACCACGGCGCCACGGCCCACCACCAGACCCGCGTCGGCGAGATCGCCCCGGTCCCGGCCGAGCAGGCGTCGTCCCGCCCGTCCGGCGATCAGATCCGCCGCTGGGTGGTGATGGCGCTGGCCATCTTCTTCGCGGTGGCCATGGGCATCGCGTTCACCGAGTTGTTCCTGGTCTGACCGAGGCCGCCCGCAGGCCGTCCACCAGGTGGCGGACCACCGGCAGGCCACGCGCGTGCCAGGCCACCGCCGCGTGGATGCAGCGCACCACGTCCGGCCGGACCACCGGGCGCACGACCACGCCGGGGTGCGGTGAACCGAGGCCCAGTTCGGGGATCAGCATCACGCCGAGCCCGGCGGCGATGAACCCCTGCGCGGTCGCGTAGTCCTCGCATTCGACGGCGAACTCCGGCGTGAACCCGGCTTCGCCGCAGGCACCGAGCAGGATGTCCAGGCAGGGCCCGAGCGGGTCGATGGCGATCCACGGCTCGCCGCCGAGGTCCGCCAGCTCGATCACCTCCTTCGACGCCAGCGGGTGCGACTTCGGCAGCACGGCCCGGTACGGGTCGTCGAGCAGCGGGAACAGGTCGACGTTCTTCGCGGGCCGCCCCTGCTTCGGGAGCACGACGATGGCGAAGTCGGTCTCGCCGGATTCGACCGAGGGCAGCGGGTCCTCCGGCTCGGTCAGCTTCAGGCTGAGCCGGACGCCGGGGAAGTCGCGGCGCACGGCGGCGACCGCGGGCGGGACCAGCGCCGCGCCCGCGGTGGCGAAGTACCGGATGGACAGGCTGCCGGTGCGCCCGTCCTTCAACTCGGCCAACGCTGCTTCTGCCCGCAGAAGCTGGTTGCTCAGGAGTTCGGCGTGTTCGGCGAGCAGCAGGCCCGCCGGGGTGGGGCGCACGCCGCGGCCGACGCGTTCGAGCAGCGCGGTGCCCGCTTCCCGTTCCAGGGTGGACAGTTGCTGGCTGAGCGCGGACGGCGTGTAGCCCAGTGTCCGGGCCGCCGCGGAGATCGAACCGTTGGTGATCACCGCGTTCAGCACCTGCAGGCGCCGGATGTCCAGCATGGCCTGATCTTACAGTTCTGCTAACGAATCAGTGCAGAAGATTTCGCTTGTCCTTACCTCTCGTGGTGGCAAGGCTGGGCCGTGAGCAAGGGAGGCCTGGGGTGACCGAAACGAAGACCCTGTTGCGGATGGGCGCGCTCGCGCTGATGTGGGGGTCGAGCTTCTTCTGGATCAAACTCGGGCTGCACGCGTTCTCGCCGGTGCAGCTCGTGCTGGGCAGGCTGCTGCTGGGCGCCACCGTCCTGCTGCTGCTCTGCCTGCTCAACCGCCACCGGCTGCCCTCGGACCGGCGGCTGTGGTTCCACCTGGCCGTCGCCGGGCTGTTCCACTGCGCGCTGCCGTTCCTGCTCTTCGCGATCGGTGAGCAGACCGTGGACTCCGGCATCACCGGCGTGATCAACGCGACCACCCCGCTGTGGGCGCTGCTGGCCGCGGTGCTCTGGCGCATGGAGAAGCGGATGAGCGCCGCCAAGGGCGCCGGGCTGCTGCTCGGGCTGGCGGGCACCGTGCTCATCTTCGCCCCCTGGCAGGCGTCCGGCCTGCTCAGCTGGGGTGCGCTGGCCTGCCTCGCGGCCTCGGCCAGCTACGGGTTCGCCTTCGTCTACGAGGAGCGCAACCTCTCCCGCAGCGGGTCTTCGCCGGTGGTGCTCGCGGGCACGCAGATGCTTCTGGCCAGCGGGTTCCTGGTGCTGGCGATGCCGGTCGGGGGCACCACGCCGGTGCACTTCGACCTCGGTGCCTTCGTGGCGGTGGCGGTGCTCGGCGTGTTCTCCACCGGGATCGCCTTCGCGATGAACTACCGGCTGCTGGAGACCGAGGGCGCGGTGGCCACCTCGACCGTGGGTTACCTGCTGCCGGTGGTGTCGGTGCTGCTCGGGAGCCTGCTCCTCAGCGAGCAACTGGACCTGCGGGTGCTGGCCGGCATGGTCGTGGTGCTCGCGGGCGTCGCGCTGACCAGGGTCCGGCGGCGCACGAAGAACCCCGTGGACCTGGAGCTGGAGCCCGTCCCGGTGGAACCGGCCCCAGCCAAGTAGCTCAGACGAGACGGCGGTCGGAGGCCCAGCGGGACAACTCGTATCGGTTGGACAGCTGGGTCTTGCGCAGGACGCTCGACACGTGGGTCTCCACCGTCTTCACCGAGATGAACAGCTCCGACGCGATCTCCTTGTAGGCGTAACCCCGCGCGAGCAGGCGCAGCACGTCGCGCTCCCGCGGGGTGAGCAGGTCCAGCTCGGGGTCGCTGATCGGCGCGGACCCCGGCCGGTCGGCGAAGGCGTCCAGCACGAACCCGGCCAGGCGCGGCGAGAACACCGCGTCCCCGTCGGCCACCCGGACCACCGCGCGGACCAGTTCCTTCGACGAGATCGTCTTGGTGACGTACCCCCGGGCCCCCGCCCGGATCACCGCGATCACGTCCTCGGCCGCGTCCGACACCGAAAGCGCCAGGAAGACCACGTCCGGCAGCTCCGGGCGGACCCGGCGCAGCACCTCGGCGCCGCCACCGTCGGGCATGTGCACGTCGAGCAGCACCACCTGCGGGCGGGTGCGCGCGATCCCCGCCGCGGCCTCGGCGACGGACCCCGCCTCGCCGACCACCCGCACCTCCTCGGTGATGGACTCCAGCTCGGCCCGCACCCCCGCGCGGAACAAAGCGTGGTCGTCCACCAGGAACACCGATACCGGCCTCTTCGCCTCGTCCGTCACGCGACCTTCCCCACCTTGATCGGCATTTCCAGTTGCACCTCGGTGCCCTCGCCAGGGGCGGTGCGGAGACGGCACTTGCCGCCGTTGCGCTCCATCCTCCCCCGGATCGAGTCCGCCAGGCCATGGCGGTCGTCGGGAACCGTGTCCGGATCGAACCCCTTCCCCCGATCGCGCACGAACACGGTGACCGCTGTCGGCTCCACTTCGGCGTACACGCTCACCTCGTCCACCCCGGCGTGCTTGGCCGCGTTGACGATGGCCTCCCGCGCGGCGTGCACCAGCGCGGTCAGCGGCTCGTCCAGTTCGGCCTCGCCGACCACCACCTGCTGCACCGAGATCGCGAAGCTGTCCTCCACTTCCCCGCACGCGGTCGCGATGGCCTCGGACAACCGTCCCCCGGACGGCGCCAGCCCCTCCGACCCCGACTTCTCCTTGTCCCCGTACCCCGACGGGCCGTAGAGCCAACTGCGCAGCTGCCGTTCCTGTCCCCTGGCCAGCCGCGCCACCTCCCGCGGGTCCCCCGACTGCTTCTGGATCAGTGCGAGCGTCTGCAGCACCGAGTCGTGCAGGTGCGCGGCGATCTCGGCGCGTTCCTCGGTGCGGATGCGGGCCCGGCGTTCCTCCCCCAGGTCGCGGACCAGCCGGACCCAGAACGGCACGGTCAGCACCGCCACCCCGATCAGCGTGGCCAGCACCGCGAGCAACGCGAACTGGATCTGCTCCATGCTCCCCGAGCGGAGCAGCACCACGCCGACGCCGGTCATCACCAGCGCGGCCCCGGCCAGGATGCGGATCGCCGCCGACCAGCCGCCCGCCCCGGACAGCGTGCCGACCACCCCGGTCTTGGCGCCGGTGCGCCACCGGCGGCGCTGCGACTCGTCGGCCTCCCGCCAGACCACCGCCGCACCGATCAGCGCGACCGTCAGCGGCGCCGCCACCCAGCCGCTGAACAACCCGCTCAGCGCACCCCCGGCCACGGACAGGCCGACGCCGAGCGCGATCAGCCCGAACGCCTGCTGGCGGTCCTTGGCCGTGCCCTCCTTCTTCTCCTCCTTGGCGTTCTGCGGGACGAACACCCAGAGCAGGCCATAGGCGAACAGGCCGACCCCACCGAGCCCGCCGAGCAGAGCGAAGGTGACGCGCACCCACAGCACGCGCACGCCGAGGTGATCGGCGAGGCCGCCGGCGACCCCGGCCACCGCGCGCCCGGACCGCCGCCGGTGCAGCTTCGGCGGGCCGGTTTCCTCCACCGCCGAGCGGGGAGCCGGGATCACCACGGTCTCCGCCTCCGGCGGCGCGGTTTCGGGGGTTCGCTGGACCTGTTCTGGCACGTGGCCCATGGTCACACGGCCGGGAACCGGAATCATCAGGGAAACCCCCGAGGTGGACCCGGGTCCGCCCGCCCCTGAGCAAGTTCAGGGGACATCCCGGATGTGCGGGGACCGGTGCGGACCGCATCCTCGATGGCATGAGTGGGACATCGACGCAGCCGCCGGAAACTTCGAAGTCGGGGCTCAACGGTTTCGAAGAGACCGTCAAGGACTTCTGGGTCAGCCGCCCGCGGCGCCCGAAACAGGGCCGCAAGGCCGCCGGCGTGGCGGCCGCGATCGGCAACCGCTACGGCATCGACCCGGTGCTGGTCCGCGTGGCGCTGGTCGCCGCGACCGTGTTCGGGGGCATCGGGATCGCCCTGTACGTGGTCGGCTGGCTGCTCTTCGCCGACGAGCACGACGAGGTCTCGCCGATCGAGGGGCTGATCGGGCGCGGCCGGAGTTCGATGAACCCGGCGCTGACCGTGGTGCTCGCCTGCTCGCTGTTCTTCGTCGTGCCGTGGTCGTTCGCCGGGAACTGGTTCGACGGCGGCGGCTTCTTCGGCTTCGGCCTGCTCATGCTCGCGCTGTACCTGCTGCACCGCAGTCGCGGCCAGTTCAACCGTCCCGCCGTGCCACCGGCTCCCGGTCACGACGCGGGGTTCACCATGACCGACGGAGGTACCACCGTGTCCAGCAGTACCGACGCGCCCCCGCAGTGGGACCCGCTCGGCGCGGCGCCGTTCGCCTGGGACCTGCCCGACCCGAACCCGGCCCCGGTGCTCCACGAGCCCGCGGCACCCCCGGTCCCGCGACGCCGGTCGTCCGCGGTGAGCAAGGCGACCTTCGCGGTGGCGCTGGTCGCCGCCGGGGTGATGACCGCGCTCGGCATCTCCGGTGTGCCCTGGTTCGACCCGGCGCACATCATCGGCGTGACGCTCGGCGTGCTCGGGATCGGCATGGTCGCCGGTTCCCTCACCGGGGGCGGGCGCGGCCTGATCGGGCTGGCCGTGCCGCTGTCCATCGCCGGGGTGGCGCTGACCGCGGTGCCGTTCCAGGCGGTCGGCGGCGGGGTCGGCAGCATCAACGCGACCCCGCGGGCGGCCGGCGAGGTGCTGCCGGTCTACGAGCAGACCGCGGGCGACATCGACCTCGACCTGACCGACCTGCCGTCGGGCACCCCGGTGACCACCATCGTGCGGACCACGCTCGGCAGCTCCACGGTGATCGTGCCGGAGGACGCTGACGTGCAGGTCACCTGCGCCAGCTCGGTCGGCGACATCGAATGCCTCGGGCGCTCGCACAGCGGCCTCGGCAACGCGCCGATCACCGTGACCGACCTGGGCCGCGACGGCGCGGGCGGGCCGAAGTACGACCTGGACGTGACCACTTCGACCGGCAGCGTGGAGGTGCGCCGTGGCTGAGGAAACCGACCGCGAGACCCAGGTGCGCCCGGCCCGCAGGCTGGACGTGTTCACCCTGCTGATCGGCCTGGCGACGCTCGGCGCGTCGGGCTACGTGCTCACCGACGGCGCCCTGCCACTGCCCGGCTTCGACCCGCGCTGGCTGATCGCCGGCGCCGCGGTGCTGGTCGGCCTGCTCCTGCTGGGCGCCTCGTTCAGCGGCAAGAAGCACTAGCTCCGCCGCTCGCTCCGAACGCCAGGAGTGGGGCATTACTTGCATCCATTGCAAGTAATGCCCCACTCATTGCATTCGTGTCCTCCCGCTTGGCTGGCTCGAGGCTCTGAGTGTGGAACTCGGCTGCACGAACGTGAGACTCGCCCGGCACCCGCCGCATCCCGGGCGAGTCCCACACTCAGGAGGCCGAACTCCACACTCCCGCAGCCGAACCCCACACTCGCCGCACCCGCCCGAAGCTCCCCGGACACGAATGTGGCTTTGGGGGCGGATTCGGCCCCCAAAGCCACATTCGTGTCCCTCAACGGAACCGCTGCGCGGTGCTCATTCCCGCCCACCCGTCACCCGCCACCACCCTCAACGGAACCGCTGCGCGGTACTACTCCCACCCGTAACCCGCCACCACCCTCAACGGGATCGCTGCGCGGTGCTCATTCCCATTCGATGGTGCCCGGCGGCTTGCTGGTCACGTCCAGCACCACGCGGTTCACGTCGGCCACCTCGTTGGTGATCCGGGTCGAAATCCGCTCCAGCACCTCGTACGGCAGGCGCGTCCAGTCCGCGGTCATCGCGTCCTCGCTGGACACCGGCCGCAGCACCACCGGGTGCCCGTAGGTCCGGCCGTCGCCCTGGACGCCGACGCTGCGCACGTCGGCCAGCAGCACCACCGGGCACTGCCAGATGTCGCGGTCCATGCCCGCCGCGGTCAGTTCCTCGCGCGCGATCGCGTCGGCCGAGCGCAGCGTGGCCAGCCGCTCCGGGGTGACCTCGCCGATGATCCGGATGCCCAGCCCCGGCCCGGGGAACGGCTGCCGGTGCACGATCGTCTCCGGCAGGCCCAGTTCCAGCCCGACCCGGCGCACCTCGTCCTTGAACAGCAACCGCAGCGGCTCGACCAGTTCGAAGGCCAGGTCCTCGGGCAGGCCGCCGACGTTGTGGTGACTCTTGATGTTCGACGTGCCCGCGCCACCGCCGGACTCGACCACGTCCGGGTAGAGCGTGCCCTGCACCAGGAACCGGTAGTCGCCCTCGGCCTTGAGGTCGCGCTCGGCCTGCTCGAACACGCGGATGAACTCGCGGCCGATGATCTTGCGCTTCTGCTCGGGGTCGGTGACCCCGGCGAGCGCGTCCATGAACCGCTCGCGCGCGTCCACGGTGACCAGGTTGACCCCGGTCGCGGCGACGAAGTCGCGTTCCACCTGGGTGCGTTCCCCGGCCCGCAGCAGGCCGTGGTCGACGAAGACGCAGGTGAGCCGGTCACCGATGGCGCGCTGCACCAGCGCGGCGGCCACCGCGGAGTCCACCCCGCCGGACAGCCCGCAGATCGCCCGGCCGTCGCCGACCTGCGCGGCGATCTTCGCGACCTGGTCCTCCACAATGGACGCCGTGGTCCACTGTGGACGAATACCGGCGATCTCGTGCAGGAACCGGCGCAGCACCTCCTGCCCGTGCGGGGAGTGCCCCACTTCCGGGTGGTACTGCACGCCGGCGATCCGGCGGCCGGTGTCCTCGAACCCGGCGACCGGGGCGCCATCGGAGGTCGCGGTGACCACGGCGCCCTCGGGTGCCTTGGTCACGCTGTCACCGTGGCTCATCCAGGCGGGGTGCCGCGTGGGCAGTTCGTCGTGCAGGACGCCACCGTCGCCGGTGACCTTGACCTCGGTGCGGCCGTACTCGCGCGCCCCGGTCGCCTCCACGGTGCCGCCCAGCGCGCTGGCCAGCAGCTGGAAGCCGTAGCAGATGCCGAACACCGGCACGCCCGCCTCGACCAGCGCCGGGTCCATCGCGGGCGCGCCCTCTTCGTACACACTGGACGGTCCACCCGAAAGGATGATCGCGGCCGGGTTCTTCGCCAGCAGCTCGTCGACTGCGGCGGTGTGCGGTACCACCTCGGAGTAGACCTGCGCCTCGCGGACCCGCCGCGCGATCAGCTGGGCGTACTGCGCCCCGAAGTCCACCACGAGCACCGGCCCGGTGCTGCTGTTCACTCGCCGACCTCCTTCTCGTCGGCCACTATCGTCGCAGGTGATGACTTCGAGGAAAGGACGGGGATGCGAGCCACGCTGATCTACGGAGCGGGCGACGTGCGCGTGGAGGACGTGCCGGACCCGGTGCTCCGCACGCCGTCGGACGCGGTGGTGCGGGTGCTCCGGTCGTGCGTCTGCGGCAGCGACCTGTGGCCGTACGCCAGCCGCGAGGCCACCGAGCAGGGGCAGCGCATCGGGCACGAGTTCCTCGGGGTGGTCGAGGACGCGGGCCGCGAGGTGCGCACGGTCAAGGCCGGTGACCTGGTCGTGGCGCCGTTCGTCTACTCCGACAACACCTGCGAGTTCTGCCGCGAAGGCCTGCACACCTCCTGCCGGAACGGCGGCAACTGGGGCGTGCACGACGTCGACGGCGGCCAGGGCGAAGCGGTCCGCGTGCCGCAGGCGGACGGCACGCTGGTGAAGCTGCCGGTGAGCGGGAACGACACCGCGTTGCTGCCGTCGCTGCTGACCCTGTCCGACGTGTTCTCCACCGGGCACCACGCCGCGGTCACCGCGGGCGTGAGCGAACGCACAACGGTGACCGTGATCGGCGACGGCGCGGTCGGGTTGTGCGCGGTGCTGGCCGCCCGGCGGCTCGGTGCCGAGCGCATCATCCTGATGGGCCGCCACCAGGCACGGACCGATCTCGGCCGCGAGTTCGGCGCGACCGACGTGGTCGCCGAACGCGGCGAGGAGGGCATCGCGAAGGTACGCGAGCTGACCGGTGGCTCCGGCACGCACGCCGTGCTCGAATGCGTCGGCACCAAGCCCGCGTTCGAGATGGGCATCGGCGTGGTGCGCCCGGGCGGGCGGATCAGCCGGGTCGGCGTGCCGCAGTACTCCGAGGGCCTGATCGGGCGGTACGTCTTCGGCAACAACATCACCATCACCGGCGGTGTCGCGCCCGCGCGGCACTACATCGAGCAACTGCTGCCGGACGTGCTCGACGGCCGCGTCGAGCCCGGCAAGGTCTTCGACGTGACGATGTCGCTGGAGCAGGTTCCCCAGGCGTACCAGGCGATGGCCGACCGCACCGCGCTCAAGGTGCTGGTCGCGTGACCGAGGAGGCCTACACCCCGGAACCCCGCCCGGCCTGGATCGCCGGGCTGCCCGAACAGGGCGCCACCACGCTGGAAGTCACGCACCCGTTCGACGGCCTCGAGGTCGCCACGGTCGCCGTCCCCGGCCCGGAGCAGGTCGAACGGGCGGTGGCGAAGGCGGCGGCGGTGGCCGCGGAGTTCCGCCGCCGTCCCGCGCACCAGCACGCCGCGGTGCTCGAGCACGTCTCGCGGGCGCTCGCCGAACGCGCCGAGGAACTCGCCGAGGTGATCACCGCGGAGAGCGGCAAACCGCTGAAGTGGTCGGAAGTCGAGGTGCGCCGGGCGATCTCGGTGTTCCGGATCGCCGCGGAGGAAGCCCGTCGGTTCGACGGCGAACTGCAGCGGCTGGACACCGACGAAGGCGGCGAGGGCAGGCTGGCGCTCGTCCGTCGGGTGCCGCGCGGGCCGGTGCTGGGCATCGCGCCGTTCAACTTCCCGCTGAACCTGGTGGCGCACAAGGTCGCCCCGGCGCTCGCGGTCGGCGCGCCGATCATCGTCAAACCGGCGCCGCGCACCCCGCTGTCCGCGTTGATCCTCGGGGAGATCCTGGCCGAGACGGACCTGCCCGACGGCGCGTTTTCCGTGCTGCCGCTGGGAAACGAGGAGACTTCGGCGCTGGTGGCCGATCCACGGCTGCCGGTGGTGTCGTTCACCGGCTCCGGCCCGGTCGGCTGGTCGATCGCCGACGCCGCCGCGCGCAAGCACGTGGTGCTCGAACTCGGCGGCAACGCGGCGGCCGTGGTGCTGGCCGACTGGCCGGACCTCGCCGGGGCCGCGCGGCGGATCGCCACCTTCGGCAACTACCAGGCCGGCCAGTCGTGCATCTCGGTGCAGCGGGTGATCGTCGAACGCGCGGTGGCCGGCGAGTTCGTGCCCGCGCTGACCGAGGCCGTGCGTGCCCTGCGCACGGGCGACCCGTACGACACCGAGGTCGAAGTCGGCCCGGTGGTGGACGAGGCTGCCGCTGAGCGAATCGTTACCTGGATCGGTGAAGCCGTCGAGGGCGGTGCGCGGGTGCTCGCCGGTGGCGGACGGGACGGCGCGACCGTCGAACCGACGTTGCTGACCGACGTGTCACCGGAGGCGAAGGTGTGGGCGGAAGAGGTGTTCGGCCCGGTGCTCGTCCTCTCCGTGGTGGATTCCGCCGAAGCCGCGTTCGACTCGGTCAACAATTCTCAATACGGGTTGCAGGCAGGGGTTTTCACCCGCGACGTCGAGCTCGCCTTCCGCGCTTCGGCGGAGCTGGAAGTCGGCGGGGTGATCATCGGGGACGTGCCCTCGTACCGCGCGGACCAGATGCCCTACGGCGGCGTGAAGGGCTCCGGACGGGGTCGCGAAGGCGTGCCCGCGGCGATGGCCGATCTCACTGAGGAGAAGGTGACGGTACTGACCAACCTCACTCTTTAGGACTAATACAGCAATAAGGCAGTGCACTAAGTAATTCCCATACCTCCATACGTGGGGTACCTTCAGCCAAGGTTCCTTGGGGGGAACCGGATCCGGACACCCAGCGTCGCACTTGCGTAATCCGTTGTGACGCACGGAAAAGGTTGGCTGCGCCGACGAGCGGCGCAATCACGAGGGAGGAAACTGAGGATGAGCACGCCCACCGAGGAGCTGGTCCCGGAGTCGGACGACACCACCCCGGACGGTCCGCGCAACACCGACATCACGCCGGACGGACCGCGCAACACCGGCACCGACCCGAGCACGCAGGGCCCGCGCAACACCAGCACCGACCCCACCACCCAGGGGCCCCGCAACACCAGCACGAACCCGACCACCCAGGGCCCGCGCAACACGAGCACGCCGGCGTCCTAGGGCGAACGCCGTAGTCTTCCGCCGGGCGGGACCCCCCGCCCGGCGGACTTCGTCTGCGAGCCTCATGTGGTCTGATAGTCGAGTGGCCGCCCCCCAAGCTTCCGGAGCGACCCGGCGGCACCGGCGTTCCCGTGCCAGCGAAGCGGTACTGGAGCAGGTCGGCGAGCTGCACGAAACGGCCGTGCGGATCCGGCACGCCGGCCGTGAGCGCGAGGCGATGCGCCTGTTCCGGCGCGGTCTCGCCCTGCTCGAGACGATCTCCGCCGATGCCGACTCCCGCTGGCTCGCCCTGCACGTCGAGCTGTGGATCCGCCTCGCCTACTCCGAAGCCGAGTTCGGCACGATTTCCGACGGCCTCGCCCGCCTCGACGCGGTGCGCCCGCGGCTCGCCGAACTGCCAGAAGGCCCGGTCCGGACCGAACTCCGCGGCTTCATGGACCACATCCACGGCACCATGCTCTCCAGATCCGGCTTCGACGAGGACAGCCTGCCGCTGATGGAGTCGGCCATCGCGCACCGCCGGCGGCTGGTCGCCGAGGCCACCGACGACCGCGAACGGCTGACCGAGGCACTGGTCGCGTCGGCGAGCAACCGCGGGCTCACCTTCGTCGCCCTCGGCAGGCTCGCCGAAGCCAAACAGGACCTGGACTACGCGAGCGAACTGGCCGCCGAATACGACTTCCCGCAGAAAAGGGCCTACCTGCAGCACATGCTGGGCGACCTGGAGAAGCGGCTGGGCAGGCTGCCGCAGGCACTGCACCACTACGACGAAGCCGAGCGCGCCTACCTCGAACTCGGCCCGGACATGCTCTACCGGCTCCGGATCGACCAGGCGCAGGCGCTGCTCGGCGCCGGGCTGGCGGTGGAGGCCGGACGGCACCTGGACGAGGTGCTGCCGCAGATGCGCCGCCAGCGGATCGGCCAGGACATCGGGGAAGCCGAGTTGTACCGGGCCGCCGCGGCGCTGCTCGAAGGTGATCTGCCCACCGCGCAACAACTCGCGGGTTCCGCGCAGCGGCGGATGCGGCGGCGCGGGACGGAAGGCTGGGCGACCGTCGCGGAGTTGCTCGGCCTGCGGGTGCGCACGATGCGCGCGCTGAACACCGGCCGGGTGCCCGCCGCGCTGGTGTCCACCGCGGGACGGCTCGCCGGGCGACTGTCCGAACTGCGCCTCGGCGAGGACGCCGCACTGGCGAGAACCCTTGCGGCGCAACTGGAAGTGCGCCGCGGCCGGGTCAGCGAAGCGGGTGATCTGCTGCGCCGCGTGCCACGCCCGAAGCCGCACACCCCGCTCGAACACCGCATGCTGCTCCGCCTGTGCAAGGCGGAACTGGCTGCCGCGCAAGGGAATCGGCGCAAGGCGTTCGCGCAGGCACGCGCGGGGCTGACCGAACTGGGGCAGGCACGCGACCGCATGGGCGGGCTGGAAATGGTGTCCGGCACCGCTTTGCACGGTCAAGAGCTCGGCGATCTGGCGATGCGGCTGGTGCTCGAAGGCGGCGAGTCGGCCGCGGAGGCGCGTCAGCTGTTCAACTGGCTGGAGCGCACGCGGGCGCAGATGTACCGGTACGAGCAGGTTTCCGGACTGGAGAACACGCAGCTGGTCGAGTCCATCGCGGAGATCCGGCACGTCGGGCACGCGTTGCGCGAGGCCAAACTGGACGGCAGGCCGGTGACCGGGCTGCAGGCGCGCTACAACGAGCTGCAGCACGCGGCGACCCGGCTGGGCTGGCACGCGGCGACCCGCTGGGGGCGGCCGCGGCCGGTCGCCACGGTCGAGGAGGTCGCGGCCCAGCTGGGCGCCCGGGTGCTGATCAGCTTCGCGGCCTCCGGGGACAAACTGCTCGCGGTCGTGGTGGCCGACGGCCGGGTGCGGATCGTGCGGCTGGGTTCGGCGCGCCGGGCCGCGGAACGGACGCGGCGGCTGCACGCCGACCTGAACGCGATGGCGCCGGACCACTTGGCGGAGCCGCTGCTGCAGGCGATCTCGGCGTCGGCCCGCAAGGAGGCCGACCTGCTCGACGAGCAGCTGATGCGGCCGCTGCTGGAGTTCCTCGGCGACCGCGAAGTGGTGCTGGTGCCGACCGGGACGTTGTACGCGGTGCCGTGGAACGTGCTGGGCTCGATGCGGTACCGGCCGATCGTGGTGGCCCCGTCGGCGACGGCGTGGCTGGCCGCGTCGCGACCGGAGACGGAAACTTCGGGCACGGTGCTGGTGCGCGGCCCGAACCTGCTCGCGGCGACCGGGGAGATCGACAAGCTGGCGGCGCACCACCGGCACGCCACCCAGTTCGCCGCCGACCGCGCCGACGTGCGCACGGTGCTGGACGCACTGGACGGCGTCGACCTGGCGCACATCGCCGCACACGGTTCGCACGAACCGGACAACGCCCTGTTCTCCCGACTCGAACTGGCCGACGGCGCGTTGTTCGCGCACGAGGTGGCCGCGCTGCGAAGGCCGCCACGGCAGGTGGTGCTGGCCGCGTGCGAGCTCGCGCTGAACCTGATCAGACCGGGTGACGAGGCGCTCGGGTTCGCCGGCGCCCTGCTGGCCAGCGGCACGCACACGGTGGTCGCCGCCGCCAGCCGGGTCGGCGACCACCCCGCCGCCGCGGCCATGGACGACTACCACCGCGCCCTCTCCGCCAACGTCGCCCCAGCCACCGCCCTCGCCGACGCCGTCGGCGTAGACCCCCTGCGCCGCCCCTTCATCTGCCTAGGCTCCGGCCACACCCCCTAACCCCCTTCGTCCCCCGACTCCCATCCCGAACCTCACACTCAGGCACGCGAACCCCACACTCAGGCAGCCGAGTTCCACGTTCAAGCAGCCGAACCCCACGTTCGGGTGCGCGAGCCCCGAAATCTCGCCGCCGAGCCCGCGTTCGGGCGCGCGCGAACCCCACACTCAGGCAGCCGAAGCTCACGTTCGCGCAGCTGAACTTCACGCTCGCGCTCGCGAGTTCCACACTCGGGAGCGCCTGAAGGTCTAGCTCAACCGCCCGAACGTGGAACTCAGGCGCCTGAGTGTGGGGTTCAAACTCGCCAACGTCGACCTCGCCTGCGTGAACGCAGAACTCGGACTCGCGAACGTTCGACTCGGGTGCCTCAACGTGGCACTCAGGCCCCGCCGACTCGGCTACTCGCGCCCGCCAACGTCCAACTCAAGTGCCTGAACGTGGAACTCGCGCACCCGAGTGTGAAGTCCAGCTGCCTGAACGTGGGACTCGGCTGCCTGAGTTTGAAGTTCGGCTGCGCGAACGTGTAGTTCGTGTGCTCGAAAGTAGGACTCTGCTCCCTGAGCGTTGGGCTCGCGCCTGAACGTGGGTTCGTGTGCCTGAGTGTGAAGTTCGGGTGCACGAACGGGCGGTTCGCGTGCCCGAAAGTCGAACTCGGCTGCCTGAACGTGGGGTTCGGGTGCACGAACGTGGGGTTCGGGTGCGTGAGTGTGGGGTTCGGGCGGGGGTGGGTTAGGGGAGGTGTAGGGCGCCGGGGGCGTGGGCGGGGACGGTGGGGCGGGTGGGCGCGACCGGGGGGAGGCGGCGGTAGGGCTCCGACTGGGTGGGGCGCGCGTCCGGCTCGCCCTTGTTCGGCCAGAACGACATGGCGCGTTCCGCCTGCGCGGTGATCGTCAGCGACGGGTTCACGCCCAGGTTCGCGGTGATCGCCGAACCGTCCACGATGGACAGTCCGGGGTGGCCGAAGACCCGGTGGTACGGGTCGATCACGCCGGAGTCCGCGTCCGTGCCGATCGGGGCGCCGCCGATGAAGTGGGCGGTCAGCGGGATGTCGAACACCTCGCCCCAGGTGCCGCCCGCGATGCCGTCGATGTGCTCGGCGGTGCGCTGGTTCGCCTCGTGCCCGGCCGGGATGAACGTCGGGTTCGGCTCGCCGTGCCCCTGCTTCGAGGTGTACTTCCGCCGCCCGAACAGCCCGCGCTTGGTGTAGGTGGTGATCGAGTTGTCCAGGCTCTGCATCACCAGCAGGATCACCGTGCGCTCGCTCCACCGGTACCCGTTGAGCAGTTTCGCCGACTGGATCGGGTGCTTCACCAGGAACCGCACCGCCTGCCGCCACCGCGGGACCGGCGACGCGCCGTCGGTGGCGATGGTCTGCAGCAGGCTCATCGCGTTGCTGCCCTTGCCGTAGCGGACCGGCTCGATGTGCGTGGTCTCGTCCGGGTGGATCGACGAGGTGATCGCCACGCCGCGCGTGTAGTCGTGCGCCGGGTCCACCGTGGGCCGCCCGGAGCCGATGATCGCCTCGGAGTTCGTCCTGGTCAGCTCCCCGAGCCTGCCGGACAGCCTCGGCAGCGCGCCGGTGTCCTTCATCCGGTGCAGCAGGTTCTGCGTGCCCCACGTCCCGGCCGCGAGCACCACCTTGCCCGCGGTGATCGTGGTCCGGAACCGCGGCGAGACCTTCCCGGTCTTGCGCAGGTCGACCTCGAACGAGCCGTCCGCGCGCTCGCGCAGCCCGGTCACCGTGGTCAGCGGCAGCACCTTCGCCCCGGCCTGCTCGGCCAGGTACAGGTAGTTCTTCACCAGCGTGTTCTTCGCGCCGACGCGACAGCCGGTCATGCACGAACCGCATTCCGTGCACCCGGTCCGCGCCGGGCCGGCCCCGCCGAAGTACGGGTCGGCGATCCGCTTGCCGGGCTCGCCGAAGTACACCCCGACCGGCGTCGGGTGGTACGACTCCGCGACGCCCAGGTCCGCGGCGACCTTCTGCATCACCTCGTCGGACGGCGTGACCGACGGGTTCGTCACCACGCCCAGCATCCGGCTCGCCTGGTCGTAGTGCGGCGCGAGCTCCGACTCCCAGTCGGTGATGTGCGCCCACTGCCGGTCCTTATAGAACGGCTTGAGCGGCCGGTACAGCGTGTTCGCGTACACCAGCGAACCGCCGCCGACCCCGGCGCCCGCCAGCACCATCACGTCCTTGAGCAGGTGGATGCGCTGGATCCCGAAGCACCCGAGCTGCGGCGCCCAGAGGTAGCGCCGCACGTCCCATGAGGTCTTCGCGAACTCGTCGTCGGCGAAGCGGCGGCCCGCCTCGATCACCGCGACCCGGTAGCCCTTTTCGGTCAGCCGGAGCGCGGCGACGCTGCCGCCGAACCCCGAGCCGACCACTACGACGTCGTAGTCCGTGGTGGTGTTACGAGCAGTCACAGGTAAAACCATAACCCGCGGACCGCGTCCTGACTACCAGTAAGTTACCGGCGGGTTAGTTCCGGATGGTCAGGCCGACCTTCTGGAACTCCTTCAGGTCGGAGTAGCCCGTCTTCGCCAGCGCCCGCCGCAGCGCGCCGAACAGGTTGACCACGCCCTCGGCGTCCGAGGACGGCCCGAACAGCAGGGTCTTGAGGTCCACGGCGTAGTCCGGACCGGCCGCCACGCGCGAACGCGGCAGCGACGGGTGCGCCGCCGCGGCCGTCCAGTAGAGGCCCTGACCAGGCGCTTCGGACGCGGCCGCCAGCGGCGCGCCGAGCATGACCGCGTCCGCGCCGCAGGCGATCGCCTTGGCGATGTCCCCGGAGACGTTGATGCCGCCGTCGGCGAGCACGTGCACGTACCGGCCGCCGGTCTCGTCGAGGTAGTCGCGCCGCGCCGCCGCGGCGTCGATGATCGCGGTGGCCATCGGCACGCCGATGCCGAGCACCCGGTCGGTGCTGGTCACGCCCGGAGTGGCGCCGTGCCCGACGATCACGCCCGCCGCGCCGGTGCGCATCAGGTGCATCGCGGTCCGGTAGTCGCCGACGCCACCGGCGATCACCGGCACGTCCAGGTCGGCGATGAACTGCTTGAGGTTCAGCGGGTCGCCGTCGCGCACCACGTGCTCGGCGGAGACGATCGTGCCCTGCACCACCAGGATCTCCACGCCGGCGGCGAGCAGGTCCGGGGTCAGCTCGGCGGCGTGCTGCGGGCTCACCCGCGCGGCCACCGTCACCCCCGCCTCGCGCACCGTCCGGATCGCCTCGGAGATCAGGTCGAGCCGGATCGGCGCGGCGTGCAGTTCCTGCAGCACGCGGCTGAGCGCGGTCGGGTCGCCGTCGCCCTCCTCAGCCGCCCGCACGATCCGGAACATCGCCTCTTCGACGTCCGGCTGGCGCGCCCACAGCCCTTCGGCGTTGAGCACCCCGAGCCCGCCCAGCTCACCGACCGCGACCGCGGTGCCCGGCGAGACGATCGCGTCCGTCGGGTGCGTCACCAGCGGCAGGTCGAACTGGTAGGCGTCGATCTTCCAGGAGGTGGAAACCACCTTGGACGACCGAGTGCGCCGGGAGGGCACGATCTCGATGTCGTCGAGGTCGTACGCCCGCCGAGCGGTACGGCCCATTCCGATCTCGACCAGATCCCGCACGTGACGTCCCTTCTCGAACACGATGTTCCAGCGCACATTGTGTCGAGCGGGCTCGGCGACGGCACGCGGGGGGCGTCAGTTCGGCGTACCCACCACGTAGATGTCGCCGTCGGCCACGCTCACCTCCCGCGCGCTCGACGCCCCGGTGGCCAGGATCCGCGCCGGATCGCGGAAATTCGTGATCACCTCCACCCGCTGCACCGGCTTCGGTGTGGGGATCACCGCTTCGGGCCGCCAGTCCAGTCCGGACAGCAGGTAGGTCTCGATGTCCGGCTTGCCGTCACGCGTGGCGTAGACCCGCCAGCTCCCCCGCCCGGCGGGTTCGATTTCCCGGGTCCGCAGTCCATTCGCGACCTGCCGGGTCTCCCACGCCGAGCCGGTCCACCTGGCCACGTGGTCGAGCGGGTCGCCGGTCCGGCCGAACTGGAACCACAGCACGAACGGCTTGCCGTCGGCGCCGAAACCGACCTGCTGGATGTAGTCCGGGGACTTGAGCCCGGCCGGCCGTTCCAGCGGGGTGTCGGCGACCTTGAGGTACTGCTCCTGCTCGGCGTCGTCGACCTGGGTGCCGAGGTCACGGCCGTCCGCGGCGTGGAACCGCAGGCTGGCCGGGTTGAACCACGCGTAGTAGATGTTGCGGTGGTAGTAGTCGTGCAGGTGCTGGTCCGGGCCGCCACCCGCCAGCGTGTAGACGATGTGGACGCGCTCCGGCCTGCCGAGCGAACCCGGTTCGTACCGCATCTGTCCGACGTAGACCTCGTCCATATGGTCCGCGCGGCCCTTCGAGCCGAAGGCGAACTCCTTGCCGGTCAGCTGCACCGAGTTCTTCCACGTCCGGCCGTTGTCCCGCGAGATCAGGTACTTCATCGGGCGGAAGTCGGTCGGCGCGCCGGGATCGAGCTCACGGGTGGTCTCGCGGTAGAACAGCACCAGCGTGCCGCGCGCGGTCTTCACCGGCATCGGGTAGCTCGCCGCGTCGCCCTCGGGCAGTTCGGTGTGCGTCCAGTCACCCTCGAGCGAATGCGCGCCCGGCGCCCGGCTGAGCACGGTCCGGCTGTTGTGCATGCCGCGGAAGATCAGCAGGTGCCCGTCGTCGGCGAGCACCATGGTCGGGTAGTTGTGCGGATCGGCCTCGCCACCGGCGACCAGCTTCGGCGGGGTCCAGCCGCCGCTCGCGTGGTCGTAGGCCTGGACGTAGGTGTCCGCGTTCACCCCGGACCACGAGATGAAGGTCACCCCGGCAGCCGGGTCGTGGACGCCACCGGCCAGCGGGCGCCGGTCCGTCCGCGACGCGACGGTTTCCGCCGGGGTCATCACCGAGAACACCGGATCCGCCTGCGCGGGCGGCGCGAGGGCCAGCAGCGCGGGGATCAGCAGGATGGGGAGCAGCCGCCGCATGAACATGCCTCCTGGAACGTCCCAGGCGGCGGGCACCCCATCCTGACACCGAATCCGGTGCCGGCGCTAGCGCGTGGTGTAGTTCGGCGCCTCGACGGTCATCGTGACGTCGTGCGGGTGGCTCTCCTTCAGCCCGGCCGCGGTGATCCGCACCAGCTGCGCCTCCTGCAGTTCGGCGATGGTGCGCGCACCCGCGTACCCCATGCCGGAGCGCAGGCCGCCGACCAGCTGGTGCACCACGGTGGACAGCGGGCCGCGGAACGGGATGCGCCCCTCGATGCCCTCGGGCACCAGCTTGTCCTCGGAGAGCACGTCGTCCTGGGCGTAGCGGTCCTTGGAGTACGACTTCGCCGCGCCACGCGACTGCATCGCGCCCAGCGAACCCATGCCGCGGTAGGTCTTGAACTGCTTGCCGTTGACCAGGATCAGGTCGCCGGGGGCCTCGGCGGTCCCGGCCAGCAGGCTGCCCAGCATGACCGTGGAGGCCCCGGTGGCCAGCGCCTTGACGATGTCACCGGAGTACTGGATGCCGCCGTCGCCGATCACCGGCACGCCCGCCGGGCGGCAGGCCTGGTCGGCTTCGTAGATCGCCGAGATCTGCGGCACACCGACGCCGGCGACCACGCGCGTGGTGCAGATCGAGCCGGGGCCCACGCCCACCTTCACGCCGTCCGCGCCCGCTTCGACCAGCGCCTGCGCCCCGGCCCGGGTGGCCACGTTGCCGCCGACCACGTCGACGGTGTCGCCGAGTTCCTTCTTCAGCAGCGCCACCGTGTCGACCACGGCCCGCGAGTGCCCGTGCGCGGTGTCCACCATCAGCACGTCCACGCCCGCGTCGGCCAGCGCCATCGCGCGCTGGTGCCCGTCGGCGCCGACGCCGACCGCCGCGCCGACGATCAGCCTGCCGTCGGTGTCCTTGGTGGCGTTCGGGAACTGCTCGGTCTTGACGAAGTCCTTCACCGTGATCAGCCCGCGCAGCTTGCCGGCGCCGTCCACGATGGGCAGCTTCTCGATCTTGTGGCGGCGCAGCAGGCCCAGCGCGGCGTCGGCGGTCACGCCGACCTGCGCGGTGACCAGCGGCGTGCGGGTCATCACCTCGCTGACCGGGCGCGTGTGGTCGACCTCGAAGCGCATGTCGCGGTTGGTGATGATGCCCACCAGGGTGCCCGCGGCGTCGGTCACCGGCACCCCGGAGATGCGGTAGCGGGCGCACAGGGCGTCCACCTCGGCCAGGGTGTCCTCCGGGGAGCAGGTCACCGGGTCGGTGACCATGCCGGCTTCGGACCGCTTGACCACCTCCACCGCGGTGGCCTGCTCGTCGATCGGAAGGTTGCGCTGCAGGACGCCCATGCCGCCCTGGCGGGCCATCGCGATGGCCATCCTGGCCTCGGTGACGGTGTCCATCGCGGCGGAGACCAGCGGGACGCGCAGGTTGACGTTGCGGGACAGCCGGGTGGTGGTGTCGACCGAACTGGGCACCACGTCGGACTCGGCGGGCAGCAGCAACACGTCGTCGAAGGTCAGCCCGAGCATGGCGAACTTGGTCGGGAAGGTGGCGGGGTGCTCGGTCATGGCTGGCTGTTGGCCTTCCTGGCGCGGGTGAGGGGTGGGCAGAAGCGACTCGGCGCGCTGGAAACGATGGTATCTGGACGCGACCCGGGGCCCGCCCGGTACCGTGCAGCGCGTGCCGCACGACGTGTTGCCCCCAGACCCGTTCGCCGACGACCCGGACGATCCCGCCAGGGAGGTCGCCGGGCTCGATGACGACGTGACCGAGCCGATCACCGCCGACGAGCGCACCGAACTGCTCGCCGACCTGTCCGATCTGGCCGTGTACCAAGCCCTGCTCGCCCCTCGCGGCGTGCGGGGCATCGTCGTGGACTGCGGCGAATGCGACCAGCCCCACTACCACGACTGGCAGTTGCTCCGGGCCAGCCTCGAACAGCTGCTCAACGACGGGCGCATGCGCCCGCACGAGCCCGCGTTCGACCCGAACCCGGCCGACTACGTCAGCTGGGACTACTGCCGCGGGTTCGCCGACGGGGTCACGACCACCGAAAGCGCCTACTGATCCAGCCAAGCGAAAGAGGCCCCCGGCTCGCGCCGGGGGCCTCTTTCGTGTCTTTTGTGCTCGCGGTCAGGGCGTGCCCGCGGGGGCCTCGCCCTCGACGGAGTTGCCCTGCTTGCCACCGGTGCCGGTGTTCGGTTCCGAACCGCTGCCCGAGCTGATCTCCGAGGTGGAGGTCGGCGGGGTGGACGGCTCGGGCGGGTTGCTGGTCGGCGCGGTGTGGTCCGGCGGCAGCACCGTGGTCGGGATGTCCGTCGGCGGGAGCGGCTGGTTCTCCAGCGGCGGGGTCCCGGTCGGCGAAGTACCCGTCTGCGACGTGCCCGGCGCGGTGGTGCCCGGGTTGTTCGGCGCGTCGGTCACCGGGTTGTCCAGGCGGGCGCTGAGCTGGCGGTGCTGGGCCATCAGCTGGTCGAGGTTGTCCTCGACGGACACCTGCCGCAGTGCGGCCTGCGCGTCGTCGAGCGCCTTGCGGGCGTCGTCCAGCCTGCCCTCGCTGATCGCGATGTCCGCCGCGTTCAGCTCGCTGCGCACCTGGGCGGCGGCCTCGATCGAGCGGGCGTGATCGGCGTAGAGCACCTTGGTCAGGCCCCACAGCGTGTCGCCGGGCTGGGCGTCGCGCGCGGCGAGCCCGGTGCCGGTGAAGGCGATGGTGAGCACGGCGGCGGCCGCGGCCACCGGGACCAGCAGGCGCCGCTTGCGCCCGCGGTTGCCGTGTTTGTGCGCCAGCGCGGCCGTCTTGACGGTGACCACCGCGGCGTCGGTGTCGATCAACTCGGGAATGGGCTGGCTGTCGATGTCACGCCGCCACGCGAGCAGCAGCGCGTTCAGTTCCTGGTCTCCGAGTGCGTCGGCGACCTGGGGATCGGATCCGCCCAGTGCGTCGAGCAACGCGTCGTCCGCCTGCACGGCGGACAGATCGGGTAGCTCGGGCAGGGTGCCGGGCTCATCGCCCGCCGTGCCGTCGAACTCGCGCCGACCTTCGCGTTCGGTCACTCAGACCACCTCCTCAGCGGCCAGTACCTTGCGGAGCCGCGCGAGCGCGCGGTGCTGGGCCACGCGGACCGCACCCGGCGTGGAGCCCACCGCGTCGGCGGTCTCCTCGGCCGAGAGCCCCACGACCACGCGCAGGACGACGATCTCACGTTGTTTGTCGGGCAGGACCTGCAGCAACTGAGCCATGCGCTGGTTCAGCTCGCCCTGGAGGGCACGCTGCTCGGGACCGACGCCGCCTTCGACCTCGTCGGGGACCTCGGCCACCGGCTCGGCGCGGTTGCGAGCCGCCGCGCGGTGCGCGTCGGCCACCTTGTGCTGGGCGATCCCGTACACGAACGCCAGGAAGGGGCGCCCCTGATCACGGTACGAGGGCAATGCCGTGAGCACCGCGAGACACACCTCCTGCGCGACATCGTCCGCCGATGCGAACGAACGTTCCTGCCTACCGACTCGGGCGCGGCAGTACCGCACCACAAGGGGACGGATAGCGGCCAGCAGCCGCCCTACTGCCTGGGGGTCTCCCTCGACAGCGGCGGCGACTGGCTCGTCCAGTCCATCCCCCACATTGGCCATCGCAGACAACAGTCCCGGTGTTACGTCTAGGCGTGCAAAGAGCCCGGCGTGCGGCATTCGACATCCCTCACGCCGGTGACACCCACCGTACCGTCCGGCATCGCTGGCGCTTGCTCACGGTCTTCTTCGGCGCGCCTCGCGGGCGAGCCGGACCGCACCGCCGCCGGTCCTTCAATTTTCAACAACTTATAACGAAGGAGGGCGCGGTGGTGTTACACGTGAGCACGAAATGTCCGGCGTCCTCCACTGAGTGGAAGGAGGAAGCCGGACAGCTGGCGACCGGTGGGGTGGGGAGAGCGGCGATCCGTGCGGGTCAGGACACCAGGCCGCGGCGGAAGCCGTGGGCGACGGCCTGCGCGCGGTCGCGCACGCCGAGCTTGCGGAACAGCCGGCGAGCGTGGGTTTTCACGGTGTCCTCGGACAGATAGAGCTCACGGCCGATCTGGCCGTTGCTCTTGCCCTGGCTCATCCCGCGCAGCACCTGCAACTCGCGCTCGGTCAGCTGGACACCGGGGTCCGATGGCTGCCGTGGCGCGGGCACCGAGGTGCTGGCGAGGGTGTGGGCCAGTGCGGCGACGAGTTCCGGCCGGGACGCGTCCCAGCGGAGGTAGCCGCGGGCACCACCGGCGATGGCGGCGGCGATGCTGCCGGCGTCGTCGGGGGCGCCGAACACGATGACGTTCGCCTGGGGGTTCGCGGAGACGAGCCGTCGGGTGGCCTCCACCCCGGTCGGCACCGCGCGCTGGGTACCGACGAGCACGACGTCCACCGGCTGCCGGGAGTACCTGGCCAGCAACTCGTCACCGTGCGCTACGCAGTCGATGCGACTGACCCCTGGAACAGCAGACATCACGCGAGTTAGCCCTTCGCGGACACTGCGTCGGTCGTCGCAGATCAAGACCGTCGTCACGGGGTTTCCTTCCTGCAGCCGGGTGACATTCCATATCCCCTATCGGACGCTTTAGGCCCCACCTTGACACGATCCGGTGGCTTTTTTTGAAAGTCGCTAGCCCGGATGTCGGTATGCCTGTGCGCCGTCGAGCCATCGGAGCCGTTCCCGCCTACTCCGGGGCTACACCGGCACCCAGGGTGATTCCCGTGCAAGCCGTCTCCCTCCAGGGTCTGCGCGCAGTAACACTGCGTGCAACACTGTATCCGCTCTGGATCGATACAGTTCGCCATTCGCGGGAAGCAAATCCGCGGAAATGAGGGCGGCAGGCCAGATAAGTGAGCGAAGTTCATATTTTTCTGCCGCCAACCGGGCGTTTCGGACCAGATCGAGTGCTTTCTCCCGGTCAGCGGAAGCCCCGGCGGCGGCGAGGGCGGCGCCGAGCACCAGATCCGACTTGATCCCGTGCCGGACCGCCCCACGCTGCTCGGCCAGCGCGGCCGCTTCCCGAGCCGGCGCGACCGCCGCGGCGGCGTTCCCGGCGGCCAACTCGATCTCCGCGCCCACCCAGCCCGCACGAACCCGAGCCCGCCAGCCCCCCTCCCCCATGCCCGAAATGCCCGTTAATGCTTTATCCCGCCCGCCACCCGCCGCCACCCTCAACGGAGCGTTCCGCACTGCCTTTTCCCGCAGAAGCCTGGCAGTCCGGAGTCTTCCCAGGCCCAGGTTGTCGGCGGCCAGTCCGAGGAGGCCGTCGGCCAGTGCGCCGGCGGCGTCCAGCCCGTCCGGGTCCACGGCGGCGGACTTTCCGAGTTCGGCAGTGGCATAGGCCACTGCCAGACCGTCGAAAGTCAGCGCGGCCGCGTGCCCGCCCAGCTGCCGCCGGTGGGCGGCGAACGCCGCCGCCGCGTGCGCCGCCACAACCCGGTCGGTACCGCCCCTGAGCTGCTGGAACAACGTCGCCGCTGCGGCGTACCGTCCCTCGGCTCCGGCCACGATCCCGGCCAGCAACCGCACCCGCCCGGACCCCCCGGCTGCTTTTGCCCGCAAAAGCCGACCGGCCGCGGGGTCGTCGCCGAAAGCGGCCTGTCTCAGGAGTTCTTCCACCCGGTCAGTCTCGCGAACCGAGCAGGACGTACTCGACGCGGTCGACGGCGGCGGTCAGGTCGCCGAGCAGCTCCACCTTCGGCGGCAGGCCCGCCGCGTCCCAGCCGGGCCCGCAGGCGAACAGGCGGCTCCGCTGGCGCCCACGCGTGACCCGCGAGAACAGCCGCGGGTCGGCCGCCCCGGATCGCCGCGACCACAGCACCACGGCCGCGGGCGCCCCACGCCGGACGGCGACCGCGAGCACTTCCGCGGGCAACGGCGTGGCGAACAGCTGGGTGCCGACGCCCCGGCAGGCCAGCTCGGCCGCGAGCGCGTACAGCGCCAGCCCGTCCCGCTCCTCCGGCACGCACGAGAGCAGCACGGGCCGGTGGTTGCGCGGCTCGTCGAGCACCGGGGTGGCGCGGATCAGCGCGGCGAGCACGGCGTCGGAGAGCAGGTACTCGACCTCCGCGCCGGCCGACGTGCCGCTGCCCCGCCACCGGTCGCCGAGCGCGGCGAGCACCGGCTGGATCACGCCCGCCCACGCCGAGAGCACGCCCGACTGGCCGATCACCTCGGCGAGCGTCCGCTGCACCGCGCGGGAGTCGAGCGCGAGCGCCGCCGTGCTCAGCCGCCGCGCCAGCCGCGACCGCCCCGGGTCCGGTTCCTCGGCTTCCGCGCACAGGATCGGCGCGTAGTGCTCCGGTGACGACAGGACCGTGGCCTGCGGCGGCGGTTCGGGCGACTTCGGCATGCGCTCGAGCGCGTAACGCGCCGCCTCCGCGGTGGACGTGCCGCGCAGCAGCGCCTGCTGCATCAGTTCGAGGCGGCCGATGTCCGACGGCCCGTAGCGGCGGTGCCGCCCGCCGACGTGGTGGCTGGGGCCGAGGCCGTAGCGCCGGTCCCAGGTCCGGAGCGTGGCGGGGGCGACGCCGAGCCGCCGCGCGACCGACGCCACCGGCAAGCTGGGTTCTCCGGGATCGGGCTCACCCGCGGCGGGCTCCCCCGGTTGGCCCGCCGCGTGACCTGAGTCTCCCGCTGATCCCACTCCGTCCAATATTCCGGCCGGTCAGAGGGGTGGCAAGCCGGGACTTCCGGCCCGCTCACACCTCCGGGGGATGCCTAAAGGCTGAATCAGGCCCGATCGCTTGAACAAGTATTGGCGCGCTTCTAACGTTACGCCCGTTGCACCGAATGGAGTAGCGAGCGTTGTAGGAACTGCGGATTCCGGCGGCGAAACCCGGACAGCGGAGGCGGTCACGATGGCAGACACGCGCAGGCTCCCCGGCCCCAACGCCGATGTGTGGGACTGGCAACTCGAGGGGTCGTGCCGGGGGATGGACAGCGGTTCCTTCTTCCACCCCGACGGGGAACGAGGCCCGGCCAGGGCGAGACGAGAAGCCAGGGCGAAAGCCATCTGCCAGGCCTGCCCGGTGCTGGAGATGTGCCGCAGGCACGCACTGGCGGTGCACGAGCCCTACGGCATCTGGGGCGGGCTCTCGGAGTCCGAACGCGAGAACATCCTCAAGGCGGGCAAGCGTTCGCTGAGCTTGTCGGGGTCCTGAAGAGACGGTCCGGCGAAGGCGCTTCCCCCGCCGGGGGGAGGCGCCTTCGTCATTTCCGGCCGCGCGCGAAGGTGTCCCAGGCGAGCATCGCCGAGTCCACCACGGACTTGAGGCTGTCTCCGGTCACCCCGTCGCGCGCCTGCACGGACAGTCCATAGAGGACGGTTTCGTAGAACAGCGCCATCGCGTCGGCGTCCGCCTCGACGGGGAGGTCGCCTTCGGACTGTCCACGGCGGATCCGGTCCAGGATGGACCCGTGGTTGCCGCGGCGCTGCTCCACCAGGAAGTCGTGCACGCCCTGGTTGGCCACGGCGAAGTTGGTCGCCGCGTGCACCACCATGCAGCCGGTCGGCAGGTCGGGTGAGGTGAAGCCGCGCGCGTTGTCCCGCAGCATGCGCTCGATCGACGCGCGGGCCGTCGGCTCCTCGGCCAGCGCCTTGCCGGTCAGCCCGCCGTGGGTGCGGCCGTACAGCTCGACGGCCTCCCGGAACAGCGCCTCCTTGCAGCCGAAGGCCGCGTACAGGCTGGGCGGGTTGATGCCCATGGCGCCGGTCAGGTCGCCGATCGAGGCGCCCTCGTAGCCACGCCGCCAGAAGACGTACATGGCTTCACGCAGCGCGGCCTCCCGGTCGAACGCGCGCGGACGGCCCCGAGGTGACATGGCCCACCTTCTGTAACAACCAATACAAAATCCCTTGACGCCCCATCGTACGCACCGCTTTTATGTATCGACCGATACAGATTAGGAGTGGGCATGAGCACACTGGACGGCAAGTCGGCGCTGGTCACCGGGGGCAGCCGGGGCATCGGGGCGGCGATCGCCACCCGGCTGGCTGCCGAGGGCGCGAACGTGGCGCTGACCTACACGAGCGCGCCGGACAAGGCCGCGTCGGTGGCCACGGCGATCGAAGGCCTGGGGCGCAAGAGCCTGGCCATCCAGGCCGACAGCGCCGACCCGGCCGCCGTCGCCACCGCCGTCGACCAGGCCGCCGAGGCGCTGGGCGGGCTGGACATCCTGGTGAACAACGCGGGCATCTTCCCGACCGGGACGATCGAGGAAATCACCGTGGAGGACATCGACCGCACCTTCGCCATCCACGTGCGGGCGGTGTTCGTCGCCACGCAGGCGGCCGTGCGGCACATGGGCGAGGGCGGCCGGGTCCTGACCATCGGCAGCAACCTGGCGGAGCGGGTGCCGTGGCCGGGGCTGAGCCTGTACTCGGCGAGCAAGTCCGCGCTGCTGGGACTGAACCGGGGGCTCGCGCGGGACCTGGGGCCGCGGGGCATCGCGGCGGTGCTGCTGCAGCCGGGCTCGACGGACACCGACATGAACCCGGTGGACGGCGACCACTCCGACGCGCAGCGCGCGCTGTCGGCCTTCGGGGAGTACATGAAGGCCGGGGACATCGCCGCCACCGTGGCCCACCTGGCCGGCGACGCGGGCCGCTTCCTCACCGGCTCCGCCGTCACCATCGACTCCGGAACCAACGCCTGACCAGGGCGTTCAGCTTTAGCCCGCTAAAGCATGACCGGGCAAAGCGGACATAAAGAAGGGGCGGCATCCGCGTGGGATGCCGCCCCTCCGGGGTACTGCGGGTGTGCCTAGTGCGAGTGGCCGTGACCGTGGCCGCCGTCGCCCTCGTCGTCGGCGGGCTTCTCGACCACGGCGCTTTCCGTGGTGAGGACCAGCCGGGCGATCGAGGCGGCGTTGGCCACCGCGGACCGGGTGACCTTGACCGGGTCGACGATGCCGGCCGCGAGCAGGTCGGTCAGCTCACCGGTGGCCGCGTTGAAGCCCTGGCCCCAGCTCTGCTCCTTGACCTTGGACACGATGACCGCGCCCTCGTAGCCGGCGTTCGTGGCGATCCAGTGCAGCGGCGCGGTGAGCGCGTCGCGCACGATGCGGACGCCGGTCGCCTCGTCACCGGTCAGGCCGAGTTCGCCTTCCAGCTCCTTGACCGCGTGCACCAGCGCCGAGCCACCGCCGGGCAGGATGCCCTCCTCGACGGCCGCCTTCGTGGACGCGACCGCGTCCTCGATGCGGTGCTTGCGCTCGTTCAGCTCGGTCTCGGTGGCCGCGCCGACCTTGATCACCGCGACACCGCCGCCGAGCTTCGCGAGCCGCTCCTGCAGCTTCTCGCGGTCCCAGTCGGAGTCGGTGGTCTCGATCTCCTTGCGGATCTGCGCGGTCCGCGCGTCGAGGTCGGCCTTGGTGCCCGCGCCGTCGACGATGGTGGTGTAGTCCTTGGTGACCTCGACGCGGCGGGCCTTGCCCAGCGCGCTCAGGTCGGCCTCGGACAGCTTCAGGCCCACCTCGGCCGAGATGACCTCAGCACCGGTGACGGTGGCGAGGTCGTCCAGGAAGGCCTTGCGGCGGTCACCGAAGAACGGCGCCTTCACCGCGACCGCGGTGATGGTCTTGCGCAGCGAGTTGACCACCAGGGTGGACAGCGCCTCGCCGTCGACGTCCTCGGCGATGATCAGCAGCGGCTTCTTGGCCTCGACGACCTTCTCCAGCACCGGGAGCAGCTCCGCCAGCGCGGAGATCTTCTCGCGGTGGATGAGGATGTAGGCGTCCTCGAGGATCGCGCGCTGCTCCTCGGGGTTGGTGGCGAAGTGCGCCGACAGGAAACCCTTGTCGAACTGCACGCCTTCGGTGATCACCAGCTCGGTGGCCAGCGTCGAGGACTCCTCGATGGTGATCACGCCGTCTTCGCCGACGCGCTCCACGGCCTCGCCGAGCAGGGCGCCGATGTTGGCGTCGCGCGAGGTCACGGTGCCGACCTGGGCGATGTTGTCGCGGCCCTTGACCGGGGTCGCCTTGGCCTTGAGGACCTCGACGACCTTGTCCGCGGCGGCCTCGATGCCGCGGCCGAGCGCGGTCGGGTTGGCGCCGGCGGCCACGTTGCGGAGGCCGACCTTCACCAGGGACTGCGCCAGCACGGTGGCCGTGGTGGTGCCGTCACCGGCGACGTCGTTGGTCTTGGTGGCCACGTTCTTGGCCAGCTGGGCACCCAGGTTCTCGAACGGGTCGTCCAGCTCGATCTCGCGGGCGACGGTGACCCCGTCGAGGGTGATGGTGGGGCCGCCGAACTTCTTGTCCAGTACGACGTGCCGGCCGCGCGGGCCGAGGGTGACCTTGACCGCGTCGGCGAGCTTGTTCACTCCGCGCTCCAGCGCGCGACGAGCGTCCTCGTCGAAGGTGATCTGCTTGGGCATAGCGTTTTCCGCTTACCTTTCGAGTGGTTAGAACACAAGGACGCCCCGGCTCCCCGGTCTAACGGGGCCCCGGGGCGTCATGCGCTGCGCAGCGGTCGTCAGTTGATGACGGCCAGCACGTCGCGAGCGGAAAGGATCAGGTAGTCCTCACCGTTGTACTTGACCTCGGTGCCGCCGTACTTGGAGTAGATGACGACGTCGCCTTCCTTGACGTCCACCGGGACGCGGTTGCCCTTGTCGTCGATCCGGCCCGGGCCCACGGCCAGAACCTTGCCCTCCTGGGGCTTTTCCTTAGCGGTGTCGGGGATGACCAGACCGGAGGCCGTCGTCTCCTCGGCCTCACTCGTCTGGACAACGATCTTGTCCTCGAGCGGTTTGATGTTCACGCTCACCGGGTTGACCTCCACGGGTCGAAAGAAAGCGTTGGCAGGTTTCAGGTTTACGACTCCTACCACCCCCGCCGTCGCGGGTGCCGGGGCGTGTGCGGTGCCGTGCAATTAGCACTCTAGCCACGTGAGTGCTAGTCGCGCAAGGAGGGTCCCCTTGACCTCACCCACCTCCCCGTGCAACGGCACCCACGGGCGCCTTTGTTCCCCAGGTACGTGAAAGGAATTCACCGGGTGGTCACCCCGGACGGTTGTCCCGTTCCGCACCGGGCCAGTGCGATCGAGGGCGACAGCCGGTCCCCACCACCTTGTTGAGGAGTCCTCGTGTCGATGAGCACCCCCTCCCGGCGTTCCGTCCTGCTCGGCGGCGCCGGCGCGCTCGGCCTGGCCGCGCTCGGCGCTTCCGGGCTCGCCCGCGCGACCGCCGCCCCCGGCGCGGGCCTTGCCGCCGCGCCCGGCGCGGTGTTCAACCTCGGCGTCGCGTCCGGCGACCCCTACGCGGACAGCGTCGTGCTCTGGACCCGCCTCGCCCGCGACCCGGTCGCCGAGGACGGTCTGGGCGGCATGCCCGCGCGCGGTCAGGTCGTCGAGTGGCAGATCGCCAAGGACGAGAAGTTCACCGACCTCGTCCGCCACGGCCGGACCTGGGCCAGCCCGGAATCCGCGCACAGCGTGCACGTCGAGGCCGACGGCCTGGCCCCCGGCACCGAGTACTTCTACCGCTTCCGCACCGGCTCCGAAATCTCCCCGGTCGGCCGCACCCGCACCGCACCCGCGCCGGGCCAGATGAGCGACCTGACCATGTGCTTCGCCTCCTGCTCGCACTACGGCCAGGGCTACTTCACCGCCTACCGCCACCTCGCCCAGGACGAACCCGGCCTGATCCTGCACCTCGGCGACTACCAGTACGAATACGCCGCCGGCGCCAACGAGGTCCGCAAGGTGCTCGGCCCGGAAACCATCCGGCTGGCCGACTACCGCCTCCGCCACGCCCAGTACAAAACCGACCCCGACCTGCAGCTCGCCCACGCGACCGCGCCCTGGCTGGTGGTCTGGGACGACCACGAGACCGAGAACAACTGGGCCGACGAGGTTCCCGAGGACTCCTCCCAGACCCCCGGCGCCGCGTTCCTGACCCGCCGCAAAGCCGCCTTCCAGGCCTACTACGAGAACATGCCGCTGCGCCGCACCGCCCGCCCCAACGGCGTCGACATGCGCCTCTACCGCCGCCTGGCCTGGGGCGACCTGGCCACCTTCCACATGCTCGACACCCGCCAGTACCGCGACAACCAGGCCTGCGGCGACGGCGTGAAGGCCAACTGCGCCGAGCGCCTGACCCCGACCCGGTCGATCACCGGCGACGAGCAGGAGAAGTGGATCGTCGACGGGTTCAACGCCTCCCGCGCCCGCTGGGACGTGCTCGGCCAGCAGGTGTTCTTCGCCCAGATCGACCTCACCCCCGGCGCCGCCGAGGGCTACAACATGGACGCCTGGGACGGCTACAAGGTCAACCGCGACCGCATCGCCACCGCGATGGGGCACTCGGCCGTGCGCAACGGCGTCGTCCTCACCGGGGACGTGCACCGCCACTGGGCCGCGGAGATCAAGGAAACCTACGGGCAGCCGGACTCGAAGGGCGTCGGCGTCGAACTCGTCACCACCTCGGTCACCAGCGGCCGCGACGGCGACGACAACCCGAACCAGGCCGTGCTCGACGAGAACCCGCACGTGAAGTTCCACCGCAACCGCCGCGGCTACATCCGCACCAGGTTCACCGCGGACGAACTGCGCGCCGACTACCGCGTGCTGCCGTACGTGACCAAGCCGGACGCGCCGGTCAGCACCGCGGCCTCCTTCGTGGTCGAGGACCGCGTCCCGGCGCTCAATCCGGCCTGAGCCCGAACAGCCCCTTCCTGGCGAGGTCCGGGCGGTGTTAGGTAGGTCCTCACAACCACTCACGATGACCAACCGAGCACTGGGGGCGGTACATGCGGCGCACACCAGCACGACTGGCGGTGTTGCTACTGGCGGCGGGCGCGATCTCCGTGCCCGCCGCCCAGGCGGCACCGGCCGATCAGCAACGACAGCGGGACTTCGCCGCGGCGGCGGCCGAATTCGGGGTGCCGCAGGACGTGCTGCTCGGCGTCTCGTTCCTCGAGTCCCGCTGGGACACCAACGCGGGCACGCCGAGCACCTCGGCGGGTTACGGCCCGATGCACCTCACCGACCTGCGGACCGCGGGCGTCGGCACCCACCACGACGAGGGCGGCGAGGACCCGCGCGGCGACGACTCGCGGCCGCCGCTGCACCCGGAGGCGGGGCCGCCCGTCCCACCGCCGGACTCCCTGCAGTCGCTGGACACCGCGGCCGAGCTGACCGGGGTGGACACCGCGACGCTGCGCACCGATCCGGCGCAGAACATCCGCGGTGGCGCCGCGCTGCTGGCGTCCTACCACCGTGAAACCGGCGACTGGTACCAGGCGGTCGCCAAGTACAGCGGCAGCGAGGAGCAGTCCGCGGCCACCGCGTTCGCCGACGAGGTGTTCAGCACCATCGCCACCGGCGTCGAGCGGGTCACCGACGACGGCCAGCGCGTCAGCCTCGCGCCGACGCCGACCGCCGCGCCGAAGGGCGTGCCCGCCGCGGCCGGGCCGATCGAGTGTCCACAAGGGATCTCCTGCGAGTGGATCCCGGCGCCGTACCAGGAGATCCCGGACGGCTACGGCAACCACGACAAGGCCGACCGGCCGAACAGCCAGAAGATCGACTACATCGTCATCCACGACACCGAGGGCTACTGGACCAACGTCCTGGACATGGTGCAGGACCCGACCTACGTGAGCTGGCACTACTCGCTGCGTTCCGCCGACGGCCACATCGCCCAGCACGTGCCCACCAAGGACGTCGCCTGGCACGCCGGGAACTGGTACGTCAACGCGAAGTCGATCGGCCTGGAGCACGAGGGCTTCGCGGCGAAGGGCACCTGGTACACCGAGGCGATGTACCGCACCTCGGCGAAGCTGGTGCGCTACCTCTCGGACAAGTACGACATCCCGCTGGACCGCGACCACATCATCGGCCACGACAACGTGCCGGGCCTGTCGCCGATCCGGATCCCCGACATGCACTGGGACCCGGGCCCCTACTGGGACTGGACGCACTACTTCGACCTGCTCGGCGCGCCGCTCGGCCGGGACGACACGGGGTCGGGCGACTGGCGGCCGAACACCGGCATGGTGACCATCGCGCCGGACTTCGCCACGAACAAGCCCGCCTTCGAGTTCTGCGAGAAGAACGTGCCGCTGTGCCCGGCACGCGGGTCCACTTCGGTCATCCTGCGCACGGAACCGCGGGCGGACGCCCCGCTGCTCAAGGACATCGGCCTGCACCCGCAGACCGGGCAGTCCACCATGCACGTGTCCGATGTGGGCAGTCGCGTGGACAGCGGGCAGCAGTACGCGGTGGCCGAGGTCCGGGGCGACTGGACCGCCGTGTGGTACCTCGGGCAGAAGGGCTGGTTCCACAACCCGGCCGGGGCGAAGACCGCGAAACCGGCGCAGGGCAAGGTGGTCACGCCGAAGCCGGGCGTGCAGTCGGTGCAGATCTGGGGCGGTGCCTACCCGGAGGCGGCGGCGTACCCCGAGCACATCACGCCGCGCGACTTCATCCCGCTGCCGTACACGATGCCCGCCGGGCAGCGGTACACGCTGGGGCTGACCACGGATTCCGAGTACTACTACGCGGTCAACTTCGACACCTCGGACCACCAGGTGGTGCGTGGTGAAACGAAGTTCGTCCAGGTGCAGTTCGGGCACCGGATCGCCTACGTGAAGGCGGACGACGTCCGGATCCTGCCCTCCTGGGCACCCAACTAGCGGCCGCGGTGGGGACCGGCTCAGACCGAGACGGTCCCCACCGGCAGTGCCGGATTGGCCGCGAAGTCCCAAGAGGACGGCTTCGCGCCCGCCGCCACCACGTGCGCGCCGAGCGCGGCGATCATCGCGCCGTTGTCCGTGCACAGCCGGGGCCGCGGCACCCTGAGTTCGATGCCCGCCTTGTCGCACCGCTCCTGAGCGAGCGAGGACAGGCGTGAATTCGCCGCCACACCACCGGAAATGACGATCGTGCCGATCCCGGCGTCCTTCGCCGCCCGGATCGCCTTCGCGGTGAGCACGTCCGCCACCGCCTCCTGGAACGAAGCCGCCACGTCGTCGACCGGGATCTCCTCACCCCGCCGCTCGGCGCCTTCCACCCAGCGCGCGACCGCGGTCTTCAAGCCGGAGAAGGAAAAGTCGTACTTCGCGTCACGCGGACCGGTCATGCCGCGGGGAAAGGCGATCGCCGCGGGGTTCCCGGCCTTGGCGGCCTTGTCGATCGGCGGACCACCCGGGTACGGCAGGCCGAGCACCCTGGCCACCTTGTCGTAGGCCTCCCCGGCCGCGTCGTCCACAGTGGACCCAAGTTCGACGATGGTGCTCGCCACGTCGTCCACCCGCAGCAACTGCGTGTGCCCGCCGGAAACCAGCAGCGCCAGGCACGGCTTGGGCAACGGCCCGTGCTGCAGGGTGTCCACCGCGATGTGCCCGGCGAGGTGGTTGACGCCGTAGAGCGGCACGTCCAGCGCGGCCGAATAGGCCTTCGCCGCGGCCACGCCGACCAGCAGCGCGCCGGCCAGCCCCGGCCCGGCGGTCACCGCGATGGCGTCCACATCGGACATGCGCAGCCCGGCGTCGGCGAAGGCGCGCTCGGTGGTCGGCACCATCGCCTCCAGGTGCGCGCGGCTGGCCACCTCCGGCACCACCCCGCCGAAGCGGGCGTGCTGGTCCACACTGGACGCGACGGCGTCGGCGAGCAGTTCCACGGTGCCGTCGTCGTGCAGCCGGACCAGCCCGACGCCGGTCTCGTCGCACGAACTCTCGATGCCCATGATGATCCGGGCGCCCATCAGCCGGCCTCCTCCGCGACCGCGCCGAGCGGCGGCCGCACCATCGTGTAAGCGTCCGCACCGGACGGCTGGTAGTACCGCTTGCGGATGCCCAGCTTGGTGAACCCGCGCTTCTCGTACATCGCGAGCGCCACCTCGTTGTCCGTGCGCACTTCGAGCAGTACCGGCGCGCGCAGCTCGTCGGCCTTGTCCAGCACGGCTTCCAGCAGCGCCTTGCCGATGCCCTTGCCCTGGTGTTCCGGTGCGACGCCGATGGTGTGCAGGCTCGCCTCGTAGTCACCCCGGGGGCCGACGACGGCCAGCCCCGCGTAGCCGAGCAACTCCTGTTCCTCGTAGGCGCCGAGGTAGTACGCGCCGGAGTCCAGTTCGGACCGGAAGGCGTGCGCGCTCCACGGGCTGTCGCCGGGGAAGAGCACCTTCTCGATCTCCACGCAGCGCCGGATGTCACCGCGGCGCAACGGCCTGAGTTCGACGGTCACGGCGTGGTCACCCGCTTGCGCGCGCCGGGCTCGACCGCGTCGGGGCGCCGCAGGTACAGCGGGGTCATCGGCGCGGGCTCGGCGCCGGACCGCAGCGCTTCCTGAGCGGCCTTGACCAGGCCGAGCGGCGACGGGTACTCCGGCTGCAGGACGCGCAGGCCGGTCTTCTCGGCGAACGACCCCGCCGCGGCCTTGGCCGTGGTCGTGAGTTCGGCGGGGCTCTGCACGGCGGGTTCACCCACGCGGTTGCCTTCGGCGTCGTACTCGGCCCAGTACACCTCGCGGCGGCGCGCGTCGGTGACCACGAGGAACGGCTCGCCGGGCGGGACCTCCGCGGCGATCGCGTCCAGGCTGCACACCGGGTGCACCGGGATGCCGAGGCTGTGCCCGAGCGCCGCGGCGGTGGCCATGCCGGCACGCAGCCCGGTGAACGGCCCCGGCCCGGCACCGCAAACGATTGCGCCCAGGTCACGCAGGGTGGTGCCCGCCGCCTGCACGGCGTCGAGCACGTGCGGGGTGAGCAGCTCGCCGTGGGCGCGCGCGTCGATCGTCACGCGCTCGGCGGCGGTCGCGAGCGAATCGGGCTCGAGTTGGACGACCCCGGCGGTCACCGCGGGCGTGGAGGTGTCGACGGCCAGTACTAACACGGTTCCCCAGCCTACGACTCACCCGACCGGTGGTGGCGCGCAGGCAACCCGCACCGGCCGGACGCGTCTGGATCAAGTGAAGAGTTGACCGACGTACGGGTGATCCGGTCAACCACGAACGAAAGGGAACCCATGTCCACGCTGCGCCGCGCGCTGCTCGTCTCCACCGCGACCCTCGCACTGGCCGGGGCGGCCGCCGGCCCCGCCGGCGCGACCCCGACCGGCTCGTTCCTCAAACTCGACAAGGAGATCGTGCGCGCGGGCGAGCAGGTGCGGGTGGTCGCCGGCTGCGGGGTCGACGGGCTGAACTTCGTCGGGTCCGCCGCGTTCGCGCCGACCGGCCAGGACGGCCCGTACACCGGCAACGGCGGGGTCGCGGTGTTCGACGTGCGCACGACCGCGGTGTCCTGGGGCTCGGCGACCGTGCGCGCGGACGCCATGCCGGGGATCTACCAGGTCAGCGAACGCTGCGGCGGCGGGCACGCGGGCAGCAAGGAACTCACCGTCATCAGCTGAGCTCGGTCCACCCGCTGCACGGCCACCTGCGCGCCGACCTCCATCACCCGCAGCGGGGACCGTTCCCAGTCGCCGTTGCGCATGGCTTCCGCGTAGTCGTTCGGCGAGACGGTCCGCTGGGAGAAGTTCGCGTCGACCCGGTTATTCCTCTTCGTCCGGGTCCCACGACAGGAGGCGCACCTTCGCGACCGTGCGGAGGTGCCGCTTCATCGCGGCCGCGGCGGCTTTGGGGTCGCCGAGGCTGATGCCGTTGAAGATGCGGTGGTGCTGGGCGAGCGACCGCTTCGGCCGCCCGGGCTGGTGCAGCGACTCGGTACGGCTCTCGGCGATCTGCTCGGCGATCGAGGTCATGAACTCGGCGAGAATCGGGTTGCGCGCAGCCGCGGTGACGGCGGCGTGGAACCGGCGGTCGCCTTCGATGCCCTGTCCACCGTTGTCGATTTCCTCGGTCATGTACCGCAGGGCGTCCTCGAGCGCGTCGAGGTCCTCCTTGGTACGCCGCTCGGCAGCCAGTTCGGCCAGCTTGGTCTCCATGGCCTCGCGGGCTTCGAGCACGTCAGGCAGCCTTCGCCGCCGCTCCACCAGCTCGTCGACCGGTTCGAGGTCCATCTTGGTGCTGGTCAGGTAGGTGCCCCCACCGTGCCGCACCTCGACGAGCCCCTGCACGTCGAGCACCACGATCGCCTGCTTGACCGACGCCCGGCTCACGCCGAGCCGCTGGGCGAGCTCCCGCTCGGCAGGCAACTTGTCTCCCGCCCCGAGACCGGACTCCACCACGTACTCCCGGATGCGCTGGACCACCTGCTCGTACAGCCGTGGCCGCGACATCGGGCGCAGTGCGTCGGACCCCATGCATTCCTCCGGATCGCGATCGGCCTGGACTGCCGAGCCTAACAGCCGGTGACCGACAGCCCACCCGGAAATGGCTCAGCGACTAGCCGATTGAGTGGCCAAGGGCTGAGCCACTCAGCCAATACACCTCTTGACAGAGTGATCCAGCACACCGCAAAGTGGACTAGCCACTGAACCACTAGTCCACTGAACCACTCATCCCGGACGGCCAAGCGGCGGGGCGGGGAAGCGACGGAAAGTCAACGGCCCAGCCCACCGGCCCAGGAGCCCCACGACCACCGAAGCCCACCCAGCCGCCGAACCCCACCCGGGCACCCGGCCACATATTTCACCCACCACCCAGCCGTTCTGGCCAGGCCAGCCAGCCGTCCTGACCAGCCAGCCAGCCAGCCAGCCAGCCAGCCAGCCATGAGAGTCAACCAGTCCACCGAAGCCACTGGATCGCAGATTCAACCGGCTCACGGGCCACCAGTAGTCGGCCACCCGAAGTGGTCAAGTGGACCAGCCACTCAGCCACCTAGCCACTCAGCCACCTAGCCACTCGGCCAACCAGTCACTCTGTCCAGCGCCCCGCGGCCGCGAACCCCATCCGGTCCACCAGGGCACCAGCGGTCGGCTACCGAAGCCCGGCCAAGTGGACTGGCCACTCACCCACCTAGCCACTGAGCCATCCAGCCACTGCGGCGACCAACGACGGGAGCCCTGATGTCCGCCGAGCTGATTTCGATCCTCGTCCTCGTGGTGATCTTCGTGGTCGCCACCACCCGGTCGATCAACATGGGCGTGCTGGCCTTCGCCGGGGCGTTCGGCGTCGGCACGCTGGTCGCCGGGATGGATGCCGACGGCATCTTCGCCGGCTTCCCCGGCGACCTGTTCGTGGTGCTGGTCGGCGTCACCTACCTGTTCGCCATCGCCAGGGCGACCGGCACCACGGACTGGCTGGTCCACGCGTCGATCCGGCTGGTCGGCGGGCGGCTGGCACTGATTCCCTGGGTGATGTTCGCGGTCACCGCCGTGCTCACCGCGATCGGCGCGGTCAGCCCAGCCGCGGTCGCCATCGTCGCGCCCATCGCGCTCGGGTTCGCCTCCCGCTACGGCATCAGTCCCCTGCTCATGGGCGCCCTCGTCGTGCACGGCGCCCAGGCCGGCGGCTTCTCCCCGATCAGCGTCTACGGCTCCACGGTGAACAGCATCGTCGGCCGCGAGAACCTGGCGGGCAGCGAAACCGTGCTCTTCCTGGCCAGCCTGGCGGTCAACCTGGTCATCGCGGCCATCCTCTTCGTCGTGCTCGGCGGGCTGAAGCTCGGCCGCACCCGCATCACCGCCGAGACCGAGACCGAAGACGAGACCGAAGAGATCCCGAAGCTGAACCCCGCACGGATCGCCGTGCTGGTCAGCCTGGTCGCGCTGGTCGTCGGCGCGCTGGTGTTCGACCTCGACGTCGGCCTCACCGCGATCTCGCTCGCCGTGCTGCTCAGCGTGTTCTGGCCGGACACCGGCCGCAAGGCCGTCGGCGAGATCACCTGGCCGACCGTGCTGCTCATCTGCGGTGTGCTCACCTATGTCGGCGTCCTCCAGGAGATGGGCACGATCGACTACGCGGGCAACGCGGTGACCGGCGTCGGCGTGCCGCTGCTCGCGGCGCTGCTGCTCTGCTACATCGGCGCGATCGTCTCCGCCTTCGCGTCCTCGGTCGGCATCATGGGCGCGTTGATCCCGCTGGCCGTGCCGTTCCTCGCCCAGGGCACGGTCGGGCCGATCGGGATGATCGCCGCGCTGGCGGTGGCGGCCACGGTGGTCGACGTCAGCCCGTTCTCCACCAACGGCGCGCTGGTGCTGGCCAACGCCAAAAACGTCGACCGCGACACGTTCTTCCGGCAGCTGATGGTCTACGGCGGCATCATGGTCGTGGTGGTCCCGGCCGCCGTGTGGCTCGCCCTGATCGTGCCCGGCTGGGGCTGACCCAGTACAACCGAGGAGGTTCCGCGTGCGTTTGTTCCCCGCCCTGGAAGAGGCTTCGGACAAGGAAGCCGTCCGGTTCGGCGACCGTGCCCTCAGCTACGCCGAGCTGTCGACCGTCGCCGGCACGCTGGCGACCAGCCTGCGCGAACTCCCCGGGCAGGCACGCGTGGCGGTGTGGGCCACGGCCACGCTGGAAACCACGGTCGCGGTGGTCTCGGCGCTGCTGGCCGGGGTGCCCGCGGTGCCGGTCAACCCGAAGATCGGCGAGCGCGAACTGCAGCACATCGTCACCGACAGCGCACCGGCGCTGGTGCTCGCCGAGCCGGGCGCCGAGCTGCCCGAAGGCCTGCGCGACCTGCCGCGCAAGGACATCGAGCTGACCAGCGGGCAGGTCGAGCTGCCACCCGAGCCGGACGACGAGGCTCCGGCGATGATCGTCTACACCTCGGGCACCACCGGGCCGCCGAAGGGCGTCGTGCTCCCGCGCCGCGCGATCTCGTCCACTTTGGACACCCTGGAGGACGCCTGGCAGTGGACCGCGGAAGACGTGCTGGTGCACGGGTTGCCGCTGTTCCACGTGCACGGGCTGATCCTCGGCATGCTCGGGCCGTTGCGCCGCGGTGGTTCGGTGATCCACCTGGGCAAGTTCTCCACTTCCGCGCTCGCCGCGGAACTGCTCGGCCCCGGCACGATGATGTTCGGCGTGCCGACGATGTACCACCGCATCGCCGGTGAACTCGAGCACGACGAAGCTCTCGCGGCGGCACTCCGTGGCGCGCGAGTGCTGATCTCCGGCTCGGCCGCGCTGCCGGTGCACGACCACCAGCGCATCACCGCGGCCACCGGCCAGCAGGTGATCGAGCGCTACGGCATGACCGAAACCCTGATGAACACCAGCGTCCGCGCCGACGGCGAACGCAAGCCCGGCACGGTCGGGGTGCCGCTGCGCGGCGTGGACGTGCGGCTGGTCGACGAAGCCGGCCAGGCCATCGAGACCAGCGACGGCGAGACCGTCGGCGAAATTCAGGTGCGCGGGCCGAACTTGTTCACCGAGTACCTGAACCGGCCGGACGCGACCGCGGAGGTGTTCGACGACGGCTGGTTCCGCACCGGCGACATGGCCACCCGCGACGCCGACGGCTACCTCCGCATCGTCGGGCGCAAGGCCACCGACCTGATCAAGAGCGGCGGCTACAAGATCGGCGCCGGTGAGATCGAGAACGCGTTGCTGGAGCACGCCGGGGTAGCCGAGGCCGCGGTCACCGGTGAGCCCGATCCGGATCTCGGGGAACGCGTCGTCGCCTGGATCGTGCCGGACGGCCCGCGACCGGCGGAACAGGACCTGATCGACCACGTGGCGCGACTGCTCACCCCGCACAAGCGTCCGCGCGTGGTCCGATACGTGGAAGCGTTGCCGCGCAACGATATGGGCAAGGTGATGAAGCGAGCGCTCGGTGCCTGAGCGGCTGTCGGCCCGTGCGCTGATCGGCACGCTCGCCACCGGCTTCGCCGATTTCGACACCGGCTCGACGGACTATTCCGAAGTGGACGGTCCGATCGGCTGGCCGGGTTACGGCGATGCGCACGAAGCCGCCGCGAAACGCACCGGCGAGAGTGAATCCGTGGTGTGCGGGCGTGGCCGGATCGGGGACACCGACGCGGTCCTGATCGCTTTCGAGTTCGGCTTCCTCGGCGGTTCGATGGGCGGGCGGACCGGTGATCGGGTCGAAGCGGCCTTCGTCCGCGCACGGGAATCGCGGCTACCACTGGTTTTTCTGATCGCCACCGGCGGCAGCCGCATGCAGGAAGGCATGCGGGCGCTGTCCCAACTCCAGCGGGTCGCCCGGCAGATCGCGCTGACGCGAGCCGCCGGACTGCCGCAAATAGCCGTACTCCGCGATCCCGCGACCGGCGGCGGCTGGGCGACCTTGGGCGCGGGCGCGGACATCACCCTCGCACTTTCGGGCGCACAGGTCGGTTTCGCCGGTTCGCGGGTACGCCCACCCGGTGACGCGCACGCCTACACCGCCGAATCCCAGTACGACTCAGGCCACATCGACGCCGTCATCATCCCCGAGGACCTACCCGCCACACTCTCCGCTTGGCTGCACCTCCTCGCCGGGCCGCCCGCCGCCGAAGTCCCCGTCCCACCCTCGCTCGGCAGGCAAACCCTGCCGGAAACCGGCTGGGAAGCCGTTCAGCACGCCCGAGCTGCCCAACGCCCGCGTGCACAGTCCTATTTGGATCACTACTTCGAATCCCGGCAGGACATCAGTGGCGACCTGTGCGGCGGCCGTGATCCCGGAGTCCTCTGTGGATTCGGCACGCGGAACGGCGAAACCATCGCCTATGCCGCGCAGGCGGGCACGCCCACCCTCCCGTCCGGGTTCCGCACCGCCGCCAGACTCGTCTCACTGGCCGATCGCCTGGGCATTCCCATCCTGACTATTGTGGACACTCTCGGCGCGGCGAACGATGCCACCGCCGAACGAGCGGGTGCCGGTCCGGCGATCGCGGAGTTGTTCCTCGCGGTGGCCGGTGCGAGCGTGCCGATCACGTCGCTGGTGATCGGCGAAGGCGGATCCGGTGGCGCACTGGCGTTCGCCGCACCCGGCCGGACGTGGATGACACCGGACAGCTACTTCTCGGTCACCTCACCGGAAGCCGCGGCGTCAATCCTCAAACGCGACCCGTCGGAAGTGCCGGAAACCGCGAACCGGCTGCGCCTGCGCCCGCAGGACGTGGTCGAACTCGGTGTCGCGCAAGGCATCGCGCCCCCTGTGGAGGACAGCCCATGAGCCTGGTCGAACTCGACGCGGTGGAACTGGCCGAGCGGATCCGGCGGCGCGAGGTGTCGTGCACCGAGGTCATGGCGGCCTACCTCGACCAGATCGAGCAGCACAACCCGCGGGTCAACGCCATCGTCGCGCTGCGGGACCGCGACGAACTGATGCGGGAGGCCGCCGAGCGGGACCGGGAGCCGTACCGCGGCTGGATGCACGGGTTCCCGCTGGCGGTGAAGGACCTGTCGGCGGCGGCCGGGCTGCCGTGGACCTTCGGCTCGCCGATCTTCGCCGACCAGATCGCCCAGCACGACGACCTGTTCGTGCGGCGGATGCGGGACGCGGGCGCGATCGTGATCGGCAAGACGAACGTGCCCGAGTTCGGGCTCGGCTCGCAGACCTACAACCCGGTCTACGGGCAGACGCGGAACCCGCACGACCTTTCACGCACGCCGGGCGGCAGCAGCGGGGGTGCCGCGGCGGCGGTCGCGCTGCGGATGCTGCCGGTGGCCGACGGCAGTGACTACCTCGGTTCGCTGCGCAACCCGGCGGCGTTCACGAACACCTACGGGTTCCGGCCGTCGCTGGGCCGGGTGCCGTCGACCTCGTTCGTGGCGCAACTGGACACGGCCGGGCCGATGGGCCGGACGGTGGCCGACGTCGCGGCGCTGCTGTCGGTGCAGGCCGGGCCGGACCCGGGCGCGCCGCTGGCGATCACCGAAGACCCGTCGGTGTTCGTGCCGCCGCTGCCGGAACGCGACTTCAGCGGCACGCGGATCGCGTGGGTCGGCGATTTCGACGGGTACCTGGCGATGGAGCCGGGCGTGCTGGACGTCTGCCGGGGCGCGTTCGCCGCGTTCGAGGAACTGGGCTGCGAGGTCGTGCCCGCGGTGCCGGACTTCCCGATGGACCGGGTGTGGCGGACCGTGCTGACCTGGCGGGGGTGGAACGTCGCGGCGAACCTCGGCTCGCTCTACCGCGCGCCCGCGCTGCGTTCGCGACTGAAGCCGGAGTTGGTGTGGGAGTTGGAGCAGGGGCTGGCGCTGTCGGCGGCCGACCTGGGCCCGGCCGCGCTGGAACGCACGCGATGGCTGGAGGCGCTGCTGCGGTTCTTCGAGGACTTCGACTTCATCCTCGCGCCGAGCGCGCAGGTGTTCCCGTTCTCGGTGGACGTGCCGTGGCCGTCGACCGTGGGCGGGCGCACCATGGACACCTACCACCGGTGGATGGAAACCGTGGCGCCCTGGTCGCTGGCGGGCGTCCCGGTCATGGGCATGCCAGCCGGCTTCAGCCCCGACGGCCTGCCCATGGGCGTCCAGCTCATCGGCCCGCCACGCGCCGACCTACCCGTCCTGCAACTCGCCTCCGCCCACGAATCCCGCTCGATGCTTTTGCGGGCAAAAGCATGATGCCCAGGTCAGGGGGCCCTTTTAGGATGGTGATCATCGTCTGACCGCGAGGAGGAGCCGTCCGCATGCCGCTGAACTTCGACCTGTCGCTGGAGCAGCTCCAGAGCTATCAGGGCACCAATCCCCGCCCGGCCGATTTCGACGAGTTCTGGGCGAAATCGCTCGCCGAGTTGGACGTGACCGAGCCGCGGGTCGAGATCACGCCCGCCGAGTTCTCGGCGCCGTTCGCGCGCTGCGAGCACCTGGAGTTCACCGGCATCGGCGGCGTCCGGGTGCACGCGAAGCTGGCGCGGCCCCTGGAGGACGCCGAGGGCCCGGCTGTGCTCTTCTTCCACGGCTATAACGGCAGGTCAACGCCTTGGACGGAGCTGCTCGCCTATGTCGCGCGCGGGCAGACAGCCGTCGCGATGGACTTGCGCGGGCAGGGCTGGGGCGCGCCCGCCACGGGCTGGGCGGTGAGCACCCAACTGCTCCTGGGCCTCGAAGAAGGCGCCGACCGGCTGCACATGCGACACGCGTTCCTCGACACCGTCCGCCTCGCGCGCACCGTGATGGACCTGCCCGGCGTCGACCCGGACCGGGTGGCGACCACCGGCCACAGCCAGGGCGGGGCGCTGAGCCTGGCCTGCGCGGCGCTCGAACCCCGGATCGCGCAGGTCGCGGCGGTCTTCCCGTTCCTGTCGGACTACCAGCGGGCCTGGGAGCTGGCGCTTGGGGAAGCGCCCTACGACGAGATCACCAACTGGTTCCGCAAGCGTGACCCTCAGCATCAGCGCCGCGAGGAAATCTTCACCCGGCTTGGGTACATCGACATCCAGCACCTCGCTCCGCGTGTGCGGGCGCGGGTGGACTGGACGGTGGCGCTGGAGGACGTCGTGTGCCCGCCGTCGACCCAGTACGCGGCCTACAACAAGCTCACCTGCGCCAAGTCGATGCGCACCTACCCCGACTTCGGCCACGAGGACCTACCGGGCATCGAAGACGCCCTGTACACCGTCCTACACCCCCTCTGACCAGGCCCGGATGCTTCTGCGGGCAAAAGCATCCGGCCTGGTGGCGGGGGGTCAGCGGGTGGGGAGGAGGGGGGTGCGGGTGGTCCAGTTGCCGTGCGGTTCCAGTGCGATCCGCCGCACGTCGTCTTCTTCCCGCGAAAGCCGGACGACGAGGTGGTCGGCGGAGAGGCGGTCGGCGGAGCCTTCACCCCATTCGACTACCACGGCCGAGGCCTCCAGGTCGGTGTCCAGGTCCAGGTCGTCCAGCTGCGCCAGGTCCCCGCCCAGCCGGTACGCGTCCACGTGCACCAGCGGCACCGGGCCCGGGTGCACCCGCGCCAGCACGAACGTCGGCGAGCTGACCCGCCCCGAGACGCCGAGACCTTCGGCGATGCCCCTGGTCAGCGTGGTTTTCCCGGCGCCAAGGGGCCCGGCAAGCAGTACCAGGTCTCCCGCCCGCAGCTCACGGCCGAGCGACCGGCCGAAAGCGATCGTGTCCTCCGGGGTCGTGCACTCGAAATTCACCGGTTCAGCCACCGCCACAGTCGTCGTGAGGAATCCGCGCCGTCCACCCCGGCGCAGCGTTGCAGAAGATCGATCAGGTGGCTGTTCACCAGCTCGGGCTGTTCCAGCTGCACCATGTGCCCCGCGCCGCGCACCCGCACCAGCTCCGCGTCGGGCAGCTCGGCGGCGATCCGCTCGGCGTGCGAATAGGGCGTCACCCGGTCGGAGTCGGCGCCGACCACCAGCACGTGCGCGTGCTTCAGCCCGGCCAGCGCCGCGTACCGGTTGTGGCTGCCGAGCGTGTCGGCGAAGTTGACCAGCCCCAGCACCGGCGTCACTTCGAGCATTTCCAGCATGAAGTCGACGATCCGCGGGCTCACGTCCCGCGCGCCGAAAGCCAGCCGCCGCACAGCCTGCCGCGTCAGCTGCCCGCCCGCGGCCCGCACGAACTCCACCAGCCCCGGCTGCCAGCCCGCCAGTTCACTGACCCCGCGCGTCAGCGGGTTGTACTTCGACAGCAAACCCCGCGGGATGCCCCGCGTGCCGACCTCACCGGCGGCGGTCGCGATCAGCGCCACGCCGCCGATCCGTTCCTCGAACAGGTCCGGGTGCCGCTGCGCCAGCTCCATCACGACCATGCCGCCCATCGAGTGGGCCATCAGCACCAGCGGGCCCTCCGGCGCGACCGCGCGGATCACCGCGTGCAGGTCCTCGGCCAACTGCTCGATCGTGCTGGTCTCGTGCGTCGCCGCGCCGGACAGCCCGTGGCTGCGGTGGTCGTAGTAGACCTGCCGCACGCGCGGCAGCGTCAGCGAAGCCAGGTCCCGCCGCTGGAAGTGCCAGCTGAGCTGGGAAAGCGCGAAGCCGTGCACGCCGACGAGCGTCAGCGCGGGGCGGCCGCCGTCGGCCGGGTCGATCTCCGCGACCGCCAGCGGCGTGCCGTCGTCCGCGGCCACCGTCGACGTGCGGTCCGGCTTCAGCTCGCCGAGCGGCTCGTCGCCGAAGGGGTCCACGCGGTGGCGCCGCTGCTGCGTGGCGACGGTGATCGCGGCGGCGGCCGACCCGGTCAGTACCGCGCCGATGCCACCGGCGATCGCCAGCAGTCTCCGTGACGGAGCCGCCATCAGCGCTGCCCCGCGTAGCTGCGCACGACCCGCGGCCGGTACATCCCGGTGACGATCTCGTAGTCGATCGTGCCGATCTTGTCGGCCCATTCGCGGGCGGTCGGCGCCCCGGCCTCGCCGGTGCCGAACAACACCACCTCGGCACCCGGTTCCGGCTGGTGGTCACCGCAGTCGACGACGATCTGGTCCATGCACACGCGGCCGACCACCGGCCGCCGTTTTCCGTCGAGCCAGACGTCCAGCCGGCCGGACAACGTGCGCGGCACTCCGTCCGCGTAACCGACCGGGACCAGCGCCAGCGTGGTGTCGGTGTCCGCGGTCCACGTGAGCCCGTAGGAGACGGACTCGCCCGCCGCGATGCGTTTGGTCGAGACCACGGACGAGCGGAAGGTCATCACCGGGCGCAAATCTTCGGGCTGCGGCACGGGGTTCAGCCCGTACATCGCGATGCCGACGCGCACCAGGTCGAAGTGCAGATCGGGCCGGGTCAGCGTGGCGGCCGAATTCGCCAGGTGCCGCATCGGTTCCAGGCCCGCTTCCCGCGTGACCTCGTAGGCTTGCTCGAATCGCGAGGCCTGCATGTCGATCGACGGGTGGCCGGGTTCGTCCGCGCAAGCGAGGTGCGACCAGATGGCCACGACTTCGACCGCGGAATCGTCGGCCGCCGCCTTGACCAGCGCGGGCCAGTCGTGCGGCGGGCAGCCGTTGCGCGACAAACCGGTGTCGATCTTCAGGTGCACCCGCGCCCGGCCACCGGCGCGCCGGGCCGCGTCGGCCGCGCGCTCCAGCTCACCGGCGTTGCTCAGGCCGAGATCCACCCCCGCCTCGATGGCGGGGGTGAAGTCGGTGTCCGCGGGATCGAGCCAAGCCAGCATCGACGCCTGGATACCCGCCGCACGCAGGGTCAACGCCTCGGCGAGCGAGCAGGTGCCGAGCCAGGTCGCGCCCGCCTCCAATGCGGCGCGCGCGACCGGCACCGCGCCGTGCCCGTAGGCATCCGCCTTCACCACGGCCATGGTCGCGGCGCCCGAGGCGGCCGCGCGCCCGGCGAGCAGCGCGAGGTTGTGGCGGAGGTGGTCCAGGTCGACGCGGACTTCAGCGCGGGAGAACGGGTCTGGGCTCATGACCAGCCCATTTTCCCACAGGGGTCACTCCAACCGGGCTCCGGTGGTGGCGGAGAACACGTGCAGCTCGTCCGGCCGGACGCGGAAGTGCAGCGTGTCACCCATGGACGGCGGCGTGCGCGGGTCCACCCGCGCGACCACCGTGGTGCCCGCCTCCGGGTCGTCGCCGGCCAGCTTGCCGTAGCAATAGGCGTCCGAGCCAAGCTCCTCGACGAGGTCCACCTTGACCGGGATGGTGGTGTCCCCGGCCTGCGCGACCTCGAGCGACTCCGGCCGGAAGCCGACCGTGACGCCGTCGCTGCCCGCCTTGGCGATGATGTCGCGCGGCAGCGCCACCCTCGCCCCGCCGACGTTCGCGCCGTCCTCGGTGAGCGAAGCGTTGACGAGGTTCATCGCCGGTGAGCCGATGAACCCGGCCACGAAAGCGTTCGCGGGCCGCTCGTACAGCGCACGCGGGGTGTCGCACTGCTGGAGCAGACCGTCGGACAGCACGGCCACGCGGTCACCCATGGTCATGGCCTCGACCTGGTCGTGCGTGACGTAGACGGTGGTGACGCCGAGGCGTCGCTGCAGCGCGGCGATCTGCGTGCGGGTGGACACGCGGAGCTTGGCGTCGAGGTTCGACAGCGGCTCGTCCATCAGGAAGACCTGCGGTTCGCGCACGATCGCGCGGCCCATCGCCACGCGCTGGCGCTGACCACCGGAAAGCGCCTTGGGCTTGCGGTCGAGGTAGTCCTCGATGTCGAGCAGCTTGGCCGCGTCGCGCACGCGCTCCTTGATCTCCGAGGCGGGCTTGCCCGCGATCTTGAGCGCGAAACCCATGTTCTGGCCGACGGTCATGTGCGGGTACAGCGCGTAGTTCTGGAACACCATGGCGATGTCCCGCGACCGCGGCGGCAGCTGGGTGACGTCGCGGTCACCGATCCACACCGAGCCGTCGTCGATGTCCTCGAGCCCGGCGAGCATGCGCAGGCTGGTCGACTTGCCGCAGCCCGACGGGCCGACCAGCACCAGGAATTCGCCGTCGGCGATCTCCAGGTCGAGCGCGTCCACCGCGGGCCGCTCCGCCCCGGAGTAGTGCCTGGACGCCTTGTCGTAGGTAATCGTCGCCATTCAGCTTTCCCTTCCTAACGCTCGCGCGTGCACGAGTTCGCGCGCGGCCTGGTGCCGCTGCCGGATTTCCTGGCCCGCGTCGGTGTCCGGCCCACCGAGTCGCAGCACATCCGATCCGCGCCAGTTCGGCGGCGCGGTGGTCCCGGCCAGTGCCCAGGCCGCCTGGCGGGCGGCACCGAGCGCCACGTACTCGGCCGGGGCCGGCAGCTCGACCGGCAGGCCGAAGATCACCGGCGCGGCGGCCCGCACGCTGGCCGACTGCGCGGCACCGCCGATCAGGAGCACCCGGCGCGGCTCGACCCCGTGCCCGGCGATCGCCTCGAGACCGGCGGCCAGTCCGCACAGCATGCCTTCCACGGCGGCTCGCGCCAAGTACTCCGGCTTCATGTTCGACCTGGTCAGGCCGAGCAAGGTGCCGTTGGCATCCGGCAGGTTGGGGGTGCGCTCGCCGTCGAGGTAGGGCAGGAGGGTCAGGCCACCGGCGCCCGCCGGGGCCGAGAGCGCGAGCCGGTCCAGCCCGGCGAGGTCGACGCCGAGCAGGTCGGCGGTCGCGGTGAGCACCCTGGCCGCGTTGAGCGTGCAGGCCAGCGGGAGGAAGCGGCCGGTGGCGTCGGCGAACCCGGAGACCGTGCCGGTGGCGTCGGCGGAGGGGGTCTCGGAGACCGCGAACACCGTGCCGCTGGTGCCGAGCGAGACGACCACGTCACCGGGGCCGAGCTCGAGCGCGAGGGCCGCCGCCATGTTGTCGCCGGTGCCCGCAGACACCAGAACCCCGTCCTCCGTCCGCCCGGAAGCTTCTGCGGGCAAAAGCAGATCCGGTAGTTCGGGGGTGTGGCCGAAGGCGCGTTTGAGCAGGTCAGCGCGGTACTCGCCGGTGGTCGGCGAGAAGTAGCCGGTGCCGGAGGCGTCCCCGCGATCGGTCGTGATCCGGTCCGGGCGGCCGAGGATGCGCCACGTGAGCCAGTCGTGCGGCAGCACCACGCGCGCCACCCGCGCGGCCAGTTCCGGCTCGTGCTCGGCGAACCAGCGCAGCTTGGTCACGGTGTAACTGGCGACCGGCACCGAGCCGACCGCCTTCGCCCACGCCTGCGGCCCGCCGAGTTCGGCGATCAGGTCCTGCGCCTGCGGGCCCGACCGCGTGTCGTTCCACAGCAGCGCGGGCCGCACGACCTCGCCCGCTTCGTCCAGCGCCACCATGCCGTGCTGCTGCCCGCCGACGCCGATCGCCGCAACGCCGTCGAGCAGGCCGTTCGCGGCCTCGGTGAATGCCGTCCACCAGTGCTTGGGGTCCACCTCGGTGCCGTCCGGGTGCGCCGCGCGCCCTTCCCGGACCACCGCGCCGGTCTCGGCGTCGCAGACCACCACCTTCGCCGACTGGGTGGACGAATCGACCCCGGCGACCAGAGTGGGCGTGTGCATGGTCACGAGCCTGGCCGGACTTGGAGCTTCCGTCCAGTACTTGCGCGGAACATGTCCAGTGCCCGCGGGGATTCGTCGAGCCCCGGCACCTGGCTGATCATCGTTCTGTCGTCCACCGCTCTCCTTCCATCACCTTCATCGCTGTCGCCTGCCTCGGTCCTCACCGGCGACGGGCACCAGTTCGACCGCCACGCCCAGTTCCCGCATCGCCTCGACCTCGTCGGCCGGCGTGCCTTCGTCGGTGATCACCAGGTCGTAGGCGGAAACGTCCCCGTGGACGTACGTCGCGGTCTTCCCGAACTTCGAGTGGTCCGCGACCACCACGTTCCGGTTGGCCATGCCGAGCGCGGCCCGCTTCAGCTCCCCGTAGTCCTGCACGGGGTGGTACAGCCGTCCGCCCGCCACCGCGGTCACCGAGACGAAGCTGAGGTCGGCGCGCATGCGGTCGAGCGCGGCGAGGGCATCCGGCCCGATGCACGACTCGAACTCGGCGTTGTACCGGCCGCCGATCACGATCAGCTCGATCCCTTCGGCGGGCCCGAAAATGCCGATCGCGCTGATCGAGTTCGTGATCACCACGAGCGGTGAGATGGCCGCCATCCGGCGCATCAGCGGGAACAACGTGGTCGAGTCGTCGACGAACACCGTCTGACCGGGACGGACCTCGTTGATCGCCACCTCGGCCAGCCGCTCCTTCAGCTCGGGGTTGAGCCCTTCGCGGAAGCGGGTCGCGGTTTCCATGGTCAGTGCCGGATACGCCTCGACCTTGCCACGCAGTTTGCGCAGCAGGCGGCGGTCGGCGAGGTCGTCGAGATCCCGGTGCATGGTCATCAGGCTCACGCCGAAGCACTCGGTCAGGTCGTCGATGCGCACCTCGCCGAGTTCGATCACGCGGCGCAGCACGTCCTGCCGCCGCTGCTCGACCACCGCGTCCGAAGGGCGGGTCTTAGGCACGCGCCACCTGCGGCAGCACCACGGGCTTGATCACGCCGGGATCGGTCTTCGCGATGGTGAGTGCCCGCTCGACTTCCGCCAGGCCGAACCGGTGGGTGACCAGCCGGTCGAGGTCGACGTCCCCACCGGCGGCCAGCGCGATGGCGGTCGGCCAGGTGTTGGCGTACCGGAAGGTGCCGGTGACCTCCAGTTCGTTGGCCTGCACGTGCGCCAGCGGCAGCGGGATCTCGTCGCCGCCCATGCCGATCAGCACCACGCGCCCGGCCCGGCCCACCTTGCGGATCGCCGCGCTGATCGCCCGGGGCGCGCCGGAGCACTCCAGCAGCACGTCCGGTTCGAAGGCGGAGTCCGCCAAGTCCTCTTCGGACACATCGATGGTCGACGTGGCGCCGAGTTCCGCCGCGAGCGCGAGCCGGGTGGGGTTGATGTCGGTGACCACGATCTCCGTGGCGCCGAAGGCCCGTGCGGTCTGCGTGGCGACCAGTCCGATGGGCCCGGCGCCGGTGATCAGCACACGCGCCCCCGGCCCGACCGACGCCTTGCGGCACGACCAGACGCCGACCGACAGCGGCTCGAGCAGTCCCGCGGCCTCGTCCGACAGCTCGTCCGGGACGGCGTAGGCGAAGTCCTCGCGCAGCACGACGTACTCGGCGAAGGCTCCGTCGACCGGCGGGGTGCCGAAGAAACGCATTTCCGGGCACAAGTTGTACTGGCCGATCGTGCACTGCTCACAGGTCGAACACGGCACGCCGGGTTCGAGCGCGACCCGCTGCCCGATCTCGTGCGCCCGCGCTTCCGACCCCCTGCCGACCACCACTCCGGCTGGTTCGTGGCCGAGGACCAGCGGTTCGCGCACCACGAAGTCACCGATGCGGCCATGTTCGTAGTAGTGCACGTCCGATCCGCAGGCGCCGACGGCCGTGACCCGGATGAGCACCTCGCGCGGCCCCGGTTCGGGCACGGGCCGCTCCTCGACCGCCACCTCCCCCACGCCGCGCAGCACGGAGACCTTCATGGTCCGGGGGATCTTCTTCATACCCGCTCCCACCATGCCGTCGACCGACCCCATTCCTACCAGAAATCACCCCCACAGTTAACACAAAACGCGATAACTTCCCGTGCCATGCTTCTGCGGGCAAATGCATTTCCGGACACAACGGGCACCCGAAACGGCGGGATGCATTTACCCGCAGAAGGTGAACGCGCTGGTCAGCGGGGGGTGTAGGCGAGGACGGCGCGGATGGCGGCCGGGATCGCCGCCTGGATCTTCGAAGCGGGGACCGGGACGCCATCGGCGGCCAGGTACGCGGCCAACCCGTGCACGTGGGCGGCCGCACCGGCCGCCAGCCACGGGTCGAGACCGGCCGCGAGCAACGCGCCGATGAGCCCCGAGAGCACATCACCGGACCCGGCCGTCGCCAGCCAGGAGCCGTTCGCCACGTTCACCAGGGTCCGGCCGTCCGGCGCGGCGACCACCGTGCTGTGCCCCTTGAGCAGCACCACGGCGTCGAACCGCCGCGCCGCCGCGCGCGCGGCCGCCGCCCGGTCCGCACCCGGAGCCGCCCCGGTCAGCCGCTCGAACTCCCCGGCGTGCGGCGTCAGCACGAGCGGCGTGTCCGGGTCCCGCGCGTCCAGCAGGTCCGGGAACTTCGCGATCAGCGTGATCGCGTCGGCGTCAGCGCAGACCGGAACGCCCTGCTCAAGCACGTGCCGCAACGTCGCGCGGCCTTCGTTCCCGGTGCCCATGCCCGGCCCGGCCACCCAGGACTGCACACGCCCGGCGTCGGTCACCGAGCCGGTGCCGATCACCTCCGGCCAGTCCGCCCGCACCACGTCCGCCGCCGATCCGGCGTACCGGACCATGCCCGAGGTCGCCAGCACTGCCGATCCGGTGGCCAGCACCGCCGCCCCCGGGTAGGTCGCCGAGCCGGCGGCGATGCCGGTGACGCCCTGGGTGTACTTGTTGTCCTCCGGACCCGGCACCGGCCAGGCCGCCGCCACATCGGCGACCCCGAGCTGGACCAGGTCCGGTTCGCCCAGCTCCTCGGCCAGTCCGATGTCGACAAGATGTATTTGCCCGCAGAAGCCGGGGTTGAGCACGTGGACCGGTTTCCGGGCCCCGAAGGTGACCGTGCGCGTGGCACGGACCGCCGGGCCGTCGACGGCACCGGTGTCCGGATCGACACCGCTCGGCAGGTCGACCGCCAGCACCGGTGCGCTCACGTGCTCCACCAGCGCCGCGGCGTCCGAACGCAACGGACCGCGCGCAGACAACCCGACGATCCCGTCGATGACCAGGTCCGCCTGCTCGATCGACGGCCAGCCGTCATCCGCCGTGACAACCCGTCCCCGCGCACGCCGCAACGCGGCCAGACCAGCCTCGTGCGCGCGCTCCGGCTTCAGCAACACCGCGGTCACCCGCACACCGCGCTTGCGCAGGAAGGCACCGGCCCACAGGGCGTCGCCACCGTTGTTCCCGGCTCCGACCAGCAGCGTCACCCGGGTCCCGGACACCCGCCCGACGTGCTTGGCGAGCATCTGCGCGGCGTGCACCGCGACGCCGAACGCCGCCTTGTGCATCAACGCGCCCTCGGGGGTGACGGCGAGCAGCTTCTCCTCGGCCGCCCGAATCCGGTCAGTGGTCCAGATTCCCAGCACGCGGTGCTCCCGAACTACTCCACGGTGACGGACTTCGCCAGGTTACGCGGCTTGTCGACGTCGTACCCGCGGCTGCGCGCGATCTCTGCCGCCAGCACCTGCAGCGGCACGGTCGAAACCAGCGGCTGCAGCAGCGTCGGCACCGCCGGGATCTCCACCAGCTCGTCGGCGAACGGGCGCACCGTCTCGTCACCCTCTTCAGCGATCACGATCGTGCGCGCACCCCGCGCCTGGATCTCGCTGATGTTCGAGACCAGCTTGGCGTGCAGCACCGCGCGCCCCTTCGGCGACGGCATCACCACGACCACCGGGAGCCCGTCCTCGATGAGCGCGATCGGCCCGTGCTTCAGCTCACCCGCCGCGAAGCCCTCGGCGTGCATGTACGCCAGTTCCTTCAGCTTCAGCGCGCCCTCCAGTGCCACCGGGAAACCGACGTGCCTGCCCAGGAAGAGCACCGCCTTCGATTCGGCGAGGTCCCGGCCCAGCGCGCGCACCTGGTCCACAGTGGACAGGACCTTCTGCACCGCGGCGGGCATCGCTTCCAGCTCGGCGAATTCGCGGGCGACCTCGTCCGGGTACTTGGTGCCGCGCGCCTGCGCCAGCGCCAGGCCGACCAGGTAGTTCGCGGCGATCTGCGCGAGGAACGCCTTGGTCGAGGCGACGCCGATCTCCGGACCGGCGTGCGTGTAGAGCACCGCGTCGGACTCGCGCGGGATCTGCGCGCCGTTGGTGTTGCAGACCGCCAGGACCCGGGCCTTCTGCTCACGGGCGTGGCGGACGGCTTCAAGCGTGTCGGCTGTCTCACCGGACTGCGAGACCGCGACGACCAGGGTGTCGCGGTCGAGCACCGGGTCGCGGTAGCGGAACTCGCTGGCCAGCTCGACCTCGACCGGCAGGCGGGTCCAGTGCTCGATGGCGTACTTGGCGACCAGGCCGGAGTGGTAGGCCGAGCCGCAGGCGATCACGAAGACCTTGTCCACGTCGCGGAGGTCCTGATCGGACAGTCGCTGCTCGTCGAGCACGATGCGGCCGTTGTCGAAGTGCCCGCGCAGCGTGTTCGCCAGCGCCTCGGGCTGCTCCTCGATCTCCTTGAGCATGAAGTACTCGTGGCCGCCCTTTTCCGCGGCCGACAGGTCCCAGTCCACGGTGAACGGCTTGGCCTGGGCGGGTTCGCCGTCGAAGTCGGTGACCTCGTAGCCCTCGCGGTTGATCACCACGACCTGGTCCTGGCCCAGCTCGACGGCTTCGCGGGTGTGCTCGATGAACGCGGCGACGTCCGAGGCGACGAAGGTCTCACCCTCGCCGACGCCCACGACCAGCGGCGACGACCGGCGCGCGGCGACGATCGTGTCCGGCTGGTCGGCGTGCGTAACCACCAGGGTGAAGGCGCCCTCGAGACGGCGGCAGACCGAGCGGACGCTGGCCGCGAAGTCACCGGCCGTGTCGCCGTTGTCGTAGGCGCGGGAGATCAGGTGCGCCGCGGACTCGGTGTCGGTGTCGCTGGTCAGCTCGACGTCGTCGGCCTCCAGCTCGGCGCGCAGGGAGGCGAAGTTTTCGATGATGCCGTTGTGGACGACGGCGACCTTGCCGCTGACATCGCGGTGCGGGTGGGAGTTGCGGTCGACCGGCGGGCCGTGGGTGGCCCAGCGGGTGTGGCCCATGCCCGCGGTGCCCGCGAACGCCTCGCGCCCGGTGGTGTCGAGCTGGGCTTCCAGGTTGGCCAGGCGACCGGCCTTGCGCTCGACGTTCAGCGCCCCCTCACCATCGAGCACGGCGACGCCCGCCGAGTCGTATCCGCGGTACTCCATCCTCCGGAGCCCGCCGAGCACTACGTCCAGCGCCTGCCGATGACCGACATATCCCACGATTCCGCACACGCCCCTCAGGGTAACCACGCACCCTCAGCCCCCTCGCCCGGCACAGCCCAACCACCCCGCATGCTTCTGCGGGCAAATGCAGGCGTGCGGCCCCGCAGGCAGAGGCGAGCCGATCGACTTCCGCAGGCAGAGGCAGCCCCGCCCGACTTCTGCGGGGAGAAGCAGCCCGGCCGACTTCCGCGGGCAAACGCAGGCTCGGCGACTTCTGCGGGCAAAAGCACGCCAGGCGACTTCGCAGGCAGATGCAGCCCGGGCGGCTTCTGCGGGGAGAAGCAGGCCGGGTGGCTTTCGCGGGCAAAATGCAGCCCGGCCGACTTCTGCGGGCTTAAGCAGCCGGCCCGCGGAAGCGGGCCACGCCGCCGGGCTGGGTGGGGGTGTGGGCAGTAGGCTCCCGGCATGGCTTCGAAGCCCAAGCACCTGCTCGAAGAGCTGTCCCACCCAGGTCCCCACGAAGTGCTGCGGGGCAACCTGGGCCTGGTCGGCGTGCCCGGCGTGGTCTTCACCCCGCGCGCCGGGCTCGGCCTGCCCGCGATCGCCTTCGGGCACGGCTGGCTCCAGCCGCCGACCCGCTACCGCGAGCTGCTCCGCCACCTCGCGAGCTGGGGCATCGTCGCCGCGGCGCCGGCCACCCAGCGTGGGCCGCTGCCGTCGCACCGGCTGTTCGCCACCGACCTCCGTACCACGCTCGAGCTGGTCACCAAGGTCCGCCTCGGCCCCGACGGCATCAGCGTCGACCCCGCCAAGCTCGGCTTGGCCGGGCACTCCACCGGCGGCGGCGCGGCCGTGCTTTCGGCCGCGGAAGCCGACGTCAAGGCGGTGGCCACGGTGAACGCGGCCCAGACGATCCCGTCCGCCACCGAGGTCGCGCGCCGGCTCACCGTGCCGTCGCTGCACCTCGCCGCGGACGGCGACCTCGTCGCCCCGCCGGTCGGCCACGCCGAAGCCATCGCCAAGGCCTGGCAGGGCCCGGCCCAGCTTCGCTACCTCGGCAAGTCGTCCCACCTGGGCATCACCGAGGGCAAGCACTGGAGCGGCCTGCTGCTGCACGGCAAACCCCACCGCGGCACCCAGCGCGTGGTCCGTGCCCTGCTCGCGGCCTTCTTCCTGACCCACCTCACCGGCACCGACAAGTACCGCCCGCTGCTCGAGGCCGATGTGAAGAACGCCACGATCGCGGCCGACGACTCGCTCGAACTCGCCGACGCCTGATCAGGCTTCCCAGAAGCCCCGAAAATGCAGCAGCGCCCGGCCCCGGCAGGGGTCGGGCGCTTTTGCGGGCAAAAGCCGACGAGGGCTACTTCATCCAGCTGTTGTTCGAGAAGTCGTCGTCGTCGAACGACTCTTCCCGGCGTGCGTGCCTGCCCGCGCGGCGAGGCGCGGGCGCCGGAGCGGCAGCCGGTTCGGCCACCGCCACCGGTTCGGGGACGGGCGGCGCCACCGGCGGCGGCTGCCAGGCCCCGGCCGGCTGCGGCTCCGGCCGGGTCACCGGCGGCGCGGTCGCGAGATTGTGCCCGGTGAAGCCGGGACCGTCCTCGTCGTCGACCCCGAAGCCCATGACGTTGCTCTTGTCGGCGAGCGTCTTCTCCGTCGCCCAGCCGCCGGCTTCCTTCTCCCGCCGCCCCAGCTCACGCCGGTGGTCGACGTACCGCTCGGCCGCCTGGACCTGCTTGGTCATGTAGTCCTGGGCCTTCGCCTTGGCTTCGTCCGCCTGGCGGTCACGCAGCGCGCGACGGTCGGCCTGCTCCCGGACGAGGCCTTCCAGCCTCTCCCGCATCCGCGCGACTTCGTCAGTGATGCTCATCCGCACTCCTCACGCGCGCTCGCTCACCGGTCGTACCGGATGGAGCGGTCGCCTTCCTCGTCCAGGGAACCACTGATCCGACCGCCCGCACCACTGGTCTCGAAGATGTTGCCCGCGACGCGGTACTGGCTCGACTGGCGTTCCTGGTCACCGCTCTGGCCGCCACCGCCACCACCGGCGCCGCCCATCGCCCCCATGCCGCCCATCATGCCCATGCCACCGGCGCCCCCGGCCGCACCCGCGGCCGCCGGCGCGGCCGCACCGACACCACCCGGCGCCGAACCGAGGCCCGCGGCCGCCGCCGGCTCCGGCGAAGCGGCCCCGACCTGCGCACCCGCGGACAGCGAACCGGTGTTGCCCAGGTCGCCACCGGCGCTGCCGCTGACCGCACCCGCGCTGCCACCGCTGCCGCCGGAACCGCCGCTGTCGCCACCGGCCCCGCCACCACCGGCGCCCGCACCCGAGCCGCCGGCGCCGCCATCGGCGGCCGGCTTCGTTTCGACGTCTCCGGGCAGGTCGAGGTCACCGGGCGCGCTGAAGCCGTCGTCGCCCTTGACCGCGCCGCCACCGCCGCCGATCGCGGAACCCAGCTGGTCCGGCTTGCCGGCGCCGCCGGTCGGGTCGGTGTCGTCGAGGCCGTTGAGCGCGTCCTTCCCGCCCGGCTTGTTGTCCGCGCCGAGGGTGTAGGTGACCGGCTCGCCCTTGCCGTCGTCGACGGTGACCACGGTCGGGCCCTTCGGCCCCTGCGGCTGCTCGGCGGTGATCTTGACGCCGTTGTCCTCGATGACGATCTTGCCGTCGGGACCGGGCTTGTGGACCTGCTCGCCGTCGGCGCCCGCTCCGGCGCCTTCGACCGGCTTGCCGTCGGCCCCGACCTCGCCGTTGCCGAAGTCCAGCTTGTAGTCCTTCGCCGGCGGGGTGCCGTCGTCGATCGAGATGTCCATCTTGCCGTCCTTGCCCGGCTCGGACATCTTGATCTCGTTGTCGCCCTGCTTGACGGTCATCGTGTCGTCGTCGTCACCGGCGTCCTTGATCGCCTCGCCGGTCTCCGGATCGATCGGGTACGGCTTGCCCGTCTCCGGGTCCGTCTCGAGCGGCTTGCCGGTGATCGGGTTGGTGCCCTTGTCGTCGGTCGCGGGCGGCTCGACGGCGCCGGGCGTGCCACCGCCACCGGTGCCACCACCGCCACTGCCGGTCCCACCGCCACCGGTACCGCCACCGCCGGTGCCGCCGCCACCGCCGCCGGTGTCACCACCACCGCCGTTGTCGTTCTTCTTGGGCGGCGGCGGGGGCGGGTTCTCCTTCGCGGCGTTGGCGAACTCGTTCTCCGCCTTGCCCATCACCGTGGTCAGCTCGCTGTAGGCGTCGTCGACGAAGTCCTTGGTGTCGGTGCACAGCTTGTCGAACTTGGTCCAGAGCCCGTCCCACATCTCGACGTTGAACTGGTTCTGGATCCACTGCTTGGCGAGGCGGATGCCCTCGTTCTTGATGTCGTCGTCGTCGCAGCAGCCGTCGTCGTTCAACTTCTCACGCATGTTCGTGCCGAAGTTGACGTCCATCCAGCCGGCGACCTTCTCCATCTCGTCCTTGCCGGCGGCGGAGCCGTTCGCGAGGTTGACCACGGAGGTCGCCATGTCGAGGTCGGCCTTGCCGACCTGCGTGGTGTACATGTCGATGACCGCGTCGACCTTGCCCTTGACCAGGCGGTAGACCACGTCCACCGCGGTCGAGGTGGCGGCGGCGGAGCCTTCGAGGAAGCCGACCAGCTCGTCGCCGGGCGTGTTGATCTTCTCGTTGTAGTGCTCGTTCGCCTTGTCGGCGGCGGGCCCGGTCCAGCTGTCGGAGAGCCCGTCGAGCTGGCCGCGCGTGTCCTTGAGCGCCTGGCGGACCTGGCCGGCGGCGGTGGTGAAGTCCGAGGAGTCGGTGAGGAACTCCGCGAAGTTGATGCCCTTTTGCTCGTTGTAGCGCTTCTTGATGTCGGCGTTGATGTCGAGCGGGCGGGTGCGGCCGCGGCAGTCGTCCGGGATCTTGCCGAGCAGCGGCCCGAAGTCCTCGAACACCTTCAGCGCGGCTTCACCCTGCTTGAGCAGCTCGTCGGAGGTCTTCGTGCCCCCGCCGCCGGTGGTCGGCGGCTGCGCGCTGTCGAGCCCGGTGCGGCCCGCGTCGACCGTCTTCTGGTGCTCGCGCTCGTTGTAGGTGTTCGCCGAGCCCTCTTTTTTGGCTTCGTCGTACAGCTCGTCGGTGCGCTTGTCGTTGCCGTAGACGCCGGGGTTGCCGTAACCGGGGCCGGCGTAGGGGTAGGCGTTGTAGGCCTCCTGGTACTTGCCGATCTCGTCGCGCTTGGCGTCGTCGTCCGGCCAGGCCTCTTCACTGCTGTTCGTCCAGGACTGGAGCAGCGCCTGCTTCTTCTCCGGGGAGACGGCCGGATCGTCGAGTACGGCCTTGACCTCGTTCCACGACTTGGCCATCAGTTGCTCCCGGCTTGGTTCATCGCGCCCGACTGGGACTGGTCGTTGGCGGTGTAGGACTGGCCACCGGCGGCGATGTTCGCGGCGAACCCGCTCAGCGCCGTGGTGTACCCCTTCACCGCGGCCGACAGCGTGGCGATGGAGGTCGTGTAGATCTCCGCGTGCGTGCCGTGGGCCTCGCCGAACTGCTTCGCGGTGATCTTGGACTTCTCCAGCTCCTTGGTGCCGTCGGTCACGTCCTCCGCGAACTCGGTCATCTTCTTCGAGGCGGACGCCATCGCGTCGGCATCGACCTTGTGCCCACCCACCGGTCAGCTCCCCCTTGTTGAGGTGTCCTGTTCAGGAACTGTGACGCACGCGGACGGCGATCGGTGCCGTCGCAGATGCACACAGAATGTACTCAAGCGGCTGACCGGACGCACAGGATTCGGCTGTTTGCATACCCGAACGCGTCACTGACCGGAACCGGGGGTGGCCGCCTTGGCACGCAGCGCGTCGGCGAGTACCCCGGCCGTGGCGGCGACGTCGGTCAGGCGGTCGCGTTCGTCGAGTTCGATGGTCACTTCGAAGAAGACCTCGAGGGTGGCGAGCAGCTGGACCCGCTGCTTCGAATCGAGGCCGAGTTCGTCGAAGGACGTGGCCTCGTCGAGCGCGTCCGGGGAGAGGTGGAACGAGTCGCAGACCAGCTGCTTGACCTGGGCGTGGTACTGGCTGGCGTCGTCGGTGGTCACCAGGTCATCGTGCCTCATACCGCGCTTTCGCGGCCGAACGCGCCACCTTCCCACTGGACGTCCGCGGCACCCCGCCGTCTTCTGCGGGCAAAAGCTGAAAATCACGCAGCGTGACCTCGTGCTGGGCGGAGACGGCGGCGCGCACAGCCCTGCTGACCTGGGCGAAGTCCACCTGCTGGTCGCGCACCGGCTCGGCCAGCACGACCACGCCCTCACCCCGCTCGTCGGCGATCCCGAAGGCGGCGACGCGATCGCGGCGGATGGCCGGGTGCGCGCCGGCGACGGTCTCCTCGATGTCCTGGGGGTAGAGGTTGCGGCCGTCGACGATGATCAGGTCCTTGATCCGGCCGGTGATGTAGAGCTGCCCGTCGTGAACCACACCCAGGTCACCGGTGCGCAGCCAGCCGTCGGCGAAGGTTTCGGCGGAGCGTTCCGGTTGCCGCCAGTAGCCCTGGGCGAGGTGGGGGCCGCGCACCTGGATCTCGCCCATGCGGCCGTCGGGACAGGTCTCGCCGGTCTTGGTGTCGACGATCCGGACCTCCTGGCCGAACGGACGGCCGACCGAGACCAGCTCGGTGCCGGTCTCCGCGGGGACGGCCGCACCGGCCGCGAGCGCGTCACGGTCGAAGGTGGTGATCGTGGGACCGTCGTCACCCGCGCTGGAGACGTAGACCGTCGCCTCGGCGAGGCCGTACGACGGCCGATGCGCCTCGGGACGGAAGCCGCAGGGCGCGAAAGCCTCGGCGAACGCCCGCACCGTGGCCGGGCGGATCGGCTCGCTCCCGTTGAGCGCCACCCGCACTTTCCCCAGGTCGAAGCTTCTGCGGGCAAAAGCAGGTACGGCGCTGATGACGTGGTCGAACGCGAAGTTGGGGGCGGCGGTGAAGACGTCCGGGTAGTCGGACAGCTGGCGCAACCAGCGGACCGGGCGGCGGATGAACTCCAGCGGCTGCAGGAACACCGACCGGGCGCCGCTGAACACCGGCACGCACATCAGCTGGATGAGCCCCATGTCGTGGAAGAACGGGATCCAGCCGGCGCAGGTGGTGCGGTCGTCCACCTGGTAGGCGCCGGCGACCTGCCAGGCGCTCGCGGTCAGCGCCCGGTGCGTGATCACCGCGCCGGCGGGCTCCCGCGTCGACCCCGACGTGTACTGCAGGTACGCCACCCGCTCGCCGCCTTCCTCAGGCAGAAGCAGCCCCGGATCTTCTGCGGGCAAAAGCAGGTCTTCGACGCAAAGGAGCTGGTCGGGTGGGGTGACGGGGGTGGAGGTGGTGAACTCGGTGACCTTGTCGAAGGCCGAGCGGGAGGTGAGCCAGACCCGCGCCTGGCAGTCGTCGAGGGCGCTGATCAGGCGTCGCCGGTGTGATCGGACTTCGGGGGCGAAAAGCGGGACGGCGACCACGCCGGCGTACAGGGCGGCCAGGAAGCCGACCACGTAGTTCAGGTCCTGCGGCACGACCAGCGCGATCCGGTCCCCGGGCGCGGCGACCCGCCGGAGCCGGGACGCGACCGCCCGCACCTGCCGGGTCAGCTCGGCCCAGGTCAGGTCCCGGGGTTCCGCGTCACGCCCGCCGGTGCAGTCGAGGTAGGTGAACGCGACTTCCGCCGACTCGCTCCGGTCCAGGAGGTACTGGATCAGTGGCCGCTCCGGCGCACCGCTCAACCCGCCCACCACTTGTGCTCGGCGAAGTCCTCGTCGTCGTCCGCGGCAGCCGCCCGCCGCCGAGGCGGCGCCGGAGCCACAGGTGGCGCAGGAGGCGTCGCGGGTGGCGGCGTCCAAGCCTGCGCGGCTGGCTTCGGCTCGTCGAACTGCAGGAACTTGTAGTCGTCGTCCTTCTCGCTGCCGTCCGAGAGCGTCGACGAGGTCGCCCAGCCGCCGGCCTTCTCCTCCCGGCGCTTGAGCTCCACCTGCTCACGCAGGTTTTCCTTCATCTCGGCCATCTGCGCGCCCAGCGCCGCCGCGGCTTTCGCCTGCGCGGTCACCAGCCGCTGCTCACGCAGGGCACGCTGCTCTTCCCGCTCCCGCGACAAGGCCGCCAACGCCGCTCTGCTGGCGCGGAGCCGATCTTCGACGCTCATCGGGTCCTCCCGCTCAACGCCCGAATCCGAGCAGGCCGTCGTCCTCGTCGTCCAGCGTGCCGCTGATGCGGTTCGCCGGTGCCGGGGTGTCGAACAGGCTGCCGGAGTGGCGGTACTGGTTGGGCGCCCGCTCGGTGTCGCCGGAGTTGCCGCCGCCGGCCCCGCCGCCCATGCCACCCATCATGCCCATGCCGGCCGCCGCCGGGTCCTGCGACGACGGCGTATTCGACTGGGCCGCGGGCCCACCCGGCGTCGAGCCGAGGCCGATGCCGCTGGGAGCCGCGCCGGGAGCGGAGGCGGTGGTGTCGCCGAGACCGCTGTCGGGCGCCGGTGCGCCGAGGCCGACCGCGGCGGCACCGCTGGACAGGAAATCACCGGAGCCGACCGACTGCGCCGAAGTCGACTGCCCGGTATCCGCCTCGGGCTCGGTCCACTGCGAGCTCTGCGGTACGGCTTCTCCGGTCTGCTCGCCGAGCACGTACTTGGTCGGCTCGCCGGAACCGTCGTCGACCTCGACCAGCGTCGGGCCGCCCGGTCCGTCCGGGCGCTCGGCGGTGATCTTCAGCGGGCCGTCTTCGAACTGGATCCTGCCGTCCTCACCAGGGCGGAGCGTCTCGTCTTCGGCCTCTTCCCCGTCGAAGGCGAGCTGGAAGTCCTTCGGCTCGCCCGACGGGCCTTCGACCGTGATCGCCATCTTCCCGTCGGTGTCCGGCTCGGAGAAGGAGAGTTTGCTGTCGCCCTTCTCCACGGTCAGCGCGGGCCCGGCGGCCTCCTTCACGGCTTCACCGGTGAGCGGGTCGATCGGATACGCCTCGCCGGTCTCCGGATCGAGTTCCAGCTCACCGCCGGTCACCGGGTTCTTCTCCGGTTCCTCCGCGGGCGCGGTCGCCGTTTCCGGCGCGGTCGCCGTTTCCGGCGCGGCCGGCATCGGGGGCGCGGCGGGCGGTGGCGGTGCGGGCATCGACGGCGCGCCACCCGTGCCACCGGCGGGCATGGCGGGCGGCCCGCCCCCGGTCATCGCCGGTCCGGCACCCCCCGGGAGTGGCCCCGACTGCTGCGGCGCGGTCTGCGGCGCGGGCGCGGGTGCGGGCCCGGCGGCGACGTCGGTGAACTCGTTGGTGAAGTCGCTCATGAACTCCACGAGCGCGTGCCACTGGCCGTCCACCGTCTTGTTCGTCTGGTCGCAGAGGTTCTTGAACGACTCGAACAACGCGGCGAATTCGTCCTTGAAAGAAAGCAGCCAGACCTCACAGGTCTGGGGTAGCGCCTCCATGAGGAGCGGGGCGGTAACGCTGAGATCGTTGAGTCCGGATTCGAAGGCGGTGCCGTATTGACTATCGAAGAACCGCGCCGCCGCCATGAAGTCGTCGTCATTGCTGTCCGACCCGCCCGGGGCCACCCTGGCGATCCTCGTGGCGGTTTCCACATCCGCACCGGCGATGGTCGGCTTGTTCAGCAACAGCACTTCGTCGACCTGTTGCTTCAGCGTCTGGTAGATCGCGGCGGTGGTCTCCGGAATGAGTTTCGCCGCACCCTCGAGTTGATCGAGCAGCTTCTGCGAATCCGGGACGATGCCTTCCTGGTACTTCGTCCGCGCGGCCGCCGCACCGGCGCCTTCCCAATCACCGAACAGCGTGTTCAGTTCGGACTTGGCGGCTTCCATGGTCTGCTCGACCACTTCCCGCGTCCTGGTGAACTCTTCGGCCTCGTCGCTCAGCTTGCGGAAGTCGATGTCCCGGTTCTGGTGGAAGCGGTCCCACACCTCGGGCAGGTACTCGAGCCGGCTGGCACCGGGCACGTTGTTCCAGACCCGGTCGATCCAGGTGGAGAAGAAGTCGAGGGTGGGCTTGGCCAGGTCCAGCACTTCGTCGGACTTCGCCACTCCACTGCCATTGGGACCCGGCGGTTGTTGCGCGGAAAGTTCGCCGTGGTGCTTGGCCGTGGTTTCCTCGGTCTTCAGCCCGTTGTTCATTTCACTGACCGCCCGGCTGCGGACGGTTTCGTAGTCCTCCCCGCCGACCATCGAATTCAGCGGGTTGGTGGAGGCCTGGATCAACTGCTTCTTGGTCGTCTCGGAAACGTACGGGCTGTCGATCAACTGGCCATCGGTTTCGGTCATCAGTACCCAGCCTGCTGGTTGACCTGCACGGCATTCGCCTGATCCGCACTGGCATAACTTTGCCCGGCTGCACCGATACCACCGGCGAGGGCGGTCAATTCGGAGGACAGCCCTTTCAACGCGGCCGCCAACTGCTCGACGCCCGCGTTGTAGGCGTCGAAGTGGTGCGCGTGAATGCGGCCGAGCTCCCCCGGCTTCAGCTTCGGTGGCATAATCCGCTCGGCTTGCGCCGCCGGTTTGCCGACCTGCTCCTTCAGCCGTGTCTGCGCCACCGCCATCGCGTCCGCATCGGCCCGGTAACCACCCTCTGGCACAGCTCCCCCTCATACGTGAACACCGCGTACGCACACGGAATGTACCGGGCTGGTGACCGTGGTGCAGCAAGTTGACCGTTTTGCGGGGTGGAGCTCAGGAGGCGGTGGAGACGACTCCGGCGAGGCGATCGGCGGCGGCCTGGGCGGTTTCCTGCGCGGCGGCCTCGACCATCACGCGCACCAGTTGCTCGGTGCCCGACGGCCGCAGCAGGACGCGACCTTCGTCACCCAGTTCGGCTTCGACGGCCTCGACCGCTTTGCGTACGGCGTCGGACTGGGCGACGGCGGCCTTGTCGGCCACCCGCACGTTGATCAGCACCTGCGGCAGCCGCCGCATCACCCCGGCGAGGTCGGCCAGCGACTTGCCGGTCGCGGCCATGCGGCTCATCAGGCGCAGGGCGGTCAGCAGGCCGTCACCCGTGGTGGCGTGCGCGGGGAGCACCACGTGCCCGGACTGCTCGCCACCGAGCGCGAACCCACCGGCGCGCAGCTCCTCGAGGACGTACCGGTCGCCGACGCCGGTGGTGCGCAGGGTGACGCCGTGCTCACGCATGGCCAGGTGAAGGCCGAGGTTGCTCATCACGGTGGCGACCAGGGTCTGGTCGGTCAGTTCGCCGGACTCCGCCATGGCCAGTGCGAGCACCGCCATGATCTGGTCGCCGTCGACCAGTTCGCCGTCGGCGTCCACGGCGAGGCAGCGGTCGGCGTCACCGTCGTGGGCGATGCCCAGATCGGCCTTGTGCTCGCGGACCGCGGCGCTGACCCGGGACATGTGGGTGGAGCCGCAGTCGTGGTTGATGTTGATGCCGTCCGGCTCGGCGTAGAGCGCGATGACCTCGGCGCCCGCCTTGCGGTAGACCTCCGGCGCGGCGATCGAGGCGGCGCCGTTCGCGCAGTCGACGACCACGCGCACGCCGGCGAGCGAGTGCGGGGTGGCGGTCAGGAGGTGCTGAACGTAGCGGTTGAGCGCGTCGTCGACGTCGGTGACGCGGCCGACCTGGGCGCCGGTGGGACGCACGGCGCCGTTGTCGAGCCCGGCCTCGATCTCGTCCTCGAGACCGTCGGGGAGCTTGTGGCCGCCCGCGGCGAAGAGCTTGATGCCGTTGTCCGGCATGGGGTTGTGCGAGGCGGAGATCATCACGCCGAGGTCCGCGCCCAGCGCGCCGACCAGGTAGGCGACCGCGGGCGTGGGCAGCACGCCGAGGCGGCGCACATCGGCGCCGGCGGACGCGAGGCCGGCCACGACGGCGGCCTCCAGCATCTCGCCACTGGCGCGGGGGTCACGGCCGACCACGGCGACCGGCCGGTGCGAATGGTCGTGCGCGGCGAGCACCCTGGCAGCGCTGGCCGCGATCGACATCGCGAGTTCGGGAGTGAGCTCAGCGTTGGCGAGGCCGCGAACCCCGTCGGTGCCGAATAGGCGAGCCATCGATCCTCCTTGGACGAACAACCCCGACACCGTACTGGACCTGGGGATTCACCCCCCGCGCGGGCCGCGACATGCTTTTGCCCGCAAAAGCCGGGGCCTGCTTCTGCCCGCGGAAACCGGCGGGCCGGTGGGGCGCCGGGCAACACGAAAGCGCCCACCCGGATGAGACGGATGAGCGCTTCCGTGGGTTGCTTCGCTGCCCGAGGGGCAGATCAGCGCTTGCTGTACTGCGGCGCCTTGCGGGCCTTCTTCAGGCCGTACTTCTTCCGCTCGACGGCACGCGCGTCCCGCTTGAGGAAGCCGGCCTTCTTCAGCACCGGACGGTCGTCACCGTCGACCTCGACGAGCGCGCGGGCGATCGCCAGGCGCAGCGCACCGGCCTGACCCGAGATGCCGCCGCCGTGGAGCCGGGCGAAGATGTCGAACGAGTCGGGCTTCTCGACGGTCACCAGCGGCTCACGGATGAGCTGCTGGTGCACCTTGTTCGGGAAGTACTCCTCGAGCGCGCGGCCGTTCAGCTTGAACTCGCCGGTGCCGGGCACGAGGCGGACGCGAACGACCGCCTCCTTGCGGCGGCCGACGGTCTGCGCGTTGCCGCCGGCGGCACGCGAAGGCTTCGGAGCTGCCGGGGTCTCGCTGGTCGCGAAGGCCTCGGTGGCCGCCTCGTCGGCGACGACTTCGGTCTCGGGGCTGGTCACAGACTGTTCCTCACTCACTGGGCGACCTGCGCGATCTTGGTGATCTCGCGCGTCTGGGGCTGCTGCGCCGAGTGCGGGTGCTCCGGGCCTGCGTAGACCTTGAGCTTCTTCGCCTGGGCGCGGCCGAGCTTGTTCTTCGGCAGCATGCCCTTCACGACCTTCTCGAGCAGGCGCTCCGGCCTGGTGTCGAGCAGTTCGCCGAAGGACCGCTTCCGCAGGCCACCGGGGTAGCCGCTGTGGCGGTACGCGAACTTCTGCTCGCGCTTGTTCCCGGTGAGCGCGACCTTCTCGGCGTTGACGATGATGACGAAGTCACCGGTGTCCACGTGGGGAGCGTAGGTCGGCTTGTGCTTGCCGCGCAGCAGCGTGGCGACCTCGGTCGCGAGCCGGCCGAGCACGACATCCTCGGCGTCGATCACGTGCCAGGCACGAGTGACGTCGCCGGGCTTGGGGCTGTACGTGGGCAAGGGTCTACCTCGTCGTCAACATTGCGTGTGGGTTCTGTGCGGGCCTAGCGCTTACGCGCCGCAGCGCACAACGACATATGAAGATACCCGCCGCCTTCGGAGAGGGTGAAAGCGGGGGTGTCCGGCCGTGCTCGATACTAGTGTCTCGACCGACGGACCGCACGAAGACCCGGGGGTGAGCGTGGTGAGCGGCTCGATCTGGGGCACCCGCCCGCGACGGCTGGCCGCCCTGCTGACCGCCGCGGCACTGGTGCTCACCGCGTGCGGTCAGGGCAAGGCGGGGACCGCCATCGCGGACGGTGACGACGCCGCCACCTACGTCAGCGAGAAGTTCGCCGAGCAGCTCGGCAAGCTCGGCGACCAGTTCACCGGCGACCGGCCGCGCAAGAACACCCTCGACCGCTTCGCCAGGGTCGACGACAAGGACTCCGACTCGACCATCACCGGCATCCAGCTCGGCAAGCCGCCTGCCCGGCTGTCCACGAACCGGTCGAAGGAGAACCCGGACGAGTACCTCGACTCGTTCCACCCGGCCGGCAGCGACGTGGAGTACCTGCGCCTGGGTCCGGTCTACGCCAGCCTCGCGCCGACCCCGTGGGTGTCGATGCCCTACAACGGCGACCAGTACGACGAGTGCTTCTGGGGCGGCCAGCAGGACGTCTGCAAGATGGTCAGCGCGGTGACCGAGGCCACCCAGAGCCCGAAGGCACGGGCCGCGAAGAGTGCCAAGCGGCTGGACGACGGCACCGTCGAGCTCAACGCCGACATCACCCTGCGCCTGTTCCTGAAGCACCGCGTCATCGTCTTCCCGCAGAACCTGATCGACCGGATGAGCGAGTCCATGCAGGACGAACCCATCCCGACCAAGCTCACCATCGACGCACAGGGCACGATCAAGGCGATCGAGATGAACGCCAAGATCGCCAAGGACGGGCACGAGGTCGAGATCCGCATGCACTACCAGCACCAGGGCGAGCCCACGGAGCGCGATCTGCCCGAGGTGCCCGCCGAGGCGGAGATCACCGCGCTCAAGACGGAAGCCGAGGTCGACGACTTCTACGACCGGATGGGCGAGATCCAGGGCAACTGAGGGGGAACGACCGATGCAGGGAAAGGCGCGCAGAGCCGCGGCACTGGCCGTGAGCTTGCTGCTGCTCGCCGGCTGCGCCCAGGGCCGCGCCGGCACGGCCATCCCCGACGGCGACGAGGCCGCGGGCTACGTCAGCGCCAAGTTCACCGACACCCTGGAGAAGCTGCACGACGACTTCCAGGCGATGAAGCCGCGCAAGGCCACTTTGGACAAGGTGTTCCACGTCAACGGCGAGGGCCTCGACGTGCAGATCAGCACGGTCCAGGTGGGCAGCCCGCCGGCGGAACTGGTGCGCAACCACTCGACGGTCGACCTCAACGACTACACCGACGCCCTCTACCCGGCGACCGGTACGACGAACTACACGCTCCTCGGGCCGATGTACGCCGGTCTGGCGCCGACCCCGTGGGTCTCGATGCCGCGCAACTTCGCCGTCGGCGAGATCGGCGCGTGCGCGACTGGCATGTACCTGACGCCGTGCAAAATGGTCAACGCGATGGTCAAGTCGACCAAGGAGAACAAGGCGGCGAAATCGGCGAAGCGGCTGCCGGACGGCAGCGTCGAGCTCGCGGTGGACATCACTTTGCGCACTTTCGTGGAATTCAAGATCGAGCTCTTCCCGGAAGACCTGATCGCGAAGTTCACCGACGAGATGATGAACACGATCATCGCCACGAAGATCACGCTGACCCCGCAGAACACCGCCTCGAAGATCGAAATGAACGGCAGTTTCTCGGGTAAGACGAAAAGCGGGAACGACGCCAAACTCGACATCGCCTACCTCTTCCAGATCACCGAAGGCGCGACGGAGAAGGACATCCCCGCCATCCCCGACGCCGCACAGGTGACCGCGCTACCCGACCAGAACGCCGTCGACGACTTCAACCGCAGGCGCGCGGAAATCCAGGGCCGATGACCAGCAACAGGACGACCACCGCGCGAGGTGACCGCTCATGACCCAGCCGCCGAACCAGCCGGGGCAGTGGTGGCAGCCCGGCGCGCCGCAGCAGCAGCCGGATCCGTCCGCCAGCCAGCAGTGGGGGCAGCAACCGGATCCGTCCGGCACCCAGCAGTGGGGCCAACAGCCGGACCCGGCCAGTTCTCCGCAGTGGGGACAGCAGCAGCCCGATCCGTCCGCCAGCCAACAGTGGGGGCAGCAACCGGATCCGTCTGCCGGTCAGCAATGGGGGCAGCAGCAGGATCCCGCGAGCGGTCAGCAGTGGGCGCAGCAGGGCCAGTGGCCGCAGCAGCAGCCCCCACAGTACGGCGGCTACCAGCAGCAGCAAGGTTATCCCCAGAGCGGCCCCCAGCAGGCGCAGCCGCAATGGGGACAGGGCTACCCGCAGCAGCCGCCCGCCCAGGAGCAGCAACAGAGTCAGTACGGCGGCGGTTTCCAGCCGTCTTCGAGCCAGTACGGCGGCCTGGGTGCCTTCGGCGACGGCGGCGAGAAGAAGAAGTCGAAGAAGAAGCCGCTGATCATCGGCGGCGTCGCGGTGCTGGTGCTGGCCGCGGGCGGCGCGGCCGCCTGGTTCGGCGGGCTCTTCAGCGGTGACGTGCTCGATCCCACTTCGGTCCAGAGCGGCATCACCACGGTGCTGAAGGACAGCTACGGCGAGCAGGACGTGCAGAACGCGCAGTGCCCGGACGGGCAGGAGATCAAGACGGGCCACACCTTCGACTGCGACGTGAAGGTGGCGGGGCAGCCGAAGAAGGTGACCATCCGGGTGCTCAACGACAAGCCCGAGTTCGAGGTCGGCGCCCCCAAGTAGCCACTGTGGACAAACGTAAAGGGCCCCGACCGGAGTCGGGGCCCTTGCTGCGAGACGAGCTCAGCCGCCGAACATGTTGCCGACGCCCTTGTCGGTCGCCTGGTAGCCGTCAGCGATCTGCGGCAGCGCGGTGGCGATACGGGCCAGCAGCGACTTCATCTCGTCGAGCGAGCGGTTCCACTCGTCCTGGCGCTGGTTCCACGCCTCCATGGCGTCACCGGTCCAGGTGTCGACCAGCGGGGCCAGCTGCGACTTGAGCTCCTCGAAGCGCGCCTCGAGCTCGCCGCCGGTCGCCGTGCAGTCCTCGGCCGCCTTGTTGATCGTCTCGTAATTAACGACAATCGACATTTCTTACCCTCCGTTGTAAAAGTCTGTGGATTTCCGAGAACTGGATCAGCCGTTGAGGATGGCGCCGAGCGCGGAGACCTGCTCCTTGACATCGGTGTCCTGGGTGTCGTACTTGACACCGGACTGCTGCAGCATGTCGGCGATGTTCTGGAGCGCCTCGTTGATCTTGCGGGACTTCTCGTCGAAGGCTTCCATGACCTGGTTGAAGACCGTGGCGGCCTCACCCTGCCAGCCCGCGCGGGTCTCCTCGATGTTCGACTTCAGCGTGGCAAGGTTCGAGTCCATGTCCGCCTTGGTCTGAGAGACGTTCTTGTGCGCCTCAGCGAACAGGATCGGATCTCCGGTGTAACCGTTGCCAGCCATGTTGGTGGCCCCCTTCGTTGGTGGATGTCCGTACCAAGCTTGTTTGTTTGTACGGACCTACGACGCAGACCTTGCCATGGTTGGTTCCCCCTGTCGCCATCTGTTCCGAAGTAGTTGCTTGCGTTAACGCAGGATCTTGGAACCGGCGGGAACCGGGCAGTTCCGATGACCGGCAGGGTTGCGTCATTCCCTTGTCCCGCAAGGGTTCTGACTCACTTCCGCGGTTCGTCAGGACGGGTTCCGTCGACCCTTCGCATGATTCGCTCTTGCGAAAAGTCTTCGTCCTCGTCACCCACCCGAGCCGGTTTCGGCCGTTCCCTCTTGCGAATGGGAACCAATTCCGCGGCCGAAGGCAGATTTTCGACCGGAAGGGCGTTGCGAACGCGAAAGCTGGTGGCGGCGGCGCGCAGGGCCGGACTCGTCGGCGTGGGGTCGGCCCCGGCCTGCCGGCGGGCCCGGAACTGCTGGGCGAGCGCGGCGCTCTCCGCCCGGTGGCGGTCGCTGCGGGCCTTCGCCTCCCCGGCGACCCGCTCCGAGTGGGTGACGGCGTTCTGCACGGTGGCCCGGAAGCGCGCCGCGGCGTTGTCCTCCACGGCTCAGCGCCCCGGGAGCGGGTTGGTCAGCACGAGGGTGCGCACGATCTGCTCGCAGGCGGGCCGGACGCGGTCCTGGAAGCTGTCCGCGTACTGGCAGCCGACGTGGATGCGCACCTGCCCCTTCGCCTCCACGTACCAGTCGACGAACCAGGTACGCACCCCGTCCGTCTTGAGCTGCCGATAGTGGATCAGGCTTTTGCCCGCAAAAGCATGCCGGGGGTCGAAGGTGGGGTATTCGGCCGACCGCGCCCGCACCGCGGACTCGAGTTCGCCGGTCAGCCGGTCCGGGTCGGCGGAGGCGTCGTAGTTGTTCGAGTACTCCTGCACGACCACCAGGTCCAGGCCCGACTGCGCCTCGCTCGGGTGCAGTTCGACCTTGCGCTCCTCGACCACGCCCCCGGTCTGCGTCCAGTCGGACGGCGCCACGAACTGGTAGTTGTACTGCGCGATCGTCCGGCCGTCCTCGCCCCGGTCGACGAGGAGCAGCGTGGCCACCAACGCGGCGACGAGCAGCAGCACGCCGCCGATCAGCCACGGGAGCCTGCGCTTCCACTTCGCGCGCGGCGCCGGTTCGCCCGGCGGCGGCACCACCGGCTGCCCGTACGGCGGCGACGGGTGCACCGGCTGCGGCACCCGTCCCGGCGGCAAATGCCCAGGCCCAGGCCCCCCTCCCCGGCTTTTCCCCGCAGAAGTGTGCGGGCGGGGGCGGTCGCCTGGGCGGACGATCTCGGTGCGTTGTTCGCCGAGGGGGCGAGGGGCGGCTGGAGAGCGCATGGGGGTTGCGCCGGGCAGGGCGCCGGTTCGGTCCGGGTCGATCAGGACCGCCCGCAGCGCGCCCCGCGCGACCACCGTCTCCGGCTGGTCCAGGGTCGTCGGCACCACACCGGTCCGCTCGTGCACCAGCCGCGAAACCATCGGGATCCGGCTCGAGCCGCCCACCAGGAAGATCGCGGTCAGCTGCTTCGGCCGCAGCCCGGCCTCGTCGATCGCCGCCGCGGTGAGCTCGACCGCGCGCCCCAGCGGCGCGGCGATCAGCTTCTCCAGGTCCTCCCGCGTGACGTGCGCGTCGGCGAAGGGCGGAGGCATCGGCACATCGGTGTAAGTGTGCCGCGAAAGCGTCTCCTTGGCGCCCCGCACATCTTGCCGCAAAACCCGACGGCGGCGGCGATCTGCCAGCTCACGGCCTTCGACCAGCTGTCGCCAGGCGGCCGGATCCGAGCCCGCCACCAGTCCGCCGACGTGCTCCAGCAGCGCCTGGTCGACATCAGCGCCCCCGAAACTGGGGTCGCCCCGCGTCGCCAGCACCTGGAACCCGCCGCGCCGGTCGGCCGGGCCGCGCGGCATCCGCCGGACCACGCTCACGTCCACGGTCCCGCCGCCGAGGTCGAGCACGGCGATCGTCTCCCCGGGCCGGCCGCTGAACTCGACCGTCCGCTCCTGGTTGACCTCCGTCGCGGCGAAGGTCGAGGCGTGGAACACCGCGGCCGCCACCGGTTCCGGCACCAGCGCCACCTCGTGCGCGAGCCGACCGGCTGCTTGCCGCAGAAGCCGCGTGCGGATCGCGCCCCAGTCCGCGGGGTGCGTCAGCACCAGCAGGCCGACCTCGGCACCACCCGCCACCCGCCGCGCCTCGTCGACCGCCCGGCGGAGCACCGCGTTGACCGCGTCGAGCACGCGCAGCACGGTGTCGCCGAGCAGCAGCTCACCCTCGTCGACGCGCCGCTTCGGGTTCGGCTCGAACCGGGAGGGGTCGACGGCCGCCTGCCGCTCGGCCTCCTGGCCGACGAACAGCGTGCCGTCCGGGGCGGCGTAGACCGCCGAGGACATCAACGGCTGCCCGTCGACCACCACGACCTGCGGTTCGCGGCCGTTGATCGAAGCCACGACACAGGTGCTCGATGTCCCGAAGTCCACCGCGACCCGCAAGGTCACCAACCGCTCCCGTGTTCATTCCGCCCAGCCCGTGCCCGTCGGCCGATCACTCGCCCGGCAGGAAGGCGACGTGCATCAGCTGCTTGCCGACCTTACGGCTGACCAGCGTGCCGCGACCCGGCGGCATCTGCGACGGCTTGACGTTGCCGAGCAGCTGCCCCTCGTCCTTGGACCCGTTCATGATGATGCCCGGCATCGCGATTTCCTTGAGCTTGCCGATCACCGGGTCGTAGGTCGACTTCGCGGCACCACCACTGCGGCGCGCCACGATCAGGTGCAGGCCGACGTCCTTGGCCTGGGCCAGGAACTCCGACAGCGGCTTGAGCGGGTTGTTGGTCTGCGTGACCACCAGGTCGTAGTCGTCGACCAGGACGAACAGCTCCGGCCCGCTCCACCAGGAGCGGTTGCGCAGCTGGTCGGGCGTGACGTCCGGGCCGGGCAGCCGCTTCTTCATCGACCCCGCGACGTCCTTCATCATGCCGTCCAGCTGGTTCGACGACACCGCGTAACCGGCCAGCTGACCGCCCTCGATGAAGCCGAGCATCGTGCGCCGGTAGTCGACCAGGATGACCACGGCCTCCTTGGGCGAGTACCGGTCGGTGATGCCCTTGGCGATCGTGCGCAGCAGGTTCGTCTTGCCCGACTCGCCGTCGGCGAACGCCATGAAGTGCGGGTCGGCGTCGAAGTCGAGGTAGACCGGCGAGAGGTCCTCCTCGCTGAGGCCGATCGGCACCAGCTTGGTGTTCCGCTTCGAATCCTGGGCGAGCAGCTGCTCGTACGGGAACATCTCCGGCAGCAGCCGCACCTGCGGGGCCGGGCGCCCCTTCCACGCGGCCTTGATCTTCGCCACCGCGTCGGCCACCCCGGCGCCGATGTCGTCCGGGTCGCTGGACCCGTCGACCCGCGGCAGGCCGGTGAGCATGTGCAGCTTCTCGCGGGTGAGACCGCGACCGGGACGGCCGGCGGGCACGTTGACCGCGACGCGGCGGTCGATGTCGGACTCGCTCGGGTCACCGAGGCGCAGTTCGAACCGGGTGCCGAGCATGTCCTTGATCGCGGGGCGGATGTCCGCCCAGCGGTTCGAGGCGATGACCACGTGCACGCCGTAGGACAGACCCTGCGTGGCGAGCTTGGTGATCTGCGGCTCGAGCTCGTCGAAGTCCTCGCGCAGGGCCTTCCAGCCGTCGACGACCAGGAACGCGTCGCCGAACGGGTCCTGCTCCGGCTTGATCTCACCGCGGCGCTGCCGGTTGCGGAACTCGTTCATCGAGTCGATGCCCATCGCGCCGAACCGGCCTTCACGCTCGGTCACCAGCGTGGACAGCTCGGCGACGATGCGGCGGGCCTTGTCCGGCTCGCGCCGGGCCACCGCGACACCACCGACGTGCGGCAGGCCGGCGAGGCCGGCGAGCGTGCCACCACCGAGGTCGACGCAGTAGAACTGCACTTCCTCGGGGGTGTGCGTGAGCGCCATGGACATGATCAGCGTGCGGAGCATGGTCGACTTGCCCGACTGCGGGCCGCCGACCAGCACGCCGTGCCCGGCGGCACCGGAGAAGTCGGCCCAGAGCGGGTCGCGTCGCTGCTCGTACGGGCGGTCGACGATGCCGAGCGGGATCTGCAGGCGCCCGTTGCCGAAGAAGCCGACCGGCGAGAGGCCGCGGTCCTCGGTGGGGTTGAGGTTCGGCAGCAGCGTGTCGAGGGAGCTGGGCTCCTTCAGCGGCGGCAGCCACACCTCGTGCGCCGGCGGACCCTGCCCGACCAGGCGGCTGACGATCACGTCGAGCTCACTCGGCTCGACCGCTTCGTCCGATTCTGCTTTTGCCTGCGGAATCACCTGCTCCGGCTCAGGCTCCGGTTCCTTGGGCAGTTCCACGAAGTCCGGCACGAACAACTGGGGCCGTTTGTCCGCCCGGACCACGGTCGCGCCGGGCGCGGCCATCTTGATGCCGGCCGGGCGGTACGGGCCCGAAACGTAGGACGCCTTGAACCGCACCATCGTCGAGGTGTCGTACTTGAGGTACCCGCCACCGGGCACCGACGGCAGCTCGAACGCGTCCGGCACACCGATCGCCGCACGAGATTCCGCGGCCGAAAACGTCTTCAGGCCGATCCGGTAGGAAAGGTGCGAGTCCAGCCCGCGCAGCTTGCCCTCTTCGAGTCGCTGCGAGGCGAGCAGCATGTGCATCTGGAGCGACCGCCCCAGACGGCCGATCGCCACGAAGAGATCGATGAAGTCGGGTTTCGCGGCCAAAAGCTCGGAGAACTCGTCGACCACGATGAACAGGGCGGGCAGCGGGTCGAGGTCGGCGCCGTTCTCACGGGCCTTCTCGTACTCCCACACGTTCTTGAAGTTGCCGCCGTTCTTCAGCGCCTCCTGGCGCCGGTTCATCTCCCCCGCCAGCGCGTCCTTCATGCGGTCGACCAGCGTGACCTCGTCCGCGAGGTTGGTGATGACCGCGGAAACGTGCGGCGCGCTGTCGAGCCCGAGGAAGGTCGCGCCACCCTTGAAGTCGACGAGCACGAAGTTGAGCGTGGTGGATGAGTGCGTGGCGAGCATGCCGAGCACCAGCGTGCGCAGGAACTCGGACTTACCGGAACCGGTCGCCCCGATGCACAGGCCGTGCGGGCCCATGCCCTCCATCGCGGCTTCCTTGATGTCCAGCTCGACCGGCTGGCCGTACTCGCCGACGCCGAACGGCACGCGGTAGCGGTCGCGGACCGGGCGCGGGCGCCAGGCCTGCTGCACGTCGAAGGTCATCGGGTCGCCCGGGATGCCGAGCAGCTCGAGCAGCGACGGGTTGGACAGCAGCGGCTCGTCCTCGTCCGCCTCCTGCGCCGCCGTCCCGACCCGGTACGGAGAGAGTTTGCGGGCTAAAGCCTCGGCCTCCACGAGGCTGAGGGTGTCCGGGCGGCCGAACCACTCGACACCTCCGGCACTGCGCGCACCGAGGCGCTCCTCTTCGACGACCAGCCGGAGCCCACGCCGGGCGGCCAGGTTGCCGATCGAGTCGGACAGGTCGATCAGCGTGACGCCGACCAGGCCCTCTTCCAGGATGATCTGCTCTTCACGGGTCACGTCGGCGTCGTCGACGACGATCACCACGTGCGGCTGGTCCGGCGGCGGCGTCGCGTTGCGGGAGAACCGCTGCCGGTCCCGCAGTTCCTCGTCGAGCCAGGCTTCGATCTGCGCCAGCGAACCGGCCATCATGCGCAGCTGGCCGATGCCGTCGGACAGCGCGGGGTGCTGGACGTGGGGCAGCCACTTCGCCCACTCCCACTCCTCCTTCGCCCGCCCGGCGGTGGCGACCGCGATCAGCACGTCGTCCGGGCTGTGGAAGGTGACCATCTGCGCCAGCGCCGCCCGGGTCAGCCCGCGCGTCAGCTCCTTGTCGCCCTGCATGCTTACGGCCGCGAAACCGCGCAGGGTGATCTGGGTGGGCAGGTCGGGGACGATCGAGTGCGCGCGCACGAACCGGCGCAGCGCGAGGGTGGCGATCGGTTCCAGCTCGTCGACCGGGCCGGTCTGCGGCGGCACGAGTCGCGTCGCGAGCCGGTGCGAGCTGCGGCCGACGCGCAGGTGCAGGAAGTCCTGGTCGTTCTGCCGCCGCTCCCACATCCGGCGGCTGGTGGCCAGCGACCACAACGCCTGCGGGTCGGGGTGCACCCACTCCAGCGCGGCCCGCTGGTCGACCATGGCCTCGCGGGCCCGCTCACGCATCTGCCCGAGGTACCGCAGGTAGTCCTTGCGGTCCTCGTTCATCTCGGCCTTCTTCTGACCGCCCCCGCGACCGCCACCACCGGCCATCATGCCGACGGTGCCCATCACCATCATGGCGCCCATCATCAGCATCATCGGGTTGCGTCCACCGAGGGTGAACATGAAGATCATCATCCCGATGGAGGCGACGATCATGACCACCGGCAGCAGCTTCATCACGATGTTGCCGGGGATCGTCCGCGGCACCTCGGGCGGCGGCTCCAGGTGAACCTCGCCACCGGGTGGGCGCGGCGCGGCCAGCCGCGGCGACCGTTTGAACTGCAGCGTGCTCACCGAAGGACCCCTCTTCAACTCGGCGATTCCGGCCGCGAGGCAGACACGGCCGGTCCACACGGTAGCGAACCGGGCGGTCATCCGGGGCGAGACCGCCCAACCTGGGCGGGATCGCGCGAACTACCCCCACGACCACCGGAAGTGCGTTAATACTAGAGCCGCTCGCCGACCGGGCCGGCCTTCCGGCCACGGGCGGGCGACAAGGTGACGCGGGCGTTGGGTATAAGTAGCCCGCAGCATTCTCTCTAGGCAGGGGGCATCCAGTGGCTACGGGCACGACGGTATTCAGCAGGGTGACGGTGGTCGCGCCGCGCACCCGCATCGACGTGGCACTGCCCGCCGACGTCGCGGTGGCCGATCTGCTGCCGATGCTGCTGGACATGGCCAAGGAGACCACCCCGGACGGCGGCGCCCGCCACGGCGGCTGGGCACTGGCCAAACTGGGTGACGCCCCGCTGGACCCGAGCCGCACGCTGGCCTCGCTCGGCGTGATCGACGGGGAACTGCTGCAGCTGCGCAAGCGCAACGAGAACCCGCCGCCCCCGCTTTACGACGACGTGGTCGACGCGATCGCCGAGTCGGACCCGGACAGCTTCCGGCCCTGGACCAAGGAGACCGCCCAGCGTATCGGCCACATCGCCGGCGGCCTGGCGCTGTTCTTCGCGGCCGTCGCGCTTTTTGCGGGCGGAAGCTTGTTCGGTGGCAGCGCGCTGGCCGCCGCGATCGCCGGCGGGGTCGGCTCGATCGCCTGCATCGCGCTCGGCGCCACCCTGGTCAAGGCGTACCAGGCGCAGGCGACCGGCGTGCTGGTCGCCGCGGCGGGCGGGCTGCCACTCGCCTTCGTCAGCGGCTTCTACATCGTGCCCGGGCTGGGGATCCGGGCGAACCTGCTGCTCGCCTCGGCACTGGTGCTGATTGTCGCGTCGGTGGCGATCATGGTCATCGGCGCGGGCATCACCACGTTCATCGCCGCGGCCACCGCCGCCGCGCTCTGGTCGCTGGCCTTCCTGGTGGCGACCTTCGTCGCGCACCCGATGCCGGGCATCGCCGCCGGCACCGCCGCGGTTTCGCTGGCCTTCATCTCGATGCTGCCGCGGATCACCCTGCAACTGGCGAAACTGCCGTTGCCGCACGTCCCGGGCAGCGCGGAGGAGCTCAAGGAGGACTCGGGCTTCCCCGACTACACCGCCATCGAGCGCCGCACGGCCGTCGCGCACAACTACATGACCGGCCTGCTGATCGGCTGCGGTGCCACCGCGGCGCTGGCGTCGATCATCACCGCCACCTCGCCGAGCATCTTCGGCGTGATCATGGCCGTGGTCGCCACCCTCGTGCTGCTTCTGCGGGGTCGTGCCTACGCCAACGGCAGCCAGGCCGTCGCCCTCCTCGCCACCGGCATCGTTTCCGCGGGCGGAATCCTGCTGGGCTGGCTCTGGACCGAGGACGGCATGGGTCGGCTGATCTTCGTCGCGGGCACCCTGGTGCTGGTCGCGGCGGGGGCGCTGGTGGTCGGCGTGATCTTCCCGGGGCAGCGTTTTTCACCGCCGCTTCGCCGCACGGTCGAGATCATCGAGGCCATCTGCATCGCCACGGTGCTGCCGCTCGCGCTGGCCGTGATGGACCTGTACTCGACGCTGCGCCACATCGACTTCCCGCGCTGAGCGGGGAACCTTTTTAGGGGGAAGAAGTGCGTTCGTTCGGAACACCGGCGCGGGTGGCGACGGTCCTGCTCACCGCGGCGGTCGGGGTGCTGGCTCCCGGCCTGAGCCCGCTCACCGCGGGCGCGCAGCCGGGTTCGCCGCCGCCGGGCACCACTCCGGGAACGGCGCCGCTGATCCCGCCGCCGGTGGACATGTCGAAGCTCCCGACCGCGACGAACCGGCCGGACAAGAACTACGCCAAGAAGGTCGAGTGCGTCTCGCGCGACCTCGACAACGACATCCCGCTGCCGGACATCCCCTGGGCGCAGAAGTACCTGCAGCTGGACAAGGTCCACGACCACATGCGCGCGGCGACCAACGGCCACGTCGGCATGACGCCGACCGGGGCGCCCATCCGGGTCGCGGTGATCGACACCGGCGTGACGGAACACCCCGCGTTCGGCCAGCCGGTGCAGAGCGGCGGCGACTACGTCAAGACCGAAGGCCGGGGGCTCGAGGACTGCGACGGCCACGGCACCGAGGTGGCGGGCATCATCGGCGCCCGCAAGCAGGACGACATCGGCTTCATGGGCATGGCCCCGGATTCGCAGATCGTGTCCATCCGGCAGTCCAGCCAGAACTACCAGGTCGACGACAAGCCGCCCGCGGCACCACCGCCCGCCAGCAGCGGCGCCCCGGCGCCGTCCGGCTCGCAGCCGCCGCCCTCCGGCGGCGCGGAGGAGTCCGGTACCGAGGAACCCGCCGAGTCGAGCGGCACCGCGGGCGCGTCCGCCTCGGACACGGTGCCCGGCCAGGGGAACCAGGGCCGTCAGCAGGGTGGGCAGGGCGCCGGCAACCTGAACACGCTGGCGCAGGCGGTCGTCACCGCGGCCGACCTCGAGGGCGTCAAGGTCATCAACATGTCCGTCGACAACTGCCGGCCTGCTTCTGGCGGCGGAATCACGCCGGAGGAGCGGGCTCTGCAGGCCGCGGTCCGGTACGCGGTGAACAAGGACGTCGTGGTGGTCGCCGCGGCGGGCAACACCTCCGAGGCGTGCAAGCAGAACAGCCAGCCGGACCCGAACCAGCCGATCAACATCGTCAGCCCGCCGTGGTTCACCGAGGACGTGATCTCGGTGGCGGCGATCGACGAGACCGGCGGGGTGGCGCAGTTCAGCGTCAACGGGCCTTGGGTGACCGTGGCCGCGCCGGGCACGAACATCATCTCGCTGGACCCGTCGAAGAACGCGCAGATGGACGACTTCGCGAACCAGACGATGGAAGGCGACCAAGTCCTGCCGATCCAGGGGACCAGCTTCGCCGCACCGTACGTGGCCGGGCTCGCGACCCTGATCAGGGCGAAGTTCCCGGACCTGAACGCGCGGCAGGTGATGAACCGGATCACCAGCACTTCGCAGCACCCGGGTTCGCGCACCGGGCGGGACCAGTTCGTCGGCTACGGCGTGATCAACCCGATGGCGGCGCTGACCGCGGTCATCCCCGGTGAGGACAAGATCGGCCTGACCACCCCGTTCCAGCAGCAGATCCCCGCCCCCGCCGCCCTCCCGTCCGATCTTCCGCCCGCAAATGACGGCGACCGCACTCCGATGATCGTCGCTCTCTCCGGCGCGGCCGGCGGCGTGGTGGCCCTGCTGATCACCCTGTTCGTGGTGCACACCGTGCGCCGCAACCGCCCAGCCCCCACCCCCCAAAAATCCACCTGACCCCCACCGCACTCTTCTGCGGGCAAAAGCATGTCACCCCGGTTTACGGGGGCCGACATGCTTTTGCCCGCAGAAGTGTCAGGCGCCCTTCTCGGGTGGCTTTTTGCCTGGGTCTTCGCCGAGGACCGGGGGCGCGACCTGCTCCGGCTTGCCGAACAGGTCCGCCGGGTCGGTGGTCGCCCGCGTCTTCACCCGGTGCTCCTGGTTGCCGCCCTGGCCGCCGCCCATGCCACCCATCCCCATGGGCATCATGCCGCCCATCATCGGGGACCCGGTCGCCGCCGCGGCGCCCCTTGACGCTGCAGCAGCCCCTTGGTTCGGTGCCACCGGCTCAGCAGGTGGCGCACCCGCGGCGGTCTGGTTGCCGCCGGCCGGTGGCAACGGCGGCACAGCTGTGTCGCTTCCCACCGCTCCGGCACCGGCCCCACCGCTCGCTGCCTGTTCCTGGCCGCCACCGCTACTGCCTGGGCCCGCTGCCGCCTTCTCAGCAGGCGAGGCTTCCTCCGACTCTGCTGCCAAGGCCGCTGCCGGCTCGGCATCGTCCTTCAACGCAAACTTCTCGCCGGGGAACTGGATCTCCATCGCGACGCTGCGTTCGCCGACTTCCTGCCCCTCGACCCCGTCGCATAGGCGGGCGAACTCCTCGAGCACGTCACGTACGGAGTCGTGGAGAGCCTGCGTGGACTGCTGCACGTCGAGCAGATGGGTCCTCGCCCGCTCGGTCCCACCGACCGGAAGCATCGCGGCCTCGGACGCCACTTCCGCGGCATCAAGCACGACGTCGATCATCGTGCCGGTGATGCGCTCGATCGCGTCGGCTGTGTCGTCGAGGGCGTCGGCCATGGTGTTCATGGCCTCCTGCGCGGCCTCACTGGCTGAGTTGACCTTGCCCATGTAGGCGACGAAGGCGTCGGCGTTCTCACCCTCCCACCCCGCATCCACCCGGCCAAGCGGCTCCGCCAACACCTCGGAGATTTTGCCCGCAGAAGCCGCAGCCGCACGCCAGCGCTCTGCTTCTGCCCGCATTTCCGTCCATTGGCCGACGACGGGCACCAGGTGAGCTTCGACGACGTCGGTGACGCCCAACTGCCTCGCCAGCTCAGACAGGAAGTCGAGGTGCCCGCCCTTGCCTTCTTCCTCCGCCAACACCGCGCCAGGAGCCTCCTCCACCCGCGGCGGCAAGCCCCCCACCTGCACCGATGTGGCGGCATCCTGCTTTTGCCCGCTAAAGCCTACGGCCGCGGTGGGGGTGCGTAGGCCTTGGAAGACGTCGGGGTCTGGGTCCGGGTTGCCCATCAGGACTCCACCGCCTTCTTCAGCGTCGCCACCGCGTCTTCCTCGCCGCCGCCGTGCTGCCCGGCGACCTCGCGCAATGCTTCTGCGGCCGAAAGCAGGGCGTCTCGGCCGGTGGCGAGTTGGGTGTGCAGGGCGGCGGCGGCTCGCGCGTAGGCGTCGGCCGCCCCCGCTTCCCGTCCCAGGACGCCGAAGTCCTCACCGGTCAGCGACTGCCCGGTCAGCGAGCCGTGCGCGGTGTCCAGGCCGGCCGCGGCATCCTCCACCGATCTCGCGTAATCGGCGACAACCTCGGCATCGACCTTGAACCCCGACACGACCACACCTCCGGACTCGACTGCCCAACTACTGCGGTGTGACGACGAGCCCCCGCCGACGGTTCCCTCAGCCGCCCGCGCCACCGGCCTGCGGCGTCCCGCTCGGGAACGAGCCCGCGTTCGGGTCCACCGGCACCGAGTCGTACGTCCGCTTGGCGTCGTTGACGTTCAACGTCGTCGCCGCGGCCGGGAGCAGCTTGAGGATGTTCTCCGGCGCGGGCGCCTGCGCGTCCGGGCCGAACAACGCCTGCGCCGTCGGCAGGTCCGGCACGCCGTAGCGCAACCCGAGGTCCGAAACCAGCGAGATCGGCCCCGACGCGAACGAGTCCTTCGACTGCGCCGCCCGCACCACGGCCGCCCGGCCGGGCTGCATGTAGAAGCTGTCGATCTTCGTCCCGTCCGGCGTCGGCTGGCCGACCGAGACCGGCGTCCTCCGCGCCCCGTTGGCGTCCTTCGGGAAGGGCACCTCGTTGCTGACGTAGACCGCGGTGCGCTCGTCCTTGGTCGCGCCGTCGCCCTCGGTCCGCCAGCCGAGGCAGGTCGCCGGCGTGCCGCTCTTGATCGGGTCCAGGATCTCCGGCTTCAGCTTCGGGTAGGTGTCCACCTTCAGCGCCTCGGGCATGCCCGCGATGATCTGCTTGACGTTGGCGATCCGGTCGAGGTTCACGGTGCGAACCTCCTTGTTCTGCTGCACCACGGTGTTCGTGGTCCGGATGATGTCGCCCGCCACCTCGGAGATCTGCTGGATACCGGTGGAGTGGATCACCCAGAACTGGGGTGCGCCGCCGGAAGGCTGCGTCTTGAAGACCGCGCCGACGGGCAGGCCGTCGATGTCGAACGGGCTCGGCGCGCCGGCGTTCGGCACCCGCTGCTCGTTCAGCTGGTCGACCTCCGGGATCGCGTTGAGCAGACCGGTCGAGATCTTGCGGCCGTTGACCGTGATGCCCAGCGCCGACTTGACGATGTTGCCCGGCGCGAGCCGCGCCTTGACCACGCTGGCGTTCGGCTGGTTCGCGTGGTTGGCGAGCCGGTAGACCAGGTAGGTGGCCGCGTTGTCGCCGGTGACGAGCAGCGCCTCACGGTCGCCGAGTTCCCGGCCCATGCCGTCGGTACCGAGGTTCGGGACGCCAGCGAGCACGCTCGTCTCCCGCGTCGCCTGCTGCAGGCCCACGTTCTCCGGCTGGTTCGGGTCGATGCGGAGGAAGTCGCACACCGCCCAGTTGTCGGAGATGCGCTGGTCCTTGTTCGGGAGGAGCTGTGGCGCGTTGACGATGCCCTGGAGCCGCCCGCGCGGGATGTCCTTGAGCTGTTCGTCCGGCACCACCGCGGGCTCGACGAGCTTCGGCGCGGCGGGCTGCTGCTGGCCTCCCTGCTGACCCTCCTGCGGCGCCTGCTGTTGCTGGCCGTGGAGCATCAGCCGCGCGGAGGCGAGGTTGAAGGTCGGGACGAGCTTGGTCGGGTTCTCCGTTTTCACGTAGATCTGCCCGGACTGCTCGCCGATGACGATGCCCGCGGCCGGCGGCTTCGGGGCCGGCTTGATGAAGCCGAAGATGATGAACCCGAGCATGCCGATGACGGCCAGCACGACACCCACGATCGTGGCGCGCGAGTGCGTCCGCATGGGGTCGTGGAGCATCACGGCGTCCTTGCGGACCAACGCGGACTGCATCCGGCGCAGCACGAACTGATATGCCTGGACCTGAGACTTTGTTGTCGGTGTTGACGGCATTCTCGACCTACAGCTCTCCCACTCGCGGTACGGTTCCGCAGGATAGCCGCACGGGGACGGCTGGTGGTTGGTTTCTACCAACTCCGGCTAGGGTTCAACACTCCGGACTGGCTTTCCGGCGCAGTTGCAAGCACGAGGGGAAGAGAACGAGCGGATGTCGGTCACCACTCCTCCACGTCCACCTGGACCTCCGGGACCGCCTCCGGGTTCGCCGCCACCCCCGCCCGGCGGCCGTCCGCCGGGACCGCCGCCGAGGCGTCCGGGAGGCCCCGCCGGTGGGCCTGGTGGCCCAGCCGGACCCCGCGGTCCCGGTGGACCGGGCGGACCTGGTGGGCCCGGTGGACCGGGCGGACCTGGTGGCCCCGGGGGACCGGGAGGTCCCGGTGGCCCTGGTGGCCCGCCGAGGGGTCCTGGTGGCCCTGGCGGTCCGAGCGGTCCTCCCCCCGGCCCGCCGCCGCGCCCCGCCGGTGGTCCTCCGCCGGCCGCGCCGGTCCGGATCGGTGCCGCGCGCCGTCGCGCGATGGGCATCAACCTCGGGCCGCTGCCGGTGATGAACCTCGTGGTGGTCGAGGTCGGTCTCGCGATCGGGCTCGTACTGCTCGCGATCAACGAAAAGCTGCTCTACGTCTCAATCGGTGTGACGGCCGTCGCTTTGGTGATCGCTTTTCTGCGGTGGGGCGGGCAATGGTTCACCCAATGGGTGGGACTGAGCCTGCGGTATTCGATGCGGTCGCACAGTCGCGTGGCGAATCCCACCCCGCCCAGCAGCATCGAGTCGATCGCGGCCGCCGAGGACGCGGTGACCGGTCCGGACGATCCGCGGGTGAACCTGCTGCGGCTGGTCGTCCCGGACCTCGTGGTGGCGCACGGCGTCGACCACGAGCGGCAGCAGGTCGGCCTTGCCTGGAACGACGGGACCTGGACCGCGGTGCTGCTGGTCGAGCCGGCGCCCGCGTTGATCAGCCAGGCCGGCGGGGCGCCGAGTCTTCCGCTGTCGGCGCTCGCGCCGTGCCTCGAAGACCGCGGTGTGGTGCTCGACTCGATCCAGGTGATCTGGCACTGCTACCCGGGTAGCGCGGCTCTGCCGTCGGACTCGCCCGCGTTGAGCTCATACATGGAGGTCCTGGGCCCGCTGCAGGCAGCCGCGCGGCGGACGACCTGGGTCGCCATCCGACTGGACCCGCGGCGCTGCCCCACAGCCGTGCGCGAACGCGGCGGCGGCGTCGTCGGCGCCCACCGCGCCCTGATCGGTGCACTTTCGCGGGTAAGAAACGCCCTCGAGTCCCAAGGCGTCCCCACCCGCCCCCTGGACCCCGACGAACTCCTCCGCGCCGGGCTTTCGGCCGCAGAACTCACGGCCGTCGCCGGCTCGGGCACCCGCGTCGCCCTGCAGGAGCGCAAGGACAGCGTGACTTCTGCGGGCATCGGCCATGCCAGCTACGCGATCAGCGGCTGGCCGAAGGGCAAGATCACCGGCACGCTCAACGCCCTGAGCAGCGTGCGCGCCCTCTCCTCCACCATCGCCATGTCGATCTCACCTTCTGCGGACGAAGGCCGGATCGGCCTCCGCGGCGTGGTGCGCTTGAGCGCGCGAAACCCGCGTGAGCTGGACGTCGCGTCCGACCGGATGAAGGCCATCTCCGACCGGCTCAACATCGACCTCACCCTGCTGCGTGGCCGCCAGGTCGCCGGCCTGGCCGCCACGATGCCGATGGGAGGCACGGCATGAGCACGCGAATGCGCGACGCCGGCCAGAACATCGGCGTGGCTCCCGAGTTCTCGGTGGACCCGGCGATGCTCGACGCGGTCAGCCCGTCCGGCGACCGTGGCGGCATCGTGCTGGGCTCCGGGCTCAAGGACGAACCGCTGACCATCTCGGCGCTGCGCTCCACGCCGACCAGGATCGTGCTGGTCGGTGGGCTCTACCTGGCCCGGCAGGTCGCCCTGCGAGCGATGGCCGTCGGCGCGTGGGTCGTGGTCGCCACCGGCCGCCCCACGGCGTGGCAATTGCTGGCTAAAGCGGCCGGCAACCAGCCGAACGGCCGCCCGTCTCCGCTGGTGCAGATTCGCCGGCTTTCGCCGGTGGAACTCCCGCGGCCGTCGGAAGACGCCCCGCTGCTGGTGATCACGGACGGCGGCCCGACCCCGCAGGACCTCTTCCCGCCGCGTTCACCGTGGCAGACGACGGTCTACGTGCTGCCCTACCTGCACCCGCAAGCCGGCGCGACGGCCAACGCCGCAGACCTGGTCCTGATGCAGCGACTCCCGATCGGCCAGGCGGAGCTCGCCGCGCGGATCTGGAACCTGCCGCCGCAGATGATGCGGCAGTTGACCACGCTGAAGGACGACCAGGTGGTGGCCCTGGGCCGCAACCTGTGGCGCCCCCTGCGCCTGGTCACCACCCCCAAGGAACAACAACTCCTAGGCCCAGTCCGCCGAGGCGACTAACCACCCAACCGGGCGGGGATGCTTCTGCAGGCAAAAGCATCCCCGCCCGGCTTTTGCCTGCAGAAAGACGTCTGGTGGGCGGCCTAGCACATGGGCGTGAGGGCTGTGGAGTTCTTGGCGAGTTGGGGATAATTCGGGCGCGTTTGCTGTCACGGGCGCAGTTCTGTCGGGGTTGCTTTCCAGGATCCGGGTATGGCCACTACCCCCGCCTCCTCCTGCAACCTGGAAGACGTCTTCCGAGGTTCGGCCGCAGTCGCTGCCGGACTCATTACCAGGGCACACCTGCAAGGCCCCCGGTTCAGGCGGCTGTTCCAGGACGTCTACGTGCCTTCGCACATCAAGGTCACCCACAAGCTCAGATGCCGTGGCGCAACCTTGCGAGTGCCTCCAGAGGCGGTGCTCACCGGCCGCTCGGCGGCAAGTGTTATGGGAGTTCCACTCGCCAACCCATACGACCCCGTTGAATTCGTCGTGCCCGAGGGCTCCCGCTTCGGGCCGGTCGTGGGAATGCGCATTCGGCGAACTAATATCCAGTCGCACGAATCAGAGCCGTGGGGCAATGCGCGGATAGCCCTCCCATTGCGCATCGCTCTCGACCTGATCTTTCGTCACACGCCTCGCATCAGAGGAGCCGTGCGCCGCCTGCGCGCGGCCGTCCCTGACCTCGACATGTTCCTGCGTAAGGTCAAGGTCGAGATCGAGACGCTCAAAGCCGAGTGCCGCAAACGGAGAAACTGGGGCGTCCGCCTCGGCCGCCTGGCAGTCGAGCTCATCGATACCAAGGCCGAGTCGCACCCCGAATCCGAACTGCGAGTCGTCCTACTGTGCGGCGGTCTTCACCCGACGACACAACTCAACGTGCACAAGAATGGCGAGTTCCTGGGCCGCCTGGACCTTGCGCTCGAAAAGGAGAAGGTGGCCATCGAATATGACGGCAGCCTGCATGACACTGCGGCTCAGCGACGACACGACAAGAAGCGGCGATGCAAGCTGACCAAAGCTGGCTGGCGGTTCGTCATCATACGGGCGAAGGATCTTGCGACCGACTACAGAGTCATTTTGACTCGAGTCCGGCTCGCCCGATCCCGCCCAGGAGCTACGAGACAGAATCCGACGTCCGGACGTTGCGGGTCTGCTCAGCTCGCTTGGCCAGTTCGGCGTCAGGCGGATAGTCGACGGCGACCAAGGTGAGGCCGTGGGCAGGCGCCACGGCGCTGTCCCGCACACCGGTACCCAACTGCTGACGAGGCCAGGCAACGTCCCTGCGCCCGTCTCCCACCGTGAGGAGCGCGCCGACGAGGCTGCGGACCATCGAATGGCAGAACGCGTCCGCTGAGACCTCGACTTCAACCGAATACTCCGCCGTACGGCGCCACACCAGCCGCTGCAGCTCGCGGATCGTGGTGCCGCCCTCACGATGCTTGCAGAAGGCGGCGAAGTCGTGGAGGCCGAGCAACTCGGCAGAAGCCTCGTTGAGCCGGTCCACGGACAAGGGACGCCCCCAGGCGAGCGTGTGGTGCCGATGCAGGGGATCGACGCCCCAGGGGGCATCTGAGACCCGGTAAAGGTAGTGCCTGCGCACCGCGGAGAACCGCGCGTCGAACCCAGGCGGCGCAACCCCCGCAGCCAGCACTCGCACATCTGCGGGCAGATGCCGGTTCCAGCGGTGGCGCATGCGCTCGAGGTCGGGAACCCCACGCTCATCCACCGGGATCCGGGTGTTCGAGCTTTTGCCCGCAAAAGGCTGAGCGTCGAGGTGGAGGACTTGGGCGGCGGCGTGGACGCCGGCGTCTGTGCGGCCGGCGACTACGACGGAACGGGGGACGGAGACGCCTGGGGGCTGCTTGGCCAGGGTGTCTTCCAGGACGCCCTGAACAGTGCGCCGACCTGGTTGTTTGGCCCAGCCGGAGAAGTTTGTGCCGTCATAAGACACTTCCAGGCGCAGACGGACGAGCCCGCTCTCCCCGGTGGGGAGGGCGGGCTCGTCCGGGATGCCTGCTGCCGTCAGGACTCGTCCTTCTTGGCGGAGCTTTCGCCCGCAGAAGCGTCAGCGCCTTCGGCGGGGGTGGGGGTGGCGTCCTTGGTGGCCGACTCGGGCGCTTCCGCGTCCTGGTCGGTCTCCGTGGCCTCGGCGTCGGCCTTGGTCTCCTCGGCCGGGGCGTCCGTGGTCTTCGGGGCCTCGTCCTTGGCGAACTTGGTCTTGCGCGCGGCCTGGGCCTCCGCGGTCACGGTCTTCTCCGCCACCAGTTCGATGACCGCCATCGGGGCGTTGTCGCCCTTGCGCGGCATCGTCTTGGTGATGCGGAGGTAGCCGCCGGCGCGGTCCTCGAAACCGGGGCCGATCTCGGCGATCAGCTTGTGCACGACCGACTTGTCGCGGATGATCTTCTGGATCTGCCGCCGGTTGTGCAGGTCACCGACCTTGGCCTTGGTGATCAGCCGCTCGGCCAGCGGGCGCACCTTGCGCGCCTTGGCCTCGGTCGTGGTGATCCGGCCGTGCTCGAACAGCGAGGTGGCCAGGTTGGCCAGCAGGTGCCGCTGGTGCGCGGCCGACCCGCCGAGACGGGCTCCCTTGGTGGGGGTGGGCATCGGTTCTCCTAGTTCAGCTTCTCAGCCACGGAACCAGGTCGCTCCGATGCGTCACCACATCGGAGCGACCACCGGTCCTACAGCTGCTCCGTCTCTGCGTAGTCCTGGCCATCGTCGTGGCCGTTGTCCGAAATACCGTCGGTGATCCCGCCAACGCCCTCGGACCAGCCCTCGCCGTCGTAGCTGGTCGCGGCCGCGGTCGGGTCGAACCCGGGCGGGCTGTCCTTGAGCGCGAGGCCCAGGCCGACGAGCTTCAGCTTGACCTCGTCGATGGACTTCGCACCGAAGTTGCGGATGTCGAGCAGGTCGGCTTCTGACCGCGAAACCAGTTCGCCGACCGTGTGGATGCCCTCGCGCTTGAGGCAGTTGTACGACCGCACCGTCAGGTCGAGGTCTTCGATCGGCATCGCGTAGGCGGCGATGGTGTCCGCCTCCTGCGGCGACGGCCCGATCTCGATGCCCTCGGCGTCGACGTTGAGCTCGCGCGCCAGGCCGAACAGCTCGACCAGTGTTTTGCCCGCAGAAGCCACGGCGTCGCGCGGGGTGATGGACGGCTTGGTTTCGACGTCCAGGATGAGCTTGTCGAAGTCGGTGCGCTGCTCGACACGGGTGGCCTCGACCTTGTAGGTCACCTTCAGCACCGGCGAGTAGATCGAGTCGACCGGGATCCGGCCGATCTCGGCGCCGGCCTGCTTGTTCTGCAGCGCGGGCACGTAACCGCGGCCACGCTCGACGACCAGCTCGATCTCCAGCTTGCCCTTGCCGTTCAGCGAGGCGATGTGCAGATCCGGGTTGTGCACGGTGACCCCGGCCGGCGGCACGATGTCCGCGGCGGTGACCTCACCAGGGCCCTGCTTGCGCAGGTACATGGTGACCGGCTCGTCCTCCTCGGAGCTCACCACGAGCTCCTTCAGGTTCAGGATGATGTCGGTGACATCCTCCTTCACCCCGGGAACGGTGGTGAACTCGTGCAGCACCCCGTCGATGCGGATGCTGGTGACCGCCGCGCCCGGGATGGACGACAGCAGCGTGCGCCGCAGCGAGTTGCCGAGCGTGTAGCCGAAACCGGGCTCGAGCGGCTCGATGGTGAACCGGGACCTGGTCTCGTTGACCGTCTCTTCGCCGAGAGCCGGCCGCTGGGAAATCAGCACTTTCTTCTCCTTGTCCTGCCGACGCCCGCCATATGACGCCGAAAGGGGTGGCGTGGCGGCGGCGCACTCCGGGCGCCGCCGCCCGATCACCGCCGGGCCGGTGGCCCGGGCGGGATCACTTCGAGTAGAGCTCGACGATCAGCTGTTCCTGGACCGGAACGTCGATCTGCGCGCGCTCGGGCAGCTGGTGCACCAGCACCCGCAGGTTCGACTGGACGACCTGCAGCCACGCCGGGATCGGGCGGTCGCCGAAGGATTCCTTCGCCGCCACGAACGGCAGGGTGCCCATCGACTTCGGCTTGACGTCGATGATGTCGAACTTCGAGACCTGGAAGCTCGGCACGTTGACCTTCTTGCCGTTGACCAGGAAGTGGCCGTGGCTCACCAGCTGGCGGGCCTGACGGCGCGTCCGGGCGATGCCGGCGCGGTAGATCACGTTGTCGAGCCGGGACTCCAGGATCTGGAGCAGGTTCTCACCGGTCTTGCCGGTGCGGCGCACAGCGTCCTTGTAGTAGCGGACGAACTGGCGCTCGAGCACGCCGTAGGTGTAGCGAGCCTTCTGCTTCTCCTGAAGCTGAAGCAGGTACTCGCTCTCCTTGATGCGACCGCGGCCGTGCTGGCCGGGCGGGTACGGGCGGCGCTCGAAAGCCTGGTCGCCGCCGATGAGGTCAACCTTGAGGCGACGGGAAATACGCGTCGCCGGGCCGGTGTAACGAGCCATTTCTGCTTACTCCTCCCCGTTCCTCAGACCCGGCGCCGCTTGGGCGGGCGGCAGCCGTTGTGGGGCTGCGGGGTCACGTCCTGGATGGTGCCGACCTCGAGACCTGCGGCCTGCAGCGAGCGGATCGCGGTTTCGCGGCCCGAACCCGGGCCCTTCACGAACACGTCGACCTTCTTCATGCCGTGCTCGGCGGCCTTGCGGGCCGCGTTCTCAGCGGCCATCTGCGCGGCGAACGGGGTCGACTTGCGGGAACCCTTGAAGCCGACGTGCCCGGAGGACGCCCACGAGATCACCGCACCGGTCGGGTCGGTGATCGACACGATGGTGTTGTTGAAGGTGCTCTTGATGTGGGCGTGGCCGTGGGCCACGTTCTTCTTTTCCTTGCGCCGGACCTTCTTGGCCCCGGCGGTACGAGACTTCGGTGGCATGTCTGGGTGCTTCTCCTCGGTTAGCGCGAGTTGGCTTGGTGAGCGGCGGCCGCTTCACGCTGCCCGCGCCGGATCACGGAACCGGCGTCGGTGTACAGCTGGCGGAGCGCCATCGGGCGGGCGTACAGAGCGGACGGTGAAACGCACGAACCCGTGCCGCGGCGCTGGGCGCCACCGATGTGCACGACCTTCTTGCCCCGGATGCTCACTTCTTGCCAGCCTTCTTCTTGCCGGCGACCGTCTTCTTCGGACCCTTGCGGGTGCGGGCGTTGGTCTTGGTCCGCTGCCCGCGGACGGGAAGCCCGCGGCGCCACCGCAGACCCTCGTAGCACCCGATCTCGATCTTCCGACGGATGTCGGCGTTCACCTCGCGGCGAAGGTCACCCTCGACCTTGAAGTTCTCGTCCAGGTAGTCCCGCAGCTTCAGCAGGTCGTCGTCGCTGAGGTCCTTGACGCGGGTGTCCGCGTTCAGCTCGGCGGCGGCGATCATCTGCTGGGAGCGGGTACGGCCGATGCCGTAGATATAGGTCAGCGCGATCTCCAACCGCTTTTCGCGGGGGAGGTCTACGCCAGCGAGTCGTGCCATTGGCGCTGGTGCTCCTTGTCTGGTTTCGTCTCTTCAGGTCTGCTCCCCGCCCGGTCCCGGGACCGACTCGCTGTCGATCCGGGGGCTTGCGCCTCCGGTGTCCCGGCCCCGGCCTGAAGCCCGGGGGTGAACCGGGCCGCTGGGCGGCCCGGCAGGTGCGGGGAGAGTTGGTTTGCCGTCAATCCACTCTTCGACGAGCGGGTGATCAGCCCTGCCGCTGCTTGTGCCGCAGGTTCTCGCAGATCACCATGATCCGGCCGTGGCGGCGGATCACCTTGCACTTGTCGCAGATCTTCTTGACGCTCGGCTGGACCTTCACGTCTCCTGCTTTCTAGCTCGAACTCGTTGCGCCGTGATCACTTGTAGCGGTAGACGATGCGACCACGGGACAAGTCGTAGGGCGAGAGCTCCACGACAACCCTGTCCTCGGGCAGGATGCGGATGTAGTGCTGCCGCATCTTGCCGCTGATGTGTGCAAGGACCTTGTGGCCGTTCTCCAACTCGACGCGGAACATCGCGTTGGGAAGCGGCTCGATTACGCGGCCTTCGACCTCGATGGCCCCGTCCTTCTTGCCCATGTCCTCCGCGTTTCGTGATTGGTTGAGCGGTGAGTGCTTGCGATGGTGCCCGGCGCACGCGCCGCCCCGACTCCGATGCCGCAAGTGATTACACGCGCGCTGGAACCGACGAGATGAGTACGCCGACTTGACAGTGTACGCAAGCCGTGTCGCGACACCCAACCGGGGGTTGACTGTGTTACGTCACATCGCGGTCGGGCGCTTCCGGCAAGCCGAGGCCGCCGGGCTGCCTCCAGGGTAGACGGCGGCGGGGATTGCCGCCACCAGGCGAGAACACCTGGTCAGGCGACCCAGAACAGCCCGATCGAGGCGCCCCACCGGGGTCGGCATGCTTTTGCCCGCAAAAGCATGCGGGCCTGGTTTTGCCTGCGGAAGCTGGTGGGCGGGGTCAGGCGGGGGCGGTGAGGACCCAGGGGCCGTCGTCGGTGATGGCGACGGTGTGCTCCCAGTGCGCGGCCCGCGAGCCGTCGGCGGTGACCACGGTCCAGCCGTCGTCCAGTTCGAGGGTCTCGCCCCCGCCACCGGTCAGCATCGGCTCGACGGCGAGCGCCATGCCCGGCCGCAGCCGCGGCCCCTTCCCCGGCTTCCCGACGTTCGGCAGGAACGGCTCCATGTGCATCTCGGTGCCGATGCCGTGGCCGCCGTACTCGAGGATCATCCCGTACTCGATGCCGTCGGCCTCGCCGGCGCGTTCCGCGGCGGTCTGCACGGCATACGAGATGTCGGTCAGCCGGGCACCCGGCTGCACCGCCTCGACACCCGCCCACATCGCCGTCCGCGTGGCGTCCGACAACGCGAGGTCCTTCGCCGAGACAGCCGCCCCGACGGCGATGGTCACCGCCGAGTCGCCGTGCCAGCCGTCCAGGATCGCACCGCAGTCGACCGAGATCAGGTCGCCGTCGGCCAGCACCTGCGAAGTCGCCGGGATGCCGTGCACGATCTGCTCGTTCACCGAGGCGCAGATCGACGCCGGGAACCCGTGGTAGCCCTTGAACGAGGGCACCGCACCGGCGTCCCGGATGGTCTGCTCGGCGAGTTCGTCGAGCTCCTTCGTCGAGACGCCGGGCCGTGCGGCCTCGGTGACCAGCTCGAGCGTGCGCGCCACGACCAACCCGGCGGCGCGCATCGCTTCCAGCTCGCCCCGGGACTTCAGCTCGATCATGCGACCTCGGCGGAGAAACTTCGGTACACGCAGTCCGCCCACAGTCACCGTCGGTCGGGCAGCGCGGCCAGCACCCTGGCCGAGACCTCGTCGACCTCGCCGACGCCGTCCACGGCCACCAGGATGTCGCCGTAGTACTCCAGCAGCGGCGCGGTCTCCGACCGGTACACCTGCTGGCGCCGGCGGACGACCTCCTCGGTGTCGTCGGAACGACCCCGCGAAAGCAGCCTGGCGACCACGACGTCCTCGGGCACCACGAGCTGGATCACCGCGTCCAGGCTGGTGTCGGTGTCGGCCAGCATCTGGCCGAGCACGTCCGCCTGCTTGGTGTTGCGCGGGAAGCCGTCGAGCAGGAAGCCCGCCTTGGCGTCCGGCTCGGCCAGCCGCTCGCGGACCATCTCGTTGGTGACGGTGTCGGGCACCAGTTCACCGGAGTCCATGTAGCGCTGCGCCTCGCGGCCCAGCGGCGTCTGCTCGCCGACGTGCGCGCGGAACAGGTCGCCGGTGGAGATGTGCGGCACCCTGAGTTTTTCGGACAACGCGGTCGCCTGCGTGCCCTTCCCCGCTCCGGGAGGCCCGACAAGAACCAGCCTCGTCATCGGAGGAACCCTTCGTAGTTGCGCTGCATGAGCTGGCTTTCGATCTGCTTCACGGTGTCGAGGCCGACACCGACCATGATCAGCACGGCGGTACCACCGAACGGGAAGTTCTGGTTGTTGCCGTCACCGGTGATGGACAGGAAGAAGTTCGGCAGGATCGCTACCAGGCCGAGGTAGATGGAGCCGGGCAGGGTGATCCGGCCGAGCACGTAGCTCAGGTATTCGGCGGTCGGCCGCCCCGGGCGGATACCCGGGATGAACCCGCCGAACTTCTTCATCTCCTCCGCACGCTCGTCCACGTTGAACGTGATCGTGATGTAGAAGTACGTGAAGAAGATGATCAGCGCGAAGTACAGCAGGATGTGCACCCAGCTGGACTGGTTGACCACGTAGTTCTGCAGGAACACCTGCCAGCCCGAGCTGCTGTTCGGGTCGCCGATCAGGCGGCTGATCAGGTCCGGCAGGTACAGCAGCGAGGAACCGAAGATGACCGGGATGACACCGGCCTGGTTCACCTTGATCGGCAGGTAGGTCGAGGTACCGCCGTACATCCGGCGGCCGACCATGCGCTTGGCGTACTGCACCGGGATCCGGCGCTGGCCCTGCTCGACGAAGATGACCGAGGCGATGATCGCCAGGCCGAGGATGCAGACGAAGGTGAAGACCACGGCGTTGTTGCGCTCGAGGATGTTGGCACCCTCGGTCGGCAGCTGGGCCGCGATGTTCAGGAAGATCAGCACGGACATGCCGTTGCCGACGCCGCGCTCGGTGATCAGCTCACCCAGCCACATCATCACCGCGGTGCCCGCGGTCATGGTGATCACGATCAGCGTGAGCGAGTAGATGCTGTTGTCCGGGATGACCGGCTGGTCGCAGTCCTGGAACAGCTGCCCGCGGTCGGCCAGCGCGATCACGCCGGTCGCCTGCAGGATCGCCAGCGCGATGGTCAGGTAGCGGGTGTACTGGGTCAGCTTGCCCTGACCGGACTGACCTTCCTTCTTCAGCTCCTCGAACCGCGGGATGACCACGGTGAGGAGCTGGACGATGATGCTCGCCGTGATGTACGGCATGATGCCCGTCGAGAAGATCGACAACTGCAGGAGAGCCCCACCGCTGAAGAGGTTCAGCAGCGAGTAAATGCCCTCTTGATCGGTCTGCGCCTGACATGCCTGGACGTTGGGGTAGGAAACCCCAGGAGCTGGGGTGATCGCGCCGAGCCGGTAAACGGCCACGATCATCAGCGTGAACAGGATCTTCTTGCGCAGGTCCGGCGTCGCGAGAGCCGAGCGGAAGGCGCTGAGCACGCGGGGGACCTCCTCGACGTCGTCGGCCATCGGACCGACGAACGGCTTGGCCGGCACGGTGGCCGGCGGGAACACAACTCACTGGCAGGCAAGCCAGGAACGCATCAGGGCACACTGGCCCCAAAGCGTGTCGCCGACTCTAACAGCACCCGGATCGGCCGTGGCACCGCGTGCGGCTTATTCGTTCGAGGACGAATCCGGGGGTTGCTCGGAAGAGGTACTGGTCACCCGTTCGTGGAGCGTGATCTTCACCGGTGAGGGCGGTCACAGCCGCCGGAAACCGCTGGGGTGGGGGACATTCTGTCCGCTGTGAGCGGACAGAAAAGACTGGCGGAACCACCCGGGTGGCCTAGTACTCAGGTTCTGGAGCCGGCGAGCAGCCCCGCCATGCCGAGCAGGACGACGCCGGTGCCCCGGTCGATGTTGCGACGGGCGCGCAGGCTCATGCGGGCGGCGTTCACCAGAGTGCCCACGACGATGTAGACGGTGCCGGCGAGGAACTCGGCCAGCAGGTAGACCGCGCCGAGGAGCGCGACCTGGGCGGGCACCGGCCCGTGGGCCGGATCGATGAACTGCGGCACGAACGCGGTGAAGATGAGCACCGCCTTCGGATTGGTGATCGCGACCAGGAACTCCTTGCGCGCGATCGCCACCGTCGTACCCGCAGGCACCGGTTCGTCTTTTGCGGGCAAAAGACGACGGGCCTCGATCAGGACGCGAATGCCCAGGTAGACGAGGTAGGCGACGCCGACCCACTTGACGATGGTGAGCGCGGGTTCCCAGGCGGCGAGGAGCTGGCCGAGCCCGGCGGCAACGGCCGCGATGAGCAACACGAACGCGGCGAGCCTGCCGAGGAGGCCGACGATCGCCTTGCCGAAGCCGTGCCCCATGCCGTGGTGCATGCCGAGCAGGTTGTTCGCGCCGGGAGTCAGCGCGATGAGCGTCGAAGCCCCGAAGAAGACAGCCAGCCAGCCCATTCCCACCACCTCCAGATGGCGCGACCCTACCGGCGGCCCCCACCCACCCGCGCCCCGATTTCCGCCGGGATGCTTTTGCGGGCAAAAGCATGCGGGGTCACGTTTGCGCTGGTGGGGAGGGGTCTGCCGGGATGGGGAAGCCGTAGCGCGGAGTCGAGGTGTCCTGGGTGGTGGCTCGTGGACGAGGCGTTCGCGGTGGGTCCAGATTGACCAGGATCGCGGCGACGATGGCGAGGACCGCGGCTGCGGCGATCAGCCAGTAGCCGAGTCCGGGGCCGGCGGGGGCGCCGGTCGCGGAGAACAGGTCCGCCCAGCCGATGGCCTGCATGCCGATCGAACCGACGATCGCGAGCAGGAAGGCGGCAGCCGCGACAGAGACGGAGCGCGCCAGCGTCGTCGTGCCGGTTTTGATGGAGCGCCCGGTGAGGACGGCGGCTGCGCCGAGGAGCAGCGCGGCGACGACCAGCATGACGCCGTTGCGAGCGAAGGGGGTGAGGACGTTGCCCTCTTCGAGGCTGGGCAGTCCGGCGGCGTCGGATTCGGCAGCCCAGCCGGTGACGGTGATGCCGACGCCCTCGGCTCCCTCGATGCCGGGTACGACGCTGACGAAGAGCGGGAGGAAGGAGCCGGCGACCGTGAGGAGGAGCGCGACCAGGGCCAGGAGGACGCTCAGGCCCCGGCGCTGGTCTCGGACAGTGGCCGGTTCAGGTGGGGGCGGCTGATCCGTCATGGCGCGATCCTGGCACCGGGATGCTTCTGCGGGCAAAAGCAGGCCGGGAGACTTTCGCGGGCAAATGCAGGGCCGCACGCTTCTGCGGGCAGAAGCAGGGCCCCAGGCTTCTGCGGGCAGAAGCAGGGTGCGGGCTTCTGCGGGCTGAAGCAGGTCCGGTGGGCGGCGGACGTGCGCGGGGTGGCACGGCGGACGCGGGGACGGCCAGGCGGCGGTCGCCGCGAGGTTTCGCGGGCAGAAGCCGGGCCTCGGTTCTGCAGGGAGAAGCAGGCCGGCCGAGTCGCGCGAGTTGGGCGCGGACATCTTGGGTTCGGCGGAGAGGCGGGGCCGGGTTCTGCGGGCAGAAGTACGCGCCCGGGTTCTGCGGGGAGAAGCAGGTAGCCGGGTTGGCGGGGAAGGCAGGACGTGAAAAGGCCCGCCGGGTCCTGGGGACCTGGCGGGCCTTTTGCGGGAAGAAGCGCGTCAGTTCGTGGTGGCGGAGCCACCGGCGGCTTCGAGCTTCTCCTTGGCGGAGCCGGAGAAGGCGTCGGCGGTGACGTCGAGCTTGACGCCGTTGAGGTCACCGTTGCCGAGAACCTTGACCAGCTTGCCCTTGCGGACCAGGCCGCGGGCCGCGAGCTCCTCCGGGCCGACCTTGCCACCGTCGGCGAAGACGCGGGCGATGTCGCCCACGTTCACCGGCTGGTACTCGGTGCGGAACCGGTTCTTGAAGCCGCGCAGCTTCGGCAGGCGCATGTGGATGGGCATCTGCCCACCCTCGAAGCGCACGGGCACGTTCTTCCGCGCCTTCGTACCCTTCGTACCGCGACCGGCCGTCTTGCCCTTCGAGCCTTCACCGCGGCCGACGCGGATCTTGTCGCGCTTGGCGCCGGGCGCCGGGCGCAGGTGGTGGATCTTGATGGCCGTCATGACTTGACCTCCTCGACCTCCACCAGGTGGCGGACGGCGTGGATCAGACCGCGCACCTGGGGGGTGTCCTCACGCACCACCGACTGCCGGATCTTGCGCAGCCCGAGGGTGCGCAGCGATTCGCGGTGGTTGTGCTTCGTGCCGATCTTGCTCTTGACCTGGGTCACCTTGAGCTGAGCCATCTCAGACCCCCTGACCGGCGCGCTGGCGCAGCATCCGGGCCGGGGCGACGTCCTCGAGCGGCAGGCCACGGCGGGCCGCCACCTCCTCCGGACGCTGCAGACCCTTCAGAGCCGCGACGGTGGCGTGCACGATGTTGATCGCGTTGTCACTGCCGAGCGACTTGGAGAGCACGTCGTGCACCCCGGCGCACTCCAGCACCGCACGCACCGAACCACCGGCGATAACGCCGGTACCGGCACTCGCCGGGCGCAGCAGCACCACACCGGCGGCGTCCTCACCCTGGATCGGGTGCGGGATGGTGCCGGCGATGCGAGGCACGCGGAAGAAGTTCTTCTTCGCCTCCTCGACACCCTTGGCGATGGCCGCGGGAACTTCCTTGGCCTTGCCGTAGCCGACGCCGACCTGACCGTCGCCGTCACCGACGACCACCAGGGCGGTGAAGCTGAAGCGCCGACCACCCTTGACGACCTTGGCGACGCGGTTGATCGCGACCACGCGCTCGAGGTGCGGGGTCTTCTCCTGGGCCGCCCCGCCACGGCCGCCGTCGCGGCGATCCCGGCGCTCGCGGCGGTCATTGCGGTCGTTGCCGCCCTGCCCGCCGGGACCGCCCTGGCCGCCGCCGAATTGCCGTGTACGTCCCGGCATCAGGCTTTCCTTCCATTCACCAGCATGTACTGCATAGTCATCAGAACTCCAGGCCCGCCCCGCGGGCGGCGTCCGCGAGCGCGGCGATGCGGCCGTGGTAGGCGTTGCCACCCCGGTCGAACACCACGCTGGTCACGCCGGCGTTCTTGGCGCGGGCGGCCAGCAGCTCGCCCACCTTGGCGGCCTTGGCCTTCTTGTCGCCGTCGGCCGCGCGCACGTCCGCCTCCATGGTCGACGCCGCGGCCAGGGTGTGCCCGGCGAGGTCGTCGATCAGCTGGACGGACAGGTGCCGCGAGGACTTCTTCACGGCCAGCCGCGGCCGCTCCGGAGTCCCGTTGATCTTCTTGCGGAGCCGGAAGTGCCGACGGGTCTTCGCCACGCGACGGCGGGTCGAGACGTCCTTGCCGACCGGCTTGCGCTTCGTCGTAGTCGTGTCGCTCATGATCACTTACCCGTCTTTCCGACCTTGCGGCGGATGCGCTCACCCTCGTACCGCAGGCCCTTGCCCTTGTACGGGTCCGGACGGCGCAGCTTGCGGATGACCGCCGCGGTCTGGCCGACCTTCTGCTTGTCGATGCCGGACACCGAGAACCGGGTGGGGGTCTCCACCTTGAAGGTGATGCCCTCCGGAGCCGGGATGTGCACCGGGTGGGAGAAGCCGAGCGCGAACTCGAGGTCCGAGCCCTTGGCCTGCACGCGGTAACCGACGCCGTGGATCTCGAGCTTCTTCTCGTAACCCTCGGTGACGCCGACCACCAGGTTGTTCACCAGGGTGCGGGTCAGGCCGTGCAGGGCCCGGCTGGAGCGCTCGTCATCCGGCCGCTTGACCTCGATGACCCCGTCGTTGAGCTCGGCGAAGATCGGCTCGGCGATGGTGTGCTCGAGCGTGCCCTTCGGGCCCTTGACCGAGATGTGCTGCCCGTCGATCTTCACCTCGACCCCGGCGGGGACGGTGACCGGCAGTTTTCCGATACGTGACATTGCTGATCCCCTCCCTTACCAGACGTAGGCGAGGACTTCGCCGCCCACGCCGTTGCGCTTGGCCTGCCGGTCGGTCTGGAGACCGGAGGACGTCGAGATGATGGCGACCCCGAGGCCACCCAGCACGCTGGGCAGTTCGGTGGACTTGGCGTACACGCGCAGACCGGGCTTCGACACGCGCCGGAGGCCGGCGATGCTGCGCTCACGGTTCGGGCCGTACTTGAGCTGCACCACGAGGTTCTTGTGCTTCTCGCCCGGCTCGTCGCGGAAGGCGGAGATGTAGCCCTCGCGCTTGAGGATCTCGGCGATGTTCGCCTTGAGCTTCGAGTGGGGCAGCACGACCTCGTCGTGGTACGCGGAGTTCGCGTTGCGCAGACGGGTCAAGAAGTCTGCGATCGGGTCGGTCATCGTCATGGTGACCTGTCAACCTTTCTCGCCCTGGTTCCCCGCCACCATCGTGGCGGGGCCTGTGGCGAACTTGGGAGTCTTGAAGGAAGCCTTTACCAGCTGGACTTGCTCACGCCGGGCAGCTCGCCGGCGTGTGCCATCTCGCGAAGGCAGATACGGCACAGCCCGAACTTGCGGAAGACCGAGTGCGGGCGACCGCACCGCTGGCAGCGGGTGTAGCCGCGCACCTTGAACTTCGGCTTCTTCGCGGCCTTGTGGACCAGTGCTTTCTTGGCCATCGGCTCAGTTCTCCTTGAACGGGAAGCCGAGCTTGCGAAGCAGCGCGCGGCCCTCGTCGTCGGTGGTGGCGGTGGTGACAACGGTGACGTCCATGCCGCGGGGGCGGTCGATGGAGTCGGGGTCGATCTCGTGGAACATCGACTGCTCGTTGAGACCGAAGGTGTAGTTGCCGTTGCCGTCGAACTGCTTCGGCGACAGCCCGCGGAAGTCGCGGATACGCGGCAGCGCGATGTTCAGCAGCCGGTCCAGGAACTCCCACATGCGGTCGTTGCGCAGGGTGACCCGCGCGCCGATCGGCTGGCCCTCGCGCAGCTTGAACTGCGCGATCGACTTCCGGGCCTTGCGCACCTCGGGCTTCTGCCCGGTGATGGTGGCCAGGTCGCGGATGGCGCCTTCGATCAGCTTGCTGTCACGGGCGGCGTCGCCGACGCCCATGTTCACCACGACCTTGACCACACCGGGGATCTGGTGCACGTTCGCGAACTCGAACTCCTTCTGGAGCTCGCCCGCGATGCTCTCGCGGTAGCGCGTCTTGAGACGCGGCACGATCTTCTCAGCGGTGGTCATCAGATGTCCTTGCCGTTGCTGCGCGAGATCCGGACCTTCTTGCCGTCCTCGCCGATGCGGTAGCCCACCCGGGTCGGCTTGCCGTCGGAGTCGACGACCATCACGTTCGACACGTGGATGGGGGCTTCCTGGGTCACGATGCCGCCGGACTGCGCGCCGCGCTGGGTCTGGCTGATCCGCGTGTGCTTCTTGATCCGGTTCACGCCCTCGACCAGCACGCGCGACCGCTCCGGGTAGGCCTGGATGACCTTGCCCTTCGCGCCCTTGTCCTTGCCGGCGATGACGACGACCGTGTCGCCCTTCTTCACCTTCACTTACAACACCTCCGGCGCGAGCGAGATGATCTTCATGAACTTCCGATCGCGCAGCTCACGGCCGACCGGGCCGAAGATGCGGGTGCCACGCGGCTCGTTGTCGTTCTTGATGAGCACCGCGGCGTTCTCGTCGAACCGGATGTAGGAGCCGTCCGGACGACGCCGCTCCTTCACCGTGCGGACGATGACGGCCTTGACCACGTCGCCCTTCTTCACCCCGGCAGCCGGGATGGCGTCCTTAACGGTGGCGACGATGATGTCGCCGATACCCGCGTAGCGCCGCCCCGAACCGCCGAGCACGCGGATGCAGAGGATCTCCTTGGCACCCGTGTTGTCGGCGACTCGCAGTCGCGACTCCTGCTGGATCACGTCAACTCCTGTATGTCTCGCCGGTTCTCACCCCGTGGACCGGGGTGAGCCTGGCGGAACGGATAGGGAACTTTGGGAAGTCCCCCGGCTTACTTGGCCTTCTCGCGGATCTCGACGAGCCGCCAGCGCTTGGTGGCCGACAGCGGTCGGGTCTCCATGAGCAGAACGCGGTCGCCGATACCGGCGGTGTTCTCCTCGTCGTGCGCCTTCACCTTGGTGGTGGACCGCATGACCTTGCCGTAGAGGGCGTGCTTCTTGCGGTCCTCCAGCTCGACGACGATGGTCTTGTCCATCTTGTCGGAGACGACCAGGCCCTCACGGACCTTGCGGTAGTTGCGGCCGGACGCCTTGTCCTGGGCCGCGATCGGCTCGCTCATGCGGCACCTTCTTCGTTTTCGGCGTCATCTGGGGAGACGGACAGCCCGAGCTCGCGCTCGCGCATCACCGTGTAGATGCGGGCGATGTCCGAACGGACGGCCCGCAGCCTGCGGTTGTTGTCCAGCTGCCCGGTGGCCATCTGGAAGCGGAGGTTGAACAGCTCCTCCTTGGCCTCCTTGAGGCGCAGCACGAGCTCCTCCGCAGTGAGTTCACGCAGCTCCGATGCCGCGGCGGCTTCTGCCTTGGCCATCAGAACTCACCACCTTCACGGGTCACGATTCGGCACTTCATGGGCAGCTTGTGGATCGCGCGGCGGAGCGCCTCGCGAGCCGTGGCCTCGTTGGGGAAGCTCAGTTCGAACATCACCCGGCCCGGCTTGACGTTGGCGATCCACCACTCCGGGGAACCCTTACCGGAACCCATGCGGGTTTCGGCGGGCTTCTTGGTCAGCGGGCGGTCCGGGTAGATGGTGGTCCACACCTTGCCGCCACGCTTGATGTGGCGGGTCATGGCGATACGGGCCGCTTCGATCTGCCGGTTCGTCACGTAGCTGTGCTCGAGTGCCTGGATCCCCAGGTCACCGAAGCTGACCTTGGTACCGCCCTTGGCGGCACCGGCGCGCTTCGGCGAGTGCTGCTTCCGGTGCTTGACCTTGCGCGGGATGAGCACGTCAGCCCTCCGTCTTCTCTGCGGCGGCCGGGGTGGTGCCCTCGGCAGCCGGGGTCGCCGACTCGGCGGCGGTGTCGTTCTTGGTCGCCGCGGCGGCCCGGCCCGCTTCCGTGGAGGTGGCCGTGGTGCCCGACGCGCCGGAGCGGCGCGGGCGGGACGGACGGTCGCCACGGTCGCGACGCGGCGCGCGCTCGGCGGCCGCGGCAGCGTCACGCGCTTCCTTGGCCTTGAGCCCGCCGACCACGTCACCCTTGTAGATCCACACCTTCACGCCGATGCGGCCGAAGGTGGTGCGGGCCTCGAAGAAGCCGTAGTCGATGTCGGCGCGCAGCGTGTGCAGCGGCACGCGGCCGTCGCGGTAGTGCTCCGAGCGGGACATCTCGGCACCGCCGAGGCGGCCACCGCACTGCACCCGGATGCCCTTGACCTGCGGCGAGCGCATGGAGCTCTGGATCGCCTTCCGCATCGCGCGGCGGAACGCCACGCGGTTGGACAGCTGCTCCGCCACACCCTGCGCGACCAGCTGGGCGTCCGCCTCGGGGTTCTTGACCTCGAGGATGTTCAGCTGGACCTGCTTCTTGGTCAGCTTCTCGAGCGCACCGCGGATCCGGTCCGCCTCGGCGCCGCGGCGGCCGATGACGATGCCCGGGCGGGCGGTGTGGATGTCGACGCGGACCCGGTCACGGGTGCGCTCGATCTCCACCTTCGAGATGCCGGCCCGCTCCATGCCCGTGGACAGGAGCTTGCGGATCTTGACGTCCTCCGCCACGTACTCGGCGTACTGCTTGTCGGCGTACCAGCGGGACTTCCAGTCCGTGGTGATGCCCAGCCGGAAGCCGTGCGGGTTGATCTTCTGGCCCACTACCGGCCACCTGCCTTCTTGCTCTTCGCCTTTTTGTCGGCCTTCGGCCGCGACTCCACCTCGACGGTGATGTGGCTCGTGCGCTTGCGGATCCGGTACGCGCGGCCCTGGGCCCGCGGGCGGATGCGCTTGAGGGTCGGACCCTCGTCGGCGTACGCGTTCTTGACCCAGAGGGTGTCCGGGTCGAGGTCGAGGTTGTTCTCGGCGTTGGCCATGGCGCTGGCGAGCACCTTCGCCACCGGCTCACTGGCCGCCTGCGGTGCGAACCGCAGCACGGCGAGGGCGTCGGCGGCGCTGCGGCCCTTGATGAGCTCGATCACCCGGCGCACCTTGGTCGGCGAGTCCCGGACGAAGCGAGCCCGCGCGAAGGCCGTGGGCAGAGCCTCGACCGTCGCATCCTTGGCGTTCATCGCTTGCTACCTCTTTGCTGTCTGTCGCACCGCTCAGCGGCGGCGGGACTTGCGGTCGTCCTTGATGTGACCCTTGAAGGTCCGCGTCGGGGCGAACTCGCCCAGCTTGTGACCCACCATCGCCTCGGTGACGAACACCGGGACGTGCTTGCGGCCGTCGTGCACCGCGATCGTGTGCCCCAGGAAATCGGGGATGATCGTGGAGCGGCGGGACCAGGTCTTGATCACCGTCTTCTTGTTCGCCTCGTTCAGCGCGTCCACCTTCTTGAGCAGGTGGTCATCCACGAACGGGCCCTTCTTCAGGCTGCGCGGCATAGTCTTCTACCTCCCTGCTCAGCGCTTCTTGCCGGTACGCCGGCGGCGGACGATCAGCTTGTCACTCGGCTTGTTGCGGCGGGTGCGGCCCTCCGGCTTGCCGTTCGGGTTGACCGGGTGGCGACCACCGGAGGTCTTCCCCTCACCACCACCGTGCGGGTGGTCGACCGGGTTCATCACGACACCACGGACGGTGGGGCGCTTGCCCCGCCAGCGGTTACGACCGGCCTTGCCCCAGTTGATGTTGGCGTGCTCGGAGTTCCCGACCTCGCCGACCGTGGCGCGGTTGCGCACGTCCACGTTGCGGATCTCGCCCGAAGGCATCCGCAGCTGGGCGTACGGCCCGTCCTTGGCCACCAGCTGGACCTTGGCGCCCGCGGACCGGGCGATCTTCGCGCCGCCACCGGGGCGGAGCTCGATCGCGTGGATCACGGTACCGACCGGGATGTTGCGCAGCGGCAGGTTGTTACCGGGCTTGATGTCGGCGCGGGGGCCGTTCTCCACGGTGTCGCCCTGGCGCAGCTTCTCCGGCGCGATGATGTAGCGCTTCTCGCCGTCCGCGTAGTGCAGCAGCGCGATCCGAGCGGACCGGTTGGGGTCGTACTCGATGTGCGCGACCTTGGCCGGGATGCCGTCCTTGTCGTGCCTGCGGAAGTCGATCAGCCGGTACGCCCGCTTGTGGCCACCACCCTTGTGCCGGGTGGTGATCTTGCCGGAGGAGTTGCGGCCGCCGCGGCCGTGCAGCGGACGCAGCAGCGACTTCTCCGGGGTGGACCGGGTGATCTCCGCGAAGTCGGAGACGCTGGAACCACGGCGACCGGGAGTGGTCGGCTTGTACTTGCGAATACCCATGTCTGCTCAGTCCCTTACGCGGCGGGTCCGCCGAAGATCTCGATCGGCTTGCTCTCAGCGGACAGGGTCACGACGGCGCGCTTGATGTCCTTGCGCTTGCCGAAGCCGTACCGGGTGCGCTTGCGCTTGCCCTGGCGGTTCAGCGTGTTCACGCTGACGACCTTGACACCGAAGATCTGCTCGATGGCGATCTTGATCTGGGTCTTGTTGGCGTCCGGGCGAACCACGAACGTGTACTTGTGGTCCTCGAGCAGCCCGTAGGACTTCTCGGAGATCACCGGCGCGAGCACGATGTCGCGGGGGTCAGGAATGGCGACGGAACTCACTGCTCGTCACTCCCTTCGGCAACTTCGCTCGACCGCGCGGTGGCCTTGGCGCCCTTGCCCTTGACGGGCCCGGCGACGAAGGCGTCGTACGCGGACTTGGTGAACACCACGTCGTCGTTGACCAGCACGTCGTAGGTGTTGAGCTGGTCCGGCGTGATCAGGTGCACGTCGGTCAGGTTGCGCACCGAGTTCCACGACAGCTCGTCGTCGCGGTGCAGCACCACGAGCACCCGCTTGGCCTCGGTCAGCGCGCGCAGCGCGGTCTTCGCCGCCTTGGTCGACGGCTTCTCGCCGCTGACCAGCTCGGTGACCACGTGCAGCTGGCCGGCGCGGGCCCGGTCGGAGAGGGCGCCACGCAGGGCGGCGGCCTTCATCTTCTTCGGGGTCCGCTGGGTGTAGTCACGCGGCGTGGGGCCGTGGACGACGCCACCACCGGTGAACTGCGGGGCGCGGATCGAACCCTGGCGGGCGCGACCGGTGCCCTTCTGGCGGTACGGCTTCTTGCCACCGCCCGCGACCTCGCCGCGGGTCTTGGTGTCGTGCGTGCCCTGCCGCGCGGCGGCCAGCTGGGCCGTCACGACCTGGTGCATCAGCGGCACGTTGGCCTGCACGTCGAAGATCTCCGCGGGGAGCTCGATCGTGCCGTCGGCTTTACCGGCCGGGGTCTTCAGCTCGACGCTGGTCATTCGGTGTTACCACCCTTCGCGGCGGTCCTGACGAAGACCAGACCGCCCTTGTTCCCGGGGACCGCGCCCTTGATCAGCAGCAGGCCCTCGTCGGCGCGCACGTCGTGCACGGTCAGGCCCTGCGTGGTCACCCGCGCGGAACCCATCCGGCCCGCCATGCGGAGCCCCTTGAAAACGCGGCCCGGGGTGGCGCAGCCACCGATCGAGCCGGGCTTGCGGTGCACGGCCTGCGCACCGTGGCTCGCGCCCTGGCCCTTGAAGCCGTGGCGCTTCATGACACCGGCGTAGCCCTTGCCCTTGGTCGTACCGGTCACGTCGATGACCGTGCCGGCGGGGAACACCTCGGCGGTGATCTCCTGGCCGACCTCGTAGCCGTCGGCGTCGGTGGTGCGCAGCTCGGCGAGGTGCCGGCGCGGGGTCACCCCCGCCTTGTCGAAGTGCCCGGTCTTCGGCTTGTTGACCCGGCGCGGGTCCACGGCACCGAAGGCCAGCTGCACGGCGCTGTAGCCGTCTTTGTCCTGGGTACGGACCTGGGTCACCACGTTCGGCCCGGCCTGCACGACGGTCACCGGAATCATCCGGTTGTGCTCGTCGAAGACCTGGGTCATGCCGAGCTTGGTGCCCAGGATGCCCTTCACTTGCCTATCAGACATGAGTCCGTCTCTTCTGTATCGCCGCTCGACTGTGTCCGGTGGTTCGGACCCTGCAAGCAGGTCCGCGCTTACTGGATGTTGACGTCGACACTGGCCGGCAGGTCGATGCGCATGAGCGCGTCCACCGTCTTCGGCGTCGGGTCGAGGATGTCGATCAGCCGCTTGTGCGTGCGCATCTCGAAGTGCTCGCGCGAGTCCTTGTACTTGTGCGGCGAGCGGATGACGCAATAAACGTTCTTCTCGGTGGGCAGCGGCACCGGGCCCACGACTGAGGCGCCGGTGCGCGTGACCGTCTCGACGATCTTGCGCGCGCTGGCGTCGATCGCCTCGTGGTCGTAGGCCTTGAGCCGAATGCGGATCTTCTGTCCCGCCATGGTGGCTGCGTTCCTTGTCGTCTCGTGCCGCTATCTGTTCAACCCGGACTTCCGCCCCGGTTTCCGCAGTTCAACGGCCCTGTCTCCGGTCCACGCGGTCGGGCGTGTCGCGCCCGCTGCACAGACGGATCCCCGGGGATCGTCGTCCTGCCTGGTCTTCCTCAACGTGAGGGGGCCACCGAATCGGCGGCCCTTGCCCGCAACCCTCACCCGAAGGAAGAGCTCGGCGGACCTCGGCTCTCGTGACAGGGCGGCCGCAACCCGGATCGGGTTCGGCCGCCCCATCACGAAGCAACCTGAATAGTGTCGCACAGGTGATTTCACGACCTGAACCCGGGGTCGAGAGCCCCCCGGGTTCAGGTGGAGATCACTTGTTGATCTTGGTGACCTGGCCGGCGCCGACGGTGCGGCCACCCTCGCGGATGGTGAACCGCAGGCCCTCGTCCATGACGATCGGCTGGATCAGGTTCGCCTTGATGTCGGTGTTGTCGCCCGGCATGACCATCTCGGTGCCCTCGGGGAGGGTCACCACGCCGGTCACGTCGGTGGTGCGGAAGTAGAACTGCGGGCGGTAGTTGTTGAAGAACGGCGTGTGCCGGCCACCCTCGTCCTTGGAGAGGATGTACACCGAGGCCTCGAACTCGGTGTGGGGCACGGTGGCGCCGGGCTTCGCGACGACCTGGCCGCGCTCGACGTCCTCACGCTTGATGCCGCGGAGCAGCAGGCCGACGTTGTCGCCAGCCTGGCCCGAGTCGAGCAGCTTGCGGAACATCTCGACACCGGTGACGGTGGTCTTGGTGGCCTTCTCGCGGATACCCACGATCTCGACCTCGTCGTTCACGTTGACCTGGCCGCGCTCCACGCGACCGGTCACCACGGTGCCACGACCGGTGATGGTGAAGACGTCCTCGATCGGCATGAGGAACGGCTTGTCCAGCTCGCGCTGCGGGTCCGGGACGTTGTTGTCCACGGCGTCCATCAGCTCGAGGACGGTCTCGCTCCACTTGGGGTCGCCCTCGAGCGCCTTCAGGCCGGAGACCTTGACCACCGGGAGGTCGTCGCCGGGGAACTCCTGGGAGGACAGCAGCTCGCGGACCTCCAGCTCGACCAGCTCGAGGATCTCCTCGTCGTCGACCATGTCGGCCTTGTTCAGGGCCACCACGATGTAGGGCACGCCGACCTGGCGGGCGAGCAGCACGTGCTCACGGGTCTGCGGCATCGGGCCGTCGGTCGCGGCGACCACCAGGATCGCGCCGTCCATCTGGGCGGCACCGGTGATCATGTTCTTGATGTAGTCCGCGTGACCGGGGGCGTCCACGTGGGCGTAGTGGCGCTTCTCGGTCTGGTACTCGACGTGCGAGATGTTGATCGTGATACCGCGCTGCTTCTCTTCCGGCGCGTTGTCGATCTGGTCGAACGCCGAGGCGGTGTTCAGCTCGGGGTACTTCTCGTGCAGAACCTTGGTGATGGCCGCGGTCAGAGTGGTCTTCCCGTGGTCGACGTGACCGATGGTTCCGATGTTGACGTGCGGCTTGGTGCGCTCGAACTTCGACTTCGCCACTGGAATGTCCTCCTGGACTTAATTTTGATCTTGCTCACCGGTCGGCGTGGCTGCCACCCGGTGAATCATTTGGTCGAAAGCGGGACCCCGTGTGCCGCGAGGCCCCGCTCCCGCGGGCTCTTGGGGTTACTCCCCCGTCGCCTTGGCGACGATCTCCTTCGCGACGTTCGCGGGAACCTCGGCGTAGGAGTCGAACTGCATGGAGTAGTTCGCCCGGCCCTGGGTACGCGACCGCAGGTCACCGACGTAGCCGAACATCTCCGACAGCGGAACCAGTGCCTTCACGACACGGGTGCCTGCGCGCTCCTCCATGGCCTGGATCTGGCCACGGCGGGAGTTCAGGTCGCCGATCACGTCACCCATGTAGTCCTCGGGCGTGGTGACCTCGACCGCCATGAGCGGCTCGAGGATGACCGGGCCCGCCTTCTTCGCGGCTTCCTTCATCGCCATGGAACCGGCGATCTTGAACGCCATCTCCGAAGAGTCGACCTCGTGGTACGCGCCGTCCAGCAGGGTCAGCTTCAACCCCACCAGCGGGTAACCGGCCAGCACGCCGTACTGCATGGCGTCCTGGGCGCCCGCGTCCACCGACGGGATGTACTCCCGGGGGATGCGGCCACCGGTGACCTTGTTGTCGAACTCGTACAGCGCACCGTCGGTCGTCGCGAGCGGCTCCAGCTTGACGATCACCTTGGCGAACTGACCGGAGCCACCGGTCTGCTTCTTGTGCACGTAGTCGAGCTTCTCGACGGTCTTCTTGATCGTCTCGCGGTAGGCGACCTGGGGCTTGCCGATGTTCGCCTCGACCTTGTAGTCGGACTTCATCCGGTTCACCAGCACCTCGAGGTGCAGTTCACCCATCCCGGCGATGATCGTCTGGCCGGTCTCCTCGTCGAGGTTGACCTGGAAGGTCGGGTCCTCTTCGGCGAGACGCTGGATGGCCAGGGACAGCTTCTCCTGGTCGGCCTTGGTCTTCGGCTCGATGGCCACCCGGATGACCGGCTCCGGGAAGGTCATCGACTCGAGCACGACCGGGTTCTGCGGGTCGGCCAGGGTGTCACCGGTGGTGGTGTCCTTCAGGCCCTGCACCGCGTAGATGTGGCCGGCCTGGCCCTCTTCGACGGGGTTCTCCTTGTTGGAGTGCATCTGGAAGAGGCCGCCGATGCGTTCCTTGCGCTCCTTGGTCGCGTTCACGACCTGGGTGCCCTTGGCGACCTTGCCCGAGTAGACCCGGATGTAGGTCAGCTTGCCGAAGAACGGGTGCGCGGCGATCTTGAACGCGAGCGCCGAGAACGGCTCGTCGGTGGCGGGCTTCCGCACGGCCTTGGTCTCGCCGTCGGGGAGCACGCCCTCGACCGGCGGGACGTCCAGCGGCGACGGCAGGTAGTCGATGACCGCGTCGAGCATGGGCTGCACGCCCTTGTTCTTGAAGGCGGAACCGGTGAGCACCGGGTACGCCTCACGCGCGATCGTCAGCTTCCGGATGCCGGCCTTGATCTCGGCCTCGGACAGCTCCTCGCCACCGAAGAACTTCTCCATCAGCGCGTCGTCGGTCTCGGCGATCGCCTCGACCAGCTTCTCGCGGTACTCGGCGGCCTTGTCGGCGAGCGCGGCGGGGATGTCCTCGACCGCGTAGTCCTCACCCTTCTGGACCTCGCCACGCCAGGTCAGCGCCTTCATGCGGACCAGGTCGATGACGCCCTCGAACTCGTTCTCCGCACCGATCGGCAGCTGGATGACCAGCGGCCGGGCGCCGAGGCGGTCCTCGATGGTCTTCACGGTGAAGTAGAAGTCCGCACCGAGCTTGTCCATCTTGTTGACGAAGCAGATGCGCGGGACTTCGTACTTGTCGGCCTGCCGCCAGACCTGCTCGGACTGCGGCTCGACGCCCTCCTTGCCGTCGAAGACGGCGACCGCACCGTCGAGCACCCGCAGCGAACGCTCCACCTCGACGGTGAAGTCGACGTGGCCGGGGGTGTCGATGATGTTGATCTGGTGGTCGGCCCAGAAGGTGGTGGTGGCAGCCGAGGTGATGGTGATACCCCGCTTCTGCTCCTCCTCCATCCAGTCCATGGTGGCGGCGCCGTCGTGGACTTCGCCGATCTTGTAGTTGATCCCGGTGTAGAACAGGATCCGCTCGGTCGTGGTGGTCTTACCGGCGTCGATGTGGGCCATGATGCCGATGTTGCGGACCTGGTTCAGGTCGGTCAGCACGTCACGTGCCACTGCAGTGTTCCCCTGTCTCAAGCTTGGGGCCCGGGCTGGCTTTTCTCGACAGCCGGGCGGACGTCACCAGCGGTAGTGGGCGAACGCCTTGTTGGACTCGGCCATCTTGTGCGTGTCCTCGCGGCGCTTGACGCTGGCCCCGAGGCCGTTGCTCGCGTCGAGGAGCTCGTTCTGCAGGCGCTCGATCATGGTCTTCTCGCGACGGGCCGCCGAGAAGGACACCAGCCAGCGGAGCGCAAGGGTGGTCGAGCGACCGGGCTTGACCTCGATCGGCACCTGGTAGGTGGCGCCACCGACCCGGCGGCTCTTCACCTCGATGGTGGGCTTCACGTTGTCGAGCGCGCGCTTCAGCGTGACGACCGGGTCGGTGCCGGTCTTCTCGCGAGCGCCTTCGAGCGCGCCGTAGACGATGCGCTCGGCCAGGGACCGCTTCCCGTCCTTGAGCACCTTGTTCACCAGCTGGGTGACCAGCGGCGAGGCGTAGACGGGGTCGGAGATCAATGGCCGCTTCGGGGCCGGACCCTTGCGGGGCATATCAGCTCTTCTCCTTCTTCGCGCCGTACCGGCTGCGCGCCTGCTTGCGGTTCTTCACACCCTGCGTGTCCAGGGAACCGCGGATGATCTTGTAACGGACCCCCGGCAGGTCCTTCACCCGGCCGCCGCGCACGAGCACCATCGAGTGCTCCTGCAGGTTGTGGCCTTCACCGGGGATGTAGGCGGTGACCTCGATGCCGCTGGTCAGCTTCACACGAGCGACCTTGCGCAGCGCCGAGTTCGGCTTCTTGGGGGTCGTGGTGTACACGCGGGTGCACACGCCACGCCGCTGCGGGCTCCCCTTGAGGGCCGCGGTCTTCTGCTTGGCAGCCTTGTCCTGGCGGCCCTTGCGGACCAGCTGCTGGATCGTGGGCAATGGACCAGCTTTCTGTCGCGATCTTGCTTGTTTCTCCCCGGCCCCCGCGGTCGGGCGTGTCGGCCCGCGTCAGGGTCATCACGACCCAAGAACTTCCCGCCGGAGTTTCCGTGGAACTGCTTGTACTCGCCAGCCCGTCCGGGCGGCCTGGCGAGCGCTGCACGCGTCCCACCCGGCGCCTGACGGCACACGGAGCGGCCCGACATGTGCCGGGCACGGTCATCAAAGATACCCGCCCCGACGGGTAGCTCCCAATCGGGGGGTCGAATCCGGGGGCGGACCACCCAGTCTAGCGCTTCGGGGCCGAGGCGCCGCGGATTCCCCACCGGCCGCGTCACACTCCCCGAAGCCGGTCAGGCTTCTGCGGGCAAAAGCATACCGGGCCCCACAGAGGCACGCATTTGCGCAGGTCAGCGCGGCGAACCTGCTTTTCCCCGCAGAAGCCGGCTCAGTGGGCGAGGGTGGATTTGTACCAGTGGACGGTGTCGCGCAGGCCGTCGGCGAGGGGGCGGGGGGTGAAGCCGATCACCTCGTACATCTTGTCGGCGCTCAGCTCGCGCGCCTTCGCCCCGCCGGCCTTCGTGGTGTCCAGTTCGATGCGTTCGGCGACCTCGAACTCGGCGAACAGCAGCCGCGCGAGTTCGAGGAGGGAGACCGACGAGCGGGTGGCCACGTTGAACGTGTCGTACGAGCCGTCGCCGACCATCTCCAGGACCGCGTGCACCAGGTCGTGCACGTGGATGAAGGAGCGCCGCTGCTGCCCGTCGCCCCAGATCTGGACGGGTTCGCCGGCGGCGATCCGCGCGAGCATGGCCGGGATCACCCGCCGCGAGCGCGGGTTCAGCCCGTCGCCGGGGCCGTACACGTTGGTCGGCCTGGCCAGGAAGACGCGCATGCCGAACTGCTGCCGGTAGGCGTCGGCCAGCAGTTCGGCGAACACCTTCGCCAGGGTGTAGCCGTCACCGGAGAGCTCCATCAGCTTCCGGTAGTCGTCCTCCTCGGTGACCAGCCCGGCCGACGAGGCCGAGTAGATCTCCGCCGAGCTGAGCAGGACCACCGTGCCGATGCCGTGGTCGCGGGCGCCGTTGAGCACGTTCGAGGTGATCCGGACGTTGGAGTCGAGGATCGAGCCGAAGTTCCGCTTCTTGAAGTCGGCGTTGCCGTCGATGCCGGCGCAGTGCACCAGCGTGTCCGCGTGCGCGCCGACGTAGCGGAAGAGCGCGTCGACCTCCAGTGTGGACAGCAGGTCGAGTTCGATCTCCTGGACACCGTCGGGGGCCGGCGCGGCCTGGCCTGCCCGGTGCAGCGAGATCACCTTCGCGCCGGCCGCGGCCAGTTCCGCGGTGAAGTGGGCCCCGATGAACCCGCGGCCGCCGGTGACCACCACCGTCCGGCCCGACCACTGCTCGGCAAGCACCGCGGTCTCCCGCTCAGACCACGCGTTCGCGGCCGACCCACCGGGGCAGGGAGGCCTCCTCGTTCCGGCCTTTCTCCAGCACCGCCAGGTTGTGGTAGAAGTGCATGCCCGCGATGGTCAGGTCGTATTCGCTGGGCTCGTAGCCCTCCAGCTGGTACTCGGCGTGGTTCAGCCCGTCGACCAGTTCCTTGAGCAGCCCCATGCTGGTGGCCGGGTCGTTGCGGTTCTCGCTGCTCCCGCCGTAACCGGGCCAGTAGGACGTCTGCAGGTCCTCGATCACGTACAGCCCGCCGGGGGCCACGTGCTTGTACAAGGTGTGGAACGCGGTGACCACGTGCGGGCAGTAGTGGCTGCCGTCGTCGATGACGATGTCGATCGGGCCGATCTCGGCGGCCAGCGACTCGAGGAACGCCGGATCGGACTGGTCGCCCTTGATCGGGTAGATCCGCTGCTCGGCGACACCGCTCTTGTCGAAGATGTCCACCCCGAACACCAGCGCGCGCGGCAGGAACCGCTTCCAGGTGCGCAGCGAGCCACCACCGGCGGCCGGGTCCTGGTAGCCGCCGATGCCCAGTTCCAGCACGGTCAGCGGGCGGTCGCGGTAGGGCTCGAAGTGGCGTTCGTAGTGCTGGCTGTAGAAGTGCAGCCCCCACTTGTCCGAACCCTGGCGCAGGGACAGCCCGGCCAGGTCGACCGGCTGCCGGGTGGTGCCGCTGAGCAGGTGCTGCAGGACCGGCACCACGTGCATGTCGGCGGCGAGCGCGGCCTGGTCCTCGAAGTCGCGCCAGCGGATGCGGTGCCCCTTCAGCTCGCCTTCGCCGCGCGGGCCGAAGACCACCCGGACCAGCTCGGTCAGCGGCAGGTCCACGGTGGCGTGCGCGGAACCGAGGTCGTCGGGGCCGTGCGTGGTCTTGCCGCCGCCGACCTGCACCCAGTGGCGCACGGGACCGCCGGGGGCGGTGAGCTCGAACAGCACCACGAGCGGCCGCTCGGCCAGCTGCGGGATGGCCTGCAGCTCGGCCCGGTTCAGCAGTTCGTCGACCAGGATCCCGGCCACCTCGTCGGCGCCGATGCGCGCCACGGCCGCGGCGATCGCCGCGTCACCCGCACCGGCGCTGCCGATCAGATCCCGCAGTACGGCCGCTCCGCGAAAGCCCTGCATTCGAATTCCCCAGTCTCCTAATACCGTCATCGGCAAATGGGAATACCGCCATCCGAGTCAACTTCCGGACTACTCGCGGCTACCACCCCATGACCTCGAACGTACCCCAAGGCGGCCGTGTCCCGAAAGGCCGTTTCAATTCGTCCGGAGCCGAATTTTCCGGGTGAGCCGGATCACAGGAGCGTACTCGACTCCGCCGAAGCGGCTACTACTTTCGTTGCAAGACAAGGGAAACACCGCGAAACCGGACAAACCAGAGAACTTCTGTTGACATCGGCGGACTCCTTGTTACCCTTCCACATAGGAGGATAAATGCGCTGCCGATCCGGCATCTGGGGAAACGCGCACTCTGCCGAACAATAATAATCTCCGCGTCCACCGATTCGCGATTATCGGCGAACCGGTGATTCGCCGCGTACGCCACACGAATGGAGCATCGGTGGACGACACCATCACCGCGAGCCGCGCCGAGACCGCGGCCAGGGACGCCTATCTCGCCCTGCTCAAGCGCTGCCTGACCCGGTATTCCGGCAGCGACATCTTCCTCGGCGCCCCGTTGCAGAAACCGCGCTGGGCCACCGACGACACCACCACCCTGCGCGACCTGGAGGAGGGCCGGTACGCGCACCAGGACGCCGACACCATGGTCGGCTGGCTGCGGCTGGACAACATCCGCGCGTGCGTGGAAAGCGTGCTGCGCGAACAGATCCCCGGTGACCTGGTGGAAACCGGTGTCTGGCGCGGCGGCACCTGCATGTACATGCGCGGCATCCTGCGGGCCTGGGGCGAGACCGAGCGCAAGGTGTGGGTGGCCGACTCGTTCGCCGGCTTCCCCGAGCCGGACCTCGAGCGCTACCCCGCCGACCGGCAGTTCACCGGCCCGCTGGCCGAGCAGTCGCTGGCCGACGTGCCGTACTCGCACTCGATCGGGCTGACGGAGGTGCGCCGCCGGTTCGCCTCGTACGACCTGCTGGACGAGCAGGTCGAGTTCCTCGAGGGCTACTTCCGCGACACCATCCCCACCGCGCCGATCGGGCAGATCGCCGTGCTGCGCCTGGACGGCGACCTCTACGAGTCGACCGATGTGGTGCTGCGCAACCTCTACGACAAGCTGTCCGTCGGCGGTTACTGCATCATCGACGACTTCAGCCTGCCGCCGTGCGTGAAGGCGGTGGAGGACTTCCGCGCCGAGCGCGGCATCACCGAACCGCTGGAGAAGATCGACTGGGGCAGCGTTTTCTGGCGCAAGACCAGCGCCTGAGGAGCCTGCCGTGAAGATCGCACTGGTCCCCTTCGGATCCCGCGGTGACATCCAACCGTTCCTGGCACTGGGCACCGCGCTGCGGGCGCGGGGCCACGACGTCGATCTGATCACCACGGGCAATTTCCGGGCGCTGGCCGGGGAAGCCGGGCTCACGCTGCAGGAGGTGCCCGGGGACACCGGGAACTTCTTCGAGCTCCCGGCGGTGGTGGAGTCGATCAGGAAGAGCCCGTCCGCGTTGCGGATGACGCGGAAGCTGCCGGACGTCGACGCCGCCACCTACGGCGAGGTGCTGGCCCGCATCGACGATGCCTGCGCCTACGCCGATTTCACGGTGAACGCCTTGTTCACCAAGGGGATCAACGTGGCGCGCGACGACCGGAACTGGTGCGCCACCTCGTGGTGGCCGGTGACGCCGACGCGGCACTTCCCCGCGTTCGGCGCGCCGGAGGTGCCGCTGGGCACGCCGTACCACCGGTTTTCGCACCTGGTCTCGGGGCAGGTGGAGTGGCTCAAGACACGGGCCATGGTCAACGACTTCCGGTCGCGGCGGGGGCTCGGCAAGCTCGGTTTGCGGTCGGCGTACCGGGATCTCGGGCATCGGACGCCGTTGCTCTACCCGTACAGCCCGGAACTGATCCCGCCGCCGCTGGACTGGCCCGCTGAGGCGCACGTGACCGGTTATTGGTTCTGGGAACGGGATTGGACGCCGCCGCCGGAGTTGGTGGAGTTCATGGAGACCGAGCCGAAGCCGCTGGTCGCCACGTTCGGCAGTACGTGGGCCGTGCACCGGGAGGACGAAACCCGGGCCGCGCTGCGCACCGCCGCCCGGCGAGCGGGACGGCGGATCGTCGTGGTCGGCGGCCGGCCGGAACCCTTGGACGACGGTGATTTCCACCTGCGCGAGGCGGACTACCGCTGGCTTTTCTCGCGTGCCGCCGCGGTCATCCACCACGGCGGGTACGGCACCACGGCCGAGGTGTTGCGGGCCGGGGTGCCGCAGGTGGTCGTGCCGACGTTCGCCGACCACCCGTTCTGGTCACGGCGGGTGCGGGCTCTGGGCGTCGGCTCGAAGCCGGTGCCGTTCCAGCGGCTAGCCCCAGAACCCCTGGCGGCGAGTGTGCTGGAAGCCCTGGGAAACCCGGCGATCGCGGCCAAAGCCGCCCAGGTCGGCACCCGCGTTCAAGCGGAGCGGGGTACGGAACTCGCCTGTGACCTGATCGAACGTCACCTGCACTGAGGCGTCAGCGCCCGAGGTTCTCTCCTTGAGGACCTCGGGCGCTTCGCTGCGAGGCTTGCCCTAGCACCGCTAGGCGATCTAGCACCGCTAGCCGATACAGCTAGCGTCGCTAGTCGGCCTAGCAACGCTAGCAATCCGCCGACCCCGCTCGCTAGCGCCGCTAGCGAGCAGTTCGGGCTGACTCTGGGCGGCGAGCGCACGCGTGTCTACAGCCACGCCAGAGCGGCGAGCCCCACACGAACCCAAGTGCGGAGTTCGGTGCCCGAACGTGGACTTCAGGCGCCCGAGTGTGGGACTCGGCTTCCTGAACGTGAGATTCGGACGCGCGAGCGTGGGACTCGAGCTCCTGAGCGTGGCACTCGGGTGCCCGAACGTGCGGTCCGAACGCGCGAGTTCGGCACTCGGGTGCCTGAACGTGGGGTTCGGGTGCCTGGGCGTGAGACACGGGCGCCTGAACGTGGGACTCACGTGCCCGAACGTGGGGTTCAGACGCCTGAATGCGGGGTTCGGCTTCCTGAACGTGAAGTTCGGACGCGCGAGCGTGGGACTCGGGCTCCCGAGCGTGAAGTTCGGACGTCTGGGTGCGGGGTTCGGGCGCCTGAACGTGGGGTTCGAACGCGCGAGTGTGGGACTCGGGTGCCTGAACGTGAGGTTCGGGTGTCTGGGTGTGGGGCTCGGGTGCCTGAACGTGGGGTTCGAACGCGCGGGTGTGGGGTTCGGGTGGCTGGACATGGGGGCGGGTGCCTGTGTGTGGGCGGCGCTGGAGGGGGTGGGCTGGGGGTGTGGGGTCTGAGGTGGGGGTGGGGTTAGGGGAGGTGGGTTAGGGCTTCGGCTACTTCGGGGGGGCTGGGTTGGGTGGCGATTTCGGTGGCCAGGTCGGCGGCGGCTTTGCGGGTGGGGTCGCCGGTGAGCAGCTCGTCGAGGCGCGTTCGGATGGTCTCCGGGGCGGTTTCGTTCTCTCCCAGCAGGATTCCCGAGCCTTGCCGGGCGAAGCGGGAGGCGGCGGTTTTGTGTTCGTGCATCAGCGCCAAGGTCAGCTGCGGCACCCCATAGCAAGCCGCGGTGAAGAGGGTGCCTGAGCCGCCGTGGTGCACGATGGCGGAGCACGTGGGCAGCAGCGCGTGCAGCGGGACCGAGGCCGCTCGCACGTTCGGTGGCAAGGGGCCCAAGCGCGGGCGGTCGGCGGGGCTGATGGCGACCACGACCTCGATGTCCAGCGGCGCGATCGCTTCGATGATCCGTGGCAGGCCGAAGAACTCGTCGCCCAGGGTCGCGGTGGAGGCCAGGCCCCAGGTCAGGGCGACCCGCGGGCGCGCCGGTTCGTCCAGTACCCAGTCCGGGATGACGCCGGCGCCGTTGTACGGGGTGTACCGCACCGGCAGCCTGCCGCTCGCCCCCGGGTACTGCAGGCTTTCCGGGCACGGGTCGACGGTGGCCACGGCCAGGTCGTCACGTGGGGTGGCGCCGTGTTCGGCGAACAGGCCGGTCAGCCGGTCCGGCCACGGGATCGCGGACCAGGGCATCTCCTCGGACGGCACGCTCGCGTCGAAACCCGAGCCGGGCAGGCGGAAGTGCCGCGTCGAGTCCACGCCCCACAGGTGCCGCACCGCGGGCACGCCGAGCACGTCGGCGGTCAGGAAACCCGCGTACGCCAAGGGATCCGACACCACCAGGTCCGGCTTCCACCGGCGCCCCAGTGCGATCAGGTCGTCGGCCATGGCGGCGGCGACGCGGGCGTAGTTGTCGATGGGCCCGGAGACCAGCGCGCCGAGCAGGCCCTCGCCGGGGCTGCGCTGCTCCAGCTCCAGCCACTTGCGGTTGCGCGACGAATCGGCGATCAGCTCGGGCCGTGTGTTCACCTCGACCACCGGCACCCCGGACGCGTCCACCACGGGCGCCACGTCCGCCCCGGTCGCCACCCGTACGTCGTGCCCGGCCAGCCGGGCCGCCCAGGCCAGTCCGGCGGTCGGGAAATAGTGGGTCGGGAACGGGAGCGGGACGAACAGCAAACGCACGGGTACTCCCTCGATCGGCGGGTGAATCCGACGTTACTTGCTCCTGTTCACCCAGACAAGATCCGCCATTTCCCTGGTATCGTCGAACCCGTGAATCCCTCCGCTCACCTTGTCCCGCTGGCCGCGCCGACGGCGGCCGGGTTGCACGAGTTGTTCCGCTCCCGCCTGGCTTTCCTGCGTGCCGACACCGCCGCTGACCTGCCCGTCAGCGAACCGCCGGGGCGCGGTGACCACCGGGCGGCATTCGTCGCGGGCAGTCGCGCGGAACTGATCGAGCAGCTCGAAGAAGCATTGTCTTCGACGCCGGAGAAAATCACCGAACCCGGAAAAATCGCATTCGTGTTCGCCGGGCAGGGTGCGCAATGGCACGGCATGGGCCGCGAACTGCTGGAAACCGAACCGGTATTCCGCGACGCGCTCGAAGAATGCGATCGGGCGATGCGCGAGCACGTGGATTTCTCCGTGCTGGAGCAGGTGCGCGCGAGCGAGGACGAGTCCCGGCTCGGCGAGATCGACGTGCTGCAGCCGACCGTGGTTTCCCTGCAGATCGCCTTCGCCGCGCTGTGGCGGCACTGGGGGATCCGGCCCGCCGCGGTCACCGGGCACAGCATGGGCGAGATCGCCGCCGCGCACGTGGCGGGCGCGTTGTCGCTGGCGGACGCGGCGATGGTCGCCTGCCGCCGGAGCGCGTTGCTGCGCCGGATCAGCGGCAAGGGCGCGCTCGCCATCACCGAACTCGGTGAGGCCGAAGCGCGCGAGCTGATCGAAGGTACCGAGGGCCGGGTCAGCATCGCCGGCTGCAACAGCCCTCGCTCCACCATCCTCGCCGGGGACGCCGCCTCCCTGGACCGGCTGGTCACCGTGCTCGCCGAGCGCGACGTCTACTGCAAGCTGATCCAGAACACGGTCGCCTCGCACAGCCACTACGTCGACGAGTTGCGCGAGGACCTCGATCGCGCGCTCGCCGGGCTGCGGCCGCGGGTGGCCGAGCTGCCGATCTACTCGACGGCGACGCTGGAAGTGCTGCGCGGGCCGGAAATCGGTGCCGGGTACTGGATGCGCAACCTGCGTGAGCCGGTCCGCTTCGCCGACGCCATCGGCAAGCTGCGGGCCGACGGGCACGAGGTGTTCCTGGAGATCAGCCCGCACCCGGTGCTGCTCACCCCCGCCCGCCAGTGCCTCGAAGGGCAGCGGGCGCACACGCTGCAGTCCGGGCGCCGCGGTGCCGAGCGGGAGTCCGTGCTGGGCTCGCTGGCCGAGTTGTTCGAACTCGGCTTCGACCCCGAGTGGAGCCGAGTGCTCGAAACGCGCGCCCCACGCCCTCGGCTGGCCAAGCGGCTCACGCCGTACCAGGACGCCCTGTACGACGCGGTGTTCGCCCGCCGGTGAAGCGGGACCGGGGCCGTCCGCGCGACGGCCCCGGCACAGCTCATACCTCAACGGGGTCCGCCACCAGGTGGTACGGATCCGCCGACTCGTGCCAGCCCAGGAACGGCGGGCAGGTGTTGTAGCCCAGCAGCCGCCGCACCTGCTCGGGGTACTCGCGCACGATCTCCCGCGGCACCGCCAGGTACTGGTTCTCCTCCTGCCGCATGTTGCCCGCGACCATCGACACGGTCAGCCCGGTGCGCGGGGTTTCGGCGGTGTTCCGCCCGCCGCCGTGGTACGTCCCGCCGACCCAGAGCAGCGCCGAACCCGGCTCCATCTCGGTGGCGATCGCGTCGGCCAGTTTCGGCGGCTGCTCGTCGTCCCAGCGGTGGCTGCCGGGGATGACCAGCGTGCCACCGTTCTCCGCGGTGAACTCGGACAGCGCCAGCATCATCTGCACGCGGCGGATCGGCGCCGGGTACGGGATGAGGTGCGAGCTGTCGTCGCGGTGCAGCGGCTGCTCGCCCTCCCCCGGCCAGATCTGGATCACCTGGCTGGCGCTGATCTGCACGTTCGGCGCCAGGCTCGCCTGCGCTTCGCCGAACCACACCTTCACCGGGCGCTCGATCAGCTTGCGCGCGGTGTCCAGGAACACCGGCTGGACCACCAGTTCGGCCAGGCGCGGGGCCCTGGCGAACAGCGAGGCGATGCGCTTGGTGCGGTGGCCGGAAAACTCGTCGGCACCGTAGTCACCGGACTCCAGCACGGGCTGCAGATCGGCCCAGAGACCGTCCAGCATGCTTTTGCCCGCGAAAGCCGTGACGATCGCGCCGCCGTCGGTTTCCAGGGTTTCGGCGACCTCGGCCGGGTCGGCGTCCGGGCCGAACCGCGTGAGGGAGGCACCCATGTCCGTCACTCCTTGATCTCGATGGCGCCGACCGGGCAGAGCGAAGCGGCCTGCCGGACCGCTCCCCGCTGCTCGGGGCTGGGGTGGGGGGCGAGCAGGACGACCGTGCCGTCCTCGTCGGTCTGGTCGAACACCTCGGGGGCGTTGAGCAGGCACATGCCGGAGCTGCAGCACAGCTCCGGGCGGACCGCGACCCTCACCGGGTCCGGTCCTCCCAGGTGACCGGCAGTTCGTGCACGCCGTAGATGATCGAGTCGCCGCGCATCCGCACCTCGTCCTCCGGCACCGCGAGGCGCAGGCCGGGGAACCGGGTGAACAACGCGGTCAGCGCGATCTTGAACTCGATCCGGGCCAGCTGCTGCCCCACGCACTGGTGCACGCCGTGGCCGAAGGCGAGGTGCCCCGGCCCGCTCCTGGTCAGGTCGAGCTCGTCGGCGTGGTCGTACACCTCGGGGTCGCGGTTGGCCGCGGACAGCGACACCAGCATCGCGTCGCCGGTCTTGAGCTGGTGGCCGTAGAACTCGAAGTCCTCCAGCGCGGCCCTGATCGACCCGATGTGCACGATGTTGAGGTACCGCAGCAGTTCCTCGGTCGCCGGACCGATCAGCGACGGGTCCGCCAGCAGCTTCTCCCGCTGCTCCGGTTCCCGCAGCAGCGCGTACACGCTCAGCGCCAGCTGGTTCGAGCTGGTGTCGTGCCCGGCCATCAGCAGCACGCTGCCGATGGTCATCAGCTCCTCGTCGGTGAGCTTGCCCTCCGCGGCGATCGTGCTGATCAGGTCGTCGCCGCCGCTGTCGCGCTTGGCCTGCACCAGTTCGGCCAGGAAGCCGCGCAGCCCGGCGAACCCGGCCATCGCCTCCTCCGCGCTGGAGTGCACGGTGAACACGGCCTTCGTCGCGTCGAGGAAGCGCTGCTGGTCCTCGGGGGCCACGCCGAGCAGCTCCGAGATCACCAGTGCGGACACCGGGTCGGCGAAGTCGCGCACCAGGTCGACCGGGCCGTCCGAGGGGGGCACGGCGGCGATGGCGTCCAGGTGCTGGTCGACGATCTCGGTGATCCGCGGTTCGAGCTGCCGCAGCCGCCGCAGGGTGAACCAGCCGGCGATGGACCTGCGGTAGTGCGTGTGCTCGGGCGGGTCCATCGCGGTGAACATGCCCGGCGGCACCTCGGCCGACGGCGACCCCATGCCCATCGGGATCGGTGCCCGCAGCAGGTCACCGCGGGAGCCGAACCGGCGGTCGGTCAGCACCGCCTTCGCCGCGGCGTGGCTGGTGGCCAGGTAGCCGACGTGCCCGTCGGGGTAGGTCATCCGGCTGACCGGCTGTTCGGCGCGCAGTTCGGCGAGCGCGGCGGGCGGGTCGAAGGGGCAGCCCGCCACGCGCTCGGTGGGCAGTACCGGTGCCTGCGGCACGGTCTCGGTCATCAGGCGAACTCCTGTTCTTCTGGGGCCGGATTCACTTGAGGTGCACCGGAAGGCGCTCCACCGCGCGCAGGAAGCGCGGGCCGATCTCGGCGGGGTCGACGGCGAGCCGCACGTCCGGGTAGCGGGCGAACAGCGTGTTGAGCGCGATCTCGGTTTCCGCGGTGGCCAGCGAGGCGCCGGGGCAGAAGTGCGCGCCGTGCGCGAAGCTCAGCTGCGGGTTGTCCTGCCGGGTCACGTCGAGCTTGCGCGGCTCGTGGAAGCGTTCCGGGTCGTTGTTGGCCGCGGCCACCACCAGCTGGATCTGGCCGTCGGCCGGGATGGTCACCCCGTCCAGCTCGATCGGCTCGGTGGCGAACCGGGGCAGCGCCATCTTGATCGGCCCGGCGTAGCGCATCAGCTCCATCACCGCGCGGACCGTGTCACCCGGGTTGTGCTTGACCAGTTCGAGCTGCTCGGGGTGGGTGAACAGGTTGTACAGGCTGAGCGCGATCGAATGCCGCACGGTGTCCAGCCCGGCCTGCACCAGGACCAGTGCCAGCGCGACCAGCTCGACCTGGTCCAGCTTCTCGGTCTGGTCGCTGATCCGGACGAGGTCGGAGATCAGGTCGTCGCCCGGCTCGGCGCGGCGGGCGTCGATGAGCCGCTTGATCGTGTCGATCATGCCGTGCAGCGAGGGCGGCAGCAGTTTCGGATCCGGGCGCAGGAAGGTGGTGAACACGCCGGTCCACTTGATCCACTGGTCGCGGTACTCGTCGTCGACGCCGAGCAGTTCGCAGATCATCGTGGTGGAGATCGGGTGCGCGTAGTCGGCGACCAGGTCGTTGACCCCGGCGGGGTCCATCCGGTCGAGCAGGCTGTTGGTCAGCTCCTCGATGCGCGGCCGCAGCGAGCGCACGCGCTTGGCCGAGAAGGCCGCGGTGACCAGGCCACGCACCCGCTGGTGGTCGTCCGGCTCCATGGTCATGATCGTCGAGTCGAAGTACTTCAGCAGTTCCTCGGGCACGCCGCGCTTGCGCATGCTGTCCAGGTGCACGCCCTCGGGCGGGTGGTTGCTCACCCGCGGGTCCGCGAGCAGGCCGCGCACCTGGTGGTACTTGGTCACCACGTAGACCTCGGCGTTGTCGGAGAACCGGCCGGGGCAGACGTCGCGCGGGCCTTCCAGCCAGCGCTTGGCGGCCTCGGGATCGCTGACGAACGCGGGGTCGGACAGGTCGAACTCGACGTTGTCCCAGGTGAAGGTTTCGGACATGGTTGGCCTTTCTCGGGTGGCTCAGACGACCGCGGCGGCGATCTCGGGCTGGCGGACGCCGGCGATCTCGGCGGCACCGGTCATGAGCAGGTCCGCCAGCCGGTCGGCGTGGCGGTCGCGCCAGTCGGCGAGGCCGGCCCCGGCCAGCCAGCGGTTGGCCGCGCCGAGCGCGGGCCCGCAGCCGAGCTGGTGGTCCAGCGCGCGGCCGGTGTCGCCGGTCACCGCCAGGCCGAGCGCGGTGTCGCAGTACCAGCGGAAGACCAGCGCCATCCGGCGCTTGGCGTCCGGTTCGGCACCGGCCGGGCGCACCTGCCGGTAGATCTCGTCGAAGGGGCGCTGGAAGTAGCGCTGTTCGAGCTGGGTGCGCACGGCCGGGTCGATGTCGGTCCAGTCGTCGTGCGTGCGCCACAGGTCGTACAGCTTGTTCGCCCTGGCGTGGAAGAGGTTGCCCTTCTTCACCACCCGAGTGCGCCCGCCCAGCTCGAACAGGTCGCCGAAGGGCGCGTAGGTGGTGTCGTGCACGTCCAGCTGCCGCAGGTAGTCCTTTGTAGACGGCGCGAGGGCGCTTTCCGCGGTGCACAGGTTGATCGAGCCGGTGAGCACGAAGTCGGCGCCGAGCACGAAGGCCGCGGCCGCGGCTTCCGGGGTGCCGATGCCGCCGCCCGCGCCCACGCGCACCGCCTTCAGCGACGGGTGGGCGCGCGCGAGTTCGTCACGCAGGTGCCGGACCGAGGGCAGGAGCGCGGAAAGCACGCCCATGTCGGTGTACCCGCCGGAATCGCCGACCGCGCACACGTCGTCGGCCATCGGGAGCCCGGCGGCGGCCTCGGCTTCCTCCGCGGAGATGGCGCCGGTGGCCCGCAGCCGGTCGACGAGTTCGCGCGGCACCGGCTCGAAGAACGCCTTCGCCACGTCCGGCCTGGTCACCTTGGCCAGCAGCTTGCGCGGGGTGTAGGCGAGGCCGTCCGGCAGGACCCTGGCGCCGGTGAGCCGGTAGCGCACCAGTTCCTCGGTGATCTGCACGTAGGTGGACACCTCGAGCGCGCGGATGTCGTGCGCCAGCATCAGGTCCACCACCCGGGCGGCGGTTTCCGCGGCGAACGGGTGGTAGGTGAGGTTGACGCCGAACGGCTTGCCGTGGCCGAGGCGCTGCCGCAGCGCGGTGAGGTCGGCGCCGACCTCGTCCGGCGTCCGCCCGCTGGTGCCGAGGAAGGACAGCAGGTTCGACTCGGCCAGGCGCGCGACGAAGTCCACCGAGGTGATCCCGCGGTACATCCCGCCGGCCACATACGCTTCCCGGAGGCCGTAGTCCTCGCGGAACGCGGCCGAACCGAGCTTGCCGCTGCGCGGGGTGCGTGGGGTGCGCGGCGGCCGGGGCGCGGGCGCGGGTTCCGGGACGAACGGCAGCGGTTCGGCCTGGATCTTCGCCACCAGCTTGGTGAGCACGTTGCCCGGCCCCACCTCGGCCGTGGTCAACTTCCCCTTGGCGAGCAGGTGACGCACGCAGTCGGTCCAGCGGACCGGCCCGGCGATCTGCCGGGTCAGCTTGTCGCGCACGTCGTCCTCGCCGTACGGCTGGGCGTCCACATTGGCCACCACGGGCACCTTCGGCGCGGCGAAGGTGAACCCGTCGAGGAACCGGCCGAACTCCTCGGCGGCCCCAGCCATGTAGCGGCTGTGGAACGGCGCGCTCACGTTCAGCCGCGCGCACCGGGCGCCCGCCTCGCTGAACACCGGGAGCGCGGCGGCGAGCACGTCCTCCGGTCCGGCGAGCACCAACTGGGCGTCGGTGTTGATGTTGGCGATGTCGAGCTCACCGAAGTCCGCGAGCAGTTCCCGCACCCGCTCGATCGGCAGTCCGGAGACCGCGGCCATGGTGCCGCCGGTCGCCCGGCTCATCAGCTCGCCACGCTTGTGGACCAGCCGCAGGCCGGTCTCGAAGTCGAACACCCCGGCGGCGAACAACGCGTCGTACTCGCCGAGGCTGTGCCCGAGCACGAAGTCCGGCAGGCGCGCGCCGTCGGCGAGGGCGGCCAGGTGGGTCAGCGCGTTCACCACGAACAACGCGGGCTGGGTGAACTCGGTGCGCTTGAGCTTGCGTTCGGGATCGTCGACGCACAGCTCACGGATGGAGTAGCCGAGCACCTGGTCGGCGATCGCGGTCAGCCGGGGGAAGCGGTCGAACAGCTCCCGGCCCATGCCCTTGACCTGGGACCCCTGCCCGGGGAACAGGTGCACGGTCAGCGTGCGGTCGGCCATCGGCCTCACCTCGGTCCTTTCCCGTGCCGCCGGGCGAGCGGCGAGCACTTTCTCGATCAGGGCGCCGTCGGTGGAGAACGGCGAGAGCAGCGGCAACGCCTGCGAGCCTTCGGTGAGCCGGGCGCGCACCAGGTTCGCCAGCGAGCCGGACGGGCCGAGGTCGAGGTAGAGCGACGGCTGCCCGTCGACCACCACGTCCAGCGTCCGGTCCAGGTCGAACGGGTCCCGCAGCACCTGCCACAGGTGCGCGGCGTCCGGCCGGGCCACCAGATCGACCGTGGTCCCCGAGATCAGGGGCACGGTCGGCTTTCGCAGGGAAAAGCCGGTCGCCAGGTCGGTGAAGCTTTCGGCGACCGGTTCGAGGTGCGAGGAGTGGAACGCGTACGGCACGGGAAGCCGCTGGTAGAGGACGCCTTTCGCGGCCAGGTGCCGTTCCGCGGCGTCCAGGTCGCCCGGGGTGCCCGCCACCACGAAGTTCGTCGGCGAGTTCACCGCCGCCAGTTCGCAGCGGCCGTGCAGCCCCGGGTCGGACTCGAACAGCGACACCTCGCCGAGCACGGCCAGCATGCCGCCCGGCGGGCACTCCCGGCCGAACAGCTCCGCCTGCCGCAGCAGCAGCCGCAGGCAGTCGACCGGGTCGGCGACGCCGGCCACCGCCGACGCCGCCACCTCGCCGAGGCTGGTGCCCACCACGAGGTCCGGCACGAAACCGTGTGACCGCAGCATCTGGGCCAGCGCGTATTCGAGCATGAAGATCCCCGGCTGGGTGAACCGGAAATCGTCGAACGGCTCGCCGGGGCCACCCCCGTGGTAGAGCCGCTCCACGACCGAGTCCCCGCGTTCCTCGCGCACCACGGCGTCGAGTTCGTCGAGCACCCGGCGGAACTCGGGCTGGTGCCGGTAGGCCCAGTGCCCCATCCGGTGGTACTGGGTGCCCTGCCCGGCGAACAGGAACACGGTGCGCGTCATCGGTTCGCCCTTCAGCCCGCGGCGAGCTCGCACTCGAGCACCTTGTGCCCGGTGAGGAGCCTGGCCACCGACAACACCGCGAACCCGGCTTCGCCGAGCGCCTTGCGCATCTCGTCCTCGTCGAGGCCGAGGGTGCCTTCGTCGCAGGCGAGCACCTGGAACATCGCGCGCCAGCCGTCGAAGTCGGACTCCACCAGCGGCTCGACCACCAGCAGCCGTCCCGGCCGGTCGCTCGCCGCGATGGCCTTGGCGACCGTGCCGAGGATCCGCACGCAGTTGTCGAAGGTCCAGTCGTGCAGGACGTTCTTCAGCACGTACCGGTCACCGCCGGTCGGCACCTCGGCGAAGAAGTCGGCCGGGGCGAACGAGATCCGCTTGGCCAGTGCCGGGTCGACCTCGGCCAGCTTCGCCTTGCCGCGCTCGCACACGCTGGCGCGATCGGCGACGACGCCCTCGATCTCCGGGTTCGCCGCGAGGATGCCGGGCAGCAGGCCACCGCTGCCGCCGCCGACGTCGATCACCTTCCGCACGCCGGAGAAGTCGTGGTGCTTGGCCAGTTCGTGGCCGACTGGGCGCGCCAGGTCGACCATGCCGCGGTCGAACAGGTCCGCGGTTTCCGGCTGCTGCTCGAGGTATTCGTACAGCGTGGCGCCGAAGCGCTTCTCGAACCCGGACTTGCCGGTGCGCACGGTGTAGCCCAGTTCGGCGAAAGCGTCGTCGTAGAGGCCCGCCGAGAGGATGGCGAAGTTGCGCTGCGAGATCGGGTGGTCCGAGCGCAGCGCCTCGAACGCCTCGCCTATCTTGAAGTCACCGTTGTCGTCGCGCACCACCACGCCCGGCACGGTCAGCATCTGCAACAGGCGGAGCATGACGTCCGGGTGCGAACCGGTGCGGCGGGCCAGTTCCTCGGACGACATCGCACCGCCGTCGAGGATGTCCGCGAGGCCCAGTTCGGCGGCCACGCCCAGCGCCCTGGCGAACCAGCCGCTCACCGCGAGTTTGGCGATCTCCATGAGTTGTCCTTTCCTGCTAACGGGATTCGGTGATGCGAGCCGCCAGTGCGGTCGGCGTCGGGTGCTCGAAGACGTCGGTGAGCTTGAGGCGCACGCCCAGCTCGCCCTTGACCCGCTGGGCGAGCTGCACGCCGAGCAGCGAATGCCCGCCCTCGGCGAAGAAGTGCGACTGAGCGCCGAGATCGGTGCGGCCCAGCAGGTCACGCCACATGACGATCAGCTGGTCCACCAGTTCGCCCGCGCTTCCCGAGGTGTCTTCGCCCTGGCCGGTCGTGGGTTGTTCGGCGGCGAGCTTCGCCAGCGCGAGGTAGTCGACCTTGTCGCTGCCGGTCCGGGGGAACTGCTCGATCGGGATGAACCGGTGCGGCACGACCGCGCGCGGCAGCAGCTCGCGGGCGTGGGCCCACAGGTCCTCGATGCCGGCGGACAGGCCCTTGACGAACGCGGCCAGCACCCCGTCGTTGCCGGGGTCGCCGACCACCACGACCGCGGCGGCTTCGACCGCCGGGTGCGCGTTCAGCACGGCTTCGACCTCGCCGAGTTCGATCCGGTTGCCGCGCAGCTTGATCTGGCGGTCCTGCCTGCCCTGCAGGTCGAGGCGGCCGTCGTGGGTCCACCTGGCCACGTCGCCCGAGCGGTAGAACCGGCCGTGCACGGGGTGCTCGCCGAAGCGGTCGGCGGTCAGTTCGGGCCGGTCGTGGTAGCCCTCCCCGACCCCGACGCCCGCCACGCAGAGTTCGCCGCGCAGCCCGGGCGGCAGTTCCTCGCCGTGCGGGCCTTCGATGAACACGGTGGTGTTCGCGATCGGCCCGCCGACATCGACCCGGCCGGACACCCCGGCTTCGACGCGCCCGGCGGTGGCCCAGATCGTGCTTTCGGTGGGGCCGTAGACGTTGAACACCCGGGCCCCGGTGGCGACCAGTTTCGCGGCCAGCTCCGCCGGGATCGGCTCGCCGCCGGTGAGCAGCGTGCAGCCGTCGAGCTTTTCGGCGACCACGTCGGCGACGAGCCGCCAGGTGGTCGGGGTGGCCTGGAGGAAGCGGATCTCGTGGCGCTGGAGCAGATCGAGCAGGACCGCGCCGTCGGAGCGGGCCTCGTCCGGCGCGACCACCAGGTGCCCGCCGGTGACCAGCGGCATCATCAACTCGATCGCCGAGGTGTCGAAGCTGAAGGTGCTCAGCCAGGCCGCCGGGGTTTCGGCGGTGAAGCCGAACTCGGTGACGTAGCCGTCGATGACGTTGGCCAGGCTGCGGTGCCGGATGGGGATGCCCTTGGGCCGTCCGGTCGAGCCCGAGGTGTAGATCAGGTACGCGGTGCTCAGCGGGTCGACCTCGGGTGCTTCGACCGGCTGGCTCGCCGCGGTGGCCACGTCGACCATCGGCGTGCCTTCGTGGCCTTCCGGGGCTTTCAGGCCGGGGCCGACCAGTACCGTCCGCGCGCCCGAGTCCTCCAGTTGGTAGCGGATGCGCTGCTCGGGGTGGTTGGGGTCGAGCGGCATGTAGGCCGCGCCGGCCAGCCAGACGCCGAACACCGAGGCCGCCAGCTCCGGGCCGCGCTGCGCGTAGAGCGCCACCACGTCGCCGCCGCGGACGCCCGTCTCGGCCAGCCGGTCGCGGGTCGCCACCGCCGCTGACCACAGCTGCGCGTACGTGACCTGGTGTTTCCCGTCCACCACCGCCACCGCGTCCGGCCCCGACCTGCTTTTGCCCGCAAAAGCCGACAGCACCGATTCGTAGGCCAGTGGGCGTTCGGTGTCGTTGGCCGCGGCGATCACTTCGCGGTCGCGCTCGGACCAGACGGGCAGCTCGCCCAGCGGCCGGTCGGCGTCCGCGGCGACGGCGACCAGCAGCGCGTCGTACCGGTGGAGCATCGACTCGACGTCGGCCCGGTCGAGCACGCCGGTGTAGAACACGCCGCGCACGCCCAGCGAGCCCTGGCTGGAGGTCACGAAGAACTCCAGGTCGAACTGGCTCGACCCGTTCTCCACCACGAGCAGCCGCGCGGGCGCGCCGTCGAGCTTGAACTCCTTCTGGCCCTGGTCGAAGGGCACGTAGTTGAACGCGTGCCGGAACAACACGTTGCGCCACGACGAGTCGGCGCGCTCGACCACTTCGAGGAGCTGGTCGGCGGCGAAGTCCACGTGCGCCATGGCGTCGAAGAAGGTGCGCCGCGCGTGTCCGGCCAGGTCGCGGAAGCTCAGCGCGCGATCCACCAGCAGGCGCAGGGTGAGGATGCTGCTGTGGTACCCGATCGCGCCGGCCGCCGACTTGTCGCGGGTGTTGACCGGCGAACCGACGGTCAGGTCGGGCCCGGCGCCGTGGGCGGCGAGCAGCAGGCCGTATGCGGCCAGGAGCACCACCGATTCCGGCGCGCGGACCTCGCGCTGCAGCTGCTTCACCGCGGCCTGCGCCGCCGGGGACAGCTCGTGCGTCACCTCGTCGCCGTCCAGCGTGGTGTCGCCGGGTTCCCGCTGCTCGCAGCGGAGTTCGAGGGCCGAGGAGTCGAAGCCGCGCATGTTCTCGCGCCAGAACCGCTCGCTCTTCTCGCTGCCCGCGGGTTCCGTCCACGCCGGTACCTCGTCGGCGTGCACCGGTTCGCCGCCCGCGTCGTAGCAGGCGACGAACTCCTGGAGCAGGATCGTCGTCGACTGCACGTCGGAGATGCCGTGGTGCAGGGCGACGCAGCAGACGTCACCGTCCGGCCGGGGGAAGTGGCCCACGCGCAGCAGCGGTGAACCGTCGGCGTGGAACGGGCGCGCGACGAACCCGGTCAGCTGCTCCGGCAGGTCGTCCACGTCGCTGGCCACCTGCTCGACGGCGACTTTGACCTGCTCGGCGGGCAGAAATTCCTTCGTCAGCCCGGATTCCTCGTCGTGGAAGACCGTGCGCAGCACCTGGAAGCGCCGCAGCAACGCGGAAACGGTGTCCTGCAGCCGCGCGGGGTCGAGCTCGCCGTCCACGGCGAAAGCCAGCGAAAGGTTGTTCACCCCGCTTTCGGGCACGAACTTGTCCAGCAGCCACAGGCTGACTTCCTTGCCGGTGGCCGCGACCCGGGTGCCGGTCATCATCTTTTCCTTACTTGGTGAGGATTTCGGCGACGGCCTTGGCGGCGTCGTCGGTGCGGAGCAGGTCACGGTGTTCCACGTCGAAGCGCAGTTCCTCGGCGACGAAACCGGGCTCGCCGCCCTGGCCCGACGAGCGCAGGCGGTTCAGGCCACTGCCGGGGCTGGTCGAGCTGATCGCGGTGGCGCGGGCCCAGCCGGGTCGCGGGTCGATGTTCGACGCGACGCTCAGGTAGGCCATGAACGAGCCGACCAGCGAGATCAGCTCCTCGGCGAACTCCGGCTCCATGCCGGTGCGCGCCAGCGCCTTCTCGCCGAGCGGGCGGAACATCTCGAACAGGTTCGCGGCGAATTCGGCCGGGGTGACCCCGTCCGCCTTGGCGAGGCGCTGGGCCTCCTGCTCGATGTAGGTGAGCTCGTCGGCCTCGAGGACCGTGGTCATGTTGCCGATCACGCGGCCGAACTGGAGGTGCACGGTCGGCACGTCGACCAGCTCGGGGTCGAACACCACGATCGACGGCGCACCGTCCTGCCAGCGCGCGATCTCCTGGGCCAGCGCGCCCGCGAACACCGAACCGGCGCAGTAGCCGAGCACCGAGCGGACGCGGTACCCGCTCTCGCGGATCTCGGTCAGCCACGGGCGCAGGTAGTCGGCCGGGTCCAGGTCCGTGCCGGGGGCGACGACCGGCGGCACCGTCTGCCAGAGCTGGCAGTCGAGGTCGAGGCGCGGGGCCAGCTCGGTGAAGCCGCCCTCGTTGCGGCCGCTCACCGGGAAGTCCGTGGCGAGCACGACCTCCGGTGACTCGGCGTCGTGCACGATCTGCCACTGGGTGGACATGGTGATCTTCCCTTCGGTTGCGGGGTCAGCCGGCCAGTTCGGCGGCCAGCCGCTCGGTCAGCGCGGCCGGGGTGGGGCACTCGTAGAGCAGGTCGGCGGGCAGGTCGAGCCCGGTCAGCTCGGTGAGGTGGTTGCGCAGCTCGACGGCCGCAAGGGAGGACAGGCCGAGGTCCATCAGGTCCGCCTCGACGTCGATCTCCTCGCCGGAGCCGTAACCGAGCACGGAGGCGACGAGGTTGCGGACGCCGGTCGCGAGCACGTCACCCAGCTCGGCACCTTCGAGGTCGTCGAGCTTTTCGCGGACAGACGGTTCTTGGGTGCTGGTGCCGCGCGCATAGATGCCGTCGGGGCGGATGCGGAACTCGCGGTGACCGCCGGGCTCGGCGAGCACCGCGCAAAGCCGGGCACGGGCTTTCGCGTCCGGCTCGGCAGGCAACTCGACCCGGTTGCCGCCGTCCGCCGGACTCACCCCCACCGCCCAGACGGGCGCCCCGACCCCCGCGTCCCCCAACGCCCCGACCAGGGCGGATGCTTCTGCGGGCAAAAGCAGGTTCAGTACTCCGTCCGCAGGTCCAGCCAGCTTTTGGGCCAGCCGGACCCGGCTCTCGGCCGGATCGTGCACGACCACCCGAAGCTGCGCTCCCTGCCGCGCGAGCGTGCCGAGCAACGCGTCGTGATCGCCCTCGGGGACCACCACGAGCCACTGCCCGGAGAGCGTCGCGTCCGGGTCCGGGATCGGCTGCCAGTCGTCCTGGCGCAGGCGCGCGAGCAGCTCCCCGACGGTGTCCTCGGCGTCGAGCCCGAGCGTGCCGATGAGCGTTTCGAGGTCGGTGTCCGGCCGCGCGGGCGTCCGCTCGGGCCAGTACCGGGTGCGCTGGAACGGGTAGGTCGGCAGGTCGAGCCGCTGCCCGGCCAGCCACGGGTAGACCGCGTTCCAGTCGACTTCCGCGCCGTGCACGTAGGCCGTGGCCAGTGCTTCGGTGACGGTCCGCACCTCGTCGCGCTCGCGGCGCAGCGCGGGGGCCAGCATCGCGGGCTTCGGCCCGCTCTCGGCCACCATCGCCGACAGCACGCCGTCCGGCCCCAGCTCCAGCCAGCCGGTGACGCCGTTTTCCCGCAGGGTCGCCACGGCGTCGCCGAAGCGGACCGGCGCGGCGGCCTGGCGGATCCAGTAGTCCGGCGTGGTCAGTTCGGTGGCGGCCTCGCCGGTGACCGTGGAGATCAACGGGAGGTGCGGCGGCCGGAGTTCGAGCGTTTTCACCAGCTCACCGAAGGCGTCGAGCATGGCGTGCATCCGCGGCGAGTGGAACGCGTGGCTGACCTTCAACCGGGTGGTCTTGTGCCCGTCGGCGGCGAGCGCTTCGGCGATCTCCAGCACGGCGGCCTCGTCACCGGAGAGGACCACCGACGCCGGACCGTTGACCGCGGCGAGCGCCACCTCCTGCTCCCGGCCCGCGAGCAACGGCAGCACGTCGGCCTCCGCGGCCCGCACCGAAACCATCGCGCCACCCGTGGGCAGCTCCTGCATCAACCGGCCCCGCGCGGCGACCAGTTTCGCGGCGTCGGCCAGGTCGAACACGCCCGCGACGTGCGCGGCGGCCAGCTCGCCGACCGAATGCCCGGCGACGAAGTCCGGCCGGACGCCCCACGATTCGAAGAGGCGGAACAACGCGACCTCGACGGCGAACAGGGCAGGCTGGGTGTAGCCGGTCTGGTCGAGTTCGGCGCTCTGGATGACCTCGGCGGTCGGATTCGGGAGGTGCTGGTCGAGCTCCGCACACACCTCGTCGAACGCCTTCGCGTAAGCCGGGTAGGTGGCGTGGAGCTGCATGCCCATACCCACGCGCTGACTGCCCTGGCCGGTGAACAAGGCCGCGACGCGACCGCCGTCGGCCGTGCCGGTGATCCACCGCTTCTTGTCGGCCGCCGCTTCGAGCCACTCCTCGCGGCTCTCGGCGATGATCGCCGCGCGATGCCGGAAGGCTTCACGCGTCGTCCCGACCGCGTGCCCCAACTCCGCCGGGCCTACGTCTTCCCGCTCACGAAGCACGTCCGCCAGCGCCCGAACCTGCCGCTCCACCGCCCCCTCATCACGCCCGGACACCCCCACGAACCCGCCGGATGCTTTTGCGGGCAAAAGCTGATCGGGGGATGAAAGGTGCTGGTCAGAGGCTTGTTCGAGGACGACGTGGGCGTTCGTGCCGCTGATGCCGAAGGAGGACACCCCGGCCCGCCGCGGCCGTCCGGTCTCCGGCCACGCGGTCGCTTCGGTGACCAGCCGGACGTGCCCGGCCGACCAGTCGACGTGCGGCGACGGCTCGTCGGCGTGCAGGGTCCGCGGCACCGTGCCCGCCCGCAAAGCGAGCACCGCCTTGATCACCCCGGCGACCCCCGCCGCCGCCTGCGTGTGCCCGAGGTTCGATTTCACCGACCCGAGCAGCAGCGGCCGGTCCTCCGGCCGGTCCTGCCCGTAGGTCGCCAGCAGCGCCTGCGCCTCGATCGGGTCGCCCAGTTCGGTGCCCGTGCCGTGCGCCTCCACCACGTCGACCTCGGCCGCGGACAACCCGGCCGACGCCAGCGCCTGCCGGATCACCCGCTGCTGAGCCGGGCCGTTCGGCGCGGTCAGCCCGTTCGACGCGCCATCGGAGTTGACGGCGCTACCGCGCAGGATCGCCAGCACCGGGTGCCCGTTGCGCCGGGCGTCCGAAAGGCGTTCGAGCAGGACCAGGCCCGCCCCCTCACCCATCGCGGTGCCGTCGGCGGAGGCCGAGAACGCCTTGCACCGGCCGTCCGCGGCGAGCCCGCGCTGCCTGCTGAAGTCGACGAAAACGGCGGGCGTGGACAGCACGGTCACCCCGCCGGCCAGCGCCAGCTCGCATTCGCCGCCGCGCAGCGCCTGCGCCGCGAGGTGGATGCTCAGCAGTGACGACGAACAGGCCGTGTCGACGGTGAGCGCGGGCCCCTGCAGGCCGAGCGCGTAGGCCACCCGGCCGGACACCAGGCTCGCGGAGTTCCCGGTGCCGAAGAACCCTTCCTGATCTGCGGGAACGGCGTCGAGCAGCTGGCTGTAGTCGTTGTACATCACCCCGGCGAACACGCCGGTCCGGCTGCCGCGCAGCGTGCCCGGCGCGATCCCGGCCCGCTCGAACGCCTCCCAGGAGGTCTCCAGGAGTAGCCGCTGCTGCGGGTCCATCGACAGCGCCTCACGCGGTGAGATGCCGAAGAACGCCGGGTCGAATTCGCCGACGGCGTCGACGAAACCGCCGTGCCGCGCGTAGGAGGTGCCGGGGTTGGCGGGGTCCGGGTCGTACAACCGGTCCAGGTCCCAGCCGCGGTCGGCGGGGAACTCGGAGATCGCGTCGCGGCCTTCCTCCAGCAGTCGCCAGAGGTCCTCGGCGGAGTCCACGCCGCCGGGGTAGCGGCAGCTCATCGCGACGATGGCGATCTGGTCGTCGTCCACGCGCGCGGGGGCGCGGGAGGTGGTGACCTCGGCGGCGCCGGTCAGGCGTGAGCGCAGGTGGGTGGCCAGCGCGGTCACCGTCGGGTAGTCGAAGGCGAGGGTGGCGGGCAGCCGGAGGCCGGTCGCCGCGCTGAGCCGGTTCCGCAGTTCGACCGCGGTGACCGAGCCGAAGCCGAGGTCGGAGAACGCGCGATCCTGTGGCACCGAGGCCGCGCCGTCGTACCCGAGCACCACGGCGACCTGCGCGGACACCAGGTCGCGAAGGAGGCGCACACCGTCCTCTTCGGACTGTCCGGCGATCTTGCGCGCCAGCTCGGACCCGTGCGCGGTGTCGCCCTCGGCGGTGCGTCGCGTGGTCACGCGGACCAGTCCCCGCAGCAACGGCGGCACGAGCGCCCCACCCTGGCGAGCCTGCGCACGGAGCGCGTCCAACTCCAGGCGGACCGGAACCAGGACGGCTTCGTCCGTGGTCAGGGCCTCGTCGAACAGCGCGAGGGCCTCGGAGGTGGACAGCTCGCCGAAGCCCGTGCGGGCCATGGTGCCGTCGACCTGCTCGGTGAGTTCGCTGCGCTGCTCCCACAGACCCCAGGCGAGGGAAACGGCCGGGAGCCCAGCGGCCCGGCGCTGCCGCGCCAGCTCGTCGAGCACCGCGTTGGCGGCCGCGTAGTTGCCCTGCCCGAGCCCGCCGAACACCCCGGCGGCCGAGGAGAACAGCACGAACATCCGCACCTCCCCCACCAGTTCATGCAGGTGGAGGGCCGAATCTGCTTTTGCCCGCAAAAGCAGGTCGAGCCGTTCGGGGGTCAGGGAGGTGATCAGTCCGTCGTCGAGCACGCCTGCCGCGTGCACCACTCCGGACAGCGGTCGGCCGGCCGGAACGGTCGCCAGCAGCTCGGCGAGCGCGTCCCGATCGGCGACGTCGCAAGCCGCCAGCGTGACCTCGGCGCCCAGCTCGCGCAGTTCCCCGACCAGCTCGGCGGCACCCGGCGCGTCCGCGCCTCGTCGGCTGGTCAGCAGCAGGTGCTTCACGCCGTGCTCGGCGACCAGGTGCCGGGCGACGAGCCCACCCAGCGTGCCGGTGGCCCCGGTGACCAGCACCGTCTCCTCGCCCCACGAGCCGCGGTCAGCTTTTGCGGGCTTTTTCCGCACGAGCCGAGGAGCCAGAAACTCGCCCTCGCGGAAGACGAGTTCCGACTCATTTTCCGTCAGCGGGATCTTCTGGCCGTCGACTTCGCCGTCCACCAGCATGAAACGGCCGGGGTGCTCGGTCTGCGCGGACCGCACCAGCCCGTGGACCGCGGCGTGCGCGAGGCCGCCGTGGGTGACCAGCACCAGCTTCGCCGCCGCGAACCGGTCAGCGGCCAGGAACTCCTGGATGAGCGCGAGCGCGTGATGGGCGGCTTCGTGCGGGTCGTGGGTCGGCGGGCAGTTGACCAGCACGAATTCGCCGTCCACCTGTTCGGGCAGCTCAGTGCCGACTGTCCAGGCCCGGTCGCTTGCTGACACCGGCACCAGGTCGACGCCGAACAACGCGTCCATACCCGCTTCGATCGGGGCGAAAGCGCGGACAGCCAGCCCGTCCGCAGAGCACACCGGAGCACCCGCCGGGTCGGTCGCTTCGACGCGAACCGTGTTGGGCCCGGCCGCGGTGAGGCGCACGCGCAACGCGGTCGCCCCCTCGGCGTGCACACGGAGGCCGGACCATGAGAACGGGAGCCAGAGCTGTCCGTCGGCGGGGTGGAAAATGCCGAGCGCGAGCGGGTGGAGCGCGGCGTCCAGCAGTGCCGGATGAAGCGCGAACCCACCGGTCTCAGTGCCCTCAGGCAGCCCAACCTCCGCGTAAACCTCCTGGTCACGGACCCAGACCTGCTTTAGCCCGCAGAAGCTTGCGCCGTAGTCGAGGCCGCTGGTGGCGAGGCGGGTGTAGAGGTCGGCGACGTCGTGCGGGGTCGCGTCGGCGGGAGGCCATTCCGGGATCGAGGGGTCGGCGGTCGCGTCGTTTTCGGCCAGCACGCCGGCCGCGTTCCGCACCCACTCCCCCTGTGCCCGCGAGTGCACCTCGACCATGCGGCGGCCGTCCGCGTCCGGCGCGGCGGCGGTCACCCGCACCCGCACCTCACCCCGTTCCGGGACCGCGATCGGCGCCTCGAAGACGAGGTCCTCGACCACCGGGCAGCCGACCTCGTCACCGGCACGCACGGCCAGTTCGGCGACCGCCGTCCCCGGCACGAGCACCTTCCCCGCCACCACGTGGTCGACCAGCCAGGGGTGCGTCCGCAGCGACAACCGCCCGGTCAGCACGGTCGCGCCGGTCGCCGTCTCGACGACCGCGCCGAGCAGCGCGTGCCCGGTGTCCTCCAGCCCGAACGCCTCCGCGCCCGCCCCCGTGTCCTCGGCGCTCGCCCAGAACCGCTGGTGCTGGAAGGGATAGGTGGGCAGTTGCACGCGCCGGGTCGCGGGCACCGTCGGCGTCCAGTCGAGCGCGCCTCCGCCGGTGAAAAGCTCCGCCATCGACGTCCGAAAACGCGTCAGGTCACCCTCGTCACGACGCAGTGAACCGGCGAAGCACGCGTCGATTTCGGCGGCATCGGCGGTCTCGCGCATGCCCGCGACCAGCACCGGGTGCGGGCTGGCCTCGACGAACGCACTGAACCCCTGGTCGAGCAGGGCACCGACCGCGCTGGCGAACTCGACCGTCTGACGCAGGTTGCGGTACCAGTACTCGGCGGTCATCACCGAGGTGTCGAGCCAGGCGCTGTCGACGGTGGAATAGAACGGGATGTCGGCGGTCTTCGGCGAGATCGGCCCCAGAACGTCGAGCAACTGATCATGCAGGGCTTCGACGTCGGCGGAATGCGATGCGTAGTTCACGTCAACGCGCTTGGCCCGGATTTCCTCGGCCTCGCATTCGGCGATCAGCTCGTCGAGCGCCGCGTTCTCGCCGGAAACGACCACCGAGGCGGGCCCGTTCTCGGCCGCCACCGACAGGCCCGGCCAACGCGCGATACGGGCGTTGACCTGGGCGACCGGCAGCGAAACCGACGCCATGCCGCCCCGACCGGCGATCACGCCCAGCGCCTGGCTGCGCAACGCCACCACGCGAGCGGCATCTTCCAGCGAAAGCGCGCCGGCCACACACGCGGCGGCGATCTCGCCCTGGCTGTGGCCGAGCACCGCGTCCGGCCGCACGCCGCCGGCCTGCCACAACGCGGCCAGCGAGACCATCACCGCGAACAGCGCCGGCTGCACGACGTCGGCACGATCCAAACCGGGCGCACCCTGTTCCCCGCGGAGCACGCCGAGCAGGGACCAGTCCACGAACGGCTTCAGCGCCTGCTCGCACTCGGCCATGCGCGCGGCGAACACCGGCGAGGCCTCGACCAGCTCCAGCGCCATGCCCGGCCACTGCGACCCCTGGCCGGGAAAGACGAACGCGACCTTGCCGGGCGGCCCGGCGACCCCTTCGACGACCTGCGCCGAGGGCGCGTCGTCAGCCAGCTCGCGGAGTCCTCGGAGGAAGCCGTCGCGGTCCTCGGCGAGCACCACCGCACGCTGCCCGTGCACCGCCCTGGTCGCCACGAGCCCGTGTGCGACTTCTGCGGGCAAAAGCATTTCGGTGGCGCTGACCTGCGTGAACAGGCGGGCTGCTTGGGCTCGGAGGGCTTCCCGGGTCTTCGCGGACAGCACCCACGGGATGGGGCCGGGGCCGGGTTCGACGGGCTCCGGGGCGGCCTCCTCCGGCGCCTGTTCGAGGATCACGTGCGCGTTCGTGCCGCTCACCCCGAACCCCGAGACGGCCGCCCGCCGCACGCGTCCGGTCGAAGGCCACGGCGTCGCTTCGGTGAGCAGCCGCACGCCGCCGCGGGACCAGTCGACGTGCGCGGTCGGCGAGTCGACGTGCAGCGTTCGCGGCAGGGTTCCCGCCCGCAGCGCGAGGATCATCTTGATCAACCCGGCCGCCCCGGCCGCGGCCTGTGTGTGGCCGAAGTTCGACTTGATCGAGCCGAGCCACAGCGGTTCGTCCCGCTCCCGGCCGTAGGTCGCGAGCAGCGCCTGCGCCTCGATCGGGTCACCCAGTTTGGTCCCGGTGCCGTGCGCCTCGACGGCGTCCACGTCGCCGAACTGGAGTCCGGCGTCGCGCAGCGCGTCGCCGATGACCCGCTGCTGGGACGGCCCATTCGGCGCGGTGAGCCCGTTCGACGCGCCATCCGAGTTGACCGCGCTGCCGCGCACGATCGCCAGCACCGGGTGCCCGTTGCGCCGTGCCGCGGAAAGCCGTTCCAGCACCAGCACGCCGACGCCCTCGGACCACCCGGTCCCGTCGGCCGCCTCCGCGAACGACTTGCACCGGCCGTCCGGGGCGAGCCCGCGCTGCCTGCTGAACTCGACGAACGTCGCGGGCGTGGCCATCACCGTGACCCCGCCGGCCAGCGCCAGCTCGCACTCGCCCCGGCGCAGTGAATCGGCGGCCAGGTGCAGCGTGACCAGCGAGGACGAGCACGCCGTGTCGACCGTGAGCGCCGGACCCTCCAGCCCGAGCTGGTAGGCGACCCGGCCGGAGACCACGCTGCCGGCGCCCGAACTGCCCGCGTAGTCGTGGTACATCACGCCGGCGAACACGCCGGTGCGGCTGCCCTTGAGCGAGTCGGGCGCGATCGTCGCGCGTTCCAGCGCCTCCCACGAGGTCTCGAGGAAGAGCCGCTGCTGCGGGTCGGTGCCCAGCGCCTCCTTCGGTGACATGGAGAAGAACGCGGCGTCGAAGTCGGCGGCGCCGGTGAGGAAACCGCCCTGCTTGGTGTAGGTGGTGCCCGGATTGCCGGGTTCGGGGTGGTACAGCCGCTCGATGTCCCAGCCGCGGTCGGCGGGGAACTCCGAGATCGCGTCCGAGTCGGACACCAGCAGGTCCCAGAGCTGCTCCGGGGAACCGACGCCGCCCGGGTAGCGGCAGCCCAGGCCGACCACCGCGATCGGGTCGTCGCGGTCGGCGGCCGGACGCCCGGCGAGCTCCTGGCGGGCGTGGTAGAGCTCGGCGGTCACCCGCCGCAGGTAGTCGCGGAGCCGGTCCTCGTTGGTCATGGCAGCCTCAGGTCGTTGTCGATGAAGGCGAACAGCTCGTCGTCGCTGGCGGAGTCGAACTCGGGGACCACTTCCTCCGGCGGCCCGGCGAGCTCGGCGGCGAGGTGCGCGGCGAGGTCGGCCGGGGTCGGGTGGTCGAAGATCACCGTGGCGTCGAGCTGGGTGCCGGCGGCTGCGTCGAGCCGGTTGCGGAACTCGATGGCCGACAACGAGTCGAAGCCGAGTTCGGCGAAGGCGCGGTCGGCCTCGATCGCGCGGGGCCCGGCGTACCCGAGTACCGCCGCCGCCTCCCCACGGACCAGGTCAAGCAGGAATTCCGCCCGCCCCTCGCCCTCCGGAAGCTTCTGCGGGCTAAAGATGGTCGCCGAGGTCGGGGGCGGTTTTTGGACGGCGGGTGGAACTAGGTCGATCGGTACGAGGGCCGGGTCGTCGAGGGCGAGCGCGGCGTCGAACAGGGCCAGCCCGGCTTCGGCGGACAGCGGGGTGACGCCCGCTCGGGCGAGCCGCCGACGGTCCGCTTCGGCCAGTTCGCCCGCCATGCCGTCGGCCCACGGACCCCACGCGAGCGAGGTGGCCGGGAGGCCCTGGGCGTGCCGGTGTGCCGCAAGTGCGTCGAGGAAAGCGTTTGCGGCCGCGTAATTGCCCTGGCCCGCGCTCCCCAGTGTCCCCGCGGCCGAGGAGAACAGCACGAACCGGTCGACCTCGCCGACGAGCTGGTGCAGGTTCCAGGCGGCATCGACTTTGGGCCGCAGAACCGTTTCGAGCCGCTTGGGGTCGAGGGCGGTGAGCACGCCGTCGTCGAGCACACCGGCGGCGTGCAGGACCGAGGTGACGGGGTGGTCGGCCAGCAGCCGCTCCACCGCCGCCCGGTCGGCTACGTCGCAGGCCACCGTGAGCACCTCGGCGCCGAGCGCCTCCAGTTCCGCCGCGAACTCGGCGGACCCCGGTGCCGCCGGACCGCGACGACTGGTCAGCAGAAGCTGCCGGACGCCGTGCTCGACGACCAGATGACGAGCCACCAGCCGTCCGAGCGCACCAGCCGCACCGGTGATCAGCGTCCACCCCTCCGATCCCCAGCGACCCACCTGACCAGCGGAAACTCGAACCAGCCGAGGCCCGACCTGCTTTTGCCCGCAAAAGCTGATCTGGTCATTTCCGGCATTCAGGGCGGGGATGGTGTGGGGGTGGAGGGAGGCGGAGGGTGGGGTGTCGAGGAGGCCGAATCGGGTGGGGTTTTCCGCTTGGGCCGAGCGCACCAGGCCGCGGACGGTGGCGAGGGCCGGGTCGTCGCCAGGCAGGACGAAGACCAGGCGCGAGCCGTCGAACCGGTCGTCGCCGAGCCACTCCTGGGCGAGAGTGAGCGCCCGCTTGGCCGCGAGGTGCGCGGTCGTGACCACGTCGGACGGGCCGCCGTCCGGGACAGCGGAGACGAGGACGACGTCCGGCACCTCGGTCAGCTCAGCCAGGCTCGCGAACCGCGGTGCCTCAAAGCCCAAATCCGCGCCGACGACCGCGTACCGCACCTCGCCAACCTCGAAAGCAGGCAGCTCCGACCACTCCTGCCGGAACAGCGAGCCCGCCCGCACGGCTGCCGGGCGCAGCGCCAACGACTCCACACTGGCGACCGGCTCGCCCTGCTCGTCCGCGAGCAGCACCGACACCGCGTCCGGTCCCGCCGGGCTCAGCCTCACGCGCAACCGCGTCGCTCCCGGCCGGTGCACCGCGACGCCTCGCCACGAGAACGGCAGGTGCACCCGCCCCGCCTCGCTGACGAACCCGCCGTGCGCCACGCCGTGCAGCGCCGCGTCGAACAACGCCGGGTGCACGCCGAAGCCCGAAGGCGCCACCGGCGCCTCCACCTCGGCGTACACCGAGTCCCCGGAACGCCAGGCCAGCTTTTGCCCGCAGAAGACGCCCGCGTAGGCGGCGCCGCTGGTGGAGAGGTTCTCGTAGAAGTCGGTGAGGTCGATCGGCTCGGCGTCGGCCGGGGGCCAGGCGCGGAGGTCGCCCGGGGCCGGCGGGTTCTCGGCGAGTGCGCCGGACGCGTGCTCGACCCAGGTTTCGCCGTCCGCGCGGGCGTGCACGGCGAGCGAACGCCGTCCCGTCTCGTCGGGGTCGCCGACGCGCACCCGGAGCGCGACCGCGCCCTGTTCGGGCAGTACCAGCGGCGCCACCGAGGTCAGTTCCGCGACCACCGGACTCTCGATGCGGGCGCCGACCTGCGTCGCGAGTTCCACGAACACCGTGCCCGGCACCAGCGGCCTGCCGCCCAGCACATGGTCCGCGAGCCACGGGTGCGCCCGCACGGACAACTCCGCCGTCGCCAGCACCCCGTCCGGCACCTCGATCACGTCGTCCAGCAGCCCGGCCGCCGCGGGTTCCTCGACCCAGCAGCGCACCCGCTCGAACGGGTACCCGGGCAGCGAAAGCCGCCGCTCACGGCCGGTCCGCAAGCGCTTGAAGTCGACGTCGGCACCGCGGACCCACGCTTCGGCCAGGTCAGCGAGATCGTCACCCGACGCCGGTTCCGCCCCGGCCGCCCGGCGGCCGCGGTGGATCCCGTCGGCCAGGTCGCCGCGCAGCTTGCGGCTCAGTTCGTCCACATCGGACGCGATCACGGCCAGCCGCTCGTCCATCGCGTCCCGGCCCTCGGCCAGGGTGAACGCCACCGAGTCCAGGTCGATCGACCGGCCCGCCCACCGCGGTGCCAGTCGCGCGGCCAGCGAAGCGACGGTCACCTCGCCGTCGATCAGCTCGGCGACCTGCGAGATGCCCAGCTCGGCGCCGAGCCGCTCGCCGAACCTGGTCAGCTCCGCGTAGTCGAGCCCCAGTTCGGTCAGCGTTTCCGGCCCGGCGGGCACGCCGAGCACGTCGGCGATCCGGTCGGCCAGCTCCTTCTCGGACGGCTCCGACTGGTCCAAATAGGACAGGAAGCGCCGGGTGAGCGCGGCCAGGCGGTCGTTGTTCTTCGCGGAGAACACGAACAGCCGCGCACGACGCTCGGCGGGCGGCGCCGGAAGCGGATCCGGGTACTCCTCCAGAATCAGGTGCGCGTTCGCGCCGCCGGCGCCGAACGAGCTGATCGCCGCCCGCCGCGGTTGCCCGTCCGACGGCCACGCGGCCACCTCGTGCTGCACCGCGAACCGCGAATCCGCCCAGCCGATCGCCGGGTTCAACGGCTCGGCGTGCAGCGACGGCACCAGTTCCCGGTGCCGCAACTGCAGCACGACCTTGGTCACCGCGGCGATGCCCGCCGCCGATTCGAGGTGCCCGACGTTCGACTTCACCGAGCCGATCGGGAACCGGCCACCGGTCACCCCGAGCCGGTCGAAAGCCTTCTCCAGCCCGGAAATCTCCACCGGATCGCCGAGCGAGGTGCCGGTGCCGTGTGCCTCGAGGTAGCTGACCGACGCCGGTTCGGTGCCCGCCCGCCGGAACGAGTCGACGATCAGCCGGGCCTGCGATTCCGGGTTCGGCACGGAGAAACCGCTGGTCCGACCGCCGTGGTTCAGCGAGCGACCGCGGATCACCGCGTGGATGCGGTCGCCGTCGGCCAGCGCGTCCCGCAGCGGGCGCAGCAGCACCGCGCCGACGCCCTCGCCCGGCACGTAGCCGTCGCCGTCCGCGCCGAAACTGCGGCACCGCCCGTCCGTCGACAGGAACGAGGACTGGCTCAACTGCAGGTACTTGTTGGGGTGCACGGTCAGGTTGACCCCGCCCGCGATGGCGGCTTCGCACTCGCCGGTCAGGATGCTGTCGCACGCCTGGTGGATGGCGGTCAGCGAGGACGAGCACATGGTGTCCAGCGCGACGCTCGGGCCGCGCAGGTCGAAGAAGTACGACGCGCGGTTCGCGATCGCGGCGTTGAAGGAGGACGGGATGAGCCGCGGCGCCTCGCCCCGGCCGCGGACCCCGTACAGCTGGTACTGGCTGTACATCACGCCGACGTAGACGCCGACCGAGCGGCCCTGCCAGGCGGCGGGCGCGTGCCCGGCGTCCTCGAAGGTGTGCCAGACGGTCTGCAGGAACAGCCGCTCCTGCGGGTCGATGACCGCGGCCTCGTTCGGGGAGATGTGGAAGAACAGCGGGTCGAACTCGTCTATGCCGTCCACGAAACCGCCCCAGCGGCTGTACGTGCTGCCGGGCTTTCCCTTGCCCGGCGCGAAGATCGCGTCGTGGTCCCAGCGTCCGGCCGGAACTTCGGCGATGCAGTCGCGGCCCGCCCGCAGGTTCGCCCAGAACTCGTCGAGGTCCTCGGCCATCGGGTACCGGCCGCTGATGCCGACGATCGCGATCTCGTCCGGTTCGCTTTCGACGGTTACCTTCGGGCGTGCGCCGCCGACCGCGGCGAGGATCTTTTCCTGGTCTCCGGCCAATGCCAGCACATGCGAGCGTCCGCCACCGAGCGCGCGACGGAAGATTTCGACGCCGGTCTCGTCGTCGAGGGCCGTCAGCCCGGCGGCGGCGAGTGCCTTTTCGTCGACGCGCATGCCGCCGTTGCGCCAGGCAGGCCAGCCGATCGAGACGGCGTTCTCGTGGTGAGCGGCGAACTCGTCGAGGAAGGCGTTCGCGGTGGCGTAGTCGGTCTGGCCCGGGTTTCCCCACGCGCCGGCGGTCGACGAGCAGAGCACGAAGAAGTCGAGCCGATCGCCTCGCGTCGCGTCGGCCAGGTTGCGCGTGCCAGTCACCTTCGGCGCCAGCACGGCGCGCACGTCGGCGGCGTTCTTGCCGCTCAGGAAGCCGTCGCGGAGGGTCCCGGCCGCGTGCACGATGCCGTTGAGCGCGCCGAAGGTCCGTTTCGCGGTGGAAACCAGGTCGCGCACGTCTTCCGCGCTGGTGACGTCCGCCTGCACGTAGCGAACCTCGGCGCCGAGGGCGCGCAACTCGTCCACGCGGGCGCTGTCGGGAGTGACCAAGCGGCCGCAGAGGACCAGCTTCGCGTGGCGACCGGCCAGGTAGCGAGCCAGCACGAAACCGACTCCGCCGAGGCCGCCGGTGACCAGGTAGACGCCGTGCTCACGCGCGTCACCGAGTGCCGGTGCTTCCGCCGGGCGGAAGGCGCGGGCCTCACGGCGGCCGTTCCGGAGCCGGACGTCGACGTGCTCGGTCTCGGCGAACTCGGCGAGCACCGCGTCGACGGCCTGCGCGACCGGGCGATCGAGCCGGAGCAGGGAGGCGCGGAGGCCGGGGTGCTCGCGGCGGAGGCTGCGAAACATCGCGGCGAGCGGGGCGAGTCGATCGTCCTCGATGCAGCAGACGAGCCGGAGTTCGTCGCCGCGGAGGCGTTCGGCCAGTGCGAGGAACTCGGTCTCCAGATCGGCGGTGGCCGGGAGCCAGAGCACGTTGCGCGCGGTGCCGGTGAACCGGCTCGCGGCGGCACCGAGGCGACCCGCCGGATCAACCGCCGCAACCGCCCCGACATCCACCCCGGAGACCGGCGGCACCCCCTCCCAACCCCCCGCGAAATACCCCACTTCAGCCGGGAAGCTTCTGCGGGCAAAAGCAGGTTCGGCCCCGCTGACCTGCGTGTTCAGGTAGGTGGCGAGGCTGGTGACGGTGTTGTGCTCGAACAGCAGCGTCGGGTACAGGTCGACGCCGAGGGCCGCTTCCAGCTCCTGGACGGTCGCCAACAACGCTGTCGAATCGAGGCCCAGTTCGTAGAATCCGCGACCCTCGTCGAGCGCGGCTGCGTCCACGTCCAGCTTCTCCGCGAGCAGCTCCCGGATCAGCGCCTCGATCGACGCCGAACGCGTCTGCTCGGCCTGCCGCACCTCGACCGGAGCCGGCTTCCCGTTGATCGCGCGCTCGTCCCGCACCCGCTTCGAGGTCAGCCCGCGAATGTGCATCCGCGCCCGCCCGTCCTCGTCGTAGAAGTCGAGGTCACAGGTGTTCAGGTCGGCGTCCTGCCCGCCGTACCGCGGCGGCCGCACGTGGACCCGGCTGTCCCGCCCGGTGCCCGCCCTGGCCCGGAACGACTCGATCAGGATCGGGATGTACGGCCTGCGCTCCTCCGCCAGGTCGGCGAAGCGGCGCTCGAAGTGGTCGGCGAACTGGATGGACAGCAGTGTCGCCGAGTCCAGCGCCGCCGGGTGCAGGTGGAAGTAGCCGAGGTAGTCCGCGGCGGCCGGGCTGACCTCGAGGTCCGCGAGCAGTTCGGCGGCCCCCACGTGCAGGCGCCCGCGTCCGCGCATGAAGTCGCCGTGCACGATGCCGGTGGTGCGGACCGTGCGGTACAGCTCGGCCATGTCGACCACGCGCTCGGCGCCGGTCCGCAGCCGGTCGAGGTCGAGCGACGGCCAGTCGAACTCCTGCCCGAGGTGCAGTTCGCACTCCAGGACGTCGGCCGGATCGCCAGGAGCACCGGATTTCGGCAGCCGCCTGCCGGTGACGCCGACGCGGTACCGGGCGCCGTCGGCGGTGAACCGGAAGCCCAGTTCGGTGTCGAACTCCGCGCTCGCGGCCACCGCCTGCCGGAACAGGATCCGCCGCAGCTCGACCGTGCTGGTGTCCACCCCTTGCGCGGCCAGGATGCGGAAGATCATGTCCAGGAACGAGACCCCGGGCAGGATGCTGGTCCCGTGCACGGTGTGGTCGCGCAACACCGGGTCCTCGGCGCGGATCAGCACCGTGCAGGTCAAGCCGTTCAGCACTTGGTCTCCCATCAGAACCGCAGCTCGAAGAAGGGCGCCGGATCGCTGTGGCCGTTGAGCTCGTGCCCGTTCGGCGGGCCGAACCAGTGGCGGGCGCGCCGGTAGCGGATCGGCGGCAGCGGGACGCGCCGCGGCGTGTGCGCGGGTGCTTCGCCGACGATCAGGTGCGCGTTGGTGCCGCCGAAGCCGAACGAGCTGATCCCGGCCAGCCGCCGCTCGCCCCTGGCCGTCCACGGCTGCGCGACCCGCACCGGGTACAGCGGCGAGTCCTCGAACCGGAACCGGCGGTTGGTGGTTTCGCAGTGCAACGTCGGCGGTAGCTGTCCCTCGCGCACGGCCAGCACCACCTTGATCAACCCGGCGATGCCTGCCGCGCTGAGCAGGTGCCCGACGTTGGTCTTCACGCTCCCGACCCCGCAGAAGCCGAGGTCGGCGGTGTCCGCGCGGAAGACCTCGGTCAGCGCCTTGAGCTCCATCGGGTCGCCGATGCGGGTGCCGGTGCCGTGGGCTTCGACGTAACCGATGTCGGCCGCCGAGACCCCGGCCGCGTCGAGCGCGTCGCGGATGACCTCGCGCTGGGCCTCCGGGTTCGGCGTGGTGATGCCCATCGTGCGGCCGTCGTTGTTGACCGCGCCGCCGTCGAGCACCGCGTAGACGCGGTCGCCGTCGCGCAGGGCGTCGTCGAGGCGCTTGAGCAGCAGCGCACCGGCGCCTTCGCCGAGCACGATGCCGTCGGCGCGTTCGTCGAAGGTGTGGCAGCGGCCGGTCGGGGACAGCGCGCGGCCCTCGCTCATGCCGACGAACGGGATCTCGTCGAGCAGGATCTCGACCCCGCCGGCGAGCGCCATCTCGCATTCGCCGAGCCGCAGGCTCTGCGCCGCGAGGTGCACGCTGACCAGCGAAGACGAGCAGGCCGAGTCGACCACCAGGTTGGGTCCGCGCACATCGAGGAAGTGCGAGACGTGGGCGGCGATGAAGTTCTGCGCCATCCCGCTGATGCTGTCCTTGCCCGCTTCGGTGTGGTGCGCGCCGAAGTTCGAGGTGCGCGAGCCGGCGAACACGCCGACCCGGCGACCGGCGACCTCCTCGGCCGCGTACCCGGCGTCGGCCAGGCATTCGGCGGTGACCTCGAGGAACTGGCGCATCAGCGGGTCGACCTGGGCGGCCGCGGACTCCTCGATCCGGAAGTAGGCCGGGTCGAAGTCCTCGATGCCGTCGAGGAAGCCGCCCCATTTGCTGACCGATTTGCCGGGGGCGTACTCCGGTGCGTAGAAGCGCCGGGCGTCCCAACGCGACTCCGGCACTTCGGTGATGGAATCGACGCCGTCGAGCAGGTTGCGCCAGTAGGTGTCCTTGTCGGGGGCGCCGGGGAAGTGCGCGGCGATGCCGATGATCGCGATCCGGCCGCCGGTTTTCGCGGGCTCCTTGGCCGGGGCGGGTGCGACCGGCTGGTAGTCGCCTTCGAGGTGCCCGGCGAGGCCGCGCAGGGTCGGGTTCTCCAGGAAGGCGGACGGCTCGGCCACGATGCCCAGCTCGCGTTCGAGCACGGCCATCAGCTGGGCGATCATGATCGAGTCGACGCCGAGGTCGGCGAACCCGGTGTCCGGGTCGATGCCGGTGAGGCGCAACTGCCCCTCGAACACCTCGGTCAACCGGGCGAGGAGCCCGCTCACCGGCGCCTTCGGTTCAGCCACCGGCGCGCTCTCCACCCGAGCCACCCGCGGCGGCACGCGGAGCAATCGAGTGACGTCGAACACACCCGGCTCAACCTGGCAAGGCAAGCACACCGCCGCCCCACGCACCCCCTCCGACCTGCGCAAAAGCCCCAAACCAGCTTCTGCGGGCAAAAGACGGATCCCCAGGTCGCGGTAGGGATCGGTGTGGACCTCGGGCATACCGTTCGCGCGCCAGCTCGGCCACTGCAGCGACCGGAACCAGGGGCGGCCGGTGGCGGCCTGATACTCGGCGAACCGGTCGAGGAAGGCGTTGGCCATCGCGTAGTCGCTCATGCCCGCGGCGAGCAGCGGCACCTGCGCGGCGATCGACGAATACAGCACGAAGAACCGCACGGGATCGGCCGAACAGGCGTCGGCCAGCTCACGCAGACCGGCGACCTTCGGCTCCAGCACGGCACGCATCTGGTCGACCCGCTTGCCGACGAAGGCCGGGTTGTCCATCACGCCCAGGCCGGCGCAGTGCACGACCCCCTCGATCGGCCCGAACTCCGCCCGGACCTCGGCGAGCGTCCGCCGCAGCCAGTCGCCGTCGTCCAGACGACCGGCCTCCACGCGGATGCGAACGCCAGGACGTTCGAGGTCGAGCAGGCCGCGCAGCCGCGTGACCAGCTCGGGATCGGTGCCCGGCTCGGCACACAGCTGCTCCCAGCGCGCCCGCTCGGGCAGCGGCCGCCGCCCCAGGAGCACCAGGTTCTCGGTGCCGCGCTCGATCAGATCGGCCGCGGCGAGCCTGCCCAGCGCCCCCGTCCCCCCGGTGACCAGCACCGTTCGGCTTTTGCGGGCAAAAGCAGGTTCGGGGGTGTCGAGGGGTTCCATGGCCGGGAGGTAGCGGACGCCGTCGCGCACGCACGACTCCGTGACCTGCGGGTCAGCCGCCAGCTCGGCGTTGATCACGGCTCGCAGCATCGCCGCGTCGAGGCAGGCCTCGTCCACGTCGATCGTCCGGCCGTTCAGGCCGCGGTACTCGCCGGGCAGCAACCGGCACAAGCCCGCGAAAGCCGCTCCGCGCAGGGTCGGGTCGTCGGCGCGGAAGGTGGTCAGGCCTCGGGTGAAGTGCAGGTAGAACAGGCCCCGCGAGCGGAACCGGGCGATGAGTTCCTGGAGGAGCGTGACCCGCGCCCAGCTCTCCCGGAACCCGTCACCGACGACCTCGCCGGGCCGGGTGAGGTCGGTGAGATCGATGACCCCGTCGTACTGATCGGCCTCGTTCAGGAGGCGCTTCCCGACCTCCGGATCAGCGTCCTCCGCCTCGCTCAGGACGACCACGGTCGCCCCGTCGAACAGCTCACGCGCCACCCGCGCAACGCCCTCACCTGCGAGAACGAGCACCGACATGCTTTTGCGGGCAAAAGCATGATCGGGCGAAACGGACAGGTCGGGGTGCCAGGTTTTGGTGAGGAAGGTGCCCTCGGCCGGGGTGGTGGGGGTGGCGCCGCCCAGCCAGTGGCGGGCGGGTTCGAAGGGGTAGGTCGGCATGGAGGTCTTCGCGGGCGGCGAGGTGTGCAGAGCGCCGAAGTCGAGCTCGGCACCGTCCACCCACATCCGCGCGAGCCGGTTCAGGTCCCGCTCTTCGACCATCCGGCGCAGGTAGTCCTGCCCCTCCGGTTCGGCCAGCCAGCCCTGCTGCGCCCCGGCGCTTCCCGCGACGAACCCGCCCGAGCGGCCTGCCACGAAAGCGGCGAGCGCGTCCCGCAGTTCCGGCACCGAGGTCGCCACGACGGCCAGCCGCTCAGTCATCGGCACCCGGCCCACCTGCGAGGTGTAGGCCAGCGAATCCAGGTCGGCCGACGTCTCGCCGAGGAAGTCCGCCACCTCGGCCGCGTAGGCCCGCAGCCGGTCCGCGGTCCGGGCCGACAGGACGACCAACTGCGGCCCATTTGCGCTGGTCAGCGCCATCGGACCAGCTTCTTCCAGCACAACGTGCGAGTTCACCCCGCCGAAGCCGAACGAGCTGACGCCCGCGCGGCGCACCCCGTCGGACGGCCATTCCCGGGACTCCAGGACCGGCGAGAACCGGGTGCCTTCGATGCGGATCAGCGGGTTCAGCCGCTCGACGTGCAGCGTCGCGGGCAGTCGCCGGTGCCGCATGGCGAGGATGACCTTGAGCATCCCGGCCACCCCGGCCGCCGGTTCCAGGTGCCCGATGTTGCTCTTCACCGTGCCCAGCCCGCAGGCCACCGCCTCGGCGCCGGTCGCGAGCCGCCGGTTCGCGGCCTGGATGGCCTCGATCTCGATCGGGTCGCCCAGTTCGGTGCCGGTGCCGTGCAACTCCAGGTAGGAGACCGATTCGAGCGGCACCCCGGCGTCCCGGTAGGCCTCCACCAGCAGGTCAGCCTGCGCTTCCGGGTTCGGCGCGGTCAGCGAGCTGGCGTGCCCGCCGTGCCCGACCGCGCTGCCCCGGATGACGGCGTGCACGCGGTCGCCGTCGGCGAGAGCACGCGACAACGGCTTCAGCACCAGCGCCGCGACGCCCTCGCCCTTGACGTAACCGTCGGCGCTCGCGTCCATCGTCTTGCAGCGGCCGTCCGGCGAGAGCACGCCGAGCTGGTTCCCGGCAACCACCGTCTGCGGCGCCAGGATCAGGCTGACCCCGCCGACGATCGACAGTTCCGTCTCGCCCGAGCGCAGCGACTTCACCGCGCGGTGCACCGCGACCAGCGAACTGGAGCAGGCGGTGTCGATGCTTTCGCTGGGTCCGCGCAGGTCGAGCAGGTACGACAGGCGGTTGGCCAGCATGGTCCGGGCGAGGCCGGTGCCGGCGTAGGCGTTCGCCCCGTCGCCGCCACCGCCGAGGACCATCGCCTCGTAATCGGTGAACTGCGTGCCGACGAACACCGACACCGCACGCCCGGCCAGCTGGTCCGCGCGGCAGGCCGCGTCCTCGATCGCCTTCCACGCGTGCTCGAGGAACAGGCGGTGCTGCGGGTCCATCACCTCGGCTTCGAGCGGCGAGATCTTGAAGAACAGCGAGTCGAACTCGTCGACGCGGTCGAGGAAGCCGCCCCAGCGGGCCGTGCCCTCGAAGCGTTCGGCCAGCTCACGCCAGTCCCAGCGCTCGGGCGGGGTCTCGGTGATGAGGTCCTGGCCGCGGTCGAGGTCGCGCCAGAAGCCGTCGAGGTCGGGCGAGCCGGGGAACCGGCCGCTCATGCCGATGATCGCGATGGGCTCGTTGGCCGCCGGGACCTGCCTGACCGGCTCGGGAGCCGGTGCCGGTGTCGATATCGGTGTCGGTTCCGGGGTCTCGGTGGTCGTGGTGAACAGGTCGTCGCCGAACTCGGCGGTCAGGTGGGCCGCCAGCTTGGCGATGGTGTTGGCGCCGAACAGCGTGGTGGTCGGCACGTCGACGCCGTACCGCTCCTCCAGCTCGATCGACAGCGTCTTCAGCCCGAACGAGTCGAGGCCGTATTCACCGAAGCCCGCATCCAGTTCGAGCGCTTTGACCGGAGTGTCCAGGATGCCGGAGATCAGCTCACGCACCTCCTCCACCGCCGACCGCGTTTTCCCAGGTGAGGACGCCGCCGCGGGGACCGATCGGCTTTTGCCCGCAAAAGCTTTCCGGGGGTTGGGGGTGGTGGAGGTGGTGATCAGGGTGGTCATGCGGGCTGGGTCGCCGGGCAGCACGACGAGCTGGGTTCGGCCAGCTCGAAGGGCGAAGTCGAGTGCTCGCTCACCTTCGGCGTCGCTCAGGTAGCGGAAGCCGGTGGCCGTGAGGTAGCGCTGCTCGTCTTCGGCGTCGACATGCATGCCGCCGTCCCGCCACATCGGCCAGCCGATCGAGACCGTGTGCCCCTGCCGCTCCCCGGCGGCCCGGCGCTGCTCGCGCCAGCCGGCGAACCCGTCCAGGAACCGCGCGCCGACGCCGTAGTCGACCAGCCCGTAGTCACCGAGGTGCCCGGCGATCGACGAATACAGCACGAACAGGTCCAGCGGTTCGTCCCGTGTGACCTCGTCGAGCACGGTCGGCCCGCCGATCCGCGGGCGCAACTGCTCGCGGTACTCGGCCAGGTCCTTGCCGGGCAGCGGGTGGCCGCTGACCGTCCCGGCCAGGTGGAACACGCCGTGCAGCGCGCCCCAGCGGGCCTTCACCTCGGCGACCACGGCCGCCATGCGGTCGCGGTCGTCCACCGCGCCGGAGAAGTACTCGACCTCGCCGCCGAGGGCGCGGAGTTCGGCCAACCGGGCCTGCTTTTCCGCGTCCAGCGGGGACCGGCCGACGAGCGCGATCCGGGCGCCGTACTGCTTGGCCAGCATGCTCGCGAGCCGGATCCCCAGACCACCCATACCCCCGCTGACCAGGTACGTTGCCCCCTCGCGAAGGGGCGAACCTGCATTTGCCCGCAGAAGCTTGCGGGCGGTGGGGGTGAGGCGGGTGGGGCCGTGGTGGCGGACCATCGTGGTGTCGAGGGCGCCGGCGGACAGCTCCGCGAGCAGCCGTGGATCCTGCTCGCCGCCGTCCAAGCGGATCACGTTGAAGGTGGCCTCCGGCGCGATGGCCCGCAGCGAGCCCGCGAACCCGCCCCACATCTCGGCGTGCGGGAGTACGTCCGGCGTACCGACCTGGATGCGGTCCAGGGTCACGCCCGATACCTTCATGGCCGCCCTGAGCAGCAGGAACAGCGATTCGTGCCCCGGGCCGCCGGTCAGCGACCACAGGTGCGCGACCCGTCGCACGCCCAGGCCGGACACCGCGGTCAGCAGGCGTTCGTAGTCCTCCGGCCGGTCCGGCGCGATCTCGAAGACCCGGTCCGGCAGCTCGCGGAAGCCGTCGCCGGGACGCACCAGCACGGTCGTGTCGCCGAGCGGGACCGGCTGACGCGCGAACACCAGCACCGGCTCGCGCACCGGCTCGGCGGCCACCGGTTCGGCGGGCTCCCAGTCGGTGGAGAAGCAGGTCACCGGGGATTCCGGCGTGCTGGTGAACCAGTGCCGGTCGGCCGCGAACGGGTAGGTCGGCAGGGACCGCAGCCGCGGCGTCCGGCGGTAGGTGGCAGCCCAGTCGACCTCGGCGCCGCGCACCCATGCCTCGGCCAGTTCCTCGGGCGTGCCCGAAGTGATCCGAGGCGCGCTGACCCCGCGCTCGACCCGCCCGATGCTTTTGCCCGCAAAAGCATTCTGGAGGTATTCGTGCAGGTGGGAGCGGGTTTCGTCGGGGGTGCGGGCGACGAAGGCGAGGCGTTCGGGGAAGTCGGGGCGGCCCACCTGCAGGGTGTAGGCGGCGCCCGCGAGGTCCTCGGTCCACGCGCTTGAGGCCGCGAAAGCCGCCACGTAGGCACGCAGGCGTTCGGGGTCTTTCGCGGAGAAGGTGAACACCAGGGGTTCGTCCACGGCGACCGGCGCCGGTGCCGCGTACTCCTCCAGCACCACGTGCGCGTTCACGCCGCCGTAGCCGAACGAGCTGAGGCCCGCCCGCCGCGGCGCGCCGTCGGGGGCAGGCCAGTCGGCGCTTTCGGTCGGCACGTGGAACGGCGAACCGTCGAGCCGCAGGTACGAGTTCAGCTCCCGCACGTTCGGGTTCCCCGGGATCCGCCGGTGCCGCAGCGCGAGCAGGGCCCGCAGCAACCCGGCGATCCCGGCGGCGGGCTCCAGGTGCCCGATCACGTTCTTCAGCGCCACCAGCGCGCACGTCGGTTCCGCGGGCATCGGCTTGTCCCACCGCCGGTACAGCTCGGTGAACGCCTCGCGCAGGCCGTTGACCTCGGCCGGGTCCCCGATCATCGTGCCGGTGCCGTGCGTCTCGATGTAGCCGATCGTCGACGGGTCGACGCCCGATTCGGCATTTGCCCGCAGAATCACGTCGGCCTGGGCGGCGGGGTTGGGGGCGGTGAGCGAGTTGGAGCGGCCACCGTGGTTGATCGCCACGCCACGCAGCACGGCGTGGATCGGGTTGCCGTCGGCGAGCGCGCGGCTCAGCCGCTTCAGCACCACGGCGCCGACGCCCTCACCACGCACGTAACCCGCGGCTTCGGCGTCGAACGCCCGGCCCACGCCGTCCGGGCTGAGCATGCCCGCGCGTTCCAGCGAAGCGAAGCTGACCGGTGAGAGCAGCACGCTCACCCCGCCCGCGATCACCGTCTCGCAGTGCCCCAGTTCGATCGCTTCGGCGGCGCGGTGCAGCGCGACCAGCGAACTGGAGCACGCAGTGTCGACCGGTTCGCTCGGTCCGTGGAAGTCGAAGTGGTACGAGATCCGGTTCGCCAGCATCGACGGCGTGAGCCCGGTCGAGGCGTAGGCGTCCACCGGCACGCCGGACCGCTGGATCAGCTCGGCGTACTCCGACGGCCCGACCCCGACGAACAGCCCGGTCCGCGAACCGGCCAGCGAGCGCGGGTCGATGCCGCCGTCCTCCAGCGCGCTCCACACCGTCTGCAGCAGCAGCCGCTGCCGCGGGTCCATCCACTTCGCCTCGCGCGCGGAGATGCCGAAGAACAGCGGATCGAACTTGTCGATCTCCGGCATGAACCCGGCCCGGTTCACCCGGGTGCGGTCCGCACGCTCGGCCGGGTCGCCGTAGAACTCGCGCCAGTCCCAGCGGTCCGCCGGGATTTCGCCGATCAGGTCCTCGCCGCGCTCGGCGGCCGCCCAGAACGACTCCAGGTCACGACCGCCCGGCAGCACCCCGGCCATGCCGACGATCACCACCGGGTCGTCGGCGGCCGCGGGTGCCGGGGCGGGCTCGGGGGCGGTGAACGTGTGTTCGTCACGCAGCCGTTCGGTCAGCGCGGTGACCGTCGGCGCGGCGAGGAACACGTCCGGTGTCAACGGCACGCCGAGCGCGTCGCCGAGCAGTTCGGCGAGCTTGACCAGGCTGAGCGAGTCGAGCCCGTGCTCACCGAAGGTCCGGTCGGGGTCGAGTTCGCCGGCGGGGAAGCCGGTGATCTCGGAAAGCGCGTCCAGTACCCGCCCCCGCACGTCCACCGACGGGGTCGCCGGAGCCGCCTGGGCGCGTTCGGGGATCCAGCAGTGGACCCGCTCGAAGGGGTAGGTCGGCAGCGAGATCGGGGCCGGGCGCGACGGGTAGAGCGCGAACCAGTCGAACTCCTCGCCCGCGGTCCAGCGACGAGCCAGCTCGTGGAGGCCGCCGTCGGGTCGTGCGGGACGCGGGTTCAGCCAGGACTCGGCCCGCACGGAACCGGTCTGACTCGCGGAGTCCTGCGCGCCATCGAGGAATGCCCGTAGCGAAGCCAGGAGTGAGTCCACAGTGGAGGCGACGATCGCGAGCCGCTCGCCCATCGCTTCACGACCGGCCTGCAGGGTGAACGCCACCCTGGTCAAGTCCACATCGGACGATCCGGGCAGCATGGCGGCGAGCTGCCGCAACGTGGTGCCCTCGTGCACCGCGCCACCGGCGCCCACCAGGCGCATCAGCTCGGTCGGGTCCAGCCCCAGTTCGGCGAGCGTCTCGTCCGCCGAGGCACCGGGCACTCCCGCCAGTTCCGCGGCCCGTGCGGGATCGGCACCGCCACGGCCGAGGAACTCGACCATGTCCGTGGCGACCGCACGCAAGCGGTCCTGGTTCTGCGCCGAGAAAACGAAGAGCAGCTCACCGGACGCCGTCGTGCGCGCGGGTTCCGGGTACTCCTCGACCACAAGGTGTGCGTTCGAACCACCGGCACCGAAGGCGCTCACCCCGGCCCGCAGCGGCGTGCTGCCCGTCCAAGGCGAATGCGAGCGCTGCACCTCGAACGGCACCGACGACCAGTCGATCTTCTGGTTCAGCCGGTCGGCGTGCAGCGAAGGCACGAGTTCCCGGTGCCGTAGTTGCAGCAGCACCTTGGTCAGCGCGCCGATCCCGGCCGCCGACTCCAGGTGCCCGACATTCGACTTCAGCGAACCGAGCGCGATCTTCGGGCCGTCCGTCCCGAACGCCCGCGTCAGACCGGCCATCTCCGCCGGGTCACCGAGCGCGGTCCCGGTGCCGTGAGCCTCCACATAGGACACCGACTGCGGCTCGACCCCGGCCTGTTCCAGCGCTTTGCCGATCAACCGGCCCTGCGCCTGCGGGTTGGGCACGGCGAACCCGCCGGTCTTGCCGCCGTGGTTGACCGCGCTGCCGAGCACCACGCCGAGGATGCGATCGCCGTCGCGTTCGGCCGCGGCCAGCGGCTTGAGCAGCACCGCGCCGACGCCCTCGCCCGGCACCATGCCGTCGCCCCCGTCGCCGAAGCTGCGGCAGCGGCCGTCCGACGAGGTGAAGCCGCCGGTGGCGAGCTGGGTGTACTTGCGCGGGTGCGGGGTCAGGTTGACGCCACCGGCCAGCGCGTAGTCGATCTCGCCGAGCCGGAGCGCCTCGCAGGCCAGGTGGAGCGCGGTCAGCGAGGACGAGCACATGGTGTCGACGGCGAGGCTGGGACCCTGGAAGTCGAAGAAGTAGGACACCCGGTTCGCGATGGACGAGTAGCCCATGCCGCCGGCGATGCCGTCGGAGTTTTCGACGAGCTGGTAGTGGCCGTACATCACGCCGACGTAGACGCCGACCGACGAGCCACGCAGGCGTGCGCGCGGATAGCCGCCGTCCTCCAGGGTTTCCCAGGCGGTTTGGAGGAAGAGGCGCTCTTGGGGGTCGGTGTATTCGGCCTCGCGCTTGGACATCTGGAAGAACTTGGGGTCGAACTCGGCGATGCCGTCGAGGAAGCCGCCCCAGCGGCTGATCGGGGTGCCTGCGACTTCGCTGCGGTCGCGCCAGTTCCAGCGGTCCGCGGGTACTTCGGTCACCGAGTCGCGGCCGGTGCGGAGGTTGTGCCAGAAGGTGCCGAGATCGCGGGCACCGGGATAACGCCCGGCGACGCCGATGATCGCGATTTTGTCGGCGGGATGGGCCGACGGACTCACCGGGCTGGTGACCGCGGCCGGGCCGGTGATGGCAGCCGGTTTGGCGGCGGCTGGGCTGGCGATCGCGGCCGAGGGGGTGATGGTTGCCGGGGTCACCGCGGCCGAGGTGGTGCCAGCGGCCGGGTTGGTAGCCGCCAAGATGGGGGCGGCTGGTGGGGCGGTGGCGGCCGGGATGATGGCGGCCGGGGCGGCCGGGGTGGTCGGGGTGGGGGTGAAGTGGGCGGCGTGGTGGGTGGTGAAGTAGTCGACCAGTTCGCGGATGGTCGGGTATTCGAAGAGCAGGGTGGCCGGTAGTTCCGGCACCACCGTCGTAAGCCGGTCGACTACCTGGGAGGAAGTCAGCGAATCGATGCCGAAGTTTTCGTAGGTTTCATCCTCGAAAAGGCGTTCGTCCGGGACCTGGAGTACCTCGCGGAAAGCGCTGCGCACAAATTCCAGCACCGACGAATCAGCAACAGAAGCAGCGGCCTTTTCCGCGACCACCACATGCTGCGTGTGTCCCTCATCCGCGGGCATCGCCTTGCTGCGCGAGAAACCGGCCAAATCCAGGGCGTGACGCCAGCCGTCGCCGGAAAGCAAAGGTGAACCTGGGAGGCGTAGGTGTGCGTCGGTGTTCAACCACCAGCCGTCCAGCAGGCCGAAGGTGAGGGTCGCGGTGATGACGTTCTTGCTGGCTTCGTTGAGCACCAGCCAGCCACCGTCGGCGAGCAGGTCGACCACACGACCGAGGGTGTCGAGCAGGTCGCCGGTCGCGTGCAGCACGTTCGCCGCGATCACCAAGTCGAATTCGCCGGGCGTGAAGCCTTGCGCGCCCAGATCACGGCTGACGTCCAAGGTTTTGAACTCGACGAACGGGTAATCCGCACCGAAGCGCTCACGGCCGTGTCGCAGGAAAGCCATCGAAATGTCGGTGTAGACGTAACGGACATCGGGGGTTCCGGCGAGGGCGGGCAGCACCTCGGCGGTGGTCCCGCCGGTGCCCGCGCCGATTTCCAGCACCCGCAACGGCTGCCCGGCGACGCGGCCCCGCACCGCCGAGGTGACCAGGTGGTTCGCGCGGTCCACCACCGGGCTTCCCCGGTAGGCCCCTTCGACCAGCGCCGTGGACCCGCCCGGGAACATCACATCGGTGGCCCGGACTTCGCCTCGCAGAACACCGAAGAGGTTCTGCATGCACGGCACCAACAGCACATCGAACCGGTTCAACGCGGGGGTCTCAGCGCACAGCTCGGCCAGCTCGCGTTCCGGGTCACCGGCCACCGGACGTCCGGCGACACGCAGCTCGCCACCGGATTCCGTCAGGTAGCCGCCGACCGTCAGCACGCGCAGCAGTTCGGCGAACAGCCGCTGCTGCTTGTCCTGCACCCCGATCCGCGCCGCGAGTGACGCGGCCGTCCAGCGTTCGGCCTCGCCGGTGAACACGCCCTGCGCGCGGAACAGCGTCCACAGCCAGTCCAGCATGATCCGGTCGAGGGTGGCGTCGTCGGCTTCGGTGAGCAGCCGCGGAACCGGTGGCAGTGCGGCGAGTTCGTCCAGCGGGCCCCACTCCCCGGCCGGGAACTCCACGCCCGCCGTGGCCAGCACCTCGCGGCTGGCCTTGGTGACCACCACCTGCGGCTCGGCGTGCCCGAGCACGTGCTCGACGGCGGCCATGCCCTCGGCCGGGTCGAGCGAGAAGATGCCCTGGCGGGCCAGCCGCTCCCGGTAGTGATCCTGCGCGACGATGCCGACCGTGCCCCAGAACCCCCAGTTGATCACCCGGACCACGGCGTCCAGCCGCGTGCCGAGGAAGTGCGCGAAGGCGTCCTCGAAGGTGCTGCCCGCCGCGTAGTTGCTCTGCCCGGCGCTGCCGGACAACGCCACCGCCGACGAGAAGAACAGCACGAAGTCCAGCGGCACCGAGCCGACCGCGGCCAGCAGGGCCACGCTGACCTTGGTTTTCGCGTCCAGGGCGGCCCGGAACGTGCCCTCGTCCATGTTCTGCAGCAGCTGGTCCCGCAGCACGATGGTCGAGTGGAAGACGCCGTGCAGGGCACCGTGTTCCGCGATGACCTCCTGCACGACCTCGCTCAGCGCATGAGCGTCACCGGCGTCCGCGCGCCGGTAGGACACCGGCCCGAGTGCCTGGAGCCGCTGCCGCTTGGCCTCGTCCAGTTCGCTGCGGCCGACCAGCACCACCTTCGCGCCGAACTCCCGCACCAGCCACTCGGTCAGTTCCAGCCCGATTCCCCCGGCTCCGCCGAGGATCAGGTAGACGCCGCCACGGCGGAATCGCGCCTCCGAAGTGGACGGTGCGACGGGCAGTAACCGCCGCCGGTGCACCACGCCACCGCGCACGGCCAGCGGGCTCGCCGTGCCAGGCAGGCCGGTGACCAGCGACGCGACCGCCGCCGGCTCCTCGTCCACCGAGCTGTCGAGCAGCGAGACAGTCCACTGTGGAAACTCCTGGGCGAGCGACAGCGTCAGCCCGTGCAGGCTCGCGGCGAACGGGTCACGCACCTCGCGCACCCCGCACGCGTCCTCGGTGACCACGGCGAACCGCACCGAGCGCACCGAACGCAGGCGCTTGACCAGGCGGAACAGCGTGAGAACCCCACGTTGCTGGCTGTCCTCCAGCGCGGCAAGATCGTCCGGGCGCCCGGTGTCGGCGCCGTGGAGCAGGTAGACGGCGTCCGGCTCACCGGTGAGCGCGTCGATCCCGGCGGGCTCCGCGACCTGCGGGCTGCCGCCGAGCAACTTCACCAACTCGTCGGCCAGTCGTGCCGACGACCGGTCACGGATGACCCACGCAGCGCGCGCCGGGGTCGCGGTCACGGCGGAGTCCGGCTCGGCTACCCAGTCCGGGGCGTAGAGCAGGTCGTCCAGCGCCGCGGGCGAGGCCGACCGGGTGAAGCCGTCGGGCGCCTGGACCGGCCGCAGAGCCAGGTCACGCATCCGCACGCACACCGCGCCCGATTCGTCGGTCAGCGTCAGGTCGTAGCGGTCCGGCCCGGCCGGGACCACGTGGGCGTAGCCGACCCGTTCCGGCAGGCGCAGTACCTCGACCGCCGCGACCGCGTACGGCACCATCGGCGTGCCGGACGTCCGGTCGCGCAGCACGGCGAAGGTGTGAAGCGCGCTGTCGAGCAGCGCGGGCGGCAGCCCGCACCCCTCCAGGCCTTCGGGCACGACGATCCGCGCGAGCGCTTCGCCCGCGCCCCAAACGATCCAGTCGATGCCGCGCAACGCCGGCCCGTAAACCAGCCCGGCTTGGTCGAGATCGGCGTACAGCTCGGTGCCGTCGACCCGTTGTGCGCAGCGAGCCTCGACCTCACCGATGCGCACCGGCGCGCCGTCGTCACCGTTGAACGGCTCGATGTCGCCCTGCGCCAGGGTGACCGTGGCGTTGTCGACCTTGCCGAGCAGCGTGAACGAGGTGCCGCCGTCGACCCGGCGCAGGCGCAGCCAGGACGTGCGTGCCTGGTCACCGACCACCAGCGGCCGCAGCCAGCGGACGTTGCGCAGCACCAGCCGCGTGCCGGACCCGGTGGCGACCTCGGCCGCCGCGCGGGCCATCTCCAGCGCCGCCACCCCGGGCAGCAGGTGCAGGTCGCCGACGCGGTGGTCCCGGATCAACGGGTGGTCAGGGCCGAAATCGGTGGTGAAAGCGAGGCCGCCGTCCAGCGAAAGGTCGGTGTCGATCCGGTCCAGCAACGTCGGTGTCGTGGCCGTGCCCAGCTCGCGGCGCTGCTTCGGCGCGCCCTCGGTGATCCAGCAGCGCAACCGCTCGAACGGGTAGCCGGGCAGCGGGATCCGCGTGCCGCCCGCGTCGAGCCGTGCCCACTCGACCGTCGCTCCACGGACCCACTGCTGCGCGACTCCAGCCAGATCGCCCGGCGCGATTTCCGCTTTGCCGCCCGAAGTCCGGCCGCGGACGGTGCCGGTCCACCACTCACCGGTCTGACCGGCCGCGAACGCCCGCAACGAGGTGACCAGCGAAGCGACCGTCGTCGCCTGGAACACGGCGCGTTCCTCCAGCGCCTCCCGGCCGACCTGCAGCGTGAACGCGAGATCGGCGGGGTCGATCGGCGAACCGTCCAGGAAGTCGGCGAACTCACCGGCGAGCACGGCCAGCCGTTCGACGGTCTTGGCCGAGAACGGGAACAACCGAGCCTGCTCCACAGTGGACACAATCGGCTTCGAGGGAGCCTCGGAGATCACCAGGTGCGCGTTCGCGCCACCGGCACCGAACGAGCTGATGCCCGCCCGCAGCGGACCACCGTCCGGCGCGGTCCACGGCGAAACCTCGCGCTGCACGTAGAACGGCGAGTCCGCCCAGTCGATGTTGGGGTTGACCGGATCGGCGTGGATGGACGGCGCGAGCTGCCGGTGCCGCAGCTGCGCCAGCACCTTGCCGAGCGCGGCCATGCCCGCGGCCGACTCCAGGTGGCCGATGTTCGACTTCACCGAGCCGATCGGCACACTGCCCGCGGCCAGCCCGGAATCGACGAACGCCCGGCTCAGTCCCCGGATCTCCACCGGGTCACCAAGCGAGGTTCCGGTGCCGTGAGCCTCCACATAGGACAGCGAGGCTGGGTCGACCCCGGCCACCTCGATCGCGCGGCCGATCAGGTCGCCCTGCGCGACCGGGTTCGGCACGGTGAACCCGTTGGTGCGGCCGCCGTGGTTGACGCTGCTGCCCAGGATCGTGCCGTAGACGTGGTCGCGGTCGGCGATCGCCTTGCTCAGCGGCTTGAGCAGGACCGCGCCGACGCCCTCACCGGGCACATAGCCGTCGCCGCCCTCGCCGAAGCTGCGGCACAGCCCGTCGCTGGAGGTGAACTGGCCCTGCCCGAGGAACCGGTACTTGTACGGGTGGACGTGCAGGTTCACCCCACCGGCGATGGCCAGGTCGGTGTCGCCGTTGCGCAGGTCGGCGATGGCCAGGTGGATGGCCGAAAGCGCCGACGAGCACATGGTGTCCACCGCGAGGCTCGGGCCGTTGAGGCCGAGCGAGTACGAGACGCGGTTGGCGATCGAGGCGTACGAGGACGCCGCAATCCGCCCGTTTTCGGCTTCGTAGAGCTGGTACAGCGCGTACATCGCGCCGACGTAGACCCCGACCCGGCCGGTCCGCAGGTCTTGGCGGGTGTACCCGGCGTCTTCGATGGTGTGCCAGGCGGTTTCCAGGAACAGCCGCTCCTGCGGGTCGATGATCTCCGCCTCACGCGGGGAGATGCCGAAGAACAGCGGGTCGAACTTGTCGATGTCGTCGAGGAACGAGCCCCAGCGGCTGTATTCCACCGCGCGGTCGGCCTCGGTGGCGTTGTCGTAGTCGCGCCAGTCCCAGCGGTCCGCCGGGATCTCGGTGATCAGGTTCCGGCCGGCCCGCAGGTTTTCCCACAGCGCGTCGAGGTCGTCGGAACCGGCGAAGCGCGCGCTCATGCCGATGATCGCGATCGGCTCGTTCTCGCGGACCTCGTACCGGACCGGTTCCGTTGCCGCCGCCGGCTCTTCGGGCGCGATCTCGTCCACAGTGGACGGCAGCAACGCCGCGAGCGTATCCGCGTGTCGTTCGACGAAGTAGCCGGTGATCGATGCCAAGTCCTGGTACTCGAAGAACAACGTCTTCGGGACCGAGCCGAAGTGCTCCTCCAGCACCCTGGTCAGGTCCATGATCAGGATCGAGTCGATGCCGTAGGCCTCGAACGCCACGCCGGGGTCCAGGTCCTCGGCGGGCATGCCGAACACCCCGGCGAGGATGCCGCGCAGGAACTCCTCGGTGCGCGCGGTCAAGCTCTGCGCCGGAGCCGCCGCTGTGACGGGCGCGGTCAGCTTGGGCGTGTGGACGAGCAGCTCGGCGACCTTTTCCTGCCGCCCGCGGGCGATCACCACCTGCCCGGCGTCCAGCGAGATCGCCGCGTCGAAGGCGGCCAGCCCGGCGCTGGTCGGCAGCGGCGCCAGCCCGGCTCGCTCGACCATCCGCTCCTGCGCGGCGGCGTCCATTTCCATGCGGATGCCGCCGTCGGCCCACAAGGACCACAGCAGGGAGATCGTGCGGCCTGAGCGCCTGCCCTCGCGGCGGCGGGCCTCGCGCCAGCCCGCGAACGAGTCCAGGAACCGGTTGGCGAAGGCGTAGTCCGCCTGCCCGGGGGTGCCCGCGACGCCGGACATCGACGAGAACACCACGAAGAAGTCGAGCGGGTAGTCCGCGGTCGCGCGGTCCAGTTCGATCGTGCCGCGCACCTTCGGCGCGAGCACCTCGTCGAACTCGGCCTCGGTCTTGCGCAACAGGAAGCCGTCGCGGGTGACCCCGGCCAGGTGCAGGACCCCGTGCAGGGCGCCGTACTCGTCGCGGACGCGCTCGACGAGCCGACCGGCCGCACCCGGTTCACCCAGGTCAGCGGGCCAGTACACGGCGTCGACCCCCTGCAGCCGCAGGGCTTCCAGTCCGGGGCCCGGCTCGGGTGAGCGCCCGGTCAGCACGAACCGCGGGCGGCCGTGCGCGGCCAGGTGCGCGGCGAAGATGCGGCCGAGTCCGCCGAGGCCACCGGTGATCAGGTAGACGCCGCCGTCGCGGACCGCCAGTCCGAGTCCGGTCTGCTGGAAGTCCTCGACCGGCTCCCAGCGCCGGACCCGCCGTTCCCCACCAGCACGTGAGACGGCGAATTCGTGTTCGGTGGCCCCGAGTTCGGCGGCGAGGTGCCCGGCGAGGTCGCCGGTTTCCTCCGGCGCCAAGGTCAACACGGCGGCCAGGAAGGCGGGCTGCTCGTTCGCGACGGCCTTGGCCAGCCCGTCGAGCGCGGCGGCGAGGCTGTCGTCGAGTGCGCCCCGATCGGCGTGGCAGTACAGCAACCGCGTGCGCCCGGCGAATTTGGCGTGTGACCAGCCGCGGAACAGCTTGGCCATGCGGCGCGCGTCCTGCCCGAACGGGCCCTGGTCGGCAGGCAGCGAGATCGCGTCCCAGACGATCGCGGCGGGCTGCTCGTCGCGGCGTTTGAGTTCCTCGAACAGGGCGGTCCAGTCCTGTTCCTCGTCGAACCGGAGCCGCCAGCCGTCGCCGTCCGCGGTGAAGCTGCCACCGGGCCGCACCATGCGGCCGCCCAGGGTTTCCGCGAGCGTGGGGTCGGCACCGATCACCAGCACCGGATCGGCCGCGCCGGGCCGCTCGGCCAGGGGCGCGGGCCGCCACACCGGCGTGTAGGCCAGCGTGCGCACGGATTCGGCCTGCTCGGTCGTGACCAGCGCGTGCTCCGCGCGCAGCACCCGGGTCATCAGCCCGCGCATGCGCAGGACGAGCCGTCCGTCGTCGTCGAGCAGGGTCAGGTCGTGGCTGGTCTGCTCGGCGTCGGCCGGGGCGTCCGGGTCGGACGGCACCGCGTGCACCCAGCCCCGGCGCGGCAGCGGCCGGACGATCTCCAGCGAGGTCAGCGCGAACGGGAGCCGTCGACGGCCGTCACCACCGGGATCGGCGGCGGTCCACAACGCGGCCTGGAGCATTCCGTCCAAAAGGGACGGGTGCAGGGTGAACGCCTCCGGGGTGTGGTCGGCCGCATCCGGCACCTCGACCCTGGCCAGCACCTCACCGGGACGGCTGGCCAGCGAGCGCAACGGCTGGAAGCTCGGGCCGTAGCCGCCACCCATCCGGTCGAAGACCTCGTAGCACTCCGGCCCGTCGAGCACCCGCGGGCAGCGCTCACGGATCGCGGACAGGTCGGTCACCTCGGCCAGCGCGGCCTGCTCCGGTTCGCCGAACAGCAGCGTGCCCGCCGAGCACAGGTCGTCGCCGTGCCGGATCTCGTACGCCACGCCCTCGGGCGCCGGCGCGAGCCGGACCCGCACGTCCACCGGGTCGTGGGTGACCAGGACCGGCCGCGACCACAGCACGTTCACGATGCCCCGGACCCGGCCGCCGCCCGCCGCGGTGGCTGCGGCGAGTTCCAGCGCGGCCACCGCGGGCAGCACCTTCAGCTCACCGATGGCGTGGTCACGCAGGAAGAACTCGGCGCCGGTCAGCCGGGTGGCGAACTCGCGGCTGTCCGGGCCGGTGGCCACGCCGAGCAGCGGGCGGGCCTGGACCGCGGGCTCGGGAACCCAGTACTTCTTGGTGGCGAACGGCGGTGTCGGCAGGGAAAGCCGCGCGGGCCGCCCGTCCGGGTACAGCGCGTTCCAGTCCACTTCGGACCCGCGCACCCACTGCCTGGCCAGCTCCTCGAGTTCCGTCGCGTCAGCGGGCAGGCGTCCCTCGTCGGCGGTGCCTCGCAGCACGCCCTCCGAGTTCGCCAGGCGCCGCCGCAGTTCCGCGACCGAACCGGCGATCACCGCCAGCCGTTCACGCAGCGGCTCGCGGCCGGTCTGCAGGGTGCAGGCGATCTCGGCGAGCGCGGCGTCCGGATGCGCGTCGAGCCAGTCGAGCAACAGCCCGGTGTAAGCGGTCAGCTGCTCCGGACCGGCGGCCGAGAGCACCACGAGCTGGTTCTTCTGCACGGTCAACGTCCCGCCTCTTCGAGTACCACGTGCACATTGCTGCCGCCCATGCCGAACGAGCTGACCCCGGCGCGCCGGGGCAGTGGCGTGCCGTCCTCGCCGAACCGGGGCGTCCACGGCGTGGTCGCGCGCTGGAGTTCGAACGGGGAACCGGAAAGCTCGATCATCGGGTTCGGCTCGGTGAGGTCGACCAGACCCGGCAGGGTCCGGTGCCGCATCGCGAGCAGCACCTTGACCACCCCGGCCACCCCCGCCGACGCCTCCAGGTGCCCGATGTTCGACTTGACCGAACCGAGCGCGATCCGCGCCGCCGACGCGGGCAGCCCCCACTCGTCGAGCAGGGTGCCGAACGCTTCCTTCAACCCGTTGATTTCGATCGGGTCGCCGAGCTGGGTGCCGGTGCCGTGGGTTTCGATGAACCCGATGGACGCGGGCGAAACCCCGGCCGCCCGGTGTGCGGCGGCGACCACTTCGCCCTGCGCCCGCGGGCTCGGCACGGTCAGCGAATGCGTGCGGCCGCCGTGGTTCTCCGCGGACCCGATGAGCACGCCGTGCACCGGATCGCCGTCGGCGCGGGCGCGGTCGAGCAGCTTCAGCATGAGCAGCACGACACCCTCACCACGGCCGTAGCCGTCGGCCCGGCTGTCGAAGGTCTTGCAGCGGCCGTCGGGGCTGAGCATGCCCGCGCGCCGGAGGCCGCTGAAGCCGTACGGCGAGAGCAGCAGGTTCGCGCCCCCGGCCAGCGCGGCTTCGCAGTCGCCGAGCTGCAAAGCCCGGGCTGCGCGGTGGATCGCCACCATCGAGCTGGAGCAGGCGGTGTCGTAGGTGGCGCTCTGGCCGTGGAAGTCGAACAGGTAGGAGATCCGGTTGGACGCGATGGAGGCCACGTTGCCGACGAGGAAGTGGTCGTCGGTCTCGCGTTCGTGGCCGAGCAGGCTGAAGTAGTCGGCTCCGCTGAGGCCGACGAAGACGCCGGTCTTCGAGCCGGTCAGCGCGGCGGGCGGGTACCCGGCGTCCTGGATCGCCTCGCGGGCGGCGTGCAGCAGCAACCGGTGTTGCGGGTCCATCTGGGCCGCTTCACGTGGGGAAATCCGGAACAGCGAAGCGTCGAAGCCTTCGACGTCACGCAGGTAGGAACCCCGGTAGTCGTGCGCGGAACCGCCGTGCCGGGCGAAGAGCGAGCGGGAGAAACCGCGCTCCAGCGGGTACGGGCGGACGAAGTCGCGGCCTGCCGCGAGCTGCGCCCAGAACTCGTCGAGGGTGTCCGAATCCGGCAGGCGCCCGCCGATGCCGACGATCGCCACGGGCGGGTAGCCGCTGACGTCCTTCGCGGGTTCCACCGGGATGGTGGTGACCGTCGCGGGGCGCTGTTTGCCCAGGTGGGCGGCCAGTTCGGCGATGCTGGGGTGACCGTAGAAGGTGGTCGGCGGCACGACGAGGTCGTACTGCCGCCGCAGCCCCACGCTGAGCTGGGTGAAGCGGATCGAGTCGAAGCCGTAGTCGCCGAGCGGGCGGTCCACCGCGATGTCGGCGACCGGAACCCCGGCGATCTCGGCCACCAGGGCACGCAGGCCGTCACCGAAGTCCCGCGTCTGTCCGGTGTAGACGGTCACGAGTTCGTCGATGGGCAGCTGCTGCAACGGTTTCAGGTCGATCTTGGCGTTCGGGGTCTGCGGGAACCGGTCCAGCCGCACCAGCCGCGACGGGATCATGTACTCCGGTAACCACTGCGCGACCCGTTGGCGCAACTCGGTTTCCCACTGCTCGCCGCTGGTGCGGGAGGTGACGAAACCGACGAGTCCCTGGTGCCCGGCGAAGTCCTCGCGCAGCAGCACGCGTGCCTCGTCGATCAAGCCGGTCTTGCGCAGCGCGGCCTCGATCTCGCCGAGTTCGACCCGGTAACCACGCACCTTGACCTGCCGGTCGACCCGGCCGAGCAGCTCCAGTTCGCCGTCCGGCCGGAAACGCCCGGCGTCACCGGTGCGGAACAGCCTGCCGTGACCGGCGAAGGTGTCCGGTACGAACTTCTCGGCGGTCAGCTCGGGTCGATCGTGGTAGCCGCGGGCGACGCCGAGTCCGCCGATGTACAGCTCACCACGTTCTCCGGTGGGCACCGGGTGTCCCCGCTCGTCGAGCAGGTGGAAGGTGGTGTTCGCGATCGGCCTGCCGACGGTGATCGGCTCGCCTTCGCGCACCCGCCGGACCGAGGACCAGATCGTGGTTTCGGTGGGGCCGTACAGGTTCCACACCTCGTCGCCGCGGCTGAGCAGCTGGGCGGCGAGTTCCGGGGTGAGCGCTTCGCCGCCGCACAGGATCCTGCCGCGGATCGGCCGGGTCCAGCCCGCCGCGAGCAGCATCTGCCAGGTGGCCGGGGTGGCCTGCACGAGGGTCGGGTTCGTGGTTTCGAGCAGTTCGGCCAGCGCGACACCGTCCCGGGCGACCTCGGTGGGCACGATCCGCACCCGGGCGCCGACGGTCAGCGGGAGCAGCAGTTCCAGCCCGGCGATGTCGAAGCCGACCGTGGTGACCGCGAGCAGCTCGTCATCGGGACCGCAGCCGGGTTCGGCCGCCATCGAGGTGAGGAAGTTGACCAGTGCCTCATGCCCGATCTCGACACCCTTGGGCTTGCCGGTCGAGCCGGACGTGTAGAGGACGTACGCGAGTTCGCCGGTTTCCCCCGGTGCGGCCGGACGCTTCCAGTCCACTTCGGACATCTCGGTCGCGGTGAGCACGGTCGCGGCACCGGCGTCGGCGACGATGAAGTCCAGCCGATCCGCCGGGAAACCCGGGTCGAGCGGCACGTACGCGCACCCCGCGCGCAGCACGCCGAGCAACGCGACCACCAGGTCCGCGTCCCGGTCGAGGCGCACGCCGATGAGCGAGCCCGGGGCGTGGCGTTCACACAGGTGGGCGGCCAGTGCTTCGACTCGGGTCGCGAGTTCGGCGTAGGTCAGCGTGGTCCGCGCGTCGGTGATCGCGGGGGCGTCCGGGGTGCGGGCGGCCTGCGCCAGCACCAGGTCCACGGCGGTGACGGGGCGGGACTCGCGGGCGGGATCGACGGCACCGAGGGAGTCGCGGTACTGCTGGGCGAGGCGTCGCGCGGTGGCCGGCTCGAACAGCTCGGGGTCGTACTTGAAGTGGATGAGCGCGCCTTCGTCCCGCACGACCACCTCGACGACCAGGTCCGATTCGCCCTCCTGGGTCATCGGCAGGGCGCTGGTGAACAACGTCTGCCCGGCCGCCATGTCCAGGTCCTTGCCGACACCCTGCTGCAGGTAGAAGCCGATGGTGAAGGCGGTCTCGGGCGCGCCGGCGCGGCGCAGCTCGTCGACGACCACCGCGAACGGCAGCGCGCTGTGGTCCTCCGCGGTGAGGAACCGGTCCTGCACCTGGGCGAACAGCTCGCCGTGGGTCAGCTCCGGGCCGCAGGTGGCGTGCAGCACCACCGGGTTGATCAGGTAGCCGACCGTGCGGTCGAACCGGTGTTCGGGACGGCCGTCGGTGGGCACGAGCACGCAGATGTCGCGCTCACCGCTGTGCTCGTGCAGCAACGCGGCGAACAGCCCGAACACCACGCTGAACGGGGTCAGGCCGAGGCGCGCGGCGGTCTCCTTGACGCGGTTCCAGTCGGCGGCGGGGACATCGAGCTGGATGCTGCGGCCGGTGTAGGCGGATTCGCCGGTACGCCGGTGGTCGGCGAGCCGCTCGATGACGGGGGTGCTGGAAAGTCCGGCGAGCGCTTGAAGCCAGTGCGCGCGGTGCCGTTCGCCCTCCGGCCCGGCGAGCAGCTTTTCCTGCCACGCGACGAATTCCGCGTACGGCGTGCCCGGCTCGCCGAGGTCCGCGCCGTCGTAGCCCGCGACGATGTCACGCAGGAGCAGGTGGCTGGACACGCCATCGGTGATCAGGTGGTGGAAGACGAGCAGCAGCAACGGCCCGTCGGCGGTTTCGGCGAAGTAGACCCGGTAGAGCGGGTCGTGCTCCAGGTCGAACGGCTGGTCCACGAGTTCACGCACGCGGGTGATCAGGTCGCCCTCACGCAGATCGATGCGGGAGACCGTGAGCTCGCGGTCGGCAATGGTCTGGACCAAGCGGCCCTGGTGCAGGCCGACGTTGATCCGCAGCGCCGGGTGCCGCCGGACGAGCGCGGCCAGCGAGCGCTCCAGCCGGTCGAGGTCCACGTCCGGCCGCAGCCGCAGGGCCAGCGGCAGGTTGTACGAGGTGGTGCCGGGGGCGTTCTGGTGGATGGCCCACAGCGCGGCCTGCCCGCGGCTGAGCGGGTACTGCCGCACGGGTTCCGGGTCGAGCAGCCCGCGCACCAGCGGCGCGGCCTGCTCCTCGGTCAGCTCGCCCGCCGCGACGGCTTCGAGGACGTCCCTCAGAGCCACGGTCATCGTGGAGTTCCCCCTCGCAGTTTCCGCAGGGCGTCGTCGACACCCAGGTCGCCGGAGCGCAGGCCGCGCAACAACTCCGCCAGCGGTTGGCCGTTCTCGGGCTCGGTTTCCGCTGCTTCGGGTTCCACCGGTTCGCCGAAGGTGTCGACGAGCTTCGCGGTGAGCCGGCGGATCGACTGGCCGGTGGCGAAGAAGCGGGCCGGGATGTCCCAGCCGAACTCCGCGCCGAGCACGCGGCTCAACCGGCGCAGGCCGAGCGAGTCCACGCCGAGTTCGGCGAGGTTGCGGTCCGGGCGCAGCTTGTTCGGGGCCACGCCGAGGTGCCCGGCGAGCAGCTCGGTCACGCGCTGCTCGAGCTTTTTGCCTTCCGGCTTTTCCCGCTGCTGCGGTACTTCTTCCTTTTGCTCGGCTTGTTCGGCTTGCTCGGCTTGCTCGAAGCCTGGTCCGGGGGTGATCCAGTAGCTTTCGCGGGCGAAGGGGTAGGTGGGCAGCGGGATGCGCCGCGGCGCCTGGTCGCCCCAGCGCAGGGACCAGTCCACCGCGATGCCGCGTGTCCAGAGCCGGGCGAGCTTGTCCAGCTTGCGCTCGGCGAGCACCGCACGGAGGTACTGGCGGCCTTCTTCCCCTTCGAGCATGAGGCCGTCGGCACCGGCCTCGCCTGCCACTACACCGTCCACATCGGACTCGCCGCTCAGCCAGGCGGTGAGCTTCTTGGTGAGGTCCGCCAGGTCCTCGGCGACGATGGCGAGCCGCTGGTCGAACTCCTCACGACCGGTCTGCAAGGTGTAGGCGAGCGCGGCGAAATCGGGCTCGGCGTTCTCCAGCCAGTTCGCGAACTTCTGCGCGTAAGCCCGAAGCCGGTCGTCGTCCTTGGCGGAGAGCACGAAGATGTCGGGACCGGCCTGCGGCTCGGCCTCGGCGGTCACGTGCTCCTCGACCACCAGGTGCGCGTTGACCCCGCCGAGGCCGAACGAACTGACCCCGGCACGCCGTGGCGCACCTTCCGGCCGCTGCCACGGCTCGGCCTCGCGGAGGATGCGGAACGGGCTGCCGTCGACGCGGATGTACGGGTTGACCTGGTCGATGTGCAGGTTCTTGGGCAGCGTGCCGTGCCGCATCGCGAGCAGCACCTTGAGCAGGCCCGCGACACCGGCGCCCGCTTCGAGGTGCCCCATGTTGCTCTTGAGCGCGCCGAGCGCGCAGTGCCCGGCGGGGCCGTCGTCGATCCCGGCCTCGGCGTAGAGCGTGCGGAACGCCGACTTGAGGCCGTCGATCTCGACCGGGTCGCCGAGCGAGGTGCCGGTGCCGTGGGTCTCGATGAAGGTGATCGTGCGAGGGTCGACCCCAGCGGCGCGGTGCGCCTTCGCGACCACCGCGGCCTGCGCGTCCGGGTTGGGCGCGGTGAGCGAGTTGGTGCGGCCGCCGTGGTTGACCGCGCTGCCGCGGATGACGCCGTGGATCACGTCGCCGTCGGCGAGCGCGCGGTCGAGCGCCTTGAGCAGCACCACGCCGACGCCCTCGGCGCGGGCGATGCCGTCGGCCCCGGCGTCGAAGGTCTTGCAGCGGCCGTCGGGGCTGAGGAGGTCGGCCTGGCTCATGTCGACGAACAGCGTCGGCGAGGCGATCACGTTCACGCCGCCCGCGAAGGCCAGCTCGCACTCGCCGCGGCGAATGGCCTCGACGCCGCGGTGGATGGCCACCAGCGAGGAGGAGCAGGCGGTGTCGATGGTCTCGCTGGGGCCGTGGAGGTCGAGCAGGTAGGACACGCGGTTGGACATGATCGAATGCGCGCGGCCGACCGTGTTGTACCCGTCGAGCGCGACCCCGAAGGCGTGCTGGACCTCGAAGTAGTCGTAGGTGCCGTTGCCGAGGTAGACCGCCGTGTCGGTGCCCGCCAGCGAGGACGGGCGGATGCCGGCATCCTCCAGGCAACTCCACACCGCTTCGAGGAACAGGCGGTGCTGGGGGTCCATGGCCTCGGCCTCGCGGGGCGAGATGCCGAAGAAGAGCGGATCGAACAGATCCGCGCGGCGGAGAAACCCACCCCACTTGGCGCGGGTCTTGAACTCGCCGGGCGCCGGGTCCCCGTAGATGCGACGCCAGTCCCAGCGATCAGCCGGGATCTCGGTCACCAGATCACGGCCGGCGGCGAGGTGGGCCCAGAACTCGTCAAGATCATCGGACTGGGGCAGCATCCCCGCCATCCCCACCACAGCCACCGGGATGCTTTCGCGGGCAAACGCAGGTTGGGCCGCGTCCTGCCTGGTCAACGCCTCCCCGCCCGGCTGGATGCTTCTGCGGGCTAAAGCAGGTTCGGGTCCGTTTCGCCTGGTCAGCGACTCGTGGGAGATCGCCTCCGAGGGCCGCAGGCTTTCGCGGGCAAACGCAGGATCGGGCACCGTCGCGCCGTTCGCGCCTGTCATGCGACCGCGACCGCGAGCGGATTCGGGGGCCGCCGCCACCCCGTTCGGGCCTGCCTCGGGGGCCGACATGCTTTTGCGGGCAAAAGCAGGATCCGGCGCGTTTTCGCTGGTCAGCGGCTCGGGGCGGGCTGCCTCCGGGGTCGGCAGGCTTTTGCGGGCTAAAGCAGGATCGGGGGTGTTCGAGCTGGTCAGGGACTCGGGGTGGGCTTCGGCCAGTTTTTCGGCCAGGTCCGCGGTGGTGGAGATGCCGTAGAAGAAGGCGGGCGTCAGGTCCAGGCCGAACGCCTCGTTGCACAGGTGGCTCAGCTGCGTGTAGGCGATCGAGTCGAAGCCGAAGCGGCTCAGTTCGGCGGTCTCGTCGAGTTCACCGGCACCGGCCTTCGACACCTGGCGCACCAAGCCGAGCAGGTCCGCCAGCAGGCGACCCTCCTCGACCGCGGGCGCGCCCAGCGTGCGGAGGAATTCCGGCGTGCCGTCGACCACGGCCACCTGCACCTCCGGGCGGCCCAGCGCGGCGACCATGGCCGCCACCCCGCGCTCCACCGCGATCGGCCGCACCCCGGCCTCGTCCAGCCGGTCCCGGTACCGCGCCGCCAGGCCGCGTTCGCCCCAGGCACCCCAGTCGATGACCTTCACCGGGAACGGCCGGTCGGCGGCGAGGTAGTGCGCGTAGGCGTCCTGGAACGCGCAGGCCGCGGCGTACCCGCTCTGCCCCGGGTTGCCGAGGAACGACTGCACCGAGGAGAAGAACAGCAGGAAGTCGAGCGGTTCCTTGCCGAACGCGTCGACCAGGGCCGCGCTCGTCCTCGTCTTGGACTCCAGCCCCTCGCGGAACCAGCCCTCGTCGACCGCGTGCAGCGCCCGGTCCCGCAGCACGTTGGCCGCGTGGATCACGCCGTGCACCTGGCCGAACTCCTCCGCCACCCACCGCAGCCGGGCGGAGTCGGCGGCGTCCGCGCGGAAGTAGCGGACGTGCTGCTCCTCGGGGTCGAAGGCGGCGATGCGCGCGCGGACCTCGTCGGTCAGTTCACTGCGGCCGACCAGCGCCACCCGAGCGCGGTGTCGCCGGACGAGGAACTCGGCGACATCGAGGCCGATCTCGCCCGCCCCGCCGACGATCACGTAGCCGCCGCCATCGCGCAGCGGCGATTCGACGGGCACGGCTGAGGCCGGTTCGAGCACCTGCCGGTACGGCGTGCCGTCCCGGAACGCCAGCTCAGCGCCACCTCCGACGGCGAGCACCGCCCTCGCGGCCGCGGCCGGGTCCCGCGCCAGGTCGGCCCAGCCGACATCGACGGTGGCCACCCGCCACGCCGCGTTCTCGCGCCGGAGCGACTTCGCGAAGCCCCAGAGCTGCGCGCCGTGCGGATTGTCCGACGGACGTCCGCCGACCGGCCACGCGTCGCTGCTGACCACGGTCAACGCCAGGTCACGGGCCACGGTCGGCCGGGCGAACAGGTGCTGCACGATCCGGAAGAGGCTGAGCACACCGGTCTCGGCGGCCTCGTCGACCGACGCCAGCTGGTCGCCGACGAGCCGGTCGTCCGGCCGGGCGACGCCGCCGAGGAAGAACACCGCGGCCGGGTCGGGCAGCGACGGGAGCGCGGCGTCAGGCCGGACCCGCACCACGGGCCGGGGCGCGAGCGCCGACTCGAGCGCGTCGGCCAACGGATCGGCGTCAACCGCCGCGACCACCCACGCCAAACCCTGTCCAGCTTCTGCGGGCAAAAGCCGATCGGGCACCCAAACCGGCAGGTGAAGGAGGTCGTCGACCTGGACGGGGGCGGGTGCGGCGGGCACCTGAGCGGGGGGTGCGGCGGTGAACCAGCAGCGCCGCCGCGCGAAGGGATAGGTGGGCAGCGGGATCAGCCTGCCGGTGCCCAGACCGCGCCAGTCGACGTCCAGTCCGGTGGTCCACAGCCGCGCGAGCTTGCCGAGATCACCCTCGGCGCGGATCGCGCGCAGGAACTCGGCACCGGCGTCGCCGCTGAACAGCGAGCCGTAGGTGTCGGCGTGCTCGCCGGCCACCCCGGTGAAGACGGCGTCGCCGGGCACCTGCTCGCGGAACCGCCGCAGACCGTCGAGCAGTTCGGCGCGTGAACCGGCGACCACAGCCAGCCGGTGAGGCATGGCGTCCCGGCCGACCTGCAGCGTGTAGGCGATATCGGGCAGCGAGCTGTCCGGCTCGGCCTCGACGAACGCCTCCAGGTGCGCGGCGTAGTCCCGCAGCGCCTCGGGCGTCTTCGCCGAGAGCACGACCACAACCGGCACCCCGGCCAGCGGCGACGGCTGTAGCTGGGCTGCTTCTTCCAGCACAACGTGCGCGTTGACGCCGCCGTAGCCGAACGAGCTGACCCCGGCCCGGCGCGGCAGTTCCCGGCCATCGGCGCCGGTCATCGGCTGCCACGGCGTGGTCTTGGTGAGCAGGCGGAACGGGCTGCCGTCGAGCTGCAGGTACGGGTTCCGCTGCTTGAGGTGCAGCGACCGCGGCAGCGTGCGGTGCTCCATCGCGAGCAGCACCTTGAGCACCCCGGCGATGCCCGCCGCCGATTCGAGGTGGCCGATCGAACTCTTCAGCGCGCCGAGCGCGCAGTAGGCGCCATCCGGCGCCCTGCCGCTCAGCTCGGCGAACGCCGTCTTCAGGCCGCTGACCTCGACCGGGTCGCCCAGCTCGGTGCCGGTGCCGTGGGTCTCGATGTAGCCGACGGTCGCCGGGTCGATCCGCGCCCTGGTGTAGGCCTTGACCAGCATCGCGGCCTGGCTCGCCGGGTTCGGCGCGGTCAGCGACCGGGCCCGGCCGCCGTGGTTGACCGCGCTGCCCCGGAGCCAGGCGAGCACGCGGTGGCCACCGGCTTCGGCGCGTTCGCGCGTGGTGAGCACGACCGCGCCGGTCCCCTCGCCGCGGACGAACCCGTTCGCCGAGGCGTCGAAGGTCTTGCAGCGGCCGTCCGGGCTGAGCATGCCGGTGCGGCTGAGCAGCACGTAGTTGCGCGGGGACAGGATCAGGTTGACCCCGCCGGCGACGGCGAGGTCGCAGTCACCGCGGCGGATCGCCTCGGCGGCGCGGTGCAGCGCGACCAGCGACGAGGAGCAGCCGGTGTTCACCGGTTCGCTCGGGCCGCGGAGGTCGAGCAGGTAGGAGATGCGGTTGACCAGGATCGAGTGCGCGTTGGCGGTGGCGGAGAAGGCGTCGGCGAGCAGGCCCGCGTCCTGCTGGAGTTCCTGGTAGTCGTTCGAGCCGACGCCGACGAACAACCCGGTGTCGGACCCGGCGAGGCTGCCGGGCGCGATGCCCGCGCGCTCCAGCCCGGCCCAGACGGTCTGGAGGAAGAGGCGCTGCTGGGGGTCCATGCCCTCGGCCTCGGCCGGGGAGATGCCGAAGAACAGCGGGTCGAAGTACTCGACGCCGTCGATGAACCCGCCCCAGCGGCCGTTGACCGGGCCGGGGGCACCGGCTCGGGCGTAGGCGGTGCGCCAGTCCCAGCGGGTGGCGGGGACCTCGGTGATCAGGTCGTCGCCGTCGAGGAGGTGCTGCCAGAACTCCGCGAGGTCGGCACTGCCGGGCAGGAGACCCGCCATCCCGATGACCGCGATCGGCTCGTCGCCGCCCTCGGGGCCCGACATGCTTTTCCCCGCAAAAGCATCCGGAGTGCTCTGACCTGCGGAAATGCTTTTGCCCGCAGAAGCTTCGGAGGTGGGGTTGGGGCTGGTGGGAGGGGGTGTGGCGGGGGTGGGGGTGGGTGGGTAGTGGTGCGCCAGGGTCGTGGGGTGGTCGGCGGCCAGTTTGGTGATCAGGGCGCGCAGGGTGGCGGTTTCGTAGAAGATCGCGGGGCTCAGGTCGAAGCCGAACCGGTCGTTCAGCCGGGTGGCCAGGAGGCTGTAGCTGATCGAGTCGAAGCCGACGTCGCCGAGGTCCTGGGTCAGGTCCAGGTCGGCGACGGCGATGCCGCTGACCTCCGAAGTGAGCGCCAGGATGTCCCGTTCGAACGGGCCCAGTGAGGCGACCGACGAGCGCGCCGGGGCGGCCACCGTCGTGAGGGGGGTGCCGTCGCTGCGGGCGGAGATGACGTGCTGGAAGTTCTGCGCCGAAGCGGCGGGCCACCCCGCGGCCTCCAGGTAGCCGAGTTCGCCGAGCAGGCGGGTCCAGCCGTCCAGGTCGAGCAGGGGTGAGCCGGGCAGGCGCAGGGCGGTGTCGTCGTGGGACCACCAGCCTTCGAACAGGCCGTAGGTCACCGTCGCCTGGACGGTCACCGTGGTCAGTTCGTTCAGCACGATCCGCCCGCCCGGGCGCAGCGCCGCCTTCAGGTTGCCGAGGGTGCGCCGCAGGTCCCTGGTCGCGTGGATCACGTTCGCGCCGATCACCAGGTCGAACTCCCCCGGCGGGAAGCCCTGCGCGGCCAGTTCGCGGTCCGCGTCGAGGCGCTTGAACCGCAGGAACGGGAACTTCGTGCCGTACTCCCGCTTCCCGTGCTCGAGGAAGGTGACCGACAGGTCGGTGTAGAAGTACTCGACCCGCTCACCGTGCGGCGCGAGCGCGGCGGCGAGCCCGGCGGACGTGCCGCCGGTGCCCGAACCCACCTCCAGGATCCGCACCTTCTCCCCGGCCGCCAGCTCGGGCAGCCGCGCGACCACGTGGGCGACCACGGTGTCGTTGAGCGCGTCGTTGTAGACGTCGCTGATCGGGTTGCCCTTGTAGACGCCCTCCATCAGCGAGGTGCCGGACCGCGGGAACAGCAGGTCGGTGGCGAGCAGGTCGCCGCGCAGCAGTTCCGGGTACCGCGAAAGGCACAGCGCCAGCAGTCGCACGAACACCGCGAACTCCGGGTGCTGCCCGGCGAGCCGGTCCAGGCTGCCTTCGTGGCCACCGCGACGGGCGGCGGCCAGCGCACCGGGCTCCGGGGTCAGCCCGTCCGCGCCACGCACCACGAAACCGCCGTCGGCCACCAGGTCCAGCACCTTGTCGCCGAGCCGCCGGTACTTCTCGGTCACGCCGATGCGCCGCAGCACCTCGGCCGCCGGGGCCGGGCCGGGCGTCCACCCGCCCAGCTCGTCGACGATCCGCAGCAGCCAACTGCCCGCCACCGCGGCCATTTCCCGGTCCAGCGCGTGGAAATCCGGAATGGCGGACGCACGCGTCACGGGTTCCTCCTGGGAGACGGCCTCGGCGGGCACGCCGAGCCTGCGCAGCAATCGGTCCGCACCGGGGACCGCGACCACCTGGACGTGCTCGCCGCGCAGCGCGCGCAGCACGGTGCGCCAGCCGCTGTCCGGCGTGATCGAGTCGAACCCGGCCCTGGTCAGCTGGTCGCGGTACGGCCCGTCGGCCATCGAGCCCGCGGTTCCCCAGAAACCCCAGTCGATCGACCGCACGACACACGGCAGCCGGGCGTCCAGCGCGTGCGCGAAGGAGTCCTGGAAGGTCGACCCGGCGGCGTACGCGGCCAAGCCGGGATCACCGAGGAACGACTGCGCGGACGAGAAGAACACCACGAAGTCCAGCGGCTCCCCGGCGAACACCTCGGCCAGGTTCACGCTGATCCGCGACTTCGCCGCCAGCCCCGCCCGGACCACGTCCTCGTCGAGGTTGCGCACGAGGTGATCGCTGGGCACCAGCGCGGCGTGCACGACGCCGTGCACGCGCCCGAGCCGCTGGTGCACCTCGGCGAGCGCGCCTCGCAGGCTCGTCTCGTCGGTGGCGTCGGCGCGCACGTAAGTGACGCCCGCTTCGGCGAAGCCGGGCCGCTCGCTGCGCCCCAGCACGGCGACCCGCGCCCGCTCGCGGACGAGTTTGCGGGCGACCTCCAGCCCGATCCCACCGGCACCGCCGATGATCACGTAGACCCCGCCCGGCCGGATTTCCGCGCCACCGCCCGAACCGGGCTCGATTTCCCGCAGTTCCGGCAGGTACCGGACGCCGTGGGCATAACGCGCCCGGACGCCCCGCGCGGCCGGTTCTCCGGCGACCACCGCCGCCGGGATCGGGCCCTCGAAGTCGAGTACCGCGGCCGACCAGCCGGTGTGCTCGTGCTCCAGCACCCGTGCCGCACCGGCGAGCCCGGCGGCGTAGGCGCCCTGCCCGGACCAGATCCCGCTGGTGACGATCTTCCAGTCGAGCCGGTCGAGCGCGGCGAACCGCCGTGCCCACCGCAGGAGCGAGAGCACGCCGGCGTCCTCGGCCCCGGCCAGGTCGGTGTGCGCGGCCAGGCCGCCGAGGAAGTACACCGTGCGCGGCCGCATCGGGAAGTCCACTTCGGACAGATCGGCGAGCACGGCCTGCCCCGGCTCGTGCACCGCGGCGAGTTGTTCGGCCAGGGAACGGGTCGACGCGTCGTGCAGCACCAGCACCGATCCGGCGTCGGCTACGACGGGCTCGATCGGCGCGGGCTGCCAGTGCACGGTGTGCAGCACTTCCGGGGCCTGGGTTTCCACCCAGCACCGCACCTCGCTGAACGGGTAAAGCGGCAGGTCCACCTTGTGTCGCGGACCGATGTGCAGCCCGCGCCAGTCCGGCGAAGCACCCCGTACCCAAGCGGCGGCCAGTTCGTCCAGGGACCCGCCTGCCGGGGCTTCCTCGCGCCCGGCCGTGCCGCGATGGACTGCTTCGCCCGTCGAGACGAACCGGCTCAGCGCCTCCCCGAGTTCCGGAATCGACTCGACGACAAACGCGACCCGCTCCTCCAGCGCGTCCCGCCCGACCTGCGTGCTGTAGGCGAGATCCGCGAGCGAAGGACCCGTGTACTTCGTCCCGATCAGACTGTCCACAGTGGAACTAAGGTCCAGCCGCACGGAGATTCCGAGCCGCTCGGCGAGGTGCTGCTCGAAGCGCAGCAGGTCGGCGGCCTCCAGCGCCCAGTCCGCCAGCCTGCTCGACGGGTCCAGCTCGGCCGCCCGGAAGCCGAACAGCTCCGCGGCCACCGCCAGCACCTCGGCCGTGCGGTCTTCGCCGGTGCCGAGGAAGTCCAGGTACCGCTGGGCGAGCCGCCGCAGGTTGGCGTCCTTCTTCGCCGACAACAGGACCACCTGCGGACCGGTCGCCGTGGAAGGAACCAGCTCCGGGGCGGGGAACTCTTCGAGCACCACGTGCCCGTTCGCCCCACCCGCACCGAACGCGCTGACGCCCGCGCGCCGCACATCGCCGGACCACGGCTCGGCCGCGCGCTGCACGCGGAACGGCAGCCCGTCCCAGTCGATCGCCGGGTTCGGCGGGTCGGCGTGCAGCGAGGGCACCAGCGTCCGGTGCCGGAACTGCAGCAGCACCTTGGTCAGCCCGGCGATGCCCGCCGCCGGTTCCAGGTGCCCGAGGTTGGACTTGATCGAACCGATCGGCAGCTCGGCCCCACCCGAGCCGAACACCTTGGCCAGCGCGGACAGCTCGATCGGGTCACCCAGCGAGGTGCCGGTGCCGTGCGCCTCCAGGTAGCCGATCGAGTCCGGCGCCACCCCGGCGCGCTGCAGCGCTTCGGCGATCAGGCGTTCCTGCGCGACCGGGTTCGGCACGGTGTACCCGGAGGCCCGGCCGCCGTGGTTGACCGCGCTGCCCTTGATTACCGCGTGCACGCGGTCGCCGTCGGCCAGCGCCCGGTCCAGCGGCTTCAGCAGGACCGCGCCGACGCCCTCGCCGGGCACGTACCCGTCGCCATCGGCGCCGAAGCTGCGGCAGCGGCCGTCGCTGGAGACGAACCCGGCCTGGCTGAGGTAGAGGTACTTGTACGGGTGGGTGGCAACGTTGACACCACCGGCGAAGGCGACCTCGCAGTCACCGGCACGCAGGCTCTGGCAGGCCAGGTGGATCGCGGTCAGCGAGGACGAGCACATGGTGTCCAGGCCGAGGCTGGGTCCGTGGAAGTCGAAGAAGTAGGAAACCCGGTTCGCCACCGAGGAGGAGAACGAGGTCGGCAGCAGTGCCGCTTCGGGCACGTCGAGGCCGAGCAGCTGGTACTGGTTGAACATCACGCCGACGAACACCCCGGCGCGCGAACCGGCCAGCCCGGTCCTGGTCAGCCCGGCGTCCTCCATGGTGTGCCAGACGGTCTGCAGGAACAGCCGCTCCTGCGGGTCCATCGTGGCCGCCTCGCGGGGCGTGATCTGGAAGAACGCCGGGTCGAAGTCGGCGACGCCGTCGAGGAACCCGCCCCAGCGGCTGTACGAGCGGCCGGGTGTGCGCCGCTCGGGGTGGTAGAAGCCGTCCTGCGACCAGCGCTCGGCCGGGATCTCGGTGACGCTGTCCGTGCCGGCCAGCAGGTTCTGCCACAGCTCGTCGAGGTCCCGCGCGCCGGGGTAGCGCCCGGCCACGCCGATGATCGCGATGTCTTCGGTGCCCTGGACCACCCGCGCGGTGGTCGACCGGAGGCCGAGCGCACCGGTGGCGCGCTCGCGATCTCCGTGCAGCACAACGACTTCACGGCCGCGCGAGCCGAGTGCCGCGGTGAACGCCTCGATCCCCGCTTGCCGGGTCAGCGGCTCCTGGCCCTGTCGCCGGAAATGCGCTTCGGCGGCTTCACCGGCGGCCATGCCACCGTCGCGCCAGAACGGCCAGCTCAGCGCGACCGCCTGGCCCTGGTCGCGCGCGTAGGCGTTGAGGAAGCCGTTCGCCACGGCGTAATCGGCCTGGCCGACGTTGCCCACCACGCCGGTGATCGACGAGAAGAGGGCGAAGAAGTCCAGGTCCTCGTGCCGCAGCGCTTCGGCGAGGTTGCGGGTGCCGTCCAGCTTCGGCGCCAGCACCGCGTGCAGCTCGTCCACGGTTTTGTTGACCAGCAAGGAATCCCGCAGCACTCCGGCCGCGTGGACCACACCGTCGAGCCGGCCGAACCGCGCCTTGGTCTCGCGGACCACCCGCTCGACGTCGGCGGGCACGGTCACGTCCCCGCGCAGGAAGTGGCTGCCCGGCACGTCGGCGTCCGTGCGGCCGAACAGGACCACCTGCCCGCCCGCGGCGCTCAGGTGCTCGGCGAACAGCCTGCCCAGCGCACCGGAGCCACCGCTGATCAGGTACACCCCATCGGCCCGGATCGGCACCGGATTCGCGGTGTGCTCGCGGTAGCGGCGCACCCAGCGGCGGTTGCCGTCGCGGCGGACCCAGGTCTCGTCGGCGGCCGATTCGCTGGTCACCACGGCCGCGGTGAGCGGCCCCGCCGACTCCACCACCTTCGCCCGGATACCCGGCTGTTCCGCGTGGATCGTCGCGGCCAGGCCCGGCAGCGCCCCGGCGACCAGCTCACCGGAGAAGTGCACGAGCGTCACCGGCGTGGTCACCGCCTGGACGAGCGCGAGCAGCTCGGCAGCCGTTTCGCTGAGCGCGCGCACCGGATCGGCGGGCTCGATGGGTCCGAAGTGGACGATGGTGTCCGGGCGGTGCTCGGCGAGCACCGCCCGGAAGTCGGCGTCCGGCGTGACGTGGACCGTGCCACCGGGCAGCCCGGCGGGCACCTCGGCCCCGATCGCCAGCAGCTTGCCGCCGGACCGGGCCGGACCGGCCGCCACGGACTCCCACTCGCCGGTCAGCAGCGTGGTTTCCGCGGGCACCTCCGGTTCGACCGGCTTCGGCGCACGCGAGGTGGCCTTGTCCGCGAGGTAGTCGGCCACCGCGTCGACCGTGCTGTACTCGAACAGCAGCGTCGGGTACAGCTCCAGGTCCCAGCGCTGCTCGAAGGTGCGCACCAGGCCGAGCAGCTGCGTGGAGTCCAGGCCGAGTTCGTAGAAGCCGCGGTCGTTCTCGACGGTCAGGCCTTCGTCGCCGAGCGCCTGCCGGACCGCGTCCGCCAGCTCCTCGCGCAGGTCCGTGCCCACGGCCGGGGCCACAGTCACCGGGGCGGCGGCCACCACCGGCTCCACTGTGTCCAGCTCGGTCAGCCGGGTGAACAGTTCCCGCGACCGCACCCGCTTGAACATCAGCTTTTCGAAGCGCGCCAGTGCGTTCCCGTCACGATCGCCCAGCGTGATGTCGGCGAAGACCACGTCCGCGCCGGGCCGCACCTGGTGCGGGCGCAGGTCGACCCGGCAGGCGTCGCCGAGCGGCGCGCCGGCCCGGAACGAGGTGATGTGCATCGGGATGAGCGGGCGGTCGCCCGAGCCGGTGGTGTCGAAGGCCAGCGCGTAGACCTGCATGGTGGCGGCGTCCAGCATCGCCGGGTGCAGGACGAAGTCCGCGGCACTCGCGGCCGCCTCGGCGCCGAGGGCCAGTTCCGAGAGCAGGCCGTCGCCGATGCGGTGGATGCGCCCGCCGCACTTCATGAACTCGCGGTGCTCGATGCCGACCGCGCGCCCGATCTCGTAGACGTGCTCGCCGTCGAGGTCACCCGAGGTGTGGACGGGCTCCGGCAGCGGCGGCAGGTCGAACGGCTCGGCGTCGAGCCGCAGTTCGGCTTCGAGGTGGCGGGTCCAGCCGCCGAGCACGCGGTCGCCGTCGAGCTTCCGGCTGCTCGCGACCACCCGCCCGGCCAGGAACTCGATGTCGATCTCGCGGTCGAACTCCTCGGTCGTGACCACCGGCTCGACGAAGAGCACGTTGCGCAGTTCGACCCGGCTGAGGTCGAACCCGCGCTCGGTCAGCGCGCGGCAGACGAGGTCGAGGAACGTGACCCCCGGCAGGGTGCGCACGCCGTGGACGCGGTGGTCGTCGACGATCGGGTTGTCCGCGCGCAGCACGAGGCGGCAGCGGATTTCCTGGTGCCCGTACAAGATCGCTCTCCCTGGCTCCAAGATCAGACTCTGCTCGAGAAGGACAGCTCCAGGCGCGCCGAACGGCGCCGGACCGGGGCGGGCTGGTCGGGGCGGCCCGGTCTGCCGAACCAGAACCGCCGCCGCCGGTACACGGGCGCGGGCAGCGGTGCCCGCTCCGGACCGGCCGGGGTGTCCGCGCGGCGCAGGATCGCGTGCGCGTTGGTGCCGCCGAAGCCGAACGAGCTCAGCGCGGCGTACTCGATCTCGGCCGGGGTCAACCGGGTGACCGGCCGGAACGGCGAGTCCGCGAAACCGAAACGGGGGTTGGGGTTCGCGCAGTGCAGGGTCGGGGGCACCACCTGGTGACGCAGCACCTGCACCACCTTGAGCAGCCCGGCGATGCCCGCCGCGCTCAGCGTGTGGCCGATGTTGCTCTTCACGCTGCCGACCGCGCAGTACCCGGCCTCGGCGGTGTGCTCGCGGTAGGCCGCGGTCAGCGCCTGCAGCTCGATCGGGTCACCGATCATCGTGCCGGTGCCGTGGGTCTCCACGTAGCCGATGGCCCGCGGGTCCACCCCCGCACTGTCCAAAGCGGACTGGATCAGCGCGCGCTGGGCCCGGCCGCTCGGCGTGGTGTAGCCCATGGTCCGGCCGTCGTTGTTGACCGCGCTGGCGCTCAGCACGGCCAGCACCCGGTCGCCGTCGCGGCGGGCCGCGGCCAGCGGCTTGAGCAGGACCACACCGCAGCCCTCACCCGGCACGAAACCGTCGGCGGCCGAGTCGAAGGTGCGGCAGCGACCGGTCGGCGAGAGCGCCTTGCCCTCGCTGAGCAGCAGGTACGGGTCCTCGTCGAGCAGCAGGTCCACCCCGCCCGCCAGGGCCAGTTCCGACTCGCCGGAACGCAGGCTCTGCACGGCCAGGTGCACGCTGACCAGCGAGGACGAGCAAGCCGTGTCCACCACCAGGTTCGGGCCGGTCAGGTCGAAGAAGTGGGAGACGTGCGCGCCGACGAAGTTCTGGTTGAGCCCGACGATCGCCTCCCGCGGCAACGGGCGCAGATGCTCGCGGTAGTTCGCGGTGCGCGAGCCGAGGAACACTCCCACCCGGCGGCCCTTGACCTCCTCGTCGGCGTACCCGGCGTCGCGGAAGCATTCGGCGCTGACCTCGAGTGCCTTGCGCACCAGCGGATCCAGGTAGCCCGCGGTGCGCTCGTCGAAGCCGAAGAAGTCCGGGTCGAACTCGGCGGCGTCGTCGAGGAACCCGCCCCACTTGCTGATGCTGGTGCCCGGGCGGCCGTCGGGCGAGTAGAGCGCGGCCACGTCCCAGCGGTCGGCGGGCACCTCGGTGATCGAGTCGCGGCCGTCGAGGAGGTTCTGCCAGAACGCCGCGGGGTCGGGTGCGCCGGGGAAGCGGCAGGCCATGCCGATCACCGCGATCTCGTCGTCGGCCGCGACCGTGGGCGCACTCGCCGGGACGACCGGGGCCGGGCGTTCCCCGCCCAGCGCCTCGGTCAGCTCGTCGATGGTCGGGTGTTCCTGCACCAGCGACGGGTCGACCGGGCGGCCGAGCTCGTCCTCCAGCACCCGGACCAGCTCGGCCAGCAGCAGCGAGTCCACGCCCAGCTCGGTGAACGTCGCGTCCGTCGGTAGCTCGGCGAGGTCGGTCTTGAGCACGCGGGCGACCAGTTCGGCCACCTTGGCCGGCGCCTTGGGTTCCGGACGGGAGACCCGCAGCAGGTCACCGAAGTCGGCGGTGGTGGCGTGGCACGGCAGCACCACCGGTGCGTCCGTGGCGACGGCGTCCGCCAGCAGGCCCAGCGCCTCGTCCGCGCGCAGGTCGGGGATGCCCAGCGCGGCCGAACCGCTGCGCAGGTGCCGTCCCATGCCGGTGGCCGTCCACAGTGGCCACTGGAGGGAGCGCACGATCCGCCCGTCGCGCCCGTCATGGGCGGCGGCGAAGAAGTCCAGGTAGGCGTTGGCCGCGGCATACGCGGTGTGGGAGACACCGAGTCGCGGCACGGCGGCGGAGATCGACGAGCACAGCACGGTCAGCCGCGGCTTCTCCGCGCCGAACGCCGCCCACACGGTGTCCAGGCCGGTGCACTTGGCCGCCGCCAGGTCGGCGAACAGGCCCTCCGGCTGGCGCAGGAACGACCCGGCCTCGGCGATCGTCCCGGCGCAGTGGAAGAACCCGGTGATCGTTCCCGCCTTGCGGCGCAGCCGGGTGATCAGGCCTTTGAGCGTGGCCGCGCTGTCCAGGCCGTGTGTGCGAACCTGCAGGCCGACGCCGGTTTCCAGCAGCGCGGTCAGCGCCCGGAGCTTTTCGCGCAGCTCAGGCTCGGTGGTTTCGTCGACGGCGAGGGCGGCCCACTTCGCGCGAGGCGGCAGCGGCGTCCGGCCGAGCAGGACCAGCTCCCGCACGCCGAGCCCGGCGAGGTGCGCGGCCAGTTCCAGCCCGATCCCGCCGGTCCCGCCGGTGATCACCACCGCGCCACCGGCCAGCTCCGCCAGCGGATCCCCGGTACCGGCGGGCGCCGGAACGAGGACCGGGCGGTAGCGGACACCGTCACGGTGGCAGATCTCGGTTTCCCGATCGGCCACGGCCAGTTCGCCGATGATCGCGGCGGCGAGCCTCGGCAGGTCCTCGATGCCGAAGTCCAGGTCGACGGTCCGGCTGGTCACCGAGGGGAATTCGGCGCCCAGCACGCGGTACAGCCCGGCCGCCCGTGCTCCGTCGAGCCGCGGCTCGGGGTTCCGAAAGGCCTGGAGACCGTGGGTGAACTGCAGCACCACGGCCGGTCCCGCGGCGAGCACGCCGCGCAGCAACGCGGCTCGTTTGTCCACAGACGACTCTTCGGTCAGCGCGGCGCAGTCGAGCACCCCGGCCACCCGCTCGCCGTCGGCGGTCGCGCGGAAGCCCGGCCCGAGCGCCGCCACCAGCGCGGGCGTGTACTGCCCGGCGAGCACCAGCACCACGCCGTCCGGCCGTGACGCCGGTTCGGCCGGCGCCTCGACCCACTCCTTGACCAGCCGCGTACCCGCGGACTTCGGCGGTTCGGGAACGATCCAGTGCTGGTCACGACGGAAGGGGTAGGTCGGCAGGGAAACCCGCCGCGGCCGCGGACCGCCCGCATACGCCGCTGCCCAGTCCACCTCCTCGCCGGAGAGCCAGCGTGGTGCCGGCTCAGGCAGGTCGACAGGCCGCTGACCAGCGAGGAAGCACTCCAGCGCGGTACGCAGTTCGGCGAGCGACGCCACCGCGAAGATGACCCGCTCGGCCATCGCGGCCCGGCCGACCTGTGCGGTGTACGCCAGGTCGGGCAGCGCAGGCGGCTCCCCGCCGAGGAAGTCGAGCAGGTTCGCAGCGAGGTCGGTCAGCGCTTCCGGCGTCCTCGCCGACAGCGGCACGAGGTGGGTGCCCTCGGCGGCCGTCGTCGCCGGTTCGGGCGCGGTGTCGGCTTCGAGCACGACGTGCGCGTTGGTGCCGCCCATGCCGAACGAGCTGACCCCGGCCCGCAGCGGCCCGGTCCAGTCCGAGCGCCCGGACCGCACGCGGAACGGCGTGCCGTCGAGCTTGATCCTGCCGTTGAGCTGCTGGAAGTTGACCGTGCCCGGCAGCACCCGGTGCCGCATCGCGAGCAGTACCTTGATCACCCCGGCCAGGCCGGCGGCCGATTCCAGGTGCCCGATGTTGGTCTTCACCGAGCCGAGCGTGATCTCGCCGCTCGAGGCGAGCCGCTCGAAGGCCGCGGTCAGGCCGCCGACCTCGATCGGGTCGCCGAGCACGGTGCCGGTGCCGTGGGCTTCGAGGAAACCGACGGCTCCCGCGCCCGCTTCGGTGTGCGCGCGGACCACGAGTTCGGCCTGCGCGTCGGCGTTGGGCGCGGTGAGCGACTGCGCCGTGCCGCCGTGGTTGACCGCGACCCCGCGGAGCACGCCGTGCACGTGGTCGCCGTCGGCCCTGGCCTGCGTGAGCGGCTTGAGGACCAGCGCGCACACGCCTTCCCCGCGGACGTAGCCGTTCGCGTCGGCGTCGAAGGTGCGCACGCGGCCGTCCTGGCTGAGCACGCCCGCGCGTGCGTAGGCCACGTGCTGGACCGGATCGCAGATCACGTTGACCCCGCCGACCAGCGCCTGCGTGCACTCCCCGGCCCGCAGCGCGCGGACCGCCTGCTCCAGCGCGACCAGCGAAGACGAGCAGAGCGTGTCGACCGCGACGCTCTTGCCGCCGAACCCGAAGGCGTACGACACGCGGTTCGGGATGATCGAGAAAGAGGTCGCCACCGTCTGGTGCGGCTCGGCCTCGCGCAGGTGCTCGCGCAGCAGGGCGGCGTAGTCCTGGTGGCAGGCACCGGCGAACACGCCGATCCGGCTGCCGTCCAGGCCGGTCACGTCGTAGCCCGCCTCTTCGAAGGCCGCCCAGGCGACCTCCAGGAACAGCCGCTGCTGCGGGTCCATCAGCTCGGCTTCACGCGGGGAGATGTGGAAGAAGGCGTGGTCGAAGCGGCGGATGTCCCGCAGGAACCCGCCCCTGGCCGGGATCTTGTCGCCGAGACCGGGGTGCTCGGCCCGCAGCGCGCGCCAGTCCCAGCGGTCGGCGGGCACCTCGCCGATGGTCTCGCGGCCCTGGTCCAGGACCTGCCACAGCTCGTCGACCGAGTCGGCACCGGGGAAACGCCCGGCCATGCCGATCACCGCGATCGCGTCGTCGCTGACGGGCTCGGCTTGCACGGGCGCTCGGGTTTTCCGGGTCTCACCGGTTTCGCCGGTTAAGACCGCGGCGATGTCCGCCACGGAAAACGCCTGGAAGAGGCGGCTCGGATCGACCTCGGCACCGAGCGCCTCGGTGGCCGCCGCGGCGAACGTGGTCAGCGCGAAGCTGTCCAGACCATGCCGCCGGAGGTCGGTGTCCGGGGTGAACTCGCCGGGTTCGAGGTCCAGCGCGGCGGCGAGCAGCGGCTGGAGGCGGGCGGCCAGTTCGGCGCTGCTGCCCAGGTTTTCCTGCTGCCGCACCGGGACCGGCGCGGATGCGGTGATCAGCTTGGTCGTGGTGATCCGGGCCAGCGGGCCGCCGTCGGACGCCCGGGTGAGCGTGGCGGCCAAGTGGACCAGACCACTGTCTCCCTCGGAGAACTCACAGGCGTCCTGGCTGATCCGCACCTCGTCGTCGGGGCCGCAGTTGCCGAGGTAGAGCACGTCACGCGAGACGGTGGCGGCGTCCACGGCCCAGTCGCCGCCGCGGCCGCTGTGCCGGAGGTATTCACGCTCGCCGTGGTCGCTGAGGTGCGGGTAGGAGGCGAAGTACAGCAGGCCGGCGCCGTTGAGGTCGTGGTACGGGTTGAGCCGGTAATCGCTGGTGAACAGGGCTTTCCCGGTTCGATCGGCGCCGCGGGCGGCGAGGAATTCGCGCTGGAACTCGAGGTGCTCGGCGGTGGGCGGCGTGCTCTCGGCGGGCGGTTCGGGCACGCCGGGGCTGAGCAGGTTGCCCTCGCCGCGGCGGACGAAGACGGTGAGCAGGCGGGCGGTCACCCGCCCGTCCGGGCCGTCGAAGGCCAGGTCGGCGGCGAAGCTGTGCTCGTCCACCTGGCCGAGTTCGCCGGTGAACCGGCATTCGTCGCCCTCGGCGAACGCGCGCAGCGACGGCTCGGCCGTCAGCCGGATGCGGACGAAGGCAGGCAGCAGCCGCTGCCCGGCGGCGTCGCGGAGTTCGGTGACCGGACGGCCGAAGCGGTCCTGCAGCAGCTGCCAGTGGAGATCACCGAACTCCTTGAACAGCCAGTTCTCCGAAAGCCCCCCGACGGACAGCTGCGGAAGGCCGACGCGGACCCGCCGGAGCTCCATGCACCTACCTCCACACCCGGTAAAAGGCGGGCAAGTCGGAACCGCGGCCGTGGTTCAGCGGCCGCGATTTTCCCTGCCGATAAAAAGACGCCCCAGTTATTTGAACGAAACCGACGAGTTGCACACGGTCCCACCCGTGCACGTCAGCGCGGAATTCACTACCGTCCCGACCATAAGTTGGCGACTCAGGGCTGTCAAGGTTGCCCGGAGCAGCCCACACCGCAGCACATCCGGCCCCACCTGGGCTAGTAACACAGGGCTCGAGAAGGACAAAAGGAGCACCACTCCAATGGCGGAATCCGTTGACGCGGACTTCAATTCGGACAAACGGCACCACTTCGGGACTGCGTACGCAGCTACTGGAAAGTTCACCGATTTATCCGGCCCGCCAGTGGATCCGAGGCGACTGACCTGGCACTTTTAGGGCAGCCTTAGCCATGGACAAGCGTGGCGAATCCGCACGATCGGGATTATTACCGGAGTTGCGCAATACCCGTCCGCGCCGAAGATCACCTGTTGTGATCCCCATCTCGCCCGAATGGCCGACGACTTACGACGGAATTCAACGAATGGCGAGCGCTTATTCCACCGGGACCAGCACGCCCGCACCTCGGCGCTTGAGTAGCCGACGCGAGCGTGGTTTAGTCGAACGCGCACGCGGCCTGGGGACCACGCGCGCGAATAATCTTCGAACCCTCGAATGGGAGAATCCGCGATGGAGGACGGCCGCGTGCTGTACCTGGATTTGATGAAGAAAGTGCTGACGAATGTGATCTACGCGGATCCCGCGCAGGCCGCCGACTGGTACGACGGCTCGGGCTACGAGCCGGAGAAGCGGGAAAACGGCCTCGACTGGCCCACCACCGCCCACACCATGGTGGGCCTGAAGCGGCTGGACAACCTGCAGTTCTGCGTGGAACGCGTGCTCATGGACGAGGTCCCCGGCGACTTCGTGGAGACCGGCGTCTGGCGTGGTGGCGCGTCCATCTTCACCCGCGCGGTGTTGCAGGCCCACGGGAACACCGACCGCACGGTGTGGCTGGCCGACTCCTTCCAGGGCATGCCGGAGACCACCGACGACAGCCACCCGGTCGACCGGTACATGGCGCTGCACAAGTCGAACGACCAGCTGGCTGTCTCGCTCGAGCAGGTGCAGGCCAACTTCCGCGCCTACGACCTGCTCGACGAGCAGGTGCGCTTCCTCGAAGGGTGGTTCGCCGACACGCTGCCGACCGCGCCGATCGAGCGGATCGCCGTGCTGCGCCTCGACGGCGACCTCTACGACTCGACCATGGACGCGCTGGAGAGCCTGTACCCGAAGGTCTCCCCCGGCGGCTACGTGATCGTCGACGACTACGTCATCCCCAGCTGCAAGGAAGCCGTGCACGACTACCGGACCCGGCTGGCCATCGACGACGAGATCGTGCCGATCGACGCCAGCAGCGCCTACTGGCGCCGGGCCGCGTGACCACCCACGACCCGCGAGAGGGACAGCAGTGACCGCACCGAAGATCTTCAGCGAATTCACCGAAGGCCTCAACGAGATCAACGCCACCGAGGGCTCGCGGGCGTTCAGCGACTCGCGCAGCGTCCGGATGAAGGACACCACCTCCTCGGTCTACGACATGGCCGCGGCCGGGTCGGCCAAGGGCGACATCTGGAACTGGGGGATGTACGACCCGGTGGTGGCGAAGGAGATCGCGGAGCTGATCCCCGGGTTCGGCGAGTTCGACACCGACGGCATCTCTGAGCAGCTGTACTACACCGCGCTGAAGGCCGTGCCGATCGAGTTCGGCGACTACGCCGGTCGATCGGTGCTGGAAGTGGGCTGCGGCATGGGCGAGGGGCTGAACTTCCTGTCCCGCATCGCCGGTGGCGGCGAGTTCACCGGGCTGGACCTGTCACCGCGGGCGATCGAGCGGGCCACCGCCACGCTGAGCCGGGGCCGCACCCTGCGTTACGTGCAGGGCGACGCCGAAGAACTGCCGTTCGGCGACGGCGAGGTGGACGTGGTGATCAACATCGAGAGCTCGCACACCTACCCCGACCTGGCGCGGTTCCTCAGCGAGGTGTCCAGGGTGCTCAAGCCGGGCGGCTACTTCTCGCACATCGACGTGTTCACCGCGAAACGGCTCGAGGTGCTGCGCTCGCTCAAGGGCGAGCTGCCGGGGCTGGACTGGGTGCACGAGCAGGACCTGTCGCCGCAGGTGAAAGCCGGCATCCGTCGTCGTCTCGCGCCGGGGAGCCACTTCCACCGGAAACTGGCCGAGAAGCGGGTGCCCGCGCTGGCCAGGCCGATCGTCAAGCACTCGAGCGCCGTCATCTTCGGCGGCGTGTTCGCCGGGCACCAGGACACCGCGTACATCAAACTCCTGCGGAAACTGGGCGTCCTGCCCTCGGGCCGGCACCTGGAGGTCGAAAGCTACCGCCACCACGTCGCCGTCAAACGCGCCTGAACGCGGGGTTCGGGCTCCTGAGTGCCACGTTCACCTGCCCGAACGTGTGTTTCGCGTGCCTGAGTGTGGGGTTCGGCTTCCTGGACGTGGGGTTCGGCAATCCGCGAACCTCACGTTCAGGAAGCCGAGTTGCACGTTCAGGAAGCCGAAGTCCACGTTCGCGCGCCTGAGTGCGACGTTCGTGGACGTGGGAGTGGGGCGTCACCGAGGGGTGACGCCCCACTGGTCGAGCTGAAGGAAGGTCAGTCTTCCGGCTTGGCGTGATCGGGCCGGCCCGGGTTCGGGTCCCGGCTCAGGTCGATCAGCGGGTGCCGCGGTGCGCCCTCCGGGGCCGCCCGGCGGCCGGTCGGTTCGGCCACCGGTTCGGTCCACTCGTTCTGCTCGGTGTTCACAGCGCCCTCCTCGTGTCGCCTGCTGCCAACCCGAGCCACGCTACGCCCGCCGTTCACACCGACCTGACAACACCCGCGCGGTGCGCGTCAGAACCGGACTTTCCGGAGGTACTCGAAGCCGACCTGGGCGGTTTTGAGCGGATCGGCCGGATTGTCGTGTTCCACGATGTACTCGCGGATGCCGGGCGTGCCGTCGAAGATCTTCTTGAACGGGATGTTCCCGGTGCCCACGTCGGCCCAGCCGCCGTCGGCCCCGCGGTCCTTGACGTGGTACTGCAGCACCCGCCCGCGCTGGTCCCAGAACAGCTTCACCGGGTCCACCCCGGCCACCACCGCCCAGTACAGGTCCACCTCGAAGTGGCAGTAGTGCCGGTTCGTGCCCTTGGCCAGGATGTCGAACGGCCGCTTGCCCTCGACCAGCGCGAACTCGTGGTCGTGGTTGTGGTACCCGAACTGGATGCCCGCCTTGGCGAAGGCCTTGGCCGCCTTGTCCAGCCGCGCGGCGAAGGCCTCCCACTCGGCGACCGTCTCGTACTTGGCCCACGGCACCGCCGAGTACCGGTGGCCGAGGATCTTGGCATCCACGATCAGCTTGTCCACGTCACCGTCGATGCCGATGTGGCTGGAGGTGGCGCGCAGGCGGTGCTTGTCCAGGAGCTTGCGGAACTCGGTGGCGCTGCGCCCGTAGGTGCCCGCCATCTCCACGTTGCGGTACCCGATGTCGGACAACGCCGAGAGGGTGCCTTCGAGGTCTTTCTCCAGCAGCGACCGCAGGGTGTAGAGCTGCACGCTGATCCGGTGCAGCGGGATGCTGCCGTGCCCGTGCCCGTGACCACCACCGGCGGAGGCGGCCCCGGGCAGCGCCAGCAGCGCGCCACCGGCCACCGCGGCACCGGCCGCGCCGCGCAGCATCGAACGGCGGGAAAGGAACCTGTCGCTCATCAGATGACCCTCACTTCTGGTTGCTGAACGCGGCGTCGAACGCCGCCGCGGGCTTGTCGAACAGCAGGCCGCGCAGGAAGGTCACGGCCTCGGCCGCCCCGCGCAGCCGGTCCATGCCGGCGTCCTCCCACTCCACCGAGATCGGCCCGGAGTAGCCGATCGAGTTCAGGGCGCGGAAGCAGTCCTCCCACGGCACGTCGCCGTGCCCGGTGGAGACGAAGTCCCAGCCGCGCCGCGGGTCCGCCCAGGGCAGGTGCGAGCCGAGCCGCCCGTTCCGCCCGTCGAACCGCTTCCGGGTGTCCTTGCAGTCCACGTGGTAGATCCGGTCGGCGAAGTCGAGGATGAAGCCGACCGGGTCGAGGTCCTGCCAGACGAAGTGCGAGGGGTCCCAGTTCAGCCCGAAGGCCGGCCGGTTCCCGACCGCTTCCAGCGCCCGCTTCGTGGTCCAGAAGTCGTAGGCGATCTCCGAGGGGTGCACCTCGTGCGCGAACCGCACGCCCTCTTGGTCGAACACGTCCAGGATCGGGTTCCAGCGGTTCGCGAAGTCCTCGTAGCCGTCGTCGATCACGGCCTGCGAGACCGGCGGGAACATCGCCACGTACTTCCAGATCTTCGACCCGGTGAAGCCGACGACGGTGTCCACGCCGAGCTTCGCCGCGGCCCTGGCGGTGTCGGCCAGTTCCGCGGCCGCACGCTGGCGCACGCCCTCGGGCTCGCCGTCACCCCAGACGCGGCTCGGCACGATGGCCTGGTGCCGCTCGTCGATCGGGTCGTCGCAGACGGCCTGGCCGACCAGGTGGTTCGAGATGGTCCAGACCTTGAGACCGTGCTCTTCCAGCAGCTTGAGCCGGTTGGGCACGTAGTCGTCTTCGTTCAGTGCGCGGTCGACCTCGAAGTGGTCGCCCGAGCACGCGATCTCCAGCCCGTCGTAGCCCCATTCGGCGGCGAGCCGGCAGACCTCGGTGAACGGCAGGTCCGCCCACTGACCGGTGAACAGCGTGATCGGACGACTCATATCGAGCTACTCCTTCGTTACTTGAGGCCCTGGAGCGACAGCAGCAGCGGGTGCACGTCGGTGGCGGACAGCTTCCCCGCCGGTTCGAACCCCGGCTCGGAGCAGAGCAGCACCGGGCCGTCCTCGGCGGAGTCGGGCAGCCTGCCGTGCGAGCCGCGCACCCAGCGCGGATCGGTCGGTACCACGTTCATCGCGTACCGCAGCCCGGCGAACTTCTTCGCCAGGTTCAACCCCGCCTTGGCCTTGGCCAGCCGGTCGGCGGGGTCGAAGAACAACTCGGCCGGGTCGTAGCCCGGCTTGCGGTGGATCTCGACGCCGCGCGCGAAGTCCGGCGCGCGGTCGTCGTCGGTCCAGTAGTAGTAGGTGAACCACGAGTCCGGCTCCGCGACCGCGACCAGCTCACCGGCGCGCTCGTGGTCCAGGCCGTAGCGGGCCTGGGCTTCGCGGTCGAGGACCTCGTCCACACCGGTCAGCTCGGCGACGATCGACCGCACGCGCTCCAGGTCCGCCGGGTCCTGGACGTAGACGTGCGCGACCTGGTGGTCGGCCACGGCGAAGGCCCGCGAGGTCCACGGGTCGAGGTACTCCATGCCCGCCTGCGTGTAGACCTCGAGCAGGCCCTCGCGGCGCAGCGCGCGGTTGATGTCGACCGGGCGGCTGACGTTGGTGATGCCGTACTCGCTGAGCGCGACCACCGTCGCGCCCCGGTTGCGGGCGTCGTCGAGCAGCGGGGCCAGCGCGTTGTCCAGCTCCCGCGCGGCGACGGCGGCCTGCGGGTGGTCCGGGCCGAAGCGCTGGTGGTCGTAGTCCAGGTGCGGCACGTAGGCCAGGAGCAGGTCCGGTGCTTTTTCCCGCAGAAGCTTGCGGGTGGCGCCGATGACCCAGTTGCTCGAGGTCAGCGAGGCCGTCGGGCCCCAGTACTGGAACAGCGGGAACTCGCCCAGCTCACCGGTCAGCTGGTCGTGCAGCTCGACCGGGCGCACGTAGGCGTCGGGCGACTTGCGGCCGTCGGCGTGGTAGATCGGCCGGGGCGTCACCGTGACGTCGGTGGTCATGCCCATCGCGTACCACCAGCACACGTTGGCCGAGGTGTACCCGGGGTGCGCGGCGCGCGCGGTCTCCCACAGCTTTTCGCCCTGGACCAGGCGGTTGTGCTGGCGCCAGAGGAAGATTTCGCCGAGGTCGCGGAAGTACCAGCCGTTGCCGACGATGCCGTGCTGGGCCGGGGTCAGCCCGGTGAGGAAGGTGGACTGGGCGCTGCAGGTGACCGCGGGCAGCACCGTGCCCAGCTCCGCCTGCCAGCCGGAACTGGCCAGCGCGGACAGCCTCGGCATGTGCCGCAGCGCCTTGGGGGTCAGCCCGACGACGTCGAGCACTACCAGGGGTTTCATGAAACAGCCTTTCGGGTGTCGCGTGCCCAGCGCAGCTCGGCGGCGATACCGCCGGCGAGGTCGTCCCCGCCACCCGGGAGCACGCTCCAGGTGTAGGTCTCGACCTCGATGTGCGGCTCGCCGGCGAGTTCGGCGAACACCGTGGTCAGCACGTCGGTGGTGCTGGTCAGCGGGGCCGGCGGGGCGGCGTGCAAGGGCATGTGGAAGTGAACGCGCCAGGGTCCGTGCGCGGGGAGTTCGGCCGAGGCCTCTGGCAGGTCGTCCGACGCCAGCACGGTGCCGTCCTCGGCGAGTTCACGCACCTGGTGCAGGTAACGCGGCTCGGCGAAGGCGGCCAGTGCGGCTTTCGCGTCGTCGGCGGCCGGGTCGGCGACGTGCAGCGCGGCCGAGGCCTGCACCTTAACCACGTCGAGCCCGGCGTCGGCGATCTGCCGCAGGGTGGCGGCCGGGTCCGCGAAGGAGACCGCGAGGTGGCAGGTGTCCAGACAGAGCCCGATGTGCGCGGGGTCGACGCGGCCGGACAGCCAGCCGAGCGCGTCGGCGACGGTGTCCAGCACGCAGCCCGGCTCCGGCTCGACGGCCAACCTGACTGGCCGCTCACTTTGGGCCAGTACGCTGGTCAACTCGGTCAGCGCGGTGGTGGCCGCGGCGTCGTCGACCGGGGTCCACGGGTCGCGCCAGGCCAGCGGCAACGTGGAGATGCTGCCGTAGGCCGCGTCCTCGTCGAGCAGTCCACTGAGGACGGTCACGCAGTCGAGCGTGTACCGCAGGCGCGCCGGTTCCGTCCACTTCGGGTGGTAGACGGCCTGCTTGACCACCTCGTCGTGGAAACCGCCGTACGGGAAGGCGTTGAGCGTGCACACGCCGAGCCCGCGCGCGTCCAGCTCCGCGCGGAACTTCGCCAGCGCGGCCCGGTCCTCGGCGAGCCCGCGCGCGACCGGCGCGGCGAGCCACAGCCCGACGCCCAGCCGATCCTCCCCATACTGCTCACGGACTGGAACGGAGTACCGATCGAGCTGCGCCAGGATCCCGCCGAGGTCCTCGGCGGGATGCACGTTGGTGCAGTAGGAGATCACTTGCGGCCACCCCGGAGCACGGAGTTGCCCTGGAACTCGCTGGCCTCGCCGGTGAACCCGGGCAGCGGGTCGAGGGTCAGCCTGCCGCTCTGCGCGTAGAAGTCCACCGGGTTCTGCCACAGCACGGTGTCCACATGGGACTCCTCGTAGCCGTCGGCGAGCATCGCCTGGCCGGTCTTGAGCGTCTTCAGCGGGTCCGAACGGCCCCAGTCGGCGGCCGAGTTGACGATCTTGCGCTCCAGCCCGTACTCCCGCAGGATCGCCACCATCCGGTGCTCGTCCATCTTGGTGTCGGGGTAGATGGAGAAGCCCATCCACGCGCCGGCCTCGGCCACGAGCCCCACGGTGACCTCGTTCAGGTGGTCCACCAGCACGTGTTCCATCGGGATGCCGGACTCGCGCACCACGTCCAACGTGCGCTTGGTGCCTTCGAGCTTGTCGCGGTGCGGGGTGTGGACCATGACCGGCAGCTCGTGCTCCTTGGCCAGCTGGAGCTGGCGGGCGAACACGTCGTCCTCTTCCGGGGTCATCGAGTCGTAGCCGACCTCGCCGACCGCGACCACGCCGTCCTTGGCCAGGTAGCGCGGCAGCACGTCGAGCACCTCGCGGCAGCGGGGGTCGTTGGCCTCCTTGGGGTTCAGCGCGATGGTGCAGTGGTGGCGGATGCCGAACTGCGCGGCGCGGAACCGCTCCCAGCCGATCAGCGAGTCGAAGTAGTCGGTGAACGAGCCGACGCTGGTGCGTGGCTGCCCGAGCCAGAAGGCGGGCTCCACCAGTGCGCGGACCCCGGCGGCGTACATCGCTTCGTAGTCGTCGGTGGTGCGCGAGGTCATGTGGATGTGCGGGTCGAAAATCCGCATCAGTGCTCTCCCCTTTCCAAGATGGCGAGCGCGTCGGACGGCACTTCGCGGCCCGCCGCGCTCCGCTCCGCCGCGTAGTCCGAGACCATGCGGCGCAGCTCATCGTCGACCCGGCGGTCCAGTTCCGCGACCGCCGCCAGGGGAACCCCGGTGAACAGGCATTTCAGTACCCCGTGGCGCCACGAATGGGCGTCGAGGTGGCGTCCGGCGAACGCGCCCATCGCGGCGGCGACCAGCCGGGTGTCGTTGGTGCGCAGCGCGTCGGCCACCAGCTGGAGGCCAGCCACGACGACGTTGTCATCGGCACCGTCATCGGTGTCCCGAAGTGCGTTGAGCCCACGCAGCACACCCCGGCGTTCCGCGTCATCGCCGAACCGGTACAAATCCCCCAATTCGGCGGCGAATGCTTTTGCGGGCAAAAGCAGGTGCAGCTCGCTGACCAGGCGAATTCGGGCTTGGTCGTCGAGCGTGCCGTGGATCAGGCCCTGCGGATCGGTGTCGGCGGCGACCGGGGTGCGGCCGACTCCGCGGCCCGCCGCCGGGAACAGCGAGCCGATCGCGGCGGGCTTTTCGCGGATCTTGGTCAGCGCGTCGGCCACCCAGGGGTGCTCGGCCTTGGCGGGCATCGCCGCGGTCAGCGCGCGGAAGGCCCGCGCGGCGACGTCGGGGGCGGCGTGGCTGTGCCGCGGCAGCTCGACCGCGGCCAGTCCGGTGTAGCCGACCTCGGTGAGCGCGGCGAGGGTCGCGGGCAGGTCGAGCTGCCCGTCGCCGAACTCGAGGTGCTCGTGGACCCGGGGCAGCATGTCGTCGAGCTGGACGTTGAACAGCAGCGGCCCGGCCTGGCGCACGCACTCGGCGGCGTCGACCGGCTCGACCGCCACGCAGTGGCCCACGTCGAGGGTCACCCCGAACAGCTCGTGATCGCCCAGCTGTTCCCGCAGGTCCAGCACTTGCTGGAGGTGCTGGACGAAGTGCCCCGGCTCAGGCTCCATCCCGATCCGGACCCCCAAAGCTTCTGCGGGCAAAAGCAGGTTCCGGATGCCTTCCCGCAGGCGGGAGGCGGCTTCGGCATCGTCGAGGCCTTCTGGTTTGACGCCTGACCAGAATGAGACGCAGTCGGCGTTCAGCTCCGCCGCGATCCGAAGCGCCTTCTCCAGGAAGCCGAGCCGCGGGGCCGAGTCCTCCGAGAGCAGCGTCGGGTGGTGCTTGCGCCACGGGTCGAGCAGGTAACGCGCGCCGGTCTCGATGACCACCTTGTCCAGCCCGAGCGAGGACAGCCGGGCCGCGACCCGCTCGAGCTGCTTCGGCAGGTCTTCGGCGTACGGGTTGAGGTGGTCGTGGTCCAGCGTGAGCGCGACGCCGGTGTACCCGAGGTCGGCGATCACCGCGAGCGCGTCGAGCAGCCGGTGGTTGGCGAAGCCGTTCGTGCCGTAGCCGAGGGAGAAGGTCATGTGGGGCTCACCTTCTTCGACAGCTTGCGTGCGATCGGCAGGGCCGTGGCGACCAGCGCGGCCCCCACGATCGAGCCACGCGCGGCGATGGCGGCCTGCAGCGGGACCATGCCGTGGATGCCGGTCTTGGTGGCGTTGCGCACCACCTTCGCCGACGGGTCGGCGACCGCCGCGGCCTGCGCGCGGCCGACGAACCCGGCGTACCCGGAGCCCGCCGTGAGCGAGGCGAGCCGGTGCCAGCCGGTGTTGGCGGGCCCGCTGACCGCGAGCGCGGTGGCCGCGCTGCTGGTGACCAGCGCCGCTTTCGCGGTGTTCGGCGAAGCGCCGTGGACCTCGCCGGTGGACAGCGCGGTGACGCCGAGCGTGTGCACGCCGATCGCCGCGGCCGCCGGGGCGGCGGCGCGCGTGTTGCCGCCCGCGCCGAGCAGCACGTCGAGCGCCCGGCACACGGCCATGCCCAGCGGGCCGGCCGGGGTCGGCTTGAGCACGGTGTCGTAGGCCCAGACCGCGCCGGCGAGCGGCACGGCGACCTTGAGCGCCTGCTTGCCGCCGCCGAGCGCGGCCAGGCCCAGCCCGGCGAGGGTCAGGGCGCCGCCGGTGGCCAGTGCCTGGTCGGCGGAGATGCGGCCGGACGGGATGGGGCGCTCGGGCCGCTCGACGGCGTCGAGTTCGCGATCCGCCCAGTCGTTCAGCGCCATCCCCGCCCAGTAGAAGGACGCGGAAGCCAGGGGCAGCAACAACTTCCGACCGGTCAACCGGCTTTTGCCCGCAGAAGCTCCGGCCACGGTGTCGCCGAGGACGGTGAGGGCGGCGGGGGCCCGGACCAGCTCGGCGAGGGTGCGGATCCGGCTCACAGCGTGCCCGCCCACTCCCGCAGGGACCGGGTCTGCTCGGCGAACCGGTGCTCGTCGCTGCCCATCGGGTCCTTGAAGAAGAACGCCAGCCCGGACAGCGCGCCGGACTGCCCGGCGGCGTGCGCGGCGGCGGTGAACCGGGCGAGGTCCAGCACCAGCGGCGCGGCCAGCGCCGAGTCGTAGCCGGTCCAGGTGAACTGCAGGTTCATGCGCGCGCCGAGGAAGCCCTCGAACGACACGTTGTCCCACGCGGTCTTGGTCTCGCCGAGGTCGGGCACGTTGTCGATGTGCAGCGGCGCGGTGACCTGCTCACCGAGCAGCGCGGCCAGGCCGCGTGCCTTCGACTCGAGCTTGCTGTTGACCTTCGACGGGTCGCCGAGCGTCTCGCCGTCGCCGCCGCCGAGCAGGTTGGTGCCCGACCACGACCGGACGCGCAGCGCGCGTGAGGTGAACATCGGGGCGAGGACGGTCCGCAGCAGCGTCTCGCCGGTCTTGCCGTCGCTGCCCGCGTACGGCAGGCCCAGGTCAGCGGCCAGGCCGCGGAGGGCGGGCAGGCTTATGCCCGCGGAAGGCGTGAACTCGATGTAGGGGCTGCCGGCGCGCAGGGCGGCGTAGGCCATCAGCGAGCTGGGCGGCAGCACCGCGCGCGCCGGGTCCTCGAGCGCGGCTTCGAGCAGGCCGAGGTCGGCGTGCTCGGGCAGTTCGGGGGTCGGCGCCTCGGTGGAGGACACGTTGACCACGACCACCCGGTCCAGGTTGTGCCTGGTCGCGAACGATCGGATGTCTTCGGACAGTCTTTTCCCCGCGGAAGCCTGCGGGCCGGTGTGGGTGGCGGGGTGGTAGCCGTCGCGGATCTCGGCGTCGACGGCGGCCAGGCCACCGCGGACGGCGGCCAGGACGGCGTGGCTGAACACACCGGCGTCGGCCAGCTGCTCCGCCCGCTTCTCCAGCGAGGTGTGCACGATGTCGTGGCCCCCGAGCACGAGGTCGTCCCACGCGGGGAGCGGCACCGAGGAGAACGCGGGCAGCTCGCTGACGCAACCGGTCGGTCCGGCGACCCCGGCGCGCAGGGCCAGCAGCCCGACCGCGGCCGTGGTTGCTACCGATCCTCGGGCACCCACCAGCCAGAGGCCGGTGCGCATAGCTCGCTCGGACATCACGAAACACCTCTCCACGAAAGACGGCGGCCCGGTGTGGGTGACGACCGGATGAGGTCGCCACCCACACTGGCCTGATCAGGGTCGGCCCTGAGTGGTCAAACCTTTCGGATGGAACCACCCGAAGGCGCGATCGCGATAGACCATTCGATTCGCTGGGCCAACTCGTTACCGTCCCTAACCAAAACGCCCCGAACCTCGGCGTCCTTCACCAGAGCCGGGTTCGCCGCCAGCTCGGCGAACTTGCGGTACTCCTTGGCCGCCTTGGTGTCGTTGCTGTTCGCCTCGGCCTGCCTGGCCTTCTTGAGCTGCTTGCCCAGCTCGTTGTAGGCGTTCAGCGACAACCGGCTGGTCGCCCGGAACCGGTCGAGCAGCTGCTGCGCGTCCCGGCCCGAGGTGATGGTGACGAACTGCACCTTCTGGCTGGTCCGGTTCCCGGCGGCGTCCACAGCGGACACCTCCAGGTCGTGGAAGCCCAGCGGCAGGCGGTACAGGGCGACGAGGTCGCCGTCACGGACCGGGGCGCCGTCCAGGGTCGCGGTCAGCTCGGTGACCCCGACCTCGTCCTGCGCGCCCAGCTCCAGCACCAGGTCCGCGGAGTCGCCGTAGACCCCGCCCTGGGCCGCCCCGCCGATGGCCAGCGTCGGCGCGGTGACGTCCAGTTCCTTGATCCGCACGTTGCGGAAGAAGGTGTCGTCCTCGTTGCCGTGGTTCTGCAGGCCGATGAAGCCCTGCGAGAGGTCACGAGCCGGATCGGTCTCCGTGTACTCGTTGATCACCACGCCGTTCAGCACGACCTTGATCGTCTGCCCGGCCACCACCAGCTCGTAGGCGTTCCACTCGCCCGGCGGCTTCAGCGCCGCGTCCCGCTTGGCGATGTCGGCGCCCTTGAACCCGTAGATCGCCCCGGTGGTGCGGTCGGGGGCGTCGGTGGCGTCGATCTGGATCTCCTGGCCCTGGTTGACCGCGACCCACGGGTCGTTGCCGGGGTCGGGGAAGCCCACGAAGACACCGGAGTTGTCATCGCCGGCCAGCTTCCAGTCCAGCTTGAGGCTGTAGGCGTTGTACTCCTCCTTGTGCCACAGCAGGCCCATGCCGCCCACGGTCTTCCAGGAGCAGTCGGCCTGGATCTCGAAGGACCCGGGACCGGCCATCTTCCAGTTCGCCGCGCTCGCCTCGGTGCCGTCGAACAGGCTGGTGTAGCCCGCCTCCGGCGCGGTCGGCTCGCAGGCGGTGACCACCGGCTCCGCGACCCCGGGACCCTGGACGTTGATCGCGTCGACGTCGAACAGGCCACCGGTGCCGGTCCCGCCGAACACCAGGAACAGCGGCTTGGTGCCACCCGGGTCGGTGATCGGCGCGGGCGGCAGGTCGACGTAGGTGTCGAAGCCACCGGTGTTGGGCACCTGCACGGTCTGGACCACCGGACCGTCCGGCGCGCCGGAGCGGACCTCGATGGTGCCGCCGCTGCCACCGGAGCTGACCCGGTAGCCGAGGCCGGTGACGCCGGTCAGGTTCACCGGGGTGAACTGGATCCAGTCGCCGGCGTCGATGTAGCCGACCCGCTTGCCGCCACTGGCCCCGGCCGCGGCGACCACCTGGGTGCCGTTGGTCTCGGTGAAGAACTCGGCCTGCTTGAGCTTGGGCTGCAGGACGCTCTCCGCCGAACCGGTCAGCGGGGGAACCGCGCCGGCGCCGTTGTCGGTGTAGCTGGCGTTGATCACGCCGAAGATGTCGGCGTCGAGCCCGTGGCCCTCGTCGGCCGGGGTCTCGATGACCCCTTCACACCCGGTCGCCTGGCTCAGCGGGTGACCGTGGTTGTCGTGGCCGAGGATGTACTCGACCTTGACCTTGGTGCAGTCGACCTGGCCGTCCTCGGCGTCGGTCACCGTCACCTTGAACGGCACCTTGTCACCGAAGCCGAAGAACCCGCCGTTTACCGGCGCGTCCAGGGTGACCACCGGCGCGCTGTTGCCCGCGGTGACCACCACGCTCGCCGCACCGGTCAGCCCGGTCGAGTCGGTCACCGACAGCTTCGCGGTGTACTGCCCGGCCGTGTCGTAGGTGTGCGAGACCGGACCCGCGGTGGTGGAGTCGGTGGTGCCGTCCCCGTCGAAGTCCCACGCGTAGGTCAGCTCGCCGCCGTCCGGGTCGGTGGTGCCCGCCGGGTCGAAGTTCACCGTGAGCGGCGCCGGACCCGAGGTCCTGTCCGTGCTCACCTTCACCTCGGGGGTGCGGTTGCCCTTGGTGTAGTCGATCCGGTAGACCGCCGATTCCGCGGAACCGCCGAAGTAGCCGGTGCCGTAGTCCAGCACGTACAGCGAACCGTCCGGGCCGAACTCGATGTTCATCGGCCGGACGAGCTCCATCGAGTCGAAGAACGGCTTGATCTCGCCGCGTTCGCCGTCGGCGCCCACGGTGATCTCCTTGATCCAGCCGCGGTCCCACTCGTAGGCGAAGTTCTTGCCGTCGTAGTACTCGGGGAACTTCGTGGTGTTCTCCAGCGCCGGGTCGAACCGGTAGGTCGGGCCGCCCATGGGCGACTCGCCGCCGGTGCCGAACTCGGGCACCGAACCGCCGTCGTAGGGGATCCAGGCCGGCTGCACCGGGGGCAGGTCGACCAGGCCGGTGTTGTTCGGGCTGAGGTTCTTCGGGGCCGCGCAGTCGAACGGCTGACCCGACGCGCCGGTGGCGAAGTCGTAGTCGACGAACGGCTGGTTGTCCCCGACGCAGTACGGCCAGCCGAAGTTGCCCGGTCCCTTGATCAGGTTGAACTCCACGGTGCCGCCCGGGCCGCGCGCGGGGTTGGCCGCACCGGCGTCGGGACCGTAGTCACCGAGGTGGATCCAGCCGGTCTCCTTGTCCACGGAGAACCGGAACGGGTTGCGGAAGCCCATCGCGTAGATCTCGGGCTTGGTCTTCTCCGTGCCGGGCGCGAACAGGTTGCCCTCGGGCACGGTGTACTTGCCGTCGTCCCCGACCTTGATCCGCAGCAGCTTGCCGCGCAGGTCGTTGGTGTTGCCGGAAGACCGCTGCGCGTCGAAGACCGGGTTGCGGGTGGACCGCTCGTCGATCGGGGTGTAGCCGTCGGACGCGAACGGGTTCGAGTCGTCACCGGTGGACAGCAGCAGGTTGCCCGCGGCGTCGAAGTCGATCTCGCCACCGGCGTGGCAGCAGATGCCGCGTTCGGCCGGGACCTGGAGGATCTGCTGTTCGCTGCCGAGGTCGAGCGTGTTGTTCTCGGCCAGCTTGAACCGCGAGAGCTGGTTGTAGCCCTTGAACGGCTCGAAGTCGGCGGCCGTGCCGTTCTCCGGCGCGTCCCCGGCGGGGGTGTTCAGCTTGGGTGCGTAGTAGAGGTACACCCAGCGGTTGCTGGCGAAGTCCGGGTCGACCGCCACGCCCTGGAGGCCGTCCTCGTCGTGGTTGTAGACGGGGACCTGCGCGGCCAGTGAGGTGGTCGCGCCCGAGGTGGTGTACCAGACGCGGCCGTCGCGCGAAGTGTGGATCACGTCGCGGTTGGGGAGCACGGCCAGGGCGATCGGCTCGCCGGTCTTCTCCTCGCCCTTGGCCAGGGTGATCTGGTCGAAGTCGGCGTCGCCGGGTTCGCCGGTGCCCGGGTCCTCTGTGGAGCAGTCGCCCTCGACCACACCGGCGGCGTAGAGGATGCCGCCCTTGAGGTGGCTGAGGAATTCGGGCTCGCTGTAGGACGCGATGGTGTGCCCACCACCGGTGTACCAGGAGCGGCCGCCGGAATTGGTGTGGCACCAGGCGATCGGGTGATCACCCATGGCGCCGTTGCCCGGGTCGTAGCTCTGCTCGTCGAGCGCGGCGAGCACGTGCACGTCCTGGCGCGGGTTTTCGCGGTAGTTGTACCACTCGTCGGTCCGCGGCCACTGGTACGGCAGCTCCGAAGTGGACGGGTGCTGGCGGTCCTCGACGTTGACCGTGGCCTGCTGGATCTGCGGGTGCGAGTTGAAGTACGCCCCGACCAGGTCGCCGTAGAACGGCCAGTCGTATTCGGTGTCGGAAGCGGCGTGCACCCCGGCGTACCCGCCCCCGGCGGTGATGTAGCGCTCGAAGGCGCCCTGCTGCTCGGGGTTGAGCACGTCACCGGTGGTGGACAGCCAGATCACCGCGTCGAAGCGGGCCAGGTTGGTGTCGGTGAAGGCACCGGCGTCTTCGGTGGCTTCGACCGAGAAGTGGTTGTCGGTGCCGAGTTGCTGGATGGCGGCGATCCCGGCCGGAATGGAGTCGTGCCGGAAGCCCGCGGTCTTGGAGAAGACCAGCACGCTGGCTTCTTCGTGCTGGGGCGCGACCTCGTCGGGCTGGGCCGCGGCGGCGAAGGAACCACCGCTGAACGCGGTGGCCGCCGAAATGGCCAGCACGCCCAGCCGGATGGCGGTCCGGCTGGGTTTCGGAGTACTTTCCGATCGGAGTTTTCTCAATCCGCGCATGACGAATACACACACTTCCTTGGGTGGCGGCGGTACGAGCGAGGAGACCGAACGAAAAGGGCTGGGTTCACCTCCTCCTGGCCGTGGCGGTGCTCACGGTGGTGCCGGCCACCGGAGTCCAGCGGGCGTCGTCGGCCGCGCTGGTCTCGACCGCGTGCAGGACCTGCTGGACGCACAGGCCGTCGTCGAAACTGGGAGCGGGGTTCGTGCCCTCGCCGATCGCGGTCAGGAAGTCCGCGACCTCGTGGGTGAAGGTGTGGTCGTAGCCGAGGCCGTGCCCCGGCGGCCACCAGCCGCCGAGGTAGCGGTGACCGGGTTCGGTGACCAGGATCCGCCGGAACCCCGCCTCGGTGTCCGGTGCCGAACCGTCGTGCCACCACAGTTCGTTCATCGACTCGAAGTCGAACGCCATGCTGGCCTTGGTGCCGTTGATCTCCAGGCGCATCGCGTTCTTGCGCCCCAGCGCGTACCGGGTGGCCTCGAAGCTGGCGACCGCGCCGCCGGACAGGCGCGCGAGGAACAACGCGGTGTCGTCGACGGTCACCTCGCCCGGCGAACCGTCCTCGTTGGGGCGGTTGCGGACGAAGGTGTTGGTCAGCGCGGACACCCCGGTGATCAGCTCGCCGCTGACGAACTGCGCCGCGTCCACGATGTGCGCGCCGAGGTCGCCGAGCGCGCCGGACCCGGCCTTGTCCTTGCGCAGCCGCCAGGTCATCGGCGCCTGCGCGTCGGACAGCCAGTCCTGCAGGTAGGTCGCGCGGACGTGCCGGATCTCGCCCAGCGCGCCGTCGCCGACCAGTTTGCGGGCGTGCGCGAGGGCGGGCACCCGGCGGTAGTTGAACGCCACCATCGAGCGGACCCCGCGGGTGGCCGCCGCCCGCGCCGCGGCGGCCATCTGCTCGGCTTCTTCGACCGTGTTGGCGAGCGGTTTCTCGCACAGCACGTGCTTCCCGGCCTCCAGCGCGGCGATCGCGATCGCCGCGTGCGAGTCACCGGGCGTGCAGACGTCGACCAGGCCGACGTCGTCACGGGCGACGAGGTCGCGCCAGTCCGTCTCCACCGCGGCGAACCCGTACTTCGCCGCGGCGGCCTTCGTCTTCGCTTCGTCCCGCCCGCCCAAGGCGGCGAGCACCGGAGTCAGTGGGGTGTCGAAGATCCGGTGGACGTTGCGCCACGCGTGCGAATGCACCGCACCCATGAACGCGTGCCCCACCAGGCCGACCCCGATGCGCTCCCCGCCTGCCGAACTCATTGCTCTTCCCCGTTCTTCACCCTGCGACTGGCCTGCTCGCTGCTACGAGTCGAAGCCGACGTCGAGGTACTGGTCGACGTTCTCCTTGGTCACCACGGCCGAGTAGGTGGTGATCTCCGAGGGGATCTCGTGCTCGGCGAGGTCGCCGACACCCTTCGCCTGCCCGAGCAGCCGGGCCAGCGCGATCGCCGAGGAGGCCATCGACGGGCTGTAGAGCACCGTCGCCTTGACCGGGTTCGCGTCGGACTTGATGTGGTTCATCATGTTCTTCGAACCGGCGCCGCCGACCATGATGAACTCGCTGCGGTTGGCGTTCTCGATCGCCGCGAGCACACCGACACCCTGGTCGTCGTCGTGGTTCCACAGCGCGTCCAGCTTGGCGGCCGACTGCAGCAGGTTCGCCGTCATCGACTCACCGGACTCCGGGGTGAACTGCGCGGAAACCCGCGGGCCCACGGCGAAACCGGCGCGGGTCAGCGCGTCCTTGAAGCCCTGGCTGCGTTCCTGCGTCAGCGGCAGCGAGTCGATGCCCGCGACCTCGCCGATCACCGGCGCGGTGATGTTCTTGGCCTTCATCTGCTGGGCGATGTAGTTGCCCGCGTTGACGCCCATGCGGTAGTTGTCGCCGCCGATCCAGGTGCGGAACGCCAGCGGGGTGTCGAACACGCGGTCCACGTTGATCACCGGGATGCCCGCGTCCATCGCCTGCTGGCCGACGCCGGTCAGCGCCTTGCCGTCGAACGGCAGGATGACCAGGACGTCCACCTTGGCGGTGATCAGCGTTTCCACCTGGGCGATCTGCTGGTTGACGTCGTTCGTGCCCTCGGTGGGCTTGAAGGTGACGTCGGGGAACTTCTCCGCCTGCGCGCGGGCGTTCGTGGTCATCGCGGCCATCCAGCCGTGGTCGGCGGCGGGCGCGGAGAACCCGACGGTGACCATCTTGCCCGGCTGGGCGTTGTCACCGGTGCCCTGCGCGACCGGCTGGGTGCCACCGTTCTGGGCCTGCGGCTGCTCGTTCGACGTGCAGCCCGCCAGCACCACTCCGGCACCGACCGCACCCGCGCCGAGCAGGAACCCGCGGCGGGCCAGGAAGGATTGCGTCATTGCTCCTCCAGTTGTTCTCTATCAGTGGTGCTGTGGATCAAGTGGTGCTGCGCTCACCGCGGCCGCGGAACCGCAGCAGCACGGCGAGCACGATGATCGCGCCCTTGGCGATGTTCTGGATGTCGGTGTCGAGGTTGTTCAGCGTGAAGATGTTGGACAGCACGGTGAAGATCAGGACGCCGACCAGGGTGCCGAGCAGCGAGCCCTTGCCGCCGGTGAGCAGCGTGCCGCCGATCACCACCGCGGCGATCGCGTCGAGCTCGTAGAACATGCCGTTGGTGGAGGCACCGGCGGTGGTCCGGGCGACCACCATCAGCGCCGCGACCCCGCAGCACACGCCGGCCACGGCGTAGACCAGCGCGGTGTGCCGCTTGACGTTGATGCCCGCCAGCCGCGCGGCTTCGGCGTTGCCGCCGACCGCGTAGGTGCGGCGGCCGAAGGTGGTGCGGTTGAGCACCACCCAGCCCACGCCGAACACCAGCGCGAACATCCAGATCAGCACCGGGATGCCGAGGATGTCCCCGCGGAAGAACTCGAGGAAACCGGCGTCGCCGACCACCTGGGTCTTGCGGCCGCTGAGCCGCTCGGCGAGCCCGCGGGCCGAGGCGTACATCGCCAGCGTGGCGATGAACGGCACGACTTTCCCGTACGACACCAGCAACCCGTTGACCAGACCACAGCCGAGGCCGACCGCCAGGCCGCAGATCACCATCACGACCGGGCCGTAGGACTGGGTGGCCAGGGTGGTCAGCCAGACGCTGGACAACGCCACGATCGAGCCGACCGAGAGGTCGATGCCGCCGCTGATGATCACGAAGGTCATGCCGACGCTGACCACGCCGATCGCCGCGGCCAGGCGCAGGATGGTGGAGATGTTGCCTTCGGTGAAGAACACCTCGGGCCGGGTGAAGTAGCCGACCAGGCACAGCACCACCAGCACCCCGGTGAGCCCGATCAGCCGGAAGTCCAGCGGGAAGCCGGAGGATCCGTTCTTCTTGGCCGCCGGCGGTGCCGGGGGCGGATCCGGCTCCGTGTTGATCGGCCGCGATTCGGTCTGTTCGGTCATGCCGCACTCCCCTCGAGGATCAGGTCGAGCACCCCGGCCTCGGTGAGCTCGTTCGCCTGCCGGTCGGCCAGCACCCGGCCTTCGCGGAGGACGAGGACCCGGTCGGCGAGACCGAGTACCTCCGGGATCTCGCTCGAGACCAGCACGATGGCCACGCCGGTCTCGGCCAGTTCGGTGATCAGGCGGTACAGCTCGGCGCGCGCGCCGACGTCCACCCCGCGGGTGGGTTCGTCGAGCAGCAGCACCCGGCAGCCGCGCACCAGCCAGCGCGCGAGCACCGCCTTCTGCTGGTTCCCGCCGGACAGCGTGCGCGCGATGCGCCGCGGGTCGGCGGGCCGCAGGTCCAGTCGCTTCAGCGTTTCCCCGGCGTCGCGGAGTTCGCGGGCGCGGTCGGTGAAGCCGAAGCTGGCGTAGCGGGACAGGCTCGCCAGCGTCACGTTGTGCGCCACGGGCAGGTCGAGCAGCAGGCCCTGGCTCTTGCGCTCTTCCGGCGCGAGGCCGATGCCCGCGCGGACCGCGGCGTGCACGCTGCCGTTGCGCACGCTCTTGCCGTCCACGGAAACCGTGCCGTGGTCGGCTTTCCTGGCGCCCGCGATGGTCTCCAGCAGTTCGCTGCGCCCGGAGCCGACGAGACCGGCGATGCCGAGCACTTCCCCGGCGTGCACGGAGAACCCGATCTCCTCGAACTCACCGCGCCGGGCGAGCCCTTCGACGCGCAGCACCTCGGGCGTGCCCTCGGGCCGCGGGTCCCGGCTGGGACCGAAGACGGTTTCGACGCGGCGACCGGCCATCAGCGCGACCAGGTCGGCGGTCGGGGTGTCGCGGGCGTCGAGGTTCTGCGCCACGGTCCGGCCGTCCTTGAGCACGGTGACGCGGTGGCCGATGCGCCGCAGTTCTTCGAGGCGGTGGGAGATGTAGACGATCGCCACGCCGTCGGCGGTCAGCTCCTCGACGATGCGGAAGAGGTTGTCCACCTCTTCCCCGGCGAGCGCGGCGGTCGGCTCGTCCATCACCAGCAGGCGGGCGTCGTGCGCGAGCGCCCGCGCCATCGACACCAGCTGCTGGGCGGCGGCCGAGAGCCTGCCGACCTCGGTGCCCGGGTGGATCTCGGGGTGACCGAGGCGGGTCATCAGCCGCTGCGCCTCCGCACGCGACTCGGCGACCTTGGTGAAGCCGAAGCGCTGGCGCTCGTGGCCGAGGAAGATGTTCTCCGCCACCGACAGGCCCGGCACGAGGTCGAGTTCCTGGTACATGGTGGCGATGCCCTGGCGCAGCGCGGCCGAGGGGTTGGCCGGCGAGACGACGTCGCCGCGCCAGAGGATCTCCCCCTCGTCGGGGTGGTGGGCGGCGGCGAGCACCTTGATGAGCGTCGACTTGCCCGCGCCGTTCTGGCCGAGCAGGCAGTGCACCTCACCGGGCACCACCTCGAGGTTGACGCCGTCCAGTGCGCGGACGCCGGGGAAGACCTTGACCACACCGCGCACTTCGAGCAGCGGGGAGTCGTTCATAGGGAGACCTCCGAGTTCTCCGGGAGCTCCGAGTCGTGCACGGCCATCGGGGCGAGGGTCGGGTCGGTGAAGAGGCGTTCGGTGGCCAGGTGGGCCGCGCCGAGCAACGCGGCCGAGGTGCCGAGCGCGGAAGCGAGGACGCGGCAGCGGGTGCCGGGTCCGTGGGTGCGCGCGCCGAGCGCGATGCGGATCGGCTCGACCAGCCATTCGGCGAGCCCGGCGAAGTAGCCGCCGAGCACCAGCACCTCGGGGTCGACGAGGTCGACCACGGTGGCCAGTGCGGTGCTGAGCGCGGTGCCGAGGTCGTGGACGGCGGCCGCGGCCCGCTGGTCGCCGCCGCGGATCCGGTCGCGCAGCGCGGTCACCCCGGCGTCGACGCCGAGCGCCGGGTCGTGCAGGGAGTCGGGTGGGGAGGCGGCAGCCCGCAGGAGCGCGGGGAACCCGGCCTTGGTCTCCAGGCAGCCGGTGCGCCCGCAGGGGCAGGCGTCGCCGGCGGGGTCGATGGTGATGTGCCCGATCTCGCCGGCGAACCCGCGGGCACCGCGGAGCAGCACCCCGCTGGAGACCAGGCCGCCGCCGACGCCGTAGCCGCCGCTCAGGTAGAACAGCTCGCGCACGCCGGGGCCTTCGAGTACCTCGGCGAACGCACCGAGGTTGGCCTCGTTTTCGACGAGGACGCCCGCGAGGTCGACGCCGAGACGGGCGGCGATGAGGTCGGCGAGCCCGGCGTCGCGCCAGCGCAGCACCGGGGCGAAGCGGAGGACCTGGGAGTCGGTGTCGACCAGGCCGGGCACCGAGACGGTGATGCCGATCGGGGGCCCGTCGAGGTCGGCGCAGACGGCTTCGGCCAGCGCGGCGAGCTCGTCCATGCCGCGCTCGAGCCCGAGCTGGGCGACGTCGGCGCTGCTGGCGCGGCTGGCCAGCGGCACCCCGGCCAGGTCCATGGTCATCGCGGAGAAGCCGTCGGCCTCCACCCGCAGCGCCAGCCCGTAGGCGGCCTCGCCGCGGAGTTCGACCAGCTGGCTGGGCCTGCCGTGCCCGCCGTTGCGGAGCCCGGCCGGGCGGACCAGGCCGCGGTCGCCGAGTTCGGTGACCAAGCTGGAGACGGTGGCCTTGTAGAGCCCGGAGTGGGCGGCGAGCTGCGACCGCGAGCGCGGCCCGCGCCGGAGTGCGCGAAGGAGACCGGCGAGGTTCGCCGTGCGCTGGCTGACTTGCTCAGCCTGCACGCTCACGCTCATGGCCACCTTGCCTTCACTTTGTAGTGTTGCCAGCGAAAGTAAGGTGGCAAAGTTCACTCGTCAAGGTGAATCAGACGCCATCTTTCGTCAATCCACCCATTTAGACCAGCCGCCCGCGTACCTACTTTCGCTTACGGCGTTCAAAAGACTGCACAACTTTGCCGTTTCCCACTTCTGCGGGAAGAAGCAGGAAAGTAACCCACGGTGAACATTTCGCGGTCGTTTGATCACCACACGTGACGAAACGCGGCCCGCATGCTTCTGCGGGCAAAAGCAGGATCCCCAGGTCAGGACGACAGGGTGAAGGCGCGGTCCGCGGCCGACCAGGCCGAGCCGATGACGCCGGCGGTGTCGCCGAGCTCCGACAGCACGATCGGCAGGTTGCCGGTGGCCAGCGGCAGCGAGCGCCGGTAGACCGCGCTGCGCACCTCCGCCAGCAGCTGGTGCCCGAGCTGCGCCACGCCGCCGCCGATCACCACCATGCCCGGGTTGATGAAGCTGACCAGCGAGGCCACCACCTGCCCCAGCCGACGGCCGCCGTCGCGGATCAGGTTGACCGCGCCGAAGTCGCCCGAGGCCGCCGCGAGGCCCACGTCGTGCGCGGTCACCTCGCCGTTCTCGGCGAGCACCCCGGCCAGGAACGCCGACCGCCCGCTGCGTGCCAGCGTGAGCGCGTCGCGCGCGAGGGCCGAGCCGCCGAAGTACGCCTCCAGGCAACCGACCTCACCGCAGGCACAGGTGGGCCCGTAGTCGTCGAGCCGGATGTGCCCGATGTCCCCCGCCGTGCCCGCCACCCCGCGGTAGACCTTCCCGCCGAGCACGATGCCGCAGCCGATCCCGGTGCCGACCTTGACGAAGATCAGGTCGTCCAGCGAGCGCGCCACCCCGGAGTGCCGTTCGCCGAGCGCCATCGCGTTCACGTCGTTGTCCACCGCGACCGGGCAGTGCAGCAGCCCGCCGAGGTGGTCCCGCACGGCGAACCGGTCCCAGCCGGGCATGATCGGCGGCGCCACCGGCATGCCTTCGGCGAAGGCCACCGGTCCGGGCAGGCCGATGCCCGCGGCCAGCAACCGGCCGGGTGCGTCCTGGCGCACCTTCTCCGCCAGTTCCACCACGCGCGCGAGGACCGCGTGCGGGCCCTGCCGGATGTCGCAGTCTTCGACGGTGTACCCGAGCACCTCGCACCCCGCGTCGGTGACCGCGACGCCGACCGAGGTCGCGCCGACGTCCACCCCGAGGATCCGGAGGTCGCCCGCCAGCCGCAGCAGCGTCGACCGCCGCCCGCCCCGGCTCGCCGACGGACCGGCCACCTCGACCAGTCCCAGCTCCCCCAGCCGGGTCACCTCCGCGGCGACGCGGGCGCGCGGCAACTCCAGCCGCTCGCCCAGCTCCACCCGGGACATCGGGCCCTCGTCCCGCAGCAGGGCCAGCAGTTCGGTCTGATGACGGGTCTCGATCATCGGCTGTCCCTTGGTGGATCCGCTGCTCACCGAAGCAGCTTAGGCGCTGTCATCACGTTTCCGGCCGATCGCTGGGCAGCACTGCGCCATTTGTACGACAATCGCCGCGTCTCAGTCGGGGGACCAGCAGCGGGAGGACACAGTGTCGGCGGAATTCGAGCAACTCGTCGCGAAGTTCGAACAGTTCCAGGCCGGGATCAAGAACGTGGACGACCGGCTCGCCGGGCTCGGTCAGATGCAGGCGGAGATCGGCGCGCTCGAGGCCACCGCCACCTCCCCGGACCGCTCGGTGACCGTGGTCGCCGGACCGGGTGGCTCGGTGAAGGAAATCCGCCTCACCGACGAAGCCATGCGCCAGCGCCCCCAGGCCCTTTCGGCCACGCTCATGCAGACCCTCCAGGCCGCCGTCGCCGAATCCGCACGGCAGCAGGCGACCATCGTCGACGCGCACATGGGCGGTGAGCTCGACCTGACCGGGCAGGTGCTGGAAACCCAGGCGGAAATGCTGGGAACCACAGCCGAGGAACTGCGGTCCAAGCTGCCGGAAACCGCGTCGCCGGGCCGTCCGCGGCGCGACGAGCACGAGGACTTCTCCGAGCAGACGTTCCTCAAGGCGACCGACGAGCCGCAGCACCCGGCTTCACCACCGCCGGGCGGCTCGCAGGGCGACGCGTTCCTGAAGAACCTGTTCGAGGAGGAGGACCGCTGATGGCCGGAGGACACACCGTCATCATCGACGCGCTCACCGCGTATTCGCGGAAGTGCGGGGATGACGTCGCGGTACCGCAGGAGATCGCGCGGCTGGTGCAGCAGGCCGACGTCGGCGACGAATCCTGGGGCGTGATCGGCCTCGTGGTCAAGGACAACTACACCAGCATGCTCGCCGATCTGCAGGAATGCGTGATCGACATCGCGGCCGGGCTGGAAGCGGCTGCGGAGAAGTTCGGCAAGGCGGCCGAGCTCTACCAGCGGCACGAGGACGACAGCGCGAAGCTGCTCGGCGAATTCACCACCGTGCTGAACACCCCGGCGGACAGCCGGACGCCGACCATCGGCCCGGCGAAGTAGAAGCAGAGGAGTCCGCGACCATGGGTGAGAAGACCACCGGCGAGCTGTCCGGCATTTCCATCACCGCCGAGGACGGCTACGGCGAAAAGGTGGCCAAGGCGGTCCCGCTCGCGGGCGGACTGGTCAAAGCCGTCGACAACGGCATCGGCGCGATGAGCGACGGCCAGGTCACCGGCGGCGAGGTCGCCGGGCTGGCCGTCGACGCCACCGGGTTCATCCAGTCCTGCACCGACGCCGCCTCCGGTATCGCCACCGACCCGATCGGCTGGCTGGTCGGGCAGGGGCTGAACTTCCTGCTCGTGGTGGTGCAGCCGCTGCAGGACCTGATCCACTTCGTCAGCGGTGACGGCCCGGCGCTGGGCAACGCGGCGGGCAACTTCAACAGCATCGCCGGTGGGCTGGTCAAGTTCGCGCAGAAGTACCACCAGGAAGCCGGGACCGCGCTGGCGGACTGGACCGGGGACGCGAAGGACGCCGCCCAGGCCAAGGTCGACTCGTTCGCCCAGGGCATCCAGGGCACCGCCGCCGAGGCCGGGAACATCGCCCAGCTGCTGCAGATCTCCAGCATGATCATGTCGGTCATCGAGGACTTCATCAAAGCCCTGCTGACCGAGTTCATCACCTGGCTGATCATGATCTGGATCCCGGCGCTGGCCGCCGCGGTGCCCAGCTTCGGCGCCTCGACCGCGGCCGCGGGCACCGCGACCACGGTCAAGGGCACCACCACCGCGGCCAACGCCACGCAGAAGGTGAGCAAGCTCCGCCAGCTGCTGGACAAGATCCACGAGCTGATCACCAAGCTCAAGGACTTCTTCAAGACCGCGGGCGCGGCGATCAAGAAGTCGTTCGCCGAGCGCAAGCTGGGCAGCGCGCTGCACACCGGGCTCAAGGACGGCGCGCAGGAAATGGGCGTGAAGGCGTCGGCGGGCACCAAGCTCTACGCGGACACCGGCATGGTCGGCAGCCGCATGCTCGGCGGCCTCAAGAACGACGGTGACGGCGGGCTCGGGCAGAGCTTCGTCTCGTCGATGGTCGACGCGGGCAAGGGCAGCTTGCAGGGTCAGGTCGGCATCGGCGCGGACGGCGGGTTCAGGCCGGGCAAGCCGCTGGGCCACCTCAACAACGGCAAGAAGGCCGCCGACTACGGCGGCACCGGCGAGGAACAGAGCCACGAGGAGAACACCGAAGACCTCAACTTCTGATGTTTTCCGCGTGGAGGTTCCAGCGCGAGCTGAACTCGTTGGAGCGCAAGCACAACTGGCAGGTGCGGCGGCTCAGCGACCCGGGTGGGCCGGTGCCGTCCACCCGGCGGCTGCGGTTCGACCCGGCTCGGCCGGAGAACGCGTTGCCGTCGGAGGTGCTGCACGTCTTCGGCCGGATCGACTGGTTGTTCCTGCTCACCGCGGTCAACCGGCAGGAGTGGGAACACCGGACCGGCAACCCGGCCGACGGCGGTGGCAGCGGCTGGGTCCCGGCGGACCGGCACCGCTGCGTCCTGACGATCCGGCGAGGCGCGACCAGGGTCGAGGTGGAGCGGGGGAAAACGGTCGATCCACGCGATACGGCCCAGGCAGCACGTTATGCCGAGTGGAACCAGCTCTTTCTCTCCGAGGACTACCGCCGGTTCGAACTCTCCCCCGGCCTGTTCGGGAACGACGAGTTCCTGTCCATCCGCTGGAAAGGCCGCCCCGAGCGCGGAGACCTGCGCCAGAATCTCGGCAAGCTGGCCGCCTACGACGGCCGGCACTGATCCACTTCGAGAGCCACGCTCCCACTCAAGAGCGCCGCTCTCGAACTCACACTGCTGCTCTCATCCCTGAGCAGTGATCCACAGGAGAACTCGTGACGTTCAAGGACTACCTGCCCGCTTTCGTGGTCGCCGGGTACGCGCTGGCGGGAATCCTCGGCTGGCTGCGCGGCAAACTGAGCAGCGGCCGCAAACCGCTGACCGTCGCGATCTCCGTCCTCGTCGTCGCCACCAGCCTGTTCTGGCTGATCGCCGGCGCCGGACTGACCGGCACGATCACCATCCTCGTGGTGTTCCTGGTGGTCCCGTTCGTGGTGATCTTCGTGTCCCAGGTGCTCGGCAGGGCCCGCCGCCGGAAGGCGGGCGACGAGAACCTCCCGCCGATCTGGCCGGCCGTGGTGCTCGCCATCGGCGCGCTGGCGTTCTGCCTGCCGGCGGTCAACCTGATCACCAACGGGCTCTGCAGCCTCGTCGGCCTCGACCACAACGTCGGCCTCCTGGTCACCGGCACCGAGGACGCCAGCACCTTCCGGGACGGCTCTCCCCGCCTGGTCAGCGGCGAATACCTGTTCGAGGGCACCCGGATCTTCGTGGACCACTCGTGGTGGTTCGCCTTCGGCCCGCTGCCTGCCGAAGGCGACACCGTCGAGGTCTCCGTCGCGCCGATGTGGCCCTACCCGATCTACGAGAACACCTGGTCCGCGGTGGTCATGACCGGTCTCGGCGCCACGCTGCTGGTCCCCGGGATCCCGCTCGCCCTGCTGGCACTGAAAGAACGCCGCCGGACCGCGGTACCCGCGCTCAGTTCGGAATGATGCCGTTCGGCCTGGCCCGTTATCCATTCGTTACCGTAGCCCCGGAACTCGGCTGCTACCAAGGGCGGATGATCCTCCGCAAGGTGTTCACCGCCGCCGCGGCCGTCCTGCTGTCCGGCGCCGCCTTCGCCGCGCCGGCCCAGGCGACTTCGGCCCGCCCGTTCGTGGTGCTGCGGGACTTCGCCCCGACCATCCAGCACGACATCCGGTACCACGGCCCGCACAACTTCGTCGGCACGCCGGTCGACGGCTACCGCGAACCGCTGTGCATCCTCACCCGGCCCGCCGCCGAAGCGTTGCGGCGCGCGCAGTGGAAGCTGCTCGCCCGCGGTTACTCGCTGAAGGTCTACGACTGCTTCCGCCCGCAGCGCGCGGTCGACCACTTCGTGCGCTGGGCCAAGGACCTCGAAGACGAGAAGATGAAGCCCGAGTTCTACCCCAACGTGGCCAAGGACCGGCTGTTCGCCGACGGCTACATCGCCGAGAAGTCGGGGCACAGCCGGGGAAGCACGGTCGACCTGACCGTGGTGAAGCTGCCGCCGCGCCCACAGCGCCCGTACGTGCCGGGTGAGCCGCTCGAACCGTGCACCGCGCCGGCCGGCGAGCGCTTCCCGGACAACTCCGTGGACATGGGCACCGGGTTCGACTGCTTCGACACGCTTTCGCACACGGCCAACCCGCTGATCACCGGCAAGGCCCGCGAACACCGCGACCTGCTGGTGAACACCATGGCGGAAGCCGGTTTCCGCAACCTGGTCGAGGAGTGGTGGCACTTCACCCTCAACGACGAGCCCTACCCGGACACCTACTTCGACTTCCCGATTTCCCGGAAATCGGTGTACTAGATCCAGCCGTGGTCGCGGGCGATGCGAGCGGCTTGCCCGCGGCTGCGTGCCCCGAGCTTGGTCATCGCGGATGAGGTGTAGTTGCGCACGGTGCCCGCCGACAGGTGCATCGCCCGCGCGATCTCGGTGGCGGTGGTGGTGTCGTCGACCAGGCGCAGCACGTCCAGTTCGCGCTCGGTCAGCGGGCAGTCGACCTCGGCGATCGCGTCGGCGGCGAACTCGGGGTCGACGTACCGCAGTCCGGCGTGAACCCGCCGGATCACCTCGGCGAGCAGTGAGGCCGGAGCCGTCTTCGCCAGGAAACCCTTGGCACCGGAGGAAAGCGCCTGCCGCAGCACACCGGGACGGGCGTGCCGGGTGAGCATCACCGAGCGCACCCCCGGGTAGGTGCGGGCAACCCGCTCCAGCACGGCGAGGCCGTCGAGCACCGGCATCTCGTGGTCCACCACGAGCACGTCCGGCCGGTGCTCGGCGACCGCCTCCAGCGCCGCGGCGCCGTCCGGCACCCCGGCCACCACGGTCAGGTCAGGCTCCAGGTTCAGCAGCGACTCGATGGCCTGCCTGGTCAGCTGCTCGTCGTCGGCGAGCACGACGCGGATCATCTGGGCACCTCCGCCCGCACTTCGAACGCGTTGTCGTGGGCCTCGGCGGAGAACTCGCCACCGGCTTCGGTGATGCGCCGGTTCAGCCCGCGCAGGCCGGACCCCTCACGGTCCTCTTCCCGCATCGGGGCGACACCGTCGTTGCGCACGTGGAGCACGGCCCGGCCGTCGCGGATTTCCAGTCGTACCAGGCAATGGCTCGCGTCGGCGTGCCGGAGCAGATTGGTCACCGCCTCACGCAGCACCCGCCCGAGCAGTTCGCTCGCCGCACTGCTCAACCGCGACGGGTCGCCGGTGAACTGCCAGCGGATGCCCGCCGACTCGAGCAGCCCGCGTGCGCCGGCGATCTCGATCGCCAGCTCGGTCGACCGCCTGCCCTGCACCAGCGCGCGCACGTCGTGCACCGCGCCCCTGGCCAGCCGCTGCACCTCGTTGAGTTCCGCGCGGGACCGTTCCGGGTCGACCTCGCTGAGCCTGCTGGCCAGTTCGCTCTTGAGCGAGACCACTTCGAGCGCGTGCCCGAGGATGTCGTGCAGGTCCTCCGCCAGCCGCAGCCGCTCCTTGGTGGTGGCCAGATCCGCCGCGTCGAGCCGGGCCTTCTCCAGTTCCAGGGTCAGCGTCCACTGGCGGAGCAGCAACACCTCGGCGTAGGTCATCACCGGGGCCAGCACGAACACGACCGCGGCCTGCTGGGGCACCTGCGTGCCTCCCATGAACAGCAGGGTGACCGCGGCGGCGAGCGCCATCAACGCCGCGAAACCGAACACCAGCCGCCACCCGGCGCCGGGGAACCTGGCGATGAGCAGGTCGTGCGCCACCAGTCCGGTGGCCAGCGCCCACATCGCGCCGCTGCCCTCGGTGGCGAAGGCGGCCACGACCACCCCGGCCGAGACCAGCGCGAGCAGGACCGCCTCCGGCCACGACATCCGCGGGATCGGCCCGGCGATCGACCGGACCGTCCAGCGCAGGTGACTGAGCACGAACACCAGCAGCCCCAGCCCGAGCGCCGCCGCCCGCACCGGGTTCGGCCGGTCGGCGCTCTCGCTCAGCACCAGCACCCCGGCGAGCAGGAACAGCGAGACGAGCACGTTGTACCGGTTGTAGCGGCGCAGCGATTCGAGGGCGCCGCGGTCCCCGGCCCCCACCCGCCACTTCATCGCGCGCACCGGCTCACAGTAACCACCGATGACACCTGTCACGTCCCGCGCGTACGACCGTCATCTGCTCCGGTGACACCGGCGACTGGGTTCGGCCGGGCCGCGGCGGCATCGTCCGGGGTCATGAACGCGATCGAGATCTCCGAGCTGAAGTACTCCTACGACGGGTTCACCGCGGTCGACGGGATCGACTTCACCGTGCGCGGCGGTGAGATCTTCGCGCTGCTCGGCACCAACGGCGCCGGCAAGACCACCACGCTGGAGCTGATCGAAGGCTTCCGGCGGCCGGAGTCCGGCAGCATCCGGGTGTTCGGGCACGATCCGGCGCGCGCCAGATCGCGGTTGAAACCGCGGATGGGGGTGATGCTGCAGCAGGCCGGGCTGATCGAGGAACTGTCCACAGTGGAAACCCTGCGGTTGTGGGGTTCGCTGAGCAGCCGGGACGACGACGTCGAGGAGCTGCTGGACCGCGTGGAGCTGGCGCACCGCCGGAACACGCGCGTGGAGCAGCTGTCCGGTGGTGAGAAGCGGCGGCTGGACTTCGCGCTGGCCACCTGGGGACGGCCGGAGCTGGTGGTGCTCGACGAGCCGACCACCGGGCTGGACCCGGAGTCGCGGCAGCGGTTGTGGAAGACGGTCGAGCGCATGCGTGACGAGGGCAGCACGATCCTGCTCACCACGCACTACCTGGAGGAGGCCGAGGCGCTGGCCGACCGGGTGGCGATCATGCACCAGGGCCGGATCTCGGTGGCGGGCACGCTGACCGAGGTGCTCGCCGCGCACCCGTCGCGGATCACCGCGCTGGTGCCCGCCACCGCGCTCGACCACCCGCTGCCCGTCTTCGACGGCACCCTCGATTCCACTTTGGACGAACGGGGGGCGTTGCTGGTGGTGGAAACCGCGGAGTTGCAGGACGACCTGGGCCTGCTGCTGGACTGGGCGAGGCAGCACGGCGTCAAGCTCGGCCGGTTGTCGGCCACGCAGGCGTCCCTGTCGGAGATCTTCCTGACCGTGGGGGCACAGCGATGACCATGATGGTGCGGCACGGCTGGTTCGAGATCCGGTTGCTGTTCCGGCGCAAGCTCACCCTGTTCTCGGCGACGGTGATGCCGATCGGGTTGTGCGTGCTGACCTGGTTCGGCGTGCGCGACCGGCAGCCGGAGAACTGGGGTTCGCTGCTGGGCGACCGGTTCACCATGCTGATGCTGTTGTCGGTGTTCATGACCAGCATGACCATCTACACCGCCCGGCGGCAGTCGCTGGTGCTCAAGCGGTTGCGCACGACGGAACTGACCGACGCCGGGGTGATCGGCGCGATCACCATGCCGGTGGTGGCGATGGGCGTGGTGCAGGCGCTGGCTTACTTCGTGTTCTGCCTGTTCCTGGGCGCACCGATGCCCACCCACCCGTGGCTGGTGGTGCTCGGCATGGCAGGCGGGGTGCTGCTGACCGTCACCGCGGGCATGGCGACGGCGGCGCTGAGCAAGAGCGTCGAGGCCACCCACGTCACCTCGTTCCCGGTCATGATCGGCGCACTCGCGGGCCTGTTCATGGTCGGCTCCGGCGACGAACAGGTCGCCACCGCGGGCTCACTCATGCCCCTGATCGGCCCGTCGAACCTGCTCGCGAAGGGCTGGTCCGGCTTCGACACCGGTTTCACCCCACTCACCGTCGACCTGGGCTCGACCCTGCTGTGGGGCGTCCTGTTCGCCGCGGTCATCGGCCGCTTCTTCCGCTGGGAGCCACGAACGTGAAACACTTCCAAATCCTGCTGGGCACCAAACTCGCCGACACCCCCGGCACCCAACTCGCCGTCGACCTGGGCGCCCTGGTGCTGGTGATCGCCGTCCTGCTACTCGGCGGCGTCAGCAACCCTCTGGCCTGGATCCTCCTCCCAGGCGGCCTGCTGATCGTCGCCATCGTCCGCACCGTCATCGTCGCCCGCCGAAACACCCCCTGACCAGGCATTCCAGCTTTAGCCCGCAGAAGCATCGGCCCCTTCCTGCTTCTGCGGGCTAACGCATTTCCGCCCCCTGGCCAGCCTTTCCCCGCCTCCAGCCCGCACGCCACCCACCTCTCCGCACCCGCACGCCTTCCCCACCACACGCGCCGCCCTCGCCGCTACACACCCGCCGCGAACGTCGACCCCAGCCACGCGAACGTGGAACTCAGCTGCCCGAACGTGGAACTCGCGCCCGCCAACGTGCATTTCGGCCGCACCAACGTGGAACTCGGCCGCCTGAATGTCGAACTCAGCCGCGCCAACGTGTAGTTCACGCGCACGAATGTGGAAGCCGCGTGCCCCAACGTGAAGCTCGGGCTCCCGAACGTGAGACTCAGCTGCCCGAGTGTGGAACTCGGGTGCCTGAGCGTGGGACTCGCCCCGCGGACGTGGGGCTCGGGTGCCTGGGTGTGGGGTTCGGTGCGGAGGGGAGGGGCGCGGGGCAGGAGGGGGTGTCACGAATGTGGCTTTCGGGACGTTTGGCGTCTCGAAAGCCACATTCGTGACATCGGCCAGCCCTACAAATAGGGAGAGCCCCCGCTCCCATGATGGGGGCGGGGGCTCTCCGGTGTAGCGGAAACCCTTACCGGAAGTCGCGACCGAAGTCGTAGTCGTCCAGCGGGACGGCGGCACCGGTGCCGGTGCCGAACACGTCCGGGGTGTAGTAGCCGTCGTCGTAGGACGGGATCGCGTAGGCGGCGACCCGCGCCTCCTCGGTCGGCTGCACCTGGATGTTCCGGTACTTGTTGATGCCGGTACCGGCCGGGATCAGCTTACCGATGATCACGTTCTCCTTGAGGCCCACGAGCTTGTCCGACCGGCCGTTGATGGCCGCGTCGGTCAGCACGCGGGTGGTCTCCTGGAACGACGCCGCCGACAGCCACGAGTCCGTGGTCAGCGAGGCCTTCGTGATCCCCATCAGCACCGGGCGACCCGAAGCGGGCTCGCCGCCCTCGGCGACCGCGGCCCGGTTCGTCGCCTCGAACTTGGTCCGCTCGGGCAGCTCGCCCGGCAGGAAGTCCGTGGCCCCGGAGTCGATGATCGTCACGCGGCGCAGCATCTGCCGCACGATGACCTCGATGTGCTTGTCGTGGATCGACACACCCTGCGCCCGGTACACCTTCTGGACCTCGTCCACGAGGTGCATCTGCGCCTCGCGGGGACCCATCACGCGGAGCACCTCGTGCGGGTCCGGCGTGCCCTCGAGCAGCTGCTGCCCGACGTTGACGTGGTCGCCGTCGGCTAGCGGGCCGTCCGGGGTGTTCGCCAGCCGCTGCCGCTTGGACAGCTTGTCGAACACGATCTCCTCCGACCCGTCGTCCGGGATCAGGGTGATCTTCCAGAACCGCTCGCTCTCCTCGATCCGCACGCGGCCGTCGACGTCGGCGATCGGCGCCTTGCCCTTCGGCACGCGGGCCTCGAACAGCTCCTGCACACGCGGCAGACCGGTGGTGATGTCGTCACCGGCGACGCCACCCTGGTGGAAGGTACGCATGGTCAGCTGCGTACCCGGCTCACCGATCGACTGGGCGGCCACGATGCCCACCGCCTCGCCGACGTCCACCAGCTGACCGGTCGCCATCGAGCGCCCGTAGCAGGTGGCGCAGATGCCGACAGCCGACTCGCAGGTCAGCACGCTGCGGACCTTGACCTTCGAGATGCCGCTGGAGATCAGCTTCTCGATGGCCGGGTCGCCGATGTCGTCACCGGCGTTGAGCACCACGTTGCCGCTGGAGTCGGCCGCGTCGGCCGCCAGGGTCCTGGCGTAGACGCTGGTCTCCACGTGCTGGTCGCGCAGCACCTTGCCGCCACCGATGTCCTCACCGATGATCATGTTGATCCCGCGGGTGGTGCCGCAGTCGACCTCGCGGACGATGACGTCCTGCGACACGTCCACCAGACGACGGGTCAGGTAACCCGAGTCGGCGGTACGCAGCGCGGTGTCGGCCAGACCCTTTCGCGCACCGTGCGTGGCGATGAAGTACTCCGCCACCGACAGGCCCTCACGGAAGTTCGCCTTGATCGGGCGCGGGATGTACTCACCCTTCGGGTTCGACACCAGTCCACGCATCCCGGCCAGCGACCGGACCTGGGTCATGTTGCCCGCGGCCCCGGACTTCACGATGATCGAGATCGGGTTGTCGTCGGGGAAGTGCGCTTCCATCACCTTGGCGACGTCCTCGGTCGCCTGGGTCCAGACCTTCACCAGCTCGTTGTTGCGCTCGGCGTGCGAGAGCTGACCGCGCTGGTAGCGCTTCTCGACCTGGTCGGCCTTGCCCTCGTACTCCTCGAGGATGCCCTTCTTCTCGTCGGGCACCAGCACGTCGGAGATGGCGACGGTGACCCCGGACCGGGTGGCCCAGTAGAAACCGGCGTCCTTGAGGCGGTCCAGCGTCTGCGCGACCTGGGTCATCGAGTACCGCTCGGCGAGGTCGTTCACGATCGCGGCCTGCCGCTTCTTCGGCATCGGCTCGTTCACGAACGGGTAGTCCGCCGGCAGCAGCTCGTTGAACAGCACGCGGCCCAGGGTGGTCTCGGCCAGCCACGGCTTGCCGGGCTCCCAGCCCTTTTCGGCCAGGCGGGCCTCGTCGGCCTTGGCCGGCTGGCGGTCCTTGACGCGGATCTTGATCGGCGCGTGCAGGCTGATCGCCTTGCGGTCGAAGGCCATGATGGCCTCGGCCGGCGAGGAGAAGGCCTGCCCGGCACCGTCGGCGTCCTCGGTGAGGCGGGTCAGGTGGAACAGCCCGGTCACCATGTCCAGACGCGGCATCGCCAGCGGGCGACCCGAGGCCGGGGAGAGGATGTTGTTCGCCGACAGCATCAGGATGCGGGCCTCGGCCTGCGCCTCGGCCGACAGCGGCAGGTGCACCGCCATCTGGTCACCGTCGAAGTCCGCGTTGAACGCCTCGCAGACCAGCGGGTGCAGCTGGATGGCCTTGCCCTCGACCAGCTGCGGCTCGAAGGCCTGGATACCGAGGCGGTGCAGGGTCGGTGCGCGGTTCAGCATCACCGGGTGGCCGGTGATGACCTCTTCGAGCACGTCCCACACCTGCGGGCGCGAGCGCTCCACCATCCGCTTGGCGGACTTGATGTTCTGCGCGTGGTTCAGGTCGACCAGCCGCTTCATCACGAACGGCTTGAACAGCTCCAGCGCCATGTCCTTCGGCAGACCGCACTGGTGCAGCTTCAGCTGCGGCCCGACGATGATCACCGAACGGCCGGAGTAGTCCACGCGCTTGCCGAGCAGGTTCTGGCGGAACCGGCCCTGCTTGCCCTTGAGCAGGTCGGACAGCGACTTCAGCGGGCGGTTACCGGGACCGGTCACCGGGCGGCCGCGGCGGCCGTTGTCGAACAGCGCGTCGACGGCCTCCTGCAGCATCCGCTTCTCGTTGTTCACGATGATCTCGGGCGCGCCGAGGTCGATCAGCCGCTTGAGCCGGTTGTTCCGGTTGATCACGCGGCGGTAGAGGTCGTTCAGGTCCGAGGTGGCGAACCGGCCACCGTCGAGCTGCACCATCGGGCGCAGGTCCGGCGGGATGACCGGCACGGCGTCGAGCACCATGCCACGCGGGTCGTTGCCGGTGACCTGGAAGGCCGCGACGACCTTGAGCCGCTTGAGCGCGCGGAGCTTCTTCTGCCCCTTGCCGTTGCGGATGGTGTCGCGCAGGTTCTCGGCCTCGGCGGCCACGTCGAACTCGGCGGCCAGCTTCTGGATGGCCTCCGCGCCCATGCCACCGGTGAAGTACTCGCCGTAGCGGTCGATCAGCTCGCGGTAGAGCAGCTCGTCGGCGATCAGCTGGCGCGGCTCGAGCTTGGTGAACGTGGTCCAGACCTCTTCGAGGCGGTCCAGCTCACGCCCGGCGCGGTCGCGCAGCTGGCGCATCTCGCGCTCGCCGCCCTCCTTGACCTTGCGGCGGACGTCGGACTTGGCGCCCTCCGCCTCCAGCTCGGCCAGGTCGGCTTCCAGCTTCTGCGCGCGGGCCTCGATGTCGGCGTCGCGCTTGAGCTCGAGGTTCTTGCGCTCGACACCGATCTCGTTCTCGAGGGTCGGCAGGTCGTTGTGCCGCAGCTCGGTGTTCACGCCGGTGATCACGTAGGCCGCGAAGTAGATGATCTTCTCGAGGTCCTTCGGGGCCAGGTCGAGCAGGTAACCCAGCCGCGAGGGCACGCCCTTGAAGTACCAGATGTGGGTGACCGGGGCGGCCAGCTCGATGTGGCCCATCCGCTCACGCCGCACCTTGGCGCGGGTCACCTCGACGCCGCAGCGCTCGCAGATGATGCCCTTGAAGCGGACCCGCTTGTACTTACCGCAGTAGCACTCCCAGTCGCGGGTCGGACCGAAGATCTTCTCGCAGAAGAGCCCGTCCTTCTCCGGCTTGAGCGTGCGGTAGTTGATGGTCTCCGGCTTCTTCACTTCACCGAAGGACCACTGGCGGATGTCGTCAGCGGTGGCGAGGCCGATCCGGAGCTCATCGAAGAAATTGACGTCCAGCACGTCGTTGCATCCCCTTGGGGTTGTTTCGAATAGCGGGGGCGGCAGTCCGGCGGGTGCCCGTCACGGGGCACCCACCGGCTTGCGCGGTCATTGAACGACGTCGTCCACCGAGGGCGACTCGTTGCGGGACAGGTTGATGCCGAGGTTCGCCGCGGCGCGCTCGAGGTCCTCGTCGTCGGAGTCGCGCATCTCGATCGCCGCCCCGTCGGAGGACAGGACCTCCACGTTGAGGCAGAGCGACTGCAGCTCCTTCAACAGCACCTTGAACGACTCCGGGATACCCGGCTCCGGGATGTTCTCGCCCTTGACGATGGCTTCGTACACCTTCACCCGGCCGATCACGTCGTCCGACTTGATCGTCAGCAGCTCCTGCAGCGTGTAGGCCGCGCCGTAGGCCTGCATCGCCCAGCACTCCATCTCACCGAAGCGCTGGCCACCGAACTGCGCCTTACCACCCAGCGGCTGCTGGGTGATCATCGAGTACGGGCCGGTGGAGCGGGCGTGGATCTTGTCGTCGACCAGGTGGTGCAGCTTCAGGATGTACATGTAGCCGACCGAGACCGGGTACGGGAACGGCTCGCCGGAGCGGCCGTCGAGCAGGGTGGCCTTGCCGTTCTGCTTGACCATGCGCTCGCCGTCGCGGTTGGGCTTGGTCGCCGACAGCAGACCCGTCAGCTCCTCCTCCTTGGCGCCGTCGAACACCGGGGTGGCGGTGTTCGTGCCGGGGTCCACGTCGTGCAGCTCGGCCGGGAGGCTCTTCGCCCAGTCGGGGTTGCCCTCGACCTTCCAGCCCTGCGAAGCCAGCCACCCGAGGTGCAACTCGAGGATCTGGCCGATGTTCATACGACGGGGCACACCGTGGGTGTTCAGCACCACGTCGACCGGGGTGCCGTCCTCCATGAACGGCATGTCCTCGACCGGGAGGATCTTGCCGATGACACCCTTGTTGCCGTGGCGGCCGGCGAGCTTGTCGCCGTCCTGGATCTTGCGCTTCTGGGCCACGTAGACGCGGACCAGCTCGTTGACGCCCGGGGGCAGCTCGTCGTCGTCCTCGCGGGAGAACACCCGGATACCGATGACCTTGCCGGTCTCGCCGTGCGGCACCTTCAGCGAGGTGTCGCGCACCTCGCGGGCCTTCTCACCGAAGATCGCGCGGAGCAGGCGCTCCTCCGGGGTCAGCTCGGTCTCACCCTTGGGCGTGACCTTGCCGACCAGGATGTCGCCGTCGCGGACCTCGGCACCGATGCGGATGATGCCGCGCTCGTCGAGGTCGGCCAGCACCTCCTCGGAGACGTTCGGGATGTCCCGGGTGATCTCCTCGGCGCCGAGCTTGGTGTCGCGGGCGTCGATCTCGTGCTCTTCGATGTGGATCGAGGTGAGCACGTCGTCCTGCACGAGGCGCTGCGACAGGATGATCGCGTCCTCGTAGTTGTGGCCCTCCCACGGCATGACCGCGACGAGCAGGTTCTTGCCGAGCGCCATCTCACCGTTCTCGGTGGACGGGCCGTCGGCGATGACCTGACCCTGCTCGACCCGGTCGCCCTCGTTGACGATCGGGCGGTGGTTGAAGCAGGTGCCGTGGTTGGAGCGGCGGAACTTGTACAGTCCGTAGCTCTTCCGCGACCCGTCGTCGTGCATGATCGTGATCAGGTCGGCGGAGAGCTCCTCGACCACCCCGGCCTGCTCGGCGACGAGCACGTCACCGGCGTCGACCGCGGCCCGCAGCTCCACCCCGGTGCCGACCAGCGGCGCCGAGTTGCGCAGCAGCGGCACGGCCTGGCGCTGCATGTTCGCGCCCATCAGCGCGCGGTTCGCGTCGTCGTGCTCGAGGAACGGGATCATCGCCGTCGCGACCGACACCATCTGGCGCGGCGAGACGTCCATGTAGTCCACGTCCAGCGGGTCGATCAGCTCGACCTCGCCGCCCTTCTTCCGGACCAGGACGCGGTCCTCGAGGAAGTTGCCCTCGTTGTCGATCGAGGCGTTGGCCTGCGCCTTGACGAAGCGGTCTTCCTCGTCCGCGGTCAGGTAGTCGACCTGGTCGGTGACCCGGCCCTCGACCACCTTGCGGTACGGGGTCTCGATGAAGCCGAACGGGTTGACCCGCGCGTAGGAGCACAGCGAGCCGATCAGGCCGATGTTCGGGCCTTCCGGCGTCTCGATCGGGCACATGCGGCCGTAGTGCGACGGGTGGACGTCGCGGACCTCCATGCCGGCGCGCTCACGGGACAGACCACCGGGGCCGAGCGCCGACAGGCGGCGCTTGTGGGTCAGCCCGGACAGCGGGTTGTTCTGGTCCATGAACTGCGAGAGCTGCGAGGTGCCGAAGAACTCCTTGATCGCCGCCACCACGGGACGGATGTTGATCAGGGTCTGCGGGGTGATCGCCTCGACGTCCTGCGTGGTCATCCGCTCGCGGACGACGCGCTCCATCCGGGACAGGCCGACCCGGATCTGGTTCTGGATCAGCTCGCCGACGGTGCGCAGGCGGCGGTTGCCGAAGTGGTCGATGTCGTCGGTCTCGACCGGGATGGTCTGGTCGCCGACGGTCATCTTGTCCTCGCCGGCGTGCAGCCGGACCAGGTACTCGATGGTGGAGACGATGTCCTCTTCGGTCAGCGTCCCGGTGTCGTACGGGGTGGTCAGGCCCAGCTTCTTGTTGACCTTGTACCGGCCCACCTTGGCCAGGTCGTAGCGCTTGTCCTTGAAGAAGAGGTTCTCCAGCAGGGTCTGCGCGCTCTCCTTGGTCGGCGGCTCGCCGGGGCGCAGCTTGCGGTAGATGTCGAGCAGGGCCTCGTCGGTGCCCGCGGTGTGGTCCTTCTCGAGGGTCGCCATCAGCGTCTCGGAGAAGGAGAAGCGCTCGCGGATCGCCTCGGTGGTCCAGCCGAGCGCCTTCAGCAGCACGGTGACCGGCTGGCGGCGCTTGCGGTCGATGCGGACGCCGACGGTGTCGCGCTTGTCCACGTCGAACTCGAGCCACGCGCCGCGGCTCGGGATGATGCGGGTGCTGAAGACGTCCTTGTCGGTGGCCTTGTCGACGTTGGAGTCGAAGTAGACGCCGGGCGAGCGGACCAGCTGGGACACCACGACACGCTCGGTGCCGTTGATGACGAAGGTGCCCTTGTCGGTCATCACCGGGAAGTCACCCATGAAGACCGTCTGGCTCTTGATCTCGCCGGTGTTGTTGTTGACGAACTCGGCGGTGACGAACAGCGGCGCCGCGTACGTCATGTCCTTGTCCTTGCACTCCTCGACGGAGGCCTTGACCTCGTCGAAGCGCGGGTCGGAGAAGGAGAGGGACATGGAGCCGGAGAAGTCTTCGATCGGGGAGATCTCGTTGAGGACCTCCTCCAGACCGCCGACCGGGTTCTCTTCGCCTTCCTCGACGCGGCGTTCGAACCACGCCTCGTCGCCGGTGAACCATTCGAATGACCGGATCTGCACGTCCAGCAGGTTCGGAGTACTCAGCGGCTCGCGAATCTTCGCGAACGACACCCGCTTGGGGGCGCCGGGGATGGTCGCGAGCTCTGAAGACTCCGAAGCAGATACAGCCGAGGTGGTCGCAGCAGTGGCCTGGTTCGCGGGAGAGACTGCCAAGATGCGTCCTTCCAGGGACAATGAGCGGCTGACAGACGCGCTAGCAGGGCGTAACACGTGCTGTCAAGGGTGCGGTGGTGCCGACCATCCTAGCTGCCTGCTTCGGGCAGCCTGAAAGAGGGCAGCGCAAAGAAGCAGTCTAGCCCCGAAGGCCGCGCTTGTCGAGGGGGCACGCCCGACGGGGGCCCAGCCTCATGCGCCTGCCTTCCACGACGCCGGTTTCCCGGTGTCTTCGGCCCTGCCCTCCCGCACGAGGCGGGCCGTTGGGAGTAAGCGTGACCCGCCGGAGACCGCGAGTCAAGATGCCACTCCCGCCTGGTCGCCAAACCGCAGGTTCAGGGCGGGTTTTTCCGCCGGATGGCGGAGCGTGCAGCGCCCTTGTGCACAGAGTCACAAGCGTACCGGTGCCCCCGAGCGGGCTCCCACCAGGCCTTTAGCGGTGTCACGAATGTGGCTTTCGGGACGTCTGACGTCCCGGATGTGGCTTTCGTGACGCCCATCCGGCGCGGGACTCCTGTGACCACGGAGGCTCCCGAGCCCACCCACCCAAACCCCCAGGCCCCCACCGTGGCCCCCACGCCCCCACGCGGCCCGCCACGCCCTATACCCCCGAACCCCACACCCACGCGCCCGAACTACACACTCAGGCACCCGAACCCCACGTTCCGGAAGCCGAACCCCACACTCGGGCAGCCGAGTCGTACGTTCAGGCGCCCGAACCCCACGTTCAGGTGCCCGGCCCGAGTGTGGGACTCGCCGCCCTGGCGCGGCTCCAGGCACCAGGGCGGCCTCAGCCGCTCCAGGAAGCCCCTGAATGTGGGACTCGGCTCCCTGAACGTGGGATACACCTACCCGAACGTGGGGTTCGGCAGCCCGATGAGGCGTTCGCCCGTCCAGGCGCCGAACTCGGCTGCACGAGTGTCGAACTCGCCGCCCAAACGTGGCGCTCGGGTGCCCGAGTGTGGAGCTCGCCGCCCAAACGTGGCGCTCGGGTGCCCGAATGTGGAACTCGCCGCCGAACGTGGGACTCGGATACCCCCGAGTGTGGAACCTCGGCTTCCCGACGTGGGTTCGGTGCCCGAATGTGGAACTCAGGCGCCTGAATGTGCGGTTCGGCTTCCCGAACGTGGAGTTCGGGTGCCCGAATGTGGAACTCGGCTTCCCGAACGTGGGGTTCAGGTGCCTGAACGTGGCACTCGGGCGCCTGAACGTGGGGTTCGGCTGCACGAACGTGGGGTTCGGGTGCCCGAGTGTGGAACTCGGCTTCCCGAACGTGAGGTTGGGGTGCGTGAGTGTGGGGCTCGGGTGCGTGAGTGTGGGGCTCGGCTTCCCGAACGTGAGGTTCGGGTGCGTGAGTGTGGGGCTCGGGTGCGTGAGCGTGGGGTTCGGGTGTGGGGGTTAGTTGGTGGGTGGGGCGGTGGGGGCGGGGGGTGGGGTGGTGGGCTGGGCTGGTTGGCCGCCGGAGTAGGTGTTCAGGTCGGTGATCTTCCACTTGCCGTCGCGCAGTTCGGTGGTGAACCACATCTGGGCGCCGCCGGCGGAGGTCTGGTTCTGGGCGGTGCGCGTGGAGGTCTGGTCGGCGGAGACCATCACCTTGGCCCGGTCGCCGTCGATCAGCACCACGGCGCTGCGCGTGACCTTCATGGTCACCACCATCTTCTGCTCCGGCGCGAGCCGCTTCACCTCGCCCATGAAGCCGTTGTACTTCTGCCGCACCTCGTCGTTGACCAGCAGCTCGTTGGCCGCGTTCTCGGTCTTCGCGATGTCGTTGAAGTCGTAGGAGAACAGCGCCTCGGCGGCACTGGTCACGGCCTGCTTCACCTGCGCGGTCTTCGCCACGTCCAGCAGCGCGGTGTTGTCCGTCGCCGCGGAGACTTCGCTTTCCTCGATCTTGAACCACACCGCCAGCCCGGCGAACGCCACGGCGGCCACCAGCAGCAACGGCAGCAGCAACCGGCTCGGCCGCTTCGGCTGGTCGAAGACCACCTGGGTGAACGCGGGCTCGGGGACCTCTTCGGCCTCGGCTTCCGAGGTCGGCTTCGGCACGCCGGTGTCCCGCGCCTTCGGACGTGGGCTCGGCTTCGCCTTCACGACCGGGGCATCGGGCTCGACCGGCTCCGAGACCGGTTCCGAGACCGGCTCGACGACGGCCTCCTCCTCGACCACCGGCTCCGCAGCCGCAGCCGAAGAAGGAGCCTCCACGACCTCGGGCTCCGGGCGCGGCTTCGGGCTCGGACGGCTCGGCGTCTGGGGCTCGGACTCCGCGCCGGGCCTGCGGATGCCGGCCACCTTGGGCCGCCGCACCGGGGTGCTGCCGGGGCGGGGCGGCTGGCGACGGTTGGCCATCAGAAGAAGCTCCTCACTGCTGTCCAGCGCCGACGACGGGGACGTTGCCGATGCTCGACAGCTTCCACTCGTCCCCGACCCTGGTCATCTCGATCTCCACGCGCAGCGACTTGACGCCCTTCTCGGCGCCCTTCGTCACGTCCGTGGACAGCGCCACCAGGCAGGTCGCCTTGCCCTCGTGCTCGTTCAGCTCCTCCACCGCGATGTCCTGCACGGTGGTCACCACCACCGTCTGCGCCTGGCCGATCGCCTCGCGGAACTTGCCCTCGGAGTTGCGGGCCTGCTCCTGGATCGCCCCGGTGGACAGCTCCTGCTGCTTCTGGAAGTACTGGTCGAGGTTGTTGTAGTCGAACTCGGTGAACGCCTTCACCGCCGCCGTGCCCGCCACCAGCACCTCGTCGCGCGCCTGGGCCAGTTCGGCGTCGTCGCCGGTGGCCGAGACCCACCACTGGATGCCGAAGATCGCCGCGGCGAGGAAGGCCGCGGTGGCCAGCGCGGCCGCGCCGAGCAGCAGCGGGCGCGTGCGGTCCCGTGGCCGGGGCGCGGTTTTCACCACGGCCTCGTCGGCCACCGGGTCCTTCTCCGAATCCATAGCTCTCCAGACTTCTCTCAGCCGGGCAGGCCGAACAGCGAAGGCAGGCTGGTCAGGCTCAGCCCGGGGCTGCCCGCGATGCCCGGCACCCCGCGCAGGGCGGCCAGCTCCTCCTCGGAGCGGTTGGCGTTGGCCTTGAGCTCCTCGTCGGTCGGGATGACCGGCACCCCGTTGTACGGCGCGTTCTGCGAACCGCGGACGTTGATCGGGCTGCCCTTGGGTTCCGCACAGTACGCATCGGTCTTCGCCTGCCGCGGGGTGAGGTCCTCCGGGCGGTTGCCGGTGCGGAACTCGTCGACGCCGCGGTAGCCCTTGGTGCACGACGGCGGGTCGAACAGGTTGAGCGCCAGCCCGAGGTGCGCGGTGCCGTCGTCCGGCGCCACCGTCTGCGCGCCGACCGAGAGCAGCGGGTAGGTCACCAGCCCCTGCTCCAGCCCGTCCAGCCGGGTGACCAGCAGGTTCGACGTGGTGAGCAGGTTCGCCACCACCGCGCCGAGGCCGGGGCCGGTTTCCTGGACCACCTCGCTGATCTGCTGCGCCACCTGCGGGGTGACGCCGATCAGCTTGCGGAGGTCGCCGTCGGAGTTCTTCAGCGTCTCCGACAGCTTGTTCAGGTCGCCGCTGAACGAGGCGAACGAGCCGGACAGGTCGTTCTGCGTCTCCAGCACCTTCCCGCCCTGCTCGAGCAGGTTGACCGTCTCCGGCAGGTTCTCCTGGGCGGCCCTGGTGAAGTCGCGGGCGGTGTCCATCAGCACCTGGAGGTCGTCACCCGTGCCGGTGAAGGCGTCGTAGGACTCGTCGACCACGGTGCGCAGCGCGTCGGTGGGCACCGAGGCGGCCAGGCTGTCGAGGTCGCCGAGCACCTGGTCGGTGGGTACCGGGGTGACGGCCCGGTCGGCCGGGATCACCGAGCCCTGCTCCAGGAACGGCCCGTCCTCGTGCTTCGGCCGCAGGTCGACGAACTGCTCGCCGACCGCCGACCGGTTGATCACCAGCGCCTGCAGGTCCGACGGGATCTGCGGCATGTCGGGGTCGATGTCCAGGTCGGCCTGCAGCCCGCGCTCGGTCAGCGACAGCTGCCCGACGCGGCCCACGTTGTACCCGCGGTAGGTCACCTCGGCGTTGGAGAAGATGCCGCCGCTGGCGTTCAGCTGCAGGTGGACCGTGTAGCCGCCCTGGCCGAAGACCTTGCCCACGTCGGTGAACCGGAACAACGCGTACACGATGGACAGCACCGCGATCACCACGAAGGCCACCAGCTGGAGCTTCGTCTTGCGCACCAACATCAGCCGGCACCTCCTGAGAGCACGTCGAAGATGCCGCCGATGCCGCTCTGCTGCGGCGCCGGTGCCTGACCGCCGGTCGGCGCGCTGGGCACGCCGCCCCCGACGATCGGCGTGGACGTGGGCAACGGCAGCAGCGGGGGCGCGTTCGGGTCGACCCCTTCGCGCCCGCCGGTCAGGCCGAGGTCCTCGGGCAGGATGTCCTGCAACGGGTTCTGCCTGCTGCGGCCCAGGTTCGCCAGAATCTCGTTCAGGTTGAGGTCGATCTTGGCGTAGAGGTTGAAGTAGTCGCCCTTGACGCCGTCCACGGCCGCGTCGCTGAACGGGAAGGTCAGCAGCAGTTCGAGCGCCTTCGGCAGGTCGGACCCGGCCTCACCGAGCTTCTGCAGCGTCGGCTGCAGCGCCTTGAGGTTGGCCACCAGGTCTTCCTGGCTCTTGTTCACCGTGTCGGTGGCGACCGCGGAGAGGTCGTTGAGCGCCTGCAGCATGGTGACCAGCTGCCCGCGCTGCTCCTCCAGCGTCTTGAGCCCCGGTCCGAGGTTGTCCAGCGCGCCGGCGATCTGGTCGCGCTGCCCGTTCAGCGTGGACGACAGGCGGTTCAGCCCGTCCAGCGCCCGGGTGATGTTCCCCGACTGCTCGTCCAGGCTGGTGACCAGGTCGTTGGCGTTGTTGAGCAGGTTCTTCAGGTCCGGCGCGCGGCCCTCGGTGGCCGCGTTCAGCTCCTTGGTGATGGTGTTGAGCTGCTCCACGCCACCGCCGTTGAGCAGCATCGACAGCGCGCCGAGCACCTCTTCGACCTCGACGTTGCGGTTCGTCCGCTCGATCGGGATGAGCATGCCGTCGGCGAGGCGCTCGCCGGCCTTGGCCTCGGCGGGCGGGCTCAGCTCGACGTACTTCTCGCCGAGCAGGCTCGACTGCCGCAGGTTCGCCAGCGCGTTGGACGGCAGCTCCACGTTCCCGTTGACCAGGAGGCTGACCTCGGCGGTCCAGCCGTCCGGCGAGAGCGCGATGCCCTCCACCCGGCCGACCGGCACCTCGTTGACCTTGACCCCGGCCTGCGGGATCAGGTCGAGCACGTCGCGGAACTGCACCTTGACGGTGTACGGGTGGTCGCCGAGGTCGGCGCCACCGGGCAGCGGGATGTCGTAGATGCCGGTGAACCCGCAGCCGGAGAGGGTCACCGCGGCGACGGCCCCGAGCGCGGCGAACGCGGTCCGCTTCACTGGGCACCTCCCGACATCACGTCGACCAGCGGCAGGGGCAGTGGCGGTGCCTCGCCCTTCTTGGCCGCGGCCACCACCTGCGCCACCGACGGCAGCGGCAGCGCGCCGTCGAGCACCGGCTGCAGACCCTTGCACAGGTCCCCGACCAGGTCGAGCTGGTCCGGCGTCTGCTTGAGCAGGTTGCACACCATCAGCACCGGCGGCTGGGTCAGCTCGTTCAGGTTGGCCCTGGCGTCGAGCGTGCCGGACGAGGCGTTGTAGGTGTTGACCAGGTTGCCGAGGCCGACCGGCGCCACGTCCAGGATCTCGGCCAGCGAGCCGCGCTGGTCCACCAGCGTCCTGGTGATGCTGGCCAGTTTGTCCACATTGGACTTGAGCTTGTCGCGGTTCTTCTCCACGAAGGCCTGCACCTGCTCCAGCGTCGGGCCGAGCTGCTGGACCGTCTCGGCCAGGTTGCCGCGCTCGTCGGCCAGGAAGCCGGTGACGTCGGCGAGCTGGCGCTCGAAGTCGCGGATCTGCCCGTCGCTGTTGGCCAGCGTGGTGGAGAAGTCGCCCAGGTTGCGCACGGTGGCGAACAGGTCATCCTTGTTGCCCGCCAGCGTGCCGGAGGCCTGGCCGAGCCGGGTGATCGTGTCGTGCAGCGCCTTGCCGTTGCCGTCGAAGTTCTCGGCGAGCGTGGTCAGCAGGGTCGACAGCGAGCCGTCCTTGTTCACCCCGTTCGGCCCGAGCGACTGGCTGACCTGGCTGAGGCTGGCGTAGAGGTCGTCCACCTCGAGCGGCACCGCGGTGCGCTCGAGCGGGATGGTCGCGCCCTCCTCGATCACCGGGCCGCCGGTGTGCGCCGGGGTCAGCTGCACGTAGCGGTCGCTGACCAGCGACGGCGCCACGATCACCGCCTGCGCCTCGGCGGGCACGGCGACCGCGCGGTCGTACTCCATGGTCACGCGCACCCGGTCGCCGAGCGGCTCGACCTTCTCCACCGTGCCCATCGGCACGCCGAGCATGCGCACGCTGTTGCCCTCGTACAGGCCGATCGCGGTGGGGAACCACGCGGTCAGGTGCTTGCGGCCCGGGTCCTTCAGGGTCCACCACAGGCCGCCTGCCACCAGCAGCGCCAGCACGCAGGCCACGCTGAGCCAGCGGGCCACGTTCATTCCGAAGCGGGTATCGGTCATTTCGCGTTGCACCCGTCTTCGTTGATCGGGCCGACGGACGGCAGCAGCAGGCCGCAGATGTAGTTGTCGAACCAGCGGCCGTTGCCGATGGTGTTGGTGAACACCCGGATGAACGGGGCGAACTCGCGCAGGCCCGCTTCCAGTGAGTCCTGGTTGCGCTCGAGCATCGAGGTGAGCTGGTCGAGCTGGGTGAGCACCGGGTCCAGCTGCGCGTCGTTGTCCTCGATCAGCCCGCGCAGCTCCCTCGACAGGGTCTTGGTGCCCTCGAGCAGCGAGCTGATCGCCTCCTTGCGCTTGGCGACCTCGTCGAGCAGCAGGTTGCCGTCGGCGATCAGCTTGGTCACCTCGGCGTCGCGGTCGACCAGGGTCTGGCTGACCTGCTTGGTGTTGGCCAGCAGCTGCGCGAGCTGGTCGTCGCGCTTGGCGATGGTGTCGGACAGCTCCGAGAGCCCGGAGAGCGCGCCCTTCACGTCGTCCGGGGTGTCGGAGAAGGTGTCCGACAGCACGTCGAAGCTCTTCGCCAGCTGGGTGGTGTCGATCTCGTCGACGGTTTCGGACAGGCCGCGGAAGGCGTCCAGCACGTCGTACGGCGAGGCGGTGCGCTCGCGCGGGATGGCCACGCCGGGGTCGAGCACCTCGTCGCCGATGGGGTCGAGCGCCAGGTACTTCTGCCCGAGCAGGGTCTTCAGCTTGATCGCCGCGCTCGTCTTGTCACCCAGCCAGGCGTCCTTGATCTTGAACGAGACCCGGACCTTGTCCCCGGCCAGTTCGATGTCGGAGACCGCGCCGACCTTGACCCCGGCGATCCGGACCTCGTCGTCGGCAACCAGGCCGGCCGCCTCCCCGAACTCGGCGGTGTAGCTGGTGCCGCCGCCGATCACCGGCAGGTCCTCGGAGTTCAGCGCGGCGAGCACGCCGAGCAGGATCACCGCGATGCCGGCCAGCGCGATGGGGACGGGGTTGCGTTGCTGGAAGCTCTTCATGCGCCACACCGCTCCCGGTTGACCGGCGCGATCGGCAGGTTGATCGGCTGGCTGATCAGCGGCGGCAGCGACACGCTGCCGGTGACCTCACAGGCGAAGAAGTTGAACCAGGAGCCGTAGTCGGCGGTCCGGCTCAGCGTGGCCACCTTGTGCGGCAGGAACTGGATGAAGTGCTCCACCAGCGGCTCGTTCTCGTTCAGGTTCTGGGTCAGCTCGCCCAGCGCGGCGATGTCGTTCTTCAGCGGCTCACGGGCCTCGGTGAGCAGACCCGAGGTCGTCTCGGCCAGCCCGCCGAGTGAGTCGATCGCGTCGCCGATCGGCTTGCGGTCCTCGGCCAGCCCGGTGACCAGCCGCTGCAGCGTGGCGATCAGGTCGGACAGCTGCGGGGTGCGCTGGTTGATCGTGTCCAGCACGCCGTTGAGGTTGGTGATCACCTCGCCGATCACCTGGTCCTTCTCGGCGATCGTGCTGGTCAGCGAGGCGGTGTGGGCGAGCAGGCTCTCCACCGTGCCGCCTTCGCCCTGCAGCACCTGGATGACCTGGTAGGACAGCTTGTTCATGTCCTCCGGGTTCAGCGCGCGGAACAGCGGCTTGAACCCGTTGAACAACTCGGTCAGGTCCAGGGCGGGCTTGGTGCGCTCCAGCGGGATGGTGCCGCCCTCGGGCAGCGTGTCCCCGGCCGTGCCGGTGCCCTGGCCGAGCGCGATGTAGCGCTGGCCGACCAGGTTGCGGAACTTGATCGTCGCGGTCACCCCGGCCGGCAGCGTGCGCCCGGCGTCGACCTCGAACTCCACCTCGGCCTGGCGCCGGTCCACGATCCGCACGTCGGACACCTGGCCGACGCGGACCCCGGCGATCCGCACGTCGTCGTTGGGCAGCACCAGCGTCGCGTCGGTGAAGCGCGCGGTGTAGGTGGCCGTGTTGCTCAGGTTCAGGTTGGCGATGCTGATGCCGAGCACCGCGGTGAACATCACGGTGATCACGATGAAGATGATCAGCTTGATCAGGGAGGCGGTCACCTTCACTTCACGATCACCTCCGCACCGCGGTACAGCGGTCCCACCAGCAATCCGCTCCAGTCCGGCACCTGCGCGGCGTCCACCCCGGCCTGCATGCCCAGCAGTTCGGCGAGGAAGCGCTGCTCAGCGGGGCTGTAGGCCAGCTCGCCACCGGGCGCGCCACCGCCGAGGCCGACCGCGTTCGCGGCGTTGGCGGGCGGGAGCAGGCCGTCGTTCTGCGAGCGGGCGGCGGGCGGGTGCTTGCTGCCGTCGTCGATCGGGCCTTCCGGCGGGTGCTGCGGGAAGGGCTGCGGGAACTGGTTCATGTCGTAGCACCGCGGCCCGCGCTTGTCGTTGAACTCCGGCTCGTCCTGGCCCGGCTTGTACGGCCCGCGGTTCACCACGATCTCGATGGTCGCGTGCAGCCCCGGCCTGCCGGTGCCCTTGCCGAGCGCCTCGTCGATCCGCGGCAGCACGTCGGCCATCTGCCCGATCACGCACGGGTACTCCGGCGCGTACTTCGCCAGCAGTTCCGCGGTCGGGCGCGCGGTGTCGGCGAGCGCGATGAGGTTCGACTTGTTCGCCGAGAGGAAGGACCCGAGGTCCACCGAGGCGTTGGTCAGGTTGCCGTAGAGCGACTCGAGGTTCTGCTTCTGCTCGGCGATCGTGCCGGTGGTGGTGGTCAGGTTGTCCAGCGCCTGCACCAGTTCCGGCGCGCTGTCGGAGAAGTTGTCGGAGAACTTCGCCAGCTCCTCCAGGTTGTGCTGCAACTCCGGCAGGTGCGGGTTCAGGTCGCCGACGTACTGGCCGAGTTCGCTCAGCGTCTCGCCGAGCGGCTCGCCGCGACCCTGCAGCGCGGTGGAAATCGCCGAGAGCGTGCTCGACAGCTTCTGCGGCTGCACCGCCTGCAGCACCGGGAGCAGGTGCTCGAAGGCCTGCGACAGCTCGACCGCGCTGGAACTGCGGTCCTGCGGGATCACGTCACCGTCGGCGATCCGGGTCTGGTCGGCGTTCTCCGGGATCTCCAGCGAGACGAACCGCTCGCCGAACAGCGTCTTCGGCAGGAACCGCGCGGAGACGTTGGCGGGGATCAGCTGCGCCGACTCCGGCTCCAGCTCCAGGGTCAGCTCGGAGCCGTCCGGCGTGGGCGCGATGTCGGAGACCACGCCGACGATCAGCCCGCGGACCTTGACGTCCGACTGGCGGGCCAGCTGGTTGCCCACCTTGTCGGCCTGCAGCCTGACGTGCACGAAGGTGCTGAAGGCCTTGTTGTACATGGCGATGCTCAGGGTGACCCCGCCGATCATCACCACGATGAACGCGAGCCCGAGCAGCCGCTTGCGAAGGGTGCTCATCCGGCGATCCTCACCGTCGTGGTGGTCCCCCAGATGGCGAACCCGATGAAGAAGTTGACGATCGCCACGGTGACGATCGTGGTCCGCACCGCCCGGCCGACGGCCACGCCGACGCCGGCGGGGCCGCCGCTGGCGCGGTAGCCGTAGTAGCAGTGCGACAGGATGATGATCACCGCGAAGATCAGCACCTTGATGAAGGAGATGAACACGTCTTCGGGTGGCAGGAACAGGTTGAAGTAGTGGTCGTAGGTGCCCGCGGACTGCCCGTAGAAGTACACCGTGACTATTCGCGAGCCGAGGTAGGACATCAGCAGCCCGATGATGTACAGCGGGATCACCGCGATGAACCCGGCGATGATCCGGGTGGTGACCAGGTACGGCAGGCTCGGCACGCCCATCACTTCCAGCGCGTCGATCTCCTCGGAGATGCGCATCGCGCCCAGCTGGGCGGTGAACCCGGCGCCGACCGTCGCCGACAGCGCCAGCCCGGCGACCAGCGGCGCGATCTCGCGGGTGTTGATGTAGGCGGAGGCGAACCCGGCGAAGGCCGCGGTGCCGATCTGGTCCAGCGCGGCGAAGCCCTGCAGGCCGACCACCACACCGGTGAACACGGTCAGGCCGACCATCACGCCGACCGTGCCGCCGATCACGGCGAGCGCGCCGGAGCCGAAGCTCACCTCGGCGAGCAGCCGCATCGTCTCCTTCATGTACTTGCGCAGCGACTGCGGAACCCAGGCCAGCGCGCGGATGTAGAACGACAGCTGGTCCCCGAGCTGGTCGAGCAGGCCGAGCGGGGCGTTCACCACCCGGCGCGCGCCCTCGCCGAAGGCGTGGCGAATGGCCATCTCTAGCTCCCCTTCGCCGGAACGACCTGCAGGTACAGCAGGGTCAGGATGAAGTTGACGAAGAACAGCAGCAGGAAGGTGATCACCACGGCCTGGTTGACCGCGTCACCGACGCCCTTCGGCCCCGGCGGCGGGTTCAGCCCGCGGTAGGCCGCCACCACCCCGGCGATGAACCCGAAGATGAGCGCCTTCAGCTCGCTGATCCAGAGGTCGGGCAACTGGGCCAGCGCGGAGAAGCTGGCCAGGTAGGCACCCGGCGTACCCCCCTGCAGCACCACGTTGAAGAAGTATCCGCCGAGCACGCCGATCACGCTGACCACGCCGTTGAGCAGCACCGCGACGAGCATCGAGGCGAGCACGCGCGGCACGATCAGCCGCTGCACCGCGGAGACGCCGAGCACCTCCATCGCGTCGATCTCTTCGCGGATGGTGCGGGCGCCGATGTCCGCGCAGATCGCCGAGCCACCGGCACCGGCGACCAGCAGCGCGGTCACGATCGGGGCGGCCTGCTGGATGATCGCCAGCACGCTCGCCGCGCCGATGAACGACTGCGCGCCGAGCTGGGTGATCAGCGAGCCGAGCTGCAGCGCGACCAGCGCGCCGAACGGGATGGCGACCAGCGCCGTCGGCAGGACGGTGACGCTGGCGATGAACCAGGACTGCTGGATGAACTCGCGCACCTGGAACGGGCGCTGGAACATCCCGCGGATGACGTCGAGGCCGAGCGCGAACAGCTTCCCGGTCTCGCGGAGCATGCCGATCCCGGGGATCTTGGCGGAGGTGGCCGAACTCATGTACCGCCCTGCCCGGGATCACGTGGATCACGCCAGCCGCTGCTGGGCATGCTGGCGATCTGGTCGGAGGGGAGCTGCCCGGTGTGCTGGTTCGGCGGCTGCCCCTGGTACTGGTGCTGCGGTCTGGCGCCGACCAGCCGGTGCGGGCGCACGCCGTAGTGCCGCTGCTCCTCCGGCGAGAGCGATTCGATGACCTTCTCCTGCGCGGCCGCGGGCAGCGTGTGCAGGTTGCGCATCACGCGGTCCTGGCGGCGGCGGGCGCCCTGGCGCTCCGGCAGGCCGGGGGTGGGCTGCATCTGCGGCGGCACCCCGCGCACGTCCTCCACGCCACCGGCGTGGTGCCCGGCCTCGAACATGGCCTTCTCCGCGGCCAGGGTGGCGGAGTCCTTTTCCTCGCTCATCCCGATCGGGCCGTCCATCCGGCCGTTCAGGAACTGCTTGACCACCGGCTCCTCACTGGTCAGCAGCACCTCGCGCGGGCCGAACATGACCAGTTCCTTGCGGAAGAGCATGCCGATGTTGTCCGGGACCGTGCGCGCCAGGTTGATGTTGTGCGTGACGATCAGGAAGGTGGCGTCGATCTGCGTGTTCACGTCGATGAACAGCTGGCTGATGTAGGTGGTGCGCACCGGGTCGAGGCCGGAGTCCGGCTCGTCGACCAGGATGATCTCGGGGTCCAGCACCAGCGCGCGGGCCAGCCCGGCGCGCTTGCGCATCCCGCCGGAGATCTCGCCGGGGAGTTTCTTCTCCGCGCCGGAAAGACCGGTCATCTCGAGCTTTTCCAGCACGATCCGCTTGACTTCGGTTTCCGACTTCTTGGTGTGCTCGCGAAGCGGGAAAGCGACGTTGTCGTAGAGGTTCATCGAACCGAAGAGCGCGCCGTCCTGGAACAGCACGCCGAACAGCTTGCGCGTTTCGTACAGCTTCGATTCCGAGCACCGGACGATGTCCACGCCGTTGATCATGCAGCTGCCGCGCTCGGGCTTGAGCAGGCCGATCATCGACTTCAGGAACACCGACTTCCCGGTTCCCGACGGGCCCAGCAGCACCGAGACCTCGCCTGGCGGCAGGCTCAGTGTCACGTCCCGCCAGATGGCCTGCCTTCCGAAGGACTTCGTCAGACCCTCGACGACCACCTCGGCACCCATCGCACCTCCAGGAGCAGTCTTCATCGTCGGCTCTCGTACCCACCCTGGTGTAGCAACGAGCAGGGTGGACACAGGTTACTCACGAGTTTTCCCGCGGGGCTGGGTCGGGCGCGGTGGCAGCACCGTAGCCCATTCGCCGCACTCGCGCACCCATCCGGCGGGTGCCGACGAAAAAGGGGCGAGCACCTCGCGGTGCCCGCCCCTTTTCGCGTGGGTCAGCGTCAGATCACTTGAGGGTGATCTTGGCGCCGGCGCCCTCGAGCTTCTCCTTGGCGGCCTGCGCGGCCTCCTTGTCGACCTTCTCCAGGATGGCCTTGGGCGCACCCTCGACCAGGTCCTTGGCTTCCTTCAGGCCCAGGCCCGAGACGACCTCGCGGACGACCTTGATGACCTGGATCTTCTTCTCGCCGGCCGACTCGAGGACGACGTCGAACTCGTCCTGCTCCTCGGCGGCCGGGGCGGCACCCGCACCCGGGGCGGCGGCGACGACGGCGGCCGGCGCGGCGGCGGTGACGTCGAAGGTCTCCTCGAACTGCTTCACGAACTCGGACAGCTCAAGCAGCGTCAGCTCCTTGAAGGCGTCGAGCAGTTCGTCGGTGCTCAGCTTCGCCATGATGGCGTTCCTCTCTGGATGTGAACTTAGAGTTCAGGGGGTGGGGATCAGCTTTCGGCAGGTGCTTCGCCCGCGTCGCCCTCTTCGCCACGGCGCTTCTCTTCGAGCGCGGCGGCGAGCCGGGCGACCTGGGAAGCCGGCGCTTGGAACAGCGCGGCAGCCTGGGACAACTTGGCCTTGAACGCGCCGGCGGCCTTGGAGAGCAGCACCTCGCGGCTTTCGAGATCCGCCAGGCGGTTGATCTCGGCGACGCTGAGGGGCTTGCCGTCCATGTAGCCGCCCTTGATGACCAGGGCGTTGTTGTCCTTCGCGAAGTCACGGAGCGCCTTCGCGGCGTCGACCGCTTCACCTTCGACGAAGGCGATCGCGGTCGGGCCGACGAAGAGGTCATCCAGACCCTGGACACCGGCTTCCTGCGCAGCGCGCTGGACGAGGGTGTTCTTCGCGACGCGGTACTTGGCACTGGAGCCGAGAGCGACACGCAGCTGCGACAGCTGGGCGACGGAGAGGCCGGTGTACTCGGTGACAACGGTGGCCGAGCTCGTACGGAACCTGTCCGCGATCTCGGCGACGGCCGTCACCTTGTCGGGCTTCGCCATGGTCGCCTCCTCTCTTGGCTAGTGACCGCCGTGGAGGGACCCTGGGAACGACAAAACGCCCCAGCGCAGACAGGCGCGGGGCGTCAACGGCCGTACGAGACGGCCAGCCACGTTCCTCCTGCGCGGGCCGCCCGCCAAACTTGGGGGACCTTCGTTCCCCGGGCTTTCACCCAGGGAAGACCAGCGGTCTTCGGTAGAACCATCGACAACTATACGTGCCCCGCGCGAGCCCTTGGCGACCACCCTGCTTTTGCCCGCGAAAGCAGGGTGGCGGGCAGACGGGGCGCGCCCGGACCGGCATCATGGACGCGTGGCGGACCAGCGTGGAGAAGAGCACCCCGGGGCCGAGGTCGAACCCGCTCGCCGGGCGGACCCGACCCCGCCCGCCGACCCGGAGCAGCTGCGCCAGTTCCAGCAGTTCCAGCAATTCCAGGAGTTCCTCAAGTTCTCCGAGGCCCAAAAAGCCCAGGGCGGCGAAGTCGCCCAGCAGCCCGGTTCCGAGCTGAGTCACCAGCCACCCCCGCAGCCGAACCCGCAGCCGCCGCTGCCCCAGCCGAGCCACCAGCCGGGTGGCGAGCTGAGCCACCAGCCGCAGTGGCAGCCCCCGCCCCCGCCCCGCCCCAAGGTCCCGCGCTGGCTGACCTGGATCGGCAAGAAGCTGCTCGGCTGGCTGATCCTGCTCCTCCTGCTGGCCCTCGCCGCCACCTGGGCCTACAACCACTTCTTCCCCGGCGAGGACGAGGACCTGCCCGCCCCGGAGGCCGGTCGCGGCACCTACAGCGCCACCGAGCTGCTCCAGCCCAACCCGTACCGCGCGGTCCAGCTGGTCTACCAGCAGATCGCGCAGAACCGCCCGGACCTGGCCTGCGGCAACCTGGCCAAGCCCGCGCAGGCCAAGTTCGCCGCGGACCTGGGCTTCGCCGACTGCGAGCAGGCGGTCAACCAGCTCAGCACCGAGGTCACCAACAAGACCCAGTACGCCCAGTCGATCCCGTTCAACAGGTCGGGCGAGCTGCCCGGCGACGTGTTCGTGATCGATTCGTGCGACTACGACATCAAGGGCGGCGGCCGCGCGCTCGGCGTGTTCACCGTCGAGCGGCAGAAGGTGGACGCCTCCGGCGCCCCGGTCAAGGGCGAGCAGTGGCTGATCACCGGCCACGAAGCCGGCCCGAACCCGTGCCCGGGCGTCAAGCCGAGCGTGCCGCCGTCGAACTGATGCTCGTCACAGGTGTCCGAATCGGACGGCCGTCGAGGTTAGGGTCTACTTACCTAACTTGACGGAGGTTGTTCCATTGCGCAGCAAGACGCTGGTGGCGACGGTGGCCATCGCGCTCGTATCCCTCACGGCCTGCGGTTCGGGCGAGCAGGCGGCCGCTCCGGCAGCCGGTGGCTGGTCCTTCACCGACGACCGCGGCACCACGGTGACCGCCGCCGCCACCCCTCAGCGGGTCGTCGCCCAGGTGTCTTCGGCGGCGGCGTTGAAGGACTTCGGGGTGAAGGTGACCGGCACCTTCGGCCCCCTCTCCCGCCCCGACGGCACGGTCGAGCCGGAGGCGGGCAGCCTGGTGCCGTCCGAGGTGACCGACGTGACCGGCCCGGCGTACGGCGAGCTGAACCTCGAGCGCCTCGCGTCGCTCCAGCCGGAGCTGCTGGTCAGCGGCAAGTACGCCGAGTTCCCCGGCCTCTGGCACCTCAAGGAGGACCAGGAGAAGCGCGCACTGGAGATCACCCCGACCGCGGGCATCGTCCAGTCCGGCGCCGACCTGCCCAAGACCATCTCCCGCTACAAGGACCTCGCCCGCAGCCTCGGCGGTGACGTCGACTCCGAGCGGGTCAAGGCCGACGAGCAGGCGTTCCAGGCGGCCACCCAGCGGGTCCGCGTCATCGGCACCCGGATGAAGGCGGAGAACCGCAGCATCCTGGCCGTCGGCGGCCTGCCCGACCAGTACTTCGTCGTGGTCCCCGGCCGCAATCCCGACCTCGCCTACTACACCGAGGGCCTCGGCCTGCCGATCCGGACGCCGGACGCGCCGGACACCACCGGCGGCGGCTACTTCGAGATCCTGTCCTGGGAACGCGCGGACAAGTACCAGGCCGACATCCTGATGTGGGACACGCGACCGGCCTCGATCCCGCCCGCGCAGCTCAAGGCGAACCCGGTGTTCGCCGCGATGCCCGCCGCCGCGAACGACCGCTTCGTCGAGTGGGACGCCGTCGCCCCGCTCAGCTACGCCAGTTACGCGAAGATCATGAACAAGCTCGCGGACCAGCTCGAAGCCAAGCTCGCCACCCTCTGAGCACACGAAGAAGGGGCGGTCCCGCGGGACCGCCCCTTCTTCCTTGCTTCAAGCGACTCAGGCGTTCGCGTCCTCGGAGAGGAGGTTGCGGGTGCGAGCCGGGTCCACCGGGATACCGGGGCCCATGGTCGTGGTGAAGGTGACCTTCTTCAGGTACCGGCCCTTCGCCGACGACGGCTTGGCGCGCAGGATCTCGTCCAGCGCGGCGGCGTAGTTCTCCACCAGCTTGTCGGTGTCGAACGAGGCCTTGCCGATCACCAGGTGCAGGTTGGCCTGCTTGTCGACGCGGAAGTTGATCTTCCCGCCCTTGATGTCGGCGACCGCCTTGGCGACCGCGGGGGTCACCGTGCCGGTCTTCGGGTTCGGCATCAGGCCACGCGGGCCGAGGATCCGGGCGATGCGCCCGACCTTCGCCATCTGGTCCGGCGTCGCGATCGCGGCGTCGAAGTCGAGCCAGCCACCCTGGATGCGCTCGATCAGTTCGTCGGTGCCGACCGCGTCCGCGCCGGCGGCTTCGGCCTCGGCGGCCTTGTCGCCGGTGGCGAAGACGATGACGCGGGCGGTCTTACCGGTGCCGTGCGGCAGGTTCACGGTGCCGCGGACCATCTGGTCGGCCTTGCGGGGGTCCACCCCGAGGCGCATGGCGACCTCGACGGTGGCGTTCATCTTGGTCTTGGAGGTCTCCTTGGCGAGCTTGGCGGCCTCGAGCGGGGCGTACAGCCGCTCGCGGTCGATCAGCTCGGAGGCCTGGCGATAGGCCTTGCTGCGCTTGGTCATGCCCTGTCCTTAACTAGCGTGCTCAAGAATTGGATCAGTTGTGGTCCGGGCCAGCGCCTGGCCCTGCCACGGTGTCTTCTGCCCCACCTTCGGCGGGGCGGCGAAATCGCTGGGGAGCTGATGTCTTCCTTCTCGATTCGCCCGGCCGTGGGGGCCGATCGAATCGCTCAGTCCAGACATCAGCGCGATTTCGCGGGTGGTGCGGTGGGTCAGCCCTCGACCGTGATGCCCATGGACCGGGCGGTGCCGGCGATGATCTTCGCGGCCTGGTCGATGTCGTTGGCGTTGAGGTCGCTCTTCTTGGTCTCGGCGATCTCGCGGACCTGGTCCCAGGTGACCTTGGCGACCTTGGTCTTGTGCGGCTCGCCGGAGCCCTTCTCCACGCCAGCGGCCTTCAGCAGCAGCTTCGCGGCCGGCGGCGTCTTCAGCTTGAAGTCGAACGACCGGTCCTCGTACACGGAGATCTCGACCGGCACCACGTTGCCGCGCTGGGACTCAGTCGCCGCGTTGTAGGCCTTGCAGAACTCCATGATGTTGACGCCGTGCTGACCCAGCGCGGGGCCGACCGGCGGAGCCGGGTTCGCGGCCCCCGCCGAGATCTGCAGCTTGATGATCGCTGCAAGCTTCTTCTTCTTGGGTGGCATTGCTTCGTGTCCTTCTCACTATCAAGTCCCCCGCACACCTGCCAGTACGCGGGGACTGCCGGCTCGACAGCCGAGCCGTCAGATCTTGGAGACCTGGTTGAACGACAGCTCGACCGGGGTCTCCCGGCCGAAGATCGACACCAGGACCTTCAGCTTCTGCCCGTCGGCGTTCACTTCGCTGATCGTGGCGGGCAGGGTGGCGAACGGGCCGTCCATCACCGTGACCGACTCGCCGACCTCGAAGTCCACCTCCACGGTACCGCCGCCGAGCGGGGCCTCCGTCGTCGCGGACTCGCCCTTGCTCTTGGCCGGGGCGGCCTTCTCGACCTGCGGCGCGAGGAACTTCAGCACCTCGTCGATGGTCAGCGGCGACGGGCGCGAGGTGGCGCCGACGAAACCGGTGACCCCAGGGGTGTTGCGGACCGCGCTCCAGGAAGCGTCGTTCAGCTCCATCCGGACCAGGATGTAGCCGGGCAGCACCTTGCGCTGCACCTGCTTGCGCTGGCCGTTCTTGATCTCGGTGACCTCTTCGGTGGGCACCTCGATCTGGAAGATGTACTCCTCGACGTCCAGCGTCTGGGTACGGGTCTCGAGGTTGGTCTTGACCTTGTTCTCGTAACCCGCGTACGAGTGCACCACGTACCACTCGCCGGGCGCGGCGCGGAGTTCCGCGCGCAGCTTGGCGACCGGGTCCTCGTCCTCGTCGGCTTCGGGCTCCTGGAGCTCCTCGGCCTCTTCGGCCGGTTCCGTGGCCGCCGCGTCTTCGGCCGGCTCGTCGGAGCTGTCCGCCTCTACCGGCTCGGTGGCGTCGTCGTCGCTGTCGGCGGTGTCCGCACCGTCGACGGCCTCGACCACCTGCGCGTCGGAAAGGTCGGTCAGCTCCTGACCGCTGCCTGTGCCGTTGTCGGAGGTCACGTTCCGTCCTCTCAGTTGATCACGTGTCGTACTCGGGGCATCGCCGTGGCGCCGCTGTCCTCAGCGGCGGTCCGCAGCGCGCTCAGTTGCCGAATACGGCACCGATGGCCTCGTGGAACACGAGGTCCAGGCCGAAGACCAGGGCCACCATGAAGGCCAGGAAGACCAGCACCACCGCGGTGTAGGTGACCATCTGCTTACGGGTCGGCCAGATGACCTTCCGCAGCTCCGACCACACCTCGCGGATGAAGCGGCCGAGCCGCTTGATCGGAGAGGCCTGCTTCTCCTTGCGATCACGCTTCGGCGTCGGCTTGGCCTTGGCGTCGGACGCCTTGCCCGCCGGCCGGGTCTTGTCCCCGTCCTCTTCGGACTTGGCCGCGCCTGCCTTGCCGGCTGGCCGGGCGGAGGCGCGACGCTCACGCCGAGCCGCGGCGGTGACCGGACGAGAAGGGCGCTTCGGCTCCTTCTCCTGGTCCTTCTCGCCGTCCTCGCTCACGAACCACTCCTCCGCTTCACCGACTGATACGCAGGGGTGACAGGACTTGAACCTGCAACCTGCGGTTTTGGAGACCGCTGCTCTGCCAATTGAGCTACACCCCTTTGAGCGCAACCGCCGCTCGTGGACGCATTCGACCCTCCCCGCATCCCTGCGGGGACGAGTGTCGGGCGTTCCAAGTTCGGAAGTCTACGGTAAGACCCACTGCCCTGTGCAACCTACCCCTGCTGTGGGCTCCGGCCACCCTGTGGCGAAGGGCACCCGCCGTGGAAAACTGCCCCCATGACCACCAGCGGCCGGATCTCGGCCAGGATCGCCGGCATCAACCCCTCCGCCACCCTGGCCGTGGACGCCAAGGCCAAGGCGCTCAAGGCGCAGGGCAGGCCGGTGATCGGCTTCGGCGCCGGTCAACCCGATTTCCCCACCCCGGATTACGTGGTCGAAGCGGCCGCCGCGGCGGTGCATGATCGCGCCAACCATGGCTACACCGCGGCCGCCGGCCTGCCCGAACTGCGTGAGGCGATCGCGGCGAAGACCCTGCGCGACTCCGGGCTCGAGGTGGAGGCCGCGCAGACGCTGGTGACCAACGGCGGCAAGCAGGCGGTCTACTCGGCCTTCGCCACCCTGCTCGATCCCGGCGACGAGGTGCTGCTGCCCGCGCCGTACTGGACCACCTACCCCGAATCGATCACCCTGGCGGGTGGCGTTCCGGTGCAGGTGACCGCCGACGAGTCGACCGGCTACCTGGTCAGCGTGGCGCAGCTGGAGGCCGCGCGGACGCCGCGGACGAAGGTGCTGCTGTTCAACTCGCCGTCGAACCCGACCGGCGCGGTCTACCCGCGTGAGCAGGTCGAAGCGATCGGGCGCTGGGCGCTCGAACACGGCATCTGGGTGGTCGCGGACGAGATCTACGAGCACCTGGTCTACGACGGCGTGAAGGCGGAGTCGCTGCCGGTGGTGGTGCCGGAGATGGCCGACCGCACGCTGGTGCTGAACGGCGTCGCGAAGACCTACTCGATGACCGGCTGGCGGGTCGGGTGGCTGGTCGGGCCCGCCGACGTGATCAAGGCGGCCGCGAGCTACCAGTCGCACCTGTGCGGCAACGTGGCCAACGTTTCGCAGCGCGCGGCGCTGGCGGCGGTGGCCGGGCCGCTGGACGCGGTGGCACGCATGCGGGAGTCGTTCGACCAGCGGCGTCGCACGATCGTGTCGATGCTGTCGGCGATCCCCGGCGTCGACTGCCCGACGCCGGAGGGTGCCTTCTACGCGTATCCATCGGTGAAATCCCTTCTGGGCAAGGAAATCCGCGGCGAACGACCGGCCGACACGGTGCAGCTGGCCGACCTGCTCCTGCGTGAGGCCGAGGTCGCCGCGGTGCCGGGCGAGGCGTTCGGCACGCCCGGGTACTTCCGGTTCTCCTACGCACTGGCCGAGGACGAGCTGGTCGAGGGCATCACGCGGGTCGCGCGGCTGCTCGGTGAGGCGAAGTGATGCGGCTCGGCATCGGCCTGCCGCACTACGGCGCCCACGCCGACCCGGCGGGCATCGCCGCCTTCGCGGCGCACGCCGAAAAGGTCGGCTACGACTCCCTGTGGGTGGGCGACCGGGTGCTGACGCCGCTGGAGCCCAGCGACCTCTACCCGGGCGGCACCCCGGAGCGGCCGTACCCACCGCAGTTCACCAGGTATTTCGACCCCCTGGTGGCGCTGACCGTGGCGGCGACCGCCACCGAGCGGATCCGGCTCGGCAGCAGCACGCTGATCGGCACCCTGCACACCCCCGTCCTGCTCGCGCGCACGCTGACCTCGATCGACCTGGTCAGCCGCGGACGGCTGGACGTGGGCCTCGGCATCGGCTGGATGCGCTCGGAGTACGCGGCGGCGGGCGTGCCGTGGGCGGCGCGGGGCCGGCGGCTCGACGAACTGATGGACGCGCTGGTGGCCATGTGGACCGGCGACCCGGTGGCGCACGACGGGCCGCTGTGGCAGATCCCGCCGTCCCGGGTGGACCTGCGTCCCGTGCAGCGCCCGCACCCGCCGCTGCTGCTCGGCGCCCAGACCGACGCCGCGCTGGAGCGGGTCGGCCGCAAGGCGGACGGCTGGCTCCCCGCCGGACGGCCGTTCGACGTGATGGCACGGCAATGGGACGTGATCCGCGCCGCCGCGGAACGCGCCGGTCGCGACCCCGGCGTGCTGCGGCGGATCCTGCGCCTGAACCCGCGTCCGGGCACGACGCTGACCGACGTGGCCACCCAGCTCTCCGCCGCGCGCGAGGCGGGGATCGAAGAGGCCTTCGTCGACCTGCACTTCATCACCGGCGATGTCGCCGAAGCCACCGACCGCGCCGACGAGCTGTTCGCCATGGCGGCTGGTTCCTGAGTCCCTGGGCGGACCTCCTTTCTCCACCACTGACGCTACTCCGCGCCACCGACGACCCCGGAAATCCACACCGAGTTGTCCACATGTGTCCACTCCTGTGGACAACTCGACCGCGATAGTTCTATATGACCTAGAACAAAGCGCTTAGTTCTAGTACAGTTAGAACTATGTTGGTCCGCATCGATCCGTCCTCCCCGTTGCCGCTGTTCGAGCAGGTCGCGGCGGCGGTCCGGCGTGCGCTCGCCGACGGCGACCTCGCCCTCGGCGAGCAGTTGCCGCCCGCGCGGGAGCTGGCGGCCTCACTGGAAATCAACATCCACACGGTCCTGCGCGCCTACGCGGTACTGCGCGACGAGGGCCTCATCGACCTGCGGCGCCGGCGCGGCGCGGTGGTCATCGCGGGCGCCGAGGAACGCGCCCGGCTGTCAGCACTGGTGGGCGACCTCATCACCGAGGCCAAGCGGCTCGGCCTCGACGCCGACGAGCTCACCCGGACGATCAAGGAGCGCTACTCGTGAACCGACTCCGCACCACCCTCGCCACGGCCGGCCTGCCCGGCGCCCTCGCGATCGCCACCGGCCTGCTCCACGAGAACTGGCGCACCCGCCTGCCCGACCCGATCGCCGTGCACTGGCAGAACGGCAGCCCCGACGGCACGGCCGACGCCGGTGTCTTCGTGGCGGTCACGCTCGCCACCACCGCGGTGCTCCTGGTCGCGGGCAGCCTGCTGCTCAACTGGAAGACCCACCGGATCGGCGTCGGCCTCAGCGCGGGTTTCGCCTCGCTCCCGGCCGCCGTCGCGCTGGTGGTGCTGGTCGCCAACCTCGACGTGGCGGACTGGCGCCAGGCCGACGGCTTCCTGCTGGCGCTCTCCGGCACGATCGGCATCCCGGTCGTCATCGGCCTGCTGGGCGCGCTCATGGCGCCGAAGACCGGCGAGGTGGAGAGCACCACGGGACCGTCCGTCGGCCTGCGTCCCGGCGAACGCGCCACCTGGTCCGGCAGCGCGACCAACAACTACCTGCCACTGCTCACGGTGTTCGCCCCGCTCACGTTCCTGGCCACCGACCTGCCGCTCTACTTCCACCTGCTCTTCACCGCCACCGTCGCGGTCGCGCTGTTCGCCGTGTCCCGGCTGCGGGTGCGGGTCGACGGCACCGGCGTCACCATCCGCATGGTCGTCTTCCGCAGGCACGTGCCGCTCGACCGGATCGCCGGGGCCGACGTCGCCACGGTCAGCTTCTTCACCGGCCTCGGCCTGCGCGTCAACCCGCTGACCGGCGACACCGCGTACAAGGTCCGCGGCGGCGAAGCGCTGAAGCTCGTGCTCGTGTCCGGCCGCAGCGTGTACGTCACGGTCGATCGCCCGGCGCAGGCCGCGGGCCTGCTGAACGACCTGCTCGCCCGTGACGGGGCGTCGTCACCCGGTACGGGGAGTGCAACCCTCGCCTGATCGCGTACAAACGGTCGTGTGGCGAAAAATGGCGGCGGTTGCCTGCTGGTGGTAGTGGTGCTCGCGGCGGCCGTCGGGTTCGGCTACTACAAGACGCAGAACGGCGGCTCGGAGGCGGCTCCGGCGCCGCCGGGGTCCGAGATCGGCGGGGGCACCGGGCGCTACGTGGCGCTCGGTGACTCCTACACCTCCTCGCCGAAGACCGGGAAGCAGGCGGGCGAACCGGGGGGCTGCGCCCGGTCCGACAACAACTACCCGCACCTGGTCGCCGCGGAGATCAACCCCGCGGAATTCGCCGACGTCAGCTGTAGCGGCGCGGTGACCGCCTCGATCACCGGCTCGCAGAAGACCAGCAACGGCACGAACCCGCCGCAGCTCAACGCGGTCAACGCGGCGACGACCCTGGTCACGCTGGGCATCGGCGGCAACGACGTCGGGTTCATCGGGTTCGCCGGTGAGTGCGTCGCCGGCTCGCCGAACGCCGCGCCCTGCAAGGAGAAGTTCACCGCGGGCGGCAAGGACCAGCTGGCCGCGAAGATCGACGCCACCGGCAAGAAGGTCGCCGACCTGCTGAAGAAGATCCGCGGCAAGGCACCGAAGGCGAAGATCATCGTGGTCGGCTACCCGACCGTGCTGCCCGACGGCGAGGGCTGCTGGCCCGCCCTGCCGGTCGGCGTGCCGGACGTGGCCTACCTGCGCGACGCGCTCGGCGACCTCAACCAGACCCTCTCCGACACCGCCGACAAGAACGACGCCGGCTTCGCCGACACGGCGGCCCCCACCAAGGGCCACGACGTCTGCACGAACCCCGGCACGCGCTGGGTGGAGGGCCTGGTGGCCACCTCACCCGCGATCGGCCTGCACCCCAATGCGAAGGGCCAGCAGGCGATGGCCGAGGCCGTGCAGAAGGTGGTCAGCTAGTCAGGGACGGACGATGGCTTGAGCCTTGCCGAGTACCGACTTTCCGTCGAACTTCGCGGTCACGTCGACGCGGGCGGTGCCGTCCTCGTTGACCTTGGCCACCTTGGCGCTGAACTCCACCAGCGCGCCCTCGGTGTCGTTTGGTACCACGACCGGGCGGGTGAACCGGGTGAAGTACTCCGCGAGCCTGCCGGGGTCGCCTAGCCAGTCGGTGATCATCCGGGCGCCCAGCGCCATGGTGAGCATGCCGTGGCCGATCACGTCCGGCAGGCCGACCGACCTGGCGAACTCCTCGTTCCAGTGGATCGGGTTGAAGTCCAGTGACGCCCCGGCGTAGCGGACCAACTGTTCGCGGGTCACCCGGACGGACAGCGGCGGCAGTTCCTCGCCCGCGGTGAACGTGCTCACGCGGCCTCCCCTCGGACGACCAGCTGGGCGCGCGTGGTGCACACGTGCTGCCCGGCGGCGTCGGTGATGTCCGCGCGCAGGGTGATGAAGTCGTTGCCCGCGCGGGTCATGATCTCGTCGATGTGCGTGGTCAGCTCGAGCACGTCGCCCGCGTGCACCGGGCGGGTGTGCTTGAAGTTCTGGTCGCCGTGGACCATGCGCGAGTAGTCCAGGCCCAGCTCCGGGTCGCCGACGATTACGTTGATCGCGGCGAGGTTGACCACGGTGAGGAAGGTCGGCGGCGCGATCACGTCGGGGTAGCCCGCCGCACGCGCGGCTTCGGGGTCGCGGAAGAGGGCATTGGCGTCACCGATCGCGTCGGCGAACTCGGCGATCTTCACCCGGCTGACTTCGTAGGCGCTGCTCGGCGGGTACACCCGGCCGGCGAACGAGGGGTCCAGAGGCACCCGAGCAGGCTACCGGGCCAGGTCGTGCTGCCAATGCAATGAGTGGGGCATTACTTGCATCCATTGCAAGTAATGCCCCACTCATAGCGTTCCGAAAGGGGATGGGTCAGTTGAGCGTGACGCCGTAGGCACCGAGGGCTTCGGTGACCGGCTGGAAGAACGAGCTGCCACCGCCCATGCCGGAGGTAATGCCGACGCCGACGCTGCCGGCGAACAGGCAGCCGCCCGAGTCACCGGAGTTGACGCTCGCGCTGGTCTGGATCAGGCCGTCCACCGCGCCCTGCGGGTAGTTCACCGTCACGTCGGTGGCGGTGACCGAGCCGCAGGTCAGGTTGGTGGTGCTGCCGCTCTTGCAGATCTCCTGGCCCTGGGTGGCGTTGCCGGCCGAGGTGATCGGCTGGCTGGAGCCGTTCCACAGGGTCACCGCGCCGGGGGCGTCGCCGCTGTTGTTCTGGATCAGGCCGTAGTCGTTGCCGGGGAAGCTGGCCTCGACCGACGGGCCGATGCCGTCCCAGTTGGCCACCGCGCCGGTGCAGTGCCCGGCGTCGACGATGTAGTTCTGGCCGCCCTTGTTGGTGTTGAAGCCCGCCGAGCAGCGGGACCCGCCGCCGGTGATCGCCTCGCCGTTGAGGATGGCCGGGGTCATCTCACCGGCCACGTGCTGCACGCGGACCTGGTCACCGAGCTTGCCGACCTCGGCCAGCAGGGCGTCGGTGCCCTGGGCGGCGTCGGCGATGGTGACCACGATCTGGTTGGTCGTGGCGTCCTTGCCGATCGAGGTGTGGGCCACCGCGGGCACGGCCTCGAGCGCGGTCTGCGCGGACTCCAGCTGGGCCGCCGAGTGCTTGACCACCTTGGCGACCGCGCCGGTCGCGGCGACCTGCTCGGCGGCGGTCGCGTCGAGCACGTTCACCACCGGGGTGCCGTCGGCCTCGAAGAACCCACCGGCCTGGCGGTCGCCGAGCGCGCCGAGCGCGGTGTTCAGCGTCGTCGACCGGGCTTCCTGGGTGTTCAGCAACTGCTTCGCCTGGGCTTCGGTGAGGCCCTTCGCGGTGACCGAAGCGACGGCGGCGTCGGCGACCTCGGCCGCGTAGCCGTCCACTCCGGCGGCCGCGGTGGCCGGGGTGAGGAAACCGATCGCCGTGGCTCCGGCCAGCAGCGCGACCGCGGACTGGGCGAGGCGACGCCGTCCCGTAGTGATCTTCATCCGGCAACTCACTTTCGCAGGGGACCGAACAGAACACCGGCCGTGACCGGCGATACACAGTGTGTTCAGCGTCACCCGAAAGTGGAACCGACTTTAGTCGGTAACTTGCCAACCAGGACGGATTGGTTGGTAAATCACCGTTCAACGCCAACAGGCCGCCCCCGGGTAACGGGGACGGCCTGTGAAAGGTCGCGTGGGACGCGCGAGCGCGGAGCGCTCAGCGGGTCTCCTTGTGGGTCCGGTGCGTACCGCAGTTCGGGCAGAACTTCTTCATCTCCAGGCGATCCGGGTTGTTGCGCCGGTTCTTCTTGGTGATGTAGTTGCGGTGCTTGCACTCTTCGCACGCCAGCGTGATCTTCGGTCGCACGTCGGTCGCAGCCACGGCACTAGCCTCTCTCTACACAGAAAAGGTCCCCCAACAACCACCTTCGGCAGGCGCCGATCGGGGGTCCAGGGGGCTCGCCCCCTGGCGGGGGTCCGGGGGTCCGACCCCCGGGATAACGGCGGAGCGAGCAAGGTTTGCGCAGTCCGCAAACAAGGCTCACCCACTCGCGTAGCGGTGGCCGGACTTGAACCGGCGACACAGCGATTATGAGCCGCTTGCTCTGCCAACTGAGCTACACCGCCGCACATGGCCCAAGCCGCGATACGTGCTTACGCATCGCGGCGTAGGTCACCGAGCCCCTTTACGGAATCGAACCGTAGACCTTCTCCTTACCATGGAGACGCTCTGCCGACTGAGCTAAAGGGGCCTGCTCTGTTCTTGCTCGAAAAGATTACCAAGTCCTCAGCGGCCACTCGAGCGGGGGGTCACTTTTGGCAAAACCTCAGGTCAGGAGGGTCAGCACGGTCTCGGTGTGCCGTCCGGGCGAGCGGGCCGTGCGGGCCAGCAGCCACGCCTCCAGCCGGTCCTCCGCGAGCGGGCGCGAGATGAGGTAGCCCTGCGCCACGTCGCAGCCCATCGCCTCCAGCTGGTCGCGTGCGACGTCGTCCTCGACGCCCTCCGCGACCACCGTCAGGCCCAGCGAATGGCCGAGTTCGACGATCGACCGCACCACCGCCAAGTCGCCGAGGTCGGTGCCCATGCCCAGCACGAAGCTCTTGTCGATCTTGACCTGGTCGACCGGCAGCTGACGCAGGTAGGCCAGCGACGAGTACCCGGTGCCGAAGTCGTCCACCGCCAGCACGATGCCCAGCGAGTGCAGCTCACGCAGGATCGGCAGCGCCTTCTGCGGGTCGGACATCACCCCGGACTCGGTCAGCTCGAAGGTGAGCAGTTCGGGCGGCACCTCGAAGCGGTCCAGCGCCTCGACCACCTTGCGCGGGAACTCCTCGTCGGCCAGGTTCCGCACGGACAGGTTGACCGCCGCGGAGATCCGCAGGCCCTCGTCGAGCCACTTGCGCACCCGCCGCAGCGACTGCTCCAGCACGAACTCGGTGAGCACGCCGATCAGGCCGGCCGCCTCGACCGCGGGCACGAACTCGTCCGGGTCGAGCTTGCCGAACTCCGGGTGCACCCAGCGGACGAGTGCCTCCACGCCCTGCACGTGCCGGTTCGGCAGCGTCACCTTGGGCTGGTAGTGCACGCTGACCTGGCCGTCCTCCACGGACTGGCGGAACTGCGTGACCATCTGGAAGCGGCGCATGAAGATCTGGCCCATGCTCGGCACGTAGCCGCGGACCTCTTCGCCGCCGCGGGTGGCCCGCACCGCCACGTCGGCGCGCTGGAGCAGGGCGTCCACGTCGACCGCGTCCGCGCTCTCCTCCTCCGGCGTCGGCGAGGCGTAGCCGACCTTGGCGTTGGCTTCGACGGTCAGCCGGTCGACCGGGTAGGGCGCGGACAGTTCGGCACGCAGGCGGTCGGCGATCTCGTGCGCCTGCTCGGGCGTGCGCTCGACGATCAGCGCGGCGAACGAGGCACCTTCGAGCCGGGCCAGCGGCACGTCGCTGCCGAGGGTGTCCCGGATGCGGCGGCCCGCGGCGATGACCATGCGGTCGGCCCAGGCGTACCCGAGCGCGTCGCTGACCGTGGAGAAGACGTCCAGCTCGATCCGGAGCACCACCGAGCCGAGGCGTTCGCGCAGCGGCTCGCGGGCCACCTGGCGGAAGCCGGGCCGGTTGAGCAGGCCGGTCAGCGGGTCGTGGTAGGCGTCGTGGCGCAGGGTGGCCAGCAGACGGCGGTTGTCCAGCGCGGTGGCGAGGTGGCTGGCCATGGTGCCGAGCAGCTGCACGTCGGACTTGCCGAACCCGCGCCAGCGGGACAGCCGGTCGTGCGCCTCGATGATGCCGAGGAGCTGGTTCGCGCTGCGCAACGGCACCACGAGCGCCTCCTGCGCACCGCGGTCCAGCAGCGCGCCACGCACCTCGGGGTTGGCTTCGGTGAGCCGGAAGTGCCGGACGTGCGCGCCGGGCAGGCGCACCAGCGGGTCGTCGGCGGTGGTGTCCTCGGCGGGCAGCGGGTCGCCGGAGACGACCGCGCGCATGGCGTCGGTGGGCTCGAGCCGCAGCCGCAGCACCACGCGGCCGGCGGCGAGCTGGTCCTTGATGCGTTCGGCGATGGCGCCCCACTCGACGACGTCCACGCCGCGGCCGAAGTCGTCGGCACGGCTCGCCGGCCGGGCCGCCGCCTGCTGACCGGACCGCGCGACCATCAGGCTCACGTCGGACAGCGCCTCCATGTCGCGCTGCTCGCGCAGCAGGTCGGAGTAGGCCCAGTAGAGCGCGGTCAGGCCGAGGAACACGGCCAGCACCAGCGGCCACGCCTCGGGCACGTGGAAGATCACCAGGTAGCCGGACAGGCCGACCGAGGAGTTGACGAAGCCGACGACCAGGATCCGGCCGGTCAGCCGCAGCGCGGTGCTGACCCGCATCCGGCGGCGCAGCACGCGGACCGCGGCGAGCGCGAGCAGGGTGCTGACCAGCGGCGCGGTCAGCGTGCCCGCCAGCGCGGCGACCCACGGCATGCCGTCGCCGCCGACGGCGAACTTGACCAGCCCGGCGACCGCGAAGGCGCCGGTGATCTCCAGGAGGAAGGCGCCCGCGTTGTAGAGGACGCGACCGCGTACCTTGCGAGCCAGCAGGGTGCCCACGCCCGCGATCAGGTGGGCCACCAGCACCACTTCGAACGGCGCGATGAAGAAGCCGATCACCAGCGGGATCTCGGTGAAGGAGATGGTCCAGGAGATGCCGCTGCGGACGTCGACGTTGATGCCGAGCTGTTCGGCGAGCAGGAAGGCCAGCGCCAGCACCGGGGTGATCCACCAGAGCATCGCCGAGCCCTCGAAGGGCAGCCACCAGCTGACCACCGCCGCGGTGAGAAGGCCGACGGTCAGTACCGTCGCGGTGTAGACGCGGAATCGCCGTTCGTCGACCGCCGCCTCGTCCGTGGCTGTCGAAGGCACCGGGCCGGGGGTAGCGGTTCTGCCACCAGAGTCCGGCATGCAACCTCCTTACGGCCTGATCGCGAACGAGGGCTCACTGTACCCCGGAGGGGGTATCGGAGCCTCTTTCCGACCATTATGGGATCAGCTAAGGGTTAACTCCTAGCCAACCGTGTGGGCCCGGGGGAACCACCGGGGTGAAACGCGAGTGGTATTCGGGTCCCACTGCTCGGTAGCCCGGGTTACCTCCAGGGGAGTCCGGGGACTTGAATATGTGACGTGGACCTCATCGATTTTTCCGCCATCGCCACCGAACACGCCACTCGGCTCAAGGCCATCGACCCGCTGCTGCCCCCGCCGGGCGAGCTGCCGGACGACCAGGGCGTGCTGACCGCCGAAGCGAGCGGTTCCGCCGCGCTCGGGGTGCTCTCCTGCGAGAAGACCCCCGCCGACGCCCCCGGCGCGCAGTGGCGCGCCCTGGTCGAGCACCGCCTGGACCTGCGCCTGGCCGGTCCGGACCCGGGCACCGCACTGGGCCTGCTGCTGGAGAAGTGGCAGGAGCGCCTCGCCGAATCCGGGACCGAGCGCGGGGACTGGGAGACCGCGGCGGTCGTCATCCGCCCCAGCCGCGACTCGACCGGCTCCGGGGAGCTCCTGCGCCACGGCTTCGCGCCGGTGCGGGTGGTCGCCGTCCGCCCGGCGGAACGCCACGGCCGCGGGCCGCGGCGGACACCGGGGGTGGCCGTGCGCACGGCCACCCGCAAGGACGTCGGCAACGTCGTCGAACTGCTGCTGGAGCTGCAGCACTACGACGCGCAGTTCGGCGTCGCGACCGTGCGCGAGAGCACCGAGCGCGCGCTGACCGCCGAAGTCGAGGAAGTGCTCGCGAAGGACGAGCCGCTGCTGTGGATCGCCGAGGTGTACGGCAAGGCGCTCGGCGTGGCGCGGGTGCAGCTGCCGCCGGCGTCGGACTGGTCCAAGATCTACGTCGACCAGTCCGGGCGGCCGAAGCTCGGGTACCTGACCTCGCTGAACGTCGCCGAGCAGGCCCGCGGCACCGGCGTCGGCACCGCGCTGGCCGAGCACGCGCACCAGGTCTTCGACACCGAAGGCGTGGACCTCGCGCTGCTGCACCACGCGCTGGCGAACCCCCGATCGACCCCGTTCTGGTACGCGCAGGGTTACCGCCCGCTGTGGACCTACTGGTACCGCCGTCCCGCCGTGCGATAGAACTGTGTTCACCGCATTCCGCACAGGCCGGAGAACCCGTTGACCGAACACACCGATTCCGCACCCGAAGCCCCGGCCGGGGTGGACACCGAAAAACCGTCCTCGGCCCGGGTCTACGACTGGTACCTCGGCGGCACCCAGAACTGGGCGGTGGACCGGGAGTTCGGCAAACGCCTGGAAGAGCAGTGGCCGCACGTCAAACCGGGCGCCAGGCACAATCGCGAGTTCATGAACCGCGCGGTGCGGGCGGCGCTGGACGCGGGCATCCGGCAGTTCCTCGACCTCGGCTCCGGGGTGCCGACCGCGGGCAACGTGCACGAGGTGATCCGCGAGGAGCTGGGCGAGGACCAGCGCGCGACGGTGGTCTACGTCGACTACGAGGCCGTCGCCACCGCGCACGCCACCCTCATCCTGGAGCGGCAGGACGCCACCGACTGGGCCGGGCACGTCCAGGAGGACATGCGGAACCCGAAAGCCATCTTCAACCACCCCACCACGCGCCGGCTGATCGACTTCGACCAGCCGGTGTGCGTGCTGATGATGGCGGTGCTGCACTTCGTCGGTCCCGACGACGACCCGGCGGGGCTGGTGCGGGCCTACCGCGACCGGCTCGCGCCGGGGAGCTGGCTGGCGCTGTCGCAGATGTCGGTCGGCGGCACCACCGGTGAGGAAGCCGAGGGCGTGCGGAAGTTCGCCGCGCAGTACCGGAACACGCAGAACCCGGTCTGGTTGCGCGATCGCGAGGAGATCGAGCACTGGATCGCCGACTGGAACCTGCTGGAGCCGGGCGTCACGCACCTGCCCGACTGGCGCCCGGACCGCCAGCTGACCACCCGCGAGGCGAAGGCACGGCCGTTCGCCTGGTGCTTCGTCGCGGAGAAACCGTAGGCGGGTTTTATTCCCCGGAACCGCTCGCTACGGGCGAACAGCCAGGGGAAACAAACCGGGGCTCCGGAAAGTTGAGCTGAGCAGACTCAACTGAGAAGGAGCATTCGATGACCGACACCCGGCTCCTGCCCGTACTCCCCCTCGATTCCGACGTGGTGCTGCCCGGCATGGTCGTGCCGTTCGACCTGACCGAAGCCGAGACGCGCGCCGCGGTGGAGTCCGCGCAGGCCAAATCCCAGGGCGTCACCGTGCCCGGCATCCGGACCGCCCCCAAGGCGGAGGTGCTGATCGTGCCGCGCGTCGACGGCGAGTACGCCGAGATGGGCACGGTCGCCACCGTCGAGCGCATCGGCCGGGTCCCCGGCGGCAAGGCCGTCGTGGTCCTGCGCGGGCTCCGGCGGGCCCACGCCGGCGCGACCGGCGACGGCCCCGGCGCGGCCCGGTGGGTGCACGCCGAAACCGCCGTCGAGCTGCCCGCCGACGAACAGGGCAAGCAGCTCGCCGGTGAGTACAAGGCCGTGGTGCTCTCGGTGCTCCAGCAGCGCGGCGTCTGGCAGATGCTGGACGCGGTGCAGGAGCTCGAGGACCCGTCGGCGCTGGCGGACCTGGCGGGCAACGCGCCCTACCTGGACCTGGAGCACAAGCTCGAACTGCTGCGCACGCTGGACGTCACCGCGCGCCTGGAAAAGGCGCTGGAGTGGACCCGCGAGCACCTGGCCGAGCTGGAAGTGACCGACACGATCCGCAAGGACGTGGCCGAGGGCATGGAGAAGCAGCAGAAGGAGTTCCTGCTGCGCCGCCAGCTCGAGGCGATCCGCAAGGAGCTCGGCGAGCTGGACGGCAGCGGCGAGGACGACGACTACCGCTCCCGCGTGGAGTCGGCCGAGCTGCCCGAGCACGTGCGCAAGGCCGCGCTGGCCGAGGTCGACAAGCTGGAACGCACCTCCGACCAGTCGCCGGAGGGCGGCTGGATCCGCACCTGGCTGGACACGGTGCTGGAGATGCCGTGGAACACCACCACCGAGGACGCCTACGACATCGCCGAGGCGCGTGCGGTGCTCGACACCGACCACGCGGGCCTGGACGACGTCAAGGAACGCATCATCGAGTACCTGGCCGTGCGCAAGCGCCGGGTGGACGCGGGCGCGGTCGTCGGCGGACGGCGTTCCGGCGCGGTACTGGCGCTCGCGGGCCCTCCCGGGGTCGGCAAGACCTCGCTGGGTGAGTCGATCGCGAAGGCGATGGGCCGCAAGTTCGTCCGGGTGGCGCTCGGCGGCATCCGCGACGAGGCCGAGATCCGCGGGCACCGGCGCACCTACGTCGGCGCGCTGCCCGGCCGGGTGGTGCGGGCGATCAAGGAAGCCGGCTCGATGAACCCGGTGGTGCTGCTCGACGAGATCGACAAGGTGGGCGCCGACTACCGCGGCGACCCGACCGCGGCGCTGCTCGAAGTGCTGGACCCGGAGCAGAACCACACCTTCCGCGACCACTACCTCGAGGTCGAGCTGGACCTGTCGGACGTGGTCTTCCTGGCCACGGCCAACGCGCTGGAGACCATCCCCGGCCCGCTGCTGGACCGGATGGAGCTGGTCACCCTCGACGGCTACACCGAGCACGAGAAGGTCACCATCGGCCGCGACCACCTGCTGCCGCGTGAGCTGGAGCGGGCCGGGCTGGCCGAGGGCGACGTGACGCTGACCGACGCGGCACTCAGCCGGATCGCGGCGGAGTACACGCGGGAGGCGGGCGTCCGCGCGGCGAACCGCACGATCGCGAAGGTCCTGCGCAAGATCACCACGAAGGTGGCGCTGAACGAGCTCGAGCTGCCGGTCGCGGTGGACGCGGGTGACCTGGACGCCTACCTCGGGCGGCCGCGGCACCTGCCGGAGTCCTCGCTGCCCGCGTCGACCCAGCGGACCTCGATCCCGGGTGTGGCGACCGGGCTGGCGGTGACCGGGGCCGGGGGTGACGTGCTCTACGTGGAGGCGTCGCTGTCGGACAAGGAAACCGGCGGGACCGGGCTGTCGCTGACCGGGCAGCTGGGCGAGGTGATGAAGGAGTCGGCGCAGATCGCGCTGTCCTACCTGCGCTCACGGGGTGCCGAGCTGGAACTTCCGGTCGGTGACCTGGCCGAACGCGGCATCCACATCCACGTGCCGGCGGGCGCGGTCCCGAAGGACGGGCCGTCGGCCGGGGTCACCATGACCACCGCGCTCGCGTCCCTGCTCTCGGGCCGGGTCGTGCGGGCCGACGTGGCGATGACCGGTGAAGTGTCGCTGACCGGGCGGGTGCTGCCGATCGGCGGGGTGAAGCAGAAGCTGCTCGCCGCGCACCGGGCCGGGATGAAGACCGTGGTCATCCCGCAGCGCAACGAGCCGGACCTGGACGACGTGCCCGCCGAGGTGCTCGCCGAACTGGACGTGCACCCGGTGGCGTCGGTGCGGGAGGTACTGGAACTGGCGCTGGCCCCGGCGGCCACGCCGGTCAAGCAAGCCGCCTGAGCCAGGCGGGGAGTGCGGGGGCCACCCGGGTTGCCGGGGCCCCCGCACTCTCACCTGCGGTTCTGCTCCCGTGAGTGGAGGTCGCCGACGAAGCGGCCGCGGCCGCCGGTCATCTCCGGGACCGAGAGCATGCGGGTGGGGCGCTCGTCGTCCTCTTCCTCGGGCTTCTCGTCTTCGTCGTCGTCCTTGTTCCGGTTCTTCAGGCGCTTGACCACGAAGACGACCACGGCCAGCACCACCAGGCCGATGACCACCTTCTGGAAGATGCCGGCGTACTCCTCCATGATGTGCCAGTTGGCACCGAGGAGGTAGCCCGCGACCACGAAGATGGTGTTCCAGATCAGGCTGCCGAGCGTGGTCAGCGACAGGAACTTCCACACCGGCATCTTCTCGATCCCGGCCGGCAGCGAGATCATGCTGCGGAACAGCGGGATCATCCGGCCGAAGAAGACCGCCTTGGTGCCGTGCTTGGCGAACCACTTCTCGGTCTTGTCGAAGTCCGAGCCCTTGACCAGCGGGATCTTGCAGATCAGCGCCCGGCAGCGCTCCCGGCCGAGCAACGCGCCCAGGTAGTAGACGATCACCGCGCCGACCACCGAACCCAGCGTGGTCCAGATCAGCGCCTCGGCCAGGCTGAACGTGCCCTGGCTGGCGGAGAAACCGGCCAGCGGCAGCACCAGCTCACTGGGGATGGGCGGGAAGAGGTTGTCGAGCCCGACGATGACGGCCGCGCCCACCCCTCCGAGCGTGTCCATCAGACTCACCGCCCATCCGGCGAGCCCTCCCATCTCCGGGGCTTGCTGGGCGAGTTGCGTGATCATCGGCGGCCTTTCATGGTCGTCTGCACCTGCCAACGAACCTACGAACCACTCGAGTTCCGGACATTGCGGTGAGGCCTCCCATATCTCCCCGGGTACCCCAGGACGATCCTGCGGAAAACCGCAGTCCCCGGCCTGGAGCAGGCGGTTAGCCTCACCGGGTGGAACTGAGCTGGGTGCGGGCCGCCGGGCGGGGCACCGCCGGGCTGGCTGCCGGGGCCGTCACCGCGCTCGCGGAGTCGATCTACGTGGTCGCCGGAACTCTGGCACTGGCGCTGCCACCCGCGCGCCCGGGGGTCTACGCGGGCGCCCGCGCGCTGGCCGAACTGGAGCGGCGGCGCCTCGTCCGGTTCTTCGACGCCGAGAACGGGGACGACTACACCGGCGGGCGCGCGCTGCGTTACCTCGGGTTGCGCTGCGTGACCGGCCTGCTCGGCGCCGGGGTGCTCCTGCTGATCGTCTACGGCGCCGTGTCGGCGATCATCATGCTCGGTCAGATCTTCTCCGGCGGCCAGGTCGGCGGCGGCTCGGAGCCCGCGGACTGGTACGACTCGATCACCATCTTCCTGTTCGGCCTGCTGCTCGCGTTCATCGCCGTGCAGGGGCTGATCAGCGTGGCGAAGCTGGACCAGGTGCTGGCGAACCGGTTCTTCGGGCCGAGCGCGCAGGAACTGTTGCGCCGCCGGGTCTCCGAACTGTCGATCACGCGCGCCGAGGTGGTCGAAGCGGTCAACGACGAGCGCCGCCGCATCGAACGCGACCTGCACGACGGTGTGCAGCAGCGACTGGTCGCACTGGGCATGCTGCTGGGCCGCGCGCGGCGGGCCGGGGACGCCGAGAGGGCGGCCGAACTCGTGCGCCAGGCACACGAAGAGTCCCAGCAGGCCCTTCGCGACCTGCGTGAAGTGACCTGGCGGGTGTACCCGGTCGCGCTCGACGACGGCGGGCTGCACCCGGCGCTGGAGGCCGTCGCGGAGAGCGCCGGGGTGCCGGTCCACCTCGACTTCGGGCTCGGCGAACGCCCGTCGCTCGCGGTGGAGACGGTGGCCTACTTCGTGGTGTCCGAAGCGGTGACGAACGCGATGAAGCACGCGTCGGCCACCCGGGTCGACGTGTCGGTGCACCGCACCGGCACGATGCTCAGCGTGCGGATCATCGACGACGGGCGTGGTGGGGCCCGTCCGGCCGGTGGGCTTTCGGGCCTGGCGCGCCGGGTCGCCGCCGCCGATGGGGAGTTCACTGTGGACAGTCCGGTCGGCGGTCCGACCACGATCACCGCGGAGTTGCCGTGCGGGTAGTGCTCGCCGAGGACAGCACCCTGTTGCGGGAAGGGCTGGTCCGGCTGCTCGCCGAGGAGGGCCACGAGGTGCTGGCCGCGGTCGGTGACGGCGACGCGCTGCTGTCCGCCACCGCCGCCCACCGGCCGGACGTGATCGTCACCGATGTCCGGATGCCACCGACGCACACCGACGAAGGCCTGCGCGCGGCGCTGGAAATCCGCTCGCGGTTCCCGGAGGTGGGCGTGCTGGTGCTGTCGCAGTACGTCGAAAAGCGTTACGCCACCGAACTGATCACCGACGACGGCGGCCGCGTCGGCTACCTGCTCAAGGACCGGGTCGCGCAGGTCGGCGAATTCCTGGACGCGCTCGACCGCGTCGGCGCCGGTGGTGCGGCCTTCGACCCGGAGGTCGTGCGACGGCTGCTCGCCCGGACCACGCACAGCGACCCGCTGGGGAAGCTGACCGCGCGCGAACGCGAGGTGCTCGACCTGATGGCGCAGGGGCACACGAACGCCGGGATCGCCGGGCAGCTCTACGTTTCGCTGAGCGCGGTGGAAAAACACGTGAACTCGATCTTCGACAAGCTGGCGCTCTCGCACACCAGCGGGTACAGCCGCCGGGTCCTCGCCGTCCTGCGCTACCTCGGCTCGTAGCCCTCGGGGGTGTCACCGGCCCGCCACTTCGCGTCCACCTGGCCGAGTTCGGTCGCCGGTTCGTCGCCGTGCAGCCATTCCCTGGCGATGCGGTGCCAGTTCCCCCGCGCCCGCAACCGGCCGAGCAGGCCGAAGGCGTACAGCTCCGCCCGGCGCGCGAAGAGGTGCTCCGGCGGCAGGTACTGCCAGCGCATCTTCCGGTAGTGCGGCGAACGCGGGTCGATCGAGCTGATCATCGCTTCGGCCGCCAGTTCCGGGGTCGCCTCGATCTCGGCGTCGGCCAGGTACCAGCCGACGGCGTCCTCGATGTAGGCGAGCACTTCGTCCGGTTCGATCCGATCGGGTTCGCCGAGGATCCCCGCCGCCGCCATGCGTGCGTGCACCTGCTCGGCGTCGCCGTCGGCCGCGGCGCGCAGCACCGTCCGTTCGAGGTGGATGCTTTCCGGGCTCATCCGCTTGAACAGTCCGAAGTCGAGGAACGCGACGCGGCCGTCGTGGCGCAGCAACACGTTGCCCGGGTGCGGGTCGCCGGGGAAGTCGCCGGTGTGGAACAGCGAGCCGCAGTAGAAGCGGTAGATGATCTCGCCGACCCGGTCGCGAACCTCGCGGGGTTGCTCGGCGATGCCGTCGAAGTCCATGCCCTCGACGAATTCGGTGACCAGCACCTGCGGCCCGCAGAGTTCGGCGACGCTGTCCGGGATGGCGATGAACGGGTGCCCGGCGTACTGGACCGCGATCTCGTGCTGCGTCTCCGCCTCCAGCCGGTAGTCCAGCTCCTCCTCGATGCGCAGCCGGATCTCCTCGGCCAGCGAGCCCATTTCCAGGCCGGGGAAGATGTTCGGCGCGAGCCGGAGGAACAGCGCCAGGTTCTTCAGGTCGGCGCGCACGGCGGTGGCGATGCCCGGGTACTGCACCTTCACCGCGACCGCGCGCCCGTCGTGCAGGCGCGCCCGGTAGACCTGGCCGATCGAGGCCGCGGCCACCGGATTCCGGTCGAATTCGGCGAACACCTCGGCGATCGGGGCGCCCCAATCGTCCTCCGCCACCTTCCGCATATCGGAAAACGGCACCGCCGGGGCCTTCGCCAGAAGTACGGCGAGTTTGCGCCGGAATTCCGGGCGCGAGGAGTCGGGCACGAGATCGAGATCGAGCACGGAAAGAAGCTGCCCGAGCTTCATCGCCGCGCCCTTCATTCCGCCGAGCACCGAAACGAGCTGATCAGCGGCCGCGAGTGCGCGGCGATCGAGCAAAAGCTGCCTTTTTTCACTCGAACGGCCCAGCCCGGCAACCTTGGTGCCCGCCTGCCGCAACACCTGCCCGGCAGCCAGCCTGCCCAGCGCGGTCGCCCGCACCAGACGGGATGTCGGTGGGGCCTTAGTCATCCGCGATCCTCCGCCCTGTTCGCCGCAACCCACCATTTTCACCCGCCGCCGCGGTGAAAACCACCGTTTTCGGTGTCACGCGAAACTCTCTGATCAGAATACGTCGCCAGCGCTGCGTAGAAGTGGGGGTGGCGGTGCGTGATCGTCTGCACTAATGCAGTGCTGAGCCGTCCACGGAAGTTCAGGTCCCGTAAGCTGAGCGAGATGGAATCCGCGTCCACGTCTTCACCGGCGACGCCCCGCGCTCGCCGGGGCAGGCCGCCGGAGAAGGGTCTGGCCGAGCGGCGCCGCAGGCAGATCGTCGACTCCGCGTGCGTCGTCTTCACCGAGCGCGGATACGAAGCCGCGAACATCTCGGAAGTGGCGAAACACGCGAAGGTCGGCCAAGGCACCGTCTACCGCTACTTCGAGAGCAAACGCGAACTGCTCGACCACGTGCTCGACCACTGCGTCGAGCGGCTGATCACCACCGTGCGCGCGGCCGCGACGCGCGAAGAACCGAGGGACGCCGAGGAGTTCACCGCACAACTGCGCGCGATCGCGCAACGGCTGTTCATGCTGATCGACGAGGAACCGGACCTGCTGAAACTGGTGCTGGTGGAGGCCGCGGCGATCGACGCGGAACTCAAGGCGCGGCTGCTCGGGCTGGAGGCCACGCTGTCCGCGTTGATGGCGTCCTATCTGGAAACCGGTGTGCGCGCGGGCTGGTTGCGCCACAATCTCGACACCGCCGCGGTGGCACACGGGTTGAACGCACTGATCGTGCCGGGCTTCCTGCTGGCACTGCGCGGGGAAGCGACCGAAGAGAAACGTGGGCGGTACATCGACACCCTGGTCGGGTTCGCCGTGCACGGGGTGAGTAAGTGATAGGAGCGTCCGTGCGCAACCGTACGGCAGAACGGCGGGTCCAGCTGGTCCGCGCCGCGCACCACGTCTTCTCCGCCCAGGGTTACCGCAACACCGGCGTTTCCGACATCGTCCGGGAAGCGGGCGTCAGCCACGGCACCTTCTACAACTACTTCGACAACAAGCGGCACATCCTCGACGAGGTGCTCGACAGCGGCGTCGACTTCATCCTCAACGAGGTGGTCGGCGCCGACGAGCCCGACGACGCGAGCACGTCCGGGGAGCTGGCCGCGCAGTTCCGCGCCATCCTGACCAGGGTGTTCGCCCTGGTCGAGCGGGAGCCGGGCCTGGTCCAGTTCATCCTGCTGGACGCACCGGCCATCGACGACGAGTCGCTGCAGCGCCTGCTGCGGCTGGTCCGGACCTTCGGCGCCACCGCGTCGGCCTTCCTCGCCAACGGTGTCCGCCGCGGCTTCCTGCGGTCCGATCTGGACACCGAGATCGCCGGTGAGGGCCTGTTGTCGCTGATCATCTCGGCCATCCTGACCGGGGTGCGCGGTGGGCTCAGCCCGGAAGAGCGGGACCGCACCATCGAGGCGTTCGTCGGGTTCGCGATGACCGGCGTGCGTTAGCGCGCTCCAGCGCGGACCAGTTCACGGCCGTCCCCGTCGACCACGCTGATCGCGCGGACCTCGTTCGACGGCACCAGCACCGATCCGGCGAGCCGCGTCGCCTTCTCCGAAGCCGCCCAGCTGCCGGCTTCGTGGTCGACGCCCGCGGTGTCGGTGACCACGAGCCGGCAGTGCTCGCCGAGGTCGACCCCGGCGACCTCCACGTCGAACCGGGTCCACCCGGCCGCGGGCAGCAGCCGCGTGTCCAGGTGGATCCCGTCGGCGGAGACCGCGGTCCAGCGGGGTTCGGTGACGTCGGGGTGCCCGATCGCCAGTCCCCCGGCCAGCGCGCCTCCGGCCAGCGCGACCCCGGCGACCAGCCCGGCGAGGCGGCGGCGCCGATTGGTGCGGCGGCGCTCCTCGTGGACCCTCGCGATGGTCGCGCGCAGCACGCGATCCTGTGGCGGACAGGAAAAAGCCCGGCCATCCCGCGAATGGCCAGGCCGTTTCCACGCTGGTTCAGTAGCCATTTCCGCCACTGTCCGAGGCCGACCCGGCCGGGGCGGGGGCCGCCTTCTTCTGCGCGACGAACGGGGCTTCGGACTTGCAGCCCTCCGGCATCATCGCGTACCAGGTGCCGCCGACGCCGTGCCCGTTCGCCTGCCCGGCGGCGGTGTCCTTGGCGTAGGTGTAGACCGGCCAGCCGCCGACGGTGACCTGCTCGGTGCCGTCGTCGCGCTTCACCGTGCCGACCAGTTCGGGGTCCACACCGGACAGTTCGGGCTCACCGCTGGCGATCAGCGGGGGCCAGGTGGTGGCGCAGTCGTCGTTGCAGACCGACTTCGGCGGCTTCTTGCTGTCCTTGCTGAACAGGTACAGGGTGAGGCCGTTCTGCTCGGTGAGCACCCGCCCGACACCCTCGACCTCGGCGGCGGTGAGCTTCACGCCCGCCTGCTGCTGTTGCTGCTGTTCCTCGGCCTTGACGGCCTTGCCGCCCTGCGGGTTCACGGCGTACCAGGTGCCGCCGACGGCCTGGCCCTTGACCTCGCCGGCCGCGGTGTCCTTGGCGTAGGTGTAGACCGGCCAGCCCTTGACGGTGACCTGCTTGGTGCCGTCGGCCCTGGCCACCTCGCCGACCACGGACGCGTCCACACCGGACAGTTCGGGCACCCCGGCGCCGGCCAGCAGTGGTGGCCAGGCCTTGGCGCAGTCGCCCTCGCAGTTCGACTTGGCGGGCTGCGCGGTGTCCTTGTCGAAGCGGTAGAGCGTCTTGCCGCCCTGTTCGGTGAGCACCTGGCCGAGGCCGTCGATCTCGGTGGCGGCCAGCTTCACCTCGGGTGCGCCCTGCTGCGCCGCCGGGGCGACCACGGCCTGCTCCTCGGCCACCGGCGCCGGTGCCCCGCCCTGCGCGGCCCCCTGACCACAAGCACCGAGCACCGCCAGCCCGAGTACCGCGGCCGTAGCCGAGAGAACGATTCGCTTGCGTGCCATGGGACTTACTCCTTCTCGTAGTCAGCAGCCCCGCCCATTCCGCGGTGACCGACACCACCGACACGGGCCGACGAGAAGTCCGGTTCGAACTTTTTCCAAGATCTTTCCCACGGGTCCAGGCCCGCGGAGCCGAGAGGGGGCTGTGGACGCGGCCACGCGGCCGGGCACGTCCTGCCCACAGAACGCAAACGCCCCGGTGACCTGTTCGCGCAGGTCACCGGGGCGTTTCCGCTGGTGTGGCAGGTGAGGGATTCGAACCCCCGAAGGCGAAGCCGTCTGATTTACAGTCAGATCCCTTTGGCCGCTCGGGCAACCTGCCGTAGCCGGATCAACCGGCCGAAGAAGAGAATACAGGCCGACGTGGCGGGGTCGGCACCCGGGCCGGTCAAGCTAGGCTGGGCCGACCGACCAGAACGATGACGAGGTGTGAGAACCAGTGGCGGATCCCTCATTCGACGTGGTGAGCAAGGTCGACCGGCAGGAGGTGGACAACGCGCTCAACCAGGCCGGCAAGGAGCTTTCCACCCGCTTCGACTTCCGCGGGGTGAACGCGAAGGTCGCCTGGGCCGGCGAGGAAGCGATCGCGATCGAGGCGGAGACCGAGGAGCGGGCGCTCGCGGCGGTCGAGGTGTTCAAGGAGAAGCTGATCAAGCGCGGCATCTCGCTGAAGGCCTTCGAGGCCGACGAGCCCGCGCTCTCCGGCAAGATCTACAAGGTCAACGGGCGCATCCTGCAGGGCATCGCCTCCGACAAGGCGAAGCAGATCGCCAAGTTCATCCGCGACGAAGGCCCCAAGGGCGTCCAGGCCCAGATCCAGGGCGACCAGCTCCGGGTCTCCGGCAAGAAGAAGGACCACCTGCAGGAGGTCATCTCGGCGCTGAAGGGCAAGGACTTCGAGATCGCGCTGCAGTTCACCAACTACCGGTGACGCAACCCCGCTGACCTGCGGGTATCGGCTGGCCGGTGCCCGTGGGTGCAGCTCGGGCACGGTGGCGAAGAGAGGCCCAGTGAGCCATCCACGCAGGAGAGACGCAGTTCCCCGGCCACCGGTGACGAGCCGGGTGCGTGAGCGGCGGGCCGCCGATCTGGAGGGCGCCGCCGCGGCGTTGGTGCGGGTGTACGCGAGTGACGGCTACCCGGTCGAAGGGGTCGACGATCCCCGGGCTTGGTTGCGGCCGGCGGACTTGCTCCACGCCTGGGTCGCCGAGTTGGACGGCGAGATAGTGGGCCACGCGGTGCTGACCGCGCCGGCCGACAGCGCTGACGCGGTCCGGATCTGGCGCGAGCAAGCGCCGGATGAGCGGGTGGCGGTGCTCGGCCGCCTCTTCGTGTTGCCCGAGGCACGCGGGTATGCGCTGGGCGAGCGCCTGGCGCGAGCCGCCATGGAAGTCGCGGAGGCGCGGGGGCTGCGCCTGGTGCTCGACGTGGTGGACAAGGACGTGGCCGCGATCCGCCTCTACGAACGCCTCGGCTGGCAGCGCATCGGGACGGCGGACCACCGCTTCGGCGACGGCCAGTCGATCACGGCGTACTGCTACGTGGCCCCGCTCCCGGCGGGGAGCGCCTGACCCGGGCCAGCGCGTCGTCCAGGTCCTCGGGTGGCCATTCCCCTGGCGGCGGCCAGATGCCGCCCATGCGGTCGTCCGCCCACCTGGGAACGAGGTGGACGTGCAGGTGCGGCACGGTCTGCGTCGCGGCGGCGCCGTTGGACTGGATGACGTTCAGGCCGTCGGGGCGCAGGGTGTCGCGAAGGGACTCGGCGACCTCCAGTGCCAGCTCACCCAACCTCGCCGCTTCGGGCCGGGTCATCGACCAGATGTCCGGCACGTGCCGCCGCGGGACCAACAGGGTGTGGCCCAGGGTGGCCGGGGTGCGCGGGAAGAAGGCCATCGCGTCGTCCCAGGTGGCGACGGTCCTGGCGGGTTCGTCGCCCGAGATGATCTGGCAGAAGGGGCAGTCGGCCTGCATCGCGCTCCCCTGGTCGGCTGCGCCCATGATGACGCGTGAAGCGGGGTGCCGGACAGACGGACCCCGCGGGTCCTCGTACCCGGAGAAAGGGCGAACGCCACCGCGGCCTGAAGGGGAAGCCGGTCACTCGGGTGGGCGACGTTGCCGGGCTCAAGCACTCCACGGTGGTGTAATCACACACGATCGCGGGTGGTGAGGAGTGCGGATGCGACGCGTGCTGACCAGCCTGGTCGTGCTGGTTTCGCTCGTCGCCACCCTGCTCGGCCCGGCGCAGGCCGCGGCGGCCGAGCGGCGGCTCCTGTTCGACGGCATGGGTTCCTACCCCCGGCTGATCCGCCTGGAGCACGCGCCCGCGCGCACCGGGCGGATCCTCGCCGTGATGACCAGCCAGGACGACAGCGGCAAGTACGCGCCCGTCTTCGAGAGCGACGACGAGGGCGCCACCTTCCGGCAGATCGGCGAGATCCGCGACCCCGAAGGTGCCCAGGGCATGTGCTGCGGCACGCTCTTCGAACTCCCGCAACGGATCGGCAAGCTGGACGAGGGCACGCTGCTGTGGGCCGCCAGTTACGGCCAGGAGGCCGGCCCGAACCGCCGGATCGGCATCAAGATCTGGGCCAGCCGCGACGGCGGCCGCGACTGGGAGTTCCTTTCCGAGGCGGCCCGCTCGCACAACCACGACGGCGTCTGGGAGCCGGAGTTCGTGGTCGACAGGGGCGGCACGCTCTGGCTGCACTTCGCCGACGAGACCGAGGCACCGCAGTTCGCGCAGGTGCTCAACCGCGTCGGCTCGGTCAACGGACTCAACTGGGGCACCAAGCAGCGGACCCTCGCGGTGCCGCCGCACCTCGTGCGCCCCGGCATGCCGATCGTGCGCAGGCTGCCCGGCGACCGGTTCTACTTCGGCTACGAGCTGTGCAACTACGGCGACCGCTTCTGCGACCCGTACTTCAAGATCTCGCCTGACGGCGCCAACTTCGGCGATCCTGGCGAGCCCGGCACGCGGGTCGCCACCGCCGACGGCAACTACTTCCAGCACGCGCAGACCGTCACGCTGTTTCCCGGCGGGCCGACCGGCACGCGACTGCTGATGGTCGGCCAGATCTACGCCGGCGCCCACGGCGAGCCCCTGCCCGGCAACGGCGCCACCCTGCTCGCCAACGACCACTTCGGCGAGGGCCCCTGGTACGAGGTGCCCGCGCCGGTGCGGGTCACGCAGCCGATCGACCACTGGTGCCCGAACTACAGCTCCACCCTGCTCCCGGTCGACGACGGCCAGAACGTGCTGCAGCTCGCCGCCGACCTCGAACCGGACGGCGCCTGCCGCACCTACTTCGGCAAGGGCCCGGCGTCCTGATCCCGCAGCAGCCCGGCCGTCCACGCGCCGAGCGCGGCTTCCGCCTCGGCCCGGGTCGCCACCGGGTCGTCGGCGAAGGCGATCATCAGCGCCGCCTCCGAGACCGCGCTGAGCACGAGTTGCGCCAGCACCCGGACCGGCCGTGGCTCGAACAGGCCGTGCTCGATGGCGGCGGACACCAGTTCCTCGATCAGGCCGAGCCCGTACCGCGCCTCCAGCTCGCGCCACGCCTGCCAGCCCAGCACGGACGGGCCGTCGATCAGGGAGATCTGCCGCACTTCCGGGCGGGCGCAGGCGTCGAGGAACGCGGAGAGCGCGACGGCCAGTCCGGAGAGGAAGTCCGGCTGCGCGGCCATCGCGGCGCGGATCGAGTCGGTGACCTCCTGCTCCAGCTCGTCCACCACGGCACGGAACAGCCCCTGCTTGTCGCCGTAGTGGTGGTACAGCGCGCCCCGGCTGACGCCCGCCGCGCGCACGATCTCGTCGGCGGGCACAGCCTGGTAACCGCGCTCCGCGAACAGTTCGCGCGCCGCCGTCACCAGCGCGTTCTTGGTGCCCGCCGAGCGGTCCCGCTGTGTTCGCCTCACCCGGTCAATCTGCCATGACGCCCGCGAACTCGACGATGTGCCCGGCCAGCACACCCGGCTGGTCCTCCGGCACGAAGGTGTAGGAGTCGTCGATCTCGGCGAGCCGGGCGTTCGGGAAGGCCGCGGCCAGGCGGCGGCCCAGCGGCAGCGGGAACAGCCGGTCCTCGGTGGCCCAGGCGAGCAGCACCGGCTTGTCGAAGGCGGCGAGCTTGGGCGCGGCCTCCAGCGTGTGGCGGTTGTCCAGTCGGCGGACGAACTTCCGCAGGTCACGGCGCACGCCCGCGCTGTGCCACGGCGGGTCGAGGTAGCGCCGCACGATTTCCGCGTCGACCGGCCGTTTGGTGGCCAGGCCGAAGGTGAAGGGCAGGTTCTGCAGCGGTTTCACCCGCAACAGGGCCGTGGCGATCAGGCCGAACCCCGGGATCCGCGCCAGCTTCGGGAGCGGGCCGAAGATCGGCGGCAGGAAGCACTCGAAGCAGTCCGACGGCGTGAAGACCACCGCACCCACGCGCTCCGGGCGCCGCGTCAGCAGCAGTTGCGTGATGGCGCCGCCGGTGTCGTTCGCCACCAGCAGCACGTCTCGCAGGTCCAGCGCGTCCAGGAAGTCCGCGATCAGGTCGGCCATGCCGGGCGGGCTCAGCTCCGCGTCCGGCCGCAGCGGGAACTCGTGCGCGCCCATCGGCAGATCCGGGGCCAGGCAGCGGAAACCGGCGTCCGCGACGGCGGGCACCACCTTGCGCCACAGCTCGGCGTTCACCAGCAGGCCGTGCACGAAGACCACGGGCCGCCCGGCGCCCCGCTCGAAGTACCGCACCACGCCCTGCGGCAGTTCGACCACCGCGGGCGCCCCCAGCTCATCACTGCGTCTCATGCCGTCATGGTTACATACAGACTGTATGTATGTAAATGACCCGATACTGTGGGCCCGGTGCAGCCGGAAACTGGATTGGGGAGCGAATGAAGGGCATCGTGCTGGCCGGGGGCAGCGGGACGCGGCTCCACCCGATCACGCAGGCGGTCTCCAAACAACTGCTGCCGGTCTACGACAAACCGATGATCTACTACCCGATCTCGGTGCTGATGTTCGCCGGCATCCGCGACATCCTGATCATCTCCACCCCCGACGACCTGCCGAACTTCCGGCGCCTGCTCGGGGACGGCGGCAAGTTCGGGCTCAACTTCAGCTACGCCGAGCAGCCCAGCCCGAACGGGCTCGCCGAGGCGTTCATCATCGGCGCGGACTTCGTCGGTGACGACGACGTGGCGCTGGTGCTCGGCGACAACATCTTCTACGGCCAGGGCTTCTCCAGCCGACTGCAGACCGAGGTGTCCAATTTGGACGGCTGCGTGCTGTTCGGCTACCCGGTGAAGGATCCGGAACGCTACGGCGTCGGCGAGGTGGACGACTCGGGAAATCTGGTCTCCATCGAGGAAAAGCCCGCGCAGCCCAAGTCGAACAAGGCGATCACCGGGCTCTACTTCTACGACAACCACGTGCTCGACATCGCCCGCGACCTCAAGCCGTCGCCGCGGGGTGAGCTGGAGATCACCGACGTCAACCTGGACTACCTGCGTGCCGGGCGCGCACGGCTGGTCGACCTCGGGCGGGGGTTCGCCTGGCTGGACACCGGGACGCACGACTCGTTGCTCGAAGCCGGACAGTTCGTGCAGGTGCTGGAGCACCGGACCGGCGTGCGGATCGCCTGCCTCGAAGAAGTCGCGCTGCGTATGGGTTTCATCACCGCGGACGAATGCTTCGCGCTCGGCGCGCAGCTGGCGAAATCCGGCTATGGCGACTACCTGATGGCCGTGGCCAAAACGGCAGGCGCGAACCTAGGCGCTGTCCGGTAAGCCAAGGTCGCGCTCTCCGCGCCCAGGCGGCCCCTGACGGCACGGGCGGGCTCGGCCGAGTACGGCCAGTACGAGGCCGACCCGCCCGCACCGCCAGGAACCACCTGGATCACGAAGCCCATCGACCAGACTCACCGGACAGCACCTAGCGCCGCGCCAGGTCTTCCAGGCGGCGGATCCGTTCCTCCATCGGCGGGTGGGTGGAGAACCAGCGCGAGAACTTCTCCCCCGGCCGGAACGGGTTCGCGATCATCAGGTGCGACTGGGAAACGAGCCGCGGCTCGGGCGCCAGTGGAGCGGCTCTCGTGCCCGCGTCGAGTTTGCGCAGCGCGGACGCCAGCGCGAGCGGGTCGCCGGTCAGCGCGGCGCCCGAGGCGTCCGCCTCGTACTCGCGCGACCGGCTCACGCCCATCCGCACGATGCCGGCCGCGATCGGGCCGATCAGCACCAGCAGCAGGGTGACCAGCGGGTTGTCGTCGTCGCGGTCACCGCCGCCGAACACGCCGGCGAACATCGCCACGTTGGCCGCGACGCCGACCACGCTGGCCAGCACCCCCGCCACCGACGAGATCAGGATGTCGCGGTTGTAGACGTGGGCCAGTTCGTGCCCGAGCACCGCGCGCAGCTCGCGCTCGTCGAGCAGTTCGAGGATGCCGGTGGTGCAGCAGACCGCCGCGTGCCGCGGGCTGCGGCCGGTGGCGAAGGCGTTCGGCGCGACGGTCGGGCTCAGGTACAGGGCGGGCATCGGCTGCCGGGCGCTGGTGGCCAGTTCGCGCACGATGCGGTGGATGGCGGGGTACTCGACCTCGCAGATCGGCCGGGCCCGCATGGCCCGCAGCGCCAGCTTGTCCGAGCGGAAGTAGGCGAAGCCGTTCATCCCCAGCGCCAGCACCAGACCGGCGATCAGCGCGGTGCGGCCGAAGGCGGAACTGATCGCGATGATCAGGGCGCTGAGCAGGCCCAGCAGCAACGCCGTCCGGACCCCGTTGCGGTGCTTGTGCACTGACCGGCCGCCTCCTTCCCGCGTATCGGCTCCCGGAGTCAGAACGCGTGCGGAGCGCACGAGGTTCCGCTGCGCCCCTCACCCGGTTGGGCGGCCGCACAACCGGCGGCCCCGGTACGCCGGAGTTAGGGTCGGTTTGGAGGTGACACCACGCGACAGGGGCGCTACCCACGGCTGATCGATGAGGACACCATGCGGGCACGAGTGATTCCGAGGCTGGTGGCCGCGCTGTGCCTGGCTGCCGCGCTCACGGCCCCGGCGGCCGACGCCGAGGACGTGGTGACCGTCGCCGTGGGCCAGCGGCCGGTCGCCGTCGCGGTGAACTCCGGTACCGGCACCGTGTACGTGGCCGCGCGCAACGCCGTCGCGGCGGTCTCGGGCAACGTGGTCGTCGCCACCGTCCCGCTCGGCGGCCCGCTGAGCGACATCGCGGTCGACGAACGGACCGGCCGGGTGTACGCGGCCAACGCGGTCGCGGGCACGGTGACCGTGCTCGACGGCGACAACTCCGCCGTGCTCGGCGTGATCGCCGCGGGTCCCGGAATGTCCACAGTGGACGTTGACGAGGAAGCGAACGCGGTCTACGCCACCGGCGGGCCGGACGGCTCGGTGGCCGTGCTGGACGGCGTGAGCAACACGCTGCGAGAGACCCTGCCCGGCGAAGCGGGTCCGCTGGCCGGGGTCCGCGTGGACAGCGGGCGCCAGGTGGCCTACTTCACCGGCGATCAGAGCAGGACCGTCGAAGTGCTGGACACCGCGGCCGCGTCGTTCGTCGCCTCGGTGCCGGTCGGGAAGGCCCCGGCCGGGCTGGACCTGCACGAAGAGCGGAACAAGGTGTACGTGGCGAACTCCGGCATCCACCACCTGTCCGTCCTCGACGGGGAAACCAGGACCGAAGAGGCCGAGATCCTCCTGCCCAGCGCGGCCTCCTCGGTCGCGGTGCACCAGGGAAGCGGCACGGTCTACACCAACGGCGGGCCGAACGGGCTGGCGCGGATCGACGGCTCGGCGAACGAGGTGACCGGGGAACTGGCGCTGGGCACCAACGCCGGGGACGTCGCCGTGGACCAGCACACCGGCACCGTCTACGTGCTCGACCCACGGCAGGACGCGCTGCTCGCCATCACCGGTTTCTGAGCGCTGAAGCCCGGTTGAAGACAGCCTGAATTCCAGGTCACCCCCGGTGATCGGAGTAGTACGTTGCGGAGATGGAAATCGGGCTGCAGATACCGGACTTCACCTACGACGGCGGGCCCGCGCGACTGGGCGCGGACCTCGCCGAGATCGCCCGCACGGCCGACCGGAGCGGGTTCGCCTACCTGGCCGTGATGGACCACTTCTTCCAGATCCACGTCATCGGGCCGCCGGAGAAGGACATGCTGGAGGCCTACACCACGCTGGGCTTCCTCGCCGCGCACACCGAGCGCGTGAAGCTGCTGACAGTGGTGACCGGCGCCTTCTACCGCCACCCCGGGTTGCTCGCGAAGACCGTCACCACGCTCGACGTGCTCTCCGGCGGGCGCGCGATGCTCGGGGTCGGCGCGGGCTGGAACGAGGAGGAGGCGCGCGGGCTCGGCTTCCGCTTCCCGTCGGTCGCCGAGCGGTTCGAACTGCTCGAGGACTCCCTGCGGTACTGCCTGGAGATGTGGTCGGCGGCGGACAAGCCGTTCTCCGGCGAGCACGTCGAGGCCGAGCGCCTGCTGAACGTGCCGCAGCCGCTGAGCCGGCCGCACCCGCCGATCATGATCGGCGGCGGTGGCGAGAAGAAGACCCTGCGCTTCGTGGCGAAGTACGGCCAGGCGTGCAACCTGTTCAACACCCCGGACCTCGAGCACAAGCTCGGCGTGCTGCGCGCGCACTGCGAACGCGAGGGCCGCGATTACGACGAGATCACCAAGACCGTCTACCACCCGCTGCACATCGGCGAACACGGCGAGCGCATCGACGAGCTGGTCGGCGAACTGCGGCGGCTGGCCGGACTCGGGGTGGACGCGGTGATCGGCGGTACGTGGGGCGCCGAACGGATCGAGCCGCTGGAGCTCATCGCGCGCGAGGTCATCCCGGTGGTCGCTCCACTTTAGTCACCGATTGGCAACTGTTCGTTGACTGCGCAGCCGCCCGCCTATTTACTGGTCGCTCCAACCGGGGCGAGTGCACCGAGGACGGCCAGTGGGCGATCAGGGTCATCAGCTGCGCGGCGGGGTCCAGCCGGATGTCTCGGCGATCACGAACGTCCTGGCGGGCCGGGGTTTCCACGGTCCCGGCGGGACGCCGCTGAGCGAGGCGCTGGTCTTCGCCTGCGCCGGCGGGATCGGCGCGGGTTACCTGCTGTGGGAGTTCCAGCACGACGGCAACAAGCCGCTCGTGCTCGGTTTCCGCGGCCGCTGGCAGTACCCGCAGGCGTGGTTGCAGTCCACTGTGGATCGTCTGGGCGTCCCGGCCGAGGTGCACACCACCACCGGCGCGGTGCGGGCCGCGCAGCGGCTGACCGCGGAACTGGCGGCCGGGCACGCGGTGATCGTGCTGCCCGACCGCTACCTGCTCGGGTACTGGCACCTGCCGGCCAGCACCGAGGCGATGGGCGGGCACTTCGTCGTGGCCTACGGCGAGGAGTACGGGCGGGTGCTGGTCGACGACCGCAACCTGGCCCCGCTGACGGTCGAGCGCGCGGCCTTCGACCGGGCCCGCAGCCGGGTGGTCTCGTACCAGAACCTGCTCGTCCGGCTGGAACCGCCGGAGGGTGGGATCAGCGCGGAAGACCTGCGGGTGGCGGTGCGTGCCGGACTGGCCGAGTGCGCCGAACGGCTCTCCGCGAAGTCCGCCTCCTTCGCCCTGCCCGCCTGGGCCAAATGGGCGCGCCTGCTGACCGACGACCGGAAGCCGAAGGGCTGGCCGACGGTGTTCGCCGACCGCGGCGGGCTGACCGGCACGCTGCTGTCCATCTGGGACGGTGTCACCCCGGCCGGGATGACCGGCGGCAGCCTGCGCGGGTTGTTCGCCGACGCGCTGACCGAGTCCGCCGGGGTGCTCGGACTACCCCGGTTGGCCGAACAGGCGCACCGGTGGCGGGAGATCGACGAGCTCTGGCACCAGTTCGCCGAGGCCGCGCTCGACCCGGCGGTCGAGCCGTTCGCCCGGATGCGCGAGCTGACCTCGACGATCGCCGACGGCGTCTTCGCCGAGGGTGACGCGAGGCAGCAGGCCGCCGGGCAGGCCGCGGCCGAGCTGTGGATGCTGCGGGCCCAGTGCGACGCCGCCTGCCCACTGTCCAAAGAGGACGTACTGGCGTTGTTCGCCGGGCTCGCGCGCCGGCTGGAGGTCATCCACGAGGCCGAAACGGCCGCCATCGCCGAGTTGCGGTCGGTGATTCACGAACCGTAGCGCGATCGCGCGTTCACGCTCCGTGTAACGACTGCTCGGGGCCCGGCGAATCACAGCGTGGAGCCGGGGCCGCAGGGGTGCCCGCGGAACGGGGAGTCGGACGTGGAACGCATCGGCCTGGCCGTGATCGGTGCCGGGTACTGGGGCCCGAACCTGGTCCGGAACGCGCAGGCGACACCGGGCCTGCGCCTGGAGTACCTGTGTGACCTGGACGTGTCCCGCGCGCGGCGGGTGCTCGGCGACTACTCGACGGTGCGCGCCAGCGCCTCGCTCGACGAGGTGCTGGCCGATCCCGCGGTGCACGCGGTGGCCATCGCCACCCCGGCGGGCACGCACCTGAAGGTCGCGCTCGCCGCGCTCGAAGCGGGCAAGCACGTGCTGGTGGAGAAGCCGCTGGCGGCGAACCTGGCCGAGGGGCGGCAGCTGGTCGAGGCGGCCGAGAGCCGCGGGCTGGTGCTGATGCTCGACCACACCTACTGCTACACGCCCGCCGTCCGCCACCTGCGGGAACTGGTGCGCGGCGGGGAGCTCGGCGACATCCAGTACCTGGACTCGGTGCGCATCAACCTCGGGCTGGTGCAGCCGGACGTGGACGTGCTGTGGGACCTGGCACCGCACGACCTGTCGGTGTTCGGCGCGATCCTGCCGGACGGGGTGGAGCCGCTGGAGGTGGCCGCGCACGGGTCGGACCCGATCGGCGCCGGGCGCGCCTGCGTCGCGCACCTGACCATCCGGCTGACCGGCGGCGCGATGGCGCACGTGCACGTGAACTGGCTGTCGCCGACCAAGATCCGCACCATGGTGATCGGCGGGTCGGCCCGCACGGTGGTGTGGGACGACCTGAACCCGAGCCAGCGGTTGTCGATCTACGACCGCGGGGTGGACCGCAGCACGCCGGCGGACCTGGGCGAGGAGAAGCGCGAGCAGGCGATCATCTCCTACCGCGTCGGCGACATGGTCGCCCCGGCGCTGACCGAGCGCGAAGCCCTGCGGGCGGTGATGGCGGAGTTCGCCGACTCGATCACCGAAGGCCGCCGCCCGCTCACCGACGGCCGCTCGGGCCTGCGGGTGCTTGCCCTGCTCGAAGCCGCCAGCGAAAGCCTGGCAGCCGGTGGGACGTTCGTCCCCCTCAAGACGGAGGTCATGGCGTGAGTGCGCAGCCCATCGAAGGACAGCGCTGCCTGGTCACCGGAGGCGCGGGCACGATCGGCTCGGCGGTGGTGGACCAGCTGGTGGCGGCCGGGGCGGCGGAGGTCGTCGTGCTGGACAACTTCGTGCGCGGGCGCCGGGAGAACCTGGCGGACTCGGCCGGTGAGCGGCTGACCGTGGTCGAAGGCGACATCAACGACGCCGGGCTGGTGCACGAGCTGACCCGCGGCATCGACCTGGTCTACCACCTCGCGGCGATCCGGATCACCCAGTGCGCCGAGCAGCCGCGCCTGGCCCTGGAGTCGCTCGTGGACGGTACGTTCACCGTGCTGGAGGCCGCCGCGGCGGCGAAGGTGCGCAAGGTGATCGCCTCCTCGTCGGCCTCGGTGTACGGGCTGGCGGAGAGCTTCCCGACCGGCGAGCGCCACCACCCGTACAACAACGACACCTTCTACGGCGCCGCCAAGGCGTTCAACGAGGGCATGCTGCGCAGCTTCAAGGCGATGTACGACCTGGACTACGTGGCCCTGCGCTACTTCAACGTCTACGGCCCGCGGATGGACGTGCACGGGCTCTACACCGAGGTGCTGATCCGCTGGATGGAGCGCATCGCCGAGGGCAGGCCGCCGCTGATCCACGGCGACGGCGCGCAGACGATGGACTTCGTCCACGTGCACGACATCGCCAGGGCGAACCTCCTGGCCGCCCGCGCCCCGGTCACCGACCGCGTCTACAACATCGCCAACGCCACCGAGACCAGCCTGCGCGAGCTGGCGCTGAACCTGCTCACCGCGATGGGCTCGGACCTGGAACCGGAGCACGGCCCCGAGCGCGCGGTCAACGGCGTCACCCGGCGGCTCGCCGACATCTCCGCGGCCGCGGCGGACCTCGGCTGGCAACCCCGGATCAAGCTGCCCGACGGCCTGCGCGGGCTGGTCGAGTGGTGGCGGCAGAGCAAGCAGGAGGCGTGATGGCCGAGATCCGCTACCTCGGGCACGCCGGGTTCACCGTCGAGCACAACGGCACCCGGCTGCTGATGGACCCGTGGTTCTTCCCGGCGTTCCTCGGCTCGTGGTTCCCCTACCCGGACAACCGGCACCTGCTGCCCGAGGTCCGCGACGGGCACTGGGACTACCTCTACGTCTCGCACGCGCACGAGGACCACTACGACGAGAAGCTGCTCGCCGGGCTGGACCGCTCGATCACCGTGCTGGTGGCGAAGTACCGCTCGAAGATCATGGTCAAGCACTTCCGCGCGCTCGGCTTCGAGAACGTGATCGCGCTGGAGCACAAGGAATCCCTCGAGCTGGCGCCGGGCTTCACCGTGACGGTCTACCTGGACACCAGCCACAAGGAGGACAGCGGGCTGCTCGTCGACGTCGACGGCTACCGCTTCCTCGACCTCAACGACTGCAACACCGCCATGTCCGAACTGCCGACGGACGTGGACCTGCTGGCGGCCCAGTTCTCCGGCGCCATGTGGTACCCGAACTGCTACGACTACCCGCCCGCGCTGATGGCCGAGAAGGTCGCCGGGGTCCGCGGCGACCTGATGGACACGCTCTACCGCAAGGCGAAGCTGACCGGGGCCCGCGCGTACCTGCCCTCGGCCGGGCCCGCCTGCTTCCTCGACCCCGACCTGGCCGAGTACAACGACCGCGACAGCACCATCTTCCCGGTGTGGGACCAGGTCGCCGACGGGTTCACCGAGGCGTGCCCGGACATCGAGGTGCTGCGGCTGGGCCCCGGCGACTCGCTCGACGTGGACCCGGCGGCGAAGACCGCGGTGACCCGGCGCCTGCCGGACAGCACGCTCGACGAGGACCTCGGCGCCTACCGCGAGCGCCGCCGCGCGGAGTGGGAGGAGTTCCACGAAGGTCCCGAACCCGAGGTCACCATGGGCGAGGTCGAGGGGTACTTCAGCACGCTGCAGCGGTGGAACAAGCGCTTCCTCGGCGACTACAGCAAGGACATCCGGCTGATCACCGGCACCACCAACTGGGACGTGCGCCTCGGCAGGCTGGCCGAGCACTTCGTGATCGAGGGCGAGGAGCCCTACGACCCGGACTACACGCTCCTGGTGCCGCCGCGCGTGCTGCGCGCGATCGTCGACGGCCGGACCGGCTGGGAGGAGGCGCTGCTGTCGATGCGGCTGGGCCTGCACCGCGAGCCGGACGTGTTCGACCTGACCTTCATGGGCCTGCTGCGTTACGGCAACCACCCGGCGCAGACCATGCAGATGCTGCGAGAACGCCAGAACACCGAGACCATCGAGCGGGGCGGGCTGCGGTTGCAGCGGTTCTGCCCGCACGCCGGGGAGGACCTGAGCTTCGCCGACATCGGCGGCGGCCGGATCGAGTGCCCGCGGCACCACTGGATCTGGGACGCCCGGACCGGGAAGTGCGTGGACAAGGCCTCGATCGACCTGCGCGTGGAGGTCCTGGACGAGAACTCACCGGTGCTGGTGGCGGAAAAAACCCAAGATCAACTCCCTTCGTGATTTCCCACCTGTTCGGCCGCTTTACCCTTTTTCGCCATTACGTTATGTAGTGCGGTACTCGCCGGTTCCGGCGTTATGGAATTGCTACGGCCCATTCGCGTGACCGGGGCCCGGATTCTGTAACAGAAACCGCTCCCACCTCGATTTTCTGGGCGTCTGACCACCGGATTCGCCGGTGCCGGTGACCTCCCTTTGAACGGAAGGCATAGCCATGCACGCCCATTCCAGCCAGGGGGAGCGCAAGAGGGGACGGCCGCTGTTGCTGGCCGTGGTGTTGTTCGTGCTCACGGGTGGCCTGGTGGTCGTGCCCGTGCCGTTCGGCGGGGTGCCGCAGGCGCACGCGGCCTGCGCGAACAAGATCGCCTGCGAGAACGAGGTCGCGGGCACCGACGACTGGCAGGTGTCCAACTTCGACGACACCATCTCCGGCTTCACCACCGACATCAGCGCCACGCCCGGCTCCACGGTCACCTTCAAGGTCAAGACCAGCGCGCCCGGGTACTCGGTGACGATCTACCGCCTCGGCTACTACCAGGGCAAGGGCGCGCGGTACATGGGCACCGCCAGCCGCAACTCCGTCCAGTCGCAGCCCGCCTGCCTGACCGACGCGACCGGACTGCTCGACTGCGGCAACTGGGCGCCGTCGGTGACCTGGACGGTGCCCGCCAACGCCACCTCGGGGCTGTACTACGCGGTGCTGCGGCGGTCGAACCTGACCCCGGAGGAACTGGCGAGCAACCCGCCGGAGAACGAGGTCGCCTTCGTCGTGCGCGACGACGCGAGCACCTCGAAGGTCCTGTTCCAGACCTCGGACTCGACCTGGCAGGCCTACAACACCTACGGCAACGGGCCGAACCGCGCGGGCAACAGCATGTACTTCACCACCTACAGCGAGCCCGGCCCCGGCCAGCCGGCGAACCCGACCGGGCCCGGGCCGCAGGGTTCGGCGTACAAGGTCAGCTACAACCGCCCGCTCTACGGCCAGGGCGACGAGAACTTCATCTTCAACGCCGAGTACCCGATGTTGAAGTTCATGGAGCGCAACGGCTACGACATGAGCTACACCACCGATGTGGACAGTGCCCGGCGCGGGCACCTGATCAGGAACCACAAGGTGTTCATGGCCGTGGGCCACGACGAGTACTGGTCGAAGGAGCAGCGGTCCAATGTGGAGGCCGCCCGCGACGCCGGGGTGCACCTGGCCTTCCTGACCGGCAACGAGGTGTTCTGGAAGACCCGCTGGGAGCCGAGCATCGCCGGGACGCCGACCGACTGGCGCACGGTGGTCTGCTACAAGGAGACCAAGCACGACGGCAAGATCGACCCGCACCCCGACTGGACCGGCACCTGGCGCGACGCCCGCTACAGCCCGCCCTCGGACGGCGGCAAGCCGGAGAACGCGTTGCTGGGCAACATCTTCACCGTCAACGGCAAACGCGAGGACGCGCTCACCGTGCCCTCGGCGTACGGCAAGATGCGGCTCTGGCGCAACACCGCGGTGGCGCAGAAGCCCGCCGGTGACGTCTACACCTTCAAGCCGGGCACGCTCGGGTACGAGTGGAACTCGGTGGAGGACAACGGGTTCACCCCGCCCGGCACGGCCCAGCTCTCCCGCACCACGGTCACCATGGACGGGTTCTGGGTGCTGCAGAACGAAGGGGACGAATACGGCTCCGGCACCAAGACGCACGCGCTGACGCTGTACCGGCACCCCAGCGGCTCGCTGGTCTTCGGCGCCGGGACCGTGCAGTGGGCGTGGGGCCTGGACAACGAGCACGCCTTCGGAGAGCACGACCAGACCGCCGATCCGGCCATCCAGCAGGCCACGGTGAACCTGATGGCCGACATGGGCGTGCAGCCCACGACGCTGATGCCCGGCCTGGTCCAGGCCACCGCGAGCGCCGACGCGACCGCCCCGGTGGTGGCCATCACCAGCGCGCCGCCGACCACGGTCGGCACCGACTACACCGTCTCCGGCACGGTCACCGACGCCGCGGGCAAGGTGGCCGGCGTCGAGGTCTCGGTGGACGACGGCGCCACCTGGCACCCCGGCCTGTGGACCGCGGGCACGACGAACTGGCAGTACAAGTTCACCCCGGCCACCTCGGGCACCCCGACGGTCAAGGTGCGGGCGGTGGACGACTCGGCGAACCTGTCGGCGCCGGTGTCCCGGGTGATCACGGTGAACATGCGCACCTGCCCGTGCAGCATCTGGACCCCGCAGATGACCCCGGTCAACCCGGCCGCGAACGACGCCGGCTCGATCGAGGTCGGCGTGAAGTGGCGCGCCTCGGCGGACGGGTACGTGCGCGGCATCAAGTTCTACAAAGGACCCGGCAACACCGGCACGCACACCGGCAGCCTGTGGACCAAGGACGGCCAGCTGCTCGGCACCGGCACCTTCACCAACGAGACGACCACCGGCTGGCAGACGCTGACGCTGCCGACCTCGGTGCCGGTCACCGCGGGCGTCACCTACGTGGCCTCGTACTACGCGCCGAACGGCCGGTACAGCGCGGACAACTTCACCTTCACCGGCAACGGCGTCTCGCTCGACCCGCTGACCGCGCTGAAGTCCGGCGTGGAGGGCACCAACGGCGTGTTCAAGGGCGGCGGGCCGGGCTTCCCGCAGACCAGCTACCAGGACACGAACTACTGGGTGGACGTGGTGTGGGCGCTCGACCCCGGCCCGGACACCCGCGCGCCGATGCTGCTGTCCACCGCGCCGCTGGCCGGGGAGACCTCGGTGAAGACGGCGAGCCCGCCGGTCTCGGTGACCTTCGACGAGAACGTCGCGCCGAGCACCGTCCAGGTCACCCTGACCTACCCCGGCGGCAGTGAGCCGGGCACGGTGTCCACCGTCGGCGGCAAGGTGACCTTCACCCCGCAGCTGGCGCTGGACGCGGGCACGGTCTACACCGCGACCGTGCGTGCCTCGGACGCCTCGGGCAACGCGGCCCAGCAGGTGCAGTGGCAGTTCACCACCGGTTCACCACGCCCGGCCGCGTGCCCGTGCACGGTCTGGGACGACTTCACGCACCCGGCGAACAAGGCCGACCCGAACGACTCCTCGCCGGTCGAGCTGGGCACGAAGGTGCGCTTCGACGGCAAGGGCAACGTGCTCGGCGTGCGGTTCTACAAGGGACCGGGCAACACCGGCACGCACACCGGCACGCTGTGGAACTCGGCCGGGCAGCCGCTGCGCAGCGGCACGTTCGTCAACGAGAGCGCGGTCGGCTGGCAGACGCTGGTGTTCAGCTCGCCGGTCCAGGTGCAGGCGAACACCACCTACGTGGTCTCGTACTACGCACCCAACGGCCACTACGCCGGGGACAACGCGTACTTCCGCGACGCGGGCGCCGACTACAACGGCATCCGAGCGCTGGGTGAAGGGGTCGACGGCGGCAACGGCGTCTACCGCTACGGCTCGGGCGGCGGTTTCCCGCAGAACTCGTGGGGCTCGACGAACTACTGGGTCGACGTGGTCTTCCAGAACGGGCTCAACGGCGACACCACGCCACCGGCGGTCACCGGCCGCAGCCCGGCATCGGCCGCGACCAGCGTGCCGCTGACCTCGGCGGTCAGCGCCACCTTCAACGAGCCGATCGACCTCTCCAGCGTGCAGTTCACCCTGCAGGACCCGGGGCTGGCCAAGTTGACCGGCACGGCGGCGCTGTCCGCCGACCAGAAGACGGTCACCTGGACCCCGTCGGCACGACTGGCGCCGGGCACCACCTACACGGCGAACCTGAAGGTGGCCGACGCCAACGGCAACGCCATGCCGACGCCGACCACCTGGTCGTTCACCACCACGACCACGCCGATCTGCCCGTGTTCGCTGTTCTCGGCGGCCACCGTGCCGACGGTGCCGGCGGAGAACGACAGCGGCTCGTACGAACTGGGCGTCCGGTTCAGCTCGTCGGTGCCGGGCACGGTCACCGGGGTGAAGTTCTACAAGGGCACGGGCAACACCGGCACGCACACCGGCAGCCTGTGGACCGCCGCCGGGCAGCTGGTCGCCAGCGGCACCTTCGTGAACGAAACCGCGACGGGCTGGCAGACCCTGCTGTTCGCCACCCCGGTGAGCATCCAGGCCGGTGAGTCGTACATCGCCTCGTACACCGCACCCAACGGGCACTACTCCTCCGACGGGAGCTACTTCGAGCGAACGGCCGTCACCAGTACCCCGCTGACCGCGGGCGCGACCGGCGGGGACACGCCCAACGGCGTGTACCACGCCGGGCCGGGCTTCCCGCAGTCGTCCTTCCGCGGGGCGAACTACTGGGTCGACGTCGTGTGGCAGCCGGCGCCGTGACGCGGCGGCTGGCGGTCCTCGTCTCGGGGGTGCCCTGGGACGGGGTGAAGGGTTCGGAACGGCAGCTCGCCGAGGCGCTGACCGCGCACACCGACGTGCTGTGGGTCGATCCGCCGGTCTCCCCGGCCACGCCCGCGCGCTACCGCGGGCTGGCCGGGGCGGGCAGGCAGTGGCGACCGCGGTCACGGCCGGTTTCCGACCGGCTGACCCGGCTGACCCCGGTCGCCCTGCCGGGCCTGTCCCGGCCGGGCGTGCGCTCGACCACCTGGCCGATGGTCCGCGCGCAGATCCGCCGCGAGCTCCGGGAAGCCCGCCGGTGGCCGACGGTGGTGATCGCCTGCTCCACGCACGACGTGCTCGGGCGGTGGGGTGAAGGCGTGACGAACGTGCTGTACGGGACCGACGACTGGGTGGCCGGTGCCGAGCTGATGCGCATCGACGTCAGTCAGCTCGTCGCCGGTGAGCAGCGCAACCTGGCCAACGCGGACCTGGTGCTCGCGGTCGGTCCCGAACTCGCCGAGCGCTGGCGGAAGTCGGGGGTGGAGCCGGAGGTCTTCCCCAACGGCGTCGACCCCGACGCCTACGCCGCGATCGACTCGGTGACGCCGGTCGAGCTGCCGCCGGGCTTCCCGGACAAGATCGCCGGGTTGTGCGGGCAGCTGTCCGACCGGATCGACCTGCGGCTCCTGGAAGCCGTCGCGGACACCGGGGTGGGGCTGCTGCTGGTCGGCCCGCGCGACCCGGGATGGCAGCCGGAACGGGTCGACGCCCTGCTCGCGCGGGACAACGTGCACCACACCGGGCCGGTGCCGTTCGAGCGGCTGCTGCCGTATCTGGCCCGGTTCGGCGTCGGGCTCACCCCGTACGCCGACACCGCGTTCAACCGCGCCTCCTTCCCGTTGAAAACGCTCGAATACCTGGCCGCCGGCCGTCCCGTGGTGAGCACGGACCTGCCGGCCAGCCGCCGGTTGCAGAACCAGTTCCGGGAACTGGAGATCACCGGTGACGCCGATTCGTTCGCGCTCGGGGTGCTCGACGCGCTGGCCGGTTCACCCGCGCAGGCGCGGGTGGCGGCACGGCGTGAATTCGCGCGACGCCATTCCTGGGCCGCACGCGCGGCCCGGCTGATGGAGCTGCTGGACAACAGTGACCGCAGGATTCTCAGGGAGGGAACCACGTGATTCCGGTGATGCGGCCGATGCTGGGGGACGAGGAGGCCGACGCCGTGGCGGCGGTGGTCCGCTCCGGCTGGATCGCCCAGGGCCCCAAGGTCGCCGAATTCGAACAGGCCTTCGCCGCGCGGGTCGGCGCGGCGCACGGGGTAGCGGTGTCCTCGTGCACCACGGCCCTGCACCTGGCGCTGCACGCGCTCGGCGTGAAGCCGGGTGACGAGGTGGTGGTGCCGTCGTTCAGCTTCATCGCCACGGCGAACGCGGTCCGCTACTGCGGTGCCACCCCGGTGTTCGCCGACGTCGACGAGCTGACCGGCAACCTGACCGCGGCGACCGTGGACGAGGTGCTCACCACGCGCACGAAGGCCGTGCTCGCCGTGCACCAGGGCGGTGTGCCCGCCGACGTGGACGCGCTGCGTCGGGTGTGCGGGGGCATCCCGGTGCTGGAGGACGCCGCGTGCGCGGCGGGGTCGACCTACCTCGGCAAGCAGGTCGGGGCGGGGGCGCCGCTGGCCGCGTGGTCGTTCCACCCGCGCAAGCTGCTGACCACCGGCGAAGGCGGCATGCTCACCACCGACGACGCCGACCTGGCCGCGCGCCTGCGGCGGCTGCGTGAGCACGGCATGAGCGTGTCGGCCGCGGACCGGCACGCGGCGGGCACGGCGATCGTCGAGCAGTACCTCGAAACCGGGTTCAACTACCGGATGACCGACATCCAGGCGGCGATGGGCCTGGTGCAGCTGACCCGGCTGACCCCGCTGGTCGCCCAGCGGCGCACGATGGCCGCGCGCTACCACGAACTGCTCGCCGAGCTGACCGGTGTGCGCCCGGTGCGCGACCCCGCCTACGGCAAGACGAACTACCAGGCGTTCTGGGTGCTGCTGGACGAGCACGTGGACCGCAACGGCCTGCTCGCCACGCTCGCGGACGCCGAGGTCTCCGCCCGGCGCGGCATCATGGCGGCGCACCTCGAACCCGCGTACGCCGGGCACGCGCACGTCCCGCTGCCGGTCACCGAGAAGCTGACGCGGCACTCGCTGATCCTCCCCCTGCACCACGAACTCACCGCCGACGACCAGCGGCACATCGTCGGCGTGCTCGCTTCCGCCCTGCACCCGGTGGTGAGCCGGTGAGCCGTCCGCTGCTGCTCGTCGGCGCCGGTGGGCTGGCGCGCGAGACGCTCGCCGCGGTGCGTGCCGGTACCGGCTGGGAGCCGGTCGGCGCGCTGGACGACAACCCGGTCACGCACGGCACCCGGATCGACGGCCTGCCGGTGCTCGGACCGTCCACTTTGGTGCACGAGATGGCGGACGCGGCGGTGGTGCTCTGCGTGGCGAGCGTCCGGCGCCCGTACGCGCGCCGCGACCTCGCCGCCCGGCTGGACCTGCCGGACGAGCGGTACGCCACCGTGGTGCACCCGGCCGCGTCACTGGCGCCGGGCACGGAGGTGGGCGTCGGCTCGATCCTGCTCGCGGGTGTGGTGGTGACCGCGCCGCAGCGGATCGGCAGGCACGTGGTGGCCATGCCACACGTGGTGTTCACGCACGACGACGAGGCGGGTGACCACTCCTGCTTCGCCGCGCGGGCCACGCTCGCCGGTGGAGTCCACATCGGACAGTGCGCGTACGTGGGTCAGGGCGCGCTGGTCCGCGAGTACACGAAGATCGGCGAAGGCGCGGTGATCGGCATGGGCTCCGTGGTGCTCACCGACGTGCCCGCCGGGCAGACCTGGGCAGGCGTACCGGCGAAACCACTGGGGGAACGGTGAAGGTGCTCGTCTATCCACACGCGATGGAGATCGGCGGCTCCCAGCTCAACGCGCTGCAGCTGGCGGGGGCCGTGCGCGACCTCGGGCACGAGGTGACCGTGCTGTCCGAGCCCGGGCCGCTGGTCGACTACGTGCGCGAGCTGCGCCTGCCGCACGTGGAGATCCCGCTGCACCGCCGTCGTCCGTCGGCCAGGGTGGCGCGGCGGCTCGGCGGGCTGATCGACGACCTGGGCATCGACGTGGTGCACGGGCACGAATGGCCGCCGGTGCTGGAAGCCGTGGCCGCGACGGCGAACCGGCGGGACACCGCGGTCTACGCGACCGTGATGTCGATGTCCGTGGTGCCGTTCTTCCCGAAGACCGTGCCGATGACCGTGGGCACCGAGGAGATCCGGGCCGCCGCGATCGCCGCCGGGCACCAGCGGGTCACCCTGCTCGAACCACCGGTCGACACCGACGGCGACCGGCCCGATCTGGAGACCTCGTTCCGCGAGGAGCACGGGCTCGATCCGGCGGTGCCGTTGCTGGCGATGGTGTGCCGCCTGGTGCCGGAGTTGAAGCTCGAAGGGCTGCTCGCGGCGTGCGACGCGGTCGGTGAGCTGGCCGTCGCGGGCCGGAAGGTGCAGCTGGTGATCGTCGGTGACGGCCGCAGCCGTCCCGAGGTCGAGGCGCACGCGGCACGGGCGAACGAGCTGGCCGGATCACGCGTGGTGGTGCTGACCGGCGAGATCAGCGACCCGCGGCCCGCCTACGCCGCCGCCGACGTGCTGGTCGGGCAGGGCGGTTCGGCGTTGCGGGGGATGTCGTTCGGCAAGCCGCTGGTGGTGGTCGGCGAGCGCGGGTTCAGCGAACTGCTGACCCGGGAGACGGCACCGCGGTTCCTGTCGGCCGGGTGGTACGGGCAGGGGCCGGGCTCGCGTGGTTCCGGGGTGCCCGCACTGCGGGACGCGCTCGACCACCTCATCGGCAATCCGGGACTGCGCAAGGAACTCGGCGCGTTCTCGCGTGAACTGGTGGTCGAGCGGTTCAGCCTGCGCGGTGCCGCCGAACTGCTGGAACGCGAGTACACCGCCGCACGCTACGGGCCGCGGCCGCTCGCCCCGCTCGCCGCCGACGCCGCCCGCAGTGCCGCGGGCCTGTTCGGTTACAAGCTGCACCGCAAGTACCAGGGCCTGCGTGGCACGGCCCGCACCGACGACGCCAACGCCAATCCGGTTCTTTCCCGCGAGAGGGCAGCAAGATGAGCGGAATCCCCCTGGTCGACCTGGCCGCACAGCACCGGCAGGTGGCCGACGAGGTCGCCGACGGCTGGGCCGCGGTGCTCAAGGCGACCGCGTTCGTCGGCGGCCCGCAGGTCGCCGCGTTCGAAGCCGAGTTCGCCGCCTTCTCCGAGGTGGCGCACTGCGCCGGGGTCGGCAACGGCACCGACGCGCTGGAGTTCGCCCTGCGCGCGGTGGGCGTCGGCCCCGGTGACGAGTGCGTGCTCCCGGCCAACACCTTCATCGCGACCGCCGAGGCCGTGGCACGCACGGGCGCGACGCCGGTGCTAGTGGACGTCGACGAGGAGACCGCGCTGCTCGACCCGGCGCTGCTCCCCGACGTGCTCACTTCGCGCACCAAGGCGATCCTGCCGGTGCACCTGTACGGGCAGACCGCGGCGGTCGAGGAGATCCTGCCGATCGCGCGCGCGGCCGGTGCCTACGTGGTGGAGGACGCCGCGCAGGCGCAGGGCGCCCGGCGCCGCGGCGTGGTCGCGGGCGGTCTCGGTGATGTCGCGGCGACCAGCTTCTACCCCGGCAAGAACCTCGGTGCCTACGGCGACGGCGGTGCCGTGCTGACACGGGACGCCGCTCTCGACGAACGGATCCGGCTGCTGCGCGAGCACGGCTCGCCGCGGAAGTACGAACACACCACGCTGGGCTTCAACAGCCGCTTGGACACCCTGCAGGCCGTGGTGCTCTCGGCGAAACTGCGCCGCCTCGCCGACTGGAACGCGGCCCGCCGCGAAGCCGCCGAGCGGTATTCGGTGCTGTTGAGCGGGGTTCCGGAGGTCCAGCGGCCCGTGGTGCTGCCGGGCAACGAACCGGTGTGGCACCTGTACGTGCTGCGCGTCGCCGACCGCGAGCGGGTCCTCGCGCACCTGCAGGCCAACGGGATCGGTGCGGGCATCCACTACCCGACGCCGGTGCACCTGACGCCCGCCTTCGCTTCGCTCGGCCACCGGCCGGGCGATTTCCCGGTCACCGAACGGCTGGCCGGGCGGCTGCTGTCGATCCCGCTCTTCCCGGAGATCACCGCGGCCCAACAGGAACAAGTGGTGGAAGTGCTGATGGAGGCGGTTCGATGACCGAGGTCAGGGTGCACCCGCGGGGTTTGTGCGAGAGCGACCAGGTCGGCGCGGGAACGCGGGTGTGGGCGTTCGCGCACGTGCTGGCGGGGGCGAAGATCGGCCGGGACTGCAACATCTGCGATGGCGCGTTCGTCGAGGACGGCGCGGTGCTGGGCGACAACGTGACGGTGAAGAACGCGACGCTGGTCTTCCGCGGGGTGACCTGCGAGAACGATGTGTTCCTGGGGCCGAACGTGGTGTTCACCAACGACCTGCGGCCACGCGCGCACATCAAGCGCGGCCCGGATTCCCTGCTGCTGACCAAGGTCCGCCGCGGCGCCACCCTCGGCGCCGGCGTGGTCGTGGTGTGCGGCACGGAGATCGGCGAGCACTCCTTCGCCGCGGCCGGGGCGGTGGTGGCGCGGGATGTGCCCGCGCACGCCTTCGTCGCGGGGAACCCCGCCCGGCAGAAGGGCTGGGTGTGCGAATGCGGGGATCCGCTCACCGACGACCTGAGCTGTGCGGGTTGTCAGGCGGTCTACGAGCAGCGTTCCGATGATCGCGGGCTGCGAAGGCGAAGCGCATGAGGGGCGCGCGGCAGGCGGCCCTGTCGGGAACCGTGCTGCTCACGCTCGCGTGCACGCCTGCCGCGCCGTCCCAGCCACCACCGCCGGTGACCACCACCAGTCCCGCGCCGGCGAACTTCTCGCTGGTGCCGTGGGAAGGCGGGCCGGAGTACTACGCCGCGTTCGGCAAGGCCAAGGACGCGGGCTGGACCGATCCGTCGTTCTTCCCGATCGGCGTCTGGTTCGAATCGGTGCTCGACCCGAAGGACACCGAACTGGACAAGGCCGTGGGCATCAACACCTACTTCGAGCTGACGTCGAACAGCTCGCTCCCGGTGGTCCGCGACGCCGGGATGCACGCTTTCCCCAGTGGCCCCAACGCCGAAGCCGGTGCCGAAACGGTCGGCTGGACGCTGACCGACGAACCCGACATGTGGGCCGGGCCGGGTCACGGCGCGTGGACGGGGAACGCGCCGGGCAAGGGGGACGTGTGCGTCAGCGACCCGTGTGGTTACACCGTGCTGAAGACCCTGCTGGACAAACTGCCCGCGGACGACGGCCGCCTGCGTTACGCGAACTTCGGCAAGGGCATCATGTTCTGGGAAACCGATGAGCAGGCGCGGCCCTTCGTCAACGACTACACGAGTGCCGTCTCGGCGGACCTGTACTGGTACACCGACCCGAACATCTGCGCCTCCCCCTCGGAGGGCCCGGCGATCGGCGTGCCCCCGGAGCAGTGCCGGGTGGCCGCGAACTACGGCCGCACCATGGACCGCGTGCGCTCACTGGACCTGGCCGACGGGCAGCGGCAGCCGATCTACGCGCTGATCGAGAACGGCCACCCGTTCACCGAAGCCGACGCCCCCACCATCACCGGCGACCAGCTGGCGGGTGCCGTCTACAACTCCCTGATCCACGAGGCTCGCGGCATCATCTACTTCAACCACAACTTCGGCGGCGACTGCGTCTCCCAACACGTCCTCCGCGACGCCTGCGGCGCCCAAATCCGCCCGGCGGTGACGAAGGTGAACCAGCAGATCACCGAGCTGGCGCCGGTGCTGAACACGCAGTCGCTGGTTCACTTGTTCAGCCCGAACGTGGACACCATGATGAAGCGGCACAACGGTTCCCTGTACATCTTCGCCATGCCCAAACGCGGCACCGCCCCGGGCCCGCAAACCCTCACCCTGCCCCCCGGCCTGACCGGCGAGGCGAAGGTGCTGTTCGAAGACCGCTCCCTCCCCCTCACCAACGGCACCCTCACCGACACCTTCGACGCCGAACACACCCACCACGTCTACGTCATCCCCACCTCGTAAGTGCCGTGAATGTGGCTTTCACGGCCGAATCCGCCGTGAAAGCCACATTCACGGCACCACACCCCCACGCCCCATGTCACGAATGTGGCTTTCGAGACCTCAAACGTCCCGAAAGCCACATTCGTGACATCGCCCCCCCTCGCCCGGGACACAAATGTGGCTTTGGGAGCGGATTCGGCCCCCAAAGCCACATTCGTGGCACTCCGGCGCCACCCCGCGGACCCCAGGCGCCCACGCGAGCAGCCGCCCAGGCCGCGCCCGGGCATCCAACGCCAGCAGCCGACACCACACCAGACCCCACCCGGGCAACAAAGCGATCATCCCCCAGACCGCAAGGGCGGCCCAGACCCCCAACGCCAGCAACTGCCCAAGCTCCCGCCCAGAAACTTCAAAAACGAGCCCGGGCAACAAATATTCATCCGCACCCCAGCAAAGCGAGCCCGGGCGCCCAAACTCGAGCATCCGCCCAAACCCCACTCCGCCCCGGTCCACAGCCAAAAACACGGCGAGGAGGGCCTTGTCAAGGCATCATTCCCGCCTTGACAAGGCCCTCCTCGCCGTAGTCACACTAAAAAACCGGGGCGGAAACCCTCACCGCAACTCCCGCAACCGCCCCCGCAAAGACCAAACGAACGGAACATAAACCAGCACCCCCACCCCCACCCCCAAGAACAACTGCACCGCCGAAGGCTCGGTCAAAGCCCGTACCCCGAACATGACCCCCACCATCACCACAACCCCCACCACCGGCCGCACCAGCGCCATCCCCAGCCCCCGCAACGAAACCCCCGTCCGCCGCACCATCCAGGCGAAAGCAGGCAGCACCACCACCGACGCCACCAGAGCATGCAACGCAGCCACCCCCGCGATCCCGTTCCAAAGCGCCCCCAACGGCAAAGCGACGAGCAACGACAAGAACCACCCCACCTGCAACCACAAGCAAACCCGCGACCGCCCCAAAGCCACCAAGAAGTCGTAACACAACTCCGCGAAAACCCGTACCACACCCAAGATCGCCAGGAACTGCACCACAACCGCCGCAGCCGCCCACTTGCCGCCGTACAAAGTGGTCACCGCCGGCAAAGCCAGTACGCCCAAAGCCGCGCACACCGGCAGGGTCGGCACCGCCAGGATCACCGCCAGCCGCGTAAGAGCCTCGCCGCGGGAAGACGCCGAGTCCTGCACCCGCGCGAAAGCCGCCAGCGAGACCCGCCGCATCACTACCGAAAACGTGTTCACCGGCCAGCTCGCCAGGTTGAACGCGACCACGTAGAACCCCAGCGCCGTCACGTCGAGCAGTCGGCCGATCACCACATAGTCCACGTTCAGCATGGCGAACACCACGAAGCTCGCCGCCGCCAGCGGCAGGCCGAACGCCAGCAGTTCCCGCGCCTGCCGCCGGTCGAACCCCGGCCGCGGCCAGTAGTCGACCAGCTTCAGCAACATCAGCGCCGACAGCGCGTTGCCCGCCAGCTGCCCCCACGCCAGGCTCCACGCCCCCGCGCCGTTCAGCGCCAGCGTCACCGTCAACCCGCAGGTGACCACCAGGTTCAGCAGGTCAGCCGCCAGTTGCGCGCCCTGCCGGAACGCCCGGTTCACCAGCTGCACCGCGGTCGCCGTGGCACCGTCGATCAACACCGACACGCACAACAACCGCAGCACGCCGACCGCGTCCGGTGAACCCATCGCCTCCGCGAAAGCGGGCGCCCCGAACCAGCAACCCACGTAGAGCAACGCGCTGGACGCCGTCGAGATCGTGGTGACCGTCGGCGCGATCGTCCGCGGATCACCTTGCCACCGCACGATCGCCAGGCTCACGCCCAGCTCGTTCAGCGACAGCACCGCGTGCAGGGCGACCAGCGCCACCGCGAACACACCGAAGTCCTCCGGCGCCAGCAACCGGGCGAGCAGCAGCGAGACGAAGAAGCCGCCGAACTTGCCGATCACCGTGTTCAGCAGGCTCAGCACCAGCGCCCGCCGGACCTTCGGCGGGGCCTCTTCCTGGGTGGTCATCGGGCTCCCGCTTTCAGGCTCGCCTTGAGCTTCTCGGTCCAGGTCACGCGGCCGACCCTGGCGCGGGGCGGGTTTTCGGCTCGGGCGATGCGCAGCAGCGAGCCGCACAACCCGACGGAGAAGAAGCTGAGCCCGGCGATCACGCTGAAGCTCAGCAGGTCGAAGGTGGCCGCCGAGATCAACGCGATCAGCATCGCCGAGATCATCGCCCCGGCCAGCCCGCGCATCTCGCGGTTGCGGCTGACCACGATCACCCGCACCGCCGCGTAGACGCCGACCACGAACATGCCGACGAAGGTGACCAGCCCGATCCAGCCGTTCTCGATCAGCGTCATCAGGTACTGGTTGTCCAGGATCAGGTACTTGTCCGGCAGGAAGGTGCCGAACCCGCGACCGGCGATCGGGTGGAGCCCGATGTGCCGCCACGCCTCGTCGTAGTCGTCGGTGCGCGAGGTGACGCTCGGGTCGGAGTCGATGTTCGCGAACAACCCGTACAACGTGCCGAACAGTCCCGGGATCGCCAGCACCGCCGCCGCGGCGAAGCCGAGCGACATCCCGGCCACGATCAGCCTCCGGCGCCCGCGCACGCTGGCGATCACCACCAGGATCACCACCGCCAGGCTGAGGATCGCCGTGCGGGACAGGGAAACCAGTGCGCCGCCGCCGACCATCGACAACGACAGCGCCCACTTCCAGCGTGGTTCGCCGCGGTCCATCGCGCGGAACAGGTAGTGCGCGGCGAACGGGATCGCCATCGCGCACACCACCCCGAATTCGATCGGGTGGTTCGTCGTGCCCGAAGGACGCCGGAAGCTCGCTCGCTCCGGGTTGCTGTACTCCGAAGTCGCCTTCAACCCCGGGAACTGCAGGTACTGCGTCAGATCGAGGTCCAGCGCGAACTGGACCAGCCCGATGCCCGCGCACACGGCGATCACGCCGACCAGCACCCGCAGCAGCCGGTTCAGCCGCTCCCGCACGGTCACCGTGTCGCAGACGAACACACCGAGCGCGGTCATCGCGGTGATCCGGATCAGGCCGCTGTCGGCCAGGTTCAGCTCGTCGTCGGGCAGGTGCCTTCGCGTGGCGACGCCATAGGTGATCAGGTTCGCCGCCAGGAAACAGGCGAGCGCGACCCGGGGCGCGTTGTGCCCCTTGGCCACGCCGAGCGTGTCGACCAGCTGGCTGCACAGCCACAACACGCCGAGCAGCGCGGCGAAGGCGATGGTCGGCGCCAGTGTCATCGGAATGCGCGAGAACACCAGGCGGGCCGGGATGATCAGCAGCATCACCAGGTAGATGCACACCAGCCCGGCCCCGTCGAGCCGTTTCCAGATCGGCTCGGCCTTGCCGACGAAGGGCGCGGTCTGCACGCCGGTGTCCCTCAGCGTCTGGGGTCGGGCGCGGACGGCAGCGGGCCGACGCTGGCGATGAACACGGTCGCGTCATCGTCCGGCTGCCCGTTTTCCAGCCGCGGCCGGGCACGCGGCGCCGGCGGCGGCTTCGGCTTGTCCTTGGCCCCCGCAGCGTCCTCTGCGGTTTCGTCCCGACGCCGCTGCCGCGCCCGTGCCACGCTGTCGAAGGCGAACGTGCCGGCCAGGGTGAGCAGCAGCGACAACACCAGCGCGGCACCGGCGAACCGGATCTTGCCGCCGGTCAGCGGTTCCGGCTGCGTCGGCTGCACCAGTTCCTGCGCCTTGATGAAGGTCGACTCCGGGGCCTGCACCGCGCGCTGCCGGTTGTCCAGCTCGGTCCGCGCGCGTTCCAGCACCCGCGCCACCAGGCCGCGGCTCTCCTGCTCGGAGGTGGCCTCGGTGGTGACGAAGACGAACGGCCCGTTGGTCTGGCCGTTGTTGGCCAGGTAGGTGCTGCCCGAGTCCGGTCCGGCGCCGACCTGTTCCTTGGTCAGCGGGTCGTTCAGGATCTGCGACACGATCTGCGCGGAGATGACCAGGCTGCCGTCGAAGGAGAGCAGCGGGTTGGTCAGCGAGCCCTCGGTGGGATCCGCGGTGACCTTGGCGCCGGTGGACGGCGCGGTGAGCACCAGCGTGCCCGACGAGCTGTAGCGGGTCGGGATGGAGAGGTAGGTGAACGCGGTGAGCGCCAGCGCCACCCCGAGCGCGGGAACCACCACGTACCAGCGCCTTCGGGCGAGCTGAACGAATCCCCAGAAATCCATCTACCCCTCCACGAGCCGGTCCTGGGGCGTCCAGGCGCTATTCCTTTAGTCGGTGCGACCCGGATTTCGTTACCCCTGGTCAGGGCGCCACGGCCGTGGCGAGCAGGTTGTCGCGGAAGCGCGGCACCCGCAGCAGCGGCTTGCCCACGCGCATCAGCAGGCGGTCGGCCCGGCGGTTCGGCACGTGCGCGAACTCCCGCAGCTCCAGCTCGATGTCGGCGAACCCGGCGCGCTCGATCTGCCAGCGCAGGTGCTCGGCGGAGTACTCCAGCACGTGCCCGCAGCCCTGGTCACCGGGGGTGTCGAAGTGGTCGAAGATCGGCCGCCCGAGCGCCAGGTAGACGATGTTGCGCAGGCGGTACAGGTTCGGCGTGGTGCAGATCAGGTACCCGCCGGGGCGCAGCATCGACCGCAGCCGCCGCAGCGCGACGTGGCCGGGGACCGGCAGGTGCTCGATCACCTCGGAGAGCAGGATCACGTCGAACTGGCGATCGCCGCCGCTTTCGTCCAGCGCGAGGTTGAAACGGAAGGTGTCGATGCCCAGGCCGGAGAGCGTCGGGAAGCACGCGTCGGTGATGTCGGCGACGGTCGCGCGGTCGGCCCACAGCTCCCTGGCCATCGCGGCGAGCTGCCCGCCGCCGACCTCCAGCACGTCCACCGGCTCGTCCGGCGCCAGCGCCGCGAACCGGTGCAGCACGGCCTCGTAGCGGGACTGGTACCGCGGGTAGTACTGCGGTTCCTCCTGCCAGTCGCCGGCGAGCACCACCTGGTCGAAAACGCGGGCGAAGTCGTGGGAACCGAAGGCGCGCATGAAGTTCAGTCCTGTCTCTCGGGGGACACCGCGGCTTCGCAGGCAGCCAGTGCCACGTGCCGGTTTTCGGGGGAGGTGCCGGACTTCGCGGAGATCATCACGGCCAGCGCGTCCGGGGCGAGGCGACCGGCGAACTCGCGCGCGCCGGCTTCGTCGAGCGGGGTGTTGTCCCAGTAGGTGTGGCAGTACAGCGAATCCGACGGCACGCGCGGGATGGTGCCGCCGAGCACCTCGTCGGCGAAGACGCCGTAGAGGATGAACTCGGAGATGTGCAGCCGCCCGGTGAACAGGTCGAGCCAGCTCTTGCCGGTGACCTCCTGGACGCGGTCCTGGAGCAGCCGGACCACGGCGGGTTCCCAGACGTTGAACGGGCTGACGTAGTCGGGAAGCGGCAGGTCCGGGGCCGGGGGCAGGCCGAGCAGTTCGCGCGCGACGGCGTGCCAGCGCACGTGGCGCGGCATGCCCGCGTGCACGGCGTTCTCCGCGCGGAACAGGCCGATCCGGCCGTTCACCGCGAAGCTTTCGGCGGTGGTGTGCCGGATGAGCACCACGTCGGAGTCCATCATCAGCACGGCACGAGCGTCGAACCGCGAGGCCGCGGCCAGCTTGACCGCCTGCTGCAGCACCCAGCCGCGCACCGGCGGCCACGGGCGCCTGGCGTTGAGCCAGACACCCGCTTTCGGGGTCGCCAGGTAGCGCTTGGGGAGCAGCTCCGGATAGGTCCAAATGCGACAGCGACCGCCCTCGTACCGCGCGAAGAGGCCGCGGTCGACGGGCGGCACCACCACGTGGTGCACGGCGTCGGTGTGGTCGAGCACGGACCGGTGCAGCGCCTCGAAGAGCCCGGCGTCCGGGGCATAACTCGGGGTCAGCACGGCGAAATCGGTCATCGGGTACGAATCCGTTCGGTCAGCACGGCTTTCAGCGCGAACCGGTGGCCCGCGTCACGGGCCCGCAGCAGTTCGTGGAGGACCACCAGGGCGCGGAACACCGCCGAGGCGGCCCGGCCGTGGTATTTGGCGAAGTACCGCACGCGGTTGACCGCGAGCAGGGCGGTGAGCGCCGGGCCGGAACCCGAGCCGCCACCGTGGTGGGTCACCGTGGCCTCCGGCACGAAAACCGTGCGGAGGCCGGTTTCCCGGACGCGCCGGAAGAAGTCGACCTCTTCGGAGTACAGGAAGAATCTTTCATCCCAGTCCCCCACCAGTTTCCGGCAACGGGCGGTGATCAGCAGTGCCGCACCGCAGGTCCATTCGGGAGCGCGGGCCCCGCTCCGGTACGCACTTTCGGCCCATTCGGTCTCGCTCCACCCGGACGGCAGCCACGCCGCACGCCTGCCGAGCAGGGCGTCGACCAGCGCCCGCCGTCGTGACGGCTCGTAGCGCCGCGAGTGGGCCACCGCACCGGAGGTTTCCCTGATCAGCGGTACCGCCACCCCCACACCGTCGTCCACCGCAGCCAGCAACGCCGTCACCGATTCATGGTCCACAGTGGAATCCGGGTTCAGCACCAACACGGCCTCCCCGGCGCCGACGTGCCGCCAGGCCACGTTGAGCGCCCCCGCGTAGCCGAGGTTGGCCCCGGTTTCCAGCACGCGCGCACCCGCTTCCCTGGCCAGGGCGACGGTGTCGTCGCCGGAATCGTTGTCGACCACCACGGCGGGCAGTCCGGCTCCGGCGAGCCCCGCGAGCAACGCGGGGAGGTCACGGGCGCTGTTGTGGGTCACGATCACCGCAACCGGCATGACCGGCTAATCGGGACGGTTCCACGGCTCGTTACCGACGGATGCCGATCCGAGACCTGGAGACCGATAACGGCGCGGCCCCGGTGATCGATGTCCCAGCGGGACGAAAGGCGCCGACTGGTGTATCTCACTACGCGAAACAGCCCACCGCGGACCGGGCAACCGGCCGCCGGGGGAAAACTGCCGTCGACGGTGTTCGCGCTGGGCGCAGTCAGCCTGCTCACCGACGTCTCCGCCGAGATGATCACCGCGTTCCTGCCGGTCTACCTCCTGTACACCCTCCAGCTGGGATACGTCCAATTCGGACTGCTCGACGGGCTCTACAACGGCGCCACCGCGATGCTGCGGCTGCTCGGGGGTTTTGTCTCCGATCGCCTGCGCAGACCGAAAATGGTCGCCATGGCCGGGTACGGCGCTTCGGCGCTGGCGAAACTGGCCTTCCCGCTCGCCGGTGCGTCCGGCGCGGGCATCGGCGGCGTGCTCGCCTTCGACCGCGCGGGCAAGGGCCTGCGCACGGCCCCGCGCGACGCGCTGATCAGCCTGTCCACCCCGCCGGGGCGGCTCGGCCGCGCGTTCGGCGTGCACCGCGCGATGGACACCTTCGGCGCGTTGCTCGGCCCGCTGGTCACCTTCTGGATCCTGGCCGAACTCGGCACCGGCGCCTCCCCGGTCTTCGTGGTGAGCTTCTGCTTCGCCGTGCTCGGCTGCATCGTGCTGGCGACCTTCGTCCGCGAGCACGTGCCACCGACGCCGAAACCCGCCCGTTCCCCGGTCTCCTGGCGGGCCTGCGCCGGACTCCTGCGTGACCGCCGCATCCGCCGGATCACCCTCGCCGCCGGGCTGCTCGGCCTGGTCACCATCAGCGACGCCTTCGTCTTCGTGGTGCTGCAGAAGACCTCCGGCGTGCCGCTGGAACTGCTGCCGCTGCTGCCGCTGGGCACCGCGCTGGTGTTCCTCGCCGCGGCGGTCCCGATGGGACTGGCGGCCGACCGGTTCGGCCGCTGGCCCGTCTTCTTCGCCGGGCACGTGCTGCTGCTCGGGGTGTACGCGGCGCTGCTGGTGCCGAACGGGGGCTTCCCGGTCGCGGTCGCCGCGCTGGTCGGGCACGGCCTCTTCTACGCGGCCACCGACGGCGTGCTGATGGCCTACGCCGGGCCGCTGGTGCCGGAGGCGCTGCGGGCCAGCGGGCTGGCCGTGGTGCAGACCGGGCAGGCGGTGGCGCGCCTGCTGTCCTCGGTGGCCTTCGGCTTCCTGCTCGCCGCGATGACCATGCGGTCCGCGGTGCTGCTGGTGCTGGGCGCGTTCGTGCTGGTCCTGGTCGGCTCGGCGCTCCTGCTGCGACGGAGGCCGGATGCGCTGGCTGCGTGAACACCGCGTCGCGGCCGGGATCGTGGCGATGGTCCTGGTCGTGCTGGCTGGCGGCGGGTACGTCTTCTGGACCTCCGCCACCGGGCGCGCGGGCGAGGCGGCCTCCGCGATGCCCGGTGACCTGCTGTTCATCGACCAGTCCGACGGCCGGGACGTGGTGCAGCGGGTGCCGCTGGCCGATCCCGGCGGGCCGCGGCAGGACACCGCCGAACGCTGCCAGCGGGTCTACTCCGCGGGCGGGACCACGGTGTGCCTGCGCCTGGCCGGGCCGGGACCCAGCTACGAGGTGGCCGTGCTCGGCGCCGACGGCCGGGTCCTTCGGACACTGGGCCTGGCGGGCATCCCGAACCGGGCGCGGGTGTCGGCGTCCGGCCAGGTCGTTTCGTGGACCTCGTTCGTCACCGGCGACTCCTACGCCGTTCCCGGCGGTTTTTCCACTCGCACCGGAGTGCTCGATCTGCGCACGGGCACCCTCATCGAATCGCTGGAGGATTTCTCCACCACGGTCGCCGGAGAACCATTGCTCGCCGCCGACCGGAATTACTGGGGCGTGACCGTCGCGGCGGACGATCACACCTTCTACGCGACGGTTTCTTCCCAGAATCGGACGTGGTTGGTGAAAGGCGATCTGCTCGACCGGACCATGCGGGAAGTGCGACCGGGACCCGAATGCCCGTCCCTTTCACCCGATGGCACCAAGGTGGCCTACAAAAAGCGGCTCGGCCGTTTCGGCCAGTGGGAACTCGCGGTATTGGACCTGACCACCCGGCACGAGCAGGTACTGCCCGGAACCGTCGGGATCGACGACCAGGCAGCCTGGTTGGACGACACCCGGTTGGCCTACGCACAGGTGCCGGGCGACGGTCGGAAATCTTCCGTCTTCGCCGTGCGTGCCGACGGTTCCGCCCCGCCGGAACTGCTGGTGGCCGACGCTTCCTCGCCGGTGCCAATGCGCTGACCGGACGGTTGTAACGTTTCTCCGGCCCGCTCGACTAAATTCCACGCGGCCTTCATTTCCTCCCGGCTGGGTCCCGGTCGCACCACCAATTCACTCTTCCCGGAATTCGAGGCGGCGTGCATGACTGCTGAGCTGGTCGGTGTCCAGATTGGGCCGAAAAGAGTAAAGGTCGGCGTCCTGCACATCGCACCACTGACCGAGATCGACCTCGTCGACCTCGTCGGCACCGCGTGGACCCGCGGCGCCGGCGGCTGGATCGTCACCGCGAACGTCGACATCTCCCGCGCGGCCGCCCGCCACCCGGAGCTGGCCGAGCTGATCGGCGAGGCCGATCTGGTGGTCGCCGACGGCATGCCGCTGGTGTGGGCCGCGCGGCTGGCGGGTGACCACCTCCCCGAGCGGGTCACCGGATCCTCGCTGGTGTTCTCGCTCTCCGCCGCCGCGGCCGCCGCCGGTCGCTCCCTCTACCTGCTCGGCGGTGAACCCGGGGTCCCCGAGGCCGCCGCCGACGCGCTGAGCACGCGATACCCGGCGCTGAAGGTGGCGGGCACGCACTCGCCGGCCTTCGGCTTCGAGCGGGACCCGGCGCAACTGGCCGACGTGGTCGACCGGGTGCGCTCGGCGAACCCGGACCTGGTGCTGGTCGGCCTCGGCTTTCCCAAGCAGGAGCGGCTGATCCGCGAGTTGCGCGAGGTCCACCCGGACGCCTGGTACGTCGGCTGCGGCGCGGGCATCCCGATGGCCGCCGGGGAGTTCAGCCGCGCCCCCGAGCAGTTGCAGCGGCTCGGCGGCGAATGGCTGCACCGGCTGGCGCTGGAACCGAAGCGGCTGGCCCGGCGGTACTTCGTCGACGACGCGCCGTTCGCCCTGCGCCTGCTGGCCGGCGCCGCGGCCCGGCGGGTGACCCGATGACCGAGCCGCTCGCCGTGGTGATCGTCGCCTACAACAGCGCCGGCGTGCTCGAAGAGTGCCTGCGCTCGGTGCGTGTCGCGATCGACGGCATCGACGGCACGCGGATCATCGTGGTGGACAACAACTCCGGCGACGACACGCTCGAAGTGGCAGCCGCTGTGTGTCCCGAGGCCGAAATCCTGCGACTTCCCGGCAACCTCGGCTTCGCGGCCGCGGTCAACGCCGGTGTCGAGCTGGCCGGTGGGGCCGACGTGCTCGTGCTCAACCCGGACATCCGCCTCGAACCCGGCGCGGTCCGAGGTATGCGGGAGGCGCTGACCGTGCCCGGGACCGGCATCGCGGTCCCGCTGCTGCTCGACAAGATCGGCCGCCCGGCGTTCTCACTGCGCCGCAAACCGACCGCCCTGCGTGCCCTCGGCGAAGCCCTGCTCGGTGGCACGCGGGCCGGGTTGATCCCGGCGTTCGGCGAACTGGTCGTCCGGCACAGCCGCTACCGCGAGCCGGGCACCGCCGACTGGGCGACCGGCGCCGCGTGGCTGGTTTCGCGGGAGTGCCTCGCCGCGACCGGCAAGCTCGACGAGCGCTACTTCCTCTACTCCGAAGAAACCGAGTACATGCTGCGGGCGGGCGACGCCGGTTACGCGGTCCGCTTCGCCCCGCGAGCCGCGGCGACCCACCTCGGCGGCGAGCAGTCGACGTCCCCGGAACTGTGGTCGCTGGCCACCACGAACCGGGTGCGCCTGCGCCGCCAGCGCGCCGGACGGCCCGCCGCGCTCGTGATGTGGTTCGCGGTGGTGCTCAACGAACTCCTGCGCGTCCGCCGCGGGCCGAAGCACCGGCTCGCCCTGCGTCAGCTCCTCCGGTGGCGGCGCTGGCCGTCGCTGCCGGGCGAGGACGTGGGTTACGTCTGCTTCTCGGCGCAGGATTGGTGGTACCACAACAAAGCGCATTCCGACTTCCAGCTGATGCGCGCGGTCGCCGAACGGCGGAAGGTGCTGGTGGTCAACAGCATCGGCATGCGCATGCCCGCGCCCGGCCGCAGCACCCAGGTGACCAGGAAGATCCTGCGGAAGCTGCGCAGCGTGGCGATGCTCGTCCGGCGGCCGCTGCCCGACCTGCCGAACTTCCGCGTGATGTCCCCGCTGCCACTGCCGTTCTACGGTTCACCGTTGCTGCGCCGGATCAACGCGTTCGTGGTGCGGGCGCAGGTGCGGGCGGTGTGCCTGGCGCTCGGGCTGCGCGAGCCGGTGATCATGGTGACCATCCCGACCGCGTGGGACGTGGTGCGCCCGATGGCCAAGCGGTCGCTGGTGTTCAACCGGTCGGACCGGCACTCCGACTTCCCCGAGTCGGACAAGGCCACCATCCAGGCGCTCGAACGCGGGCTGCTGCGTGACGCCGACACCGTGCTCTACGTCAGCCAGGCGCTGCTCGACGAGGAGCGGCCGCTGACCGGCGATCGCGCGTACTTCCTCGACCACGGCGTGGACCTGGAGCACTTCCGGGCGCGACCGGTTTCCGAGCAGCCCGCCGATCTGCGCCGGATCCCCGGTCCCCGCATCGGGTTCTTCGGCGCGCTGGACGATTTCGTGGTCGACTTCGAACTGCTCGAGCGCGTGGCCGCCGAACTGCCGGAAGCCTCCTTGGTGTTGATCGGCGACTCGAGCCACCCGATGGACCGGTTCGACAAGTACCCGAACGTGTACTGGCTGGGCTTCCGCGCGTACGAAACGATTCCCGCGTACGGCTCCGGTTTCGACGTCGCGCTCATGCCCTGGCAGGACAATCCATGGATTCACCACTCGAACCCCGTCAAGCTCAAGGAGTATCTTGCGCTCGGGCTGCCCGTGGTCAGCACGGAGTTCGCCGAACTGGCGAAGTACGCCGGCCGCGTGCGCGTGGCGGCGGGGTACGCCGGGTTCGTCGAGGCGGTGCGGGAGAGCCTGAACCGGGGCGCCTCGTGCACTCCGGAACTGCTGCGGGCCTCGGTCGCCGACTACTCGTGGCGATCCCGTGCGGCGGCGCTGACCGCGATCGCCGAGGGCGCACCGGCCCGTACCTGACGCGCGAAGGGTGGCTGCTGCTCGGTCTGGTGGCCGCCACCCTGGCCGTGGCACTGCTCGTGATCGGTTAGCGCGGCCGCCTACTTGCGGATCTCCAGGGTGCAGCACTTGGGGCCGCCGCCTGCTTTGCGTAGTTCGCTGATGTCGACGTAGACGGGGTCGTAGCCGCGCGCGGTGAGGCGTTCGCCCAGCGCGGTGGCCTCGATCGGCAGCACCACGTTCCGGCCGTCCGAGACGCCGTTGAGGCCGAAGCACTCGGCATCGGCGGCGGTGGCTTCGACGGCGTCCGGGAAGAGGCGGCGCAGGACCCGCAGCGAGCCGGCCGAGAAGGCGGCCGGGTAGTAGGCGATCTGCGCGGGCGTGCTGTCGGTGGCTTCCGCGAGCACGAACAACGCGGTGTCCAGGTGGTAGAACTTCGGGTCGATCAGCCGCAGCGAGACCACCGGGACGCCCAGTGCCTCCTGCGCCTCGCCGTGGGCCTCGGGGTCGGTGCGGAAACCGGTGCCCGCGAGCAGCAGGCGCCCGGTCCAGGCGAAGTCGCCTTCGGCCTCGTTGATCTTGGACGGCATGGAGATGTCGCGGTAGCCGTGTTCGACGAACCAGCGGCGGAAGTGCTCGGCCTCGGCGGCCCGCTGCGGCGCGCGGAAGCGCGAACCCAGCACGCGGCCGTCGATCACGGTGCCGGAGTTGGCCGAGAACACCATGTCCGGCAGGCCCGGCTGCGGGGTGATCTCCTCGACGGTGTGGCCCAGGCGGCGGTAGGTGTCCCGCAGCTCGCGCCACTGCTCGACGGCGCGGGCCGCGCTCGCCGGTTTGCTCGGGTCCATCCAGGGGTTGATCGAGTACTCGACCGCGAAGAAGCGCGGCTCGCACATGAGGTAGCGGCGCGTGGTCGGCACGCGCACCGGAACCTGATCCACAACCGTCATGGGCCCAAGGTAAGGGCGACCTGACTGTGCAAGCAATCGCCGTTCCTTGCGCATTTTCGTGCTAAACATTGCAAATGAACACCATCGACCAGCGGATCGTTTCGTGTCTGGTGACCAACGCGCGATCGAGCTTCGCCGAGATCGGCAAGGTGGTCGGCCTGTCCGCGCCCGCGGTCAAGCGCCGGGTCGACCGGCTGCTGGAGACCGGGGTGCTCAAAGGGTTCACCGCCGTTGTGAACCCGGAAGCGCTGGGCTGGGGCACCGAGGCCTTCGTCGAGGTGCACTGCCAGGGCAACGTCGCGCCCGCGCGCATCCGCGCCCGGCTCGAACCGCTGCCGGAGGTGGTGGCCGCCTACACCGTGACCGGCGCCGCCGACGCCATCGTGCACCTGCGGGCGGCGGACATCCACCAGCTGGAAACCGCGCTGGAACGCCTGCGCGGCCTGGAGATCATCGACCGGACCGTGTCCACCGTGGTGTTGTCGAGGCTGCTGGAGCGCCCGCCGAACCCGGGCGCATGATGGACCGATGATCCGCAGCGAACAGGCCGGCAAGGTCGCCGTTCTCACCATCGACGCGCCGGACAGCCGCAACGCCCTCACCCTCGACCTGTCCGCCCAGCTGGCCGCCGAAGTCGCGCGTGCCGAAGCGGACCAAGGCACTCACGCGCTGGTGGTCACCGGTGCCCCGCCGAGCTTCTGCGCCGGTGCCGACCTGTCGGCGCTGGGCGAGGCCAAGGAGGAGGGCCTGCGGGCGATCTACGAGGGCTTCCTCTCGGTGGCGCGGTGCAAGCTGCCGACCATCGCCGCGGTCGGCGGGGCCGCTGTCGGCGCCGGGCTCAACCTCGCGCTGGCCGCCGACGTCCGGCTGGCCGGTCCGCGCGCGAAGTTCATCGCCCGCTTCCTGGAACTCGGGCTGCACCCGGGCGGCGGCATGACGTGGATGCTCCAGCGGGCCGTCGGCCGCCAGCGGGCGATCGCCATGACGCTGTTCGGCGAGGTGCTCGACGCCCCCGCCGCCGAAGCTGCGCGTCTCACCATGCGGACAGTCGACGGCGATCACGAACAACTTCTCGAAGCCGCTTTGGCGCTCGCCGCCCCCGCGACCGAAGCGCCGCGCGAACTCGTCATCGCGACCAAGGCGTCCATGCGCGCCACCGCCGCCGAGCCGGACCACGAAGCCGCGGTCAACATCGAAATAGCGCCCCAACTGGCGTCTTTGGATTCACCGGAGTTCGCCGAGCGGCTCAACCGGCTCCGGTCGCGCATTAGCGGGGATTCAGCGGGTAGGGCTATCAAGTAGGGCGTGACGGGCCACACCCGGGGGTACCGCAAGTAACTGTTACCATAAGTCACAGGTAAGTCGGCTCACACCACGAGATACACCAGAAGCTCTCCAAGTAGCCTTGAGGTAGAGGCGGCATTGTCAGAATCCCGGTGCGAGGCAAGGCCAGTCGGGAGAGAGGGAATCCCTGACCCATGAGCACGAGTGCGAACGGCAACGGCGCAGACGCACTGACCGCGCTGTCGCCGGCCAGGCAGACCGAGATCAGCAAGCTCGACCGGGTGGTCATCCGCTTCGCCGGCGATTCCGGTGACGGCATGCAGCTGACCGGGGACAGGTTCACCTCGGAGGCCGCCGCCTTCGGCAACGACCTGTCGACCATGCCGAACTTCCCGGCCGAGATCCGCGCACCACAGGGCACCATCCCCGGCGTTTCCAGCTTCCAGGTGCACTTCGCCGACTACGACATCCTCACCCCCGGCGACCGGCCGGACGTGCTGGTCGCGATGAACCCCGCCGCGCTCAAGGCGAACCTGAGCGACGTCCCACATGGCGGGACGGTGATCGTCAACACCGACGAGTTCTCCGGCCGCAACATGACCAAGGTCGGCTACGACGGCAACCCGCTCGAGGACGACACCCTGGCGCCCTTCCAGGTGCACAAGGTGGCCATGTCCACGCTGACCCGCGGCGCGCTGGAGGCGACCGGGCTGTCGAAGAAGGACGCCGAGCGCGCGAAGAACATGTTCGCGCTCGGGCTGCTGTCCTGGATGTACCACCGGCCCACCGAGGGCACCGAGGCCTTCCTGCGCGAGAAGTTCGCCAAGAAGCCCGACATCGCCGAGGCGAACATCCTCGCCTTCCGCGCCGGCTGGAACTACGGCGAAACCACCGAATCCTTCGCGACCACCTTCCAGGTCGCCCCGGCCAAGCTGGCTCGCGGCACCTACCGCCAGATCACCGGCAACACCGCGCTGGCCTACGGGCTGGTGGCCGCCGGGCAGCGGTCCGGGCTGCCGATCCTGCTCGGCACCTACCCGATCACCCCGGCCTCGGACGTGCTGCACGAGCTGTCCAAGCACAAGCACTTCGGCATCCTGACCTTCCAGGCCGAGGACGAGATCGCCGGCATCGGCGCCGCGCTCGGCGCCTCCTACGGCGGCGCGCTGGGCGTCACCTCGACGTCCGGGCCGGGTGTGGCGCTGAAGTCGGAGACCATCGGCCTCGGCGTGATGACCGAGCTGCCGCTGGTGGTCATCGACGTGCAGCGCGGTGGCCCGTCCACCGGGCTGCCGACCAAGACCGAGCAGGCCGACCTGCTGCAGGCGCTGCACGGCCGCAACGGCGAGAGCCCGGTCCCGGTGATCGCGCCGCAGACCCCGGCGGACTGCTTCGACGCGGCGATCGAGGCCACCCGGATCGCGCTGAAGTACCGCACGCCGGTGCTCCTGCTTTCCGACGGCGCGATCGCCAACGGCAGCGAGCCGTGGCTCATCCCGGACGTGGACAGCCTGCCCGACCTCAGGGTCGAATTCGCCAAGGAGCCCAACGCCACCGACGGTTCCGGCGAGTTCTGGCCCTACGTCCGCGATCCCGAGACGCTCGCCCGCGCGTGGGCGGTCCCCGGCACGGCCGGGCTGCAGCACCGCATCGGCGGGCTGGAGAAGGCCGACGGCACCGGGCACATCTCCTACGACCCGGACAACCACGACAAGATGGTCCGGCTGCGCCAGGCCAAGATCGACGGCATCGACGTGCCCGACCTGGTGGTCGACGACCCCAGCGGCGGCAAGGCCAGGGTGCTCGCGCTCGGCTGGGGGTCGACCTACGGCCCGATCGGCGCGGCCTGCCGCCGGGTGCGCAAGCAGGGCATGGCCATCGCGCAGGCGCACCTGCGTCACCTCAACCCGTTGCCCGCCAACCTGGGCGCCATCCTGAACTCCTACGACACGGTGGTGCTGCCGGAGATGAACCTGGGCCAATTGGCCATGGTGCTCCGCGCCAAGTACCTCGTGGACGTGCACTCCTACACCAAGGTCGCCGGACTGCCGTTCAAGGCCGAAGAGCTGCAGGGCGTCTTCACCGACATCATCAAGGGAGTCGAGGGGAAATGACCGCGATCGATCTGGGCTTGCCCACGCTCGGCGGCCTCGAGGGCGTGCCGACCACCGACGCGCCCCAGAAGGCCAAGGACTACAAGAGCGACCAGGAAGTCCGCTGGTGCCCCGGCTGCGGTGACTACGTGGTGCTCAACGCGGTGCAGTCGTTCCTGCCGACGCTGGGCCTCAAGCGCGAGAACATCGTGTTCATCTCGGGCATCGGCTGCTCCTCGCGCTTCCCGTACTACCTGAACACCTACGGCATGCACTCGATCCACGGGCGCGCGCCGGCGATCGCGACCGGGCTGGCCACCACCCGCCCGGACCTGAGCGTGTGGGTGGTCACCGGGGACGGCGACGCGCTGTCCATCGGCGGCAACCACCTGATCCACGCCCTGCGCCGCAACGTGAACCTGAAGATCCTGCTGTTCAACAACCGGATCTACGGGCTGACCAAGGGCCAGTACTCGCCGACCTCCGGGCCGGGCATGGTCACCAAGTCCACCCCGATGGGCAGCGTGGACACCCCGTTCAACCCGCTGTCGCTGGCGATCGGCGCGGAGGCCTCGTTCGTCGGCCGCGCGCTGGACTCCGACCGCAAGGGGCTGACCGAGGTGCTGCAGGCCGCGGCCGAGCACCGCGGGTCGGCGCTGGTGGAGATCTACCAGAACTGCCCGATCTTCAACGACGGCGCGTTCGAGGTGCTCAAGGACAAGGACGAGGCGCAGCGCAGGCTGATCCCGCTCAAGGCCGGTGAGCCGATCCGGTTCGGGCCGGAGAACGAGTTCGGCGTGACGCGCAGCGCCTGGGGCGGCCTGGAGGTCGCCAAGGTCAGCGAGATCGGCGAGGCGAACCTGGTCGAGCACGACCCGACCATCGAGGACACCAGCTACGCGTTCGCGCTGTCGCGGATCGGCGACCAGAACCTGAACCACACGCCGATCGGCATCCTGCGCCAGGTGGCCCGGCCGACCTACGACGACCAGGCGAGGGCCCAGGTGGAGCAGGCAGTGGCCGCGAAGAAGCCGGACCTGCGTTCCCTGCTGCACGGCAAGGACACCTGGACCGTCGCCTGAGGGTCTGGTCTTTGTGTGACTGACTAGCCGAGCGGGCGGAAACCGACCCGCTCGGCGTCGGTCGCGGTGCGGAACCACACCTCGGCCACCATGCGCGGGAACTGCGGTGACTCCTCGGTGCAGTAACGCAGGGCCGTCACGCTGGCCTTGACGGTGAACTCCTCGGCGGGACGGCCACCACCCGGCTTCGGCATGGCCGACCCAGGCCCGAACGGGCCGATCGGGACAGCGGGCTCGGGCTCGAACTCACGGGCGGGCGGCGGCTCCGGCACGATGCCGTTGGGCCCGGCCGGAACGGCGGGCTCGAACAGCGAACCGCTGTTCTGGCCCTGCTCGAGCACGGGTTCGCGGCGCTCGACCTGGCGAACCGACGGCTCGATCGGCTGCGGCGGGTCGAAACCGCCCAAGGGTGCCTGCCGGGGCTGGCGCTTGGGCAGCACCTGGGTGCGCTCGGCGGCCAGTTCCTCTTCGTAGGACTGTTCCTCGGTGAAGGCGTAGGCGGGCGTTTCCTCGTCGACCGGCGCCGGAGTGAAGAGGCTGGCGGGCCGCTCGTCGTCCAGCACGCCGGCACCGTTGTAGTAGACGGTCTCCTCGGCGTTGTTCTGCTGACGGGCGAACCAGCTCTGCTCCACGGACTCGTGGGTCTCGTCGTCCTCCTCGCGGGGACGCTCGTCGTAGTGCTGCCCGATTTCGATGCCGGCCTGGATGGGCTCGGGCTCGGTTCCGGTCTCGTACTCCTGGTGCTCCGGCTCGTACGTCTCGCGAGCGGGCTCCGGGTCGTACGGGTCGCGCATGGACTCCGGCTCGTACGCGGCCTGGTAGCTGGTCGCCGACTCCGGCTGATAGCCGTTCGCGGCCTCGTGCTCCAACGGAGGCTGGTACCCGGTCGGCGCCTCGGGCTCGTACGCGGCCTGGTAGCCAGTCCGAGACTCCGCCTCCGGCTCAAAAGCAGGCTGGTAGCCAGTCCGAGACTCCGCTTCAGGCTCGTAGGGGGCCTGGTAGCCAGTCGCGGTTTCCCGTTCCAACCCGGGCTGGTACTCAGTCCGGGACTCCGCCTCAGGTTCGTAGGCGGGCTGGTAACTGGTCGCGGCCTCGCGCTCCGACCCTGCCGGATAGCCAGTCGGGACGTCACGCTCCGAAGCGGGCTGGTACCCGTTCGGGGAGTCGTGCTTCACCGGGGCCTGATAGCCGGTCGGCGCTTCCGATTCGAACGTGCGCGTCGGCTCCGCGGCGGGTACTTCCGGCGTGAACTGGCGGGTCCGCTCCCGGGGCGCCGCCTCCGCGGCCGTGAGCTGCCGCTGCAGTTCCTTCACCTGTTTGCGCGCCGGCAGGACCACCAGCAGAACGGTCAGCAGCGCCCCCAGCGCGAACGCCGCCACGCTCCACAACCAGACCTGCGTGAAAATCGACATCTCTGCCGCGTCCCTCCTTCCGGCCCCCTCGGCTACTTGACGGGACCGGGCAGCCGTCCTTACGCCCCCTGTCGGGGGTCACTCAGCCGGTGCGCGCCACCAGGTAGTCGGCGACCGACTCACAGGCGTCCCGCGCCGGTGACGCGGGCAGCGAAGCCAGTTCGACCCGCGCGCGCTGAGCGTAGTCGGCGAGGGTGTCCTTCGCCCGATCGAGTCCGGAAGAGGCCCGCAACAGGGTCAGCGCCTCCTCGACCAGGTGGTCTTCGGTGATGGGACCGGAAAGCAGTTCCACCAATCGGGGGTCGGTGGCCGGGTCGGCGAGGGCGTAGAGCATCGGCAGCGTGCGCACACCCTCGCGCAGGTCGGTGCCCGGCGACTTGCCCGACTGCTCGGAGGCCGAAGCGATGTCGATGACGTCGTCGGAGATCTGGAAGGAGGTGCCGATGATGTCGCCGACGCGACGGAGCGTTTCCACGTGCTCGGCGGGCGCGTTCGACAGCATGCCGCCGAAGCGCCCGGCGGTGGCGATCAGCGAGCCGGTCTTCTGCGCGATCACGGAGAGGTAGTGCTCGACCGGGTCCTCCCCATCGAGCGGGCCGACGGTCTCGCGCATCTGACCGGTGACCAGCTCGCCGAAGGTCTCGGCGATGATCCGGGCGGCGTCGGTGCCGAGGTCGGCGACGAGGCGGGAAGCGTGCGCGAAGAGGAAGTCGCCGGTGAGGATGGCGATGGTGTTGTCCCAGCGGGCGTTCACGCTCTGCGCGCCGCGGCGCATGGTCGCCTCGTCCATCACGTCGTCGTGGTAGAGCGTCGCCAGGTGCACCAGCTCGACCGCGGCGGCCGCGATCACCACCGCCTCGCGGCCCCCCACGCCGAACTGCGAAGCGAGCAGGGTGAACAGCGGGCGGAAGCGTTTGCCCCCGGCCTCGACCAGGTGGGTCGCCGCGTCGTTGACCGCCTTGACCTCGCTGCGCACGGTTTCCCGCAGGAGCGCTTCCACGTCGGACAGGCCACCGGCCAGGTCGCGCAGCAGCCCCTCGTCGGCGATCTGCAGGCCGACGGCCGCGCGCAAGTCCTCCATAGCGCCATCACGCACTGCCACTTCGGCTCCGCCCTCTCAGCACTGGGTCACGGGTTCACCCAAGCCTAATGGCTGGGGTCGGGACGCAGGTGGCCTGCTGCTCCTCGCCACAGGTGACGAACGCGACAAACCCACGATCTGACTGAACGGTGAACAAGCGCGGACGCAGGGTGTTAATTTCGGGGGCGAGTTACGCAAGGCGCTCGGATGGTGACCCCGTGGTCACCGATTGGCCTCGGGGAGGAGACCAGCTTGACCACGCCTGACAACCCGCCGCAGTACACCCCGCCCACCCCCGTTGGCAGCGGGGACAGCTGGCTTTCCCACATCACCGACTGGGCGAACGCCGCCGGAGCCGCCGCCGGCGCCCCCGCGGGCGGTTATTCCTTCGAACCAGCGGAACTGAACAACATCGCCCGAGAATGGGACGACCTGGCCGCGTCCTACGAATTCGACCGGGCGTCGGCCGATGTGCTCGCGCGGACCGAGGGTCCCGGGTCCGAATACGCGTCGGGCGACAACGCCCAGCTGGTTCGGCAATCGGGGACCACCCTGCTGCAGACGCTGCAGGACCGGATCGACTACTGCCGCTCCCAAGCCGATAAGTTCCGCAGCGCCGCCGGGCGCTACGCCGAAGCCGAAGCCGATGCCGGCACGGAGGTCAGCAACCAAGGAGGCTCGCTCTAAATGCGCCGACCAACTCGAGGCATCCTCTGCGCAGTCGGCCTGGTCCTGCTGCTGAGCGGCTGCGAAGGCGACAACGTGCACGGTTCTCCGACCGTGCCCACCGCGGGTGCGATCGAGCCCGCTCCCCCAGCCTCGGACGTCCCGGGGTTCGGTGCGCCGAAGGTCGACAGCGCACTCGACACCAGCAAGGTCGAAGCGACGCCCTGCGAGTCCCTCACGGACGCCCAGATCACCGACCTGCTCGGCACGGATACCAGCGAAACCGAAGAGAACGTCACCGGCCCGGCCTGCAGGTGGAACAACCGCGGCGAGCAGAACGCGTTCGTCGCGGTCCACTTCCCGAAGGTCACCGATCTCGGGCTCACCGCCATCTACCAGGCGAAGGGCGGTCAGTACAAGTTCTTCCAGGAGATGCCGGCCGTTCGTGGATTCCCGGCGGTCGCGTGGAGCGGTACCGACGAGACCATGACCATGGGCAAGTGCAATGTCGCCGTCGGCACGTCCGATCGGACGACGGTGGAAGCTTCGGTGAGGCTGTCCGACAAGAACGTCGGTACGAAGGATCCGTGCGAGGCCGCGCGTGGGGTGCTGGACCTGGTCATCGGCAACATCCAAGGGGGCAGGTGATGAACAGCCCCCTCAATGCGGCGCAGATCTACGAGCAGATCAACGGTGGCCCCGGCACGACGTGGCTGGTGGCGGCGCAGGAGAGCGCCTCCAACCTGACCTCGAACCTGTCCGAGCGCGCCCAGCAGATCGCCAATCTGGCCCAGAAGATCCAGGCCGGCTGGACCGGCGAAGCCGGCGCGAACGCGGCCAACGCCGCCCTGCCGCTGGCGAAGGCCTCGATCGCGGACGCCGAGTTGCTGTCCGAGGCGGGCACCGCGCTGGAGAGCCAGACCTCCGCCTTCGGCACCGTGCAGCACAGCGTGGTCCCGGTGCCGCCCACCAAGCCCGAGCTGACCTCGGCGGACGTCTTCGACGCGGTGACCACCGGCAACTGGGACGGCTACAACACCAAGGTCGGTGAGTGGCAGGCGAAGAGCCAGCAGAACATCGACGCCTTCGCTGGGTACCACGCGACGAGCATGGGCAACGGCGACACCATGCCGAGTTCCTTCACCCCGCTGGTCGACCCGGGCGCGCCGATCGGATTGGCCGAGCACACGACAACCCCGACGGGTGGCGTTCCCGGCGGCAGCCAGCCGAACACCACCGCGGGCAACGTGCCCGGCGGAAGCCACCCCGGCAACGTATCGCCGATCCCGCAGCAACAGCAGGCTTCGCCACAAACGCCCCCCGGTCAGACGCCGGTCGGACAGTCCTCAACGGACGGCACCAAAGCCGCCGCCCACAACCCGCCTGTCGCACCGAAGGCACCGCCTTTCGTGCCCAACGGCGGCACACCGAATCCCTACTCGCCACCACCCGGCAGCAACCCGTGGTCGTCGCCGCCCGGATTCCCCGCGAACCCGGGTGGCCGTCCCGGCACCGGTGCTCCGAACAGCGGTGGTCTGTACAACGGCGGCCGTCCCGGCTCCCCCGGCGGACCAGGCGGCACACCCGGTACCCCGGGTAATCCACCCGGCCGTTCGGTCAGCGGAGTACCCACCGGCGGCGCGCCGACCGGCGGAGCACCGGTCCGCGGCGGTACCGGTCCCGCAGGCATGGCGGGCAAACCGGGCGGTGTCGGTGGCGCACCGTTCGGCCCGGCCGGTGCGGGCGGCGCCCAGCGCGGCGAGGAGGACAAGGAACACCGCCGCCCCGACTACCTGCTCGGCCCCGACCCGGACAAGCTTTTCGGCGGGGACACGGAAAAACCGACGCCACCGGTCATCGGTGAAACCAGGAAGCCCACCTGATCGTGGTCATCGGGCACCGCATCGAACTATCGCTGAACACCTTGCTCACGGCCATGCGATGGACGGGATACGACCAGCCGCACCTGATTTTCGCGGGTGGTGAACGCTACATCCCGCCCTCCGCAGCACCCGGATTGGACAATGCCGCGAGGACGGAACTGAGCGAACTCGGCCTCATCCAAGGCAAACGGCTCACCAGCGATTTCGAGGACACTCTGCACCTGCTCAACCGCCCGCCGATCGAGTATTTCGCGCACGTCCGCACCCAGGACGAGAGCTACGAGATCCTCGTGGCGGGACACGACCGGACCGCGGTCGTGGTCGTGCACCAGGGCGAGCAGGTGTGGCTCAAGCCGTACCGCGGCCAAAGCGCGGCGACCTTGCTGGTGGACCACCTGCCGAGCTTCCCGGCGGCCAACTTCACCCCGTTCACCGTGCCCCGGCACGAAATGGCGGAGGATTCCGGCGCCGCGGGAATCTACGACGAAAAGCCGGCAAGAAGCGCGGAAGCCAAAGAACTCGACGAAATCTTTTCCGTGCCCCATTACGGCGCCGGATTGCTGCACGCCGCGAAACGGGATCACCGCGGCAATCGACAGCAGGCGCCCGTCGGCCTCAGCTATCTGGACATCGACGCGGGACGCGTCGGCCTGAGCAGCAGCGGACCGCGCGGCAACGAGCACATCGTCGTACTGCCGGGAGATCGGACTCGGCTGAGCGAAAAGGTGGCCTCGTTGGGCGCGAGCCTGCACTGAGCCGCACACCGATATGCCACACTCGGTCTCCGGACGACTACGGACGTGAACAGGGGAGGTTCGCGCGTGACGAGCCCTGACCAGCTCTTCGCCGATTTCGAAGCCAAGCTCGCGGAAACGCAGCGCAAAGCCGAACAGATGCGCGCGGAGATCGAACTGGTGTCGGTCAGCGAACGCAGCAAGGACGGACAGATCAAGGTCACCGTCAACCACGCCGGCAACCTCACCGGCCTGGAGATCGGCCCGATCGCCCGTGCGAAGGCGGATCTGGACCAGCAGATCCTGCGCACCATGCAGGCCGCGCAGAGCAAGCTCGCCGACGCGATGCAGGGCGGCGTGCCGTCGATCGCGGGCAGCGAAACCATGGCGGAGCTGATCGAGCAGCTCAACGCCGCCTACCCGGAGCCCGAGCCGGACGACTACGTCGAAGGCGGTGGCGGCTACGGCGCCATCCCGGACGAGGACAGCCGCTTCGTAGCGGACCACGACACCCCAGCACCCCCGCCACCACCACCCGCGCCACCGGCCCCGGCCCCGGAACGCCGCCCGCGCCCCAACCGCCCCACCGAACCCGCCCACGACGACGACTACTTCTCCGGCAACGACTTCCTCACCGACGAGGGAGACCGCCGATGAACGCCCCCGTGGGCGGTGACCAGGGCTTCAACGCCGACCCGGACGAGATCGACGCCCACGCCGCCAGCGTGGCGTCGACCCACCAACTGCTGCGATCCGCCGTCGATGCCACGCAGGCCAGGCTGAGCGTCGACGCGTTCGGCGATCTCGGTTTTGGCCTTGAACTGCTCTGCAACAACACCATGGAAGACGCCGTCGAAACGCTACGCAGAGCCGAAGAAGCCGGACAGGCGCACGCGGACGCAGTTCGCCAGTGGGCGGAGCACAAACGCGTCGACGAGGAAGAGATCCAGCGACTGCTGAAGAAGGTGGAAGCCGGTGAGTGAACCGCAGGGCTCCATCACCGAGGACGCGAAGAAGGACCTCGGCTCGGAGAAGGCGCCGGTCAAGGACTTCTTCAAAGGTGCGGGCATGGCCCAGGACTTCGTCGGCGGCGCCGAGCAGATCGCCCGCGGCGACTGGACCGAAGGCCTGCTCGACTACGCCACCGGCGCCCTCGATCTGGGCATGAACATCAGCTCGGTGGCCAAGGGCGCGAAGAACCCCGTCGAAATTCTGGTCAGCATGGGTCTCGGCTGGGTGATCGAACATCTGTCGCCGTTGACCGACTTCCTGGACGCGCTCACCGGGAACCAGGACGAGCTGGAACTCACCGTCTCGACCTGGAACCAGGTGAGCAAGCACGTCCAGGAGACCGCGCAGAGCCTCGCCGACAGCACGCAGAAAGACTGCGCGGACTGGTCAGGGCAGTCGGTCGACCAGTACCGGCTGTTCGTGCAGGACCGGCTCGACCTCTACCGCGGCATCTCCGACGGCGCCAAGGGCGTGGCTTCACTCGTCGACATCTGCAAGACCGTGCTCAACGTCGTCCGGACCATTATCCGCGACCTGATCGCGGACGTCTGCACCAAGATCATCATGATCATCGCGAGGTACCCACCGCCCGCGTACCCGGTCGCGCTGACCGCCGAGATCGTCCCGGTGGTGGTGCAGAGCACGAACACCGGCACCCGGGAACTGTCCCGGTGCGCCCGAGTGCTCCAGCGGGGCAAAGACCTGCTGGCGAGCCTGCGGCAGCTCTTCACCGATGCCACCCGGTACCTGGCCGAGCAGGGTTTTCTCAAGGGCATGGCCAAGGGTTCCTGGAACATGCTGATCAACGCCACCGTCGAAGCGTCGACCGGTCTGGGCGCGAAGATGGTGACGGACACGGCCAAGGAGGTGGGGAAGACCACGCTCGGCGGCATCGTCAAGGAGGTGTCCGGCAGCGGAAGCACCGACCACGACAAGCAGGGCCCGTGGAACGAGTCGAACGCCAAGAAGCAGCACGACAAGCGGGAAACCACCGTCGTGGACGCGCCGCCTCCGCCGCCGAAGCCGTCGGTGTACGACCACTCAGCGCGTGAGGACCGAGTCGCCGAGGTGTTCCCCGCGCAAGGCGGCAATCGGATCTCCGGCACCATCGACTTCTCCGATGGCTGACTCCTCGGCGCCCCTGGTCGACCGCTCTGCGCGGCGGCGGCTCAAAGGCTGGTACATCGCCTCGGTAGTATTGGTGTACTTGACCAGCTCGTCCTTCTTCCACGGCTTTCTGCTGTCTTCAGCTGGTCTCAAATCGGCGATCATGTATGGCTTGGCCTTGGCTTTGTGCGTCACGCGCATTGTGCTGGCGTTCGTCCGCGGTACTGGTGGGTGGCGGCTGTTCGTCGACGAACAAGGCATTCGGCTGGCCCACGCGCCCACCGGGGGCTGGTCACTGTCGTGGGAGGAGATCGGCGGGGTCGACCTTCGGCGCCGGTGCCTGCGGCCTCGCTATCTCACGCACCCGTCCTATGGGTACGAACTGCGGTTGACCGTGCCGTCCGGCTTCTTCCGCGAATCCCGCGCGGGGAGGCGGGCCGGGGACGTGTACGTCGCCGAGATCGAATTGTCCGAGGTCGAGGCGTACGCCATCCAAGAACGGGCGCGCGAGCTTTACGACGGCCCGGTGAAGGCGAGTGCGTTGCCGCCCGCTGAGACGGGCGGGCCGCAGCAGAAGCTGATTCCGCGCGCGATTCCCCAGGGCACCGAAAGCTATTGGGGCGACAAACCTTTCGGCCCCTACCTCCTGTACCCCTCGGGTCTTCCCGGCGGTAGTTCGGTGCGCACCACGAGCAACCTGCGCCAGCCCAACCAGTTCGCCGGTTTCGTGGTCACCGCCATCGGCGTGCGCTGGAACTCGTTCGTCGGCAAGGTCTGGGAACGCGACACCATCGCCGACGGGTTCGAACTCACCTGGGCCGAGATCGGCACCTTCCGAGCCACCCCGCACGGCGACGAGTACTTCGTCGACATCGTGCCCGGGGACAAGCGCTTCGCCCAGCGGCACCCCGAAATGCGCAACCACTGGCTCCAGCCCGACGGCACCTACCGCCTGGACCACACCTTCACCGCCGGCGCCCTCAAAGACCTGCGCGGCTTCATCGAGACCTACCACCCCGGCGCCTACGAAGAGGCACGCACCGCAGGCTAGCTGCCATGGTCCGTACCCGGCTCGGCTGACGCGAGGCCCTGAACGTGGAACTCGGCCGCCTGCGTGTGTGGGGTTCAACTGCCCGAGTGTGGGGCTCGGCTACCTGAGCGTGGAGTTCGGCCGCGCCAGCGTGGGGTTCGGCTACCTGAACGTGGGACTCGGCTACCCGAGTGTGAGGTTCGGCTGCGGCAACGTGGGGGTCGGCTGCCTGAACGTGGGGTTCGGGGCGGGGACGTGGGGGGTGGGTGTGGGGGGTGCTGGGAGTGGGGCATTGCTTGCATCCATTGCAAGTAATGCCCCACTCATAGCATTCGAAGGGGTCAGGAGGCGAAGCCGCCGGCGCCTGCCCAGTTGAGGGCGAAGGCGGGGATGACGCCGAGTACCAGGGTGACGATGACGCCGAGCGTGATGGCCACCGTGGTGAAGGTGCCCGGCACGGTCACCGTGGGGCCCTCCGAGGACGGCTCCGAGAAGTACATCAGCACCACCACGCGCAGGTAGAAGAACGCCGCCACGGCGCTGGCCACCAGGGCGATCACCACCAGCGGGGCCATGCCGTCGGTCAGCGCCGCCTCGAAGACGACGAACTTGCCGATGAAGCCACTGGTCAGCGGGATACCCGCCAAGGCGAGCAGCAGGAAGGTGAACACCCCGGCCACCAACGGCGACCGCTTCGCCAGGCCCGCCCAGGCGGACAGGTGCGTGGCCTCCCCGTTCGAGTCGCGCACCAGGCTGACCACGCCGAACGCCGCCAGCGTGGTGAACCCGTAGGCCAGCAGGTAGAACAGCGTGCCCGACAGGCCTTCCTCGGTCATCGCGATCGAACCCACCAGCAGGAAGCCGGCGTGCGCGATGGACGAGTAGGCGATCATGCGCTTGACGTCGGTCTGGGTGAGGCCGAGCACCGCGCCCAGCACCATCGACGCGATCGCGACGCCCCACAGCACGCCGCGCCATTCCCAGCTGGTCGACTCGAAGCCGACGGTCAGCACGCGCAGGATGCCGCCGAACGCGGCGACCTTGGTGCACGCCGCCATGAACGCGGTGATCGGGGTCGGCGCGCCCTGGTAGACGTCCGGCGTCCAGGTGTGGAACGGGCCGACCGAACCCTTGAACAGCAGGCCGACCATGAGCAGCCCGAGCCCGGCGAACAGCAGCGTGTCCGAGCGGTTGGTGCCCGCGGTGGCGTTCGCGATGTCGGCCAGCTTCACCGAGTTCGCGTAGCCGTAGAGCAGCGCCAGCCCGTACAGGAAGAACGCGCTGGAGAAGGCACCCAGCAGGAAGTACTTGACCGCCGCCTCCTGCGAGATGAGGCGGCGACGGCGGGCCAGGCCGCACATCAGGTACAGCGGCAGCGACAGCACCTCGAGCGCGATGAACATGGTGAGCAGGTCGTTCGCCGCGGTGAAGACCATCATGCCGCCGAGCGCGAACAGCGTCAGCGGGAAGACCTCGGTCTGCATGCCGGTGGAGCCGACCTGCGCGCGGTCCTGGAAGGTGCCCGGCCGGATCGCCGCCTGCGCGACGAAGGCGCCGCCCGGCTCGACCGAGCGGTCCCCGATCAGCAGCACCGCGCCGACCGCCAGCGCCAGCAGCGTGCCCCAGAGGAACAGCGCCGGCTTGTCCACCGACAGCGCCCCGCTCAGCGTGGTCAGCCCGCGCGCGGGCGAATCGCTGACGTAGATCACCAGGAAGAGACCGGCGAAACCGATCGCGAGCAGCGACAACGTGACCTGTGCGATCCACCGCTGGTGCTTGGGCCAGAACGCCTCGACGAGCACACCGGCGCACGCCGCCCCGAGAACGATCAGGATCGGCAGGATCGCCATGTAGTCGATCGCCGGGGCGGTGATCTTGCCCGGATCCTGGGCCAGGAATACCTCGAGCATCAGTTGCCTTCCTGCACGGCGGACATCGTGGCTTCCACCGAAGGAGTAATCGTGTCCAGGACCGGCTTCGGGTAGAAGCCCAGCCCGATGATCAGCACCACCATCGGCGCGAGCACGCCGATCTCCACTTTGGACAGGTCGCGAATGGACTTCTTCGCCCCGAGCTCCGGCGCGATCGCCGTGCCCGGACCCCCACCGGCGCCGACGAGGGCGTCACCGCGCACCGGGCCCTGGAAGATCCGCTGGTACAGCCAGAGCACGTAGGCCGCGGCGAGCACCAGGCCCAGCGTGGCCACGATGGTGAACACCGGGCGGGTGTCGAACGAGCCCAGCAGCACCAGGAACTCGCTGATGAACGAGTTCGTCCCCGGCAAGGACAAAGTGGACAGTCCGGCGATGAAGAACAGCCCGCCCAGCACCGGGGTCACCTTGGCCATGCCGCCGTAGTCGGCGATCCGGGTGGACCCGCCGCGGGCGATCACCATGCCGATCACCAGGATCAGCATGCCGGTGGCGAGGCTGTGGTTGAGCATGTACGACACCGAGCCGACCTGCGCCTGCGTGGTGAAGGCGAAGATGCCCAGCGCGATGAAACCGAAGTGGGCGATGGACACGTAGGCGATGAACCGCTTCATGTCCGACTGCCCGGCGGCCAGCATCGAGCCGTAGACCACGCCCGCCACCGCGAGGGTGAGCACCAGCGGCGCGAGCGCCTGGCTGGCGTCGGGGAACATCGGGATGCAGTAGCGCAGGAACCCGAAGGTGCCGACCTTGTCCAGCACACCGACCAGCAGCACGGCCACGCCGATCGGCGCCTGCCCGGCCGCGTCCGGCAGCCAGGTGTGCAGCGGCACCAGCGGTGCCTTGATCGCGAAGGCCAGGAAGAAGCCGAGGAACAGCCAGATCTGCGTGCCGGTCGGGGCGTCGCGCACCACCGAGACCAGGGTGGCCCAGTCGAAGGTGCCCTGCCCCAGTTCGTCCGACGCCATCGAGTAGGCGCCGATCGCCGAGGCCAGCATGATCAGGCCGCCGAGGAAGGAGTACAGGAAGAACTTGACCGCCGCGTACTGCCGGTTCGGCCCGCCGTAGCCGCCGATCAGGAAGTACATCGGGATCAGCATGATCTCGAACAGCACGTAGAACAGGAACACGTCGGTGGCCGCGAAGACCGCGATGGTCAGCGACTGCTGCACCAGGATCAGCGCGAAGTACCCACCGGCGGTGCGGCCCTTGGGCAGCTTGTCGATGGCCGAGGTGCCGCCGATGATCAGCGGCACCAGCAGCGCGATGACCGCGATCATCACCAGCGCGATGCCGTCCATGCCGAAGGAGATGTGGATGCCGAAGTTCGGGATCCAGTCCATCGAGGACGCCTGCTGGATGCGCTCGCCGCGGGGTTCGTAGCCGAGCCACAGCGGGATGATCAGCAGCAGCTCGACCACCGAGACACCCAGCGCGGTGAGCGTGGCGACCCGGTCGTTCGAGCGCAGCGCGGTGACCGCGATGGCACCGGCCAGCGGCAGCAGGATGAGGACTAGCAACAGGGTCATGAGAACCTCACCAGCAGGAGCGCGGCGATGACGACGAACGAGCCGCCGAGCATGGACAGCGCGTAGGAGCGGACGAACCCGGTCTGCAGCCGGCGCAGGCGGCCGGAGCCGCCGCCCAGGCTCGCGGCCAGGCCGTTGACCGCGCCGTCCACGCCCCGGTTGTCCAGGAACACGGCGAACCGGGTGAGCCAGATGCCCGGGCGGGCGACCAGCGTCTCGTTCAGCGCGTTGCCGTACAGGTCCTTGCGGGCCGCGCGGACCGGGAAGGAGACCCGCTCCGGCCGCTCGACCGGGGTGCCGCGGCGGAAGATCAGGTAGGCGGCCAGCGCGCCGAGCGCGGAGAGGCCGACCACCAGGAACGGGATGAGGCCGTGCGGCAGCGCGGTGTGCTCGGCCTCCCGCAGCTCACCCAGCGCCGGCGTGAGCCATTCGACCAGCGAGTCGCCCAGGGTGAACAGGAAGCCCGCGGCCACCGAGCCGACCGCCAGGATGATCATCGGGATGGTCATCACGGGTGGCGATTCGTGCGGGTGGAAGTCGCGGCCGTCGCTGGACTTGATGTCCTTCCAGCGTTCCTTGCCGAAGAAGGTCAGCATCACCAGGCGGGTCATGTAGAACGCGGTGAGCGCGGCACCCAGCGCGGCCGCGCCGCCGAAGACCCAGCCCTGCCAGCCCGGTGCGCCGAAGGCCGCTTCGATGATCGCGTCCTTGGAGTAGAAGCCGGACAGGAACGGGAAGCCGATCAGCGCGAGGTAGCCGAGGCCGAAGGTGGCGAAGGTGATCGGCATCTTCTTGTACAGCCCGCCGAACTTGCGCATGTCCACCTCGTCGTTCATGCCGTGCATGACCGACCCGGCGCCGAGGAAGAGCCCCGCCTTGAAAAAACCGTGGGTGAGCAGGTGCATGATGCCCAGCGCGTAGCCGAACGGGCCGAGCCCGACCGCCAGCATCATGTAGCCGATCTGGCTGACCGTGGAGTAGGCCAGCACCTTCTTGATGTCGTCGTAGGCGCAGCCGATGATGCACCCGATCAGCAGCGTGACCACCCCGACCAGGGTGACCACCAGCCTGCCGGACTCGGTGGCGTTGAAGATCGCGCCGGAGCGGGCGATCAGGTAGACGCCCGCGGTGACCATGGTCGCGGCGTGGATCAGGGCGGAGACCGGGGTCGGGCCCTCCATCGCGTCCGGGAGCCAGGCCTGGAGCGGGAACTGGCCCGACTTACCGCAGGCGCCCAGGAGCAGCAGGATCGCGATCGCGGTGACCACGCCCGGCGGGATCTGGTCCACCGCGGCGAAGACCTCGGCGTACCCGGTGCTGCCGACGTACTTGAACATCAGGAAGATCGCCAGCGCCAGCCCGACGTCACCGACGCGGTTCATCAGGAACGCCTTCTTCGCCGCGGTGGCCGCGGACGGGCGGTCGGAGTACCAGCCGATGAGCAGGTACGAGGCCAGGCCCACGCCCTCCCAGCCGAGGTACAGCGTGACGAAGCTGTTGCCCAGCACCAGGATCAGCATCGAGGCGACGAACAGGTTCAGGTAGCCGAAGAACCGCCGCCTGCCGCGGTCGTCGTGCATGTAGCCGACCGAGTAGAAGTGGATCAGCATGCCGACGCCGGTGATCAGCAGCACGAAGGTCATCGACAGCGGGTCCATCCGGAGCCCGAAGTCCACCTGCAGCTCGTTGACCGGGATCCACGAGAACAGCTTGACGTCGCTGGGCGTGTCGAAGCTGTTCGCGAAGAACAGGATCAGGCCGTACACGAAGGACAGTGCGACGGTGGCCGTACCGAGCAGGTGCCCCCACGCGTCGGTGCGCTTGCCCCCCACCAGCAGGATCAGCGCGCCGAGCGCCGGGAAGGCGACCAGCAGCCACGATGATGCGATCACACGAGATTCCTTTCAGCGGCGCGAAGCGCCTCCGTTGAGGGCGGCGGCGGGCGACGGGTGGGGCTTCAGTACTTCAGCAGGTTCGTGTCGTCGACCGAGGCCGACCTGCGGGTGCGGAAGATCGACATGATGATCGCCAGGCCGACCACCACTTCGGCGGCGGCCACGACCATCACGAAGAACGCCATCACCTGGCCGTCGAGGTTGCCGTTGATCCTGGCGAAGGTGACCAGCGTGAGGTTCACCGCGTTGAGCATCAGCTCGATGCACATGAACACCACGATCGCGTTGCGGCGCACCAGCACGCCGACCGCCCCGATGGAGAACAGCAGCGCGGAGAGCAGGAGGTAGTTCGTCGGCGTCATTTCGCTTCGCCTTCGTCCTTTTCTTCCTTGTCACCGGCGTCACCGGCGTCACGGGCGCCACCGACGAGTGCGTGCGCGTCGGGGCCGGGCTCGTCGCCGGCGACCCGCTTGCGCTCGCTCGCGAAGTGCGAAGCGGTGGTGGACTCGATGATCTCCGAGAGCGATTCCGGTGCCACCGAACCGTCCGGCAGCAGCGCGGGGGTGGCCACCGAGTTGGCGGTGGCGAACACACCCGGGCCGGGCAGCGGTGAAGGCCGCGCGTGCTCGCCGCGGAACCGCGCGACGACCAGGTCCTTCTGCGACATCTTGCCGCCCTTGGCGTGCCGGTCGGAGAAGGCCAGCACCATCGCGCCCATCGCCGCGGTGATCAGCAGCGCCGAGGTCAGCTCGAACGGGAACAGGTACTCGGTGAAGATCTTGCGGCCGAGCCCACCTGCCGCGCCGCCCTGCGGGGTGGCCGGGTCGAGCAGCGGCGCCGGGGTGACGTCGGCCAGCGACCGGGTCAGCGCGGCGGCGAACAACCCGGCCATGCCGATGCCGAGCAGGGCCGCGGCGAGCCGCTGCCCGCGCAGCACCTCCACCACCGAGTCCGAGGAGTCGCGCCCCACCAGCATCAGCACGAACAGGAACAGCATCATGATCGCGCCGGTGTAGACGATGATCTGGGTGAAGCCCAGGAACGGCGCCTGCTGGACCATGTACAGCACGCCCAGCGAGAGCATGGTCAGCACCAGCCACAGCGCGGAGTGCACGGCGTTGCGGGCGAAGATCATGCCGAGCGCGCCGGCCACCGCGAGCGGGGCCAGCACCCAGAAGGCGATGGTCTCCCCGGTGGTCACCGGCACCGCCTCCGGCAGCGGCGGCGCCTGCGCGAGCAGCGCGGTGATCATGACGCTTCCCCCTGCTTGCGGGCCAGTTCGGGGCCGTTCACGTAGTAGTCCTGCTCGGTCTCGCCGAGCCGCATCGGGTGCGGCGGCTGCTCCATGCCGGGCAGCAGCGGGGCGAGCAGGTCCTCCTTGGTGTAGATCAGCCGCTGGCGGTCGTCGTCGGCCAGCTCGTAGAAGTTGATCATCGTCAGGGACCGGGTCGGGCAGGCCTCGACGCACAGCCCGCAGCCGATGCAGCGCAGGTAGTTGATCTGGTAGTCCGCGCCGTACCGCTCGCCGGGTGAGAAGCGGGCCTCGTCGGTGTTGTCACCGCCCTCGACGAAGATCGCGTCCGCCGGGCAGGCCCACGCGCACAGCTCGCAGCCGACGCACTTCTCCAGCCCGTCCGGGTGGCGGTTGAGCTGGTGCCGTCCGTGGTAGCGCGGCGCCGCGGGCGCCCCGGCCTCCGGGTACTCCTCGGTGGCCACCTTCTTGAACATCATCGAGAAGGTGACGCCGAAGCCTTTGACGGGATCAAATATCCCCATCGGTGTTCTCCCTTCCGGCCGAGACGGCGGCGGGTTGCTTCTTCGCCGTGCGCGCCCGTGCCTTGAGCGCTCGCTGGCGCGGGGTGGTCTCGGGGACCTTGAGGTCGAGCGGCGGCAGCGGGTAGTCGCTGCCGGTGACCGGCACGCTGTCGGCGTCGCGGAGTTCCTTCTCCGGCACCATGAACGCGATCACCACGAGCACCAGGACGACCACCGCGCCGACCGCGATCCAGACGCCCAGCGGCACCTCGTCGGTGGTGCGGATGGCCCGGATGGTCGCGATCATCACGATCCACACCAGGTTCAGCGGGACGAGGACCTTCCAGCCCAGCCGCATGAACTGGTCGTAGCGGTACCGGGGCAGCGTGCCGCGCAGCCAGATGAAGCCGAAGAGCAGCACGAACATCTTGGCCATGAACCAGATGACCGGCAGCCAGCCGCTGTTGAGCGCGTGGTCGGCGCCGACGAACGGGAAGAGCCAGCCGCCGAGGAACAACGTGGTGGCGAACGCCGAGACGATCACCATGTTCACGTACTCGGCGAGGAAAAACATGGCGAACTTCATCGAGCTGTACTCGGTGTGGAAACCGCCGACCAGCTCGGATTCGGCCTCCGGCAGGTCGAACGGCGCCCGGTTGGTCTCGCCGACCATGGAGATCAGGTAGATCACGAAACTCGGGAACAGCAGGTAGAAGTACCAGCCCGAAGCCTGCGAGGCGACGATGTCCGCGGTGGACATCGACTGCGCGTACAGGATGACGCCGACGATCGACAGGCCCATGGCGATCTCGTAGGAGATCACCTGCGCCGCCGAGCGCAGCCCGCCGAGCAGCGGGTACGGCGAGCCGGACGACCAGCCGGCCAGCACGATGCCGTACACGCCGATCGAGGAGCAGGCCAGGATCACCAGCACGCCGACCGGCAGGTCGACCAGCTGCAGCAGGGTCCGCTCACCGAAGATCGAGACCTCCGGGCCGAACGGGATCGCCGAGAGCCCGACCAGCGCGGGCACCGCGGAGAGCACCGGCGCCAGGAAGTAGACCTTGCGGTCGGCGGTGTCCGGGATGATCTGTTCCTTGAACGGCAGCTTGATCGCGTCCGCCAAGGACTGCAGGTACCCGCCGGGGCCGACGCGGTTGGGGCCGGGCCGGTTCTGCATCCGGCCGACCGCCTTGCGCTCCCAGACGATCAGGAAGATCGTCAGGATCGGGCCGATCAGCAGGATGGCCACGGCCTTGATCAGCACCAGCCACCACGGGTCGTCCGCCAGGATCTCCGCGCGCGTCAGTTCCTGGGCTTGGGTCAGGAACGGGGTCACCGCTCACCTCCAGCGATCGAGACCACCGAGCCGTGCCCGGCCGCGAGTGCGACGCGGACCTGGGAGCCTTCGGAGTTGCCCGGCAGCCAGACCACGCCGTCGGGCAGGTCGGCGACCTCGACCGGCAGCGTGATGGCACCGCGCTCGGTCGACACGGTCACCGTCTCCATGCCGTTCGCGGTGGCCGCGGACAGCCGGGCCACCACCGGGCGGGCGGTGCCCGCGAGGTGCGGTTCACCGTCCTGCAGCGAGCCCTTGTCCAGCAGTTGCCGCCAGGTCGCCAGCACCGCCTGGCCGGCGCCGGGCTTGGGCGGCTGGGGCGCGGGCACCTCGGGTGCCGTGCCACCGCGCCGGGACGCCAGGCGGGCCAGGTCGCCGGCCGCGGCGGCCGGGGTCTGGGTGAACAGGTCGGCGTCCATCTCGACCGCGAGGGTGTCCAGCACGCGGCAGTCGGGCAGCGCGCCGGTGCCCTCGAGGGTCACCTTGAACTCGCGGCGGCGGCCTTCCCAGTTGAGGAAGGTGCCGGACTTCTCCACCGCCGGGGCGATCGGCAGCACCACGTCGGCGTGCTCGGTCACCTCGCTCGCGCGCAGTTCCAGGCTGACCACGAAACCGGCGTTGGCCAGCGCGCGGCGGGCCAGGTCCGGGTCGGGCAGGTCGGCGAGTTCGACGCCACCGACGAGCAGGCCGTCCAACTGACCGCCGGCGGCGGCCTGGAGGATGCCGGTCAGGTCGCGGCCGGGCTCGCCGGGCAGGCCGTCGACGCCCCAGGACCGCGCCACCTCGATGCGGTCCTCGATGCTGGTCACCGACCGGCCGCCGGGCAGCAGGGTCGGCAGCGCACCGGCTTCGATCGCCCCGCGTTCGCCCGCGCGGCGCGGGATCCACGCCAGGCGGGCCCCGGTGCGGGCGGTCAGCCGCAGCAGCGCGGAGAACAGGCCGGGGATCTCGGCGGCACGCTCACCGACGAGCACCACCCCGCCCGCGGCGAGCGCCTCGTCGAGGTCCGGCGCGTGCTGGGCCAGCGCGTCCAGCGCGGCGGGCTCGCCGCCGGGCACGCAGGCGAGCAGCTCGCCGAAGGTCTTGCGCACCGAGGAGGTGGTCCACTGTCCCAAGTGGACGATCTTGGCGTTCCTCGCGCGGGCCGCCTTGCGCAGCCGCAGGAAGACGATCGGCGCCTCTTCCTCCGGCTCGAAGGCCACGCAGAGCACGGTGGGCGCGTTCTCGATGGCCGCGAAGGTCACGCCGGTCTCGGGCGTGGTGCCGACCACGTGCGCGGTGAGGAAGTCCAGCTCCTCGGCGGAGTGGGCTCGCGCGCGGTGGTCGATGTCGTTGGTGCGCAAGGCGATCCGGGCGAACTTCGAGTACGCGTAGGCGTCCTCGACGGTCAGCCTGCCGCCCGGCAGCACCGCCGCGCCCCGGCCGTCGCGGGCCTTGGCCAGGCCCTCGGCGGCCACGCGCAGCGCGTCGGTCCAAGAGGTTTCCTTCAGCTCACCGGTTTCCGCGTCACGCACCAGCGGACGGCGAAGGCGGTCCTCCGCACCGGCGTACCGGAAGGCGAACCGGCCCTTGTCGCAGATCCACTCCTCGTTGACCTGCGGGTCGTCCCCGGCGAGCTTGCGCATCACCTTGCCGCGCCGGAAGTCGGTGCGCTCGGCGCAGCCCGACGAGCAGTGCTCGCACACGCTCGGCGAGGACACCAGGTCGAACGGCCGCGACCGGAACCGGTAGGCCGCGCTGGTCAGCGCGCCCACCGGGCAGATCTGGATGGTGTTGCCGGAGAAGTAGCTCTGGAACGGCTGCCCGCTGGTCGTGCGCGAGGCCATGTCCAGCACGTCGGCCGTCTCCGCGGTGCCGATCTGCTGGTGCGCCCCGCGTTCGAGCAGCTCGATGAACGGGTCACCGGCGATCTGCGCGGAGAACCGGGTGCAGCGCTGGCAGAGCACGCAGCGTTCGCGGTCGAGCAGCACCTGGCTGGAGATCGGCAGCGGCTTCGGGAAGGTCCGCTTGGTGTCGACGAACCGCGAGTCCGCGCGGCCGTGCGCCAGCGCCTGGTTCTGCAGCGGGCACTCACCGCCCTTGTCGCAGATCGGGCAGTCCAGCGGGTGGTTGATCAGCAGCAGCTCCATCACGCCCTGCTGCGCCTTGTCCGCCACCGGCGAGGTCAGCTGGGTCTTGACCACCATGCCGTCGGCCACCGTCATCGTGCACGAGGCCTGCGGCTTCGGCATCGGGCGGCCGTTCATCTCCACCTCGACCAGGCACTGGCGGCAGGCGCCAGCCGGGTCGAGCAGCGGGTGGTCGCAGAAGCGCGGGATCACCGTGCCGAGCCGCTCCGCGGTGCGGATCAGCAGCTCGCCCTTCGGCGCGATGACCTCTTCGCCGTCCATGATCAGTTTGACGTGGCCTTCGGGGACCGGGGTCTCCTCGGTCGAAGGCTTGTCGGGTGCGATGGTCATGCCTGCGCTCCCACCAGTTCGCGCTTGTTGCTCTCACACAGGGCCAGGAACTCGTCCCGGAAGTACTTGATGCCACTGGTGATCGGGCTGACCGCACCGTCACCGAGCGCGCAGAAGGAGCGGCCGAGGATGTTGTCGCAGACGTCGAGCAGGGTGTCGATGTCCGCCTCGGTGCCCCGGCCGTCGACCATGCGCTCGAGGATCTGCGCCAGCCAGTAGGTGCCCTCGCGGCACGGCGTGCACTTGCCGCACGACTCGTGCTCGTAGAACTGCGTCCACTTCATCACGGCCCACGGCACGGAAACCGTCTCGTTGAACACCATCACCGCGGTGGTGCCGAGCATCGAGCCCGCTTCCGCGGCGCCCTCGAAGTCCAGCGGGGTGTCCAGGTGCTCCGCGGTGAACATCGGCGTGGACGAACCACCCGGGGTCCAGAACTTCAGCGGGATGCCGTCCTTCATGCCACCGGCCATGTCCAGCAGCTGGCGCAGCGTGGTGCCCAGCGGGCACTCGTACTGGCCGGGGTTGGTCACGTGGCCGGAGATCGAGTAGATCTTCGGGCCCGGCGACTTCTCGCTGCCCATCTTGCGGAACCAGTCGGCCCCGGCGTTGACGATGTAGGGCGCGCTGGCGATGGTCTCCACGTTGTTCACCGTGGTCGGCGCGGCGTAGAGGCCGGCGGCCGCGGGGAACGGCGGCTTGAGCCGCGGCTGGCCGCGACGGCCCTCCAGCGAGTCGAGCAGCGCGGTTTCCTCACCGCAGATGTAGGCACCCGCCCCGGCGTGCACGGTGATGTCCAGGTCGAACCCGCTGCCGACGATGTCCTTGCCGAGGTACCCGGCTTCGTAGGCCTCGCGCACCGCCGCGTTGAGGCGGCGGATGCAGTGCAGCGCCTCACCGCGGACGTAGATGAAGCAGTGGTGCGAACGCATCGCGTACGAGGCGATCACGCAGCCTTCGATCAGCGAGTGCGGGTCCGCCATCATCAGCGGGATGTCCTTGCAGGTACCCGGTTCGCCCTCGTCGGCGTTGATCACCAGGTAGTGCGGCTTGTCCTCGTTGGGCGGCATGAACGACCACTTGACCCCGGCCGGGAAACCCGCGCCGCCGCGGCCGCGCAGGCCCGCGTTCTTGATCAGGGTGACCAGCTGCTCCGGCGTACCGGCCAGCGCCTTGCGCAGCGCGGTGTAGCCCTCGAGGCGTTCGTAGGTGGCCAGCCGCCAGGATTCCGGCGAGAGCCAGCGCTTGGTGAGGACCGGGGTAATGGGGTCAGCCATCGGCTTGCCTCACTTCTTCTCTTCGACGGCGGGCAGCGGCACGTCTTCCATCACCGGCGCGGTCCAGCCGCGCTCCTGCGCGACCTGGGCGCCCCGCAGCGTTTCCACGGCCTGCGACGGTCCGTCCACCTCGGCGCGGTAGGTCTGCTCGTCCTCCGGGAAGAACCCGGCGAGCTGCAGTTCCGCGCCCTTGAAGTCGCTCAGCGGGGCGCCGCGCGTCGGCGCGGGCTTCTTGCCTGCCCGCAGCGCGTCGACCAGTGCGACCGCCTTGTCGGTGGTCTGGTTGTCGAAGTACTCGTAGTTGACCTGGATGACCGGGCCGAGGTCGCAGGCGGCCAGGCATTCCGCGTGCTCGAGGGTGATCGAGCCGGGTTCGCCGGGCGTGCCCGCGGTTTCCTCGTGCCCCAGTGGTTCCTGCTCGGAACCGAGGTGCGTCTGCAGCTTGCGGTAGATGTCGTCCCCGCCGAGCGCCGCGCACAGCGTGTTTGTGCAGACGCTGACCAGGTGCTCACCGCACGGGCGGCGCTTGTACATGGTGTAGAAGGTCGCGACCGCGCTGACCTCGGCGTCGGAGAGGTCCAGCTGCCGCCCGCAGAAGGCGATGCCCTCCTGGGTGACGTAGCCCTGCACCGACTGCACCAGGTGCAGCATCGGCAGCAGCGCCGAGCGGCTCACCGGGTAGCGCGCGATGATCTGCTGCGCCTTCTCCACGATGTCCGGGCCGAACGGGTCCTCGAGCACCGCGGTGTCCAAAATGGACGCCGAATCCCCGGGAGCGATCCCCCGCACGTCCACGTCACCGCCCGCGGCGACGTGCGTCCGGTCGGCGTAGTCGGGGCCCGGCTCCGGGCGTTCCGTCGAAGAGGTCATCGGTCCACTCCCCCCATCACGGGGTCGATCGACGCGATCGCCGCGATCACGTCCGCCACCAGCCCGCCCTCGGCCATCGCGGGCATCGCCTGCAGGTTCACGAAACTTGGTTCCCTGATGTGCACGCGCATCGGGCGGGTACCACCGTCGGAGACCAGGTGCGCGCCCAGCTCGCCGCGCGGCGACTCGACCGCCGCGTACGCCTGGCCCGCCGGCACCTTGAAGCCTTCGGTGACCAGCTTGAAGTGGTGGATCAGCGATTCCATCGACTGGCCCATGATCTTGCGGACGTGCTCGAGCGAGTTGCCGAGCCCGTCGCTGCCCAGCGACAGCTGCGCGGGCCAGGCCACCTTCTTGTCGTCGACCATCACCGGGCCGGGGCCCTCGTCGGCGAGCTTCTTCAGCGCCTGCTTGATGATCTTCAGGCTTTCGTACATCTCCTGCACGCGGATCAGGTACCGGCCCCAGCAGTCCGCGTCGGTGGAGGTCGGCACGTCGAACTTGAACTCGTCGTAGCGCGAGTACGGCTCGGTCTTGCGCAGGTCCCACGGGAGTCCGGCCGACCGCAGCACCGGCCCGGTCACGCCGAGCGAGAGGCAGGCGTCCACCGGCAGGAAACCGACGTCCTTGAGCCGGTTGCGCCAGATCGGCTGACCGGTGAACAGCTTCTTGTAGAGCGGGAGCCGCTCCTCCATCGTCTTGACGAAGGCGGACACCGCTTCCTGGTAGTCCTCCGGCATGTCCTGCGCGAGCCCGCCGGGCCGGATGAACGCGTGGTTCATCCGCAGGCCGGTCAGGTGCTCGAGCAGGTGCAGCACCTCTTCGCGCTCGCGGAAACCGAGCGTCATCGCCGTGGTGGCACCGAGTTCCATGCCGCCGGTGGCGATGTAGACCAGGTGCGAGCCGATGCGGTTGATCTCCATCAGCAGCACGCGCAGCAGTTCCGCGCGCGGCGGCGCCTTGATGCCGAGCAGCTTCTCCACCGCGAGGCAGTAGGCGGTCTCGGTGAACAGCGGGGCCAGGTAGTCCATCCGCGTCACGAAGGTGACGCCCTGGGTCCAGTTCCGGTACTCGCAGTTCTTCTCGATCCCGGTGTGCAGGTAGCCGATGACCGAGCGGAGCTGGGTGACGGTTTCGCCCTCCATCTCCAGCACGAGCCGGAGCACGCCGTGCGTGGACGGGTGCTGCGGGCCCATGTTGATGACCATGCGGTCGTCGTGCTCGGCGTCGGAGAGCACGTCGTCCCAGTCACCGCCGGAAACGGTGTAGACCGGGCCTTCGGTGGTGCGGCGTTCCTGGGCGTACTGGTCCTGGCCCGGCGAGTTGTCCTGGGCGGCCGAATCCGCGCCGCTCGGGGAGGTGTCGGTACCGGACTCGACGTCCGAGATCTTTTCGGTGCTGCTCACGAGTAAGACCTCCGCTGGTCCGGCGGCGGGATCTCCGCGCCCTTGTACTCCACGGGAATCCCGCCGAGCGGGTAGTCCTTGCGCTGGGGGTGGCCGTCCCAGTCGTCCGGCATCAGGATCCGGGTCAGCGCCGGGTGGCCGTCGTAGACGATGCCGAACATGTCGTAGGCCTCCCGCTCCTGCCAGTCGGCGGTCGGGTAGACCTCGACGATGGACGGGATGTGCGCGTCGTCGACGTCCACCGCGACCTCCAGCCGGATGCGGCGGCGGAAGGTCATCGAGGTCAGGTGGTACACCGAGTGCAGCCGCTGCGGCACGTCCACGCCGTAGTCCACGCCGGAGACCGAACTGCACAGCTCGAACCGCAGTCCGCCGTCGTTGCGCAGGGTCCGGCAGATCTCCACCAGGTGCTCGCGCGCCACGTAGTAGGTGATCTCGCCGCGGTCGACGGTCACCTGCTGGATGGCTTCGGCGGGCACGCGGTGGTCGGCGAGCGCGGCGAGGAACTCGTCGGTGAACTCGTCGAACCAGCCGCCGTAGGGGCGTTCGGCCGGGGCCGGCGAGTACGCCGGGAGCCGCAGGCCGCCGTAACCGGAGGTGTCCCCGGTGCCGGAGACGCCGAACATGCCCTGGCGCTCACGACCGGCGACCAGCGGTTCGGCCGGGCGCGCGCCCTCCGGCCGCAGTTCCACCGAATCCGGGCGCTCGGCGCTCGATCGTTCTCCGCCGGTGACGGGCTTCTCTTCGGGCATCTGCGTCACTTCTTCGCGTACTTGATGGAGGACGGGATGAGCTCGGTGCGGGCGCCGCTGGCCGCGCGCAGTTCGGCGCGCCGGGCGTTCAGCGGTTCGTCCTGGATCTTGGCGTGCAGCTTGAGGATCGCGTCGAGCAGCATCTCCGGCCGCGGCGGGCAGCCGGGCAGGTACATGTCCACCGGCACGATGTGGTCGACGCCCTGGACGACGGCGTAGTTGTTGAACATGCCGCCGGAGGAGGCGCACACGCCCATCGCCAGCACCCAGCGCGGTTCGGCCATCTGGTCGTAGATCTGCCGCAGCACCGGCGCCATCTTCTGCGTCACGCGGCCGGCCACGATCATCAGATCGGCCTGGCGCGGCGTGGCGCTGAAGCGCTCCATGCCGAAGCGCGCGATGTCGTAGCGCGAACCGCCGACGGTCATCATCTCGATGGCGCAGCAGGCCAGGCCGAAGGTGGCGGGCCACAGCGAGTTCTTGCGGGCCCAGTTGACCAGGCCCTCCAGGCTGGCCAGCAGGATGCCGTTGGGGAGTTTCTCTTCGAGACCCATGCTTTGCCCCTAGTTCCAGTCGAGGCCGCCGCGCCGCCACACGTAGGCGTAGGCGAAACCGACCGTGGCGATGAACAGAACGATCTCCACCAGGCCGAACAGGCCCAGCGCGTCCGCGGAGACCGCGAACGGGTAGAGGAACACCATCTCGATGTCGAACAGGATGAACAGCATCGCCGTGACGTAGTAGGCGATCGGCATCCGGCCGCCGCCGACCACCGGCTGCGGCGAGGGTTCGATCCCGCACTCGTAGGCCGAAAGTTTCGCCTTGTTGTAGCGGCTCGGGCCGACGAGCGGGCCCAGCAGCACCGAAAGCACGGCGAACCCGATCGCCAGAACGAACAGGATGACCAGCGGGAGGTAGACGTCCAGGGTGGGGGCCGCGGCCCCCTGAGCCAGTTGTCCCGCGAAGTGTGGTGGTGGCAACGCCAGCACGGTTCGTCCATCCCTTCCGCGCCGCTGCGATCGAACTCGGTCTGAGTGCCTCGTGGCGCACCCTAAGCGACCCGGATCACACGTCCGAGAGTTAGGGCAGCCTTACTGCTCGTGAGTCAAGGTCCGCGATTCCGCCGGACGCTTGTGAAAAAGTTCACAAGCGAGCCGTCGAAATTGTGAAGCGCTTCACAAGGCACGGGGTCAGTGTAGGACGCGAGTCACACCGTTGTCGCCATCCCCCGTGGTATAAGGCTCACCTAACTTCCGCGGCGCTCACCGGACGCGCGTACTGCGGCGCGGGTCCGAGACCAGCGGGAAGAGGACGAAACGCGCCGGTCCGAGCCGGTGACACGGTTTGTCCGGTGTGAGGTAACACACGCCAACCGAAGAGGCGGATGGTTACCGGGGGCTGGGTGTCGCGCGCGAAGCGGCGGCGATGAGGCGGTCGACCACGTCGCCGCCCTTGGCGTCGTAGCAACCGGAAAGACCCTTGTACACCAACGGAAGCAGCTTGTTGATGCGCAGGCCGTACTTGGTCGCCGCGCGCATCACGGCCGGCTTGCCGATCAGCTTCGCGAAGACGTTGCCGAGCCGGTAGTAGCCGCCCATCATGTCCGCGACCGCCATCGGGTACCCCTGCAGCGCCCGCTCCCGCGACGACCCCGCCGGCCGGGCCAGCGCCTGGACCACCGACTCGGCGGCCAGCTGCGCCGACTCCATCGCCGCCGAGATGCCCTCGCCGTTGAACGGGCTGACCATGCCGCCCGCGTCCCCGAGCAGCAGCAGGCCGTCGCGGTAGTGCGGGGTGCGGTTGAAGCCCATCGGCAGCCCGGCCCCGCCGACCTTGCCGATCGCGTTCTCCTCGCGGTAGCCCCATTCCTCGGGCGTGCCGTCGAGCCACTGCCGCAGCAGCGCGCGGTAGTCGGTGCTGCGGAAGGCTTTCGAGGTGGACAGCATGCCGAGGCCGATGTTCACCGTGCCGTCGCCGAGCGGGAACGCCCAGCCGTAACCGGGCAGCAGCTTGGGCCGCGCCGGGTCGCTGCGGTCCCACAGCTCGAGGTGGCCCTCGATGAACGGGTCGTCGTGCCGCGGGCTCTTGTAGTACCGCCGCACGGCCACGCCCATCGGCCGCTTCTCGTTCTTCTGGATGCCGACGCTCAGCGCGAGCCGCGCGGACACGCCGTCGCAGGCCAGCACCAGCGGGGCGCGGTAGCTGACCGGGCGCTTCTCCTCGCCGGTCTTCGCTTCGACGCCGACCACTCGGCCGGTGGCGTCGGTGATCGCGCCGGTGACCGTGGTGCGCTCCAGCAGCCGCGCGCCCGCCTTGACCGCGGTCTTCGCCAGCAGGTCGTCGAAGTCCTGGCGGGTGCGGGAAACGCCGTAGGGCGGGTAGCTGGTCAGCTCCGGCCAGTCCAGCTCCAGCGTCAGGTCGCCGGTGAGGATGCGCAGGCCGCGGCTGTGCACCCAGCCCGCGTCCTGGCTGGTGTCGATGCCGAGGTCGATCAGCTGCTTCACGCCACGCGGGGTGAGGCCGTCACCGCAGACCTTCTCGCGCGGGAAGACGGTCTTCTCCAGCAGCAGCACGTCCACCCCGGCGCGGGCGAGATAGGTGGCGACGGTCGAGCCCGCCGGGCCCGCGCCCACCACGATCACCTCGGCGTCGCGCTGCTGAAGAGTCGTCATGTGGCCGAGTGTACGGGCGGCTTGGTGGCCCGATGGATTGCTACGACGCCGAATGTGAGGTTCATCCACTCCACGTCCTGCCAGCCCGCCGAGGCGATGATCTCGCCGAACTCGCGCTGCGCCGGCCAGGCGAGCATGGACTCGGCGAGGTAGCCGTAGGCGTCCGGATTGGACGAGGAGCGGCGGCCGACCCAGGTCATCGCCTTGAGGATGAACCGGCGGTAGACGAACCGGATGGGCGCGAAGGTCGGCGTGGACACCTCGCAGATCACCAGCCGCCCGCCGGGTCGCACCACGCGCGCGAGCTCGGCCAGCGCGGCCTTGGTGTCGACGAAGTTGCGGATGCCGAGCGAGACCGTGGCCGCGTCGAAGCTGCCGTCGGCGAAGGGCAGGTGCAGCGCGTCCGCGGCGACCATCGGCACCTTGCGGTGCAGGCCGGCGCGCAGCATGCCGAGCGAGAAGTCCGCGGCCAGGCACCAGGCACCGTTGGCGGCGTACTCGGTGGTGGACACGCCGGTGCCCGCGGCCAGGTCGAGCACCTTCTCGCCGCGCTTGGCGTCGAGCACGCGCGAGGTGGTGACCCGCCAGCGGCGGTCGAACCCGAAGGTCATGAACGAGTTCGCGCGGTCGTACCCGTCGGCGACGCCGTCGAACATGGCGGCGACCTCACGCGGGTCCTTGTCGAGGCTGGCTCGGGACATGCCGTCACAGTACGTCGCTCCCCGCCGAGCGCGCGCAACCTGCCCCGCACAGCGCCCGGCCAGGTGAACTCCGCGGTGCCCGGGCCCGGGCCCTGCGTCCACAGTGGACGATGCGTGGTCAGGCCGCCTGCGCCGCCCGGCCCGCCACCGCTTCGTAGTGGCCCATCAGTTCCCCGCACACGGCGGGCCAGGTCCGGCCGAGCACGACCCTGCGTGCCTTCTGACCCAGCCGCTCGCGCAACGCCGGGTCCCGCAGTTCGTCGACGCGGGCGAGCAGTTGCTCGGCGAACCTGGTGCGGTCGGCGGGCAGCAGGAAGCCGGTCCGCCCGTGCAGCACGAGGTCACGCGGGCCGCCCGCGTCCGGGGCGAGCACCGGCAGCCCGGAGGCCATCGCCTCCTGCACCGCCTGGCAGAAGGTCTCGTGTGGACCGGTGTGCACGAAGACGTCGAGGCTGGCGTACGCGGCGGACAGCTCGTCGCCGTACTTCGCGCCGAGGAAGGCGGCACCGGGGATGCGGTCGCGCAGCCCGGCCAGCTCCGGACCGTCGCCGACGACCACCACCCGGACCCCGGGCACGCCCGCCAGCGTCACCAGCCGGTCGACCTCCTTCTCGGGGGCCAGCCGCCCGACGAAACCGACCAGCAGCTCGCCGTTCGGCGCGAGTTCGGCCCTTAGCGCGGGATCGGCGTGTGACGGCGAGAAGCGCTCGATGTCCACGCCGCGGCCCCAGCGGTGGACGCGCGGCACGCCGTGCGCCAGCAGTTCGCGCACCGAATCGCTGGACGGCGCGAGGGTGCGGTCCGCCCGCGAGTGCACGCGGCGGACCCAGCGCCAGGCCGCCCGCGCCCCGAGGCCGAGGCCGTACGCGGCGGCGAACCCGGCGATGTCGGTCTGGTAGACCGCGATCGACGGCACGCGCAGGCGCCGGGCCGCGGCCAGCCCGCGGGCGCCGACCACGAACGGTGACGCCAGGTGCACCACGTCCGGGCCGAAATCGGCCATCGCGGTGAGCACGGTCCGGGTCGGGACCCCGATCGGCAGGGAGTTGACCACCGGCAGGCCGAGTGCGGGGATCCGCACCACGGGCGCCCCGCGGTATTCGGCCGGACCGGGGCCTGGCGCGATCACGAGCACTTCGTGCGCCCGGTCGCGCAGGTGCTCGACCACCCGGAGCACGGAGTTCGTGACGCCGTTGACCTGCGGCAGGAAGCTTTCGGTGACGATGGCGATACGCACGATCCGGACTGTGGCACGCGCGGGTGACGCACCGGCCAACAGCGTTCGAACTCCTCCGCCCTGCGCGAAGTCGCCATGGCCCGGCCACCTCACCGTCGGGTTCCGGTCACCGAGCGCGGCCATGCTAGAGCGGCGTGACCCTCTTGTCCTCCCGCCCGGCCCGGCCCGTCGAGCCCGCCCTGCTGTCCAAGGCCCTCGAAGTCGCCGGGCGGCTGGCCAACGACGCCACCGACGTGATCACCGCGACCGCCGGACGGGGGGCCCGGCCGGACACCCCGGACACGCCGTTCGACTGGGTCACCGACACCGAACTCATCCTGGAGCGGCACACGCGCCGGGTGCTGACCGCCGAGTTCCCCGGGGTGCCGGTGGTCGGCGAGGAGTTCGGCGCGGACCTGGGTGCCGACGAGGCCGAGTACCGCTGGGTGGTGGACCCGGTCGACGGCACCGCGAACTACGTGGCAGGCATGCCGTGGTGCGCGTTCAGCCTGGCGCTGGTGGACTCGTCGGGCCCGGTGGTCGGCGTGGTCGCCGACCCGTACCGAGGCCAGATCTACGCGGCGGCGCGTGGCCGGGGCGCCCGCGCGAACGGCACCCCGGTCCGGTTGTCGGGCGAACCGGTGCGGTTGCCGGGCGCGATCATCTGCACGGAACTGGGCCGGGGCGGGGCGTGGCCGGGGATGGCGGGGTTCATCGAGCGGGCGTCCGCCGCCCACGCCGGTGTCCGCGTCCTCGGCTCGGCGGCGCTGTCCGTGGCGCAGGTCGCCCTGGGCCACGCGGGCGCGGCCGTCCTGCACAGCTACCACGAATGGGACGTCGCCGGCGCGGTCGCACTGGCCATCGAATCGGGCGCCGTCGTCCTGGACCGCCACGGCGCCGGCACCGCCCTCCCCGCCGACGGCCTCCTGGTCGCCGCCCCCTCCCTGGCCGAAACCGTCCTAACCTGGTGGCAACCCACCCCCCACCCCTAACCCCACACTCACGCACCCGAACCCCACGTTCAGGCACCCGAGTCCCACACTCAGGCATCCGAACCTCACGTTCAGGAACGCGAACTCCGCACTCGCGCCGCCGGATCCCACACTTACGCAGCCGAACCACCACGTTCGCGCCGCCCGAGTCCCGCGTTCGCGCCGCCGAGTCCCCACGTTCCAAACAGCCGAGTTGCACGTTCAAGCAGCCGAACTCAACACTCAGGCAGCCGAACTCCACGTTGGGGCAGCCGAGCCGCACACTCGGGCGCCTGAATCCCACGTTCAGGAAGCCGAGTCTCACACTCAGGCGCCCGAACCTCACATTCAGGAAGCCGAGTCCCACACTCAGGCGCCCGAACCTCACATTCAGGAAGCCGAGTCCCGCGCTCGGGCACTCGAGCGCCGCATTCAGGCTGCCGAGTTCCGCACCCAGGCGCCGAGTTCCGCGTTCGATTGGCGGCTCCCGCGTTCGAGCGGGTGGAAAGTGCGTTCCGGTGGGCAGGCGGCAGCTCCGGCTCGGCCTCTTGAGCGTGGAACTCAGCTGCCCGGGTGTGGAAGTCAGCTGTTTGAACGTGTGGTTCGGGCGCCTGAACGTGTAACTCGGCTACCTGAGCGTTGAGTTCGGCTGCCTGAACGTGAGGTTCGGCTGCTGGAGCGTGGGCCTCGCCTGCCTGAACGTGGAGGTCGGGTACGCGAGCGTGTGGCTCAGCTACCCGAGTGTGGAACTCAGCTTCCTGAACGTGGGGTTCGGGCGTTTGAACGTGGGGTTCGGGTGCCTGAGTGTGGGGTTCGCGGGTGGGGTTATTTGTCCTGGTGGGCGGGGGGTTCGGCGGGGTCTGCGGCGGTGGGGCGCGGGTCGGAGGTGGCGCGGGAAGACGCCGCCGGGGTGGGGCGGGGTAGGAGACGGCGGGCGAAGAACCAGGCGGGGCCGGCGACCAGCCAGGTGAACAGGATGGTGGTGCCCAGCGGCAGCAGGGTCAGCGAAGCCGTGCGTCCGGCGACCCGCGCCAGTTCCGGGTCTTCGCTGTTGTATTCGACCCGCACCAGCTGTCCGGCTTCCAGCCCCGCCGGGTAGAGGACGCCGAGCGACGGGGTGTGCGCCACCCCGTCCGGCGTCACGAAGCGGATCAGCGTGCGGTCGAAGGAGACCGACAGCACCTCGGCGTCGGCCGTGCCGCGGTGGTCGGCGATCGCGCTGTCGTTGCGCACCGCGGCGAAGAACAGGGTCACGCACAGCAGGGTGAGCACGGCGGCCACGCCGACCAGCACGCGGACGCCGATCCGCAGCAGTTTCTCACTCCTGGGCGACATACGGCACACCCTAGCCGCGGGTGCGGGAGGCCGGGGCGACCTCCCGCACCCGCGCGAAGAGAACTAGAAGTCCCGGCCCGCTTCCGTGCCGTGCACGTGGGCGTGCCCGTGCGCGGCCAGGTCGGCGTGGGTCTGCTGGATCTTCGCCCACGACTTCGGTTCGGCGGGCTTCCCGTCCGCGGCCCGTGCGACGGTGGCCGCCGAGGCCGCCGACGACTGCCCGGTCGGGCTGAAGTCCGGCCGGCCGGGGGTGAACAGCCACGTCTGGAACAGGTCGTACAGCGGCTTGCCCGAGACCTTCTCCGCCAGCGCGATGAACTCCGGGATGGTCGCGTGCTTGCCCTTCTTCTGCGCCTGCCACGTCTGCAGCAGCTTGAAGAAGCTCTCCTCGCCGATCGCCTTGCGCAAGGCGTGCACGGCCAGCGCGCCGCGGTCGTAAACAGCCGCGTCGAACTGCTTGTCCGCCCCCGGGTCACCGGGCTTGACCTGCCAGAACGCGCTGTCCGCCGGGTAGGAGTTGTAGAGGTACTCGGCCAGCTCGTCGGCCGTGCCCTCGCCGATGCTCTCCGACCACAGGAATTCCGCGTAGCTCGCGAAACCCTCGTTCAGCCAGATGTCGCTCCACTTGCCCAGCGACACCGAGTCACCGAACCACTGGTGCGCCACCTCGTGCGCGACCACCGAGGTGTTCGAGCCGTTGCGCCAGAAGCTGTTGCCGTAGACCGAGCGCGTCTGGTTCTCCAGCGCGAAACCGATCGCGTTGGACGCCACCCCGCCCTGCGCCTCGAACGGGTAGGGCCCGAACTGGGTGGCGAGGAACTCGGTGACCTCGGGCGTGCGCTCGATGCTGGCCTTGGCGGCGGGCAGCGCGGCGCCCAGCGCCGGGTCGTAGGCGGAGAGGAACGGCTGCCCGCTCGGGGTGGTCGACTGGAGCACTTCGAAGTTGCCGACGGCGAGGAAGGCCAGGTAAGTGGCCTGCGGCTGGGTGCTGCGCCAGTTCCACCGCGTCCAGCCGGTGCGCTGCTTGGTCTTGCGCACCAGGGTGCCGTTGGAGATGGCGGAGACGGCGTCGGGGACCTCGACGGAGACGTCGAAGGTGGCCTTGTCGGTGGGGTGGTCGTTGGCCGGGTACCACCACTCCGAGCTGAACGGCTCGTCCACCACTTCGGCGCCGGTCGGCGTCTTGCGCCAGGCGGTGGCGCCGTCGACGACCACCTGCGACGGGGTGTCGGTGTAGCTGACCACGATCGTCACGAACTGGTTCTTCGCCAGCGGCTTGGCCGGCTGCACCACCAGCTCGCTGGCGTCCTTCGCGTCCTTGCCGAACTTGGCCGGCGCGTTGTTCACCCGCACCGAGCTGACCTTGAGACCGAAGTCCAGGTTCAGCGTGGAGAGCTCCTGCGTGGTGGTGGCCAGGATGGTCGTCTGCCCGGACAGCTGGTCGGTCGCCGGCTGGTAGGTGAGGCGGATGTCGTAGTGCTGGACGTCGTAACCGCCGTTGCCCGCACCCGGGTAGTAGGGGTCTCCCGCACCCGGCGCGCCAGGCGCTGGTGCGGCACTGGCCGACGTGGCCAGCAGGATCGAGGCGAGGCCAGTGGCCACCGCACCGGCTCCCGCGCGAGTTCTCAGCCGCATATATACCCTCCTGGTGTCCGTGGTGGAGCTCCGGGCGAACCTATCGCCGCACCGGGGCACGAGGAACAACCAAAAGGAGGGTCTTGCCTGCTGAGAACGGTCGAGCCGGGCAGTCGACGGTGGATCTGAACAGCGATCTCGGGGAAGGCTTCGGGATCTGGGTGCTGGGGGACGACGACGCCCTGCTCGACATCGTCACCAGCGCGAACGTGGCCTGCGGCTTCCACGCCGGGGACCCGAGCATCATGCGCGCGACCTGCGAACGCGCCGCCGAGCGGGGCGTGGTGATCGGCGCGCAGGTGTCCTACCGCGATCTGGCCGGGTTCGGCAGGCAGCGGATGGACGTGCCGCCGGACCGGCTCGCCGACGAGATCACCTACCAGATCGGCGCGTTGGACGCCTTCGCGCGCGCCGCCGGGACGCGGGTCGCCTACGTGAAGCCGCACGGTGCGCTCTACAACACCGTGGTGACCGACGAGGTGCAGGCCGCGGGGGTCGCCGAGGGGGTGCGGCGGTACGGGGAGCTGCCGGTGCTGGGGCTGCCGGGGTCGGCGCTGCTTTCGGCCGCGGAAGCTCGCGGGCTGCCCACGGTGACCGAGGCCTTCGCCGATCGCGCCTACACGCCCGAGGGGCACCTGGTGTCGCGGCGGGAATCGGGCGCGGTGCTGCACGACGTCGAGACGATCGCCGCGCGGTGCGTCGACCTGGCCACGCACGGCCGGATCACCGCGATCGACGGCTCCGAAGTGACGGTCGGCGCACGCTCGATCTGCGTCCACGGCGATACGCCCGGTGCCGTCGAGATCGCCAGGGCCGTACGAGCCGCCCTGGAAGCCGCCGACATCACCCCGGCCCCCTTCGCCTGACCCCAGCCAATGCTATGAGTGGGGCATTACTTGCATTCCGAAACAGCGCGCAGCTCCGTTGAGGGTGGCGGCGGGCGACGGGAGGGCGCAAGTAATGCCCCACTCATAGCGTTCAGATGGAGGCGGAGACGGCGGACCGTAGGCGCGCGTGCAGGTCCCGGTGCCGCGCCCGGTCCACCCGTACCTCGATCACCCGCAGCCCCGGCGCCGGGCGCAGAGCCGCGCGGAACTCCGTGAGCGTCTCCGCGACCACGTGCGGCACCCGGTACCCCGCGCACAACGCGCCCAGGTCAGCCCCGTGCGGCGTGCCGAAGACCCGTTCGAATCCGGCGCTGTGCTCCGGCGCGCCCTGCTCCAGCAGCGTGAAGATGCCGCCGCCGTCGTCGTTGAGCACCACGATGGTCAGGTCCGGCCGATACTCCGCGGGCCCGGTCAGCAGGCCGTTGATGTCGTGCAGGAAGGTCAGGTCGCCGAGCAGCGCGTAGGACGGTCCCTTGTGGACACTCGCGGCGCCGATCGCGGTGGACACCGCGCCGTCGATCCCGGCCACGCCGCGGTTGCGGTGCACCAGCACGTCCGGCCGCATGCCCCCGGCCAGCGCGATGTCCCGCGTCGGGTTCGACGGGCCGACCACCAGCATCGCGTCCTCGGGCAGCGCCTCCACCAGCTCGGCGGCCAGGCGCAGCCCGGTCGGCCACGGCTCCTCGGCCAGTGCCTCGCGGACCGCCGCCTTCGCCGCGGCGTCCGCGCGCTGCCAGCTCGCCAGCCACTCCGGGTCGGCGGGCTTGGTCGGCTCGGCGAACCACTGGCCCACCTGCCGGACGTTGTGCGCGGGCGCCGGCCAGTCCGAGTCCGGCCGGACCAGCAGGACCTCCACGTCGGCGTCCGAGAGCAGCGCCTGCACCTGCCGGAACACCGTCGGCCTGCCGAGGCAGAGCACCTGCTCCGGCTTGTGCTTGTCGATGAACTCGGGCACCCCGAGCAGCCAGGCGCCCGCGCCGATGGCGGTCGACCCGGTCAGCCCGATGCCGCCGGTCTCCGAGACCACCGGCCAGCCGTGCTGCTCGGCCCATTCGCTCGCCGCGCCCACCCCGGTGTCGCAGGCGATCACCAGGCCGTGCCGCGCCGAGGGCACCACGAACGCGGGCAGCGCGCCGAAGTCGGGCAGTTCGGTCCACCGGGCACCGCCGGGGCGGCCCTCCAGCGATTCGTACCACTCGCCGTCCTCGCCGTCGGGGACCAGCGGCTCGCGGAACGGGATGTTCAGGTGCACCGGCCCGCTGCGCCATTCGCCGTAGGCCGCGTTCCAGGCCCGGCAGACCTGGCTGCGCCAGTACGAGTTCTGCCCGGCCCGGCGCTCGGCGACCGCCAGCTCGTCGCCGTAGCGGACCGCGTCGCCGTAGAGGCGGCGCTGGTCGATGACCTGGTTGGCCCCGGCCGCGCGCAGCTCGGGCGGGCGATCGGCGGTGAGCACGATCAGCGGCACCCCGGCGCGGTCGGCTTCGAGCACGGCGGGGTGGAAGTTCGAGGCCGCGGTCCCGGAGGTGCACAGCACGGCGACCGGACGGCCGGTGCGCGCGGCGATGCCCAGCGCCAGGAAGGCGGCGCTGCGCTCGTCGATCCGGACGTGCAGCCGCAGCTTGCCAGCCGACGCGGCGTCGTAGAGCGCCAGCGACAGCGGTGCGTTGCGGGAACCGGGGCAGAGCACCACGTGCGAGACGGTGTTGCGGATCAGTTCGTCCACGATCACCCTGGCCTGCGCGGTCGACGGGTTCACCGGGCGTCCCCCGGCAGGTCCTCCGCGCACATGGCCATGGGTCCTATTCTCCCAGGTGTGAGTGACACCCAGATTTCCGAGCTGTTCGACCCCGCCTCGTGGTCCGAGGTCGAAGGGTTCGACTTCACCGACATCACCTACCACCGTTCCACGGAGAGCCGCTCAGGCAAACGCGTCGTCCGGGTGGCATTCGACCGGCCAGGCGTCCGCAACGCCTTCCGGCCGCACACCGTCGACGAGCTCTACCGGGCGCTGGATCACGCGAAGATGAGCTCGGACGTCGGCTGTGTGCTGCTCACCGGCAACGGCCCGTCGCCACGGGACGGCGGCTGGGCGTTCTGCTCCGGTGGTGACCAGCGTATTCGTGGTCGGTCCGGGTATCAGTACGCGGAGGGGGAGACCTCCGACACGGTGGACCCCGCGCGGGCGGGCAGGCTGCACATCCTCGAGGTCCAGCGGCTGATCCGGTTCATGCCGAAAGTGGTGGTGGCGGTGGTGCCGGGCTGGGCGGCGGGCGGCGGGCACTCGCTGCACGTGGTGTGCGATCTCACGCTCGCTTCGGCCGAGCACGCGCGGTTCAAGCAGACCGACTCCGATGTCGGCTCCTTCGACGGCGGCTATGGCTCGGCCTACCTCGCGCGGCAGGTCGGGCAGAAGTTCGCCCGCGAGATCTTCTTCCTCGGCCGCTCCTACACCGCCGAGGAAATGCGGGCGATGGGCGCGGTGAACGCCGTGGTCCCGCACGCCGAGCTGGAGGCCGAGGCGCTGCGCTGGGCGTGGGAGATCAACGGCAAGTCGCCGACCGCGCAGCGCATGCTCAAGTACGCGTTCAACCTGATCGACGACGGCCTGGTCGGACAGCAGCTGTTCGCCGGTGAGACCACCCGGTTGGCCTACATGCAGGACGAGGCGGTCGAGGGCCGCGACGCCTTCCTGGAGAAGCGGGAGCCGGACTGGTCGGGCTACCCGTACTACTACTGATGCGCGTAGTCACCTCGGTCACGGAGCTGACCGGCGCGCTGGCCGCGGCGCTGGACGGCGGTCCGGCGGTGCTGCCGCTGGCCGCCGGGAACACCACGCTGCGTGACGCGATGCGGCCGGACCTGCTGGTCGAGGACGGCACCGCGGTGATCATCGCGACCTCCGGTTCGACCGGCGCGCCGAAGGGCGTGCTGCTCTCGGCGGACGCCCTGCGCGCGTCCGCCGAGGCGACGCACGAGCGGCTCGGCGGCCCGGGCCGCTGGCTGCTCGCGACGCCACCGCAGTTCATCGGCGGCCTCCAGGTGCTGGTGCGCTCGATGCTCGCCGGGACCACGCCCGTGGTGCTCGACACCAGCGCGGGATTCCGCGCCGAGGACTTCGCCGCCGGGGTGCGCGAGTTGGTGCGGCAGTCGGGGCCGCACTACAGCGCGCTGGTGCCCACGCAGTTGTCGCGGCTGGTGGCCGCGGGCCCGGAGGTGACGCGCGAGGTCGCCCGGCTGGACGCGATCGTGCTGGGCGGAGCCGCGCTGGACCCGCGTCTCGCGGAACGCGCGGCCGACGCCGGGATCACCGCGGTGCCCGCGTACGGGATGAGCGAAACCGCCAGCGGCTGCGTCTACGCGGGCGCCCCACTGTCCGGAGTGGACATCCGGCTGGGCGCGGACGGCCGGGTGGAGATCGCCGGTCCGGTGCTGGCACACGGTTATCGGCTCAACCCCGAGCTGACCGCGGAGTCCTTCGTGGACGGCTGGTTCCGCACCAGCGACCTCGGGCGGCTCGACGGCGGCAGGCTGGAGGTGCTCGGCCGGGCCGACGACGTGATCAACACCGGCGGGGTGAAGGTGCCCGCGGCCGCGGTGGAACGGGCGCTGCTGACCCATCCGGCGGTGCGCGCGGCGTGCGTCGTCGGCGTGCCGGACCCGGAATGGGGCGAGGCCGTGGTGGCCGCCGTGGTGCTCGCCGAAGCCACACTTCCGGAGGACGACCTCCGCGCACTCGTGCGAGCCGACTCGGGCGCGGCCGCGGTGCCGAAAAGGTTCCTCACGCTGGACGAACTCCCCTTGCGCGGCCCGGGGAAGGTGGACCGTAGCGGCGTTCGCGCGCATTTCAAACACGGTTGACCCGGTCGGGTCCCCGCGTTGACAGATCACGGGGTGTCCCTTTTGCTGACTTTCCGTGATCAACAGAACCCGTGCTCTGGTGTTGTGCGTGCTGCTGGCCCTGAGTGGTCCGACCACTCCCGCCTTCGCCGACGAGCCGGTGAGCTGGACGATCGATCCACCACGCAACCGGCTCGAACCGTTGCCCGGGACGATGTTGCCGCTGAGCGTGGAGGAGCTGCCGGTCAAGGAGCTCGAGTCCGAAGTGGACACTGTGCGGGTCGAGCACGGGTCGACGGGCGTGCTGGTGGACGTGCGCGGCCTGCGCCCGGACGGCCGGTGGACCGAATGGATCGAGGCGGCACCGGGGATCCCCGCCGCATTGCCGAGCGCGACGCGGTCGGTGCAGGCGCGGCTGGTGCTGCCCGGGCCGGTCGGCGTCGAAGTCGGCGCGCTGAAGGTGACCGCCTGGCACGCCGCGGTGGTGCTCACCGACCCCACGCTCGCGGTCACCTACCGGGTTTTCGCCACGCGTGAGGGCCTGGTCGGCGGGACCACCGCGAACGGGCACAAGATCGTGCAGCGCGACCACTTCGTGGCCCTGCCGTCGCGGCGCGGGCTCGCGGGGAAGAACCAGGGCAACTACTCGGTGAAGGTGTGCACCGCGGACCACGGGCGGTGTGAATGGGCGCCGGTGTGGGACGTCGGGCCGTGGAACACCAAAGACGACTACTGGAGCCTGGATCGCGCGAGCTGGGGTGACCTGCCGCGTGGGCTGCCACAGGCGCAGGCGGCGTACCAGCGCGGGTACAACGGCGGCAAGGACGAATTCGGCCGCGAGGTGGCGAACCCGGCGGGCATCGACCTGGCCGACGGCACCTTCTGGGACGGGCTGAAGCTGAAGGACAACGCCTGGGTCGACGTCACCTACCAGTGGACCGGCGGCGGCCCGTGGGGCACGGTGACCTCGTACGACTCGCTGAACGTGCGGATCGGGCCGCACAGCTCGCAGCCGCAGGTGGGGCTGGCCGCGCGGCACGCGCAGATCCGCCTCGAATGCGCTGCGCCGGGCGAATCCGTGCCGGGCACGGAAGGCACCGAGGCCCGGTGGTACCGCCTTGCGCCGGGAATGTACGTCTCGGGTGCCTACGTCAAAGTCGCCCAAGCACCCCCGACCTGCTGAGGCGCCGCCGAATGCTATGAGTGGGGCATTACTTGCGTTGAATGCAAGTAATGCCCCACTCATAGCATTCAGTCCACGGCCCCCTGCTGCACCTGCCGGTCGTGCGGGTGGCCAGAATGCTCGGTATGGCGACGTTGACCGAATGGATCGAGGGGGCGCGGCCGCGGACGCTGCCGAACGCGGTGGCACCGGTGGTCGCCGGGATCGGGGCGGCGACGGCGCTCGGGGCGTTCTCCTGGTGGCGGTCGCTGCTGGCGCTGGGCGTGGCGCTGGCCCTGATCATCGGCGTCAACTACGCCAACGACTACTCCGACGGCATCCGCGGTACCGACGCCGACCGCGTCGGCCCGCTGCGGCTGGTCGGCTCGGGCACCGCCAAGCCGAAGGCGGTGCTGGCCGCGGCCCTCACCTCGCTCGGCGTGGCGGGCGTGCTCGGGCTGGTGCTGGTCGCCGCGAGCGGGTACTGGTGGCTGCTCGCGATGGGCGCGTTGTGCCTGCTCGGCGCCTGGTTCTACACCGGCGGGCGGCGGCCGTACGGCTACGCGGGCCTGGGCGAGATCGCCGTCTTCGTCTTCTTCGGCCTCGCCGCCGTGCTCGGCACCGTCTACATCCAGGCCGGGCGCCTCAGCTGGGAAGCGCTCGCCTGCGCGGTCGCCGTCGGCAGCTTCTCCACCGCCGTGCTCACCGCGAACAACCTGCGCGACATCCCCACCGACGTCACCGCGGGCAAGCGCACGCTGGCCGTCCGCCTCGGCGACGACGGCACGCGACGGTTCTACCTGGTACTGGTGGCCGTGCCGTTCGTGCTCAGCTTCGCCCTCGGCCTGCTCACCGACCCGCGCCTGGTGATCGGGGTGCTCGCCGGCGCCCTGCTGATCCGCCCGGTGCGCGCGATCCGCTCCGGCGCCACCGGCCCCGGCCTGATCCCCGCGCTCAAGGACACCGGCCTGGCCATGCTGGCCTGGGCCGTGCTCACCTGCGTCGCGCTCGTCCTGCTCTAGAGGGTCGGCGCGAGGTCGCGCCGATCACTGGAGTGAGGTGCGTCGGGCCGGCCACGGCACGGCGTGCCTTGCTCCAGTGATCGGCTCAAAGGCGACCTCGCCGCCGCGCCGGAGGCGCGGCCGAAGATCAGGTCAGGAATTTGCCGCTGACCAGGAATTCCTCCATCGCGGCTCGGTGCGGTGCCAGGTCCATGCCCTGCGCGGCCACCCACTCGTCGCTGTAGTAGGTGTGCGCGTAGCGGTCACCGCCGTCGCACAGCAGCGTCACCACGCTGCCCGCCTGGCCTTCCGAGACCATGCGCGAGATCAACTTGAACGCGCCGTACAGGCTGGTCCCGGTCGACCCGCCGGCCCAGTAGCCGGTGTGCTCGCGCAGCAGGCGGATCGCCGCGATCGAGGCCGCGTCCGGGACCTGGAACATCTCGTCAATCACACTCGGCACGAACGACGGCTCGCAGCGCGGGCGGCCGATGCCCTCGATCCGCGACGGCATGCCGGTGCCGTAGTCGAGCGCGCCGGTCTCCCAGGCGCCGTAGAACGACGAGTTCTCCGGGTCGACCACGGCGACCTTCGTGGTGTGCCGCCGATAGCGCACGTACCGGCCGAAGGTCGCGCTGGTGCCGCCCGTGCCCGCGCCGACCACGATCCACGCGGGCACCGGGTGCCGCTCGGCGCGCAGCTGCGCGAACACCGACTCGGCGATGTTGTTGTTGCCCCGCCAGTCGGTCGCGCGCTCGGCGTAGGTGAACTGGTCCAGGTAGTGCCCGTTGCACTCCGACGCCAGGCGCTCGGCCTCGGTGTACATCTCGGCCGGGATGTCCACGAAGTGGCAGCGGCCGCCGTAGAACTCGATCAGCGCGATCTTCTCCGGGCTGGTCTTGCGCGGCACCACCGTGACGAACTCCAGGCCGAGCATCCTGGCGAAGTACGCCTCGGACACCGCGGTCGAGCCGCTGGACGCCTCGATCAACACGGTGTCCGGGCCGATGTGCCCGTTGACCAGGCCGTAGAGCAGCAGCGAGCGGGCGAGGCGGTGCTTGAGCGAGCCGGTCGGGTGCACCGACTCGTCCTTGAGGTAGAGGTCGACGCCCCATTCCGGCGGGAGGGGGAAGACCTTGAGGTGGGTGTCCGCGCTGCGGTTGGCGTCGGCCTCGATGAGGCGCACGGCCTCACGGGTCCACGCGCGGTTCTGCGGGCTCATTCGGCTTCCGCGGCGTCGCCGCGCAGCTGAGCGCGCAGTTTGGCGCGCTCGCGGGCGCGGCCTTCGTTGCGCTTGGCCAGCTGGGCCGTAACGCGGGTGTTGAGCCCGCGGAAGGCGAGCAGGCCCAGCGGCAGGCCGACCACGAGGCCGACCGCGAGCGCGACCAGCAGCGGCACGTTCACCAGCAGCAGGAGCACGGCGACCACGGCGACCAGGCCGAACCGCGCGAGCAGGTACAACGTCAGATCGCGACCCAGGTGGCCCGGAACAGCAGCTTCAGTCACATCAATGCAGGCTACGCGCCTTCCTCGGGCGGCTCGTCCAGGCCTTCGTTGTTCGGCCTGGCCTCGAAGCGGGTGGACAGCACGACGGTGGTGCGCGTGCGGGCCACCCCGTCGATCCGGCGGAGCCTGCCGAGGGTGCGCTCCAGCTCGTCGACCGTGGACACCCGGACCTTGACCACGAACGCCTCGTCGCCCGCGACGGCGTAGCAGCTCTCGACCTCGACGAGGCTGCCGAGCGCTTCCGCCACGTCGTCGTCGGCGGCGGTGTCGGTCGGCTGGATGCCGACCAGCGCGGTCACGCCGAGGCCGACCGTGCTCGGATCCACCACCGCGTGGTACCCGGTGATCACCCCGGCCGCCTCCAGCTTGCCGACGCGCTCGTGCACCGAGGACGCCGACAACCCCACGGTCCGGCCCAGCTCGGCGTAGGTCGCCCGGCCGTTGAGCCGCAGCGCGGCGATGATCCTGCGATCGAGTGCGTCCATAGCCGGTCACCCTAACCAGCCCGCCCACGTCCGGCCCCCACGCTCACACCCCCGAACCACACGTTCGCGCAGCCGAACATCACGTTCAGGCGCCCGAACCCCACACTCAGGCAGGCGAGTCCCACACTGGCGCGCCCGAGTTCCACGTTCGCGACGGGGGCCGAGCGGGCGCGGGCGGAAGAGGCCGGGCGCCCGAGTGTGGAATTCAGGCGGCCGAATGTGGAACTCGGGTGCGCCAGTGTGGGGTTCGGCTGCCTGAACGTGGGGTTCGGGTGCTTGAACGTGGGGTGCGGGTGCCTGAACGTGGGGTTCGGGTGCCTGAACGTGGGGTTCGGGTGCCTGAACGTGGGGTTCGGGTGCCTGAACGTGGGGTTCGGGTGCCTGAACGTGGGGTTCGGGTGCCTGAACGTGGGGTTCGGGTGCTTGAACGTGGGGTGCGGGTGCTTGAACGTGGGGTGCGGGTGCTTGAACGTGGGGTGCGGGTGCTTGAACGTGGGGTTCGGCTTCCTGGGTGTGGGGTTCGGGGGTGGGTGTCCGAAGCGGGTGTTTTATCCCTTACTACCTCTTTACTCTTCGACAACCGTTCGAGTACCTGACGGGGTGGATGCGACGATTGCGCCGTTGAGAGCCGCGAGGTCGTGAAGGAGGCGGAAAGTGACCGCGACCGTCGGAGGACGACTGCTCACCCCGGGTGAGGTCGCCGCATTGTTCCGAGTCGATCCGAAGACGGTGACCCGCTGGGCCACCGCCGGGCGGATCGGCTCCATCCGCACCCCGGGCGGCCACCGCCGCTTCCGGGAAGCCGAAGTGAACGAGTTGCTCGCCGAACTGACCACCGACGCCAGCGAGCCGACCCGCCGCTGACCGGCGCGCGAGCCACGCGAACCAACGGGGATGTCTCACGACATCCCCGTTCGCTTTTCACGGCGCGGCCCCCGTCGCACCCGCAAACCCGGCAAAAGGGTTAACCTCGGGGGGAGACACCCGCGCACCACAGCCTGAAGGGATCGAGCATGCTCTACCTGCTCGCGGCGATCGGAGCACTGACGGTCGCCGTCGTCCTGTGGCGAACGTTCGGCGCCCCGCGCCCCGGAGTCCCGTCGTCACAGCCCCGCGTCGCCCCCGATGACGATCCGGACTTCCTCCGCGGTCTGTCCGAGCAGCACCGGAAGAGGAGCCGGGACGACGACGAGAAGTAAATCCCCGCTTTACCCGATCCCCCGCTAGCGCTCGACGGCGAAGCCGTCCGCGACGGTGGCGGCCAGTTCCAGCAGGGCCAGCCGCGTGTCGGCCTGCAGCCGGTCCAGTTCGATCTCGGCACCCTCTTCGAGGTGCGGGTCGAACGGGATGCGGCACACGCCCCGCACCCGTGCGGCGAAGTGCGCGGCCAGCTTGTCCAGGTCGACCGAGCCGCCCTTGGGGCGCACCGAGTTGATCACCGCGACCGAGCGCTTGACCAGGTCGCCGTAGCCGTGCGCGTCCAGCCAGTCCAGCGTGGCCGAGGCGCTGCGCGCGCCGTCCACCGAGCCGGACGAGACCACGACCAGCGAGTCGGCGACGTCGAGCACGCCCTTCATCGCCGAGTGCATCAGGCCGGTCCCGCAGTCGGTGAGCACGATGTTGTAGAAGTGCTCCAGCAGGTTGACCGTGCGCCGGTAGTCGTCCTCCGAGAACGCCTCCGAGACCGCCGGGTCCTGCTCGCTGGCGAGGATCTCCAGCCGGCTCGAACCCTGTGAGGTGTACGACCGGACGTCGCTGTAGCGCGTGATCTTGTCCGCGTCCCGCAGCAGGTGGCGCACGGTGGCGGTGGTCTCGATGGGGATCTTCTGCGACAGCGTGCCGCGGTCCGGGTTCGCGTCGACGGCGACCACGCGGTCACCGCGCAGCGAGGCGAAGGTCGCGCCCAGTGTGGTGGTGGTCGTGGTCTTGCCCACGCCGCCCTTCAGGCTCAGCATGGCGATCTTGTAGCACCCGCGCAGGGGCTGGTTGACCTGCGCGATCAGCTCACGCCGACGCCGGTCCTCCGGGCTCTCCCCCGGGTTGATCAGCTTGCCGGACCCCACGTACAGCGCCTTGCGCCAGCCGGACTGCGGCCGCCGCTTGTTCGGCTTCACCAGGTGCGCGGTGGTCAGGTCGTCGCCGGGCAGCGGCCTGCCGTGCGGCTGGGGCAGCATGCCCTGCGGCAGGAGCGGCGGCGCCGGCGGACCGGCCGGGGACTGCGGCTGCGGCAACGGCGGCAGTGGCGCGGACGGCTGCCCGTACTGCTGCTGTTGCTGCGGGTGCAGCGGCGGCAACTGCTGGTCGTACGGATCGGCGTAGGGCCGCTGGTACGGCGGCACGGGCACCTGCGGCACCTCGTACGGCCCGGAGGTCGCCGGGTGCGGTGCCGAGTCGGTGCGTTCCTCGGAGAAGTGCGCCTGGTCCTCGGCGGGGGGTGGTGGGGGCGCGGGTTGCCACTGGGTGGGCTCCTCGCCCGGTTCCGGCTGCCGACCGGGCACCTCGTCAGATCCGGTCACCGTCGCGGTCCTCCCACTTCCTCTCGTCGTACTGGCTGTACTGGCACGACGGTAGCCGGGATCCGCGCGAGATGTCAGCCGACCCCGGCGTAGGAGTGCAGACCGGTGGTGACCAGGTTCACGAAGAACAGGTTGAACACCGTGGCGGAGAAGCCCACCACGTTGATCCAGGCGGCGCGGTTGCCGCGCCAGCCCGCCGTGGCCCGCGAGTGCAGGTAGGCCGCGTAGATGACCCACGCGATGAAGGCGACCGTCTCCTTCGGGTCCCAGCCCCAGAACCGGCCCCACGCGGCCTCGGCCCACACCGCGCCGCACAGCACGCCGAAGGTGAACACCGGGAAGGCGAACACGGTGGTCCGGTAGGCGACGCGGTCCAGCACCTCCAGCGCGGGCAGCTTCGGCCCGAAGCGCGCGAACTTGGCCGGGTTCTTCTCGTGCCTGGCGCGGATCAGGTAGAAGACGCTGGCCACCCCGGGCACCAGGAACACCCCGGAGCTCAGGATCGCCGCCGAAACGTGGATGACCAGCCAGTACGACTGGAGCGCGGGCTGCACCGGCGCGGCGACCGCGTAGAGCATGGTGCCGCCGACGAACATCAGGATGACCACCGGCAGCAGCACGAACGCGGACAGGTGGCGGATGTCCGACTTGCGCAGCACCACCAGCCAGGTCACCACGGCGATCAGGCAGACCGCCATGATGTATTCGTACATGTTGCCCCAGGGCACGCGCTGCGTGGCGACCCCGCGCAGCACCAGCGCGGCCAGGTGCAGCAGCGCCCCGAGCACGGTCAGCGCCACGCCCATACGGCCGATCCGCTCGGCCCGCTCGCGGCGGGCGGGCGCCTCGTCGGCCGGGGGCACGGTGGAGGACAGCACGGACCCGCCGCCGGCGCCGACCAGTTCGGCGGACCGCTCCCTGGTGCGCTGGGCCGCCTGCCTGCCCTTGCGCCCGAAGGACTGCTCGACCAGGAAGAACATCATCGCCAGCACGTACACGGCGACGGCTGTGGTGTAGGAGAGGTCGCTGAACTGCGACAGTGTCTCGTTGACCATGCTCTAGTCCTTCTTCTCTGGCGTTTCCCGGGGGTCCGGGGGTCGCCCCCCGTGCTCGGCACCGTGGAGCGAGACCGCGATCCGGTTGAACTCCTCGCCGTAGCCTGCCTGGTCCGTCCTGGCCAGACCGGCCACTTCTACTACAGTACGTCGTAGCTCAGCGTCGCCGGCGGGCGGGGTGATCCGCACCCAGAACCGGCGCCGCTTGACCAGCAGCGAGCCGACCAGCCCGAGCAGCATGGCGATCGCGCAGACCAGCACCCACACCTGCGTCGGGTCGTAGGACACCTGGAGCGAGGCGTACTTCTCCACCCCGTCGAACCGGATCTTCGTGCCGTCGTCCAGCGTCAGTTCCTGGCCCAGCATCAGGTTCTCCCGAGCCACCTTGACCAGCCGCCCACTGTCCACCATGGACTGGTTGACCTCGAAGATGGACTGCCCGCGCCCGGAGTCGATGCCGAGGTCGCCGCGCAGCACGTCCACCGCGACCCCGGGTTCGGTGAGCACCGGGCTCGACGAGCTGAGCACGTTGCCGTGCACGAAGGCGGTCGGCGCGAACAGGCCGGTGATCGCCAGCTGCTTCTTCCGGCGCTCGTCGGTGTCGGTGATGCCCGGCGGGTCGAACTTGGTCGCGCCCTCCGACAGCATCGTGGCCGGGTCCACCAGGCGCCACTGGATCGCCTGCGTGCGGGTGGTGCCGTCGGGGTAGGTGACGGTGAACTTCGGCGCGTAGCCGTAACCGAGCACGTAGACGCGGTCCTCGCCCATGCGCAGCGGCTCGTTCATCTTCACCTGGTACGGCCGCCAGGCGCCGGTGTCGAGGTCCGCGCCTGCCTGGTACTCGATGTCGGCCTGGTAGTGGATCGGCTGCAGCTGCTCGGTGTACTCCGCGGTGAACTCGTTCACCTTCACGCAGAACGGGCTCAGCTCGGTGCCGTCCACCTGCAGGCCGGGGTCGAAGGCGTCGTAGGCGTAGATGCCGGAGTTGCAGAACTGGGAACCGTTGGCCAGCACGGTGACCTGGCCCTCGTAGCCGAACATCTTGCCGATGGCGAAGAACACGATCAGCCCGAGCATGGCGAAGTGGAACAGCAGGTTGCCGGTCTCACGCAGGTAGCCGCGTTCCGCGCTGATCGTGCGGACGCCGCCCTCCTCCTCGCGCTCGGCCTGGCGCCAGCCACGCAGTCGCGTTCGGACGGTCGCGGCCACTTCGTCGGCGCTCGCGCCGGTTTCGAAGTGGTGGTGGTGCGGCATGCGCCCGAGGCGGCGCGGGGTGAGCACCGGCTTGGCCCGCATCGCGCGGACGTAGTCGACGCTGCGCGGGGCCAGGCAGCCGACCAGCGACACCATCAGCAGCAGGTAGATCGCGGAGAACCAGACGCTGGAGTAGACCTCGAAGAACTGCGTCGCGTCGAGCAGCTCACCCCACCAGCCGTGGTTGGTGATGTACTCCTCGGTCTTCGGCGCGTTCAGCGCGCGCTGCGGCAGCAGGGCGCCGGGCAACGCGGCGAGCGCCAGCAGGAACAGCAGGATCAGCGCGGTGCGCATCGAGGTCAGCCCGCGCCAGGTGTTGCGGACGAACGCGAATGCGCGCCGGAGCGGGGTTTCGCGGTACGGGCCCTTCGGCGGCGCGTCCGAGGTGAGCGTCACAGCGGGAGCTCCACTTCGTTGACGACCGCCACCCGCAGCCAGCCGACCAGCTCGCCCCACAGCCCGGTGACCAGCAGCAGGCCGACCACCAGCAGCAGCGCGCCGCCGAAGATCTGCACGCGGCGGCCGTTGCGGCGCAGCCAGCCGGTGACGCGCACGGCCCAGCGGGCGCCCAGCGCGATCAGCAGGAACGGCACGCCGAGGCCGAGGCAGTAGAGCAGGATCAGCAGGAACCCGCGGGCCGCGGTGCCGCCGGTGGAGCTGGCCAGCACCAGCACGCCGGTCAGCGTCGGGCCGATGCACGGGGTCCAGCCGAGGCCGAAGACCGCACCGAGCAGCGGCGCGCCCCACAGCCCGCCGCGCGGCACGCGGTGCGAGCGGACGTCCTTCTGCAGCGCGGGGATGAGGCCGAGGAACACCAGCCCCATGGCGATCGTGATGACTCCGCCAATGCGCTGCAGGAGGTCCTGGTTCATCAGCATCGCGTCGGAGATCCAGACCAGACTGCCGAGCCCGAGCGTGAACACCACGGTGAAGCCGAGGATGAACAACCCGGCCGCGCCGACCACGGCGAAGCGCCCCTTCTTGGGCGCCTCGTCCGGGCTCACCGCGGGCGCGTCCGCGCCGACCAGCGCGGAGAGGTAGGCGAGGTAGCCGGGGACCAGCGGCACCACGCACGGCGAAGCGAACGAGACCGCCCCGGCCAGCAGGGCCACCCCGGCGGCGAGCAGCAGCGGACCGGAGGTCGCTAGCTCGGTCACTGGGTCCACCCAATCAGGGTAAGGAATGAAGAACCCGTGAACTCACCGGCTACCGGTTACTCGGCGGCGAGCCGCTGGACGACCGGCATCAGGTCGCTGGCGAGCAGGCCGCGCAGGAAGACCATGGCCACCCGGTGCTGCTTGTCCAGCACGATCGTCGACGGCACGGCGTTGCGCGGGTAGCCCTTGAGCGCCAGCAGCGAGCGGCCGGGCGGGTCGTAGATGGACGGGAAGGTCAGACCGAAGTTCCGGACGAAGTCCTGGGGGGCGTTCCGGTTGTCTTCGCGGACGTCCAGCCCGATCACCTGCACGCCGGGCACCTCGCGCTGCACCTTCTCCAGCTCCGGCGCCTCGGTCCGGCACGGCGGGCACCACGAACCCCAGAGGTTCAGCACCACGACCTTGCCCGGGTAGTCCGCGACCGAAAGCTGCTTGCCCTCGACCATCAGGTCCTCACCGGACATCGGCGGCAGCGGCTTGCGCTGGTCGCCTTCGTAGGTGATGTCGACCTGACCGCCCGGCGAGACGAACTCGAAGTTGGTGCCGCGCGCCACCGCGTCGGACCCGCCGGAGCAGCCCGCCAGCAGCAGGACCAGCGCGGCGAACGGAGCGACGAGCTTCCTCATGCCCCGGTGACCTTCGGATCGGTGTACCCGGCGGGCTCGCTGTAGACGATCCGGTCGAGCCGGTCGCCCTCGAAGACCAGGCTGGTCAGCGAGGCCAGCGAGCACTGCCGCTGGCGCGGGTCGTGCCAGAGCGGGCGCCGCTCCAGGAACCGCCGCAGCGTCCAGATCGGCAACTGGTGTGAGACGCACAACGCCTCGAAGCCCTCGGCCTCGGTGCGCGCGCGGTGGATCGCGCCGAGCATCCGGTGCGCGATCTCCAGGTACGGCTCGCCCCACGACGGCTTGAACGGGTTGACCAGCTTCGGCCAGTGCCGCGGCTCCCGCAGCGCGCCGTCGCCGACCGCGACCCGCTGGCCCTCGAACTGGTTGCCCGCCTCGATCAGCCGCTCGTCGGTGGCCACGTCGAGCCGGTGGGCGTCGGCGATCGGCGCGGCCGTCTCCTGCGCGCGCTGCAGCGGCGACGCCACCACGTGCACGATCTGGTGGCCCGCCAGCGCTTCGGCCACGGTGAGCGCCTGCCGCTGCCCGCGCCCGGACAGCCGGAAGCCGGGCAGGCGGCCGTAGAGGATGCCTTCGGGGTTGTGCACCTCGCCGTGGCGGAGCACGTGCACGATCGTCGTCATGACGCCTGCTCCGCGGCCGCGGCCGCTTCCGCCGCCGGGGTCAGCGCGGCTTCGATCAGCTCGAACGCGGCGTCGTCCATGGCGGCGTTGACGAACCACGCCTCGAACGCGCTCGGCGGGGCGTAGACCCCGCGCTCGAGCAGCGCGTGGAAGAACGGCGGGAAGCGCCAGGTCTGGGCGGTGGTCGCGTCGTGGTAGTTCCGCACCGGCTCCTCGGTGAAGAACACGCTGACCAGGTTGCCCGCGTACGCCACGTGGTGCGCCACCCCGGCGGCCGAGAGCGCTTGGCCGAACAGCGCGCCGAGCCGCTGCGAGTTCGCGTCGAGCGCGCGGTAGACCGCGTCGTCGGCGTGTCGCAAGGTGGCCAGGCCGGAGGCCACCGCCACCGGGTTCCCGGACAGCGTGCCCGCCTGGTAGACCGGGCCGGTCGGGGCGAGCCGGGCCATCACTTCCGCGCGGCCGCCGAACGCCGCCGCGGGCAGGCCGCCGGACATGACCTTGCCGAAGGTGTAGAGGTCGCCGGGCACGCCCTCGATGCCGAACCAGCCGGCGGCGTTGACGCGGAACCCGGTCATCACCTCGTCCATGATCAGCAGCGCGCCGTTCGCGTGCGCGAACTCACGCAGGGAAGCGTTGAAGTCGTGGTCCGGGGCGACCGCGCCCATGTTGCCCGCGGCGGCCTCGGTGATGATCGCGGCGATCTCGCCGGGGTTGTCCGCGAAGGCGGCCCGCACGGCTTCGACGTCGTTGTAGGGCAGGACGATCGTGTCGGCGGCCTGCGCGCCGGTGACCCCGGGCGAGGTGGGCAGCCCGAGCGTGGCCACGCCGGAGCCCGCCTGCGCGAGCAGCGCGTCGACGTGCCCGTGGTAGCAGCCGGCGAACTTGATGATCTTGGACCGCTCGGTGAAGCCGCGGGCCAGCCGGATCGCGCTCATCGTCGCCTCGGTGCCCGAGTTGACCAGCCGCACCTGCTGCACCGGCTCGACCCGGCCGATGATCTCCTCGGCCAGTTCGACCTCGCCGATGGTCGGCGTGCCGAAGGACAGCCCGGCGCTCGCGGCCTCCCGCGCGGCCTCGACCACCGCGGGGTGGGCGTGCCCGAGGATCATCGGCCCCCACGAGGACACCAGGTCGACGTACCTCGTGCCGTCGGCGTCCCAGAGGTACGCGCCCTCGCCGCGGACCATGAACCTCGGCGTGCCGCCGACCGCGCTGAACGCGCGCACCGGCGAGTTGACGCCGCCGGGGGTGGCGGCCGACGCGCGCGCGAACCATTCCTCAGACTGTTCGACTGTCACGTTCGCCAGTCTGACAGAGCAGACCGACAGTCGGCGCACCCGCGGCACGTCCGGCCCGCCGATTCCGCGGGCGACTGTCCACTGTGGCCAGTTCGTTCGAGGGGTCAGCCGTGCGCGGGCTGGGCTTCCGGCTTCGGCTTGCGCGGGCGGGTGCGTACCGCGAGCAGCACCTGGCGCACCGCGTCCACCAGCAGCAGCGTGGCCACCAGGCCGAGCGCGATCGCCGCGAGCACCCAGTTGCCCGCGTAGTGGTACGAGGTCAGCTCGGCACCGTCCGAAGCGCGCACGCGCACGGTGCTGACCGACGCGGACCAGGCCAGCGTCGCCGTCCAGACCGCCAGCCCGGCGAGGACCAGCTCCACCACGGCCACGATCGCGCGCCGCGGGCGGTGCAGGCGGTGGGGCGCGGGGGCGGGCTCCGGCGGCCAGTCCGGCTCGGTTTCACTCACCGTCAGACTCTCTCACGATGCCGGTGACCCTGCGCAACGCGTCGCGCAACTCTTCGGCGTCACGGGCCCAGGCGAGGACCACGCTGCCGTCGTCGAGGCGGAGCGGCACGTCTTCGAACTTGCGCGGCACGGCCGGACCGCCACCGAGCACCTTCGCGCCGACCGGCGTCCCGACGTCGTCCAGCTCCTTGATCCGTGACACCGGCAGGCTTTCGCGGCCCTGCCACAGCGCTTCGGTGGTCACCTTGACGCTGAGGAACCGGCGGCGCGCGTACACCCAAAGCATGGTCACGCCGAGCAACGCCAGCCCGACGAGCACCCATTCGATGGTGTGCACCGGGCCGTCCGCGAACAGTTCGAGCAGGAACCCGGCCAGCGCGAAACCGGGACCCCACAGCAACGGTGCCCCGCCCGCGCCCGGCTCGTCGAGCACCACCCCTGGTTCGCTCATCGCTTCGGCAACTTCGGGAAGTAGGGCCGGGCGCCGGGCAGGTAGAGGCAGGCGGTGGCGGCGACGACCAGCGCGCAGGCCGCGACCTTGACCCAGTTCGGGTAGATCACCGCCTGGAAGACAATGGTGGCCCCCGCGAGCACGGTCAGCACGCTGCGCGCCGACCGCGTACCGTCCTGGGCCTTCCAGGCGAACAACAGGAACAGCAGCGCGAACACGACCGCGCCGACGAGGAACTGCCACAGCGACGCGTGCACACCCGCGCTGACCTGCGCCGCCGTCACCCGCGGGTCGCGTGGCTGCTCCAGCATCAGGCTGACCACGCGCGGCTCGTCGGCCAGCGAGTACCCGAACCCGGACACCATCACCACGCAGGCGGCGATCCACAGGTACCAGGACACCCGGACCGGCTGCGGCACCGGCGGCCTCGGCGGGGCGGGCGCGTCGGGTTCGGGGGGCTCGGTCACGAGCGCAGACTCTAGTCGAGCCAGTGCGCCGCCTCGGCCGCCCAATAAGTGAGGATCATGTCCGCGCCGGCGCGGCGGATCGAGGTGAGCACCTCGAGGACCGTCGCCTGGCGGTTGAGCCAGCCGTTGGCCACCGCGGCTTCGACCATCGCGTACTCGCCGGAGATGTTGTACGCGGCCACCGGCACCGGCGACGCCTCCGCGGCGGCGCGCACCACGTCCAGGTACGCGAGCGCGGGCTTGACCATCACCATGTCGGCGCCCTCGGCGACGTCCAGCTCGATCTCGCGCAGCGCTTCGCGGGCGTTGCCCGGGTCCTGCTGGTAGGTCTTGCGGTCGCCCTTGAGCTGCGAATTGACGGCCTCGCGGAAGGGGCCGAAGAACGCGCTGGAGTACTTGGCGGAGTAGGCGAGGATGCCGGTGTCGGTGAACCCGGCGTCGTCGAGCGCGCGGCGGATCACGCCGACCTGGCCGTCCATCATGCCGCTGGGCCCGAGCAGGTGGGCGCCCGCCTGCGCCTGGGCCAGCGCCATTTCGGCGTAGCGCTCGAGAGTGGCGTCGTTGTCCACGGCGCCGTTCGCGTCGAGCACACCGCAGTGGCCGTGGTCGGTGAACTCGTCGAGGCAGGTGTCGGCCATCAGCACGGTGTCGTCGCCGAGCTCGGCCTTGAGGTCGCGCAGTGCGACGTTGAGGATGCCGTTCTCGTCGGTGGCGCCGGAGCCGACGGCGTCGTGGTGCTCGGGGATGCCGAAGATCATCAGCCCCCCGACCCCCGCGCGCACGGCTTCCACCGCGGCCTTGCGCAGCGAATCGCGGGTGTGCTGGACCACACCGGGCATGCTCGCGATCGGCCGCGGCGCGTCGGCGCCCTCGGCCACGAACATCGGCAGGATCAGCTGCCGTGGCCGCAGCGTGGTCTCACTGACGAGGCGCCGCATCGCGGGACTGACACGCAACCGGCGGGGACGATGCTCGGGAAACACCCTCTCGACGGTACTCCCCGCCCATTCCCGAATTCGCCGCCCCCACCCCATTTTATGACAATTTGTCAGAATCCCCGTCCGCATTCCCGCGCACTACAAAACCCCGCACCGCGCGAATGCAGAACTCAACTACCCCAACGTCGCACTCAACTTCCCCAACGTAGAACTCAGCTTCCCCAGTGTGTAACTCGGCTTCCTGAACGTAGAACTCACCAGCACCCGAACCCCACACTCAGGCAGCCGAACCACACACTCAGGTAGCCGAAACTCGCATTCGGGCGGCTGAACTCCACGTTCAGGCGGCCGAGTTCCACGTTCGGATACGCGAAGGCGGCCTTGTCCGGGGGGACAAGGCCGCCTTGGCGGAGCGTAGGAGGGTTACGAGCGGCGTGCGCGCTTGGCTTTGCGCGGCGGCGGCAGGGCGCCTTCGGCGCGCAGGCGGGCGGCGTGCTCGGCGAGCGCGTCCACCAGTGCGGTCACGTTCGGGGTTTCCGGCTGCACGTCCACGCGCAGGCCGAACTCGGTCGCCGTTTCCGCGGTCTTCGGGCCGATGCAGGCCACCAGGGTCCGGGTGTGCGGCTTGCCCGCGATGCCGACCAGGTTCCGGACGGTGGACGACGAGGTGAAGCACACCGCGTCGAAGCCGCCGGTCTTGATCATCTCGCGGGTGTCGGCGGGCGGCGGGGCCGCCCGGACGGTGCGGTAGGCGGTGACGTCGTCGATCTCCCAGCCCCGCTCACGCAGGCCGGCCGACAGCGTCTCGGTGGCGATGTCCGCCCGCGGCAGCAGCACCCGGTCGACCGGGTCCAGCACGTCGTCGTACGGCGGGAACTCGGCCAGCAGGCCTTCCGAGGACTGCTCCCCGCTCGGCACCAGCTCGGGGATGATGCCGAACGAGCGCACCTTCGCCGCGGTCGCCGCGCCGACGCAGGCGATCTTCACGCCGGAGAACGCCCGCGCGTCCAGGCCGAACTCCTCGAACTTCTCCCACACCGCGCGCACGGCGTTGGTCGAGGTGAACACCAGCCACTGGTACCGGCCGTCGACCAGGCCCTTGACCGAGCGTTCCATCTGCGCCGGGCTGCGCGGCGGCTCGACCGAGATGGTCGGCACCTCGTGCGAGGTGGCGCCGTGGCTGTGCAGCCGGTCGGCCATGTCGCCGGCCTGCTCCTTGGTGCGCGGCACCAGGACCTTCCAGCCGTACAGCGCGCGCGACTCCCACCAGGACAGCTTCGAGCGCTGCCCGGCGGCCTGCCCCACGGTGACCACCAGCGGGCCGACCAGCTCACCGGCGTCGGCGGACAGCGAGGCCAGCGTCGAGTCGACCGTGCGCTGGGTGTTGATGGTGCCGTTCGAGGTCACCGCGACCGGGGTGGCCGGGGCCAGCCCGTGCTCGGTCAGCGCGGAGGCCGCTTCGGCGAGGTGGCTGGAGGTGGCGTGCAGCACCAGCGGAGCGCCGGTGGCGGCCAGCGCGGCCCAGTCGACCTCACCGCGCACGTCCACCTCGGTGTGCGTGCCGCCGAGCGCGACCCCGGCGTAGGCGGGCACCGCGGCACCGGGCGAGACCCCGGGCACGATGTCGAACACCACGTTGCTCTTGGCCACGGCCTGCACCTCGGCCACCGCGGCGGGCTGGGTCAGCGGGTCACCGGCGACCAGCCGGAGCACCAGCCTGCCCGACTTGGCCTCGTTGCCCAGGTCCTTGGCCACCTCGGCCGGGTCCCCCACCGCGGGGCGCACCTCGGCGTCGGGGTGGGCGAAGGCCAGCACACCGGCGGGTACGTCCGGATCGGTCACCACGACCTCGGCCTTGCCCAGCAACTCCTGGGCGCGGACGGTCAGCAGACCGGCGTCTCCGGGGCCCGAGCCCACGAAGGCGACGCGCCCGGTGGTCTTGCGCGCGGGGGTCATCTCTACGTCTCTCCTCTTTACCTGGCATGCGGTTTTCCCCGGGATGGCCCGGGGAAAACGAGAATCAGTTCGCGGTCAGCGCACCGGCGCCGAGGTCGAGCAGCTCCGCTGCCAGCTCCCGGCCCAGCTTCTCCGCGTCGGCCTTGCCGGCCACCGCGGAGGCCCGCAGCATGTCGACCGCTTCGCCGTCGCCGCCGACGGCCGCGGTACCCCGCAGCGAGATCCGCTCGATCACCGAGCCGTTCTCGTCGAGGTCCTCCACCACCTCGGCCAGCGCTCCGACCGGGGCACTGCACCCGGCTTCGAGCGCGGCCAGCATGGCCCGTTCCGCGGTCACCGCGAGCCGGGTCGACTCGTCGTCCAGTGTGGACCGGAGCAGCTGCTCGACCTCGGCGTCGTCGGAGCGGCACTCCACCGCCAGCGCGCCCTGGGCGGGCGCGGGCAGCAGCTGGATCGGGTCCAGCGTTTCGGTGATCTCGGCGAGCCTGCCGACCCTGGCCAGTCCGGCCCTGGCCAGCACCACGGCGTCGAGCTCACCGCTGCCCACCTTGCCCATGCGGGTGTCGATATTGCCCCGGATCGGCACGATTTCCAAACCGAGCCCCAGCGCGCGCAGCTGCGCGGTGCGCCGCGGCGAGCCGGTGCCGACGGTCGAGCCCGGCGGCAACTCGCCCAGGGTGAGGCCGTCACGGGCGATCAGCGCGTCACGCGGGTCGGCGCGCGGCGGCACGGCCGCGATCACCAGTCCGGGTGCGGGCGCGGTGGGGAGGTCCTTGTACGAGTGCACCGCGACGTCGATCTCGCCGGCGGTCAGCGCGTCACGCAGGGCGGAGGTGAACACGCCGACGCCGATCTCGGTGATCGGCGCGCTGGAGCGGTCGCCGGGGGTGGAGATGGTGACCAGCTCCACGCGCGCGCCGGCGGCTTCGAGCGCCTCGGCCACGGTGCCGGTCTGGGCCAGCGCGAGCTTGCTGCCGCGCGTGCCGATCCTGATGGTCCTGCTCACTGGGGTTCACCGTCGGTTTCGTGGGGCACGGACTCGGAGGGGCGCGCGACCACCCGCGGTGCGGCCGGGTCGAGCTCGAACAGCTCGCGCAGCGCACTGGCGTAGTCGGTCCCGGCGTCCTGTCCGGCGAGTTGCTTCACGCGCACGGTCGGCGCGTGCAGGAGTTTGTCCACCACGCGGCGGACGGTGCGGCCCAGCTCTTCGCGGACCGCGCTTTCGAGCTCCGGCAGCCGGTTGTCCAGCCGCAGCAGCTCGGCGTCGACCACCTCCGCGGCCCGCTTGCGCAGGGCGGTGACGGTCGGCGTGACCTCGGCGCTGCGCTGCCCGGCGAGGTACTCGCGCACCTCGTCGAGCACGATGCCGGTGGCCTTGGCCAGCTGGCGATCGGTTTCGGAGGTACCGGTCGCCGCGCTCATCCGGCGGCGGACGGTCTCCAGGTCGACCACCCGGACCCCGGGCAGTTCGCCGACGGCGGGGTCGACGTCCCTCGGCAGCCCGAGGTCGCAGACGACCAGCGCCCGGCCGTCGCGCGGGAGCACGTGGGAGGGGTCGAGCACGGCGTCGGCGGCACCGGTGCTGGTGACCACGACGTCGGCCTTGGCGACCGCCGCGGTCAGCTCACCCATGCCCACCGCGGTGGCCGGCACGCCCTGCTCGGCGATGGAGGCGGCCAGGCGCTGGGCGTTCACCGTGGTGCGGTTGGCCACGGTGATCGAGCCGATGCCCGCCTTGCGCAGGTGCGACCCGGTCAGCGCGCCCATCGAGCCGGCACCGACGACCAGCGCGTGCTTGCCCGCCAGTTCACCGGCGGCACGCAGCGCTTCGGAGACGACCGACGCGCCCAGGTCGCCGAGCCCGGTCTCGGTCTGCACGCGCTTGCCGACGCGCAGGGTGGTCTGGGTCAGCTCGTGCAGCACGCGCCCGACCGTGCCCGCCTCACGCGCGGTGGCGTAGGCGGTGCGGACCTGGCCGAGGATCTGGGACTCGCCGATGACCATCGAGTCGAGGCCGGAGGCGACGGAGAAGATGTGCTCGACGGCGGCACCGGCGTAGTGCACGTAGAGGTTGTCGTAGAGCTCGGCGGGTTCGACCCCGGCCTGGCGCGCGAGCACCGCGGAGACGTCGGACAGCCCGCCGTGGAAGGCGTCGACCACCGCGAAGACCTCGATGCGGTTGCAGGTCGACAGCACCATGACCTCGGCGATGTGCGGGGCCTGCTGCAGCTCGTGCAGCACCTTGCCCAGCTCGGCGGCGGGCACCGCGGCCCGCTCGAGCATGGCCAGGTCCGCGGTCCGGTGGGAGAGCCCGATGGCCAGAATGCTCACGATCGCACCACCATGCCGTTGTTCGCCACGCCGTTCACACCTGCTTCTTCGTCGGCCCTGCGCGCCACGTGGAACGACAGGATCTGCAGCTCGACCGCCAGATCTACCTTGCGGACCTCGACGTGCGGTGGAGCCTGGAGCACCACCGGCGCGAAGTTGAGGATGCACTGGACGCCACCGGCGACCAGGCGGTCGCACACCGACTGGGCCGCGGTCGGCGGGGTGGCGATCACGCCGATGGAGATCTCACGCTCGGCGCACACCTTCGGGATCTCGTCCAGGTGCGACACCGGCAGCCCGCCGACCGGCACGCCGATCAGGTCCGGGTCCAGGTCGAACAGGGCCTCGACCGGGAACCCGCGGCCGGGGAACCCGCCGTAGTTCGCCAGTGCGTGGCCCAGGTTCCCGATGCCGACCACGGCGACCTTGTGCTTGCGGGTCAGCCCGAGCGTGCGCTCGATGTGGCCGACCAGCACGGAGACCTCGTAGCCGACGCCGCGGGTGCCGTAGGAGCCCAGGTAGGACAGGTCCTTGCGCAGCTTCGCCGAGTTGACCCCGGCCGCCGCGGACAGCTCTTCGCTGGAGACGGTGGTCGCGCCCTGCTCGGCCATCGCGGAGAGGACACGCAGGTAGACGGCGAGGCGGGCGACGGCGGCCTCCGGGATGGCCTTGGCGCGGACCGGGTCGGCCGCGGCACCGTTCACCGGGACGGCGGGCATCTCCGCGGTCGGCGCGTTGTCGGCGTCCGGGGTGTCCGCCTGCCTGGCCGCGCCTCGGCGGCCTCGCTGGCCCCGCTGTGCGACCACGCCTGCTCTCCTCGTTGCTGCCGTTCGGGTGCTGCTGCCGGAACCGGGTCGAAAAATCAACCCTTGACCCGGCGGGCGACTCAGTGTTCGATGCCCGGCGCCGCACGGGTGATGGCACTACGGTAGCCACTTGTGAACGCATGCACAAAGTGACTGGTAGAGCGCTTGAAAGCCAGGTTACCCGGACCCCGGTCCAGGGGTTCCACACGCCGAAAACCGCCCCCGCGCACGGGTAATACCCGACACACTTGGCGATCAGGGGGTGGCGGGGTGGAATTCGAGGTGCTCGGCCCGTTGCGGATCCGGCGGCCCGGTGGCCCGTCTGCGCCCGCCGGGAGGTTGCAGCGGATCCTGCTGGCGGTGCTGCTGACCAGGGCGAACCGGCCGGTCACGGTCGACCTGCTGGGTGACGCGCTGTGGGGTGAACACGCCGACCGGCGGGCGGCGCAGAAGCTGCAGCTGCACGTCCACCGGCTGCGCGGACTGCTCGGCGGACCGGACCGCCTGCGCTTCGACGGCGGCGGTTATCTGCTCCGCGTGCTGCCCGGTGAACTGGACGCGGAGCGATTCGAATCACTCGCCGAGGAGGCCGAGGAGGCGCCGATCCTCGCCAGGAAAGCGCTGGACCTGTGGCGGGGCACCCCGTTCGACGGGCTCGACGTGCCGTTGCTCACGGACGAGGCGCGGCGGCTCTCCGAGATCCGGCTGCACCTGCTCGAAACGCTCTTCGACGCGGAGCTGACCGCCGGGCGGCACCTGGTGATCGTCGGGGAACTCCGCGTGCTGGCCGGTACGCACCCGCTGCGCGAACGGCTGCACGCGCTGCTGGTGCGCGCCCTCTACCGCAGTGGCAGGCAGGCCGACGCGCTCGCCGCGTGCCGCGAAGCCCGCCGCGTCCTGCGGACCGAACTGGGCCTGGAACCGGGCGCCGAGCTGCGGGAACTCGAACAGGCGATCCTCGAAGGCCGGGAGGCCGAGCCCGTCGGCGCGGCGCCCGTTCCGGCGCAACTGCCGGCGCAGGCCCGCGGCTTCACCGCCCGTGAGGAGGAACTCGCCGAACTGGACGAACTCGCGCCGGTGTCGGTGATCACGGGCACCGCGGGCGCGGGCAAGACCGCGCTCGCCCTGCGCTGGGCCCACCGCTCGCGCGAGCGCTTCCCCGACGGTCAGCTCTACGCCGAACTGCACGGCTACGGCCCGGACCGCCCGGCCGATCCGGCGGACGTGCTCGCCGGGTTCCTGCGGGCGCTCGGCGCGGACGGCGCCGCGCTCTCACCCGTGCTCGCGGAACGCGCGGCGAAGTTCCGCACGCTGGTCGCCGGGCGGCGGCTGCTGATCGTGCTCGACAACGCGCGGACCGCGGAGCAGGTGCGGCCGCTGCTGCCCGGCTCCGGCGCGTGCGTGGTGCTGGTGACCAGCCGCGACACGCTGACCGGGCTGGTCGCGCTGGACGGCGCCCGGCGGCTGGCGCTGGACCGGCTGCCCGCGGCGGCCTCGCTCACCCTGCTCCGCGAGCTGACCGGCGACCGGGTCGACGCGGAACCGGCGGCCGCCGCCGAGCTGATCGACCTGTGCGCCCGGCTGCCGCTGGCACTGCGGATCGCCGCGGAGTCCATCCGGGACCGCCCGGCCCGCAGCATCGAAGCGCTGGTCGAGGAGCTGGCGGACGAGCGCGCCCGGCTCGACCTGCTCGACGCCGACGGTGATCCGCGGGCGGCGGTCCGCTCGGCGTTCTCGTGGTCGTTCCACCACCTGCCCCCGGACGCCGCGCGGGTGTTCCGGCTGCTCGGCCTGCACCCCGGGCACGACACCGGCGAACAAGCGGTCGCCGCGCTCGCGGACACCGACCTGCGGACCGCGCGGCTGGCGCTCGGGCAGCTCCGGCGCGCGAACCTGGTCGAGTCGAGCACCGACGGCCGGTACGCCATGCACGACCTCCTGCGGGCGTACGCGGGTGAGTCCGCCGGCGCGGACGACGAGGCATCGCGGCGGATCCTCGGCTGGTACCTGCATTCGGCGATCCACGCACGGGCGGTGCTCGACCCGTACGCGCGGCCGATGTGGACAGACGCGGTCCCGGCGCCGTCGAACCTGCCCGTCTTCGAGCACCGCGACGCGGCACTGGCGTGGTTCGAACTCGAGCGGCCGAACCTCGGCGCGGCCGTCCGCGACGCCGTGGCCCGCGGGTATCCCACGGTCGCCTGGCAACTCGCCTCGGCGCTGCTCATCTACTTCTTCTCGTGCCGCCGGTGGGACGACTGGCTCGGCACGCACCTGACCGCGCTGGCCGTCGCCGATCCGCCCGGGCGGGCGCACATGCTGAATGGGCTCGGCGTCGCCTACGACGACCTGCACGACTACGAGCGGGCGATCGGGTGCCACGTCGAGGCCGCGCGGCTGTTCGAGCAGGCGGGCGAAGGCCTGGCCGCCGCGTGGAACCAGAACAACCTGGGCGTGGCCTACGACAACGCGAAGCGGTTCACCGAAGCCGCCGCGAGCTACCAGGACGGCCTGCGGCGCTTCCGCGAACTCGGCGACCCGCGTGGCGAGGGGTACTGCCTCAACAACCTCGGCGACGTGCTCCGGCAACTGGGTTCCTTCGCCGAAGCCGAGGCGTACCTGCGCGAGGCGATGTCCGTGCACCGCCGTGCGGCCGACATCCCCGCGCGCCGCTTCACCCTGTGCACGCTGGGCGATCTGCACCGCGACGCGGGCACACCGGAACGCGCGCTGGAGGCGTACCGGGAAGCCCTGGAGATCAGCCGCTCGCTCGGCGAGGACTGGCGCGTCGCGCGGTTCCAGGCACGCCTCGGGTCGGTCCTGCACACCCTCGGCCGCGACGGCGAAGCCCGCGAATACCTGCGAGAGGCGCTGGAAGTGTTCACCAGGAACGCCGATCCGGAGGCGGTGGAGGTGCGGAGGCTGCTCGCGAAGATCGGGTGAAACCGCCGTGAAAGCGGCATCCGGCACGCTCGCGGCATGGTGTCTTCGCTGAGCGCGCTGGCCGCGCGGACCAACCGTGCCGACGAGGGCCTGCTCGCGCTGCGCAAGGACCTCGCGCAGCGCACCGTCACCGCGCGGGACCGCGGTGACCTGGTCGAAGTGGAGGCGGACGCGGCGGGCAAGGTGCTCGCGGTCTCGGTGAACTCGACGCTGGTGCGCCGGGTCGACGCCAGGACGCTGGCGAACGCGATCCTGCAGGCGACCACCGGCGCCCAGCGGGCCGCCGCCGAGCTGGTCGCGCAGCGGCGCGCCTACCACCTCGGATGAGCTGGGTCAGGGCGCACGTCGGCGAATCGCTGGAAATCCGCGTGCCCGCGGCCGGGAAACCGGTCTGGGTCAAGGCAGACGGCTCGGGCTCGGCGCCTGTGGCCAGGGTCGTTCCGGAGCGCACCGAGGAGGATCCTCCGTCGACCTGGCTGGTGCCCGCTTTCGACCTGCCCTCGCCGTGAAAGCGCGGGGAAAGCGGCGCCCGGCACCCTGTGCCGCACCAGCACGGAGGGGAAAGCATGACAGGATCAGGGTTTCACGTCGACACCGGGCGGATTCGCGGTGCGGCGGGCGGATTTCGCGAAAGCGGGACGTCCGTCGGCACGGCGGCGGAAGCGATTTCGGCGGCCAAGGTGCCCGTCGAGGCGTTCGGCATCTCCGGCCCGGGCCCGGAACTGGCGCGTGACATCGAAGCGGCCGTCGGGCGACGGCTGGACCGGCTGCGCACGCGGCACACGCGCCTCGGTGAGTTCGCCGGGAAACTGGAGATCGCGGCCGACGACTACGACCGCGCGGACACCGGCGCGCGGGATGACGTGCGAGCCGCGGGACGGCCGGAATGACCCACCCCGCCCTGGAAACAGCCATCGCCGCCTGCCAGACCCTGGCGGAAGCCGCGAAACAACTCGGCGCCGGTGATCCGATCGAGGCCGTCGAACACCTCGACTGCGACCCCGCGGCGATCACCGACTACGCCGGCAAGCTGAAGACCACGCTCGCCGAACTGGACAAGGCGATCGACCAGCAACTCGACGCCATCGCCGAACTGGAGGCCGACAGCGGCGGCGAAGGCACGGAAAGCGCCATCGAGGAGGCGAAGAAGGAACTGGCCGAACTCCAGCAGGACCGCACCGAGTTGGACAAACTCGCGATGCAGATCGCCGAAATCGGTGAGCAACTGGAGAAACTCGTCGTCCACACGGCGGCGCAGATCAGCCAGCTCGCGGGCCAGGCCACCCCGGCCGCCACGGACGTGCTCGACGGCAGCAGCTGGATAGACCTGAGCGAGGCCGAGAACACGGTGATCACCACCGTCGCCGAAATCATCCGGCTGGCGGGGGCTTTCCAGCAGCAGGTCGACGGATTGCGGGAGCAGTTCGCCGCACTGATCCAAGACGAGGCAAGCGCCGCCGCCGGCACCGGCGCCGCAGGCCAGCAGGGCCCGCAGAGCGGCGGCGGCACGGAAAGCGGACAGCAAACCCCGGACAGCAGCGGCCCCAGCACCGGCGATGCCCCGGACTGAGGTCCCACCGCTGCTACAAATGTGGCTTTGGGGGCCGAATCCGCCCCCAAAGCCACATTTGTGTCCCTCAGGAGGCGGTGATGGAGATCGAGTGCCATCCGGTGGCGCCGTCCGGGACGGTGTCGGCGACGTCCCCCGTCTGCACGTAGCCCGACCGGTCCACCGCCCGGCAGTACACCTGGTGCGGCCCCGGCGGCACGTCCAGTTGCACCCACCACATCCGCCAGGTGTCCGCGTTAACCTCGGCGGTCAGCGTCGCCGGTTGCCAGGGGCCCTGATCCAGGCGTACTTCCACGCGGTCGACGCCGGTGTGCTGCGCCCAGGCGATCCCGGCCACGATCGTCTTCCCGGCGGCCTGCGCGGCGAACGGCTTCGGCACGTCGATCCGCGACTGCGTCTTCACCGGCCCCTCCCGCGACCAGCCGCGGTCCAGCCAGTACGCCCGTCGCGCCGACCAGGTCGTCACCTCCAGCTCGGTGACCCACTTGGTCGCCGACACGTACCCGTACAACCCCGGCACCACCAGCCGCGCCGGGAAGCCGTGTTTGACGGGCAGAGGTTCGCCGTTCATGCCGAGCGCGAGCATCGCGCCGCGGCCCGGGTCCAGCACCGCCGAGATCGGGGTGCCGCAGGTCCAGCCGTCGGCGCTGGTCGAGAACAGCTGCTCGGCTTCCGGCCGCACCCCCGCCTCGGCCAGCAGGTCCCGCAGGTCGACGCCGACGAACGTGGCCGTGGAGATCAGCTCGCCGCCCACCTCGTTGGACACGCAGCACAACGTCACCGCGCGTTCGACCAGCGGCCGGTCGCGGATGTCGGCGTAGCTGAACGTGAGTTCCCGCTCGACCAGCCCGTGCACCCGCAGCCGCCAGTCCTCGGCCCGCACCTGCGGCAGCGCCAGGGTGGTGTCGATCTTGTAGAAGTCCGCGTTCGGCGTCAGGAAGGTGGGCGTGCCGAGCTTGCTGAAGTCGGCGTCGGCGGGCAGGGGCGGCGCCGGGCGCGCGGGCACCAGTCCGCCGATCGCGGCCCGTGACACCTCCGCGTCCCGGCTCACGCCGATCACCTCACCGGCGACCGCGGCCACCCCGGCACCCGCGCCGGCGATGAGGAACCCGCGACGGCTCAGCCCGCCCTCGACCGACTCCTCCTGGAAAGCCCGCCCGTGCAGCCACGAGAACATCCCGCACCCGACGAGCAGCGTGGCCAGCGGCGCGACGATCGCCAGCTGCCCGAGGTCCGGGCGCCGCAGCACGGCGACCACCCCGAGCACGCCGAACACCCCGATGAACACCAGCCCCGGCGTGCGCGACCGCCGCGAAACCAGCCCGGCGACGGCCGCCAGCACCAGCATCACCACGCCCATGCCGACGAAGAGCGCGAGCTTGTCGTAGAGGTAGAAGGTGTCCTTGCCGAACTCGGTCAGCCAGCTCGGCGAGAACTCCGCGACGGTGTTGCCCACCGCGACCACCGGCGAGGAGTTCCGCCCGAGGAAGGCCGACAGCAGGTGACCGGCCGCGGCCGCCGCGCCGACGGCGACCACCCCGATCGCGGCCGCGTGGAAGCGGGGGAGCTCGGTGCGCATGCCTCCATCGTGGGCGCACCCGGCCCGGAAGACCGCTCCCGGGCCCTTACGAGTGCATTACGCGAGTGCCGCGCGCAGCCGGTCCTCCTCGACCGACCAGTACCCGTGCTCGTCCCCGTCGATGAGGATCACCGGCACGCGGTCGCCGTACTCGGCCCGCCACTCCGGATCACTGTCCACATCGAACGTCCGCCACGCGACGCCCAGTTCCCCGCAGATGCGTGCCACGTCGGCCTCCGCGCGCACGCACGCCGAGCAGCCTTCCCTGGTCACGACCGTCACTTCCGATGCCATGGGGTCCTTCCTACCGAAGTCGCAGGCGCCGCAGCTTGCCGGTCGCCGAATGCGGCAGGCTCTCGGCGAACTCGACGCTGTGCGGGACCTTGTACCCGGCGAGCTTGCCCGCGCAATGGTCGACCACCTGCTGCGCCGACAGCGAAGCACCCGGCGCGACCACGACGACGGCCTTGACCGCCTCGCCGCTGCGCTCGTCGACCACGCCGACCACCGCGGCTTCGACCACCTCGGGCAGCTCGGTGAGCACCGACTCGACCTCGTTCGGGTAGACGTTGAACCCGTTCACGATGATCAGGTCGTTGGCGCGGTCGACCAGGTGCAGGTCACCGTCGGTGTCCAGGTAGCCGACGTCGCCGGTGCGGAACCAGCCCTCGCCGTCCGGGCCGTGCGCGCCGTCGGGCCAGTACCCGGAAAACAGGTTCGCGCCACGCAGCGCGACCAGCCCGGTGCCGCCGTCCTCCTCGTCGAAGCTGTCCACGAAGTCGTCGGGATCGGACAGCACCGGCCCGGCCGTGCCGTCGCTGTCCACCAGCCGCAGCTCGATGCCGGGCAGCGGGCGCCCGACCGAGCCGGGCTTGGGGTAGCCGGTGACCAGCGTCGTGGTCACCACCGGCGCGGCCTCGGTCAGGCCGTAGCCCTCGTAGACGTCCATCCCGGTGGCCGACCGGATCGCCGCCAGCACCTTCGGGTGCAGCGGCGCCGCGCCCGAGGTCATCCGGCGCACGGTGGCCAGCCCGGCACCCAGTTCGTCGGCGTCCAGCGCGGCGAACTCGGCGTACATCGCGGGCACGCCGGCGATCGTGGTGACGCGGAACTCGGCGCAGTCGGCCAGCGCGCGCCGGGCGTCGAACCGCTCGGACAGCACCACGGTGGCCCCCACCGAAGCCGCCTGCAGCAGGCCGGGGCCCAGGCCGTAGACGTGGAACAGCGGGATCGCGATGAACACGCGGTCGGAGTGCTGGAGCACCGCGGGCCGCACGGCCGAGAGCTGCTCGATGTTCGCCAGCAGCGCCCGGTGCGACAGCATCACGCCGCGCGGCGGCCCGGTGGTGCCCGAGGTGTACGACACCACGGCGATGTCCTCACCGGCGCCGACCGGCTCGACCGGTTCACCGGCGGCGGTCGCGTCAGCGGGCGGCAGCGCGGTGACGCCCTCCGGCAGTTCTTCGGCCTCCGGGTCGTGGCTGATCACCAGCTTCGCGCCGCTGTGCTCGACCAGCGGCTGGACCTCGGCGGCCGGGGCCTGCGGGGACAGCGGCACGGCGATGCCGCCCGCACGCACCACGCCGAACAACGAGACTGCGAACGCGGTCGAGGTCGGCAGCCGCACGATCACCCGGTCGCCCCGGCTCAGCCCGGCGTCGAGCAACCGGCGTGCTTCGGCGTTCACCGCCGCGTCGGCCTGGGCCCAGGTGCTCCGGCGGTCGGTTCCTGAATCGATCAGTGCGAGTGAGTTCGGCCAGCTCCCGGCGGCTCGCGCGACCAGCTCCGAGACGTTGCCCACGGTGCCGGACGCAGCCTGGTGGTCCTGGTGATTCCCCTGTTCGGACGACAAATCCCAACCCCTTCCGCGAGCGCACTCACACCGTAACCAGTCTGTCATCCCCACCCCCCGATGCGGGGATATCTCCCGGTCGTGGCTGTTACGTCACCGGAACACCACTACCTACTTCGCGGTAACAACACGTATGCTGCACTGGTCCTGGGGTGGTGTCGATCACTCGATGGCTCGCCAAAAGGGCCTGGGAGGTGCGAAACGATGAGCCTGCAAGTCGCCGTGGCCGGCGGTTCGATGCCGCTCATCGGCGCGGCCGTGCCGAGCCGGCGGGACGTCTCCGCGCAGCGCGCCGCGCAGGCCGAAGCCGTCAAGGCCGAGGCGTGGGACCTGGTGCACGCCGCCCAGCAGGGTGACGCCGGCGCCTTCGGCAAGCTCTACGACCGGTACGTGGACATGGTCTTCCGGTACGTGTTGTTCCGGCTCGGCGATCGCGACCTGGCCGAGGACGTGACCAGCGAGACCTTCCTGCGCGCCCTGCGCCGGATCACCTCGGTCAGCTACCAGGGCCGTGACGTGGGTGCCTGGTTCGTCACCATCGCCCGCAACCTGATCCTCGACCACGTCAAGTCCAGCCGGTTCCGCCTCGAAGTGGTCACCGACGAGGTTTCCGAGGGCGGGGCCAGCCCGTTCACCGGCTCCACCGCGCAGGCCCCGGCGGGTCCGGAGCAGCAGGTGATCAGCCGCGCCACCAGCTCCGAGCTCTTCCGCTGCATCGACCAACTGGGCACTGACCAGCGCGAATGCATCCTGCTGCGGTTCATGCAGGGGCTCTCGGTGGCCGAGACCGCGGAGATCATGCAGCGCAACGAAGGCGCCATCAAGGCCCTGCAGCACCGGGCCGTCCGCCGCCTGGCGCAGCTCCTCCCGAGTGGTTTGCGGTAGGTACTCGGGAGTATCCCGTAACTGTCGTTATCGGCTGTTCGTTAGCCAGCCGTGAAGCTGCCGTGGGAGCGCGAGCGCGACCGGTTCGCGCGAGCCGTCGAGGACCCGTCGTCCGAGGACGACGAGTTCCGCCACGAGCTCGACCTGGTCAACCAGCTGCGCCTGCTCGGCGACACCGCGGCCCCGGGCCCGGAGGTCAAGGAGCGCATCGCCGCCGCCATCGAGGCACGTCCGGAACCACCGCCTCCCCCGCGCCGCCGCCTGCGGCTGGGTCCCGCGGTGGTCGGCGGGCTCACCGCGGTGCTCGCGATGGGCGGCCTGGGCCTGGTCCTCGCCGGGGACGCCCTGCCCGGTGATTCACTCTATGGAGTGAAATTGGCGGGCGAAACCGCGACGGTCGGCTTGACCTTCGACGACGAGGCCCGAGCGGGCAAGCGGCTCGACCACGCCGTGAGCCGACTGGCTGAGCTGCGGGCGATCGGCGACCGCGGGGTCACCGAGTTCCGGACCGCCCTGGACGGCTTCGGCGACGCGACCCGGCGCGGGACCGCCGAGCTGACCGCGGTCGCCACCGGAACCTCCGGCGACCAGCTGTCCGACCTGCGCGGATGGGCCGCCGAGCAGTCGCGGCTCCTGGCCGAACTGCGGCCGTCGATCCCGGCGGGCGCCGGGACGGCCTATGACAACGCTGTCGTGCTGGTGGACCGGGTCAACCAGCGCGCGGCCGCGCTCGCCGGGCGGATGGACTGCTACCAGATCACCTCGGGCAGGCACGACGACCTGGGCGCGCTGCCCGCTTCGGGCGGCTGCGGCGACGGCGGCCCACCACAACCGGGCGCGGTCGAGGAGGAGCCGGCTCGCGGGCCGGTCGACCGGCCGGAGTCGCAGACCGTGGTCGGCCCGCCGGCCGACGACCGCCCGGAGACCGCCACCCCGGTGCTCGTCGAGCCGCCGGTGCACGCACCGCCGGTGACCGGCGCGCCACCTCCGGTGACCCGGCCGCGGCCGCCGATAACCCCGCCGCCACCTGGTGAACTGCTGAGACTTCCCCCACTGTTGCCGGGATTGCCCGAGGTGAGGGTCGGCTGGTAACCCGTCGGCCACCCCGGCTCGCTACCCTGTGCACAGGCGTTTCCCACTAATCGGAGGCGGTGAGCGTGGCGCGGTGGGGCAAGGATAAGAGTCAGGAGCTGGAGCGGCTCGCGGAAATGGCCGGTGAGGCCTCCGCCGAAGCCGCCGTCGCGATGGAGCAGGCTCCGTCGGCCGTGCTGACCGTGCCCGCGCAGGACCTGGCCTCCGGTGACGTACCGCCGGAGCCGGTCGCCGGGCCCACCGAGGTCGACCAGACCGAGCCCCCGGCCGCCGCCGCCCCGCCGGACCTGACCGCCGCCGCCTTCTTCGACGTGGACAACACGATGATGATGGGCGCGTCGATCTTCCACTTCGTCCGCGGGCTCGCCTCGCGGAACTTCTTCACCACCGCCGACCTGGCCGGGTTCGCCTGGCAGCAGCTGAAGTTCCGGATCGGCGGCCGGGAGAACCACGACGACATCAAGTCCCACCGCGAGAAGGGCCTGTCCTTTGTGGCCGGTCGCACGGTGCAGGAGATGGTCGACGTCGGCGAGGAGATCTACGACGAGCTGATGGCCGAGAAGATCTGGTCCGGCACCCGTGCGCTGGCACAGATGCACTTGGAGGCCGGGCAGCGCGTCTGGCTGGTCACCGCGACCCCGGTCGAGCTGGCCGCCATCATCTCGCGGCGCCTCGGCCTGACCGGCGCGCTCGGCACGGTCGCCGAAAGCGTCGACGGTGTCTACACCGGACGGTTGGTCGGAGACCTCCTGCACGGCCGCGCGAAGGCGCACGCGGTTCGCGCCCTGGCCGCCCGCGAAGGCCTCAACCTGCGGCGCTGCACGGCGTACTCGGACTCGTCGAACGACATCCCGATGCTTTCGGCCGTCGGCACCTCGGTCGCGGTGAATCCGGACTCGGGCCTGCGGGAGGTCGCCAGGGCCCGGGGCTGGGAGATCCGGGACTTCCGCACCGGCCGCAAGGCCGCCAAGATCGGCGTGCCCTCCGTCCTGGGCGCCGGTGCGGTGGCCGGCGCCGTAGCCGCCGGCCTCGCCTACCGCCGCCGCTGACCCCAGCCGAACCCCACACTCACGCACCCGAACCCCACGTTCAGGAAGCCGAGTCGCACGTTCGGGCAGGTGAGTCGCACGTTCGGGCAAGTGAGTTGCGCATTCAGGCGGCTGAAGTCCGCGTTCGGGCAACGAGCTCGGGCGGGGATCAGTCGCGGAAGACGCTGCGGCGTTGTGAAAGACGCTGGTACAGGGTGTGCTGGATCGATTCGCGGACCTGGTCGGTCAAGTTGAACACCAGCATCGGGTCGTCCTCGGCTTCCGGGCCGAACTGGTCCGTGCGGATCGGCTCGCCGAATTCGATGTGCCACTTCGTCGGCAGCGGGATCGCGCCCAGCGGGCCCAGCAGCGGGAAGAACGGCGTCACCGGGAAGTACGGCAGCCCCAGCAAACGCGCCAGCGGCTTGATGTCGCCGATCTTCGGGTAGATCTCCTCCGCGCCGATGATCGAGCACGGGATGATCGGCACCCCGGCCCGCATGGCCGCCGAGACGAAACCGCCCCGGCCGAAGCGTTGCAGTTTGTACCGCGACGAGAACGGCTTGCCGATGCCCTTGAAGCCCTCCGGCCACACGCCCACCAGCTCACCCGCGCGCAGCAACCGCTCCGCGTCGGGGTTGCAGGCCAGCGTCTGACCCGACTTGCGTGCCAGCGAACCGACCAGCGGCATCCGGAACACCAGGTCGGCGCCCAGGCCACGCAGGTGCCGGTGTTCGGGGTGCTCGTCGTGCACAGCTACCGCGGTCATCAGCGCGTCCAGCGGGACGGTCCCCGAGTGGTTGCTGACCAGCAGCGCGCCACCGTCGACCGGCAGGTTGTGCACGCCGTGCGTGCTCACCCGGAACCACTTCTCGTACAGCAACCGGAAGGGCGGCATCAGCAGCGCGTCGGTCAGCTCGGCGTCGAAGCCGAACTCGTCGACGACGTAGTCGCCGGTGAGCCGGTTGCGCACGAACTTCAGCAGGGAGACCAGTGCGTCGGGCAGGTCGGCCTCGACCTCGGCGGCGGTCGGCGCCGGGCGGGCCTTCGGGAACGGGACGACCGGGGCGTCGGCGTGCCTGGTCGCTTCCTCCGCGGCGCCCTCGGGCCGCGGGGGCGCGGCCGACGGCTCGGGGGCCTTCTCGCGGCCCGGTCCGTGCAGCGGGATCACCTGCGCGCTCATGCTCGTGGTCACTTCCTGCGCCCTGCCTTCCTTTCTGCTGTTCCAGACCCCATCCGCGCGGCTCATCGCCCGCCGGCCTGACCCGTGGCGGCCGCGACGGCCACCTTGCCGGCGAGCTTGGCCAGTCGCGGGCCGTCGACCACCGGCCGCAGCCCGCGGCCCTGCACGTAGTCGTCGAACGCCTCCCGCGTGGTCCAACGCGGGGTGTAGCCGAACTCGCGCTTGAGCTTCGTGGTGTCCACCACGCGGCCGAAGTTGAGCAGCCGCACCTGGTCGGCGGAGAAGTCCACCAGCCGCGCTCCGCGCAGCAACCGGCCCACGGACGGCACCACCCCGCGTGGCATGGGCAGCTCGACCCGACCCGCGCGGCGAATGGCCTGCGACAGGGTGAGTACCCCTTCACTGCCCACGTTGAACACGCCGGGCTTGTCCTCCACCGTGGCCTGCTCCAGCACGGCCAGCGCGTCCGAGGAGTGCAGGAGCTGCATCCGGGCGTCGTAGCCGAGCACGGTCGGCACGACCGGCAGCGAGAAATAACGGGAAAGCACGGTGTCGACCTCGGGGCCGATCAGGTTGGTGAACCGCGCCATGGTGATGGTGATGTCCGGGCGGCGGCGCGAGAGGCCGCGCACGTAGCCCTCCATCTCCACCGCGTCCTTGGCGTAACCGCTGGTCGAGGCGGGAATCAGCTCGGAGTCCTCGGTGAAGACCGCCTGCGACCGCGAGCTGGCGCCGTAGACCGCCGCGGAGGATTTGACCACCAGCTTGCGGACCTTCGGCGAACGCTGGCACGCGGCGAGCAGCCGCATGGTGCCGATCACGTTCACCTCCTTGATCGCCGTGCGGCGACCGGGGGCGGCCGGGTGGCAGGTGGTGGAAGCGTGCACCACGGTGTCCACCCCGGCGGTGCTGATCACCTTGGCGATCAGCGGGTTGCGGATGTCGGCGCGGACGAACTCGGCCCGGCCCATGCGCTGCAGCACAGCCTTGGCCGGCGGGGTGGTGTCGACGCCGATCACGCGCTCGAAGTCGGGGTTGTTGCCGAGGCGGGCGAGCAGCCGGCCGCCGAGCTCTCCGCCGACTCCGGTGACGAGCACGATGTTGGACGGCATTCGGCCCCCTGAGCGGGTTTTTGTGTGCGGGCATCGGTTCACGGGCGGGACAGCCGCGGCTCCGGACGCTGTCACTCGGGTGCGCGGCTGGTCACGCAAGACCGTATCGCGCTGACGCACCCGAGATGTTACCTCGCGACGGGCAGCCCGGAAGACCCTCTTACATGCTGTTAACCCTGTTCAACCGATTCCGGGGACAGACCACACGAATGGCGGCGGCCCGCCCGGCTGAGCCGGACGGGCCGTTCGCTGCGTGGGTCACGCAGCCGATGGAACCTGTGGTTCGCCGCTCACTTGCCCTGCTTGCGACGCTGCATCCGCGTGCGGCGCAACAGCTTGCGGTGCTTCTTCTTCGACATGCGCTTGCGGCGCTTCTTGATGACCGAGCCCACAGGTGCTCCTTAACCTCTCGTCAGTGATCACCCGGCCCGGCGCGGCGTTCAGCGCATCAGGACGAGCGGCCTTCTAGGTTACCGGTGGCCGGACGACCACCGGTCGGCGGGGGAGTGTCATCCCACGTCGTAGTAGGCGCTGTCCAGGTATTCGTGTACTGCCTTCTCCGGCACCCGGAACGATTTCCCGACTCTGACGGCGGGTAGCTCGCCCGAGTGCACCAGTCGGTAGACGGTCATCTTGGAGACCCGCATCAGCGTGGCCACCTCGGCGACTGTCAGGAACTGGACCTGGCGTGGTGGTGTCAGGTCCTCTTGTTTCTTCTTCGTCGGCATAGTCACCGCGTCCTTCGACACGTGTCGCGCCGCGCGGCTTCCCCACCGGCGGTACCGACACGCACGTGCTTCTAGCGAGAGTAGCGGGACAGGTGAGACTAATGCGACGCCTGTCACCGGAAATGCCCCGAACCAGGCCCGATATCGCCAACATTCGCCCGTTTGCAGGCCAGCCACCTGGGCGAACGCCCTCCCGTCACCCGGCCACCACCCTCAACGGAGCTTCGCGCGGCCTCGTCCTGGTCAGTCGTGCGCCCTGCCCAGATCCACCGACCGGTCGCGCGCGGCTTCGATGGCCGCGATCAGGGCCGCGCGGACGCCGTGGTTCTCCAGTTCGCGGATCGCGTTGATCGTGGTGCCCGCCGGGGAGGTGACAGCCTCACGCAGGGTGACCGGGTGCTCACCGGTCTCCGCGAGCATCTTCGCCGCGCCGACGGCGGACTGCACGATCAGCTTCTCGGCGATGTTGCGCGGCAGGCCGAGCAGGATGCCCGCGTCGATCATGGCCTCGACCAGGAAGAAGAAGTACGCCGGGCCGGAGCCGGAGAGCGCGGTGACCGCGTCCTGCTGCGACTCGGGCACGCGCACGACGGTGCCGACGCAGGTGAGCAGCTCCTCGACGAGCGCCAAGTGCTCCCCGGTGGCGAATCGACCGGGTGAAATCGCGCTCATCGCCTCGCCGACCACCATCGGGGTGTTCGGCATCACCCGGACCACGGGCGTGCCCTCGGCGAGGCGGCGCTCGTACAGGGCGGTCGGCAGGCCTGCGCACAGGGACACGACGAGGGTCTCGGGGCGCAGGAGCGGGCCCAGCTCGTCGAGCAACGGCTCGATGTCCTGCGGCTTGACCGCGACGATCAGCACGTCGGCCAGCTTCGCGGCCTCGGGCACGTCGACCCCGCGCACCCCGTAGCGGCGGCTCAGCTCCTCGGCCCGCTCCGGGTACCGCTCGGTGAACAGCAGCTCGCCGGGCTTGCGCCCCCCGTGCAGCAACCCCGACAACAGGGCCTCGCCGATCTTTCCCGCTCCGAGCACCGCGATGACAGCCATGCCCCGATTATCACCGCGCCCCGGCGCCGCCCCGGCCCCGGGTTGATTGCTATGAGTGGGGCATTACTTGCGTTCATTGCAAGTAATGCCCCACTCATAGCAATCGATCCGAAACTGTCGGTGTTCGGCGGCAGGATCGGCCGGTATGAGCCGACTACCGCATTCGACCGACCTCTACCTGCGCGAACACGCCAGGTACGGGGTGATCCGCGCCGCCGACCTGCGGCGATTGAACGTGCCTGAGAGCACGACCTACCGGCGCTGTCAGCCAGGTGGGCCGTGGACCCACCTGTTACCGGGCATAGTCCTCCTCGCGAGAGCCAGCCCGACCGCGCGACAACGCGTGGAAGCCGCGCTGATGCATGCCGAGGGGCACGGCATCGTGACCGGGTTCGAAGCCGCACGCCGCTACGGCTTGCGGAACGTACCCACCAGCGGTGAAATCCACCTCCTGATACCCGCCGCTCACCAGGTACGGAGCTCCGGTTTCACGTTCGTCGAACGAACGGTCCATCCACCCGAGCCGCGGTGGGTCGACGGCATTCCGCTCGCACCTCCAGCCCGCGCGGTGCTCGACGGGGTAAGACGCGTGCGCAAACGAGATCCGGTCCTCGCCTTGCTGATCGAAGCGATCCACGAAGGCCTCTGCTCGCACAGTGATCTGTACGCGGAGCTGGAGACCGGCAGTCGCCGTGGCACCGCGCTGCCGCGGGCGTTGTTGAAGCTCCTCGGTGAGGACGTCCGCTCGGTCCCGGAAGCCACGGCCGCCGCGATCTGGCGGAAGGCCGGGCTGCCACCGGCCAAGCAGAACGTGCCGCTGTTCGACCTCGGGGGTGAACGCGTCGCCGTGCCGGACCTGTGGTGCGACGAGGTGGGCTTCGCCTGGGAGATCGACTCGTTCGAGCACCACTACCGGCGCAGCGACTACCGCCACACACTCGACCGCAACGCTCGTTATACGAGCCTGGGCATCGTGTTCCTGCAGACGCTGCCCAGCCGGTTGAAAACCGAACCGGAGAAGGTCGTCATGGAACTACGCGCTGCCTACGCGGCCGCGAAGAAGTGCCCACGCCCCCAGGTCATGCTCCAGCGCCCCGCCTAGCGACACCCTCGCCCCGGTCTCGAGCCGGGCAAACGCTATGAGTGGGGCATTACTTGCGTTAGATGCAAGTAATGCCCCACTCATAGCATTCGTTGGAGCCGCGGGGCGTTGTCACGAGCCGGGGGCGAGGGCGAGTTGGCGGGACTGGCAGACGAGGCGGCCCGCCGAGTCGATGACGGTGGCGTCCGAGTCGAACCAGGATTCGTGGATGGCGCGGCAGTCGACCTGGACGCGCAGCCAGCCGGGGGCCGGGCGGCAGCGGACGAGGGCGGTCAGCTGGACGGTCGGCGCCCAGCCCATGCGGCCCACGTTGAACACCACCGGCGGGTTCACGTCCCCCGCCAACAACGCGAAGAACGGGTCCGGCTGACCGGCGCGCGGCCGGACCCACAGCCGGATGCGGGGTGCGTCCGCGGTCCGGCCCGCCAGGTAGCCCACGGTCGACGGGTCCAGGCGCACGTCGCACGCCTTCGCCAGGTTGAACGCGCCTTCGGCGGTGTTGCCGCCGATCTGGATCGCGCCGGGCGGCGGCTCCGCCGGGACCGGCGGGACGTCCGTCCACTCCGGACGGCGGACGGGCAGCCGCCCGGTGGTCACCCTGGCTTCGACGCAGTTGCGCCCGCGCTGCTCCAGCCGCACGCCGACCACTGTCGCGCGGCGGCCCAGCTTGTGCAGTTCGGTGCGCAGCAGCACCGGGCCGATGGCAGGCGGGTGCAGGAACTCGGCCGAGACCACCAGCGGTTCGGCCTGCGGCTCACCGCGCTCGGCCAGCAGCGCCTGCGCGGCCTTGGCCAGCAGCGCGATCAGGAAACCGCCGTGCGGGTGCGTGCCGATCGACCACTCCGGGCGCAGGTCCGCGGTGAACGTGCCGTCCCCGAGCGAGCGGGTCGAAATCGCCGCGCCGAAGGGCACGGCCTCTTCCCCTGCGCTCACGAACGGCTGGCCAGCGCGCGCAGGAAGAAGCTCAGGTTCGCCGGCCGCTCGGCCAGGCGTCGCATCAGGTAGCCGTACCACTGCTCCCCGAACGGGACGTAAACCCGCACGGTCTCCCCCTCCCCGGCCAGCCGGCGCTGCTCGTCCGGCCGGATCCCGTACAACATCTGGAACTCGTAGCTGCCCTGCTTGCGCCCGTACCAGCGCGCCCGCTCGCCGAGGATCTCCACCAGCCGCGGGTCGTGCGTGGCGAACATCGGATACCCGTCGCCGGCGAGCAGCGCGTTCGCCGCACGCACGTAGCTCCGGTCCACCTCGTGCGCGCCGGCGAAGGCGACCGACTCCGGTTCCGCGTAGGCCCCCTTGCACAACCGGACGCGGGAACCGGCCAGCGCCCGCGCGTCCGCCTCGGTCCGCCGCAGGTACGACTGCAGCACCGCGCCCACCCACGGCCAGGTGCGGCGCAGTTCCGCGACCGTGGCGAGGGTGGCGTCGGTGGTGGTGTGGTCCTCCATGTCGATGGTCACCGTGGTGCCGCACCGCTCGGCGGCCGCGCAGACGCGCCCGGCGTTGTCCAGCGTCAGCCGTTCCCCCAGCTTCTGCCCGATGGCCGACAGCTTGACGCTCACCTCCGCGTGCGGCGCCAGCCCCTCGTCGTGCAGCCGGTCGAGCAGGTCGACGTAGGTCCGCACGGTGCGCTCGGCCTGCTCGGCGTCGGTGGTGTCCTCGCCGAGGTAGTCCAGGGTGGCGGTCAGGCCGTCGCCCGCCAGGGACCGCACCGCTTCGACCGCCTGGTCGTGGCCTTCCCCGGCGACGAAGCGCTCGACCACCGCCCGGGTGCCCGGCGCGGTGGCCACGAGCCGGCGCAGCCGCTCGTTGCCCGCGGCGGCGAGGATCGTTGATCGCAGGGGGTTCACGCCGGGAACTTTACGTGTTCGCCGCGCCGAAACCGAGTCACCCGGCCGGGCAAGTTGATCTTGAACCTCACTGCCCGAGGTGCAGGCGCGCGTACAGCAGCGCTTCGGCGAGGTCCTTGACCCGCCGCGCGGGCTCGGCGGCCCGCCGCGTGTTGATCTCCAGCACGACCTGCCCGTCGAACCCGGTGCGCAGCAACAGCTCGAGCAGTTCGGCGCACGGCTGCCCGCCGCGGCCGGGGACCAGGTGCTCGTCCTTCGGCACCCCGGTGCCGTCGGCCAGGTGCACGTGGGTCAGCCCGGCGCCCATGCGCCCGGCCAGCGCGATCGGGTCCATCCCCGCGGCCGCGGTGTGCGACAGGTCGAGCGTGTAGTTGCGGTACCCGACGTCGGTCGGGTCGATCGACGGCCGGAACGCGGACACCCTGGCGTCCCGGTTCCGGCCCGGCGGGCGGACCTTGAACATGTTCTCCACCGCGATGGCCACCCCGCTGGCGTCCTCCAGCTCGGCCACCAGGTCGGCGAACCCGTCGCCGTAGCGGCGCTGCCAGCGGAACGGCGGGTGCACCACCACCGTGCGCGCCCCCAGCTCCTGGGCGGCCTCCACACTCCGGCGCAGGCGGATCACCGGATCGGGTGACCACACGCGCTGGGTGATCAGCAACGACGGCGAGTGCACCGACAGCACCGGCATGCCGGTGCGCTTCGACCACTTCCGCAACTCCCCGACGTCCTGGCTGACCGGATCGACCCAGACCATCACCTCGACGCCGTCGTAGCCGAGGTCGGCGGCCAGTTCGAAGCCCGCCCCGGCTTTCAGCGGCCACACCGAAGCCGTGGACAGGCCAATGGGAATGCTCACGCGGGCATGGTCCTACTTGGACAACAGGAGCAGCGCGGCGGGGGACACCGTCACCACCAGCCCGACCAGCACCGCCAGCACGGTGGTCTGCAGGTCGTCGGCCCGGCGGATCTTCCGGACGATCCACACCAGCGCGACGATCACCACCAGCGCGGCGATCAGTGCGGCGGCGGGCAGCCTGCCCCACAGCCAGTTGAAGCCCAGCCAGACCCCGGCACCGCCGATGACGCCCAGCGCGAGCTGCGCGGCCATCACCAGCCACTGCTTACCCGGCGAAGCTTCCTCGTACCGGTCTTCGACGGCGTCGAGCCCGGCGGCTCCGGCGTACGGGTCGTCCAGCTCGTCGACCTCGGCCTCGAGTTCCGCGTCGAACCCGTCGTCGTACTCGGCCGAGCGGGTGCGGTTCGGTGGCCCGTCGAAGTCGTCGGCGTAGGCAGGCCCGCCGAGTTCCCCGGCCACCGGCCGCTGCACGGCTTCGAAGTCACCGGTGCTGAACCGGCCGGAGGCGAACTGGCCACCGGCGGGGTCGGCGTCGATCGGATCGTCGTCGACCGGGGTCATCGCGGCCTGGGTGTCCTCCAGGCGCTCCTGGTCCCGGCGCTGGCGCCAGCCCGCCAAACCGGCGGGCGGCTCATCGGGCTCGGGCTCCGGTGGCGGCGGGGGCTGGACCGGCTGCTGCGGCCGCGGGGTGAACCCGCTCTGGTAACCGCTGGCGTAGCCGCTCGAATACCCGCTGTTGTAGCCGCTGGGCGGGCCGTTGGCCGGCTCGTCGGGGATCACCGGGATCTGCTCGGTGTGCTCCTCGCGCGTCGGCGGCGCGGGACGGCGGACCGGCCCACCACGACGGCGCGGTGCGCGCGGGGGCACCGGGTAGGCGCCAGAGGGCGGCGGACCGGGCTCCGGCTCGACGGGTGGCGCCTCGGCCTCGTCCAGGCCGTCCAGGCGGGCGGACAGCCCACCCGAGGGCGGACCGGCGGGCTGGGGCGGCGGAGGTGGCGGGGGCTGCTGGCGGCGAGCCCGCGTCGGGACCCGCCGGGTGGGCGGGTCGACCGGGGACTCGGCCTCGGGGGCACCGCGACGCGGGCCGCGCCGGGGCGGCGGCTCGTCCTGCGGCGGCCGGGGCAGCGCACCCGACTCCTGCTGCGGCGGGCGCGGCAAGGCGCCCGATTCCTGCTGGGGGCGTGGCAGGGCGCCGGAATCCTGCGGAGGCCGCGGGAGCGCGCCGGAATCCTGCCGGGGCGGGCGCGGCAGCGCGCCCGAGTCGTGCCGCGAACCCGAGCGGCGCGGGGTGCCGTTGCGCCGGTTCGCCGGGGGCGGGGTGTCGCCCTGGATGCGCTCGATGATCGCCTGCGGAGCGGTGTCGCTGATGTCGCGCCGCGGAGCTTCTTCCTCATCGTCGGCACGACGACGACGGCGGCGCGAGCCACCGCCCTGGCCACCGTGTTGGGCGAGCAGTTCGGCCACCGTCTTCTGGTGCTGCTCGCTACCGCTGTCTTGGGTCATCCCTTCCACCGTGCCTGTCGCCCGTCGTCGAAGTCCAGTCCCCGTCCGCCCAGTGCAGTGTCCTCGGCACCGTTGGAATGGTCCAGCCGTCGCAGGATCACTCCCTCCCGCAACGCCCACGGGCAGATCTCGAGTTCCTGCAGTGACAAAGCTCGCATGGCGGCCTGCGCCACCAGCGCGCCGCCCACCAGCTGGTGGGACCGGCTGGCGCTGACCCCCTCGAGCTGGGCCAGATCGGCGGCCGTCATCCGCGAGATGAAGGAGATCAGCTGCCGCAGCGCGGTGTCGGTGAGCGCCCGGCGCACGCGCGGCCCCTCCGCCGACGGCGCCGCGCCGGTCAGCCTGGCCAGTGAGCGAAAGGTCTTCGAGGTGGCCACCACGCGGTCGGGGAACCCCAGTTTGGCCACCTTCTTCGCCAGTCCGGCGAGCTGCTCCTCCAGCCACGCGGAGGTGGCGATCAGCTCGGACCGGCTCGGCGGGTCGTGCTTGAACCGGGTGCGGGTGATCCGCCCGGCGCCCAGCGGCAGCGACTCGGCCAGTTCCGGCTCCTCGTCGATGCCCATCGCGACCTCGAGCGAGCCACCGCCGATGTCGAGCACCAGCAGCTTGCCCGCCGACCAGCCGAACCACCGGCGGACCGCGAGGAAGGTCAGCCTGGCCTCGTCCACCCCGGAGAGCACCTGCAGGTCCACGCCGGTTTCGTCGGTGACCTTGCGCAGCACCTTCGCCGAGTTCTTCGCCTCGCGCACGGCCGAGGTGGCGAAGGCCATCACCTCGGCGCAGCCCAGCCGCGCGGCCGCCGCCTTCGCCGACTCCACCGCGCGCACCAGGTCGTCCGCGCCCGCCTTGGTCAGCTCACCGGAGCCGGTGATCTGCTCGGCGAGGCGCAGCACGGTCTTCTCCGAGTGCATCGGCAGCGGGTGGGCACCACGGTGCGCGTCCACCACGAGCAGGTGGACGGTGTTGGAACCGACGTCGAGGACCCCAAGGCGCACGGGGGTAAACGGTACCCGGCTGAGCAGACCCGCTGGTCGGCAACCGAGATTAAACCGAGATCATGACTCGAACTTGTACCCCAGGCCACGCACGGTGACCAGGTGCCGCGGCGAGCCGGGGTCGGGTTCGATCTTCGACCGCAGCCGTTTGACGTGCACGTCCAGCGTCTTCGTGTCACCGACGTAGTCCGCGCCCCACACCCGGTCGATCAGCTGCCCGCGGGTGAGCACCCGGCCCACGTTGCGCAGCAGGTACTCGAGCAGGTCGAACTCCTTGAGCGGCAGCGAGACGTCCACGCCGTCGACGGTCACCACGTGCCGCTCGACGTCCATCCGCACCGGACCGGCGGCCAGCACCAGCGGCGCCAGCTCGCCCTCGGCACCCGGCTCACCACCGCGCCGGAGCACCGCGCGCACGCGGGCGATCAGCTCGCGGGCCGAGTACGGCTTGGTCACGTAGTCGTCGGCGCCGAGCTCCAGGCCGACCACCTTGTCGATCTCGCTGTCGCGCGCGGTCACCATGATCACCGGCACGCCGGAGCGCTGGCGGAGCTGCTTGCACACGTCCGTGCCGCTCATGCCCGGCAGCATCAGGTCGAGCAGCACGATGTCGGCGCCGTTGCGGTCGAACTCCTCCAGCGCCTGCTGGCCGGTCGTGGCCACCGCGGCGGTGAAGCCCTCCTTGCGCAGCAGGAAGGCCAGCGGGTCGGCGAACGATTCCTCGTCCTCGACGATCAGCACCCTGGTCACAACTGTCCTCCATGATCGGTGACGTCCTGGGCACCCACGAGGCGGGGAGTCCGCTCGGGGGGAATTTCGGCGCGGGTGGCCGCGGACTGCTTGCCGGTGGCCGGTCGGCCGTTGTCCGGCGTGTGCGCGGGTATGCGCAGCGTGAAGGTGGAGCCCGTGCCCGGGCTGCTCCACAGGCGCACGTCCCCGCCGTGGTTGGCGGCGACGTGCTTGACGATGGCGAGGCCGAGGCCGGTCCCGCCGGTGGCCCGCGAGCGGGCCTTGTCGGCGCGGTAGAAGCGCTCGAACACCCGCTGCTGGTCCGCCTCCTCGATGCCGATGCCGCGGTCGGTCACGGCGATCTCGACCGCGCCGTCGACCAGCCTGCGGCTGACCGAGACCGGGCTGCCCGGCGAGGAGTAGTGGATGGCGTTCTCCAGCAGGTTGGACAACGCGGTGACCAGCAGCGTGCGGTCGCCCTCGATGAGCAGGCCGCTGGGTTGGTCGGTGGTCACCGCGATCTCGGCGGACTCGGCGGAGAGCCGGACCCGGCCCAGCGCCTCCCGCACCACCGCGTCCACCTCGACCACGTTGAGGTCGGGCAGCCGCTCGGCCCCCTGCAGCCGCGAGAGCGCGATCAGCTCGGTGACCAGCTGCCCCAGCCGCGTCGACTCGCGCAGGATCTTGCCGCCGAAGCGGCGGACCTCCTCGGTGTCCTCCGCGGCGTCGAGCACGGCTTCGGTGAGCAGCGCGATCGCGCCCACCGGGGTCTTCAGCTCGTGGCTGACGTTGGCCACGAAGTCGCGGCGGGTGGCTTCGAGGCGGACCGCGTCGGAGTGGTCCACCGCCTCGACCACGGTGAAGCCGTCGCCGAGCGGGCGCACCTCGCCGAGCACGGCTTCCGGCTGGCGGCCGCGGGTCTCCACCGGCGACAGGTCGATTTCCAGCGATTCGTCGGTTTCGACCACCTGCTCGGCGGCGGTGCGCGCGCGGACGTCGGCCCGGTTGTCCCGGACCAGGCCGAGTTCCTCGGCGCGCGGGTTGTGCAGGACCCGGTCGCCGAACCGGTTGAGCACCACCACGCCGTTGTTCGACGAGTGGATCAGCCGGGACAGCAGTTCGGCGACGGTGGGGCCGGGTGGCCGCCGGCGCACGGTCCGCCGGCGGCGCAGCGAGGCCGCGAGGAATCCGGCGACCGCGCCGGCCACCAGTGCTCCGACGGCCAGAACGAGTGAAGCGGGCACGGTCACGGGAGGATCGTAGGCAGATGGGTGGCCGTTCGGCCTAGTGCTGGATGCCTCGTCGTGACGCCCGTGACACCTTTGCGCGGTTTGTTCGCGCGTGCTTCAGTGCGCGTTCACACTTTCGTAGCCGAATTCAGCCGGTCGAGTTCCTCCTTTCCGAGTTCGACCGCCGCCGCGGCCACGTTTTCCGCGAGATGGGTGACGCTCCCGGTGCCCGGAATGGCGAGCACGTTCGGCGCCCGGTGGAGGGTCCAAGCGAGCAGCACCTGCGCCTCGGTGAGGCCGTGCGCGGCGGCGATCCCGGCCACCACGCCGTCCGGTGCGCCGCTCTGCACCGAGAAGAACGGGACGAAGGCGATCCCCTGCTCGGTGCAGCGCTCCAGCAGCGCGTCGTCGTCCCGTTTGGACAGTCCGTACCAGTTCTGCACGGCCGTCACCGGTGCGATGGCGGTCGCCTCGGCCAGGTGTTCCTCGCCGACGTTGGAAATGCCGAGGTGCCGGATCAGGCCCTGCTCGCGCAGGTCCGCGAGCACGCCGAACCGCTCGGCCAGCGAACCGGCACCGCGGTCGAGCGAATTGCCGATCCGCAGGTAAACCAGGTCGAGGTGGTCGCGGCCGAGTTCGCGCAGGTTCTGCTCGACCTGCGGGCGGAGCTGGTCCGGCCGGGCTTCCGGCTGGTGCTCGCCCGCGGCGTTCCGGCTGGGGCCGACCTTGGTGGCGAGCACCAGGTCGTCGCGGTAGGGCCGCAGCGCCCGGTTGATCAGTTCGTTCGCCGAGACGGCGCCGTGGAAGTAGAAGGCGGCCGTGTCGATGTGGTCGACGCCGAGCTCGACGGCCTTGCGCAGCACCGCAACGCCCTGCTCGGGGTCGCGTTCGGCGCCGTCGGGGCCGAGTGCCAGCCGCATCGCGCCGAAGCCGAGGCGGTGCACGGTCTTGTCGCCGAGCGTCCAGAGGGGAGAGATCGTCATGGGTTCCAGCCTGCGCGGGCGGAGATCGCCGCTCCACCTTCGGCAACTTGCTGCCAGAATGGACGGGGTGAGCACCGTGGTCCGGGGTGAGGAAGAGCTGTTCGCGCGCACCGCGCACCTGTTCGAGAGCGCGGCCGAGGTCGCCTGCGCCGCCGCCGATCTGAGCACCTTCGCCGCGTCGCACCGGAGCCGTCAGCCCACCGGCGACTACCGGGCGAAGCGGGTGCGCAAGATCTACCGGCCCGCGGTGCTGCTGGACCGCGCCGCCGCCGGGCACCTCGGCGAGCTGGTGCGGCTCGGCGCGGAGGTCCGGATCAGCGCCGACGAGATCAACGAGACGATCATCCTGGACCGGCGGGTGGTGATCCTGGCCGGTGACCGGACCGCGGGCCCGCGCGGCTACAGCGTGCTGACCGGCGAGGAGACCGTGCAGGGCGTGGTGTCGCTGTTCGAAGCGGCGTGGCGCGGGGCGACCGAGCTGGCCGTCTACGACGCGAGCGTGGCCGAGATCCGCACGCTGGCGCCACGCATCCTCGACATGCTCGCGTCCGGCTGCAAGGACGAGACCGCGGCCCGCTCGCTCGGGCTCGGCCTGCGGACCTACCGCCGCCGGGTGGCCGAACTGATGACCGCGCTGGGGGCCACCTCCCGCTTCCAGGCGGGCGTCAGAGCGGGCGAACTGGGCCTGCTCTGACGCCTCGCCGGGCAGCTACGCGGGCCACTCCAGCACGGCACGTTCCTGGGTCACCGGATAACCGGCGCGCTCGAACGCGGCCGCCATCGCCTTGTTGCCGACGTCGGTAGCCGCCATCACGCGGGTCTCACCGGCTTCCACCAGCAGGTGCGTGCACTCCACCAGCAGGTCGTAGCCGTAGCCGTGCCCGCGGTGCTCGGGCACCACGCCGATGATGCCGACCACCGCGCCGCCGTAGTTGCGCCCCGGCACGGTGACACCGACCAGGTCGCCCTCGGGGGTGTAGGCCAGCCGCCACCACTCACGCGGCGACGGCAGCCAGTTCATGAACTCCATCTCCTCGTCGGCGGCCTGCTTGAGCCCGCCCTGGGCGATGGCACGCCGCGCGTGGGCGTCGAGCGTGCCCTCCTGGATGCGCAGGAAGGCGGCGTGGACGACCTCGTCGTCCGGCTCGGGCCGGTACTCCAGGCGGCCGGGGCGCTCGGGCAGGCCGTCTTCGAGGGTCCAGGTGTAGCGGAACCGGTCGACCAGCGGCCGCATGCCCGCCGCGATGGCCGCATCGACGCGGTCCTGCCGGGCAGCCACGACTTCGGGCCGCTCCCGCCAGTCCGCGGGCAGCGCGAGTTCGTACTCCGCTTTGTGGAAACCGGGTGCGCGCAGCAGCTCGACGGCCGCTTCCCGGTCGGTGAAGTCGAACCAGTCGAGCGCGGCAGGCTCGGTGTCTTCGGGACCACCCCACCACGCGGCGCGGGCGACCAGCTCGCCGTCTCGCAGGGCGACCCAGGTCCACTCGGGGCGGTACTCGCCCTTGGCCCACATCTCGGCGAACTTCCGGCCGAAGACGCCGAAGCCGACCAGCTGCGGGACGTCCAGGGTGTCGAACAGGGAACCTTCGCCCGCGTGGAGCGGGCGGATGACCAGATCGGTCAAGTGCTTGGCCTTTCAGAAGCGGTGCGGGGACCGCTCCCGGTCAGCCTCCGGCAAGCTGACGACGCCCGGTGGCGGTGGGAGCGGTGACTCGAGTCGAATTCATCGCTCTCACCTCTTCCTCGTCCCAGCGGGCGTCACGGACACCGTATCCCGATGTCCGTGACGCGCGTCAAGCCATTTGTCAGCGGCCCTGGTTCGCGACCGCGGCCGCGGCCTCCTTGGCGGCTTCCGGATCGAGGTAGGTGCCGCCCGCGGTGCGCGGCTTCAGGTCCTCGGTCAGGTCGTAGCGCAGCGGGATGCCGGTGGGGATGTTCAGCCCGGCGATGTCGGTGTCGGAGATGCCGTCGAGGTGCTTCACCAGCGCCCGCAGCGAGTTGCCGTGCGCGGCGACCAGCACGGTCTTGCCGGCGCGCAGATCCGGCACGATGTCGGACTCCCAGTACGGGATGAACCGGTCCACCACGTCCTTGAGGCATTCGGTCAGCGGCGCGTCGATGCCCGCGTACCGCGCGTCACCGGCCTGGCTGAACTCGTCGCCGGGGTCGATCGCGGGCGGCGGGGTGTCGTACGAGCGGCGCCAGAGCATGAACTGCTCCTCGCCGAACTGCTCGAGCGTCTGCTTCTTGTTCTTGCCCTGCAGCGCGCCGTAGTGCCGCTCGTTGAGGCGCCAGTCCCGGCGGACCGGGATCCAGTGCCGGTCGGCGGCGTCGAGCGCGAGGTTCGCGGTCGAGATCGCGCGGCGGAGCAGCGAGGTGTGCACCACGTCGGGCAGCAGGCCCGCCTCGGCGAGCAGCTCACCGCCGCGCTTCGCCTCCGCGGCGCCCTGCTCGGACAGCGGCACGTCCACCCAGCCGGTGAACAGGTTTTCCGCATTCCACGTGCTCTGCCCGTGTCGGAGGAGCACCAAGGTCCCTAGATCGGCCATGGTGGTCAGCCTGCCAGCCGGGGACGGGGCGGGCATCCCCGGGTAGGAGCTGAACAGGGTTCTACCCACAGTGCGTTACCGCCGGGTAGACCTATCACCCGATTGCTGGGAATGACACGCAGGTCCGCATTGGGTTGTCCGCTGAACTGCGTTGAGTTAGCCCAGTGGAAGAATTTCACTCGAATGGAGTAGCCAGTAGTCTTGTGATTACAGACCCGCTTCTGCCAAGTTGGCTATCGACTCGCTCGGCTGGTTTCCACGCACTCCCCGGCCTGAGCGAGCGAGGACGCAGCTCGTCTCCCCCCTGCCGAGCTGCGGCCCGCCGGCCCCGTTGGCACCCCCCTCGTCACCGGGTCCACTAGCGGCGGGAACGTTATGCGGGGCGGCTCGAGTTCGCGACTCCCCCCTCCCTCGAGCCGTCCCGCCGTTCCGCGGCGTGTTCGCGGCTTCGCCGCTTCCCGCCGCTGGCGGGACGACGTGCTAGTAGCGGGGGGCCGAGCCCCCCGGACCCCCACGGTGCGAGCTCCTCACCCTGACGAGCGCTGGCCGCTTCACGCCTGAACCAGCCCCCGTGACTTCGCCGCGCTTCGCTGCGAACGTGGTGCTCACGTTCCGAACGTGGGGTTCAGCTTCCTGAACGTGGGGTTCGGCTTCCCGAGTGTGAGGTTCGGGTGCGTGAGTGTGCGACTCGCCGGCTCATGCCCGCATCCCGGGCGAGTCTCACGTTCAGGAAGCCGAACTACACACTCGGGAAGCCGACCCCCACACTCGCGCCCATCCCACTGTCACGAATGTGGCTTTCGAGGCGAAAACCGTCCCGAAAGCCACATTCGTGACATCGCCCAGCCCCCGGGTGCCCACCGCCGGCCGGGCACAGAAAAGCGACCACCAGACCACCCAGCCCCTCCCCATCCCGGTCCACAGCCAAAAACACGGCGGGGGAGGTGTTGTCAAGGCATCTTTCCCGCCTTGACAACACCTCCCCCTCCGTAGTCACACTAAAAAACCGGGGTGGCCCCTCCCCATCCCCTACGAACTCTCCGGGGGAACAACCGAAGCCCGACGCCGCAAGTAATACCGAACGGCGAAATACAACGGCACCCCGAACAAAACAGCGAACGGCAGAACAGCACCGACAACCGTCAACAAACCAGCGCCGAAGTCCAGGAAAGCGTCCCACCCGCCGGCCAGGCCACCGACGAAGCCCCGGTCCTCCTCGACCGTCGCCGGGCCCACGGCCACGGTGCTGACGTTCAGTGAAATGGTCCCCATCGCCACGCTCCCCGCCAATGCTTTCTGCCGTCCCTGCAAGGACTCCAGCTCCGCTTCCCGCGAAGTCAGTTCCCGTTCGACCGAGGTGATCTCGCTGATGGAGCTGGCCTGCCCGAGCAGCCCCCGCACCCGGTCCACGCTCGCGCGCTGCGTGGTCAGCCGCGATTCGACGTCCACCACTTCTTCGGTGACGTCCTTCGTCTGCAGCTCGCGGCGCAGCAACTTCTCACCGGTGCCCGACATTTCGGCCAGCACCTGGTCCAGTTTCTCCGCGGGCACCACGATGCTCAGCGAAGCCTGCTTGTCGTCCGTGCGTTCCTGCCCGGTGTACCCGCCCGCGGCGAGCGCGATCTGGGTGGCTTTCTGCACGGTCGCGCCGACATCGCCCGAACTGATCGACAGCGTGGCCGAACGCGCGAGTTTCCGGTCGGTGATCGCCAGTGCCTGCCCGGGCTGCACCGGAGCCGGGGCGGAATCGCCCGACTGCGGCTTGGCGACACCCCCGTCCGACGAGGCACCCTTGTCCGACGGAGCACCCTTCTCGGGCGCAGCATTCGGATTCGGCGCCGCCGCGCCCGGTGTCGCCATCTCCGGCGCCGCAGCCGAACCCGTCGACCCCTTGTCCTCGGCGGTGCACCCGCCCAGCACCATGGCCCCCAGTACGAGCGCCACCAGCGCCCCACGTCTCTGTCCCATGCGCTTCATGGGCGGGTAGACGGAAGCCGGGGTCAGGACAGTTGCACGCCGGGCATCACGAATCCATCACCGGTCCGGCGGCCGCCGACTCCGGCTCCATCAGGTGCTTGAACGCCTGCAGGTTCGCCAGCGACTCACCCCGCGAGACCCGCCAGTCCCATTCCCGCTTGATCGAGGTGGCGAAGCCGATCTCCAGCAGCGTGTTGAAGTCGCCGTCGGCGGCTTCGAGCACCTGGCCGAGGATCTTGTCCAGCTCGGCCTCGGTGACCGCGTCCAGCGCCAGCCTGCCGACCAGGTAGATGTCCCCGATGGCGTCCACTGTGTAGTGCACCGAGTAGAGCTTCGCGTTGCGGCGCAACAGGTACCGGTAAACCTCTTCGTGTGCTTCGTCCGGTCGGCGGCAGACGAACGCCTCCACCGAGAACGCGTGCTCACCGGCGATCAGCCAGCAGTTGGTCTGCAGCTTCTTGGTACCGGGCAGGGTGACGAAGTACCGCCCGTCACCCTTCTGCTCGTAGGACAATCCCGCTGCGTCCAAAGTGGACCTGATCACGCTGTCCGCGGTCAAACCGCTACCTCCGTCCGGAACGCCCCGAAGGACACCGACGCCTCGGCGTAGGCATCCAGCAACGCGTCGGTGGTGCGCCGCCAGGAAAAGCGGCGCGCGTGCTGCACGGCGTTCGCCGCGAGTTCCGCGTGCCACTCGGGTTTGAGCGCGACCGAGGCCAGCGCACCGGCCCAGTCCCGCGCGCGGTGCGTCGGCACCAGCAGCCCGGACACCCCGTGCGCCACCGCGACCGGCAGCCCGCCGACCTCGGCGGCCACCACCGGCGTGCCGCAAGCCTGCGCTTCCACCGCCACCAACCCGAACGACTCGTTGTAACTGGGCACGGCTACCACGTCGGCCGCCCGGTAAACATCGACGAGCGCCGCGCCGGGCTGCGGTGGCAGGAACCGCGTCTGCCGTTCGATACCGAGGGTGACCGCCAGTTCCTTGAGCGCCTGCGGCTGGTCGAGCCCGCTGCCGGACGGGCCGCCGACGATCAGCACCACCAGCCGGTCGGCCAGGTCCGGGTCGCGCCGCAGCATGGCCGCGGCCGCGTGCAGCAGCACGTCGGGTGCCTTGAGCGGCTGGATGCGCCCGGCGAAGGCCAGCACGACCGCGTCCCGCGGCAGGCCGAGCGCGGCGCGGGCGACGTGCTTCGACCCCGGGGTGAAGCGGTCCAGGTCCACGCCCGGCGAAACCGTGTGCACGGCCTTCGGGGACGCGCCGTACAAGCTGACCAGCTCACGGGCCTCGACCGCGGTGTTCGCCACCAGCCGGTCGGCCTCGGCGACGATCTGCTCCTCGCCGATCACCCGCGTGCGCGGCTCCGGGGTGTCCCCCTCGGCGAGCAGCGCGTTCTTCACCTTGGCCAGCGTGTGCGCGGTGTGCACCAGCGGCACGCCCCACCGGTCGCGCGCGAGCCACCCGACCTGGCCGGACAGCCAGTAGTGCGAATGGATCACGTCGTAGTGGCCCGGGTCCTGGAAGGCCTCGGTGCGCAGCACGCCCGAGGTGAACGCGCACAGCTGCGCAGGCAGTTCGTCGCGCCCGAGCGGCTCGAACGGCCCGGCGGGCACGTGCCGCACCAGCACGCCCGGCGCCAGCTCGGCCACCGGCGGCTGCTCGGAGGAGGTGGCGCGGGTGAACACCTCGACGCTGATCCCGCGGCGGGCCATCTCGGTGGCGGTCTGGCTGATGTAGACGTTCATCCCGCCGGCGTCACCGGTACCCGGCTGCTCCAGTGGCGAGGTGTGCACCGACAGCACCGCAACCCGGCGTGGCCAGCGCGTGGCCCTGTGCAACGTGACCGTCACGTGGTCGCTCCTTGTTCACTCCGCGCAGCTCAGTGGGCGAATCGTTCGCCGGCGAACTGGCTGAGCGCCGAGTTGAACTCCGCGGCGGCCTCGACGAACGGAAGGTGCCCTGTCCCTGGCATCCAACGCGTTCGGGCACCCGCAATCTTCCCCGCGGCGTATTCGGAGGCGGAGAGATCCACCACTTGGTCGTCCGTACCGTGGATGACCAGCGCCGGGACGTCGAGCCCGGAGAGCACCACGGAGCTGTCCACGTCCCGGCGGAACAGCGCCGCACGCACCGCGGGCGGCACCGAAAGGCTGGTGCCGAGCAGCGACTGCGTCAGCGGGCCGTCCACCGGCCGCGCGGACATCCCGGAGCACAGGGCGGTCAGCGCGGGCACGGCTTCACCGGGGTCGTCGGACAGCGCGGCGGGCAGCGCGGCACGCATGGCCGGGCCGATCCGGCCGCCGGGCCGGTTCCGCCCGATCTCGGTGATCGCGCCGGTCAGCACCACGCCCGCGATGTTCGTGGTGCCGTGCACCCGCAGGTAGTCGGTGATCACCAACCCGCCGTAGGACCAGCCGACCAGCACCACGGGCGCGCCGTTGCCGGCGAAGTCGAGCACCGCGGCGAGGTCCTCGGCCCAGGCACGCGGGTCGTCGTAGCCGAGTGCGGGCACGTCGGACCCGCCGTGGCCACGCAGGTCCACCGCGACCAGCCGGTAGTGCCGGGTCAGGTCCTGGTCGGCCAGTTGCGCCGACCAGGCCAGCGACGACTGCGCCCAGCCGTGCACGAGAACGATGGCCGAGGCGTTCGCCGCACCCGCTACGCGCAGGCTGAGCCGCACACCCCCGGCACCGACGACTTCGGTGAGCAAGGAGGGGTCCTTAGATTGCCGACTTGGACTGCCAAGTCTTCCAGTCGAGCAACCAGTCCATCACATCGGAGGTCGTCGGCATACTGGCCTGCGAGCCGGTGATCTCCACCGGGTCGCCGATCAGCGCCGAGTCGAAGTACGCCTTGGCGTCGGCTTCGAGCAGGTTGACGCAGCCGTGCGAGGTGTTCGCCTTGCCGATGTTGCCGCGGTTCTCCTCGTTCTCGTGGATGAACTCGCCGTGGTTGGAGATGCGGCAGCACCACTTCTTCTTGACGTTGGTGTAGCCGTAGCGCGCGTTGTCGAAGATCGAGGTGGGTTCCTTGGTCATCACGATCAGCGTGCCGTTCGGCGTGTTCAGGTTCGGGTCCGCGTCCTTGCCGTTGCTGCACGGGTAGCTCGCGTGCTCGGAACCGTCGCGGTAGACCTTCATCACGTGGTCCGGGGTGTTCACCTTGACCACCTGGTTGCGGCCGATCTTGAACTTCGTGGTGACGTCGGCCTTGGCGTAGACGCCCTTGCCCAGGTCCACGCCGTAGAGCTTGGCGGCGACCTCGACCACGGTGCCGGCCGGCCAGTACTCCTTCGGCCGCCAGTTGACCTGCCGGTCGGACAGCCACGCCCAGCCGCCTTCGACCTCCTTCGAGGTCTTCACCTCCAGTGCGGCCTGCGCCGCCTTGCGATCGCTGACCGCGGCCTCGAACTTCACGCTGATCGGCATGCCGACGCCGACCTCGGCGTCGTCACCGGGGTTGAGCGTGGCGCGGATCACCTTGGCGGGCTTGACCGTGTCGAACTTCCCGGCCAGCTCGACCGGCTTGCCGTCGCTGCCCGAGGCCTTCGCCGCGTAGGTGTAGGACTTGCCGTACCCGAGTTGCTCCGAACTGGTCCAGACCGTTTTCTCCGGGTTCAGCGCGCCTTCGAGCTCCTTGCCCTCCGGGTTGGTCACCTTGACCTCGGTCAGGGTGCCTTCGGTCACTTTCACCGTGACCGGCTTCACCACCGGCGCGTCCTTCGCGTCCACCGCGGGTTCCGCGGTGAGCACGGCCTTGGGCGGCTCGGGTTGCTGCGGCTGGCCACCGCCGGGATTGGTCCCGCCACCTTCGTCACCCGAGCAGGCGGCCAGCACGATGGGTGAAAGCACCACCGGAGTCACCGCCGCCGCCCGCAGAACCGTCCGCCGTTGAAACACCGCACACCTCCATGTCCCCGGTCCCCCGGCCCCTGCTCCCGGAGAACCCACTCGTCCCCTAGACGCCGCCGGACCGGTCGCGGTTGCTCGCGGCCCAGCTCACAACCGGCAATTGATCAGCAGGGGTTCCGGGTGGAGTTCCACCCCGAAGCGCTTCTCAACCCCGTCGCGCACCTCCCGCGCCAGCGCCAGCAGTTCGGCCGTGGTGGCCGAGCCGCGGTTGGTCAGCGCGAGGGTGTGCTTGGTGGACAAGGAAACCCGGCCACCGGCCCCGGGATGACCCTTGCCGAAACCGGCCCGTTCGATCAACCACGCGGCGGACAGCTTCACCCCATTGTCGGCGGGGTACTGCGGCACCTGCACGTCCGCGCCGACCACCCCGGCGATCCGTTCCAGCACCGCCGGGACGTTCGCCTCGGGCAGGATCGGGTTGGTGAAGAAGGAACCGGCGCTCCAGGTGTCGTGATCGTCCGGATCGAGCACCATGCCCTTGCCGCGGCGGAGTTCGAGGACCGCCTCGCGCACGGTGCCCGCCGGCACCCGCGCGCCGATGTCCACGCCGAGCTTCCTGGCCAGTTCCGCGTACCGGATGGGGCTGGACAGGCCGTCGCCGTGCAGGTCGACGTCGATGGAGAGCACCACGCCGTGGTCGGTGCCCTTGAGCACGCTGGTGCGGTAACCCAGGCGCAACTGCTCCTTGACCAGGGTCCGCACGTCGCGGGTGCGGCGGTCCAGCAGGCGGACCGAGCGCAGCAGGTCGCCGATCTCGAAGCCGTAGGCGCCGACGTTCTGGATGGGCGTCGCGCCGACCAGCCCGGGGATGCCGGACAGGCACTCCAGCCCGCCGAGGCCGTTGCGCACGGTCCACTCGACGAACTCGTCCCAGTTCTCGCCGGCTTCGGCGGTGACGTGCACCACGGGGCCGTCCTGCCGGAGCGTGCGGCCCTTGGTGGCGATCTTGAGCACCCCACCGTCGAAGCCCTCGTCGGCGACGACCAGGTTCGAGCCACCCCCGAGCAGCAGCAGCCGCTCGCCCGCGGCGTCCGCGGCCCGCACCGCTTCGACCAGTTCGTCGCTGGTCGAGGCTTCGGCGAACCGGCGCGCCGGGCCACCGAGGCGCAGCGTGGTGTGCTCGCTCAGACCGGCTTGGGTGGGAGTTTCGAGAGTGCTCACGCCCCCGAACGGTACTGTCCCGCTCATGGCATCCCGTATCGAGCACCGCGCGGAGTTCGCGCAGAGCGTGGACGAGGTCTACGACGCGCAGTCGGCCGAAGAGGTCCTGCGCGCCCGCCTCGACCTGCTGGGCGGCAAGCACGCCGGGCTGCCGGAGCACACCGCCGACGAGCACCGGGCGGCGTACAAACTCGTCCAGGGCATCGGCGCGGACCAGCTGCCGCAGGCGGTCCGCACGATCCACAAGGGCGATCTGATCGTGCACCGCGAGCAGGTGTGGGAGCACACCGGCGACCGCTACACCGGCACCGCGAAGGCCACCGTCCAGGGCGTGCCGGGGGAGATCACCGCGCGCACCGAGCTGGTGCCGAACGGCACCGGTGCGACGTTGATCACCAGTGGCGAGGTGCGCGTCCGCATCCCGCTGGTCGGCGCCAAGCTGGAACAGGTGATCGCCGAGCAGGTGACCAGGCTGCTGGTGCGTGAAGCCGAATTCACCGCGAAGTGGCTCGCGGACGGCTGACCGTCCCGGTAGGCGCACCCACCCGAGGAACCACGAACCCGAACCGGCTCCGCCGCGTCGATCGCTGGCTGACCGGCACCCCGTCGATCGCCGCTGTGCTGCGGGCGGCCGAGCCGCTGGTCGTCGATCTGGGTTACGGCGCGTCACCGGTGACCACGGTGGAACTGGCCCAGCGGCTGCGGACGATCTCCCCGCGCGTGCGCGTGCTGGGCCTCGAACTGGACCCCGAGCGCGTCGCCGCGGCCGCGCCCGCCGCCGATCCGCCGTGGCTGGACTTCCGGCGCGGCGGGTTCGAGCTGGCGGGCGCGCGACCGGTGCTGGTGCGGGCGTTCAACGTGCTGCGGCAGTACGCCGAGGACGAGGTCGAAGGGGCGTGGAAGACCATCCTCGACGGGCTCGCGCCCGGTGGCCTGCTGGTGGAGGGCACCTGCGACGAGATCGGCCGCCGGTGCGCGTGGATCACGGTGTCGGACGAGGGACCCCGGACGCTGACGCTGTCCTGCCGCGCGGCGAGCCTGGACCGGCCGTCCGGCATCGCCGAGCGACTGCCGAAGTCGCTGATCCACCGCAACGTGCCCGGTGAACCGGTGCACGAGTTCCTGTCGTTGTTCGACGCCTGCTGGGACACCGCGGCCGGGCACCAGGCGTTCGGACCGCGGGCGCGGTGGGCCGAGGCGGTGCGCCTGCTGGCCGGGCGGGGCTGGCCGGTGCTCGACCGGCGGGCGCGCTGGCGGCTCGGCGAGGTGACCGTGCCCTATTCGAGCGTCGCCCCACGCTGAATATTCACCCCGATCATCCCGGGGCGTCACCGCGGTTGCCGACGATGAGCACGTGCTCGACTTCCTGCAGGCCGCACTCGGTTCGCCGTGGTTGTGGCTGCTGGTCTTCGCGGTGTCCGCCTTGGACGCGCTGCTGCCGTTCATGCCGAGCGAGACCGCGGTGGTGGGCCTAGCAGTGCTAGTCGGAATGGACTTCGGCGCGCTAGCACTGCTAGCCGTGATCGCGGCGACCGGTGCCTTCGGTGGCGACCTGCTCAGCCACGCCATCGGGCGCACGGCGGGCCCGGCCGTGGTGGCCCGGCTGCACCGCGGGGAGAAGGGCGCCCGGCGGTACGCGTGGGCGCGGCGGACGGTGGCCGAGCGCGGCGCGCTGCTGATCATCGGTGCCCGGTACCTGCCGGGCGGTCGGGTCGCGGCGGGCCTGGCCACCGGGACCATGCGGTACCCGCTGCGGCGGTTCGTCGCGCTGGACGCGCTCGGCGCGTCGATCTGGGCGGTCTACAGCGTGGTGCTCGGCCTGCTCGGGGGCGCGGGATTCAGCGGTGAGCCGGTGAAGGGCCTGGTGCTGGCGTTCGGCGCCGGGCTGGCGGTGGTCGTTCTTCTGGAGGTGGCCCGGCGCGCCGTGGCGGGGCGCACGGGGAAGGATGGACAACCGTGCCACCGTCAGAACGCAGATACGTGATCACCTTCGGCTGTCCCGACCGGACCGGGATCGTCGCGCGCATCGCCGCCTTCCTCGCCGAAGCGGGCGGCTGGATCGTCGAAGCCGCCTACCACACCGATCCGGAGACCGGCTGGTTCTTCACCAGGCAGGAGGTGCGCGCCGACTCGCTGCCGTTCGACGTCGACGAGCTGCGCGCGCGGTTCGCCGGGGTGGCGCGCTCGCTGGGCAGCGACACGGACTGGACGGTGGTCGACACCGCCGAGCGGCGCCGCGTGGTGATCCTGGTCTCGAAGGAGGGGCACTGCCTGTACGACCTGCTCGGGCGGGTCGCCTCCGGGGAGCTGGACGTGGACGTCAGCGCGGTGATCGGCAACCACGACTCGCTCGGCGACATCACCCGCGCGCACGGCATCCCGTTCCACCACGTGCCGTTCCCGGCCGGCGGCAAGGCGGAGGCGTTCGAGCGGGTGCGCTCGCTGGTCGACGCCCACGACCCGCACGCGATCGTGCTGGCGCGGTTCATGCAGATCCTGCCCGCGGAGCTGTGCGCGGCGTGGGCGGGACGGGCGCTGAACATCCACCACAGCTTCCTGCCCTCGTTCATCGGCGCGCGGCCGTACCACCAGGCGCACGCGCGGGGCGTGAAACTGGTGGGGGCGACCTGCCACTACGTCACCGCGGACCTCGACGCCGGGCCCATCATCGAGCAGGACGTCATCCGCGTCGGCCACGGCGATTCGGTCGCCGACATGGTGCGCAAGGGGCGGGACATCGAGAAGTTCACCCTGGCGAAGGGCCTGCGGTGGCACCTGGAGAACCGCGTACTGGTGCACGGCAACCGCACCGTCGTCTTCTGACCGGCGAGTGCCGTGAATGTGGCTTTCACGGCGGAATGTGCCGTGAAAGCCACATTCACGGCATGGGCGTCATCTCGCCAGGTGGGCGGAGAGCGCCTCGTCGGTGGGTTCGACCAGGAAGGTGCCGTCGTCGAAGACGATGGTCGGGATGCGGCGGGCGCCATCCTGGAGCGAGCGGACGCGGGCCTCCGCCTCCGCATCGGCTTCCACGTCGACATAGCGGTATTCGACGCCCTCACGGTCCAGCAGGGCGCGGCTCCGGCGGACATCGGGGCACCAGCCGGCCCCGTACACGATCGGCTCAGACACGGACCAGCATCTTCCCGGTGTTGGCGCCGCCCAGCAGGTCGATGAACGCCTGCGGCGCGTTGCGGATGCCGTCGACCACGGTCTCGGAGTACTTCAGCTGCCCGCCGGTGACCAGCGGCGCCACCTCCGCGACGAACTCCGGCTGCTTGGCGCCGTGGTCGGAGACCAGGAAACCCTGGATGTGCAACCGCTTCCCGACGATCTTCATCAGGTTCCGCGGGCCCGGCACGGCCTGGGTGTCGTTGTAGGTGGAGATCATCCCGCACACCGCGAACCGCGCGTGCACGTTCGCCGCTTCGATCGCCGCTTCGAGGTGTTCACCGCCGACGTTGTCGAAGTACACGTCGATACCGTCCGGGGCGGCCTCGGCCAGCTGCGCGGCGACCGGCCCGTCCTTGTAGTTGAACGCGGCGTCGAAGCCGAGATCCTCGGTCAGGAACCGGACCTTCTCCGCCGAGCCCGCGCTGCCGATCACCCGCTTCGCGCCCTTGAGCTTCGCCAGCTGACCGGCGACCGTGCCGACCGCACCGGCCGCGCCCGAGACGAAAACCGTGTCGTCGGGCGAGAAGTGCGCGATCTCGTGCAGCCCCACCCAGGCGGTGAGCCCGGTCATGCCGAGCACACCCAGGTAGCTGCTCAGCGGCGCCAGTTCCGCGTCGACCTTCGCCACGTGCTTGGCGTCGACCACGGCGTGCGTGCGCCAGCCGAGCTGGTGCACCACCTTGTCCCCGGGGGCGAATCCATCCACAGTGGACTCGATCACCTCGCCGGCCGCGCCACCGTACATCGCCTTGCCCAGTTCGTACGGCTCCGCGTACGACTTGGCCTCCGACATCCGGCCGCGCATGTACGGGTCCACGCTGATGAACTCGTTGCGCACCAGCAGTTGCCCCGCCGCGGGCGAGGGGACATCGGTGTCCACAATGGAAAAGTCCGTGTGCGCGGGCAGGCCGTGCGGCCGCTTGGCGAGCCGGACCTCGGTAGCTTCACTCACCGCTCAGACCTCTTTTTCGATGTTCTGCAGGACACCGGCGTAGATGCGCTTGAGCCCGCCCGGCGCGAAGGTCTTCTCGAAGAACCCGCCGATGCCGCCCGCGCCGTTCCAGCTGGTCTCGATGCGCACCATGCTGCCCCCGCCGAGCTCGCGCACGGTCCAGGTGGTCACCATCGTGGAGTTGGCGTCGGTCTCGACCAGGGTGCCGGGCTCCGGCTCGGAAACGGTGGCCGCGACGTCACGCACGCGCTTCGAGGTCGCCTGCAGCTTCCACTTGGCGACCGTGCCCGAGCCGTTGCCGCCCTCGACCACCTCGTAGTCGCGATACTGCTCGGTGAGGATCTTCGGCCGCGCGGTGTAGTCGGCGACCAGCTCGCGCACCTTCTCCACCGGCGCGTCGATCCTGCGCTCCGCGGTGGCGGTGACCTTGCCCATACTCAAGCTCCTTCACAGAGGCTGTCTTCGGCCCCGCCTCGCGGTGGGGCCGAAGTCCATTCTCCGCCCTAGATCAGCCCCTGGGTGGCCAGCCACTCCTTCGCGACGTCGGCGGGCAGTTCGCCGTCGGAGTCGACCAGCTTGTTCAGGCCCCGGAGTTCCTCGGTGGTCAGCTTCGCGCTGACCGCGTTCACCGTGGCCGCGAAGTCGGGGCCGCGCTCGTCGAGCACCTTCTTCGCCACCGCGGGCACCACGTTCTCGGTCGGCACGATCGCCAGATCGTCCTCCAGCGCCTTGAACGCCGGGTCACCCACCAGTGGGTTCACCGAGTCGACCGGGATCACCGTGACCGCGCCGGACCGCAGCTGCTCCACCCGCGGCCCGGCCTCCTGCACCGCCTGGAAGGTGGCGTTGACGCCGTAGGTGTCGCGGATGCCGGCGAAGCAGGTCGGCCGCTTCTCGCACTCCGGCCCACCGGCCACCACCACGTTCGGCAGCTTCTTCAGGTCGCCGATCTTCACCAGGCCCTGCGCCTGCGCCAGGTCGGCCTTCACCAGGTAGGTGTTCTTGTTCTCGGCGGGCGCGTAGTCCAGCAGCCCGATGTTCGACTTCGCGAACAGCTCGGTGAGCTTGGCGTGCTCGGAGGCGGCGTCCTTGGGGGCGGTCTCGTTGAACCCGTTGACGATCGCCGCGCCCTGGTACTCGGGGATGAACTGCAGCTCACCCTTCTGCAGCGACGGGTAGATCAGCTCGCGCGAGCCGATGTTCAGCTTGCGCTCCACCGGATACCCCTTCGCCTCCAGCGCGGCGCCGTACAGCTCGGCGAGGATCACGCTGTCGGTGAAGTTGAAGGAAGCGAGCACGATCGGCGCGCCACCCTTGCCCTCGGCGGGCGCGGCAGCGTCGTCTCCGCCGCCACCACAGGCAGCGAGGCCGAGCGTCGCGGCGGCCAGCACGGCGGCCAGCCGGAAAGTCCTGCGCATGGGAAGTTCCTTTTCATCCGGGAGAGGCAACGCTAACCGTCTGCTACGACATTCATCCACATGTCGAGACGCAACCGGGACCGGTTCCCAACTTCCGGGAACACTGCCTCCATCCGGGGTAGGCTCACGCGGTGCGAACACTCTTCGCAGCTCAGAGCGACCGGCCGCTGTTCGAATGGCGCTGGGTGGAGCGGAACGCGGACAACATCGTCACCCGCTTCACCGAGCACGTCTCGCTGACCGCCACCGCGCTCGGCATCGGGCTGGTGCTCTCGGTCGGGCTGGCCGTGCTCTCCCTGCGCTGGCGCTGGTTCTACCCGGTGACGCTGAGCGCGGCGGGCGCGCTGTACGTGATCCCCAGCCTCGGCGCCTTCGCGCTGCTCGTCCCGTTCACCGGGCTGTCGTTCACCACCGCGGTCATCCCGCTGGCCACCTACACCCTGCTCATCCTGGTGCGCAACATCGTCACCGGCGTGCAGCAGGTGCCCACCGAGGTCCGCGAGGCCGCCATCGGCCTCGGTTTCACCAGGGTCAACCTGCTGTTCCGGGTGGAACTGCCGCTCGCGCTGCCGGTGGTCATCGCGGGGCTGCGGGTGGCCGCGGTGACCACCATCGGCCTGGTCACCGTGACCTCCATGCTCGGCATGGGCGGCCTCGGTTTCTTCATCCGCCAGGGCATCCAGACCACCACGCCGAACCCGACCGCGATCATCGTCGGCATCGGCCTGTCCATCCTGCTCGCCGTGCTGGTCGACCTGCTGCTGTGGCTGAGCGAACGCGCACTCGCGCCCTGGACGCGGAAGGCCCGCGGATGAACGTCTTCGACCAGCTCGCCGCCTGGCTCGGGGAGCCGGGCCGCTGGAGCTTCACCGATCCGTCCGGCATCCCGTACCGCACGGTCGAGCACCTGAGCTTTTCCCTGCTGTCGCTGGTCATCGCCGCGCTGCTGACCATCCCGCTCGCGCTCTGGCTCGCGCACTACCGCCGGGCCGCGTTCCTCGCCTCCAGCGCGGTGAACATCGGCCGCGCCATCCCGAGCTTCGGGCTGATCATCCTGTTCTGGTTCCTGGCCAGCCGGTGGGAGGTCGACACCACCTTCTGGCCGCTGCTGATCGCGCTGGTCGCGCTCGCGCTGCCGCCGTTGTTCACCAACACCTACGCCGGGGTCACCAGCCTCGACCAGGCGCCGGTGGACGCCGCGCGCGGCACCGGGTACACCGAAGGCCAGATCATGCTGCGCATCGAACTCCCGTTGTCGCTGCCGGTGGTGCTGGCCGGCGCCCGCGTGGCGTTCCTGCAGCTGGTGGCCACGGTGGCGATCGGCGCGATCGTGAACGACGGCGGCGGCCTCGGGCGCTACATCGTCGACGGGTTCGCCCAGGGCGCCGGTGGTTACGGCGAAATCCTCGGCGGCGGCATCGCGGTAATCGTGCTCGCGCTGGTCTGCGAAGGCGCGTTCTCGCTGCTCACGCGGTTCACCGTGCCGCGCGGACTGCGGATCACGCGGAAGAACGAGCTCCCCAGTCGCGCCAAGGCGACCATTTCCTGACCAGTTCCTCGATCTCCGGTCCCAGCGGCCGGTCCTCGGTCAACGGCTCGATCAGTCCGTTCGGTTCACCGCGCAGGAAGGCCGCCTGCGCCAGGCCGATGTGTTCACAGACGGTGATCGTCAGCAGTCGCTCGACCGCCTCCCGCAACTGCTCTCCGGCAGCACACGCAAACGCTTGCACGTCCTCCTGACCATTGGAGGTGTCGATCGAGCCGAGCGTGGCGGGAGTGGCGAGCCGTCGCAGAGCGTGCAACTCGCCGACGGCTCGCTTGTGCAGCGGAGTGAGCCCGGTCTGCGGTCCTGGGACCACGGCCAGCTGCGGGTTGAGCCCGCTGAACCGTTCGTCGAGCAGGCGGTGCAGCCGCTGGACGCTGATCTCGCCGAGGTGCGCGAGCGCCGCGCTCACCGCGTCCATCCGGAGCCCGAGGTCGGCCGCGTGGAAAGCGTCGGTGGAGACGAACCCGCCGTCCACGAAGGCGGGCGAGTCGGTGACGGCGAAGGCGCGCTCGACCTCGTCGGCCAACTCGGCCAGCACGCGGCGGGCATGCGCGGTCGCCCGCGCACCCACCCGCACGGAAACCGGCGGCTGCACGGTCCCCGGCCGGACCGGGAACTCGGCCGCCGCGACCAGGTCGACCACCTGCTTCGCTTCCGCACCACGGAGGATCGCGTGCGCGGTGGCGATCGGCGCACCCTGGATGAAGGTCAGCCCCTCCTTCGGCCCAGGCACGTACGGCTCGACGCCTCGAACTTCGAGCGCCTCCGCGGCGGGCTGCCCGTCGAGCATGCGGCCGATGCCGAGGAACGTCTGGAACGCGTGGCTCAACGGGATGATTTCGCCAGCACAACCGATTCCGTCACCGGGAACCGCCGGGACGAACCCGTCACCGAGGCGGTCCACCAGAAACGATACCGCTTCGGCACTGGCACCCGTGGACGGCAGCAGCATTCCGCGCAACCGCACCGCGAACACCGCGCGGACGTCCCGTTCCGGCAACCACGGCGGCCCGCCGACCGCCCGGCCGATCAGCAGCCGACGCTGGTGCGTGGCTTGTTCTTCGGCCGACAGCACCACGTCGACCATGCGCCCCATGCCGGTGTTCACGCCGTAGACCGGACGCGCGGCGGCCGTCAGCGCGTCGAGCACCAGCGCCCGGTTCGCCGCCACCGACGCCAGCAGCTCGGGCGCCAGTTCGACCCGCTTTCCTTCCGCCACCGCGAGAATCGCCGCGGCGTCGAGCTCCTCCGGCGCCGAGATCATCGGTACGGGAGCATGGTGCCGACGTCGGCCGCCTCGGCGCGGCGCAGGATCATGTTCGCCACCGAAAGGTCCGTTGTGGACAGTCCACGGTGCCAGAACAGGACGCGCTCGTCGTCGTTCTCACGGCCGGGTCGCTTGCCCGCGACCACGTCACCGATCTCGGCGTGCACGCGTTCCTCGGTCAGGATCCCGGCGTTGAGCTGCGGTCGCAGCGCACCGAACTCGGGGTTGCCGGACTGGGACTCGCGCCAGTTGTCCACCACGACCTTGTCGACCACGTCGAGCAGGTCCAGTTCCAGCGCGCTGATCGTCCCGTACGGCACCAGGAAGCTGCCCGGGCGCAGGAACTCCTTGCGCACCAGCGGTTCCGGCTCGACCAGCCGGGACGCCTCGACCATGATGTCGGCGCCGTCCAGCGTGTCCGCGGCGTTGTCGAGCACCCGCACCGGCTTGCCGAGGTGCTCGCTCAGCTGCTCGCCGAACGCCTCCCGCGACTCCGGCCGCTTGCTGGTCACCCGGATCTCGGCGAAGTCGAACAGCGAGTCCAGCAGTACCACGTTCCACCAGGCGGTGCCGCGCGCGCCGATGTGCCCGAGCACACGGGAGTCCTTCCGCGCCAGGTACTTCGCCCCGACCGCGGTCATCGCGCCGGTCCGCGCGTCGGTGATCATGGTGCCGTCGACGATGGCACGCGGCATGCCGGTGTCCGGGTCGAGCAGCAGGATCAGCGCCATCTCGCTCGGCAGGCCGCGCTCGAAGTTGCCGACGAAGTCGCCGACCACCTTCACCCCGCTGACCTGCTGCGACGACAGGTGCCCGCGCAGCACGTTGAAGTGGCCCTTGCCCCCGTTGTCCGGCACGAGGTGCGTGCGCGGCTCGAAGACCACGCGGTCCTCGCCGTGGTCGTGCAGCACGTCTTCGACCGCGTCGACGATGTCCGCGCCGGTCACGCCGAGCGAATCGATGTCGGCGGCGTTGAGGTAGCGCAGCCAGACCGACGTCACGAGGCGACCGGCTTGCCCAAGCCCTCGATGACCTCGGCGCCGGGCAGGGACGCGAGCAGCGCGCCGGAGACGAGCAGCTTGCTGCCGCGGATCCCGCTGCCGATCACCAGCTCGGGGGCGTCGGCCACGGCCTGGTCCACCAGGATCGGCCAGCCGCCGGGCAGCCCGACCGGGGTGATGCCGCCGTACTCCATGCCGGTCAGCTCGACCGCTTCGGCCATCGGCGCGAAACTGGCTTTGCGCACGTCGAGACGGCGTTTGATGACGTTGTTCACATCCGCGCGGGTGGTGGCGAGCACCATCGCGGCGGCGTAGCGGACCTCACCGGCGCGCTTGCCGGAGACGACCACGCAGTTGGCGGACGCGGCGAGCGGGGAGCCGTAGGCCTCGCAGAAGGCGGCGGTGTCGGCGAGCTCGGGATCGATGGCGGCGACGCCGGCTTCGAGGTCCAGCGCGGCCAGTGCCTTGGCCACGGGCTCGGCGAGCAGATCGGTGCGCAGTGCGGCCGGTTCGACGGACAGGGAACCGGCGATGGTCCAGGAGGTGGTCACCCGGCCCAGGCTAGCCGCGCGAAGCGCGTCCGTTGAGGGTGGTGGTGGGCGAGGGGCCGGCCATAATCACCAGTTGTGGCCGCCGCGCTGGACCTCGATGAGCTTGGGGCGGACGTCCACGATGTAGACCAGGGAGGCGACCAGTCCGGCCAGCCAGAAGATCATGCCGGGGCCGTAGAACCCGAACAACGCCATCGCCGCCGTGCTGCCGCCGGTGATGGCCATCCAGATCGGCTTGGTCTTGCGGTCCGCCGCGGTGTAGGCGTCCGCCCGCTGGGTCAGCGAGTGCAGGAAGGCGAACGCGCCAGCCACCACCCCGAGCCAGTGGATGATGTCGACGATCCACAATGCGATTAACGGCACGGTGCCAGGGTACGGCAAACCGGGCGAACGGCTCAGGCCCCGGCACTCCAGAGGGGTGCCGGGGCCTGGTGCGCGGCCGGAGACCTACTTGTCGGTCTTCGGGGTGCTGGTGTTGGGGCTGGTCTTCTTCGCGGTGCTGGTCGTGGTGGTCTTGCGGGTGGTCGTGGCGGCCGGCTTCGGCGCGGTCCGGTTGGCGGCCTTGCGGCTCGCGCTGCGGACCTCGTGCGCCACGTCGTCGCCGAACTCCTCGACGTTCTCGGCGGCCTCGTCCGCGACCCGCTCCACGCGGCGCGCGGTCTTCTCACCCACGGAACGGGTCTTGCGGGTCACCTTGCCCAGCACGTCCTCGACGCGCTCGCGGGTCTCGACCGAGACGCCCTCGACGCGCTCCTGCGCGGTGTGCACGGCGTCTTCCAGCTGGTCGATGGCCTTCTTGACCTGCGGCTGCGCGGCGAAGCGGTCCCAGGCCTGCTCACCGGACTCGGCGAGGCGGTGGTACAGCTTCAGCGCGGCGTCGGTGTACTCGTCGATCACCTTGCGCAGCTCGGCCGGGTCCAGCCGCTCACGGAGGGTCTCCACGTCGGAGGGCAGTTCCTCGATGTTCTTGCGCGCGGTCTCGCTGCTCTCGGTCACCCGGGCCTTGGCCTTGTTCACCGCGTCGGCCACGGCCTCGGCGGCCAGGTTGCCCGCGCCCAGCGCGGCCAGCAGCGGGGTGCGCACCTGCTCCAGTGCGGCGTTGAGGTTCTTGCGGGCTTCGTCGGTGCGCTGGTTGGTGGGGGTGCTCATCCGGTTCTCACTCCTTGTGGCTGTCTTCGCCAGTGGCGCCCACCGGGCGCTCGGCTGGTGGCTTCGCGGTCGCCTCCGCCACGTGGTTTTCACGGCGGAACGACTCGTACACGTCGAGCAGGACTTGCTTCTGCCGTTCGGTGAGCTCGGGGTCGGCGCGAATCGCGTCGCCGACCGGCCCGCCCTTCGGCAGGTCGAGGATCCCGGCCTGCACGTACAGCGCCTCGGCGGAGATGCGCAGGCCCTTGGCGATCTGCTGCAGGATCTCCGCGCTCGGCTTGCGCACCCCGCGCTCGATCTGGCTCAAGTACGGGTTGGACACCCCGGCGAGCTTCGACAGCTGGCGCAACGAGATCTTCGCGCTGTTGCGCTGCTGGCGGATGTACTCACCGATGTCGGAGGCGATGTCGGCGACCTTGTCCATCGGCTTGCTGTGCTGCTCGCCCTGATCGGTCATCCGCGGAACCCTCTCTCCTCTCGACACCACCGACGGTACGCGGCAGTGCTAGCTCCTGCAAGCACTCTGCTTGCAACCATCGGGTGAGGTGTACCTCACCGCGTTAACCTGGACCGATGGCACTGGACCGGCGTCGAGCGCTGACCGCCCGGCTGCGGCGGTCCGGCGTGCTGACCGAAGCCGCCTGGCTCGCCGCGTTCGAAGCCGTGCCGCGAGAGACCTTCCTGTCGCGGTTCTTCGTGCCGGTCGGCGGCGGCTGGCGCGCGGTGGCCCGCGGCGACGACGGCTGGCTCGACCAGGTCTACACCGACCAGGTGCTGGTCACCCAGCTCGACGGGGACGAGTCGGCGTGGGACCGGGCCCGCGCGGGGGACGTGGTGACCGGGACGCCGACCTGTTCCTCCAGCATGCCCACCATCATGGCGATCATGCTGGAGGCGCTGCGGACCGGGGAGCGCGCGCGGGTGCTGGAGATCGGCACCGGCACCGGGTACAACACCGCCCTGCTGTGCCACCGCGTCGGCGCCACGAACGTGTCCACTGTGGACATCGATGGGGCGCTGGTGCGCACCGCGGGCGCCGCGCTCGCCGAGGCGGGGTACGAACCGGAGAGCGTCACCGGCGACGGCGCCCGCGGCCTCCCCGGCAGCGCGCCGTTCGACCGCGTGCTGTGCACCTGCGCGGTGTCCGGCATCCCACCGGCCTGGGTCGAGCAGACGCGGCCGGGCGGCCTGCTCGTCACCACGCTGAACCGGCCGATCGGCGCGGGCCTGGTGCGCCTGGTCGCTGAGGAGGGCACGGTCGCGCACGGGCGCGTGCTGTCGCAGGACGGGCGGTTCATGCCGTTGCGGGCCCACCGGCACGCCGACCCCGGTGACCTGCTGGCCGAGGTGCGCGACACCGAGGCCGGGCACTCGCGCCGGACCTCGCTGCCCGCCTCCGCGGTGCTGAGCCCGTCGAGTCCGCTGGAGTTCTTCGCCAGCCTGGAGCTGGAGGGCGTGCTGCCCGCGTACCCGGGCGACGACGGCGTGGTCTACCTGCTGCACCCCGACGGTTCCTGGGTGCGGCACGCGGAACGGAACGGGCGGTATTCCGTAGCGCAGGGCGGTCCGCGATTCCTCTGGGACCTCGCCGAGCAGGCACGCGTCCGCTGGCGCAAGCTCGGCAAACCCGGCCGTTCGCGCTTCGGCGTGACCGTCGACGGGGACCGGCAGGAGTTCTGGCTGGACGAACCGGGCAGCCCGCACCGCTGGCGGTTAGGCGGGTAGGCGCTTCTCCACCCAGGTGCAGGCGTAATCGACGGCCTCGTCAATGGTCGCGTTGGTGGTGTCGAACAACTCCACCGGCGGGTCGAGAGTGGCCGCCGAGTCGCGGAGCCACTCGTTGAACTCCAGCATTTCCGCGATCCGCGGCTCGTCCCACTCGCGCCAGGCCGGCCGGGCACGCAGCCGCTCGGCCAGCGCTTCGGGCTCGGCGACGAACGCGAGGTAGTGGATGCCGTCGAAGTAGGCGCGTTCGGGCAGCGGCTCGAACTCGGGCGGCGCGACCGTGCCGCAGAGCACCACCGGGCGGGCGCTCTGGTGGATCATCGCGGCCATCCGCAGCCAGGTGGCGCGGAAGGCGCCGTGGCCGTAGCCGTCCGGCGAGTTCTCCCGGAGCACCCCGGTCCAGAGCACGTCCTGCTCCAGCGCGACGACCCGGCCGGAGAGCCGGGCGGCCAGGCGGGGGCCCACCGTGGACTTGCCTGCCCCGCTGGGACCGGTGAGCGCGAACAGCGGCAACCGCCGGAAGGTCCAGCGGTGGCCGCAGCGGTCGCACCGGAGCTGGGTGGTGCCGGTGACCGGGTGGTCGCCCCGGTCACCGCACCCCGGGCAGATCTTCAGGTCGAGCACTACTAGGTCTCAGTCGAAAAGGTTCTCGAGGAAGCCCTTGCGGCGGTGACCGTGCCCGCCGTAGGCACGCGGCGAGTCGCCGTAGCCGTGCCCGCCGCGGTGCGCGCGGGGCGAGTCCGAGTAACCGCGACCACCGCCGTGGCCGCCGTACGGCCGCGGCGAGTCCCCGTGGCCGCCGCGGAACGGCTTGGGGGAATCCCCGTGCCCGCCCCGGAACGGCTTCGGCGAGTCGCCGTAGCGCGGCGCGTGCCCACCCGGGTAGGGCGCCGGAGCGCCGCCGCCGTAGTAGGAACCCTCGGCCGCGACGATCTGCTCGAGCTCACCGCGGTCGAGAAAGATGCCGCGGCAGCCGTCGCACTGTTCGAGGTGGACGCCGTTCTTGTTCAGCGTCCTCATCTGGTTCTGGCACTTCGGACAAATCACGTGGCCCAGCCTACGCATAACCGGGCGCGCATGGGTGAGCTTCAGCACGCGCAGAGGCAGAAGGGGTGGCCGGCCGGGTCGGCGAAGACGCGGAAGCCGCTGCCGTCGTGGTAGCTGGTGTCGTCGAGCAGGCGAGCGCCGATGCGCACCGCGCGCTCGTGGGCGGCTTCCATGTCGGTGACGGTCAGGTCGAGGTGGAACTGCTGCGGCTTCTTCGGCGACGGCCACTCGGGCGCGCGGAACTCGGCGACGCTCTGGAACTCGATCTTGGGGCCGCCGTCGGGATTGCGCAGGGTCATCCAGCCCTCGTCGCCCTCGGGGTCGGGCCAGTCGAGCAGCCGGGCGTAGAACGCCGCGAGCTCGGGCGCGTCGGCGCAGTCGAGCACGACGGAGCCGAATGCGGGTACCGCGGTGGCCATCGTGGGATCCTCCCTGTCGGGGTAACCGTCGTAGCGAGTATGACGGTTAGTGGGGCGCGTCACAACCTACACTGGGCGGCGTGCGCAGCACCCTGGAAGCCGACGTCACGCTGGTGCTCGACTTCCTGAACACCCTGGACGTGGACGACGGCACCGACGAGCTGGAGACCGCCGATTCCTGGCGTGCCTGGGCTTCCGCGCGCTCGCTTCGGGCGGGCACGGTCAGGGAAGCGCGCACGGCTCGCTCTTCGCTGCGCTCGCTGGTCGGTGACCCGATGGCTTCGGCGGCTCCCCTGTCGGAGCCCGTACGTATCGAGGTTCGCGCCGATGGCCCGGCCCTCGTCGCGGACACCGCCGTCGGCGCGATCCTGACGGCCGCCGCTCGCCTCTCCCTGCTGGGGGACTTCGGCCGCCTCAAAATCTGCCCCGCGGACGACTGCCGATGGGCCTTCTACGACCGCTCGCGGAACCGCTCACGCTCGTGGTGCTCGATGAGCTCGTGCGGCAACCGGGAAAAAGCCCGAGCCTGGCGGCAACGCACTACCACACCCCCCACACCTGTGGACAACCCGGGGGATAACTCCCCACCCTGTGGATAACTCCCCCGCCCACCCACCCCCAGGCACCCGAACCCCACGTTCAGGCACCCGAACCCACGCTCACGCACCCGAACCCCACGCTCGCGCAGCCGAACCCCACATTCCCGTAGCCGAACTGCACGTTCAGACAGCCGAGTCCCACACTCAGGCACCCGAGCCCCACGCTCGGGTAGCCGACTCCCACACTCAGGCAGCCGAGCCGCACGTTGACGCAGCCGAACCCCACACTCGCGAGCCTGAACCCACACTCGAGCGGCCAAACTCCACGTTCAGGCACTCGAGTCCTCCAACCCCGCAGCCGAATTCCCCGCTTCAGCGGCCGCCTTCCGCACACGCGGCGATCAGTCCCGTGCCCGAGCGGGCAGCCCCACCTCCGCGCTGACGCCATCCGGCAGGCCGAACGCAGAACTCGGCTACGGGAACGTGCAGTTCGTCTGCCCGAACGTGGAACTCGGCTACCTGAACGCAGGACTCGACTGCCTGAACGTGCAGTTCGGCTGCGTGAACGTGAGGTTCAGCTGCTTGAACGTAGGACTCGGCTGCCTGAGTGGGGAACTCGGCTGCCTGAGTGGGGAACTCGGCTGCGCGAGCGTGGGGTTCGGGTGCGTGAGCGTAGCGGGGTGTCACGAATGTGGCTTTCGGGGCGTGGAACGTCTCGAAAGCCACATTCGTGACATGGAGCGGTCAGAAGAGGAGTTGGGCGAGGGTGTAGATGAGCAGGCCGGCCAGGGCGCCGACGACGGTGCCGTTGATGCGGATGAACTGGAGGTCCCGTCCCACCTGCAGCTCGATCTTCTGCGCCGTCTCGGCGGCATCCCAACGTTCGACCGTGTCCGTGATGATCGTGGTGATTTCGTTCGAGTAGTTCAGCACCACGTAAGCCGCGGCTCCTTCGACCCAGCCGTCGACCTTCGTGCGCAGGGCATCGTCCGACACGAGCTTGTCGCCCAGGGTCAGGAGGCCGTCGCGCACGCGTTTGCGCAGTTCGCTCGACGGGTCCTCGGCGGCGGTCAGCAGCATGCCCTTCGCGGTCGCCCACGCCGAGCCGATGAGCTTCTGCACCTCCTGGTGCTCGATCACCTGCTGCTTGACCTGCTCCGCCCGCTCCATCGTCTTCGGGTCGGTCTGCAGGTCCTGCGCGAACTCCACCAGGAACTTGTCCAGCGCCAGGCGCATCGGGTGGTTCACGTCGGTCTTGATCGCCCACGCGAACGACAGCACCTCGCCGTAGACCTTGTCCGCCAGCATTTCGTCGACGAACTTCGGCGACCAGCTCGGCGCCCGGTCCGAAACCACCCGCAGCATCGAGGTGTGGTTGTCCCGCACCCATTCGTACCCGCGGTCGCACAGCAGGTCGACCAGCTTGTGGTGCGCCCCGTCCGCGAACACCGACGCCAGCAGCCTGCCCAGCGGCGGCCCCCACGGCCGGTCCAGCAGCCGCCGCGCGACGGCCTGCTCGACCACCGCCTGCACGTCGTCGTCCCGCAGCACCGTCACCGCGCCGCGCAGCACGGTCGCCACTTCGGACGTCACGCGCTCGGCGTTCTCCGGCTGCGCCAGCCAGCCCCCGAGCCGCGCGGAGATGCCGACGCGGCGGAGCTTGTCCCGGATCACCGCCTCGGACAGGAAGTTGCTGCCGACGAACTCACCGAGGCTCTTGCCCAGCGCGTCCTTCTTGTTCGGGATGATCGCGGTGTGCGGGATCTTGATCCCCAGCGGGTGGCGGAACAGCGCGGTGACCGCGAACCAGTCCGCCAGCGCACCGACCATGCCCGCCTCGGCGGCCGCGCGGACGTACCCCACCCAGGCGGGCCACCCCTGCGACTGCGCCCAGCTGGCCAGCAGGAAGATCACGAACGCGCCGAGCAGGAAGGACAGCGCGACCAGCTTCATCTTCCGCAGCCCGGCGCGCTTGGCCTCCTCGCCGGCCAGTCCGCCCGGTGGGTCGGCGGGTGTCGTCAGTTGCTCCACACCGCCATTCTCCGTGAAGATTCACCCTCGTGCGCGAACCAGCTCTAGTCCCACGCCTGCAGCCGTTCACTTCGACCATCTTCGCCGAGATGACCGCGCTGGCGGTGTCCACCGGCGCGGTCAACCTCGGCCAGGGATTCCCCGACACCGACGGCCCCGCCGCCATGCTCGACGCGGCCAAGGACGCCCTGTTCGGCGGCGCGAACCAGTACCCGCCGGGCCCTGGACGGCCGGAGCTGCGCCGGGCGATCAGCGCCCACCGCGCCCGCTACGGCCTCGAGTACGACCCCGACGGCGAGATCCTCGTCACGGCGGGCGCCACCGAGGCCATCGCCGCCAGCCTGCTCGCGCTCACCGAACCCGGCGACGAGGTGATCGTGATCGAGCCGTACTACGACTCCTACGCCGCCTCGGTCGCGCTGGCCGGGGCCACCCGGCGCGTGGTGTCGCTGGTCGAGCGGGACGGCCGGTTCGCGCTGGACACCGACGCCGTGCGTGCCGCGATCACCCCGAAGACCCGCGCGATCCTGGTCAACTCCCCGCACAACCCGACCGGCACGGTGTTCACCCGCGCCGAGCTGACCGCCCTCGCCGGGCTCTGCGTGGAACACGACCTGCTGGTCATCACCGACGAGGTCTACGAGCACCTGGTCTTCGACGACGCCGAGCACCTGCCGCTGGCCACGTTCCCCGGCATGCGCGAGCGCACGGTCGGCATCTCCAGCGCCGGGAAGACGTTCAACTGCACCGGCTGGAAGATCGGCTGGGTCTGCTCGACGCCGGAGCTGGTCGCCGCGGTGAAGGCGGCCAAGCAGTTCATGACCTTCGTCTCCGGTGGGCCGCTGCAGCCCGCGGTGGCCTACGCGCTGGAGCACGAGCTGGACTGGGTCGAGCGGTTGCGCACCTCGCTGTCCGGCAAGCGCGACCGGCTGGCCGCCGGGCTGGCCGAGGCCGGGTTCGCCGTGCGGCCGAGCGCGGGCACCTACTTCATCTGCGCCGACGTCCGTCCGCTCGGCTTCACCGACGCCGCCGAGCTGGCCTGGCAGCTGCCGGAGCGGGTCGGCGTGGCCGCCGTTCCGGTCAAGGTCTTCACAGACCACCCGGACGAGTGGCAGCACGTGCTGAGGTTCGCTTTCTGTAAGCGCGACGAGGTGCTCGACGAGGCGATCCAGCGACTGCACAAGTTATCCACATAGCCCTTCTGCCACGAGCAACCGGCGCATCCGGTCGAAGCACCGCCGCCGCAGCGGGCCGACGCTGCCGACGGCGATGCCGAGTTCGGCCGCGAGCTGGGTGTGCGTCAGCTCGGGGTGGTCGGCGAGCAGGCACAGCAGCAGCCGGTGCCGCCGCGGCAGGGCCCCGGCCAGGCGCCAGAAAGTGCGCCTGCGCTCGGTGTTCAGCGCCACGGCTTCCGGGGTCGGTGCCTCGTCGGCGCGGTCGGGCAGGTCGCGGGCGCAGAGCACTTCACGACGGCGTCCGGCGAGCACCCGCAGCGCGCGGCGGCGGGCGGTGGTGACCAGCCAGCCGGGCAGCCGCGCCGGTTCCCGGAGCGTGCCGATGCGGGCGGCCAGCGCGATCCAGGTGTCCTGGCCGACGTCCCACGCGTCGGCGTCACCGAGCCGGTGGGCCCGCGCGACCCGCAGCGCCAGCCGCACGCAGGCCCGCGCGAGCAGGTCCAGCGCCCCGCGCTCGCCGGTCAGCACCCGTGGCACCAGCCGCCTCAAGTCCACTTCGGACACCGTGCTCCCCTTCCGCCTGGCGAAGACCGCCGGCGACTGGGACGACACGCCGGGCGGCGGGGATCCGTCGTTCGCCCTCCCGGGCGCGGGTTGAGTAGTTGTCCTCAGCGCTGTCGGGCGATCACGAATGGGCACTGTGCGTGATCAACACCCCGCGGAGAGCCACCGGGCGCAGGTGCTCTGTTCCGCCTTCCGGGGTGGATCGAACGCGATCGAAGTGAAACACTCCACTCGAATGCTAGAAAGAAGGCGAACCCGGGGGTCCGTCGCAGCGATCGCTTCCCCCGTCCCCCAGCGAACCGACGATCTTCCGGGCACCCGGTCCAGGACGGTGGTGATGGCGGTGCACAGCACGATGGAACCGGAGCTGCGCTCCGGCCTCCGTGCTGCCGCGCGCCGGTTGCTGCTCACCACGGGCCTCACCGTCGCCGGCGCCGCGCTCGCCTTCGCCTTCAGTTCGCCCGCCTGGGCCGACGACACCGAAACCTCCAGTGGCACCGGTCAGACGAGCACCACGGCCGTGGCCGCGGAATCCACGGCGGTCGCCATGTCCGCCAAGCCCGCCGAAGCCCCGGTGACCACCGCCAAGCACCAGGAAGAGCCGGAGACCACCGAGTCCGAGGCCACCGAAGCCACGCAGGCAAAGACGCCCAAGCCGAAGGTGAAGCCCGCCGAGGTGGTCAGCACGCTGCTCGCCACCACGTCGGCCGCCGTCGAAGAGGACGCGCCCAAGCTCCCGGCCAAGCCCAGCGGTGGCCTGCTCGGCGGCCTGGTCAACACCGTCGGCGGCGTGCTCAACGCGGTCACCAGCACGGTCGGCTCGGTCGGCGACGCGGTGCTGCGGCCGGTCCTCGCGCCCATCCTGGCGCCGGTCGACCACTGCCCCGCCCCGGAGATCGTGGTCCCGCTACCCGGGCTGGACGACGGCTTCGACCCCTGGCCCCCGCCCGCCACCGCCGACGCGCGCGGCACCACCAGCACGATCGCCGTGATCACGCCGGACGCCGGGAGCACCGGCACGACGGCGACCGCGGTCGAGGAACCCGAGCCCGCCCGGATCACGCCGGTCCACCAGCTCACCACGGTCACCGCGACCACCAAGCACCACTCCGCCCCCGCTCCGGCGGCGCCCGCTCCGGATGATCCGGGGTCGAAGGTCCGCGCCGGTTCCGGCGGTGGCGGCGGTGCACCCGGCGGCGGCACGCCGCCGTCCACCCCATGCGCGCCCCCCGCGGGGCACTCCGCGTCCGCCCACCCGGGTCAGGACAACAACGGTGGCCGGAACCACCTCGGCGTGCTGCCGTCTTCGGACAGCACGACCCAGCTCCGGCTGATCGGCACCAGCCGCGATCACGCGGCCGACGGTGCGGGCAGGGAAGCCGCCCTGCCGACCACTTCCCCCGACTGACCCGAGCCGGTCCCGCGGGGAGAACTGCGTTCAGTTCAAGATCAACTTCTCCCGTGTTCCGCCATTCGGAGTCCGCTCGACACCGCCATTCGGTGTCTTCGATCGGGGTAGTCCCATGCACCCATTTCTTCCCGTTCGGCCGACCGCGCCCGGCCGTTTCGGGACCTGGCCCCGGCGTCGCACTGCCCCTGTGACGCCGGGGCCCGCACAGGGCACGTACCGGATGTCGCTGCTCACCGCGCCGAGCAGCGGCAACCACCCGGTACGCGCCTGAGGGCCGCGCGCTTCCCGGCACGTCGAGGGGCTGTGCCGGGAAGCCGCAGCGGCCGTGCGGCCGGTGCGCTGGATTCCATCGCCGTTTCACCTCCCTGGAAGCGACGGATCACCTCCAGCGCACCGGCCGCATTGTGCTTTTCCAGGCCGGCAGTGCTTTTCAGGCGACCGGCAGGTCCAGGCCGGAGCCGTCGCAGCCGCGGACCGCGGCCGCCGCGGTGCTCAGCCGGCGCACGGCGTCGTGGATCTGCTCGGCGGGCAGCGCGAACGGCAGCCGCAGCCGCCGCTCCAGGCCGCCGTGCACGCCGAACCGCGAGCCGGGCGCGATCTGCAGGCCGTGGTTCGCCGCGGTGACCGCGAGCCGGGTGCTCATCGGCTCGGGCAGCTTGCACCACAGGGAAAGCCCGCCGGAGGGCACGCGGAACTCCCACTCCGGGCAGTACCACCGCAGCGCCCCGACGAGCGCGTCCCGCCGGTCCCGCAGTTCCGCGCGGCGCTCGGCCATTCGCGGCTGCGGGTCGGCGAGCAGTTCCGCGAAGACCAGTTGTTCCAGCACCGGCGAACCGAGGTCGACGGCGTACCGGGCCGACCGCAGCCGCCCGAGCAGTTCCTCGGGCGCCCGCATCCAGCCGATCCGCAGCCCGCCCCAGTGCGATTTGGACGCCGAGCCGATGGTGATCGTCCAGTCCGGCGCGAACCGGCCCAGTGGCGGCGGGCCGTCGAGCGGATCGCCTTCGAGGTCCAGTTCCACCAGGGTTTCGTCGATCACCGCCGGGGTGCGGGCCCGGGTCAGCAACGTGCCGAGCCGCTCGCGCCCGGCCGCGTCGAGCCGGTGCCCGGTCGGGTTCTGGAAGTCGACGACGAGGTACGCCAGCCGGGGTGACGCCTGGCGCAGCACCGCCTCCATGCCGTCGAGGTCCCAGCCGTGGTCGCCGAGCGCGACCGGCACCGCGGTGGCGTGCACCCCGCGGATCGCCTCCAGCGCGTTCGGGTAGGTCGGCTGCTCGACCAGCACCCGGTCTCCCGGCCCGGCGAGCATGCGCAGGGCCAGCACGAACGCGTGATGGGCGCCGTTGGTGATCATCACCTCGGCCGGGGTGGTCGGCAGGCCGCGGGCGGTGAACCGCGCCGCGATGCGTTCGCGCAGCAGGGGCAGGCCCTGGTCGAAGTAGCCGTGTTCGGGCAGTTCGACGGCGAGCAGCTGGCGCGCGGCGTCCACGGCCGGCATGAGCCCGGCGACCGCGGGCGGGGCGGCCCGGACGAAGTCGATCAGCCCACGCCCCAGCGGTTCCGCTTCGAGCCCGGTCCTGCGCGGCGAGGTGATCCACGAGCCGGAGCCGCGGCGGCTGGCTACGACGCCGTTCGCCCGCAACCGGTCCAGAGCGGCCCCGACCATGGTGCGGCTGGCGCCGAGCGCGTCGGCCAGCTCGCGCTCGGCGGGCAGCCGGGTGCCGAGCGGGAGCTGACCGTCGTGGACCTGCAGTTCGATCGCGGCGGCGAGGTCGCCCGCGCCCTGCCGCGAGCCACTTTTCCGCCAGACACCCAGCATGGCGGCCAGTCGCGTGCCAGATACCCGTCCACCAGGTGGGAGCGCCTCGTTCATAAGGCCAATTATTGCGAATTGGTCATGGTAAAACGAGCCAATCTTTCCGATAGTGGGACATGTGGCCCAGTTGGAACTACACCCCGTCAAGGCGACCGTCGACCCCGCGCGCCGCTTCCCGCAGCTGATCGGCGGGCTCGCGCTCTACGGCGCGAGCATGGCGATGCTGACTCGAGCCGGGCTCGGCCTGGACCCGTGGGACGTGCTGCACGAGGGCGTGATGAAGCAGATCGGCCTGTCCTTCGGGGTGGTCACCGCGCTGGCTTCGCTGCTCGTGCTGCTGCTGTGGATCCCGCTGCGCCAGCGGCCCGGCATCGGCACCGTGCTCAACGTGCTGATCATCTCGGTCACCGTGGACCTGGTCCGGCTGGTGCTGCCCGATCAGCACACCCTGTTCTGGCAGGTGGTGCTGCTGGTCGGCGGCGTGGTGCTGAACGCGCTGGCCACCGCCACCTACGTCGGCGCCCGCCTCGGCCCCGGCCCGCGCGACGGGCTGATGACCGGACTGGCCACCCGTACCGGCTGGTCGGTCCGGGTGGTGCGGACGCTGATCGAGGTGACCGTGCTGGCCGGTGGCTGGCTGCTCGGCGGCACCGTCGGCCTCGGCACCGTGCTCTACGCGGTGTCGATCGGCCCGCTCACCCAGTGGATGCTCGGGTACGTGGCCTGGCGGCCGCGCTCGAAGGACTCACGCGGTACGGCGGTGTGAGAGCGCCATCCGGACGGTCGCGTGGTCGACGCCATACGCGACGAGCTGGTCAGCGGCGGGGCCCGGCTCCACAGTGAGCGCGAGCAGCAGGTGCTCCACGCCGATGTACCGGTCGCCGATCTCCAGCGCCTCGCGCAGGCTGCGCTCCAAGGCGGACTTGGCGGACTTGCTGAACGGCACGTGCCCGAACCGCCCGCGACGGCGCGAACCGCGGCCCGCCAGCGCGAACTCCCCGTGTGACCGTTCGACCGCGTCGACGATCTTGAACACGTCGATGCCCAGTTGTTCCAGTGCTTCGGTGTCGGCGTCGCTGAGTCCGCCGCGGCGGCGGATCTCCTCGAACTGCGCGATCAACCCGGCCTGGTCGGGCAGTCGCGCGTCGAGCAGTTCCCTCGCCGGGCCTCCGGCGCTGTCCCGCAGGGCGATCAGCAGGTGCTCGGCCCCGACCTCCCCGGCCCCGGCCTCGCGCGCCGCTTCCTGCGCGCTGACCACCGTGGCCCGCGCGTCGGCGGTGAATCGCTCGAACATGTCAGCTCCTCCCGTACTTCTTGTGCACGGCCTGGCGGGTCACGCCCAGCTCGCCGGCGATCTCCTGCCACGACCAGCCGTGCACCCGCGCACTGCGCACCTGCACCGCTTCGAGTTGTTCCAGCAACCGGCGGAGCGCGGCGACGGCCCGCAATCCCACCCGGGGATCGCGGTCGCCCGCCCGCTCGGCCAGATCCGTCGCTTCCGTCATGGTGTCAATGTAGGTTGACATCGCCGGGCTGTCAACTTCCGTTGACGACAGGCTAGGGTCGGGCGCATGCCCGCGATCGAGGTCGCCGAACAGGACGGCGTCGGGGCGGACGGGGTTGCCCGCCCGACCGAGGACTACGTGGTGGTACTGGACAACGCCGTGGTCCTGCTGGACGGCGCCACCGCGCCGAGTCCCGAACTGCCCAGCGGCGGCTGGTACGCCGGACTGCTGTCAGCCCGGCTCGCGGACGGCCTGCGTGCCGCCCCCGAAGCCGATCTCGCCGCCGTGCTCGCCGCGTCGATCGCTTCGGTGGCCGAGGAAAACGGGCTGCGCCCCGGCGCTTCCCCGTCGAGCACGGTGGCCATGGTGCGCTGGACCGCCGACCGGCTCGACGGCCTGGTGCTCGCGGACAGCCCCATCGTGGTGTTCGCCAGGAGCGGCCCGCAGTTGCTCGCCGACGACCGGATCGCTTCCCTGCGCGGCAACGGCGAACTCCAGACCGGCCGGGACGTCCGGTTGCGCCGCAACGCCGAGGGCGGGTTCTGGGTCGCCGAAGCCGATCCGGCCGCCGCGGGCCGGGCGGTCACCGCGAGCTGGCCGCTGGCGGTGGTGGACACCGTGCTGATGGCCACCGACGGCGTGTCCACCGGCGTGGACGACTACCACCTGTTCGACTGGCCACAGGTGCGTTCGCTGGCGCGCGAACACGGCCCGCACGCGGTGCTCAAAGCCGTCCGGGAGGCGGAAGAGGCTGACCCGCACGGCGTCCGCTGGCCGCGTCCGAAACGCCACGACGACCAAGCTTTGGTCGTGCTCGAGTTTCGCTGAGTCACTGATCGATTTCGGGGGATATCAGGGCTTTACCCGGATCTCACCGGCGCCGGGAAGCGGGACCATTCCCGCATGGGGAATCCAGGGGCGAGAAAAATCGCCGCGACCGACGCGATCACCGCCGCCAGAACGCGGCGCTGGGTGGTCATCGCGGGCGCGGCGATCGGGTGGGCGTTGTTCACCCTGATCATTCTGCACAGCGTCAGCGGCCGGAATCCGGTGACGGACACGCTGAGCAGTTACGCGCATTCGGAGCGCGGGGGCGGAATGCTGGAAGCCTCACTGCTTTCCCTCGCGGTCGGGGCGGTCGCCGTGCTCGGTGCCCTGCGCGCCACCGGGATGCGACTGGGCCTGACCACGCACATCCTGTTCGGCGCCACCGCGCTCGGGCTCACCCTCGCCGCCTTCTTCCCGGCCACCCTGGATTCCGGCGGCGACGTCGCTTCCGGCGTGGTGCACCAATACGCGAGCCTGATCGCGTTCCTGTGCCTCCCCGGTATCGGAATGTCCTTGCGGGAACGCGTGGAACTCGACCAGTCCCGGATTCTGCTCAACCGGATCTGCGTGGTCTACGCCGGTGGGCTGTTCCTGTTCGGTCTCAGCTACATCACCCGGGACATCCCGCCGCTGGAGTGGATCAACGCGCTGGTGCCGGTCGGTTTCGCCCAGCGGATCACCTTCGGCACCGGATTCGCGTTGCTCGGCGCGTTGACGCTCGCCGCTTCCCGTTCGGCGAAAACGATCAGCTGACCGCGGTGAGGGCTTCCGGGCCGTAGCCGAAAACACCGGGTAGTCCACCGGTGTGCCAGAACACCACGGGACCCTCTTCCGGCCGCGGTTCGGCGAGCAGCGCCGCCGCGGTTTTCCCGGTGTAGACCGGATCCAGCACCACGCCCTCGGTCCGGCCGAACAGGCGCAGCGCTTCCCACACCTCGTCGGTCGGCACACCGTAGCCGGGGCCGAGGGTGCGGTCGGTGATCCGCACGTGGTCCAGCGCGGGCGGCTCGATACCGAGGTGCCGCGCGCCGGCGTCGACCAGCGTGCTCAGGGTTTCCCCGGACTCCGCCGCGGAATGGCCCACGCACGCGATGTCCAGCCGGCCGGCCCAGCCGAGCGCCAGCCCGGCCGCGGTACCCCCGCTGCCCTGCGGCACCAGGATCCGCGCGTGCCGTCCGTCGAGTTGCTCGCGGATCTCCGCGGCGGCCGCGACGTAGCCCAGGAGGCCGACCTCGTCCGAGCCGCCGACCGGCAGCGTCGCCACCTTCCGGCCCTCGGCCGCCGCTTCCGCGACGAGCCGGTCGTAGGTCGCCCCGGTCTCCACCTCGTCGGCGCAGCGGTGGACGTTCGCGCCGAAGAGGTGGTCGAGGATGATGTTGCCCGAACGTTCGTACGCTTCCCCGTCGCGCGGCACCTTCGCGGTCAGCACCAGCTCGCAGCGCAGCCCGAGCTTCGCGCACGCGGCGGCGGTCTGGCGCCCGTGGTTGGTCTGCAGCGCGCCGAAGGTGAGCACCGTGTCGGCGCCGTCGGCGAGCGCCCGCCCGAGCAGGAACTCCAGCTTGCGCAGCTTGTTCCCTCCCACGCCGAGCCCGTTCACGTCGTCGCGTTTGAGCAGCACGGTGGTGCCGAGCGCGTCGCTCAGCCGGGGCGCCTCCTCCAGTGGGGTCGGCCAGGTGCCGAGGCGGACGCGGGGGAACCGATCGAGCTTCATGGCTGCCAGGATGCCAGAGCGCTGGTATCGTTCGTTCGAACGAACGAGCAGGAGGTCGCGATGACCAGCACCGTCACGTTCCCCGGTCTTCTCGAGCTGGCCGGTCGCCTGGCCGACGGCGAGGTGAGCTCGGTCCAGCTGACCGAAGCCGCGCTCGCACGCATCGAAAACGCCCAGCCGAAGCTCAACGCGTTCCGGCGCCTGCGCGCGGAGGACGCGCTCGCGGACGCGGCCCGTGCCGACGAACTGCTCGCCGCGGGCAAGCGCGCACCGCTGCTCGGGGTGCCGCTGGCGATCAAGGACGACGTCGACATCACCGGCCTGCCCACCGCGTTCGGCTGCTGCGGCGACTTCCCGCCCGCCCGCGCCGATTCCGCCGTGGTCCGCAACCTCCGCGACGCCGGCGCGGTGATCGTCGGCAAGACGAACACCCCGGAACTGGGCCAGTGGCCGTTCACCGAAGGCCCGGAGTTCGGCGCCACGCGCAACCCGTGGCAGCTCGACCACACACCGGGCGGCTCGTCCGGCGGGTCGGCCGCCGCGGTGGCCGCCGGTCTGGTGCCGGGCGCGCTCGGCTCGGACGGCGCCGGCTCGATCCGCATCCCGTCGGCGTGGACCAACCTGGTCGGCATCAAGCCCCACCGCGGCCGCGTGCCGACCGCGCCCGACCCCGAGTTGTTCCACGGGCTGACCGTGCTCGGCCCGCTGGCCAGGACGGTCGCCGACGCGGCCGCCCTGCTCGACGCGGCGACCGGCACCACGCGCATGTTCCGCGCGGCCGCGGATCGTGACCCCGGCAGGCTGCGGATCGGCCTGTCCACCCGGATCGCCTTCACCGCCACCCGCACCCGGCTCGACCCCGAGGTGCGCCGGGCGGTGGAGCGGCTGGCGGAGTCGCTGGCCGGGCTGGGTCACGAGATCGTCGAAATCGAGCCGAACTACGGCATGGTGGGCCTCAACTTCCTGCCGCGCTCGCTCACCGGCGTGCGTGACTGGTGCCGCCGGGTGCCGGACGACGCCCTGCTGGACCCGCGCACCAAGTCCAACGCGCGTCACGGCGGCGTGCTGGCCGGTCCGGCGCTGCGGCTGGCGAAGGCCACGGAACCGTTGCTGCGCCTGCAGATCGGCGCGGTGTTCCGCAAGGTCGACGTGTTGCTGACACCGACGACGGCCACCCCGCCACCCCGGATCGGCAGCTTCGACGGCCTTTCCCCCTGGGCCACCGACCAGGCGATGATCGCGGCCTGCCCGTACGCGTGGCCGTGGAACGTCCTGGGCTGGCCCGGGGTGAACGTGCCCGCCGGGCTGACCGCGAACGGACTGCCGCTCGGTGCCCAGCTGCTGGGTCCCGGCGAATCGGAGGAGCTGCTGATCTCGGTGGCGGCGCAACTGGAATCGGTGGAGCGCTGGCAGGATCGGCGTCCGCCGGGATGAGCGCGCGTGAAGCGATCCTGCGTGCCGCGCTGCGGGTGATCGGGGAGCAGGGCGTCGCCGGGCTGACCAACCGCCGGATCGTCGCCGAGGCCGGGGTGTCGCTCGGCTCGTTGACCTACCACTTCCCGAGCCAGACCGAACTGCTGCGCCAAGCCATGCTGCTCTTCGCCGAAGAGGAGACCAAGAAGCTCACCGAACTCGCCGAAACCCAGCGCACCGACGGCATTTCGGTCGAGCAGGCGGCGCTGGCCGTCGAACAGGTGCTGGCGGGGATGACCTTCACCACCGACGACATCGCGCCGCTGGAGCTGTACCTGCAGGCGGGCCGCGACCTGGGACTGCGGGACGCCACACAGCGGTGTTTCGCGGCGTACGACGAGCTGGCCACGACCATCCTCGCCGCGCTCGGCGTGCCCGAGCCGCGGCAGCTGGCCGGTCCGGTGGTGGCGCTGATCGCCGGACTCCAGTTGCGGCGCCTGGCCACCGGGGAAGCGCCGTCCGCGTCGACCGCGCTGACCATGTTGATCCACGGTTCCGGCGGTTAGGCTGGGTTCCATGGTCCCGCTCGTCCACGCGCCGCCGGTGTTGCGCGGGACCGCGGCGTGGAAGTACTTCGGCGACTTCCGCGGTTCACTGCTCGCCGGGCAGGTGCTGTTGTTGCAGGTCGCGCACCCGGTGGTGGGCGCGGGCGTGCAGGACCACTCGGAGTACCGCGAAGACCCGTGGACGCGGCTCATGCGGACAGCGGGCTCGTTGTCGATCTGCGTGTACGGCGGTCGTCGTGGGGCGCTGTACGAGGCGAAACGACTGCGAGAGCTGCACCGGCCGTTCACCGGCGTGGACTTCACCGGACGGCGCTACAGCGCGCTGAACCCCGCTGCCTACGCCTGGGTGCACTCCACGCTGGTGATGCTTCCCGTTGACACGCAACGGTTCTTCGGCCGTGAGATCCCGCCTTCGGAGCTGGCCGAGTACTACGCGCAAATGTGCGACATCGGCCGGATCCTCGGCTTGCGCGAGCGTGACCTGCCGCCGGACTGGCCCGCGTTCGAACGGTACTACGCCGAGATGGTCGACAGTTTCGCCCAGAACCCGGCGATCGACACGCTGCTGGAAACCATCGCCGAGGTGCCGAACCCGTGGCGGCGACTGCCTGATCCACTGTGGACACGGATGCGCCGGGCGCAGCACCGGTTCCAGCTCTTCATGATCGGCGGCACGCTCCCGCCCGCGTTGCGCGCCCGCCTTGGTCTCAAGTGGACGGACGGGCAGCAGGCGCGGTTCGACCGGTTCTGCCGCGTACTCCGCCTCGCCAACGCCATCCCGGTGCCCGTGCGCTCGGTGCACCTGCGTTCGATCGGCTGGCTCAACGTCTGGCTGCGTGCTCGACGGCTCGGTTAGGGTGGGGATCATGGGACCGGTCCGGCTGCCGCTGCGCGTGCGGTACCACGAATGCGATCCGCAGGGCGTGGTGTTCAACGCGAACTACCTGGCCTACTTCGACATGGCGAGCTTCGAGTTCCTCGGCGCGGTCCTCGGCAAGCCGACCGGGCTGAGCGACTACGGCGTCGACTTCGTGGTGGCCGAGTCGAACGTGCGGTACCTGCGGGCGCTGCGGTTCGACGACGAGGTCGTGGTGACCGTGCGCATCAGCCACCTCGGCACCACCTCCATGGTGCTGGAGTTCGACCTCGCCCGCGGTGGCGAAACGGTGGCCACCGGGACGAACCGCTATGTGTTCGTGAACGAGGAGACGTTGACGAAGCAGGCGCCGCCGGACGAACTCAGGGAGAAACTGGTGGCGTACCGGACGGCTCAAGCAGACCCAGATCCAGCGTGAAGTCCCGCCGGTTGCCCGGTCCGACGGTCACCGGCTCGGTGCACCCGGTGGCAGGATCGGCGTCGGAGTCGCTCTCGTCGTCACCCGCGCCGGGCTCGGTGGCCTCGCGGCCGGTGAGGCCGAAGCACACCAGGTACGGGCCGTCGGGCAGGTTGCCGAAGGTGTAGCGGCCGTCCGGGCCGGTGGTCACCGCGAGGCCGATCGGCGAACCGTCACCCTCGTACAGTCCGACTTCGACGCCTTCGACCGCGGGCTCGCCACCGTCCTGCAGGCCGTTGGCGTCCTGGTCGAGCCACACGTAGTCGCCGAGTTCGTTGCCCGGGGCCATCAGCCCGGCGTCCAGGTCGAGGCCGGCCGAGCCGGTCGGGGTGCACCCGGTCTCCGGGTCGGCGTCCGAGTCGAGCGCGTCGTTGCCGGCGTTCGCCCTGGTGAGTCCGTAGTCGTCGATGACGTCGAAGCAGACCTGGTGGCCCCCGTCGGGCAGGTCGGCGAACAGGTACCGGCCGTCCTCACCGGTGAGCGTGGTCCCGACCGCTACGCCCGCCTCGCCGACCAGCGTGGCCCGCACGCCCTCGGCCGGCGGTTCGCCCTGGTCCTGCAGGCCGTTGCGATCGGTGTCGAACCAGACGTAGCCACCGACGGCCTGGGCCTCGGCGTGCGCCACCCCGGTGCACGCGGTCAGCAGGCAGGCCACCGCGGCCAGCACGGCGAAAACCACCCAGCGACGCCATCTTCTGCCGTTCATCAGCGCTCTCCCGCCACCTTCGGCGGCTCAGCTTAGGCAGCGGGGCGCCCCCGGAAAAGGCCGGTCAGCCGTTCGAGTTACCCCACGCGGAAAACCGGATAACCAGGGGCGATGGCCAGGAGTTCGGCGTCGGTCGAATCCGGGCCGACCCCGTCGAAGAAAACGCCGACCTCGAACTTCCAGCGCTTCAAATAGGCCCGCAGCAATTCCGGCTTTTCTTCGTCGGAGAGTTCGACGGCGCGGAATTCCTCGAGCCGCCTGCCGATCCGCAGGCGTCCTTCACCGGAGACGCGGATGTTGCGGACCCACTGCGTCAGGCCGCGGGGGGCGACGAGGTAGCGCTCGCCCTCGAAGGTCAGGACGTTGACCGGGACGCTGCGCCACTCACCGGACTTGCGGCCGCGCACCGACAGCTCACGGCTGCCCCAGACGCTCAGGCCGAGCTGGGTCAGCTTGGTGACGACGGCGTTGAACACCAGGGTGGGCTTGCCGGGCTGCTGGTAGCGGGTGGCGGTGGTCATCGGGTCCTCCTCCAGGTTGCGAGAGCGCTGCTCTCGTCTGTGATCAGTGAACACCTACAGCGAGTCGAAGTCAAGAGCAGTGCTCTCTAATTTGTTCGGCGCTCTCTGGTGACGGTAGGGTGACCGGCATGCCGGCAACGCGTACCGCCCGTGACCGGGCCAGGGCCGAACTCACCACCGAAATCAAGGAGGAGGCACGCAGGCAACTCGGCGAAGCAGGGGGCGGCGGACTGTCCCTCCGGGCGGTCGCCCGCGAGCTCGGGATGGTCTCGTCGGCGCTCTACCGCTACTTCCCCAGCCGCGACCACCTGCTCACCGCGCTGATCATCGACGCGTACGACGCGATCGGCGCCGCCGCCGAGGCCGCGGACGACCACCGCCTGCCGCCGCGGCAGCGCTGGGTGGACATCTGGACGGCCACCCGCGCCTGGGCACGCGCCCATCCGCACGAGTACGCCCTCATCTACGGCTCGCCGATCCCCGGCTACCGGGCCCCGCAGGACACCGTGATGCCGGCCGCCCGCGTGGCCATGGCGCTGGTGCACGTCATCCGCAGCGCCCCGGTCACCCCGCCGCCGAGCGGGCACCCGCTCCCCGTCGAACTCCACGACCAGGCCGCGAGCCTGCTGCCCGCGCTGGGCGAGGAGCTCACCCCGGAACTGGTCACCCGGCTGCTGATCACCTGGACCCAGCTGTTCGGCCTGATCAGCTTCGAGCTCAACGGGCAGTACGTCGGCAGCGTGGACCCCTCCGACGCGTTCTTCGCTTATACCACCGCACTCATGGCGGATTTTGTCGGCCTCGGGTCGGAGTTGGCGAATCCCCCCGATTCGGGCGAGTCGTTTTCCGACTAGCCGACCTTCTCGTCACAATTCGATAACCTGCCCCGATACCTGCAACGAAATCACCCTTTCGAGCGAGAAGTGTTCGAAGCTCTGAAGGGGGCCACATGAGAATTTCCCAGCTGGGGAGGGCTGCGCTCGGGTTCGCCTGCTCGGCGTTGCTCGCGACGGGTCTGGCCGTCGCCGTGCCGGGGGCGCAGGTCGCTCTCGCACAACCACCGAACCCGGGTGAGCCGCTGGCGCTGCCCGCCGGGTTCGCTCTGCAGGACACCGGGACCGGCCTGGGGGCCTGGAACCTGACCGACTTCGGCTACCTGCCCGACGACTCCATCATCGCCACCGGCAAGACCGGCGCGGTGCAGTGGATCGGGCCGAACGGGCCGAAGACGCTGATCACGCTGCCGGTGCGGATCAACAACGACATCGGGCTGACCGGGCTGGAGATCGCGCCCGACTACGCCACCTCGAAGCAGATCTACCTGGCCAGGACCATCAACGCCCCCTCCGGCGGCGGGTTCATCAGCCGGATCTCCCGCTGGACGGTGACCGGTGGCGCCGAGCCGACCGGGCTGGCGAACGAGCAGGTCCTGCTCGACGTCCCCGGCACCATCGAACTGCACAGCGCGTCGGGCATGGTCGCCGACAACTCGGGCAACCTCTGGGTCTCGGTGGGGGACAACGCCGACACCGACACCTGGCACGTCGAGGCCTTCCGCTCGCAGGACGTGAACTCGGTCTACGGCAAGATCCTGCGGATCAACGCCGCCGGCGCGGGCGTCGCGGACAACCCCTTCTACGACGCGGCCAACCCGAACTCGGTGAAGAGCAAGGTCTTCGCCAAGGGCTTCCGCAACCCGTTCCGGCTCTCGCTGGACAAGACCAGCGGCCTGCCGGTGGTCGGCGACGTCGGCTGGGGCACCTGGGAAGAGCTCAACTACGTGGTCCCCGGGGGCAACTACTCGTGGCCCTGCTTCGAGGGCAACGGCCCCACCCCGGCCTACAGCACGCAGCCGCAGTGCAACGGCGTGACCAACAACCCGCCACTGTGGACCTACCAGCACGGCATGGCGCCGGGCCAGGGCAACTCCGTGGTGGCCGGCTTCACCTACACCGGTGACAGCTACCCCGCCCAGTACAAGGGCCAGTTCTTCTTCGGCGACTACGTCAGCCAGCGCATCTGGACGCTGAAGTACAACGCCCAGGGCCAGCTCGTGCAGGCCCCGGCGGCCAACGCGCCGTTCGGCACCGGCCTCGGCGGCCCGGTGGAGTTCGCCGCGGCACCCAACGGCGACGTGGTCTACGCCGACATCGCCTCGGGCAACGTGCGCCGCGTGGTCTACGTCACCGGCAACATCCCGCCGGTCGCGAAGGCCACCAGCACCACGAACCCGGCCACCCGCACGGTCACCTTCGACGGCACCAAGTCGATGGACTTCGACGGCCCGGCCACCGACCTGACCTACACCTGGAACTTCGGTGACGGCACCACCGGCACCGGCGCCACCGTGTCGCACACCTACCCGGCCAGCCCGGCGAAGTTCACCGCGACGCTGACGGTCAAGGACAAGTCGAACGGCACGAACAGCACCACGCTGACCGTGGCGCCGTCGAACCACTCGCCGGTGCTCACGCTGACCACCCCGGCCGAGGGCAAGAAGTTCCGGGTGGGCGAGCAGGTCAACCTGACCGGCACGGCCACCGACAACGAGGACGGCCCGCTGACGATCGCCTGGTCCACGGAGATCGTGCACTGCGCCGAAGAGACCACCTGCCACGTGCACCCCAACATCACGGGCAGCGGTGGCTCGTTCGCCATGCCGTTCACCGACCACACGGACTCCCGCATCGAGTTCACCGCCAAGGTGACCGACTCGCAGGGCGTCTCGACCAGCAAGGTCTACGTGGCCCGGCCGAACGAGTTCAAGCTCACGCTGAAGAGCAACTTCCCGGCTTCACTGGTCATCTCCGGGGAGAGCAACGGGAACGTCGCGATGGTGACCGAGGGCGCCACGCCGAACCTGATCGCCGGGGCCAAGGCCACCGACGGCGTCGCCTCCTTCTCGAAGTGGGACGACGGTTCGACGAACCTGTCGCGGGCCTTCACCATGCCCGCCGCGGACACCGTGGTGAACGTGACCTACCAGACGCCGATCGACAGCCGGTACAACTCCGACGCGGCCCTCCGGGCGCTGCTCGGCAACCCGGTCGCGGCGGAGGTCAACGACGGTGGCACCCGCTACCGGGCCTACGAGCGGGGTCGCCTGTACTCCTCGCCGCAGACCAGCGCGGTGGCCATCTACGGCACCATCCTGACCAAGTACCTCGCACTCGGCGGGCACCAGGCGCTCGGCGCGCCGACGAACGACGAGACGGGCACCCCGGACGGGGTCGGCCGCTACAACGCCTTCACCGGCAACTGGTCGATCTACTACACCCCGGGCACCGGCGCGCACAGCATCGGCGGGCCGATCCGGGACAAGTGGGGCTGGATGGGCTGGGAGAACGGCGTCCTCGGCTACCCGCTGACCGACCAGGTGGCCACGCCGGCCGGCGGCGGTCAGTTCGTCGACTTCACCAAGAACGCGTCGATCTACTGGCTGCCGACCACGCCGGGCAACGGCACCGCGGCGGTCTACTCCCAGATCCGGTCGAAGTGGCTGGCGATGGGCGGCGCGACCGGGGTGCTCGGCATGCCGGTCACGGACGAGCTGGTGGGCCCGAACGGCGGGCGCTACAACAACTTCAGCAACTACGCCTCGATCTACTGGCACTACAACTCGCCGGGCAGCGGGGCGTGGTCGATCATGTCGCAGATCCGCGACCGGTGGGTCTTCGACGGTGGCGCCGGGGGCTTCCTCGGCTACCCGGTGACCGACGAGCTGACCACGCCGGACGGCATCGGGCGGTACAACCACTTCGCCAACAACGGCTCGATCTACTGGACGCCCGCTTACGGCGCGCAGTCGATGTGCTGCCAGATAAAGGACAAGTGGGCGTCTCTGGGCTGGGAGAAGGGTTACCTCGGTTACCCGACGAGCAGTGAGTACACCCCCGCGGGTCAGCCGACCTGGCGCCGGCAGAACTACCAGGGCGGCTTCATCACCTGGAAGCCGGGCACGGGCGCGGTCGACCACAAGTAGGACGCACGCGTGAATCCGGCCCCCGTTCGCTCGCGGACGGGGGCCGGTTCGCGTCTCAGCGCAGTTCGAGCAGCCGCCGCAGCAGCTCGCCGAACTCCTCCCACCACGGCAGTTGCTCGGATCGGGGCAGGTAGCGGCGGCGCTGGTCGCGCAGGAGGTCCACTTTGGCCTGGATCGCCTGGACCACGGGTGGCTCCAGCTCCAGCACCTCACTGAGCTGCGCGAGAAGCGCGGACTCCCGCGCCTCGGTCACGGAATCGGCCCCCGCGAGCCAGGCCGCTGAGGCGTAGACCAATTCGCGGTCCGCCCCGGACAGGGTCTCGACGTCGACCGGGAGCAGGTTCTCGGTGTCGGGCACCGGGATCCCGTTGAGCCCCAGCGCCTCGGCCACCACCTTCAGCGCTTGCTCCTCTTGGCGGGACACGTCTTCGTCCGCTCGGGCGACCAGGCGGGCGGCGTGGAAGATGGCCTGGCGGGCCTCGTTGGCCAGGCCGTGGACGAGCGCCCTGGTCGCGGACCGCTCGTCGGCGACCATCTGGTCGAGCAGACTGGCGCTGCGCACGGAGTCGGTGAGCACCATTGGATCGAGCAAACGCTCGGCCGTCGCGCGCGGGGCGATCCCGAGCTGCACCACCGCTTCCTTCACGGACACGCCGTGGTCGGCCGCGTGCTGCGCGGCCCGGATGCCGGCGTCCTGCCCGAAGACCCCGCCGACCACAGTGGACAACCCGAGCGCCTCCTCCGCGTGGCGGCGGTTGGCCTCGGTGTCGATCTCCAGGCCGCGGAGGCACTTGTCGGCGAACAACGGCATGGCGTTGGTGAGCAGGTGCGCCGATTCGAAGAGGTTCTTGGCGATGACGGCGGTCCAGGCGTTGAAGTCGAGCTCGGCGCCCTCGACGGCCATGGTGACCACGGTGTCGTTGCCGCAGACCTGGAAGCCGACCTGCACCACGAGGTCGGCCATCACCGGGCTGACGTTGCCGGGGGTGAACGCGGAGCCTGCCTGGACCGCGGGCAGCCGGATCTCCGTGCCGCTGGCCAGTATCCGCAGGTCGCGGGCGACTTTCATCAGCCCGCAGGCGAGGGCTTTGAACACGGTGGAGACGTACTGGAAGACGTCGCCGTTCTGGAAGGCGTCGAAGAAGTTGTCGTGCCTGCGGAGGTCCAGACCGGTGGTTTCCCGCAGGCGGGGGTAGATCCGCTCGAGGTAGCGCGCGCCGACGCCGAGCCCGGTGCCGACCGCTGTGCCGCCCATCGGCACCTCGAGGCAGTGCTCGGCGGCGTCCGCGAGCCGGTCGGCGCCGCGCCGGGCCACGGCGAGGTAGGCGCTGAAGGCCTGGCCGAAGGTGACCGGCACGGCGTCGTGGAGGCAGGTGCGGGAGAGTTTGACGGTGTCGCGGTACTCCTCGATCTTCTGTTCGAGCACCCCGGCGAGGTAGGCGACGGACTCCTTGAGCCGCACGATGTCGCGGTGCAGGGCGATGTTGACCGCCGTGGCCATGGCGTCCGATGTGGACTGCCCGGCGTTGACGTGGTTGGCGGGGTGCACGAACTCGTAGCCGCGGCGCCCGGAGAGCAGCTCGTTGGCCCGGTTGGCGAGCACCTCGTTGACGTTCATGTTCGGGGAGACGCCCCCGCCGGCGCTGAGCACGTCGACCGGGAACTCGTCGGGCCCCAGCAGCCCGGCGACCACCTCGTCGGCAGCCTGGCAGATCGCCTCGGCCACCGGCTCGCGCAACACCCCGGCATCCAGATTGGCCAGCGCCGCGGCTTTCTTGACCTCGGCGATCGCCCCCACCAGCCCCGGCTGCGCACCGAGCGTCTGGCCGGACACCCCGAAGTTGCGCCGCGCGCGCTCGGTCTGCACGCCGTAGTACGCCTGGAACGGGATCTCCACCCTGCCGAGCGCATCCTCCTCCACGCGGTACCGAGCGGTCATCACAGCACTCCCACCGGCCTCGTCCTACCCCGGACGTACCGATGTTGAGCCCCGGCACCCCCAACCACCACGCCGCACCCCCACATTTCACCCACCCGCACCCCCCACCCCAACCCGAACGGCCCACGAGCGGTCACCCCAAGTGCGACCCTTGCTATGACTGACGCATGGGCTACGTCAGGTTCCAAAGCACCACCCCCACCCCCGACGGCCGGCACCCAGGCTTCCTCGGCCTGATCAACAACCTGAGCAAAGCAGGCCGGCTCACGCCCGAGGAAGAGGACTTCCGCCGCACCACCCACTCCTGGTACGAGGCACACCACACCAACCCCACCACCGTGGACGCGACGGTCTACGACCACACGCTCAACCCAGGCGCGACCGCCTGGTTCAAGGACTCGGCCACCCCGCTGATCACCCGAGCAGAGGGCTACCTGCAAATCCTCGAAGCCCACGGGGTCGGCTGCACCAAGGTGGTCGCTGCCCACCCACCCGGCCGAATCATCTACGAAGACGCCGACCAAATCGTCGTCGTCCCCTTCCGCTGAGGCGTCCCATCCCCAAGCATTCCTTCTTCGGGATCCGCCCGCTGCAATCGTGCAGACCAGCACGAGGCACTGTGGCGCTCGACCCGGACGATCCACGTCCGCCATATGTGCAGGTCGCCAATGCCCTGCGAGCGGCCATCCTCACCCGCAAGTTCACCGCCGGGGACAAGCTGCCGTCGCGGAGCGAGCTGGCCAAGACCTACAACGTCGCCCCGATGACCGTGCAGAACGCCCTACGCGAGCTGCGCGAGTCTCCCCGGCAGGGCAGCGGCGTCTTCGTCCGAGAGCGCACCGAACGCCCAGTCGGCCTGCGCCCGCACACCGAACGCGCCTTCGAGGCCCAGCACGTCACCATCGACTTCGCCGGATTCTCCGGCGAGACCCTGCACGGCGTGATGGCCGAGCCACTGGACAAGATCCGAATCGGCCGGCTGCGGCCGGAGTCGATCCATGTGCGCCTATTGCTGCCTGACCCTGGCCAGCCCTGGAGCCTGCCTGTCACCGTCGAGGACCAGGCCGACAGCCCCGGCTTCCGCCAGCGCGCCGAAGAGATCATGCGCCGCCACACCCTGGCCATCGTCGATTCCGTGACCGAGCTGGCTCAACTCGGCCTGGTCAACGAAGCCACCGCGGAAATCCGGGTCCACCCCGCCGCGCCGCTGTTCAAGCTCTACCTGATCAACGAGGAAGAAGCCTTCTTCGGCTTCTACCCCGTCCGGGAGCACGTCATCACCTTCGGCGGCGAGACCCAGGCCATGTACGACCTCATGGGCAAGGACGCCATCCTCTTCCACCACTCCGCCAACGACGACGACACCTCCACCGGCAGCCAATACGTCGACCAGGCCAAAACCTGGTTCACCAGCATGTGGACCACCGTCGCCAAGGAATACACCCGGTGACCACCGGCGACGAAGCCAAAGCCCGCGAACTCCTGGCCAACGCCAAAGCCCTACTCCTGGACTTCGACGGCCCCATCTGCTCCGTCTTCGCCGGACTACCCGCTCCCACCGTCGCCGAACAACTCCGCGTAGTCCTGGCCGACGGCGGCCACACCGACCTACCCGAATCCGTCGCCACCACAGGTGACCCCTTCGACGTCTTCCGCCACGCCGCCACCCTCGGCGACGACGAAGCCCGCTACGTCGAAGCCGCCTTCACCGCCCTCGAAGTCGAAGCCATCCACACCGCCACACCCACCCCAGGCGCCCACGACCTCATCCACGCCTGGCACCGTTCCGGCCGCCCACTCGCCATCGTCAGCAACAACAGCGTCAATGCGGTCGAGGCGTACGGGAGCATGCACAAAATAAGCGAATATATTGGATTCATTTCAGCACGTTCAAGCCACAATCCTCAAGCACTAAAGCCGAACTCGGAATTGATAGCACTAGCCTTGAGTCAACTAGCGAGTCACCGCCACGAAGCGGTCCTCATTGACGATTCTGTGACCGACATCGAGGCAGCCCAGGGCGCAAAGGTGCCCATAATCGCATTCGCCAACAAGAAGACCAAGACGGCCGCGTTGTCCACACGAGGACCAAACGCCCTGGTCACTTCACTACACGAGATCCTCGGACTACAAGCAGCACCGACCATCCCAGGTAACACTATCAACACGAACAGCCTCTGGCTGTAACATACCGCGAACACGTGACGACACCCTGGCGACACTAGCGATAGACAGCACGGGGGCAGGATGCGCACTCTCGGAGTAAACGCGACAAGCGACTGCGCATATTTGGCCATCGTTGAAAATGAGACGATTCTTGACGTGGATCCGTACTCCGTAAAATTCCCGGCTGGATTAGAGCCAGGACGGCAAATTGTAGCACTAACCGAGGAAGTAGTGAGAATAGTTAAAAACTTCTCAATAGAACAAGTTCGCATACTTGCACCGGAGTCTAACTATTCTGCCACCTACACGAAACTTGTTCCACGCATTGAGATTGAAACTGTCGTATACGCTGCCACCGCCCAACTAGGAATTGACTGCAGACGGATAAGCAGACGCGCTGCGCGATCTTCGTATAACTTGCCGCAGTCTGGTCGACTAAGTGATCTAGTAAACAAAAACATTGAGCGCGTCGGCCCTTATTGGAATGACAAGCGAAGCCTGGCCGCACTAGTAGCTATCTGCGGAAACCGGGAGACATAGTGGTCATACTGGGCGAGGATCTTCAAAAACCGACTTACACTATCCTGCGCTCCCTAAACGAAGGAGCCACCGACATATGCCACCTAGCATACCATGAGGTTTTCGAGCGCAACGTCGTTCAAAAGACTATAAGCTTACTCGGACTAGAAGATTCGCTCGCGTTTGGAGAGCCCAGGCTTCTAGATCAATTCGACCACCCGAATCTAGCGAAAGTAAGCGAGGCGCAGTGGGACCCACAGTACCGTGGGGTTGCCGGACTCACCTTCATTATGCCTTACTACGAAGGTGGCAGCCTACTTAGAGCACTCCAAGAATCGCACCCATTTAGTATGGGTGATGCAGTATCACTCACGTGCCAAACACTGGACGCACTAGACCACTTACACGTTAACAATGGAATTGTTCACCGCGACATAAAGCCGAGCAACGTCTTCTTATCTGAAGATCGACGCACTGCATACGTCGGCGACCTTGGCAGCGCGGCGAAGATTGACGGGTCGGGTTACAGTAAAGCTCGCGGCGGCACCCCACTATACCTTCCTCCCGAATATTCAACAGGGCATTACTCTCCAGCAGGCGATATTTACAGCACCGGAATGATTCTGCTTGAGTTAGTAAATGGTCGACTCCCCTACGAAACCATCGACCAAGATGAGGTAGAGCGTCGAAATAGTAGCGGCAAGCGCGCACTCTCGGAACGAATGCTCACACCGGGCATTCATGTCCCCGACGCCCTACGCCGAATAATCCGATGCATGCTGAACGAAAACCCGGACCGCCGACCGGGCAGCGCACAAGCAGCCAAAAGAGAACTTCAGGGAGTACGACACCTGGATTGGAAACGGGACCTTAGTCAACCGTACAGATGGACTGGCTTCAAGGCCCACCGCACCAAGACAGCACAAGACCGCGCCTACGAAGTGAGCGCCCAGAGAATCACACGCGGGATTAATAAGGATCAGTTTAAGCTAACCGCGCGATGGAGACTCCAGAAATCAGACAATTGGCGAGGGATGCCAGCCTGCGAGACACAGGCAGCGGAAGACGACACTGCAACCTGGCGGGATTTTTTCAAACGAGTTTCGGAACAAGCCCACCGATCTGCAGCTAAGTGAATAGCACGTGCGACGTGCGCATTAATCGACATCGAACCGAGACAGAACCGGCTATCACTTCTATTGGCTACAACAAAGTAAGTTTGCTGCCCGACTCCTTCCGCACTCAAGAAACCGGTCCGGCACAGGTCCCACAACGCTTTGGTGACTCCACGTACTCGCAGACCCACCTCAGGGTCAGGTACGGGTTTGCCACCCAGCAGGTTCTCACCAGCGTGGTCGTTCAGGTAGACGAGAGCCTCGTGTAGCGGCCGATGGTTCCGCGCATGGAACCGAGACGGGCCGCCAGAGACAGCCATGGCAGTGATCAAGTCCGACACTGTGACTGCAACCATCTGAACACCCTACGTCACTAGTCGTGGCAACACTACTCTTCCAGGTAGTCGGTCAGCGTAGGTTCAGACGTTACATCGAACGTCTAGATCTTCGAAAGTTTGTGCGAAACACCTCATCGGCTATCGCGTCGAGATCTCGTTCGTCCCTTGCCGAATTTGGCTCTATGGGATCAAGGCGCGCCGCCAGCGGCGGCGCGCTCGCGGACTGGTCGACACCGGCCACGCCTCGGCGGGCGCACCCATCGCGACACACTGGGGTCCCGCTCCGCTCCGCCCAGCGGCCACCCGGTGCACCCGCCAGGGCGCGGCCGGGTCACCAGCCGCAGGCGGCGCGCAGGCGGGTGACGCCAGCTCGCGGAGCACCCCGGCGAACCACGCCGACTCTGGAGCACCCACGCAGACGAGCGCGACTCACGAGGCGTCCCCTTCCCCGTGGATCGTCGTACACCGGGCCCGCCGCCTCAAGGGCGCCTGATGGCGTCGCTGCGCGATGAGCGAAGCCCGCCTTTGATTCCCGACGAGCTCGGTGCGACGAGGAGGAGCAAGCGGCCGGGGAGGCCGTGCATCCAGCGTGCAACTACGGGAGGGCAAGGGCGGCAATCGGCGGCGACCCAACCCCAGCGGACCCCGGCAACGAAAAACCGCCCTGACCTGAGTCAAGGCGGTTCTGAGAGCGGTGGCCAGGGCCGGGGTCGAACCGGCGACCTTCCGCTTTTCAGGCGGACGCTCGTACCAACTGAGCTACCTGGCCGGGAACGCCGGCAAGGAGCCGAACGATCTTGCGACCCTGACGGGACTCGAACCCGCGACCTTCGCCGTGACAGGGCGACGCGCTAACCAACTGCGCCACAGGGCCTTGCATCTACTACTGTACTGCGTACTCCCAACGGGATTCGAACCCGCGTTGCCGCCTTGAAAGGGCGGAGTCCTAGGCCGCTGGACGATGGGAGCCCGGCCGGTTTCGGTAAACCGACCCGACCGCGCTCTCAGGTCGTCCCTGGGAGCGAACATAAGCATAGGGCACGCCCCAACCCCCCTTCAAAGGGGTATCCCTTAAGCCCCGCGCAAGCCTGCGAGCTGCGGTTTCGCCCACTAGGCTCGACCCGGTGAGCAACTGGGTGGATGTCGGTGATGTGAAGCTCCGGGTCGAGACCAGCGGCGAGGGGCCGCCGGTGCTCCTGCTGCACGGGCACCCGCGCACCCACACCACGTGGCACCGGGTCGCGCCGCTGCTGGCGCGTGGGTTCACGGTGGTGTGCCCGGACACCCGCGGGTACGGCCAATCGAGCAAGCCGCCGACCACGGAGGATCACGAGCCCTTCAGCAAGCGGGTGATGGCCAGGGACTGCGTCGAGCTGATGCGGCGGCTGGGGCACGAGGAGTTCGCCGTCGTGGGGCACGATCGCGGCGCGTACGTGGCCACCCGGCTGGCGCTCGACCACCCGGAGCGCGTCCGCGCGCTCGCGGTGATGGACGCCGTCCCGATCGGGGAGGCCCTCGCCCGCTGCGACGCCAAGTTCGCCCACGACTGGTTCCACTGGTTCTTCTTCGCCCAGCCGGACAAGCCCGAGCGGGCGATCAACGCGGACCCGGACGCCTGGTACAACGTCGGCACGCGGAACACACCCGAACGGATGGGTGCGGAGAACTTCGCGGACTTCCACCGCGCCATCCACGACCCGGCGACGATCTCCTGCATGCTCGAGGACTACCGCGCCGGCCTCGGCATCGACCGCGCCCACGACGACGCCGACCGCGCCGCCGGCCGCCGCATCCAGTGCCCGACCCACGTGCTCTGGGCCGCCCACGACGACATGACCGACCTCTACGGCGACATCCTCACCATCTGGCGCGACTGGACCACCGGCCCGCTCACCGGCGCCGAGATCGACTCCGGCCACCACATGGCCGAAGAAGCGCCCGAGGAACTGGCCGACGAGCTGGCCGCGTTCCTGAACCGGGCATAACGGCGTTATCGATCGCCACCCGGTGGAACCCGGGTGAGAAATCGATTGCCAAGCACCCGGCCCGGCACTACGTTCCGAAACAGCGCCCAGGTGCGCCACCAGGGGGTGTGCACCTGGGCCCCACTACTCGTTCACGGACCGGCCACCGCGATCACCGCTGAACCGGCAATCGGCCTTCTTCGTCAGGCGTGAGGCCCAGCATCTCCAGCAGCTCCGCGCAGTCGTCGACCCCGGTCGCGCCCTGCGCCACCGCGAGCCTGGCCCGCCGGACCTGGTCGTCGGAGATGCGCGGCGAATCCGCGTTGCCCGACCGCTGGGCCGGCACCCCACCATTCGCCGAGGCGTTACCCGCGTCGCCTTCGTAGCGAAGGAGGAACTGTCGCACTTCGAGAGACCCGCTCATTGGCTGCTCCTCCTCAAGAGTTTGGCGAAAGCTTGGCGCGAGGCTAGCGAGCGGACCTCGCCCCCCACAGCCCCCCGCAGAGTGAACCTCCCATGACCGGATGTTCGCTCTGCGTTGCACTCGCAGGCCAGATGAGCTTTGCACCCGGCGACTGCCCACAATGAACGTCCGGCAAACCGCAAGTGACACGCGCGCCGGATTTTTCCCGGCTACCACTCGCCGAACCCCGCCGAGTCGTGTAACAATCGACTTGCTGACACACCCCCGGTCAGCGCCTGTGGAGATCCCCTCCGGCCCCCGCGTTCCTCCCCCTGGCGCGGGGGCCTCTCCATTCCTGTTCGCAGCCTTGCGGGCTGCTCCCAGGGTCCTCGTATCTCCCCGGGGGGCCGAGCCCCCCGGACCCCCCGCGGTGCGTGCTTCTCACCTTGGCGGGCGCTGGTCACGTGGGCCTGGACCAGCTGATCTTGTTTCCTTTGGCTAATGATCGAAATGCGTGTGTGTAATCGTTTTCTGCAGTGGTTGAACATTGTGCAGGGGCGGGTGCGGGTGGGCAAGTTTCTTATTGTGGAATTACCTGATGGTTTCGGGGTGGGGTGGGGGGATTACGGAGGGTGGGGTTTTCTTGATCGGGATTAGCGCGGATGGACTATTGCGGAAAGAATCGGCGACGGACGGTGTGTCGCGCGCCACACTCGACACGGGGCCGAAACCTTACCGTTATCCTGTCCGGGTGCCTCTTCCCTCACTTGGACGCCTGAGCAGCCGGACCAACATCAAGGCGGTCAACCCCGGACGTCACCGCAACAACCCCTCGCGCGAGGCCGAGGCGGCGGTCGACGACCACGAGCTGACCAGCTACCTCGCCGCGCTCGCCCCCGATGCGGACGACCCGGAGAGCACCGGCAGCGGCCGCCGGTTCGGTGAAGCCCAGGTCTTCCAGATCCGGATGAACACCATCGCCAGCGAACAGCTGAAAGACATCGCCGCGGAGCGCCAGACCTCGCCGCAGGCCCTCGCCATGGAGTGGGTGCTCGAGCGCCTCTCGTGGGAGGCCCAGGCCGGCTCCGTGCAGGACCAGGTCCAGACCCGCCACAACCGCGTCAGCGACGCGCACACCGACCAGTTCTCCTTCGACCAGCGCTGGGAGCAGCCCGTCTCGGGCCAGCTGCAGTAGCACTCCCGGCACACCAGCGGAAATGACCGGGGCCCCGGCGGAAATTCCGCCGGGGCCCCGGTTTCGCTTGCTTCAGGTGGCCGATCTCAGATGACGCGCACCTTCTGAGCCTGCGGGCCCTTCTGGCCCTGGCCCACCTCGAACTCCACTCGCTGGTTCTCCTCGAGGGTGCGGAAGCCGCGCCCGTCGATCTCCGAGTAGTGCACGAACACGTCGCCCTCGCCGCCGTCCTGGGCAATGAAGCCAAAGCCCTTTTCAGCGTTGAACCACTTCACAGTGCCTTGCGCCACCGCTTACTCCTCGTTACAGATCCGCTTCGGGCCTCCGCCGGAGCAGTACCCGGGCCGTCCCGGGCGGTTCCAACGAGTCGAGCGAAGAGCACTGGCGCTCATGGCTCGCGTCAGAAGTTCCGCGAGTGTGAAGCCACGAACACGCAAAACGACGGCCTGTGGGAAGCGTACCGGGATCTCACAGAATCTGAACCCCGCAAACCGTTCTTGGGCAGAACAGCGGCACCAAGTCACCGAAACGTTGTAAGCACCGAGCCTTCCGGAGGCCCGCCCTTACCGCGTCGGAGGGTCCCGCAGAAAGTGATCTTCCTCACGTTCCCCCGGATCAACGCACGGGCTTCGCCAGGCGTCAGAGGGGCGTCAGGGGACGATAAGGGGACATCAGTGACACAGCACTTCCGACGGCGGGCTCTGGCCGGGCTCGCCCTCATCGCGACGCTGGGCCTGAGCGCCTGCACCGGCGAAACCGGGACCAACGCCGCGGGGACCGACGGGGCGCCGGCGGCGCCGCCCGGTCCGGCCAAGATCGTGGTGCAGCCGGCGGCCGGGGCCAAGGAGGTCTCGCCGGGCGACCCGATCCAGGTGACCGTCACCGACGGCACGCTCGAGCGGGTCACGCTCACCAACCCGGACGGCAAGCAGGTCGCCGGCCAGCCCGCGCCGGACAACCGCAGCTGGACCACCACCGAACCGCTCGGCTACGGCAAGACCTACACCTGGGGCGGCACCGCGGTCGGCACCGACGGCTCCCAGGCGCCGGTCGGCGGCGCGTTCACCACGGTGACGCCGAAGCGGCAGCAGCACGGCCAGCTCAACGTCGGCGACGGCCAGACCTACGGCATCGCGATGCCGATCAGCCTGACCTTCCCGGACCAGAAGGTCACCGACAAGGCCGCGGTCGAGCGCGCGCTTTCGGTGGAGACCAACCCGAAGACCGAGGGTTCCTGGGGCTGGCTGGAGAACGACACCGCGGTGCACTGGCGGCCGAAGGGCTACTGGCAGCCGAACACCGAGGTCAAGGTCACCGCGAAGCTGTACGGCGTGAAGCTGGCCAACGGCGTGTACGGCAAGGAGAACGTCAGCGCCTCGTTCAAGATCGGGCGCTCGCAGATCGTCAAGGGCAACACCCAGACCCACCGCATGCAGGTGATCCGCGACGGGCAGCAGGTCGCCGACTACCCGGTCAGCTACGGCCTGGACAGCGATCCCGGCCGCGTCACCAAGAGCGGCACGCACGTGGTGATGACCAAGCACGACACCTACTTCATGAACAACGCCCGCTACGACTACGAGAACTTCAAGGTCAGCTGGGCGGTGCGGATCTCGAACAACGGCGAGTTCACCCACGCCGCCCCGTGGTCGGTGGGCGACCAGGGCAACAAGAACGTTTCGCACGGCTGCCTCAACATGTCGATGGAGAACGCCAAGGAGTACTACGACAGCGCGATGACCGGCGACCCCGTCGAGATCGAGGGCAGCACGCAGCAGCTGGGCGCGAAGGACGGCGCGTACCACGACTGGACCTACTCCTGGGACCAGTGGCTGAAGATGTCCGCGCTGAACAGCTGAGAAATTCGATGCAACCCGGGAGGTGCGGCGGCGCATGTCTGACTGTGCAAGCGCCGCCGCCCCCCGGCGGCTCACCATCCACTAGGAGCCGAATTGCGTACTCGAATCGTGCTCGGGGCCGGAGCCCTGCTGCTCGCCGTCGGCGCGGCGATCACCGTGCCCGCACTGGCCAGCACCACGGCGCCCGAGGTCGCGCCGCCGGTCACGGCACCCGCCCAGCCGGTGCCACCCTCGGCTCAGCCCGTGCCGCCGACCTCCCTTCCGCCCGCGCCGCAGCCGACCAACACCGCGCCCGCACCGCCGAGCGCGAAGCCCGCGCAGAGCGTGCCGCCCGAGCCCACCTCGTCCAAGCCCGCCCAGCCCGTACCACCGTCGGCGACGCCCGCACCCACGTCGGCGAAGCCCGCGCTGCCGTCGGCCATCCCGGCCGGGCCGACGGGCGACAACCGCTGACCCGGTGACGCGCCGGACCGGATCGACCGGGCCGGACTCGTCGTCGTACGACGACGAGTTCGCCCGGTTCTTCGGCGAGCGCGCACACCAGCTGCGGTCCACCGCCTACCTGCTCTGCGGCGACTGGCACCACGCCGAGGACCTCACCCAGGCCGCGCTGCTGAAGCTCTACCTGGTGTGGCCCAAGCTGGAACGGCACGACCGCCTCGACGCCTACGCCCGCCAGGTGGTCACCCGCACCTTCCTCGCCGAGCGACGGCGGCCGTGGCGCCGCCGCGAGCAGCTCACCGATCTCCCGCCGGAGCAGGCGGGCGAACCCGGCGGACCCGAGCAGCGCATGGTGGTGCTGCGCGCGCTCGCGGCCGTGCCACCCAAGCAGCGGGCGGTGCTGGTGCTGCGGTTTTGGCACGATCTCAGCGTGGAGGAGACCGCGGCCGCCCTGCGCTGCTCCACCGGGAACGTGAAGAGCCAGAGCGCACGTGGCCTGGCCACCCTGCGCGACCGGCTCGGCCCGCACTTCCACGAACTTTCCCTGACGGCGAAAGGAGGCGAGGAATGAACCCGGACGAGGAAGAGGTCCGCAGGCTGCTCGCCACCACCGTCGCCGGTGAGGGCCCCCCGCTGGTCCTGCGCGCGGAGTCGATCGTCGCGCGCGGCACCCGGATCCGGCGGCTGCGCAAGCGGTTCGCGATCGCGGCGAGCGCCGGCACCACGGTGGCCGCCGCTGCCGTGGTGGTCTTCCTCGCGGGCGGCGCCGCCTCCCCCGCACCCCCGCCCGCGCCGGTCCAGCCCGCCGTGCCGGTGCCGGAGTTGAGCATCGAACCGCCGTCGTCCACCGCGCCGGAGCTGCCGGTCCAGTCCGCTTCGCCCGATGCGCCCGAAAGCGCCCGGCCGAGCACCCCCGCCACGGCTCCCGCACCGCCGCGTTCCGCGCCGACCGCCTCCCCACCTGCGGCGATACCGAAACCGCAGGTGCCCCCGGGACCCACGTCGTCGGCCGAGAAGGAGTCGTCGCCACCGTCACAACCGGCCAATTAGAAAGTTTCCCACTCCCGTTCTAGGGTCGGATGATCATTCCTGGGGCGACGAGGGGTTGGGAGGTCGGGAATGACCGATCAGACGGCCGGCGCCGCGGACGCGGCGCCGAAGGAGGCGGATCCGAAGCAGATCCGCAAGGCCGTCGCCGGTTCGGCGATGGGCAACTGCATCGAGTGGTACGACTTCGGGGTCTTCGGCTTCATGCCGGCGATCCTCGGCCAGGTCTTCTTCAACGCGAGCAGCACCTCCGAAGGCGCGCTCGCCACGTTCGCGCTGCTCGCGGTGACCTTCGTGATCCGGCCGCTCGGCAGCTTCGTGCTCGGCCCGCTCGGCGACAAGCTGGGCAGGCAGAAGGTCCTCGCGCTGACGGTCATCCTGATGTCCGGCTCCACCTTCGTGATCGGGCTGCTGCCCTCCTGGGAGACGATCGGGCCCGCCGCGGCGGTGCTGGTGATCCTGCTGCGGTCCCTGCAGGGCTTCTCCGCGGGCGGTGAGTACGGCGGCGCGGCGACCTTCATCGCCGAGTACGCGCCGGACCGCAAGCGTGGTTTCCTCGGCAGCTGGCTGGAGTTCGGCACGCTGGTCGGGTTCTTCCTCGGCGCGGGCACGGTGACGCTGGCGACCGTGCTGCTGGGCAACGAGGCGATGGCCGACTGGGGCTGGCGCATCCCGTTCCTGCTCGCCGGTCCGCTCGGCCTGGTCGGGCTCTACCTGCGGAACAAGCTCGAGGACACCCCGGTGTTCCAGGAGATCGAGAAGACCAAGCAGGTCTCGAAGTCGCCGCTGAAGGAGCTGTTCAGCAAGCACTGGCGGTCGATCCTGCACCTGATCGGGCTGGTCATCCTGCTCAACGTGGGCGACTGGATGATGTTCGGCTACATCGAGACCTACCTGAAGGACGTGCTCGAGCTCGAAGGGCACGCACCGCTGCTGATCGTGATGTCGGTGATCCTCGGCATGCTCGTGCTGATCGTGCCGCTGGGCGCGCTGTCCGACCGGATCGGGCGCAAACCCATCCTGATCACCTGCTGCGCGGGCTTCCTGGTGCTACCGATCCCGATGTTCACCCTGATGGAGAACAGCAAGACCGAGACCGGCGTGAACGTGCTGATGCTCGGGAGCGGGCTGGCGCTGTTCGGGCTTTGCCTGGTGCTGTTCCTGTCGGTGGTGGCCTCGACACTGCCCGCGATGTTCCCGACGCAGGTCCGCTACGGCGCCTTCTCCATCGGCTACAACACCTCCACCGCGTTGTTCGCCGGGACCGCGCCCTTCGTGGTTGGTTCGCTGGTGGACGCCACCGGGAACACGCTGTGGCCGGCGTTCTACCTGATGGCAGCGGCCGCGATCGCGGCGATCCCGATCCTGCTGCTGCCGGAGACGGCCGGGGTGTCGTTGCGCGGCATCGTCAGCTCGCGCATCGCCCGTCGTGGGCACGGGCACCGGACGGCGTCCGCGAATTAAGTGCGCTTTCAACCACTTCGCGTAGTCGTATTACCGTGGACGCATGACGAAGTCCGCCCAGCCGTGGCCGCCGGTGGAAACCGAACCCGCGGTGCCGCACCCGCAGGCACCGCCGGCCGGCACCAAGCTCGGCATGCACTACGAGCACTGCTTCGGCTGCGGTGACCAGCAGGACGCCGGGTTGCGGCTGCGCTCCACCGTCGGTGACGGCGGCCGGGTCCACTCGCAGTTCCTGGTCACCGAAGCCCACCAGGGCGCGCCCGGCCTGGCCCACGGCGGCCTGCTGGCCTGCGCCTTCGACGAGGCGCTCGGCGCCACCGTCGGGCACCTGCTGCGGCGGCCCGCGGTCACCGGGAAGCTGGAGACCGACTTCGTGCGGCCGGTGCCGGTCGGCTCGACGCTGTTCATCTGCGCCAAGCTCGACGGTGTCGCCGGGCGCAAGATCTACGTCAGCGCGGACGGCCGCCTCGACGCCGAGGACGGCCCGGTGGCGCTGCGGGCGCGCGGGCTGTTCGTCCAGGTGGGCTTCGAGCACTTCGCGAAGCACGCCGGACCGGAATCGGTCGAGCGGCTGAAGGCCAGTGGCCGAGCGGTGGAGCGGGACTGGGACATCAACCCCTGATGTTCCTCATCGTCGTCGGTGGGGGCCTGGCGCTCCTGCACCTCTACATCTGGAAACGACTGGTTCGCGACACCACTTCACCCGGCCTCGTGCGCCGGGTCGCGGCGGTGGCGCTGATCCTGCTCGTGGCGTTCATGATCGCCGCGTTCATCTTCGGCACGCGCAGCGATCCGGCGGTGGCGCAGTGGTTCGCCTGGCCGGGGTACCTGTGGCTGGCGCTGTTCTACTACCTGATGCTGGCCACGCTGGTGCTGGAGGTCCCGCGCCTGTTCCTGCGGAAGTGGGCCAGGTCCGAGGAGCCGATCGCCGGGGTGAGCCGCCGGGTGTTCCTGGCGCGCGGGACTGCGGTGGTCGCCGGGGTGGCCGCGGCGGGGATCGTCGGGTACGGCACCACGGTCGCCATGGGCGGGCCGAGCGTCACCCGCGTGCCGATCACCCTGCGGCGCCTGGACCCGCGGGCGTCGGGCTTCCGGATCGCGTTGATCAGCGACGTGCACCTGGGCCCGTTGCTGGGCCGGTCGTTCACCCAGCGCGTGGTGAACTTGGTCAACGAACAGCGCCCGGACGCGGTGGCCATCGTCGGCGACCTGGTCGACGGCACCGTGGCGCACCTGGCCGAGGCCGCCGAACCGTTGCGGGAGCTGCGAAGCACGCACGGCACCTTCTTCGTGACCGGCAACCACGAGTACTACTCGGGTTACACCGAATGGGTCGACCACGTGCCCACACTCGGCATCCGGCCCCTGCGCAACGAACGCGTGGCCATCACGCACAACGGCGGCACCTTCGACCTCGCCGGGGTCAACGACGCGACGGCGTACCAGTGGCAGGACAACGCCGACGTCGGCAAGGCCGTGCAGGGACGGGATCCGTCGCGGGCCGTGGTCCTGTTGGCGCACCAGCCGGTGGACGTGCAGGACGCCGTGGACCACGACGTGGACCTGCAACTCTCCGGGCACACGCACGGCGGGCAGATCACCCCGTTCGAGCTGCTGGTGAGCCTGCAGCAGGGCGCCGTCGCCGGCCTCTCCCAGCACGGCGCCACCCAGCTGTACGTAACGCGAGGCGCCGGCTTCTGGGGCCCGCCAGTACGAGTAGGCGCCCCACCGGACATCACCATCGTAGAACTACGGGCTCCCTAGGCAGGGTGGCCCCGGGGCAGCCGAGTCGAATGCTATGAGTGGGGCATTACTTGCATTCAACGCAAGTAATGCCCCACTCATAGCATTGAGGGCGTTCTCAGGTGAGGGTGCGCGGGCGGATGGCGTTCGCCTTGTCCACCAACGCGATCCGCTGGTCCGCCGTACCGACGAGCCGGGCCAGTGTGCGGTAGCAGCGTTCCAGGCCGAACCGGAGTTCCCGTTCGGAGCCCAGTTCGCAGCCCAGCACCTTCAGCCCGCGGTGTGTGTCGGGCTTCGCGGCACCCGCGCGCACGAAGCCGTACGCCGCCTCCAGCACCTCGGCCGAGAGCCGGGTGCGGCGCTCGGCGTCCAGCGACAGGCGTTCGAGGCGGGCACCGGCGTCGAGCAGGTCGCGGTCCGAGGCCACGCCGGACTCACGGTTCGGCCGGGTCTTGATCTTGATCGCGGCCACCTGCGCGGCGATGTAGTGCGAGGACGAGGACGAGACCGTCTCCAGCACCTCGATCGCCCCGGCTCGCGCGCCCTGCGCCAGGTACACCCGCGCCAGGCCGAACGCGGCGCTGACGTAGCTGTGGTCGGTCTTCCAGACCAGCTCGTAGAACCGCGAGGCGCCGAAGTGGTCGCCGTTGGCCTCGGCGCTGATCGCCAGCGCGAGCTTGGGCGCGATCTCGCCGGGCAGCTCGTCGTAGACGGCGTCGAACGCCACCTGCGCCACGCGCGGGCGGCCACCGGCCAGCTCGATCAGCCCGCGGTACCAGTCGATCCGCCAGTCGTGCGGGAACCCGTTCTTCACCGCGAGGTACTGCGCGGCCTGCAGCTGGCGGTTCGCCTCGGCCAGCTCACCCAGCTCGATCCGGGCGCGCACGATGCGCAGGCGGACCTCGATGGAGTTGTGCGGCGCGTTCACCAGCGCCTCGATCGCCTCGCGCGGATCGGCGGCCGCGGTGGTGGCCAGCACGCCGGCGGCCGGGTCGTCGGTGTCGACCTGCGGCACCGGCAGCCCGCCGACCACGTCCTCCGGCGAGGGCAGCGGCACCGGCCGGCCCGCCTCGGGCACGTCCATGTCCACGCCGAACGAACGGGTCTCCGGGCCGAACACGGTGGACGCGCCGGGCCGCGGTTTCCCGGTGCCCATCGCCATGATCTCGCGCAGCACGCCGGTGAGCTGGTCGCCCATCTCCTCGGCGGAGAAGAAGCGGCGTTCCGGGTCGGTGTGCGTGGACCGCTTCAGGAACCGGTGGTACGAACCGAAAAGCGCGAACAGCGGCACCTGGTCGACCGGCGGCAGCGAGGCCTTGTACTTGTTGGTGTAGCCGGTGAACTCGAAGCTCAGCACGGCCAGCGTGCGGCCGACGGTGTAGAGGTCCGAGGCGACCGAGGCGCCGTGCGTGGCCAGTTCCGGCGCGCTGTAGCCGGTGGTGAAGAACAGCGGGCTCTCGTAGTCGTCCATCCGGCGGACCGCGCCCATGTCGATCAGCTTGAGCTGCTCGTGGGTCTGGATCACGTTGTCCGGCTTGAGGTCGCAGTAGAGCAGGCTCTGGCTGTGCAGGTAACCGAGCGCGGGCAGGATCTCCAGGCCGTAGGCGATCACCTGGCCGATCGGCAGCGGCTCGGCGCGGCCCGCGGTGCGGTGGTGGGCGAGCGCGAGCTGGCGCAGCGACTGCCCGCCGATGTACTCCATCACGATGTAGCCGACGGAGTTGCCGGTGACCGAGTCCGGGTGCTGCACGAAGTTGTAGATCTTGACGATGTTCGGGTGCTCGACCTCGGCCAGGAACCGGGTTTCGTTGACCGCGGCGGCCATCGCGGTGGCGTCGCCGGTGTCGATCAGTCCTTTGAGGACGACCCAGCGGTCGCTGACGTTGTGGTCCTGGGCGAGGTAGATCCAGCCGAGGCCACCGTAGGCCAGCGCGCCGAGCACCTCGTACTGCCCGCCGACGATCTCGTGCGGGCGCAGCTTCGGCTTGAAGGAGAAAGTGTTGCCGCACTTGGCACACACGCCTTCCGGCGAGCCGGGCTTGCCGTCCTTGCCGCGGCCGACCTTGGCGGCACAGTTGCCGCAGAAGCGCTTCTCCTCCGAGACCATCGGGTCGGTGAGCACGGCGGAGGCGGGGTCGCGGTAGGGCACCTGGGGCACGTCGACCAGCCCGGCGCCGAGCCTGCCGCGACGCGAGGTGCGCGAGCCGGTGCGGCGCGAGGTGCCGGGGAAGGCGCCGGACCCGGTGTGGGGGCCGGTGCCCGTCCCCGATCCGGTGCCGGTGCCGGTGCCGGTGCCGGGCATGCCGTCGCTGCTGCTCGGCGGGAGCACGCTCTCGGTGCCGGGATCGGGGAGGACCGGGGCGCTGGTCTCCGGCATCGGCGGGGGCGGGGTGATGCTCTGGGTCGCGGGCGCCGGGGACGCGAGGACGCTGGTGGGCTGGGGATCATCGGACGGCACCGGCAACTGCCGCCGCGGCACCTGCCCTGGACGACTCCCCTGAGCCGACTGGCCTTGGGAGGGCTGGCCCTGGTTCCACTGCGTGGCACCCGCCTGCTGCCCCCGCTGCGGCACCTGCCCCGAGAACGGCTGACTGGGCGGCCCCTGCGGCGACTGACCCTGCGCCGGGAACGCCTGGCCTTGCGACCGACCCGGCTGCTGGCCCTGGAAGGGCTGGCTGGGCGGGCCTGTCGGCGGCTGGCCGGCTTGCGCGGCGAACGGCTGGCTTCCCGGCCCCTGCGCCGGAAATGGCTGGCTCGACGGCCCCTGCGCGGGAAACGGCTGGCTGGCCGGGCCGGTGGGCGACTGACCCGGCTGCCCACCGAACTGCTGACTCGGCGACTGCCCCGACTGCGCCGGGAACGGCTGGCTCGAAGGACCCGATGGCACCTGACCTGCCTGGGACTGCCCCGACTGCGCCGGAAATGGCTGGCTCGAAGGACCCGTGGGCGGCTGGCCCGGCTGCGCGGCGAAGGGCTGGCTCGGCGAGCCGGAAGGCGCCTGGCCGGACTGGGCCGGAAAGGGCTGGCTCGGCGGGCCCGTGGGCGCCTGGCTTGAGGGGCCCGCGGGTGCCTGGCCCGATTGGGCGGCGAAGGGCTGGCTCGGCGAGCCAGAAGGCGACTGGCCAGACTGCGCCGGAAAAGGCTGGCTCGGCGAGCCCGTGGGCGCCTGGCTTGAGGGGCCCGTGGGTGCCTGGCCCGATTGGGCGGCGAAGGGCTGGCTCGGCGAGCCAGAAGGCGACTGGCCGGACTGCGCCGGGAACGGCTGGCTGGGCACGCCCGAGCCAGCGCCCGGCTGGGCGGGTTGGGGTGGGCGGGCGACCGCGCGCATGCCCTGCAAGGTCGGGTGGTCCGGCGCCGGGCGGTGCACGGTTCGCTCGGGTTCTTCGGCACCGCCCAGTACGTCCGGGGACAGGCGCCAGCCGGTGCCGGGTTCGTCCGCGGGTGGCTCGGTCCAGCCGTCACCGGGCTCGTCCGGCGCGGCGTGCCTCGGCCGGCGTGGCTCCTCCGACACTGCGTACCTCCAAGCGACCGCGGATCTCCCCGCCCGATCCTAGATGGTCACCGCGCCGACGCGAGCAGGTCGACCGGCCCGGTCAGCGGTAGTTCGGCTGCGGCGGGGTCGCCGCGCCCAGGCTTTCCGACAGCCAGCGGTTGTAGCTGTCCTGCCACGGCCCGGCCCGCACGGTGTCCAGCACCGCGTTCACGAACTTGATCATGTCCGTGTTCTGCTTCGGCACGCCGATGCCGTAGGACTCCACGGTGAACGGCTCGCCCACCACCTCGGTGGTCGGGTCCTGCTCGGCCATGCCCGCCAGGATGGTGTCGTCGGTGGAGATCGCGTCGACCTGGTTCTGCTGCAACAGGACCACGCAGTCCGACCAGTTCTCCACGGTCACCAGCACCGGGTTGGCCGGGTCCGCGGCGATTTGCTTCGACGAGGTCGAGGTGCTGGTCGCGCACACCCGCTTGCCCGCGAGGTCCGCCATGCTGCGCACGTTGGCGTTCTTCGGCGCCAGCAGCCGCTGCCCGGCGGTGTAGTAGACGGTGGAGAAGCCGACGTCCTTGAGCCGGGCGCAGGTGATGCTGAAGGTCCGCACCACGATGTCCACGGTGCCTTCCTTGAGCAGGTCCACGCGCTGCGCCGAGGAGATCGCCCGGTACTGGATGTGCGAGCGCCACGCGTTGCCGAAGATCGCCTTCGCCACCTCGTTGGCGATGTCGATGTCGAAGCCTTCGAGCGCGCCGCTGGTCGGGTTGCGGAAGCCGAACAGGTAGGTGGTCTGGTCGACGCCGACGATCAGCTGCCCGCGTTCCTTGATCTTGTCCATGGTCGAGCCCGGCGGCATGCCGAGCCCTTCCGGGCGCAGGCTGGCGGTGGCGTTGCAGTCCTCGCCCTTCGGGTCGGCGGGCGGCTCGGCGCCTTCGACCACGTTCGCCGGGCGCGGCCGTTCGACCGACGCGATCGGCGCGGGCTCCACCGGCGTGCCGGCGCCCCCGCAGCCGGCGAGCAGCGCGGCCGTGGTCACCAGAGCCAGTGCCAGGCGGGTCCTCGTGCGTGTCATCGGTACTCCATCAGCCTTTCGCGGATCCCCATCGTCGCACCGGCCGCGGCGATCACCGCGAGCACCGCGACGCCGGGCGCCAGCAGGGTCAGCGCGGCGTCCGCGTCCGAGGTCTCGTCGACGAACTCCTGCCTGCCGTCCCTGATCACCGCCACCAGGCTCTCGTCCAGCCGCAGGAAGGCGCCGGTCGAACCGCCGTTGACGCGCTCGTCGATGGCCAGGCTGACGGCTTCGGCGTACTTGCCGCTGTCGTCGTTCTCCCGGACCCGGCGGTGGGCTTCGAGCCAGACACCGGCCTCGTTGATCGCGCGGTCGATCTGCTCGGTGTTGCCGCCGTCGGCGGCCAGCGAGCGCAGGTCGCCGAGCAGCCCGCCCTTGCCGTCCTGGCCGACCATCTTCCCGGCCAGCTGGGTGAACTCCTCTTCGTACTTCTTCCCGTCACCGCGGGCGACCAGCGTCAGCGTCTCGTCGGCGCGGGCCTGCTGCGCGGCGATCCGCGCCTGCACCGCGAGGTCCACCTGGCGGGTGCCGGACTCGCTGCCGCCGCCGACCGCGATGCCCTGCACCACCAGCGCCACCGCGCTCCAGAGCAACGCGAGCACCACCGCGCCGGTGGCGACCAGCAGGCCGACGTTGAGCACGCGGTTCGTGCGGCGCTTGAGGTAGACCTGCGTGGCGATCAGCGAACCGAGCAGCGCGAGCACGAGCACCCCGGCCACCCACGGCACGTCGGTGGCGTCGTCCTGCTCGGCCATCAGCCGCTCGGTGTCGATGCGGTAGAGGTCGGCCGCGGCGGGCAGGATCTTCGTCCGCATCAGCTCGGACGCCTCACGCAGGTAGGAGGCACCGGCCGGGAAGCCCTGGCGGTTGTTCGCGCGGGCCGTCTCGATCAGCCCGGTGTAGATGGGGAACTGCTGGTTGATCACGTCGACCTGGGCGGCGGCCTCGGGCACACCGCCGGAGTCCGACGCCGCCTTCGCCAGCGCGGATCCGGCCTGCGCCACGTCCAGCTCGTACCGCGACCGCAACGCGGGCGGCTCGGTGCCGGTGGCCAGGAACGCGCTCGCCGCGGTCGCGTCGGCGTCCGAGAGCGAGCGGTACACCTGCTGCGCCGCCACGGCGAGGGGTTCCCGGTGGTCGATCAGCTCGTTGATGGTGTCCTTCTTGCCCTGCACCGAGATCGCCCCGACGATGCCGGTGATCAACGCGAGCAGCACCAGGCCGACCGCGATCACGGACAGCCTGCCCGGGGTGGCGGCCGCCGACCGGACCACCGCGCGCACCGCCAGGCCGGGGAGGGCGAACAGGCCGGCCAGCCCGGTGCGCGTCTCGTCCGGGTTCGTCGGCGGCGGCAGTTCGCCACCCGGTCCGCGCTGCGGCCCGGCGCCGGGTTGCTGCCCCGGCCGGGTCACGGTGCTGGTCATCGAAGATTCCACCCTCCTGCGTTCCCGGGCATGAACGTATAGGAGATGACGCGGCGGGGACCACCGACCTGCGGGGCCCGAGCCGAATTGAAATCACCGCAGGTCGTGGCGATAGGCATAGCGCACCGCCTCCGCGCGATTGCGGACGCCGATCTTCGCGAAGGCGTTGTTGATATGCGTTTTCACCGTGGTTTCCCCGATGAACAGCTTCGCCGCGATCTCGGCGTTGGTCAGCCCGCCACCGATCAGGCCGAGCACTTCGGCTTCGCGGGCGGTGAGCCGATCGGGTGGTACGCGGGAGGTGGGCGGGGTGGCGTCGAAGGCCTCGACGAGTTTCCGGGTTACCGCTGGGTCGAAGGCCGACTGCCCGGTGACCGCGCAGCGCAACGCCGAAGCGATCTCCGCGCGGCCCGCGTCCTTGGTCAGGTAGCCGCGGGCGCCGGCACGCAGCGCACCCGCGATCGAGTCGTCGTCGGCGTAGGTGGTGAGCACGACCACGGCGGTGCCGGGGTGCTCGGCGGTGATCCGGGTGGTGGCCTCGACCCCGTCGAGCACCGGCATCCGCAGGTCCATCAGCACCACGTCGGCCTCGGTCCCGGCGACGAGCAGGTCGAGCACCTGGCGGCCGTTCGCCGCACTGCCGGTGACCACCACGTCCGCGGCCATGCCGAGCAACGCGGTCAGGCCTTCGCGCACGGCCTGCTGGTCGTCCGCCACGATCACCCTGATCATCGGGTTCACCGCCGGAGCTCCGCCGTCACCAGCCATCGATCTCCCCCGTCCGGTCCCGCGTTCAGGGTGCCACCGGCCAGCTCCAGGCGTTCCCGCATGCCGGTCAGCCCGAAGCCGCCGGACCGGGCGGGCGCGTGCGGCACGTGGTTCGACACCTCCAGGCGCACGCACTGCTCCCCGGCGCTCAGCACCACGCCGACCGGCACCCCAGGTGCGTGTTTGGCGGCGTTGGTCAGCGCTTCGCGGGTGACCGCGGTCAGCGCGACGGTGGCCACGGACGGCACGGCGATCACCTCCCCGCACAGCTCCAGCTCGATCGGCCCGCGATCGCGCCGGTGCACTTCGACCAGCCTGCGCACCGCTTCCGGCAGCGACGGCAGGTCCTGCCGCAGCGCGGCGACCGCCTCGCGGGCTTCACCGAGACCGTCCACCGCGAGCCGCCGCGACCGGCGGATCGTGACCAGCGCGGCCTCGCGGTCGTCACGCTCGGCCAGCAGCGCTTCCGCCAGTTCGAGCTGGACGCCCAGCGCGCCGAGGGAATGCGCGAGGACGTCGTGGACCTCACGCGCGATGCGGGTGCGTTCGTCGAGTGCTGCGGCCCTGGCGTGCTCGGCGTGGGCGCGGCGGGTCTGCGCGAGCAACTGCTCGGTCTCCACGACCCGGAGATCGGTCTGGCGGCGGTTCAGCCCGCAGAGGGCGGAGATGAGCACCGCGGCGGTGGCGCCGCCGGTGTCCCAGGCCGGCCGGTCCCAGAGGAGGCAGCCGCCGCACACCAGCACCAGGTCGAGGCCGACCACCGCGGTGATCAGCCTGCCGCTCGCCGTGGTGAGCCCGGCGAAGCGGCCGATGGTGATCGAGGTGATGATCGTCGCGGTCATGCCGGCGGCCGGACCGGCCAGCGCGGCGGCCGCGACGGTGGAGACGCCGAGCATCGGCACGGCGAGCCGAGGCCGCCTGCCGAGCACGGCCACGAAGCCGAGCCAGGCCGCGGCCGAGACCGCGTAACCGGCCCAGATCCACGGCTCCCGATCGTCCGCGACGAGCAGGAAGAAGCCGATCAGGACCGTGCCGAGGCCCTGGATCACCACCCAGGACGGGGCGATGCCGCCGGAGTTCCGCACCCGGTCAGCCTAGGACGGCAGCGGCCCCGGTGACCCGTCTCACGGGTGGAGAAGCAGGTGGAGAAACGGCGAAGGGGCCGCCACCGGTGAACCGGTGACAGCCCCTTCGTCGAAGAGCTGAGGCCTCAAATCAGATGAGGTTGACCGAGGTCGCCTGCGGGCCCTTCTGGCCCTGGCCGATCTCGAACTCGACGCGAGCGTTCTCCTCCAACGTGCGGAAGCCGTTGCCCTGGATCTCCGAGTAGTGAACGAAGACGTCGCCGCCGCCGTTGTCGGGAGTGATGAAGCCAAACCCCTTCTCGGAGTTGAACCACTTCACGGTGCCCTGAGTCATATAAAAAATCTCCATGCGTAAAAACAAACGAGGGGCCAGGTCGGCACCTCGGGTCGAGACGGATCGGTTTGCTTCCCCGAAGAGGGGAACGCACTGCGCCCGCTAAGTCTTGCGAGCGTGGCTGAGAAGAACGGGTGTCAACACCCAGCACGAACACAAAAGCTTGAGACCACTGGAAGTAAAGCACACAACCGGCCCCGGCCGCCAGTGATGGAGCCCGTCCGGGTGATCTACCCAACCCTCCGCCACCGAGCTCCGCGCCGTGCCTACTCCGCCGCGCGCCCGAGGGCCACCGCTTCAGCCGAGAACGGGGACCTGGTCACCGCGTCCCGGTCGGCCGCGCTGGTCATCGACTTGCTCGGCTCCGGTGCCTCGGTGTTGCTGAAGGTCACCGGCGCCACGCCCGAGGCCGAGTGCCCCGCTGCTTCGTTCCCCATGTTCGCCACCCTCTCTCGCGGACCCCGTGCCGCTGGAGTCCGTGTGGCGCCGATTCTGCCACGAGTCACCGACAAAATCCGGTCCGCGAAACCGGGAGGTCCCTCAGCTTTCCAGCCGGGAGCGCAGCATGGTGCTCAGCCGCTGGTCCGGGGAGAGCACGTCGGGATCGGTGCGCACGTCGACCACGCAGGGCCGCTGCCGCATCAGCGCGCTGGCCAGCGCCGGTTCCAGCTCCTCCTGGTCGTTCACGGTGTACCCGGCGGCGCCGAGACCCCTTGCCCAGGAAGCGAAATCCACCGTCCCGACGGCCACCGACGACAGCCGGCCGTGCAGCCGCGCCTGGTGGGCGGCGATCGCGCCGTACAGCCCGTTCTGGAAGACCACCACGATCACCGGGGCCCGGTGCCGGACCGCGGTCTCGATCTCCTGCCCGGTCATCAGCGCGCCGCCGTCGCCGACCATGGCGACCACGGTCCGGTGCGGTTCGGCCAGCTTCGCCGCCACCGCCGCGGGCACCGCGTAGCCCATCGCGCCGTTGCACGGGCCGAGCTGCGTCCGCGGCTGGGTGAAGCACCAGTACCGGTGCACGAACGCGGCGAAGTTACCCGCGTCACTGGTCACCACGGTGTCCTCGGGGGCCAGCTGGCGCAGCGCGCGCACCACGTCCGCCGGGTGCACCGGGCCGGAGGCACCGCGCTGTGGCGGGCGCATGAACTCCTTGACCGCCTGGTTGGCCACCGTCCAGTTGCGCTTGCGCGGGGCGGCGGCCTGCCGGAGTTCGCTGAGGAAGCGGGCCACGTCGGTGTCGACGTGGAAGGTCAGCCCGCGGCGGCGCGGGCCGGGACGGCCGCCGCCGACCATCACCAGCGGCTGCGTGTAGGCCGGGTACCGGTACTTCTGCGTGGTCACCTCGTCCAGCCGGGTGCCCAGCGCGAGCACCAGGTCCGCCTGCTCCAGCGCACGCAGCTGCTCGTCCGGGATGCCGTGCCCGAGGTGGCCGACGTAGTTCGGGTGGTTCTCCGGGAAGGCGTCCTGCCTGCGGTAGGCCGTGTAGACGGCCAGCCCGAGGTGGTCCACCGCGTCGATCAGCTGCTTGCGGGCCAGCCGCACCCCGCCACCGGCGATGACCACCGGGTACCGCGCGTCGTCGACCAGCCGCGCGACCTCACCGGCGAGCCGTTCCAGCGACCCCGGCGGGATGGCCACCTCGGCGGGCCGCTGCACCACGCTCTCGAACGGCCGGGCCCAGAAGTCGGCGGGCACCGAGAGCACCGCGGGCCCCTGGCGGCCGTTGTTCACCGCGTGCAGCGCCTCGGCCAGCAGGCCGGGGACCTCGTCCGCGGTGGTCGCCTGCGCGGTCCACTTCGCCAGCGGCGAGTACATCCGGACCAGGTCGACCTCCTGGAAGGTCTCCTCGCCCAGATCGCCGGAGGGCACCTGGCCGAGCAGCACGATCAGCGGGGTTTCGTCCTGGTAGGCGGTGTGCACGGCGGCCGCCATGCTCGCCGCGCCCGGCCCGCTGCCCGCCACGGCGACCGCGGGTGTGCCGCAGAGCTTGCCGTCGGCGTCGGCCATGAAGGCGGCGCCCGCTTCGTGCCGCGCGGAGATCAGCGTGAGCCTCGGCTCCACCTGTAGCGCGTCGAGCAGATCGACCACGGATTCGCCGGGGATCGCGTACGCGCGCCGCACCCCGGCCTCGGCCAGGAGACGCACCACGGTGCGCGCAACGGTCAACCCCATGCGGCGTGCCACCCTTCGGTCCGCCCGAGCCGGGTTATCGTACCGGTAATCGCCGGTGCTCGATCAGGAAAATTGTGCCAGGCTTACTGGCGAGTAACAAGAGCCGCGGCACCGCGTCCGCCCGGCGCCCCTCCCCACATCGAATGCTATGAGTGGGGCATTACTTGCAATCAACGCAAGTAATGCCCCACTCCTAGCGTTCAGGGGGTCGGCGGATCGGGGGGCTGGGGCGGGGCTACCGGCGGCCGCAGCGGCACCACGATGTGCTCGTTCAGCCATTCGCACTGGCGGCTCCACAGCACCAGCGCGGCCGGGTCGGGGCAGCGCACCCCGTCGACCTCCTCGCCGCACGTCCACCGCTGCACCCACTCGGTGATCGCGATGCAGACGTCCAGCGCGGCCGAGCCCCAGCGGTAGCGGTCCTCCCAGCCACGCAGTTCCACCACGCCGCCGCTCCCGGGCACCTCGGCCTCCACCTCCGCGAGGCGGTTCACCACGGGGAACAGGATTTCCAGCTCGGACAGACCGTCTCCGCCGCGCAGGCGCAGGATCGCCGCGACGCGCGGATCCGGTTCGCGCTCCGGTTCACCGGCCGCGTGCTGGTCGAGGCGGCGCCGGATGATCCCGCGCAGGGTGGCGATGTGCTCGCGGAACAGGCTCAGGTACCCCGGGTGGAACACCCCGACCCAGTGTTCGCCACGGCGGTCCCACGTGACGCCGCCGTCGAAGGGGTTCCCATCCGGTTCCGCTGTCACGGTGCGTAGGTTACGAGGCCCGGACCCGTACCGGGGTGCCGGTCCACGCACGCATCATCTCGGCGTACCTGGCAGACTCGGCCAGCAGTCCTTCGTGCGTGCCGAGCAGCGTGTGGTCGCCGTCCATCACCAGCAACCGGCCCGCCCGCAGCGCCGAACTCAGCCGGTGCGCGATCACCACGAGCACCCCGCCCCTGGCCGCGAACGCGCGTTCCGCGTGGGCCTCGGCGGCCGGGTCCAGGTGCGAGGTCGCCTCGTCGAGGATGATCACCTCGGCCTGGCTCGCGTACACCCTGGCGAGCCCCAGCAACTGGGCCTGCCCGGCGGACAACCCTTCGGCGGCATGGCCGAGTTCGCCGTCCAGCCCGCCGAGCCGGTCGATCAGCTCGCCGGCGCCGACCGCGCGGGCGGCTTCGTGCAGGTGCTCGTCTGTCGCGTCCGGGGTCAGCAGCGCCAGGTTTTCCCGGACGGTCCCGGCGAAAACGTAGGCCTCCTGCGGGATCAGCGCGACCATGCGGTGCACCGATCCCGGCCGCGCCGAGCGCACCGGCACGCCGCCGAGGCGCACCAGCCCGTCCTGCGGTTCCAGTTGCCCGGTGAGCAGTCCGGCCAGTGTCGACTTGCCGATCCCGCTCGGGCCGACCACCGCGAGGTGGTCTCCCGGCGACAGGTCCAGCTCCAGCCCGCGCACCACCGGTTCGGCGTGCTCGCCCCAGCCGAAAGTCAAGCCGCGCACGGAAACCACCGGCGACGCGGGTTCTTCCTCACCGCCGGACGACGGCGGTTCGGTGGCCACATCGGACAGTCGGCGCAGGGCGACCAGCAGGCGCAGCACCACCGTGCTCGCGGTGGAAGCCAGTCCCTGCAAGGCGGGCTGCATGGTGGTGGCGAGGTAGACCAGCGAACCGAGGGCGGCACCGGCGGTCAGTTCCCCGGCGGCGACCATGCCCGGCGCGTACACCAGCACCAGCACCAGCGGGCAGAAGCCGCCGATCGCGATGACCAGCGTGCGCATCGCGGTCGCCTTCGCCATCCGGACCGCCGCGCGTGCCTGGTCGTCGATGACGTCGAACACGGCCATCCCCGCGGTCCGCTCGGCACCGCAGGCGACCACGTCCCGCATGCCGACGAGGACCCCACCGGCGACCTCGGCGGTGCGTTCGTCCGCGACGGCCACCGCACGCTGGCGTGAGGCGAGCGCGGGCAGCAGACAGGCGAACAACACGAGCGAGCTGAGCACCGGGATCGCCACCAGCCAGGCCAATCCGCCCGCCACGGTGAACAGTCCGGCCAGTGCGGCGACCGTGGTCACCAGCATCCCGCGAGCCTGCACCAGCAACCCGGCGGTGGCGTCGCGGATGACCTCCACGTGCTGGGTGATCCGCGCGACCCCGCTCGCGTCGGGGGCGTTCCGGCTGGTGGCGCCGTTGCGCAGGACCCCGCTGACCACGGCGGTCACCAGCGCGTCGCGGATCGGCTCGATCACCGTGCCGAGCTGGCGCCAGACCAGGCGTGACCCGAGCGCACCGGCCACCGCGACCCCGGCGAAGACCAGCAGCCACCACACACCCGTCATCGGCGCGCCCGCAGCGAACCCGCGGTCCACCGACAACGCGACCAGGCGCCCGGACAGGAAGGCGGGCACGGACTCCAGGATCGAGCAGCCGAACAGGATCAGCCCGCCCTGCCACCGCTTGCCGAGCGAAGTCCAGTACAGCTTCGAAATGCCCACCCGTCGCCCACCACCACCCTCAACGGAGCGCTTCGCGCCAGTCCCGGTCATTCATCGTCCTCGGTGAACACCGCGCGATACCCCGGTTCTCGCCACAGGGCGTCGTGGGGACCGAGTCCGCGCAGACGGCCGTTTTCCAGCCAGGCCACCAGATCCGCCCGCGCGGCCGTCCCGGCGCGATGGGTGACGACCACCCGCGTGCGGCCGGGCAGCGCGTTCTCGATCGCTTCGTCGACCCGGACTTCGGTGACCGTGTCGAGGCTGGCCGTCGCGTCGTCCAGCACCAGCACCCGCGGGTTGCGCACGATCGCGCGCGCCAGGCCCAGCCGCTGCGCTTCCCCGCCGGACAACGGGGTTTCCGACAGCGGCGTGTGGTACCCGTCGGGCAGGCGCACCACCAGATCGTGCACCTGCGCGGCCTGGCAGGCGTTGCGGACGGCGGCCTCACCGGCCCGGGTGCCGTACGAAACCGCTTCGGCCACGCTGTCGCCGAGCAGCGCGGGCCGCTCGAACGCGTAGGCCACGTAGTACCGGAGCACCTCGGGCCGCAGTCGGCCGGTGGACACGCCGTCGAGCAGGACACGCCCCTCCTCCGGCCGGATCAGCCCGCCGAGCACGCTCACCAGCGCGGACTTCCCGGACCCGGATTTCCCCACCACGGCGAGGAAAGTGCCGCCGGGAATGGTCAGGTCGACGTCGGTCAGCGCGCCGGGAACGGTGACGTGGCGCAGTTCCACCGCGCCGGGACCGGGCTGCGCGCCGACGCGGCCACGCGGTGGCAGTGGGGAGTCGAGGACCTCGCTGATCCGCTGGGCGCAGGAACGCGCCCTGGCGAGCGTGGTCAGCAACGGGATCTGGCCGACCAGGCCCATGCCCAGCGCGACGTAGCCGAGTGCGGCGAGCACGTCGCCGACGCTGAGGCGGCCGTTCAGCACGCCGAACCCGGCGGCGATCAGGACCGCGACCTCGACCGCGGGCAGCAGGAGCGCGGCACGCCAGATCATCCGCGCCTGGGTCTGCCACATGCCCGAGCCCGCCTTGCCGAGTTCCGGCAGCGGCCGCAGCACGCGGTGGGTTTCCCGGTCGGCGGTGCCGGAGGCGGCGATGGTGCGCAGGCCGCGCACGGCGTCGAGCAGGCGCGCGGAGATCTCGCCGGACACCTGCTGGTAGGTCAGCACGTCGTCGGCGGTGTGCTTGAGGTGGGACCGGGCCAGCCAGAGCGCGATCGGCACACTGCCGAAGAACACCACGGCCAGCCGCCAGTCGAGGAAGGCCAGCAACACGATGGCGCCGACCGAGAGGCAGGCCGCCGAACCCAGCTGCACCAGGATGGAGGCGACCGAACCGGCGCTCACGCAGTCGCCGGTGAGCCGGCTGATCGCGTCGCCCTCGGCGAACCGGGACCGGGTGCCGAGGCCGAGCAGCTGCCGGGTGAGCCGTCGGCGCAGAGCGGCGCTGGCTGTGCTGGTGACGGCCACGGTGAGCAGTCCGCCGAGCACGTCGGCGGTGATGTCGATGGCACCGAGCGCGAGCAGCGTCAGCACCTGGGGCCAGCTGCGCTGACCGGAGATGGCGGCGTCCACCGCGGCGGCGAGCGCGCCGGGCAGCAGCAGCCCGGCGGTGGTGGCGGCGAGCGCGGTCAGCAGGATCAGCGCGAGCCGGGTGCGGTCCTGCCGGGCCACCGCGGCCAGCAGCCGGTCACCCGCTCCCACCATCGGGTCCCACCTTCCGAACGAACTATGCCGGCCTGCCCGGACGCGGTTAAATGAAGCGAACGCGGGAGCGGCGCACTTGGCCTGTGCCGCTCCCGCGTCTCACTTCTCGACCCGGGTGGGGGTCGGTGCGCTAGCTACCTGACTCAGTGGCAGGTCAGCAGCGAGATGGTGCTGTTGTTGCAGGAGGCCAGCAGGCTCAGGTTCGAGCCGCCGCCACCGCCGCCGCCACCGGTCAGGGCGGGGGCTTCGTGGTCTTCCATGGCCTGCAGGTCCAGAACGAGCTCCATGGGGAGTTCCTTTCGTCGGGTGTTCATCCACCGGCCGTAATCGACCGGGGTCCAGGGGACAGGAACGGCACCACGGCGCCGTGCCCGTCGAGGGTGGCGGCCAGGGCGAGGAGCACCCCGGCACCGCCGGTGTAGAGATCCATCGACAACCGCAGGAGCTGGTTGCCGGGGAAGGCGATCCCGTCCTGGTACGGCAGCGCGTACCAGGCGAACCGCGAAAGGTGCAGGTCCACCGCCGCCTTGGCGACCGGGTCACCGGTGCGCCTGGCCTCCGCGGCCAGGGTGACCAGCAGTCCGGCCCGGCCGAGCATGAGGCCGGGGTGGATGACGAACTCGCCGCGGCAGGCGTCGAGCAGCCGGGGCAGCTTGTCCAGGCACGGCGCGTCCGGGCGGTGCGCGGCGAGTTCCTCCGCCACCAGCGCCACCCCGGCGCTGCCCATGCCCAGGTACGGCAGCGTGCGGGACTCACCGTCACGCACCTGCAGTGAACCGTCGTCGGCGGGCACGCACTCTTCGAGGTCGCGTTCGACCGCCTGCGCCGCCAGGTCCAGCCACGACCGGTCGCCGGTGGCCTCGAACAGCCGCACGAACAGCAGGCCCGGTCCGGACCAGCCGCTGAGCAGCCCCGCTCTGGCGAAGTTCGCCGGCCCGCCGTCGTTCGACAACGCTTCGCCGAGCCGCTCGCCGATGGTGACGGCGTGCTCGCGGAAATCCTTGTCGTCCCGGGATCCCGCGAAGTGCAGGTAGTTCAGGCCGATACCGGCCAGGCCGCCCTCGAGGTTGTGGTCGGTGGTCTGCTCGACCAGCGGCCGGGACGCCTCGATCAGCTCGCCGGCCCGGTCCTGGTAGCCGAAGTTCTCCAGCACGTAGGCGATGCCGTGCGTGCCGTCGTAGAACCCGGGACGGCTGGGCGGGGTCCGGTCCAGCCCGTCGAGCAGCCACTTCTCGTGCTCGGGGTAGCGGCCCTCACCGGCGGCGTCCAGCGCGTGGAGCACACCGGCGGCGCCGTAGCCGAAGCCGAGCCCGCCGACCTCGAACTGCTGGATGTCACCGGGGAAGAGCCGGTCGTGCCGGTCCGGGGTGGCGCTGGCGAGGATCGCCGTCGCGATCGACTTGCGCACCACCGCCCAGTCCGGGTTCGGCTCGTCGAGCTGGGTGACCGCCGAGCGCTTCTCGGCCTCTTCCCGTGGGGACAGCACTTCGAGGATGCGCTCGCCGAACCCTTCGGGCAGCGGGAAGCGGCGTCCGACGAAGTCCACCAGCGGGCCGAGCTTCGGCGGGGCCATCTCGAGGATCGTGTTGAGCGGCAGGAAGAGCCACAGCCGCAGCGCGGCCAGCGCGTACTCGTCGATCTCGAAGCCGGTGCGGTCGCCCTGCGCCCGGAACCCGGGGGCGCCCAGCGCCGGCTTGGTGCCCTCCTCGACCCCGGCGGCGAGCTCGAAGTCGATCAGCGAGACCTCGTCCTCCTCGTCGACCAGGATGTTCAGCGCGTGCAGGTCACCGAAGACGACCCCGCGTTCGTGCACGGCGGCGACCAGGCGCTCCACGCGGCCGATCAGGGCGAGCGCCCGCTCGGTGTACTCCGCGACGTCCTGTTCGGTGGCGTCCCGCCGGGTCAGCGGGTAGTTGCGGGCGAGCCACGCGCCGACCGGCTTGCCCGGCACGAACTGCATCGCGAGGAAGTGGTGCTCCCAGACCTGGAACCGGTCGTAGACCTCGGGGATGCCGGGGATGCCCGCGAGCCGCTCGAGGATCCGGTGCTCGCGCTCGAGCCGGGCCACCGCGTCCACCAGGTCGCGGTCGAGGCCGGCGTGCGGCCGGGCTTCCTTGAGCACCAGTTCGCGGTCGTCGGAAAGGCGCTTGGCCAGGTAGACCCCGCCGCCGTTGGAGAAGTGCAGCGATTTGCTCACCTGGTACGGGAACTGCGCGGGGTCGCCGCTCTTGCGGGCCGCGAGGTGCGGCGCCAGGCATTCCGGCAGCTTCACCCAGTCGGGCACGTAAAAGCTCGGACCGCGCTTGTCGGGCACCAGGGTGCCGTCCGGACGGCGGATGGCCAGCACGCGGGTGCCGTCGGCCTCGACCCACTGTTCGGCGAATCCACCGTAACGGGCGTAAAGTGGCCCGTCACCGTAACGGAGGTCGCTGAGAATGTAGGGACCCGGCTCACCCTTCAGCTCGGTGGAAAGGTCGGCCAGCACCTCGCGGAGCGCGTCTTCGTCCGGCGGATAAACTGTCAGCAGTTTTCCACTCCCGTCCCGGGGCGCGTATTTCGAATTCCGCGCCAGCAGGATGGACCTGGACCGCAGGTGCTTGAAAGCGATGCGGTGCTCGAGGCAGTAGGTGGCGACCGCGAGCAGCACGCGCTCGGCGTTGGCCATCCCGGCCGAAACATGGATTTTCCAGCCCTGAGCAGGCAAAACGGCGTCTGCCGGTGACAGCGAGCGCCAGATCCCGCGCTCACCGGACCGCCAGCCGGAATCCGGCGACGGCAGCACGGCGGCGAAATCGTCCTTCGCCTGGCCGGCGTCGCGCTGTTCGTCGAAGAACAGCGGATCCGCGAAGCAGAATGCTTCGTACCGGAGGTCCATCCAGCAAAAACCTTTCTCAAGGGGAGATTTCCCTGCGCCGAGCGGCGTTTTGGGATGCCGCAATATTTCCGCACGCCGAGGGGTCGGCGGCCAATCCGCCATTTCGGGGTTTCCCCCGAGCCGTCCGGAGCAGAGGAAGCCACGTTACTGACGAGTAAGTCAACAGTGGGTCAACATCACCGGATTCTCGTTCACCCGGTCGGTGCGTAACGAGCAAGGTCAACAGCAAAAGCGCTGGTAGGACTGCTTAAGGATGATGCACTAATTCATCCTGACGAGGAAGGCCGACTTGGTGATCGGTTTTCGTTCGTATCGTACGATCGCGCTCGCTGAGGTCAAGCGGCGTCCAATCCCAGGACGGCAGAATTACCCACATCGACGAACCGGCGCCGGCGCGGACGCCAGCTCCGGCCCGGCAGCCAGGCACTGTGCGGCACTCCAGGCGTAGCGCGCTCCAAGTGGTCACCCAGTGCAGATCACTGGTCTGGACCTGACGGTCACCGTGACCACCGACCGCGCGGGCACCTCCGGCCGGACGCGGGCGAAGGATCCACAGCCCGTGCACACCCTGTGCACAACGGATCCACTGCCCGGCCGGTCAGGCCTTGCCGACGTAGATGGCTTTGTCCGAGCCGAAGGAGGGCTGGAAGACGAGTTGCATTTCCCCCGGCTGGGCGCCGACGGCATAGGCGACCGTGTAGGTGTAGGTCTTCCCTGGCAGCACGGTCGCCGATTCCAGGCCGCCACCGCATTCGCCGCTGGAATCGAAGACTTCTTCCGCGCTGATCCCGCCGAATTGCGCTTCGCCGCCGATGGTGAGGACGCTGGTGTTGAACGGCTCGCCGGTTCCGTTGGTCACGGTGACGGTGAACTTCACCGCGCGTTCCGCGTTCGACGGCGACGCGAATTCACCCGGTTCGCAGGCAGCCGGTGCGGAGACGTCGATGGCGAGCCCGTCCTCCCAGGTGTACCGCTTTTCCCAGGTGGGAGCGTCGGCGGGGACCCCGCCCTCGCCCCGGCCGGCGTTGCCGACCTGGCCCTGGTTCGTGGTCCCGTCGAAAATTTCGTCCAGTTTCTCCACCGCCGCCCGCTGTGCGAGCACGGTGAACACGATCCCCGCCACGCACAACGCGAGGCCGATTCCGGCGAGGACCTTCTTGCTGCCGAAAAGGGCGATGAGCCCCAGGATGAATCCGACCCCGGCGACCACCGCCGTCAGGTTGTTCAGGAAGATGATCGGCGAACCGACCACCCCGACGATGCCGAGGATGAGTGCGCTCCAGGCGAGCCCGGCGAATTTCGCGGGCTTGACGGGAGGCGGCGCCGGGGCGTGGTGAACGGTCATGGTGACAACTCCGGGAAGTGCGAGGGCAATTGTCCCACAATTCGCGCGGCGACTGCGCTCTGTTACGACAAGCCCGCCCACGTGACCGGACGTCACCGAGCCGCGACGCAGCCGCCGGTGAGCCAGGTGACCAGGCGGCGGAATTCGGCGAGCTCGGCGGCCGGGTCGAAGGTGTCCTCGGCGGCGGCGAAGAAGGTGGCGTCGGCGACGCGGTGGATCCAGGCAGCCACCCGCTCCGGCGGGAACGCCAGGCGCGCGGGGTCCATCCGGCCCAGCAGTTCGGTGAGCGCGGCCCGCGTGCGCTGCTCATCCCCTGCCATCAGCTCGGCGAACTCCGGGTCCCGGTTGACCTGCAGCAACACCGTCGCCATCAGGCCGGGCACCAGCGGGTTGGCCAGGTCCGCCAGCAGGTGTTCGACCACCTGGCGCACGCCCTCGGCCGGGTCCTCGGCCGTCAGCGCCTGCGCGCAGACCTCCGCGTTGCGCGCCAGGTCGTCGGCGAACAGGGCGTGGAACACGTCCCGCTTGGTCGGGAAGTAGTGGAACAGCGTGCCCGAGCCGATGCCCGCGCGGCGGCAGATGTCCGCCGTCGAGGTGCCGTCGACCCCGCCCGCGGCGAACTCGAAGGCCGCGGCTTCCAGGATCCGGGCCCGCTTGCGGGCGTGCTGCTCGGGGTTGACGGTACGCATCGAGCGCCAGGATAGCCGATTACCCGAGCGAGCACTCTGCTAAAGATTCGGCCACAACGCGCACCTCGGCGCGATCTTCTGATTAGCGTCTGGCCCGTGCGTGAACTCGCTGTCGACTTCGGGACGTCCAACACGGTCGCCGCGCTGCGGACCCAGGGCGGGCCCGCGCGCCTGCTGCTGTTCGACGGGTGGCCCGTGCTGCCGTCCGCGGTGCTGCGCGGCCGTGACGGCACCCTGGTCGTCGGGCAGGAGGCGCTGCGCGGCGCCCGGCTCGACCCGGCACGGTTCGAGCCGCACCCCAAGGAGCGCATCGACGACGGCGAGGTGCTGCTCGGTGACGCCGCCGTGCCGGTGGTCTCGCTGATCGCGGCGGTGCTGCGGCGGGTGGCGGCCGAAGCGCCCGCGCCGGATCGCGTGGTCCTCACCCACCCCGCCGACTGGTACAGCTCACGCCGCGCGGTGCTCCTGGAGGCGGCACGCGAGGCCGGGTGGCACGGGGACGTCCAACTCGTCGCGGAGCCGGTCGCGGCCGCCACGCAGGCCGCCGACGTGCCGCCGGGGCAGGCTCTCGCGGTGTTCGACATGGGCGGCGGCACCACCGACGTCGCGGTCCTGCGGCGGACGGGCACCGGCTGGGACGTCCTCGCCGAGGCGGGCCTGCCGGACTTCGGCGGCCGGGACCTCGACCACCTGCTGCTGGAGCACCTGGGCGCCGAGCTGAACCGCCCGAACGACGCGGCGGGCCGTCGCGCGGCCCGCGCGCTCGCCGAGGACGTGCGGGCGGGCAAGGAGGCGCTGTCGCAGTACACGCAGACCGACATCCCGCTGCCGCACCCGCTGCCCGACGCGCACCTGACCCGGCAGGAGCTGGAAACCCTGGTGGAACCGGCGCTGCGGCGGGCGGTCGAACTGCTGGCGAAGACCGTGGGCACCACGCCGATCACGGCCGTCTACCTGGTCGGCGGGGCGACGCGCATGCCGCTGGTGGCGCGGTTGATCAGCCAGCGGATCGGGCTGCTGCCGACGATCGTCGATTCCCCGGAGACCAGCGTCGCGCTGGGGGCACTGGGCCCGGCCCCCGTCATTCCACAGTGGACACCGATCGTCCCGCCGCCGCCGTCGCTGCCGAGGTCCACGCCGATGCCCGTGCCACCACCGGAGCCGAAGCAGTCGACGGCCGCGGTCGTCACGGCCGTCGGCCTGGTGGTGCTGGCCCTCGGCGCGGTGACGGTCGCCGCGTTGCTGCGCCCGGACACCGTCGGCACGGCGACCCCGATCGCCAGCACGCCCGTCAGCGTCCCCAGCAGCGCGCCACCGGAACCCGCTCCCGCCGCCTTCCGCGAAGACGAGCAGCTGATCGCGTTCGCCGGTCCCGCCGCGGCGAAGGCCGACGACTGCGTCAACGCACTGGGTACCAACAGCCAGGGCGACATGTACCAGGCACGCAACCACGTGCGCTGCCGGTTCGAGGTCGACGGCGTCGCCTACTTCGCGAACTACCTGTCCTCGGACGACGCGCAGACCTGCCGGCAGCTCAACCAGGAGTTCGTCGACCTACCGGACACGAGATGGCTGAGCGAGGAGCCCTGGACCGGCGGTGAACTGACCGGGAAGTCGCACGACATCGAGGCGCCCAGCGGGAACACCGTGCTGTGGTACGCCGACACGAACTCGCTGTGTGCCTTCTTCGGCGCCGGCACCGACCACAACCCGTCGATGGCCGACGTGCACCAGGCCTGGAAAACAGTAGTGGGTGCGTAGTTCCCCCGGGGGACTTACGCACCCACTACCTCAAAGGACTCAGACGGCGTTGCTGGTGTGCATCCCGACGTCGGAGTTGACCGCGGCGGTGATGATGCGATCCCGGTTGGGACCGGTCAGCACCCCGTTGGTGACGAGTTCCTTCGTCACCGCCTTCACGTGCCGCACGAACTTGGTGTGCGTCGCGTACTCGGCGTTCTCGGCGATCACGTCGTTGATCGTGCAGCCGTTGCCGATGTCGACGTTGCGCACCTGGCTGTCGATCCCGCCGATGATCACCGTCGAACGCAGGTCGGAGTCGGGGCAGACGTCCTGACCCGGCCCGGAACCGCCCTTGACCACGGTGAAGGTGCCGGTGCGCTCGTCGGCGACGTTGCCCTCCTTGTCCGAGGCCCGGTACTTCACCGTGTGCGCGCCGACCGCGGTCACCGCGACCGGGGCCGTGTAGGCGGCCCACGCGGCGCCGTCGAGCTGGTACTCGACCTTGTCCACGCCCGAGCCGGTGTCGGTGGCGGTCAGCGTGACCGTCGCCTTGTCCACGTAGGCCCAGTTCGAGTTCTGCACCCCGGTCACCGCCATCGAGGTCTTGGGCGGCTCGACGTCACCGCTGCCCTCCACGATGGTGAACGAGGACATGCCCTCTTCGGAAGCGTTGCCCGCCTTGTCCGTGGCCCGGAAGTGCACCATGTGGTCGCCGACCGCGGTCACCGGAACCGGTGCGGTGTAAGCGGTCCACGCGCCACCGTCCAACTGGTACTCGACCTTGTCCACACCGGACCCCTCGTCGGTCGCGTTCAGCTTGACCGAAGCCGAGCCGACGTACGCGCCGTCGGAGTTCTGCGTGCCTTCGATCACCGCGGCGACCACCGGCGCGGTGGTGTCCTCACCCGGGCCTTCTTCGACCACGGTGAACGAGGACATGCCTTCCGCGGAAGCGTTGCCCGCCTTGTCGGTCGCGCGGTGGTGCAGCATGTGCGCGCCCGGCGTCGAGACCACGACCGGCGCGGTGTAGGCGGTCCACGCCCCACCGTCCAGCTGGTACTCGACCTTGTCCACACCGGACCCCTCGTCGGTCGCGTTCAGCGCGACCGACGCCGAGCCGACGTAGTTCCCGTCCGCGTCCTGCTCACCGGTCACCTCGGCGGTGACCACCGGCGGGGTGGTGTCCTCGCCGCCACCGCCTTCGACGACGGTGAACGAGGACATGCCCTCTTCGGAAGCGTTGCCCGCCTTGTCCGTGGCGCGGTAGTGGACCATGTGCGCGCCCGCGGTGGTCACGGAAACCGGTGCGGTGTAAGCGGTCCACGCGCCGCCGTCGAGCTGGTACTCGACCTTGTCGACGCCGGAGCCGGCGTCGGTGGCGGTCAGCGCGACCGACGCCGAGCCGACGTAGTTGCCGTCGGCGTCCTGCGTGCCGGTGATCTGGGCGGCCACGGTCGGCGGGGTGGTGTCGTCGCCACCGCCGGGGCCCTCGGTGACGGTGAACTCGCCCTGCATCGAGCTGTGGCCCGGCAGCGCGCAGAAGTAGCGGTACTTGCCCGGGGTCAGGGTCACCGTCAGCTCGTGGCGGCCGTTGTTCGCGTCGGACGGGCTGGCGGTGATGTTCACCGCCGCGTCGTGGTTGTACCCGGGGGTCGACATGTCGAAGGTCAGCGTGTGCAGCATGCCGGTGTCGTTCCCGGTGGCCACGCTGTTCTCGAAGACGATGGTGGTTTCGCCGGCCACGGCGGTGGTGGGCGCGGAGGTGTACTTGGCGACGTTCTCGTCCGAGGTCCAGGTCAGCGTCTGGGCCGCGGCGACCACTGGCGACGACGCCGAAGCCGGCATCACCACCAGCCCCAGCATGGTCAGCACCGCGCCCAGCGCGGCGAGCATTCGTCGGGACATAGCGGGAAAAACCTTCCTGAAGGGCCGGCCGGTGCGCGCCGCGCACCGGCCGGCCGGCTACCGGTTACAGCTGCCGCACCCGGATGTTGCGGAACTCCATCAGGTCGTTGTCACCGTGGTTCTGCAGACCGATGAACCCGTCGGCGAACTGCCTCAGGTCGGTGGGCGGATCGCCCGCCCGCGAGGACTGCAGTCCCGGGTTGTTGTCGAACTCGTTGATCACCTTGCCGTTGCGGATGATCGTGTAGTGCTGGCCGACAACCTTGATCTCGTACTCGTTCCACTGCCCCTTCGGCGTGGCACCGGCCGCGTCGAGCGGGTTCGGGTCGAAGTTGTAGACCGATCCCGTCTTCTGCGGTTCTCCGGTGGTCCCGTCGTAGAGCTGGATCTCGTGGCCGCAGAAGATGGCCACCCACGCCTGTGACGTCGCCGCCGAACCGGTGGTGCCGCAGCTACCCGGCGGCCGCTGGTCCAGCGGGGTGCGCGGGTCGGGGAACCGCACGAAGACCCCGCTGTTGGCGTTGCCCTGCGGTGCGATGTCCTTGAACTGCAGCTTCAGCGAGTAGTTGCCGAACTGCTGCCCGGCGTACCACAGCATGCCCAGCCCGCCGCTGGGTCGCAGCGAACCGTCCGGCTGGATCTTGAACTCCCCGGAGGGAGCCATTTCCCAGCCCTTGAGCGAGGTCCCGTCGTAGATCGACAGGTAGCCGACGTGGCCGGGGTTCCCGATCGGCGAGTCCTGCGCGGCGGCGTTGATCTTGTCCCGCTGCTTGTCGTTGAGCACCCCGAGCTGCTTGAGGTTCTTGGTCGCGTTCTTGACGTGGTCGACGAATCCGGCCTTGGTCGGCCAGGTGCTCTCGTCGTCGATCATGTCGTCGACCTTGCAGCCACCACCGGCGTTGTGGTTGGGCACGCCGGTGTCGGCGTCACCGATGGTCACCGTGGCCCCGGTGTCCGGGACCAGGCAGCCGACGTTCGCCGTGGTGCGCGAGACCACCTTCTCGCCGTCGGCGTAGGTGGTGGTCAGCTTCGCGGTGAACGGGCCGGTGCGGGTGTAGGTGTGCCGGGGGTTGGCCTCGGTCGACATGGTGCCGTCGCCGAAGTCCCACTCCCAGGACACGCCACCGGACTTCATCCCGTTGAACGCCACCGTCAGCGGCTTGCTCTGCACGTTGGTGTTCGTCGCCGCGGGCGCCGGGGTGGCCGCCCCGCCGGTGTAGGTGATCCGGATCAGCTTCTGGTTCGAGTCGAGGCTGAAGAAGCCGTTGCCGTAGTCCAGCAGGTACAGCGCGCCGTCCGCGCCGAACTTGGCGTCCATCCAGCTGAGCAGCTTCCCGTCACCGCTGCCCGACGGGATGATCTGCCGCAGGGTCTCGGCGAAGGCAGGCGGCTGCTGCGTCGGAACGCCCGCCGGGTCCACCGTCACCGCGACGCGGTTCTGCGAGTTGGACTGGTCCCCGATGAACCACTTCTTGTCCCAGTACTCCGGCCAGGCCACCCCGCTGTTGGTGTTCACCAGGTCGCGGTGGTAGGTCGGACCGGACATGACCGCCTGACCGCCACCCTTGAGGTAGGGCTGGGTGTAGGTCGCGTCCGCGGCGTTGTAGGTCGGCACGGAGCTGTTCGGGCGGTTCGGGAAGATCGGGCCACCGCCGTCGGGCGAGTACCAGATCATGTTGTCCTTGATCGGCGGCAGGTTCACCAGGCCGGTGTTGCGCGGCGAGGTGTTCACCGGGTTGTTGCAGTCGTACCAGCCGGTCAGCACCGCGGCGTCGGAACTGCTGCGGTCGCGGTACGGCTGCCGGTTGCCCATGCAGTACGGCCAGCCGTGGTTGCCGGCTTCGGTGATCACGGTCGCCGTCTCGTACTTCGCCGGGCCGAGTTCCGGGCTCGGCGAGCCCGCGTCGGGACCGACCCAGCCGGCGGTGACCCAGTTGGTGACCGGGTCCACCTGCAGGCGCGAGATGTTCCGCACGCCCATCACGTAGATCTCCGAGCGCGCCTTGTCGGTGCCCGGCGGGAACAGGTTGCCCGCCGGCACGGTGTAGGTGCCGTCGGCCTCCGGGTGGATCCGGATGATCTTCCCGTTGAGGTCGTTGGTGTTGCCCGAGGTGCGGCGCGCGTCCTGGAAGGAGACACCCTTGTAGTCGGCGGTCCAGTTGTTGCCGGAGTAGCCGTTCGAGCCCTGCGACGAGTTGCTGTCACCGGAACCGATGTAGAGGTTGCCGTCCTTGTCGAAGGCCATGCCGCCACCGGCGTGGCAGCAGCTGTGGATCTGCGTGTCCCAGGACAGCAGGTCCTTGCGGGTGGACTGGTCGATCGTGGCCTTCGCGGCGTCGTAGGTGAAGCGCGAAACCGTGCGCTTGCCGATCCGCTTGTCCTTGTCGATGGACTCGTACGGCATCCAGTAGACGTAGAACCAGCCGTTCTCGGCGAACTTCGGGTCCAGCGTCATGCCGACCAGACCCTCTTCGTTCTTCACCAATTCGTCACCGGAACCCCGGTTGCCCATCACCTTGAGCGTGGTGAGCAGCTTGACCTGCTTGGTGGCCGGGTCCCACTGGTGGATCGTGCCGCAGCCGAGGCCCACGTTCGGGTTGTCCCAGCTGGGCACCGGGCCGGTCGCGCAGGCGGCCTTGCCGATGTAGAACACGCGGCCGTTCGGCGCGATGGTCAGCCCGTGCGGCTCACCGATCTGGTCCATCTGCCCGGCGGCGTTCGCCCCGGACAGCCGCTCCACCTTGTAGTTGGCGGCGATGGTCGCCTTGCAGTCACCGCGCACCATGCCGGTGGTCCACTTCAGCGCGCCGAGCAGGTGGCCGCGGAACTGGTCCTCGGCGTAGCTGCCCTCGGTGCGGCCCATGCCGGTGTAGAAGGACCGGCCGCCGTCGTAGTCGCGGCACCAGGAGATCGGGTGGAACGGCCCGTTGGCGCTCGCGCCCGGGTTGTAGCCCTTCTCCTCGACCTGGGCGATGGTGTGCACCTGGCCGATCGGGTTCGCTTCCCAGTTCAGCCAGCGGTCGGTCCGCTTCCAGTTCAGCGGCAGGCCCTCGTTCGCCGGGTGCTGGCGGTCGAGGACGTTGACCGTGGCCTCGGCCGGCGCCGGTTCCGGCGGCGGCGGGTTCTGCGAGTTGTCGTAGTGCACGTCGAACTCGGCCAGCTGGGTGGCCGTCTCACCGGCGTTCGCGGTGATGTTCAGCCGGTAGTGCGCGTAGCTGGTGGTGTTGGTGAACTGGTAGGTCTTGGCCTGGAAGCGCTCGGGGAAGTCCTCGCCGGTGCGCTTGTCCAGGTCGGTCCACGTGGTGCCGTCGGCCGACCCCTGCAGGGTCCAGTCCTTCGGGTCGCGGGCCTCGAAGTCGTTGGCCGAGGTCAGGGAGTACTTGGTGAGCGTGGCGGGCCCTGGCAGCTGGTAGCTGATCCAGCCCGTCTTGCTGAACGCGAGCCACTTGGTGTTCTGGTCGCGGTCGTTCAGCTTTTCCTTGGTCTCGTTCGGCGGGTTCTCGCCGCTGGCGGTGACCACCGTGCGGGCACCCGCCGGGCGGGCACCGATCAGGCCGGTGAACCACTCCGAGTTGTCCTGCGCCTTGGCGGCGTCGGACAGGCCGAGGAAGCCGCCGCCCGCCTTCATGTAGTTCTTCAGCGCGGTTTCCTGCTCGGTGGACAGCGTCACGCCCTCCGCGGACAGGAACACCACCCCCCGGTAGTTCGCCAGGTTCGTCGCGGTGAACACCCCGGGGTTCGAGCTCGAGGTGACGGTGATGCCGTTGTCCTGGCCCAGCCGCGCGATCGCGTCGCTGGCGCGCAGCACCGGGTCCTTCTGGTCCGCCGCCGGGCCGTGGAACACCAGCACGGAGACCGGCGCCGCCGCGGCTGCCGCCGGCTGCGCCTGCGCCACGACCGTGGTGGCCAGTGGCGCCGCGAGCGCGACCACCGCCCCGACGGCCAGCACGGCCGCCGATCGTCGCCGTTTCGACCAACTTGCCGAAACTCTTCGCCCCATCCCTGACTCCTTCATCTGTGGTTGGGAACTAGTGGTTGTGCGCGGTCGCGCTCGACTCGGCGGTGTGGCCCGAGTGGTCGTGGTGCCGGAACCGGTCGATGGCCTCCTGCGCGCCGGCCGGCATGCTGCCGTCGGGGTTGCGGACCAGGAAGATGCCCGCCATGCCCATGTCCGAGTGGTTCTGGACGTGGCAGTGGTACATCCAGGCGCCGGGCCCGACGCCCTCACCGGCGATCACCTGGAAACCGAAGGACGCGCCGGGGTCGAGGTTCTTGTTGTCGATCACGTTGGCGTGGTCGTTCTCGCCGTTGAGCATCCCGGTGCGGGTGTCCGCCCAGCGGTGGGCGTGCAGGTGGAAGGTGTGCGGGAAGATGCCGTGGCCGATGCAGATCCACTCGACCCGCTCGCCCTGGTTGGCCTCGAACATCGGGGTGTCCGGGGCGACCTTGTTGTTGATCAGCATGTCGTTGAAGACCACGGTGTACTGCCTGCTCGGCAGCAGGTCGCCCTTCTTGCGCACGATGAGCCCGCCGTAGAGGCCCTTCTGCAGGCCGACGGTGCCGTGGTCGGTGCCCATCGCGTGGTCGTGGTACTGCCAGTAGCCCGCGCTGCCCGGCATCCAGAACCCGTTGGCTGCCTTGTACTGCGTGCGGGTGCGCCAGATGTAGGTGCGGGTCTCGCCCGGCTTGTTGAACGAGGCGTTGAGCGGGGAGCCGTCGGAGTCGGTGTCGTAGTTGACGCCGTGCGGGTGGATGGACAGCCGCTGGTCGGTGTTGTTGACCAGCTCGATCTCGAGGGTGTCGCCCTCGTAGATCTCCAGGAGCGGCCCGGGAATGGTGGCCTTGCCCGGCTCGAGGCCGTAGCCGAACTGGCCGCCGGGCAGCGGCTCGGCGTAGACGGTGACCTTGCGGGTGATCCCGGCCGCGGCGGCGGCGTGGGGAGCGGCGGCCCCGGCCACCATGCCGGGGATGAGCACGCCGGCGGCGGCGGTGGCCAGCATCGAGCGGCGCGACAGCCCGGATCGGGCGGGCTGGGCGGCTTTGTCCATGGTCGATCTCCGTTTCGGGGACGGGGAGTTTCGGGAGGTCGGGGAGGGGCTAACGGCGCGGGCCGGGTGGTTCGGGCCCGGCGGCCTCGGCGGGGACGGCTTGACCGGCGCAGCGGCCGTATCGCCCCCGCGGCGACATCGTTGACATCGTTGACACCATTGCCACGTGCCTCGCCTTTCGACCCGGGCGTCCCTCTAGTGGCGCACGGACATCGCTCTTCCGACGAAATGAGAACAACTTATGTTGACTAGTGGCAAAAGTTAAGGGCTAAATGGCCTAACGGCAAGCACACGTACGTTCTGCTAGCAGCCGTAGCTGAGCGTCACGGGAATTTCACGGAAAAATTCGGGACGAACCTGTCGATGTGGGGCGTACCGGCTCGACGCAGTGGCAGACACACACCGAGCCGAGGAGCTTCCGATGGGCAAGATCGTCAACGCCACCTACATGACCCTCGATGGCGACATCAGCAACATGATGGACTGGCACTTCGAGTACTTCAGCGAGCAGGCGACCAAGGCCGCGAGCACCCAGCTCGCCGACGCCGACGCCCTGATCATGGGCCGCGAGACCTACGAGGGCTTCTCCGCCGCCTGGTCCTCCCGCGCCGGGGTGGACGACTTCGCGGACCGGATGAACAGCATCAAGAAGTACGTGGTGTCGTCCACGCTGACCGAGCCGGAGTGGGAGAACACCGAGGTGATCAGCTCGGACGTGGCCGAGCGGGTGCGCGGGATCAAGGAGTCCGGCACGAACCTCCTGCAGTACGGCTTCGGCGACGTGAGCCGCCTGCTGCTGGAGAACGGCCTGCTCGACGAGCTGCGCCTGTGGCTGCACCCGGTGCTGTCGGGGAAGGCGCAGCCCTCGGAACTGCTCTACCGGGACACGCAGCAGGCGAAGTTCACCTACAACGGCGTCGAGGTGCACGACACCGGCCTGATCATCCTGAGCTACACCCCCACCAACGCGGCGCGCCCCTGAAGCCGACGCCATCCGGGCAGCCGGCGGCGGGCACAGTGCGAGCCGCCGGCCCCGTCACCTGCCGCGTGAGTCAGCCGGTGATGTGCTTGGCTCGGTCGTAGCCGAGTTGCAGGAGGTCCGAGCCGGCGACGGCGGCCAGGACGGTGCTCACCAGCCGCGTCTGCCGGGGCGCCAGCACCAGGCCGGCCGACAGGCCCGTCGCGATCCAGACGGCGGCGCAGAACGGGCAGGTCAGCAGCTCGCCCACGGCGTGCTTGTGGCCACCTTCCGGCACCGATTCGACCAGCTCCGCCTCGCCCGCGGGGGCTTCGTACCGGGTGAACGGGGCCCGCAGCGGGCTGGTGATGGCTTCCTTCGTCAGCAACCGGCTGGCCTTGTGCGTGGCGACGGTGAGCAGCACCGTGTCACCCAGCCCGATGCGCTTCGGCAGGCGGGCGCCGGTGCGCTTGCCCACCAGCGCCAGCGCACCGGTGAACACCCCGTAGGCGCCGAGCGCCAGCAGGTAGCCCGGCAACGGGCGCCGCTCGCCGTTCTCGTAGGTCTCGCGCAGCCGCTTCAACCTGCCATCCGACTTCATGGGACAGGAGTGCCCACCCCCGGGACCGGCAAACCGCCCGGTCTCGTCTGTCCCTAATGGACAGTCGGGGCGGCCCGACTCTGGCACGATGACGTGGCGGAACCGACCGAAGTCGACACCCCGCCCCGTCGCGGCCGCCACGAGCTCCGCCGCGCCAGGGCGGGCCTGGGGAAGAAGCGGCACCATGACGCGACCGGACTGGCCCTACCTCCCGCTGCCCCTGCACCCGGCCGAAGCGGCGGCGTGGAACGTCACCGTGGTGGTCGGCACGCTGGACCACCCGATCGACCCCGCGACCGCCTGGGCGGTGGCCGAGCGCATGCACGGCTCGAACCTGCTCGACGTGCTCGCCGACGACACGCGCGTCGGCGTGGCCGCCAAAAGCGAACTGGAGCTCTACCCGGCGCTCGAACAGGCCGGTGAAGCCTTCGTCGACGGCCTGGCCGACGCGGGCTTCAAGCTCCGCAACTGGGAGCGGGTCGAGTGGCTCTCCGCCGAGGTGGTCCGGCCCGAGCGGTGAGCACGCCCCACCAGGTCCACTGTGGACCGGCACCCGGCCTGCCGGGGGCCCGCCCCCCGCCCGCTAGACTTCCGGGTACGGGCCGTTAGCTCAATTGGTAGAGCTGCGGACTTTTAATCCGTAGGTTCTGGGTTCGAGCCCCAGGCGGCCCACTCCAACACCCCGTTTGACCTGCACAAACGGCGGTTCTGATGATCTTGGCGCGGGTTCGAGAAATCCGCGTGGCCCGTTGTGTGGCCAAGGTCACCAGTTTGCGTGCCGGGTCTGGCTTCCAGCTTAGGCCAGCAGCGGCCAGGCCTTCGCCGGACGCTACAGGGAAGCGCTGGTCAGCGGCGGACGGTCGTGCCCACTCACCATCCTCTCCCACATCTGTCTTCGCCGAGCGTGGTGTGTCCGCGAGTGTGGCCGGACGCTGCCGGAACGGGCCTAGCTGAGCACAGCGTGAGCAATGGAGCCCAATCGGAGACCTGCATCGCCGCGCCGCAGCACCCCCATGCCCCTATTTCCCCAGCTCACGGCCGATATTTTGATCATCAGCGAAGGGACGAACCCTCGGATTTGGAGTCCGCGGGTTCAGATTTTCGCGGTAGCCGCTGGCCCGCGTGGGCATCGGACGGCACTGCCCGCCACTCGTCGGCAACGGAGCAGGAGCCGGGCCCGGTGCATGCGACCGGCCGGCGCCGCGAACAGGGACGCGCCGATCCTCGCCGCCGCCTCGTGGCGGGTGCTCGGGTAGAGCGATACGTAGTAGTCGGCGGTGAAGGACACCGAAGCATGTCCGAGCATCTCCTGGACATGCTTAGATCGTTACCCGCTGCCAGGGACAACGAGGCCGCGCCATGACGGAGATCGTGCAACCGGATCGGTGGCAAGCTCGTGCGCTCGGCCAGCAGGTCTTCGAACTCGTGGGTGAACAGGTCGAGTCGGCATGGCATCCCCGCCGGGGTAGTGAACAGATACCGCTCTCCGCCGGGCCCTGCCGGGGCCGCGACTCGAGCCGCGAGGTAGCGCCGCACCAAGCTGGCAGTGACATGGTCAAGCGCGATAGTCCGGGTGCTGTGCTGGCTCTTCAGTTTCCCGTCACCGTCCACCTGCTCGCCGGGATCCGGCCTGGTGATCACGAACAGCTCGCTGTGGCGCAGGTCCACATCGACCTCGCGCAACGCGGCGGCCTCGCTGCGACGCAAGCCGGTCACGGCCACGAGGTGGTAATACAGGTATCGCTTGTGTCCGGCGATGGCCTTGAGGAACTCGATCGTCTGCTCTCGCGTCCACACGCACACCGGCCCCGGACGCCATCCCGTCGCCCGCCAGCGCGCCACCCGCGCCTCAGTCCACACATACGGCCGCGGCCTCACCACTTCCGGAAGCTCGATCTCCCGACCTCGTGCCGGGTTGTGCGCCAGAAGCCCCTGACCCACCGCGGCGGTCAGCGCCGAACTCAACGTCGCCCGGACCCGCACCACCGTCGACGGCGCCAGCCGTCCGTACCGGGAACCGTCCCCAGCCGCGATCGCGGCGAACGCCTTCCGTACATCGCCCACACTCAGCGTCACCAAGGGCAGATCACCCAGCTGCGGGATCAGGTACGTGGCGACATGCTGCCGATAGTTCCGACGCGTACTTCGACGTAGCCGGATGCTGCGGACCCAGGACTCCAGCCAGTGACCGGTCGTCAGCCCGATCCCCTTGGACGTCGCCGCGACCTGCTCCCGGGCAACCTTCGCGGCTTCCTCCGAGACATAGCCGCCGCGACGCACCCTCGAACGAGACCCGTCTGCAGCCCGCAACCCCTCGACCGCGAACCATCACGACCCATGACCCGGCTCATCCAGCCGACCACAACGTGCCCCCAACTGCTTCCCCGTCACCGGGCACCGGCACCCACACCGCTTGAACACGCCCTTTGCCGACATGCCGCACCTCGCTCTCGATCAGTTCGGACACAACCGACTGTGAACCCGTTCGAACTGGGCGGCATGCTGGAGCGCGCCCTCCCATCGCTGCATCAGGCAGGTAAAACGAGCGGTGACTTCCGACCCATGGGAGTGCACCTGATAACCGCCATGACTTCCGGTGTGGAAGACGCTGAGAGCGCTGCGTAGTCGGTCGAAGCGCTATGGTCGAATACAGTGCTTACTCGTGGAGGGGAGGTGCGGTCGTGGCCACGGCTGACCAGGTAAAAGCCATGGTGAAGAGCCATGCGGAGGGCGACGACACCCGCTTCTACTCGGTGGCCCTGCAGGTCGCTGCCGGTGCGGCGCGGCAAGGACAGAACCGGTTCGCCCAAGATTTGCGAGATCTTGTCGACACGTTGCGGACACAACAAGGCCGCAGCTCGACGGCGACACGTCCGGTCCCGGTGGTGCAGCCGCGCGGCGAACTAGCGCAGCTGCTGACGGTCACCTACCCGCAGAACCTCCTTACCGACCTCGCACTCGACGAGAGTGTGCGGGAACGCCTCGCACGCGTGCTGCTGGAGCAACGACAAAGTGACCGCCTCCGGTCGCACGGTTTCCAACCTCTGCGGCGGTTGTTGCTCACAGGCCCACCGGGAACCGGCAAGACCATGTCGGCACATGTACTGGCCGGCGAGCTGCGGCTTCCCCTTTTCATGATCCGGCTCGACGGGCTCATCACCAAGTTCATGGGAGAGACGGCAGCGAAGTTACGGCTGATCTTCGATGCGTTGTCGGAGACCCGTGGCGTCTACTTGTTCGACGAGGTTGACGCCCTCGCGGGTGACCGTGCAGCTGGCAACGACGTGGGCGAGATCCGGCGGGTGCTGAACTCGTTCCTGCAGTTCCTTGAGGTCGACACCTCGGACAGCCTGCTGGTGGCCACGACCAACCATCCGCAGTTGCTGGACCGGGCGATGTTCCGCCGGTTCGACGCGGTGATCGACTATCCGCTGCCCGCTGGCGAGGTCGTGCGCGACGTGGTCCGGACCCGCTTGGCCAACGTCCCCACCGAGCGGCTGAGCTGGTCGAAGATCGACGCGGCTGCCGACGGTCTCAGCCACGGCGAGATCACCATCGCCGCGGATCTGGCGGCCAAGGAAGCGATCCTGGCCGACGACGGCCGGGTCACCACAACGAGCCTTTGTGCAGCGCTGCAGGAGCGGCGCCAGCACCTGCTCGGCTGACCCGCGGAACGTCGTCATGCCAGAACCTCGCGATCGCCCCCATCTCTTCATCCCGGCCCCAGCGCAGGCCGCTGCCTACTCACCGCCGCCGCGCGCGATCAAGGGGCAGGCAGTACCGAAGCCGGCGGATCAGCGCCAACACGGCCAGCAGTTGCACGATGCCCTCCGTCAGATCGACGCTGACGCGGAGGTACGACGGAGTCAGCGCGATGTGCAGGTCGAGGGTGCGGTTGACGGCGTCTACGTCAGTTTCGAGAGCTTCCCTGGGGTGCACCTCGCCCTTGAGAAGCTCGACCCCCAGCGAAGCACCCTCCATCCGGAGCTGCGCGCGGTGCAGGAGGTCGACCTCGGCGACGGCGTCACCATGGAACGAGCGACCGTGTTCGTCCCCCAGGGCACGCTCTCCCACTTCCTGGACCGGATCACGCAGTATGTCGAGTCCGCCGACACCGCGACGCCCCGCAATCGGGATCTCGTGGATCGTGTCCAGGCAGTGCAAACGGCGTCGATCGCGGCATTATGGACCGATCCGCCTGCCGAGTTCCCGGAGCCGGGGCAACTGTTCTGGTGGGAGGCATGGCTACGGCGGCGCGACGGGGACGAGGTGAACCGGTTCCGTGCGTTCGCTTCCGCGACCGGGCTACGCACCGGTCGGCGCAGCCTCGGGTTCGGGGATCGCACGGTGCTGCTGGTCGAAGCGACCGTCGACCAGCTCGCCTCGGCGGTCGACGTTCTCGACGATCTGGCCGAGCTGCGCCGGCCACACGATCCAACACAGTTCCTGGCGGGAACGGACGCGACCGAGCAGAGCGCTTGGATCGGCGACCTCGTGGACAGACTCGAGCCCGCCGAACCCGACGCACCCGCAGTCTGTGTCATCGATAGCGGCGTTTACCAGGAACACCCCCTGCTACAAGACTCCCTGCCCCAGAAGGACTGCCACGCCGCAGACCCGTCGTGGCCGGTGTACGACGACCGGGGGCACGGCACCGAGATGGCCGGCCTCGCCCTGTACGGCGACCTTGGCCAAGCCTTGTCCTCACCGCAACAGCTGCGGCTACGCCATCGGCTGGAGTCGGTCAAGCTGCTCCCACCGCCGCCACAGCAGAACGTCCCCGACCTCTACGGTGCGGTCACCGCCGCCGGAACCAGCCAAGCCGAAATCCAAGCACCGGACCGCCGCCGGGTCTACTCGCTCGCCGTCACCGCGCCCGTGGCGACATCGACGAACGGCGCGACAGCCCCGCCCGCGGCCGGACAGCCGTCATCCTGGTCGGCCAGCCTCGATGCACTCGCCGCCGGTCGCAGCGTTCTCGCCGACCAGGATGGGCTGGTGTTCCTCGACGAAGCCGACCACGCCGCCAATCGGCTGTTCGTCGTGTCGGCCGGCAACGTGCGGTCCTGGCATTCTGGCGATGAGCACCTCGACCGCAGCGACCTCGAACCGGTGGAGGACCCTGCCCAGGCGTGGAACGTCCTGACCGTCGGCGCGTACACCGAGCTGGACAGCATGAACGGTGCCCCTGCTGATTTCGCTGGATGGACGCCCTGGGCACCACGCGGCGAACTGTCGCCGTTCAGCCGCACCTCGGTGGCGTTCAGTCGAGCCTGGCCGGTCAAACCCGATGTCGTGCTCGAGGGCGGCAACGTGGCCCGCTCGCCGGACGGCACCACGTTCGACACCCCGCCGAACCTGCAGCTCCTGACCACCAACGCGCCCCTCGGAACCACGCGACTGCTGACCACGACCCGCGCCACCAGCGCCGCCACCGCCCAGGCCGCAGCATTGTCAGCGTTGGTGATGGCCGAGTATCCGGCACTGTGGCCGGAGACCGTGCGGGCGCTGATCGTGCACTCCGCCGAGTGGACACCCGCGATGAAGGGCCGATTTCCGGTCGGCAAGCGAAAGGCACTCCGCATCGCCATCCATCGCCGCTACGGCATGGGAGTCCCGGACCTCGCACGGGCCACCCGTAGCGCCACCGACGCGTTGACTCTTATCGCACAGGACACCATCCATCCCTTCGCCGCCGGTGCCATGCGCGAAATCCACTACCACGACTTGCCGTGGCCCACCGAGGTCCTCGCCGACCTCGGCGAAGCGCAGGTCCGCCTGCGGGTCACTCTGTCCTATTTCATCGAGCCGAACCCCGGCCGGCGCGGCTGGCAACGTCGCTACAGTACGCATCCCACGGTCTTCGCTTCGACCTTCGCCGAGCGACCGAGTCCAACACCGAGTTCCAGAAGCGGATCAACGAGAAGGCTTTGGCTGAAGACGAGCGGCGAGCCAGCTCCAGTAACGACACCGGCGAGTGGTTCTTCGGCCCTGATCACCAGCGGGCGCCGGGGTCCTTGCACACAGACATCTGGACCGGCAACGCCGCCGACCTCGCCCAGCGCGGCGCTCTAGCCGTGTTCCCGGTGACCGGCTGGTGGAAGGAGAACAAGGCACGCGACCACAGCGAGGAAGGCGCCCGATACGCCCTAATCCTCTCGATCGAGACGCCCGCTCTCGATGTCGACGTCTGGACGCCTGTCGCCCAGCAAATCAACGTTCCGGTCAGCATCACCACGGCGACGTGACTGCCGCTGCGGCTTCGCACAGGTCGACGTTAATGACTGACGTACCGAGGAGGTGTGCGTGTGATCTGCTGTCAACTCTCTTCACCAGCTCTAAGCAGACCGGCCAGGATGCCGGTGCAGAGAACCGGGATGCCTTCCCACCCAACCGCACCAACGGGGTGAGCGAGCCGTTCCCAATGTTCCGGTCATCGCTGCCCCTTCGTGCCACGGCGGGCGGGGCGTCGTGATTTGCGAAGATGTTCTCGTGAAACGCTGGCAGCTGCAGACGGTGCGCGCCTGTTCGGGGGGCGCGCATTAGTTCGCACCGGGCGTCCACCATCCATCGTCGAGTGAGCCTCGTTAGGAGTTTTGTGAGCAACCTCGGTAGTTTCATCTGGAAGATCGCCGACCAGCTTCGGGGGCCCTACCGGCCCAACCAGTACGGCAACGTGATCCTCCCGCTCACGATCCTGCGCCGCCTCGACTGCATCCTCGAGCCCGACAGGGAGACGGTCCGGAAGCTAGCGGCGAAGTACGACAACCCGAACCGGCTCAGAATCGAGGTCAAGAAGGCCACTGGCCGACCGTTCTACAACACCTCGAACTACTCTTTCGCCAACCTGCTGGCTGACGCTGACGGGCTCGCGGACAACCTGGCCGACTACATCGACCGGTTCTCACCCGATGTTGACGTATTCGAGTACTTCGACTTCAAGAAGGAGATCCTCGCCCTCGAGAAGGCGGAGCTTCTGCGCGAAGTCATCAGGTCCTTCAAGGCCGTCGACCTGCATCCCGACGTCGTCTCCAACGCCGACATGGGCGATGCGTTCGAGTACATCATCCGCAAGTTCAACGAGGCCGCGAACGAAACCTCCGGCGACCACTACACCCCACGGGACGCCATCCGGCTGCTTGTCGACCTGCTCTTCGCTGAGAAGAACGTCGACCTGTCCGAGGCCGACATCGTCCGCACGCTCTACGACCCCACCGCAGGCACCGGTGGCATGCTCGCCCTGGCCGAGGAACACCTGCTCCAGCAGAATCCCGACGCGAAGCTGAGGCTGTACGGACAGGAGTACAACCCGCAGTCGTACGCGATCTGCAAGTCCGACCTGCTGGCCAAAGGCCACGACGCGACCAACATCGCCTTCGGCAACACGCTCACCGAGGACGCGTTCAAGGGTCGCCAGTTCGACTTCTGCATGTCCAACCCGCCGTACGGCGTCGACTGGAAGCAGTACGCCAAGGCGGTCACGAAGGAGCGCGACGAAGCTGGACCCCGCGGCCGGTTCGCCCCCGGTCTCCCCTCGACGTCCGACGGGCAGATGCTTTTTCTGCTTCACCTGGCCCACAAGATGCGAGCACCAGAGGACGGCGGCGGCCGGGTCGGCATCGTCATGAACGGCTCGCCACTCTTCAACGGCGCCGCCGAGTCCGGCCCGTCCAACATCCGTAAGTGGCTGCTGGAAAACGACCTGATCGATGCCATCGTCGCGCTGCCCACAAACATGTTCTTCAACACCGGCATCGCTACCTACATCTGGATTCTCGACAACACCAAGCACCCTGACCGCAAGGGCGTAGTCCAGCTCATCGATGGTTCGTCGTTCTGGATCAAGATGCGGAAGAACCTCGGGGCCAAGAACCGTGAGCTGAGCGAGAAAGACCGCGACGAGGTCGTGAAGTTGTATGCCGACTTCACCGACGCCGACCCCGACTACTCCAAGGTGCTGCGCAACGACGAGTTCGGCTACTGGACCATCACCGTGGAGCGCCCGCTGCTTGATGAGTCCGGCCAGCCGGTCCTCGACCGCAAAGGCAAGCCCAAGCCGGACTCGAAGAAGCGCGATACCGAGAATGTCCCCTTCACATATGGCGGCTCGAGCGCCGGTGCGGCGGGTAAGGCCGAAGTCATCCAGACGTACTTCGACGCCGAGGTGAAGCCCCACGTCCCCGACGCCTGGATCGATTGGGCCAAGGTCAAAACCGGCTACGAGATCCCCTTCACGCGCCACTTCTACAAGTACGTCCCACCCCGCCCCCTCGCCGCGATCGACGCTGACCTGGAGAAGCAGATCACCAAGATCCTTGAACTGCTGCGAGAGGTTGAGCAGTGAAGTCGGACCGCTGGCCGAGCGTCCCCGTCCGTCGCCTGGGCACCGTGGTGGGCGGCGGAACACCGACGGCTGACTCAGCACACTGGGATGGTGGCATTCCATTCGTGACGCCACCCGACCTGCGCCCGGTGGTTGGCGGCGTTGTCCACACCACACAACGGACTTTGACGGCTGAAGGTGTAGCAGCAGGCTCTTCGATCGTCCCGGAGGGATCGGTGCTTCTGTCGATCCGAGCTCCTATCGGATATGTCGCGAGAACCTCAAGCGCCATGGCCTTCAACCAGGGATGCCGAGCCATCGTCCCGTTCGGCGGAACATCCGCGCATTACCTCACGTACGCGCTCGTTGCAGCCGGAGCCGAGCTAGCCTCACTCGGTCGGGGGACTACCTTCATGGAACTCTCGGCCGCGCAGATGGCTGCGCTTGAACTGCCAGTGCCATCGCTGGAGGAGCAGCGCGCCATCGCCGACTACCTCGACCGTGAGACCGGCCGCATCGACAACCTCATCGAGGAGCAGCAGCGCCTGATCGAGATGCTCCGCGAACGGCGGGCAGCCGTCGTCTCATCTGCCGTGACACCGACCGACTCATGGGTATGTCACCGGATCAAGCACATCGGTAAAACCAGTTTAGGCAAGATGCTCGACGCTGGCCGTGCGGTCCGCGACGGAGATCAGCCGAAGCCGTACGTCCGAGCAGCGGATGTTCGCGCGGATGGCTCTGTGAATCTCGTGGACCTCAACGAGATGCCATTCTCCGACGCAGAGATGAAAGTGTTCGACCTCCGCGCGGGCGATGTCCTCCTGATCGAGGGCGGCGCCACGGTCGGCCGTCCAGGGTTCATGTTCGAGCCGGCACCGGGGATTGCCTTCCAGAAGACCGTCAACCGCCTGCGGGTCGGGCCAGAGACGGATGCTCGGTTCGTGTACTGGTCGATGCTCCGCCTCTACGAATCCGCCTACTACGCCAATCATTACGGATCAGTCTCATTCGTTCATCTCACCGGCGAGAAGCTGAGGGAGATCGAACTACATCTCCCCCTGCTCGACGAGCAGCGGGCCATTGCGACGTACCTCGATGAGCAGACCGCAAGAATCGACGCACTGATCGCCGAGACGGAGCGGTTCGTAGAACTCGCCCGCGAGCGGCGATCGGCGCTGATCGCGGCGACGGTCACGGGGCAGATCGACGTACGGGAGATGGCGTGATGGCCGACCACAATGAGGTCGTCTTCGAAACCGAGATTTGCGACCACCTATCCGAATACGGGTGGCTGTATTCGGAGGATGACACCGGCTACGACCGAGAGCGAGCGCTATTCCCTGACGACCTCTTCGCGTGGCTGGAGCAGATCCAGCAGACGGCGTACGAGAAAGCCTTAAGGGCCGCGGGTTCGAAGGCGAAGTTTCTCGACGTACTGAGTACGGCGCTCGACAAGCCTCTCGAGCACGGCGGCGGCACGCTGAACATCCTGCGCAACGGCGTACAGTACATCGGCGGCGGCCGGTTGAAGATGGCGCAGTTCCGTCCCGAGACCAGCCTGAACGCAACCACGAGCGAGCAGTACGCGGCGATGCGGGTGCGGGTGATGCGGCAGGTGTACTTTTCCACCGCGGACAAGCGCAGCATCGATCTGGTCTTCTTCGTCAACGGGCTCCCGGTCGCCACTGTGGAACTGAAGACCGACTTCACCCAGTCCCTCGACGAGGCAATCAATCAGTACCGCAAGAACCGGAACCCGCTGACCAACGGGCGTCCGGAGCCGCTGCTGTCGTTCGGGCATCGCGCGCTGGTGCATTTCGCGGTCTCCAACGACCTGGCCGCGATGACCACCCGGCTCGAGGGCGAAAAGACGCACTTTCTTCCATTCAACATGGGGCACGACAGCGGTGCAGGGAACCCGCCGGGCCAGAGCGGGCGGTCAGCGACGGCGTACCTGTGGGAGCGGGTCTGGGAGAAGCACACCTGGCTCAACATCATCGGTCGGCTGATGCTCGTGGAGACCAAGGAGGAGTGGGATGTCGCGACCGGCACCTCGGTGCGGCGTACGAGCATGCTGTTCCCCCGGTTCCACCAGTGGGAGGCCGTGACGAACATCGTGGCCATGGTGCGCGAGGAGGGGGTGGGGCATCGCTACCTGGTCGAGCACTCGGCAGGGTCGGGGAAGACGAACACCATCGCCTGGACTGCACACCGGCTGGCGCGGCTGCACGTGAACGACGAGAAGGTCTTCGACTCGGTCGTCGTGGTCGTCGACCGGACCGTGCTCGACGGGCAACTCCAGGAAGCGATCCGGCAGATCGACGGCTCAGGGAAGATCGTCGCCACGATCAGCCCGGAGGACGTCCGCAAGGCGGGAGCCAAGTCGAAATCCGGGCTGCTGGCGACCGCGTTGAAGAACGGGGAGCTGATCATCGCAGTGACGGTGCAGACCTTCCCGTTCGCACTCGACGAGATCCGGGCCGACAAGGGCTTGAAGGGGAAGCGGTTCGCGGTGATCGCGGACGAGGCGCACTCCTCGCAGTCCGGGCAGGTCTCCTCCAAGCTCAAGGCCGTGCTTACCGCAGAGGAGGTCAAGGAGATCGAGGAGGGCGGCTCCGTCGACGTCGAGTCGATCTTGGCCTTGGAGATGACCGAGCGAGCCGAGTCGAAGAACATCTCCTACTTCGCGTTCACCGCGACGCCGAAGAACAAGACCCTGGAGCTGTTCGGGCGCAAGGGGCCCGACGGGAAGCCGCTCGAGTTCCACCTCTACTCGATGCGGCAAGCGATCGAGGAGGGATACATCCTCGACGTGCTCAGGGGTTACCAGTCCTACGACACAGCGCTGAAGATCGCCGGCCAGGCCGAGAGCGGCGACGGTGACGAGATGGTGGACGAGGCCGCAGCGCGGAAGGGGCTGATGCGGTGGGTGAAACTGCACCCGACCAACATCGGCCAGAAGGTGCAGATCATCGTCGAGCACTTCCACGCCAACGTCGCCCATCTGCTGGAGGGCAAGGCGAAGGCGATGGTCGTGACCGACTCGCGTAAGGCCGCGGTGAAGTACAAGAAGGCAATCGACGCCTACATCGCCAAGCGAACCGCCATGGACGCCGCGTACAACTACCGCACCCTGGTCGCCTTCTCCGGCTCGGTGACGATGGCCGAGGACGAAGTTTGGGTCTCGGACTGGGGGCCGCAGCCAACCAAGGACGACGAGTTCACCGAGGCCAATCTGAACCCCGGTGCCGGTTCGGACCTGGCCGCCGCTTTCAAGGGCGCGACCTACAAGATCATGCTGGTCGCCAACAAGTTCCAGACAGGATTCGATCAGCCACTGCTCTCGGCGATGTACATCGACAAGAAGCTCTCCGGGGTCACGGCCGTGCAGACGCTCTCCCGGCTCAACCGTACCCATCGCACCGCGGGCGGGGAGCAGAAGCGCAAGACGTTCGTCATTGACTTCGTGAACAAGCCCGAGGACATCCGGGCCGCGTTCGAGCCGTACTTCACCAATGCCACCCTCGAGACCGAGACCGACCCGTACGTCGTCTTTCACCTCGCCACCAAACTCGCCCAGGCCGGGGTCTACACGCCCGAGCAGGTGCGCGAGGTCGCCGAACTGTGGGTCACCCGGAAGGGCAACAACGCGCTTTCGGCTGCGATCAGCCCAGCCAAAAACGAGTTCGCCCGCCGTTACGCGGCTGCGATCGAGGCCGACGACAAGGTCACCCTCAACACCCTCGACCTGTTCCGCAAAGACGTCTCCACCCTGGTCCGACTCTACGACTTCATGAGTCAGATCGTCGACTACGGCGACCCCTACATGGAGATGTTGTCGATCTTCCTGCGGCTCCTGGAGAAGGTCATCGCAGACTCATCCTGGGCCGCGGAGGTCGACCTCTCCGACGTAGTCCTGGTCGGGGTCAAGCACAACAAGGGAACCGCGGTCGATATCTCGCTGACCGGCGACGGCGAGTTGAAGGGAATCGGCGCCGCGGGTACCGGAGCACGGAAGGAGCCGAAGTACGTCGCACTCCAGGTGGTCATCGACAAGATGAACGACCTCTTCGGCGCAGAATCGTTCTCCGCGTCTCAGGTCCGCGAGTTCGTGCAGGGACTCGTGGAGCGGTTACTCGCCTACCCGAACCTGGTAAACCAGACCAAGGTGAACTCGAAGAAGCAGTTCATGGAGTCACAGGACTTCCAGGCGGCGGTCACTGAGGCGGTCGTCGACAACCAAGAGGCCCACAACACCATGGCCGACTATTTCTTCAGCGACGGTCCTGGCATCAACGCGGTCATCGTGGCACTCGCGGACGCCTTTTACGAGGCCGCGATCGACCAGGCTAGGAACGCGTGAGCAGCTCCCAGGTCAACCGGTGCGCTTCAGCTCGTGTTTGAACGTTGACCAGAACGGCTCCGCGGGGCCGTCTTCCCAGCGGGTCGGACCAATCGATCGGTGCAGCCCATACCGAAAGGCGCCTGCGAGGTGAGGCTGCGGGCACGGCGGACGTACTGTCGCCGACCGCCCGAGCACAGCAGGAAGAACGGAGACATAACGGAGCCCAGCATCACCGTCAGCAGACGCGAACACGACCATGAAGGAGCAAAACTGCAGAAGAAGCGGCGCACCCGCAGGCGGATCAGCATCTCCCGACCCGCGACAGCGGTGTCCGCCAGCCTCCGCCCATAGCCGCTGTGCACCCCGAGCCGACAGGCACCACAGGCAGGACACGCGATCTCAGCAGTCACGTGCTCGCCTCGACCCGCACCACCCCGCCCTTTGCGAGCACGCCGTCGATCCTCAACCCCGCCGGATGCGGGAACAGAACCGCGACCAGACCAATCATCATCACACCGCGATCATGATCAACTAATCGGCGTCGAGCCCCGGAACCAAAGCCCGTCACGAAATCCGTGCCTGAGCCAGAGAAATCTGGCCTCTGACACAATGGGTTAGCAATCCACAACTGGGTGTCGATGAGAGGCACGTGGGGCGAGCAGAGCTGGTCGCGACTGACGAGTTCTCGTTTGCCGCGACCAGCTTCCGGCCCGTCCGCACTACCCCGATTCGAACTATTCCTGCGGCGTCAACGGGCTAGCACCCGGGTGGTACAGGCGAACGCCTAGGCCTGCGTTCTGTTCGAGAACATCGAGCATGACATCACGGAACACGGATCGCCGAGACGCCCTGCTGCGCGGGACACGCGGCAGGCGTTTCGCACGCTTGACTTCGTCGGGCGACAGCGGGCACCGCGCCATTTCGAAGAGCACTTGCCGGATTTGTTCAATGACCTGTGCGGCGGTGAGGAGGGAGCGTTTCCAGTCGACACTGGCGGTGTTGGCGCGCGTAGCACCGTCGAACAAGTGCCGGCGGTCAGGGTGGTTGGCATAGCGGTGGTACCTGCGAGCCAAATTGTCCTCGTCACGCGGGGCGATGTTGATGCCCCGAAGGTCCAGGTCGGAGGCGCCGAGGAGCTTGCGGTAGGCGGCGACGGCGTGCACGGACGGTGCCTCAATGATTCGCCGGTCCGCGATCACAAGTCCGGCTGGGTCGTTGACCCAGCTGGGCAGGTCGTTAGCCGTGGCGTTGAGCAGCGGGGCGCCGGTCACGTAGGGAAGGACACGCTCAAGCACGACGTCACCTGCGACTGTCTCGACGCGGAACGGATAGCCCTGACTCTCTCGATCCCACGTCATCGCGACCAATGCGGTGTCGGGGTCAGCGAGAATTTCACGTGACCATAGAGCGGACCGGAAGGAGTCGTCGACGATGCGCTGGCGTTCCTCACGCTCGTCAGCAGCGCGTTTGTGTTTCTCGCAGTAGTACTTGCCATCGTTCGCCGGTTGAAACGGAAGCTGCGAAGTCGCCTGGCACTCGGCACATATCCGCTGAAGGAGTCGTTTGCGCTCAACCTGCGGTGTTGCAGGAGGCATTGGCTCCGCATCAGCGATCGCATAAAGCGCATCCTGCCCGCGTCGGGCGTTTTTCTTGGTTGCGATGGGAGGCTGCCCCAAACGCGGCCTCAGCAACATTCGCTTCAATTCGGGAACAGTAGCCAGAATACCTGTCGGCACCTCCCCTTCGTGATAGAGGGGGCGCCCGAGGACACATCGCCCTTCCCTGCGGCTGAATGCCTCGGCGATGACGGCCGGCGACGGGTAGATGTCCAAGTCGCGGGCGGCGAATTCCACAACCGTGCCCGCGGGCACACTCCCCAGCTCATCGATCAATACGGCCCGTCGTGCGGTTCCTCGGCGAGCTCCGCTTGCCGCCGGGAGCATCACCGCCGAGGCCGAGGCGGCTGCGCCGGGTCGGCTCAGCGTCACCCTCACGCCATAAAGCATGCTCGGATCATGGCGGGCTTTAGGTTGAGGCGAGCTCTCCGGCTCGCTTCCGTGGCGAGCCTGCATCGCTCGCAACGTTGTTGTGTACGAGTCGTTGGTGAGCTGCATTTGGGTTCGAATGTGCCGCTTGCGAGACCGCGTAGTCATGACTGTCATCTCCGGCGAGCGCCCACATCCCCCGCAGGTCGAAGGTACGGCGAAATAGGCGCGAGTCTGCTACAGCCTCTTGTCCTCGACTGTGCAGTGCTGATGTGGGCAGCGTATGCACTCGGAGTGACGCCAGCGCTCAGTGGCAGACCGGATAGTACAACCACCGAAGAAGCTGACCGACCCCACCTCGATCACCGGCTCAACCTGGCCACCACCCCGGGTGCCCGCTGGCTGTTTCGCGGCCGCCGGGCCGCACAGCCCAACCTGGTCCCGCAGCACCGCCGGTGATCACACCCTAGTTACAAGAACGGCGAACACGACCTACACAGTGCGGCCCGCTACATCAAGGCCGGTGCGAACGTCGCCGCGACGGTGACTCTCGCCGATCTGACTGCCCACTTTCCAGAGCCCGCAGATGGCTGGCTCCATGACAGCAGGTACCACCGTGCTCCCCTTGCGGCGGTACCTCGATCGGCGCGGCGGCAGGCGCACCCGGCAGGGTGTACACGATCACCGGCTCACGGCGGGGCAACGTCGTTGCCGGGTCTGAGCTGTCAGGGGGCGCGGGTGTTCGGCGGGCGTAAGCGGCAGGAAGAACTCGATGCGGCGCTGCGTGAGAACGCGGCGCTGCTCAACGAACTGCAGCGCCTGGGTGCGCTCGACGTGCTCCAGCGCCAGCAGGAGATCGCCGCGCTGGCCCACCAGCTCCAGGCCGAGCAGGACCGCTACCGGCAGCAGACCGCGGCCCATGACCAGCGATCTTGCCCGGTTCGAGGCGCAGCTGGCCGGTTTGCACGCGGAGGTGGTCGAGACTGATGATGCCCGGCTCCTGCAATAGGTCGGATGTACGATTACCGGCACGTGCTCGCCGACGCTGAAGCCTATAAGGCCGGACTCGAACGCATCAAAGCCGGATCAGGAACATGACCAGGGCGAAGACTGCTGTCGAGGCCGCCGACAACTTTCACTACAACAACTCCCTAGCCAAGGGGCGCAAGTTCGTCGGCGACCTGTCGAAGCTGATGCTGCGCGCCTACAACGCCGAAGCCGAGAACTGTGTTCGCGTGCTCAAGGCCGGCAACCTCCCCTCAGCGACCAGACGGCTGCAGACTGCGGTTCGCATCCTCGAGAAGCTCGGCGCCATGGCCTCGATCCGCATCAACCCCGCCTACCATCAGACCCGGATCACGGAACTCGAACTCACCGCCGACTACCTGGCAAAGAAACAGCAGGAAAAAGAAGCCGAACGCGAGCACCGCGCCGCGCTGCAGGAAGAACGGAGATATAACGGAGCCCAGATCAGTCGTTGGCAGACGCTAATATGATCTTGAGAGCCGCAAATTCGCAGGTAGACGCCCTGAACCCCTGAGCCCTTTCGAGATCGCCGCGAGTTGACCCGCGGACTTTTAATCCGTAGGTTCTGGGTTCGAGCCCCAGGCGGCCCACCATTTACCCAGGTCAGTGCCCATGTGCGGCCGTGGAGGTCGGTTGTGGTCCAGCCCCGGTCGGCAGTGGTCGTCGGGGCGGGTGTGGTCGGGTTGTCGGCCGCGTGGTTCCTGCAGGAGCGCGGCGTCGAGGTGACCGTCGTCGACCGGACCGGGGTGGCCGCGGGTGCCTCGTGGGGCAACGCCGGGTGGGTCTCGCCCGGGCTGACCATCCCGCTCAACGAACCGGCCGTGCTGCGGACCGGGCTCAAAGCCCTGCTCGACCCGGCCGCGCCGCTGCGGATCCCGGTGTCCGCCGACCCGGCGCTCTGGGCGTTCCTCGCCCGGTTCGCGCTGAACTGCCGCTGGTCCTCCTGGCGGCGGGCGGTGCAGGCCAACCGGCCGTTGAACGAGGGTTGCCTCGACGCCTACGACACCCTCACCGCGAACGGCGTCGACGCACCCGTGAAGTCCGCGCCCATCACCGCCGCGCTGGAGACGCGCGGCCAGGCGGTGGAGCTGTTGCGGGAGTTGCGCAGGATGGCCGACGCCGGCGAGCCGGTCGAGCACGTCGCGCTGGACCGGGACCAGCTGCGCGAGCAACTGCCACTGGCCTCCCCGGCTCTGACCGCGGGCGTGCGCATCGAGGGCCAGCGCTACCTCGACCCCGGAGCCTTCGTCCACGCGCTGTCCCGGTCCGTGCTCGCGAGGGGCGGCAGGATTTGCACGTTCCAAGCCGTCGACCTGGACATCCGCGACGACGGGATCGTGGTGCACGGCCACGCCGCCGACGTGCTGGTCGTGGCCACCGGGGCCTGGCTTCCCCGGCTGGCCGCCCGCTGGGGCGTGCGCGTGCCGGTGCGTGCGGGCCGCGGGTACTCGTTCACCGTGCCGGTCGACCGCCCGGTGCCCGGCCCGGTCTATCTGCCCGGCGCACGGGTCGCGTGCACGCCGTACCAGGGCGGGTTACGCGTCGCGGGCACGATGGAGTTCCGTGAGCCGGACGCCCCCGCCGACCTCGCACGAGCGGACGCCATCACGGCTTCCGTGCGCCCGCTGCTCGAGGGCGTGCGCTGGGACGAACGCCGAGACATCTGGGTGGGCCCGCGACCGATGACCACGGACGGCCGCCCACTGATCGGGGCGGTCCGCCCGCGGGTGTTCGTCGCCGGTGGTCACGGCATGTGGGGCTTGGCCCACGGCCCGGTCACCGGCAGGCTGCTGGCGTCGTGGATCACCAGCGGCGAGCGGCCCGAAGCGCTGCGTGCGTTCGACCCGCTGCGCTGACTCAGCCCCGGAACTCCACGTCGGGGTGCTGCGGCGACGGTCCGTCGAACAGCGGTTGCGGGCGGTGCCGCAGGTGCTGGTCGAAGAACGCGGTCAGGTAGGCGCGCTGCGCGGTCATGCTGCGCCCGGCGTCCACCGTGCCCAGGAAGGGCTCCACCGCGGCGGGGTCGAGGCCGAGCCGCGGCACCAGTGACTGGTGGTCGGTGTAGCTGAAGTGCTCGCCGGCGGGCAGGTGCAACTGGCGGAGCCAGCCGCGTTGGTGGCGCACGAACTCCTGCCACGAGAGGTCCGAGACCGCGCTGTGATCACCGGCGCTCATCAACAGGAACGGCTGGTCCAGACCTTCGCTGGCGACGCGGCCGAAGTCGCGGTTCCCCTGGTGGTAGGCCATGCTGCCGTCGAGGTTGACACCCGCGTCGACGCGCCGGTCGGTCACCATGGTCTCCCCGGCGGTGAACCCACCCGCCGAATGGCCGAACGCGCCGACCCGGCTCAGGTCCATCGCGCGGCCGAGACCCGGTGGCAGGCCGGGCTTTCCGCCGCGGGCCAGCACTTCCAGCTGGTCCAGCACGAACCGGGTGTCCTGCACGCGGGTGGCCATCATCAGCTTGGAAACCTCCACGCTGGACGGTGGCATGGCGTGCCCGGCCACCCGGCCGTCCGGGAACTCCACCGCGACGGCTTCGTGGGTGTGGTCGATGGCGACCACCACGTAACCCTGGCTCGCGAGCTCCTCCGCCTGCGCCGTGCCGAGTGCCCGGGACTGCTTGCCACCCGGCGAAAAGAGCAACACCGGCTGCCATCCGGCGGCAGGCGCACCGACGCGAGCATGGGTTGCGAACTCGTAATCGAGCCTGCCGGGGTCGATACCGAGGGCCGCGGCGTCCTCTTCGGACGCGACTTCGACCACCCCCGGTGACATGTAGGGCGCAACGGGTTTCCGGCTGGGCAGGGCTGGATATCGGATCGTGACCATCAACTCGCGGACCGCGCCCGGCACCCACGGGTCCTGGCGCGCGTGGTCGATGAGGTGCACTTCGGTTACGCCGACGGGATACCGCCCGGTCGGTGCGGGGAGGGCGGACCCGCTGCTCGCGGACGCGGCCGGGGCCGTCAACGCGACGGCGGCGAGCACGCCCAGCGCCATGGCTCGTTTTCTCATGTGGCGAAGCTAGGGTCCGCGGCGGGGCGGGCACATCGGGTGGATCACCGACCGCGACCCGGAGATCGGAAGTCACGCGGGAATCACGGTCGGTACAGGTAGGACGGATCGCCGACTAGGCTCGCGCGGGTGACGAACGAGCTGGGTATGCGCGAGCGCAAGAAGCTGCGCACGAGGAACGCGCTCATCCAGGGTGCGCTCCGGCTCTTCCACGACAAGGGGTTCGACGAAACCACGGTCGCGGAGATCGCCGCGACGGCTGATATTTCGACGCGCACCTTCTTCAGCTACTTCGAAAGCAAGGACGACATCGTCTTCTACGACGAGCGCGCCCGGCTCGCGCGCTCGCTGGAACTGCTGACCGGCCGGCGCCCCGGCGAACCCCCCGCCGACCTCCTGCGGCGCGTGCTTTCGGACGGCGTGTTGGACACCGATCTGGAGCGCGCGCAGCTGATCGCCTCGGTGCCCGCCTTGCAGGCGCGTGAACTACACCTGCTCTTCGACACCCAGCGACGGCTCGCGCACGCCTTGCACCGCGCGTGCCCACGGGAACTGGACCTGGTCGACGCCGCCACCGCGGTCGGCGCCCTGGTGGGCGCGATCAAAATGGCCATCGCCGCCAGCCGAGGCCGCGGCGATGACGCCGAAGAAGCCCGAAAAGCCGCCGAGCGAGCCGCGGACATCGCACTCGCCGGACTCAACTCCCTCAGCGGAAACCGCGCAGCAGCCCCGGATCACTGACCGAGGCGGCCGCCCGCAACCGCCAAACGCACCCGCGACACTCGCTCCAGTTGGCGGAATCGAGCAGGGGCAACAATCACTGATTGCCAAGCGCCCGGTGACGCCAGCCACTCGACGGAAGTCGAGAAGTGGCACCAAGCCAGCTGAACCGAGCGAGGCGATTGGATCGTGCCAACCGGCGAGAGTGCGACCGAGCGCGGCGACCACCAGCCCATGGCCAGAGCCAGCTATGCCCATCCGCTCCGCAGAATTCGTCAGGGGTAACAAATCGGCGAATAGTCTAGCCGCGATCGAGCGCGGAGGACTGCACCCACCAATGACCGAGCGCCCAGTGATGCCAGCCGCTTGGCGGGAAATGAGTGGTGGCACTAAGCCACCGCGCATCGAGTGGCACGTTTGGAACGTGCAAACCGGCACCACCGCCAATGGCCGGAGCCCGGCTATGTCCAGTTGCCCGGCGGAACTCGGGCGGTGGTAACAAATCAGCGTATGGGCTAATCGCGAGCGGACGCAGCGACCTGCACCCGCAATGGCCAAGCGGCCAGCGAAGCTCAACCATGGGAGAGAATCGAGGGATGGACTAAGCCATCCGCGTCGAGTGGCGGGATTGGAACGTGCAAACCAGCCACCACCGCCGAAGGCCGGAAACCGGCTATGTCCAGCTGCCCGGCAAAACTCGGGCGGTGATAACAAATCAGCGAATGGGCTAGCCGCGAGCGGACGCAGCGACCTGCACCCGCAATGGCCAAGCGGCCAGCGAAGCCCAACCATGGGGCAAGAATCGAAGGATGGCACTAAGCCATCCACGTCGAGTGGCGGAATTGGAACTTGCCAAGTGGAGAAGGTGAGCGTGTATCAGGGTACTTGGCGGAAACCCTGTGGGAGAACCAGATCTCGGATTGAGCCGTCGGCGGCTAGGGCGAGGGAGAGGGTGCCGTTGCCTACGGGGAGGTCACGGACCTCGAAGGCGCCGATTGGTGAGGGGGGTGGCGAGAGTGTGATGGTGCCTGCTGGGACATCGACCTGTAAGCCGAGAAAAGTTTGCAGTAGGACAACGGCCGAAGCGGCGGACCAAGCTTGTGGGCGGCAAGAAGCGCCGTACGGCAACGGGATCGGCGAGTCGTCCGCGCTGAAACCGGCGTATAGCTCAGGCATTCGGTAACCGAAAGCCTCCGCGGCTGTGAGTAGTTGTGCACCCAGTCGCGCGGCGGCGGGGCCGTGGCCGGCGCGGGAGAGGGCGTTGACCACGATCGCGGTGTCGTGGGGCCAGACCGAGCCGCAGTGGTAGCTCAGTGGTGCGTAGCCGTCCATTGTGGACGACATGGTGCGCAGGCCGTAGCCCGCGGCCAGGTCCGGGCCGAGCAGGTGGCCGGCGATGGTGGCGGACTCCGCTTCGTCGACCAGGCCGGTGCCGAGCAGGTGGCCGATGTTGCTGGTCAGCGCATCGACCGGGGTCTTGGCGCCGTCGAGCGCCAAGGCCGGGAAGCCATTGACCCAGAACTTTTCGCGGAAGCGTGTGCGCAGGTCGGCTGCCCAGTCGGTGAGGCCGTCGGCTGGTTCACCCAGTGCGGTCAGCAGGTCGGCCGCGCGGACCACGGCTTCATGCTGGTAACCCTGGACTTCCGACAGCGCGACCGGCGGCTCGGCACGACGTCCGTCGGCGAAGCGGACTGCGTCTCGGGAGTCCTTCCAGCCCTGGTTCGCCAGGCCACGGCCGGTTTCGTCCAGGTACTCGGCGAAGCCATCTCCATCGGTGTCGGCCAGCTCGGTGATCCAGGTGAGCGCGGCCCGCAGGTTCGGCAGCAACTCCCGCACGCGCTCCTCGGCCAGCCCCCACCGCCACGCATCGTGCAGCAGGCACACCCACAGCGCGGTCGCGTCGACCGTGCCGTAATACCAGGCAGGCAGCGACATCCCGCGCAGCTTGAAGTCGGCGCGACGGCGTTCGTGCAGGATTTTGCCGGGGGCTTCGCCGGTGGCCGGATCGTGCTTACGGCCCTGCGAACGCGCCAGCGTGCGGAGGGTTCCGGCGGCGAGATCCACGGAGACCGGCAGTAGCAGCCGAGCCGCCCAGAGGCTGTCGCGGCCGAAAAGCGTGAGGTACCAAGGGGCGCCCGCGCCCGCGAAGACGTCGTCCGGGTGCTCGCGCTCGGCCAGGAGTAGGCCGGTGAGGTCCGCCAGCGAGCGGTTCAGGAAGCCGGCGAACCGGCGGTCGTCCGCGCGCACCTCGGGGGTCGCCAGCACTGGCGCACCCGGCACGAACAGCGGCGCCTCGTCGGTCACCGAGACCGACCAGTGCAGCCGGGTGGGGGCGTCGACCGTCCAGCGGGCCACGACTTTGCCGTCCTGCAAGGAGAACTCGGCACCCTCGGCGACCACGCGGCTGGTGAGCCCGCCGGATTCCCAGAGCACGCCCGAACCGTCCAGCACCGGCGGCAGCGCCTCGCGCGAGTCGCCGCCCTTGATCTCTTCGATCGGTGCGAAGTCGGCCGACAGCGTCAGCTCGACCGCGCAGCGCACCGGCGCGGAAGCGGAGCTGGCCAGCTCCAGTTCCTCGTACATGCCACGCGGACCGGCCGTCCGGTGACGCCGCAGCCAGACCGTCGGATCCGGCCCCGGGTCGCCGATCCCACGCAGGAGCCCGGTGAACTCGCCCCGGTCGGCACCTGGCTCGGCGAACCCGATCGGCTCCGCCTCCCTGCCGTTCACCGTGACCACGGCTTCCCCGAGCACCCGCAGGTCACCGTGCAGCACCCCCTGGGTCCCGGCGGGCCGCAACTGCCCGTCACGACCGGAGAGCACGACCGTCGGTGCCCGCAGCGCGATCGCGAGATCGTGCAGCAGCGGCTGCATTCCGGACATGCGCACTCCTCAGCACTGGGGGAGCTCCATTTGATCGATCCAATCGAGGCCATGTCAAGCCTCCCCCGGCTGTTGACAGCAGCGGCCCACCTGACCGACATTGATCGTTCAAACCCGCACACGGAGAGGCTGGACATGGGCGGCAGAGCCACGCTGAACTCGGTGGCCGCGGCGGCGAACGTGTCGCGGCAGACCGTCTCCAACGTGCTGAATTCACCCGAACTGGTCAGCCAGGACACCCGCGAGCGCGTGCAGGCCGCGATCGACCAGCTCGGCTACCGCCCGCATACCGCCGCCCGGCAGTTGCGCACCGCCCGCTCGCAGATCATCGGGCTCCGGCTGAAACCGGCTCGCGGTGGCGTCCTCGACCAGTTCCTGCACTCGCTCACCGCCGCCGCCGAGCGCCACGACCACCGGATCATGCTCTTCGCCGCGAACGACGACGAGGAGGAAACCCACGCGTACGCCGATCTCATCGCCTCGGTCGGGGTCGACGCCTTCGTGCTGACCGGCACCCACCACGGCGACCTGCGCACCCGCTGGCTCCTCGACCGCGGCCTGCCCTTCGTCACCTTCGGCCGCCCGTGGGGCGCCGAGGACGAACACCCGTGGGTCGACGTCGACGGCGCCACCGGCACCCGGATGGCCACGGATCACCTGGTGCACCACGGACACCGGCGGATCGCGTTCGTCGGCTGGCCAGGAGGCTCCGAGATCGGCGACGACCGCCGCGCCGGCTGGGCCGCCGGGCTCGCCGCCGCCGGGATCGACGCACGTCCGCAGGTGTCGGTGTTCGACGGGGTCGCGGGTGGCCGGGCGGCCGCCGCCGAACTCCTGGACGGGCCCGCGCCGACCGCCTTCGTCTGCGCCAGCGACTCGCTCGCGTTCGGCGTGGTCGCCGAGCTCCGCGAACGCGGCCTGCGCCCGGGCGCGGACACCTCGGTGATCGGCTTCGACGACACCCCGACCGCCGAGGTGCTCGGGTTGAGCAGCGTCGCCCAGCCGATCACCGAGGTCGCCGCGGAATGCGTCCGCCACCTGCGCGCGGTGCTGAGTCAGGAGCCGAAACCCACCGCCGTGCTCCTCACGCCGAGGCTGATGCTGCGCTCCACCTGAACAAGAGTCAGGACGACGGGTTGTAGTGCTCGTGAGCGGCTTCCGCCGCGGTCTTGAGTTCGGCGGCCTCGACGCGGCCTTCGGCTTCCAGGACCGCCACCCACGCGTACACGGCGGCGCCCGCGTACTCGCGTGATTCCGGCGTGTCGTGCTCGGCGGCCGAGTCGGCGAAGTCCTCGCCGGCCAGGTGCCGCCCCAGGCCGAGGACCGCCTGGTCCCAGCCGGGACCGACCGAAAGCGTGCCCGAATCGGGGAACAGGCCGGCGGGCACGGTGTGCTCCAGCACCAGAACCGTGGTGTCCTGGCCGCCGCTGGACAGCTCCACCGTGACGATGCTGTTCTCGTCGCCGAAGGTCACCTCGAACAACGTCGGCGGTTCGCAGCGGCGGATCTCCCCGCCCGCGTTGCCTTCCAATTGGAACGATCCACCGGCCTTGAGCTCGCCGGTGATCGGCAGGAACCAGCGCGGGATCCGCTCCTCGTTGGTCAGCGCGTCCCAGACGTCTTCGACCTCGGCCTGGTAGGTGCGGGTCAGCCGCAGCGCGCGCACCTCACCCTCGGCACCGGGGCGGTTGGCGACCTCGCGGCGCACCGCGTTGATCTGGTTGACGATGTCAATCACGTGACTGGCCCTTCCGGCGTTCGCGTTTGCCCCGGGCCAGTTCGGTGCCCAGGGCGTCGAGGTGCTGGTCCCAGAACCGGCGGAAGTGCGCCAGCCAGTCGTCGACCTCACGCAGCGGCGTGGTGTCGACGACGTACAGGCGGCGGGTTCCCTCGGCTCGGACGGACGCGAACCCGTTCTCCCGCAACACTTTCAGGTGTTGCGAGACGGCGGGCTGGGAAATCCCGAACTCCGCGCGGATGACCTCGGTCACCGCCCCCGAAGACTGCTCACCGGTGGCGAGCAGCTCCAGGATGCGGCGGCGGACCGGGTCACCGAGAACGTCGAACGCGTGCACCACCCAACTATGTCAGCGTTAGCTTATATAAGTCAAGCCTTCCAGAAAGCGCAGTGGTGCTCGGCCGCCACCTCGACCGGCCGGATGCCGCCCTGCCCGCTCGGGGCCAGGGTCAGCGCCTGGTCCGTGGTCCACTCCGGACGGCCGGGGCCGTTCGGATCACCGGTGCGGGCGAAGGCGGTCCAGTAGCCGAGCATCTGCTCGGACAGCCGCCGCTGGTCCGGCGGGAACGGGAACTCGATCCCGGTGAGCGCGAACAGGTACGGCAGTTCCACGGCGTGCGCGGCCCCCAGGTCACCGGCGATCGGCGAGTGCTGGTCGGCGAAGTCGTAGGAGTACACCGGCACCTTCCGCGCCAGCTCCCGTCCGGCGGAGTGCTGCGTGCACGACCAGATCCGGTCGGTGGTCACCGCGGCCCAGGCGTGCATGGGCGACTCGTAGGCCGACACCGGGTACTCCCCGGCGATCCGCGCGGCCTGCTCCCGCCCGGCCATGTCCACCAGCAGCCGCTGGTACATCGCCGCGTCGATGTCGCCGCCGTTGAACGCGGTCATGTAGCTGCGTGCCTCGTCGTGGTTGTTGCCGGAGAGCACCGGGACGCGGTGGAACCGCCCGGCCCGCAACGCGTCCCCCGGATCCTGCGGCAGGACCGGCGTGCCCGTCGCGGAACTGGTGAACCGCGTGAACTGGCCCATCAGCTCGGCCGCGGGCTTGGCCCGCAGGCATTCGACCGTGGCGCAGCCGAGTTCGGCGGCCATCGCGTCGCCGTCCCGCCGGATCTTGTCCTGCGGCACCCAGTACGAGCCCGCCTTCTGCGACGGGTACTGACCGGCGTCCGGCCAGTCGAAGTCACACGAACCGCTCTGCATGATCGCCCGGTGGAACAGCCCGGCCGACCGCGGCGAGGTCAGCTGCGCGCAGGTGCTCATGCCGCCCGCCGACTCCCCGGCCAGCGTGACGTTGCCGGGATCACCGCCGAACGCACCGATGTTGCGCTGCACCCAGCGCAGCGCGGCCTGCTGGTCCTGCAGGCCGAAGGTGCCTGAGCCGGGCAAGCCGTGCTGCCCGTAGAAGCCGAAGATGCCCAGGCGGTAGTTGATCGTCACCACCACCGCGTCGCCGCGGGTGGCCAGGCGCTCCGGGCCGTAGTTGCTCCCGGCGCCCATGAAGAAGCCGCCGCCGGGCACCCAGACCACCACAGGTTTGCGCTGGGCGCCGCCGGTCGGCGTGGTGACGTTCAGGTACAGGCAGTCCTCGTTGGTGCTGCCCTGCGGTGCTTCCGGATTTTGCTCCTGCGGGCAGACGCTGCCCGGCGCGGTGGCGTCACGGACCGAGGCCCACGGCTGCACCGGCTGGGGCGCCCGCCAGCGCAGTTCACCGACCGGCGGCGCGGCGGACGGCACGCCCTCGAACGTCCGCACCTGCTCGGTCACCGTGCCGCGCACCGCGCCCGCGTCCGTGCGCACGACCGCCGGATCCCCCGCCGCGGCGGCCGGTATGGCCACTGTGGACAGTGTCAGCAACCCGGCCACCACAGCCCATCGTTTCCCCATCGGATGCTCCCTCGTCGCTGAGGGACCCAGCTTCGCCGCGGCGGCACCGCCCGCGCTTCACCTGAGCGGCCACCCGGGCCTCACCCGATCGGCTGATCAGCGCACGCGCACCAGGCTGATGCCCGCCAGCACGAAGAACACCAGCACCACCAGCGCGGCGGTGCCGCCGCCGGTCGAGCTGGTGAGCGTCTGGTCGACGGCGCCGGCCAGGCGGATGCCGCAGTCGGCCACCACCCAGTGGCGCCCAGGCTCGATCCGGGTGAACTCGACCTTCGTGCCGAACGCCCCCGCCGCGTCGGCGACCGCGGCCCCCACGGGCAGCCCGTCCGAGGTCAACTCCACCCTGGCGCCGGGGTCGCAGCCCGCGCCGGAGGCGGTGAGCGGGTCACCCGGGTTGACGCTGGGCCGGTCGAGGACGAGCACGCCGTCGGCGGGGGGTGGCGGTTCCTCGGCCACCGACGCCGGGGTCTCGATCTCGAGCGGCGGCGTGGTGGTCGTAGTCGTTGTGGTCGTGGTCGGAGGCGTCGTAGTGGTGGTGGCCGGGGGCTTGGTGGTCACCACCGGGGGCTTGGTCGTCGTGGTGACCGGCGGTTTGCTCGTCGTCGGCCCGAGCACGGTGAACACCGCCGAAGCACTGAGTTCCTGCGACGCGCAGACGCCCTGGACGGTGTGCGCGCCCGGCGCCGCACCGGCGGGCACGCTCGCACCGACCGAACCGCTGCTCGCCGGGGCGACCACCGAAGCCAGTGCGGATCCGTCCCAGCTGAACGCAATTGTCCGGCATTTCGCGAAACCGGCCCAGCCGATGGTGAATTGACTACCCGCCATTCCGCTCGACGGTTTCAAACTGACCGACGGCGCCTGTGCCGTCGCCGCACCCGTTCCGGCCGAAAACCCCAGAACGAGGCCGAAAAGCAGCGAGGTGGCGATGCTGATCCGCATACCGCGATCCTTCTGTGTTGTAGCATTTTCGCACTGTCGGAAAACTCGAGGCGGGAAACACCGGATGAGACGCACGATGGCCGTCGCGGTTGTCTCCGCCGCGGTTTTTTCACTCATCGGAACAATTCCCGCGGCCGCGCAGGACGAGCCGCTCACCGTCGCGGTGACGGTCGACGGGCGGGACGTCGCGGACCGCACGGTCACCATCGACCCGGCGAAACCGGTGGAGCTCGGGCTCACCGCGATCAACCGCGGCAGGGCGCCGGTGCGGGTGCGCAGCGTGCGCGTCTCGGGTGTCGCGCTGGCGCTGACCTTCTTCTCCTACGACACCACGGTCCCGTTCGAGGTACCGGCGGGCGGCCGGGTCACCCGCACGCTCGTGCTCGACCTCGCCGAACTGGACGGCCAGGCGATGGGCCTGCTGCCCGGCTCGGTCGAACTCCTCGACGCCGACCGCGAACTGGCCGCCAGTGCCGCGCTGGTCACCGACATCCGCGGCTCGTTCTGGTCGGTCTACGGCATCTTCGGGCTCGCGGTGCTGTCGCTGACGGTCGTCGCCTGGGCCACCGCGCTGCTCGCGCTCGCGCGGCACCGGCTCCCGCGCAGCCGCGCCCGCCGGGCCCTGCGGTTCCTGCCCGCCGGGTTCGGCACCGGGCTGACCGCGGTGGTGACGCTCTCGGTCCTGCGGGTGATGCCGCCCGAACCGGCACTGGAGGTGCCGGTGGTGCTCGGCGCGGCCGCGATCGCGCTGCTGCTCGGCTACCTCACGCCGCACACCCAGCCCGCCGAACCCGACGACGACACGATCCCCGTCGTCACCCGGCCGATCGACCCGTCGACCGAGGGTTACGCCCGATGACCGCCCCGACCGCGCTCAGCGCCGCTCTGCCGCAGTACCGGATCGGCGCCGAGATCGGCTCCGGCGGCATGGGCGTGGTCTACGCCGGGGTCCACCGGTCGCTGGGGCGGCAGGTGGCGATCAAGCAGCTGCCCGCGGAGGTCGCCGGGAAGCCGGGGCTGAACGACCGCTTCGACCACGAGGCCCGCGTGCTGGCGAGCCTGGACCACCCGCACATCGTGCCGGTCTACGACTACGTCCACGCCGGTCACGGCAGCTTGCTGGTGATGGAGAAGCTTGACGGCGGCACGGTGTACCACCGGTTCGCGGCCGGGCGGGTGACCGGCGAGCAGGCCTGCGCGATCGTGCTGGCCACCCTCGCCGGACTGCACGCCGCGCACACCGCCGGCGTGCTGCACCTCGACGTCAAGCCGAAGAACCTGCTGTTCAGCGCGGGCGGGGTGGTCAAGGTGGCCGACTTCGGCATCGCGCAGGTGATCAGCGAGGGCGCCACCCTGGTCACGCACGGCGGCGAGGTGCAGGGCACGCCCGCCTACATCGCGCCGGAGCAGGCCATGGGCAACGCGCTGAGCCCGGCGGCGGACGTCTATTCGGCCGGGACCGTGCTGTACGAGCTGCTCAGCGGCGAGGTCCCGTTCGACAACACGCGGGGTGCGCTGAGCATGATGCGCCAGCACATGTTCACCGAGCCGAGGCCGATCCGCGGGGTGCCGGAGCCGCTGGCCGGGGTGGTCATGCGCAGCATCGCGCGGGAGCTGCCGGGGCGGTATCGCGAGGCGGAAACGTTTGCGGCGGACCTCGCCTCGGCGGCGACGGCGGTCTACGGCCCCGGCTGGCTGGAGCGGTCCGGCGTCCCGGTGCTGCACCTGACCCCGCGCGTGGTCTCGGCGCTGGCGACCCCGCACGTGGTGCCGAAGTCGCCGACGCTGACCACGGCCCGGCCCGCCACCCCGGCCCCGCGCTGGCCGGTGCTGGGCGCGGTGGCGGCTCTCCTGGTGCTCGCCGCGCTCGCGATCTTCTCGCCGAGCCGGTTGCCGCACGTGCCCCAGGCCTCGACCGTGGTCGCCGGTGCCCCGCTGCCCGGCCCGGCCACGGTGAACCTGAGTCGGCCGATCGCCATCGAGGTGGACGACGCCGGAGACGGCCCGGTGGACGTCACGCTGGGCCTGTCGGTGGCGAACGTGCCGCTGGGCTCGGCTTCCGCGCCCGCGCAGACCACCGAGGACGGGCGGCTGGTCACCGAGGTCGAGCAGCCGGGCCTGTCGCGGTGGATCGTCGGCGGCGCGGTGACCGGCGAGCTGACCCTGTCGCGGCCGGGCGAACCGGTGACCGTGCAGCGGTTCACGCTGGTCACCGAGCAGCACCCGCTGGCCAGCGCGCTGGGCGCGGGCAGCCTGCTGCTCGCGTTGTTCGCCGCGGCCTACCTCGAGTCCGGCCTGCGCACGCTGCGGCAGGGCCGCCGCTGGCGCGCGGCGAAGGTCGCCGGACCGGTGCTCGGCGCGGTGTTCGGCGTGACGGCGTGGCTGTTCGCCTCGGTGCTGCTGGGGCACGAGCCGTCACCGTTGTTCGCGCTGGGCGCGGCGGCGGCCGGAGGGGTCGCGGCCGCGTGCGTGGTGCTCGGCGTCAGACCTCGGAGCGCGTCAACCCGGTGAGGATCTTGCCGAGGAAGTCGGCGTCCGCGCCGATCGGCTCCCCGGTCATCAGCGGCTCCGGCACGGCCGAGCGGTTCGCGTCCCGCCGCGGCAGCGCCACCGCGCCCGCGGTGACCCCGACCGGCAGCGGCAGCTCGCACCAGATGCGCTTGCCACCGCCTCGCAGCGGCTCGACCCCGGCGTGATCGCCGTCCAGCTCGGGTGCGGTCTCCGGCGGCTGCCCGTCCTCGACCTCGATGACCAGGCAGTCACCGCGCACCTGGAGGCGGATCAGCACGAAACCGGGCCGTTCCGGGGCGGCGCCTTCGACCGAAGCGGTGACCAGCTGCGCCACCAGGTTCTCGGCCTGGTCGATCAACGGGTTCAACGACCATTCACCGAGGGTGAATCTGACGAACATCGCCGAGCAGTTGACCGCACTGGGCAGTGCGACCAGTCGGATGTCGTCCATTTGGGCAGCTTGTGCGCTCACCGTGCTCCCTTCGTCCCCGACCACGGTGTCGCGCATAATGCCAGCTCACCCACCCGATGTCACTCAAAGGGGTGGCCAAGTGACGGTATCTGCGGCCGGTTTCCCGCCTCCTGTGAGTGATACGAGGGGGAAATCCGATGGTTCTGCGAGAACTGACCACCACGGTCCGTGGTCGAACCGAGCGCTACACGGCGGGCGGCGAAGGTTCGCCGGTCCTGTTTCTGCACGATCAAGGCGATTCGTTCCGCCCGGCGCTCGAAGCGATGGCTACGCGCGGTATGCGGGTGCTCGCGCCCGCGCGACCGGGTTCCGACCCGGAATGGGTGACCGAATTTTTACATTCGGCGGGCATCCGTGAGCCGGTCGCGATCGTCGGGCACGGGCTCAGCGGCGCGGTCGCCGTGCGCACCGCGCACGCCACCCTGCACACCGTCCAGCGGCTGATCCTGATCGATTCGATCGGCGCTTCCGCGCTGCGGACCGCGCTGGCCGGCCTGCGGCGGCGCGAACTGCCGGTGTCGCTGGTGTGGAGCGCCGACCGGACCTGGGCGTGGTCGGCGATGAACGCGCTGAACCTGGCGCTGGGGCAGCCGGGGCACGTGCTGGTCTCGGCCGGGCAGAACTGGCGGCGGGACCCGCGTGCGTTCGGGCGGATCGTCGGCGACCTGGTGCGGCCGCGGCTGAACCTCGGGTTCCGGCCGGTCGCGCTGTCAGTCTGCCGCTAGCGCCTTGCGCAGCAGGACCAGCAGCGCCTCCTGGTCGGCCTGGTCCAGTTTGGCCAGCGGGGACGCCTCGGCGACGCCGTAGAGCATCGCGGTCCGCACGCGCACGCCTTCCGGGGTGAGTTGCAGTGCCTTCGACCGGCGATCGCGCGCGCCCGGCACCCGCTCGGCCAGGCCGCGCTCGGTGAGCCGGTCGGCCAGGAAGGTGACGCTGGAGCGGTCGCAGCGCAGCCGTTCGGCCAGCGTCTTCATCGCGGGCGGCGGCTGCTCGGGGTCGATGGCGAACAGGGCCTGCGACAGGGGCGCGGTCAGGGACAGCTCGGCGAGCGTGCGCTCCATCCGCGCACTGGTGCGATCGGCGACGGCGAGCAGTGCCTCGAGCAGCTCGTCGAATTGGCTCACGCGCGCACACTAGTTGACCAGCCCCTTAGTTCGCAAAACAAACTAGTAGCTCGCCTCGGCGGTGCCCTGACCTGGCGCCGCGTCAACAAGGCGTCAACAACAGCGGCGGACCCGTCAGCAGGACGTAGGCGGACCGTCCACTCCGGACCGGGGAGAGCTGTGCTGGCGGGGTAGCAGACCCCGACCCCCGGAGGTAGTCGTGACCCTCGCCGAGTTGCTCCCCAGCCTGGGCTGTGCCGTCGCGGACCGGCTGGATCCCGCCGAATGGCCGCCCGGCACCCGGATCGGGCGGGGCGGTGAGCTCGAGTTCGCCGGGGTGCCGGTGACCCAGCTCGCCGCCCGCTTCGGCACGCCCGCCTACCTGCTCGACGAGGCGTACGTCCGTCATCAGGCGCGGGCGTACCGCGACGCCTTGCCGGAGGCGGAGATCGCCTTCGCCGGCAAGGCGCTGTGCACCAAGTCCGTGCTGCGCTGGGTCGCGGAGGAGGGCCTTTCGCTGGACACCTGCTCCGGCGGCGAGATCGCCGTGGCCAGGGCGGCCGGATTCCCCGCGGACCGGATCCTCCTGCACGGCAACGTGAAGACCCCGGAGGACCTGAAGACCGCGCTCGGGTACGGCGTCGGCCGGATCGTGCTGGACTCGCTCGACGAGATCGAGCAGCTCGGCACGCTGGCGCACGGCCGCCAGGAGGTGCTGATCCGCGTGGTGCCCGATGTGGACGGTGGCACGCACGCCGCGATCACCACCGGCACCGAGGGGCAGAAGTTCGGCTTCTCCCTGCTGCCGCGCGTGACCGACAACCTCGACCGCGCGGTCGCCGCCGTGCTCGCGCAACCGTCGCTGCGGCTGACCGGGCTGCACTGCCACATCGGTTCGCAGGTGTCCAGAGTGGACGCCTACGAGCTGGCGGCGCGGCGGATGGTCCGGGCGCTGGTGCACGTCCGCGAGACCTACGGGCTGGAGCTGACCCACCTGGACCTCGGGGGCGGGCACGCCGTCGGCTTCGACCTGCACGGGTACACGCGACGGCTGCGGGTCGCGCTGTCCTACGAGTGCTCGGTGCACGACTTCCCGGTGCCACGCCTGACCATCGAGCCGGGACGGGCGATCGTCGCGCGGGCGGGCATCACGCTGTACCGGGTGTGCGCGGTGAAGCGCGGCAGCCGCACGTTCGTCGCGGTCGACGGCGGCATGAGCGACAACCCGCGCCCGGCCCTGTACGGCGCCCGCTACACCGCGCGGCTGGCGAACCGGGGTTCACGCGCGGAACGGCAGTCGATGGTGGTCGTCGGGCGGCACTGCGAATCGGGCGACATCCTCGCCAAGGACGTGCCCCTGCCCGCCGACATCCACGCCGGTGACCTGCTCGCGGTGCCGGGCACGGGCGCCTACCACCACGCACTGGCGTCGAACTACAACCAGGTCGGACGGCCGCCGCTGGTCGGCGTGCGCGACGGCGTCGCCTCCCTGCTCGTCCGCCGGGAAACCGAAGAGGACCTGCTCGCGCGCGACCTCGGTTAGTGAACCGGCTCCAGCACCATCGGCTTGGCGCGCACCTTCTCGTGCCAGCCGAGCGAGGTCACCGCGGCGACCACGATGAGCAGGCCGAGCCACTGCGTGACGGTCAGCGTGGTGCCGAGGAAGGCGACGCCGATCACCGCGGCCGTCACCGGGAAGGCGAGTTCGGCGAGCGTCGCGCGCGAAGCCGGGGTGGTGCGCAGGCCGGCGTAGTAGAGGCTGAGCGCGAGGAGACCCGGGATGAAGGAGAGCAGCAGCAGACCGGGCACGTTCGCCCAACCAGGTAGGAACGAAACGCCCTGCAAGCCGACGATCGCGGCGGAAACCGGGAGGCCGACGGTGAACCGCAGCACGGTGACGTCCCTGGCGGGCAGGCTGTGCGAGACGAGCCTGCCGAGCACGGTGCCCGCCGCCCACAGCACCGCGGCGCCGATCGCGAGCAGGGCCGCGCGCAGGGCGCTGAGCTCGATGTCGAGCGGGTTCTTGAACGCCAGCAGCCAGGCGCCGAGCAGCGCGGGGACGGCGAACAGGGCGTAGCCGGGGCGGATGCGCTCGCGCAGCAGGAAGAAGGCGGCGAGCACGACGAACACCGGCTGCAGCTTCTGCAGCACCAGCGGCGTGACCGGGTCGCCGGTGCGGAAAGCCGCGGTGAACAGGGCCGTGGCCAGCGCCGACGAGCCACCGCCGATGACCAGCACGGCGATCCACTCGCGCGGGCCGCAGGCGCGCAACGCCCGCAGCGCGCGGGGGACGAGCGGGGAGAGCGCGAGCACGACGATGAGGTGTTCCCAGAACACCACGGTCGCCGGCGGGAGGGCGTGGGCCAGTGGCAGGCGCAGCAGGCCGTCGGTCCCCCAGAGCGCGGCGGCGACCGCCACCAGCCAGGTCCGGTCCGCCGGAGTTCGTTCCGTTGTCACGTCGCCGATAGTACGACGCTCATCGAATTGACGGGGCTGTCAAGGCCTGCGATGGGATTCACCTCATCAGGCGCGAGTAGTGGCGCGGTCACCGCGTGCGCGATAGGTAGTGTCCATGCGACGTCTGGTCCCCGCCTTGCTTGCCGTGCCCTTGCTCGCCCTCGCCGCGCCGGCCTCGGCCGCTCCCGGCGATTTCGAGGTGGTCACGGCTTCCGGCGTGTTCGGCTCCGCGGCCCCGGCGTACACATACCAGCCGGACCTGGTCCCGGCAGGCGCGACAGCTCGCGTCTTCGCGGCCTCGGCCCCGGAGTTGGGCACCAGCGTCACCCTGCTCGTGACCGGCCTGCGGGCCGACCGCGAGTACGGCGCGCACGCCCACACCCGCCCGTGCGGTGCTTCCGGCACGAACGCGGGCCCGCACTACCAGAAGCAGGTGGACCCGGTCTCGCCCTCGGTCGACCCGGCGTACGCCAACCCGGAGAACGAGATCTGGCTGGACCTCACCACCGACCGCACCGGCACCGGCATCGGCGCCACCCACGTCGGCTGGCAGTTCGACACCGACCGGCGCGCGGGCTCGGTGGTCGTGCACGAAACCCACACGCACACCGATCCCGGCCACGCCGGCACCGCGGGCGCGCGCCTCGCGTGCCTGAACGTCACCTTCTGACCTCCTGGCGTGGCGCGGGTGTCATGGACGGTCTGCCGCGAGACCGGCGGCAGACCGTTCATGACCGCGCCGGGCCGCCCACCCCGAAACGAGTGAAGTTGAAGAACTACCACGCCGAAGTCAGCCGCCACGGTCAGCACTGGCAGATCCACGTGCGAGAACTGGACCGGCACACCCAGGCACTCAGCTGCCAGGACATCCCGATGGTGGCCGGGGCTCACGCCCTCCCCGTACCGACACCGGGCGTGGGCGGCCTCGTTCACGAACGAACCGGCCCCAAGTAAGTCGCGCGGGGAGGCGCCAACCACACCGTGTACGCCCTGAACGGCGTGGTTGTCCCCATCCCGCGCCACAACGAACTCGGCGAGATCTTCGCGGTCGACATATTCAGGGAATGCGAAGGCGTCTTGGGCAAGGGATGGTGGAAGAAGTGAAGACCTACCACGCCGAGGTCACGCGCGACGGCAAGTTCTGGCTGATCCGGGTACGGGAGATCGATCGATCCACCCAAGCGCTCCGCTACCGGGACGTAGAAACGATGGCTCGGGAACTCATCGAGATCATGGAAGGCCCCGGCAGCGGCGAATACGACCTCCACCTGGAAGTGCACCTGCCGAGTTCGGTGAGGGACCACCAGGCTCGCGCCGAAGTGCTGCGCGCGGAGGCGCAGCGCAAGCAGGCGGAGGCAGCTGCCGAGAACCGTGTCGCGGTGCAGGAGTTACTGGCCCTGGGGCTTTCCCAACGCGAAACGGGCGAGGTGCTCGGAGTCTCCTTCCAGCGGGTGAGCCAGCTGGCGAAGACCTGCTGACCCCCCGGCGTGAAGTCCGCGACGGTGATCGAACTACGGCGGGCACCACGCTGAGCGGCACCTTTCCGAGGGGGTTGCGATGAAGACGTACCGGGCGACAGCTCACCGCGAGGACAAGTGGTGGGTGGTCCAGGTCGAGGGCGTGGGCGCGACCCAGGGGCGGTCCACCGCCGAGGCGCAGCGGATGGCGGCGGACCTGGTGTCGATCATGGAGGAGATCACACCGGACGACTTCACGGTCTCGATCGACTTCGACACCCCCGGCCCCTGGGGCGACGACGTCAAGCGGGCGCAGGAAGTCACGAGCAGCCAGTTGGCGAAGTGACAGTGGTCCGGCAGTGGCAGGCGCCATGCTGAGCGGCGCGAACAGTTCCCCCGCTGCAAGGAGTGCGCCGTGCGTGTTCTGCCTTTGTTCACCGGTACCTTCGCCGCGCTCGCCCTGATGGCGGCGCCCGCCGCGGCGTCGGTGGAGCGCGAGGTGCCTTGTCCCAGCGACGGGCACCTCTACCGCTGCTCCGAGGTCGGCCGCTACGCCGAGCGCGACTACTGCGTCTACGTCGGCGAACGCAACATCCAGTTCGGCGACGCCGACAAGTGGTGGTGCAGCCCGTACCTGCACGAGCCCGGCTACACGCTGACCCTCGGGTACCGCAGGTAGGCCACCAGCGACAATGGAGGGCATGACCGCCACCCTGAGCAAGCCCGGCCTGAAGATCGGACCCTACGAGGTCGATCCCCCGGTCGTGCTCGCGCCGATGGCCGGCATCACCAACGTGGCCTTCCGCAAGCTGTGCCAGGAGTACGGCGCCGGCATCTACGTCTGCGAGATGATCACCGCCCGCGCGGTCGTCGAGCGGCACCCCGGCACGATGCACATGATGACCTTCGGCGAGCACGAGAAGCCCAGGTCCATGCAGCTCTACGGGGTCGACCCGAAGACCATGCGCGAAGCGGTCAAGATCATCGTCGGGGAGAACCTCGCCGACCACATCGACAGCAACTTCGGCTGCCCGGTGGCCAAGGTGACGCGCAAGGGCGGCGGCGCGGCGCTGCCGTTCAAGCGCAAGCTCTTCGCCGACATCGTGCGCGAGTCGGCGAAGGCGGCGGGCGAGGTGCCGTTCACGGTCAAGTTCCGCGTCGGCATCGACGACGAGCACTTCACCTACCTCGACGCCGGGCGCATCGCCGAGGCCGAGGGCGCCGCCGCGGTCAGCCTGCACGCCCGCACCGCCGCGCAGCGCTACTCCGGTCAGGCCGACTGGACGAAGATCGCCGCGCTCAAGGAAGCCGTCACCAGCATCCCGGTGCTCGGCAACGGCGACATCTTCTCCGCGGACGACGCGCTGCGCATGGTGGCCGAGACCGGCTGCGACGGTGTCGTCGTCGGCCGCGGCTGCCTCGGCAGGCCGTGGCTGTTCGGCGAACTGGAAGCCGCCTTCGCCGGGCGCGAGCGGCCCACGCCGCCGAACCTCGGCCAGGTCGCGGCCGTGCTGCGCCGCCACGCCGAACTGCTCGTCGAGCACGACGGCGCCAGCAAGGCCATGCGCGACCTGCGCAAGCACATGGCCTGGTACCTGATGGGCTTCCCGGTCGGCTCGGAACTCCGCCGCGGTTTCGCGATGGTCTCCTCGATGGACGAACTCGACGACCTGATCGCCCGCCTCGACCACGACGCGCCCTTCCCCGCCGACGCCGAGGGCCCGCGCGGGCGCCAGGGTTCGCCGGGCAAGGTCACCCTCCCGCACGGCTGGCTCGACGACCCCGACGACAACTGCGTCCCCGAAGCCGAGGACATGCACTCCGGCGGCTGAGCGCCCCCTGCGAATGCTATGAGTGGGGCATTACTTGCGTTCAATGCAAGTAATGCCCCACTCATAGCATTCGTCGCCGCCCGTCGGCTCCGGGTCGGGCCGGGTCGGGTCGGGTCGGGTCGGGTCGGCTGAGGTCACGTCTCCGGGACACCGATGTCCACCGGCTCTTCGGCGTCGGGCGAGATGTGCGTCCGGTACCACCCGGCGGACCGCGCGAACTTCTCCGCGAAGCCGCCGCCCGGGTCCACGTCGGTGCGCCGCCACAGGCGTTCGCTGTCGTACCAGTGGTCCCTGGCCAGCAGGTCGAACTGGTGGTCGGTCAACCCCGGCAGCACCTTCCGCGTGCGTGCCCGGTGCGCCTCGGCGCTGAGGTTCCGCACCGGCAGGCGCAGGCCCAGTTCCCCGCACACCGTGCTGACCACCTCCCGCACGGTCACCGGCCGCGGGTGGTTGGCGTGGAACACCGCACCCCGGCTCTTGCCCCACGACAACCCCATCAACCGCACCACGAGCCCGGCGAGGTCGTCCACGTCGATCACCGAAGTGCGGGCCGCACCGCGGTCGATCCACGCCGGGACCGCCTGCACCAACCGGCACAACCCGGGCACGAACCAGGTGTCACCGGGCCCGTAGACCAGGTGCGGCCGGAGCACCGTGCCGCCGAACTTCCGCACCTCTCGTTCCGCGTGCGCGCGGCTCAGGCTGGTCGCCGAAACCGGTTCGGGCGCCAGGAGCGACTCGCTGATCCCGCGGTGCGGCCCGTGCCCGTAGACCGCCGTCGTGCTCATGTACAGGAAGCGCCGGATGCCCGCCTTTTCCGCTTCCTCCAACAGGAACTTCGTGCCGTCGTGGTTGACCCGGCGGCACCGCTCGGCGTCGCCGCCGATCTGCGCGGCGATGTGGATGACGGTCGAGATGCCGTCGGCGATCCCGCGCAGGCCCGAAGGCTCGGCGAGATCACCCTTGACCACCTCGACGCCGGAACCGGCCAGCCAGTCCGGTGGCGACCGGCTCAGCACCACCAGTGGCGGGCCCCAGTCGAACCAGCCCACCCGCCGCAGTTCGCGCACCACCGCGGACCCGATGAACCCGGTCGCCCCGGTCAGCAGGACCGGCTTTCCCCCCAGTCCCCCCACGGCTCCGCCCATGCTTCAGCCGTGCACCAGCAAGTCGACCGTGCCGAAGGCGGCGGTGCGCCCGGCCTGGCCGAACACCACCTCCACCGAGCGGACGCCCGATCTGACCGCGGTCACCTCCGTCGCGTTGACCAGCGCCGGCGCGTCCAGCTCCAGGTAGTGCTCGAAGTGGAAGTCGCAGCCGACCGGCAGCGCGTCCGGCTGCCCGACGACCAGTTTCGCCGCCTGCCGCGCGGCTTCCATGGTCACCATGCCGGGCACGTGGTCCACCGGGTGGTCGAACATCACCGGGTGCGACTGGTCCACGCGCAGCACCCACTCGCGATCTCCCGGCGCCAGCACGACATCGCGTGCGCGGTCCCGGCCGACGGTGGCGGGCGCGACCCCGGCAAGCGGCTCGACCTCGGTCACCGCCCCGGCGCGTTCGCCGCGCAGGCGCCGGTAGGCCGACGGGGAGACCGCGCTCCACACCGCGCCACCGGACCCGATGCGCTCGCCGTCGCGGTAGCAGTTGAGCTCCAGGTGCCCGCCCGCCACGCGCTTGCCCCGCCGCTTGAGGTCGTGGCAGGTCACCGCGAGCACGATGTCGGCGGGCCGCGCGCCGAGCCGGAGCCCGTCCGAGCCGAGCGAGAAGCTCTGCCGGTGCACGATGAACTTCCAGTCCAGCGCGACCCCGAACTCGGAGTGCGCGATGAGCAACCCGGCCTGGCGGATGGTTTCGGCCATCAGCAGCGGGTCGTGGTAGTCCGGTCTCAAGAGGCTGAAGAAGCTGTGGCCACGCGGCCACTGCGCGCCCACCTGGAACTCGGTGTCGTCGAGCGCGCACAGGTCGGTCAGGAACACCTCGGAGACGGCCGCGCGGTGCACCAGTGCCCGAGGGATCGTCCGGTCGAACATGACGTCGGACCGCTGTGAGACCACGGCGTTACCGAACTCCGGCGTCGCCGTGACCACATCCCCAGCCGGCCGGGTCATCATCGCTGTCATCAGGCACTCCTTGTGTGGAAGCTCACGTTATGACCGTTTTGAACATACTGACTGCCCGGTTTTTTTTACAACCCCTTCGGATGATAAATTCCTGGTTAACCGCTTACAGGCCGTAAGATGTCGGCCGCTAAGTCGTCCGAACAGACCAGGGAACCGGCACCTGAGTCCTCCGAACAGCCGAAGGATGGCGACTGGATCCCCCGAAACGACCCCAGGGAGTTGCACGTGCCCAAGCAGGAACGGGCCGAGCTCACGCGAACGGCCATCCTGGATGCGGCGGCGATGGTGTTCGACGAGCGCGGGTTCCAGGGCGGCACCCTGACCGACATCATCGCGGGCGCCGGCGTCACGAAGGGAGCGTTGTACTTCCACTTCTCCTCGAAGGAGGAGATCGCCAAGGCGATCATCTCCGAGCAGTTCACCATCTGGACCCCGCCGGACGACCCCGACCTGGTGACCCTGCAGACCGCGATCGACCTGTCCCACGGGATGGGCCTCAGCCTGCAGAACAACCCCCGCGTGCGCGCGGGCATCCGGCTGGTCATCGAGCAGGGCACCTTCTCCACCCCGACGCCCGACGCCTACAAGAACTGGATCGGGCTGGTGCAGACCTGCCTGGAAAGCGCCGCGCGGCAGGGGGACCTGCGCCCGGACCTGGACCCGAACGAGGTCGCGACGTTCATCATCGCCTCGTTCACCGGCGTGCAGATCAGCTCCGAGGTGCTCACCCAGCGCGAGGACATCTCCGAGCGGCTGACCACGATGTGGCGGCTCACGCTGCCGGGCATCGTGCCCCCGCGGCGGCTGCACAAGTTCCACCCGGAGGGCTCGAACTTCGCCGAGCCGGAGTCGCAGCCGGACACCGAGCCGGAACCCGAGCCGGCGAACGGGGTCAGCCGAAGCTGACCGGCGGGCGCGCCGCCGCGGTGGAACTGCCGGTGCGCTCGATCCGGCCGGTGCGCGCGGGCACCGCGATGCCGGGCAGCAGCACCTCCCAGACCTTGCTGACCGCTTCGGTGCGCGGCCGGGGCAGGGTGCCCGCCCACCAGAGCACTTCGAGGCCGGTGGCGGCGGCGACCACCTGGGTCAGCACGGCGTCCTGCGTCAGCCCGGTCTTGAGCTCGCCGGCGGCGCTCGCGCGCGTGAGCGCGTCCTTGATGGCCTTGAGGAAGGCCTGGTAGAAGTCGCTGAACGGGGCGCCGCGGTCGGCGCACTCCCGCGCGGTGCGCATGCAGGCGCGGATCACCGGGCTGGCGTCCAGCCACGCGGCGAGCGTGTGGGTCAGGTCGATCACGGTCTGCAGCGGGGAGTCCTCGTTGGAAGCGAGCTTGGCCGCGTGCGACTCCAGCATCACGCAGCCGAGTTCCTGCACCGCGCCGACGAGTTCGTCCTTCGAGGCGAAGTGGAAGTAGACGGCGCCCTTGGTCACCCCGGCCGCCTGGCTGATCTCGGACATGCTGGCGGTCGGGAAGCCGTCACGGTCGAACAGCCTGGCGGCACACCTCACGATCTCGTTCCTGGTCTGCTCTGACCGATGCTGCTTGGCCACAGGGGGCTCCTCGACTGCTGGGACGAACGGTGTGACAGCTCATCCCGGCCCGCCTCACGCGGTCAGCGCGGGGAAGGCTTCCCCGGGCCGGGTCGGCTCCTGATCGGAGGTGAGGATGCACCGGTGCAGTCGACGCAGGGACAACGATGGCTCGAGTCCCAGCCCCTCCACCAGCCGGGTGCGCAACCGCAGGTAGACCTCGATGGCGTCGCCGCGGCGGCCGGCCCGGTGCAGCGCCAGCATGAGGTGGCCGTGCAGCCCCTCGTGCGTCGGGTTCCTGGCGACCAGCGCGGTGAGTTCACCGAGCAGCTCGTGGTGCCTGCCGAGCCGGAGGTCGGCGTCGATCCGGCGGTCGAGCACGCACAACCTGGCCTCCTCCAGGCGGTGCACCTCGACCTCGAGCATCCCCCCGGGCATCACGTCGGCCAGCGCGCGACCGCGCCAGAGCGCCAGCGCGCGCCCGAACTTCTCCGACGCCCCGGCGAAATCGCCGGCCTCGCGAGCCCGGTGGCCGGCTTCGGCGAGCCGGTCGAACTCCTTGACGTCGATCGTGAACCCCTCATCACGGAGAACATAGCCCCCTACCTCCCGCGCGAGGACCGCTTTCGGGTCGCAGGTGCGCCCGTCCTCGGCTCCGGCGCCCGCGGCACCGATCATGGACCGCAGGTGGAGCACGTAGGTCTGGAGGGTGGTCCGGGCGCTCCGTGGCACGTCAGCGCCCCACAACTCCTCGAACAACGCCGTGTCCGGGACGAGCTGACCGGCGTGCACGGTGAGCATGGCGAGGAGCTTGCGCTCCTTGGCGGCGGTCGGCGAAACCGATCTACCGCAAAACTGGACTTCAAGCGGACCCAGCACCCGGATGTCCATCACAGCTCCCTCAGCTCGTCGGCGAGCCGGTGGTCACCCCTGCCAGCGGCCCGATACCCGAAATTCAAAACCGGGCGGTCGGTTTTGTCAACGATTTCGGTACCGGTCGGTCGGTTTTTTCGTTGAGCGGTCGAGCCCCTTCACCATACTCACGCTGCGCGATCGTCCTGGGCGGATCGACCGAAGTGCCGATCTTGAGCCTCCGAAAGCACCTCGAAGCGTTGTCGGACCCCACTCGAGCCGACCTCGATTCCCCGGGGCGACCCCTGTTTTCTGGGCTAATTTCGCTCCGAACCCCGCACACCAGGCAAAGGGGACATCATGCAGATCGCACGGGACGAGCAGCTCGCGGCGCTGAAGGCGCGGCTGGCGGACGCGGAGTCGGGCACGGGCACGGTCACGGTGCTGAGCGGCGGTGTCGCGTGCGGGAAGACCACGCTGCTGTCCCGGTTCGCCGGACTCGCCGAGGACGCCGGGGCCCGCGTCCTGCGGGCCGGGTGCGCCCGTGCGGAACAGGGCCTGCCCTTCGGCGCGCTGGCCCAGTTGCTGCCCGCCGCCGCACTCGCCGACGAGCAGATCCTCAAGGCGCTGGACCACGACCCGGACAGCGTGGTCGCCGAAAACGACCTGCTGCGGGTGTCACGCGCGGTCGGGAGCGCCCTGTTCGCACTGGCGGCCGACCAGCCGCTGGTGCTCCTGCTCGACGACGCCCAGTACTGCGACGCCCCGTCCATGGCGTGCCTGCTCTACCTGGTGCGGCGGCTCGGCGGCCGTCGCGTGGCGCTGGTGCTCACCGAGGGCGCCGGTCCGCTGTCCCTCGGCCCGGCGGTGCGTGCGGAACTCTCGCGCCAGCCGCACTTCCAGGCGCTGTCGGTGGATCCGCTGACCACCGGCAACGATCTGGCCCTGACCGGCGGGAACCCGCAGTTGGTTCGTGGACTGGCCGAAGGCCGGTTCGGCGAGGCGCTGCTCGGCTGCCTGCACCGGGCCGCGCCGTCGACGGTCGAGGTGCTGAGCGGGATCGCCGTACTCGGTTCGGCGGCCGACGTGGCCGAACTGCTCGGCCGCGAAGTCGACGCCGACCTGCTGGCCCTGCGCGCGAGCGGACTGCTCGACGCCACGGACCACGCCCACCCGGACGTCGCGGCGGCGGCACTCGGCACGCTCTCCCCGGCGGCCGCGGCCGATCTGCACGAGCGCGCGGCCGTGCTGACCCACACCGCGGGCGCGGCTCCCGAGGTGGTGGCCGGGCACCTCCTGCGCGCCCCGCACCTGCGTCCCGACTGGGCGGCGGCCGTGCTGACCGACGCCGCCGACGCCGCGTTGCGCGACCAGCGGCCCGCCGACGCCGTGCGCTACCTGGAACTCGCCCGTGACACCACCACCGATCCGGCGCACCGGCTGGACCTGGCCTCGCTGCTGGCGCGGGTCACCTGGCGGCTCGACCCCGGGCAGTCCACCCGCCACCTCGAACCGCTGGTGAGCGCCGCCCGCGACGGCAGGCTGACCGGCCGCGACAGCACCGACCTGGTCGGCTACCTGCTCTGGCAGGGCAAGCACGAGGAGGCGCTGGCCACCATCCGCGGGCTCGCCGGTGACGCGCAGCAGCTCGCGCAGGCCGAACTCTGGCTCTCCACCACCTACCCCGGGCTCAAGCGGCGCATCCGGTTCGACCAGCTCCTCCCGGGCGGGCAGCCGGCCGGCACCAGCCCGCGGCCGACCGTGCTCGGGGCCGAGCACCTGCTGCAGCGCTCGCAGTTCGGCGAACGCGACCAGATCGCCCCGCAGGAGGAGTTCGGCGCGCTGCTCACTCTGGTCTACGCGGGCAGGCTGGACGCCGCCGCGCACTGGGGACGGCTGCACCACCTGCGGTTGCGGACCACCAGCCGCACCGGGCAGGCCCTGCTCGCCGCCGTCCGCGCGGAAATCGCCATGCGCCAAGGGGAACTGACCGTGGCGCACCGCGAGGCGAGCGAGGCGCTGCGGGTGCTGTCCGAGCGCGGCTGGGGGGTCGGCATCGGTTTCCCGCTGGCGAACCTGCTGCTGGCGCTGATCGGCATGGGCCGGATGGACGAGGCCGCCGAGATCGCCGAGCGCCCGGTGCCGCAGGCCATGTTCGACACCCGCTTCGGCCTGCACTACGTCCACGCCCGCGGGCACTACAGCCTGGCGATCGGGCGGCACCAGGCCGCGCTCGCCGACTTCCTGTTCTGCGGCGAGCTGATGCACCAGTGGGGCCTGGACCAGCCGTCGGTGGTGCCGTGGCGGTCGAGCGCCGCGCAGGCCTGGCTGGAGCTGGGCAACCGCGGGCAGGCCCGCAAACTGCTCGACGCGCAGCTCGCGCTCGCCGGTCAGGACCACCCGCGCGTGCGCGGCATCTCCCTGCGGGTGCTGGCCGCGGCGAGCGATCCCGGCCAGCGACCGCAGCTGGTCGCCGAAGCGGTCAAACTGCTGGAGTCCTGCGGTGACCGGCTCGAGCGGACCAAGGCGTTGCAGTTGCTGACCGGCGATCGGCGGCAGCCGGCCCCGCGTACGCCCCGGCCCAAGCCCGCGCGACCGGCGAGCGAAGTGGCACGCGGACTGGACAAGCTGAGCGAGTCCGAGAGCCGGGTCGCCGCGCTGGCGGTGTGCGGCTGCTCGAACCGGGAAATCGCCGGGAAGCTCTACATCACGGTGTCCACAGTGGAGCAACACCTGACCAGGACCTACCGGAAGCTGGGCATCAAGCGGCGGTGTGATCTGCCGATCGAGCTGCAGACGCTGGCGATCCCGAGCAGTCAGGGCGTGCAGAGCGCGTGAGGTCGATCCAGTACCGCTCGCGCTGGAAGGGGTAGGTGGGCAGCTCGACGCGGCGGCCGCCGGGGAAGCAGGCACCCCACTCGACCGCGGCCCCGCGCAGGTTCAGCCGCGCCACCGCGGTGAGGAACTGCCGCGTGCCACCGGGATCGGCCGCCTCGGCGAACACGCAGCCCTGGTCGGCGAGCGCCCGGAGCGCGTGCTCGAACAACACCGGCTGACGCAGGTTCCAGTACCAGTAGTCGGCGGTCAGCTCGGTGGTGTCGAACCAGTCACCGGTGACCGTGGAGAAGAACGGGACCGCCGCCTTGCCGGGCACCACGTCGGCGAGCAGGTCCTTGACCAGCTGCTCGATTTCCTCCACGTGGGACGAATGCGCCGCGTATTCGACGGGCAGCCGTCGCACGCGGATCCGATCGGCCTTGAACCGGTACATCAGCTCGTCCAGCGCGGTGGCGTCGCCGGTGACCAGCACCGACTCCGACGAGTCGATCGCGGCCACGCCCACCCGGCCCGGCCAGAAACCGATCCGGTCGACCACTTCGTGCTCCGGCAGGGGAACCGCGACCATGCCACCCCGGCCGACGATCCCGCGCAGGGCCCGTGCCCGCAGGGCCGCCACCTTTGCGCCGTCCACTAAGGACAGTGCACCGGAGACCACGGCGGCGGCGATCTCGCCGTCCCCGTGCCCGACGACCGCGGACGGCCGCACGCCGAACGCCTCCCACAGCGCCGCGACCGCCACCTGCACGGCCCAGCGCACCGGCAGCACCACGTCCACCCGGTCGGGTACCCGTTCGTTGTGCAGCAACTCGGTCAGCGACCAGTCGACGTGCGCGGACAGCGCGCGCTCGCAGTCGGCGATCCGCTCGGCGAACACCGGGTGCTCGAGGAGTTCGTTGTTCTCCCAGGCCAGTTCACCGCCGGGGAACACCAGCACCGGCGCGGTCTGCTCGGCCACCTCGCCGGTGATCACGTTGGAAGCCGACCGCCCTTCGGCCAGCGCCTTGAGCGCGTCCCGGAATTCGCCGGGCTGCTCGCCGATCACCACGGCCCGATGGGTGAACTCGGTACTCCTGGCCAACGAGAAGCCGAGGTCCGCGGGTGCGTCTTTGTCTACACAGGACAGTAGCTGGGTGGCCCGGGCACGCAGCGCGGCCTCGGTTTTCGCCGAGAGCGGCCACGCCATCGGCAGTTCGGCGATCGGTTCGGCGGGCTCTTCCCGGCCGGCCCGCCGCACCGAGTCGATCAGCGCCTGGACCGAGTCCGCCCGGTCCGGCACGGTCGCCAGCACCGGGCAGCCACGCCGTTCGGCTTCGGAAAGCTTGGCCAGCACGACGATCCCGGCACCTTCGACCGGTGAGTCACCCAAGGCGTCCGGGGTCGCCAGCACGGTCGCCCACCCGGCCAGCGCCACCGCCGAGTCACCCCGGCGCAGCGAGTCGACGGCCATCCGGCACGCGTCGCCGGTCTCCACCGCCGGACCGGCGAGGCCGAACACCTGCGCGAGGCGCACGGCGGCAGTCGTCGGTTTGGCGGGCACGTCCATCGAAGCCGCCCACACCAGCGATTCGTAGTGCCTGCCGTCCACCCCGGCGAACACGCCGACCTTCTCGCCCCGCATCCGCTCGGGGTCGATCCCGGCGTTTTCGAAGGCCTCCCAAGCGGTTTCGAGCAGCAAGCGCTGTTGGGGATCGGTGACCAGCGCCTGTTCGGCGGTCATGCCGAAGAACGCCGCGTCGAAATCGCCTGCGGCACTGAGGAAAGCGCCAGGCGGCGCGACATCCCAGCCGCGATCCTCGGGCGGTGGCCCGATTTCACCGGGGTAGCGCCCGCTCGCACCGATCACCACGATGGGCTCGTCGACGTCGATTTCGGTGGTGTCCATGGCATAGACGACCCCGGCACGCACGATCAGCGGCGGTGTCGCCGAGCCGAGCACCTCGGGCAGTACCTGCACGGTCGCTTCGTGCTCGTCGGCGAACACCAGCCGTTCGGGGGCGAACTGCCCGCTGCGCAGGAGTTCCCGCGCCTGTTCGGCGGTCCGGAACGGCACGATGCTCAGCTCCGGCCCGGCTTCCCGGCCCGCCGGCGCCCGCGGGTGCCAGTCTTCCTCGATGATCTCCGCCTCGGTTCCCGGTTCCAGCACACCGGTCGCGTGCCGGACCCAGTCGTCACTGTTCCTGGTGTACAGGTGCACAGCGCGCATTCCGTTCTCCAGCGCGCCAACCCGTAACTGGAACCGTACGCCGCCGGCCTTGGGCAACACCAATTCTGCTTCCTCACGTAATTCACGCACGTGAGGACAGCCCGCTTCGGCACCGGCGAGCGCGAGCAGTTCGGTCAGCACCGCGGCGGGCAGCGGCTTGCCCGCGAGCCAGGGGTGGGTGTCGGCGCGGAGATCACCGCGGCACAGCAGTGCGCCGGTGCCGGCGATCGGTTCGACCAGGTCGAACACCATCAACCCACCTCCAGCCAGTGCAGGCGGTCCTCGGCGGGCACCGGCGGTGTGGTCATTTCGATGAGGCGGTAACCGTGCGCGCGGTAGGCGGCCAACGTGCGCTCGAACGCCTCCGCGTTGCCCGCCGACGCACGCACGAGGCGTCGCACGGTGATGCGACCGGCGCGGAAGCGGAAGGTCAGCTCGTCGATCGCGGCCGGATCCCCGGAAACGACCACCGATTCCGGCCCCTCCACCGCGAGCACGCCGATCCGGCCCTGCCAGCGGGCGATCCGGTCGGCCACTTCGCTTTCCGGCAGGGAAACCGCGACCATTTCCTGCGACCGCACGGCGATCGCCTTCGCGCCTTCTTCGAGGGTGAGCGAGCCGGAGACCACGGCCGCCGCGATCTCGCCGGCACCGTGGCCGAGCACGCGCGCCGGGCGGACGCCGCGCGCCCGCCACATCGCGGCGAGCGCGACCATCGTGGCCCAGTCGCGGCCGTGCAGGGGATCGGTGTAGCGGGCCAGCTGGCGCTCGCATTCGGCGTAGGTGGCCGCGAAATCGGCGGAACGCTCGCGCAGGTCGTGAGTCAGCCCGGGGTTGTCCAGCACGTCGGGGAACACGAAGATCCGCAGATCGTCGGTGACGCGGCAGTCGTACGCCAGTGCGTGGGCCCGGCCGCCCCTGGCGCGGCGGCGGGCGGCGAGCGCGGCCAAGTAGGCGCTCGTCGCCGCCGCCGCACCCTGGCCGAGCCGCCCGCGCACACCGTCCAAAGTGGACATGAGCACGAAGGCGTCCAGCGTGGTCCCGGCGAACACGCGATCCAGGTTGCGGGCACCGACCACCCTGGTGAGCAGGTCGGCCGGGCGGAGTTCGGGCAGCGGGCCGACGGGGTCGTGCCCGGCGGTGTGCACCACGGCGTCGATCGGCCCGCACTCCGCCTTGACCCTGGCGAGCGAGGCCTCGTCGGTGACGTCGGCGGCGGCCATCGTCACCCGGGTCCCGGCGAGGAGTTTGCGCAGCTCCGCCGCTTCCGTCGCCGCCGGGCCACGACGGCTGACCAGCACCAGGTGGTCCGCGCCCTGTTCGGCGGCCCAGCGGGCGACGCGGGTGCCGAGCGCGCCGGTGGCACCGGTGATCAGCACGGTGCCACGCGGGGTCCAGTCGTGCCCCGGCTCGCGGACCGTGCGAGCCGCGTAGAGCCCGTCTTTGTGGACGGCGAACCGGTTGTCGCCGCCGTCGTGCGACAACGCGGTGACGAAGTGGCGCGCGGTGTGCTCGTCCAGATCGCCGGGCAGGTCCACGAGCCCGCCCCACCGGTGCGGGTTCTCCAGCACGGCGGCGCGGCCGAGTCCCCAGAGCAGCGCCTGCACGGGGTCACCGCCGGTGGTCATCGCGCCACGCGTGACGCACCAGAGCGGCACGGCGAGCCCGGCGTCGCCGAGCGCCTGCATCAGGTAGACCGTGCTCGCCACCCCCGGCGGCAGGTCCTCATCGGATTCCTGCAGTGCCAGCAGGGAAATCACGCCGTTCAACCCGCGGAAGATCCGGAGGCAGTCGGCCATCGCCGAGCGGTTCCCGGCGGGGATCAGGATCGGCTCGGCCCCGTACTGCCGCAACACCGCGGCGAACTGCGCGCCGTCGTCCAGATCGGCGACCACCAGCGCCCAGCGGCCCGAGAGCCGCGGGGTGCCCGACACCGGCCGCCAGTCCATCCGGTGCCGCCAGCAGTCCAACGCGTTGTCGATCCTGTCGGTCATTTCGCGGCCCCTGTCCTGACGCGGCGGTGAAGTCCCGGATGTCGCGTCCACAGCATCGCCCCGCCCCGGCGGGACCGCCCACCCCTATCCGCCGGCCTGGCCCCTAGCCCGCACCCGCCACCCCGACGCCCACGCTGCCCGAGCCCCACCCCATGCCTCAGTTCCCCACGCCGGCCGCGTGCTTCCACCACCCCGGCACCGGCGAAATCCACAGTGGACCGCACAAGAAAAGTGGCTCCGGAGCGGAATCGCTCCGGAGCCACTTTCGGCGAAGGGTGGTTACAGGTCTTCGTCACCCGGGCCGTAGCCGGGCATGCGGCCGGTGACCACGAAGATCATCCGGCGCGCCACCGAAACCGCGTGGTCGGCGAAGCGCTCGTAGAACCGGCCCAGCAGCGTGACGTCGACCGCGGCGGCCACGCCGTGCGGCCATTCGCGGTCCATCAGCACGGTGAACAGGTGCTTGTGGATGTCGTCGACCTGGTCGTCGTCGGCCTCCAGCTCCTTGGCCGCGTCGACGTCCTTGGTCTTGATCACCTGCTCCGCCTGCCGCGCCAGGCGCACGGCGATCTGGCCCATTTCGGCGAAGTAGCCCCGCACCTGGTCCGGCAGCACCGGCTCCGGGTGGCGTCGCCGCGCGGCCTTGGCCACGTGCAGCGCCAGGTCGCCCATGCGCTCCAGGCTTTCCGCCGCGTGGATCGCCGCGAGCACGGTCCGCAGGTCGGTGGCCACCGGCGCCTGCAGCGCCAGCAGCGCGTACGCCTGCTCCTCGCACTCCGCCCTGGCGTCGTCGACCTTGGCGTCGTCGCTGATCACCTGCTCGGCGACCGCGAGGTCGACGTCGAGCAGGGCCGCGGTCGCCCGCTCCATGGCATCCGCCACCTGCACGGACATGGCCGCCAGTTTGTCGGCCAGTTGTTCGAGTTCGACGTGGTAAGCCTCGCGCATGCGGCCACCATACGGCCAGGACCACGCGAACGCCGCATCGCTGGGTGAACCGGACGTGAATCCGGCCTAACGATCTCAGCCGGACTAGTTCCCCGGCTTGGCTTGGCCCTTCTGGGTGCCGGCCGGTGTCGACGGCGGTGGCGCGGGGGCTTTCTCATCAGGCAGGGGACCGTTTTCGATCAACGCCTCGAACAGCTCCTTCGACTTGGTCTGGAGCAGTTCCTCGTTGCCGCGGCTGTTGGCCTCACCGGTGGTCGGCACGGTGATGAACTTCACCGTATCCGGGTTGAGCCCCTTCATCGACTGCGCGAGCGTGAGCATCTGGTCCACGCCGAGGTTGTCGCCGAAGGTGGCGGCGGTGAAGGCGTTGATGAAGCCGGTCAGCTTGCCGCCGTCGAACAGGACCTCCTGCGACATCGTCTTCTTCAGCAACGACCCGATCACCAGCTGCTGGCGCTTGATCCGGCCGTAGTCGGAGGTGACGTCGCCCTGCACCTTCCGCGCGCGGACGAAGTTCAGCGCCTGGTCACCGCTGATGATCTGCTCGCCCGCCTGCGGCACGATCACCCCGAGCACGTCGTCGACGACCGGTTTCTCGATGTGCACCGGCACCCCGCCGACCACGTTGATCATGTCCTTGAAGCCGTGGAAGTCGATGCCGACGAAGTGGTTGATCTTCATCCCGGTCAGCTGCTGGATCTGCTTGGTCGTGCACTGCGGGCCGCCGATGGCGTAGGCCTCGTTCAGCTTCGACTTCGCCTTGCCCGCCACCACTTCTTCGGAGTACGCCCCGGTGGCGGAGTCCCAGCGCTTGCAGTCCGGCCGCGTCACCTCGAGGTCACGCGGGAAGCCGACGACGATCACGCGCTTACGGTCCGCCGGGATGTGCGCGATCATCAGCGAGTCCGACCGGGCACCACCGACCGACTCCGCGGTGCCGACGCCCTCCTCGGCCTCCGCGCCCGCCCGGGTGTCCGAACCGGCGATGAGGAAGTTCTCGTCACCGTTCTGCCCGGCGGCGTTCTTGATGTCCGCCGAGTTCTCGTCCAGCGCGACGATCTCGTTGAACTTGCTGTTGAACCAGGTCTTCATCCCCCAGCCGGCCGCGCTGAGCAGGAACATCAGGCTGGCCAGCACGATCGCGGTGATCCGGCCCGCTTTGGTCGCCTGGTCGTGGTGGCGCTGTTTCTTCTCCTCCAGCCGCGTCTGCGAAGACGAGGTCTCCTCCGCTTCCGGCTGCTCCTCGGCGTCGAGGTGCTCCAGCGGGTGCGGCCGCGGCTTGGCCGGGCGCCCGCCTTCGCCGGGGTGCGCCACGCGCTGCAACTTCGTGCGCGTCTGCTCGATCAGCTTGACCGGCGCCGCGGTGAAGCGGCTCATCCGCTCCTTGCGCTTGGCCTCCTCGGCCTGCATCTCGTCGTGCGCGGCGGAGAACCGGGCCAGCGAGTTGTCGATCTTGCGGCGGTACATCGTCGCGTCGTCGACCGGCTCCATCTGGTCGGTCATGATCAGCCGGTCCTCGGCGGACGGCTTGGGCCGCTCGGGACGCGGCGGTTTCGGCCGGGGCTCCGACTGCTGCGGTGGCTGCTGCTTGGGCGGCGGAGGCTGCTGCTGCGGGCGCGGCGGCGGGGCCACCGGCGGGGTGACCGTGGTCTTCGCCTCCGGCAGCGGCACCGGCGGAGGCGCGGGCTGACGCCGCGGCGGCCTCGGCGGAGCCGGCGGTGTGCGCGGGGGCGCCGGTGGGGCGGGCGCCTGCGCCGCGGGCGGCATGCCGTTCGCGGGCGGGCCAGGACGACGACGGGCCGGGGCCCGCCGCGGCGGCACTCCGCCGGGAACCGGGTTCTGCCCGGTGACCGGCCGCCGGCGCGGGGGCGGCATCTCTTCGTGCTTGTTGCGCGTCGGCGGCACCGGGCGCGGCAGCCCGGGCGAGCTGGGGTGACCCGCCGGGAGCTGCGGCGGGCGCTGCCGGACCGGGGGTGGTGGCGGAGGCTCGGGTTCCGGCTCCGGCTCCAGTTCGGGCTCGGGTTCTGGTTCAGGTTCGGCCACCGGGGGTACCGGGTACTTGCCGGTCGCCTTGGCCATCACCTCGTTGACGCTGATGCCGCCGTAGGTGTCCATGGAACGCCGCCGCGACCTGCGGGAACGACCGGTGCCAGAGGAAAGGTGATCGTCAGGCACTCAGTCTCCCTTCAGCTCGGCGGTGGTGAGTCGACCACGTTCCTCGACTTGACTCGGGGTGGCGGGCTCCGGTGGATCATCGCCAGCCGGATGGCTTTCGTTATCCTACGGATACCCGCCGTTCGTGACGACACCATCCCGTGATGTTTTTACGCTCGGTACCAGTTGGTCGGATGAGGGCCACGTATCGACCAGCCATTATCACCGGCAGTGGGAAATCGGCTGACCCCGGGTTACCCTGAGTGCCGAATGTGCCGGAGGTTTTCCGAATCCGGATAAGCCACCACATTCCGCCCCGCATGTTTTGCCGTGTAAAGCAGGGCGTCCGCCTCGAGCAATCGTTCTTCCGCACGTCCCGGCTTCGTGGTCAGGCCGATGCTGACCGTCACGGCGAGCCCGGACCGCAGGCGCTGCCAGGCGTGCCGTGCCACGCGAAGCCGTGTGCGCTCGGCCACCCGCAGCGCCTCCCGGACGCCCAAACCGGGCATGACCAGCACGAACTCCTCGCCGCCGTAGCGCGCGCAGAAGGCGCCGCGCGGCAGTTCGTGCTTCAGCAGCGCGGCCACGCTGCGGAGCACGCGATCCCCGACGAGGTGGCCGAAGGTGTCGTTCACGTCCTTGAACAGGTCGATGTCCACCATCGCCACCGCCACCTCGCCGTCCGCGAGCTGCGCCAGGCGCCGGTCGAGGTAGCGGCGGTTGTAGCTGGCGGTCAGCGAGTCACGCTCGAGCGCGGAGCGGAGGTGCTGGTAGGCGCGTTCCCAGTTGCCCTGGGCAGCGAACAGGGAAGCGATGGTCTCGTGCAGCGCGGGCAGGTCCCCGGCCTCGGTGTGGACTGCGATCCCGTCCTTGGACACCGCTTTCACCTCCGCCACCTGATGTTCGTCGTCGTGCAAGAGGCGGCGCTTGAGATATCGGGACGCGGTGGCGGCGAATATCGCTCAACCGGACGACGAAGCGTAACCGATTCACGATTTTGGACACGGAGCGAAGCCGTAAACGCGGCGATCGAGGAGAACTACGCGCTGCGAGCCGATCTGCTCGCCGATCGCGGCGCCCGCCCGGCGGACCGTCAGCGACACCGCCACCACGAACACCTCGCCCCGCGGCGGATCCTCGCCGTCCGGTGACCAGTCGGGATCCGGGCGAACGGTGGACATCGCCGGGTAGATGTCCATGGTGAGGTCGCCGAGCTCGCACTCCTGGCCGGTGAAGTCCGGGTGCCGCGCGTCCTCGAGGAAGCGCTGCTGTTCCTCGGGGCCCTGGTCGCCCGCGCGGTTGAAATTGTCGAAGTAGCGGCTGATCAGGTCGGTGCCCGTCTCCTGCCGGGGCTGGAGCGGGGTCGTCCCGCACCCGGTGGCCAGCAGGGCGAGCACCAGGCACACCACCGGTTTCCGCATGTGATCAGGTTAGCGGGGCGGCGTTGAACTCCGGCGCGGTTTCCTGACCCGACATCGTCCCGATGGCCCGCATCACCTCGTCGGTCACCACCCGGCGGGCCGGGCCCGACCTGGGTTGGCCGGTGCCACGGATCGGCGGGCCGAAGGTGACGGTGATCCGGTGCCAGCGCGGCAGCCGCCGCCCGACCGGCTGGAGCCGATCAGTGCCGGTCAGCGCGACCGGCACCACGGGCACGCCGGCCGTCAGCGCCAGCCACGCGACGCCGGTGCGACCGCGGTAGAGGCGGCCGTCGAGCGAACGCGTGCCCTCGGGGTAGATGCCGAACACCTGGCCCTTGGCGAGCACACCGAGCGCGGTTTCGAGGGCGTCCTGAGCCGCGCGATGAGCGCCGCGCTCGACCGGCACCGCGCCGGTCGCGGTGAAGAACCAGCGCACGAGGCGGCCCTTCAGTCCGGTGCCATGGAAGTACTCCGCCTTGGCCAGGAAGCGGACCTGCCGCCGGGTGACCAGCTGCAGGACCACGCTGTCGATGAAGGACAGGTGGTTGCTCGCGAGGATGACCGGCCCGGTGCGCGGCAGGTGCTCCCGGCCGTGCACGCGCGGCCGGAAGACCAGGCGGAACAGCAGTCGAAGAAGGATCACGTGCGCACTATAGCCCGTTTAGCGTCCGATCGTTCGGACGCTAAACTGGGCCCGTGAGCCCACGCCGGTCCGTCACCGATGCCCGCGATACCCGGTCCGCGATCCTGTCGCGCGGGGTCGAACTGGCGACCGTCGAAGGCCTCGACGGCCTGACCATCGGACGGCTGGCTGCCGACCTGGGCCTGTCGAAATCCGGGGTGCTGGGGCACTTCGGCGCGAAGGAAGCCCTGCAGCTCGCGGTGGTCGACACGGCCGCGGAGCAGTTCGGCCGCGCGGTCGTGGAACCGTCCACCGGCACCACGCCGGGCCTGCCACGCCTGCGCGCACTGTGCGAGGCCTGGCTGATCCACCTGACCCACCCGGGCGGCACCTTCTTCCTGGCCGCCGCCGCCGAATTCGACCACCGCCCCGGCCCGGTGCGGGACGCCATCGCCGGCATGAGCGCCCTGTGGCAGCGGGACCTGCGCCTGCACATCCGCCTGGCCGTCCTCGACCACACCCTCGAAGGCGACGCCGACCAAATCCTGTTCGAGCTGACCGGCATCATCCTCGCCGCCAACCACGCCCTCCACCTGACCCGCGACCCCCAAGCCCTGCCCCACGCCCACACCGCCCTAACCCGCCTCCTCACCCCCACCTAACCGACCAGGCCGCCTCGCCCCCCGAACCCCACACTCGGGAAGCCGAGTCACACACTCGCGCAGGCGAGTTCCACGTTCAGGCACCCGAGTTCCACACTCAGGCAGCCGAAATCCACGTTCACGCAAGTGAGTTCCACGTTCGCGTGCCTGAACCTCGGGTTGGGACAGGCGGGCTCCATACCGAGGTAGCCGAGCCCCACACTCAGGCGCCCGAGATCCACACTCAGGCAGCCGAAATCCACGCTCGGACGCCCGAGTGTGGGCTCGGGCTCGGCTGCGCGAGGGCGGGACTCGCCTGCCTGAACGTGGGGTTCGGCTGCCCCAGCGCGAATCTCGCCTTCCTGAATGTGGGGTTCCGCTGCCCCAGCGGGGGTTTCGGCTACCTGAACGTGGTTTTCGGCTGTCTGAACGTGGGGTTCGGCTGCCCCAGCGGGGGTTTCGCCTTCCTGAACGTGGGGTTCGGCTGCGCGAGTGTGGATTTCGGCTGCCTGAGTGTGGGACTCGCCTGGTTGAACGTGGGACTCGGCGCGAGCGCAGGACTCGGCTGCGCGAGTGTGGGGTCCGGCTGCCTGAACGTGGGGTTCGCTGCTCGGGTGTCCGCGCTCGGGTTCTGCGTTAGTGCAGCCGGGTTCGTCGTTCGGACAGGCGGGTGGGCTGTTCAGTGCTGCATTCGGGTTGTCACGGTCGACAAGCAGGCGGGTGGGGTCGACACTCGGGCAGCCGAGGCCGCACAGTCGTCGTGCAGTGGCGACCCGATCCCCCGGGGCCGCCGCTGCACGACCCGGTCAGTCCACGGTGAACTGGTCGTAGCGGATCTGGGCGGCCGGCGTGCCTTCCTCCATCAGGCGCACCACGGTGGCCCGGATCATCGAGGGCGAACCCGAAATCAGGACATCCGTGTTCGGCCACGGGCCACGCCGGATCACGGCGTCCGCGAGGACGCCCTGTTCGCCGTCCGGCACCTCGCCTTCTTCGACCACCGGCACCACGGTCAGCCAAGGATTCGTGGCGGCCAGCATCTTCAGCGTCGGCAGGTCGTACAGATCTTCCGCGGTCCGGCCGCCGAAGAACAGGTGCACCGGCGGATTCCGCTTCCACCGCGCCAGATCGTCCGCGATCGCCCGCAGCGGCGCCAATCCCGTGCCCCCGGCGACCAGCAGCAGTTTCCGGTTCTCCGCCTGCCGCACGGCGAGGGTGCCCAGCGCCGGGCCGATGCGCCATTCGTCGCCGACCCTGGTGTGGTGCACGATCGACCGGCTCACCCAGCCGCCGTCCACCGCGCGCACGTGGAATTCCAGGACACCGTCGGTGCGTGGCGCGGTGGCCGGGGAGAAGTACCGCCACATTCGCGGCCGTTGCGGCACCTGGACGCTCAGATAGTTGCCCGCGCGAAACGGTACCGGGTGTTTCGGCAGTACACGGATTATCGCTACGTTCGGGCCCGCCTTGCGATGCTCCAACACCCGTGCGGGCCACCAAGCCGGGCCTTTCTCGGCCTCCGCCGCCTCTCGCATGGACTTCGCGATGACACCATAGGCATCGGTCCACGCACGTTCCACCTCCGAGGTCCAGTCGTCCTTCAGGTAACGCTTCAACGCGGTCAGCAACGCGACGCCGACGGCGTCGTAGTGGCGCGCGATCACGTCGAACTTGCGGTGGTCGCGCCCGAGCTGGTGCAGGAACGGCACCAGCTCGGCGGGCCGGTCCACCAGGCCGACCACGTGCACCAGCGCCCGCAGGAGCCGATCGCGCTGGGTGTTCATGTTGACGGGAAAAAGGGCCCTGGTCTCCGGGGAAACGGTGAAGAGCACGCCGTAGAAGAACTGCGCCAGTTCGACCGACTTCGGTTCCACCTTGGCAAAACTCTCGTTGATCAACTTTGTCGTCCGGCTGGTTTTGGCCCAGTTCGCCGGAATGGTCACGGGCAGTGCGTCGGGAAACATGGCGTGTACACCCATCGATGCGACGAATTCTCCAATCGATTCGAATGCGTCGTGATTTTTTTACACTCCCGTTTCCCCGACGGGGCTGGGACTCTACGACGCAAGTCGCCGGACGGCGCCGCTTTGCCACGCTTTCAGCTCGAATGGAGCAATATCGGTACTCGGTGTCGATTGGGGGTATTCACTGCGTGCGCCGCCGTTCGGGTGTTTCTGCGGGCGCGCGCGATTTTCCGCTATTCGGCGTGAAAGGATCAGTCGATGGTGAAGGGGTCGTACTTGATCTGGTCCAGCGCCGTGCCCGCGACCAGCATGCGCGAAACCGTCGCCCGGATCATCGCCGGCGAGCCGGAGACCAGCACGTCGTGCTGGGGCCACGCGCCGTACTTGGTGACCACCTCGGCCAGCGTGCCCTGCTCGAACCCGGGCAGCCCGGGGTTGTTCTCCACCACCGGGACCACGGTCAGCCAGGGGTTCACCGCCGCCAGCGCGCGCAGTTCCTCCAGGTCGTACAGGTCCTCGCGGTCACGGCCGCCGTAGAAGAGCTTCACCTTCGGGTTCTCGCCCCACTGCGCCAGTTCGTCGAGCATCGCGCGCAGCGGCGCCACCCCGGTACCGCCGGCGATCATCAGCACGTCCCGGCCCGACTCGCGGTTGACGGCCAGCCTGCCGAGCGGCGGCCCGAGCCGCCAGCGGTCGCCCTGCGCGGTGTGGCTGACGATGGCGCGCGAGACCCAGCCGCCGTCGACCGCCCGGATGTGGAACTCGATCGACCCGTCGTCGCGCGGCGCGTTCGCCGGGGACAGGTACCGCCACAGCCGCGGGCGCTGCGGCACCTCCACGCTCAGGTACTGCCCGGCCTCGTACGGCACCGGCTGGTCCGGCTCGACCAGCACCAGCGCCAGGTCCCAGGTGAGCCGCCGGTGCTCGGCCACGGTCGCGGTCCACGAGCCGGGGTGCCGGTCGGCCGCGGCGGCCTCCTGCATCGCCCGCGCGATGATCGTGAACGCCTCGGCCCAGGCGCGTTCCACCTCGGGCGTCCAGTCCCGGCCGAGCTGCGTCTTCAGCGCGGCGAGCAGCGCGGTGCCGACCGCCTCGTAATGGTTCGGGATGACGCCGAACTTGCGGTGGTCGCGGCCGAGCTGGCGCAGGAACGGCACCAGGTCGTCCGGGCGGTCCACCATCTGCACGATGTGCACCAGCGCGCGCACCAGCCTGCCCCGCTGGACCTCCATGTTGATCGGGAAGAAGTCCCTGGTGGCCGGCGCGAGGGTGAACAGCATCCCGTAGAAGAACTGGGAGATCTCCGGCGTGTGCGGCTCGGCCTTCGCCCAGGTGTCACGGATCAGCCGCACCATCGCCGCGACGGCGGGCGGAGTCTGCCGCGTGGCGGCTGTCCTGGGTACTGGGCTGACCGGTTCGGCTGTCATCGCTGGCTGGTGTCGGCTCCTGGTCCGGTTGCGTGGCGTGGTCGGCGGGGGCGGCGGGGACCGGTGGTCCAGTGGTCCGCATGCCGATTGTGGCCTGGATTATTCATTAATGCGCGTAGCCCTGGGTTCCGCCGACCGGGGCAGGCCAGCGGCTTGACCCAGGGGTGGTGGTGTAGGGAATATTCCCCCTTTCGGAATAAGTCGTTCGAGGTAAACAGGCCAGTGGTCCACCTCGGAGGGTAGCCGGAGGCTGGGTAGGAGCCGCTGACGTTGCTCCGGACGGGTGGTACTGGGTACGTCAGCCGTGTGATGGGTCACTGCTAAACTAGTTGCTTCATACAACTAGTAACCCCCGGATTGTTTCGCCGGTGGCGCGAGGGGAAGGCTGGGCCGATGGGTCCGACGGACGAGGCCGCGCTCGAATTGGTACGGCAACTCAAAGTGAACGCGCAGTTGCAGCAGGCGTGGACCACGCACCTCTGGCAGACCCAGAACGGGCTGCACCCCGCCTCCGCGTGGCTGCTCGCCGAACTCGCCCAGCTGGGTGAGTCGCGGCCGTCGGAGCTGGCGAAGCGGCGCATGGTCGACGTCTCCGTGGTCAGCCGCCAGGTCGCGCAGCTGACCGCGGCCGGGCTGATCGAGCGCCGCCCGGCGCCCGAGGACGGGCGGGCCGCGCTGATCCGGGTGTCCGAGCGGGGCGAGGAGGAGCTGCTGCACTGGCGGCGGCAGTACACCGACTTCCTCACGGACGCGCTCGCCGACTGGGCGCCCGGCGAACTCGACGCGTTGACCGAACGGCTGAAGATGGCCAACGAGAGCCTGCGAGGCACCCTCGCCAAGCGCACCAACCCGCGCTGACCTGCCCCCGTTACCTTTTTCATAGTTCCTGATCAAGGAGCTGTGGTCGCCAGGTTCGGCATGACTGATGCCCCCAGTCGAGTCCATGATCCGGGGGGTGGTGTCACCGGGCCTGGCGGCATCGAGGGACCGCTGATAGGGACACGGCCACCCCGCCGGGTAGGTCTCGTCGTAACGTGGGTGCCGGCCATCGATGCCTGACCGGCGACCACCCGCGACGGACGAAAGACGCGTGCATGAGCAGCAGTTTCGGCGTGTTCCTCGGTCTTGACGTCGGCAAAGAATCCCACCACGCGGTGGGCCTGGACCCGGCCGGGAAGAGGCTGCACGACGGCCCCTTGCCCAACAGCGAACCCAAACTGCGAGCGCTGTTCGACAAACTCGCCAGCCACGGGCCGCTGCTGGTGGTCGTCGATCAGCCCGCGACGATCGGCGCGCTGCCGGTCGCTGTCGCGCGAGCCCACGGGCACCAGGTCGCCTATCTGCCCGGACTGGCGATGCGCCGGATCGCCGACCTCTATCCCGGGCGGGCGAAGACCGACGCCCGCGACGCGTTCATCATCGCCGACGCGGCCCGCTCGCTGCCACACACGCTGCGCCCGGTCGACGTCGGTGACGACACCCTGGCCGAGCTGGAGGTCCTGGTCGGCTTCGACGACGACCTGGCCGGTGAGGCCACCCGCCTCGGCAACCGCATCCGCGGGCTGCTCACCGGCGTCCATCCCGCCCTCGAACGCGCGATCGGCCCGAAGATCAGTCATCCGGCGGTCCTGGAAATCCTGTCCCGCTGCGGCGGCCCCACCGGAATCCGCAAGGCCGGGCGCCGCAAACTCACCGCGATAGCGAAGGCCCACGCCCCGCGCATGGGCGACAAACTGGTCGAGGCGATCATGACCGCGCTCGGCGAGCAGACTGTCACCGTCCCCGGAACCACCGCCGCGGACACCGTGCTGCCCAGACTCGCCGACAGCCTGAAAACCGTGCTCCAGCAACGCACACAGCTCGCCACCGAGGTCGAGGAGATACTCGATGCGCACCCTCTTGCCGGGGTCCTGACCTCCATGCCGGGCATCGGGGTCAGGACCGCCGCCCGCATCCTGCTCGAGATCGGCGACGCCTCCAACTTCGCCAGCTCCGCACACCTGGCCGCCTACGCCGGCATCGCCCCGGTCACCCGCGCCTCGGGCACCAGCATCAAAGGCGAACACCCCGCCCGCACCGGCAACCGCAAACTCAAACGCGCGTTCTTCCTCGCCGCCTTCGCCGCACTGCACGATCCGGCCAGCCGCACCTACTACGACCGCAAAAGAGCCGAAGGCAAGAAACACAACGCCGCCCTCATCTGCCTCGCCCGACGCCGCTGCGACGTCCTCTACGCCATGCTCCGCACCGGCACCCACTACCGACACCCCGAACCAGCCCACACCGCGGCAGCCGCTTGACAAACCCATAGGGACACCCCCCAACACCGCGAGGTCGCGCCGGAGGCACGGCCATGAAATTGAGCGGAACAGACTCAACTTTTTTGACGTTGTGCATGTCGAGGACTTTTCCGGAAGGCTTGCGTCGAGGGACGCACGACATGAGGTGAGGGATGGACGCTTTCAACCCGACCACGAAGACCCAGCAGGCGATCTCGTCGGCTGCCCAGGCGGCGACCGTCGCCGGCAACCCGGACATCGCGCCGGCTCATCTGCTCGGTGCGCTGCTGGCCCAGGGAGAGGGCCTCGCCGGTCCGCTGCTGACCGCGGTCGGGGCGGACCCGGAGCTGGTGCACAAGGAGCTGGAGCCGATCACCCAGGCGCTGCCGTCGGCGACCGGCGCCACGGTCTCGCAGCCGCAGTTCGACACGCACGCGGTCAAGTCGATCACCCACGCGCAGAAGCTGGCCACCGAGCTCGGTGACGAGTACGTCTCCACCGAGCACCTGATGGTCGGCCTGGCCGCGCAGGGCGGGCAGGTGGCGGACCTGCTCAAGCGCCACGGTGCCACGCCGGAGGCGTTGCGCGAGGCGTTCACCGCGGTCCGCGGCTCGGCCCGCATCACCAGCCCGGATCCGGAAGGCACGTTCAAGGCGCTGGAGAAGTACGGCGTGGACCTGACCGCGCGCGCCCGCGCGGGTGAGCTGGACCCGGTGATCGGCCGCGACACCGAGATCCGCCGCGTGGTGCAGGTGCTCTCGCGCCGGACCAAAAACAACCCGGTGCTGATCGGTGAGCCCGGCGTCGGCAAGACCGCCATCGTCGAGGGGCTCGCGCAGCGCATCATCGCCGGTGACGTGCCCGAGTCGCTGCGGGGCAAGCGCGTGGTCGCGCTCGACCTCGGCTCGATGGTGGCCGGGGCGAAGTTCCGCGGTGAGTTCGAGGAGCGGCTCAAGGCCGTGCTCAAGGAGATCACCGAGTCGGCCGGCCGGGTGGTCACCTTCATCGACGAGCTGCACACCATCGTCGGCGCCGGGGCCACCGGCGAGGGCGCGATGGACGCGGGCAACATGATCAAGCCGATGCTCGCCCGCGGTGAGCTGCGGATGGTGGGTGCCACCACGCTGGACGAGTACCGCCAGCACATCGAGAAGGACGCCGCGCTGGAGCGCCGGTTCCAGCAGGTGCTGGTCGGCGAGCCGTCCACTGAGGACACGATCGGCATCCTGCGCGGGCTCAAGGAGCGCTACGAGGTGCACCACGGTGTCCGCATCACCGATGGCGCGCTGGTCGCCGCGGCCACCCTGTCCGACCGCTACATCACCGCCCGCTTCCTCCCCGACAAGGCGATCGACCTGGTCGACGAGGCCGCGTCGCGGCTGCGCATGGAGATCGACTCGCGGCCGGTGGAGATCGACGAGGTCGAGCGCGCGGTCCGGCGGATGGAGATCGAAGAGATGGCGTTGTCCAAAGAGGATGACGTCGCTTCGAAGCAGCGCCTGGCCACCTTGCGCGCGGAACTGGCCGAGAAGCGCGAGACGCTCTCGGGGCTGACCGCGCGCTGGCAGAACGAGAAGGGCTCGATCGAGCGCGTCCGCGACCTCAAGGAGCAGCTGGAACAGCTGCGCGGCGAGTCGGAGCGGGCCGAGCGCGACGGTGACCTCGGCCGGGCCGCCGAGCTGCGCTACGGCAAGATCCCCGCGCTGGAGAAGGAACTGGAGGCCGCGACCGCGAGCGAGACGGCCGTGCAGGCCGACGTGATGCTCAAGGAGGAGGTCGGCGCGGACGACGTCGCGGACGTGGTCAGCGCGTGGACCGGCATCCCGGCCGGCCGCCTGCTCGAGGGCGAGACCGGCAAGCTGCTCCGGATGGAGGAGGAGCTGGGCAGGCGGGTGATCGGCCAGGAAGAGGCGGTCAAGGTCGTCTCGGACGCGGTGCGCCGCACGCGGGCCGGCGTGGCCGACCCGGACCGGCCGACCGGCTCCTTCCTGTTCCTCGGCCCGACCGGGGTCGGCAAGACCGAGCTGGCGAAGGCGCTCGCGGAGTTCCTGTTCGACGACGAGCGCGCGATGCTCCGAATCGACATGAGCGAGTACTCCGAGAAGCACTCGGTGTCGCGGCTGGTCGGCGCGCCGCCCGGGTACGTCGGCTACGACCAGGGCGGGCAGCTGACCGAGTCGGTGCGGCGGCGCCCGTACAGCGTGGTGCTGCTCGACGAGGTGGAGAAGGCGCACCCGGACGTGTTCGACGTGCTGCTCCAGGTGCTCGACGACGGCAGGCTGACCGACGGCCAGGGCCGGACGGTCGACTTCCGCAACACCATCCTGGTGCTCACCTCGAACCTCGGCTCGCAGGCCATCGCGGACGCCACGCTGGACGAGCGTCAGCGCCGGGACGCGGTGCTTTCGGTGGTGCAGCGGCACTTCAAGCCGGAGTTCCTGAACCGGCTGGACGACCTGGTGGTCTTCCACTCGCTCGGCACCGAGCAGCTGACGTCCATTGTGGACATCCAGGTGGACCGGCTGGCCCAGCGCCTCGCCCAGCGCAGGCTCACCCTCGAGGTCACCGAGGCGGCCCGCGAGTGGCTCGCGCTGACCGGCTTCGACCCGATCTACGGGGCCCGGCCGCTGCGGCGGCTGGTGCAGTCCGCGATCGGCGACCAGCTGGCGCGGCTGCTGCTCGGCGGTGAGGTGCTCGACGGCGACACGGTGCGGGTCGACATCCCCGCCGAAGCGGACGACTCGCTCACCGTGACGCGGGTCTGACCGGACGCCGCGGTCGCCCCCACTCGATCGGGTGGGGGCGACACGGCGTCCTGATCTCGGGCTTCACGCCCAGGGCGATACGCTGGTGTTCGTGGGTATACCGGCGTGGATCTGGTTCGTCATCGCCGCCGCCGCCTTGCTGGCGGGGCTGGGGTTGCTGGCTGCCGACCGGGCCCGGGAGGGCTCGCGCAACCGGGAGCGAATGCGGTGGGCGGACCTCAGAGGCTGGGAGTTCGTCGAAGAGGACGAACGCCTGCCGCGGCAGTGGACCGGCGGCGCGATCGGCTACTTCGGGGCCGAGGCCGCGGTCAACGTCGTGGGCGGGTCCACCTTCACCTCGGACGGCCGCCGCCCGGTCTTCGTCTTCGACATCGAGTCGGACGGCCAGATCCCGGCGGTGATCGTGGCCGTGCGCTGCAACCGCGTGCACCAGGTGCTGGTGGAGTTGTGGCTGGCCAGCGTGCCGTTCCAGCGCGCGGAGATGCCGGAGCTGCTCGGCCCGGTCGGCCAGCGCTACGCCTTCGCCGACGACGCGGAGGGCGCCCGCGCGGTGATCACCCAGGACCTGGTCGACGCGGCCGACGCGCTCGGCGGTGACGTGGGCGTGGCCTGGCTGGAGAACGAGTGGGTGCTCGCCAGCGTCGCGCCGAACGCCGGGCCGTCGCGCCTGGAGCGGCTGCTGCGCGACCTCGGCGAGATCGCCGACATCGTGGACCCGTTCGACGAGGCCGTCGACCCGGCCCACGAGGGCAGGCACTGGCAGAACCCGGCCACCGCCCCCGCCGCTCCCGCTCCCGCCGAGCAGCACCAGCAGGCCGGCGACTGACGCCGTGGCCACCGCACTCGTCACCGGCGCCACCGCCGGCATCGGCGCCGCCTTCGCCCGCAGGTTCGCCGCCGAGGGCCACGACCTCGTGCTCGTGGCCAGGGACCAGGCCCGGCTCGAACAGCTGGCCGCCGAACTGGCCGGGCGCCACGGCGTCGGCACCGAGGTGCTGCCCGCCGACCTCGCTTCGGCCGAGGGCCGCGAGAAGGTCGAGGCCCGGGTCGGCGGTGTCGACGGTGGGGTGGACATCCTGGTCAACAACGCCGGTTTCGGGCTCGGCGGCGAACTCCAGGACGCCTCGATGGACCAACTGCAGGCGCAACTGGACGTCAACGTCACCGCGGTGCTCCGGCTGACCCGCGCCGCCCTGCCCGGCATGCTGGAGCGCGGGCGCGGCGACGTGATCAACGTGTCGAGCGTGGCCGGGTTCCTGCCCGGCCGCGGCTCCACCTACACCGCCAGCAAGACCTACGTCACCTCGTTCACCGAGGGCGTGGCGGGTTCCGTGCAGGGCACCGGCGTGCGCGTGATGGCGCTGTGCCCCGGGTTCACGCACACCGAGTTCCACCAGCGGGCCGGGTTGGACAAACCGGGCCCGAAGTTCTTCTGGCTGAGCGCCGATCGCGTGGTCGACGAGGGCCTCGCCGATCTGCGCCGCGGGCGCTGGCTGTCCGTGCCCAGCCCGCAGTACAAGGCGCTGGTGGCGGTACTGCGCGTGGTCCCGCGGTCGCTGATCCGGTTCGCCGCCGGCCGCTTCGCCGGACGGGGCAGGACCTGAGCCGTTTCGTCGGTGGCGTGTGAGAGGCTGAGCGCCGTGGCGATTGCAGGCATTGATCAAGCGGCGAAACTCGAACTCGCCCGGCTCATCACCGAACTGTCCGTGGTGCACGGCAAGGTGACGCTGGCTTCCGGCAAGGAGGCCGACTACTACGTCGACCTGCGACGCGCGACGCTGCATCACGCGGCCGCCCCGCTGATCGGCAAGTTGCTCCGCCAGCTCACCGCGGACTGGGACTACGTCTCGGTCGGCGGGCTCACCCTCGGCGCCGACCCGGTCGCCACCGCCATGCTGCACTCGGCGGCCGCCGACGGCATGGTGCTCGACGCGTTCGTGGTCCGCAAGGCCACCAAGACCCACGGCATGCAGCGCCGGGTCGAAGGGGTTGAGGTGCGGGGGCAGCGGGTACTCGCGGTGGAGGACACCTCCACCACCGGGGGCAGCGTGCTGACGGCGGTGCAGGCACTGGAAGAGGCCGGTGCCACGGTGGTGGGCGTGGCCACGGTGGTGGACCGCGACACCGGGGCCAGGGAAGCGATCGAGAAGGACGGGCTGGCGTACCGGTACCTGCTGGACGCCCACGACCTCGGTCTCTCCTGACGGCGGTGGGCGTGGTCGGAGGAGGGTGACCATGCCAGATCGCCGGAAGGACCCGCTCGACCCGCCGGACCGCCCGGTCCCGCAGTACCCCCGTCGCGAGGAACCGCCGCCGGGGACTCCCGAGCAATACCCGCGGGAGACCCCGCAGCGGTACCCGGCCGAGAAGCCCGACGGCTTCCCCGGGGAAGACCCGCCACCACCACCGCGTTAGTACCGAAGTGGGTACGGGTACCCCTGATCACCAGCGGTTCTCCAGTGGACTGGAGTACGTTGGGGTGTAAGGGGGACGTGAAGGGGATGGGGTGAGGGATGGCATGGCCGGATTTTTCGCCGATGTCACGGTCGCGGTACACGTGCTTGCCCTGCTGTACATCGGCTTCGGCGGTTTCGTCGCGTGGCGCTGGCCCAAGACGATCTTCGTGCACGTTTTTTTCGCGGCCTGGGGCATCCTGGTCAACGTCTTCCCCATTCCCTGCCCGCTGACCGCGCTGGAGAACCACTTCCGCGCGCAGCAGGGCCTGGGTGACCTGCCGGGCGGCTTCAACGCGTACTACCTCTACGACACGGTGTTCCCGCGCGACATGATGCCGGTGGTCGTGTCGATCGCGTTCGTCGTGCTGGTGGTCTCCTACATCGGCGCCTACGTGCACTGGAAGCACCGCGACAGCGACGACGGCACCGGTGCCGAGGGCACGCACGCCCACCCCGTCGGACTCGGGTGACAGAATCGCCGCGTGGTCATCGTTGCGATCTTCGTCGGCATCATCCTGCTGGGCCTGGTGATCGGCCTGGTCAGCAGGCCGAAGGTGCAGGCGAGAGCACGCGCCCACGTGGACGCGGTCCAGGCGACCGCGGCGGCCTTCGGCTGGCAGATCGACCGTAGTCCGGTACCGGACATCCGCGCCCGGCTGCCGCTCAGCGGCATGTTCAACACGGACACCGCGATCCGGGCCACCGCGCAGCTGACCGGCCAGTGGCGGGGCGTGCCGGTGGTGGCGCTGCAGCTGACCTACGGCACGGACGGCGTGGCCACCCGCACCTGGCACACGATGACGATGATCATGGTGCCGCGGCCGGTGCCCGGGACGGTGGTCGCGCTGAGCCCGCAGGGCATGTCGTGGGCGAACTTCCTGGCTTCCGACCGGCAGATCGGTTATGCCCCGTTCGACCAGCGCTACCACGTGCACGCGAAGGACGACGAGCACGCGCGCGCCACGCTGACCCCGGCGGTGGCCGGCCTGCTCGCCACCGATCCCCGCATGCAGGACCGGATGCTGTTCTTCGGTGAGCAGGACCTCGCCGCCTCCTTCCCCGGTCCGGTCACGCAGCAGCAGGTCGTCGCGCAGACCGCGGACCTGCTGCTCGAGGTGGCCCAGCGGCAGGCGGCCCGATGACCGAGGCGGGACCCACCGAATGGGTGGCCGAGCACGAGGTCGGCGTCGGACCGTGGCCGGGCGAATGGCCCTCGGACGAGCGGTACGACTTGGAACTGCTGGAGCAGGGCGACCGCCGCAACGTGGTCGACGCCTACCGCTACTGGCGCCGCGAGGCCATCGTGTCCGATGTGGACAGCCGGCGGCACCCGTTCCACGTGGCCATCGAGAACTTCCAGCACGACCACAACATCGGCACGGTGGTGCGCACGGCCAACGCCTTCGCCGCCGCCGCGGTGCACATCGTCGGGCGGCGCCGGTGGAACCGCCGGGGCGCGATGGTCACCGATCGCTACCAGCACCTGCACCACCACGCGACCGTCGGCGAGTTCACCGCCCACGCCGCCGAGTCCGGCCTGGCCGTGGTCGCCGTCGACAACACCCCGGGCGCGGTCCGGCTGGAAACCGCCGAACTCCCGCGCGACTGCGTCCTGCTGTTCGGCCAGGAAGGCCCCGGCCTGTCCCCGGAAGCCCAGGACGCGGCCGCGCTGGTGGTCTCGATCGCGCAGTTCGGCACCACGCGCTCGATCAACGCGGGCGTGGCGGCGGGCATCGTCATGCACACCTGGGTCCAGCAGCACGCCGACCTCGATCGAGCGTGGTGACTCAGGCCGGGGCGATCTCGACGGGGATGCCGTTCAGCACGCTGGTGCCGGAGAGCGCGTCCATCTGCGTTTCGTCGGAGAGCAGGTTGGTGTTGACGCCGGCGTGCGCGGTGGCGACCGCGGTGCGCATGCCCTGCGGGTCGTGGCCCCAGCCGTGCGGGATGCTGACCACGCCGGGCCGGATGACGTCGGTGACCTCCACCGGCACCTCGATCTTGCCCGCGCGGGAGTGCACCACGGCCTGGCCGCCGTCGGTCAGCCCGAGCCGGGTCGCGTCCTCGGGGTGCACCTGGACCGTGCAGCGGTTCTGCCCGCGCACCAACGGTTCCAGGTTGTGCATCCACGAGTTGTTCGAGCTGAGGTGCCGCCGTCCGATGAGGACCATTTCGCCGTCGGGCACCTTCGCCAGTTCGCGCGCGAGCCGCGGCACGTCCTCGGTGATCGGGCCCGGCGCCAGTTCGATCTTGCCGCTGGCCGTGGTCAGCACCTCCGGGACGCGTTGCTTCAGCGGTCCCAGGTCGACGCCGTGCGGCGCGGCTTCCAGGTCGGCCAGCGTCAGGTCGTACGGGCCCGCGCGCAGCATCAGGTCGACCAGCCGTTCCGGGCCGGTGCGGTCCGACACCGCGGGATCCAGTCCCGACCGGCGCGCGGCTTCGGCGGCGACGAACTCGTCGAGCGCGGCGATGTCGGCGTCCGGGCCCTGGCCGGTGACGATGCCGGTCAGCCGCAGCATCGTCTGCCACTCCTGCGGCAGGTCGGTGGGCAGCGTGGCCGGCGTCCAGTTCGCCACGTCCCGGACCGCGTACTGGTACAGCGCCACGTCGAAGTGCGGCCGCTCCAGCGGGCTCGGGCCGGGCAGGATCACGTCGGCCAGCCTGCTCGTCTCGTTCAGGTAGACGTCGAGCGAGACCATGAAGTCGAGCTGTTCCAGCGCGCCCGTGAGCCGTTCGGCGTTCGGCGTGCTCAGGCACGGGTTGCCGCTGACCGTGATCAGCGCGCGCACCTGGCCCTCGCCGGGGGTGAGGATCTCGTCGGCGAGCACGCCGACCGGGACCTCGCCGAGCACCTCGGGCAGCCCGTGCACGCGGGTCTTCCAGCGACCGGTGCGGAACGGCTTGGGCCTGGGGTTCGAGCTGTTCGGCTGCCCGGCGGCGGCGAGCGGGAACATCGCGCCGCCGGGTTCGTCGAGGTTGCCGGTGAGCGTGTTGAGCACGTCGACCAGCCAGCTGGCGACCGTGCCGAAGGACTGCGTGGTGGTACCGATCCGGCCGTAGACCGCGGCGTGCTCGGCGTCGGCGAGTTCGAGCGCGAGCCGCCGGATCTCCGCGGCGTCGATCCCGGTCGGCCCGGCGACGGCTTCGGGGGTGAACTCGCGGGCCAGTTCGCGGACCTCGTCGACGCCGTTGACGTGCTCGGCGAGCCTGCCCAGCCGGACCTTGTCCTCGGTGAACAGCACGTTGACCATGGCGAACAGCAGCAGCGCGTCGGTGCCGGGGCGGATGGCGTGGTGCTCGTCGGCGAGTTCGGCGGTGCGCGTGCGCCGCGGGTCGACCACGACGATCTTGCCGCCGCGGCGCTGGATGCCCTTGAGCCTGCCGCGCGCGTCCGGCGCGGTCATCAGGCTGCCGTTGGACACCAGCGGGTTCGCGCCGAGGACCAGCAGGTGCTCGGTGCGGTCGAGGTCGGGCACCGGGATGGACAGGCCGCTGCCGAAGAGGTAACCGGAGGAGAAGTGCTTCGGCACCTGGTCGACCGTGCCCGCGGTGAAGACGTTCTTGGTGCCGAGCGCCTTGTAGAAGACGCGGCCGTAGAGCAGGTTGCCGAGGTTGTGCGCGCTGGGGTTGCCGACGTAGAGCGCCACGGCGTCCTTGCCGTGTGCCTCGATGACCGGCAGCAGCCGCGCGTGGATCTCGGCGAAGGCCTCGTCCCAGCTCACTTCGACGAATTCGCCGTCGCGTTTGACCAGTGGCGCACGCAGGCGGTCGGGGTCGTGGTGCAGGGCGCCGAGCGAGGCGCCCTTCGGGCAGATGTATCCGCCCGAGAAGACGTCGGCATCGTCCCCTCGCACCTTCGTGACCTTGGGTCCCTCGAACGTGACGTCGAGTCCGCAGGTCGCTTCGCAGAGTGGGCAGGTGACGGCAGCCATCGCCTGAACATACCGACGGGTATGTCGGTGGACAAGGGAGAATAAGCGACATGACGGCGGCGGAACGAGCCAGGGACGCGGAGAACGCGGTGCGCACGCGGCACTTCCGGCGGGTGTGGGGCCTGCCGTCCACCGTGCTCGCGCGCAGCGGCTGGCCAGCCGATGTCGGGCAGCGGCTGCACTGGCACTGGAACTACTGGTGGCAAGCGCACGTGCTGGACTGCCTGGTCGACGCGCAACTGCGTGACCCTTCGACCGAGCGCGCCGGGCTGATCGAGCGGTACGCCCGTTCGATCCGGTTGCGGAACTTCGGCAAGTGGACCAACGAGTACTACGACGACATGGCGTGGCTCGGCCTCGCGCTGGAGCGGGCGTCGCGGGTGACCGGGCTCGCGGCCAAGCCCGCGCTGGACGCCATCCTCGCGGAACTGCGGTCGGGCTGGACCGAGGACGCGGGCGGTGGCATCTGGTGGCGGAAGAACGACCAGTTCAAGAACGCCCCGGCGAACGGACCCGCGGCGATCCTGCACGCGCGGGTCGGTGACCTTCCGCGGGCGCGGGAACTGTTCGAGTGGATGGACTCCCGGTTGGTGGACCCGGAAACCGGACTGGTGTGGGACGGGCTGCGGGTGGACACCGGGGAACTGGTGAAGCACATTTATACGTACTGCCAAGGTGTTTTCCTGGGTACGTGCCTTGAGCTGTCCGAAGTGGACGCCGCTGCGCGGACGGTGGACGCGGTGGCGACGCATTGTGCCTCGGAGGGTGTGCTGCACGCGCAGGGCACTGGGGATGGGGGGTTGTTCGCGGGGATTCTGGCGCGGTACTTGGCTTTGGCGGCGCTGCAGTTGCCCGGGGAGGCGGCTGTTACTGCTCGGCGGTTGGTGGTGGATTCCGCGGACGCTTGTGCCGGGAGTGCTGTGGAGGTGGATGGGGGGCCTTTGTTCAGTCCTTCTTGGACGGGGGGCGGGGTGGTCCGGGACATGTCGGTGCAGGTGGGGGCTTGGATGTTGTTGGAGGCGGCTGCGACGTTGTAGGGCCATCCCGGTTTTTCAGTGTGACTACGGCGGGGGTTCCTTTGTCAAGGCTGGGAAGCGTGCCTTGACAAAGGAACCCCCGCCGTGTTTTGGCTTTGGATCGGGATGGGGGTGCTGCGGCTGGTCCTGTTCGCTGCTCGCTGGTCTCGTTTGCTGCCCGGGTCTGGGCGGCTTGGGGTGGGTCCAGGGATGGTGCCGTGAATGTGGCTTTCACAGCGAAATGTGCCGTGAAAGCCACATTCACGGCATGGGCGGGCGGCAGCCGCAGGAGGTGCGGTGCTGGAAGGTGGGTGGGAGGCGGACGGAGTCCGGGTGTCGGTCCGGGTCGGCGATTCTGGCGATCAGGGTGTGCACGGCACGCTTCCCGATCTCCTCGATGGGTTGCGCCATGGTGGTCAGCGCGGGATCGACAGCCGCCATCCAGTCTGCGTCGCCGTAGCCTGCCAAGCCCAGGTCTTCGCCTGGGCGCAGGCCCCGGCGGTGCACTTCGTAGTGCACGCCGATCATCATCGCCTCGCTGGCGACCAGGAGCGCGGTCGGCGCATCGGCCATGTCCAAGAGGCGACCGGCTGCGGCGGCCGCGCCGCCTGCTGTCGACTCCCCGCACGCCACCAGGTCCGGCTGCCACGCCAAGCCCGCTCGTCCCAGGCCGAGCCGGTACCCCAGTGCGCGTTCGTCGTTCACGGCGATGCCCAGCGCGCCCGAGATCAGGCCGATCCGCTCGTGCCCGGCACCCGCCAGGTGGCGCACCAGATCGCACATGGCCTGGATGTTCTCGGTGCCGACCTGGTCCACGTCCCCGCGCGTGGCCAGGCGGTCCATCAGCACGGTCGGCACGCCGAGCCGCACCAGACCGGTCACCACCACGTCGTCCCCGGCGGCGGGGGTCAGCAGGATGCCGTCGATGCCGCCCGCGCGCAGCGAGCGCACGGCGTCCATCTCGACGCCGGCGGCGTCCTCGGTTTCGGCGAACGTCACCGCGCAGCCCGCGTCGGCGGCGGCCACTTCGATCGCCCTGGACAGGTCGGTCGCGTACGGGGTGGCGTCGAACGCCATCGCCACACCCAGCCGATGGGTGACAGGCGCTCCCCAGAGTGGAATGTCGTAAGACAGTGCGGTCATCTCTCCCGGCCCCTCGATGCCTGATGAGAACGTGCCCGCCCGATTGAACGCTCTCGAATACGGCGCCGAAGATATCCCCGATTGGGGCGTCATCCGGACGTTGGTCACTCGATGAAACAAAAATTCAGCGAACCGGGTGAATCCCGGCGCAGCCGCACGACTCTCGGTGTCTCAGTTCCGGGGGCAGCCGGACCACCTCGGCCTTGCGGTCCGGGTCGGCGATCCTGGCCAGCAGCAACCGGACCGCGCGGCGTCCGATCTCCTCGATCGGCTGCGCCATCGTGGTCAGCGGCGGGTCGACCAGATCGGCCCACTCGACGTCGTCGTAGACCACCACGGGCAGGTCGCGCCCGATCTTCAGCCCGCGGCTGCGTGCCTCGTGCAGCACGCCGACCATCATGCCGTCGTTGGCCACCACCAGCGCGGTCGGCGGCTCGGGCAGCGCGAGCAGCTTGCGCAGGGCCGCGCCCCCGCCCTCACGCGACGAATGCCCGCATTCGACCAGGTCGGGGTTCCACGACAGCCCGCCGCGCCCAAGGCCCAGCCGGTAGCCGAGCGTGCGTTCCTCGCTGGTCGACAGCCCGGCGGCGCCGCTGATCAGGCCGATGCGGCGGTGGCCGAGCGACGCCAGGTGCTCGGTCAGCGCCGAAGTCGCCTGGATGTTCTCGGCGCCCACCTGGTCCACGTCGCCGCGGGTGGCGAGCCGGTCGACCAGCACGGTGGGCACGCCCAGCGAAACCAGTTCACCGACCACCTGCCCATCACCCGGCGCCGGCGTGATCAACAGGCCCTCGACCCGGCGCGAGCGCAGCGTCCGCACGGTCGCCTGCTCGGTCTCCAGTTCGTCGTGCGTGTCGGCCAGCAGGACCGTGTACCCGGCGGCGGCCGCTTCGCGTTCCACGGCCTGCATCAGCATCGCGAAGTACGGGTTGGCCATCAGCGAGATTGCCACGCCGATCGAACGGGTACCTCCGGTGACCAGTGAGCGCGCGATCGCGTCGCCGGTGTAGCCGGTGGTCTCGATGGCGCGGAGCACCGCGGCCCGGGTGTCCTCGGCGACCGCGCGGGTCCCGTTGACCACGTGTGACACCGTGGTGATCGAGACGCCCGCCATCTCGGCGATGTCGCGCTGGGTGGGGCGGGATGAGCGTCCTGGCGGCACTGGGCTCCCTTCACCGGTCTCAGGCAAGCGTTTGCGCAAACGCTTGCGCGGCAGCATAGCCCGTTCTACCGTCCCGGGTCATCTGTTCCGATCCTCAACGCGGAGGATGTCGTGCGAAAAATTCTGACCGCGGGGCTGGCCGCCGCGGTGCTGGTCTCGGCGGGTGGGTGCACCGTCGAACGGCACTGGGGCGGCAACACCAACTCCGGTGGTGCCGGGGGCAAGGCCAAGGTCGGCCTGGTCACCAAGACCGACACCAACCCCTACTTCGTCGAACTCCGGGCCGCCGCGAGCGCGGCCGCGCAGGCCAACGGCGCCGACTTCAGCGCGCTGGCCGGTCAGTTCGACGGCGACAACGACGGCCAGGTCCGGGCCATCGAGAACCTGATCCAGCAGGGCGCCACCACCATCCTGATCACGCCCAGCTCGTCCACCGGCGTGCTCGACGCGATCGACCGGGCCCGCAAGGCGGGCGTGCTGGTGATCGCGCTGGACACCGCGACCGAACCGGCGGAGGCGGTCGACGCCACCTTCGCCACCGACAACTTCGCGGCCGGGCAGCAGCAGGGTGCCTACGTCAAGGCCGCGCTCGGCAGCACCCCGCCCAAGCTGTTCATGGTGGACGGCACCGCGGGCAGCACCGTCGACACCCAGCGGCACACCGGGTTCCTCTCCGGCATCGGCCTGGCCGACGGCGCCCCGGAGATCAAGGGCTCGACGCCGGCCAACGGCGACCAGAGCACCGCCCAGCAGGGCGTGGAGAACCTGTTGCAGCGCACCACCGACATCAACGCCGTCTACACGATGAACGAGCCGATGGGCCGCGGCACCTACGCGGCGCTCAAGGCACGCGGGCTGACCGGCCAGATCGTGATGGGCTCGATCGACGGTGGCTGCGAGGGCGTGCAGAACGTGCGCGACGGCCAGTACGCGGCCACGGTCATGCAGTTCCCGAAGAAGATGGCCGAACAGGGGGTGCTCGCCGCCGTCGAGTACGCCAAGTCCGGCACGAAGCCGAGCGGCTTCAACAACACCGGTTCCGTGGTGATCACGAACAAGCCGATGCCGGGTGTGGAAAGCCAGAACACCGACTGGGGTCTGCAGAACTGCTGGGGTGAGAAATGACGAGCGCCACCGCTACGGCCGAGTCCGACCGGCCGACCATCGGCGAGTTCTTCCTGCGCGCCCCGGCCGTCGGGCCGGCGCTGGCGCTGGTGGTCGCCGTGCTCGTGTTCTCCTTCTCCACCGACACCTTCCTCAACCTGGACAACATGTCCCTGGTGGTGCAGCAGTCGCTGGTGATCGGCACGCTCGCACTCGGGCAGACGCTGATCATCCTGACCGCCGGGATCGACCTGGCGAACGCGGCCTCGATGGTGCTCGCGACGTTGATCATGGCGAAGCTGCTCACCGGCGGGGTCGACGGCATCTTCGCGCTGCTGCTGGGGATCGCGGCCACGGTGGTGGTCAGCGCGGTGGTCGGCTCGCTGGTGACCAAGGTGAAGCTGCCGCCGTTCATCGTCACGCTCGGCATGCTGACCATGCTCACCGCCGCGGGACGGCTGTTCGCCGGTGGCGAGGCGATCCCGGTGGCCGACGGGCTGATCAACTGGCTCGGCACCCGCCGCTACCTGTTCGGCGGCATCGAGATCACCTACGGCATGACGCTGGCGCTGATCATGTACCTGGTCATGTGGTACGCGCTGACCAGGACCGCGTGGGGCAAGCACGTGTACGCGGTGGGCAACGCGCCCGAGGCCGCGCGGCTGTCCGGGATCAAGGTCAACCGGACGGTGCTGTCGGTGTACATCGTGGCCGGGGTGATCTTCGGCATCGCCGCGTGGCAGGCGCTGGGCCGCGTGCCCAACGCCGACCCGAACGCCTACCAGCTCGGCAACCTCGACTCGATCACCGCCGTGGTGCTGGGCGGGACCAGCCTGTTCGGCGGCCGCGGTTCGGTGATCGGCACGATGATGGGCGCGCTGATCGTGGCGGTGCTGCGGTCCGGGCTGACCCAGCTGGGCGTGGACGCGCTCTACCAGGACGTGGCGACCGGCGCGCTGGTGATCGCGGCCGTCGCGGTGGACCGATTCGCCAGGAGGCAGCGGTGAATTCTTCGACTGAGCAGCCGACCCTGTCCGCTCGTGGCCTGGTCAAGCGCTACGGCCGGGTGACCGCGATCGACGGCGCCGACTTCGACCTGTACCCGGGCGAGGTGCTCGCCGTGGTCGGCGACAACGGCGCCGGGAAGTCCAGCCTGATCAAGGCGATGTCCGGCGCGGTGGTGCCGGACGAGGGCGAAATCCTGGTCGATGGCAAGGCCGTGCACTTCCGCACGCCGATCGACGCACGCAAGTACGGCATCGAGACGGTGTACCAGGACCTGGCCGTCGCGCCCGCGCTCGACATCGCGTCGAACATGTTCCTGGGGCGGGAAAAGCGGCGGTCCGGGCCGTTCGGGCTGATCCGCAAGCTGGACACCGCGACCATGCGTGCCGAGGCGCAGCGCATCCTCGACGAGCTGGGCATCCAGATCAAGTCGATCACGCAGCCGGTGGAGACGCTCTCCGGTGGGCAGCGGCAGGGCGTGGCGGTGGCGCGCGCGGCGGCGTTCGGCACCAAGGCGGTGATCATGGACGAGCCGACCGCGGCCCTCGGGGTGGCCGAGTCCGGCAAGGTGCTCGCGCTGATCGACCGCATCCGCGAGCGCGGGCTGCCGGTGGTGCTGATCAGCCACAACATGCCGCACGTGTTCGAGATCGCCGACCGGATCCACGTGCACCGCCTCGGCAAGCGGGTGGCCGTGGTCTCGCCGAAGACGCACACGATGAACCAGGTGGTGGGGCTGATCACCGGCGCGCTGCGGATCGGCGCGGACGGGTCGGTGGAGGAGGTCCCGGCGGCCGTGCGGGCCGGGTTGTCCGGATGAGGGTGGTACTCGCCGGACTGTCCACTGTGGATCTGGTGCAGCGGGTGGCGGAGTTGCCGTCACCCGGGGAGAAGGTGCAGTCGCTCGCGGTCGAGGTGGCCGCGGGCGGTCCGGCCGCGAACGCCGCGGTGACGGTGGCGGCGCTGGGCGGCGAGGCGATCCTGCTGACCGTGCTCGGCGCCCACCCGCTCGCCTCGCTGGCCCGCGCCGACCTGGAAGCGTATGGCGTGCGGGTGGTCGACGCGTTGCCGTCGCGGGTGTCGCCGCCGCCGGTGAGCGCGGTGTCGGTGCGGGATTCGGACGGGGAACGCACGGTCGTCTCGCACAACGCCGCGGATGTGCCGGACTTCCCGGCTTCTTCTCTGGTGGACGAGGTTTCCGGGGACTGCGTGCTGCTGGACGGGCACCACCCGGCGCTGGCACTGGCCGTCGCGCGGCGGGCACGGGAACTCGGGGTGCCGGTGGTGCTCGACGCCGGGAGTTGGAAGCCGGTGCTGACGGAACTGCTGCCGCTGGTGGACATCGCGGCGTGCTCGGCGCACTTCCGGGCGCCTGATGGGGTTCTGGAAGTGCCCGTGGTGATCACCACCGCGGGTGCCGAGCCGGTGCGTTATTCCACTGTGGACGAATCGGGCACGGTGCCGGTGCCCGAGGTCGAGGCCGCCGACACGCTGGGCGCCGGGGACGTCTGGCACGGCGCTTTCGCTTATGGCGCAAGACTTCCGTTGGTGGAGCGGATTCGCTTCGCCAACGAGGTGGCCGCCGAACGGGTGTGGCATGCGGGTCCGCGGGCATGGGTTCCCGCGGTCCGCGAGATGAGGAAATAAGGGAGTGCGATGACCTCGTTCGAGGACCTGCTGGCGCGCGCGCAGGGGTTGATCAAATCGGGAGAGCGGGCCGTGCTGGGCATCGTCGGCGCGCCGGCGTCGGGGAAGACCACGCTGGCGTGGGGGCTGGCGAACGCGCTGGGCAACCGGGCCGCGGTGGTCGGCATGGACGGGTTCCACCTGGCGCAGGTGGAGTTGCGGCGGCTCGGGCGGACAGAGCGCAAGGGCGCGCCGGACACCTTCGACGCCGGTGGTTACGTCAGCCTGGTCTCGCGGCTCGCGACGGGCGGGGAGACGGTGTACGCGCCGGAATTCCGCCGGGAGATCGAGGAGCCGATCGCGGGCGCGGTCGCCGTGCCGCCGGAGGTGCCGCTGGTCATCACCGAGGGCAACTACCTGCTGCTGGATTCTTCGCCGTGGTCGCGGATCCCGCCGTTGCTGGCGGAATCGTGGTTCCTCCGGCCTGATGAGGACGACCGCATCGAGCGGCTGGTCTCGCGGCACCGGCACTACGGGCGGTCGCTGGTGGAGGCGCGGCAGCGGGCGCGGGGTTCGGACCAGCGCAACGCCGACCTGATCGCGACGACGGCTTCGCGGGCGGATCTGATCGTGGAGGACATGACGCTGGCGAACTTCTCGCTCTAGGGTGGCGCCATGAGCGTGGTGATCGTCACCGGGGGAAGCCGCGGCATCGGCGCGGAGGTCTGCGTGCAGGCGGCGGAGAGCGGCTACGACGTGGTGGTCAACTACGCCGGAGACGCCTCGGCCGCCGCTTCCGTGGCCTCACGGGTTTCCTCGCTGGGGCGGCGGGCGTTGGCCGTGCAGGGGGACGTGTCCTCGGAGTCGGACGTGGTCGCCTTGTTCGACGCTGCTGCGGAATTGGGGCCGCTGTACGGGCTGGTGAACAACGCGGGCGTCGTCGGGCGGGCGGCGCCGCTGGTGGAGCAGGACGTCTCCACCGTGCGGCGGGTCATGGACGTCAATGTCACCGGGGTGTTCCTGTGCTGCCGGGAAGCCGTCCGCCGCATGACCGACGGCGGGGCGATCGTGAACGTGACCTCGGCCGCCGCGCGCCTGGGCTCGGCGGGCGAATGGGTGCACTACGCCGCGAGCAAGGCCGCGGTCGAGACGATGACCTTCGGCCTGGCGCAGGAGGTGGCTGCCTCCGGCATCCGGGTGAACGCGGTCGCCCCGGGCCTGGTGAACACCTCTTTCCACACCACCGCCGGGGTCCCGGACCGGCTGGACCGCCTGGGCCCCGCGCAGCCGATGGGCCGCGCGGGGGAACCAGCGGAAATCGCCGCCGCCATCCTGTGGCTCCTCTCGCCCGCCGCCTCGTACGCCACCGGCGCCACCCTCCCCATAACCGGCGGCCGCTAACCCCACCCCCGAACCCCACACTCACGCACCCGAACCCCACACCCGGACAGCCGAGTTACACGCTCGGGCTCCCGAGTCCCACACTCAGGCGCCGAAGTTTCACGTTCAGGCAGCCGAGCTCCGCATTCGGGCACCCGAGCAGCACGTTCGCGCAGCCGAGTTCCACAGCCATGCAACCCGAGCCCACGTTCAGGCACCTGAGTGCCACGCTCGGGACAGCCGTGTCCGCACTCGGGCATCTGAGTGCCACGTTCGGGCAGCCGGGTCCGGCGTTCAGGTAGCCGAGTTCCGCACCCGCGCCCAGCCCTACGTTCGCGGCGCCGGGGCCCAAGATCCCCGAGGCGGGCGCCCACCAGTGTCACGAATGTGGCTTTCGGGACGCCAGACGTCTCGAAAGCCACATTCGTGATACCGCTCAGTCGGCGGGGAACTCGTAGGCGAGTTCGTAGCGGTCTCCGGAGAGGCGCATGTCGTTCACCTCGACGGCGACGCCCGCGGTGTCGAAGGCGATCCGGCGCACGACGAGGATCGGCGTGCCTGCGCTGAGTTGCAGCAACGACGCCTCATCGGGCGTCGGCATGCGGGCACCGACGGTCTCGCTGAAGTGCCCGAGTTCGTGCCCGGCCTCCTCCAGGCGGGCATAGCTGCCGCCGGGGCCGGTGTCGGGTTGTTCGATCGCAGTGCCTTCGGTGAGCGACCGCGGAAGCCGCGAGGTGGCGAGCTGGATCGGCTGCCCGTCCGCGCTCATCACCCGCTCGCGGACGAGGACTTCGGCCCCTTCGCCGACCCCGAGAATGGCCGCGACTTCCTCGCTCGCCGCCTCGGTACGAATCTCGACCTCGACCGCGGGAGCGAATTGATTGACTTCGGCGTCTCCGAGGAAGGCTCCCTTCCCCGCCGCGCGCGCCGCTCGAGTGAGCCTCTCGGGTGAGCGAGCCAGCCGGTACTTCTCGCGGACGAACACGCCTTTGCCATGGATGGCCACGACCAGGCCCTCCTCGGTCAGGAGGCGGATTGCCTCGCGGGCGGTGTTTCGCGCCACGCCGTGTTCGTCGGAAAGGGTGCGTTCGGAGGGCAGTCTCATTCCCCGGGCGAGCGCGCCCGAGTTGATCGCCTCGCGCAGTTCGGCGGCGAGTCGCCGACTGGGCAGTTCACTGCTGGCCACTCCATCAGGGTACTGGTTCAAGCCAGTTGGTTGACAAGGGTGCGATGGGGTTGTTCACTGGCTCAAGCCAGAACAGGCTCAAGCCAGTTGGAGGGTGGCCATGGGCAGGGAGCGTGGACTCAACGAGTTCCTGGACGAGCTGGTGGCAGCGGGTGAGCTCGGGTCGGCGGCCATTTCGGCTCGGACGGTTCGCTCCCTCCAGCCGCTCGAGCTTCAGCGTGATCACTCGGTGCTGGAGCTCGGGGTGGGTTCCGGGGTGACGACGGCGGTGCTCGCCGAGACCGTGGGCCACGGTGGGCTGGTGACCACTGTGGACACTGACATCGATCGGGTGGTGTTGGCGCGCAAGCGGCTGGTGCGCCACTACGGGCACGTGTCCGTGCTCCACGGTGAGACAGCCGCTGGTGCGCCGCGGTATGCGCCGTTCGATCGGGTGCTCGCGCACGGCGACATCCGGCTCGGGCGGTTGCCATACGCCTGGGTCGAGCAGGCCGAGCCCGGCGCCCTCATCCTCGCGCCGGTCCAGCCCGGCTTCCTGGTCCGATTCACCGTGCACCACGACGGCACCGCCACCGGGCGGCCGGTGCTCGTGCAGCCCGGGCCGCTCGAGGTGCGGTGGCAGCTCCACTGGGACGAGCGCGAGGCGACCCAGTCGGTCACCCACACCCAGCCGTGGGCGCTGCTGGAGAACCCCGGCCCGCGCTGGGCGCTCGCGGTCGCCGTGCCGTCGTGTGAGTACGAGGTGGCGGGCGAGAATCCGAGGCTGGCGTGGCTGCGCGACCCGTTCACCAGTTCGTGGGCTTCGGTCGCGCCCGGAAAAGGCGCGTACGTGGTGCGTCAGACCGGCCCGCGCCGTCTCTGGGACGAGACCGAGGCCGCCTACCGCTGGTGGATCCGCTGCGGCACACCGGAACCCCGCGACTGGGAGTGGGTGGTGTCGCGAGAACGGCAGAACGTGCGGCTCCGGCCCGAAATTCTTTGAACCGGGCACGGGGAGGTCACGTTTTGTGGTCGACAAGGTCGGGTACGTGGGCGGCAACGGGGAATTCACGGAGGGTGGGTGAAGGTCGGAACCGGGCCACTAGTGGAAGGGCGGCCGCGAAGCGATGCCGAGATTGAAGTCCGTGCACCACCTGGCCCTCACGGTCACCGACGTGGACCGGAGTGTGCCGTGGTACGTGCGGGTCCTCGCGCTCGAGGAGGCCACCCGGCGCGAGGATCCGGAGACCGGGCTTCGGAAGGTGGTGCTCAAGTCCGCTGACCACGGGTTCTCACTGGTGCTCGTGCAGCACCCCGACACCGAGCGCCCCTGGTTCGACGAGCGGCGCACCGGACTGGACCACGTGGCCTTCTGCGTCGGCTCGCGGGAGGAGCTCGAGGGGTGGGAGCGCCGCCTCGCCGAGCACGGGGTCACCTACAGCGCGGCCAAGGCCTCACGCACGCTGCCCGGGTCCGAGGTCGTCGTCTTCCGTGATCCGGACGGCATCCAGCTGGAGGTCTGGGCAGATACCGACAGTTAGCTCGGCGTCGGTGTCCACCGGCTTCTTCATCTCCTGCCGGTACCGCCAGAACCCCCAGCCGGTGCCGAGCACGAAGAACGCCACGCTCAGCCACACGACCAGCGTCTTCAGCCACGGCAGCACGTCCAGCAGCCCGGCGCCGTAGTAACCGAGCAGGACCAGCGTCGGCACCCACAGCACGCCGCCGGCCGCCGTCGCCAGTGCGAAGCGCTTCGGGTCCATGCGTGCGGCACCGGCGATCAGCGGCGCCAGCGTGCGCACCCACGGGATCCACCGCGCCGCGACGATGGCGAAGAAACCCCGCCGGTCGAGGAACGCGCGGGCCCGCTCCAGGTTCTGGCGGTTCAGCACCTTGCCGCCGCGCCGGGCGACCAGTCTGGTGCCGGTGTGCTTGCCGATGTAGTAGCCGATCTGGTTGCCGACCACCGCGACGATCAGCGCCGCCAGCGACAGCAGCCAGGCGCTCAGCTCGGCGTGGTGCTGCGCGAGCACCACGCCGGCGCCGAACAACAACGAGTCACCGGGCAGAAACAGGCCGACGATCAGCGCACACTCGACGAAGACGAAACTGAGCACGATGACCCACACCAGCGTCGGACCGGCTGTGTCCAGCCAGCTCACGCCGGTGCCCGCGGCCAGTAGCTCCGTCACGTTCGCAGCCTACGTGCCGAGCCCAAGACGAGCCTGAAACCACGCCCGATTCGCCCGATTAGTCCGACCTGCTCACTTCCCCGAATGCTATGAATGGGGCATTACTTGCAATCAACGCAAGTAATGCCCCACTCCTAGCATTGGCCGGTCCTAGCAGCGCACGGCTACATCGGGGGTAGGGCTTCCCCCTGGACGGCTTGGATGTCCAGTTCGACGCGGACGACGGTGCCGATCGCCGCGACTCCCGCGCGCACCATGGCGTTGTAGTTGATCGCGAAGTCGTCCCGGCGCAGCTGCGTCTCCGCGTGGAAGGCCGCTCGCGTCCCGCCCCACGGGTCGGCTTCGCAGCCGCCGTAGCGCAGGTCCAGTTCGACCTCCCGCCGCTGCCCGTGCAGCGTGAGCACGCCGTGCATGGTCCAGTTCACCGGCCCGTGCTGGCGCAGCCCGGTGCTGGCGAACTCGATCACCGGGTACCGCTCCACGTCCAGGAAGTCCGGGGAACGCAGGTGGTCGTCGCGCATCTTGATGCCGGTGTCGATCGCCGCGGCCTTGATCTCGGCCTGGACCGCCGACCGCTCCGCCGGGCGCGCCACGGTGATGCGCCCGGACAGCTCCGAGAACCGCGCCTTGATGCTGGCGATGCCGAGGTGGCGGGCGGTGGCCACGACCGACGAGTGTGCCGGGTCGATCACCCACGGACCCACCGGCGGCAGCTGGACCGCCTCCGCGTTCGACTCCAGCACGACCTCGCCGAGCGAGCCCGTGCCGTCGGCGCCGACCCGCGCGGTGCGGGCGACCGGGGCGAACCCGGCCGCCGTGAGCACCGCGGTGTACACCCCGGCGGGCAACGGCGGGGTGGCGACGACGCCGAGTTCGTCCGCCTCCACCCTGGCCACCTGCTTGCCGGTCAGGTCGGTCACGGTCAGCACGGCGTGCGCCACGGCCCAGCCTTCGGCGCCACTGATCTGCGCCCGCAGTCCCGCTGTGCTCATGCCCGTCCGTTCGTCAGCTCGTCGATCACCTGGTCGTAGCCGAGCCGGACGTCATGGGTGGAATCACCGCCACCCGTCAGCTCGAGCCTGCTGGTGGCCGGAGGGTACCCGCTGGCCACGACGGTGTAGGTGCCTTCGGGGAGATCGCTGATCACGTAGTTGCCCGAGTGGTTGGTCCGCGACACGGCCGCGACCCGGCCCTCCGGGTCGAGCACGGTGATCCGCGCGTCCGGCACCGGCTGGTCGGCCTCGTTGCGCGCGGTGCCGGTGAGCACCACCGCGCCGCTGAGCGACACGTCGTGACGCAGCACCCCGCAGTCCGGCACGGTCAGGGTGACCGCGACCGGCCGCAGGTGCTCCCCGCTGGCGACCAGCGTGTAGCTGCCCGCGCCGATGCCGTGGAAGGCGTACCGGCCCGCTTCGTCGGTGGCCGACGCGCCGGCGACCTCGCCGCGTTCGTCGGTCAGGGTCACGGTGACCGCGTGCAGCGGCTCACCCGAGCCCAACGAGGTGACCACGCCGCTGACCTCGCCCGAACCGGCGAGCGTGAGGTCCAGCTTCGCCGGGCCGTCGCCGACGACCACGCTGGAGGCCTGCGGCTCGTGCCCGGCCGCCGAGACGATCAGCACGTAGGTGCCGGGGCTGGGCGTGCCGATGCTGTACTCGCCGTCGCCCCCGCCGGTGGCCCGCGAGACCTGCCTGCCGCTCTGGTCGATCAGCGTCAGCGCCGCCCGGACCACCGGGCTGCCGTCCTGGCGCCGGACGTACCCGGTGATCGGCGGCCCGGCTTCGAGCCGCCCGCTGACGGCCGCGTTCGAAATCGGCTGGATCATGCCCTGCATTGTGGCGTGCCCGTTCCCTTCCGGCCGCGCGTGCGCCCCCACCAGTTCCGGCTCCGGCCGGCGCAGCGCCTGGTCGACCTCTTCCCAGGTGTCGGTCTTCGCGGTCGCCTTCTCGGGCTCCTCGTCGACCAGCGCCTCGCCGCCTTCGAGCACCGAGGCCGCGGCCGACGGCGCCCCGCCGGCGAGCGGGATCTCCCGCATGAACAGCAGCACCACGAAGGCCACCAGGGTGACCGCCGCCGCGCACCAGAACACCGTGGTGATCGACTCGGTGAACCCGGTCAGGACCGGGATCTTCAGCTCGTCGGGCAGGTTCGCGATGCCGGAGGTGTCGGACTGGAAGTTGCCCAGCTGTGCCCCGGCTTCCGGCGGCAGCGCGCCGCCGAAGGCCTTGGCGATGTTGTCGGCCAGGGTGTTGAACAGGATGGTCAGGAACACCGCGACACCCGCGGTACCACCGATCTGGCGGAAGAAGGTCGCGGTCGCGGTGGACACGCCCATGTCGCTGCGCGGCCCGGCGTTCTGCACCGCGATGACCAGGGTCTGCATGCAGCTACCGAGGCCGAGGCCGATGATCCCGGCGGCGAGCAGCGGGTGCCACAGCGCGCTGTCGTACTCGACCTGCGCGAAGAACACCGAACCGGCGGTGATGATCAGCGTGCCGATGATCGGGAAGATCTTGTACCGGCCGGTGCGGCTGGTGATCTGCCCGGAGACCACCGACGCGGTCATGATGCCGAGCATCAGCGGCAGCATCAGCAACCCGGACTCGGTCGGCGAGTACCCCTGCACCACCTGCATGTACTGCGGGATCATCATGATCGCGCCGAACATGCCGATACCGACGATGAAACTGCCGGCGATGGCCACGGAGAAGGTGCCGTTGCCGAACAACCGCAGCGGGATCAGCGCCTCGTCCTTCATCAGCCTTTCCACGAACAGGAACGCCACGATCCCGACGCCGCCGATGACGTAGCAGGCGATCGCCTCGGCCGAGGCCCAGCCCCACTTGTTGCCCTGCTCGGCGACGATCAGCAGCGGCACCACGGCCACCACCAGCGCCAGCCCGCCCCACCAGTCGATGCGGTGGTCGTGGCGTTCGTGCGGCACGTTCAGCACCTTGGCCACGATGGCGAAGGCGGCCACGCCGATCGGCACGTTGATCAGGAACACCCAGCGCCAGCCGGTGATGCCGGCGATCGAGTCGATGTCGGCGAAGAACCCGCCGAGCACCGGGCCGAGCACCGTGGAGACACCGAAGACGGCGAGGAAGAAGCCCTGGTAGCGGGCGCGTTCCCGGGGCGGCACGATGTCGCCGATGATGGTCATCGCCAGCGACATCAGCCCACCGGCGCCGAGGCCCTGGACCGCGCGGAAGGCGGCGAGCTGGTACATCGAGTCGGCGAAGGTCGAGGCGATCGAGCCGATCACGAAGATCGAGATCGCGGCCAGGTAGAACGGCCGCCGCCCGTAGATGTCGGACAGCTTGCCGTAGATCGGCGTGACGATCGTCGAGGTGATCAGGTAGGCGGTGGTGATCCACGCCTGGAGGTCGAACCCGTGCAGGTCGTTGGCGATCCGGACGATCGAGGTGCCGACGATGGTCTGGTCCAGCGCGGCCAGGAACATGCCGGACATCAGGCCGATCAGGATGGTGACGATCTGCCGGTGCGTGAGGCGCTCGGGTTCGGGTTCCGGCGCGGCGTGCTGCGGTGGTTGCACCGGGTTGGCGGCGCGGGTCATCTGGTGCCCCCCTTGGGCTGTGCTTGGTCTTCGGCGTGCTGCGCCTGCTGCTTTTCGATGCCGACGTTGAGCCGGTCGAGCAGGCGCATCAGGGTCTGCCGGTCCCCGTCCGGCCAGTCCGCGAGCAGTGCGGCGAGCCACACGTTGCGCGTCTTGCGGTTCTCCTCGAACACCCGCAGGCCCTCGGCGGTCGGCGCGAGCAGGCAGGCACGGCCGTCTTCGGGATCGGCGGTGCGCTCCACCAGGCCGTGCTGCACCAGCGAACTGCTCTGCCTGCTGATCGTGGAGATCTCCGAGTGCAGAGCTTCGGCGAGCTTGCTGGTGCGCTGCGGGCCCTCGTGGATCAGGGTGAACAGGATCGCGTAGGCGGCCCGTTCGATGCCGTCCGGACCCTGCTTGGCCACCTGCGCCTTGGCGCGGTTGACCAGGCGCATGAAGCGGACGAGCTGGAAGCCGAGCTCGTCGGCCAGATCGAGCTCGGCTTCCGTGGCCGGCGGCGGTTCGCCGTGAAGAGGTGCCATGACCGGGTCTTTCGTGGGGTATGTCGGCTTTGGGTTGTTTGATCTCTGCAACTAGTTGCCTCAAGCAAGAATGTGCCCGCGAGCGGGCCTCGCGCAACCCGATTACCCGCGTTGTGGCTGAGCCCACCCTCGATCGGTGGGCTGTTTTCAGAGGCCGAGGCGGCGCAGGACCTCGTCGAGCTGATCGACCAGCGTCGCGGTCTCCTCGCCCATGGTGGCGCGCAGGTAGAGGCCGTCCCCGATGGCGCCGACGATCTCGGCGGTCAGCGGGTCGTCGATGTGCTCGGCGACCATTTCGCGCCAGAACAGGGCGCACTCCTTGATCGTCTCGGTGACCCGGGGGTCGCTGCCGACCTGGCGCAGCGCCGCCATCGAGGCCCGGTGCGCCGGCTTGTCCATCGAGGCGTCGGTCACCGACGAGGTGAGGAAGTAGCGGACGACGCCTTCCGGCGCGGTCTTGGCGTGCTCGATGTCGGCGAGGCTGAGCCGTCGCAGGCGCTCCAGCAGGCCGTCGAGCAGGGCTTCCTTCGAGTTGAAGTGGTAGAGCAGGCCGCCTTTGGACACGTTCGCCTTCGCCGCGACGGCGTCGAGCGTGACCGAGCCGGGGCCGTGCTCGATGAGGATGTCCTGGTAGGCGTCGAGCACGGTTTCACGGGCGGAAGGCTTGGGCACGAGTTGACTGTACCGTCTGGACGGTTTACTTTCGAATGGGGCGGTAACTGTACCGTCTAGACTGTTCAGTAAGCAGGGAGAAATCGTGGTCAAGGCAGGCCGCCGGGAGTGGGCGGCGTTGGCCGTCCTGGTGTTGCCGGTGTTGTTGATCAGCGTCGACATGACCGTGCTGGGGTTCGCGCTGCCGTACCTCAGCGAAGACCTCGCGCCGACCGGCACCGAGCAGCTCTGGATCGTGGACATCTACTCGTTCATGCTCGCCGGGCTGCTGGTGCTGATGGGCACGCTCGGCGACCGCGTCGGCCGCCGCAAGCTGCTGCTCGCCGGTGCGGTCGCGTTCGGCGTGGCCTCGGTGCTGGCGGCGTTCGCCACCAGCGCGTGGCTGCTGATCGCCGCGCGGGCGCTGCTCGGCGTCGGCGGGGCGACGCTGATGCCGTCGACCTTGTCGCTGATCCGCGGCATCTTCGTCGACCAGGCGCAGCGGCGCGTGGCGATCGCCGTGTGGAGCGCCGGGTTCTCCGGCGGCATGGCGCTCGGCCCGGTGGTCGGCGGCTGGCTGCTGGAGCACTTCTGGTGGGGCTCGGTGTTCCTGATCAACGTGCCGGTGATGGTGGTGCTGCTGATCGCCGGTCCGCTGCTGCTGCCGGAGGCGCGCGACCCGAACCCCGGCCGCTTCGACCCGCTGTCCGCGGTGCTGTCACTGGCGACGATGCTGCCGATCGTCTACGGCATCAAGCTGTTCGCCGAGCACGGGTTCGACCTCAAGGCCGTGGTGAGCGTGCTCGCCGGTGCCGGGCTCGGGGTGCTCTTCGTGCGACGGCAGCAGTCGCTGGCCGATCCGATGCTCGACCTCGCGTTGTTCCGGAACCGCGAGTTCTCCACCTCGGTGGTGACCAACCTGCTCGGCGTGTTCGCGCTGACCGGGCTGCTGTTCCTGGTGCCGCAGTACCTGCAGCTGGTGCTCGGGCTGCGGCCGATGGTGGCCGCGCTCTGGCTGCTGCCGACCACGGTGGCCGGGGTGGCGGGCGCGCTGCTCGCCGCCCGGCTGGCGCGGCGGCTCCCGGTGTCCACGCTGGTCGGTGGCGGGCTGCTGCTGGCGGCGGCGGGCTTCGGGCTGCTGCTCGGCATCGGCGTGGATTCGGGGCTGGCCGTGCTGGTGGTCGGCTTCGCGCTGGTCGGTCTTGGCGTGTCCCTGTCGGAGACGCTGACGAACGACCTGATCGTCACGGCCGCGCCGCCGGAGCGCGCGGGTGCCGCGTCGGCGATCTCGGAAACCGGCTTCGAACTCGGCGGTGCGCTGGGGACCGCGGTGATCGGCAGTGTGGCGACGGCGGTCTACCGCGCCGGCGTGCCGGAAAGCGCGGGCGAGGCCGCGCGGGAAACACTCGGTGGTGCCACGGCGACGGTCAGCGGCGAACTGCTGCACACCGCGCAGGCGGCCTTCGTCAGCGGCCTGCACGTGACGGCCGTGCTCGGCACGGTCCTGCTCACCTACACCGGGGTGCAGGCGATGATCCTGCTTCGCCGCCGCCGCGCCGTGAATGTGGCTTTCACGGCATAGAACGCCGGGAAAGCCACATTCACCGCAGAGCTCAGAGCACGACGGTCGGGGTGACGACGGTGCGCCGGGAGGTCTCCGTGCCGACGTACACCACGATCTGCGTGGTGCCGCGCGGCACGTCGTCCAGCACGAACCGGCCACCTTCGTCGGCCGTGGTGGAGGTGGTGCCGTGCTCGGCCACCCGCACCTCGACCCCGTGTTCACCGGCGGGCACCAGCCAGCCGTCGATCCGGTGGTGCTTGCCGATCTTGGTCAGGTTGATCATCACGGTCAGATCGCTGACGGTGAAGGTGATCGTGCCCTCGTCGCTGCCGCCACGAACGCCTTCCAGCGCGTTCGCGTGCACCCAGCGGGCCACCTCCACGTCGAGGCTCTCCAGCGCGATGGCGAACTGCACCCGCTCGACCAGGTCACCCGGTGGCGGGTCCAGCTGGTCCATCAGCCGGTCCAGGTCCATGAGCAGCGCCTCGTCCTCGGGATTCGCGCTCCCCCCGAACTCCTCGATTCCGTTCATTGGCTGCCCCCTTCGGCCTCGAACAATGTGCGCAACCGGGTCAGGCAGCGTCGCCTGGTCGGTCCGATGCTGCCACGCGGTATCCGCAGTGCTTCGGCCACCGAGTGGTATTCGGCACGGCCAGCCAGGACGGTCAGCCGGAGCAGGTCCTGGCAGTTCTGCGGCAGGGTGAGAAACGCCCGCCACATCCGGCTGTCCCGGTCGGTGCGCACGGCCTCGGCCTCCGGAGCCGGCTGGGTGCTCGGCACCCGCTCGGCCATCTCCTCGGTCAGTGGGACGGGTGGCGTCTTGCGGCCGTAGGGCCGCTGCGCCTCCCGCCGCGCGGTGGTGATCAGCCAGCCGGCCAGCGCCCGTGGTTCGTGCAGCTGGTCGAGGTGGCTGAACAGGGCCAGCCACACCGTCTGGACCACGTCCTCGGCGGTGTGCCGGTCCAGGCCGTTGGCCCTGGCGACGTGCCAGACCAGCGGGGTGAGTTCGGCGACGAGCCGATCCATGGCCACCCGGTCACCCGCTCTGGCGGCCTGCATGCAGGCCGCGTACAGGTCGGTGCCCTGGAGGCCCTCCCACGGTGGATCCGCCTCCGCGGTGCGCACTTCGGTCATTGAATCGACCCCCCAACGGGTGTCCGCTGCTCCTCAAGTTGGCGCTCGCAGTATCGCGGGACCATCGGGATTAGAGAGCACATGGGTGAGCACTGGATACATAAGTCACTTACTTGGCGTAGTAGGAGCGTATTACCTGAACACGGAAAAGAGCACACCTCGCGGTGTGCTCATCCACTCCGGGTTGCCGGAGTGGGTGCCGGCCGGCGCCGGTGGAGTCGGTCTGGGACCGACTCCGGCGCCGACCGGCGAACCCCACCCATTCCAGGCGACCCCGCCCCCGCGGCCGCCTGCCCCCTTCCCGGGTGGCCCTGTTCCCCCGTGCGCCGCTCGCCCGTCCCGGTCCAAGCCGGGCCGATGACCCCCTTAGGGCCGTTTCCGGCCACACCGGCCCCGTCTGCCTGGACTCCCCGCCGCGTGCGAGCACTGCACCTCCTCCTCAGGGCTATCGGGTTTCCCAGGGGCGGTGGTGTCCGGCGGCCCCCTCGGCTGTCGGACACCACGTGGCCCCTGCTGGCGATCGCCCCGGCCGCCGGGCGTCCCCGGTGGTCAAGTGATCGTTGCCCCATATGACGCAGGGAGGCGGGCCGCAGATACACACCGCGGCCAAAATTTCCGGCGACTTCTTCCATTGGGGGGAAGGGCCTACCTTGGGGTGATGAGCGATGACGCCTTGGTCACCAGGTTGCGGGCCGAACTCGGCAAGGACGCGGTACTCACCGACACCGACGTCACCGCCGCCTACTCGCGCGACATGATGCCGCTGGCCCCGGTCGGCACCCCGCTGGCGGTGGTGCTGCCCGCCGACGTCGAGCAGGTGCAGGCGGTGGTCCGGGCGTGCGCCGAGGCGAAGGTGCCGATCGTGCCGCGGGGTGCGGGCAGCGGGCTGTCCGGCGCGGCCAACGCGATCGACGGCTGCGTGGTGCTGGTGCTGACCAAGCTGAACCAGATCGTCGAGATCGACGCGGGCAACCGGCTCGCCGTGGTCCAGCCGGGCGTGGTCAACCTCGACTTCCGCAACGCGGTGGAGAAGAACGGGCTGTTCTACCCGCCGGACCCGTCCAGCTACGACTGGTGCACGATCGGCGGCAACCTGTCCACCAACGCCGGCGGCCTGTGCTGCGTGAAGTACGGGGTCACCACGGATTCGGTGCTGGGCCTGGAAGTGGTGCTCGCCGACGGGTCACTGCTGAAGACCGGCCGCCGCACGGTCAAGGGCGTGGCCGGGTACGACCTGGCGCGGTTGTTCGTCGGCAGCGAGGGCACGCTCGGCGTGATCACCCAGGCGACGGTGGCGCTGAAGCCGCTGCCGCAGGCGCCCGCGACGCTGGTCGCCGGGTTCACCAGCACCGCGGCCGCCGGGGAGGCGGTGGCGCGGGTGGTGCGCGAGGGACTGGTGCCGTCGCTGATGGAGATCATGGACGCCACCTCGATCAAGGCGGCCGAGACGTACCTGCGCACCGACATCGGCGCCGGGTCGGACTGCCAGGCGCTGTTGTTGTGCCAGTCGGACTCCGGTGGCGAGGTGGCGCGGCGGGAACTGGCGGCGCTGGAGCAGATCTGCCTCGACTGCGGGTCCGACATGACCTACGCCACGGACGACCTGGCCGAGGGCAACATGCTGCTGCAGGCACGGCGGGTGGTGCTGACCGCGCTGGAGACCTACGGCGTCTGGCTGACCGACGACGTGTGCGTGCCGCGGACCCGGATCGCCGAGCTGATCGCGGGGTGCCAGCGGATCAGCGAGGAGGTCGGGCTGCGGATCGCCGTGGTCGGCCACGCCGGCGACGGCAACATGCACCCGACGATCGTCTACTCGCCGGACTCCGAAGACGAGTTCGCGCGGGCGCAGCGGGCGTTCGACGCGATCCTCGAGGTCGGCATGTCACTGGGCGGGACGGTCACCGGGGAGCACGGCGTCGGCAAGATCAAGCGGGAGTGGCTGGAGCGGGAGATCGGCCCGGTCGGGTTGCGGGTGCACCGGGAGATCAAACGCGCGCTGGACCCGGAGAACCTCTTCAACCCGGGCTCCATGTTCGCGATGTGAACGCTCTGAATGCTATGAGTGGGGCATTACTTGCAATGGATGCAAGTAATGCCCCACTCCTAGCATTCGCCGGGGGCGCTACGGCTGCTGTGGCTCGGGGGCCGGGGCCACGGCGGCGGCGCGCTTCTTTTCGCGCCGGCCCTTCAGGTACTCGAACGCGATCGGCAGGACCGAGATCAGCACGATCAGGATGAAGATCGCGTCCACGTTGTCGCGAATCAGCGGGATGGTGCCCAACAGCGAGCCCAGCAGGATCAGGCCGGTGGCCCACAGGATGCCGCCGAGCACGGTGTAGGTGAAGTACTTCTTCGGGTCCATCCGGCCGATGCCCGCGATCCAGGTGATGAAGGTGCGGACGAACGGCACGAACCGGGCGAGCACGACCGCCTTCGGGCCGTGCTTCTCCAGGAAGGCGTGCGTCTGGTCGACGTACTCCTGCTTGAAGAACCTCGAGTTCTTCTTGAACAGCGCGGGACCGGCCTTCCAGCCGATGCCGTAGCCGACCACGTTGCCGATCAGCGCGGCCGCGGTGGCGCAGACACAGGCGAGCCACAGCGGCAGCTCGAGGTCCCCGTTGGCGATGAGCAGGCCCGCGGTGAACAGCAGGGAGTCACCCGGCAGCACCGGGAACACGCTGCTCTCCGCGAAGATGATCAGGCACAGCACGCCGAGGACGGTCGGGCCCAGCCCGTTCAGCAGGATCTCGGGGTTGAGCCAGTCCGGCATGATGCTCATCTGGTCGATGTTCTGCGCTGCGCTCACGCGGGGACACGGTACAGGTGAGCCCTAAAGGAGGGTGAGCAAGCCCGCGACCGCACCCGCCGCCAAGCCGAGCAGTACCGCGAGCAGCAGCACCCAGCGCGCCGCGACCGGGGCCGGTCCCGTCTCCTGACGCGTCGCCGCGACGGGGTGTTCCGCCGCCGGCGCGGGCGACGGCGCCGGTTCCAGCGCCGCGCGCTCGCGTTCCAGCGAACCGGCGTCCGCGCCGGACAGCAGGCCGTACCCGGCGGGCGCCGGGAAAGCGGGCTTGGCCAGGTGCGCGGTCGGCGGTTCCTCGACCGCCTCCGGTGGCCGTGCCGGCTGCGGCGCCCGCACGGCTTGCGCCCGCAGCGCCTCGGCCAGCAGTCGCTCGGGGTCTTCCGGCTCACTCACGAGCAAAAGGGTATCCGGGTCAGCCGGCGTCAGGAATCCACTGGCCCCGCCGCAGCACGCGGGCCGGGCGCAGCTCGTCGTCGAGCACGACGAGGTCCGCGGACAGCCCCGGCTTGAGCGAGCCGGTCTCCTTCTCGATGCCCAGCAGTTCGGCCGGTCGCGTCGAGGTGGCGCGCACCGCTTCGGCCAGCGACAGGCCCGCGCCCTTGACCAGGTTCCGGAAGGCGGCGTCCATGGTCAGCGTGCTCCCGGCCAGCGAACCGTTCTCGGCGAGCGTGGCCACCCCGTCGGTCACGTCCACCTCCAGCCTGCCCAGCCGGTAGCTGCCGTCCGCCGCGTCGGTGGCCGACATGGCGTCGGTGACCAGGACCGTGCGCTCGGGACCGGCGTGCCGGGCGGCCAGGCGCAGCATCGTCGGGTGGACGTGCACCAGGTCGCAGATCAGTTCGACGGTCACACGCTCGTCGTCGAGCAGCGTGCCGATCGGGCCGGGTTCGCGGTGGTGCAGCGGGCGCATGCCGTTGAACAGGTGCGTGGCAACCGTGGCACCGGCGTCGATGGCCGGGCGGATCTGCTCCTCGACCCCGTCGGTGTGCCCGATCGCGGCGATCACGCCGGACTCGGTGAGCTGGCGGATCGCCTTGACCCCGCCGTGCAGTTCGGGGGCGAGCGTGATCATCCGGATCGCGTCCTTGCCCTCGCGGAGCAGCTTGGTCACCGTGGCGGTGTCCGGTTCGAGCAGTGCGCCCGGATCGTGCGCCCCGCAGCGGGCCTTGGAGATGAACGGCCCTTCGAGGTGGACCCCGGCCAGCTCGCCGTCGGCGACCAGCTCGGCGAGCGCGCCCACCTGGCGTGCCAGCTCCGGCACGACCTCCGAGACCAGGCTCGCCAGCAGGGTGGTGGTGCCGTGCCTGCGGTGCGCGGCGACCGCGCGCAGCAGCTGTTCCGGCTGCCCGCTGGAAAATGAGCCACCACCGCCGCCGTGGCAGTGCGTGTCGACGAACCCCGGGACGACCAGCGCGCCACCGACGTCGAGGTGTCTGCCCTCGGGCGGTGTGCCGCTGCCGACCGCGCTGATCGAGCCGCCCGACACGGCCAGCCAGGTGGCGTCGTTGGTCTCCTCTTCCGGTGTGGCCAGCCGGCCCCCGGTGATCACGAAATCGATTTCGGCACCCGTCACGCGTTCCAGCATATTGGTCTAAACCAGCTGATGGGTCACAACCCGCCAACCATGTGCGGAGATACGCCGTTCGAGGGCGGTTTCCGGGGCCGGAACGGGCTAGTTGGGTGATTGCATCGCCCGCTGCAGGGCTTCCAGCGCCCGGCTCGCGGTCGACTTCACGGTCCCCTTGGAGATGCCGGCGGCCTCGGAGATCTCCGCCTCGGACAGTCCCCCATAGTAACGGAGGACCAGCACCTCGCGCTGCCTCGGCGGCAGCTTGGACAGCGCGTTCACCACCGCCTGGTGCTCGGTGGACAGCATCGCCAGGCTCTCCGCGGACCGCGCGTTGACCGCGTGCGGCGGCACGTACTCGCGCGCGGTCTTGCGGCGCCGCAGCACACTGCGCGAGCCGTTGACCACGGCTGTTCGCAAATAACCCACCGCGGCGGCGGCGTCGCGCAGCCGTCCCCAGTTGCGGTGCAGCCCGGTGAACGCCTCCTGCACCACGTCCTCCGCGGTGGCCGGTTCGTCCACCAGCAGGATGGCCAGCCGGACCAGCCGCATCCGGTGCGTGCGGTAGAGGTCCTCCAGGGTCAGCGGCGCGGCGGGCGCCGGCGGGGCCGCCGGTCCGTCGACCGCGCGCAGGTGGCCGAGCGTGCGCTCCACGCTCTGCTCAGCGCTCGCCTCGTGCATGGTCCGCCCGTCCCGTGGTGTCCGCCCGTACCCGGGACTGCTCGCCGGGTCGGTTACCGTTTGCTGCGCCTGCCTGCTCACACCAGCAACACGCACGCAAAGCGTATCGGGTTGGCCAGGCGGCGCCAGTGTCCGAACCACGAGAATCGCATCCGGAGGCGTCATGGCCTGGTTCCTCGTCGAAATCCGCTACGTCCAGGAGAAGTACGCCGAGGTGCGGCCGGCGCACCGGGCGTTCCTGGCCGACCTCGCCGAGAAGGGCGTGGTGGCGCTCGGCGGCCCGCTCGCGGACGGCACCGGGGGCATCACGCTCTACCAGGCCGAAGACGAAGAAGCCCTGCAGAAGATCATCGACCAGGACCCGTACTTCCTGGAAGGCGCGGTCGCCGAGCGCAGCGTGCGCGGCTTCGAGCCGAAGATCGGCGCCTGGCTACCTGCTCAGTAGGTCCCACCGAGTTTCGTGTGGTCCCAGCTGACCGTCTTCGTCGGCGTGAACACCAGGCCGACGCGCTTCTCGGCCTGCTTGCCGACGAAGGCGGCCAGCTCGGGCGGCACCGGGTCACCCGGCGCCGCCCCGGCGTAGCGCTGGGTCAGCCTGGTCCCGATCTCGACGACCCGCTCGCGGTCGGTGACCAGCTCCACGTCGGTCTCCATGGACAGCCCGCGCAGCCGCTCGTAGCTGTCGCCGGATTCGAGCAGGACCGTGGCCTGCGGCAGCCGCCGCAGGTTGGCGACCTTCTGCGAGCTGCCGTAGGTCCAGGTGGCGAAGCCGTCACCGTGGGGGAAGAACCAGAGCGGCGCCAGGTGCGGGCGGCCGCTCGGGCCGATCGTCGCGACGTTGATCACCTTCTGCGCACCGAGGTAGGCCCGTGCCTCCTCGGCGGTCATCCGGATCTGCTCGCGACGTGACATCTCACACTCCAGTCGTTGCGGCCCGGCCGCCGTGGCCGGTCACCGAGGCTTCCCTGGCACCGCGCGCGGCGATGTCCTCGAGCGCCGCCTTGTCCGCCGACGGCACCCGCGAGCGCGAGCCGAGTTCGATGATCGGCGGCAGGAACGCCCTGATCAACTTCAGCGCACCGACCCAGCGTGGCACGTGGATGGTGCGGCCGCGGCGCAGGATGCCCGCCTCCAGGGCGTCCAGCGCGGTGGCCAGCGGGTAGGTCTTGCCGATCAGGCCCGGCATGCCCGCGCGGAGCTTGCCGAACACGGGGTGCGCGTCGGCGCTTTCGACCAGGTCCGTGCGGATCCAGGTGGGGTGCGCGACGCCGACCTTCACGCCCAGGTGCGCGACCTCGGCCCGCAGGCTGTTCGAGAAGGCCTCGACGCCCGCCTTGGCGGCCGAGTAGTTGGCCATGCCGGGCGCGTGCGTGATCGCGGCGAGCGAGGAGATCGCCAGCAGGTAGCCCTTGCGCTCGATGACGTGCGGCAGGGTCACCCGGAACGTGCGCCAGACGCCGAGCAGGTCCACCTCGATGACCTTCTCGAAGGCGGCCGGGTCGACCGAGCGGACGAAGCCGGTGGTGGCGATACCGGCGTTGGCGATCACGATGTCGATGCCGCCGAAGTGGTCGACGACCTCGGCGGTGACGCGCTCGAGCGCGTCCCAGCTGGTCACGTCGGCTTCCCAGGAGCGCGCGGCGGAGCCGATGCGCTCGGCCACCTTCGCCTGCTCCGCGCCTTCGAGGCCGACCAGCGCCACCTTCGCGCCCCGCGCTGCCAGCCGCTCCGCGAGCCCGGCGCCGATTCCGCGCGCCGCACCCGTGATGAGCACGACCTTTCCGCTGACCTTGCGAGCCATGGTGCCTCCTCGTCGAGTTCTCGTCCGGCACCGTACCTCAACTTACCATCAGTAGGCTACTGGTCGGTAGCAACGCGCTGGAATGAACCGCTCACGCTTCGGGTTTGCTACGGACATGGCATTCGAACTCGGCAAGATCGGCGTCTGGCGACCGGTGTGGACCACCACCCCGGAGCTGGCCGCGAAGGCGGAAGAACTCGGCTACGGGACCTGGTGGATCGGCGGCTCACCGCCGGCGGAACTGGAGCTCGTCGACCAGCTGCTGGCCGCCACCAGCTCACTGGTCGTGGCCACCAGCATCGTGAACATGTGGTCCGCGGACCCCGCCGAGGTGGCCCGGTCCTACCACCGCATCGAGGACAAGTACCCCGGCCGGTTCCTGCTGGGCGTGGGCGTCGGGCACCCGGAAGCCACGCAGGTCTACCAGAAGCCGTACGACAAGATCGTCGAATACCTCGACCAGCTCGACGCCGGCGGCGTGCCGGTGGAAGCGCGGGCGCTCGCCGCGCTCGGGCCGAAGGTGCTCAAGCTGTCCGCCGAGCGCACGCTGGGCGCGCTGCCCTACCTGACCACGCCGGAGCACACCCGGCAGGCTCGTGAGCTGCTCGGCGAGGGCAAGCTGCTGGTCGCCGAGCACAAGGTGGTGCTGGACACCGACGACGCGCGTGGCCGCGAGACCGGCCGCGAGATGGTCAAGATGTACCTCCGCCTGCGCAACTACACGAGCAACCTCAAGCGGCTCGGCTTCACCGACGAGGACGTCGCCGGTGACGGCAGCGACCGGCTGATCGACGCGCTCGCCCTGCACGGCGACGCCGACCACCTCGCCGCCGGGCTCAAGGCGCACTTCGACGCCGGGGCCGACCACGTCGCGATCCAGGCGCTCGGTGACGACCCGCTGCCCGCGCTGACGGCGCTGGCTCAGCTCGCCAAGTAGGCGTAGTTCTCCTGCCACTCGGCGAAGCGGTCCCGGAAGTACGGGAGCCGGTCGGCGAGTGGCAGGAAGACGCGCACGGTCTCGGCGTAGTAGGTGGCCCGCTTGGCCGGGCGGGGATGGGTGTGCAGGCGCTGCACGTTGCTGTAGCGGTCGGCGAGCTTGATCGTCAGCACCTCCTCCGGCGCGGTGACGAACCGGCTGAGGTAGCTCTCCCGCGACCCGGCCTTGGTCACCCAGTCGACCAGTTCCGCGACCTGCGCGCCGAACTCCGCCCGCACCGCGGCGAGGCTGCACGGCGTGTCCTCCACCACGTCGTGCAACAGGGCCGCGACCAGCACTTCCTCGTCACGCGCCCCGGAGTCGACGGCGATCTCCAGCGCCTCGAGCAGGTGCCACGGGTACGGCTCACCCGCCGGGCGGGTCTGGTCGCCGTGGTGCCCGGCGGCGAACTCGTAGGCGTGGGCGAGCTTCCCGATCATCTCGGCCGGCAGCACCTCGCCCAGCGTGCCCGCCGCCGACGGCCAGTCCCGCCAAGAGCCGAAAACCCGCATGGTGGACCCCCTCTTTTCGCCTGATCAGGCTATCCCGCCCGGTACGCGCGGTGGCTCGTAAGATGCGCTTGAACGGCGAACCCTGCTTCGAGGAGGACCAACGATGCCCATCGCCACCCCCGAGGTCTACGCGGAAATGCTGGACCGGGCCAAGGCGAACGAGTTCGCTTATCCCGCCATCAACGTGACCTCGTCGGAAACCCTGAACGCCGCCATCCGCGGCTTCGCCGAGGCCGAGAGTGACGGGATCATCCAGTTCTCCACCGGTGGCTCGGAGTTCGCGTCGGGGCAGAAGGTCAAGGACATGGTGGTCGGGGCGAGCGCGCTGGCCGAGTTCGCGCACGTGGTCGCGGAGAAGTACTCGGTCAACGTGGCCCTGCACACCGACCACTGCCCCAAGGACAAGCTGGACGGCTTCGTCCGGCCGCTGATCGACATCTCCGCCGAGCGGGTCAAGCGCGGCGAGAACCCGCTGTTCCAGTCCCACATGTGGGACGGCTCGGCGATCGACCTCGACGAGAACCTCGAGATCGCCGCGGAGCTGCTGGCCAAGACCGCCGCCGCGAAGATCATCCTCGAGGTGGAGATCGGCGTGGTCGGCGGCGAGGAGGACGGTGTCGCCAACGACATCAACGACAAGCTCTACACCGCCGACGGCGACTTCGTGAAGACCATCGACGCGCTCGGCTCCGGGGAGAAGGGCCGCTACCTGCTGGCCGCGACCTTCGGCAACGTGCACGGCGTCTACAAGCCGGGCAACGTGAAGCTGCGCCCGGAGGTGCTCCGCGACGGCCAGGCCGTGGCCGCCGAGAAGCTCGGCCTCGCCGCCGGTTCGAAGCCGTTCGAGCTGGTGTTCCACGGCGGCTCAGGCTCGCTGCTGGAGGAGATCCACGAGGCGCTGTCGTACGGCGTGGTGAAGATGAACGTCGACACCGACACCCAGTACGCCTTCTCGCGGCCCATCGCGGACCACTTCTTCAAGAACTACGACGGCGTGCTGAAGATCGACGGCGAGGTCGGCAACAAGAAGGTCTACGACCCGCGGAGCTACCTGAAGGCCGCGGAAGGCGCGATGGCGAAGCGCGTGGTCGAGGCGGCCGAGTCGTTGAAGTCGGCTGGGCAGCGGATCAAGTGATCTGTGCTGGGGGCCACCCCGGCTTTTTAGTGTGACTACGGCGAAGGCCTCCATGTCAAGGCGGGACTGATGCCTTGACATGGAGGCCTTCGCCGTGTTTTTGGCTGTGGACCGGGGATGGGGAGGGCTGGGTGGGCTTGGAGGCAAGTTCGGCGCCCGGCCTGCTTGGGGAGGGGATGGTGGGGATTCCGCCGCCGAGTGTCACGAATGTGGCTTTCGGGACGTTGGATGTCTCGAAAGCCACATTCGTGACATGAGGGCTCGCCCGTATGCCGTGAATGTGGCTTTCACGGCGGAATGTGCCGTGAAAGCCACATTCACGGCACCTGTGCTCCTAGACGACGGTGTCCGGGATGAGGTCGGAGGGTTTCTTGTGCGGGGCGTTCAGGCGTCGGGCGATGGGGCTTGCCAGTGCCCACAGGAGCGCCACGCCGACCAGGACGAACGGCACCGTGAGGTACTCGATCGGGGGCGCCGATTCGGTGATGGCGTCCTCGCCCAGCAGTAGCGGCCGCACCTGCGACTGGAGCCACAGCGCGGCGTAACCGAAGGCGGTCACCAGCAGGCCGCCGACGCCGGCGGTGAGCATCCGGTGTCCCCGGCCGATGCGGAACGCCAGGTCCACCGCGAGGCCCACGAAGATCAGGTAGAACGGCACGGTCGAGGTCGGGAAACCGGCGCCGAGCAGCAGGGGCCAGATCAGCGCGCGGTAGGCCACGTACGCCACCGCCACCGTCGTCCCGGTCCACGGCTTGCGCACGGTGTGCCGCGCCATCGCCAGGATCAGCGCCATCACGCCGATGCCCCACACCGGGTACACCCAGTCCTCGATCGGCATCGCGAAGTGGACCACCGCCTCGCGGTCGACCGGGCGGCCGATCTGCTCGGCGGCGAACTCCAGCAGCGTCGGCTCGGCGTAGGGCTCACCGCGTTCCCACGAGCGCAGTTCGAGGATGCCGTACTCCTGCTGCCCGTTCGGGAAGAACGTGTTCTCCAGGAAGAAGAACCACAGCCCGGTCAGCACCAGCGAGCGCATCCGCCCCGGCGGCGAGGTCTTCAGCCAGCCGTCGATGGCGCCGGCCAGCATGATCCCGGTGCCGATGTAGAGCAGCAGGTGCGAGGGGCTCCACGCGGTCAGGTCGAGGCCGTTGACCCGGTGGTTCAGCACGTCCAGCGGCCCGGCGATGAGGAACACCACGGTCCCCGCCTGCATCAGCCGCAGCGAGCGGCGGTCGCAGCCGAGGCCGGTGTAGCTGTGGATCGCCACCAGCACGACCACGATGCCGGTGCCCACGGTGTTGATCAGGTGCGGCGGCGCCAGGTCGTCGCGCAGCCACATGAAGTGCCACGACATGTCCCACGACGAGCCGATCAGCTTGAACGCGAACGCGAGCAGCCACATGCCGTAGGCGAAGTTCAGCGCCCACGGCGCGGTCGGCCGCTGCCCCGGCGCACCCCGTTTCCAGTACAGCTGGAAGAACAGCTTCGTCTTCGCGATCGGACTCTTCGGGATGACGTCGGGCTCGGCGACCCCAGACGCACTCACTGCCTTCGTCACAAGGTCATCATCCCTGGTCAAGGTCACGGTCGATAGAGCGGGCGGGGAATAGTGGCGGAAACCAGGGATCACCCGTAAGGGTTGCGGGGTTGCCTTCCGGCCAGCGGTGGCGGCAGGGTGTCCGGCGATGATGCCGAAACGAATGGTCGCCGCCATCCTCGTCGCGGTGCTCGTGCTGGGTGCCGGTGGGATCGTGACGAGCCTGTTCCTCTAGCGAGCAGAATGGCCGCATGACGCACAACCTGCTGGGTCCCGACCCGACCGAACTGCCCGAGCGCACGGCCGCGCAGGCCGCGCTCGACGCCGGAACCGATCCCGCCGAGGTCGCCGCCGAGCACCCGGACTTCAGCGAGGCGTGGGCCGCGCTCGGGGAGAAGGCGCTGGAGAGCGGCGAGACGGTCGCCGCGTACGCCTACGCGCGCACCGGCTACCACCGCGGCCTCGACCAGCTCCGCCGCGCGGGCTGGAAGGGCTTCGGCCCGGTGCCGTGGGCGCACCGGCCCAACCAGGGCTTCCTGCGCGCGCTGGCCGTGCTGGGCAAGGCGGCGCAGCGCATCGGGGAGACCGAGGAGTACGAGCGCTGCCGCAAGTTCCTCACCGACTCCGACCCGGCCGCCGCCGAAGCCACCGGCCTCGCCTGATTGCTATGAGTGGGGCATTACTAGCATTCAATGCAAGTAATGCCCCACTCATAGCATTGCCGGGTTCCTAGAAGCGGCCGCAGTTGGTCGGGGCGGGTTTTCCGGCGAAGCGGCCTTCCAGCCACAGGAACATCTCCGGGAAGGCCCGGACGGCACCGCCCACGTGGGTGGGCACGAGCGAGCTGCTGAGCTGCACCTTCGCCCCCTGACCGCACCAGTCGCGCGCCATCTCGCGGCCCTGCGCGTACGGCACGATGTCGTCGAGCGTGCTGTGCACCACCAGCATCGGCACGGCCGGTTTCCGGTCGCCGATGCGCTGCTCCGCCAGCCGCGACGCGTACGGCTCCTCGTCCAGGTAGTCCGAGAGCGGCCTGCCGTCCTTGGTCAGCCCGGTCGACTTGGTGAAGGCGTGCGCCGCGATCGCCTCGATGGTGCACTGCGTCGCGACCTGGTCGAGCATCCTGTTGCCCTTGTCGTTGAGCAGGCCGCGGATGTTCAGTTCCGGGTAGGCCGCGTCCATGCTGAGCAGGGCGTATCCGAGGAAGCCCGCCGCGTAGGCGCCGTCGAGGTTCTTCGCCACAGCCGCCAGGTCGGCCGGGACGGCGCCCGCGTACGCGCCCTTGACCTTCAACTCCGGCGCGTAGGACGGCTGCAACTCCGCGGCCGCCGCGGAAGCGCCGCCACCCTGCGAGTACCCGGCGATCGCCACCGGCCCGTCGTCGGGCAGGTTCGCCGCTTCGAGCCGCTGCGCCGCGCGGATCGCGTCGAGCACGGTATGCGCCTGCGACTCGCGGTTGGCGTAGGTGTGCATGCCGGGCGTGCCGAGGCCCTCGTAGTCGCTGACCACCACGCCGTACCCGCGCAGCAGCAGCCCCGAGATGAACGGGCCTTCGTACTCCATGCCCGCGGCCATCGCCCTGGACGGCGCGCAGTTGTCGCCGACGCCCTGGGTGCCCGCCGCGTAGCTGACGATCGGCCGCTCGCCGCCGCCGGTCCACGCCTGGTGCGGGGTGAGCACGGTGCCGGTGACCGCGATCGGGTCGCCGTGCGTGTCGCGGCTGCGGTACATGATCCGCTGGACCTTGGCCGGCGCCCGGATGAGCTTCACCGGGTCGATGAAGAAGTCGGCCGGTTCGTGCTTGATGATGTCGCCGTTCTCACCCGCCGGCAGCGGGGACGGCGGATCGTAGAACGATTCCGCGGTCGCCGGTGCCGCGGCGAACGCCACGAGGCCCGTGAACGTGAGGGCGGACAGGGCCGTGGCGAACGCACGGCTGAGTGATCGGCGCAAGGTGGCTCCCCGTTGAGCTGCGCAGTCTTTTCGACGACAGTGTCGGAAATATGGTCAGGTGAGGTGGCGCACATGTCAAGGCGGGTGGGCAGGCCGCGGAAGCTCCCGGTCGACGAGCAGCGCGCGCTGATCCTGGGCGCGGCCAGGAAGGTGTTCGCCGAGAGCGGGCTCCAGGCGGCCACCGTCGAGCAGATCGCCAGTGCCGCCGGGCTGACCCGCCAGGCCGTCTACGAGACCTACGGCGGCAAGAAGGAACTCTTCGCCGAAGCGGTGAAGGCCACCGAGGAACTGGTGCACGCCAAGGTCGGCAAGCCCGCGCTGGACGCCTCCGAGCCGAAGCTGCGGGTGTGGGCGCGCGCGAACTACGCCGCGATGTTCGCCTTCGTCGCCGAGCACCCCGACGCGCTACCCCTGCTGATGCAGGCCGAGCGCGCCGGGGATCCGGCGATGAACCGTGTGCGGGCCCGGCTCGCGACGATCTACGCCGAGGCGAGCCGGGCCCGGTGGGCCGCGCAGGGGGTCGAGTCCGGGCGGACCGACAAGGCACTGGTGGCCATGTACTTCGCGATGACCGAAGCACTGGTCGGCATGAGCTGGGACGACCCGGCGCCCGACCCGGAGGCGCTGATCGACCTGCTCACCGAATTCACCGTCGGCGGCGTCCTGCGGTTGCAGGGCCACGCGCCGGAGATCATCGCGAAGTTGCGCTGATCAGCAGCTTCCGAGCATGTCGGTCAGCGCGGTCTTCTCGGCGTCGTTGACGGTCAGCTCCCACTTGTGCTTCACGCCGACCCACATGCGCGCGTAGGTGCACCAGTAGCCCGTCGACGGCGGCTTCCAGTCCTCCGGCGACTTGTCGCCCTTCTCCTGGTTGACGTTGTCGGTGACGGCGATCAGCTGCGGCGCGTCGAGGTCGTTGGCATACTGCTCGCGCTTGGCGTCGGTCCAGCTCGCCGCACCCGTGCGCCACGCGGCGGCCAGCGGCACCACGTGGTCGATGTCCACATCGGACGCGGCCGTCCAGGTGGCGTCGTCGTACGGGCTGAACCAGCTGCCGGCGGTGGCCGCGCAGTCGGTGCCGGTCTCCACGCCGGTGCCGTCGCGCTTGAGCACCACTTCGCGGGTGTTGCAGCTGTCGCCCTGGTCGCTCCAGTGCGGGAACTTCTCGCGGTCGTACCCGTCCTGGGACCCGTCGGGGGCCACGGTCAGCTCGCCCAGCTGGGCCTGCGCGGTGCCCGCGTCCGGGATGTTCGGCGGCTCGGCGGACGCGATGCCCGGCAGGCCCGCGACGAGCAGGGCGGAGATTCCGAGCGTGGCCAGTGCGGTGCGGCGATGCAGGGTCACCTTGTCACCTTTCGATCAGCATGTTGGGAACTTTCTGACCTTGACTCAACAGGGTGAAGCTAGCAACGCCCCCGCGTGAACAGTAGGCACTTTCGTCTGGCGTCAGACCAGGCCGCGCACCAGCCGCAGGTCCTCGGTGTGCCGGTACCAGGTCCAGCGCTTCATCTCGCGCGGGTACGGCACGCCGTCCGAGACCGGGACCGCCGGGATGCAGCCGAGCTGGAACGCGCGGCCGGAGAAGGTGACCGGCCGCCGGAAGAGCAGCCCCTTGGTCACCTGGACGACCAGTCCGGCACCGCCCTCGGTGTCCGGGGTGACCACGATGGACCGCGCACGACCACGCAGCGCGACCTGGTCGTCGCAGTAACCGACGCCCTGCGCCGGGCCGATCTCCCCGCGGCCGAGCAGCACGCCGCCCGCGTCGTCACGGATCAGCGGGACCGGGTCGACGTCGCCGCGCACGGCCAGCCGGAAGGCCGTCGCCGGGTCCTGCGGCAGCCCCCACAGCGCCGCCACCTCGGACTCCCCGCCGAGCGGGACGAACCCGACCGTGGTGGCGCCGAGGCGGTCCTTTCGCAGCAACCGCAACACGATCGCGGCCAGGTCGGCGTCGGTCCCGGCGACCACCAGGTGCCCGGCTTCGGGCAGCAGCGGGTCCACCTCGGCCTTGCCGGGACGGGCGGGCAACGCCTCGGTGGTGAGTCCCTCGATCGCCGGAAATTCCGGCGCGCCGGGCCCGCAAACCAGCACCACTCCACGCACGCCCAGGTCCTCCGTTACAGTCATGCACCGGCATTTACCAGCGCCAAGTCCTTGTTGCCGAAACCTCATGGAGTGTCACATGCCGGCCATCGTGCTCATCGGTGCCCAATGGGGCGACGAAGGCAAGGGAAAGGCCACCGACCTGCTCGGCGACCGCGTGCAGTGGGTCGTCCGGTACCAGGGTGGTAACAACGCCGGGCACACCGTGGTGCTCCCGGACGGCCAGGACTTCGCGCTCCACCTCATCCCGTCCGGCATCCTCACCCCCGGCGTGACCAACGTCATCGGCAACGGCGTGGTGGTCGACCCCGGCGTGCTGCTCGACGAACTCGCCGGGCTCGAAGCGCGCGGGGTGGACACCTCGCGGCTGCTCCTTTCCGCCGACGCCCACCTGATCATGCCGTACCACGTGGCGATCGATAAGGTCACCGAGCGTTACCTCGGCGCGAAGAAGATCGGCACCACCGGCCGCGGCATCGGGCCCTGCTACCAGGACAAGATCGCCCGCGTCGGCGTCCGCGTGCAGGACCTGCTTGACGAGAAGATCCTGCGCCAGAAGGTGGAAGCGGCGCTGGAGTTCAAGAACCAGGTGCTGGTCAAGGTCTACAACCGCCGGGCGCTCGAGCCCGAGCAGGTGGCCGACGAGGTGCTTTCGGCGGGCGAGAAGTTCGCGCACCGCATCGCCGACACCCGCCTGGAGCTGAATAAGGCCCTCGAGCGCGGGGAAACCGTGCTGCTGGAGGGTTCGCAGGGCACCCTGCTCGACGTCGACCACGGCACCTACCCGTTCGTCACCTCGTCGAACCCGACCTCGGGCGGCGCCAGCGCCGGGTCCGGCATCGGGCCGGGCCGGATCACCACGGTGCTCGGCATCCTCAAGGCCTACACCACGCGCGTGGGCTCCGGGCCGTTCCCGACCGAGCTGCACGACGAGGCCGGCGAGAACCTGCGCAAGGCCGGTGGCGAGTTCGGCGTGACCACCGGGCGGTCGCGCCGCACCGGCTGGTTCGACGCGGTCATCGCGCGCTACGCGGTGCGGGTCAACGGGATCACCGACTACTTCCTGACCAAATTGGACGTTCTCTCCGGGCTGGAGAAGGTGCCGGTGTGCGTCGGCTACGAGGTCGACGGCGTGCGCACCGACGACATGCCGATGACGCAGACCGACGTGCACCACGCCGTGCCGGTCTACGAAGAGCTGCCCGGATGGTGGGAAGACCTGTCGGAGTGCCGCAGCTTCGACGACCTGCCGGCGAACGCGCGGGCGTACGTGGAGCGGCTGGAAGAGCTTTCCGGGGCGCGGATCTCGGCGATCGGTGTCGGCCCCGGCCGTGAGCAGACCATCGTGCGACACCAGTTCCTCTAGTTTTCCGGGAATCGTGGCTCGCGGGCGTAGGTTGGGCCGGTTATGAGACTGGGAACAGCCATCGCCCCGGCCGCCGGCGCGGTCAACGCCGTGGACGACGTCGTCGGCCAGGCCCGCCGCGCGGCGGCCGCCGGGGTGCGTTCGACCTGGTTCGGCCAGGTCTTCAGCTACGACGCGATCACGCTGGCGACGGTGGTCGGGCGCGCGGTGCCGGAGGTGTCGGTCGGCGTGTCCGTGGTGCCGCTCGCCGGGCGGCACCCGCTGCTGGTCGCGTCGCAGGCGCAGACCGCGCAGGCGGCCACCGGCGGGCGCTTCGCCCTCGGCCTGGGCCTGGGGGCGGCGCAGTTCGCCGAGCCGGTCTTCGGCACGCCCCACGACCGCCCGATCGCGCGGCTGCGGGAGTTCCTGACGGTGGTGCGGTCGGTGTTCGAGACCGGCACCGCGGCGTTCGAAGGTGAGCTGATCACCGCGAAGCCACCGATGCCGGCGAAGGTGGCGGGCGCGAACCCGGTGCCGGTGGTGGTCGCCGCGATGGGCCCGCAGGCGCTGCGAGCCGCCGGCGAACTGGCCGACGGCACGCTCCCGTTCCTGGCGGGGCCGAAGGCACTGGCGAACCACATCGTCCCGGCTATCTCGAAGGCCGCGGAGGCAGCGGGCCGCCCGGCGCCCAGGATCGTCGCCGCACTGCCCGCCGTGGTCACGGACGACCTGGAAACCGCCCGGCGGCGCGTCGCCGAGCAGACCGGTTTCTACGACACGATCCCTTCGTACCAGCGGATCGTGGCTCTGAGCGGTGCCTCGAAAGCAGCGGACCTGGCCGTCGTCGGCGACGAGGAGTTGGTGGCGGCGGAGATCCGGCGGTACTTCGACGCGGGGGCTACGGAGGTCGTGGTCACGCAGTCGGATCTGGTGGGAACGACGGATCAACTGCGGACCTGGCGGTTGCTGGGTGAGTTGACTCGGAACTTGTAGTGGTTCTTGGCCACCCCGGCTTTTCAGCGTGACTACGGCGGAGATTGCCGTGTTTTTGGCTTTGGACCGGGGTGAGGGAGGGTCTGGGCGGCCTCGTCGGTTCTCGTCGCTGGCTTGGGATGGTCGTGATCTCTCGCTGGGGCTGGCGGGCTAGTGACGCTCGCGTCGGCTTGGAGGTTCGTGACCTTTGGGCATCGGCTTGGGCTGGCGCGTCGGCATCGGCTTGGCGGGGCTGGTGCCGCTTACGCCAGCGGCGGCTTGGGGAGGCTCGCGGCGCCTGCTTCGGCCGGGGCCCGGGTGCTCGAACGTGGAACTCGGCCGCCCGAGTGTGGGTTTCGGCTGCCCGGATGCGGGGTTCGGCTTCCCGAGTGTGGGTTTCAGCTGCGCGAGTGCGGGGTTCGGGTGCGTGAGTGTGCAACTCGGGTGCCCGAGCGTGGGCTTCAGCTGCCTGAACGTGGGACTCGCCCGGGCGTGCGGGCCTGGACCCAGCCTTCCTCGCTCGCGTCCCCCTTTGGATCGTTCCAACTCGGCCCGGCCTGCTTCCCTCGCTCGTCATTCGGCCCTTGGATCGTTCCAACCCGGGCGCCGAATGCGGGGTTCGGCTTCCTGAACGTGGGGTTCAGCTGCGTGAGTGTGCAACTCGGCTTCCTGAACGTGGGGTTCGGGTGTTTGAACGTGGGGTTCGGGGGGCGTTTCGTTGGGTGGAATGGGGGCTTCGTGGGGTGGGGGTGGCCACTCATGATGGGACGCCGGAAGGTGGAGGTGTGGTGTGAAGCCCTCGGCGGTGTTGCCCCTGTGCTGGGCCGCGGTCCTGCTCGACGGGTTCGACCTGGTGGTGCTCGGCACGGTGATCCCCGTGCTGCTGGAGGACGGGGTGTGGGGGTTCACCCCGGCCACGGGCTCCGCGGTGTCGACGGTCGGGCTGGTCGGGATGATGCTCGGCGCGCTCGCGATCGGGACGGTCACCGACACCATCGGCCGTCGCAAGGCGTTGATCGCGGCGGTGGCCGGGTTCTCCCTGTTCACCCTGCTGTGCGCGTTCGCGCCGTCGGTGCTGGTGTTCGGGATACTGCGGTTCCTCGCCGGGCTCGGGCTCGGCGGCTGCCTGCCGACGGCGATCACGCTGGTGACCGAGTTCTCCAAGGGCAAGGTCGGCAGCGCGGCCACCACGATCATGACCGGCTACCACGTCGGCGCGGTGCTCACCGCGTTGCTCGGCATCGTGGTGCTGCCCGCGGCCGGCTGGCGCTGGATGTTCGTCATCGGCGCCGCCCCCGCGCTCGTGCTGGTGCCGCTGATGATCAAGTACCTGCCCGAGTCCGAGGTCTTCGAGAAGGCCGAGAAGGTCGGCATGAAGGCCGTCGCCGGGTTGTTCAAGGGCGGGTTCCTGCGCGCCACGCTGGCCTTCTGGGTCGCGTCCTTCATGGGGCTGCTGCTGGTCTACGGGCTCAACACCTGGCTGCCGCAGATCATGCGCGTGGCCGGGTACGAGCTCGGCGCGGCGCTGTCCCTGCTGCTCACGCTCAACGTCGGCGCGATCGTCGGGCTGGTCGTCGCCGGGCGGGTCGCGGACCGCGCCGGGGTGCGGCCGTCGACCATCGCGTGGTTCGCGGCGGGCGCGGTGTTCCTGGCGCTGCTGAGCGTGCGGCTGCCGACCGTCGGGCTCTACGTGGCGGTGTTCCTCGCCGGGTGCTTCGTGTTCAGCGCGCAGGTGCTGGTCTACGCCTACGTCGGGCGGACCTACCCGGCCGAGGGCCGCGCGACCGGGCTCGGCTGGACCGCCGGGATCGGCAGGCTCGGGGCGATCGCCGGGCCACTGCTCGGCGGCGCGTTGCTGTCCGCCGGGATCGCCTACCCCTGGGGCTTCTACGTCTTCGCCGGGGTCGGCGCACTGGGCGCCCTCGCCGTACTGGCCGTGGGCGCCCGGGCGCTGACCCTTACCCAGCAGCCTCGATAGCGGTGTCCGGGTGGTCGGCGAACACGCCGTCCACGCCGGCCTTGAAGAACGCCTCGAACTCACCGAACGCGTTGCCCCACTCGGCCGGGTTCGCCGACGAGCGGAAGTTCAGCGGCAGGAAGTTGTTCTCGTTGCGGAAGGTGTACGGCACGACCGGCAGCCCGGCCTGGTGCGCGTCGGCCACCAGCGAGGTCGGCGAACCGAGGTTGCCCGCCGCGTCGCGGCCGATCACCTGGTTCTTCTCCGGCCCGAGCGAGTCGGCGTACCCGGCGATCTCCTTCAGCCCGGCCGGGGTGACCAGGTCGGCGTAGGTGCGCGGGTCGCCGCTCTCGACGAAGTCGGCGGGCGCCCCGGTGGCCGAGGTCAGCTGCACCAGCCGCACCTTGAGCTGCTTGTTCAGCTCCTTGAGGTTGGTCACCTCGAACGACTGCACGATCACCGGCGCGTTCTTGCGGTTGAGCCCGTTGCGCTTGATCAGCTCGACCAGCTTCGGCTCGGTCGGGTTGCCGATCTTGCGGAAGTACGTCGAGTGCTTGACCTCGGGGTAGGTGCCCAGCTCCCGTCGCAGCTCGCGGCCGAGCTTGCGGGTCAGGTCCAGCACCTCCTGGTAGGTGGCGATCTGGAAGCGGCCGTCGTAGATCTTGTTGTTCGGCCGCAGGTCCGGGATGCGTTCCTTGGCCCGCAGCGTCTTCAGCTCGGCCAGGGTGAAGTCCTCGGTGAACCAGCCGGTGTAGCTGGTGCCGTCGATGACCTTGGTGGTCCTGCGGCCGGCGAACTCGGGGTGCGCGGCGACGTCGGTGGTGCCGCCGATCTCGTTCTCGTGCCGGGCCACCAGCTGCCCGTCCTTGGTCGGCACGAGGTCGACGTCCACCCAGTCCACGCCCTGGCGGTAGGCCAGTTCGTAGGAGGCCAGCGTGTGTTCCGGCCGGTAGCCCGGCGCCCCGCGGTGTCCGACGATCACCGGCTCATCGTGCCCCTTGCCGAACTGTCGCACCTCGCCCGCCTGCGCCGCGGCGGGCACGGCGGCGAGGCCGAGCACGGCCAGCCCGCTCAGCGCCAGCACGGCGAGTCTCTTGCGCACCATCTTCGTCCTCCTCGTGTGTGGGTCGGCGCTACCTTCACCGCCCCGGAAGTCCGGCCGGTTGATTACGGGTTAACGGGATCTGGATCAACCCTTCAACTGTGAGCCGGGACACCGTAGCGTGCATTCAGCGTTGTGGCGTGCGAGCGGAGTGTGCCTTGGCCGAAACGACGAAAGCACCGGAAACAGCGGATGTGGTCGCTGTTCAAGACGAGGAACGGCCCGCGCGGCAGCTTTCGCGCCGGCCGGACCTGCTCGTCGGCGTGGTGTGCTTCGCCGTCTCGCTGCTGGTGCTCAAGCAGGTGTTCTTCCCGTTCGCCCAGGGCGTCCAGTACTACCTGGTGATCTTCCTCGGCTGCACGCTGCCCGCGGTGTTCCTCTGCTATCGACCGCGGTCGCGAAAGGACACCAGCGAGACCGACGACCCCGGTGTCCTCGACTGGGTGCTCGCGGTGATCGCCCTGCTCACCGGCCTGTACCCGGTGCTGCCGATCCCCGGCGGCGGCTTCGACGAGTTCCTCGACCGCCAGGGCATTCTGTCCACAATGGACATCGTGGCCGGGGCGCTGCTCCTGCTGCTGGTGCTGGAGGCGACCAGGCGGACCACCGGGCTGGTGCTGCCGCTGGTCTGCGTCGCCTTCCTGGCCTACGCCTACTACGGCGGCTTCCTGCCGCAGAGCTGGGGCGTCGCGCACGCCGGTATCGACTTCGGCCAGATCGTCAACGCGCTGTACAACGACGCGAGCGGGTTCTACGGCACCCCGCTGGACGTGGCCGCCAGCTACATCGTGCTGTTCACCATCTACGGCGCGGTGCTCAACGCCTCGGGCGCCGGGCAGTTCTTCGTCGAGTTCAGCTTCGCCCTGTTCAAGCGCTCGCGCACGGCGCCGGGGCGCACCACCGTCCTCTCCGGATTCCTGCTCGGCACGGTTTCCGGTTCCGGCACCGCGACCGCGGTCAGCCTCGGCTCGATCACCTGGCCGATCCTGCGCAAAGCCGGTTACCCCAAGGAGAACGCGGGCGGGCTGCTGGCCGCTTCGGGCATCGGCGCGATCCTGTCGCCGCCGACGCTGGGGGCCGCCGCCTTCATCATCGCCGAGTACCTGCAGACCGAGTACCTGACCGTCCTGGTCTGGGCCATCGTGCCGACGCTGCTCTACTACTTCGGCATCGTGCTCGCGGTGGAGGCCGACGCCCGCCGGTTCGGGGCCAAGGCCGTCGAAATGGCACACGGGAAGGCCGGGAAGCTGCTGCTGCGCGGCGGTTACCACTTCCTGTCACTGGCGATCATCGTGGTCTTCCTGGCCCTGGACATTCCGCCGTTCGCCGCGGTCGTCTACGCCACCGGTGTCGCGGCGTTGTTCGCGTTGATCGCCAGGCTGACCCGCCGTGAGCCGGTCAAGGACTGGCTGAAGGACATGGGCGTCGCGCTGGCGCTCGGCGTGCGGGGCGCGCTGCCGGTCATCGCGGTCTGCGCGGCGGCCGGGATCATCACCTCGACGATCACCAAGACCGGGCTCGGCCAGGTGCTCGCGGACGCGCTCGTCCAAGCGGCGCAAGCGATCTCGAGCAATCCGACCGCGGTGCTCGTGCTCACCGTGTTGTTCTCCGCGGTGGCGGTCGGCGTGCTCGGCCTCGCGGTGCCGGTGACCGCGTCGTTCATCATCGCCTGGGTGGTGCTCGGCCCGGCGCTGGCCGACGTCGGCGTCGCGGACGCCGAACGCGCGATGTTCATCTTCTACTACGCCGTGCTGTCCGAGGTGACCCCGCCGACCGCGCTGGCCGCGGTGGCCGCCGCCGCGATCACCGGCGGCTCGGTGATCGGCACGATGTGGCAGGCGTGGAAGTACACCCTGCCCGCCTTCCTGGTGCCGATCGCCTTCGTGCTCACCGACAACGGTTCCGCCCTGCTGCTCCAGGCCGATTTCCTGACCGTGCTCTGGGTGGCGGTGGTGTCCGCGCTCGCGGTGGCCGTGCTCGCCGTGGTCACCGGCGGCTGGGCGGCGGGCCCGGTCCGCTGGCAGGTGCGGGCGCTGTGCGTGCCCGCCGCGGTCTGCCTGCTCTACCTGGAACCGATCGCGATCGCCGTCGGCGTCGGGCTCTGCCTGGTCGCCGCCATCGCCCACGTCGTCTGGCGTGAGAAGCAACCCGTCCGCGAAGCCGTCTAAGGAGAAGAGAGAGTCATGCGTTCGAAGCTTTTGCTGGCAGGCGCGCTGGCCGTCGTGCTCTCGGCGACCGCGTGCGGGGGCAAGCAGACCTCGGAACCCGCGCAGGGGCAGGGCGGTCAGGTCGCCTGCGAGGCGGCCGACGGCCGGATCACCATCGCCACCGGCAACGTCGGCGGCGTCTACTACGTGGTGGGCGGCGGAATCGCGCAGCTGCTCAGCAACAACTCCAAGCTCAAGGCCACCGCCGCGGAGACCGGCGCCTCGGTGCAGAACATCCAGCAGCTCACCGGCCGCGAGTACGACCTGGCCTTCACCCTGGCCGACACCGCGGCGGACGCGGTCAACGGCAAGGGCGCCTTCGACGGCAAACCGCAGAAGATCCAGGCGCTCTCGCGGATCTACCCGAACTCGACGCAGGTGGTGGTGCGCGCGGACGCGGGCATCAACTCGGTCGAGGACATGCGCGGCAAGCGGATCTCCACCGGCTCGCCGAAGTCGGGCACCGAGGTGATCGCGAACCGGCTGCTCACCGCGGCCGGGCTGAACCCGGACGCCGACATCCAGGCCCAGCGGCTGGCGCTGGGCAAGTCGGTCGAAGGCATGAAGGGCGGCACGATCGACGGGCTGGTGTGGTCCGGCGGGCTGCCGACGCCGGAGATCACCGACCTGACCACCTCGATGGGCACGGGGGTGAAGTTCCTCGACATCACCCCGCTGCTGCCGAAGCTGCAGCAGATCAACCCGGTGTACGAGGCGGGGACCATCCCGGCGGCCACCTACCAGCTGCCCGCGGACGTGCCGACCATCGTGGTGCCGAACCTGCTGGTCGTCCGCGACGACTTCCCCACCGGGGACGCCTGCGCGGTGACCAAGCTGATCTTCGACCGGAAGGCGGAGCTGGAGCAGGTGCACCCGGCGGCGAAGCAGATCGTCAAGGAGCACGCCGGCCACACCGACCCGGTCCCGCTGCACGCCGGCGCCAAGCAGGCCCTGGGCAGCTGATCCAATGCTAGGAGTGGGGCATTACTTGCGGTGAATGCAAGTAATGCCCCATTCATAGCAATCCCGGGGGGCGGCCGGGTGCGGCTGACGACTACGCTGTCCGGGTGCGTGTCCTGGTAATCGGGTCCGGTGCCCGTGAGCATGCCCTTGTCCTGGCCGTGTCGCACGATCCGGCGGTGACCGCGATCGCCTGCGCGCCCGGCAACGCGGGCATCGCCGCGCTGGCCGAGCCGCTCGCCGTCGACGTCTCCGACGCCGCCGCGGTCGCCGAGCTGGCCACCCGCTGGAAGGCGGACCTGGTGGTGATCGGCCCCGAGGTCCCGCTGGTGGCCGGGGCCGCCGACGCGGTCCGCCGCGCGGGCGTCCCGTGCTTCGGCCCGTCCGCCGCCGCCGCCCGGATCGAGGGCTCGAAGGCCTTCGCCAAGGACGTGATGAACACCGCCGGGGTGCCGACCGCGCACAGCGAGGTGGTGGACAACCCGGCGCACCTCGACGCCGCGCTCGGCCGCTTCGGCCCCACCTGGGTGGTCAAGGACGACGGCCTCGCCGCGGGCAAGGGCGTGGTGGTCACCAGCGACTTCGACCGCGCCCGTGCGCACGCGATGACCCTGCTCGACGGCGGTCACCCGGTGCTGCTGGAGTCGTTCCTGGACGGCCCGGAGCTCTCGCTGTTCTGCCTGGTCGACGGCCGGACCGTGGTGCCGCTGCTGCCCGCGCAGGACTTCAAGCGCGTCGGCGACGGCGACGCGGGCCCGAACACCGGCGGCATGGGCGCCTACGCCCCGCTGCCCTGGGCGCCGCCCGGCCTGGTCGACGAGATCGTGCGCGACGCGGTGCAGCCGGTGGTCGACGAGCTGGCGAACCGGGACACCCCGTTCTCCGGCCTGCTCTACGCCGGGCTCGCGCTGACCTCGGCCGGTCCGCAGGTGATCGAGTTCAACTGCCGCTTCGGCGACCCGGAGACCCAGGCGGTGCTGGCCCTGCTGCACACCCCGCTGGGCGGGCTGCTGCACGCGGTGGCCACCGGCAAGCTGGCCGAGCACCCGCCGCTGGACTGGGAGCCGGGCGCCGCGGTCACCGTGGTGATCGCCGCCGACGGCTACCCCGGCGTGCCGCGCTCCGGTGACGTGATCACCGGCTCCGAGGCCGACGGCGTGCTGCACGGCGGCACCCGCCGCCGCGACGACGGTGCCGTGGTCGCGCACGGCGGCCGCGTGCTGTCCGTGGTCGGCATCGGCACCGACCTCGCCGCCGCCCGTGACGAGGTCTACGCCAAGGTCGGGAAGGTCCACCTGCCCGGTTCGCACCACCGGACCGACATCGCGCTGCGCGCCGTCCACGGCGAGATCGCGGTTCCGGCGGGCTGAGGGGGAACCGCCACCGGGTTCTCCGCGTCCAAGAGCGGTCCGCCGTTGTCCGTGCGTTGGTAGCCTGCCAGCACAGGCGAGGAGTAGGTGGGGTGCGCAGATGTCAGAGAACGAGCCGTCGGTGACCGGGGCGGTCTACCAGCAGTCCTCGTCGGGTCTGCCCGCGGCCGTGCCGTCGGTGCCCGGGGTGAAGGACCTCCAGGTCCAGCCCGGCCAGGTGGACGCGGTGGCGAAGGTCATCCACGACCAGGCCGAGCAGCTCGAGCAGCGGCTCGCCCAGCGCCTGGGGCAGCTGTGGATCGATCCGCCGTCGGAAGACATCGTGAGCAGGCACGCCGTGGAGGCGTGGAACGAGGTCGTGGTCGCGGGCGAAGGTTCGTACGAGAAGCAGGTCCGCGCCTACGTGTCCGGGCTGCGCACGCTGGCCGACCAGCTCCGGACCGCCTCGCAGACCTACCAGGGCAACGAGGAAGCGACCGTGGGCGCCCTCGAGGACCGGCGTGTCCACCCGGCTTAGGCCGGTCGTCTGCCTGGCCGCCGGATTGGTGACGGTGGCGGGCTGCGGGTCCGCGCCCGAACCGGCGCCCGTGCCCCCGCCGCCCGTGGCCGCGGCGGCGGGTCTGCCCGCGCGCCCGGCGGAACTGCGGCTCGACGGGGTCGACCCGTGCAAGCTGTTCACCGAGCAGCAACTGGACGAACTGCAGATCACCGAGGAGCCGGAGCCGCTGCCCGCGGACAACCAGCGCGAAGGGCCGACCTGCTCGCTGCCGGTGGCGCAGGGCGAGCCGCACTACACCTACTACGTCGAGGCGATCACCCAGGCCGACGTCGAGGCCTGGCGCTCCGGTGACCGGCGCAAGAGCAGCAAGAACACCGAGCCGATCGCGGTCGGGGACTTCCCGGCGCTGGCCCACCACGGCCGCGGCGGCTCACCCAGCGACTGCGAGACGCTGGTCGGCGTGGCCGCCGGGCAGACGCTGCGGGTGCAGCTCTACCCGGTCACCCGTGGCGCGTTCGACCAGCGGCAACTGTGCGAAATGTCCGCCCACGCCGCGACGCTGGCGGTTCGGACCTTGGGATCCAGGGGTTAGGGGAGAGATCGTGGACATTGCGGCGATGGTGGAGCGGATCCGCGGCCACCGGTTCGACGGGTACACCCCCAACGGCATCGCGGACGAGATCGACAAGTTCCGCTCGGGCGGCGGGGTCGGCGGCATCGGCGAGGCGGTCGACGCGATGAAGGCCGTGGCCACCGAGCTGGCCGAAACCGACAAGACGCTGCGCGAGGAGCTGGCGAAGCTGGGCGTGGCCTGGACCAGCGGCGCCGGCGGGCGGGCCAGCGCGGTGCTGGTCGAGCAGGCCGGGTTCTCCAGCGACGCCGGGGACAAGGTCACCCAGTCCGCCGAGCTGATCTTCGCCCAGGGCGAGGCGTTCACCCGCACCCTGCACAAGCTGCCGGAGTCGAGCGCGATCCGCGCCGGTTCGGGCGGGTACTCGGTCGGCGACGGGCTGATGAGCCTGATCGGCTACGAGACCGACCACGCGAAGGCGGTCAAGGCCTCGCGTGAAGCCAAGGAGCAGGCCGTCGGCGTGCTCAACGACTACGCCAAGGCCAGCGGCGACAACCTGTCCTGGACCGAGGCGCTGAACGCGCCCGAGGCGCTCAACCTGGCCGGGACGCCGGGCGGACCCAGCCCGCTGGACATCGGCACCCAGGCAGCCAACGTGCACGCCGGTGGCTCGCCGATCGACGACTGCCCGCCCACCAGCGGTGGCAAGGGCTCGATGCCGACCACGAAGTCCGGCGCCGGCTCCTTCGACCCGCCCACCCCGCCGATGGGCATCCCCGCGCAGCCACAGGGCGGCAGCCGTCCCGGTGTGTCCATTCCGGACTCTTCAACCGCGCCGAGCGGGGCAACCCCGCCCGCGGCCGCGCCACCGGCGGCCGCCCCGCCGGTGGCCGGTGGCCCGGTCGTGCCCGGCCGCCCGCCGCAGCACGGCTCGCCGAACCAGCCCGGCCCCACGCACCCCGGCGTCCCCGGAGCACCGGGGGTGCCGCACGCGCCCGGCGGGATCGGCCAGACCCCGCCCGGTGGGCAGAGCGGCGGCAAGCCGTTCCCCGGCGGCATCGGCACGCCCGTCTCACCGGGCACCCCTGGTGCGCCGGGGTCGACCGGCGGGTACGCGGGCAAGCTCGGCGGCCTCGCCGGTGGTGGTGCCGGTGCGGACAACCTGGTCGGCGGCAAGGGTGGCGCGCCGGGCGGTGGCGCGGCCGACGGCCCGCTCGGCAAGGGCAAGGTCTTCGGTTCCGGCCCGCAGGCACCCACTCCGCAGTCGGTCGGCGGCGGGTTCACCGCGGTGCCGAAGCCGGGCGGGGTCGGTGACTTCGCCTCCGGCGCGGCGGCGCTCGGCGCCGGTGCGGTCGGCGGGGCGATGGCAGGCGGTGACGGTGACCGGCGGGGTCGTGGCGTCGGCCGCGGTGGTTCCCCCGGTGCCTTCCCGCGGGTGAACCAGGTGCCGATGGGCGACCTCCCGGAGGAGGAGGCTCGCGCGCTGCGCCGGTCCGGCCAGGGTGGCGAGACCGACAAGCGCCGCGGCTTCCTGGAGCAGGCGGCCACGCAGGACGGCGAGCACGACGCCGAGCACGTGCGCAAGTTCGGCATCGACGACAAGGACCTGTTCACCGACCAGCGGATGGTGGCGCCCGACGTGATCGGCCGCGACGACGCCGGCGACGCGCGCTGAGGAGCAACGACGACGTGGGTTCGCCCAACGGCAGCCTGGTGCTGTCCGCGCTGGAATTCGACATGCTCTGGGAGGCGCAGGGGCTGCCCGACCGGCACGTCGCGCTCGACGTCCCGACGCCGGGCCACACCCACGCCGAACGGGCCGCACTGGTCGAGCGCGCCTGGCGCACGCTCGCCGGGCGCGGCCTGGCCAGGGGGCGCCGCGCTGACGGCGCGGTGCTCGACCTGCTCAACCTGCTCGCCCGCCCCAAGGTCAGCATCGACGTCTGGGTGTGGGCGGAACGGGAGATCCACGGGCTCGCGGTGAGCGTGGGCAGCGAGGCGCTGCTCGGCGTGGTCGACGGCGACGAGGTGTGGCTCATCCCGACCAGGGACAGCGCGCTGGCCGAAGCCGCGGTCTCGGTGCTCGGCGAGATGCAACCGGGGGTGGGCCGCTCGGTGAGCTTGCCGCACGAGGTGCTGGTCGAGGCCGACGCCGACGCCCGTGGTGACGCGAAAGCACTGGTCACAGCGTTGGAGGACCGCGGTGTGCCGTTGTGGCAGTGCCAGGAACTGGCGGGCATGCTGATCGGCACGGTCGCCCGCGGCCAGTTCGGCGTGGAACGGCAGAGCCGGGACGGGCAACTGCACCGGGCGCCACGGGTGGTCGCCTTCCACGACACGGACGCCGGTCGCTACCTGTTCCAGCTGACCCGCAACACCGACAACCGCGACTGGGCCACCGTCGCCCCGGCCGACAACACCCTGCTCGCGCAGCGGGTCTGGGAACTCCTCGAAGAGGTCTAGACCTTCGGCAGTTTGGGGAGGACGCTCTTGGCCGCGTCCTCGGCTTTCGCGCAGGCGTTGCCGCCGGTCGAGGAGTAGTAGGTCAGCCGGACGACCTCGCCCTCGCCGCCGTCCGACTCGCGGTGCACCCAGGTCAGCGCGCACGACAACGAGCCGGAGCCCGAGGTTTCCTTGCGTCGCGCGGGTGTTCCGGCGAGATCGAGTTCCTCGCCCTCGGTCTCCGGGTAACCCTCGTCGAGGACGACGGTGAGCGTGTCCCGCGCGGCCCACTCGCACCGGCGCAACGACCTCGACGCCGGTTCCACCGCGGCGCCGAGGAGTTGTTGCGCGGCCGCGTCGTCGACCACCGAGCACGGGTCCACGGTGAGCAGGCTGCCCGGCACCGCCGGCCGGTCCACCACGGGAGTGCGGAGTTGTTCGAGTGCCTCGCGCAGCGCTTCCTCGGCGACCGCGCACGGGTCGCCGTCCCTGTTCTCGTTGTAGATCATCACGCTGGACCCGGGCCGCGACGGCAGCCGGACCATCGCCTCGCACCCCGCGCTGATGTTCGACAGCAGCACGCCGTGACCGTCGATGACCGTCGGCGAGGTGCGGATGCCGGTATCGGACAGCGGGTCGCCGAGGAGCAGGTCGAACCGCACGTCCCCGGTGCCGGTGTACTTGCAGCGGTAGGTGTAGGAGTTGTTCTCGTCCGGGGTGTACTCGCTGTCGAGCACCTTGCAAGGATCCGCGCGCAGCAACCGTTCCGGCGTCAGAGCGTCCTCAATGGACATCGCGGCCGGCGGGTCGCGCCGGTCCTTCCCGTCCTTCGCCAGGCGGTAGACGGTCACCGAACCGGCCACCAGCAGCACGGCGAGCACCGACGCGGCGGTCACCCAGATCCAGCGCCGCGACTTCTTCGGCTTCGCGGGCGGGCGCCACGGCGGCAACGGCAGGGACAGCACGGCACGCACCTCGGCGTCCTGCTGCCGGATCCGCGCGTGCACGGCCTCGGGCCAGGGCGCGGCGCCGGGCGCGACGTGGCCGAGGAAGTCGAGCAACTGCGCCGGAGTCGGGCGGTGCGCGGGGTTCTTCGCCAGGCAGGGCTCGGCGATCCGGCGCACCTCCGGCGGCACGTCGCTCAGGTCCGGCTGCGTGTGCACCACGTTGTAGAGGGTCTGCGCGGTGGTCGTGCCGGTGAACGGGCCACGCCCGGTCGCGGCCATCACCAGCAGCGCGCCGAGGGAGAACACGTCGCTGGCCGGGGTGAGCGGCGCGGTCCCGGCCTGCTCGGGTGACATGAACGCGGGCGAGCCGATGATCGCGCCGGTGCCGGTCAGTTCCTGCCCGTCCCCGGCGGCTCGCGCGATGCCGAAGTCGATCACGCGCGGACCGTCGTCGGTGAGCAACACGTTGCTCGGCTTGAGATCCCGGTGGATCAGTCCGGCGCGGTGGATGTCCAGCAGCGCCGCGGCGAGCCCGGTGGCCAACTGCCGGACGGCCGCCACGGGCAGCGGCCCGGCCGCGTCCACCGCCTCCCGCAACGACGGCCCGGTGACGAAAACCGAGGCGAGCCAAGGGGTTTCGGCTTCCGGATCGGCGTCCATCACGGCCGCGGTGTACGCGCCGGACACCAGCCGTGAAGTGGCCACCTCACGGCGGAACCGCTCGCGGAAGCCGGGGTCGTGCGCGAACTGGGCGTGCACCTGCTTGACCGCGACGAGCCTGCCGTCCGGCGCGACGCCGAGCAGCACCCGGCCCATGCCGCCCGCGCCGAGTGCGGCGACCAGGCGGTAGTGACCGAGCTGACGGGGTTCGTCCGGGGAAAGCGGCTGCACGGCGCGACTCTACGGTTTCGGCAACTTCGGCAGGATCAGCTTGGCGAAGTTGAGGGACGGCCCGCAGACCTCCTCGGGCGCGAGCTGGCTCCCGGTGATGCTGTGGTGCATCTGGACCACCTCGGCGCTGCGGTCGTCGATGGGGCGGTGCAGCCACGTCAGCGTGCAGCTCGCACCGGCGCCGTCCCGGTACTTCTTGGTCAGGTACACCGGCGTGCCGTCGACGTCCACGGTGCCGGTGACGTCGTAGTAGCCGTCCTTCGACTGCGCAGGCGGGTAGTTGGTGAGCAGCTCGACGTCCAGGAAGCCGGAGACCTCCCAGCGGCAGCCGTGCAGCGCCTTCGGCTCGACCTTGAGCACCGGCCCGAGCACGGGCTGGGCTTCGGCCGGGGAGGCGAGCGCGCAGACGTCGACCGGGATGATCGTGCCCGGCGGCTGCTCGTGCTGGGGCGGGTCCGTCCGCAGGCGCTGGACGGCCTCGGTGAGCATGGCCTTGGCGACCTCGCACGGCTGGTCCAGCTTCGCGGTCACGCTGGTCGACGCCTTGAGCACCACGTCGCCGCGGCCGTGGACCGGCACCGCCACCTCGCACGACTTGCCGTCCTTGACCGTCAGCGGCAGCCCGGCCAGCTCACCGGACGGCACGCCCTCCAGCGGCGGGGTGTCGCCGAGGCCGAGGTCCACCCAGTCCCCGTTGGGCCCGGTGTAGGTGCACGTCCACAGGTGCACGCCGATCTTGGGTTCGAGCACGCCGACGCCGGGGACGGACCGGCCGTCGAGCACCTGGCACGGGTCCACGGTCCGCAGCTTGTCGGCGCCGAGCGGGTCGGGGTCGGGTGCCCTGGTGGTGGGTGGCGCGGGCTGGGCCGCGGCGGCCGGTGGGGCGGGCGGCGGGTCCGCCGAGGTCAGCTCGACCACGAGGATGGACCCGGCGACCAGCGCGACCACCCCGGCCGCGGCTCCGGCGATCACCAGGCCACGGCGTGATTTCCGGCGCTTGGGCGGGTGCAGCGCTTCCTGCACGGCGACGCGCTGCTGGTCGATCAGGTGCGGCACGACCGGCGGCCACGGCCCGGCGACCGGCGCGATCGGGCCCAGCTGTTCGAGGATCCACCCGGGGCCGGGCCGCTGCGCGGGGTCCTTGGCCAGGCACGGCTCGGCGATCCGGCGGAGCTCGGGTGGCAGGGCACGCAGGTCGGGCTGGTTGTGCACGACGTTGTAGAGCGTGTGCGGGGTGGACGTGCCGGTGAACGGACTCTGGCCGGTGGCCGCCATCGCGAGCAGCGCGCCGAGCGAGAAGACGTCGCTGGCCGGCGTGAGCGGGCGGCCCTCGGCCTGCTCGGGCGACATGAAGCCGGGCGAGCCGATGATCGAGCCGGTGTGCGTGAGCTCGGAGCCGCCCTCGACCGCGCGGGCGATGCCGAAGTCGATCACCCGCGGCCCGTCCGCGGCGAGGATCACGTTGCTGGGCTTGAGGTCGCGGTGCACCAGCCCGGCGCGGTGGATCTCGGTCAGCGCCAGCGCCAGCCCCGCGGCCAGGTATCGCAGTGAGCCGGGCGGCAGCGGCCCACCGGCGGCCACGGCCTCGGTCAGCGACGGCCCCGGCACGAACACCGACGCCAGCCACGGGGTGGGCGCGTCCGGATCGGCGTCCATCACCGCCGCGGTGTAGGCACCGGAGACCATGCGCGAGGTGGCGACCTCCCGGCGGAAGCGCTCGCGGAACCCGGGGTCGTGCGCGAAACCGGGGTGGACCTGCTTGAGGGCCACCAGCCGCCCGTCCGGCGCGACACCGAGCAGCACCCGGCCCATGCCGCCCTCCCCGAGCGCGGCGAGCAGCCGGTACCGCCCCACCTGCCGCGGGTCTCCCGGGTTCAACGGCTTCACGACACCCCCACACCTCTCGGGGAGATGCTACAAACACGTCAGTGGGTGAAAGCACGCGCGCGGCGCGGCGAAAGTTCTAAAGTAATCGCGGGAACCGCCACCGTGACCACTCCGTCTGATCGGGTGGACGGCGGCTTGCTGAAGGGGATGACCAGACGTGCCTGTGTACGACTCGGAGTCGATGGGGATCGCGGCGCGGCGGGTGGCCAAGCTGCGCGACGAGTTCGACAAGTCCAAGGGCAAGGTCATGCCGGTCGAAGGGGAGCACAACCCGTTCGGCGCCATGGGCGGCTCGGAGGACGTCAAGGGCGCACTGGGCGGTTTCCAGACCGGGGTGCACTCGGAGTTCGAGGCGGGCGGCAAGCTGATGACCTCGCTCAGCGACGCGCTGCTGCGAGCCGCGGGCTTGATCGAGGAGAACGACCAGGCCTCCGGCGAGGCCATTGCCCGGCAGCAACGCCAGGCGTGACAGAACTGCACCTGGCGTAAGGGGGCCCCACCATGAGCGTGCTCGGATTACCGGCGGAATGGCCGGAAGTCGAAAACAAGGCCAAAGAGGTCGAAAAGGTCAATCCGGCCACCATTCAGAAGGCAGCCGACGAATTCAAGGAAGCCGGCGCGAACGCCGACGACCACGCCGCCGAGCTGAAGAGCGCCTCGGCGGGGCTCCAGCACGGCGTGTGGGACGGCCCGGCGGCCGACGAGTTCTTCGCCTACGTGGCCAAGGTCGGGGACGCGGGCAAGAAGTTCAAGGACAAGCTCGACGAGGTCGCGGCCGAGCTCGAGGGCCTGCAGAAGGACCTCACCGAGATCAAGCGCAAGGTCGAGACCACCCGCGACGACGCGAAGAAGGCCATCGACGACAAGATCAAGGCCACCGACGACGCGGTCGCGGCGGCCCAGCAGCAGGCGAACAACGGGCAGGCGCCGAACCCGAGCCCGGACGCGATCATCGCCGCCGCCAAGGCCGCGAACGACACCACGGCGAGCAACGCCAAAACGGACATCCAGAAGCTCCTCGACGAGGCCGACACCAAGATCGCCAAGTCGCAGGAGCTGATGAAGAAGGAGATCGAGGGCGGTTTCTCCTCGGTCACCCCGCCCGGCAGCGCCAACTCCACGGGGAACGGCGGCAGTTCCACCGGGGGTGGTGGCTCGTCCAGCGGTGGCGGCTCGTCCAGCGGCGGTGGCGGTGGTGCCTCCGGCGGTGGCGGCGGCCTCGGCCCGAGCGGGGGCCCGCCCTCGGGTGGCCCGCCGCCCGGCAACGTCGAGCAGTGGATCCGGGAAGCCATCAAGATCCTGCAGGAGAACGGCATCCCGGTCACCGAAGAGAACATCGACGAGATCTGGACGATCATCGAGAAGGAGTCCGGCGGCAACCCGCACGCCCTCAACGACTGGGACTCCAACGCGGCGAAGGGCACCCCGTCCAAGGGCCTGATGCAGTGCATCGACCCGACGTTCCAGGCGCACAAGCTGCCCGGCCACGACGACATCTACAACCCGGTGGACAACATCATCGCCGGCGTCCGCTACACCTTCGACCGCTACGGCGGCTTCGAAGGCCACCCCGGCCTGAAAGCCATGGCCGGCGGCGGCGGTTACCAGGGCTACTGACCCGCGGCCAATGCTATGAGTGGGGCATTACTTGCATCGATTGCAAGTAATGCCCCACTCATAGCATTCGGGTCAGCGCACGACCTGGACGGAGTCTCCTACTTTCAGGGTGGAGAAGTACTTCGCCGAAGCGCCCGGCGACAGGTGGATGCAGCCGTGCGACTGCTGCGACAGGCTGCCGCTGTGGAAGGCGATGCCCGGCACGAAGAACACCGAGTTCGGCATCGGCGCGTCGAACTCCCTGCTGTGGTAGTTCTTCACCTTGTGGGACACGCTGAACGTGCCGACCGGCGTCGGGTGGCCCTTCTTGCCCGCGGTGATCGGCACCGGCCCGTAGGCCACGGCGCCGTCCCGCAGGATCCAGGTCTTCTTCGCCGACAGGTCCACGCAGGCCCCTGAGGTGATCGAGCACGGCACCCCCGCCGCGGGCTTCGGCTTCGGCTTCGGGGCGGGCTTCTTCGTCGACGGCTTCGGCTTCGTGGTCGTCGGCTTCTCCGAAGAGGACGGGGTGGAGGAAGGCGCGGGTGCGCTGGTCGTCGTCTCCACCGGCACCGGGGGCGGCGAGGTCGTGGTCACCACCGGCGCGACCTCACCGGCGGGCGCGGCCGCCCCGGCCGGGGCCCCCGACCCTCCCCCGGCCGAGCACGCCCCCAGCACCACGGCCGTGGCCACCCCGGTCGCCGCCAAGATCAGCTTTTTCACGTTCCAACCCCCAGAAGGTCCGGTACACCCTTCTAGACGCCATCCGCGCTGTTCAGTTGCGGCCGCGGAGATCACACTTGCGCAACGCACCTACGCTCGGGCCCATGGCCACGTTCCCCGGTCCGGCCCGCCGCGCCGACGTCCCCCCGTTCCACGTGATGGATGTGCTCTCCGCCGCCCAGGCCCGCCGCCGTTCCCACGGCGACGTGGTCTCGCTCGCGGCAGGCCAGCCGACGGCGGGCGCGCCGCGCCCGGTCCGCGAGGCCGCCGAGAAAGCCCTGCACGACGACAACCTCGGCTACACCGTCCAGCTCGGCATCCCGGAGCTGCGCGAAGCGATCGCCGAGCACTACGACCGCCAGTACTCGCTCGAGGTCAGCGCCGACGACGTGATCGTCACGACCGGCTCCTCCGGCGGCTTCCTGCTCTCGTTCCTGTCCGCCTTCGACCCCGGCGACCGGGTCGCGATGGCCCGCCCCGGCTACCCCGCCTACCGCAACCTGCTGACCACGCTCGGCTGCGAGGTGGTCGAGTTCGGCGTGGACGCGAGCACCCGCTTCCAGCCCACCGTGGACCTCCTCGACTCGCTCGGCCCGATCAAGGGCCTGATCGTGGCCAGCCCGACCAACCCGGCGGGCACCGTGCTGCCGCCGGGTGAGCTGGCCGCCATCGCCGGCTGGTGCGCCTCCCACGGCGTGCAGCTGATCAGCGACGAGATCTACCACGGCATCACCTACGACGCCGAGGCCGCGTGCGCCTGGCAGAGCTCCGGCGAGGCGCTGGTGCTCGGCTCGTTCTCGAAGTACTTCGCGATGACCGGCTGGCGACTCGGCTGGATGCTGGTGCCGCAGCGGCTGCACCGCGCGGTCGACGTGCTGACCGGCAACTTCACCATCTGCCCGCCCGCGCTGGCCCAGCGCGCCGCGGTCGCCGCCTTCCACCCGGAGTCCTACGCCGAGCTGGACGGGCACGTCGCGCACTACCGCGCCAACCGCGACCTGCTGCTCGACGGCCTCCGCGGCATCGGCCTGGAGAACGCGGCCCCGGTCGACGGCGCCTTCTACGCCTACGTCGACGTCTCCGCGCACACCGGCGACAGCCTGAGCTGGTGCCAGCGGCTGCTCGCCGACACCGGGCTCGCGATCACCCCCGGCATCGACTTCGACCCGGTGGACGGCGGCAAGTTCGTCCGCTTCAGCTTCGCCGGGGCGAGCGAGGACATCACCGAGGCCGTCCGGCGCCTGGGTGGCTGGCTCGGGGGAACCCCGGCTTTTCCCTGAACGTTGCCCGGATGACGAGCTGATCAGGCACCCGGCGTGGGAGTGTGGGGGCAAGTCGAGCAATCGCGGAGGATGCCATGTTCTGGAAGATCGTCGGGGCGCTGATCGTCATCTGGCTGGCGTTCACCGTGCTCGGATTCGTGGTCAAGGGCCTGTTCTGGCTGGCGGTGATCGGTGGCGTGCTGTTCGTCGGCACCGCGGCCTACGGCGCCATCAAGGGCAAGAACGACCCGAAGCGCCTGCGCCCCTGACCCTCACGCCCGGGGGCGCCGGCGCGGCAGACTGACCGGATGACCTCGAGCGGCCTGGTGTTCTCGCCCCTGTCCGTCGTGCTGGCCGCGGTGTTCTGCGCGGCGGGCGGGTCGAAGCTGGCGGGGGCGCCTGCCATGCGGGAGACGGCGGCGCACCTGCGGATCACCCCGGCCGGGGACAGGCTGGTCGGGGCGCTGGAACTGGCCGCGGTCGCCGGGCTGCTGATCGGCTTCTGGGTGGTGTGGCTGGGCATCGCCGCGTCGGCGGGCCTGGTGCTGCTGATGGCCGGGGCGGTCGTGGTCCACCTGCGGGTGCGCGACCAGCTCGGCCGGTACCTGCCCGCGCTGGTGCTGGGCCTGCTCGCGGCGGGCAACGTCGTACTGCTGGCGCTGTCCTAAGGCTTGCGGGCCACCGCGCACAGCATCATCCGGTGCAGGTTGTGCACCGGCAGGATGCGCGGGCCGTCCGGCCACCATTCGTGCGCGTGCACCAGGCCCGGGTCGAGGATCTCCAGGCCGTCGAGCAGGGAGGCGATCTGCTCCCGGCAGCGGGCCACCGCGCTGAGCGGGGTGCCCTGATACAGCTTCAGGACCTCCTTGGTGACGCGGTCCGCCTCACTGCCGTCGCCGGCGTCGTGCACGTGCGTGAGCAGCACGTACGACCCGGGCGCCAGCGCGTCCACGTACCCGTGCAGCACCTTCTTCGCCTGGCCGAGGTCGTCGAGGTGGTGCAGCAGCGCGCAGACCACCAGCCCGACCGGCTGCTCCAGGTCGAGGTGCACGGCGAGCTCGCCGAGCGTCTCCTTGGGATCGGTGAAGTCGCAGCCGAGGAAGTGCGTGGAGTCGTAGTTGGCCATCCGGGCGCGGCCGTGCGCCAGCACGAGCGGGTCGTTGTCCACGTAGACCACCTGCGCGCGCGGGTGGAACTGCTGCACGACCTGGTGGATGGTCGGTTCGGTGGGCAGGCCCGCGCCGAGGTCGGCGAACTGCTCGACCCCGCACCGCTCGGCCAGGAACCGCACCGCCCGCAGCATCCACTGCTGGAGTTCCCGCACCACCACGGGCGCTTCGGGGGCGACCTCGAGCACCCGCCGCATCATCGCCCGGTCCGCCTCGTAGTGATCGACACCGCCCAGCAGCGCGTCGTGGAAACGGGCCTGGCTCGGCTGCGAGTAGTCGATCGGCACCGGGCCGGGACCGGTCATGCAAGCACCTCGGGAAACTGTGACGGAAGCAACAGACGGTGCCCACTCTAGGTCGTGCCGCTCGTCAACTGAACGGCAGCGGCCCCGCAGCACTCTTCCAGCCCAACTGTGACCGCGCTCCCGCGCTGCCGATCCACCTTTCGGCGTGCAATCCGGCAGCGATCGCACCATCGACATTCGTCTGGCGGTCATCGAAGAAGAGGCATTCTTCACCGGGTGCACCGAGCCGATCCAGCAATGCGGCGAAAATCGCCGCATCGGGTTTGAGCACGCCGAGGTCACCGGAAAAGATCAAGTGCCGGAAATGCCGCGCCCACCCCTGCGCTTCCACCCAGCGGCCCATGGACGACGAGGCATTGGACAGCAGGGCCAGCGGCACCCCGGCCTCGTCCAGTTCGGCCAGCAACGCCAGGGTTTCCGGGTCGGTGCGCGACCAGCCCTCGATGTCCAGCGCGGTGAGTTCAGCCGAACGGGTGTCATCCACCTCGCTGCCGAGTTCGGCGCCGATCGCGCGCCAGTATTCGAGGTCGCTGCCGCCCGCGTCGAACTCGTCGCGGTATTTCCAGTAGACCGGCTCGAAGTCGCCGAGGGAAGCGCCGAAACGCGTGGCGAGTTCCGGCAGTGCTTCCGTGCGCTGCACGATCACTTCGCCGAAGTCGAAGACCACCCAGTTCATCGCGTTCCTTTCACTGACCGGCAGCGGATTTGATGCGGCGGAGCGCCTCGTCGATATCCGGCGCGGAAACGTCGCGGTGGGTCACGAACCGGACCTTGCCCGCCATCGGCGAGGCGAGCACGCCCGCGTTCTCCAGCCGGGAAATGGTCAGCGGCACGTCCGGGACCCCGGCCAGCACGATGTTCGTCTGCGGCGCGCCGACCGCCCAGCCGATCTCCGCCAGCCCCTCGGCCAGCCGCCGCGCGTTCTCGTGGTCCTGGGCGAGGTCGTCCATGTTCTCCAGCGCACGCAGGCAGGCCGCGGCGAGCACACCACCCTGGCGCACCCCGCCGCCGAGCATCTGCCGCATCCGCCTGGCCTGCTCGATGAACTCGCGGCCGCCGACGAGCGCCGAGCCGACCGGCGCGCCGAGACCCTTGCTGTAGCAGACCGACACGGTGTCGGCGCCGACCGCGAGCGCGGCCACCGGCAGGTCGAGCGCGACGGCGGCGTTCCACAGCCGTGCGCCGTCCAGGTGAACCTTGAGCCCGGCTTCCTTCGCCGTGGCGGCCAGTTGCGCGTGCTCGTGCGGCGGGATCACCAAGCCGCCCGCGGCGTTGTGGGTGTTCTCCAGGCAGAGCAGCGTGGTCCGCAGCAGCAGGTAGCTGTTGTCCCGCGGGCCGATCGCCCTGGCCAGCGAGGCCGCCGTCGGACGGCCGGGACCGGCGTCGGGTTCGAGCGGTTCGGGCATGCCGCCGGCCAGCCACGCCGAGGTGCCCAGCTCGCGGACCAGCACGTGGGCGTCGCGCGGGGCGAGGAAGCGGTCACCGCGGCCGAGGTAGAGGGTCAGCGCGATGACGTTCGCCATCGTCCCGCTCGGCACCCAGAGCGCGGCGGGCAGGCCGAGCAGTTCGGCGGTGCGCTCCTCCAACTGCCGCATGGTGGGGTCGACGTCGATCACCGCGTCCCCGACCTCGGCGGAGGCCATCGCGGCGCGCATGGTTTCATCCGGGCGGGTGACGGTGTCCGATCGAAGATCGATGGTCGGGCTCGTTGCGAAGGTCACGGCCGGATCACACCATATCGTTCGTTGCGCTTTCAAACGTTCTGGTGGAATCCCGGTTCCGGTGGATCCGTTCGCGAACCCGTGCAACCGTGGACGGGCCCGGTTCCGTCTACCCTGTCGAACACCCGAGGAGCGGAGAGCCAACCGCGTGGACCAGCGCGAGGAGCAGGAGTTCGCGGAGTACTTCGCCGCCAAGCGGGACTCCGTGCGTAGAACCGCGTACATGCTCTGCGGCGACTGGCATCGCGCGGACGATCTCGCGCAGACGGCGTTCGTCTCGCTGCACCGGCGGTGGCGGAAGATCCGCGACCGCGCGGCGACCGACGCCTACCTGCGCAAGACGCTGGTCCGTGCCTCGATCGACGAGTCACGGCGGCCGTGGCGGCGGGAGCGGCAGGTGGAAGAGCTGCCGGAACCCGCCGGTCAGGGCGGTCCCCGGCTCGACGATCAGGTCGCGACCAGGGAGGACCTCCTGGCCGGGCTGCGCGGGGTGCCGTCGAGACAGCGGGCGGTGCTGGTGCTCCGGTACTTCGAGGGGCTGGACGTCAGCGGCGTCGCGAAGGCGCTCGGGTGTTCCGAAGGGACGGTGAAGAGCCAGACCGCCCGCGGGTTGGAAAACCTGCGGAAGGTACTGGGTGGACTCGGTGAGGAGGTGGACTCCCGTGGATGACCGGCAGCTCGAGACGTTGTTCCGCGACGCGCCGGGCGAGCCCCCCGAGCCGACGTTCGACCTCGGCCGGGTGACCAGGGCGTCGCACCGGGCGAAGGTGCGCAGGCGCAACGCGGTTTCGGCGGTTTGCGGCGCCGTCCTGGTGGTACTCGTGGGTGCCGGGGTGATCACGGGCGTCCGCGAGAGCGGGGACGAGACCTCCGCGGCGGCTCCTGCTTCGACCGAAGAGGTGAACGGCAACACCCAGTTGGGCCCCATGGGGCAACCTGGGGACCGGCCCGGGCGTCCACCGGTCGCGGCACCAGAAAGCTTCCCGTCCGACTCGCCCATGCAGGGGGGCGAGACGACCGGGGAGACCGGCCCTCGGGCCGAAGGCACCTTCGGGTGCGACCAGGCGGACCGGGAGCTCGCCACCGCCCTCGCTGGCGAGCTCCCGGTCCCCGCCCAGGACGGGACGGCGATGCCCGGTCGCGTGTGTTCGACGGACTTCCGGTCCGCCTCGTTCCCGGTCGGCGGCGGGGTCGTGTCCGCGTCGGTGGTGCCCGCCGGGGTGTCGCTGACTCTGGCCACCCAGCCGGAGGGCACGCTGCGCGCGGAGGCCCAGTCCCCGACCGGCGCGACCGTGCTGGTGCTGAGCATCCCGGCCCCCGGTTCGACCGACGCCCCGTTCGCCAAGGACATGCAGGGTGTCGCCGACGCGCTCGCCAAGCGGTTCTGACCGGCGGGCGCGTGGCGGACTGGCAAAATGTCCGCCCATGACCACTGCCGCGAGCACGCCGAAGGGTGAGCGCCGCCGAGCCGCGCTCATCGAGGCGGCTTCGCAGCTGCTGGCCGAGAGCGGTTTCGACGCGATCCGGCACCGGGCCGTCGCCGAACGCGCAGGCCTGCCACTGGCGTCGACCACGTACTACTTCGACTCGCTCGAGGAACTGGTGACCGCGGCCGTCGAGCACCACGCCCGGCTCGAACTGGTGCAGGGCAGGCAGTGCCTGGAGGAAGCCAGGGACCGCTCGCTGGTCGACCTGGTGCTGGAACTGCTGCTCGGCCCGGAGCGGGACGACCGCGAAGCCGACGCCGAAGCCGTGTTGCTGCGGTACGAACGCCTGGTCGCCACGGGACGGCGCAAGTACCTGCGCCCCCTGATGCGCACCCTCTCGGCGGAGCTGGACCACCTGCTCCTGGAAATCTTCGCCCGCTCCGGCACGCCGGTGGATGCCGCCGAACTGGAACGCCTGGTCGCCCTGGTCGACGGCGCCGTGGTGAACGCCCTGATCGAAATCGACCCGGACCCGAGAGCGGTGGCGGGCCGCATGCTGCGGGAGGCACTGTCGTGAGTTGTCCCCAGTTGGGCCTACCTGTGGACAACCTCTGTGGACAACGGGGGTGCGTGGGTGGTGGGCGGTAGACTGGCCTAGGGACGCCCCCCGTGGTGGGTGGGGGATGTTCTTTGTGTTCTGGCTGGTGGGCCACCCCGGGTTTTTAGTGTGACTACGGCGAAGACCCTGATGTCAAGGCGGGAGAGATGCCTTGACATCAGGGTCTTCGCCGTGTTTTTGGCTTGGGACCGGGGATGGGGAGGGCTGGGTGGGCTTGGGGGCGAGTGTGGTGCCCGACTTCCGTTTGGAGGGGGTGGTGATCTTGGGGCTCCCGGGTCTCGTTTCTGCGGGGTCGCTTCTGGGAGGGGCGGGTGAGGCTCCCCGGGGCTTGTTTCTGGTGGGGTTGGTTTTGGAGGGGCGGGTGGGCTCCGGGCGAGGGGTGGTGCCACGAAAGTGGCTTTCGGGACGTTGGATGTCTCGAAAGCCACATTCGTGACATGGACCATGGGGCCCGAGAGGGTGGGTGGGCGGGGGATAGCCTGGGCCGGTGAGTGAGAAGCCCTCCATCCCCAATGTGCTCGCCGCCCGTTATGCGTCTGCTGAGCTGGTCGCGTTGTGGTCCCCGGAGAACAAGGTCCGGCTCGAGCGTGAGCTCTGGCTCGCGGTGCTCCGCGCCCAGCGCGAGTTGGGTGTCGAGGTGCCCGACGGGGTGATCGAGGACTACGAGCGCGTGCTCGACCAGGTGGACCTCGCGTCCATCGCCGAGCGGGAAAGGGTCACCCGCCACGATGTGAAGGCTCGCATCGAGGAGTTCAACGCGCTCGCCGGGCACGAGCACGTGCACAAGGGGATGACCTCCCGCGACCTCACCGAGAACGTCGAGCAGCTCCAGCTCAAGCGGTCACTGGAGCTCGTTCGCGGGCGCGTCGTGGCGGTGTTGGGCAGGTTGGCGGGCCTCGCCGTCGAGCACACCGATCTGGTGATGGCCGGTCGCTCCCACAACGTCGCCGCGCAGGCGACCACGTTGGGCAAGCGCTTCGCCACCGCGGCCGACGAACTGCTCGTCGCGTACGACCGCCTCGAGAACCTGCTCGACCGCTACCCGCTGCGGGGCATCAAGGGTCCGGTCGGCACCGGGCAGGACATGCTCGATCTCCTTGGCGACAAGTCTACTTTGGACTCCCTCGAGTCCAAAGTGGCTCAGCACCTCGGGTTCACCAACCGGTTCGACAGCGTCGGCCAGGTGTACCCGCGCTCGCTCGACTTCGACGTGCTGTCCACTGTGGTCCAGCTCGCCGCGGCACCGTCCAGCTTGGCCAAGACGATCCGCCTGATGGCCGGGCACGAGCTGGTCACCGAGGGCTTCAAGGCCGGGCAGGTCGGCTCCTCGGCCATGCCGCACAAGATGAACACGCGCTCCTGCGAGCGGGTCAACGGACTCGCCGTCGTCCTGCGCGGGTATCTCTCGATGATCGGCGAGCTTTCCGGCGACCAGTGGAACGAGGGCGACGTCTCCGATTCCGTGGTGCGCCGCGTCGCGCTGCCCGACGCGTTCTTCGCGCTGGACGGCCTCTTCGAGACCTTCCTCACGGTGCTCACCGAGTTCGGCGCCTACCCGGCCGTCGTCGACCGTGAGCTTGCTCGCTACCTGCCGTTCCTGGCCACCACCAAGGTCCTGATGGCCGCGGTGCGCGCGGGCGTCGGCCGTGAGACCGCGCACGAGGCGATCAAGGAGAACGCGGTCGCCGTCGCGCTGGCCATGCGCGAGGAGGGCACCGGCGAGAACAACCTCGTCGCGCGCCTCGCCGCCGACGAGCGGATCCCGCTGGACGCCGGTGAGCTGGAGAAACTGCTCGCCGACCGCATCTCGTTCACCGGGGTCGCCACGGCTCAGGTCGACGCGGTGGTCAAGCGCGTCGAGAGCGTGTTGCAGCGCTTCCCCGAGCACGCGGACTACGCGCCGGCGGCCATCCTCTAGACCTCCTGTGAGCAAGCGCACCGGGGCGTGTCCACGGTGTGGGACGGCATTTCCGGGACGGGCGAAATCCTTAGTGTTGGCGCGAACCTGCCGCGCCGACACGCGCCCGAACCCCGGAAAGAAGCATGAGATCCACGCTGTCCAGAACCCTTGCCATCGCCACCGCGCTGCTCGCACTGGCCGGCTGCGGGTCGTCCGCCGGTGACCCCGGCGGGCAGACCCTGCGGGTCGGCACCCTCGCCGACGCGCCGCCGTCGATCTACCTGGAGAACGGCACCTTCACCGGCTACGACAACGAGCTGCTGCGCGACATCGCCCGCCGCGAGGGCTTCTCGGTGGAGTTCGTCGGCACCGAGTTCGCCAGCCTGCTGGCCAGCGTGAACAACGGGACCTTCGACATCGGCAGTTCCACCATCTCCACCACCGACGAGCGCAAGAAGACCGTCGCCTTCTCCAACGGCTACAGCACCGGCTTCACCACGATCGTGACGAAGAAGGACGCCGGGCTCAAGGAGATCCCGCAGTTCTCTGGCAAGCGCCTCGGGGTGGTCCAGGCCTCCGTGCAGGACGACTTCGCCAGCAAGAAGGTCCCCGGCGCCGAGGTGGTGCGCTTCCCGGACTACAACGCCGGTTTCGCGCAGCTGCGCAACGGCACGCTCGACGGCTGGGTGGTGCCCAAGGACATCGGGCAGAAGTACCTCGACCAGAACCCGGACGTGCCGCTGGAGTTCGGCTACACGGTGGAGACCAAGGACACCCCGTCCGCGTTCGCCGTCCGCAAGGACAACAAGGAACTGCTGGACAAGCTCAACCGGGGCCTGTCCGCGGCCATCGCCGACGGCACGGTCCAGCGCCTGCACGGGCAGTTCTTCAAGACCGAGCCGCTGCCCGCCGAGCTGGCGCCGGGTGGTCCCGGCCTGCCGGTGCCGAACCCGGGTCTCTGAGGGGAAATGACGATGAAGAAGGCACTGCTCGCCACCCTGTCCGCCGCGCTCCTGCTCACCGCGTGCAGCGGCGGCGACGAAGGTTCCGCCGCCCTGCGCGTGGGCACGCTCAGTGACGCGCCGCCGAACATCTACCTGGAGAACGGCAACTACACCGGGTTCGACAACGAGCTGCTCAAGGCCATCGCGGCCAAGCAGGACCTCCGGCTCGAGTTCTCCGCGACCGAGTTCTCCTCGCTGCTCGGCCAGGTCGCCAACGGCCAGTTCGACCTCGCCAGCTCCGCGATCGCGCAGACCGAGGAGCGCAAGAAGAACGTCGACTTCTCCGCGCCCTACAACTACGAGGTGATGAGCATCCAGGCCAAGGAGGGCTCGCCGGTCACCGACGAGAACTCACTGGCTGGCAAGCGGGTCGCGGTGATCCAGGCGACCGTCGGCGACAAGTGGCTGACCACGACCGTGCCCGCCGCGCAGGCGGTGCGCTTCCCCGACTACGCCGCCGCGCTGACCGCGCTGAAGACCGACTCGGTCGACGCCTACATCCTCGACCTGACCATCGCGGAGAAGAACGTCACCGACGACAGGAACAACACAGGCGCGAAGCTCAAGGTGGTCAAGCCGTTCACCACCGACGTGCCGCACGGGTTCGCCGTGCGCAAGGGCAACACCGAGCTGCTCGGCAAGCTGAACGAGGGGCTCAAGCAGGTGATCGCCGACGGCACCTGGGCGCGGCTGCACCAGCAGTTCCTGCCCACCGCCCCGGCCGCTCCCGAGTTCCAGGCGTCCTAAGTGGACGTTCTGCTGGACACCTTCCTGAACTGGGAGTACATCTGGGAGGTCTTCCCCGATCTCCTGGGCACCGGGCTGCTGAACACGCTCATCTTCGCCGTCTCCTCGGCTCTGCTGGGCACCCTGCTCGGCATGGTGCTCGCGGTGATGGGCCTGTCGGCGAAGCGGTGGCTGCGCTGGCCCGCCCGGGTGTACACCGACATCTTCCGCGGCCTGCCTGCCATCCTGACGATCCTGCTGATCGGCCAGGGGCTCGGCGTGCTGGCGCGGGACATCGTCGGCAACAACCCGTACCCGCTGGGCATCCTGGCGCTGAGCCTGATCGCCGCCGCCTACATCGGCGAGATCTTCCGCTCCGGTATCCAGAGTGTCGAGAAAGGACAGTTGGAGGCCAGCCGCGCGCTCGGCATGGGCTACGGCAAGGCGATGCTGCTGGTGGTCATCCCCCAGGGCGTGCGGCGGGTGCTGCCCGCGCTGGTGAACCAGTTCATCGCGCTGATCAAGGACTCCAGCCTGGTCTACTTCCTCGGCCTGCTGTCCTCGCAGCGCGACCTGTTCCGGATCGGCCAGGACCTCGCGGCGAACACCGGCAACCTTTCGCCGCTGGTCGCCGCCGGGTTCCTGTACCTGGTGATCACCGTGCCGCTGACGCACCTGGTCAACTTCATCGACAAGCGCCTGCGCCAGGGGCGCAAGATCGACCGGCGCGACGAGGACGAGCTGGACCTGGTGGCCGGCGGGAAGGTCGGCCCATGAGCGGCGCGGCGAGTGTGGAACTGCGCGACATCCACGTGTCCTTCGGCACGCTCGAGGTGCTGCGCGGGGTCGACCTGCGGGTCGGCAAGGGCGAGACCACCTGCGTGATCGGCCCGTCCGGCTCCGGGAAGTCCACCCTGCTGCGGGTGGTCAACCGGCTGCAGGAGCCGGATTCCGGCGACATCCTGCTCGACGGCGAGAGCGTGGTGGCCACCGACGCCGACCAGTTGCGCCGGCGCGTGGGCATGGTGTTCCAGCACTTCAACCTGTTCCCGCACCGGACCGTGCTGGACAACATCACCCTGCCGCTGCGCAGCGTGAAGCGGCTGGACAAGGCCGAGGCGGAGCAGGTCGCGCGTGACCGGCTGGCCGAGGTCGGCCTGGCCGACAAGGCGCCCTACCGGCCCGCGGCGTTGTCCGGCGGGCAGCAGCAGCGGGTGGCGATCGCCAGGGCGCTGGCGATGGACCCCGAGGTGATGCTGTTCGACGAGGCCACCAGCGCGCTGGACCCGGAGCTGGTCAAGGGCGTGCTGGAGCTGATGGCCGGGCTCGCCGAGCGGGGGCTGACCCTGCTGGTGGTGACCCACGAGATGGGCTTCGCGCGGCAGGTCGCCGATCACGTGGCGTTCATGGACCACGGCCGGATCGTCGAACTGGGTGAACCGGCGCAGGTCTTCGAGGAGCCGGAGAGCCCGCGCTTGCAGCGGTTCCTCTCGCAGGTCCTTTAGCCTGGTGGCGTGGCCCGTATCGCGAAGCTCGTCCACTACCCGGTGAAGGGGTGCGGTGGCGTCGAGCTGCCCGTCGCCGAGGTGACCGCCGCCGGGATCCGGCACGACCGCACCTTCATGGCGGCCGCGCCGGACGGCACCTTCCGCAGCCAGCGCCGCCACCCGGTGCTGGCCGCGGTCCGGGTCGAGGTGCTCGACGACGGCGCCCGGCTGCGCCTGCGCGCGCCGGGCGTCGAGGACCTCGTGCACGAGGTCGCCGTGGACGGCCCGCGGCACGCGGCCTCGGTGTTCACCTTCGACGGCAAGGGCGTGCACCAGGGTGCCGAGGCCGCCGAGTGGTTCTCCACGGTGATCGGCGAGCCGTCGGTGTTCCTGCGCGTCACGCCCGAGCACGAACGGGTGACCAGCGGGCTGACCGCGGGCACCGCCGCCTTCGCCGACGGCCACGCCGTGCTGGTGGTCTCGGAGTCCTCTTTGGACTCACTCAACGAGCGGATCGCCTCGGCGGGCGGGGACCCGGTGCCGATGGACCGGTTCCGCGCCAACATCGTGGTCGCCGGCTGGGCCGAACCGCACGTCGAAGACACCGTGCGCACCTTCGCCGCCGGTGGCGTCGAACTGGCCTACGCGAAGAAGTGCCTGCGCTGCACGGTTCCGCTGGTCGACCAGGAAACCGGCAAGCGCGCCGGTTCCGAGCCGATCCGCTCGCTGGCCAAGTACCGCCGGGTGCCGGCCGGCAAGATCGCCTTCGGCATGAAGGCCGCTGTGGTCCGGCCCGGTCAGCTCGCCGTCGGCGACGCCGTCACCGTGCAGACCTGGGACGCCGAACCTCCCGAGTAGTTCGGGGGTCCGGGGGTCGTCCCCCGTGCGGACCACGCAGTGTGAAGGCCGAGTGACGCGGCGGCCGAACCGCCGTTGACCGCCACCGCCAGCTGGTCGGCCGAGTCGGTGAACAGCACGCCCTCACCCGGTGGCAGGTCGGCGAAGGTGCGCCCGCGGCTCACGACCAGCTGGTGCGCACCACAGCGCACGACCAGGAACCCGGACAGTTCGGCCAGGTCGAGGTCCAGCGCGGTGGCGGCGAGCTGGACGTTGCCGAACCGGTCGATCGTCAGCACCTCCGCGACCAGCTGACCCGGGCGGGCGAGCACCTTGGGCTCGGGCAGCCGGACCAGGTCGGACACCGGCTCGCCGAAGTCCGCCGGATCCGCGCCCAGCGCCAGGTGCGCGGCGGCGGGCGCGAAGATGTCGCGGCCGTGGAAGGTGGCCGAGACCTGCCGCAACCGGTACCGGGGCTCGGTCAGCTGGTAGGCCGCGCGCACCCCGCCGAGCGCTTCGGCCGCGGGCAGCAGCAGGCCGTTGTCCGGCCCGACCAGCAGCCCGCGGTCGGTCACCACGACCACGCCGAGCCTGCTGGTGCCGACGCCGGGGTCGACCACCGCCAGGTGCACGGCCTCGGGCAGGTAGGGCACGGTCTGCGCGAGCACGGCCGAGCCGTGGCGCACGTGCTGCGGGGGAATGGCGTGGCTCACGTCGAGCACGCGGACGAGGGTCGCGCGCTGGGCGATCACCCCGCGGCAGGCCGCGACGAACCCGTCGTCGAGGCCGTAGTCGGTGGTGAAGGAAATCCAGTCATAGGCCGTTCGGGGCATTTTTCTCCGTACCGCTCACCATCTGGGAAGTGCTGGAACAGCACGTGGACGTCTGGGACCATCGTGATCGTGACGACGCAGGTGCACCTCCTCGATGTGATCGCGCTGGTCCAGCGCAGGCACATCGATCTCGTGCGCGTCGATTCCGCTCTCTGCCGCCGCTGACGCGCGGCCTTCTTCGCTCAGTCGAATTCTTCCTTTCTCCCTCCCCGTTCACGGCGGTTCCGGCAATCGTGCCGCCATCCTGCGAACCGAGGTTCCCATGCGCACGTTCCTGTTGTTCGGATTGGCGGGCCTGCTGGCCCAGCTCGTCGACGGCACCCTGGGCATGGCGTTCGGGGTGACGGCCACGACCACCCTGCTCGCGGTCGGGACCGCCCCGGCCGCCGCGTCGGCCGCGGTGCACCTGGCCGAGGTCGGCACCTCGCTGGCTTCGGGCCTGTCCCACTGGAAGTTCAAGAACATCGACTGGCGCACGGTGGGCATCCTGGCCGTGCCCGGCGCGGTCGGCGCGGTGCTCGGCGCCTACGTGCTGACTTCACTGTCCACAGAGGACGCGACGGTGTGGATCACGCTGATCCTGCTGCTGCTCGGGCTGTACGTGCTGATCCGGTTCGCCTTCCTGAAGCTGGGCAAGCTGATCACCGGCACGCGGCCGGGCGCCAAGTTCCTCGCCCCGCTCGGCCTGGTGGCCGGGTTCGTCGACGCCACCGGTGGCGGTGGCTGGGGTCCGGTGGCGACCACCACGCTGCTGTCGTCGGGCCGGCTGGAGCCGCGCAAGGTGGTCGGCTCGGTGGACACCTCGGAGTTCATCGTCGCGCTGGCGGCGAGCCTCGGCTTCCTGTTCACCCTGTCGCAGGAGGACAACCTCAACTACACCGTGGTGTTCGGGCTGATGATCGGTGGCATCATCGCCGCGCCGGTGGCCGCCTGGCTGGTCCGCCACCTCCCGCCGCGCCTGCTCGGCGCGCTGGCCGGTGGCCTGATCGTGTTCACCAACGCGCGCACCCTGCTCAAGGAGTTCGGTGCCGCGGACTGGGTCTACACGGTCACCTACGCCGCGATCGTGGTCCTGTGGGCGGTCGGCGTCTTCGCCGCGGTCCGCTCGCTGCGCGAGGAGCGCAAGCTCAACGCGGCCGCCGGCGAGGACGACGCCCCCACCAAGGAACCCGTCGTGCAGTAGTTCCTGCCACGCTTCCGGGAAGTCACCTCGCGGTCACTCCCGGCGCGCTTACTGGGCGGGTGGACACCAAGCTGCTCGTTTCCCTTTCCGGCATGAACCCGAGGACGCTGCACCGCTGCGCCGAGCTGGCCGAGGAGCTGGACCGGCGCAGCGTGCCGCTGTCCATGCTGTGCACCCCGTCGACCGGGGTGACCTCCTGGCTCAAGCAGCGCGTCGACCGCGGTGACGACCTGCTGCTGCACGGCTACGACCACACCGTCCCGCCCACGCACCGCACGGTGAACCTCGGGCGCAAGGCGGAGTTCGCCGCGCTGCCCGCACACGAGGCGCGCCTGCGGCTGATCGCCGCGACGGCCCAGCTCGACCACGCCGGCCTGCGCACCCGGGGTTTCGCCCCGCCGCGCTGGCTGGCCTCGCGCGGCACGCTGGACGCACTGCGGGAGCGCGGCTTCCGCTTCTGCGCCGACGTCACCTCGATCCGGGACCTGGAAACCGGCGAGGTGCGGCGCGCGCGGGTGCATGGTTTCGGCAGCCAGAAGCAGCGGACCGAGACCCTGCGCTGCTTCGCGCTCGTGCTCACCGCCGCCCGCGTGGCCCGCCGGGGTGGTTTGCTGCGCCTGGGCGTGGACGCCAGCGACCTGCTGCGCCCCAGCCGCCGCCAGGCCTTCCTCGACGCCGTCGACGTGGCGCTGGAAACCGGCGCGAGTGGTGCGACCTACTCGCTCACAGCTGTACCGGCTCGCCTGGGTTGAGCGGGCGCACCTCGGTCCCTTCCGGTCCCAGGTTCTTGAACATGCCGTACATCATCTCCGGCATGGCCAGGATCTTCTCGTGGATCGGCACGGCCACGCGAGGGCTCACCGCCCGCAGGAAGTCGATGCCCTCCGAGGCCTTCAGCCAGGGCGCCGCCGTCGGCAGGCCGAGCACGTCGATCTGCTGGTCGGGCACGAAAAGCGCGTCGCCGGGGTGGTAGAAGGCGCCGTCGGCGAGCAGGTAGCCGACGTTCGGCACGGCGGGCAGGTCGCGGTGGATCTCCGCGTGGTGCCCGCCGACCACGTCGACCTCGGTGCCGCCGAAGGTGAAGGTGTCGCCGGGCAACGCCGTCCGCGACTCGAGCCCCAGCTTCTCCACGGCCTCCTGGGAGCCCGGGTCGATGATCAGCTTGGCACCGGGGTTCGCCTTGAGCAGCGCGGGCAGGCGATCGCCGTCGAGGTGGTCGAAGTGCTGGTGGGTGATCAGCACCGCGTCCAGGTCGCGGACGTCCTCGAAGCCACGCGAGAACGTGCCCGGGTCGAACAGGATCCGCGCGCCGTCCGTCTCGGCCAACACGCAAGAATGTCCAAAATGGACGAATTGCATCTCGTCATCCCTTGTCTCATCGGGTAGTTCCAGGCTAGGCGCCGACCAGATCAGTGCCAAGTCGAGTGCGGGCGTACCGGACCGAGCGGCCGGTGCGGGTGGCCACCAGCAGCCCGGCCCCGGCCAGCGCGCCCAGGTGACCGGACACCGTGCCGGGTGCCAGGCCCAGCCGCCGGGCCAGCGCGGTGGTGGTCGACGGCTCGGCGAGCACCTGCAGCAGCAGCGCCCTGGTGCGCCCGAGCACCGCCACCAGCCGCGGGTCCGGGTCCTGCGCCGGCCGCCACAGCTTCGCCACCCCGCGTGCCGGGTACAGCAGCGACGGCTGCCACGGCGGCACCAGGATCACCCCGACCTTCGGCCAGGCGAACACGCTCGGCAGCAGCAGGAGCCCACGCTCGTCGAGCGGGGTGCGCGCCCGGGTCGCGCTTTCCACGGTCAGCACGTCACCGGTCAGCTTCACCCGTGAGTGCAGATCGGCCAGCGCCAGTTCGATGCCGCCCTCGCCGAGGCGCCGGGTGCGGTGGTCGATGTCGGCGGCCAGCACCTCGTGCAGGCGCGGCCACTGCGGTCCGATCAGCTCGTGCCAGGCCAGTTCCAGCTGGTCACCGAGCAGGTCGCGGGCCTGCGCCGGGTCCTCGGGCAGGCCGCTCAGGTCGGCGTCGACCATCGCCAGCTCCAGCGCGACCTGCTCGGGTGGGGTCCGGCGCAGTTCCGCCAACTGGGCTTCGACGGTGGTGCGCGGGCTCTGCGGCGGCGGGCTCAGGAACTCGGTGATGTACCGGGTCGCGCTCAGCACGGTGCGCAGTTCCTTGATCGGCAGCGTCTGCGGCGCGGTGCTCAACCACGGGCCGTACGCGGGGTGGTGACGGACGCCCTGCAGCACCTGGATGGCGCCGAGCACCTCTTCGAGCGGGGAGATCGCGAACCGCAGTCGCTGCGCCCCGGTGGCGGTGAGCACCAGCTCGATCATCGCGTCCTTTCGGCCATACCCGAATCATTATCGCTCATCGGGACCGCCGAACAGGCTTCTCGCATGACGACCACCACCGACAGCCTGCTGCGTCACCGCGCCTATTGGCGCTGGTCGATGGGGGTGCAGCTGGCGCGGTTGCCGGCCACCATGGCCCCGCTCGCGTTCACCGTGCTGACCACCGCGACCACCGGCTCCTACCGCCTCGGCGGCGTGATGATGGCCGTCTTCGTGGTCGCCGAACTCGCCGGTTCGGTGCCCGCGGGACGGCTGCTCGACCGGATCGGGCCGTCACGCGGGCTGGTGGCCTTCCTGCTGTGCGCGGCGCTCGGCCTCGGCGCGCTGGCGTTCGCGGCGTCGGCAGGGGCGTCCCCGGCCGTGTTGCTGGTGCTGGTGGTGTTGCCGGGCACGATCGCGGGCGGATTGTCCGGCGGGTTCCGTTCGCTGCTCGCGGGCACGGTTTCCGGTCCACTGCTGCCGCGGGCGGTCTCGATCGACGCCATGCTGATCGACGCGGTGATCATCGGCGGCCCACTGCTGGTCGCACTGCTGACCACGATCGACGCGGTGCTGCCGATCGTCGCGATGGCGGTGGTCTTCGCGGTCGCCGCGCTGCTGGTGCCACGCCGGGAAGCGCCGGTGCCGGTCGTCGGCGAACGGCCGCCGCTGCCGATCCGCGCGGCCGTGCCGTGGCTGGCCTGCCAGTTCACCATCGGCCACCTGCTGTCCACGGTCGAGGTCGCGCCCTACGCGCTCGCGCAGCGGCTCGGAGCCGCGGAAGGCGCGGCGGCGCTGATCATCACCGTGCTTTCCGGCGCCAGCATCGTCGGCGGCGCGCTGTACGCCTGGCGTGGCATCCGGCTGACCGTGGCACCGCGGGTGCAGGCGATCACGCTGCTCACCGGCTTCATCGCGGGCGGCTGCACGGTGGCGCTCGACCTCGGCTGGCCGGGGCTGCTCACCGGGGTGGTGCTGATCGGGTTCTGCACCGGTCCGCTGGTCACCGTGGCTTCGGTGCAGATGCAGGGGCTGCTGCCGGAAGGCCGCCGGTCGGAGGGGTTCTCGCTGACCTTCGTGGTGCAGGCGAGCGGGTTCGGGATCGGGTCGCTGACGGTCGGCGTGCTGCCGCTGTGGCTGGCGCCGGTGTTCGGCGTGGCCAGCGCGGTGCTCGCCTGTGCCATCCTGGGCAGAGGCCCCGCCAGAGTAGTTGGCACACCGCCAGCAACCTCGTAGCCTGGGGTCCCCCGACCCGAGTCAACTCCGGAGACGCCGATGACCGCCGTCCAGCCGAAATCCGCCGCTACCCAGGAGACCTTCGACTCGCTGAGCCCGGCCACCGACGAGGTGGTCGGCACCCATCCGGTGCACACCGCCGCCGAAGTCGAGGCCGCCGTCGCGCGGGCGCGCGAAGCGGCCGTCTGGTGGGAGTCGCTCGGCTTCGGCGGGCGTGCCCAGCGCCTGCAGCAGTGGAAAGGGGTGCTCACGCGCCGGCTGAAGCAGCTCTGCCAGGTCGTCCGCGACGAAACCGGCAAGCCGATCGCGGACGCGCAGCTGGAGTCCGTGCTGGCCATCGAGCACATCTCGTGGGCGGCCAAGAACGCCCGCAAGGTGCTCGGCCGCAAGCGCCGCTCCGCCGGGCTGCTGATGTCGAACCAGGCCGCGACCGTGGAGTACCTGCCGCTCGGCGTGGTCGGCGTGATCGGCCCTTGGAACTACCCGGTGTTCACCCCGCTCGGGTCCATCGCCTACGCGCTCGCCGCGGGCAACGCCGTGGTGTTCAAGCCCAGCGAGTTCACCCCGGGCGTCGGGAAGTGGCTGGTCGACGCGTTCGCCGAGGTCGTGCCGGAGCAGCCGGTGCTGCAGCTGATCACCGGCTACGGCGCCACCGGCGCGGCACTGACCCGCGCGGGCGTGGACAAGATCGCCTTCACCGGCTCGACCGCGACCGGCAAGAAGATCATGGCGGCCTGCGCCGAGACGCTCACCCCGGTGGTCATCGAGGCGGGCGGCAAGGACCCGGTGCTGGTCGACGCGGACGCCGACCTCGAAGCCGCCGCCGACGCCACGGTGTGGGGCGCGTTCTCCAACTCCGGCCAGACCTGCATCGGCGTCGAGCGCGTCTACGTGCACGAACGGGTGCACGACGAGTTCGTCGCGAAGGTGGTCGAGAAGAGCCAGGCCGTGCGCGCGGGCTCGGACCAGGACGCCCAGTACGGCCCGGTGACCATGCCCTCGCAGCTCAAGGTGATCAAGCACCACATCACCGACGCGTTGTCGCGCGGCGGCAAGGCGCTGGTCGGCGGGGCCGAGGCGGTCGGCGACCGGTACGCCCAGCCGACCGTGCTGGTCGGCGTGCCCGAAGACGCCGAAGCCGTGCGCGAGGAGACCTTCGGGCCGACCGTGACCATCGCGAAGGTGGCCTCGATGGACGAGGCCGTGGAGAAGGCCAACAACACCCGCTACGGCCTCGCGGCGACGGTCTTCTCGAAGTCGCGCGGCATGGAGCTGGCCCGTCGCCTGCGTACCGGCATGGCGTCGATCAACGCGCCGCTGTCCTTCGCCGGGATCGCCTCACTGCCCTTCGGCGGTGTCGGCGACTCCGGCTTCGGCCGCATCCACGGGCCGGAAGGGCTCCGCGAATTCGCCCGCACGAAGGCCATCGCGCGTCAGCGGTTCACCGCGCCGATCGCGCTGACCACCTTCGACCGCAAGGAGAAGACCGACGCGCTGGTGGCCAAGCTGATCACCGTCCTGCACGGGAAGCGCTGATCAGGTCGGCCGCCTTCTCGGCGACCATGATGGTGGGCGCGTTGGTGTTGCCCCTGGGCACCACGGGCATGATCGACGCGTCCACCACCCGCAGGTTCTCCACCCCGCGCACCCGCAGCTCGGGATCGACCACGGCCTGCTCGCCGGTGCCCATCGCGCAGGTGCCGACCGGGTGGTACAGCGTCTGCGTGTGCTGCCGGACGTGCTCGCCGAGCGCGTCGTCGTCGATGTCGTGGCGGTCCGGCAGGAACGGCCGGTCCAGGTACCGCTGGAGCCCGCCACCGCGGCCGATGTCCATCAGCGTGCGCAACCCGGCGAGCATGGCGGTGAAGTCGGCCGGTTCGGCGTAGTACGACGGGTCGATTTCGGGGCGCCACAAGGGATTCGCCGACCGCAGGCGCAGGCGGCCGCGGCTGGCCACCTCGACCAGCGTGGCCGCGGCGGTGAAGCCGGGAGTCGTCGGCTCGCGCATCCCGTTGTCGTAGAACAGGGTCGGTGCCACGTGGAACTGCATGTCGGGCGCGTCCAGGCCGTCGATGGTGGGCATGAAACCGCCCGCCTCGCCGATGTTCGAGGCCAGCGGCCCGCGCTTGGTCAGCTGGTAGCGCACCATGCCCAGCGGGGTGGCGGCGCTGACCAGGTCCGACGAGCCCTTCGTGGACCAGATGACCCCGGCGGCCGGGTGGTCGTGCAGGTTCTCGCCGACGCCGGGCAGCGCGGCGACCACGTCGATGCCGTGCTCACGCAGGTGCTCGGCCGGGCCGACGCCGGACAGCATGAGCAACTGCGGTGAGTTGACCGCGCCGCCGGAGAGCAGCACCTCGCGCCCGGCGTATACCGCGCGGTCGGTGCCCTTGTCCAAATAGGACACACCGATCGCCTTGGTGCCGTCGAACAGCACGCGGGTGGTCTGCGCGTGCGTGCGCACGGTCAGGTTCGGCCGGTCCATCGCCGGGCGGAGGTAGGCGTCGGCGGTGGACCAGCGGCGGCCCTGATGACAGGTGACCTGGTACTGACCGACACCCTCCTGGCTTTCGCCGTTGAAGTCGTCGGTGGGCTTGAGGCCCCAGGTGGTCGCCGAGTCGACCCAGGCGTGGGACAGCTCGTGGGTGAACACGCGGTCCTCGACGTGCAGCGGGCCCTCGGTGCCGTGCAGCGGCCCGCCGAGTCGGGAGTTGCGCTCGGCGCGGACGAAGTACGGCAGCACGTCGTCGTGGCCCCAGCCCACGGCACCGTGCTCATCGCGCCAGCGGTCGTAGTCGGCGCGGTTGCCGCGGATGTAGATCATCGCGTTGATCGAGGAGCAGCCGCCGAGCACCTTGCCGCGTGGCCAGTAGGTGCTCTTGCCGAGGTACTTCTGCTCGACGGTCTCGTAGTTCCAGTCGTGCTGGGTCTTGAACAGCGACGGGAACGCGGCCGGGATGTGGAACTCGTCGTCGGTGTCCTCGCCGCCCGCCTCGAGCAGCAGCACCTCGACCGCGGGGTCCGCGCTGAGCCGGTTGGCCAGCACGCAGCCCGCGCTGCCCGCCCCGACGATGACGTAGTCGAAAGTCTCCCGCTCGGCCACGTTGCCTCCTGTTGTTGACCTTTCGCCAAGGCGATGATGGTCTGCTCGGGCGCCCTGGGGAAGGGGTGAACCGAGTGTCGCCCGGATGTCGGCGTTTAGCCACGCTCCGTGGTCGTCACGGGGCCGATCCGGTTAATTACTGACTTGCAAGCAACCATTTCTGTGATCGTCACGTCCCCTTCTTCAGCAGCACACCAAACACGAGCTCGCACCAGCGAGCGGATGGGAGGCCCACCATGGGAACGCTGCGGAAGATCACCGGTGTGGTCGCGGGTACCGCGGCGATCAGCGCACTGGGGCTCCTCGGTGCCCCGGCGGCGAGCGCCGCTTCGATGCCGTGCAGTGCGAAGGCATCGGCCTGCGTGGATCTGAGCGCCAAGCAGGCGTGGCTGGCCGAAGGTGGCGAGGTCACCTACGGACCGGTGCCGATGGCGTCCGGGAAGTCCGGTTACCGGACCCCGCCGGGCACGTTCAAGGTCACTTACAAGGACATCGACCACTGGAGCAAGGCCTTCGACGGGCCCATGCCCTATTCGGTGTTCTTCACCAACAGTGGCATCGCCTTTCACAAAGGGAACATCAAGCAGCAGTCGCACGGCTGCATCCGCTTGACGCACAACGCGGCCGTCACCTTCTACAACGCCCTGCAACCGGGCGAAACGGTGGAGGTCGTGCGCTGAACCGGTCCGGTGGGTGGCTTCTGTCGGGGGGCTACCCACCGGTTCGCCGGTGGGCGTCAAGTACGCTCGTGGGGTACCGCTGACCTGCACACACATGGAGCGACCAGCCGTGGCCCGAGTCGTCGTAGACGTCATGCCCAAGCCGGAGATCCTGGACCCGCAAGGCCAAGCGGTGGCGGGCGCGCTGCCCCGCCTCGGCTTCGAAGGCGTGAGCGATGTCCGCCAGGGCAAGCACTTCGTGCTGGAGGTCGACGACTCCGTCGACGACGAGACGCTCGCCAAGATCGCCGAAGGACTGCTGGCCAACCCGGTGATCGAGGACTGGACCGTGCGGCGGGTGGACGCGTGACCGCGCGCATCGGGGTCATCACCTTCCCGGGCACCCTCGACGACGTCGACGCCGCCCGCGCGGCGCGCTACTCCGACGCCGAGGCCGTCCCCCTGTGGCACGCCGACCACGACCTCCGCGGCGTCGACGCGGTGATCGTCCCCGGCGGCTTCTCCTACGGCGACTACCTGCGCGCCGGGGCCATCGCCAAGTTCGCCCCGGTGATGACCGAGGTGATCGAGGCGGCGGGCAAGGGCATGCCGGTGCTCGGCATCTGCAACGGCTTCCAGATCCTGTGCGAGGCCGGTCTCCTGCCGGGGGCGCTGGTGCGCAACCACAAACTGCACTTCGTCTGCCGGGACCAGTGGCTGCGGGTGGAGAACAACACCACCGCGTGGAGCACCCGGTACGAACAGGGCGCCGAGATCCTGATCCCGCTGAAGTCCGGTGAAGGCGGCTACGTCGCCGACCAGTCCACCCTGGACCAGCTGGAAGGCGACGGCCGCGTGGTCTTCCGCTACGTCGGCGCGAACCCGAACGGCTCGCGCAACGACATCGCCGGCATCACCAGCGCGAACGGCCGGGTCGTCGGCCTGATGCCACACCCGGAACACGCCATCGACGCCCTCACCGGCCCCTCCGACGACGGCCTCGGCATCTTCTACTCCGCCCTCGACGCCCTAACCCCAGCCCTAACCCACTAACACGCTCAGGAGCCCGAGTCCCACACTCGCGCACCCGAACCACACACTCGGGAGCCCGAGTGCCACACCGGGGACGCCGAACCCCACATTCAGGCACCCGAGTTCCACACTCGAGCAGCCGAAACCCACGCTCGCGCATCCGAACCACACACTGGGGAAGCTGAGTCCCGCGTTCCGGCACCCGAGTGCGACATTCGGGCAGCCGAGTTCCACATTGGAACTGGTGAACTCCGCGAGCGCGGCGTGAGTGCGAACGTAGGGTCGGCCGCGCGAATGCCGGGCCCCGCCTACGCGAACGTGGGGTTCGGGCGCCTGGGCGTGATGTTCGGGCGCGCGAGCGTGGGGTTCGGGCGCCTGAACGCGCGGTTCGGGTGCCGGAGCGTGGGACTCGGGTGCCTGAACGGGAAGTTCGGGTGCGTGAATGTGGGACTCGGACGCCTGAACGTGCGGTTCGGCTGCCTGGGCGTGTGATTCGGCTGCCTGAATGTGGAGACTCGGCTGCCTGAGTGTGGGGACTCGGGCGCCTGAACGTGCGGTTCGGACGCCTCAACGTGCGGTTCGGCTGCCTGGGCGTGTGATTCGGCGCCTGGGCGTGCGGTTCGGATGCCTGAGTGTGGGGTTCGGATGCCTGAGTGTGGGGTTCGGGTGCCTGGGCGTGGGGTTCGGATGCGTGAATGTGGAACTCGGGCGCGTGGGTGTGCGGTTCGGGGTTAGGGGGTGGGGTTGGTGGAGCGGGTGGCGCCGATGGAGGCGGCGACGACGCAGCAGATGGCCAGCCATTGCGGTACGTGGAGGGCTTCGCCCAGGACGATGAGGCCGGCGACGGCGGCGACGGCGGGTTCCAGGCTCATGAGGATGCCGAAGACGCGGGGCGGGATCTTGCGCAGGGCCTCGAGTTCCAGCGAATACGGGATCACCGAGGAGAGCAGCGCGACCATCAGGCCGATGAACAGGACCCACGGGTCCAGCAGACCGGTGCCGGTTTCCAGGATGCCGGTGGGCATGGCCACCAGTGCCCCGAAGGCCATGGCCAGTGCCAGCCCGTTCCCTTCGCTCGTGCGATTTCCGAGCGCCGCGCCCAGCAGGATGTAGGCGCCCCAGCAGAGGCCGGCGGCGAGGGCGAAGGCCATGCCGAGCATCGACAGGTCCCCGCGCGTTTCGGACAGCAGGATCACGCCGCCCGCGGCGAGCAGCGCCCAGATGGCGTCCCGCCAGCGGCGGGAACCCGCGAGCGCCACGCCCAGCGGGCCCAGGAACTCGATGGTCACCGCGATGCCCAGCGGGATCCGGGCGATCGCCTGGTAGAAGAAGATGTTCATGGCCGCCAGCACCAGGCCGTACCCGAGCACCACGGGCACCGCGCGGCGGCCCATGCGCAGGGCCGGGCGCCAGATGAGCAGCAGCACCACCGCGGCGAAGAACAACCGCAGGGTGACCGTGCCCGCCGGCCCGGTGACCGCGAACAGTTGCTTCGCGAAAGCGGCCCCGACCTGCACGCTGACGATGCCGATGAGCACCTGCAGCGTGGGCGGGATCGCCCCGAGCGTCCGCCCGGCGAGAGCGATCAGACCGGGCCGGGGCAGTGGCTGCCCCGGCCCATCGATGTACGCACTGACCATGAGCCGAACGTACCAACCACCCCCGACGATCTCGGATCCCGCAACCTATTGGAATGGAGCGTTCCGTTCTGCTAGACTATCGGCATGTGGATGAAGACGCTCGAAGAAGCACACGAAGCCCTCCGTACCGTCGTCCGCGGCGTGCCCGCCGACGGCTGGCAGCTGCCGACCCCCTGCGACCAGTGGAACGTCACCCAGGTGCTCCAGCACGCCGCCGGCGACCAGCTCGGGTTCGCCGCGTTCCTCACCGGCGGCCCCGGGCCGACCGAGGACCCGTTCGCCCCGTCGGGTGAACTCGACGGCAAGGACCCCAGAGAGGTGGTCGAGGCCGCGATCGGCACCGCCGCCGCGGCCTGGGCGACCGTCGACGAGGACGCCACCGAGGTCCCGGTGCCCGTGCCGCCGAACAAGATGACCGCCGCGCTCGGTGCCGGGGCCTGCGCGCTCGACGCCGCCGTGCACGCCTGGGACATCGCCATCGCCACCGGGCAGCCGTCGCCGCTCACCGACGACCTCGCCCGTGAACTGCGGCCGGTGGCCGAGGCCATCGTCGAACCGCTGCGCGCGTACGGCGCCTACGCACCCGCCCTGGAAAGCGAAAACGGCGGCGAGGCCGCGGAACTGCTCCGCTACCTCGGCCGCCGTCCGCGGTGAAGGATCCTCAGCCGAAGCGGCCGGAGATGTAGTCTTCGGTCGCCTTCTGGTCGGGGTTGGAGAAGATCTTCTCCGTGTCGTTCAGCTCGACGAGCTGCCCGGGACGGCCGACCCCGGCCAGGTTGAAGAAGGCCGTCTGGTCCGACACGCGCGCCGCCTGCTGCATGTTGTGCGTGACGATGACGATGGTGAACTCCTTCTTCAGCTCGGCGATCAGGTCCTCGATCGCCAGCGTGGAGATGGGGTCCAGGGCCGAGCACGGCTCGTCCATCAGCAGCACGTCGGGCTGCACGGCGATCGCCCGCGCGATGCAGAGCCGCTGCTGCTGACCACCGGACAGGCCACCGCCCGGCTTGTTCAGCCGGTCCTTGACCTCGGTCCAGAGGTTCGCGCCACGCAGCGCCCGCTCGGCCACCTCGTCCAGCTGCTTCTTGTTCTTCGTACCGGCCAGTTTCAGCCCGGCCACCACGTTGTCCCGGATGGACATGGTGGGGAACGGGTTCGGCCGCTGGAACACCATGCCGATGGTGCGCCGGACCTGCACCGGGTCCACCGAGTTCGCGTAGATGTCCTCGCCGTCGAGCAGCACCTGGCCCTCGACCCTGGCGCCCGGGATCACCTCGTGCATGCGGTTCAGCGTCCGGAGCACGGTCGACTTGCCACAGCCGGACGGCCCGATGAACGCCGTCACGTTCCGCGGCGGCACCGACAGCGACACGCTGTCCACCGCGTGGAACTTGCCGTAGTAGATGTCCACGTCCTTGACGTCGATGCGCTTGGCCATGCTCTTCCTACTTCTTCTTGGGAGCGACCAGGCGCCCGAGGACGGTGGCCGCGAGGTTGATCAGGGCGATGATGAGCACCAGCGTCAGCGCGGCGCCCCAGATGCGGTCGAAGCCGACGCTGCCCTCGGTCATCGAGTTCGTCGCGCGCTCGTTGTTGATCAACAGCGGCAGCGAGGCCATTTCGCCCTGGAACATGTCCCAGTGCACGAAGGACGAGTACCCGACCAGCACCAGCAGCGGCGCGGTCTCGCCCATCACCCTGGCCAGCGCCATCATCACGCCGGTGATGATGCCGCTCAGCGCGGTCGGCAGCACGATCTTCACGATCGTCTTCCACTTGGGCACACCCAGCGCGTAGGAGGCCTCGCGCAGGTCGTCCGGCACGATCCGGAGCATCTCCTCCGAGGACCGCACGACCACCGGGATCATCAGCAGCACCAGCGCCAGCGACACGGCGAAGCCGTTGCGCGGCAGGCCCAGCGTGGTGATCCACAGCGCGTAGATGAACAACGCGGCCACGATCGAGGGCACCCCGGACAGGATGTCGACCATGAACGTGGTCACCTTGGCCAGCCGGGTCCCTCGGCCGTACTCCACCAGGTAGATCGCCACCAGCAGGCCGAGCGGCACGGCGATGAGCGCGCAGACCAGGCCCTGGAGCAGGGTGCCGATGATGGCGTGCAGCACGCCGCCGCCGACCTCGTCGGAGAGCACCAGCGAGAAGTCCTCGGTCCACCAGTTGGTGAACGGGATGCGGGTGATCCCGCTCTCCACCACCGTCCAGAGCACCCAGACCAGCGGCACCACGGCGACCAGGAAAGCCAGCCAGACCAGCACCGTGGCCAGCCCGTTCTTGCTCTTGCGGGCCAGGCTGACCTGCTGGAACGCGGGTGTGACGGCCGGCCGCTCGGCGTCGGGAATCGTCGCGGTCATGGCTCAGTCCCCCTTCTTGTCGCCGATGATGGACCGGGCCGCGAAGTTGACCACGAAGGTCAGCAGGAACAGCACCAGCCCGGCGGCGATGTAGGCGCCCGCCGAGGTGACGTCGTTGAACTCCGCGTAGTTCGAGGCGATCTTCGAGGCGAAGGTGGCGCCGCCGTCGAACACGCTCCAGTCGAAGGTCCGCCCGACCGGGATGAACAGGATGATCGACAGCGCGATCGTCTCGCCGAGCGCGCGGCCGAGGCCGAGCATCGAGGCCCCGACGTAGCCCGCCTTGCCGAACGGCAGCACGGTGGTCCGGATGACCTCCCAGCGGGTGGCGCCCAGCGCCAGCGCGCCCTCGATCTGCGCGGTCGGCGTGCGCTCGAAGACCTCGCGGGTCAGCGAGGTGATGATCGGCAGCAGCATCACCGCGAGCACCACGCCGGCGGTGAAGATGGTGCTGCGGATGTTCGGCGCGATGTTGCCGTCGCCGAAGATCGGGATCCAGCCGAGGGTGTCGTTGATCCACTGCGACACCGGCTCGATCGTGGGCGCCAGGAACAGCAGGCCCCACAGGCCGAAGATGATCGACGGCACGGCGGCCAGCAGGTCGATCACGTAGGCGAACGGCCGGGCCAGCCGCGGTGGCGCGTACTGGGTGAGGAACAACGCGATGCCCAGCGACACCGGCATCGCGATGACCAGCGCCACCAGCGAGGTGGCCACGGTCACCGACAGCAGGTCGGCGATGCCGAAGCGCAGGTTCTTCGAGTCCCCGGTCTCCCAGACGCTGGAGAAGAAGCTGACCTGGTTGGCCTGCAGCGCGGGGATCGCCTGCAGCAGCAGGAACAACCCGATCAGCGCGATCAGGACGACCACGAAGACGCCGCTGCCGGTGGTGAGGTTCTTGAAGATGCGGTCACCCGGCCGCACCTTGCCCTTCCTGGGGGCGCTGGCGGGGGCTGGTTGCTCGGAAATCGGACCCTCCGGCACGGATGCGGACGGCGGACGCCCACCGGTGTCACCGGTGGGCGTCCGCGTCGAGGTTGGCTCGTTCATCGGCATGATCGCCTTGGCCTGTCTCTACCCTCGTCTGGTAGCTGTCCGCAAGCAGGTCAGGCGATGGCCTTGACCGCGGTCAGCACCTTCTCCTGCAGGCTCTGCGGGATGGCCACGTAGCCCTTGTCGGCCAGCGGCTGCTGGCCGTCGGTGGCGGCCACGTTCAGGAACGCGCGGACGGCCTTGGCGACCTCGGGGTCGGCGTACTTCGAGCAGACGATCTCGTAGGTGACCAGCAGCAGCGGGTAGGTGCCCGCCGCCTTGCTCGCGTAGATCGCGTTCAGGTCGAGCGCGAGGTCGTTGGTGCCCTCGGTCTTGAACTTGGCGGACTCGAGGGTCTTCGCCACGTTCTCCGCGGAGAGCTCGACCGCACCGGCACCGCTGTCGATCTGGGCGGCCTTCACGCCGTCCTTGGCGAACGCGGCTTCGACATAGGTGATCGCGCCGTCGGCGGCCTTGGCGGCCTCGACCACGCCGTTGGACTTCTCCGCGCCGTTGCCCACGCCGCCCTTGAACTGCTTGCCGGCGCCCTGGGTCCACGCCTGCGGGGCCGCGGCCTGCAGGTAGAGCTGGAAGTTGTCGGTGGTGCCCGACTCGTCCGAGCGGGAGACGACCTGGATCGGCTTGGCGGGCAGGGTCAGGCTCTCGTTGCCCTTGACCGCCTTGATGGCCGGGTCGTCCCAGGTCTTGATGCCACCGTTGAAGATCTTGGCGGTGACCTCGGGGGTGAGGACCAGCTTGTCCACGCCCTGCAGGTTGTAGGCGACCGCGACCGGGCCGACCACCAGGGGCAGGTTCCAGGCGTCGCTACCGGCGCACCGCTCCTTGGCGCTGGCGACCTCGCCCTTCTCCGCGCTCAGCGGCGAGTCCGAACCGGCGAAGTCGACCTGGCCGGCGATGAACTGCTTGACCCCGGCACCGGAGCCGCTGGGGTTGTAGTTCACCTGCTGACCGGAGCACTTCTTCTGGTAGCTGAGCGCGAAGATGTCGATCGCGGCCTTCTGGGCCGACGAACCTTCCGCCGAGAGGGTGCTCTTGCCACCGCACTCGACCTCGGCGGTGCCCGACGGCGCCGCGGCGGCACCGGTCTGCGGGGCGTTGTTGTTGGTCGCCGCGGGGTCGGAGCCACAGGCCGTCAGCACGAGGGCGGCGCCCGCCACCAGGCCGATGACCGCGTGCGGCCGCTTGATCTTCACTGCATTTCCTCCGCGTGGAAAAGAGTCCGTGGGGTGTTCACCGCGGCGAGTGGCCGCGCCGATTCCGGACAGTAGGCAGCGACAATGGACGGATGGCCGTCAATAAATGAACGGAAGGTGAACAAGGCCGCCAATGTGAGCAGCGCTACTGGTCTCGACGGCCCCTCGTGTCCTGGCCGTGACCTGGGCGTTTGCCGACCGTGACGAGTTCATGGCTCCGGGTTAACGGGAATATTGCACGTCGACTTCGTAGCGCTGGAAACCCAGTTTCGTGTAAACGGCGACAGCGGGCGCGTTGTCCCCTTCGACGTACAGGATCACTCGCCGCAATCCCCGCTCGCGCAGATATCGGAGTCCGGCCAGGGTCAGCGCTTTGCCGAGACCACCGCCCTGCGCGCCGGGGTCCACGCCGACCACGTAGACCTCGCCGACGGGCTCGCCGTCGAAGCGGGTCGGGTTCGGCGGGTGCACCTTCGTCCAGTGGAAGCCGATCACTTCACCGTCGCGCTCGGCGACGAAGAAGCCGGCGGCGTCGAACCAGGACTCACGCTCGGTGGCCACGAGTTCGTCGACGCTGAACGCGCCCTGCTCGGGGTGCCAGTCGAAGGCACGCGCGTTGACCGCGATCACGGCCTGCTCGTCGCGGCCCGGTTCGAAGGTGCGCAGGGAGACCCCGTCGGCGAGCTTCGGCTCCGGCCAGTCCTGGCCTTCGACCTCCGCGCTGAGCACCAGCAGCTCTCGCGCGCGCTGCATCCCGAGCTTCGAAGCGATCTTGGCGGCACCCGGGTGGTCGCCGTGGGCCCAGACGCGGAGTTCGCCGTCACGGGCCAGGAGCGCCTGCGCCATCGCGGTTCCGTGCCCGCGACGGCGATGACCCGGGTGCACGACCAGCTCGGCGACCTGGCGGCCGAAGGAGTCCCCGGCGGTGTCGAGGTGGGTGTGACCGACCAGCTCCCCACCTTCGCGCACGAGGAGGTGCAGCCCGCCGGAGGGCGGTTCGACGTCTTCCGGGCGGCCGTCGGCCGCACGGGCGGCGAGCAGCAGCTCGCGCACCCGCCCGGCGTCGGCTTCGTCCAGTTCCTCCGACCACTGCGCGTTCATACCGCCAAGTTAGCGGTTGCTGTACTCCTGGCGCGGCACCTCGGCCTGCGGCTCGGCGGCCATCGACTTGCCGGCGCCCTTGACCGGGCGCTCGAACTTGTAGCCCACGTTGCGCACGGTGCCGATCATCTGCTCGTGCTCGGGGCCGAGCTTGGCGCGCAGGCGCCGGACGTGCACGTCGACCGTCCGGGTGCCGCCGAAGAAGTCGTAGCCCCAGACCTCCTGCAGCAACTGGGCGCGGGTGAACACCCGGCCCGCGTGCTGCGCGAGGTACTTGAGCAGCTCGAACTCCTTGTAGGTCAGTTCGAGGGTGCGCTTGCGCAGGCGCGCGGTGTAGGTGGCCTCGTCGATCACCAGGTCACCGATGCGCACCTCGGCGTCGGCCTGCTGGCTGCCGCCGTCGCGGGTGCTGACCAGCCGCAGCCGGGCGTCCACCTCGGCGGGACCGGCGGTGGGGAGCATGATGTCGTCGGTGCGCCACTCGGAGCTGACCGCGACCAGGCCGCCCTCGCCGACCACGGCGATCACCGGCGTGGCGGTGTCCTCGTCGCCGGCGCCCTTGAGCAGGCGGCACAGGCTCTTCGCCGAGGCCAGATCGGTGCGGGCGTCCAGCAGGATCACGTCGCGGTGGCCCGCGTCGAGCAGGGCGGTGACCTCCGGCGGCCGGACGCGTACGGTGTGCGGCAGCAGATCCAACGCGGGGAGCACCGAAGTGGCATCCGGTTCCGCAGTGAGTACCAGCAGGTCCAGGCTCATCGCCACACCGCCTTATCGTTTCGCGAGCACGCCGCTTCGAAGAACTGCCCGGGTCGGTGCTGAGTGAGAATAGCGACTGAACACGGGAAAGACATAGGGCTGCCGCCTTGGTCACATCCGATCACGGCAGCTTGCGTCGATCCAGAACCCCTGGTGAGAGGAAGCGCGGACGAGTGAGCGGCCCGGTGACCCAGTACGACACGAGCGCCCCCCGGCCCGACGGCCGGCCGCGCGGGAGGCGCGCCCGGCGGATCATCATCGTGGTGGTCGTGCTGGCCGCGATCCTGACCGCGGCCGATTTCGGCGCCGCCGCGTTCGCCGAGCACACGGTGTCGCAGAAGACCCGCGAGCAGTTCAAGCTGAGCCAGGACCCGGCGGTCACCGTGCACGGTTTCCCGTTCCTGACCCAGGCGCTCGGCGGTGAGTACGGTCACATCTCGCTGTCCGCCGTCGGCGTGCCGATCCAGGACATCCTGCGCGACGTGGAGCTCAAGGCCGACCTGCGCGACGTCGACGCCCCGCTGTCCGACCTGATGGGCGGCCGGGTGGAGCAGGTCAAGATCGGCACGCTGGAGGGCTCGGTCAAGATCAAGGACAGCGACATCGCCAGGGTGGAGCCGCTGACCAAGATCGAGAACCTGCGCATCGACCCGGCCGACGAGGACTACGTGCGCAACGGCGGCTCGGACCCCGAAGCCCCGACCACCATCGAGCCCGGCGACGAAGCGCTCGACGACGCCTCGGCGGGTGTGCGCATGTCCGGCACGCTGCAGCTGGCCGGGGAGCAGCTCGAGCTGTACTGCTTCGCGATGATCGAGCTGGACGGCACCGCCATCCACATCACCCCCGAGCGGCTCCAGTTCGGGAATGACGGCGAGACCACGATCGTTCCACCCCAGGTCCAGAAAGCACTGCTGCCCAACTTCAAGGCCACCGTCGACGCCGGCAGCCTCCCGTTCGAGGTGACGCCGAAGGCGGTGCGCGTGGAACAGGGCGCGGTGATCCTGAAGGGCGAGGCGAAGAACGTCACCTTCGCCGGAGCCGGAGCCACCGCGGGAGGATGAGTTGGCCGGAATCTGGGTGCTGCTCGGCACGCTGGTCGTGGCGACCGCCGCGGGCCTGCTGCTGCGGCGGCGCGACGGCCGGATCAAGCAGCCCAAGCCCGTGACCGCACTACCCGCACCGGTGGCCGGCGCGCTCGATCCGGGCGCCCCGGTCACCCTGGTGCAGCTCTCCACCACCTTCTGCGCGCCATGCCGCCAGACCCGCGCGCTGCTGACCCACCTCGCCGGGAAGACCGACGGCCTCGCGCACGTCGACCTGGACGTGACGAACCAGCCGGAGGTCGCCCAGCACCTCGGGGTGCTGCGGACGCCGACCACCGTCGCCTACGCCCCGGATGGCCGCGAACTGCTGCGGGTCGGCGGCGTCCCGAAGGCCGCTGACCTGCTGGAAGCACTCGAGCCCTACCTCAAGACGTCCGCATAGCGGGATCCGTCTCATCAGGTGAGCGATCTTCCCACTCTGAGGGAAGCGTGGGTACGCTGACGCTCGTGCACTCGCCCCAGCCGGATTCCTCCATGCGGCGCTGGTATCTCACCCAGCGGCGCGCGGTCGACCTGTGCCGGGTCCGCAGCAGCCTCTGTCGCCGCTGACGCGTTCACCGCACCCTTCTGTCGTCGGTGAATCGCTTTCCCCCAGCTCATTCGTGTGTTTCCGCGCGTGCTCGCGCCGCAAACAGAGCCAAGGAGGTGCCATGCCGGCAGGACCAGCGGTCGATCCACGGGGCCCCCGGTTCGCGGCCGTCCTGACCACGATCGTGCTCGCCGTGGTCCTTCTCACCGGGTGGTGGCCGCTGCTGGCCGCCCAGACGGTGGTCTTCGCCATCGGCGCCTTCATCGGCCTGAAGCCCGCTCCCTACTCCCTGCTCTACCGCTACCTCATCGCCCCGCGGCTGGGGCCGCCCGGCGAGCGGGAGGACGCGGCGCCGCTGCGGTTCGCGCAAGCCGTCGGCTTCGTGTTCGCGCTGGCAGGCACCATCGGCTACGCCACCGGGATCACCGCGCTCGGCGTCGTCGCCACGGCGTTCGCCCTGTTCGCGGCGTTCCTGAACGCGGCGTTCAACTTCTGCCTCGGCTGCGAGGTCTACCTGCTGGTGCGGCGGTTCACGCCGACGGCGAAACCCACCTGATCACCGGAAAAGTCCCGAACCCAAGAAAGGCAGTGCCGCTCCATGAGCCGTGAAGACGTGCTGGTCACCACAGCATGGGCAGAAGAGAACCTCGACACCCCCGGCGTCGTCTTCGCCGAGGTCGACGAGGACACCACCGCCTACGACGGCGGCCACATCCGCGGCGCGGTGAAGTTCGACTGGCGCAAGGACCTGCAGGACCCGGTCCGCCGCGACTTCGTGTCGAAGGAGGGCTTCGAGGCCCTGCTGTCCGAGAAGGGCATCGGCAACGACGACCGGGTCATCCTCTACGGCGGCAACAACAACTGGTTCGCCGCCTACGCCTACTGGTACTTCAAGCTTTACGGCCACGACAACGTGCAGTTGCTCGACGGCGGCCGCAAGAAGTGGGAGCTCGACGGGCGCCCCCTCGACACCGGTGACGTCAAGCGCGAGCGCACCGAGTACCAGGCCAAGGAGCAGGACCACTCGATCCGGGCCTTCCGCGACGAGGTCGTGCAGGCCATCGGGCAGAACAACTTCGTCGACGTGCGGTCCCCGGACGAGTTCTCCGGCAAGCTGCTCGCCCCGGCGCACCTGCCGCAGGAGCAGTCGCAGGTCCCCGGCCACATCCCGGGCGCGCTGAACGTGCCGTGGGCGAAGGTGGCCAACGAGGACGGCACCTTCAAGACCGAGGAAGAGATCAAGGAGCTGTACGCCGCCGAGGGGCTCGACGAGTCCAAGGCGACCATCGCGTACTGCCGGATCGGGGAGCGCTCCTCGATCGCCTGGTTCGCCCTGCGTGAGCTGCTCGGCTACCAGAACGTGAAGAACTACGACGGATCGTGGACCGAATACGGCTCGCTGGTCGGCGTGCCGGTCGAGACGGGAGCGAAGTGATGGCGGACGACGGTTGCGGCGCCCCGGCGCAGGAGGCCACCCCGGCCGACTTCGACACCAACGGCCAGGTCGTGCTGGCCGGCAAGGTGACCGGCGAGACCGGGCCGGTCGGCGGTGCCTTCGTGCGCCTGCTCGACTCCGGCGGCGACTTCACCGGTGAGGTGGTCTCCTCGGCCGACGGCGACTTCCGCTTCTACGCCGCGCCCGGCGAGTGGACCGTGCGCGCGCTGCACCGCAGCGGCAACGGTGAGGCGAGCGTCACCGCCGAGGGCCCCGGCCTGCACCAGCTGGCGGTCGCGGTCTCCTGACCACGGCTTTTGCGCGAGGGGCTCTCCCGGTCCGGGAGGGCCCCTCGTTTCGTCTCCGGTTATCCTGCTCGCGTGCATATCTTCTTCACGGTGCTGCTGGTGCTGTCGGGAGTCCTGGTGACGTGGTTCGCCGCCTACGTGGTGTACCGCCTCTACACCGACAACCGCTGACCCATGTCCTCCGGCGACGACGCGATCCAGGCCGCTGCTGAACGCGCGGAGCGAACGCGCGCGCGCAACCTGCCCCAGTTCGACGATCTGCCCATCCCGGCGGACACGGCGAACCTCCGCGAAGGCCCCGAGCTGCACGAGCAGTGTGTGCCCCTGCTGCCGCTCGTCGGCGTCTGGCGCGGTGAGGGGGAGGTCAACTACCCCACCATCGACGGCCCGCGACGGCTCGCGCAGCAGCTGACCATCGCGCACGACGGCCGCCCGTTCCTCTACCACGAGGCGCGGTCCTGGCTGCTCGACGAGAACGGCGAGGTCATCCGCCCGGCCGCCCGTGAGACCGGCTGGTGGCGGCCGCAGCCGGACGACTCCTTCGAGCTGCTGCTGACGCACAACACCGGCATCATCGAGCTGTTCTACGGCGAGCCGCGCAACCTGACGTCGTGGGAGATGGCCACCGACGCGGTGGTGCGCAGCAAGTCGGCCAAGGAGGTCACCGGCGCCAAGCGGCTGTACGGCCTGGTGAACAAGACCGACCTCGGCTACGTGGAGGAGCGGGCGATGGTCGGCCAGGAGATGCAGCCGCACGTGTCGGTCTACCTGCACCGCGTGGTGGGCTGAGCAGCGGCCCGATGCGCTGGCTCCCCTATGGACCCGACGCGACGCTGATCGAGTGCTCCTCGCTCGAAGAGGCCGGTGCGGTCCGCGCCGTGGTCGCGGCCGCCGGGCTCCCCGAAGTCACCGAGATCGTGCCGGGCGCGCGGACCGTGCTGGTCGCCGTGGCCCCCGGCTCCGGCGGGCTCGCCGAGGTCCGTTCCCTGGTCGAAGCCGCCGACCTGGACCACCCGCCCGCCGGGCACCCGCGTGAGATCACCCTGGACGTGCACTACGACGGCGCTGACCTGGACGAGGTCGCGCGGACCGCGGGCCTGAGCCCCGCGGAGGTGGTCGACCTGCACACCGGCGCCGAGTACACCGTCGCGTTCACCGGGTTCGCGCCCGGCTTCGGCTACCTGACCGGGCTGCCGGAGCCGCTGCGGCAGTCGCGGTTGGACAGTCCGAGGACGAAGGTGCCCGCCGGGTCGGTCGGCCTGGCAGGCGAGTTCACCGGGGTCTACCCGCGGTCCTCCCCCGGTGGCTGGCGGCTGATCGGGCACACCGAGACCGTCTTGTTCGACCCACGCGCGGACCGGCCCGCGCTGCTCTCTCCCGGTGACAAGGTGCGATTCCGGAGCCTCTCGTGAGCAGTTCGGGGGTCCGGGGGTCGTCCCCCGTGCAGACCACACAGCGGGCGCTCGAAGTGCTGGACCCCGGCCCGTCGGCCCTGGTCCAGGACCTCGGCAGGCCGGGGCTGGCCCACCTGGGCGTGCCGCCGTCCGGTGCGCTGGACGTGCCCGCGCTGCGCCTGGCCAACCGGCTCGTCGGCAACCCGGAGTCGGCGGCGGGTGTCGAAGCGCTGCTCGGCGGATTGCGCGTGCGAGCCGCGGCGTCGTGCACGGTCGCGGTGACCGGCGCGCCGGTGCCCGTCCTGGTGGACGGCAGGCCGATGGGTTCCCACGTCCCGCTGCACCTGCGCACCGGCCAGACACTCGCGCTCGGCAATCCGGCCACGGGCCTGCGCTGCTACCTGGCGGTGTCCGGCGGCATCGCGGTCGAACCGGAACTGCGCAGCCGGTCGCGGGACGTGCTCTCGGAGATCGGCCCGCCGCCGCTCGCCGCGGGTGACGTGCTGCCGGTGGGTCCGCCGGCCGGGGTGCCCGAGGGCGCAGACGTGCTGGCCCCGCCGGTCTTCCCCGGTGAACTGAGCATCCCGGTGCACCTCGGCCCGCGTGACGACTGGTTCGACGACGCGGCCGCGCAGCTCGCGGGACCGTGGACGGTCACCCCGGAGTCCAACCGGGTGGGCCTGCGGCTGGACGGACCGGCGTTGCGCCGATCGGTTGATCGTGGCGGCGCGGAACTACCCAGCGAAGGCATCCTCACCGGCGCCGTCCAGGTGCCCCCGAGCGGCCTGCCAGTGGTTTTCCTCGCCGACCACCCGAGCACCGGCGGCTATCCGGTACTCGGGGTAGTGCGAGCGAAATCACTCGCCGCACTGGGACAGGCACGGCCAGGAACCAAGCTGCGCTTCCGCTCGTCGACCTGAGTATGGAAGAGGTCACGGTCACCGGCGGCGCGGGCGTCGTCGAGGTCAGGGGGAGCGTCACCGAGCACGGGTACGTGGAAAGTCTGCTGTACCTCGGTGGCGCCGTGGCACTACTGGACAGTTCGGCGTACGAGGGGTCGATCGGGCGGCTGATCGCCAGGGCACCGTTCTCGGCCACCCGCCCGGAGGTGGCGGACCGGCTGCGGATCGCGCTGGCCACCGGGCAGATCCGGCGGCCGCTGACGGAGACGCTGCGGCCGCTCACCGCGTTGCTGGCGGACGGGCGCTACGAGCTGAGCGGCCCGGAGCCGCTGTTCACCGCGTCCGCCGACCAGCGCGGCTGGTACGTCATGGGGGTCGAGGCCGACGAGCCGAAGTGGATCTACGAGGAGCAGGACGACCGCTACCTGGTGCCCACGGACGTGTGGCCGCCGGAGGACGAGTCGCGCGTCGGCTACTACCGCACGGCGATCAGCGCGGGCTACCGGCCGACCGCGGTGCTGCTGCACCTGGCCGGCAAGCAGCGCTACAGCGGCTACATCCTGGACGGCCACCACAAGGTCGCGGCGTACCTGGCCGAGGGCGTGGTGCCGCAGGTCGTGCGGATCTCACGGGTGGACGCCCCGGCGATCACCGCCGCCGACGTGCGCGGCGCGTTCAGCGCCAAGGCGCTGGCGCACCGCGACTTCGGCAGCCTGCTGCGCGTGCTGGAGCGGTGAGGGCTCAGGCGTAGACGGCCTCGTAGGCGGCGCTCAGCTCCTGGTGCAGGGCGCTCGCCTCGGGGACGGTCTTGCCGTCCAGCGTGTGGACCCTGGTCAGCTTGCGCACCGAGGAAGCCAGGAACAGGCCGTCACCGGAGTGCAGGTCGTCCACCGTCAGTGATTCGATCTTGCAGGTGAACCCGGCCAGCTCGGCCCCGCGGTAGACCGCGGCCTGGGTGGTGCCGGGCAGGATCCCGATGGTGGCGGGCGGGGTGTAGAGCGTCCGGCCGCGCACCAGCACCACGGTCGCGGTCGGGCCTTCGAGCACCGAGCCGTCGGTAGCGGTGAAAATCACATCCGAGGCGCCGCGGCGGTCCGCTTCCCGCAACGCGGCCATGTTGATCCCGTAGGACAACGACTTCGCGCCCAGCAGCAGCCACGGCGCGCGCTCGGCGAGCCCGGGCTCGATGCCGCGCTCCAGCGTCACCGCGGCGACACCTTCGGCACGGGCGCGCAGCACCTTCGGATCGATCTCCAGCCCCAGCGCGAAAGCGGTCGGCGCGGCGGCGGGATCGCCCTCCAACCCCCTGGTGTAGACCAGTTTCACCGCGATTTCGCCGTCACCGGGCCAGTTCTCGATGACCAGCCGGACCGCGCGCTCCCACGCGGCCGCGTCCGGCTCCGGCAGGTCCAGCATCGCCGCCGACCGGGCGAGCCGGTCGAGGTGGGGCCGCAGTTCCCTCGGCTCCCCGTCCGCCACCAGGATGGTCTCGAACACCCCGTCCCCGCGGAGCAGGCCGAGGTCGGTGACCCGGAGGTGGGCGGCGTCGGGATCGGCCAGAGTTCCGTCCAGGAAAGCAAGCACGCGCATGGGGCGACAGTACTCACTAGCATGGACCCATGCCCTACAGCTCACCCTTGCTCGAACTTCCGCGTGTGGTCGCCGCGCCGGACAACCATCCGGAAGCGGGCGTGCCCTGGCACTGGGGTGATCCGTTCGCCGAGCAGCGGACCGCGGCCCGGTCGGTGGCCGTGGTGGACCGCTCCCACCGCGAGTTCATCAGCGTCAGCGGACCGGACCGGTTGTCCTGGCTGCACCTGGTGATCTCGCAGCACGTCACCGGGTTGCCCGCGGACAGCGGGACCGAGGCGCTGGTGCTGGACACGCACGGTCGCGTGGAGTCGCACATGGTGCTGGCCCACACGGGCGAGACCGTGCACCTGGACACCGATCCGGGGGCACTGGCCACCAGCGCGCTGCCCAAGGGCGGGCAGCAGCCGCTGCTCGGCTACCTGGAGGCGATGAAGTTCTGGTCCCAAGTGGACATTCGGGACACCACCGCCGAACTCGCCCTGCTCACCCTGCTCGGCCCGGACGCGGACAAGATCCTGGGCGTACTGGACATTTCGCTCGGGGACGCGCCGTACAGCGTCACCGGGTTCGAGGGCGGCTTCGCGCGGCGCATGCCGTGGCCGGGCCGCAGCAGCGTCGACCTCGCCGTGCCGCGGTCCGAGCTCTTCGACTGGTGGACCCGCATCACCGACGCCGGGGCGCGGCCCACGGGCAGCTGGACCTTCGACGCGCTGCGCGTGGAATCCCTGCACGCCCGCGTCGGCGTGGACACCGACGACCGCACGATCCCGCACGAGGTCAACTGGATCGGCTCGGCCGCGCACGTGGCCAAGGGCTGCTACCGCGGTCAGGAGACGGTCTCCAAGGTGCACAACGTCGGCCGCCCGCCGCGGCAGATGGTGCTGCTGCACCTGGACGGGTCGCCGGAGATCACCCCCGAGACGGGTGACCCGGTGCTGCTCGGCGAGAAGACCGTCGGCCGGGTGGGCAGCGTCATCCAGCACCACGAGCTGGGCCCGATCGCGCTCGCCCTGCTCAAGCGGTCCGCGCCGACCACCGAAGAGCTGCTGGCCGGGGCCGAGGACCGGCGCATCCAGGCCACCGTCGACCCGGATTCGGTACCGGCGGAAAAGGCGGCCCCGGGACGCGAAGCAGCCGCCCGGCTGCGAGGCTGAGGGGGCAATCCCTTCCGCAAGCGAAGTTTTGCGCCACACTGGTACCTCATCGCGGAACCCGGGGGGCAGTACGAAGGATGATCACGTGATTGAAGTCCGGCCTGGTGGACGCCGTCGCATCGACCGCGTCCTGAACCCCGAATACGTGCGCGGGCTCGACGAACTCACGCTCAACACCCTGCGCGAGCGCCGCAACGAGGCCGCGCAGGAGGAGACCGATCTGTCCTACCTGCGCCGGGTGCTGCACGCCCGCATCGACATCGTGCGTGCCGAGCAGCAGCGCCGGTCCAGCGGCGGGCTGAACGGCAGCGTGGTCGACCAGCTGGCGGCGATCCTGTCCGACAACGCGCTCGGCCACGACCGGCGGCAGCTCGGCAGGCTCCAGCAGCTGGAGCCGTCGCGCGCGGGCGACTACCGGCGGCAGGCCGAGGCGCTCGCGGGCAACTCCGACCTGACCGACGTCACCGAGCTGGCCGACGCCAAGCTCGCCGCGACGCTGGCCGAGTACGGCCGCGCCGAGGAATCCGTGTCCACGCGCCGCCGCGAGGTGCAGGCCGTGGTCGACACCATCAACGGCGAGATCGCCGGCCGCTACGCCGAAGGGCTGGCCTCGGTCGACGAACTGCTCGCCAGTGAACGAGGGAAACGCGAGGACGCTTCTTGAACCCCACGCTCGTCGAGGTGGTCCGCTCCGGTTTCGTCGAGAGCGTCCACCGCGGGTCACTGCTGATCACCGGACCCGGCGGCGAGCCGGTGCTCGACCTGGGTGAGACCGGGGTCCCGGTGTACCCGCGCTCGTCGAACAAGCCGCTGCAGGCACTCGGGATGCTGCGTGCCGGGCTGGAGGTCGACGACGAGGACCTGGCGATCATCTGCGCCTCGCACAACGGCGAACCCGAGCACGTCCGCCGGGTCGCCGCCCTGCTGTCGCGGTACGGGCTGAGCGAGTCGGACCTGCGGTGCCCGGCCGACTACCCGCTGCACGGCCCGAGCCGGATCGCCGCGATCCGCGCCGGCGAGCCGGACAGGCTGGCGATGAACTGCTCCGGCAAGCACGCGGGCATGCTGGTCACCTGCGTGCAGCGCGGCTGGTCCACCGAGGACTACCTCTCCCCGGACCACAAGCTCCAGCGGATCATCGGCGAAGCCGTCGAGGACGTGATCGGCGAAGAGATCGCGCACACCGGCATCGACGGCTGCGGCGCGCCGCTGTTCGCCTTCTCACTGACCGCGCTGGCGCGCTCGTTCTCCCGGCTGGTCACCTCCGCCGACGAGGCCGAGCAGCGGATCGCCTCGTGCATGCGCGCCAACCCGTGGCTGATCGGCGGCACCGGCCGCGAGGACACCGTGCTGATGCTGGCGGTCGAGGGACTGCTGGCGAAGGGCGGTGCGGAAGGCGTGCACGCGATCGCGCTGCCGGACGGGTCCGCGGTCACGGTGAAGATCGACGACGGCGGTCAGCGCGTCCGTGAGGCGGTACTGGTGACCGCGCTGCGACGGCTCGGGCACACACCGGCCTCCGAGGCCGCGGCGTCCGTTTTGGACGGTCTCGCGCGCGGCGCCGGATGGGTGCTCGGCGGTGGCCGCGAGGTCGGCGGGTTCCGGGTGACGATCTAGTTGAAGCGCTCGCGGGCGGCGAGCTCGCTCCAGTAGTCGCGCAGCTCGCTGAACAACTCCGCCAGCTCTTCGACGTTGCCCTCGCGCAGCGCGTCGAGGATGTTGTGCACGTCCTCGGCGGTCTTGTCCGACTCCAGGATCGGGTCGGCGATCAGCTGCACCAGGCCGCCGTAGTCCAGCTCCACCGCGGAGTTGGGGTGGAAGTGGGCCAGCCAGCGGCCGGTCTCCTCCAGCACCCGGCCGGGGCCGGAGTCGCCGAAGGTCTGCTCGACCAGCTCGTAGGCCTCCTCGACCCGGCGCTGGGCGTCACCCATGGCCACCCGCCAGGACAGCTCGCGCCGCGGGTCGTGGCGGGACCCGCCGAGGATCAGGCGCCGCTGGTCCGGGTCGACGAGCGCGAACCACGGCAGCGGCACGGTCCAGGTGGTGGACAGCACGTGCACCACCGAACCGCGCAACTCCGCCAGCGCGGCGGCGGTCTTGGCGCGGAGGGACTCGGCGGTCACGCCGCCGGAGGTGAGCACGGCGGCCCGGAGCGCGGGATGGGCGTCGCCGAGGAAGTTGACCAGTGCGGCGGCCGAGCGGGCGCGGAGGTCCAGCGGGCAGACGAGCGGACCGGGGCCGATCTCGGCGCCACCGTCGGGCACCACCGGCACTTCGGTGGGATCGAGCACCAGCACGTCGGTCTTCGCGCTCGGCGCCGGGCGGCCGTCGATCAGCTCCGCGGGCAGCAGCCGGGCGGGCGTGGTCACCTGTGACCTGAGCCACATGCGCTGCTCGCGTTCACCGGCGCCGGCGCGGGTCAGCATCGCCTTCTCGACCGCCTCGGCGAGGCGCGGGTCGACGGGCTCGCCGAACGCGGACAGGGGCTCGTACACCCGGAGGTAGGCCACGAACGGACGAAGCACCCGTGAATCGTGACACGGCTACCTGCGCGGATCACCACCGGAGGTCAATGTCGCGTCTTGCACACCGTGCCGCGTCGCATTCCACCCCCCGGACACGGTACGGTGTGTTCAGGAAAGAATTGTCGAGACGATGCGGGGCCGCCGCTACCCCCGGCCGCCCCGCCCCTGTGCGAGGGGGTCGAGCCATGGGGCGCGGCCGGGCTAAGGCTAAGCAGACGAAGGTGGCGCGGGAGCTCAAGTACTCCTCCCACGAAACCGACTTCGACGCTTTGCAGCGCGAGCTGTCTGGTAGGTCCTCCGACAGTAGTGAGAAGCGCGAGGACGATCAGCGATACGAAGACCCGTACGCCGACGAGTACGACGAGTATCGCCGCTGAACGCGAGCACGCGAGGGTGGGTCGGCCGGTTACCCCGGCGCCCACCCTCGCGTCACGCGTGCTGCCTCCGCGAACAGGGTCCAACTAGGAGGCACGGATGCGAGTGGAACGAGTCGGAGTGATCGGCGCGGGCCTGATGGGCTCGGGTATCGCCGAGGTACACGCGAGGGCAGGCCTCGACGTGGTGGTCAACGAGGTGTCCCAGCCTGCGCTGGACGCTGGGCGCAAACGCGTCGAGAAGTCGCTCGAGCGCGGCACCCGCAGCGGCAAACTCTCCACAGAGGACGCCGAGGCGGCGCTGGGCAGGCTGACCTTCACCACCGACCTCGACGCGTTCGCCGATCGCGACCTGGTGGTCGAAGCCATCCTCGAGCAGGAGCAGGCCAAGGTCGAGGTCTTCGGCACACTCGACAAGGTGGTCACCCGCGAGGACGCCATCTTCGCCTCCAACACCTCGTCGATCCCGATCATGAAGCTGGGCATGGCCACCAAGCGGCCCGCCCAGGTGGTCGGCATCCACTTCTTCAACCCGGTGCCGGTGCTGCCGCTGGTCGAGCTGGTGCCTTCGCTGCTGACGAGCGAAGAGACCGTGCAGGCCGCCGACCGGCACGCCACCGAGACGCTGGGCAAGACGGTGATCCGCTCGCAGGACCGGGCGGGGTTCATCGTGAACTCGCTGCTGGTGCCGTACCTGCTCTCGGCGATCCGGATGATCGAGTCGGGCTTCGCTTCGGCTGAGGACATCGACCGCGGGATGGAGCTGGGCACCGCCCACCCGATGGGCCCGCTGCGGCTGTCCGACCTGATCGGGCTGGACACCATCAAGGCGATCGCGGACTCGATGTACGCCGAGTTCAAGGAGCCCCTGTACTCGTCGCCGCCCCTCCTGCTGCGCATGGTCGACGCCGGCCTGCTGGGCAAGAAGACCGGCCGGGGCTTCTACTCCTACAGCTGAGGCTGGCGAATGCTATGAGTGGGGCATTACTTGCATTGAACGCAAGTAATGCCCCACTCCTAGCGTTGGCTAGGGGCGGAAGGTGACCGGGGCGGAGAAGGCGGCGCGCCGGGAGGCTCGTCGCAGGGTGGCCAGGACGGCGGGGCCGACCAGCACGATGGCGATCAGGTTCGTCACCGCGCGGCCGGTGTCCCAGCCGAAGGTCGAGGTCAGCAGCGAGAAGACGAAGAACCGGTGCAGGTTCGCGCCGAGGTCGTCGCCGGGGACGAAGGCCAGGCCGGCGGTTTCCGGCGACATCGAGGTCCCGGCCAGGAACGGCCAGAACCACATGTTCATCACGAACCCGAAGAAGTACGCCGCCACCACGCCGTAGGCGCCGAGCATGGCGATCTCCGCCCTGCCCCGGACCCGGTGCGGCAGCAGTCCCGCCCCCAGCCCCAGCAGTGATGACGACAGCATCTGGAACGGCAGCCACGGCCCCACGCCCGCGGTGAGCAGCGCCGAGGCGAACAGCGAAGTCGAGCCCAGCACGAAGCCGAACCCCGGCCCGAACACCCGTCCGGCCAGCACGATCAGGAAGAACACCGTCTCGATGCCGCCGGTGCCCGCGCCCAGCGGCCGCAGCCCGGCGTTGATCGCCGACAGCACGCCCAGCATGGCCAGTGCCTTCGAGTCGATGCCGCCGCCGGAGACCTCGGCGAGCACGATCAGGATCAGCACCGGCAGGGTGAACATGAAGATGAACGGCGCGTCCGCCGAGTGCGCCTGCGCGTTCGGCTCCGGCGACGCGAACAGGGGCCAGAAGAACATCGACAGGCCGAGCACCGCGGCGATGGTCAGCACCAGCGCGGAGCGCGGGGTGATGCGGACGACCTTCGGCCGCTCCAGGAACTCGGTCATGCCAGCGCCTTCGCCACCTGGTCGACGGTGAGCCATTCCGCCGGCGCCAGCACCTTCGCCACCTGCGGTGCGAAGGCTGGCGAGGCGACCACCACCTCGGCGGTCGGGCCGTCGGCGACCACGTCGCCCTCGGCCATCACCACCACGCGGTCGGCCGCGGTCGCGACGAACTCCACGTCGTGGGTGGCGAGCACGATGGCCGCGCCCTCCGCCGCCAGCTCGGCCAAGACCGCGCCGAAGTGCCGTTTGGCGTGGTAGTCCAGGCCGCGCGTGGGCTCGTCGAGCAGCATCACCTCGGGCCTGGCGGTCAGCTGGATCGCCAGCACCAGCGCCAGCCGCTGCCCTTCGGAGAGGTCGCGCGGGTGCTTGCCGCCGTCGATGCCGGGGGTGAGCCGGTCGAGCATCGCGCGGCAGCTGCCCGCCCCGGCTTCGGATTCGAGGTCGGCCTGCGTGCACTCGGCGTCGACGGAATCGAGGTAGAGCAGGTCACCGGGGGTCTGCGGCACCAGGCCGACCAGCTTCCGCGCGCGGTGCGGCTTGAGCGACTTCGGGTCCTGCCCGCCGACGTCCACCTTGCCGCCGTGCCGCGGGCCGCTGCCCTGCAACGCCCACAGCAGCGACGACTTGCCCGAGCCGTTGCGGCCCATCAGCGCGACGATCTGCCCGCCGCGCAGGTCCAGGCTCACCTCGCGCACGGCCACCAGCTCGCCGTAGCGCACCACGATCTTCGACGCCGCCAGCTTCACCGGCGCGGCCACGCGTTCGGGGAGCACCGGCGTCCGCCCGGTGAGCCGGTCCCGCAGCGGCCCGGCGCGGCGGCGCGCGTCCCGCACCGAGAGCGGCAGCGGTGACCAGCCCGCCAGCCTGCCCAGCTCGACCAGCGGGGGTGCGACATCGGCGTCGGCCAGGATCTCGGCGGGCGTGCCGGAGCGGATCGAACCGTCGCCGGGCAGGTAGAGCAGGCGGTCGGCGTACTGCGCGACCCGTTCCATCCGGTGCTCGGCGACCACCACCGTGGTGCCGAGGTCGTGCACCAGCCGGGTGATCGCGGCGAGCACCTCCTCGGCCGCGGTCGGGTCCAGCGCCGAGGTCGGCTCGTCCAGCACCAGCACCTTCGGGTGCGCGGTGAGCACCGAGCCGATCGCCACCCGCTGCTGCTGCCCGCCGGACAACGTCCTCAGTGGACGGTGACGCAGGTCGGCGACACCCAGCAGGTCCAGCGTCTCCTCGACCCGCTTGCGCATCACCTCGGGCGGCACGGCCAGCTGCTCCATGCCGTAGGCCAGCTCCTCCTCGACGGTGTCGGTGACGAACCCGGCCAGCGGGTCCTGCCCGACCACGCCGACCAGCTCGGCGAACTCGCGCGGCGGGTGCTGCGAGGTGTCCTTGCCCGCCACCCGCACGCTGCCGCGCAGGTGGCCGCCGGTGAAGTGCGGGACCAGGCCGTTGATCGCGCCGAGGAAGGTCGACTTGCCCGAGCCGGTCCGCCCGGCGACCAGGCACAGCTCGCCCTCCTCCACCAGGAGGTCCACTTCGGACAGCACCGGCGTGGTGGCCTCGGCGTAGGTGATGCTCACCCGCGAGAACTCGATCATGCCCGGACCCCCTCCCCGGAGAGCAGCGGTGGCGGGGCCAGCCAGGCAGGCAGCACCCCCAGCAACAACGCCCCAGCGTGCCACGGGGAAACCTCCGGCCAGCGCAGCGGGTTCAGCGACGGGTAGAGGTTCGCCGCGTCGAGCCGGGTGGTGGCGAACAGCAGCGCCGCCGCGCCGACCCCGGCCGCGGCCACCGCGGTTTCCGGCCAGCGCCACGGATCCGGCCGGTAGGTGGTGCGCCGGATGCGGCGGCCGCCGAGCAGGAACCCGGTCACCGACACGACCAGCCCGCCGAGCAGCAGGGGCGTGCCCAGCCAGGTCGACGTGCCGTCGAGCACGCCGTAGACGCCGACGCAGACGCCGGTCAGCCCGGCCAGCACGCAGATCCCGACGACGATCCGCACGGGCCGCGGCAGGTAACCGCGACGCCCGTAGCCGCGCGAATCCATCGCCGAAGCCAGCATCAGCGAGCGGTCCATGGCGTCTTCGAGCACCGGGATGATGATCCCCTTCAACGCGCGCATGCCCTTCTGACGACCGGCCCGCAGTCGTCGCGCGCGGCGGACTCGCAGCACGCTCTCGGCGAGCTGCGGCGCCACCGACAGGGCGACGGTGACCGCGGTGCCGACCTCGTACAGCGCCCCCGGGACCGCTTTGAGCAGGCGTTTCGGGTTCGCCAGCGCGTTCGCCGCGCCCACGCAGAGCACCATGGTGGCTAGGCGCAGACCGTCGTAGAAGCCGCCGAGCAGCTCCTCGGCCGTGGTCGGGCCGAGCAGGGTGATCCCGGCCGCGATCGACGGCAGCGGGATCTCCGGCAGGTCGAACAGCACGTGCCCGCCGTCCATCCCGCCGATCAGGAGCCGGAACAGCACCCGCATCACCACGATGAACAGCCCGATGTAGGCGTAGAGCCGGAAGGCCAGCGCCCAGGGCGCGTCGCTGCGCCGGTTCGCCACCACGAAGCACAGCACGGCGATGATCAGGCCGAGCAGGAACGGGTTGGTGGTGCGGCTGGCGGCGACCGCGAGCCCGAGGGCCCACAGCCACCACGCGGCCGGGTGGAGGTTCCTAGGAAGCACAGTGGCGACGGTAGGCGGTGACCCCCGCGGCCCCGCCTACCAGGAGCACCGCGGCCCCGCCGAGCACCGCTCCCCACGGGAAGCCGGAGTCCTGGGTGGACGGCAGCGCCTCACCACCGGTCCAGGCGACCCCGCCCGGCGCGACGCCACCGGCCAGCGACTCGGCGGGCGGTGCCGTGGTCGGCGCCGCCACCGCGGCCGACGAGGTGGGCGCGGCCGAGCTGGTCGGCGCGGGTGACTCCGCGGGCGGCGCTTCCACGGCCGGCGCGGCTTCCGCCGCCGCGGGCGGGGCGACCGGCACCCCGTCGCGGCCCGGGATCGCGCCGTTCTGCTGGTCGGCGGGCGGCGGTGGCTCGACCGCCTGGCCCGGCCGGACCGGGCCGATGCGCGGTGCCGGGTTGGTCTGCGCGGTCTTGCCCAGCGAGAACGACCAGCCCTCGAAGCTGCCCAGCGGCGGCTTCCGGTTCATCACGCCGTACTGGCTGTAGGTCCAGCTGCCGCCGTTGGGCGCGTGCCAGTAACCCCAGTACGCCGTGGTGGGCGGGGTATCGATGCAGGCCTCGGACTCCGGGCCCGGCTTGCCCTCGATCCGGCAGATGAACGACAGCCCCCAGCGCTGCACGCCGGTGAGCTCGAGCCCGGCATTCTGCAACGCGCCCAGCCCGCTCGCCTGGTCGCCGGGGGCGCAGCGGATGATCGAGTCGCCGCCGAGCTCGTGGAAGTCGATCACCACGGTGACGCCGTTGCCGTCCGGGCAGTACCCGGGGGTGCCCCGGCCGTGGTCGACGGCCGAAGCGGTGGCCACCGGCGCGACGGCCAGCACCAGCGCGGTGGCCGCGGCGATCCGCGCGAGCTTCATCGGAGGCTCCTCCTTCGTCCGGCGAACAGCAGGCCGACCCCGGCGGCGACCAGCACCACGCCGCCGACGGCGAACTCCGTGACCGGCGCGCCGGTCTGGGCGAGCTTCTTCTGCTGGGAAGAGCCGGTGGTGTTCTGGGGTGCCGCCGCGAGACCGGCGGAGGAACTCGTGCCCGGCTGGGTGCTGCTCGACTGGCTCGGCGAGCTGGACGGAGGCGGAGCCGACGAGGACGACGACGGCACCGAGGTCTCCGATGGCGGGTCGACCGGATCGGGGCCGGGACCGGGCTCGACGGGCTTGTGGGTGAGCGGCAGCTTCGCCAGCGTCAGCAGCGCCTGAGCGGCCGTCCGGCGCCACTGGTCGCGCTGGAGGTCCGGAATCCTGCCGTCGACCGCGTTCGCCACGGCGTCGTCGAGAGACTCCTTGTTGTAGGCGATCGCGCCCAGCTCGCCGGTGGCCTTCCCGGCGTTCTGCGTACTCAGCTGGTGCGCCAGCACCCAGTCGGCGGCCCGGTTCGCGGCCGTGGTGTTCCCGCTGACGGCCAGCGCCTGACCGGCGAGACCGGTCGAGTTGGCGTTGGAGCCGACGGTCGGGCCGGAGCCGCCGAACGAGCCGTCGGCGCGCTGGGTCCGCGCCAGGTAGGCCGCGCCCTTGTCGGCGGCGGCCTTCGCCCCGGCGATCCCGTTCTTGTCGGCCTCCAGCAGCGCCTGCACCGCCATGCCGGTGGAATCCGGGTCGATGGCGCTGTCGTCGGTGCAGGTCACCGAACCTTCGGCGAAGGAGCCGCCGAGGCGGAAGCCACCGGCCGGGCACTGCTGCTTGACCAGGAAAACGGCCGCGTCCGGGGGCACGCCGCCGCTGCGGGCCAGGCCGAGCACGGCGAGCGCCTGGTCGAAGGTGTTGCTCCCGTCGTTGCCGGTGTTCTTGCTGCGCAACTGGCCCTTGACGTCGCCGTCGGGCGCGATCAGGTCGAGGGTGGCCTGCCGGATGTCTCGGCCGGTGAAGTTCTTCGGGTCACGACCGGCGGTCACCGCCGCGGCCAGTGTCTTGGCCGTGGCCCCGCCGATCCAGGCGGTCGTGTTCGCGTCGATCGGGAAGGTGTAGTAGCCCGCGCCGCCGGCGTCGATGGCGTCGGCCACGGCCGTCACCTCGGGCCGTCCGGTGGCGCTGAGCGCGAACAGGGCGTCGATGGTCAGACCCCAGTCGGCGCCCATGAAGCCGGGGAGCGTGCCGTCGGTCAGCTCACCGGCCAGCCACTTCGCGGCAGCGGCCCCGGCGGTGGTGTGTTTGTCAGCTTCAGCGGCGGGTGAGGGCAGCGCGATCGCGGCGACCAGGGCACCCGCCGCGGTGATGCCGGCGAGCGCACGGACGGGGGCACGCATGAACGACCTTTCCCGGGACGCCCGGGAAACACGCGCAGCGCGGAGCCACTTCCCCAGGACTCCGCCCGCAATCCTCGACAGTGGAGCCTTGCCTGCTCGGCGGGCAGTCCGGCTCACGCCGCGAGGCGGCGTTCACGGTTGCGGGTCAGCGCCGGATTCACACCGGCTTCCCCCACACGAGCACTTGACAGTAACCCACAGCGGTGGCGCCACGGCAAGCGTTCAGGCAGAGCGCTTCCGCCGGTAGACGGTGATCCCGGCCGCTGCGCCGACCAGGAGCACCGCGGCTCCACCGACCACCGCGCCCCACGGGAAACCGGAGTCCTGCGGTGCCGGAAGCGCCTCGCCGCCGGTCCACGCGACTCCGCCCGGCGTGACGCCGGAGGATCCGGGCTGCCGGACCGGCGCGAGCCGCGGGGCCGGGGTGGCGTCGACGCCCTTGTCCTTGGCGAACGACCAGCCTTCGAAGCTGCCCGCCTGCGGCTTCGAGTCCTGCACACCCGACTGCGCGAACGCCCAGTTCCCGCCGTCCGGCGCCTGCCAGTAGCTCCAGTACGCGGTGACCGGCGGGTAGTCGGCGCAGCCCTCGGCCTCCGGCCCCGGCTTGCCTTCGATCCGGCAGAGCGTGGCCAGCCCCCAGCGCTGCGAGCCGGTCAGCTCGAAGCCCGCGTTCTGCAGCGCGCTCAGGCCGCTGGCCTGCTCGCCGGGGGCACAGCGGACGATCGGGTCCCCGCCCAGCTCGTGGAAGTCGACCACCACGGTGACCCCGGTGGCGTCCTGGCAGTACCCCGGCGTGCCCTTGCCCTGGTCCACCGCGGCGGCAGTGGTCACCGGTGCGAGGGCCGCGGTGAGCAGCGCGACCGCGAGGACTGACCGAAGCCGGCGCATGGGACGACCTTTCTCCAGAGGGCACCAGACGTTAACCCACCGGCGCGTAAGGCAGGATGTCCCCGTGGATCAGCAGTTGCGAGTAGGCCTTGTCGGTGGCGGTCCCTGGGCGAAGACGGTGCACGCACCGGGATTGGCGGAACACCCCGGCACCGCGCTGACCACCATCTGGACCCGCCGCCCCGAAGCCGCGCGCGAGCTGGCCGAGGCGCACTGCGCCACGGCCGTGGACACCGTGGACGAGCTGCTCGAGCAGGTCGACGCGGTGGCCTTCGCGGTCCCGCCCGCCGTCCAGGGCGAGATCGCCATCCGCGCGGCGGCCGCGGGCAAGCACCTGATCCTGGAGAAGCCGATCGCCGCGGACCTGGGAACCGCCGAACGGCTGGCCGCGACCGTGGCCGAGGCGGACGTCGCCGCGCTGGTCATGTTCACCCTGCGGTTCGCGATCCAGACCCAGGATTGGCTGGCCGGGCTCAAGGAAGCGGGCGGCTGGACCGGCGGCAGCGCGCGCTGGCTCTCCGGCGCCCTGCTGAACGAGACCTACCGCGACTCGGCGTGGCGGCACGAGGTCGCGGGCGCGCTCGCGGACGTCGGACCGCACGCGTTCGACCTGCTCGACGCGGCGCTGGGCCCGATCACCGGGGTGCTCGCCGCGCACCGCAACGACGGTGACCTGTGGACCGTGCTGCTCGAGCACGAAGGCGGCATCACCAGCACCGCCACGCTCACGCTGCAGCTGCCGATCATGCCCACGGTGGTGGAACTGGCGGTGTACGGGGAGAACGGGTTCCGCAGCGTGAACCAGCGGCCGGGCACGCCGCAGGACAGCTACACCGCCCTGCTCGACGACTTCGCCGCGCTGATCGCCAGCGGTACCCGCGCCCATCCGTGTGACGTCCAGCGGGGGCTGCACATCCAGCGCGTGATCGACCAAGCCCTTCGGGTGGTTTCGAAGTAGCCCGGATAAGGCGGTACCCGGGGCGTTCGCGGCCGGGAAGAATTCCCGATCATGCGCTGGATCAAGAGTCTCGCGGCCACCCTGGCCCTGTTTTCCGCGGTGCTGGTCGTGCCGCCGACGGCCTCGGCTTCGACCGAAGGCCACCTCACCGAATGCTCGGCGGACTTCTACCACGACGACAAGCGGCTCGGCCCGGAACGGCTGCCGAAACTCGGCGTGGTCGGCTGGCAGTTGCTGGGCTACCACCGCACCGGGCACCAGCCGGTCGGCCAGTTCCTCGACGAGTACTACGACGAGGCCGCGGGCAGCTGGCGCTACCCGCCGTCCGACGGTTACGTGATCGGCCCGGACGGGCAGCCGGACCGCGAGGTCGGCGAGCTGGAGCCGGGCGAGCGGATCGACCGCTACGGCAGTGAGTACGGCGGTTTCCTGGCCCCGAAGGGCTCGCACTACGGCTCCCGCGCGATCCCGCCGTCGAACCTCGTCGGCACCCCGGCCGAGCTGTGCAACTACCGCGCCTACCGGGTGCTGCGCGAGTTCGACGTCTACGAAGGTCCGGTCGCGCCTTGGTTCGCGCAACCGGGCGGCGGGCAGCAGTTCCAGCTGAACGGTTCCCTGGTGCCGGGCGCCCCGGCCCAGCTGAACGTCCTGTGGCTGGTCGACAACGGCTACCTCGCCCGCCTCTGAACGCTCCTCTTGAACGCTATGAGTGGGGGGCAGGCGTGCCTCATCGGGGAGCCCCACCGGACACGAATGTGGCTTTGGGGGCCGAATCCGCCCCCAAAGCCACATTCGTGTCCCTGACTTCGGTTCGCGAGTGTGGAACTCGGCTACGGGAGTGTGGGACTCGGGGCCTCAAACCAGCCGAGTCTACGTAGGCGAACGCTATGAGTGGGGCATTACTTGCAATGAATGCAAGTAATGCCCCACTCATAGCATTGGCGGTCAGGCGTCGATGCGCTCCTGCGCCGGGGAGGACGGCTTCCGGCGGAGTTTGCGCAGCAGCGGCCACGCCAGCAGGATCGCGATGATCACGTAGACCACCACCGCCATCGGCGAGTTCACCAGGCCGGACAGCTGACCGTCGGACAGTTGCAGCGCCCGTCGCATCTGCTGTTCCGCGCTCGGCCCGAGGATCACGCCGAGCACCGCGGGCAGCACCGGCAGCCCGTAGCGCCGCATGGTGAACCCGATCAGGCCGATGATGAACAGCAGCACCAGGTCGATCACCTCACCGCCGACCGCGTAGGCACCGACGCTGGCGAAGAACAGGATGCCCGCGTACAGGTACGGCCGCGGGATCCGCAGCAGCTTCGCCCACACCGGCGCCATCGGCAGGTTGATCACCAGCAGCAGCACCGTGCCGACGAACAGGCTGGCGATCAGGCCCCACACCAGCGCCGACTCGCGCTCGAACAGCAGCGGACCCGGCTGGATGCCGTACTGCTGGAACGCCGCCAGCATCACCGCGGCCACCGCGGTGGTCGGCAGGCCCAGCGTCAGCATCGACACCAGCGTCCCGGCGGCCGAGGCGCTCGCCGTGGATTCCGGACCGGCGACGCCTTCGATGGCGCCCTTGCCGAACTCGTCCTTGTGCTTGGAGAGCCGCTTTTCCGTGACGTAGGAAAGGAAAGTCGGGATCTCCGCGCCACCGGCCGGGATCGCGCCGAACGGGAACCCGATGAGCGGCCCGCGCAGCCAAGGCTTCCAGGTGCGCCGAAGGTCCGCTTTGGACAGCCACGGCCGCCCGACCGGGATCGGCTTGGCCTGCTTCTGCCGCAGGTGCGCGGCCACCCACAGCGACTCGCCGACGGCGAACAGGCCGACCGCCACGATCACCACGTCGATGCCGTCGGACAGGTGCAGCGAACCGAAGGTCAGCCGCGACTGCCCGGTCATCTCGTCCAGCCCGACCAGGCCGATGGTCAGCCCGATCAGCAGCGAGGCGAACCCGCGGACGCGGGACTTGCCGAGCACCGAGGTCACCGCGATGAAGGCGAGCACCATGATGGCGAAGTAGTCCGGCGCGCCGATGTCCACCGCGAGCTTGGCCACCAGCGGCGCCAGCAGCACCAGCGCCGTGGTGCCGATGATGCCGCCGATGAAGTGCCCGATCGCCGCCGCGGCCAGCGCCTGCGAGCCGCGGCCCTTGCGGGCCATGGGATTGCCTTCGATGGCCGCGACCACCGCCGCGCTCTCGCCCGGGGTGTTCAGCAGGATCGAGGTGGTCGAACCACCGAACATGCCGCCGTAGTAGATGCCGGCGAACATGATGAACGCCGCGGTCGGGTCGAGCCCGTAGGTCACCGGCAGCAGCAGGGCCACCGCCATCGCCGGGCCGATGCCCGGCAGCACCCCGATCGCGGTGCCGAGGATGACGCCGATCGCGGCGAACAGCAGGTGCTGCGGGGTGAGCGCGGTGCCGAACCCGTCCAGCAGATTGGTCAGCGCGTCCATCACAGCACCCCCATCAGCGGGCCGCCGGGCAGCGGGACCCCGAGCAGTTCGTTGAACGCCAGCCAGGTGATCACCGAGACCGCGGCCGCGATCAGCGGATCACGCACGTGGTTGCGACTGCCCAGGGCGAACGCGGCACCCCAGAACATCAGCGCCGAGGAGATCGGGAAGCCGACGGTGTCGATCAGCGCCGCGTTCAGCAGGAACGCCCCGGCCAGCATCAGCACTGTGCGCCAGTCGGTCGGCGCGTCCAGGTCGATGTCCTCACCGGCTTCGGCCTCACCACGACCGCCGCGCAGCACGTTCACCGCGAGCAGCGCGGCGACCAGCACCAGCGCGGAACCGACCAGCACCGGCACCGCCTTCGGCCCGACCGGGCCGCGCTGGGTGAAGTCGGTCGGGATGCTCAGCGCGTCGGTGAGCACCAGCACGCCGGTGGCCAGCAGCAGCACGCAGATGCCCAGCTCGGAGTGCTCGCGCCACCAGCTCTGCTTCTCCGGCGGCCGGTCGTCCACCGGCTCGTTGTCCACTGTGGTCGTCATGCCAGCCCCAACTCCTTCAGCACCGAAGCGACCCGGTCGTTCTCCGCCTTGAGGAAGGCGCCGTACTCGTCACCGGCGGAGAAGGCGTTCGTCCAGCCGTTGAGCCGCAGCGCGTCCTGCCACTGCTGGGTGTCCTGCAGCCGGGTGAACAGCGACACCAGCTTTTCCCGGTCCCCGTTGGAGATCCCCGGCGGCGCGACGATGCCGCGCCAGTTCGTGAAGCTGACGTCCACTCCGGACTCCTGCAGCGTGGGCGCGTCCATGCCGGGCACGCGCTGCGGGCTGGTGACCGCCAGCGCGCGCAGCTCGCCGGCCTCGATCTGGTCGCGGGTCTCGCCGATGCCGGAGACGCCGAAGCCGACCTTGCCGCCGAGCACCGAGGCCATCAGTTCGCCACCGCCGTCGAACGGCACGTAGTTCACCGTGGCGGGGGCGATGCCCGCGGCCTTGGCCATCAGCATCGGCGCCAGGTGGTCGGGTCCGCCGGGGGCCGAGCCGCCGCCGACCGGCACCGCACCGGGGTTGGCCTTCCACGCTTCGATCAGCTGGCCGATGGTCTGGTACGGCGAGTCCTTGCCGACCACCACAACGTCGGATTCCTCGGTCAGCTTCGCGATCGGCGTGGTGTCCTGCAGCGAGGATGGCGAGCGGTTGGTGTAGACCGCGCCGACCACGCCGAGGCCCATCGACATCGCGAGCTTGCCGTTGCCGCGTTCGTTGACCAGCCTGCCGAGGCCGACCGTGCCGCCGGCGCCGGGCAGGTTGAACACCTCGGTGGAGCCGTTGAGCTCGGCTTCCTCGATGGCCTTGACCGCGGTGCGCGCGGTGATGTCGTACCCACCGCCCGGCGAGTTCGGCACCATCACCCGGAAGTTGCGGATCTGGTCACCGGTCTCGTCGCTGCCGGTGGACACCAGCGGTGGGATGAGCAGGACCAGCAGTGCGGCGACCAGCACCGACAGCCAGGTCTTGGGGTTCTTCATCAGGCACTCCGTTGTACGCCTGGGTGACCTCGGTTACCCCGAGGCCCGGTTAGCGAGTCATCGTGCCTCCGGGCGGGGCGTCTGTCTCGCTTGCGCGCTTATCGGTACTTGTGTTCCTTTTGCTCACGGCGGCATCAGGTCGCGGAGGTGCGATAGTGACTGGATGCAGCGAGGATCACTGGCGCGCCAGCTGCTCGGGTGGCAGCTGGTGATCGTGTTCGCCCTGCTCGCGTGCGTCGCGTTGTTCTCGGTGGCGCAGTCGAACAAGTCGTTCGCCGACGTCGAGGGGCGCCGCCTGCTGTCGGTCGCGGAGAACGTGGCCGCCACGCCCGGGGTGCGCGAAAACCTGCCCGACCCGCTGCGCCGCGACCCGCTGCCGGTGTTCGCCGAGGGCGCGCGCAGCCTCTCCGGCGCCGACTTCGTGATCATCACCGACCGCGCCCGCCGGATCATCACCTCGCCCGACCCCAAGCAGGTCGGCACCACCCTGGACCTCGGGGACAGCATGATCACCAGCGGCCGCGCCTGGGTCGGCGAGCTCGACGGCTCGCTGGTCGCGCACGTGCCGGTGATCAGCGACCGCGGCACGGTCGACGGCATCGTGGCCGCGGGCAAGGCCACGCCCGGCTTCTTCGAGGGCATCGGCAACTCCGCCGGTGACGCGCTCGCGCTGCTCGGCATCGCCACCGTGCTGGGCATCGCCGGTTCGGCGCTGCTGGCGTGGCGGGTCAAGCGGCAGACGCTGGGCATGGAGCCGCGGGAGATCGCCGGACTGGCCGAGCACCGCGAGGCGCTGCTGCACGGCATCAAGGAAGGGGTGCTCGGCCTGGACCAGCAGCACCGGATCACCCTGGTGAACGACCACGCGCGGGAGCTGCTGGCGCTGCCGGACGAGTGCGTCGGCACCGCGGTCGCCGACCTGGAGATCAACGAACGGCTGAAGGACGTGCTCACCGGCCGGGCCGAGGGGGTGGACCAGATCGTGCTGCGGGCCGGGCGGGTGCTGGTGCTCAACCGGTTGCCGATCGCCGAACTGGGCGCCGTGGCCACGCTGCGCGACCGGACCGAGCTGGTCAACCTGCGCGAGGAACTGGCGGCCAGCTCCCGTGCCACCGACACGCTGCGCGCGCAGGCCCACGAGTTCACCAACCGGCTGCACACCATCGCCGGGCTGATCGAGCTGGGCGAATACGACGAGGTGCGCGAGTACGTCGACCTGGTAGCGCACGAGCAGGGCGAGTGGCAGGACAAGGTGACCAGCCGGGTGGCCGACATCGCGGTGGCGGCGCTGCTGATCGCCAAGGCCAGCCTCGCCGCCGAGCAGGGCGCCGGGCTGCGGCTGACCGACGACAGCAGACTGGGGCCGGTGGACGAGCGGCTCTCCGGTGACCTGGTCACCGTGGTCGGCAACCTGGTGGACAACGCGCTGGACGCGCTGCGCGCCGCCGGGCCGAATCTCGGGGACTGGATCGAAATCGGCATCCGGCACGGTGAGTCGCAGGTGGAGGTGGTGGTGCGGGACTCGGGACCGGGGGTGGCGCCGGAAATCGCCACCGAGGTGTTCGCACACGGCTTCACCACGAAGGCCGCCGAGCACGGTGGTCAGCGCGGGCTCGGCTTGGCGCTGACCAGGCAGACCTGCATCCGGCGCGGTGGCACGGTCGAGGTGCACAACTCCGGTGGTGCGGTGTTCACCGCCGTGCTGCCGCTGGTCGCGGAGCGGGTGGCGCGATGATCCGGGTGCTGGTGGTGGACGACGACTTCATGGTCGCGAAGGTCCACAGTGGATACGTCGAACGGGTGACCGGCTTCAGCGTCGTCGGCGTCGCCCACACCGGCGCGGACGCCCTGCGCGCCGTCCGCGACCTGCGCCCGGACCTGGTACTGCTGGACATCTACCTCCCCGACATGGACGGCATCGCGGTCCTGCGTTCGTTGCGGGCCGATCCCTCCACAGTGGACACGGACGTGGTGATCATCAGCGCCGCCCGTGACGTCGACACCGTCCGAAACGCCATGCGCGGCGGGGTTCTGCACTACCTGATCAAACCGTTCTCGGCCGCGGCGCTACGGGACCAACTGCAACATTTCGCTGCCCTGCAAGCAAAACTCGCACGGTTGTCGGAACGACGGGAAGTGTCGAACCAGGAAGACGTGGACGACGTCTTCGCCGCCCGCCCGCGCGGCGCCAGCGTGTTGCCGAAAGGCCTCACGCAGCAAACCGCGGAACTGGTCGAACAAGCCCTACGCGCCCGCCCGGACGGCCTGTCCGCCACAGAATGCGCGCAAGCCACAGAACTCTCGCGCCCCAGCGCCCGCCGATACCTCGAGTACTTCGCCGACACCGGCAAAGCCGACGTACGCCTACGCTACGGCGGCACCGGCCGCCCAGAACGCCAATACCACTGGATCGGGGAATAGCCGTGTCACGAACCCCCCAGGGACACAAATGTGGCTTTCGGGGCGGATTCGGCCCCCAAAGCCACATTCGTGACACCGCCCCAGCCACCCCACACGACCGGCCCCCAACGCGACCGCCACCCGGGGCACCAACAGGAGCATCCGCCCAGACCCCCCACCCCACCCCGGTCCACAGCCAAAACACGGCGAAGGCCTCCATGTCAAGGCATCATTCCCGCCTTGACATGGAGGCCTTCGCCGTAGTCACACTAAAAAACCGGGGCGGGCCCCACACACCCCTCAATCCTCAAACCCAGACCGCCGCTTCTTCTTCACATCCGACCGCCGCTTCTTAGCCGCGATCCTCCGCTCTTTAGACCCCCGCGTCGGCTTAGTAGGACGCCGAGGCGGCGGAGGCGGCGCAGCGGCTTCCGACAAAGCCATCACCAACCGCGCCCGCGCGGCTTCCCGGTTCGCGAGTTGCGCCCGGTGCTCACTCGCCGCGATCGTCAGCACACCATCCACCAGCCGTCCGGCGAGCCGCTCCAGTAGCCGCGCACGCAGTGACTCCGGCACAGCAGCCGAGTGCGCCACGTCGAACGAGAGTTCCACCCGCGAATCCGTGGTGTTGACGCCCTGCCCGCCCGGCCCCGAAGACCGCGAGAACCGCTCGCTCAACTCCCCGGCCGGGATCACGAACCGGGAGCCGACGCGCAGGTCAGAACCGGGGGTGGTCACCGGACAGCACCGCCCGCGGACCGTCGGGGTCCTCGGCGGGGCGGACGTCGCCGAGCACCCACGCCGGCACGTGGCGCGCGGTCAGCACGGCGAGCGTGCGGTCGACCTCCTCGGGCGCCACCACGGCGACCATGCCGACGCCCATGTTGAACGTCTTCTCCATCTCGGCCCGCTCCACCCGGCCGCGGTGCGCGATCAGCGCGAACACCGGCGCCGGCGTCCACGTGCCGCGTTCCAGCGAAGCGGTCAGCCCGCGCGGCATCACGCGCGCGAGGTTCGCCTCCAGGCCACCGCCGGTGATGTGCGCGAACGTGCGCACCTCGGTCTCGGCAGCCAGCGCCAGGCAGTCCTTCGCGTAGATGCGGGTCGGCTCCAGCAGTTCCTCGCCGAGCGTGCGGCCGAACTCCTCGACCTGCCCGTCCAGCGGCATCCGGGCGATCTCCAGCAGCACGTGGCGCGCCAAAGAGTACCCGTTCGAGTGAAGTCCGGAAGAACCCATCGCGATGACCACGTCGCCGGGGCGCACCCGCTCCGGCCCGAGCACGTCAGCGGCCTCGACCACGCCGACCCCGGTCGCCGAGATGTCGTAGTCGTGCTCGCCCATCATCCCGGGGTGCTCGGCGGTCTCCCCGCCGAGCAGCGCGCAGCCGGCCTGCACGCAGCCTTCCGCGATGCCGCCGACCAGCGCCTCGATCTTCTTCGGCACCACCTTGCCCACGGCGATGTAGTCCTGCAGGAACAGCGGCTCGGCCCCGGTCACCACCAGGTCGTCGACCACCATGGCGACCAGGTCGATACCGACCGTGTCGTGCTTGTCCAGCGCCTGCGCCACGGCGATCTTGGTGCCGACGCCGTCGGTGGAGGAGGCCAGCACCGGCTCGGTCCAGCGGTCCAGCTTCAGCGAAAAGAGCCCGGCGAACCCGCCGACCCCGCCGAGCACCTCCGGCCGCGTCGCCCGCTGGGCATGCGGTTTGAGCAGCTCGACGGCCTCGTCACCGGCATCGATGCTGACGCCGGCCGCGGCGTAGGTGGCGTTCGTGGACTCGCTCACGAAAGCGGTCTCCGTCCTTGGGAGAAAATCGGCTAGGGACGCCGGACGGCGTCTTCGGCACCGTACCCCGCAGGAGTGACGGGTTTGGCGGCACCTTCGGCGGCCGCGGCGCCGTTCATGCCTTCCAGCAGGTGCTTGCCGATCAGCGCGTCGTCCGGCAGGGGGATCGGGTACTCCCCGTCGAAGCAGGCCGAGCACAGCCGGGATTTCGGCTGCTCGGAGGCCGCGATCAGGCCCTCCAGCGAGACGTAACCGAGCGAATCCGCGCCGATCGAACGGCGTACACCGTCCGCGTCGACGCCGTTGGCGATCAGTTCCGCGCGCGAGGCGAAGTCGATGCCGTAGAAGCACGGCCAGCGCACCGGCGGCGACGCGATCCGGACGTGCACCTCGAGCGCACCGGCCTCGCGCAGCATCCGGACCAGCGCGCGCTGGGTGTTGCCACGCACGATCGAGTCGTCCACCACGACCAGCCGCTTGCCGCGGATCACGTCCCGCAGCGGGTTCAGCTTCAGCCGGATGCCCAGCTGGCGGATGGTCTGCGACGGCTGGATGAAGGTCCGGCCCACGTAGGCGTTCTTGACCAGGCCCGAGCCGTACGGGATGCCGGAGGCCTGCGCGTACCCGATGGCCGCGGGCGTGCCGGACTCCGGCACCGGGATGACCAGGTCACCGTCGGCCGGGTGCTCCTTGGCCAGGCGCTTGCCGATGTCCACGCGGGTGGCGTGCACGCTGCGACCGGCGATCGAGGTGTCCGGCCGGGCCAGGTAGACGTACTCGAACACGCAGCCCTTGGGCTCCGGGGTGGCGAAGCGCGAGGACCGCAGGCCCTCGGCGTCGATCGCGATCAGCTCACCCGGCTCGACCTCGCGGACGAACGAAGCGCCGACGATGTCCAGCGCGGCGGTCTCGCTGGCGACCACCCAGCCGCGCTCGAGCCTGCCGAGCACCAGCGGGCGCACCCCGTGCGGGTCGCGCGCGGCGTACAGCGTCGATTCGTCGGCGAAGACCAGGCAGAACGCCCCACGCAGGGTGGGCAGCAGTTCCAGCGCGGCGGCCTCGATGCCGCGGTCGGCGGCCTGGGAGGCGAGCAGCCCGCAGACCAGGTCCGAGTCGCTGGACGAGCCGGTCAGCCCGGCGTGCGGCTTGAGCCCGGCGGCCACGGTGCGTTCGCGCAGCTCGGCGGTGTTGACCAGGTTGCCGTTGTGCGCGAAGGAAATGCCGCTGCCGGTGTCGGTGGTGCGGAAGATCGGCTGCGCGTTCTCCCAGATGGTCGCGCCGGTGGTCGAGTACCGGCAGTGGCCGACGGCGATGTGGCCCTGCAACGAGGACAGCACCTGCTCGTCGAACACCTGGCTGACCAGGCCGAGATCCTTGAACACGACGATCTGGCTGCCGTCGGAGACCGAGATGCCCGCGGCTTCCTGGCCGCGGTGCTGGAGTGCGTAGAGCCCGTAGTAGGCGAGCTTCGCGACCTCCTCGCCGGGTGCCCACACGCCGAAGACACCGCATTCTTCGCGGGGTTCCGGGTCGGGCTGGTCGGTTGGGGCAAGTCCAGTGTTCGACTGGTCGGATACCACCGAGGAGCTCCCTGGAGAAGTGGTCAGGCAGATTCAGTGTAAACGGTGATCGCGGCGATCCGCCGTGCTGCGCGCGGCATCACAGCGGCCGCCGCGTCCACTGTGTACGACGGCGTGCGGCGGGGCCGACCCGGGCACGCGGAAGCCCCGGGTGACCAGGTCACCCGGGGCTCGTGTGCGGCACGGGGGCTCAGGCGCTCGCGGGCAGCCACTTGGCCGCCCCGGCGCGTCCGGGCACCCAGCAACCCCGGCCGCTGTGCTCCGGCTCGGCCGCCGCGGGGCGTTCCGGCAACGCGAGCAGCTGGTCGATCACGGTGAGCGCCGAGCCGCTGACCTGCCACAGGGTGGTCCGCGGGGCGAGGATGTCCGGCTCCCCGCCGGGCATCCTGGTGGCGATCACGTCGTCCTCGGCGTGGAGCTGCACCACGTCGATGACGTCCTCGTGCGCGCGGATCCCGACCACGGCGAGCACTTCGCCCTCGGGACTGCGCGGGTGCACGAACTGGTAGCCGCGGTCGATGAGGCGCCGCAGCCCGGTCTCGGTGTCGCTGATCGGGGTCGCGGCGGCGTCCGCGAACTCACCTGAGGACATCGTCGAACTCTCCGTCCTTGGCGCCGGCCAGGAAGGCGGCCATCTCGGCCTGGGTGTAGACGAGGGCGGGCCCCGCCGGGAACCTCGAGTTGCGCACCGCGACGGAGCCGTCGGCCAGCGCGGCGACCTCCACGCAGTTGCCGAGCGCCCCACTGCGGGAGCTCTTCTTCCACCGCGCACCGGCGAGCAGGTCGGCACGCGTGCCGGTCGAACTCTGCGTCACCTCGGTCCCACCTTCCGGCCCTGTTGTCCAGCGGGTGCAAATGCACGTGCATTTGACTTGTGCCGATGACTTTAGCACGCGGCCACGCAGATGAGGATGCACGTGCAGCAATTAATGCACGCGTTCTCACTGAGTGAGGTCAGAAATTAACGAGCCCTCACGACGGTGTTAACAAAAGCTGAACTGGCCTAGTCGGCGACTACCGAGCGTGAATATTCAGAGGTCTGCGCGGATCTTCGCGATGGTGGTGCGGCTGCGCTCGGGAGTTTCCGCGTCGACCGCCAGCCGGTCCAGCGCCCGGCTGTACAGCTCGAAGTCGGCCAGCTTCTCCAGGTAGAGGGCGCCGGCGAGGTGCTCGATGTAAACGATGTTCGGCAGTTCAGGTTCGGCGAACCGCAGCAGCGTGAACGCGCCCTCGGCCGAGTAACCGCTCAGCCGGTACGGCACCACCTGCAGCGAGATGTGCGACATCGTGGTCATTTCGAGCAGTTTGTCCAACTGCTCCTTGAACACCTTTCGCCCGCCGATCGGCCGGTGCAGCACCGACTCGTCGATGACCGCCCACAGCCGCGGCGCCTCCGGGCGGTTCAGCAGCTTCTGCCGCCGCATCCGGATCGCCACGCGGCGCTCGACGTCGTCATCGCGCGACTCGGGACGGCCGTGGCTGACGATGGCGCGCGCGTAGTCCTCGGTCTGCAGGAGGCCGGGCACGAACTGCAGTTCGTAGGTCTGGATGCGCTGGGACGCCTCTTCCAGCCCGACGTAGTCGTCGAACCAGCGGGGCATCAGGTCGTTGTAGCGGTTCCACCAGCCCGGCTGGTTGGACTGCTTGACCAGCTCGACGAAGGCGGCGCGCTCTTCGGGGTCGTCGACGCCGTACATGGTGAGCAGGTCGACGACGTCGCGTTCCTTGAAGCCGACGCGGCCCAGCTCCATGCGGCTGATCTTGGATTCGGAGGCGCGGATGCTGTACCCGGCTTCCGCCCTGGTCACGCCCTCGCGCTCGCGCAGCCTGCGCAACTGGGTGCCGAGCACCATGCGGCGCGCGGTGGGCCCGAAGGACTCACCACTCGGCCCCTCGATCGAGGTCACTTGCGCTCCGCTCCCTGTTCACTCACACCAGCAGTGAGGCGACCACCCAACGTACATACCCATTGTGCACTGTCAAGCCCGCCCTCGTTTACCACCTGGACGTGCACCCTTACGCTACGTGGAACGTGTCCCAGTTCACAATCCCAGGAGGTCCCATGCCCGCCGGAACAGCTGCTTCGCCCGAACGCGCACCGGTGGGGGTGGACCCGACACGAGCGAGCATCGCCCGGGTCTACGACGCATTCCTGAACGGCAAGGACAACTACGAGATCGACCGCGAGGTGCTGCGGGGGGTGCAGCAGAAGGCGCCCGAGGCGCAGGACCTGGCCACCGAGAACCGCGGTTTCCTGATCCGGGCCTGCCGCTTCCTGGCGTCGCAGACCGGCATCACCCAGTACCTCGACCTCGGGTCGGGCCTGCCCACCGCGGAGAACACGCACCAGGTCGTGCAGCGGCTGGTCCCCGAGTCGACGGTGGTTTACGTGGACAACGACCCGGTGGTGCTCGCCCACGGGCGCGCGCTGCTGGAGGAGAACGACCGGACGCACCTGATCTCGGCGGACATCTTCCACCCGCACGAGGTGCTCGAGCACGCCGAGGTGCGCACCAACCTCGACTTCAGCCAGCCGATGGCGCTGCTGCAGGCGGGCACGCTGCACCACCACGTCGGCGACCCGGCCGAGCCGGCCCGGATCATGCGCGAGTACGTCGACGCGCTGGCCCCCGGCTCGTACGTGGCGATCAGCCACTTCCTCGATCCGGAGAACGAGCACAGCCCGATCGCCCGCAAGATGGAGGACGTGTTCGTGCACAGCCCGATGGGCTCGGGCACCTTCCGCACGCATAAGGAGCTGCTGGAGCTGTTCGGCGACCTCGAACTGGTCGAGCCGGGGCTGACCCGCTGCGCCGACTGGTGGCCGGACGGCCCGCGGATCAGACCGCTGAACCAGGTCCAGCACTGCATCGCCGGTGCCGTCGGCCGGAAGAGGTAACCCACCCGTCGCCCACCGCCACCCTCGACGGAGGCGCTCCGCGCCGCGGAATCAAAGCCGGACGATCGGCAACAGGTGGGCGAGGTCGGCGCGGCTACCCGACGCGCTGACCCGCCCGCCGTCGAGCGCGGCTGCCCAGTCGAGCCGCCCGGTGGCCAGTTCGAGCCAGGTGCGCGGATCGGTCTCCACCACGTTCGGCGGGGTGCCGCGGGTGTGACGCGGGCCTTCGACGCACTGCACGGCGGCGAACGGCGGCACCCGCACCTCCACCGACCGCCCCGGCGCGTCGGCGGCCAGCGTGCGCAGGCTCAGCCGGACCGCCTTGGCCAGTTCCGGGCGCGCGGGCTCCGGTCCGGCACCGGTCAGCCACGGCGCCACCGCGCCGACCGCGGCACGTAACTCAGCGGGGTCGACCGAACGCGAAGCGGGCATGCGCTCCACAGTAGAGTGGAGCACCACTCGGCTTGCCCGAAACCCAGTATTCGTCGAAGGGACGACATGGCGCAGCGCGATGACTCGGACCGGGCCACGGCCCAGGGCGCCCCGGTGACGGCACCCAAGATCACCGACGAGATGCGCGCGAACGCCAGGGCGAACCCGGACAGCTGGCTGTACGTGATCGACGAGGCCTTCGACCCCAAGGGCCCCGTGCCCTCGTGGGCGGTCGTCGGCGCCTACCCGGTGAACACCGCGGGCCAGGTGATCGAGGACTTCCACCCGAACGATCGCTACCGCCCCTCGCCCAAGGCGCTGGGTTTCCCCGAGCCGGGCAACGACCTGGAGCGGCTGCTGCAGCTGGTCCGCACCCAGCACCGCCCGGCCGCCGACCTGCCGCGGGTCATCCTCGATTCCACCCTGTTCGTCTACGCCCTCTCGCCGGTGCAACGCACGGTGATCGGCTTCCACAACACCGACGGCCGCGTGCTGGTGCCCGCCTACACCGCGAAGCACCTGGTGCCGAAGGACTGGCCGCACGCCCGCGCGGTGCTCGGCCGGGACATGGTCGAACTGCTCGCCGGTCACCCGGTGGCGATCAACCCGCACGAGGCCGTCACCGCCGTGGTGCCCGCCGAGCACCTGCTCAAGGCGCTCGCCGAGGAAGCCGCTGACCAGGGCTGATTCACTCGATCAAGCGACGCTCACCGAGCGAGGTCGCGGTGATGGGGGGATCGTCGGAAGTGGACGAACAGCCCCCCAACACGGCAGGAGCGTTGCCATGCGCCGATTTCCCTGTCTCGCGATCTGTGCCGGTCTCGCGCTGACCACCTTCACGGCGATCAGCGCCGTCCCGGCCGTCGCCGACTACTCGCTCGCGGAAGACAACCACGCCGGCTCGCAGATCGCCGCCGTGGAAGGCGTGCACGGGCTGCCCGACCACACCCGCTACACCGCCGAGGGCCAGACCCTCGGCCACGACGTGAGCGGGCACCAGGGCGCGGTCGACTGGAACGCCGCCGCCGGTGCGGGCGCCAAATTCGTCTACGTCAAGGCCACCGAGGGCACCGGGTTCACCAATCCGCAGTTCGGGCAGCAGTACAACGGCGCGCACGGGGTCGGCCTGATCCGCGGCGCCTACCACTTCGGCCGCCCCGACGTCTCCGGCGGCGCCGAGCAGGCGAACTACTTCGTGGACAACGGCGGCGGCTGGGCCGACGACGGCAAGACCCTGCCCGGCGCGCTCGACGTGGAGTACAACCCGTACAGCGACGACAAGTGCTACGGCAAGGACGCCGCCGGCCTGACCGCGTGGATCAAGGACTTCTCCGACACCTACGCGCAGCGCACCGGCCGCCCGCCGGTCATCTACACCTCCACCGGCTGGTGGACGAAGTGCACCGGCGACAGCACCGCGTTCGGCGGCTCGAACGCGCTCTGGCTGGCCCGCTACGCCCCGGAGATCGGGCCGCTGCCGGCCGGCTGGGCGTACCAGACCATCTGGCAGTTCGCCGACAGCGGGAGCCTGCCCGGCGACCAGAACTACTACAACGGCACCGAGGACCGCGTCGCCGCGCTGGCCCGCGGCTGACCCGTCCCGGGTTGCCGGGCGCCTACTCGAAAATTACTCACCGCGGATACATCTTTCCCGCGATTTCGTGACAAAGCCGACCCCGGTCGTCAACAATCAACGACCGGACGGCCACCTGCAGTGAGCCGTTCACCGCGAGGGTATATGTGAAGGGATTCCCCTATGTCCATGCGAAGAGAAAGCCGGGACCGCCGCAGCCGCCTGCACGGCGCGGTCGTCACCGTTGCGGCAGGCCTGCTCCTGCTCGGTTCGCTCGTCCCTGCAAGTGCGAGCACCTACAACGATGACACCGGCTCCGCCCCCGAGGAAACGGTCCCCGCGTTCATCGACGGCATGCCCGTCGACGAGTACGTCCGGACCTTCGACCACCCGCTGGGTTCGCAGATCCGCCGGGTGGAAGGCGACCACTCCACCGAGGAGACCAAGGCCGCCGCGCAGAAGGAACCGGCGGTCGGGCCCGGCGGCGTCCAGATCACCGCGAGCGTCGAGGGCATCGACGTCAGCGGGCACCAGGGCAACGTCGACTGGCAGTACTGGTGGAACCAGGGCAAGCGGTTCGCCTTCGTCAAGGCGACCGAGGGCACCGGCTACCAGAACCCGTACTTCACCCAGCAGTACAACGGTTCCTACAACATCGGGATGATCCGCGGGGCGTACCACTTCGCGCTGCCGGACCGCTCTTCCGGCACCGCGCAGGCGGACTACTTCGTGAACAACGGCGGCGGCTGGTCCGGTGACGGCAAGACGCTGCCGGGTGCGCTCGACATCGAGTTCAACCCGTACGGCGCGACCTGCTACGGCAAGTCCCAGGCGTCCATGGGCGCGTGGATCCGCGAGTTCCACGACCGCTACCACGCCAGGACCGGCCGCTGGCCGGTCATCTACACGAACACCAACTGGTGGAACCAGTGCGTCGGCTCGACCCAGAACTTCGGCGCCACCGTGCCGCTGTGGGTCGCGCGGTACAGCTCCACCGTCGGGCCGCTGCCGCACGGCTGGAGCTTCTACTCCTTCTGGCAGTACACCTCCACCCCGATCGACTTCAACCGGTGGAACGGGGACCAGGCCCAGCTGAAGAAGATGGCCACGGGCTGACAACCGGTCCCGGGGACCCGGCTCGTCCGGGCCCCCGGGCTCCCACCTGCGGTTTCAGCTGGGCTAAGGGCCTTCCAAGCCGATTTCGGTAGACCTTCGGGACGACATCCGCGGCGAAGTGGAAGGCAGCCCGATGACCTTTGTCGAACCGGAGGACGGCGGCGGCCGGAAACCGCCCACCGCGTTGCTGATCGGTATCGCCGCGGCCGTGGTGGTGCTCGCCGTGCTGGCCGTGACCGCGTTCGTCGCGCCCGGCTTCCTGCGCGGGGACCCCGCGCCGGTGGCTGGTGCGACCACCAGCACGCCGGTCCGGACCACTGAGCCACGCCCCACCGAGATGCCGGAGCCCACCCCCACCTCCGCCCCGGCGCCGAGCCCGGCGCAACCGGAACCCGCGCCGGGTGGGCGCGGTGGCACCGGCCCCGCCGATCCCGGCGTGGAGAAGGTGATCAAGGACTTCGTCGCCGCGTTGAACGCGGGCGACGCGGCCGGCGCGAAGGGACTGATGTGCGCGGGCGGCCGCGGTGACGACTCGGCCGTGGGCACGCTCGCCGCGCAGAAACCGTCGCTGGAGGTGAGCGGACTGCAGGCGAAGTCGTCGAAGGTGCTCACCGGGCAGGTCACCGGCACCGCGGGCGGCAAGCCGGTGGAAGCGAGCGTGACCGCGACGGCGGCGATCGGTGAAGCCTGCGTCGGGTTGTTCACCCTCTCCTGAGCTGGTGTTTCCGGCGAAGTGGCTCCCGTTCGGTCACGATCGGACGGGAGCCGCTGTGCTTCCGGCAGTCCCAGCCGGAAGAATGGGCCGCGCCACGGCTCGGACTGTGGTGAGATCCGACCCGGAACACCCGCTTTACGGAAGGCAGCCTGATGACCTACCCACCGCAGCCGGGGCAGCCCTACGGTGAGCAGCCCGATCCGTACGGCCAGGGCGGCTACGGCCAGCCGGGTCAACCGCAGTCCGGTGGTTTCCCGCAGCAGGGCCAGCCATACGGTCAGCAGCAGCCCGGGTACGACCCGTACGGCCAGCAACAGCAGCAGCCCTACGGCCAGCAGCCGCAGTACGGGCAGCAGCAGCCGGGCTACGACCAGTACGGGCAGACCCAGCAGTACCAGGGCTACCCGCAGGGTGGTGACGGCTTCGGCGGCGGCCCGCCGCCGAAGAAGAGCAAGACCGGGCTCCTGATCGGCCTGGCGGCCGGTCTGGTCGTGCTGATCGCGGTGGGCATCACCGGGTTCGTCGCGCCCGGCTTCTTCCTCAGCAAGGACGAGCCCACCGCGGCCGGGCAGACCAGCAGCGAAGCCCCCGCGCCCAGCAGCCAGAAGCCCAGCTCCGAGCCGTCCTCGCGCAGGCCGTCGGCGGACAAGCCGTCCTCCAGCAGCAAGCCGGCCCCCGGTGGCACCGGGGACGCCGCGGTGGAGAAGGTCATCCGCGACATGGTCGACAAGATCAACGCGGCCGACGCCTCCGGCGCGATGAGCTTCGTCTGCAAGGGCTCGGAGGGCTCCACCGAGTCGACCGTGCAGGAACTGGTGGCGAAGAAGCCGAACCTGAAGATCGACGAGGTCACCTCGGACACCCCGGGCACCGTGGTCGCCACGGCCACCGGTTCCGCGGGCGGCGACCAGGTGCACGCCACTTTCGGCGCGGGTGACCTCAGCACCGGCCCGTGCGTGGCCGCGGTGTTCGCTTTCTGATCCCAGTTGGCCCACGGCCTCGGCCGACCAGGCAGAATGCCGGTCAGGGGCAACGCGCACGGACTCGGGGAACCCGGACCTCCGTCACCGCGTCGCAGCTATGGGGCGCAGCTCGCGCACGCAGTAATCACGGAGGCTTGACATGACCTACCCACCTCAGCCGGGGCAGCCGTACGGCCAGCAACCCGACCCGTACGGCCAGGGCCAGGGCGGGTACCCGCAGTCGGGCGGCTTCCAGCAGCCGGGCCAGTACGGGCAGCAGCAGCCCGGGTACGACCAGTACGGCCAGCAGCAGCAACCGGGCTACGACCCGTACGGTCAGCAACAGCAGCAGGGCTACGACCAGACCCAGCAGTACCAGGGCTACCCGCAGCAGGGCGGGTACGGCGCCCCGCCGCCCCAGAAGAAGAGCATGGCCGGGCTGTGGATCGGCCTGGCGATCGGCGCGGTCGTGCTGATCACCGTGGGCATCACCGGGTTCGTCGCGCCCGGCTTCTTCCTCAGCGACGACGAGGGGCCCGAGGGCACCACGAACGCGATCGTGGCCGCGCTGAACACCCAGGACAAGACCGCCATGCAGGGGCTGATCTGCGCGGACGCCTCCGAGGTGGTCAAGGCCGTGCCGGACAACCTCGACGACCTGAGCGCGGCCCGGCTGGTCAGCGGGCCGACCAAGAAGTCGGACACCGAGTACGTGGCCACCGTCGAGGTGACCGAGAAGAAGGACACGACCACCCAGTTCGACGGCACCGTGGTCAAGTCGGGCGACAAGTGGTGCTGGAAGGCGCTCGGCGACGGCCCCACGACGGGCTCCAAGTCGGAGCCGACCTCCAAGCCGAAGACGAGCAGCAGCCCCAAGTCCTCTTCGTCGAAGCCCAGCTCCAGCCCCGGCGGGTCCGGCCAGTCCGACGGCAAGGCGCTGATCGACGACTTCATCAGCAAGGTCAACTCCGGCGACAAGTCGGGCGCGCTGGCGATGGCCTGCTCCAGCACCGCGAGCCTGCTCGAGACCACGGTCGGCTACGCGATCGAGGGCCAGGGCAACTACTCCGTCGCCTCGGCCCCGCCGGACGAGACGCTGGTGAGCGCGGACATCACCGGGACCGAGAGCGGACGTTCGGTGTCGGGCTCGGTGAGCGCGACGAACTTCGACGACGCCGGGTTCTGCATCAGCACCTTCTACGCCTTCTGATCGGCGTGCGGCGGGCGGTGCTGACGATCGCGCTCGCGGTCGTCCTGCTGGTGGGGATCAGTGTCTGGCTGCTGACCGACCCCAAGACCACCCGTGCCGACGCACTGCGCACGGGTGGTCTGGCCGGTGGGGCCATCGTCGCGTTGTACGCGCTGTGGCTCAACGACCGGCGGCGCAAGGTCGAAGAGGGCAGGCAGGAGATCGAGCGGCAGCGGCACGACCTGGAGAGCCGCCGGGCCGAGCGCGACCTGGAACGGGTAGCCGACGAGCGGTTCGCGAAAGCCGTCGAACTGCTCGGCGACGACGCGGACCAGGTGCGGGTCGGGGCGCTGCACGCGCTGGCCGGCCTGGCGCGGAACCGGCCTTCGTACCGGCAGACCGTGCTGGACGTGCTGTGCTCGTACCTGCGCCGCCCGTTCACCCACGAGGCCAAGGGCGCCGAGGTCGAGCAGGAAAGGGTGGTCCGGCAGACCGCCCAGCGCCTGATCTCCGACCTGCTCCCGGCCAGGGATGACGCCTCGGGTGAGGCGTACAACCTCGACCTGACCGGCGCCACCTTGGCGTACTTCAGCATCGCGCACCGCAAGGTCGGCGAGGTGACCCTGCGCTATGCCAAGCTCCACGAGTCGAACGCCTTCCACGACATGGTGGCCGAAGGTCCACTGTGGATGACCGAGGCCGAGGTGCACGGCCTGCTCCGCATGTATGACTCCCAGCTGGGCAAGGGCTGGTTCGGCGGCATCCGGTTCTCCGCCAAGGCCGACTTCCGGCGCACCGAGTTCACCGGCCCGGTCACCTTCCGGGGCTCGGTGTTCAGCGAGGAAGCGCTGTTCGAGGGCACCACCTTCGGCGAATCGCTCAGCCTGCACCGCACGAAGTTCGACGACTACGTGGACCTGCGGATCACCGCGATCCCGTCGTCGCTGGAGCTGTACCAGACCCTGGTCCGCCCGGACCGCGAACACGAGCTGCCGGACGGCCTCGAACTGCAGCGCCAGCCGAACGGCGACGTGCGGATCGTCGCCGCCCGGCCGGCCTGAGCATCAGTCGAACAGGGCCGGGAGCGTGCGCTCCCAGATCTCCCGCAGCTCGTCGAGGCCGAAGCTGGTCACGCCCTGGATCTCCAGCGCGCCCGACTCCGGGTCCACCACCCCGGTCTTGCGCCACGGCAGCCCGCGCGCGGTGCACATCTCGGTGAAGCGCAGTTCCTCGGTGCGCGGCACGGCGACCAGCACGCGGCCGGCGGACTCGGAGAACAGCTGCACGAACGGGTCCAGCTCGTCGTCGAGCACCACCCGGGCGCCGCACTGTCCGATGAGGACGGTCTCGACGAGGGTCTGCGCGAGACCGCCGTCGGAGAGGTCGTGCGCGGCGGAGACCATGCCGTCACGCGAACCGGCGACCAGGATCTCGGCGAGCAGCTTCTCGCGCTGCAGGTCCACCTTCGGCGGCACACCGCCGAGGTGCCCGTGCACGATGTGCGCCCAGGCCGAACCGTCCAGCTCGTCGTGGGTTTCCCCGAGCAGGATCAGCGTCTCGCCCGCCTCCGCGCCGATACCGGTCGGGATGCGGCGGCGGACGTCGTCGATGACGCCGAGCACGCCGACCACCGGCGTCGGCAGGATCGCGGTGTCGCCGGTCTGGTTGAAGAAGCTGACGTTGCCACCGGTCACCGGCACGCCGAGCTCGGCGCAGCCGTCGGCCAGGCCGTGCACCGCGCGCTCGAACTGCCACATCACGCCGGGGTCGGTGGGCGCGCCGAAGTTCAGGCAGTTGGTCACCGCGACCGGGGTGGCGCCGCTGGTGGCCACGTTGCGGTAGGACTCCGCGAGCGCCAGCTGGGTGCCCAGGTACGGGTCGAGGAAGACGAACTTGCTGTTGCAGTCGGTCGACACGGCCACCCCCCGGCCGCTCGACTCGTCGATCCGGATCACCCCGGAGTTGGCGGGCTGGGCCAGCACGGTGTTGCCGCGGACGTAGCGGTCGTACTGGCTGGTGACCCATTCCTTCGACGCCTGGTTCGGCGAGGAGATCACCTTGAGCACGGTCTCGTGGAGCTCGTCACCGGTCGACGGGCGTGCGAGCGAGGCGCTGGTGTCCGCCTGGAGCGCGTCCTGGGTGGACGGGCGCGCGTAGGGCCGCTCGTAGACCGGGCCCTGGTGCGCCACGGTGCGCGGCGGCACGTCCACCACGACCTCGTCGTGCCAGGTGATCACCAGGTGCTCGCCGTCGGTCACCTCGCCGATCTCGGTGGCGGTGACGTCCCACTTGGCGCAGACCGCCATGAAGGCGTCCACATCGGACGGCGCGACCACCGCGCACATGCGTTCCTGCGACTCGCTGGAGAGGATCTCCGCCGGGGTCATGCCCTCGGCGCGCAGCGGGACCCGGTCGAGCACGATGTGCATGCCGCCGTCACCGGCCGCGGCCAGCTCCGACGTGGCGCAGGACAGGCCCGCGCCGCCGAGGTCCTGGATGCCGACCACGAGCTTCTCCGCGAACAGCTCGAGGCAGCACTCGATGAGCACCTTCTCGGTGAACGGGTCGCCGACCTGCACGCTGGGCAGCTTCTTGCGGCCGGTGTTCTCCGAGAAGCTGTCGCTGGCCAGCACCGACACGCCGCCGATGCCGTCGAGGCCGGTGCGCGCGCCGAACAGGATGATCTTGTTGCCGGTGCCCGAAGCGTGCGCGAGGTGCAGGTCCTCGACCCGCATCGCGCCGACGCACAGCGCGTTCACCAGCGGGTTGCCCGCGTAGCTCTCGTCGAAGACCACCTCGCCGCCGATGTTCGGCAGGCCGAGGCAGTTGCCGTACCCGGCCACCCCGGCGACCACGCCGGGCAGCACGCGGCGGGTGTCCGGCGCGTCGGCCGGGCCGAAGCGCAGCGGGTCGGCCACCGCGAGCGGGCGCGCGCCCATCGCCAGGATGTCGCGCACGATGCCGCCGACGCCGGTGGCCGCGCCCTGGTAGGGCTCCACGTAGGACGGGTGGTTGTGGCTCTCCACCTTGAAGGTGACCGCCCAGCCGTCGCCGATGTCGACCACACCGGCGTTCTCGCCGATGCCCGCGAGCATCTTCTCCTGCATCTCGGGCGTGGTGGTCTCGCCGAAGTACCGCAGGTGCACCTTGGAGGACTTGTAGGAGCAGTGCTCGCTCCACATCACCGAGTACATCGCCAGTTCGGCGTCGGTGGGCCGGCGGCCGAGGATCTCGCGGATCCGGGCGTACTCGTCCTCGGCCAGGCCGAGTTCGAGGTAGGGCTGCGGCACGTCGGGCGTCGCCGCGGCGTGCTCGGTGGTATCGGTGCTGGTCACGGTGTCCGCGTTGGTGGAGGCCACGAGCCAGAGAATACGGGTGTGCTCGGGCGCACTCCGCCGGGTGGTCGGCGGAAAATCGGTCGCCCCGGGGCACCGGTCCCGCATACCGTCGGAAATCGTGCCCCCGAAACCCTATCCCGCACCTGACGTGCGGTTGCCCGAGCGGCTGACCCCGTCGCGGTACCTGCTGGCGGTGTTGCGGTCACGCCCGTGGCTGGCCACGGGGGCGGCGGTGCTGGGCGCGGCCTGGCTGGTGCCGCTCGCCATGCTGCCGCTGGTGGTCGGCCGGGCGATCGACGCGGGCATCGCCCGGGCGAACACCAGCGAACTGGTGTGGAACGTGGCGCTGGTGGTCGGGCTGGGTGTGCTGCAGACGGTGTTCGGCGCGGGCCTGCTCTTCGTCGCGCACGGCATGTGGCTGCACGCCGCGTCCACCACCCAGCGCCTGGTTTCGCACCACACGCTGCGGCTGGGCGCTTCGCTGCGCGGGCAGGCGGACACCGGCGACATGATGGCGATCGCGTCCTCGGACGAGAACCGGGTGGGCGCGATCTTCGAGGTGTTCGGCCGGGTGCTCGGTGCCGTGGTCGCCTTCCTGACCGTGGGCATCGTGCTGCTGGGCACCTCGCCGCTGCTCGCCGCGGTGGCGCTGGTCGGCGTGCCGCTGGCGGTCGCCGGGATCGGGCCGTTGATCGCGCCGCTGCAACGTCGTCAGGAGGCGCAGCGCGAGGACCTGACCACGGTGAACGCGCTGGCCGCTGACATCGTTTCGGGCCTGCGGGTGCTGCGGGGCGTGGGTGGTGAGCGGCAGTTCTCGAAGCGGTTCGCCACGGCCAGCCAGCGGGTGCGCGAGCAGGGCAACGGTGTCGCCAGCAGCACGTCGTGGCTGGTCGGCGCCGAGGTGCTGCTGCCGGGACTGGTCACCGTGGCGATCACCTGGCTGGGCGCGCGGCTGGCGGTCGCGGGCACGATCACGGTCGGCGAACTGGTCGCCTTCTACGGCGCCTCGGCCTTCCTGATCATCCCGGTGAGCACCGCCACGGAGGCGGCAGGCACGTTCTCCAGCGCGATGGTGGCTTCGCGGAAGGTCTGCAAGATGCTGGGCCTGCGGCCGAAGCTGGCCGACCCGCCCGAGCCGATCGCGCTGCCCGACGGGCCACTGGAACTGCACGACACCGAATCGGGTTTCACCGCGGTCGCCGGGAAGCTGACCGTGGTCGAGACGAAGGACGCCGAAGAGTTGGCCGCCCGGCTGGCGCGGTTCACCGACGCACTCGAGCCGGTGCTGGTGTCCGGGGTGGAGATCCAGCGCGCTTCGCTGGCCGAGGTGCGCTCGCGGGTGGTCTGCGCGCACAACCAGGACGTGTGGTTCTCGGGCGTGCTGCGGGAGCAGATCGTCACGCCGGGCGCGATCACCGTGGAAGCCGCGCTGACCGCGGCGGACGCCGACGACATCGTGGACGCGCTGCCGCTCGGGCTCGACGAGCTGATCGGCGAGCGCGGCCGGGAGGTCTCCGGCGGGCAGCGGCAGCGGCTGAACCTGGCCAGGGCGCTGGCGCTGGACGCCGACGTGCTGCTGCTGGACGAACCGACCTCGGCGGTCGACGCGCACACCGAGGCACGCATCACCGAACGGGTGGCCGAGCTGCGGCGCGGCCGGACGACCGTGGTCTTCAGCCAGAGCCCGCTGTGGCGGGCCGTCGCCGACGAATACGTGAACAAGGAGAAGGAACCGTGCAGCTGAAGCTGCCGCTGGCCGACGTGGCGCAGGCCCGCGGCTGGGCGATCGGCACGATGAAGGCGTTCCGCCGGGACTTCGTGCTGGTGATCCTGTTCTTCTGCCTGGCGGGCGCCGCCGGGCTGGTCGGGCCGCAGCTACTCGGGATGCTGGTCGACTCGGTGACCGAGGGCGGCGGGCTGTCGCTGGACCTGCTGGCGCTGGTCTTCGTCGGCATCCTGGTGGTGCAGGCCGTGCTGAAGAAGGCGGCGAACCGGCGGGCGGGGCTGCTGGGTGAGCGGGTGCTGGCGAAGACCCGCGAGGAGTTCGTCGACGACGCGCTGAAGCTGCCGCTGGGCACCGTGGAGGCGGCGGGCACCGGTGACCTGCTCAGCCGCGCGACCTCCGACGTCGACAAGGTCGACTACGCCATGCGGTACGCCGTCCCGGAGATCACCGTCGCGCTGATCACGGTCGTGCTGACCGTGGTGGCGATGGTGTTCACCTCGCCGCTGCTGGCGCTGGGGCTGCTGGTCGCCGTGCCGGTGCTGTACCTGCCGACGCGGTGGTACTGGCGGCGGGTGCCGTCGACCATCGAGAAGATGCTGGACGCCTGGGGTGACGTGCAGTCGGGGCTGCACGAGTCGACCGAGGGCGCCCGGACCGCGGACGCGCTGGGCCTGGTCGAGCGGCGCCTTGCCGAGGGTGACCGCCGGCTGGCGCGGGCCGTCGACGAGGAGCGTGAGCTGCGGAAACTGCAGGTGCGGTGGGCGCCGTGGCTGGAGTTGTCGCAGGCGTTGCCGGTGGGCGCGATGCTGCTGATCGGGGCGTGGGCGTACACGCAGGGTGAGGTCGGGCTGGGCACGATCACCACGATGGTGTTGTACGTGCAGATCCTGGCGGGTCCGCTGGACGAGCTGCTGTGGTGGATGGAGGACGTCCAGGTGTCGGCCACGGCACTCCGACGGGTGATCGGCGTGCGGGGCGCGGCTTCCGTGGTTCCTCCTGGCTCTGCCGTGCCATCGGGTACGGAGATCGAGGTCCGCGACGTCCGGTTCGGGTATTCGGCGGACCGGGAGGTGCTGCACGGGATCACCCTGTCGATCCCGCGGGGCCAGCGGCTGGCGATCGTCGGCCCCTCGGGCGCGGGAAAGTCGACGCTGGGTCGGCTGCTGGCAGGCATCGCGACACCCGACTCGGGTTCGGTGACCATCGGCGGCGCGGAGGTCTCGCAACTGCCGGAGGACGTGCTGCGGGGTGAGGTCCTGCTGTTGACGCAGGAACACCACGTGTTCGCGGGCACCCTGCGGGAAAACCTGACGCTACCTGCGGGTTCGTGGTCGGATGCCGCCCTGTTCGACGCCCTGGACTCGGTGGGCGCGGGCCCCTGGGCGCGGGCCCTGCCGGAGGGCCTGGACACCAAGGTCTCCCCGGCCTCGGTGCCCGCCGCCATGGCGCAGCAACTGGCGCTGGCACGCGTGGTGCTGGCGGACCCGCACACCCTGGTCCTGGACGAGGCCACGTCCCTGCTGGACACCGGCTCGGCGCGGGAGCTGGAACGCTCACTTTCCCAGGTTCTGGCAGGTCGGACGGTCATCGCCATCGCACACCGGCTGCACACCGCCGCCGCGTCGGACCGCGTCGCCGTCCTGGACGGCGGCACCATCACCGAACTCGGCAGCCACACCGACCTACTGGCCGCCAACGGCCCCTACGCCCGCCTAGTCCAAACCGCCACCCCCTAACCCCACCCCCACGCCCCCGAGTTGCACACTCACGCACCCGAACCCCACGTTCACGCACGCGAGTTGCACACTCGCGCAGCCGAACCCGACGTTCAGGCACCTGAATCCCACACTCAGGCAGCCGAACTCCACACTCGCGCAGGCGAGTTCAACATTCGCGCGCCCGAACACGCCCGCGTCGAGAATGTGGGGCTCAACGTCCCGAATGTGGAACTCGCCTGCCCGTAGCCTTCCCGCCCTGTCACGAATGTGGCTTTCGAGACGCCTAACGTCCCGAAAGCCACATTCGTGACAGGCGCCGCACACACTGGAACCCTTACCGCGCCGGGGAAGCATCCCGAACGTGAATGTGAAGTTTGTGCCATAACCGTTGCTGCGCACGGTAATCAGCCACAATCACCCGTCTGCGAATGTGACTTTTGTGCCGCTCCGGGACCTGGAAAACCGTTGCAACTCAACGGATCCGGCTTCGCCGCTCCACATCCCGTGTTTGTCGTGATCGAGAGTGGCATGTGCCACTATTGATCAGACGAGAGGGGGCGTGGAGATGGTTCGACGACGGAATCAGCAGGCCTTCGTCCGGTTGATCAGGAGCAACCGCGACGTGGGCACCGTGATGATGCGGCTGGTCAGGGAGATCGACGAGGCCGAGTTCAGTGCCGCTGAGCTGCGGGAACTCGCCGATCTGCTGGCCGGGCTCGCTGAGGAGGCGCGTGAGCGCGCCGGGCGGATCGAAGGGGCGGGCAGGTGAGCGGCATGGGGGTCGACCCGGACTTCGACCAGGCGTTCCGCGACGCGCTCGGCGAGCGGCTCCGGCTGCTCAGGCGAGCTCGACAGCTCAGACGGGAGGAGGTCTGCGCGATGCTGCACAACGACCTGTCGATCGGCACGCTGGGCAGCTACGAGTCCGGCGCCCGGCGGTTGACGGTGTCACGGCTGGTGGAGCTGTGCGAGGTCCTCGGCACGACCGCGCACGAGGTGCTCGCCCAGGTTCACCGCGACCTGCGGCGCCCGGAGCTGAGTCTCCGGGTGCGACTGAAAGTGATCACCCAGACCCAGGACCCGGAGCTGGGGCCGCTTCAGGCGTGGGCGCTGGCGAGAGCCTCGGATGAGCACGCGGCCCCGGACCCGATGATCGAGATGGACGAGGTCACCCTCCGGCAGGCAGCCGTCCTGTGCGGCATGACCCCACTCCAACTCCTGCGCCGACTCCAATTGCTCGCGCCGGAAAGCGAAGGCATCCGGCACAACTCGGATATCTGAATGTGGGACTCGGCTACGGGAGTGCGGAACTCGACTGCCCGAGCGCGCGACTCAGCTGCATCAACGGGGGGCTCGCCCGCCCGAGAGTGGAATTCAGCTTCCCCAACGTAGAACTCGGGTGCCTGAGTGTGGAACTCGGCTTCCCCAACGTAGAACTCGGGTGCCTGAGTGTGGAACTCGGCTTCCCCAACGTAGAACTCGGCTACCCGAGCGTGAGACTCGGCTTCCCCAACGTAGAACTCGGCTACCCGAGCGTGAGACTCGGCTTCCCCAACGTAGAACTCGGCTACCCGAGCGTGAGACTCGGCTTCCCCAACGTAGAACTCGGCTACCCGAGCGTGAGACTCGGCTTCCCCAACGTAGAACTCGGCTACCCGAGCGTGAGACTCGGCTGCCTCAATGTGGATCTCAGCTGCCTCAGTGCGGAACTCGCTTGCGCGAACGTAGATCTCAGCCGCTGGAACGCAATGCCCCAGCGCGGATTCAGGTGAGCGAACGTGAGGCTCGCCTGCCCCAGTGTGCAACTCGGGTGCCTGAACGCGGAACTCGGCTGCCCGAGCGTGCAACTCGGGTGCCTGAACGCGGAACTCGGCTGCCCGAGCGTGCAACTCGGGTGCCTGAACGCGGAACTCGGCTGCCCGAGCGTGCAACTCGGGTGCTTGAACGTGGGGTTCGGGTGCGCGAGTGTGGGGTTCGGGGTGGGTTAGCGGCGGGGGCGTGGGGGGCGCCAGACGACCAGGGCGGTTTGGTTTCGCATGGGGACCAGGTCTTTGCGGTACGAGGCGTGTACCGCGGCGGCGGCTTGTTCGGCGGCGGCGTAGGCCGAGGCGAGTTCTTCGGTCAGTTCGGCGACCCGCGAGCGCAGGGCGTCGACCTCGTTTTCGAGGTCGATGATCCGTTTGATCCCGGCCAGGTTGACGCCCTGCTCCTGCGAGAGCCGTTGCACCTCGCGCAGGAGGGCGATGTCCCGCATGGAGTAACGCCGACCTCCCCCGGCCGTGCGGCCGGGGGAGACCAGGCCCTGGCGGTCGTAGGACCGCAGGGTCTGCGCGTGCAGCCCGGAGAGCTGGGCCGCCACGGAGATCACGAACACCGGGGTGTCCTCGTCCTGCGGCACGCCACCCGGCAGCGAAGAACCGAACATCTCAGCTCCGTTCCCTGATCAGGGCGGTGATCTCCGGACGCGGGTCGTGCTGTGCGGAGGCCTCCGCGTAACTCTCCAACGCCGCCCGCGCCTGGTCGTCCAGGCGGGCGGGCACCGCCACCTGCAGGGTGACCAGCAGGTCGCCCTGGGTGCCGTCTCGCTTGGTGATGCCCTTGCCGCGCACCCGCAGCACGCGCCCGCTCGCGGTGCCGGGCGGCACCTTGACCGAGACCTTGCCGTCGAGCGTCGGCACCGTGATGGTCCCACCCAGCGCCAGTTCGGTGAAGCTCACCGGCACGGTGATGGTCAGATCATTGCCCGATCGGCCGAACACCGCGTGCGGTGCCACGTGCACCCGGACGTAGAGGTCACCCGGTTGCGCGCCGCCCCGGCCCGGTTCGCCCTGCCCGGCCAGCCGGATGCGCTGGTCGTCGTCGACCCCGGCGGGGATCCGGACGGTCAGCGTGCGGGTGCGGGTGCTGATGCCCTCGCCACCGCACTCACCGCACGGGTTGTCGATGATGGTGCCGCGGCCGCGGCAGTCCCGGCACGGCTCCGAGAAGGCGAACGCCCCCTGGCTCCGGCTGACCAGCCCCGACCCACCACAGCTCCCGCAGGTCCGCGGCGTGGTGCCCGGCTTGGCGCCGTTGCCACCACAGGTGCCGCAGGTCGCCGGGCTGGACAACCGCAGCGGCAGGGTCGCGCCCTTGACCGCCTCGACGAAGTCGATCCGGACGTCGGTCTCCACGTCGGCGCCCCGCTGCGCGCGGCTCGCCGTGGCACCGGCGGCCCCGCGACGGCCGAACAGGCCGCCGAGGATGTCACCGAGGCCACCGAAACCCCCGCTTTGCCCGGCGGCGTTTCCGAAGATGTCGCCGAAGTCGTTGCCACCGGCTCCGCCTCCGGGAAACCCGAAACCCCCGGGGCCGCCCGACCCGAAAAGGCGCCTGGCCTCGTCGTACTCCTTGCGCTTGGTGCCGTCGGACAGCACGCCGTACGCCTCGGACACGGCCTTGAACTTCTTCTCGGCCTCCGCGTTGCCCGAGTTGGCGTCCGGGTGGTTCTCCTTCGCCAGCTTGCGGTAGGCCTTCTTGATCTCATCCGCGGAGGCGTCGGAGGAGACGCCCAGTTCGCGGTAGAAATCCTTGCCGATCCACTCCCGAGCACTCATCGGGCGTCTCCTCCCTCCGGACTTCCGTCAGCGACTGTTCTCATCAAGGGGCAGCTCACCGGACTGCGTGGCGTCCAGCTCCGGGGCCGATTCCGGCGCGACCTCAGCCGAAGCCGAAGCCGCGGCCGAGCCCGGAACCGAAGACGGAGCCGCGGGTGCCTCGCCGGGCTCGTGGTCGGTCACGCCGACCAGCGCCGCCCGCAGCACCCGGTCGCCGAAGCGGTAGCCGCGGCGCATCACCAGGGTCACCGTCGGGCCGGCCACCTCGGACGAGGTGTTGTGCTGCACCGCCTCGTGCACGCTCGGGTCGAAGGGCTCGCCCTCCGCGCCGAACGGCTCGAGCCCGGCCCGCTGCAGGCTGGCCACCAGCTTGTCGGCCACCGCCTTGAACGCGCCGGTGAGGTCGCCGTGCTGGTCCGCCCGCTCGAGGTCGTCGAGCAGCGGAAGCAGGTCGCCGACCACGCCGGCCTTCGCGGCGTTGACCACCTGCTCGCGGTCGCGGTCCACCCGGCGGCGGTAGTTGGTGTACTCGGCCTGCAGCCGCTGGAGGTCCGCGGTGCGTTCCTCCAGCTGCTTCTCCAGGTCGGACACCGGCTCCACCGCCGCGTCCACGATGGTCTCCCCGAGCGAGGGCCCCGCGTGCTTGCCCGCCACGGGCGCTTCCTCCTCTTCGAGCACCGGCTGCTCACGCAGCTCACCGGTCACCGGGTCGATCTTGCGGCGATCGCGCACCACGACTCGCGGCTCCTCTGGTTCTTCACCGATCCCGTGCCGGGGACCCTCGGAGTTTTCGCGATTCGCGTGGGTCACTTCTTCTCGCCCTCCGCGCCCTTCTTGTCGTCCTCGTCCACGATCTCGGCGTCGACCACGTCGTCCGCCTTGGCCGAAGAGGACCCAGCCGAAGCACCCGCGTCACCACCGGCCGCGCCGGCGGCCTCCTGAGCGGCGTTCGCGTTGGCGTAGAGCGCGGTGCCCAGTTCCTGCGAAGCGGTGTTCAGCTTCTCGATGGCCTCGCGGATCTTGGCCGAGTCGGTGCCCTTGAGCGCCTCGTTGGCCTCGTCGATCGCGGTCTTGACCTTGCCCTTGAGCTCGTCGGGCAGCTTGTCCTCGTTGTCCTTGACGAACTTCTCGGTCTGGTAGACCAGCGTCTCGGCCTGGTTGCGGGTCTCCGCCTCCTCGCGGCGCTGCTTGTCCTCCTCGGCGTGCGCCTCGGCGTCCTTGACCATGCGCTCGATGTCGTCCTTCGGCAGCGCGGAGCCACCGGTGATCGTCATCGACTGTTCCTTGTTGGTGCCCAGGTCCTTCGCGGTCACGTGCACGATGCCGTTGGCGTCGATGTCGAAGGTGACCTCGATCTGCGGCACGCCACGCGGCGCGGGCGGCAGCCCGGTCAGCTCGAACATGCCGAGCTTCTTGTTGTGCGCGGCGATCTCCCGCTCACCCTGGAAGACCTGGATCTGCACCGAGGGCTGGTTGTCGTCCGCGGTGGAGAAGATCTCCGAGCGCTTGGTCGGGATGGTGGTGTTGCGCTCGATGAGCTTGGTGAACACCCCGCCCTTGGTCTCGATGCCCAGCGACAGCGGGGTCACGTCGAGCAGCAGGACGTCCTTGACCTCGCCCTTGAGCACGCCTGCCTGCAGCGCCGCGCCGACCGCGACGACCTCGTCCGGGTTCACGCCCTTGTTCGGCTCGCGGCCGCCGGTCAGCTCCTTGACCAGGTCGGAGACCGCGGGCATGCGGGTGGAACCACCGACGAGCACCACGTGGTCGATGTCGCCGACGGCGACCCCGGCGTCACGGATGACGTTGTTGAACGGCTTGCGGGTGCGCTCGAGCAGGTCCGAGGTGATCCGCTGGAACTCGGCGCGGGAGAGCTGCTCGTCGAGGAACAGCGGGTTCTTGTCCGAGTCCACGGTGATGTAGGGCAGGTTGATGCCCGCGGAGTTCGAGCTGGACAGCTCGATCTTCGCCTTCTCGGCCGCCTCGCGGATGCGCTGCAGCGCCATCTTGTCCTTGGTGAGGTCGATGCCGTTGGAGGCCTTGAACTTGTCGACCAGCCAGGTGACGATGCGCTCGTCCCAGTCGTCGCCACCGAGGTGGTTGTCACCGGAGGTGGCCCGCACCTCGACCACGCCCTCGCCGATCTCCAGCAGCGAGACGTCGAACGTACCGCCACCGAGGTCGAAGACCAGGATGGTCTGCTCCTTCTCGCCCTTGTCCAGGCCGTAGGCCAGGGCGGCCGCGGTCGGCTCGTTGACAATGCGGAGCACGTTCAGCCCGGCGATCTGGCCGGCTTCCTTGGTGGCCTGCCGCTGCGCGTCCTCGAAGTACGCGGGCACGGTGATCACCGCGTCGGTGATCTCCTCGCCGAGGTAGGACTCGGCGTCGCGCTTGAGCTTCATCAGCACGCGCGCGCTGATCTCCTGCGAGGTGTAGGCCTTGCCGTCGATCTCGGTCTTCCAGTCGGTGCCGACGTGCCGCTTCACCGAGCGGATCGTCCGGTCGACGTTGGTGACGGCCTGGTTCTTCGCGGGCTGCCCGGTCAGCACTTCGCCGTTCTTGGCGAAGGCGACGATGGACGGGGTCGTCCGCGAACCTTCCGAGTTGGCGATGACCGTCGGCTCGCCGCCCTCCAGGACGGCGACGACCGAGTTGGTCGTACCGAGGTCGATGCCGACCGCTCGCGCCATGGTTCGTTCCCTCTCTCTGTGCTTCTGGGTTCGTGCGCCCGCCGTGGTTGAGCGGTGCTCACTCAAGTTCTAACCGGAGCCCCGCCACTTGGTCAACCTGGACTTGAGTGGAGGGGGCTCAACCTTTCTGCTGGCTCAACGTACCGGGTCCGCCGGTTGTTCCCGGCAGGTGCCACCGATTTCCGCGAGCACGCCGTCGACCAGGTGGTCCGCCCAGCGTCGCACCCGCTGCCCCCTGCGCAGCGGGTGCGACGAGCACGGTCAGGCCCCGTGCGGCCGCCGGCTCAGGCGGTGCGGACCGTCACGTCACCGGCCGACGCGTCGACCTCCAGCGCGTGCGGCGCGTCGGCGGTGGTCGGCACCGAGATGTGCGTCTCGCCCGCCTTGGCCTCGGTCCGCACCCGGTACACGCCCTGCGGCACGGTGACCGTCACGTTCCCCGCGCTCGCCTTCACCTTCGCGTCGGCCACCGTGGCCAGGCCGATGTCGACGTTGCCCGCCGAGGCCTCGACCTGGGCCGACCCGGCGAGCTGGTCGAGCACCACCCGCCCGGCCGCCGCGCGCACGTCGGTCGCCCCGGCACCGGTGATGGTCACGTCCCCCGCCGCGAGGCTGCCGGTGACCGGCAACGCGGCCGGGATGACCACGTCGTAGTTCACCGAGCAGTGGTCACCGCACTTGTCGAGCACGAGCGTGTCGCCGTCGACCCGGTGCGACCGCCCCGGCCGGTCACCCCGGTAGTGGACCTCGCGCCGCAGTGAGACCGGCGCCCCCTTCTCCACCCGGATCTTCACCTCGCCGGCGGGCACGTCGAACCGCACCTTGGTGATCTGCTCCGGCACCGGCGTGCCGTCGCTGAACGAGTCCTCCGGCGTCATCGAGGCGCACCCCGTCAGCGCCAGCGCCGACACCGCCACCCCGGTCAGCGCCCAGCCTGCTTTCCCCATTGCCCCAGATCCCCTTTTCGTTCGGTCAGGCCTGGCGGACGGTGACGTCACCGCTGTCGGTGTCCAGCTGCAGCAGCACGGACGCGCCGCTGCCCCCGGTCGGGATCGAGATGTCCCGGTCCCCGCTGTCGCTGCTGCCCTCCACCCGGTACGAGCCCGTCGGCACGGCCACCTCGACGTTCCCGCTGTCGGCCTGCGCGCGGACCTCCTGCGCGGCGGCCATGGTCAGCTCGACGTCCCCGGAATCCGCGTCCGCCTCGACCCGGCCCTTGATGCCGGTGCCGGTGATGTGCCCCGAATCGGCGGTGGCCTTCACCGCGTCGCCGATGTCGGCGAGCGTGATGTTCCCCGAAGAAGCCTGCACGGTGACCGGGCCCGGCACGTTGCGCACCTCGACGTTGCCGGAGTCGGCGCTCACGTCCGCGCTGGCCACACCGGTCAGCACGACCTCGCCGGAGTCGGCGTGGCCGGTCACCGCTGTCCCCATCGGCACGACCACGTCGTAGTCCACCGAGCACCAGTTGCCGCAGTCGGCGAGCACCAGCTCGTTCCCCTCGACCGAGTAGCTCCGGCTCGGCTCGCCCCAGCGGTAGTCGAAGCGCTGGACGACCGTGCTCTCCCGCACGTCCGCGGTGCGGATGTGCACGCTGCCCGAGTCGGCCGCGATCCGCACCCGCTGGACCGGTTCGCTGACCTGCGCCGTTGCCTCGCTGGTCGAGGGCCACCACCACCCCAGCCCGATCGCCGCTCCGGCCACGATCAACGCGATACCGCCGATGGCTAGCCCAGGCCGCGCCATTGAGTCCTCCCGATGCAGGTTTCTTCTGTGCACAAAGTTAGGGCTCGGACGGCCCCCGGTACATCGGGGTGAACCCCCGGACTTCCCCGGGGGTTGTCCCTACCCCTGCCCGGGGTGCGCCGCGCCGATAGCCTTTGGCGGTAGCCCACGTAGGAGGAGGACTGGAATGCCTCAACCGCCCAACCCGTACGACTTCCTGCCCGAGGTGCCGGAGTTCACCGTGCGCAGCGCCGATCTGGCCGAAGGCGCCGCGCTGGCCACGCCGCAGCTGAGCGGCATCTTCGGGGCCGGCGGCGACGACGTCTCGCCGGAGCTGTCGTGGGAGGGCTTTCCCGCGGAGACCAAGAGCTTCGCGGTCACCTGCTACGACCCCGACGCCCCGACCGCCAGCGGGTTCTGGCACTGGGCCGTGTTCAACATCCCGGCCACGGTGACCTCCCTGCCGACGGACGCGGGGAAGAACCCGGAACCCGCCCCCGGCGCGGTGACCCTGAAGAACGACGGCGGCCTGAACCGCTTCCTCGGCGCCGCCCCGCCGCCGGGACACGGGCCGCACCGGTACATCTTCACCGTGCACGCCGTGGGGGTCGAGTCGCTGGACATCCCGGACAGCTCGACGCCGGCCTTCCTCGGCTTCAACCTGTTCTCGAACACCGTCGCCAGGGCGCACCTGACCGGCACCCACGAGAACAAGGGCTGACCCGGTGCCGTGAATGTGGCTTTCACGGCGAAATGTGCCGTGAAAGCCACATTCACGGCGTGGCGACGAGGTCGGCCAGGTGTTGTGACATGGCCATGACGCCGCCCGCGTTCGCGATGACGGTGTAGGTGGTGTTTCGGTCCGGTAGGTGCACGCTGCGGAAGTTGATCCCGGCATCCCCGCCTTGCAGGGCGAAACCGCCGGGTACGGGCCAGAAGCCGCAGCCGTCGGCGAGCATGCGATCCGGCGAAGCGAGGATCCGGCCGCTCATCAATGCCGACCAGAACGCGTGTACATCGCCGACCGTGGAGTAGAGGCCGCCATCGCCGTGGCCGTGGACCGGGACCTCCAGCGCGTTCGTCCGGCCGTCGGGCAGGTAGCCCGTCGCCGCGTCGCCGGGGAGGGCGTCGGTGCGCAGGAAACCGGTGTGCCGCAAGCCCGCCGGGACGCACACCCGCTCCTGCACCAGGTCCGCCAACACGGTTCCGGTGACCCGCTCGGCCATCGCCCCGAGCACGACGTAACCGCCGTTGTTGTACGAGAACCGCGTGCCCGGCGCGGAAACGGCGGGCAGCCCGGCCATCGCGGCCAGGTAGTCCGAAGTGGACGCAAGCAGGCATTGGCCCGGCGGCGGGTCCTCGTCGTCGGGGCAGTAGTCGCCGATGCCCGAGGTGTGCCGCAGCAGGTGCCCGACGGTCACCTCCGGGTGCACCAGCGGCAGTTCGTCACCCAGCACCGAACGCACCGTGGTCGACTCGGTGAGCAGCCCCGAATCGATCAGCGAGAACACGGTCGCCGCGGTGAAACCCTTGGTACCGCTGGCAAGCGCGAACCGCGTCTCCAGTGTGTTCGCCACGCCGTACGCCCGGTGCGCGAACCCGCGAGCCTCGGCGAACACCGTCTCGCCACCCCGGTCGGCACGCGCGACCCCGGTGAACATCAGCGCGGCTTCAGCAGGTAGTCGACCACCGGCCGCAGTTCCTCGGCCGACGGCGGCTCGTCGTCGATGAGGCCCTGCACCAGCAGCCCGTCGATCCCCGCGAGGAACACCCGGAACGCCACCTCGTCATCATGCCGCACCATCGACGTCAGCACATCCAGCCAGCGCCGGGCAGCGGGCCGCAGTTCCGGGCGCCGCGCGGCGAGCAGGTACAGCTCGTACTCCGCCATCGTGCGCCCGCGCCGCGGTCCGAGCGCCTCCGCGAGCAGCGCCGCGACCTCCTCGGCGCCCCGGCTCCCGCGCGAGCGCGCGCGGTCGATCATCCAGTACACCTCGGTCGCCATGTCGCGCGCGCACGAGATGAGGGTGGCGATCAGCAGGTCGTCGAGGCTGTCGAAGTGGTACGTGGTCGAGGTCAGCGGCACCCCGGCTTCGGCGGCCACGGTCCGGTGGGTGACCCCGGCGACGCCGTCGCGCTCGATCACCCGCAGCGTGGCGTCGATCAGTTCCGCGCGCCGCTTCTCCCCGCGTGCCCGCCGCCCGTCCGCCTGCCGTTTCAGTGCGCTCGCCCCAGTTCCAGCAACACGACACCGGCGATGACCAGCACCAGCCCGGCCCCCATGGTCCAGTTGAAGCCCTCGTTGAGGAACACCGCGCCGATCAGGGCGACCAGCGCGACCCCGGCCGCGGCCCAGACGGCGTAGGCGACCCCGATCGGCAGTCCCGCCTTGAGGACCTGGGCGAGCATCGCGAACGCGAGTCCGTAGCCGAGAACGACGATCACCGAGGGGATCGGCTTCGAGAAGCCCTCGGAGAGCTTCAGTGAGATCGTGGCCGTGACTTCGCCCGCGATGGCGATGGCCAGGAGGAGGTACGGGCCCATCCCGCGAAACTACCTGAACGATAGTCCCACTAACCAGCGAGGTTTGCGCCACATCAGGGGGACGCCGAGCGCGCCGATTGGTTACTGATGAGTAATCAGCGCTACCCTCCTCGCACCACCACATGCCAGATGAACCCCGGAGGCCCCCGACATGGGTGCTGTACAGCTCACGCTCGGGCTGATCGCCGTCGCGGTCAGCCTGGTCGCCTGGAGCATGTTCGTCGTCACGATCGTGCGTTTCGTCAAGATCATCCGCCTCGGCCAGCCCGATCCGACGCGGAACGGTCCGTTCGGACCGCGGATGAAAACGCTGATCAAGGAGTTCGCCGCGCACACGCGGATGAACAAGCTCAAGCACGTCGGCCCGTGGCACTGGCTGGTGATGTGGGGCTTCCTGATCGGCTCGCTGGCCCTGTTCGAGGCCTACGGTGAGGTCTTCGAGCCGACCTGGGGCTGGCCGATCCTCGACCACTGGTCGCTGTGGCACCTGCTGATGGAGCTGCTCGGCGTCGGCACCATCGTCGGCGGGCTGGCGCTCGCGGTCATCCGCCAGCGCAACCACCCCCGCCGCGCCGACCGGGTGTCCCGGTTCGCCGGGTCGAACTTCCGCCAGGCGTACTTCGTCGAGTTCATCGTGGTCTTCGAGGGCATCGGCATCCTGGGCGTGCGGGCGGCGAAGTCCGCGCTCGGCTCCCACGACCTGCCGACCTGGGCCGCCTTCGTCTCCGAGCCGCTGGGCAACCTGCTGCCCGCCAGCGCCACCCTGGTCTCGGTGTTCGCCTTCATCAAGCTGATGGGCGCGATGATCTGGGTCTGGGTGGTCTCCAGGAACATGACCATGGGCGTGGCCTGGCACCGGTTCAGCGCCTTCCCCAACATCTACTTCAAGCGCGAGGACGACGGCGGGGTGGCGCTCGGCGCGCTCAAGCCGATGATGAGCGACGGCAAGCCGCTCGACTTCGAGGAAGCCGACCCGGAGAAGGACGTCTTCGGCGCCGGCAAGGTCGAGGACTTCAGCTGGAAGGGCTGGCTGGACTTCACCACCTGCACCGAGTGCGGCCGCTGCCAGTCGCAGTGCCCGGCGTGGAACACCGGCAAGCCGCTGTCGCCGAAGCTGCTGATCACGCAGCTGCGCGACCACGCCTACGCGAAGGCGCCGTACCTGCTGGCCGGTGGCCGCAAGGACGTCACGGGTGAAGAGGTCGGGCTGACCGGCGACAACCCGCACGCCGGCATCGACGTGCTCGCGCTGGCCGAGGCCGAGCGCCCGCTGATCGGCGGGCCGGACGAGCTGGGCGTCATCGACCCCGAGGTGCTGTGGTCGTGCACCAGCTGCGGTGCCTGCGTGGAGCAGTGCCCGGTGGACATCGAGCACGTGGACCACATCGTCGACATGCGCCGCTACCAGGTGATGATCGAGTCGAACTTCCCGACCGAGCTGAACGGGATGTTCAAGAACCTGGAGAACAAGGGCAACCCGTGGGGCCAGAACGCCAAGGACCGGCTGGCCTGGGCGGACGACCTGGACTTCGAGGTGCCGGTGTTCGAGGGCGAGTTCGGCGACACCGAATACCTGTTCTGGGTCGGGTGCGCCGGTGCGTTCGAGGACCGCGCGAAGAAGACCACCCGCGCGGTGGCCGAACTGCTGCACATGGCCGACGTCAAGTACACCGTGCTCGGCCCGGAGGAGACCTGCACCGGTGACCCGGCGCGGCGCGCGGGCAACGAGTTCGTCTTCCAGATGCTCGCGCAGCAGAACGTCGAAGTGCTGAACACGGTGTTCGAGGACGTCGAGCCGCTCAAGCGCAAGATCGTGGTGACCTGCGCGCACTGCTTCAACACCCTCGCCAACGAGTACCCGGAGCTGGGCGGGCAGTACGAGGTCGTGCACCACACGCAGCTGCTGAACCGCCTGGTGCGGGAGAAGCGGCTGGTGCCGGTGGCGCCGATCGCCGAGGACGTCACCTACCACGACCCGTGTTACCTGGGCAGGCACAACAAGGTCTACGACGCGCCGCGTGAGCTGGTCGGCGCTTCGGGTGCTTCGCTGCGGGAGATGCCGCGGCACGGTGACCGGTCGATGTGCTGTGGTGCCGGTGGGGCGCGGATGTGGATGGAAGAGCGCATCGGCAAGCGGATCAACGTGGAGCGCGTGGACGAGGCGCTCGGCACCGCGCCGTCGAAGATCGCCACCGGGTGCCCGTTCTGCCGCGTGATGCTGACCGACGGCGTCACCTCGCGCCAGAGCGACGGGCTGGCCAGCGAGAAGGTCGAGGTGGTGGACGTGGCGCAGCTGCTGCTCACCGCGGTCAAGCGCAAGCCGGCGCCGGTGCCGTCCACTGTGGACACCGCGTTGCCGTCGAACGGCTCGGACCCGCTGGAGGAGCCGGGCGGGGAGGCCCAGCCGGACGGCAAGGCCGACACCCCCACGGACGAGGTGCCCACCGGCACCCCGCTCCCCGACGAGGACAAGTAGCCCTCCGCCCAATGCTATGAGTGGGGCATTACTAGCGTTCAACGCTAGTAATGCCCCACTCCTTGCGTTCTCTACACGTGAAGCCCATTCGGTTCCGGCTCGATCTTCCCTAGCCTGGGGCCCATGACAGTCGTGCGGGTCAGCCGGCGCCGGGAGATGGCCGCCCTGTTCAGCGGGGTCGCGTGCATGAACATCGCGATGGCCGGCGCCAGTACCGCCGGGGTGCTGATCGCCACCGGGTCGCCGGGGCCCGGCTGGAGCGGGGTGCCGTCGGCGGCCGGGGTGCTCGGGACCGCGGCGGGCGCGCTCGGCTCGGCCCGGCTGGTCGCGGCACACGGGCACCGCCGGTCGCTGCTCACCACCTACGGCATCGGCTCGCTCGGCGCCTTGCTCGCCGCGGCGGGCGCGATCACCGGTCTCTTTCCCGTGCTGCTGGCCGGATTGCTGGTGCTCGGGCTCGGCAACGGCGGCGCGCAGCTGTCCCGGTACGCGGCGGCCGACCTCTATCCGGCCGAGCGCAAGGGCCGGGCGCTCTCGGCGATCGTCTGGGCGGGCACGGTCGGCGCGCTGGCCGGGCCGCCGCTGATCGCCCCGGCCGCGCACACCGCGGACGTGCTCGGGCTGCCGGGGCTCGCCGGTCCGTTGCTGGTCGCCGCGCTGGTGACGGCGGTGGCCGCGGTCGCCAGCGCGGCCCTGCCCAGGTCCAAGCCGGACGTTCAGCCGGAAACCCGGGCGTACACGGGGTTCGCGGCGGCGTTCGCCCGGCCCGCGGTGCGTGGTCCGCTGCTCGCCATGGTCGCCGCGCAGGTGGCGATGGTCGCCATGATGACGATGTCGGCGCCGCAGTTGCACCAGCACGGGCACGGGCTGGAGGTGGTCGGCTGGACGCTGACCGCGCACATGATCGGCATGTTCGCGCTGGCGCCGGTCTCCGGGCGCATCGCCGACCGGTGGGGCGGCCGGGCGGCGATCTTCGCCGGGATCGGCACGCTCGCGGTGGCTTCGGCGGCCGCGATGACCGCGCCGACCTCGCACACCACCGGCATCCCGCTGTCGTTGTTCCTGCTCGGCTACGGCTGGAACCTGGTCTTCGTCGGCGGCAGCAGCCTGCTGAGCAAGCAGGCCCGCAAGCTGCAGGGCACTGTGGACGCGGTGGTGTGGTCGACCTCGGCACTGGCCGGGCTCGCCGCCGGGCCGCTGTTCGCGCTCGGCGGGTACGTGCTCGTGGCCGCTGTGGCGGGGATCACCGCACTGGTTCCGCTGGCCGTGCTCACCCGAAGCTGAAAACGCCTCGTGCATTGCGCACGTGCATTACAAGACATTGTCCGCACTGGACAAGTGGACACCCGAAATTCAGCCGGGCGAAACTTTCCCCGGGGCACCGATGCCCCGGTTTTTCCCATTTGGCGGATAGACAGGGGCAGTAGCATGAAGATTCCTCACTGCCGACGTCGCCGGTGAGGCTCATTTGTGCGAGCGGAGGGGCGGCGCATTGTGAACGATTCGTCCGGCAGACGGAACGGCTTGACCATTCACCAAGATCAGGTCCAGCCGATTCGTGAGCCGCGGATGATCCCGGAACCGGTGCCCGCGCAGCGGTCGCTGGTGCGCCCGTACGTGCTGACCAAGGGCCGCACGAAACCCAAGCGCCACCTCGCGGTGGAGACGATGATCTCCACCAGGGCCTGCGCGCAGTGGCGGGACGCGCGACTGGGCGCCGAGTACCACTCGGTGCGCGCGGTCTGCGCGGAACCGCGCTCGGTCGCCGAGGTCGCGGCGCGGCTGCGGGTGCCACTGGGGGTGGCCAGGGTCCTGCTGGGGGACATGGCCGAACAGGGCCTGGTGGCGGTGCACGGCGCGGTCGCGACCCCGGGCACGCGGCCCGACCTGGCACTGATGGAGCGCGTGCTCACCGGCCTGCGGCGGCTCTGAACCGCGCTTACCATCGGCCGGTGGCAAGTGAATCCGGCGGCGGCAGCACGCTCACCGTACTGCTCGCGGGTGGGGTGAACCTGGCGATCGCGGTGCTCAAGGCGATCGCCGGGCTGATCACCGGTTCCTCGGCGATGATGGCCGAAGCCGCGCACTCGGTGGCCGACACGATCACCGAGGTGCTGCTGCTCACCGCGTTGCGCCGGTCGGGGCGGCCCGCCGATCGCGTGCACCCGTTCGGGTACGGCAAGGAGCGCTACTTCTGGGCGTTGCTGGCCGCGGTGTCGATCTTCGCCTCCGGCGCGATGTTCGCCTTCTACGAGGGTTTCTCCACGGTCTTCGGCGAACCGCAGGAGCAGGAGAACCCGCTGCTCGCCTACGGGGTGCTCGCGATCGCGTTCGCCCTCGAGTCCGTCTCCTGGTTGCAGGCACTGCGGCAGGTCCGGCGTGAGTCGGCGGAGGAGCACCGCTCGGTCGCCGAGCACCTGCGGCTGATCGACGACCCGGCGCCGAAGACCGTGTTGTTCGAGGACTCGGCCGCGCTGCTCGGCATCCTGCTCGCGTTCGCCGGCATCGGACTGCACCACCTCACCGGCTCGGCGATCTGGGACGGCCTCGCCTCGATCGCCATCGGCGCGCTGCTGGCCGTGGTCGCCTACACGCTCGGCCGCACCAACCGCGGCCTGCTGATCGGGCGGCAGGCGGATCCGGTGCTGGTCCGCGGGGTGCGCGACCACCTGGCGAGCGCGCCGGAGGTGGACGCGCTGGTCGACCTGCAGACCATGCTGCTGGGCACCGACCAGGTGCTCGTCTGCGCGCGGCTGGACTTCGTCGACACGCTCAACGCCGGTGAGCTGGAGCGGGTCTGCGTGCGGCTGGCTGGCGAGCTGTCCGCCGCCTTCACCGACATCAGCGAGGTCTTCCTGGAGCCGGTGCCGCGGACCGACGCGGCGCTGCGGTCGGCGGTGCTGGACCGGTACGGCGACTGGCGGCCGTCCGGCTGACCCCTTGCGCGAAGGAATGAATCGGCGTTCAATCCTTCCATGCCCTACCGCCGCACGCCCCGCGTCCAGGCACGCCTGGACTCCCAGCGCGCGAAGATCCTGGACACCGCGATCGAACTGCTGGCCGAGCACGGCTACGCGGGCTGCTCGATGGCGGCCGTGGCGAGCCGGGCAGGCGTCGCCACCGGCAGCGTCTACCGGCACTTCCCCGGCAAGGCGGAGCTGGTGGTCGAGGTCTTCCGCGAGGTGGTGACCCGCGAGGTCGCCGCGGTCGAGGCGGCCTCGGCCGAGCCGGGTGAGCACGCCGACCGGATCCTCGCGGTGTTCGACACCTTCGCCACGCGGGCGCTCAAGGCCCCGCGCCTGGCCTACGCCCTGCTCGCCGAGCCGGTCGACGCGCCGATCGAGGCCGAGCGGCTGGTGTTCCGCCGGGCGTTCCGCGACGTCGTCGCCCGCCGGATCACCGAGGGGACCAGCGCGGGAGCGCTGCCGCACCAGGACGCCGAGGTCACCGCGGCGGCGCTGGTCGGCGCGGCCGCCGAAGTCCTGATCGGACCCCTCACCGAGAACGACGCCGAAAGCGCCCTGCCCGCCCTGCGCACCTTCGTCCAGCGCGCCCTAGGAGGACATTGATGCCCGCCACCCACGAGGTCACCAACCAGGTCCCGCTGCTCACCGGCTACAACGTGGCCGACGATCCGGCGCTGCTGGCCGGGCTGCACCGCGAAGGCGCCGGGTGGGCCGAGCCGGAGCTGCGCGAACTCGGCGCGCTGGCCGGGGGTGAGCAGGCCCAGGAGTGGGGTCGGCTGGCCAACGAGAACCCGCCGAAGCTGCGCACGCACGACCGCGTCGGCCACCGGATCGACGAGGTCGAATTCCACCCGCACTGGCACGACCTGATGGACGTCGCGGTGAGCCACGGGCTGCACGGCACGCCGTGGCAGGACGACCGCGCGGGCACGCACGTGGCGCGGGCAGCGAAGTTCTACGCCTGGGGCCAGGTCGAAGCCGGGCACAGCTGCCCGATCTCGATGACCTACGCGGCCGTGCCCGCGCTGCGGCACAGCCCGGAGCTCGCCGCGGTCTACGAGCCGCTGCTCGCCGCCCGCGAATACGACTTCGGCCTGCGTGAACCCAGTGGCAAGCGCGGGCTGATCGCGGGCATGTCGATGACCGAGAAGCAGGGCGGGTCCGACGTCCGCGCGAACACCACGGTCGCCCGGCCCGCCGAGGACGGCTACCGGCTCACCGGGCACAAGTGGTTCACCTCGGCCCCGATGTCCGACCTGTTCCTGACGCTGGCGCAGGCGCCCGGAGGGCTCTCCTGCTTCCTGCTGCCGCGCGTGCTGCCCGACGGCACCCGCAACCGCATCCACCTGCAGCGGCTCAAGGACAAGCTGGGCAACCGGTCCAACGCCTCCGCCGAGATCGAGTACGACGACGCGGTCGGCTTCCTGGTCGGCGCGGAGGGCCGCGGTGTCCAGACCATCATCGAGATGGTCAACATGACGCGGCTGGACTGCGTGCTGGGCAGCGCTTCGGGCATGCGGTACGGCGTGGTGCGGGCGGTGCACCACGCCGGGCACCGCACCGCGTTCGGCAAGCGGCTGGCGGACCAGCCGCTGATGACGAACGTGCTGGCCGACCTGGCGCTGGAGGCCGAGGCGGCGACGACCGTCGCGATGCGACTGGCCGGGGCCACCGATCGCAGCGGGGAGGCGGCGTTCCGGCGCCTCGGGCTCGCGGTGACGAAGTACTGGGTCTGCAAACGAGCGCCGATGCACGCCGCGGAGGCATTGGAATGCCTCGGCGGCAATGGCTACATCGAGGAATCGGGAATGCCGCGGTTGTTCCGCGAATCGCCGTTGATGTCCATTTGGGAGGGTTCCGGGAACGTCGCCGCACTGGACGCGTTGCGCGCGATGGCGAAGCAGCCGGATTCGGTCGACGCGTTCTTCACCGAGGTCGAACTGGCCACCGGCGCGGATTCCCGATTGGACGATGCGATCACCGCGGTCCGCAAGGAACTCACCGATTTCGAGCAGATCGAATACCGCGCGCGGCGCATCGTCGAGTCGCTCGCGCTGGTGCTGCAGGGCTCGCTGCTGGTGCGGCACGCACCGGCGGCGGTCGCGGACGCCTTCTGCGCGTCCCGGTTCGGCGGCGACTGGGGCGTCGCGTTCGGCACCCTGCCCGCGGGGGCCGATGTGGAAGCGATCATCGAACGGGCCCGGGTATGAGCGTCCGCAGCGAGTCCGCCGGTCCGGTCACCACGATCATCCTGTCCCGGCCGGAGAAGCGGAACGCGGTCGACGGGCCGACCGCGGCCGCGCTGGCCGAGGCGTTCCGCGCCTTCGACGCCGACCCGGACGCCCGCGTGGCGGTGCTGTGGGGCGAGGGCGGCACGTTCTGCGCGGGCGCCGACCTGAAGGCGATCGGCACCGAGGACGGCAACCAGGTCACCGAGGACGGCGACGGCCCGATGGGCCCGACCCGGCTGCGGCTGGGCAAGCCGGTCGTCGCCGCGATCGCCGGGCACGCCGTGGCCGGCGGCCTGGAACTGGCGATCTGGTGCGATCTGCGGGTGGCCGAACAGGACGCGGTGTTCGGCGTCTTCTGCCGCCGGTGGGGCGTGCCGCTGATCGACGGCGGCACGGTCCGGCTGCCGCGGTTGATCGGCACCAGCAACGCGATGGACCTCATCCTGACCGGCCGCGGGGTACCCGCCGACGAGGCGCACCGGATGGGCCTGGTGAACCGGCTGGTCCCGCCCGGGCAGTCGCGGGCCGAGGCCGAGCGGCTGGCCGCGCAGATCGCCGCCTTCCCGCAGACCTGCCTGCGCGAGGACCGGCTGTCGGTGCTGGAGCAGGAGGGCCTGTCCGAAGAGGACGCCATGGCGGGCGAGCTGCGCCACGGCCTCGTTTCCCTGTCCTCGGACGCCTTGGCGGGCGCTCAACGGTTCGCTTCCGGCGCCGGTCGGCACGGCGAGGTGTGACTCGGCGCACAACAGGTTTGCCCGCCCCGGGGCCGGGGTAGTTGATCACCGGTGTCCGGCGGACGCCGGCCCGCAGGGGGTGCGACTCATGGTGGATCTGCGGTCCGGAAGCCGGCAGGGACGGACACCCCTTTACCCAGTGCACAGAGGAAACGCCGGCAGCCACGGGCTCGCCGGCGTTTCTGTTGGCGGACCTCAGTAGCCGAAGTTCTGGGTCCAGTACCAGCCGTCGGTGGCCACGCCCACGCCGAGCTTGGTCAGGTCGCAGTTGAGGATGTTGCGCCGGTGCCCCTCGGAGTTCATCCACATGGTCATCGTCTGCTCGGCGGTGGTGGAGCCCTTCGCGATGTTCTCCGCGCCCGGCTTCGGGTAGCCCGCCTTCTTGATGCGCTGGTCGAAGGTGACGCCCTCGGGCGTGGTGTGCGAGAAGTAGTTCCGCGCCGACATGTCGTCGCTGTGCGCCTGCGCGGACTTCACCAGCCGGTCGTCGATCCCGACGGCACCGCAGCCCGCCTTCGCGCGCTCCTGGTTCACCAGCGCGACCACCTGGGCGCCGCGCGAGCCGTCGACCGGCTTGGCCTTGGGCGTCTCCTTCGGCTTGGCCGACGAGGTGGGCGCGCTGCTGCTGCTTTCGGGCGCCGCTTCGCTGCTGCTGGGCGGCGCGGTCGACGAGGACGGCGGCGGTGTCGTGCTCGTGGTGACCGGCGGCGCGCTCGCCGTCGTCTGCTGCGCGGCCCGGAACGCACTCAGGTCCTCGGTGACCCGCTGCTGGCCCGCGAGGGCGTCGGCCTCGGCGGACCGATCCAGCGTCAGGTAACCACCGGCGGCAAGCGCACCACCCATCAGGACACCAAGTACCACTGAAAGTGACTTCTTACGCGGGTTCACGGCTGGCACGAGCCCGGAAATTACCACCAAAGCATGATCATGTGGACCCTACGTAAGCAGTGGGTAGTTAGTTCACGTGGTTTCGGCCACGTCGAGAGACGAGCACCAGAGCCGCGCCCGCGAGCAGCAAAACGAGGCCCGCGACCAGCGTCGGCAGGGCGTCGACACCGGTGGACGCGAGCGACTTCGCCGCCGTCTGCTTCGGCGTCCCGCTGCCACCCGACTGGTTCGCCGCACCGCCGCCGACCTGCACCACCGCGGTGTCGGAGTCGGTCAGCGCGACCGTTGCCCGGTCGGTGTCCGGCGTCGCCTTCGCGTTCGCGGTGTTGCTCAGCTGCCCGCTCTTCGGCGCCGGGGTGGTGCACGTCCAGGTGCGCGTCTCACCGACGCCGAGCCGCTCGAACGAGCGGTCGCAGGCGGCCAGCGTCGGGTCGGTCACCTCGACGGGGGCGAGCACCGTGTTGCCGGTGTTCTTGGCGGTCAGCGTGAAGGTGACGGTGGCGCCGGCCGCCGCCTGCTCCGCGCCGGCGTCCTTGGTCAGCTCCAGGCCGGGCTTCGCCGAGCGCAGCATCAGCTCGTCCTTCGAGCGGACTTCCTGAGCGAGGGCGTCGAAGCCGGTGACCTTGACGAAGTAGACGACGTCCTCCTCGCCGAGGGTGAACTCGCAGTTCACTTCGTGCTTCTCGCCGGGCTGCAGCGTGCCGATGGTCGCGGCACAGCCGGTCAGGGGGTCTTCGACGGCGACGTCGGTCAGCACCGCGTCACCGGTGTTGGTCACCTCGACGACCAGCGCGGCCTTGTGCCCGGGGTTGACCGGCTTCTCCGGGCCGATGAGCTTGGCCGTGATGCCGGGTCCGAGCACGTCGACGCCGGAGTCCGCCTCTTCGTTCAGCTTTCCGCCGAGGGGGTCGACCGCGCTCACCGCGGCCGTGCTGGTCACGTCCTGATCGGCGACGAAGGTGCAGGTGCGGGTCTCGACCGCTTCGGGGTCCAGCGACTCGACGGTGAAACCGCAGGACGGCTCGCGGTCGTCGGTCACCGCGACGTCGGTCAGCGGCACGTCGCCGGTGTTGGTCACGGTCAGCGTGACCGTCACCTCGTCACCGGGGTGCGCCTTCAAGGGAGAGATGGTGTGCTCGAACTTCAGCGACGGGTGGATCACGTCGACCGAAGCGGTTGCTTCGCTGGTCAGCGGTTTCTTGTCGGCGGCGAGGGTGCTCGCGCTGGTCTTGACCTCGGCGTCCTCGGTGGCGGTCATCGCGCACTGGTAACCCTCGGAGGTGCCCGCCAGCAGCGAGTTCATCGTGCGCGCGCACTCGGGTGCCAGGGTGTCGGCGACCTTGATGTCCTCCAGGTCCTCGTCGCCGGTGTTGGCGACCTCCACCCGGAACACCACGGAATCGCCCACCCGGTACGGGCCGCCCAGCGCCTTTTTCGTCAGCGACAGCCCGGGGTTGATCACCTGGAGCTGCTGCTCGGCGGAAGCGAGCACGAGCCGGCTCGTGCCGTCGGTGCCGTTCGCGCGGATCGTCTTGTCGATGCTCTCGGCGGCCTTGACCGAGCACTCGTAGGTGTCGGTCGCACCGGCGGCGAGCTTGCCGATCTTCTTGCCGCAGTTCGGATCGGCCACGTTGACGTCCCGCAGCGGCGAGTCACCGGTGTTCTTCACGGTGACCGAGAAGGCCGCGGACTCGCCCTTGCGCGCCAGCTTCGGGCCACTGATCTGCAGGTCGAGCTTCGGGTGGATGACGTCCACCGCCGCACTGGCCGACGCCTCCGCGCGGCGCCCGGCCGGCGGGCGCGCGGTGACCGTCGCCTCGTTGGTGAAGTCCTGCGCGGGCGCGGCGGCGAAGCAGCCGTAGCCCCAGACCCCGCCCGGCTCCAGCGGCTCGGCGCGGCTCTGCGAGCACTCGGGGGTGCGCGGGTCGGTCACCGTCACGCGCGCGAGCGGCACGTCGCCGGTGTTGCGCACGGTCAGCTGGAAGGTCACCTGGTCGCCGGTGCGGAACGGCCCGCCGACGACCTCCTTGGTCAGCTCGATCCCCGGTTGGTCGGCGGCGGACGCGGGGGTGACCGCGAAAACCGCCGGGCCGCCGAGGGCCAACACGATCGCCATGCCCATACGGGCCAGCCCGGCCTTGCGCACGAAACCCCCATCGGAGCCAGTGGATACTGCCGACTATTCGCCGGATCGGGGGATTTCGTTACACGCTTCGTAGTGCTTTCCGGGCCAGGTCAGCGTTTGGTGTCGATCAGGTGAAAGTTCTGGTAGGCCCGGCTCGGCGTGGGCCCGCGCTGGCCCTGGTACCGGGAACCGGCCTGCGTCGAGCCGTAGGGGTGCTCGGCCGGGCTGTGCAGCATGAACAAGCACATCTGGCCGATCTTCATCCCCGGCCACAAAGTGATCGGCAAATTGGCCACATTGGACAGTTCGAGGGTGATGTGGCCGGAGAAACCGGGGTCGATGAAGCCGGCGGTGGAGTGGGTGAGGAGGCCGAGCCTGCCGAGCGAGGACTTGCCCTCGAGGCGGCCCGCGAGGTCGTCGGGCAGGGTGAAGCTCTCGTAGGTGGAGCCGAGCACGAACTCGCCGGGGTGCAGCACGAACGGCTCGTCGCCCTCCTTCTCCACCAGCGAGGTCAGCTCGTCCTGCTGGAGGCGGGGGTCGATGTGGGTGTACTTGGTGTTGTTGAAGACCCGGAAGAAGCGGTCGAGCCGGACGTCGATGCTGGACGGTTGCAGCATCGCCGGGTCGAACGGGTCGACGCCGAGCCGTCCGGATTCGACGTCTTTGCGGAGGTCTCGGTCACTGAGCAGCACGGGCCCAGGTTAGCCGGGGTCAGGCCGCGCTCCGCATGTGCTGTGCGTAGGTCGCGTCGATCTCGAAGAGTTTCGCGAGGTGGGCGACGTAGGCGCGGCGCTCGGCCAGGCCGATGCGCTCCTGGAGCGCGGTGAGCCCGGGCACCGTGCGGCGGACCGTCTCGGCCGCGAAGATGGCCCCGGCCGCGGCCACGATCGCCCCCTGCGCGACGCGGTCGTCGGGCAGTTCGAGGAAGTCGGCGTTGGCCTTGCCGAGCACGAGTCGGCTGATCGAGGAGTGCACGCGGACCGAGACGTGCGAGAGGACCTTGCCGAGGACCCCGCGGCCGTGGCCGATCTCCTCGTGAGACTTGAGCAGGGCCCTGGCCAGGCGCTTCGAGTCCTCGTCGGGGATGAATTCGGTGGCGGCGAGCAGCCAGAGCAGGCGCCAGGCGTCGCGCTCACCGGCGGGCAGCAGTTCCTCGTCGACGCCCATGAGCCAGCCGGCGTAGCGCCAGAGGTGCAGGATGTCGGCGCGCTCGCGGGCGGTGTAGCGGATGCCGAGCAACTGGGTGCCGAAGACGAAGACGAGGGAGAACAGGAGCAGCGTGCCGGTGGTCTGGACCTGGTTGACGGGCCGGTCCCACCTGTCGTAATCCCAGTCGGGCCGCCGGTTCATCGCGGCGCGGACGTGCGCGTGCACGATCCGCACCCGCAACGCGGCGGCGTACCCCTCGGCCCCCGACTGGAGCGCGCCGGGGTTGGTCACCTCGATCCACCAGGTCGCCGTCTCGACCAGTCGTTTTGTCGCCTTGTGCTCGATGGCGCCGGTGCCCACCAGCGACTTCGTGGCCCGCGATGCGAGGTAGCCGCCCATCAGAGCCATGTCGCCGAGCGGGAAGAGGCCCAGCAGCCCGGTGCGCACGATCGCCCGCGCCCCACGCTCGACGCTGGCCCGATCCACCCAGAACGGCGTCGCCTCGACGGCCAGGAAGAACCGGCGCAGTTCGTCGGGCGGCTCCTCGATGCTGTCGATGCCGTCCTTGAGCGCCCGCTCGAACAACTCGCGCCCCGCGGGGTTCTCGCGCATCATCGCCACCACCGCGTCGGCCGCAGGATCCTCGGCCTGCGCGAACTCACGCAACCGGCGGACCTGCTGCTCGTCACCCCGGATGTCGCCCCCGGAGAACCGCGCCGCCAGCCGGAACCCACCCTGGCGGAACAACTCAGGCTCGTCCACGCAACCTCACCACCTCTGGACAACAAGTGTTGTCACTTGCCGGGTGCCCCGTCAACCCGGTAGGTTCAAGGAGGCCGGAGCAAGGCGGGGATGGACACCGTGTATGCTCGGTCGAGTACTGCGGATGTAGTTCAATGGTAGAACATCAGCTTCCCAAGCTGAATACGCGGGTTCGATTCCCGTCATCCGCTCGCTGCGCGAAGGCCCAGGTCACACATTGTTCGATGTGGACCTGGGCCTTTCGCTTACCCCATTGTACGGTGGCCGCGTGTCATTAGTCAGCTGAGCCCTGCTCGCTGTGCCGCAGCTCCTTGGCCGAGGTGCCCACCTTCGACGGTCCACCTCGATGGACACCAACACCGCCTGGCGCGCATTACTGGAGGACAGCGCGGGGCACAGGCTGCTGACAGCACGAGGCTTGCCGGTGACCGCAGCCACCCTCTTCTTGCGACGGTGCGCAAGCCGGCGCCTCCAGCGCTCTCCAACACCGACATGCGGTCCCCCATCCGCTCTGGCTCATTTAGCTCTCCGACCGGGAGTTCCGCGTACGACACTGCCTCTACGGCAGCCGCCAGCTCCAGTGCAAGGCCATCCGCACCCGAGCGCCTTGGCGTCCCCGAGGAGCGCCCTCAGAACCCCTTGCCGGTCGGCGGGTCCAGGAACTCCACCCGCACACCCGTCAGGTACTGCTCCCGCTCAGCCAGGAAGCGCTTGGTGTGCTCGTTGGTTTCATGCTGGTCAAACGCCTCACGGCTGGCGTACAGCTCGTAGAACACGCGCGAGAGCGGCGCGTCCTTCACCTTGTGCACCGCGTAGATCAACGTGCCCGGCTCCGCGTTCCTGATCAGGGGCGCCGTCACTGCCACCAGCTTGTCGAACCCCTCCGCAGCCTGCTCATCCCGCAGGTAGAACCGCACCACAAGCGCGAACATGATCACTCCCGTCATCGAGTCGCACTCAAATACTAGGAGGCACTAAGATGCGCCATAGCACCTACGAACCTGGACGAGATTATCTACCAGTCATCCGAGCATTGCCCTTTGGCACTTACAATAGCCACAAGGCATACGCTGAAAAGCTATCTAGCAATGAGGTTGAGCTAACAACTCAGCGCACTCTGACATAAGACTACCCCGCCCCTCCATCATCCTACGTGAAGAAAAATAACTTATTTCTAGTCAATCTACAAAGATTCGTTCCTCGACAACTAACGCTGAGCATTAGGCCTCGCGGCGATCTTTGCAGATGACGCGTCAGGGACACCTCCCGTGTATTTGCGCCATGCAGCCGCCCCGCCACCCTTTCCAGGAACGCGCTCGATCTGCTTACGGTCAGCCAACCTGATAAAAATCGACTTTACCTTGTTCTCGGAGCCAATTCCGGTAAGCTCACGAACTCTTTTATTGGTAATTTCTGGAAAGTTCTCCAAGTATTCCATAATCATCTGCTCAGGGGAAGCGAGCTTCTGGTGTCGCACTTCCACCAGAACCGAGTGGTCGGTTTCTCGAATAATAGGATCCTTCAATTTCAATTTTTTCATGGCAGCAAACGCCGTGTTCAACCCCTCGCCGACATCCTTATTGGGAGGTTCCGGAAACTTGTTGATCCATCTAACAATGTTACCATTACGCGAGTAGCGCTCGCGGAGGATATTTTCTGCGGTTATGTGCGCAGGGAGCCTCCCGGGACTTTCGATCTCAACTCGATTGTCGAAGATACGAATGTGAACGTCATCGGCAACCCCGTAATCGCGGTGCAGAACGGCATTGGTTATAATCTCATGGAGCGTCTCAATCGGGTATTGAATTTGCTCGAGCCCCGAGGGGCCCAAGTATTGGATCTCTTCGATGACTTCCACAACCTTGGAGACAGCTCCATAAATCTGACGATATGCCCCACCCTCGATAGTAATGGGATTGAAGGCGAGATTTTCGCGTGACCCTTCAATATCGGTCGTCTTGTAGCGATAGATCTTGATTGCAGAGCGTTTCGGCAATGCCGCTTGAGGCTCGTCGCTAAATAGCAGAGTAGCCGCAACGGTCGGCTTTCCGTCGTCAATGAGGAGTTGCTTGCGCAGGAAAATCTCCGGCTCGATTATCGGAACGATCGAGATCATGAATTCGATCATTGCCTCCGAGTTGGTGACGAAATCGAGGGGAACCCTGGTAGTTTCAGTCTCAAAAGAAGTTATACCCTTATTTCGCCTCAGGACGTCAAGGGCCTCTTCTGTTTTGACGGCGATATTTTGCGCGCCACGTCGCACGTAAGGATGGCCATCCGTTGCACGTTTAATATCTCGCGATTTTTGAATATTCACATGTAGGACATAGCCACCCCGACCAGATTCTCTTCGCAAAAACTCATATGAGAAATACTGTCCCAGAGGGAATATCGACTCAAATGCCTGAATATGACCGTTGGCGTCTTCGGTCCTACTAAACCCGCGCCAGGTTCGGCGAGCACGATCGGATGACTCGTCAACTCCGATGTAGAGTTCTCCGCCATCCGCGTTGGCAAACGCCGAGATCGACCTACTTAGCTTCGAGGGCGAGACTTCGATCGCCTTCAGATCCGCGAAGTGACCTTCGTCCAGTCCAATTATCTGGTTTACTTCGTCCGCTCCCACAGATGCAATTTGAATCGACACAGGCACACTATGTCACTCGACGAGAGATTTGTCACGCCGATTGAAGGTATGCTGTGCCGTCTCGATGTCATGGCAGCAACTCAAGCAGCCAAACTTCGCCGAATTTGGCTCTATGGCGTCAAGGAGGCGCCGTCAGCGACGGCGCGCGCGTCGCTGGAGCAGGCCGTCCGCGTGCGGTGCATGTGAGCCTTATAGGCATCCGGCCTTCCTGCCCACTCGTGTTCAACGAGCGTCGACTGGCGGGAGCAGCGTGTTACATCGGAAGCGCGGCTGTGGCCACCCCGGAGCTCAATTGTGACAAAGGCTGGGGCTTCGTATCGGGATGAGGGTGGTGGAAGTGGGCGTCTGGGCGCGCAAGCCGTGCCATAAGAGGGGTCAACGACGGTCATCAGCGGGTACGGGCGGGCAGCTACTCCCACAGGTCAAGGTGGTTTCCGGCATGTTTAATCTGGTTCCCAAGCTGGATACGCGGGTTCGATTCCCGTCATCCGCTTCAATAATGAATTCCCGGTTGCGATGAATCGGCCGGCGAAGTCTTTGTTTGTCGGTAGCGTTCATCCGCCGGTGGTTTCCGGCCGCGAAAGCGCGGGGAAGTTGGCCAGCTTCACCCAGTCGTCGACCGCTGCGGTGAGGATCTGCTTCACGCGCTCCTTGGTTTCGCTCAACGCGAGGTCGATGAAACACGGGCATTCGGTCAGATCGCGACCGTTGGCCAGGCACACCGCAATGCCGGTCAGCTGCACCCCACGGGCGACTGCGGTGAACTTCGTGTCCAGTGGCAACGGGAGGTTCGCGGCAAGCTCCCGGGCAACCGCCTCCGCCAGCTTGCCTGCTTTGAGGCGCCTCGCGAACCAGGCCGCGATCGAACCCACCGCGTTGTGCATCTTCGTCTTCGTCGCCAACGTTTCCGCCGCCAACTCGGCCAAAGCCCTGCACAACCGCGACCGCCTGCGAGTGAACAGCTTGTGCCAAGTGCGGTCTGTGATGTAGTCGGTGGCGCGTCCGGCGACTGTCTCCTGCCAGCCATCGATCGCCACTTCTCGACAAAGTTTGGCCGCCGCTTCGACCCGCTTCTGCTTCCGGCGCTCAGCAGCCGGAGACGGGGTACTGCTCCCGGTCCGCTGCCCAGTGGGGCGTGGGGTTGACCAGGACGCGTTCGACGACGATGAAGGCCGCGCAGGAGATGATCGGGCAGGGCGCCCTCGACTCTCCTTCGGGTTCCGCGGACCGGCTTCCGGCATCCCCCGATGCTGGTGACAGCGTTCCCCGGCCCGGCGGACCGTGTTCCTGCACAGAGTGTTCGTCTTGGTACGAGCACGACACCGCGCCATCCACTGAGAGTCACCCCTCGCACACGGATCGCGCGACGGCCAAACAGGTGGCCGTCATGAAATCTGGTCCAGCCTCACTTTTCCTTGTGGAAGACGTAGGCGGCGGATACTGGGTGGTTGCGGTACTTCGACCACTTGGGTTTCAGGGTGATCCATCGGTCGTCCACTACGGCTTCCCCTAGTTCGGCCAGGTGCCAGCCGGTGCTTAGCGCGGCGGTGAGGTGGTCGCTGATGAGGTGCACGGTGGTGGAGATGGCGATCGACTCGCCGGCGGCGTTGGTGAAGTGGGTGGGCATGCCCGAGGCCATGATGAAGTGCGGGTGCAGGCCCACCAGGGCGAAGTGCGCGTTCGGCGCGGCGACGCGGAAAGCCTCGCGGTACAAGGGGGTCAGGTTCGGTAGGTGCTCGTCGATCAGGGAGGCGATGAGCAGGTCGTACGTGTCGTCCGGTAGGCCGGTGTCGGTGACATCGCCTTCCAGCAGGGTGTCGTGCGCACCGCGGGCGCGGGCGGCGGCGAGCATTTCCGGGGTGAGGTCGATGCCGTCGATCGCGGGTACGCCGTGGCGGCGGAGCCAGGCGCCGGTGCGGCCGGTGCCGCAGCCGAGGTCCAGTGCCCTGGTCGTGCGCGACCACTGGGGCACGGTCAGGTCGTCGAGCACGGCGATGTCCATCTCATCCCGGACCGTGTCCTCGTACGTGCTGACCCACTCGCCATAACCGGTGCGCACGTCGACCGTGCGGTAGCCGCGCGAATCGAAATTCTCGAACTCCATGCGGCCGAGTATGGCGATCACCGCGCCGCGCCCAAACCGAATATCACCGCAGGCGCGCCGGGGCCTTCGTCCGCCACGCCTCTTCGATCAACTCCGCCAGCTGCTCCTCGTCGACCTTCGCCAGGTCGACCAGGATCGCGCCGTAGCCGTCGTAGTGCGGCGTCGTGTAGAACGCCGGGTCGCCCGAGGCCAGCAGTGCCTCCTTCTCGTCCAGCCCGCACATCAGCACCAGGCCGCCTTCCGCCTCGGTGCGCAGGCGGGCGAACGACTTGCCCGCCACCTTCAGCGACGGCGTGCGGTACGAAGTGGACTCTTCGACTTCCGGCAACCGTTTCGCCAGCGCGACGGCGTCTTCCCAGGTAGGCATGCTCCCATTGTCACGGCCCCGGCTTGGAAGAACGGGAACTCACGACCGCGGCGCGTACATGATCACCGCGACCCCCACCAGGCAGACGGCCACGCCGATCAGGTCGTACCGGTCCGGCCGGTAGCCGTCCAGCACCACGCCCCACAGCAGCGAACCGGCCACGAAGATGCCCCCGTACGCGGCGAGGATCCGGCCGAAGTGCGCGTCCGGCTGCAGGGTGGCGACGAAACCGTACGCCCCGAGCGCCACCACGCCACCGAGCACCCACAGCCAGCCGCGCTGCTCCCGGACGCCCTGCCAGACCAGCCACGCCCCGCCGATCTCGGCCAACGCGGCCAGCACGAACAGGACCAGCGAACGCACCACCGTCAACGCGTACCCACCCAAGAGAGATCAGTCGCCGAATTGAGGACGATCTTCTCAGCGACCTCGACCAGCGCGGACTCCCAGCCCGGCCCCCGCACCCCGTACTCGGCCGGTGGCGTCCGCAGCACCATCCAGCGCCCGTCTCCGAGCGGCACGCTCAGCGCCGCGCCGGTCTTCGGCTGGAACGGGACGAACTTGCCCCGGATGCCGCGCACCAGCACCTCGTACCCGCCGGGGAGATCCGCCGGCGCCGGGGCGACCGCGGCGTCGAACTCCTTCCAGCTCCCCGACGTGTTCCAGTCGGACGCCTTGGTCACCGCGGTCGACGGCGAACTGCCCTCGACCGAGACCTCCACCCGCTCGGGCGGCAGGCCGAGGTCGAACTGGGGGGTGAGCACGTCCGCGGACTCGTGCACCGACTCGGCGATCCGCGGTGCGATGACCCTCGGCTCGGCCACCTCGTGGAACTGCAGGCTCAACCGGACCTTCGGCGCGGGCAGCCAGGCCAGCGAGGCCTGTTCGGGATCGTCGGTCACCTCGAAAGCGCCGGGCCTGCCGTGCACGCTCGTCCTCTGGGGCTCCGGTGCCCCGGTGATGTCGTCGGTCCACACGGGCAGCCCGTCGGGCCCGGGAGTCGCCTGCACGAACAGGGAGATGCGGGACTCGCCCGACGCCCACGTCCGGATCTGGATGTAGTCGTACGCGTAACTCCGGCTGGTTTCGACGTACCCGTCCGGCAGCCAGCCCACGTCGTACCGCATCGGCAGGCCGGGCAGCTCCCGTTGCGCGAATCCGGCCACCGGCGCCGGTGGCGGTGAGGGCGCCAGCAAGGAGGTCGCGCCCAGGGCGAGCACCGCCACGAGGGCCGCGACGAGGCTCACCACCAGCGTCCTGCGCGAAGATCGCCGCTCACCGGTCAGTGCGTGCAGGATCGGGCCGCTGTGCGGCGCGCGGTGGGCCTGTTTCGCCAGTGCGGCCTTGATCAGCTCCTCGGTCATGCCTGCTCCGCCTCCAGTTCGATGGCCCGCAACGTGGTGAGCGCCCGCGAGATGTGGCTGCGCACGGTGCCTTCCCGGCACCCGAGCAGCGCCGCGATCTCAGCGTCGGAGTAGTCCTCGTAGTAGCGGAGGACGACGGCCGCGCGTTGTTTCGCCGGGAGTGCCGAGATTTCGGCCAGCATCGTGTCCCGCGCGTCGTAGTCGTCGGCGGGATCGTCGCTGCGGCCCAGTGCCTCCCACTCGGCGTGCGACAGCGAAACGTCGGTCCTGGCCCGGCGGCGGCGCCACGAGAGGTACTCGTTGGTCACCATCCGCTTCACGTACGCGGCCGGCTGGCCGGTCGCGGCGATGCGCGGCCAGCGTTGCTGCGCCCGCAGCAGCGACTCCTGCACGACGTCCTGCGCCAGGTACGCGTCGCAGGTCAGCACGGTCGCGTACCGCAGCAGCGGGTCCAGCCGCTCGGCGACGAACTCGTCGAAAGTGGGGCTCACCCCTCTCAAACGCACCAGCCCCCCGTTCTGTTGAACGAGGGGCTGGTGAATTCCACGCGGGACTACGGTTTGACGGTGATGCGGTCCGCCGGCGGCGGGGCGACGCCGGGGTGCGCGCCGAAGTAGGCGATCAGCGCATCCAGGTCGACCGGGCCGCCCGCCAGGTCGGTGCCCTTGGTGAACTCGGTGAACCCGTCCCCGCCGGCGGCGAGGAAGTTGTTCACCGACACCCGGTAGGTGCCCGCCGGGTCGACCGGCTGACCGTCGATGGTCAGGTCCGAGACCTTCGAACCGGGGGCCGCCGACGAGGAGTACGCGTACTTCAGCGTCGACGAGACCTGCAGGATCCGCGGCGAGGCCTGCTGCCACTGCTGCTCCAGCACGGCCTTGAGGTTCTCGCCGGTCATCGTGATCGTCTGCATGATGTTCGCGAACGGCTGCACGGTGAACGCCTCGCCGTAGGTCACCACGCCGTCGCCTTCACCGGCGGGCGAGGACGCGTACACCAGGTCCGCGCGCACGCCGCCCGGGTTGGTGATGGCGATCTGCGCGCCGTTCGACTTGGTGGCTTCGAGCTGGGCGTCGGCGATCACGCTGCCGAGCGGCATCTCGCCGGACGGCGCGGCCGCGCGCAGCAGGTCGCCGGAGATGGTGCCGACCTGCTCGTTCGCGATCGGCGCGGACTTGGTCTTCGCCTCGTCGATCAGCTTCTGCGTGCCCGCGTCGGGCGTGCCGGTGCGGGTGACGATCTCGTTGTGCGCCTGGGACTGCTCACGCACCACCTCGCGCGAGCGGCGGTCGATCTTCAGGTCCACAACGGACAGCAGGCGGCCGAAGGAGGCACCTTGGATCATCGTGCGCGGTTGGCCCGAAGGGTCGTTGACCGTGCAGTTGTACTGCTGGTGGCTGTGGCCGGTGAAGATCACGTCGACCTTGGGCGTGACGTTCTCGGCGATCTTGGTGGCCGGGCCGGGCAGCGTCCGGCAGTCGTCCGGGCCGCCGCCTTCGGTGTTGTCGCCCTGGTGCAGCAGCACGACCTGCGCCTTGATGCCGAGGCGGTCGAGCAGGGTCGCGGTGCGGTTGATCGCCTCGACCTCGTCGCCGAACTCCAGGCCCTTGATCGCCTCCGGGGTGACCACGGTCGGCAGGTCCTTCAGCGTGGCGCCGATGACGCCGATCGGCACGCCGCCGGAGAACTCGACGCTGAACGGGAGCAGCGCCGGGATGCCGTTGTCGAAGGTGACGTTGGCGCCGAGGAACGGGAACTTCGCGCCCTGGTACTTGCCCCGGAACTGGCACCCGTCGTCGGGGTGGCAGCCGCCGAACTGCAGGCGCTGCAGTTCCTGGTACCCCTCGTCGAACTCGTGGTTGCCGACCACCGAAGCCTTGACGCCGATCGAGTTGAGGAATTCGATCGTCGGTTCGTCGTGGAACAACGCGGAGATCACCGGCGAGGCGCCGACGCTGTCGCCCGCGGAGAGCACCACCGAGTTCTTGACCTCACCGCGCAGCCGCTTCACGTGCGACGCCAGGTGGGCCGCGCCTCCAGCGTCCACAGTGGACCCGTCCGGCAGCGTGACCCGGCCGGAGGAACCGGACGGCGGCTCGAGGTTGCCGTGCAGGTCGTTGAAGGTGATCAGGCGGACGTCGGTGGTGGCGGCCGGCGCGGCGGAGGCGGGTGAGCCAGCCGCGATGAGGCCGAACGAAGCCAGCACGGCCACCCCGAGGGTGCCTGCTCGCCTGCGCAGGCGGGTAGTCAAGATCATTTCTCCTCCGTTTCGGGCTCGGAGTCTGCCTGGTCGTCAGGCCATCCACCAGAGGAGAAAGACGGCTACCGGGTTAATTCGCTGCCGGACAACAGCACGTGCGCGACCAGTTCCGGATCGTCACTCATCGGCACGTGCCCGCAGCCGGGCAGGCGCACGAGTTCGGCCCGCGGGCAGATCCGGCGGAGTTCGGCGACGCGCGGCGGGAAGACGATGCGGTCGTACTGGCCCCACGCGATGGTCACCGGCATGTCGGCCACCTGGCCGTCGAACCGGATGTCGCGGCCGGCGGCGATCGCCGGGGCGAACCCGGGCGCGCTGGCGAAGGCCCGCAGGTCGTCCAGCACCACTTCGGCCGCCAGGCGCGCCGGTTTCGCGACGATCAGCCCGACCATGGCGCGCCGACCGGCCGGTGTGGCCGCGAGCCGGCGCGCGATCGCGGCAGGCATCCGCTGGGCGGCGTGACGGTGCGCGCGAAGCACCCGCAACGCGTGCAGTTGCTGCCGTCGCGTCCAGAGCCCGGCCGGCGAAAGCGCGGTGACGCTGCGGACCAGGCCGCGCTGGCCGAGGCCCAGCGCGAACAGCCCGCCCATCGAGTTGCCCGCCACGTGCGGCCGGTCGAGGCCGAGCCCGTCGAAGAACTCCGCCATCGCCTCGATGCCGTTGTCCAGCGTGAACGGCTTGTCCGACAGCGGCGACTCACCGAAACCCGGCACGTCCACCGAGATCACCTCGCGGTGCGGTGCGAGCAGCGGCACCACCGGTGCCCACGCCTGGCGCCGGTGCCCGACCCCGTGGATCAGCACCAGCGGTTCCCCGGACCCCGTCCGGTCGAAGGCCACCTTGCCCATTACCCGACGGTAACAGCTCGAACTTACCGACGGTAGGTTCCGCGGCCCCGGCCACCCGGCCAGTCCCGCCTCGGCCATTCGGTCGACCGGCCGCCGGACCGGACAGCTTTTCGACCGAAGTGGCCGGGACCTGGGAATTCCTAACGTTCTCGGTATGACGCACGCACAGGCCACCGCCCTCCAGTACGGACTGCTCGCGTTCCTCGCGGTCTGGGGCACGCTGGTCATCCCGCAGGCGATCGTGCAGTACGCCCGGCACGGCCGGATCCGGCCGAAGGGACTGCTGGCCAGTGCGGTGTTCACCCTCTACGCCTGCCTCGCGCTGGCCGTGGTGCTGCTGCCGCTCCCCGGACCGGGCACCGCGCGGCTCAGCCAGACGGTGCAGCTCGTCCCGTTCCAGTGGGTCGCCGACATCGGCACCGAGATGGGCAAGCACGGCCTGGCGGGCTGGCAGGCGCTGGGCACGCTGACCTTCCAGCAGCTGGCGATGAACGTGCTGCTGCTGGTGCCGCTGGGCGTGGTCGCCGGGCTGGCGTGGCGGCAGGGCTTCGCGCGGACCGCGGCGATCGGCTTCGGCGTCTCGCTGGCGATCGAATTCACGCAGGTCACCGCGAACTTCGGCACCGCGCCGTTCGTCTACCGGATCTTCGACGTGGACGACCTGTTCGCGAACACCATCGGGGCCGCGCTGGGCTGGGTGCTCGCGGCGCTCTACCTCGCGCTGCGGGCGGGGGCGGCCTCAGCCGTCGAAGCGCCGGTCGCTCATCGAGGTGGCCAGGCGCGCGGGCGCCAGGGGGTCCACCTCACCGAGCCGCGCCAGCCTCGCCCGGCGCTGGGCGGCGTGGCGGCGGGCCGCTCGCTGGTCCTCGCGCAACACCAGGAACGCCGCGGCCGCGAACACCGCCAGCACCAGGGTCACGACCAGCACGAGCTCCACCACTCCACCTCCACACGCCGCTGTGCGTCAGATCACACAGGGTACGCATTTCGTGGTGATTTGGCCAACAACCCGAATTATCAGTGGTCCTGACGCGGCAAAACGCAAAATTCGTTGCCCTCCGGGTCGGTCAGCACGATCCACGGGTGGTCAGGCGCCTCGTCGAGCAACGAGGCGCCCAGCCCGATGAGCCGATCGACCTCCGCGCGCTGGTCCCGCTCGACCGGGCCCAGGTCGAGGTGCAGGCGGTTCTTCACCACCTTGCCCTCGCCGACCGGCTGGAAGAGCAGGCGCAGCCCGTCCGGCTCGGCCGGGTCCCCGATGGTCAGGTATTCGAGGCCGTGGGAGTCCTTCCAGCGCTCGATCTCGCGGTAGTCCAGCGCCGCGCACCAGAACTCGGCGAGCCGGTCGGAGTCGTCGCAGTCGATGGTCAGGGCCAGCACTTTGGTCGACATCACACCAACGTATCCAGCCGGACCGGTGTGCACACTTGTTGCCGTGCGACCCACCCCCGAGCAACTCGCCGCGGCCCACGGCGGCGAGATCGACGACGTCCTCGCCCCCGGGCTGAAGGTGCTCTTCTGCGGCATCAACCCCGGCCTCTACTCCGGTGCGGTGGGCCTGCACTTCGCCAGACCGGGAAACCGGTTCTGGCCGGCGCTGCACGCGGGCGGGTTCACCCCGCGGCTGTTCCGCCCCGACGAGCAGCGTGAACTGCTCGACCTGGGCCTCGGTATCACCAACCTGGCCGCGCGGACCACGGCCAGGGCGGACGAGCTGGCCAAGGAAGAATTGCACCAGGGCGGGCTGATCCTCACCGAGAAGCTGGCTCGCTACCGGCCGCGCTGGCTCGCGGTGGTCGGGATCACCGCCTACCGGACGGCCTTCCGGCAGCCGAAGGCGACCGTGGGCGAGCAGGCCGGAACCCTCGCGGGAACGAAGGTCTGGGTGTTACCCAATCCCAGCGGTTTGAACGCACACTGGACGCCCGCCGCGCTCGGCGAGGAGTTCCGGCGACTCCGCGTGGCGAGCGAGGAGGACGTAACCCACCCTCAGTAGACCCGGTCACCAGTCCTCGCGCGGGATCTCGCGCCGTCGTGGGACTGGTCACCCGGGTAACTTACTGACAGTCGATTCCGCAAACACGGATGCGGCCATGAGGGGGATCTGGCGTCACGAGGTCTCCGGCGGCAACTCACACAACCAGGAGGAACATCGTCGGCCGGTCCCGGCAGGGGGGACCGGCGTGTGGTGGTGCGCGGCCGGGGGGCCGGACACCACCGGGCGGCGATGCGCGCACGAAGATGGAGATCGCATGACCCGCAGCACCGACCCCGGCCGGGCACATCCACCGGGGGCGTCGGCCCCGCCGATACCCCCGGTCACCGGCGGTCGCGGCTTCACCGTCGCGGCGGTGGAGGCGGTCCCGATCTTCCGGGACGGGCTGTCCGCGCTGATCCAGCGCTCGCACGGGATGACCTGGGTCGGCCACGCGGCCAACCACCACACCGCACTGCAGCTGTGCGAGCAGCTCAAGCCGGAGATGATCCTGCTCGACTCCGGGCTGGACCCGAACTGCCACCTGACCCGGCTGCTCACCGCGGCCGAGCACCCGCCGATCGTGGTGGTGCTGATCCGCGAAGCCACCCGCACCTCGCGCTACCTCACCTCGGCCATCGGCGCCGGCGCCCGTGCCGCGGTACCCCGGTCCGCCGAGCCGCGACGGGTGATCGAGGCCATGCGCCGCGCCCACATGGAGACGCGGTACCTCGACCCGGCGCTGGCGACCCTGGCCGTCCGGCCGAAGCGGCAGCCGGCGGCGGACGGGCGCCCGGCGACCGGCCCGCGCGCGCAGATGCCGCTGTCCCGCCGGGAGTACCAGGTGCTGCAGCTCATCGCGGAGGGCATGGAGAACTCGGCGATCGCGAAGGTGCTCTACCTCTCGGTGGAGACCGTGCGCACGCACGTGAAGTCCATCCTGCGCAAGCTCGCGGCCAGGGACCGCACGCACGCGGTGACCACCGCGTTCCGCTCCGGCATCCTGATCACCCACCCGGACGATTGCGCCCAGCTCCCGGAGAGTGCCGAACCGCAGAAGTGACCGGCATCACATCCATTGGTGAGGATCGTCGATCACATCTGGACGGATTCACTTGCCGCGAGTTACTGAGGGGTAATACCCTGAAGTTACCGGCCAGTAGGGCAGTAGACGGCTACGGCGTGCCCACCGGAAACCCCGAGCGACACGGAGCGACGAAATGGGCCACTACAAGAGCAACGTGCGAGACCTCGAGTTCAACCTGTTCGAGGTGCTCGGCGTGCAGGAACGCCTCGGCAAGGGCGTGCTCGCCGAATCCGACGAGGAGACCGCCCGCGGGGTGCTGAGCGAGCTGAACAAGCTCGCGGTCGGCCCGCTGGCCGAGTCCTTCGCCGACGCGGACCGCAACCCGCCGGTGTACGACCCCAAGACCTTCTCGGTGAAGCTGCCCGAGTCGTTCAAGAAGAGCTACGAGCGGCTGTACGAGGGTGAGTGGTGGCGCCTCGGCCTCACCAACGACCTCGGCGGCTTCGGCCTGCCCCCGACCGTGCAGTGGGCGGCCTCCGAGCTGATCCTCGGCGCGAACCCGCCGCTGTTCATGTACCTGGCGGGCCCGAACTTCGCGATGATCGTGAACAAGAACGGGACCGACGAGCAGAAGCGCTGGGCGCAGCTGATGATCGACAAGGCCTGGGGCGCCACCATGGTGCTGACCGAGCCGGACGCCGGTTCGGACGTGGGCGCCGGGCGCACCAAGGCGGTGCTGCAGGAGGACGGTTCCTGGCACCTCGACGGCGTGAAGCGGTTCATCACCTCGGCCGAGCAGGACCTGACCGAGAACATCATGCACCTGGTGCTGGCGCGGCCCGAGGGTCCCGGCATCGAGACCAAGCCGGGCACCAAGGGCCTGTCCCTGTTCCTGGTGCCGAAGTTCCACTTCGACAGCGAGACCGGTGAGCTGGGCGAGCGCAACGGCGCCTACGTCACCGGCGTCGAGCACAAGATGGGCATCAAGGCGTCCACCACCTGCGAGCTGACCTTCGGCCAGCACGGCGTGCCCGCCAAGGGCTGGCTGCTGGGCGAGGTGCACGACGGCATCGCGCAGATGTTCCAGGTCATCGAGTACGCCCGGATGATGGTCGGCACCAAGGCCATCGCCACGCTGTCCACCGGCTACCTGAACGCGCTGGAGTTCGCCAAGGAGCGGGTGCAGGGCGCCGACCTGCCGAACATGCTGGACAAGACCGCGCCGCGGGTGACCATCACGCACCACCCGGACGTCCGCCGGTCGCTGATGCTGCAGAAGGCCTACGCCGAGGGCCTGCGCGCGGTGTACCTCTACACCGCCACCTACCAGGACCTGCTCTGGACCGGTGACGGCAGCGAGGACGAGCTGAAGCTGGCCGAGCGGGTCAACGACCTGCTGCTGCCGATCGTCAAGGGTGTCGGGTCCGAGCGGGCCACCGAGCAGCTGGTGCAGTCGCTGCAGACGCTCGGCGGTTCGGGCTTCCTGCAGGACTACCCGATCGAGCAGTACATCCGCGACGCGAAGATCGACTCGCTGTACGAGGGCACCACGGCCATCCAGTCGCTGGACTTCTTCTTCCGCAAGATCGTCCGCGACAAGGGCCAGGCGCTGGGGCACATCGCGAACGAGATCACCAAGTTCATCGACGCCGAGAGCGGCAACGGCCGACTCAAGAACGAGCGCGCGCTGCTCAAGCAGGCCCTGGAGGACACGCAGGGCATGCTGGGCGCGATGATCGGGCAGCTGACCTCGTCGCAGGAGGACCCGAAGAACATCAACAAGGTGGGCCAGCACACGGTGCGCCTGCTGATGTCGGCCGGCGACCTGCTGGTCGGCTGGCAGCTGCTGCGGGCCGCCGAGGTGGCCATCGCCAAGCTGGACGCGGGTGCTTCGGCCAAGGACACCCCGTTCTACGAGGGCAAGATCGCGGTGGCTTCGTTCTTCGCCAAGACCGTGCTGCCGGAGCTGACCTCGCGGCGCGCCATCGTCGAGGCGGCGGACAACGACCTGATGGACGTGCCGGAAGCCGCGTTCTGATCCTGGTCTCCACCAGGGAGGGGCCGGGCGGGGTTCACCCGCTCGGCCCCTTCGTGGTTTGGCCGTTTTCGGCGGAGGTACCCCGACGTCAAGACGGTGTAAGGGAGACGGCTAATGGAAATCGCAGGCATCATCAGCGCGATCGTCGTAGGGCTGATCATCGGCATCCTCGGCCGCTTGGTAGCCCCGGGCAAGCAGGGCATCCCGATCTGGCTGACCCTGCTCGTCGGTGTCATCGCCGCGTTCATCGGCACCGCGATCGCACGCGGGCTGGGCTACGCGGACACCAACGGCTTCGACTGGCTCGAACTGCTGACGCAGGTCATCGTCGCGGCTGTCGGCGTTTCGATCGCCGCGGGTCTTTATGGTCGACGTCGCGTCACGCACTAGTGCTTGGATTTGTCCGATGGGCGGCGCCTTCCGGGCGCCGCCCATCGTCCTGTCTTGGCTGGTGTTTTTCAGTCGCTTCTCAGTCGCGGAACGACGCGCAGGCCACCGCGACGTACGCGGGTTTCGGCGCGCGCCAGGTGACCTGGGCCCAGCGGTTGTCCTTCACCTGGAGGTTCTTGCCGCCGACGCAGGAGTACTCCCCGCCGACCACCGGCTTGCCGCACGGTTCTTCGGGGTTGACCGGCAGGTTCAGGCAGGTGGTGTAGCTGTCGCAAGACAGCGTGGCCAGCAACTGCCCACTCAACTGCGGCTCGGCGCGGACGTTGAGCTTGCACTCGTTGGTCACCGTCGCGTGCACCAGCGCGGGCCCCTCCCCGGCATTGGCGGCCGGCGCGCCCGCGAGCGACATCCCCACCACCGCGAGCACCGGCAGCACCTTGGCGAACTTGGACACCCGACCTCCTTGTTAGCTGTACGTCCTGACCCACAGTAGCCATGCGCGCGCGAAGGGCAATTACTCGATAGGGCGGTACGGTGGCGCCCGTGGAACTGGACTTCTACCGGCACGGACTGACCGACATACCGGACGCGGTGTGGTCGGCCACGGACCTGCGGGTGCTCAACCTGGCGGACAACAAGCTGACTTCGGTGCCCTCGCGGATCGGCACGCTGACTTCGCTCCATACTCTGGACCTGGGGCACAATGAGTTGACTTCGGTGCCGGATTCGCTGGGTTCGTTGCCTTCTTTGACCGAGTACTTGTACCTGAGCGACAACCAGTTGACCGCTTTGCCGGATTCGCTCTGTCAGTTGGCTGGCCTGCGCTATTTGAGCGCTACCGACAACCTTCTGACTTCTCTTCCTGCTGATATCGGTTCCATGCGTTCAATGCGGGAACTACGCTTGTACTACAACCAGCTGACTTCCCTGCCGGATTCGATTGGTTCTCTGGTTTCTTTGCGGGAACTGTATTTGCGGGGGAATCGCCTGAGTACTCTGCCGTCTTCTGTCGGCTCTCTTGTGGACCTGCGACACCTGGACTTGCGGGAGAACGCACTGACTTCGTTGCCGGAGTCGTTGCTGGGGCTGCCCAAGTTGGGGAAGCTGGATCTGCGGTGGAACAAGCAACTGGAGTTGCCGAAGTGGTTGCCACAACTGGAAGCACAAGACTGCGTCGTCCTACTCTGACCTGTCCACAGATATCTCCTTATCCACAGGGCCGAGTTGAACCACCCCCATCAGAGGTGTGGGGGCTATAGACTGGCGATAGGGGCCGCCCCCGGGAGGGTGGGGGGCTGCCTGCTGGTGGGTCGATGCCTTCTACTGTGGGCGATGGCTGGGCCTTCGGTCCTTGAATGCAGACGTCGCCTGATCGAATCCGGCGTTCTTGTGCGGGAGTGCGGTCTTGACTGCATGGCAGCGAAACTCGACCGCCCGAACGTGAAGCTCAGTCGCCTTGATGCGGGGCTCGGTTGTCTGGCTTCGGTTTCGATCGCACGGTGCCGATTCGGGCTTTTCGAGCCTGGAGTTGTCCAGCGCGGGTGTGGACTCGGGCGCCTGAGCGTGGAACTCGACTACCCGAGCGTGGGACTCGACTGCCTGAATGCGGGACTCGGGCTCTGAACGTAGAAGTCGGCTTCCTGAGCGTGGGACTCGGCTCCACGAGTGTGGAACCCGGCTTCCTGAATGCGGGGCTCGGGTGCCCGAACGCGGGACTCGGCTTTCCGAACGTGAGGCTCGGGCGCCCGAGTGTGAGACTCGGCTTCCTGAACGTGAGGCTCGGGCGCCCAAGTGTGAAACTCGGCTACCTGAATGCAGGACTCGGGCGTCTGAGTGTGGAACTCGAGTGTCTGAACGTGGGATTCGGGCGCACGAATGTGGGGCTCGGGGGGGGCTGGGCGTGGGATTCGGGTGCACGAACGCGGGACTCGGGGGCATGAACGTGGGGTTCGGGGGGCTGGGTGTGGGGTTCGGGGGGCTGGGTGTGGGGGTCGGGTGTACGAGGGGGCGGGGGCCTGGTTAAGGGCGGGGGGTTGGGGGTGGTGCGGGTTGTTGTGGGGGGTTGGGGCAGGTGATGTGGGGGCGGGGGGCGTAGGTGGTTACTCGTGGTTCCCGGGCTAGTTCGGCGCCGGTGTTCGGGTCGTAGAAGATGCGGGTGTCGGTGACGGTGAAGCCCGGGATGCCGCGGACGGGTTTGCAGCGGCGGCTCGTGTCGCGTTCTTCGGGTGGGGCGATGACGTTCGACTGCGGGCCGGTTTCGCCTTCCACCCGGAATCGTTTGGTGCCCCAGATCTTCACCGTCACGGAGTTCGCGCTGGTCAGGGTTTGGATCGCCACCCCGGTCGGGGCGTCGTTGGTGAAGCGCAGGTCGACCGCGGAGCCGTCGTCTTCCAGTGACTTGGCGTCCCGGCCGGCGGGGAAGCGCGCCAGGTGGAAGCTGTGCGAGCTGTGTTCGGCGTCGGCCAGGCCGGCGAAGTAGACGGCGTTGTACAGGGTCGAGGTGAACTGGTTGATCCCGCCGCCGTAGACCTCGGCGCCGGTGCCGTCCTCGTGCACCGGGGCCTTGATGTAGCCCTGCGAGGCGGTGGTCGGGCCCGCGTACCCGTTGAGGCTGAACGTGTCGCCCGGCCGCACGATCGCCCCGGCGACCTTGCCCGCGAGGGTCTTCACGTTGCGCGCCACGTCCCCCGAGAAGCCCTCGCTGGTGTACTCGCCGATGACCTCCTTGATGCCCATCGCGTTCGCCGCGTCCGTGGGCACGGCCGGCGGGACGGGTTCGTAGGTCACCTGCAGCTCGTGCGCGTCCGGCCGCTTCACCACGTCCAGCAGCGGCGCGAACGTCGGCGCCCACGCCACCTTCCGGCCGTCCTCGGACGGCTGCACCGACGGCGACGCGTCGTTGAACACGATCTTCGCGTCCTTCGGCTGCCGTTCGGTGCCCTCCAGCTGCGGCTGCGCGAGCAACTGCAGGCTGCCCTGGTCGATGCGCACGTCGAGGGAGCCGGCGTCGTTCGGGGAGAACTGCATCGCGGCGGCGATCGCGTCCGGCTTGAGCACCGCCTCACCCCCGTCGCCGCGCAGGTAGGTCGGCTGCGCGACGGCGGGCTTCACGATCTGCTCCAGCGTCGCCCGGACGCCCTCGCTGGTCGCCTTGGGCAGGCCCACCTGCACCGGCAGCTCCACCTGACCGCCGGTGATCCAGCTTTCCTTGATCAACTCGGCGGCGCGCCGGACGTCGGTCATCTCCTGCCGTTGCCGGGGCTCGACCACGATCGGCGTCACGCCGCCGTCGCTGCCTTGGATCGACTCGAAGCGGATGCCGCCTTCGGTCATGGCGTGGTTGAGCTGGTCGGCGGCGAACGTGGTCAGCGCCTGCTTGAGTTCGTCCGGATCGCTGGAGGTGACCACGCCGACCTCGCGGGTGGTGAAGAACGAGGCGATCCGGGTGAACGGGTCCAGCGGCTGCATGCCCGCCTTGGACACCGTCTCCGCCCAGTCGATGTCGAAGCCGGAGGTGGTCGGGTCGAGCTCGGCCGTCACGTCCCCGGCGCGCACCGGCACCGGCTTGGTCAGGCGCGGTTCCAGCTCCTGGCGCAGCAGCGCCTCGGCGGCACCGCGCTCCATCCCGCCGACGTGGACGCCGACCACGGTCACCCCGCGCGGCACGGTGCCCGAGCTGAAGTACAGGTCGGCGGCGTAGAGCACGAGGAACAACGCGAGGAAGGCGCCGATGCCGACGAACAGGCGGCCGATGGCGAACCGGCGGCGGGTGGACTCGCTGCGTGGGCGCTCCAGCACCACCGGCTTGTCCAGCAGTGAGTCGGCGAGCCCCTCGTCGTGCTGCCGGGGGGCCGGGGGCTCGACCTCGACCAGGTCGGCGTCGAACTCCGGCCAGAAGTGGTCCGGGACCGTCGCCGTCGGACGGTCGAGCTCTTCTCGCACCTGCCACCTCCCGAGCGGTCGGGCGGCGGCGAGCGCCTACAAGTACAGCCCGGTGCCGTGCTCCGTGCGCTCGCTCGCCATGGCGTGAATGTCGCGCTCGCGCATCACCAGGTACCCCTCGCCCTGGATCTCCACCTCGAGTTGGTCATCCGGGTTGAACAGGACTCGGTCGCCGACCTTCACGTTTCGCACATTGTTGCCAACTCCGAGTACATCACCCCAGGCGAGCCGCCGCGCGACTTGAGCCGTCGCCGGGATGACGATGCCACCGCTGCTGCGGCGCTCACCGTCCTCACCGGACAGCTTGGCCAGCACCCGGTCGTGCAGCATTTGGATTTCGAGCTTGGCCGCGGATTGTTCGGACACGACCCGAATGCTACGCCGCGAAATTCACTCCGCCGGGGTACCCGCCATCATCAGTTCCAGTGCCCGTTCGCCGCCGGGTTCGAGCCGCACCGGCACGCCCCAGTCCTGTCGCGTCACCCGGCAGACCGGGTGCTCGGTCGCACTGTCGCAACTGGCCGCCTGCGCGACCACCTGGAGCACGCCCTCGGTGATGCCGTCGGCGAGACGGATGCGGCGGACCAGGTCGGTGCCCACGCCCGCGCCCTCGGCCAGCAGCTCCGGCGGCGACGCGCTGATCTCCAGGCGGGTCGACGGGCCGTAGCGGTCGTCGAGCTTCTCGCCGGGCGGCGGGGTGAAGACCACGCTGAACTCCAGCTCACCCGGGGAGAGCACGGACGGCGGCCGTCGCACGGCGTGCGCGTCCCCCTCGACGCTCTCCACCCCGTCCGCGGCGATCGCGGTGATCCGGTGCCCGGAGGACTCGACGACCAGCAGTTCATCGCCCTGCACCAGCAGCCCGGACGGTTCGGCGAGGCCGGTGGCCACAGTGGACACCTGCGTGGTCCGCGGGTCGTAGCGGCGGACGGCACCGTTGTAGGTGTCGGCGATCGCGATCGAACCGTCCGGCAGGGCGGCGAGGCCGAGCGGGTGCTGCAACAGCGCCTCGGCGGCGTCGCCGTCGCGGTGGCCGAAGGAGAACAGGTCCACGCCGACCGCGGTGTGGACGGTGGACGACTCGTCGATCCAGCGCAGGGCCGAGGTCTCGGCGTCGGCCAGCCACAGCTTGCCCGGCGTGACGGCGAATCCCGAGGTCTGCGCGAAGAAGGCCTCGCTCGCCTCGCCGTCGCGCAGGCCTTCGACGGTGGTCCCGGCGAAGCGGCGGATGGTGCCCTCGACCGGGTCGAACGCGGAGAGCGTGTGGTTGCCCGCCATCGCGACGATCACCGCACTGGCGGGCTCCCACCAGATGACGTCCCACGGGCTGGTGAGGTCGACCTTGCGCGCGTCGCCGCCGGAGTCGTCGTCGCGCCACTGCTCACCGGTGCCCGCGACGACGGTGACCTCGCCGGTGTCCAGGTTGAGGCCCTGGAGCTGGTGCGCGGCGGTGTCGGCGACCACCGCGTGGTACCCGGCCCGCTCGGCGACCTCGGGCGGCAGCAGGGCGACACCGGACGGCTCGGTGAACGGCTCGCCGCGCTTGCCCGTGCCGAAGCGGCGGACCAGGCGATCGCCGTCCAGTTCGACGATGGAGTGGTTGCCGGTGTCGGCGACCAGGAGGTGTCCGTTCGCAATGGACACGGCCTTGCTGGGGAACCGCAGCAGGCTCTCGGCCTCGTCGAGCGGCACGTACGGACTGCCGCCGCGGCGCAGCGTGCCCTCGTGCTTCACCACCAACTCGGCGATCACCCGGCGCAACGCCTCGGCATGCCCCTCACCAGCGGCGACGTGCACGACGTAGCCCTCGGGATCGACGACCACCAGCGTCGGCCACGCACGCACCGCGTACTGCGACCACGTCGTGAGCTCGGGGTCGTTGAGCACCGGGTGGTGCACCTCGTAGCGGCGCACCGCGGCTTCGATCGCGGCCGCCTCACCCTCGTGCAGGAACTTCGGCGAGTGGACCCCGATGGTCACCAGCACGTCGGCGAACTCGGCCTCCAGCGGGCGCAGCTCGTCCAGTACGTGCAGGCAGTTGATGCAGCCGGAGGTCCAGAAGTCGAGCAGGGTGATCTTGCCGCGCAGGTCGGCGAGGCGCAGGCGCTCGCCGCCGGTGTTGATCCACTCGCGGCCGGCCAGCTCAGGTGCCCGCACCCGGGCCTGACGATTGCTCACCCCACACAGCTAACACGTCCCACCGACATTTCCCAGTCAGTGGGAGGCTTCCGCGCGGGTTTTGAGGCGGCGCAGGGTGGCTTCGATGTTGCGCTGGTTCTGCTCGTCCCGCTGGAAGACGCCGGTGACCGCGGAGGTGGGCAGCTTCAGCCAGCCGGGCCGCCGCTCCCAGGTGCTTTCGGTCACCACGCAGCCGGTCTCGGTGGCGGTGATGTCGTACTGCCAGCGCGAGACCGGGAGCCCGGCCACCGAGGTGACCTCGAAGGCGAACCGGCGGCCCGCCCAGGCGTCGGTGATCTCCGAGGTGGTGCTCCACCGGCGGAACCCGCGCCGGTTGCTGCCCTTGAACCGGGCGCCGACGACCGCCTTGTCGGCGCCGTCGAGCCACCGGTGCCCGGAGTACTCCTCGGCCAGCTCCGCCAGCACGCCCAGGTCGCTGAGGAGCTCGTACACCCGCTGCGGACTGGCGTTGACCTCGATCCGCCCCTTCGCGTTCGGTTCAGCCATGTCTCGCAAGATACAAGGTCAGCCGCGGCGCAGCGTCCTGGTGACGCCCGCGGCCACCGTGGTCGCCAGCGTCCAGCCCATCGCGGTGAACCCGACCGCCACCCACTTGTCGGCGCCCTCCATGAACCAGCGGCTCTTGTTGCCGAAGTCGACGATCGGCACCAGCAGGTCGACGGTGTAGAGCACCGGGCTCCACTCCAGGCCCTTGTCGTCGCTGTTCACCGCGCACCGGCCGCCGCTCTGGGCGTAGTTCTGCGTGTCGGTCAGGCACGGGTGATCGGTCTGGCCGGTGGCGAACCAGATGCTGCCGGAGATCAGCAGCAACAGCAGCCAGCCGACCGCGCGGCCGGGCCGGTAGCCGTAGCCGACCATCGAGCGCTGCAACCAGCTCCACAGCCGGACCAGCGGCCCGAGGAAGCGGTAGCCGTCGGCCAGCGACTCGTACCGGAACTGCTGCTTCTTGAACAGCACGGTCGAGGCGTGCTCCTCGTTACCGCTGGTCCGCAGCATCTCGGCGAGCTGGTCGTACGGGCCGGGCCGGTAGCCGCCCATCGCCCGGCGCAGCAGGCGGATGCGCTGCTCGACCGCGGCGTCGTCCTTGATGCCGATCGGCACCTTCATCGAGTCGTAGCGGAAGTCCTCCAGGTCGAGGCCGCCGGTGGCCTCCCACAGCTCGGGATTGTCGTTGAGCGTGACGCAGTGCGCCCCGGCCAGCACCACCTGACCGCGGGGCGCGATGTCGGGGACCAGCGCGAACTCGTCGGCGGTGACCGAGCCGACGTCGAGCGCGATGCCGTCGCGGTCGCTGGACTGGAGCACCGCGCCGGTCAGGTCGACCCGGCGGGCGACCACCGCGCCGTCCAGGTTGACCCCGCCCTCGGCGTGGAACCGGCGCTCGCGGTTGGCGGTGAACACCAGGTCACGGCCGATGCGACCGGCCCGCACGTCCACCGAGAAGCTGGTGTTCGGCCGGACCGCGGGCTTGACCACCTCGGTGCCGTAGAGGTCGATGCTGCCGCCGACCTCGATGCCCTGCAGCCGCAGCGTGCCCTCCACGGTGGCGTCGGTGATGTGCAGGTTCCCGGCGATCTTGGCGCGCCGGGCGGAGAAGACGTCGCGCTCGTGGTGGTGCAGGGTGGCGTTCCAGGCGAGCACGTTGCCGCCGACGGTCACGTCCGACAGGCGGCACTGGCCCATCGGCACGTTCAGGCTGGTCGCCTCGATGTCGCCGTTGATCTCGGTGCCGTCGATGTGCAGCGCGCGGTCGTAGAACGGCTCGACGTACCCGCGGGCGACGGAGATCTCGGCGTGCGCGAGCCGCAGGGTGCCGCCGATGTGCGCGTTGACCATGCGGATGGTGCCGGTGGACCGGAAGTCGTCGCTGAGCTCCACGTTGCCGTCGACGCGCAGCCGGTCGGCGCTGATCGCCGGGCGCGGGTCGAGGTAGGGGTCGCGGGACTTCCACTGGTCCACCACGATCGGGCCGTGCTGGCTGGTGTGCAGCCGGGCCCCGCGCAGCACGATGTCACTGTCCACCTTGGCGCTGGGCAGGTAGATGATGCCGTTGGCGGAGAAGCGTTTGCGGGCCTTCGGCGGGCCGTAGGTGTCGACCTCGCAGAGCAGGCTGCCGCCGATGTGCAGGCCGTTGCCGTTGAGCGCGAAGCCGTCCGGGTTGTGCAGGGTGGCGCCGGAGAAGTTGACGTTACCGCCGGTCTTCAGGCCGGGGACGCGGATCTCGCCGTCGGCTTCGAGGCGGTAGGCGAGCAGCGCGCCGGTGATCTCCAGCCGGTCGGCCTGGATGGCCTTGCCGCGGGCGTGCCTGATGCGGGTCCGGGTGAGCACCACGGACCCCTCGATGGCGGCGTCGGTCAGGTTGATCGCCGCGTCGGGACGGCCGCGCTCGCGGTCGTCACCGCGCTGGACCGCGGTCTCGCTGTGCCCCTTGACCGTGTGCTCGACCTCCACCTCGCAGCGGATCAGGCGGACGTCGTTGCGGCTGCGCATGTTGCGGGCCTTGAGCCCGGGCAGCCAGCAGCGGCGGAACACCAGCCCGAGCAGGGTCGCCTCGCGCACGTCCGGCGCTTCCTCGAACCGGCAGCGCTCGAAGCGGAAGAGGTACTCCAGGTCGAGCGCGCGCAGGTCGAAGCGGCCGGTGATGTAGGCGTCCTCGACCTGCACCAGCGGCGCGTTGGTCGGCTGCTTGCGCAACCGGAGCAGGCCGCCGGCTTCCGGCACGATCAGCGGCCTGATCAGGTCCTCGGCGCGGATCTCGAAGCGCTTGTCGGGATCGGGCTGGAAGGGGTCGAAGGCGTCGGGCGGTTCGGGCGGATCACCCGGCTCCTGCTCGTCACGGGTCCCGCCTCGCCGGAACACCACCACCCGCGCTCCCCCTCCCTCATGAACACCCCCATGCTAGGAGTGGGGCATTACCAGCATCCAATGCAAGTAATGCCCCACTCATAGCATTCGAAGACCGCTATTCGACGGGGTGCGTGGGGTTGAGCACCCGCGACAGGAACGTCTTCGTCCGCTGCTGCTGCGGGTCCCCGATCACCCTGGCCGGCGGACCCTGCTCGACCACCACACCGCCGTCCATGAACAACACCACGTCGGCCACCTCACGCGCGAACTGCATCTCGTGCGTGACCACCAGCATGGTCATGCCCTCCTCGGCGAGCTGGCGCATCACGCTGAGCACGTCGCCGACGAGTTCCGGGTCCAGCGCCGACGTGGGTTCGTCGAACAGCATGACCTCGGGGTTCATCGACAGCGCCCGCGCGATCGCCACCCGCTGCTGCTGCCCGCCGGACAGCTGCATCGGCAGCGAGTTCGCCTTCTCCGAGAGCCCGACCTTCTTCAGGTTGTCGTGCGCGATCCGCTCCGCCTCGGCCTTGTCGCGCTTGAGCACCTTGCGCTGCGCGATGGTGAGGTTGTCCAGCACGGACAGGTGCGCGAACAGGTTGAACGACTGGAACACCATGCCGATGCCGCGCCGCGCGTGGTCGATGTCGACGTCGGGGTCGGTGATCTCGTGGCCGTTGACCACGACCTTGCCCTGGTTCGGCTCCTCGAGCAGGTTCACGCAGCGCAGGAGGGTGGACTTGCCGGAGCCGGACGGCCCGATCACGCAGACCACCTGCCCGCGCTCCACCAGCAGGTCGATGCCCTTGAGCACCTCCAGCTCACCGAACGCCTTGTGCAGTCCGGAAACCTCGACGATCACGTCGCTCATGCCTCGACCTCCAGGCCTCGGGTCTGCTTCCGGCCGGTCCGGCGCTCCAGGTACCGCGAGAGGTAGCCGAGCGGCAGGGTGATGATCAGGTAGCAGAGCCCGGCCAGCAGGATCGGGGTCATCGACCCGGTCGCGTTGAGGCCCTCGCGGCCCCACTTGGTCAGTTCGTACTGGTCCCTGGCCAGGCCCAGCAGGTAGATCAGCGACGAGTCCTTGGTGAGCAGGATGAGCTCGTTGGTCAGCGGCGGCAGGATGATCCGGAACGCCTGCGGGATGACGATGGTGATCATCGCCCGGCCCTGGCTCATGCCCAGCGACCTGGCCGCCTCGACCTGGCCGGGCGGTACCGCCTGGATCCCGGCGCGGATGGTCTCGGCCATGTAGGCGGCACCGACCGCGCCGAGCGCGATCGCGGCCGTGGAGTAGATGTCGAACTTGATGCCGAAGGCGAGCGGCACACCGAAGCCCAGCGCGATGAACACCAGCAGCGCCGGGATACCGCGGAAGAATTCGATGTAGACGGTGGCGATCCACCGGTAGGGCGGCACCGACGACAACTTCATCAGCGCCAGCACGAGCCCGAGTGCCAGCCCGAGCAAGAAGCCGAGCACGGTGTAGATGATGGTGTTCTTCAGCGCGGTGGTGATGATGCCGGGGAACTGCTGGGACGCGGCGTCGAGGTTGAAGAACGCGCGCTGGATCGTCGCCCAGTCCGCGACGAGCGCCAGCACGGCGATCACGAGCACCAGCAGCGCGTACTGCACCAGCTGGATCGTCTGGCGCCGCTTGCGCTTGGACATGGCCATGGGAAGTGGCTCCTCGAAAGTGGTCGGCACGACCAAGGGGAACGACCGCCGTGGCGGCCGTTCCCCTCAGGCGCGGATCAGGCGGTCGGCTTCTTGCCGAACCACTTTTCGTAGATCTTGTCGTAGGTGCCGTCGCTCTTGGCCTTGGTCAGCGCCTCGTTGACCTTGGCCAGCAGCGCGCCGTTGCCCTTCTTCACCGCGATGCCGTAGTTGTCGCCGGTGTCGAAGGTGGCGGTCACCTCCACGTCGGCGTTGGCCTTGAGGAAGTCCAGCAGCACCACGTCGTCGTTGATGCCCGCGTCGACCTGGCCGGTCTGCACCGCGGTCTGCTCGAGCGCGAGGTCCTCGAACTGGATGACCTCGTAGCCGAACTTGTCCTTGTTCTCGTTGGCGTAGGTCTCGCCGGTGGTGCCCTGCTGCACGCCGAGCTTCTTGCCGCGCAGCTTCTCCAGGCTGTCCAGGCCGGACCCCTTCTTCACCAGCAGCGCCTGCTTGGCGTTGAAGTAGGGCGCGGAGAAGTCCATCACGGCCTGGCGTTCCGGCGTGATCGACATGGCCGCCGCGGCCACGTCGCACTGGCCGATGTTCAGCGACTCACCGGACTTGATGCCCTCGAACGGCGTGTCGAAGATCTTCTGCTCGCTCGCGCCGACCAGGGGCAGCACCAGGTCCACCAGCTCCACGTCGAAGCCGACGGTCTTGTCGCCCTCGGTGAACTGGAAGGGGGCGTAGGGCAGGTGGGTGCAGGTCGTCAGCTTGCCCGCTTCTTTGAGCGTGATCTGCCCACCGGCCTGGGTGTCGGCTCCGGTGTTGACCGATTCGGCGCAGCCTGCCGCGGTAACGGCCAGGGCGAGCGCCGGCAAGATGGTGAGCGCTCTGCGTGTGTATCGACGCGCCACGGTGTCACTCCTAGTAGTCAGAACTCGGCGAGATTTTGCATCCTGCCACCCGCCGGGGTCAACTGCCCAGCATTGGGACGTTACAGCGCCGTTTCGACTAGGTCTTTCCTGTGTCTTCCTGGTGGCGGAGTGGAGGACATCACCTCCACGGACCGCACGCCCACTCGTTCGGGGAGTGTCCGAGGCCCGCGCCGTGCGATCCTTGAACAGAAATCAACGCCGGTCAGGAGCGGGTGATCGCAGTGCACTTCGACCCGGGATCCGCCACCGCCAAGCTCGCGGCGGAGATACGGCGACTGCGCAGGGAGGCAGGACTCAGCCAGCAGCGCTTGGCCAAGGCGGCGCACTACACCCGTGCCTACATCGGCATGCTGGAGAAACCTCGTGCGAGCCTTCCCGCACACTCGCTGGTCGAGTCGCTCGACCAGGTCCTGCAGGCCAACGGAGAACTCGTCGAACTGCGGATCAGAGCGGAACGCGAACATGCCGCGCCTGGCGGACCGGAGACACGGTCGGTCCCGCTTCCCGACACCTACTTCGAGGTGATGGACGCCATTCGCCGCTCGGAAGTCACCGGTGCCACGCTTGAATACCTGCACTTGACGACCGACGAGCTTTGCTGCCAATACGCCTGGCGCGACGCGGGGAAGCTTCGCGAAGAAGCGCTTTTCTGGCTCGGCAACGTGAAGGCCCTCCTCGCGGGCCCTTGCTCGTTGGGTGACCACCGCGAACTCCTCGTGGTGGTCGGCTGGCTTTCCCTGCTGATCGGCTGCCTGGACTACGACATGGGCAACGAGCGCGGTGCGGAGTTCGCGCGCCGATCGGCCTTCGAAGTCGGCAAAGAGACCGATCACGGAGAAATCCAAGGGTGGTCCTTCGAGATGGGTGCCTGGTTCGCGTTGACCCAGGGCAAGTACCAAGCCGTCGCCAACTTCGCCAGGGGAGGCCTCCGGGCCGCTCCCCATTCGTCGGTCGCCGTGCAACTGACCGCACTGGACGCCAAAGCGACGGCCCGCATGGGCGCACGCGTCGACAGGATCCTCGACGACGGCTTCTCCATCCTGAGCGGGCACGACGACCCTTCGCGCCCCGACCACCACTTCGTCATCGACCCGACGAAGTGGGCGTTCTACGCGATGGACTGCTACCGGATCTCCCGGCAGAACGACAAGTCGGCGATGCACGCCCGCGAAGTGCTGCGATTGTCGAAGGGGACCGGCGGAGTGGAGAAATCACCCATGCGCGCGGCCGAAGCCAACCTGACACTGGCCACCCTCAGCCTGCGTGACGGCGACCTGGAGGGTGCTGCCGACTACACCGCGAAAGCGTTCGACGTCGAACGGAGGTCGGTCAATTCCCTGCTACTCGTGGCGGACGAGGTCAACCGGGAAGCGAAAAGCCTGGGCTCGAACGACCCCGCGATTCGGGAGATAGGCGACCAGATCACTTCTGCCCACTCACGCCTTCTGGGCAACTAGAGGCAAAGCCTCTGGTTTGCGGGTCGAATTTGCCTCGTCAACCGTGTTTCCGTGTTCGCGCCATGTCCGACAGCGGAGGGCGAACCAGTGAACGAGTTCCTCGACGAGGCCGTGAACACCTTCGACAAGTACATGCCACTGCTCATGGAACCGAACCACCTTCGGCTCCTGGCTCTGCTGCGAACCTACGAGTGGTGTCGAAACGAGGTTCGGCGCCGGGCGGTGCAGCTTGCTGCGGCTGACCCGCACCGGCAGTACCGGCTCGCTGTGCACACCGCGGCGCTCACCGAGTTGACCGCCCCAGCCGTTGAGGAAGTCCGGGTCGAGTTCGACGCCGATGGCATGGTCGTCCCGCCAAGGCCGCTCCGCGACCACGCCGTAGCTACTCGTGCCTCGAACTCGGCCGAGGAAGTGCGGGACGACACGAATGTGGCTTTGGGGGCCGATTCCGCTCCCAAAGCCACATTCGTGTCGTGGGTCCTAGGCCGTCGCGTGGGCGTGGAGGATGTGGGCGACGGCGGCGGTCACGCGTTCCGCCTGGGCCAGGTGCAGCCATTCGTCCGGGACGTGGGCGTTCGAGTCCGGGCCGAGGGCGCCGGTGACCAGGAACTGGGCGTTCGGGTACTTCTCGCCCAGCAGGCCCATGAACGGGATCGAGCCGCCGAGGCCCATGGCTCGCCAGGGGGCGCCGAAGACCGCGGAGCTGACCTCCTCCAGCGAGGCCGACAACCAGGGGGCGGTGGCCGGGGCGTTCCAGCCGTCGGCGTGTTCCAGGCCGGCCAGTTCGACGGTGGCCGAGTACGGCACGTCCGTGGTCAGCGCCTTCTCCAGCGCGCCGAGCGCGGCGGCCGAGTCGGCGGTGGGCGGCAGGCGGAAGCCCAGCGCCAGGGTGCTGTGCGCGCGCAGGACGTTGCCCGCGTCGACCGGCTCCGGGAAGCCCGAGGCGCCGATCACCGAGAGCGTCGGCCGCCAGGTGTTGTTCAGCAGCAGTTCCACGTCGTCCTGGTCGACCGTGGTGGTGCCGCCGTGCAGCGGGAACGACCGCTTCATCGCGCCCGGCGCGGCGGCGGCCGCGGCTTCGGCTTCCGCGGCGCGGTCCGCCGGGACGTCCACGTAGAACTCGTCGAGCAGCAGGTGCCCGGTCTCCGCGTTCTCCACCCGGTCCAGCAGCTCGCGCAGGACGCGGAACGAGCTGGGCACGACCCCGCTGGCCAGGCCCGAGTGCTGCCCGGAGTCCAGCACGCGCACGGTCACGTGCACCTGGACCAGGCCGCGCAGGCTGGTGGTCAGCCACAGCCGTTCGTAGTCCTGGCCGCCGGAATCCAGGCACACGACGAAGGTGACCTCGCCGAGGCGCTCGCTCAGGTGCTCCAGGTACGCGGGCAGATCGGGACTACCCGACTCCTCACCGGTTTCCAGCAGCACCACGGCACGCGCGTGCGAACCGCCCGCCGCGCGCAACGCCTCCAGCGCGGCCGTCGCGGCGTAACCGGCGTACCCGTCGTCGGCCGAGCCGCGGCCGTACAACCTGCCGTCCTTGAGCACCGGCTTCCACGGGTCCAGGCCCTCCGACCAGCCACCGAGCGGCGGCTGCTTGTCGAGGTGCCCGTAGAGCAGCACCGTGCCCTTGTCCTCGGCACCCTCGGTGGCCGGCACATCCAGCAGCAGCACCGGGCTGCGGCCGGGCAGTTCCACCACGTCGATCGAGGCGCCGGGGATCGCCCGGGTCCCGAGCCAGGTCCGGACGTGCTCGACGGCGGCGGCCAGGTGGCCGTGCTCCGCCCAGTCCGGGTCGAAACCGGGGGACAGGGCGGGGATGGCCACCAGTCCCGAAAGGCTCGGCAGGATGTCGTCCGCCCAGAGCCGCCGCACGGTTTCACGCATCGCGGTCGTATTCACAGTCTGTTCCACCTCGTCCATCCTGCCACCAGGTCATTCGCCGGCGTGCGCGTGCAGAATCCGGGCCACGGCCTCGGTCACGCGCTCGGTCTGCTCCAGGTGCAGCCATTCGTCCGGCACGTGCGCGTTGTTGCCGGGGCCGCGCGGGCCGGTGACCACGAACTGCGCGTCGGGGTAGGTCTCGGCGAACAACCCGAGGAACGGGATGGTGCCGCCGAGGCCGAGCGCCCGCCACGGCTCGCCGAAGACCTCCACGCTCACCTTGTCCAGCGTGGTCGCCAGCCAGGGCGCGAGCTTCGGCGCGTTCCAGCCGGACGCCCCGGCCGGCCTGCCGATCTCGACCTTGGCGCCGTACGGGACGTCGGTGGTCAGGGCGCGGGTGATGGCCTCGAGCGCGACCTCGGCGTCGATGGTCGGCGGCAGCCGGAAGCTGAGCTTGAGCCCGGTGAACGGCCGCAGCACGTTGCCCGCGTCCTCCAGCGACGGCAGCCCGCTGGCGCCGGTGACCGACAACGTGGTGCGCCAGGTGTTGTTGAGCACCAGTTCGACCGGGTCGTCGGTGGCCGTGCGGACGCCTTCGGTGATCGGCAGTTCGGGTCGCAGGCCGCCCTCGGCGACGGCGAGCCGCACCTCGGCGAGCCGGTCCTCCGGGATCACCACGCTCAACTCCGGCAGCAGCATCTCACCGGTGCGCGAGTCCTCCAGCCGGTCGAGCAGCTGCCGGACCACGCGGAACGAGCTGGCCACCAGGCCGCTCGAATGCCCGGAGTGCACGCCGGAATCGAGCACGCGCACGGTCAGGTCAAGGAAGGCGATGCCACGCAGGGAGGTCGCCAGCCACAGCCGTTCGTAGTCGCCGCCCGCCACGTCGAGGCAGACCACCAGCCCGACCCGGCCGATGCGGTCACGCAGGTGGCCGAGGTAGGCGGCCAGGTCGGGACTGCCGGACTCCTCGCAGGTCTCCAGCAGTACGACCGTTCGTGCATGTTTGCCGCCCGCCCGGTGCAGCGCCTCCAGCGCGGTCGACGCGGCATAACCCGCGTACCCGTCGTCACCGGCGCCGCGGCCGTAGAGCCGTCCGTCTTTCACCACCGGGGTCCACGGGTCGAGCCCGGGCGACCACTCACCGGCCGGCGGCTGCTTGTCGAGGTGTCCGTAGAGCACCACCGTGTCCTCGGTGGTCGCACCGGACGCCGGGATCTCCAGCAGCAGGAGCGGGGTGCGGCCGGGGAGTTTGACCACGTCGACCACCGCGCCCGGCAACTGCCGCGAAACCAGCCACCTGCGCAGGTGCTCGACCGCGGCGTGCAGGTGGCCGTTGCTGGCCCACCAGGCGTCGAAGGCGGGTGACAACGCCGGGATCGAGACGAACTCCGAAAGGCTCGCCAGTGCGTCGGTGCGCCACGTGTCCTGAATCGTCTCCCGGAGCAGTCGCTGGTCCATGCCCTCGATCCTGACAGAGGGGGTGGGGTACATCACAGGGGGCGAGCAGCCCGGAAGTCGCGGCCACCCGAGGCCCGGCCGCGCCCCGGACCCCCGCTGGTCCAGACGTACCAGCGCGCCCTACTTTCGGCGGCCCCACCATTGGGTTTCCTAGTGTTTTCCCTGTTCAGCCACCTCTTCGCGACAACGAATCAATCTCCGGTACTCACCACGAGCCGGTTCTCATGCCAGGATGTCGGCGAGAACCGTCACCGCCGACGGGCCGGGCGCTCAACCGAGACCCGATGGCCGCCGGCGAAGTCGCGGCGGCTGCCACAAGCGGCTGCGCGGCACCGAACTGAGGAGAACGAGCGAATGTCGTCCCCGGAACAGTGGACGCATCCCGAACCGGGCGCCGGGCCTGCCGCGACAGCGGCGGAACCCACTCCCGAGCAGGTGATCGCGGGTTTGCGCGCAACGACCGAGGGTGGAGCCGACCTCACCCAGCTGCTGACGCCCGAGGGGGAACGCGTCGCTTCGGCGCGGTTCGACCCCTACGTCACCGACATCGACGCCGAGGCACTGCGGAACCTCTACCGCGACATGGTGCTGGTCCGGCGGGCGGACCGGGAGTCCAACGCGATGCAGCGCCAGGGCCAGCTCGGCATCTGGGTGCCGCTGCTCGGCCAGGAAGCGGCGCAGATCGGCTCCGGCCGCGCGCTCCGCCCGTCCGACATGGCCTTCCCGAGCTACCGCGAGCACGGCGTGGCGTGGACCCGCGGCGTCGACTTCCGCGAGCTGATCGGCATCTTCCGCTGCTCCGACCACGGTGGCTGGGACTTCCAGCACCACGGCTTCCACCCGTACACCATCGTCATCGGCAACCAGGTGCTCAACGCCACCGGGTACGCGATGGGTCAAAAGTTCGAGGGCAAGGTCGGCGACGACAACGGCGAAGCCACCATCGTCTACTTCGGTGACGGCGCCACCAGCCAGGGCGACGTGCACGAGGGCTTCGTCTGGTCCGCGGTCTACGACGCGCCGGTCGTCTTCTTCTGCCAGAACAACCAGTGGGCCATCTCCGAGCCCACCGAGCGCCAGTCGCGCCTGCCGCTGTACCAGCGCGCCCGCGGTTACGGCTTCCCCGGCATCCGCGTCGACGGCAACGACGTGCTCGCCTGCCTCGCGGTCACCCGCTGGGCGCTGGACGAGTGCCGCCACGGCAACGGCCCGGTGCTGATCGAGGCGTTCACCTACCGGATGGACGCGCACACCACCACCGACGACCCCACCCGCTACCGGCTCTCCGACGAGCTGGAGGAGTGGAAGCTCAAGGACCCGATCGAGCGGGTGCGCGCGCACCTGGCCCGCGGTGGCGGCGCCGACCAGGAGTTCTTCGACAAGATCGACGCCGAGGCCGACAGCTTCGCCGCCGAACTGCGGGACTTCGTGTTCAACATGCCCGACCCGCCGCCCGAGCGGATCTTCGAGAACGTCTACGCCGAGCCGTCGCCGGTGCTGGAGGCGCAGCGGCGCGAGTACCTGTCCTACCTCGAGGGTTTCGCGGGGAGTGAGCACTGATGGCCGCTCCCGTGAAGTCCAAGGTGGACGGTGCCGCCGGCGCGGTGCAGAACCTGACCATCGGCAAGGCGATCAACCTCGCCCTGCGCTCGGCCATGGAGGCCGACGACAAGGTGATCATCCTCGGGGAGGACGTCGGCAAGCTCGGCGGCGTCTTCCGGATCACCGACGGCCTGCAGAAGGACTTCGGCGAGCAGCGCGTGCTGGACACGCCGCTGGCCGAGTCGGGCATCATCGGCACCGCGGTCGGCCTGGCCGTGCGCGGGTTCCGGCCGGTGTGCGAGATCCAGTTCGAGGGCTTCATCTTCCCTGGCTTCGACCAGATCGTCAGCCAGGTGGCGAAGCTGCACTACCGCACCCAGGGCCGGGTCAAGGTGCCGATCGTGATCCGCGTGCCGTTCGGCGGCGGGATCGGTGCGGTGGAGCACCACTCGGAGTCGCCGGAATCGCTGTTCGCGCACGTCGCCGGGCTCAAGGTGGTCTCGTGCTCGAACGCGGTCGACGCGTACTGGATGACGCGCCAGGCCATCGAAAGCGACGACCCGGTGCTGCTGTTCGAGCCGAAGCGGCTCTACCACTCGGGCAACCTGCGGACCGAAGTGGACACCACGGCCAAGCCGGACCCGCTGCACGTCTCGCGCGTGGTGCGCCCCGGTGACGCGGCCACGCTGGTCGCCTACGGGCCGTCGGTGAAGGTCTGCCTGGACGCCGCCACCGCCGCGCAGGAGGAGGGGACCTCGCTGGAGGTCATCGACCTGCGCACGCTCTCCCCGCTGGACCTAAACCCGGTGTTCGAGTCCGTCCGGCGGACCGGCCGGCTGATCGCGGTCAGCGAGGCGCCTTCGGAGTCGTCGCTGACCTCGGAGATCGCCATGCGGGTGCAGCAGGAGTGCTTCTACTCGCTGGAGGCACCCGTCCTGCGGGTCACCGGGTTCGACACCCCGTACCCGCCGGCCAAGCTCGAGGAGGACTACCTCCCCGACCTGGACCGGGTGCTGCACACCGTCGACCGCTCGCTGGCCTGGTAGGGGGATTCGCGAACATGCCGCAGTACAAGCAGTTTCCCCTGGCCGACACGGCGGAGGGGCTGACCGAGGCCGACATCCTCAACTGGCACGTCAAGCCGGGTGACGAGGTGAAGGTCAACCAGATCGTGGTGGAGATCGAGACCGCGAAAGCCGCGGTCGAACTGCCCATCCCGTGGGCGGGTGTGATCACCGAGCTGCACGTGGAGCCGGGTCAGACGGTCGAGGTCGGCACGCCGATCCTGACCATCGACACCGATCCGGGTGGGGCACCGGCGGAGGCACCTTCGCCGAACGGCGTCGCGGCGGCTCCAGCTGCTCCTGCTCCGGCCGCTCCGGTCGAAGAGGAGATGAAGCCGCTGGTCGGCTACGGCTCCAAGACGGTCACCGCCAAGCGGCGGGCACGCAAGGACGCCGGTGCGCCCACGCCTCAGCCGGTCGCCGCGCCCGAGCCGGTCGCCGAGCCGGTCAAGGGTGGTTACGTGCCGCTGGCGAAGCCGCCGGTGCGCAAGCTGGCCAAGGACCTCGGCGTCGACCTGCACGCGCTGGCGAGCGAGGGGCAGGTGATCACCCGTGAGGACGTGCAGCGCGCCGCCTCGGGCCCGGTCGCCTCGCCCGCTCCTGCTGTGTCCATTTCGGACGCATCGGGTGAGCGCCGCGTGCCGATCAAGGGTGTGCGCAAGGCGACCGCGCAGGCGATGGTGCAGAGCGCCTTCAGCGCGCCGCACGTGACGGAGTTCCTGACCGTCGACGTGACGCCGATGATGGAGTTGCGGGAGAAGCTGAAGAAGAGCCCGGCCTTCGCCGGGATCAAGCTGACCCCGCTGGCCTTCGCGGCGAAGGCGGTGTGCCTGGCGGCGAAGCGGACCCCGGACGTCAACGCGACCTGGGACGAGGCGGCGCAGGAGATCGTCTACAAGAGCTACGTCCACCTGGGCATCGCGGCGGCGACGCCACGCGGGCTGATCGTGCCGAAGATCCGCAACGCCGAGCAGTTGTCGCTGCCGGAGCTGGCCAAGGCGCTCGGTGAGCTGACCGACACCGCGCGGGAGGGCAAGACGCCACCGGCGGACATGGTGAACGGCACCATCACGATCACCAACGTCGGCGTCTTCGGCGTCGACACCGGCACGCCGATCATCAACCCCGGTGAGTCGGCGATCCTGGCGTTCGGCGCCATCCGCGACACCCCCTGGGTGGTCGACGGCGAGATCAAGGTGCGCAAGGTGCTGCAACTGGCGCTGAGCTTCGACCACCGCGTGGTCGACGGCCAGCAGGGCTCCCAGTTCCTGGCCGACGTCGGCATGCTCCTCGCCGACCCGGCCAGCGCCTTCGTCTTCTGACGACTGTCACGAATGTGGCTTTCGAGACGTTTTTCGTCCCGAAAGCCACATTCGTGACATCAGGAGTGGCGTTCGGCGGTGCACCGGTAGCGCACGTTCGGGCTGCGGACGGCGGTGCCGACCAGGTCGACCAGCCCCTCTTTCCGGAGGATGCGCAGCCAGCGGGCCACGGCCTTGTCGGACAACCCGGTCGCCGAGGCGATCTCGGCGCTCGCCGGTCGGCCCGCTCTCGTCGAGGCGGCGGATCCACTCGACGATCTCCGGCCCGAACAACGCGTCGTTGGGGAAGGTGACCTGGGTACGACGAAGAGCCGGTGTCGGAGGCCGGGATCGGCGCTCTCGATGCGGAGATGGCCGCCGAACTCGTCGCCCGTCTACGGGAACGCTCACCGCACGCCTTCGCCGGCCTTGTCATTGATCGAATGAACTTGACGGAGTGAGTGCTCACTCCGCACACTGGGGACATGAATCCTCCTCAGACCAAGCGGCGTGCGCCGGCGATGGGTGTCGAGCAGCGGCGCGAGATGATCGTCCGTGCGGTGTTGCCGTTGGTGGCCGAGCACGGGGCGGCGATCACCACCAGCCAGATCGCGCGTGCGGCCGGCATCGGTGAGGGCACGATCTTCCGTGCCTTCAAGGACAAGGACGAGCTGCTCGACGCGTGCATCGCCGAGGCCGTCCGTCCCGACACCGCGTTGCAGGCCATCGCCGAGATCCCGATCGAGCAGCCCCTGCGCGAGCGGCTGATCGAGGCCGCGGCCACCTTGTCCGCGCACCTCGAGCGCATGGGCGCGGTGGTCGGCGCCATGTTCACCTCGGGCCGCGCGATGAAGCGCCCCGAGCCAGGGCAGCCCAACGTCAACGCCCGGCGCGACTCGTTCCTGACCACCCGCAACGCCATCGCCGAGCTCTTCGAGCCCGAGCGCGACCAGTTGCGCCTGCCGCCGGAGAAGCTCGCGGCGTTGTTCTCCTCCATGCTGCTCGGCCAGCACCGCGATGCCGAGCAGGCGGTCACCGTCGAAGAGATCGTGGACGTCTTCCTCGACGGGGCGTGCCGGTGACCGATTTCCGCGGTGGGGGACCGCCCGGCCTGCGCCGGCTGATGCGCCGGGCGGGCAAGGCGACCGAAAGCGGGCTCACCGGCCCGATCACCATCCCTGATCCCCGTACCACCCTCGACGAGCCGAAGGACCTCGGCGCCCGGTTCAAGCGCGTGCGCGAAGCGGTCGGCGGCACGGTCCGCGGGCTGCCCAGGGTCGCCCGGCTGACCTGGGACGCGGGCCGCCTGCTGACCATCGGCATCGCGCTGCTCACGCTGATCGCCGGGCTCACGCCCACGGTCACCGCGTACGCCGCCAAGCTGCTGATGGACGCCGTGGTCGCGGCGATCTCCGGGCACGGCGGCACGGACCCCATCGTCTGGCTCGCCGCGCTCCAGTTCGGCATCTTCACCCTGACCGCGGTCACCACCGCGCTGACCAACATCTGCCAGCAACTGCTCACCGAGCGCATGGTGCTGACCATCCGCCACCAGGTGATGGACCACGCCAGCCGCCTGCACCTGGCCTTCTTCGAGGGCTCGGAGTCCTACGACCTGCTGCGCCAGGCCGACCGGGAAGCCCCGCAGCGCCCGGTGTCCATGCTGACCTCCGGCCTCGGCCTGATCCGCACCTCGATCACCTTCGGCAGCATGATCACCCTGCTGATCACCGTCAGTCCGCTGCTGGCGCTGGTCGCACTGGTCGCGCCGATCCCGGCGTTCATCGCGCAGTCGAAGTACGGCGCCCGCGCGTTCACGCTGACGCTGATGCTCTCGCCGTTCCGGCGGCGCATGGAGTACCTGTCGATGCTGGTCACCACGGACAACCACGCCAAGGAGACCAAGCTCTTCGGCCTCGGCCCGTACCTGGTCGACCGGTTCCACCGGATCAGCACGGCCGCCTACGCCAAGCAGCGCAAGCTGATCCGCAACCGGAACCTGGCGGGCGCGGGCTGGAGCCTGCTGTCCACCTTCGCCGGGTCGGCGATCGCGCTTTACATCGCGCTCGAAGCCGTCGCCGGACGGCTGACGCTGGGCGACCTCGCGCTGTACACCGCCGCCGCGACCGCCGTGCAGACCTCGGTGCAGGGCCTGTTCAACGCCTTCACCGGGATGTACGAGAACAACCTCTACCTGGACACGCTGTACAAGTTCCTCGGCACCGAACCGGAGATCGTGGCGCCGCCGGATCCCCGGCCGCTGCCGTCGCCGCTGCTCGGGCGGGTCACCTTCGAGCGGGTCAGCTTCAGTTACCCGGGCGCCGACGAACCGGCGCTCGACGACGTCAGCTTCACCATCGAACCCGCCAGCACGGTCGCCGTGGTCGGGCGCAACGGCGCCGGGAAGTCGACGCTGCTCAAGCTGCTGTGCCGGCTGTACGACCCGACCGGCGGGCGCATCCTGCTCGACGGCGTGGACATCCGCGAGTTCGACCCGGACGAGCTGCGACGGCAGATGAGCGCGATGTTCCAGGACCACGTCAGCTACCACGCCACGGCCGCGGAGAACATCGGCCTCGGCGACATCGACAACGTGAGCGACCGCCCGCGCATCGAGGACTCCGCCCACCGCGCCGGGGTCGCCGAACGGATCGAACGGCTGCCGAAGACCTACGACAGCCCGCTGGGCCGCTGGTTCGACCAGGGCATCTCCCTGTCCGGCGGCGAGTGGCAGAAGCTGGCGCTGGCCAGGGCCTTCCAGCGGGACGCCCCGATCCTCCTGCTCGACGAGCCGACCTCGGCGCTGGACGCCGAAGCCGAGCACGAGTTGTTCGCGCGCCTGCGTGAACTGGCCCACGGGCGCACCACCCTGTACATCTCGCACCGCTTCTCCACGGTCCGGCGGGCGCAGAAGATCCTGTTGCTGGAGAAGGGAAAGCTCGCCGAGTACGGCACACACGAGGAGCTGATGGAACTGGACGGCGGCTACGCGGAGCTGTTCAGCCTGCAGGCCGCCGCCTACCTGGACGAGGCCTGACGCCGGGGTGCCCACGATCGAGCACCCCGGCGGGGAGCAAATCGGGCGGGTGCGTCGTTGAACAGGACATGGCTGTGGTTTTCCTGCTCTACGTGGTAGCCGAGGTGGCGGCCCTCTGGGCGGTCGGCTCGGCCATCGGCATCCTCGGCACGCTCGGCCTGCTGCTGGCGGGCACGATCCTCGGCTCGTGGCTGGCTCGCCGCGAGGGCGGCAAGGCGGCGCGCGCGTTCATGGAGACGGCGCGATCGGGGCGCTCGGCGCACAACGAGGTGACCGACGGCATGCTGATCGGGCTCGGTGGCCTGCTGATCATGCTGCCGGGCTTCGTCAGCGACGTCGTCGGGCTGCTGGTGCTCCTGCCGCCGACCCGCGGCATCTTCCGCCGCGCCTGGTTGCGCCGGATCGAGAAGCGGGCGAGGAGCGCGCCGAACGTGCGCTCGCCGTTCCAGGGCGGGGTGATCGTGGTGGACAGCGAAGTGGTCGACGAAGAACCCAAGCAGCCTAAGAATCACCCGGTGATTGAGGGTTAGTCGCGCGCAGCGCGCCCGTTGAGGGTGGTGGTGGGCCGGCGGGCCGGGCGAGGGGTAGCGGCCGGGATGTCGAAGTAGCTGCTGAACCGGACGGCCAGGGCGTAGTCGCCCTTCACCTTGACCCGGCCGGTGACGAACATCGCCGCGGCCGCGGTCACGCCGGTGGCCATGCGGATGAAATCGGCGGCGGAAACGGTGACCGTGGCGTCCGGGGAGCGGCCGAGGTCGCTGCTGGAAACGCAGACACCGTCCTCGACCACCGTCTGGTAGCGGTCGAACGGACCTTCGGCGTCCCCGTGGTGGAAACGCCAGCCGATGACGAATTCCGCGTTTTCCGCCTTTTCCGGAATGAGATGGTCCGACATTCTGCGGAATATCTCGTCGAGGAATACCGACCGCAGTTCGTCGTGTGCGGCCAGCTCGTTGATCTGCTCTTTCGTGGCCCCGCTGACCACGTCGACGAGCAGTTGCGTGGACAGCGAGGACAACTCGATACCCGCGCCCACCCGGCCCAGCATGTGCAGGGTTTCCAGCACCTGCACGAACTGCGCCGGGCTCAGCCGCCGGAATTCCACTTCGGCGGCGAACGCGTCCAGCACCGAATCCGTGCGCGGGCGCTCGGCGGGCAGCCGGCTGCGCCGCGCCAAAGTTCCGCGCCAGCGCTCGCGCCAGGTAACAGGATCGGAAGACACGGGAAACGAGTGTAGATCGCTGTTCAGGGCTTGGGAAGGTCGAAGAAACCGATGAGCCCGGCCGCGAATGCGAGATCGCCTTTTACCTTGATGCGGCCCGTGACGAACATAACCGCCGGTGTCGCCTGATGGGTGATGAGCGTGAAGAAGTCCACCGGGGAAACGGTGATGGTCACGCGCGGTTTCTCCACCGGCGTCCGGCTGACCGTGCAGGCCCCGTCCCGGATGACCGTCTCGAAGCGGTCGAAGCCGTCGGGGGCGGCGCCCCCGGTCAGCCGCCAGCGGATCACCGCGTCCAGCCCGGCCGCGCGGTCCGGCCGCAGGTGCGCGCTCATCCGCCGGAAGATCTCGGTGAGCACCTTCTCCCGCAGCGCCCGATCGGCGACCACGACCTCCAGTTGTTCCTTCGAGGCGCCGGCGATGATCCGCGCGAACTGTTCGGGCTCCACCTGACGCAGGTCCGTCTCGCGCAGGGCGTCGAGCAACGCCGGGCCTTCGAGCAGCTCGATGTCCTCCACCGCGGCCTCCCAGTCCTACCTACTCCGCAGTAATATTACTAGCGAGTAGGTAGCTCGGCAAGTCGATGCCGCCGTGCCGTCACACCGGCCGCCCCGCGCCCGGTAGCGTTCACCGGACGAGGAGGTCGAGGTGTCCGAGGAAGTGCAGAATCCGCCCGAGCGAGCCAAGCGGCTCCCGCGTGCCGTCCGGGAACGGCAGATCCTGGACGCCGCCGTGCAGGTCTTCGCCCGCTACGGCTACCACTCCGCGTCCATGGACGAGATCTCCGAGGTGGCTGGCGTCTCCAAGCCGATGATCTACACCTACCTCGGCTCCAAGGAGGACCTGTTCGCCCAGTGCATCCGCCGCGAGGCGACCCGGCTGCTGGAGGCCATCCAGGCCGGGGTCCAGCCGGACCTGCCGCCGGACATGCAGCTCTGGTACGGCCTGCGCTCGTTCTACCGGTTCGTCGCCGACTACCGCGAGTCGTGGACCGTGCTGCACCGGCAGGCGCTGGTGGTCGGCGGCCCGTTCGCCGCCGAGATCACCGACATGCGCAAGCGCGCGATCGAACTGGTGGCCGCGCTGGTGGTCTCCGCCGGCACCCGGAAAGGGCTCGCCGAGCAGGCCGAGTTCTCCGGTGAGGGCCTGTCCGCGGCGCTGGTCGGCGCCGCCGAGTCGCTCGCGGACTGGGCCCTCGACCACCCCGCCGTATCCGACGGTGTGCTCGCCTCCTGGCTGATGAACCTGGTCTGGCTCGGGTTCAACGACCTGGTCGAAGGCGCCGTCTGGAAACCGGCCGACCCTGCCAGCTAGCCCACCCGTCGCCCACCACCCTCAGCGGAGCTTCGCGCCGTCCTACCCCGGGGTCACCGAGCCGGCCAGGTGCGGCTTCGGCTTCGTCGCACCCCACAGCTCGAACGCCCAGCCGTCCCCGGTCCGCCAGCTGGTGAAGGCAACCTTGCCGGGCAGCAGCACGGGCAGCTTGAACTTGACGTCCAGGGTGAACGCGTCGGGCAGCCTGCCTTCGAACGCGGCCAGGCTGTGGGCCTTGGTCCACATGCCGTGCGCGATCGCGGCCGGGAAGCCGAACGCCTTCGCGGTCAGCGGGTGCAGGTGGATCGGGTTGCGGTCGCCGGAGACCTCGGCGTACCGGCGGCCGATGTCGCCGGGCACCCGCCAGATCGCGCTCGGCGAAGGCGCCGCGAGCCGCTCCCCGGAACCCTTGCCCCCCGAGCCGCCGCCGCGGCGCAGGTAGGTGCTCACGTCCGTCCACACCGGAGCGTCCTCAGTGGACGGCACCAGCTCGCTGAGCACGTCGAACTGCCGGCCCTTCTCGTGCGGGCGCAGGTTCTCCGCCCGCACGCGCAGGGTGAACCGCTCGCCGAGCCGCACTGGGCGACGCTGGGTGATCCGGTTCGTCACGTGCACCATGCCGAGCAGCGGGAACGGGAAGTCCGGCTCGGTCATCAGCGCCATCTGCAGGCCGAAGGCGAGCACGTGCGGATAGGTCGCGGGCAGCTCGTCGCCGAACCGGAAGCCGCAGACGCGGTTGTAGGCGGCGAGGTGCGCCGGGTCCACGGTGATGCCGGTGCGCACGAACTCGGTGTCCGGCAGCTGCTCGCCGGACGGCCCGGACCGCAGCCCGCCGAGCAGCGCCTTCGGGTACAGCGTGCCCAGGCTGGGCGCGGCGCTCAGTTCCTTGGTGACCATCTCACGCCCCCAGGAAGGCCTGGCCGCACACGCGCACGACGTTGCCGTTGACCGCGGCCGAAGCCGGGTTCGCGTACCAGGAGATGGTCTCGGCGACGTCCACCGGCAGCCCGCCCTGCGCCAGGCTGGACAACCGCCGCCCGACCTCGCGGATCATCACCGGCACCGCCGCGGTCATCTTGGTCTCGATGAACCCGGGGGCGACCGCGTTGATCGTGCCGTTCTTCGCCGCCAGTTCCGGCGCGCCGACGTCGACCATGCCGATCACGCCCGCCTTGCTGGTGGCGTAGTTGGTCTGGCCGAGGTTCCCGGCGATACCGGCGATCGAGGAGACGCCGATGATGCGGCCGTTGTCGTTGAGCACGCCGTCGGCGAGGAGCTTGTCGTTGACCGCGAGCTGCGCGGCGAGGTTCACCGAAAGCACCGCGTCCCAGTGGGCTTCGGTCAGGTTGCCGAGCGTCTTGTCGCGGGTGATCCCGGCGTTGTGCACCACGATGTCCACGCCGCCGTGCCGCTGGTCGAGGTAGTCGGCCAGCTTCTGGGGCGCGTCCGCGGCGGTGATGTCCAGCTGCAGCGAGGCGCCGCCGACTTTGTTGGCCACCTTGGACAGGTCGCCGCCCTGCGCGGGGATGTCGAGCGCGATCACGTGCGCGCCGTCGCGGCCGAGCACCTCGGCGATCGCCGCGCCGATACCGCGGGAAGCCCCGGTGACCAGCGCGACCTTGCCGTGCAGCGGCTTCGCCCAGTCCTCGGGGGCGGGCGCGGTCTTGCCGTGGGTGCCGACGCGGATGACCTGGCCGTCGACGAACGCGGACTTGGCCGAGAGCAGGAACCGCAGGGTCGATTCGGTGGCCTCTTCGGCGCCTTCGGCCACGTAGACGAGCTGGGCGGTGGCGCCGCGCTTGAGTTCCTTGCCGACCGAACGGACGAATCCTTCGAGCGCGCGCTGCGCGATCCGCTCGCGGCCCTCGACGGCCTCCGGCGGCGTGCCGAGCACGACCACCCGGCCCGACGGCACGAGCTGGCGGATCACCGGCTGGAAGAACTGGTACATCTCCCGCAGGCGGCCCGGCTCGGTGATGCCGGTGGCGTCGAAGACGAGCGCGCCGTGCTTGCCGTCGGACGGCGAGGTGAGCACCTCGAGACCGGCGTCGGCGAGCTGGGTGGACAGGGCCTTTTCCAGCCGTCCACCGGAAGCCGCGCCGAGCAGGGCGGGACCGTCGAGCGGGGGCTGGCCGGGGGTGTAGCGGCGCAGCGGGTACGGGTTCGGCAAGCCGAGTCGCGGCACGAGGAACCGTCCGAGCTGGCTTCCCGCGAACTGCTGGTACCTGTCGGCCATGACCGCCCCTTCCCTGCGTCCGGTGTCACTGTGCAGCCTAACCTACTAGCGAGTAGGTTACCCTACGAGTACCCCCACAAACTCGCCTCGGAGGAAAGATGGCCACGAAGAAGGCACCGCCGGTCCGCAGGGTCGCCATCGTGGGCGGCAACCGGATCCCGTTCGCGCGGTCGAACGGCCCGTACGCGCAGGCGTCGAACCAGGACATGCTGACCGCCGCGCTGGACGGCCTGGTCAGCCGCTTCTCCCTGCAGGGCGAGCGGATCGGTGAGGTGGCCGCGGGCGCGGTGCTCAAGCACGCCCGCGACTTCAACCTGGCGCGCGAGTGCGTGCTGGGCAGCAAGCTGTCGCCGGAGACCCCGGCCGCCGACCTGCAGATGGCCTGCGGCACCGGGTTGCAGGCGATCGTCACGGTGGCCAACAAGATCGCGCTCGGGCAGATCGACTCGGCGATCGCCGGCGGGGTGGACACCACCAGCGACGCGCCCCTCGCGGTGAACGACGACCTGCGGCAGATCCTGGTCCAGCTCAACGCGGCGAAGACGGTCGGCGAGCGGCTGAAGCTGGCCGCGAAGATCCGGCCGGGGCACATCGTGCCGGAGATCCCGCGCAACGCCGAGCCGCGCACCGGGCTGTCGATGGGCGAGCACGCCGCGCTGACCGCGAAGGTCTGGGACGTGGCGCGGGCCGACCAGGACGAACTGGCCGCCGCGAGCCACCGGAACCTGGCCGCCGCCTACGACCGCGGCTTCTTCGACGACCTGCTGACGCCGTTCCTCAAGCTCTCGCGGGACCAGAACCTGCGGCCGGATTCGAGCGTCGAGAAGCTGTCGAAGCTGAAGCCGACGTTCGGCGGCCCCGAAGGCACCATGACCGCGGGCAACTCGACGCCGCTCACCGACGGCGCGTCGACCGTGCTGCTGGCGACCGAGTCGTGGGCGAAGGCGCGGAACCTGCCGGTGCTGGCGTACCTGACCTTCTCGGAGACGGCCGCCGTCGACTACGTGCACGGTGGCGAAGGCCTGCTGATGGCGCCCGCGTACGCGGTGCCGCGGATGCTGGAGCGGGCGGGCCTGACCCTGCAGGACTTCGACTTCTACGAGATCCACGAGGCTTTCGCGTCCCAGGTGCTGGCGACGTTGAAGGCTTGGGAGGACCCGGCTTTCGCCAAGGAGAAGCTGGGGCTGGACACCCCGCTGGGCTCGATCGACCGGTCGAAGCTGAACGTCAACGGCTCCTCGCTGGCCGCGGGCCACCCGTTCGCCGCCACCGGCGGCCGGATCGTGGCGACCCTGGCGAAACTGCTGGCGGAGAAGGGCTCGGGCAAGGGCCTGATCTCGGTGTGCGCCGCCGGCGGGCAGGGCATCACCGCCATCCTGGAGAAGTAGGTCCCCAATGCCAGGAGTGGGGCATTACTTGCATCGAATGCAAGTAATGCCCCACTCATAGCGTTTCCACTGGGCTGGCTGGGACTTCGAATGTGGGGTTCGGCTGCCTGAACGTAGAACTCGGCTGCGTGAGTGTGCGGTTCGGCTGCACGAGTGTGGCTTTGGGGGCCCCGAAGCCACGGGGGTTAGTTGGTGAGTTGTTTGGCGCGCTTGCGGGCTTTGCGCGTCTGCTTCTCGGCGGTCTTCTGCCACGTCTGAGCCTGCTTGCCCGCCGACTTCTGGATCGACTGGGCCTGCTTGCTGGCCACCTGGGCGGCCTTCTTGGCCCGCCAGCCCAGCGAGGGCTTGCCGTGCGTGTCGGCGGCGGCGATCATCAGGCCGCCCGCCAGGCCGAGGTTCTTCAGGAAGTGGACCAGGTGCTGCTGCTTGGCCTGCTCGTCCTTCTCCGCCCAGAACGGGTGGCCGGCGACGGTGGTCGGCACCAGGCTGCCGAGCAGCACCAGCGCGGACAGCCGCGGCGCCTTGCCCAGCGCGAACAGCGAACCGGCGGCGATCTTCAGCGCGGCGTCCACCTTGACGAGGGTCACCGGATCGGTGGGCACCTGGGCGGGCAGCTTGTCGGCGTACCGGCCGACGGTGCTGTCCAGCAGCGGTTTGGCGGCTTCGGCATGGCCCTCCGCCTGCCGCAGCGCGTTGATGCCGCCGCTGATGAAGATCGACGCGAGCAGGGGGCGGGCCAATCGGCGCAGAATCACGGGGTCACCTCTCCGACAGCAAGTCAAGCTTGCTTCGAACGTACCCAAAACCTTCCGGTCTCACGCCTTATGGAGCTTTCTAGTCCTGAGGCTAGAAAGCTCCATACTCCGTTAGCGAGTGGAATACGCCCGCGGCAGCTTGAACCCGCGCTCGGCGGCGACCTCGCGAAGCCGGTCCGGGTAGTCGGTGATGATGCCGTCCACGCCGTCGTCGATCAGCTTGTGCATGGTCGCCTTGTCGTTGATGGTCCACGGGACCACCTTCAGCCCCGCCCGGTGTGCCTCATCGACCAGCGCCTTCGTGGTGAACGGCAGGTAGTTCGGGTCGGTCACCAAGCCGCCCTGCGGGTTGCCGTGCACCGGCGACAGCGCGCTCGCGCCGAACGACTTCACCGCGCGCACCGGGCTGCCGCCGAAGTCGTCGATGTCCAGCCCACCCAGCCACGGCGACTTGCCGGGCTGCCCGACCTGCAGGAACTCCGGCTGCGTCAGCGCCACCGTCTTCAGCCAGGGCGCGGTCCGGCGCATCAGCATCAGCGCGCCCCAGTCGAAGCTCTGGACGGTGGTGTGGTGGGCGAACCCGGAGAAGGTGATCTCGCGCGCGGCCCGCTCGACGAACTGCTCGCGCGGCGCGGTCTCGTGCGGCGCGGCCGCCTCCACCTTGGTTTCGATGTTGAACCGGATGCCCCAGGCGCGATGCTCGCGCGCCAGGTCGAACACCTCACGCAGGGTCGGCATCTTCGCGCCCGGTGAGAGCTGCTGGCCCGGGTAGTTCGGGTGCTTCTGCGAGCCGCAGTCCAGGGTCCGGACCTGCGCGAACGTCAGATCCTTGACGTACTTGCCCGCGTAGGGGAACGCCGGGTCGCCGGGAACGGCGGGCTGGGTGTCGGCGCACTTCGCCGGGTTCGTCCTGCGGTCGTGGGTGACCACCTCCCGGCCGTCCTTGGTGATCTGGATATCCAGCTCCAGCGTGGTGACGCCGAGTTCCATGGCGGTGGAGAAGGCGGCGAGCGTGCCTTCGACGGTGAGCCCGATCCCACCGCGGTGCGCCTGGATGTCGAAGTCCTTGCGGGGGTGCGCCTGCGCGGCGGAGCCGCCGAGCACGGTCACGGCCAGTGCCGCGACCAGCGCTTTGGGGAGGATTCTCATGGCTGGCGAGCTAACCAGGCCAAGGCGAAAACGAGGTGAACCCTGGGAAGATCATCGTCATGACCGAATTCACCGTCCGCCGCCCGGAGGAGCACGAACGCCGCCCGGCGCAGAGCACGGTCGCCAGGGCCCTGCACTCACCGCCGTTCACCGACGAGCAGTGGGCGATCGCCAGGGACGCGTTCCCCGCCGAGCGGACCTGGGCCGCGTTCGAGGACACGCGGCCGATCGGGATGACCGTGTCCGCCGCCGTCGACCTGGCGGTGCCGGGTGGGCGGGTGCCCGCGGCGGCGGTGGCCTGGGTGGGCGTCCGCGCGGACCGCACGCGACGCGGCGTGGTCTCCGCACTGCTGACCACGCAACTGCGGGAGTGCCGTGAACGCGGTGAACCGGCGGCGGTGCTGCACGCCAGCGAGGCCACCATCTACGGCCGCTTCGGCTACGGCGTCTCGTCCCAGGTCAAGCACGTGATGGTCGATCGCACGCGGGCGCGGCTGCGGGCGGACGTGCCGGTGACCGGGTCGGTGCGCCTGCTGTCCGAAGCCGAGGCGCGGACCTTGCCCCGCGAGCTGTATGCGCGGATGGGCCTGCACCGGCCGGGCATGATCACGCGCGGCGATGGGTGGTGGCGGTGGAACCACGACCGCGTCCTCGACCGCGACGAGTACCTGGTCGCCGTCCACCAGGATCACCAGGGGGTGGACGACGGGTTCGTCACCTACCGCCCGAGGTCGCTCGGCACCTTCGAGCAGCCCGCCGCGGGCGAGGCACTGGACGTCCGCGACCTGCACGCCGCGAACCCGGGAGCGCTCGCCGGGCTGTACCGGTTCCTGCTGTCAGTCGACCTGGTGACGAAGATCCGGCTGAAGTCCCGGCCGATCGACGAGCCGATCGATCTGGTGCTGGAGAACCCGCGCGCGGCGGAGGTCATGGCCATCCAGGACCACCTCTGGGTGCGGCTGACCGACGTGGCGCAAGCGTTTGCGTCCAGGACATACGGCCACGCCGAGCCGGTGGTGCTCGACGTGCGCGACGCCCGGCTGCCGGAGAACGCCGGCCGCTACCGGATCAGCCCGCAGGGCGCCGAGCGCACGGAAGCCGACGCCGACCTCGAACTGGACGTCGACACCCTGGCGATGCTCTACCTCGGCGGCTTCCCGGCGAGCACACTCGCGGGGATCGGCCGGATCCAGGCTCGCGATCCCGAAGCGCTGACCAGGGCGGATGCCCTCTTCCGCAGTGCGACACCGCCCTGGTGCGGAACGGATTTCTGATTCCGGGTTGACCTTGACGCTGCGTCAACTTCTACCGTGGAACACGAGGTCGCGAAGGGGTGGGAGCAGTGGAGTGGTCCATCCAGGACATCGCGCGCACGGCCGGGACCACCAGCCGGACCCTGCGCCACTACGGGCAGGTCGGGCTGCTGGAACCCACGCGCGTCGGGTCCAACGGTTATCGCTACTACGACGAACGGGCACTGGTGCGCCTGCAGCGGATCCTGCTGCTGCGCGAACTGGGGCTCGGGCTGCCCGCCATCGCCGAGGTGCTGGCCGGGCAGCAGGACCCCGCCGCGGCCTTGCGCACCCACCTGGAGCTGCTCGAACGGGAACGCGAGCGGCTCGGGCGGCAGATCGAATCGGTGCGCACGACCCTGCGGAAGACGGAAGGAGGTGAGCAACTGATGGCGGAAGAGGTCTTCGACGGGTTCGACAACGCCCAGTACAAGGACGAGGTCGTCGAACGCTGGGGCAAGGACGCCTACGAGAAGGGCGACCGCTGGTGGCGTTCGCTGAGCGACGCCGAGAAGAAGGCGTTCCAGCAGGAACAGGTCGACATCGCCCGCGACTTCGCCGACGCGATGCGGGCGGGGGAGCCGGCGGACGGCGAGGTCGCGCAGGCGATCACCCGGCGCCAGCACGACTGGCTGGCCAAGACGGTGGAGGTGAGCAAGTGCTACTTCATCGGCCTGGGTGAGATGTACGTGTCGGACGAGCGCTTCACGGCGACCTACGACCAGCACGGCAAGGGGAACGCGGAGTACATCCGCGACGCGATGAAGGTCTACGGGGAGCGCAACCTCACCGATTAGGCCGGTGGCCAGGGCTGCAGACCTGGCCACGACACGCGTAGCAATTTCTGCCCGATTATCGCTGGCACGCTAGAAAGCCCGATACGGTGCGAGAGTGGACCCCATCCGCAACCCGTTCGCTCCCGGCGCCGGGCAGCGCCCGCCCGAGCTCGCGGGGCGGGAGCGGGAACTGCACGCCTTCGAGGTGGTGCTGGAGCGGGTCGCCCGCGGTCGTCCGGAGCGCAGCCTGATGCTGACCGGCCTGCGGGGCGTCGGCAAGACCGTGTTGCTCGGGGAACTGCGCTCGATGGCCGTCAAACGCGGCTGGGGCGCGGGCAAGATCGAGGCCCGGCCGGACACCGAACTGCGGCGGCCGCTGTCGGCCGCACTGCACCGGGCGATCCGCGACCTGGCCGTCCGCCACCGCGCGCCGGACCGGGTGGAATCGGTGCTGGGCGTGCTCAAGGCGTTCGCCCTGCGGGCCGCGAAACCGGACGCGAAGCTGCGTGACCGCTGGCAGCCGGGCATCGACGTGCCCGCCGCGCAGGGCCGCGCGGACTCCGGCGACATCGAGATCGACCTGGTGGAGCTGTTCACCGACGTCGCCGAACTGGCCGCGGACGTCGGCACCGGGGTCGCGCTGCTGATCGACGAGATCCAGGACCTCAACGCGGAGGACGTCTCGGCGCTGTGCGCGGCCTGCCACGAGCTGTCCCAGTCGGGGGCGCCGCTGGTGGTCGTCGGCGCCGGGCTGCCGCACGTACCCGCCGTGCTTTCGGCGTCGAAGTCCTACTCGGAACGGCTCTTCCGGTACGCCCGGATCGATCGGCTGGACCGCGAGGACGCCGACCGCGCGGTGCTCGCGCCGATCGACCGGGAGGACGCGGGGATCGAGCCGGAGGCGCTGGACGCCCTGTTCGACGCCTCGGGCGGTTATCCCTACTTCATCCAGGCGTACGCGAAGGCCGCGTGGGACGCCGCGCCGGACGATCCGATCACCGTCAAGGACGTGCAGGTCGCGGCGCCGGAGGCGGAGTCGGAGCTGGCGGTCGGGTTCTTCGGCTCGCGGTACGAGCGCGCGACCCCGGCGGAACGCGAGTACCTGCTGGCGATGGCCGAGCTGACGCAGGGCCGCGACGAGGCGGCGAGCACCTCGGATGTGGCCGTCTACCTGGGGCGCAAGCCGTCGAGCTTGTCGCCGGCGCGGGACAGCCTGATGAAGAAGGGCCTGGTGTACTCGGCCGAACGCGGCCGGATCGCCTTCACCGTGCCGCACTTCGGCCACTACCTGCTCAGCCGCATCGACGACTGAGCTCCTCTCCCTGTCGGCCTGCCGGGACCTAGTCGTGTCTGCGGCTTTATAGAGATTTCCCAATACTCGGCGAGATAGTCCGAGAGGATGACGGGCACGCTGGGTTCGTCGGATCTACTCCTTGTTTGCCGATGATTCATCGGCTCGTGCGCCAGATCACCGGATAATCATTGGCGATCTTGGGCAAAGTGCGGCATACTAGACGACGTAAGCCGAGAGATCCAGCGAAACCCTTGAAGGGGATGCAGACACCGATGAACAACATCGCCGCCAAGCTCCGTGCCCGCCGCGCCGAGGCTCGCACTCGCCGGGCACTGAACCGGGCGATCGACACCGCGGCCACCGCGACCGTTCGTCAGGAGCTCATCGCGATCGCCCAGGCCCGTCAGCCCCACATGCGCTGACCCCTCGTGACCTGGGTGGACTTTCACCCACACGAGTGACGTAGAACACAATACGACCGGGGTGTAACGCCACACGACCAGGCGTCGATACCCCCAATGACCCCGTGATGCTGGCGGACCCCCGACCTGGCAGCATCACGGGGTTTCCATGTTTGTGCTCGCCGTTGGCATCGCACTGCCCATGGCCGTGAGCTGCGTATATCCCGGGGGGCCGAGCCCCCCGGACCCCCGCGGGGCGAGTTCCTCGCCTTGGCGGGCGGTGCCTGTTGGCGAGGAACCAACGGGACGCCAACAAAACGGTGTTTTCTTCGGGGGGACCCCGCTTGGCTTAATGGTTGACTTCGTCATTGAAGTTTGTTGTGGTTGTCAGGTGAATCGGGTGCGGGAAGTTCGGGCGTTCAACCGGCTGTATACGAGAGTGATCGGGGTGCTGGACGAGGGGCCGGTGGGGGCCGAGTACTCGCTGCCGGAGTCCAGGGTGCTGTTCGAGCTGGCGCGACGCGAGTGGAGCGAGGTCGGCGAGCTGCGTCGCGTACTGGGGCTGGACGCGGGGTACGCGAGCCGGTTGCTGGGGCGCCTCGAGGGGCGGGCGCTGCTGGTGCGGGAGCGCAGTGCCGAGGACGCGCGGCGGCAGATCGTCCGGCTGACCGACCAGGGCCGTGAGGTGTTCGCGGAGCTGGATCGGCGTAGTTCCGAGCAGATCGGCGCGTTGCTGGGCCAGTTCGGCGAAGACCGTCAGCTCGAGCTGCTGGACGCGATGCGCACGATCACCCGGATCGTCGGCGGGGAGCACGATCCGACGGTGGTGCTGCGGGCGCCGCGGGCCGGGGACCTGGGCTGGGTGGTGCACCGGCACGGCGCGGTGTACACGAAGGAACACGGGTGGAACGACGGGTTCGAGTCGCTGGTGGCGCGGGTGGTGTCGGACTACCTGGCCGACCACGACCCGGCTCGGGAGGCGGCGTGGATCGCGGAGCTGGACGGCGAGCGCGTCGGGTCGATCATGTGCACCCGCGGCTCGGACGAGCAGACGGCCAAGTTGCGGTTGCTGCTGGTGGAGCCGAGCGCACGCGGGCACGGGGTCGGCGGGCGGCTGGTCGGCGAATGCGTGGCGTTCGCGCGGTCGACCGGGTACACCTCGATGGAGTTGTGGACGGTGAGCCTGCTGGCTTCGGCTCGGCGGATCTACCAGGCAGCGGGGTTCGAGCTGGTCGACGAGCAGCCGACCAGCGATTTCGGGCCCGTGGTGACCGGGCAGACCTGGCGGCTGAAGTTGTAGCGGACGCGCTGTCGATTCCGGCGGGGGTTCGTTCGTCTCCAGTGCACCCGACCACCAAGGAGGCAACCCATGCCCGACTACCTCGGCCTGATCCGCCGCGAAGAGAAGAGCGTCCAGGACCTGAGCCCCGACGAGGCGCAGCGCGTGCTCGAGTCGTACATCGCCTGGACCGACCGGATGGCGCAGGAGGGACGCCTGCGCGACAGCCACCCGCTGACCAGGAGCGGGCGCCTGCTGCGGCGTTCCGGTGACGAGCTGACCACCACCGACGGGCCGCACACCGAGTCCGCCGAGATCGTCGGCGGGTACGTCACCATCACCGCCGACGACTACGACCAGGCGGTGAAGATCTTCGGCACCCATCCGCACCTGCGGTTCGGGCCGATCGAGGTGCGCAAGATCGCCGGCGAGAGCTGCTCGGAGGAGTAGCCATGAGCGACACGGCGGGCGTGGTGGAGCACCTGTTCCGGCACAGCGCCGGGCAGATCACCGCCACGCTGGCCCGCCTCCTCGGCCCGGCGCGGCTGGACCTGGCCGAGGAAGCCGTGGCCGACGCGATCGAGCAGGCGTTGCGCACCTGGCCGCACCACGGCGTGCCGGACAACGCACGCGGCTGGCTCTTCCGCGCCGCCCGCAACCGCGCGATCGACCTGCTACGCCGCGAGGACTCGCTGCGAACGAAACTCCCGCTGCTGCTCGAAGAACTGGAGAAGCCCGCCGGTGCCGACGACGAGCTGACCATGATGGTGCTCTGCTGCCACCCCGAACTGCCCGTGCCCGCGCAGGTGGCGCTCACGCTGAAAACCGTCGGCGGGCTGGGCGTCCACGAGATCGCCGCGGCCCTGCTGGACAAACCGGCCACCGTGGCGCAGCGGCTGGTGCGGGCCAAGCGCTGGCTGGCCGGGAGCGCGCAGCCGTTCGAACTGCCCGCGCCCGTCGAGTCCAGAGTGGACAGTGTGCTGGCGGTGCTCTACCTGTTGTTCAACGAGGGTTACCAGGCCAGCAGCGGGGAAGAGGCGATCCGCGGCGAGTTGTGCGGCGAGGCCATCCGGCTGGCGCGGCTCGTGCTGGCCGACCGGCGTACCGACACACCGCGGGCTCGGGCGTTGCTGGCGCTGATGTTGTTGCAGGCCAGCAGATTGCCCGCCCGCGTGGACGCCGACGGCGACCTGTTGCTGCTGCACGAACAGGACCGCAGCCGATGGAACCACGCGATGATCGCCGAGGGCACGCGGCTGTTCGCCGCCGCCTGCACCGGCCCGGAGCTGTCGGCGTACCACGTGGAAGCGGCGATCGCCCTGAGCCACACCACCCCCGACACCGACTGGCCGCGCATCGTCGGCCTCTACGACCAACTGCTCACGCTGCGCCCGTCCCCGGTCGGCAGGCTGAACCGGGCGATCGCCCTGGCCATGGCGAACGGCCCGGCCGCAGGCATCGCCGAACTCGAACGCCTCCGGGACGAACCCCGGCTGGCCGCGTACCCACTGCTCCCAGCCGCCCTCGGCGCACTATGGCTGCTCGCCGACAACCCGGCGACCGCCGCCCACTACTACCGGGAGGCCCTGACACTCCCCGGCTCCGAGCCGCAACACCGCTTCCTACGCCGCCGCCTCTCCACCTGCGAACCCCGGCGCAGCCCAGGGTCGATGCCGTGAAAGCCACATTCACGGCACCCAGCCGAGCCCCGCGCCCCCAGGGACACAAATGTGGCTTTCGGGGCGGATTCGGCCCCCAAAGCCACATTCGTGACACTCGCCCCCCAGCCACCCCACCACGCCACCGCCACCCAGGCACCCCACCAGAAGCATCCCCCAGCCCCCACCACCAACCCAACCGCCGCCCGGGCGCTCACCGGGAGCATCCGCCCAGACCCCCCCACCGCACCCCGGTCCACAGCCAAAAACACGGCGAAGGCCTCCATGTCAAGGCATCATTCCCGCCTTGACATGGAGGCCTTCGCCGTAGTCACAATCAAAAACCGGGGCGAGGCCCCCTACCTAATGCACCCCCACCGCACGCAGATTCTTGTCGTGCTCATCAACGTGGTAATCCGGCCCGGAAGTCTGGTCCGTGCCGTTGTTCACCTTCATCCGCCGTGCCACCACGGTGACCAGCACGGCCACCACCAGGTTCGCGGCCAGCGCCACCACACCCACGTAGATCTGCACGGTCGAGCCGATGAACGGCTGCCAGCCGAACAGGTCGATCTTGTCCAGCGCCAGCGCGGACCCGCCGAAGTGGGCCTTGCCGCTGGCCGGGTTGGGGATGTTGTAGAGCAGGATCATCCCCCAGCCCATGCCGACCACCCAGCCGGCCACCAGCCCCCAGATGTGGAACCACCTGGTGTAGAGGGAAAGCGCCACCGCGGGCAGCGTCTGCAGGATGATCACGCCGCCGATCAGCTGCAGGTCGATGGAGAACTGCGGGTCGATGAACAGGATGAACGCCACCGCGCCGAACTTGACGATCAGCGAGGCGAGCTTGGCCTGCTTGGCCTCCTGCTTCGGCGAAGCGTCCTTCTTGATGAACTCCTTGTAGATGTTGCGCGTCCACAGGTTCGCCGCGGCGATGGACATGATCGCGGCGGGCACCAGCGCGCCGATGCCGATGGCGGCGAAGGCGATGCCGGTGAACCACGACGGGAACTGCTCGGCGAACAGCTGCGGGATGATCGTGTTGCCGTCCGGGCGCCCGGTGGCCTCGTTGGTGATCGGCTTCGTGCCCGCGGCGATCGCCACGAACCCGAGCAGCGCCAGCAGGCCGAGCAGCAGCGAGTAGGCGGGCAGCGCGGACATGTTCCGCTTGATCACCGTTCGCCCGCGTGAAGCGAGCACGCCGGTCACCGAGTGCGGGTAGAGGAACAGCGCCAGCGCCGAGCCGAAGGCCAGGGTCGCGTACTGCAACTGGTTGTTCACGTTGAGGAAGATGCCGTCCGAGGCCGACGGGGTGGCGTCGAACTTGGCGTCCGCCGCGCTGAAGATCGACGCCCAGCCACCCAGTTTGCTCGGCAGGTACAGCACCGCGACCAGGATGACGATGTAGATCAGGATGTCCTTGACGAACGCGATCAGCGCCGGCGCCCGCAGCCCGGACTGGTAGGTGTAGACCGCCAGGATGACGAAGGCGATCAGCAGCGGCAGGTGCCCGAGGAAGCCGCTGGCGTTGAACCCCAGCGTGCGCAGCACCGACTCGAGGCCGACCAGCTGCAGCGCGATGTAGGGCATCGTGGCGACGATGCCGGTGATCGCGATCAGCGTGGCCAGGATCGACGAGCCGTAGCGGCCCTTCACGAAGTCGGCCGGGGTGACGTAGCCGTGCGAGCGCGACACCGACCACAACCGCAGCAGTGGCAGGAAGACGATCGGGTAGGCGACGATCGTGTACGGCAGCGCGTAGAAGCCGACGGCACCGGCGCCGAACAGCAGCGCGGGCACGGCGACGAAGGTGTAGGCGGTGTAGAGGTCACCGCCGATGAGGAACCAGGTGATCCACGAGCCGAACTTGCGCCCGCCGAGGCCCCATTCGTCGAGGTGGTCGAGGGTGTCCCCGGCCTTCCACCGGGAGGCCACGAAGCCCAGCACGGTGACCACCGCGAAGAGCAGGACGAAGATGATCAGCTCCGGCCACTGGATGGTGCTCACCGGGCGCTCCCTTCGTCCAGCTCGTCCACATCGGACTCGGGCTGCCCGGTCCGGCTGGTCGGCTTGTCCTTGGTCATCAGGTAGACCGCGGTGGTGCACAGCACCCCGACCGCGATGCCGGCGAACTGGAACCAGTAGAAGAACGGCATCCCGAACAGCCGGGGTTCTTCGAAGTTGTAGAGCGGGGTGATCACGACCCACAACGGGATGATCAGCAGCAGGTTCCACGGGCTGAACACCAGCCCGGAAACCCGGCCCCCGGGCTTACCGGTCGACATGTGGCCTCACCAAACTCCTCGTCGAGCTCTCCACAGGCGGAGATCGCGTTGACCTTAGAACCTCCGCCCCCGTGCGTCACCCATGTCCGGTATCGATTTGCTCATAGGGACCGCGAGCTGGGGAAAACCCGTCGGATAGGGTCGGGCGCGAACCTGAGCGGGGGTGGCTGATATGGCGTCGCTGGCACGATCGACCGGGAGACGGCTGTCCTTCGGGCTGCTCGCCGCCGCGCTCGCGGTCTCGGGTTGCGCCACCGAGGTGGGCGGCCGGGCGCTGGCCGGTGGCGCGGCGGACGAGCAGTCCCCCGCCGCGAAGGCCCCCGCCCCCAGCGGGGACCCGGTCGCCGAGCCGGGCCAGTGCGTGCTCGGCTCCAGCCCCGCGCCGGTCGACTGCGCGAAGCCGCACCACGTCGAGGTGACCAAGGCGGGCACCTTCGGCGCGGACCTGCCCGCCGCGCGCCCGGACGCCGCGGTGATCTTCAAGGCCGCGCTGCCCGAGTGCCGCACCGAGGCGGCCAAGTTCCTCGGCAGCACCGACTTCGACGCCTCCACCCTGGCCGCCTGGATGCTCTGGGCGCCCGTCGACGACTGGGCCGCCGGCGATCGCTGGTACCGGTGCGGGGTGGCGCAGCTGGACCCCGACGGCAAGGCGGTCGAGCGCACCGGCTCGCTCAAGGGCGCGCTGTCCGGGGAGAAGTTCTTCGAATTCCAGGTGTGCTCCTCGGCCAAACCGCTGGAAGCCGCGGTGAAACGGATCTCCTGCACCGAACCGCACCACGCGGAGGGTCTCCGCGTGGTCACCATGGGCAAACCCGGTGACCCGGTGCCGACCCCGGACGAATTCAATGCCGCGGCCCGCCCGGTCTGCGGTGAAACGCTCACCAAATACCTCGGCACGGCCACCCGGGACGACGTGGTCGCGACCTGGCGCTGGCCCAGCCAGACCGAATGGGAACAGGGATTCACCAACCTGACCTGCTACGCGCAAACCGATGTCCCCGTGACCAAGAAGTTACGGAACCTCGGCGCCGCTCCACTGCCGGTGGGTTAGCGGAATCCGACTAACGGCTGTTGCCGATGCCGTCGCGGACCGATATCAATGACCCGCCAATGACTTTTTCGCCGGCCTGGAAACGGGCAAAAGAGTGACCGGCACCTCGAAGAGACAAGTGGGGCAACACATGAAAAGACTGCGCACAGCCGTGGTCATCCCGATGGTGGCGGGCGGCCTGCTGGCCGGGGTCACCCCGGCGCTGGCCGATCCGGCCGCGGCGGGGGCGCAACCGCTGAACTCCACCGGCATCCCGGCCCAGTACGCCGGCCAGGTGCTGAACTGGCACACCTGCACCGGTGACGAACTGCCCACCGCGCCGCCGCCGGGCGCCGAGGGCATCGAGTGCGCGACCTACCAGACGCCGCGCAACTGGGACCGCGCCGCCGACAAGATCGACCTGACCATCGCGGTCAGCAGGCTCAAGGCCACCGGTGGCGAGGCGACCGCCAGCGTGATCACCAACCCCGGTGGTCCCGGCGCGCCCGGCCGCAGCTTCCCGACGCGCCTGCGCAACCAGGCCAAGCTGCGCGCCAGTCAGGAGGTCGTCGGCTTCGACCCGCGCGGCACCGGCAAGAGCACCAACATCACCTGCGGCGGCGCCATCGGCACCGGCGGCGACCTGGACCCGCGTGACCGGTCCAAGCCGAACCTGAACCTGATCCTGGACGCCACCAAGTACGCGGCGAACTCGTGCCAGGTGAAGTCCGGCGAGCTGGGCCCGCTGATCAACACCTACCAGACCACCCGCGACATCGACCTGCTGCGCGTGCTGCTCAAGCGCGACAAGATCAACTGGGTCGGCTACTCGGCGGGCACCTGGATGGGCGCGCACTACGCCACCTACTTCCCGAACCGCGTCGGCCGGTTCGTGCTGGACTCGGCCACCGAGTTCACCACCACCTGGCAGAAGTCGTTCGACTGGCAGCCGCTGGGCTTCGAGCGCCGCTGGCGCCAGGACTTCCTGCCGTGGCTGGCCAAGTACGACTCGGTCTACCACTTCGGCAACACCGGTGAGGCCGCCCGCCAGACCTACGAGCAGGTCCGCGCCTCGCTCACGCAGAACCCGGTCGAGCTGGACGGCGAGAAGGTCAGCGCGGCGAAGTTCGACTCGACCATCCCCGGTTACCTCTACGCCAAGCGCAACTTCCCGGTGCTCGCCGAGTACCTGGTGGCCGTGCGCACGCTGACCGAGGGCAGCACCACCGCCGAGCAGAAGTCGGTGGCGGCGCAGAAGGTCAAGGCCGAGCAGTCCGGCAACGACGTGATCGGCCCGCAGCCGCTGATGGTGCCGACCGACTACGACGACGCCTACGACGCGAGCTTCTGGACCATCCCGTGCAACGAGGGCCCGTGGCCGGGTACCCGCAGCAGCGTGATCAAGCAGTCGCAGAAGCTGATCGACCAGGACCTGCCGCTGCTGGGCGCCGGCTGGCTGATCCAGCCGTGCATCTTCTGGAAGAACAAGCCGATCTCGCTGCCGAAGGTCAACGGCAAGGGCGTGCCGCCGGTGGTCATCGTGCAGTCGGTGCACGACCCGGCGACCCCGCTCGAGGGCGCGCAGCGCGCGCACGAGGCGTTCGCCGGCTCGCGGATGCTGACCGTCACCGGCGAGGGTGACCACGGCATCTACGCCGGTGGCAACGCGCCGGTGGACAAGGTCGTGGAGGACTACCTGGTCGACGGCGTCGTGCCGGCCGACCAGAGCCTGCCGGGCATGCCGCTTCCGGTGCCCGCCGGTGCGTGAGCCCCGCTAACCTCTGCGTGGCTGTGGGATCAAGGCCCCGTCGAACTTCCGTTCGGCGGGGCTTTTCCGTGCGCGCATGGACGGTTGCTCGTACCGGAGCGCGCCGCTCGCGAGTACCAGCAGCGTCACGCCGAGTCCGAGGACCAGCAGCGCCAAACCTGCGATCACGATCTCCGACCTCCTCGCTGGGGATGGATCTGTGCCGGGCCGTTACTACACAGACGTGCGAGGTGGCCTGCCGGATACAAGATTTTGGGTGTCATTCCGGTTGCGGCCGAGTTACCCCCAACCTGTGCACAGAGTTGTCCACAGGTTGGGGATGGGTGTGGGCACTAGACTGGACGGCATGGTGCGGGTTCCGTTGACCGAGGCAGAGCGAGTACGCGGCGAGCGGCTCGGCGCCGCGCTGCGGGCAGCCCGTGGGGACCGGAGCATGGTCGAGGTGGCCGCGGAGGCCGGGATCTCGGTGGAAACCCTGCGCAAGATCGAGACCGGGCGCATCCCGACGCCCGCCTTCTTCACCGTCACCGCCATCGCCGCCGCCGTCCGGCTGCCACTGGACGCGTTGCGCGAAGCCGCCGAGCCCGACGAACCCCTGCCCCGGGTCGTGTCGGCCTAGCCCTAGCCGGGTTGCAGGGCGGCCAGGATGTGCTGCCGGTCGTTCAGGAAGTGGAAGCCCGCCGGTGGCCGGTCGTAGACGTGGAGCAGGCGTTCCAGGTCGGAGTGCTCGTCCACGCTCAGCGGCGTGCGCTCGGTGAACAGGTGGGCGGCGAGCACGTCCACCAGCTCTTCCCACTCCCCGGCCAGGTAGATCTCGTGGTAGTGCGTCAGCGCCTCGATCGGCAGCCGGTTCGCCAGCTGGACCAGCAGGCGTTCGGCGAAGAAGCTGACCCGGCTCTCGGTGAGGTCGGCGACGGTCGGGTTGGCCGGGTCGGCGGCGGTGTCCGGGTTGCGCACCACGCCGGGGCCCGCGGTCGGGAAGCCGGTGACCACCCGGCCTTCCGGCTCGACCAGCACCACGATCGACACCCCGTCCCGCACCCCGCACGCGCGCCAGCGGCCGTTGGGCAGCCGCCGCGGTGGTTCGTCGGGCTCGTTCGCCACGTCGGTGACCAACCGGAGGATCCGGCGACCACCCCATTCCGGTGGGAATTCGGTGGTCGCCCGCCGACCGGTCCCCGCCGCATGCCCCCCACCCACAGTGACTCCCTTCGCCGACGCGAGACTAACGCGGGGGCTCAGCGAAGGCAGGACCACGTGGTCAGGGCCATGATCACCACTACCGGGCCGGGACCGAAAGAACTCACTGTGAGTGTCAGCGCGCCCACCACACCGAGGTCCGGTCCCCGGATCGCCTGAGTGATCAGCCGGACCGGCGCCTGGCCGAGCGGGGTGTCCGTGACGACGAGGTTGTCGTAGGTCATGGGCGGCCGTGAAGCCGTGCGCAGCACCGAGGCCGCGGCGAGCGGCAGCACCAGCCACGCCGCCGGGCCGAACGAGACACCGAGCAGCGCCACGACCAGCACGAGCACCAGCGCCCACGCCAGTGCCAGCCCGGCGAAGACCAGTGCGTACGCCGCCCGTAAGCGCAGGTCACGCTCGTCGAGCCAGCGACGCAGGCCGAGGCCGCGCCAGAGCTCCCCGAGCCCGCCGCCGAACGGCATCAGCGCCGCGTACGCCGCGACCGCCACCACCGCGACCTCGGGCAATGCCGGGAAAGCCAGCCGCGCGACCCCGGCGGCGAGGGCGATCAAGACCGCGCCGGCGGCGTACCGACGCCGCCCGAGCACTCCGGCCAGCGCGAGCCGCCAGATGGAGGTGACCCGCACGTTCACCGGCCTCGCCGAGGGCAACATCAGCAGTGGATCGAGGAAACTCACCGCAACCAGGCGAACCACCCGTTCGCGCCACGCCGAAACCAGCTCCAGGCGCCCCGCGGCCTCGGCCGCCACCGGCCGCAGGAGCGATCCGGACCCCCAGCCGACGACCACGGCGGCCAGCAGCAGCACCGCCCCGAAGGCCGACAGCACCTCCGGCGGCGGGCCGGTCAGCGCCACCACCGCCCCCACACCGGCCAGCGCGATCGGCCCGGCCGCGGTCCCCGTCTCGACCGGCCGCCGCGCGACCGCCAGCGTCAACGCCGAACTCCCGCCGAGCAGCAGCCCCACGGCCGTCCACACCTCGGCGGACACGTCGTAGACGACCCCGCCGAGCGCGGTGACGTAGCCGAGCGCGAGCAGCCAGCCCAGCCACACCCGCCAGACGCGCGCGCCCAGCACCGGCACGCGATCGCTGACGAGCCAGGTCAGCTCGGCCGGATCGGCCCAGCGGTACCCGCGCCGGAGCTGGGCACGCGCGGACAGTCCGGACAGGACCAGCACCACCGCGGGCAGCGCGGAGCCGTCCCCTGTGGACCCGCCGAGCAGGAACTCGCGCCACCACGGCAGCTTCCCGAACGCGGTGGCCAGCGCGCCGATGCCGAAGACGACCAGGAAGCTGGTGGTGTCACCGCTGAAGACCCCGCCGAACCGCGGGCGGCCCGGGATCCGCACCCGGTCGAGCGTAGTGGTCATTCAGGGCCGGGCATGGTGATCACCGTTTCGGCGGTCTCCAGCAGTGGCGGGTGGTGCGTGGCCACCACGATCGCGGCGCCGTCGTCCTTGGCCCGGCGCACCAGCCCGGCCAGCCAGTCCCGGCCTTCGGCATCGAGCGCGCGCTCCGGTTCGTCCAGCAGGAGCACCTCGAACGGCCGGGCGGTGGCGCCCAGCAGCATCAACCGCCGCCGCTGCCCCGCCGAAAGGCTGCCCGCGGCCACCCCGGCCCGTTCCGCCAGCCCGGCCTCCGTGAGCAGCCGGACACCGTCCACTTCGGTACCGAAGCTCCCGGCGAGCAGTTCCAGGTGCTGCACCGGGGTGAGTTCGGCGAACACGTCGGAATCGTCCAGCACCACCGAAACCCGCCGCCGGAACTCGACACTTCGCTCGTCGGGAATGCGGCCGGCGACCTCGACCCTTCCTTCGGCAGGCGCCTGCATACCGTAAAGAACGCGCAGCAGGGTGGATTTCCCGGCGCCGTTCGGCCCGACCAGTGCGAGGCACTCACCTGGACCCACCGCGCAGTCGAGCCCGCGGAACAGCCATTGCCTGCCCACGCGGATTCCCATGGATTCGGTGATGATCCCCATGCGGCGACCATACTCGCGATTCTCCGGCCGGAAACGAATAGCCCTTTTGGGCCGAAAACAAGGCCAAAAGGGCTATTCAGGCCGACAATCAACGGAGTGCGGCCGGAACCGGTGCGAACTGCCCCACGACGAAAAACGGCCCGCCGGTCAGGGCGGGCCGTTCTCCGGTGGTGTTCGCTCAGCCGAGGCGCTGGCGCAGCGACTCCAGCTCGTCACGCAGGTTGGACGGCACCTTGTCGCCGATCTTGGCGAACCACTCCTCGATCAGCGGCAGCTCCTGGCGCCACTCCTCGGCGTCGACCCGCAGCGCCAGCTCGACGTCGGACTTCGGCTCCTCGATGCCGTCGATGTCCAGGTCGTCGGCGGTGGGCACGAAGCCGATCGGGGTCTCGGTGGCCGCGGCCTGGCCCTCGATCCGGCCGATGACCCACTTCAGCACGCGCGAGTTCTCGCCGAACCCAGGCCACAGGAAGCGCTTGTCGTCACCGCGGCGGAACCAGTTGACGTAGAAGATCTTCGGCAGCTTGGTCGCGTCGGCTTCCTTGCCCAGTGAGATCCAGTGCTTGAAGTAGTCGGCGGCGTGGTAGCCGAGGAAGGGCAGCATGGCCATCGGGTCGCGGCGCACCTCGCCGACCTTGCCCGCGGCGGCGGCGGTCTTCTCCGAGGACATGGTGGCGCCCATGAACACGCCGTGCTGCCAGTCGCGCGACTCGGTGACCAGCGGAACCGTGGTGGCGCGGCGGCCGCCGAACAGGATCGCCGAGATCGGCACGCCCTTCGGGTCGTCCCATTCCGGCGCCAGGATCGGGCACTGCGACATCGGCGTGCAGTAACGCGAGTTCGGGTGGGCGGCCTTCTCCTCCGAGTCCGGCGTCCACTCCTGCTTGGTCCAGGAGGTGGCGTGCTCGGGCTTGCCCTCCATGCCCTCCCACCAGATGTCGCCCTCGTCGGTCAGCGCGACGTTGGTGAACACCGAGTTGCCCTGCTCGATGGTGCGCATGGCGTTCGGGTTGGTGTGCCAGTTGGTGCCCGGCGCGACGCCGAAGAAGCCGAACTCCGGGTTGACCGCGTACAGGCGGCCGTCCTCCCCGAAGCGCATCCAGGCGATGTCGTCACCCAGGGTCTCCACGCGCCAGCCGGGGATGGTCGGCTGCAGCATGGCCAGGTTGGTCTTGCCGCAGGCGCTGGGGAAGGCCGCGGCGATGTAGTAGGCCTTGTCCTCGGGCGAGATGAGCTTGAGGATCAGCATGTGCTCGGCGAGCCAGCCCTCGTCACGGGCCATCACCGAGGCGATCCGCAGCGAGTAGCACTTCTTGCCGAGCAGCGAGTTGCCGCCGTAACCGGAGCCGTAGCTCCAGATCATCCGCTCCTCGGGGAAGTGGGTGATGTACTTGGTCGAGTTGCACGGCCACGGCACGTCCTGCTCACCCGGGTTGAGCGGGGCGCCGACCGAGTGCAGCGCGGGCACGAACTCGCGCTCGGCGCCGTCCTCGGTGACGAACTTGTCCAGCGCCGCCTGCCCCATCCTGGTCATCACGCGCATCGAGGCGACCACGTAGGCGAAGTCGGTGATCTCCACGCCGAGCTTCGGGTCGTCGTCGCCGAGCGGTCCCATGCAGAAGGGGATGACGTACATCGTGCGACCCCGCATGCACCCGCGGTACAGCTCGGTCATGGTCGCCTTCATCTCACCGGGGTGCGCCCAGTTGTTCGTCGGCCCGGCGTCTTCCTCGCGCTCGGAACAGATGAACGTGCGCTCCTCGACGCGGGCCACGTCGTCCGGGTCGGAAGCGGCCCAGTACGAGTTCGGCTTCGCCTTCAGCGGGACGAAGGTGCCCGCTTCCACCAGTTCGGCGTTGATCCGCGCCGACTCCTCCTCGGAGCCGTCCACCCACACCACTCGGTCGGGGGTGGTCAGCTCCGCGACCTCCCGCACCCACGCCAGGACCTTCGAGTGCGTGGTGGGGGCGGCGTCGAGTCCGGGGATGGCTACTGCAGTCATCTCTTCTCCTGAACTCCGGCAAAAAAGCCCACACCGAACTCTCGTCCGGGGCGGGCTCCTTCGCCGGCGACCGAATGGCTTCGCACACCGGCCGCGGGACCGGTGTGCTGATTTGGGGATTCTTGGAGGGTAACCGGATGGACGGCAAGTAACCGAGGGGTGGCCTGTCGGTTCTCTCACAGGAACGATAAGGGAATCGATTCAGTTGTCGCCGGAACGGAGGAACGGCAAAGTTCTTCCTGCGCCGGGCAGTGGAGTTGCCTCTTCCGCGACTCGAAAAGAGTGCGCTGCGTCTCACTCGAACGCGCGTTATGCCCGCGAATTGCCCGATTTCCGCGCAATAGCAAGAAGGCCCGGCGCGAACACGTCGCGCCGGGCCTGCTGTCGAAGAAGGATCAGTTCGGACTGATCCACTGGCCGGTGACCGAGTCGATCTTCGCGACCCCCTCGACCGGCTGCGAACCGCTGACGCCCCAGGCGTCGTCGCCGGCGCTGGGCGTGCCCACCGCGCCGACCGCGCCGGAGGTGGTGCTCTCGGTCCACTCGCCGTCGCCGGTGTGCTCGTACACGGTGGACTCACCGCTGGGGTCGATCACCACGGCGAGGTCAGCCTCGCCGTCGCCGTCGACGTCGGTGAACCCGATCGTGTTGCCGGAGGAGTCCTCGACCACCGCGGTGTCGTTCACGCCGTCGTTGTCGGTGTCCACCGTGGCCGGTCCGACCTCCACCTCACCCTCGGGAAGGTCGGCGGTGATGCCGCCTTCGCTCCCGGTCTGGGTGCCGGGGTCGGTGTCGTCCCCGGTGGTACCGCCGGAGCCGACGTCGATCCAGTCGCCGGACGCCTCGTCGTACGCCGCGTGCGAAACCACCTCGCCCTGGGCGTCCAGCTCGATGAACTCGTCGGCGTCACCGTCGGCGTCGGTGTCGACGAAGGCCTGGACGCCGCCGTCCTCGGTCTCGATCGTGGCGGTGTCGTTGACGCCGTCCTCGTTCATGTCGAAGTTGACGTCAGCGGTGTACTCCTCGCCGTCGACGGTCACCGTCATCTCGTCCGCGGCAGCGGAGGTGTCGGTGGTGTCGGTGCCACCGCTCTCGTCGACCCACACGGGAATTCCCCCTTCGCCAGGAGTCGCCCCGGCAGTTCAAGGATGTTGTCTTCAGCGGTTATGACTCACCGTATGCCGGTTCGGTTCCCTGGCACAACAGCCGGTCACCCCGATGGTCAAGCGGGCATCCCGAGCGCGCCCAGCGTCACGCACCAGCGGTCGTTCGTGGTGCTCAGGTTGAGGCGGTACCGCAGTTCGCCGTCCTCGTAGCTGGCCGGGTTGGCCAGTTTCCCGTCGATCCAGAACCCGGCGCTGGCGGCCGACTCCGTGCCCTCCTCCGGCGACAAGGTCATCTCGACCCCCTTGCTGGTCAGCTCCTCGCGCACGCTGTCCACGTACTGCGGGCCGAGCGAGCAGCTCAGCGCCACGATGGTCTCGGCGTCCTTGTTGTTCACCGCGTCCACGTACTGCTGCGCGGTGGCCCGCGGATCGCCGCTGGTCCCGCTGTCGCTCAGCAGCACCACGAGCAGCACGGCACCGCCACCGAGCAGCACCACCAGCCCGACCACCAAGCCCACGATCAGGCCGGTGCGGCTCTTCTTCGGCGGCGGCTGCGGCGGATAGCCGTAGGGCTGCTGCCCGTAGTAATACGGCTGCTGCGGTGGCTGGTTCACGACGTCTTGTCCCTCAGCGTCCGGATCCGGGACAGGAACCCCTCGGCGCGCTCGCGGCCTTCACTCACCTGAGTGATCCGCTTGGTGACCAGGCTGAGTTTCTTCGCGCGCTCCTGGGTGCCCATCTTGATCGTCTTGTCGACTTCCTTCAGCTCGGCCTCGATCGCCTCGATCCGGCGGCCGAGCGCCTCGTCCAGTGCCAGCGACAGCTGCTGCTCCGCCTCGATCAGCTGCTCGGCGACCAGCTGGTCCAGCGTGGAGCGGGCGTCCGCGATGGACTCCACCAGCCACTGCTTCATGTGCTGCTTGTCCGCCGCGTGCCGCCGGGTCCTGGCCATCCACCAGCCCGCCCCGAGGCCGATCACGATGGTCGCGGGCAGCACCACCGGGTTGAACAGGGCGAGCCCGGCCAGCGGCGCGGCCACCAGCTTGCCCGCCCCGACCCCGCCGGACACGCCCATGAACACCAGCAGCTTGTCCTCGGCGGTCGGCGGCCGCTTGTCCGGCGGGCGCAGCACCACCGGCGGGCTGCCCGCCCTGGCGAACTGGGCGCGGATGACGTCCAGTTCCTCCTGGCTGAACAGCTCGGCCAGCGCCACGTCGGTGACCTGGTTGAGCCGCTGCGCCAGCGCCAGCGACATGCGCTGCGAGATGGTCTGCAGCGCGACGTCGACCTGGCCGGGCAGCTCCTGGATCTGCTCGCGCTTGGCCGCGTCGATCTGCTGGCGGAAGTAGGACTGGGCGTCGCGCATCTGCCGGTTGCCCTCGTGCCCGATCTCGACCCGGGTGCGCTGGATCTCGCCACGCAGCCGCAGCTGCCAGCCACGGGTGGACGACCGGCGCTCGGCGGCGAGCTGGTCTCGGCGTTCGCGCAGCAGCTCGGCCTCGGCCTCACCCGCCGACAGCGCGCGGCGCTCGGACTGCAGCTTCGAATGCTGCTCCCCGAGTGCGCTGGACAACGCGCGCAGGGTGTTCGCCTCGCCGAGCATGGCCGACCGGCCGACCAGCATCTCCTGCATGGCGGCCTGCAGCTCGGCCACCCCGGACCGCTCGCGCAACATGGTCCTGGCCTGCTCGTTCGGCGCCTTCGCGGCCATCTCGAACATGCGTGCCGAAACCGGGTGGAACACCGCGTCGGCGAACCGGGGCGCGTGCTCGTTCAGCAGCTCGCGGTCGGCGTCGAGCACCTGGCGCCAGCCGCGGAACTGGTCGGTCTTGGTCAGCGCGAACACCACGGTTTCCACGCGATCGCCCATGCTGCGCAGGAAGTTCAGCTCGCTGGAGGTGAACGGCGCCGAGGCGTCCACCACGAAGAGCAGCGCGGTGGCGTTGGCCGCGGCCTCCATCGCCAGCTCGGCGTGCATCGAGTCCAGTCCGCCGACGCCCGGGGTATCCACAATGGACACCCGTTCGAGCAGCGGCACCGGGCCGCTGACTTCGACGTAGCGCGGCGGCAACTGGCCTTCGGGCAGCTCGTGGCTCGCGGAAACCCAGCGGACCAGCTCGTTCATCTCGACCCCGACCGGGGCCAGCTGACCGGGGTAGCAGGCCTGCGCCGACCACGCCTCGGCGTGCTCGAAGACCAGGTAGGTCGCGGTGGCCACGCTGGCGTCGACCGGGGACAGGCCCGGCATCGCCAGCAGGGCGTTGACCAGGGAACTCTTACCGCGATTGGTCTCGCCGACGACCACCACCGAGGGCTTCTTCGGCCGCGCCTTGCGCAGGTCCTCCACCCACCGGGCGGCCTGCGGGTCCAGTTCGCGCAGCAGCGCCAGCAGGGTCTCCCTGGCCTGCTTCACCTGCGCGGGCAGGCTGGGCTTACCGATCGATCCGAGTGCGGCTGGTGCGGTCACCTGGGCAGCGTATCTTCCCACCCGTCACCCACCACCACCCTCAACGGTGCGCTTCGCGCCAGTCCTATCTCCGGGTGTACACGGTGACGATCGGGGCACGAAGCAGCCGGTCGCGATCGGCGAAGCCGACCACCTCGGTCTCCGCCACGATGCCGTCCAATGCCGGGTCCTCGGTCGGCACCGCGCCGCCCGCCTCGTGCACCGCCGGGTCGAACCGTTCACCGTCCGGGCGCAACGCCCGCACCCCGACCTCGGCCAGGCCCTGCACCAGGCGTTCCACCACGCCGCCGCTGCGCGCGCGGTCCAGCGCGTACAGGCACAGCTGGATCAGCGTTTGCCGTTCGACGGACGCCTGGTCCACGTCCCCGCCGGGCACGATCACTGCTACGGGCTCCACATCGGGTTCCGACGCGGTGGCCCCCGCCGCGGTTCCGCTGTTCTCCAGTCCGTCAGCGTGGTCGGCTCCGTCGTTCTTGCGGGACCACAACGACATCCCAGCCACCCCCAACACCCCGTCGAGTCGTCGGGGGAAACCTAACTCAGTCCACGGAACGCCGGTCGATGAGTACGGCGAGACCATCGAGGATTCGCGCCAGCCCGAATTCGAGCGCGTTGTCCTGGCCGCCCCCGGCGGCGTCCGAGAACGCGGCGGCCATCGACGGGAAGCGGTCGCCGTGCGCGGCCATCACCGCGGCGAGGGTGCGGGAGAAGTCGGCTTCCGGTGTCGACGAGTTCCTGGCCTGCTCGGCGATGGCGCGCAGGTGCCCGGTCAGCGTGGCTACGGCGTCGAGGCGCTCGCCCCCGGTCAGCCCGGTGCCTTCGAGCGCGGTCAGCGCGCGTTCGACCCAGCCCAGTTCGCACGGCCCCCACACGCGCGGGCACAACGAGCTGTCCAGCAGCCACGGATGCCGTTGCAGCACGGCGAACATCAGCAGGCACCACTCGTGGAGCTGCTCGCGCCACCCGCCTCCGGCCAGCTCGGCCGGTTCGCCGAAGCCCTGGTCGGTCATCACCGCGATCAGGTCGGCCTTGCTCGGCACGTGCCGGTAGAGCGACATCTTGGTGAAGCCCAGCTCGTCGGCGATCCGCTGCATGGACACCGCGCCGAGGCCTTCGGCGTCGGCCAGCCCGATCGCCACCGCGACGATCCGGTCCACGCCGAGCACCGGTTTCGGGCCGCGCGCGCCGGGGGTGTGCGGTTCCCAGAGCAACTTGGCGCCGGCGATCACGGTCTCTCCTGAGCAAAAAGGGTTGCCACCAGAACTGCTTCCACTGTACACAGTAATCAACTGTTTCTACTGGACACTGTTTTGGGGGAGTCGCATGAGCGGCAAGAACGTGCTGATCTCCGGCGCCAGCGTGGCCGGGCCCGCACTGGCTTACTGGCTGGGCCGGTACGGCTTCCGGCCGACCGTGGTCGAGGTGGCGCCGGAACCGCGCGAGGGCGGTTACGCGGTGGACTTCCGCGGGCCGACGCACCTGGGGGTGCTGGAGCGCATGGGGTTGCTCGACCGGATCCGCGAGCGGCAGACCGGCGGCATGCCGATCCGGTTCGTCGACGAGCGGGAGCGCACCTTGCTGCGCCTGCCGACGGAATTCGCCGGTGGCGCGGTGGAGATCCGCCGCTCGGACCTGTCAGAACTGCTGCGCGAGCACAGCGCCGACATCACCGAGTACCGCTTCGGCGACTCGATCAGCGCCTTGACCGAGACCGCCGACGGCGTGCACGTCACCTTCGAAAGCGGCGACGAAGGCACCTTCGACCTCGTCATCGGCGCGGACGGGCTGCATTCGAACGTGCGCGCGCTGGCTTTCGGGCCGGAGCGCGAGTACGTCAAGCACCTCGGTTATTACGTCGCGGGCTGGGAGATGCCGTCGCCGTCGTGGCTGGCGCAGGAAGCGGTCGGCGTCAACACCCCCGGCAAGTACGTCTCGGCCGCGGTCGACCACCTGAACCCGGCCATGGCGGGTGCCTACGTGTTGTTCAAATCGCCGGAGCTGCGTTACGACCGGCGTGACGTCGAGCAGCAGAAGCGGCTGATCGCCGAGAACCTGGCCGGAATGGGCTGGCGGACACCGGAAATCCTCGGCACGCTTCCGGCCGCGAAGCAGTTGTACTTCGATTCGATCAGCCGCGCCGACGTGCCGAACTGGTCGACCGGCCGGATCGCGCTGCTCGGCGACGCCGCCTGCGGCGCGACGCTCGGCGGCATGGGCACGGGAACCGCGATCGTCGCGGCTTACGTACTCGCCGGGGAACTGGCGAATTCCGGCGACCACCGCACGGCATTCACCCGCTACGAAAACCTGCTGCGTGAATACGCGACGGAATGCCAGAAAGGCGGGGAAGGCACCGGGAAGTTCCTCGCCCCGGACACGCGGCTCAAAACCTGGCTGCGGAACAAGTCACTGAGCAACAAGCTGGTGCTGAAACTGATGCTGAAAGCCGGTGAGGAGCGGAGCTCGAACCTCACCCTCCCGGATTATCCGCACGCAACTGCTGCCAGATGAGGAAGTACGCCCGGTGCACCACGTGCGCGACCCGGCTCTGCGCCGGGGTCGCGCCGAAGGAGGCGAACGACCGCCACCACCCGGCGCGTTCGAGCGCGTAGGCCGCCAGTTCGGTGCGCGGGCGGCCGGGCATCCCGAGCTGGGCCCCGATGTCGGCGTTGCTGCCCACCCGCAGCACCTCCTCGGCGAGGTCCTCCGGCATGTCCACCGCGCCGGAGGCGACCAGCGTCAGCGCCTCCAGCAGCCGCAGCTGGTGTGCCTCGGGCTTGGCGAGCAGCACCTCGATCGCGTCGTGCACGCGCTGGCGTTCCGCCGGGTCACCGGAGGCGTGCGCCAGCGCGGTGACCGAGGCGAGCGCGGCGGCAGCCTTGATGCCGTCGGCGCGCGCGGCGAACACCATCGCCAGCCGGGCACGCACCGCGGCCAGTCCGGAGGCGTCGAGCAGCTTGCGGCGCAGCGCGCCCGCGGTCAGCCCCGGTTCGGCGCGGATCGCGTCGATCGCGCTGCGGATGCCGAACAGGTCCAGCTTCTCCAGCAACCGCAGCCGGACGCCGGAGGGGACCTCGCACTCCCAGCTGGTGAAGATGTCCGCGGAGATCAGCATGGTCTCAAGTGAGGCGTCGTCGACCTCGGAGAGCTGGCGCAGCGCGTCGGCGTCGGCGGAGGTGAAGGCACCCGCCTCGGCGGACTCGGCCAGCAGGCCGATCACCGGCAGCACGTCGGCCACCCGCGGCTTCAGCGTGGCGGCCTGCTTCTCGGCGAGCATGGTCGCCGCCTTCCACACGTCGTCCCCGGCGCCGTCCACCGACTCCGGTGCGATCGTGTCGGCCTTGTTGAGCACCGCGATCGCGTTCACCGGACCGGCTTCGCGGCTGGCCGTGGCGGCGGTGAACGCGGCCAGCGCCTGCTGGTCGTCGGCACGCACACCCTGGGTCACCACGTAGAGCACGGCCTCGGCACCGGCGACGGCGTTGCGCGAGGTGTCGTCCAGCTCGTCGGAACCGCCCTCGCCGTCCTCGCCGTCCTTGCGGTGCTTGGCCGCGCCGAGCAGCTGCTCGGTCCGCGACACCGAGGCGGCGTCCAGCGAGCCGAGCCCCGGCGTGTCGATCACCGTCATGCCCTGCAGCACGGCGTTGGTGAGGTACGCCTCGAGGTGCGAGACCTCGTCGATGTCCACGCCCAGCTCGGCCGGGATGCTGCCGTCCGGCGCGAAGGGCAGCACCTGCTTGCGGCCGTCGGTGAAGACCACCTCGACCCGGTCGACCGTGCCGTACTGGAAGCGGGTGACCAGCCGGGTGCACTCACCCACGTCGGTCGGCGCCACCCGGCGGCCGATCAGCGCGTTGACCAGGGTGGACTTGCCGGACTTGATCCGCCCGGCCACCGCCACCTGCAGCGGTGCCCCGAGCCGGCGCATCACCTCGGCGAACCCGGCCGCGGTGCGGGCGGAGACCTGGGACTGCAACCGGTGGCAGAGGTTGCCGACCGAGGTGGACAGGGGCCCCGCGAGGCGCCCACCCTGTTCCGCCGGTGCCGTCACGCGTGTCCCTCCCCGAAGCCTCGGATCCAGGGGTAATCATGCCCGTCATCCTGCGGTCGCACCCAAGGTGGTCCCGGCGGGCGACGCGGTGTTCCGGCCAGCGGACATACGCTGGATGTCGTGCGCCGGCTCAGTCTCTGGTTACGGAAACACCCGATGGTCGGGGACAGCTGCATCGCCCTGTTGCTGCTGCTGTTCGACCTGCTGTTGTTCGTGGTGTCGGACACCGAGCAGACCGGACTGGCGATCCACCCGTGGTACGTCACCGTGCCGCTGGACTTCCTGGTCGTGCTGCCGGTGGTGTTCCGGCGCAAGCGCCCGGTGTGGGCGGCCTACGCGGCGCTGCTGCTCGGCGCCGTGCACGGCGGGCTGGAACTCGGCGTGGCCGGGTTCTTCGCCGGGACGATCGCGGTCTACACCCTGGTCGTCTACGCCGGACGCCGCCACGGCGCGCTGTACCTGCTGATCAGCGTCACGACCAGCGTGCTCCAGCTGATCGTGCAGCGCACCGACGAGCTGGCGATCAACATCGTGCTGATCGTGCTCGCCAACGCGTTCTGCTGGCTGCTCGGCGAGTTCGTCGGGGCCCGGCGGGCGTACCACGCGGAAGTGGAGGCCAGGTTGCATCTCCTGGAGACCGAACGAGACCAGGCCACCCGCATCGCGGTGGCCAACGAACGCGGCCGGATCGCCCGCGAGCTGCACGACGTGGTGGCGCACGCGGTGAGCGTCATCGTGGTGCAGGCCGACGGCGCCTCCTACGCCATCCGGTCCAACCCGGACCTGGCCGAGCGCGCGGTGCAGACGATCTCCGAGACCGGCCGCGGCGCGCTCGCCGAGCTGCGGCGGCTGCTCGACGTGCTGCGCAACGAGGACGCCGACAACGAGCCGCGCGTGCCGCAGCCCAACGCGAACTCGCTGACCGAGCTGGCCCAGCGGGTCGGCGCCGCCGGGGTGCCGGTGGACGTGGAGGTCGACGAGAACTTCGACGACCTGCCGGCCGGGGTGTCCCTCGGCGTCTACCGGATCGTGCAGGAGTCGCTGACGAACACCCTCAAGCACGGCGGTCCCGGAGCGAAGGCGGTGGTGAAGGTGCATCGCGAGGCCGACGGCGTGCGCATCGAGGTGTCCGACAACGGCAACGGCGTGCGCCCGGTGCCGGTACCCGCGCGCGGGGCCACCAGCGCGGTGGCACAACTACCCGGCGGCAACGGCCTGATCGGCATGCGGGAACGGGCGAACGTGCTCGGCGGCAAGCTGGAGGTCGGCCCACGGCCGGGTGGCGGCTGGCGCGTGCACGCCACCCTGCCGGTTAGGTTGGACTCGTGATCCGGGTGGTGCTGGTCGACGACCAGGAGCTGATGCGCGTCGGGTTCCGCATGGTGCTCGGGGCCCAGCCCGACATCGACGTGGTCGGCGAGGCCGGGAACGGCCGTGAAGCCGCGCGGCTGGCCGAGGAACTGCGGCCGGACGTGGTGCTGATGGACGTCCGGATGCCGGTGCTCGACGGGGTCGAGGCGACCAAGCTGATCGTCGAGGCCGGCACCGCGCGCGTGCTCGTGATGACCACCTTCGACCTGGACGAGTACGTCTACGCGGCGTTGCGCGGCGGCGCCAGCGGCTTCCTGCTCAAGGACACCCCGCCGGACCACCTGGTCTCGGCGCTGCGGTCGGTGGCCAGTGGCGAGGCGGTGGTCTCGCCGTCGGTGACCCGGCGGCTGCTCGACCGGTTCGTCGGCTCCGGGGACGCCCCGCTGCGCGACGCGGCGGTGCTCAACGTGCTCACCGAACGCGAGCGCGAGGTTTTGGTGTTGATCGCCAAGGGAATGTCCAACACCGAGATCGCCGAGGCTCTCTTCCTGTCCGAGGCGACGGTCAAAACCCACGTCGGCCGGATACTGGCGAAACTCGAGCTGCGCGACCGGGTCCAGGCCGTGGTGCTGGCGTACGAGACCGGGCTTACCCGCCCGGGTGTCTCCTAGCGAGTTCAGGGTCGTCTCAGGGGGATCACCGATCGCCCTGGTCCTCGCGACAGGCCAAGCTACGACTGCAGTCGGGTGGGAAGTTCGCTCCCAGGGATGACGCGCGAGGGCGCGGCGCCGGGAAACGATGGGGTCGCATCCGGCGTTCCGCTGCCGAGGAGGAGACATGATCGAGGCAGAAGGCCTCACCAAGAGGTACGGGAAGACGGTCGCCGTCGACCAGCTGTCGTTCAGCGTCGCGGCGGGCCGGGTCACCGGCTTCCTCGGCCCGAACGGGGCCGGGAAGTCGACCACCATGCGCATGATCCTGGGGCTGGACAACCCGACCGCGGGCCGCGTGAGCATCGGGGGCAAGCGGTACCACGAGCTGAAGAATCCACTGAGGACGGTCGGCGCACTGCTGGACGCCAAGTGGGTGCACCCGAACCGCTCGGCCCGCGCGCACCTGGCGTGGATGGCGAAGTCGAACAAGATCGCCGCGAGCCGGGTCGACGAGGTGCTCGACACCGTCGGCCTGACCTCGGTGGCCGGCAAGCGCGCCGGTGGGTTCTCGCTGGGCATGTCGCAGCGGCTGGGGATCGCCGCGGCGCTGCTGGGCGACCCCGAGGTGCTGTTGTTCGACGAGCCGGTGAACGGGCTGGACCCGGAGGGCATCCTCTGGATCCGCAAGTTCATGCACCGGCTGGCCGACGAGGGCCGCACGGTGTTCGTCTCCAGCCACCTGCTCTCGGAGATGGCGCTGACCGCGAGCGAGCTGGTGGTGATCGGCCGGGGGAAGCTGATCTCGCAAAGCTCCACAAAGGACTTCGTGGCCCGGGCGTCGGAGAACACGGTGAAGGTGCGCAGCCCGCAGCTGCCGCAGCTGGGCCAGTTGCTGACCAACGCCAGCGCGCAGGTGACCGCGGACGACGACGCGCTGATCGTGTCCGATTTGGACAGTGCGAAGATCGGTGAGATCGCCGCCCAGCACGGGATCGTGCTGCACGAGCTGAGCCCGCTGCAGGGCTCGCTGGAGCAGGCGTTCATGCAGATCACCGGCGACTCCGTGGAGTACCACACCGGCCTGGAGACCGAAGCGGCGCAGATCCTCGCGCCGACCGGTCAGTGACTTTCTGGAGACAACCATGACTCTGCTCGCTGTCGAACGCATCAAGTTGTTCACCACGCGCTCACCGTGGTGGTGCGCGCTGATCACGCTGGTCGTCACCATCGGGTTCGCCGCGCTGGTCACCGGCACCGCCGAGAACATCGAGTTCGTCACGGTCGGCAGTGCCGAATTCGGGTACTCCTTCGGCCTGGCCGTGGTGATGGTGCTGGCCGCGCTGGCGGTCACCACGGAGTACCGCTTCGGCACCATCCGCACCACGTTCCAGGCGGTGCCGCACCGGGGTTCGGCGCTGCTGGCGAAGACCGTGGTGGTCGCGCTGCTGGCGCTGGTGATCGGGGAGATCGCCGGCTTCGGCTCGTGGGGCATCGCGAACCTGCTGCAGCCCGAGGCCGACCTGGCGCTGAACACCACCGCGAAGTGGATCAACGTGGCGGGCATCGGCCCGGTGTTCGCACTGGCCGCGGTGGTCGCGGTGGCCGTCGGCATCCTGATCCGGCACAGCGCCGGGGCGATCTCGCTGCTGCTGATCTACAACCTGGCGGTCGAAGGCCTGGTGCCGCTGATCCCGTCGATCGGCGACGACATCCACCAGTGGATGCCGTTCAACGTGGCGCACAAGTTCATCGCCGGCGACGGCGCGTCGAACGGCGCCATGGGCGGGGAGGCCGCGGGGCCGCCGCTGTCGTCGTCCACGCTGAGCCCGGCTTGGGCACTGGCGTACTTCGCCGGCTTCGCCGTGATCATGCTGGCGATCGCCATCAGCACCGCGAAGAAGCGGGACGCATAAAGCCTCTACAGGGGAATCCGGCTCCGCGGCACGGGGGTGCGCAGAACCGGAACGGGGGAAAGGGCCCGGGCCGCCACTTCGGGGGGCGACCCGGGCCCTTTCATTTCGTCTCGGGTGGCCACGACCACCCGGCCGCTCGGCCCCGGCGGACCTGAGCCGTCCGAGCGCAGCTACCCGAACGCGGGGCTCGGCTGCCTGTGTGGAACTCGCTTACCTGAACGTGGTTCGGCTTCCCGAGCGTGGAGTTCGGGCGCGTGAGTGTGGGACTCGGCCTCCCGAACGTGGGGATCGCCTGCCTGAGTGCAGGACTCGGGTGCGTGAGTGTGGGACTCGGCCTCCCGAACGTGGGTTCGGCTGCTTGAACGTGGCACTCGCCGGTCTGGATGTCGAACTCGATTGCTCGAGTGTGGAACTCGCTTATCTGAACGTGGGGTTCGGCTTCCCGAGCGTGGAGTTCGGGTGCGTGAGTGTGGGACTCGGCTTCCCGAATGTGGGGTTCGGCTGTTGGGATGTGGCACCCGCCGATCGTCGGCGAATGTGAGCCGGGGCACGTTCAGCTGTCCAAAAGTGACACTCGCCAGCCTGGGGGTAGAACTCGGGGCCACGAACGAGGACTTCGGCTACCGCGAAGCCGAACTCGGCCACCCGAAAGTGGCACTCGCCTGCCCCGGAAGGTGGAATTCGGCCACCTGAACGCAGAACTCGCCTGTCTGAACGTGGGGATTGGGGTGTGGGTTTGGGTTTGGGGGTGTGGGGTTGGGTGGGCGGGGTGGTGGAATGTTGTGGAGGGTGGGTGGTTTGGGGGCCAAAAAGGTGGGAAATGGGGGAATCATTGCGAGCGGGGCCGCCCAGGCAAAAGATCACGGGAAAGTGCCGCGAACAGGTAGTAACGAATTACAAGATCTAAGCGACATACTATGGAAGCACTACTGCACGCCGCCGGGTTAAGACCATGTAAATACGCTGTGGGTTCGCTCACAGAGGGCAGACACCAGGCCGCTGACCAGGCATTTTGACTAGTGAACCCGTCACGGAACTCTACGGAGGTGACCCTTGACGGTGGTGAAAACCGATCGAGGAGTCGAAGGCAACATCCCCGCCCAGCGACCTGCCCCGCGCCAGCTCCGGCTCGAGCCGATGGTGGGACTCGAATGGTCGCAGGCGATCGAAATGCCCCGCATCGTGGCGGCGGCGGTCAAACCGTCCGACATCCGGCGTGCGTGGGTGCATCGCGCCCCCGAGGATCAGGTGCTCGCGCTCTACCGGGCGACAGCGGCGGGTGGCGCTCGCGTACCCGCGCCCTGGTGGCTGCGGGCTGTGGTGGCCGGTGAACTGGACTCGCGCGAAAGCGGCTTCCGCGTCGAGGACCGGGTCGCGCAGTTGCTCAGCCGGCGCATCGGCTGGGAGTACGTTCCGTGGGGCGCGGATGGCGAAGCGGGCTATTGGGAGTTCATGCCGTCGGAAGGCGGTCCCTCCGGGCACCGGATCCCGACGACCATCCTGAACACCGATCGCCACACCGGCTGGATCGACGTGCTGCCCGCGCACAGCGGCTCCACGCCGAGCCCCATCGCGGTGCCCGGGCTCGCCGGGCTGCGCGCGCGGCTGGGGGAGTTCGAAGCGGTCCGCTGACCGGCGGTTAGGTTTGCCGGGTGGAAAGCGAGAACCAGCCGCGGTTGCGCAGCGTGGTCAGCTACGTGCAGCGTGGTGGCCGGATGACCGTCGGGCAGCAGCGTGCGTGGGAAGAACACTGGCCGTCGCTCGGCCGCAAGGTGGCCGAGTTGCCCGAGGGCCCGCTCGACTTCGGCGCGTGGTTCGGCCGGGAAGCGCCGGTGCTGCTCGAGATCGGCTCCGGCATGGGCGAGACGACCTCGCAGCTGGCCGCCGCCGCGCCGGAGCTGAACTACGTCGCCGTCGAGGTGTACGAGGCGGGCCTCGGCCAGTTGATGCTGCGTGCCGAGAAGCTCGGCGTGAAGAACCTGCGCCTGATCAACGGCGACGCCGTCGTGCTGCTCACCAGGCACGTCCCGGAGGATTCGCTGCACGGTGTGCGGATCTTCTTCCCGGACCCGTGGCCGAAGAAGCGTCACCACAAGCGGCGCCTGGTCCAGCCGGAGTTCGTCAAGCTCGTCGCCTCGCGGCTGCAGCCCGGCGGCACGCTGCACCTGGCGACCGACTGGGAGAACTACGCCGAGCAGATGCTCGAGGTGCTCTCCGCGGAACCGACCCTGGTCAACCGGTACGACGACTGGGCACCGCGCCCCGACTGGCGCCCGGTGACCAAGTTCGAGAACCGCGCCCGCGAAGAGGGCCGCGTCAGCCGGGACCTGATCTTCGAACGCCGCTGAACGCTATGAGTGGGGCATTACTAGCAATCAACGCAAGTAATGCCCCACTCCTAGCAATCCCTCACTCGTCGGCGAGGGGTTCGGCGCGCACCCGGTTCAGGGCCGGGGTGCACACCGAAGCTGCCAGCACCGCGACCCCGGCGCCCAGCACCACCGGCGCCAGGATCCACGGGCTGAGCACCACGGGACCGTCGTCGACCAGGCTGAACAGCCCGAGGCCGACGACCGCGCCGACCACCCCGGCGCCGATGGTGGCGACCAGTGCGGGCAACGCCGCTTCCGTGCGCAGGGCTCGGGCCAGCGTGCGCACCGGGGTGCCCGCGGCGATCAGCGCGCCGAAGGTGCGCCGCCGGTCCATCACCGAGCCCGCGGTGGCGATCGCCGCGCTGCACCCGGCCAGCACACCCGCCGCGACCAGCCCGATCACCGTCACCCGCCGCAGGTCGCCCAGTTCGGTCTGCTGGTTGCCGAGCATCAGCTCACGGCTGTTGATCTGCTCCCCGGCGGCCGCGCCGACCAGTGCCGTCCGCACCACCTCGCGCGTCTCCGGCGTGGTCGGCACGGCGATCGTGTAGTACTGCGGCTGCACCCCGGCAGGCACCGCCGACGGGTCGACGAACGTGGAAGTGAACCGGTCTTCACCGCGTGGGGCGACCTCGCGCACGACCGTGCCCGCGACCAGCGGCTGCCCCGGGACCAGCGGCTGCCCCGGGCTGTCGTCGCCGGAGACCGTCATGCCGGTCAGGTCCAGCGCGGAGCCCGTGTAGACGGCGGGCTTCCCGTCGCACGTCCCCGGGTCGAACCGCAGCAGGCTGCGGGCGCTCGCGCAGTCGAGCACCTGCGTGTACCGGCCGCCCTCCGAACCCGGTTCCCGCAGTACGACCTGCGGGATGGCGGCCGCCCGCTCCGGCACGCCGTACCGGGTCAGCTCGGCGTTCGCCTGGTCGGTGAGCTGCTGCGCGGCCGTCGCGTCGGTGTCCAGGTAGAGCACCGAATCGTGGAAGGAACGGCCGCCACCGGCGAGCGATTCGAGGCTCGGCAGCAGGGTCAGCGCCATCGATCCGGCGAACACCGCGAGCACCACCCCGGCCGACGCGCGGTAGGCGCCCTTCGGGTCGTCACGCAGCCGCCGACCGGCGAGCAGTCCGGCAGGTTTGCGCCACACCCGGACGAAGATGCCGCCGACCGCCGAGGTCACCCACGGCCCGATCACCGCCGCCGACCCGACCAGCACGGCCAGCCCGCCGAGCACGACCAGGATCCCGCCGCCGTCCTTGGCCGTCGAAATCGCGTAGAAGAAGAACAGCCCGGCCGCGGGGAGCGCGAGCAGGCGCCACCAGTGCAGCGGCTTCTTGGTGTGCCCGCCGGTCGCGCCGAGCGGCGTGGTGACCACCCGCCGGAGCCCGGCGACCGCGGCCAGCAGCACCAGCGCGGGCAGGGCCGCGGTGATGCCGATGGCGAGCGGCAGGGGCAGCGCGAAGTCGTCCGACTGCCAGGTGCCACCCGCCCACGGGACCACCGTGGCCAGCGCGTTCACCAGCGGGCTCACCGCCAGGCCGAGGACCGCCCCGGCCACCGCGGCGAGCGCGGTCTCGGCGGCGACCATGCCGATCACCTGCTTCGGCGTGGCCCCGGCGAGCCGGAGCGCGGCCAGCCGCTGCTCACGCCGGGCGGCGGTCAGGCGGGCGGACGAGGCGACCAGCACCAGGCTCGGCACCAGCAGCACCACCACACCGACGCCGGACAGCAACTGCAGCAGCGGATCCGGCTGGGCGCCGGTCTTCGGGAAGCCGTTCACCGGCCTGGCTCGCTCCGGCATGTCCTCCGGGGCGTGCCCGACCAGCGCCACCAGCTGTTCCGGGTAGGCCAGCGCCTCCTCGCCGAGGATCGACCGCTGGCCCGTGCCGAAGCGGTCGGACAGCTGCGACGCCATCCGCGAATCCATCAGCTGCGCCAGTTCCGGTGAGACGACCGCCTCGCCGGGACCGGGCAGCCGGTCGATGCCCGGTGGCAGGTAGTCCACTTGCGACAGTTGCGCCACGTCGACGCGGATGATCTCCCGGCCGTCGAAGTAGTCGTTGGAGATCACCTTGGCCAGGGTGGCCGCACCTTCGTCCGACGAGCTGAACATCTGTTGCTGCCACAACGAGCGTTCGGCTCGCGCCTGCGTGCCGAACGGCAGGCCGACCAGCAGCAGGACCAGCGCGGTCGCCACGGCGACCCCGACGCCGGTGAGGATGGCCGAGACCCGCGTCCGGCGGTCACCCCGCAGCACGCGCATGGCCAGCTGGAACGGGTTCATGCCGCGACCCGCACATCGATCCGGCCGTCGCGGATGGCCACCGTGCGCGGCATGGACTCGGCCAGCTCGCGGTCGTGGGTCACCACGATCACCGCGGCGCCGGTCTCGGCGGCGGAGGCGAGCAGCGCGCTCATCGTGTCGCGGCCGGTGCGCGTGTCCAGCGCCCCGGTCGGCTCGTCGGCGAAGATCACCTTCGGCTGGTGCGCCAGCGCCCTGGCGATCGCCACCCGCTGCGCCTCACCACCGGAGAGCTCACCCGGGCGTCGCTGCTCCTTGCCCGCGAGCCCGAGCCTGGCCAGCCAGCCGCGGGCGGCGGTGATCGCCTCCTTGCGGCCGGTCCCGGCGAGCAGCCGCGGCAGCGCGGCGTTCTCCTCGGCGGTCAGCTCGGCGACCAGCATGCCCGACTGGAAGACGAAGCCGAACTCCGAGCGCCGCAGCTCGCTGCGCTTGGTCTCGCTGAGCTGGTCGACCCGCTTGCCGCCGAGGTGGATCGCGCCGTCGTCGGCCTTGAGGATGCCGGCCAGCACGTGCAGCAACGAGGTCTTGCCCGAGCCGGACGGCCCGACGATGGCGATCGCCTCCCCGGCGCGGACGTCGATGTCGACCCCGGCCAGCGCGTACTGGGCGCCGTAGCGCTTGACCAGTCCCCTGCCGGACAGCACGGGCGGGCCGTCGTTCGTCCACTGTGGATTCTGCACCGGAAGTCTCCTCGTTCTCGGACCGCGTTTCGCCGAGAAGACTCGCGCAGCGGGCGGGGGCCGGGCTTCGGGCAGACGGCCACCGCGGGCCGCGGCGACCTCGGCCGATCGGCCGAGGGGGAGATGGCCAGGCGGCCAAGGTGCGGGACGCGCGCGATCCTCTACCGTCGCTTCCGTGCCCACCGCCGACCAGCTCACCGACCGGGTCTCCGCCTTCCTGCGGTGGCTCGGCGTGCCCGGCATGGTGCTGCTCGCCGCACTGCTGTGCGACCTGGTGATCATCGCCGGCGCCGGGTTCGACGCCGTCGGCCCGCGCCTGCGTGACCTGGGGATGGTGCCCGGCATCCTGCTGATGTCGGCGTGCGCGGTGTGGGCGCGCAAACAGCCGGTCACCGCCGCGTTCGCCGGTGCGGGCGTGCTGCTGTTCACCTCGGCGCTGCTGCGCTTCGGCCGCGTCCCGGCCTACTCGACGGTGCTGGACGAGCTGTCCTTCGCCGAGACGGTGGCCGGTGTCGAACTCGTGATCTTCGTGGTGCGCGCGGCCCGGCCGGGGGTCGCCTTCGCCGCGACCAGTTCGCTGGTCGTCTCCTGCGTGCTGTCCATCGCCACGCGCGGGAACATGGACCCGGTCAGCGCCACGGTGAGCGGCCGGTCCCCGTTCTTCGGCCTGGGGTTGCTGATCGCCGCCGTGTTGTTCGGCCTTGGCGCCCGGCGCCCGGCGCAGCGCAAGCGGAAGACCCGGTTCGCCGAAGTGGTCAGCGGGCAGTGGCCGCTGGTCGGCGGGCTGTCCCTGCTGATGTTCTTCGACCTGGCCGCGGCCTTCGAGTCCGGCCCGCGGGTCGGGCCGACGCTGCTCTGCTCGTTCGTCGCGGTGGTGCTCGCCGTGGTGGCGATCCGGAAACCGGTACCGGCGGCCTGGGCGCTGGCCGGGGTGATGCTGGTGTCCGTGGTGGTCACGCGGCTGGTGCTGCGGGGCCACGCGAGCTACGTGCTCGCGGGCGGCACCCCCATCGCCCAGGTCGGGGCCGGGGCGGCGATGACCGTGTTGCTGATCCGGTACGTCGGCAACGCCCGTGCCGTCCCCGCCATCGCCGCCCTCTCCGCGGTGGTGGCGGCCGGCGCGGTGGTCAACACCCTGCCCTCCGGGCCCACGTTCGACCTCGACGACCTGCAGCCGCACGTGCTCTCCGCGGTCCTCCTGCTCGGCATCTCGGTGGCCACCGGGTTGTTCCTGCGCTCACGCGACTCCGAGCGCAAGCAGGTGGTGCAGTCCGCGGTCACCGACGCGCAGACCTCCGAGCGCATGGCGCTGGCCAGGGAACTGCACGACGTGGTGGCCCACCACGTGACCGGGATCGTGGTGCAGGCGCAGGCAGCGAAGATGGTCGCCGGGAAGAACCCGCAGGTGGCGCTGGACGCGCTGGACCGGATCGAGACCGCGGGCACCGAAGCGCTGACCGCGATGCGGCGGCTGGTGCGCAGCATGCGCGGCGACCACCCGGCTGGCACCACCGAGTTCAGCGAGCAGGCCACCATGGACCTGGCCGCCGACCTGCACAAGATGGTCGACGCGGCGAACCACGGGGTGTACACCAAGATCCAGCTGAACCTGCCGGAAGACCTGCCGCAGGAGGTGGCCCGCTCGGCGTTGCGCCTGGTCCAGGAGTCGCTGACGAACATCGGCAAGCACGCCGCCGGCGCCAGCGTCGCCTGGGTGTCGGTGCGGGAAGAGCAGGGCGAACTGCACATCAGGGTGAGCGACAACGGACGCGGGCAGAGCCAGCGGACCGCGCCGGTCTCCAGCGGATACGGTCTGGTCGGCATGCGCGAACGGGTCGCGCTGCTGCACGGACGGCTTTCGGCCGGGCCGTCGCCGGAGGGTGGCTGGCTGGTCGAAGCGTGGTTGCCACTGGCGGGAGCGGAATGATCCGGGTGCTGATCGCGGACGATCAGGAAATGGTGCGGATGGGTTTCCGCATGATCCTCGACGCGCAGGACGACATCGAGGTGGTGGCCGACGTGGCGAACGGCGTGGACGCCGTGCGCCAGGCGCGCGAGCTGCGCCCGGACGTCTGCCTGCTGGACATCCGCATGCCCGAACTGGACGGGCTGGCGGTGACCAGGCAGCTGGCCGGGCCGGAGGTCACCGACCCGCTGAAGGTCGTCGTGGTCACCACCTTCGACCTCGACGAATACGTGCACACCGCGTTGCGCAACGGCGCCAGCGGCTTCCTGCTCAAGGACGCCGGGCCCGCGCTGCTGATCGAGGCGGTGCGCGCGGCCGCCCGCGGGGACGCGCTGGTGTCACCGCAGATCACCGTGCGCCTGCTGAAGCACTTCGACAGCAAACCGGCCCGGCAGGCGGTCGATCCGCCGTCGGAGTCGCTGACCGCGCGCGAAATCGACGTGGTGAAGGCGACCGCGCGCGGGCTGACCAACACCGAGATCGGCAGCGAACTGTTCCTGTCGCTGTCCACGGTGAAAACGCACCTGGCGTCGGTGCAGGGCAAGATCGGCGCGCGCAACCGGGTGGAGACCGCCGCGTGGGCCTGGCGTTCCGGGCTGATGGACGAGTGAACCGCACCCCGTAGAATCCCGTGATGCGCCGTCGTTTCCACGCTCCTGTCGTCCTCCCCGCCGATCCTTCCTGTGCCGTGCTCCGCGACGCGGTGGTCGATGTCGACGCGGACGGGCGGATCGCCCACTGCGGTCCGGCCTCGACCGCCCCCGAGAGCGACGCCCCGCGCACCGAGCTGACCGGCGTCCTGCTGCCCGGCCTGGTCAACACGCACGCGCACAGCCCGATGGTGCTGCTGCGCGGCATGGGCTCGGACCTGCCGCTGCTGCGGTGGCTCAGCGAGGTCATCTGGCCGGCCGAGGCGCGGTTGCGCCCGGAGGACATCCGCACCGGCATGCTGCTGGGCTCGGTCGAAATGCTCCGCCACGGCGTCACCACCAGCGCGGAGATGTACTTCCACGGCGAGCAGCTCGCCGACGCGGTGCTGGCCACCGGCGCCCGCGTGTCGATCGGCGCGCCGATCATGGATCTGCCCGGCATGGACTGGCGGGCGCAGCTGACCGCGATCGACAACTGGATCGACGCCGACGGCCTGCGCTTCGGCCCGGGTGAGCGCATCGAACTCAGCTACGGCCCGCATTCGGCGTACACGCTGCCGGAGGAGGCGCTGCGGCTGACCGCGGAATCCGCCGTGCACCGGGACGCGCTGGTGCAGATCCACGTGGCCGAGGCCCGCGCGGAGGACGAGAAGCAGCGCGCCGAGCACGGTTCGGTGCCGAAGCTGCTGGCCAAGGTCGGCCTGCTGGACACCAGGATGATCGCCGCCCACGCGATCCACCTGTCCGACGAGGACATCGCGTTGTTCGCCGGGCACGGGGTCGGCGTCGCGCACTGCCCCGGGTCGAACGCGAAGCTCGCCTCCGGCATCGCGCGGCTGGCGGAACTGCGTGCGGCGAAGGTGCCGGTCGGCCTGGGCACCGACGGCCCGGCCAGCAACGACGACCTGGACCTGTGGGAAGAGGTGCAGCTCTCGGCGATGTTCTCGCGGCTGGCGACCGGGGATTCGACCGCGTTGAGCGCGGCGGACGCGCTGCTGCTGGCCACGCGCGGCGGTGCCGACGCACTCGGCCGGTCGGACATCGGCGCGCTGGAAGCCGGTCGCTGGGCGGATCTGGTGCACCTCGACCTGGACGACCCGGCGTTCGCCACGGGCCTCGACGTGCCGGACGCGCAACTGCTGGCGAACCTGGTGTGGGGCGTGGGTTCGCGGCGGGTGCGCGACGTCTGGGTGGCGGGCGAGCAGGTCGTCGCGGACGGGGAGTCGACCAAGGTGGACCGCCGTGCCGCGCAGACGGCCGTCGCGGAGACGTCGGCTCGCCTGCGCGCCTGAATTCGCCGTGGAAGGCGGACCAGAGCTGTCCGCTATAGCCGTCATGCTGGGTTCATGACTCAGTCGAACGAGGTCGGGCGCACCCGCGACGCCGGGTGGCAGATCGGGGTGTCGAAGACGCTGGACCACCCGGTGGCCGAGGTGTGGGACTTCCTCACCTCGCCGGAGGGTGTCGCGATCTGGCTGGGCGAGGGCGTCACGCTCCCGCGCGAGCCGGGCACCGGGTACGAGACGGCGGCCGGGGTGCGGGGCGAGACGCGCAGCTTCCGCGAACTCGACCGCCTCCGGCTCACCTGGCAGCCGTCCGGCTGGAGCCACGACACCACGCTGCAGTTGACGGTGACCTCCGCGGGCGAGGGCCGGGCGCGGCTCGGCGTGCACCAGGAGCGGCTGGCGGACGCCGGCGAGCGCGAGCGGCAGCGGGCGCACTGGCAGGACGTGGTCGCCGGGATCGTCGCCGCGCTGGAGCGTTAGACCAGGTCGGCGTCGTGGACGAGGAGCGCGATCTGCACCCGGTTGTTCAGGTCGAGCTTGGTCAGGATCGACGAGACGTGCGTTTTCACCGTCGGGACGCCGAGGTGCAGCGTCCGGGCGATCTCCGCGTTCGACCGGCCGCGGCCGACCTCGACGGCGACCTCGCGCTCCCGTTCGTTCAACCGGGCCAGCCGCGACGCCGCGCGGGTGCGGCGGCGGTCCTGATCGGACTCGGCGACCCGGTCCATCAGCCGCCGGGTCACCGCGGGGGACAGCACCGGGTTGCCCTGCGCCACCTGCCGGACCGCGGCCACGATCTCGCCGGGCGGGGTGTCCTTGAGCAGGAACCCGGCGGCTCCGGCCCGCAGTGCGCGCAGCACGTGGCGATCGGCGTCGAAGGTGGTCAGCACGATGACCTCGGGCGCCGACGGCCGGGCACGCAGGGCTTCGGTGGCGGTGAGCCCGTCCATCGCGGGCATCCGGATGTCCATCAGGACCACGTCCGGTTCGTGCGCTTCGACCAGCGCCGGCACCTCGGTGCCGTCCCCGGCTTCGGCGACCACCCGCAGGTCTTCGGCGCCGCCGAGCATCATGCGCAGCCCGGCACGCACCAGCGGATCGTCGTCGACGAGCAGCACCCGGATCACGGCGGCCACGGTAGCCAGGCCGACACCCGCCACTCACCGGCGGCTTCCGGGCCGTAGGTCAGCCGCCCGCCCACGATGGCCGCGCGCTCGGTCAGCCCGGCGAGCCCCTGGCCCGAACCGCTCGACCGGCCTGCCGCCGAGTTGGTCACCTCGACGGTCAGGCCGTTCTCGGGCCCACCGTCCACAGTGACCTCGACGGCCGCGCCGGGTGCGTGCTTGCGGGCGTTGGTCAGGCTTTCCTGGACGATCCGGTACGCGGTCCGGCCGAGCGTGTCCGGCGGCTCGCCCCGGAGGTGCCGCCGGAGTTCGACGCGCATGCCCGCCTGACGGGACTCCTCCAGCAACGCGTCCAGGTCACCGATGCCCGGCTGGGGCCGGTCACCGACCGGCGCGCGCAGCACCCCGAGCACCTCGCGCAGGTCCTGCAACGCCTGGTGCGAGCTTTCCCGGATCACCTTCGCGGCCCGCGCGATCTCGTCGGCGGGCGCGTCCGGCCGGAACTCCAGCGCGCCCGCGTGCACGCTGAGCAGGGAAAGCCGGTGCCCGAGCACGTCGTGCATCTCGCGGGCGATCTCCTCGCGCGTGGCCCGGACCGCGCGTTCCCGCAGGGACACCACCAGCTTGCGCCGGTGGTGGATCGCCAGCCCCCAGCCGACCACCGCGCCCTGCACCACCAGCCCGAACAACAGCATCAGCGACGCGGGCGCGTCGGGCTCCGGCCGCAGTTCCTGGTAGGTGAAGGCGGCGACCAGACCACCGGCGAACAGCAGCGCGGTGACCCGCGGCGGCCGCAGCACGGCGACGGTGAACAGGGCCACCATCGCCGCCCCGCCGACCAGCTCGGAGAACGAGGACAGCGCGATCAGCGCAGCCGCCAGCGGCACCGGCCACCGGCGGCGGAACCACAGCGCGGCGCAGCCGAGCGCACCGGCGACCTGGTCCAGATCGAGCAGCCAGGCCGGTTCGGGCGAGGGCCACCACCGCATCCGGCCCACCGCCAGCCAGAGCCCGAACACCACGGCGAGCCCGAACACCACGCTGTCCACGATCCACTGACGGCGGGTGCGGGTGCTCACGCAGCGAACCTACCCAGCGATCGGCTCGTCGCGGGCGGATCCGATACCGAAGTCGCCGCGGCCGATACCTTCGGCCGATCACCGCGCGGGCCGGGCTCCCTAGCGTCGTTCACCATGCGGAAGTCGTGGGAGACCCTGGGCGGGCTCCTGGTGCTGATGGGCCTCAGCGGCACCATCGACCACCTCGCCCACCAGCCGATCCTCGGGCCGTTCCTGAACGCGTTCAACCGGTACGTCTTCCCGCGCTTCGAGGTGCTGCACGGGTACGAGCTCTACGCGAACCTGCTGGTGGCCGTGGCCGGCGTGGTGGTCATCGCGGCCGCACGACGAGTTCGGTGAGGTGCGCGTCCGGGCTCGCGGACACCGCGGCCAGCACCGCCTTCGCCACCGAGTCCGGCCGCAGGTACCGGTCGGGGTCGTACTCGTTGCCCTCCCCGGCGACGATCGTCCGCTGCATGTCGGTGTCGGTCCGTCCGGGATGGACGGACGTGACGCGGATGCCGTTCGGCTCCTCCTCGGCGCGCAGGACGTCGGCGAAGGCACGCACGGCGAACTTGCTCGCCGCGTAGGGACCCCAGCCCGGCCGTGCGTTGAGCCCGGCACCGGAGTTGATCACCACGACGTGCCCCTTGGCGGCTCGCAACGCGGGCAGCAGCAACCGGGTCAGCTCGGCGACCACCACCACGTTCACCTCGAAGTTGCGCCGCCAGTCCTCGGCGGTGGCCTGCTCCACGGTCCCCAGTTCGGCCACCCCGGCCGAGTGGACCAGCACGTCGAGCCGGTCGATCCCGGCGACGGCCGCGCGCACGGCGTCGAAGTCGCCCAGGTCGACCGCCCACGGCCGCGTACCGGGTGACCCGGCCGCGCGCTCGGCCAGCGCGGCGGCGTCCCGGCCGCCGAGCAGCACCTGGTGGGTGGGTTCGAGCGCCTGCGCGACGGCGGCGCCGATGCCCCGCGAAGCTCCGGTGACCAGTGCGAGCGGCTGTTCAGTCATGCCGACACGGTAGGAGCCACTTGACTCGGCGGCGCGACGGGCCTGTGATGGGCGATCATGAAGGCGACTGATCCCGGTGACCGCGTGCTCCGCAAGGTGGCGCTGCGGCTGATGCCGTTCCTCTGCCTGCTGTACTTCGTGAACTACCTGGACCGGGTCAATCTTGCCTTCGCCGCTCCGGCGGGGATGAACGAGGAACTCGGGCTGACCGCGACCGTCTTCGGGTTCGCGTCCGGCATCTTCTTCCTCGGCTACCTGCTGCTCGAGGTGCCGAGCAACCTGGCGCTGCACCGGTTCGGCGCGCGGCGGTGGATGGCCCGGATCATGATCACCTGGGGCGTGGTGGCCACCGTGATGGCCTTCGTGCCGAACGCGACCACGCTGGTCGTCCTGCGGTTCCTGCTCGGGGTCGCCGAGGCGGGCTTCTTCCCCGGGATCATCCTGTACCTGACCTTCTGGTTCCCGGCCGCGCAGCGCGCGAAGGCCGTGGCGATGTTCATGGCCGCGGTGCCGATCTCCTCGGCGGTCGGCTCGACCGTCTCCGGCCTGCTGATCTCCGGCGGCGACGGGGTGTTCGGCCTGTCCGGCTGGCGGTTCATGTTCCTGGTCGAGGGCGTACCGGCGATCCTGCTGGCCTTCGTCACCTGGTTCTACCTGACCGACCGCCCGGAGAAGGCCAAGTGGCTGACCGAGAGCGAGCGCACCTGGCTTGCGTCCACCTTGGACGCGGAGAAGGCGAACACCGAGCAGAAGCACCACTGGCCGTTGCGCAAGGCGCTGACCCACCCGCGCATCCTGGCGCTGGCGTTCGTCTACTTCGGCATCGCCTACGGCCTCTACGCGCTCGGGTTCTTCCTGCCGACCATCATCGCCGGGTTCAAGCAGCAGTTCGGCGTGCAGTTCTCCATCACCGAGACCGGGCTGATCACCGCGATCCCGTACGTGGTCGGCGCGGTGGTGATGGTGCTGTGGGCGCGCCACGGCGACCGGACCGGCGAGCGCACCTGGCACGTGGCGCTGCCGATGCTGGTCGGCGGCGCGGCCATCCCGGTGGCGTTGTACCTGGGCAACCCGGTGCTGGCGATGGTCGCGGTGACCATCTGCGCCACCGGGGTCTGCTCGGCGCTGCCGACCTTCTGGGCGCTGCCGTCGAGCTTCCTCTCCGGGGCCGCGGCGGCCGGCGGGATCGCGATGATCAACTCGCTGGGCAACATCAGCGGGTTCGCCGCGCCCTACATCACCGGCTGGCTGAAGGACGCCACCGGCAGCCAGCGGACCGGGCTGTGGGCGGTCGGCCTGTGCATGATCGCCGCCGCCGGGGTCGCCATCGTGCTGGGCAAGCGCATCAAGCAGGACGCGCTTCAGTAACTCAGCCAGCTTTCGTCGTCGGTGGCCTGCGCGAGCAGTTTCTGCAGCAGGCCACGCAGTGCTTCCGTCTCCCGTGCGGTCAACCCGGCGACGAGGTCGTGTTCGGCCCGCATCATCGGGCCTTCGGCGGCGGCGAGCAGCCGTTCGGTGCCCTCGGTGAGCACCAGCCGCACGGTCCGCCCGGTGGCGCCGGGCACCCGGTACAGGTGCCCGGCGTCCTCCAGTTCGCCGACCATCTCGTGCAGTGACTGCCTGCTGACGCCGAACTGGCGCGCGAGTTCCGACATGGTCAGCTCCGGTTCGAGCTGGAGTTGCACCAGCACGCCGAACTGACGGGCGGTGAGCCCGAACCGGCGCAGTCGCTCGGCCGCCTGCCGCGACGCGAGCGTGTGCGCGTAGGCGAGCAGGTACGGAATGGGCGGCTTCACAGTGCACAGAATAAACGCTGACTGTCAAGGTTCCTGACGTTTCGCGACGTATTCGCAGTAAGCTTTCCAAGCCTCAAATCCGGCAAATCACCTACTGAGATCGATCTCGCGCTGCCCGTGAACGGGGTGGCTCAAATTTGAGTATGGGAGCTGCAGATGATCCATGCCCGCGGTCTGACCAGGCATTTCAAGGTCAAGAAGGAGACCGTGGCAGCCGTCCGGGGCCTCGATCTGGACGTCGAGGAAGGCGAACTGGTCGCCTTCCTCGGCCCGAACGGCGCCGGGAAATCCACCAGCCTGCGCATGCTGACCACCGTGCTGCCGCCGACGGCGGGCACGGCGGTGGTGGCGGGGCACGACATCCGCACCGAACCGGCCGCCGCACGCGAACGGATCGGCTACATCGGCCAGGGCAAGAGCTCCGGCGACTACTTCCGGGTGGCCGACGAGCTGTTCAGCCAGGGCCGGTGCTACGGCCTCAGCCGGTCGGAAGCCCGGAAGCGAGCCGGTGATCTGCTCGCCATGCTGGACCTGGAAGCGCTCGGGAAGCGTTACGCCAACACGCTTTCCGGTGGCCAGCGACGGCGGCTCGACATCGCGCTCGGGCTGATCCACCGGCCGAAGCTGCTGTTCATGGACGAACCGTCGTCCGGCCTCGACCCGCAGAACCGGGCGAACCTCTGGGAGCACATCCTGCGCCTGCGGCGGGAGTTCGGCACCACGATCTTCCTCACCACGCACTACCTGGACGAAGCCGACGCGATGGCCGAGCGGGTGCTGGTGATCGACCACGGCAGCGTCATCGCCGACGACACCGCCGCGAACCTGAAGGCGAACCTGGCCGGTGACCTGATCGAAGTGCTCGTCGACGAACCGCGCCGCGCGGCGGAACTGGCACCACCGGCCAAGGAGGTGCTCGTCGACGGGGACCTGGTGACCGTCCGGCTGTCCGGGCAGGCCACCGCCGCGTTGCCGCGCTACCTGCGGGAGTTGTACCGGGAGGGGATCACCGTGCGCTCGGCCGACCTCCGCCGCCCGACCCTGGACGACGTGTTCCTCGGCCTCACCGGCCGCAGCCTGCGCGAATCAGCCTGAGGAGAAGACGCATGAACCTGCTCACCCACACCGGGGTGGTCTTCGGCCGGGAGATCAAACCGCACCTGCTCAGCCCGGCGGGGCTGCTGATCACCATGGCCCAGCCGCTGGTGTTCCTGCTGTTGTTCGGCCCGCTGCTGCCCGGCGACGGCTCGCCGTGGCAGTGGTTCGTCCCGGGCATCCTGGTGATGCTTTCGTTGTTCGGCACCATGGCCTCGGGCTACGGGCTGCTGATGGAACGCGGCACCGGTTCGCTGGAACGGCTGCTGGTCACCCCGCTCAGCCGGACCGCGATGCTGCTGGGCCGGGTGCTCAAAGAAGTGGTGGTGCTGCTGGCGCAGGCGGTGCTGATCACGCTGGTGGTGCTGCCGCTGGGCTTCACCCTGTACCCGGCCGGCGTGCTCGCGGGCCTGGTGTTCCTGGCGGTGCTCGGGTTCGGCATGGGCGCGCTGTCGTTCGCGCTGGCGATCGCGGTGCGCAAGCAGGACTCGCTGTTCTGGGCGGTGCACCAGACGGTGCTGTTCCCGCTGCTGCTGCTCTCCGGCGTGCTGTTGCCCCTCGACGGCGCCCCGGCCTGGCTGCACACCGTCGCCCGGCTGAACCCACTGTCCTATGTGGTCGATGCGCAACGGGCGCTGTTCCGCGGTGACCTGGCCACCGCCCCGGTCCTGCACGGCGGACTGGCGGTGGCGGGCATCGCCGCACTCGGCCTCTACCTGGGCACCTCCGCCATGCGCCGGGCCACCGAGTAAGAACGCTAGGAGTGGGGCATTACTACCATCCATTGCAAGTAATGCCCCACTCATAGCATTGGGGTGGGGGTCAGCGGATGCCGATCTTGCCGGGCAGGTGCCTGCCTCGCTGCCGCCACACCGAGACGATGGCCGGGCGCGGCTGGGTGGTGCCGCCGTCGGGCCAGTGCGAGGTCGGGCTGCCCGAGTTCGGCGCGTTCTCCCCGGGGTGCTGCACGGCGACCAGCACCAGGTCCGAGGTGACCACCGGGCCACAGGTTTCCGCGCCGGTCGGCACCGAGAGGAACTGCTGCACCTTGCCGCGTTCCGGACCGCTCACCGGCACCGAGAACAACCCGTCGTGCGAACCGAGCGCGTTGCCGTCGGTGGAGATCCACAGGTTGCCGTGCGGGTCGAAGGCCACGTTGTCCGGGCACGAGATCGGCGAGACCTGCGACTTGTCGAACCCGCCGAAGTAGGTGTCGGCGGCCTTCGGGTCACCGCAGACCAGCAGCAGGCGCCAGGCGAACTTCGTCGACGCCGCACCGCCGATCTCCTCGAACTCCAGCACGTGCCCGTTGCGGTTGCCGTTGCGCGGGTTGGCCTCGTCGACCCCGGCCTTGCCCGCCGCGCCGCGGTCGGAGTTGTTGGTCAGCGCCACGTACACCCGGCCGTTGACCGGGTTCGGCTCGATGTCCTCCGGGCGGTCCATCTTCGTCGGCAGCACCTTGTCCGCGGCCTGCCGGGTGAAGACGTACACCTCCTCGGCGGTGAAACCCTCCACAAAGGACTTGTTGCCCGCCGCCAGCGGAAGCCACTCGCCGCTGCCGTCGAACTCGCCGTCGGCGGGCACCTTGCCGGTGCCGTCGATCTCGGCCGCCGGGCTGTCACCGGTGAACCGGCCGACGTAGAGCGTGCCGTCGTCGAGCAGGCTCGAGTTGTGGCGGCGGGCGTGCGCGCTGTTGCCCTTCTTGTACTTGCCGTTCGACACGTACTTGTAGATGTATTCGAAGCGCTCGTCGTCACCGGAGTAGGCGACCACGCGGCCGTCCTCGGCGATCTTGATCGCGGCGCCCTCGTGCTTGAACCGCCCGAGGTGCGTGTGCTTGACCGGCTTCGAGTTCGGGTCGTGCGGGTCGATCTCCACCACCCAGCCGAAGCGGTTCGGCTCGTTCGGCTCCTGGGTGACGTCCCAGCGCTTGTCGAACCGCTCCCACTTGCGGGTGCTCGCACCACCGGAGAAGCCGTAGCGCTTGAGCCGCGCGGCCTGCACCGGGTCGGTCACCGCACCGGCGTTGGCGAAGTACTGGTTGATGTTCTCCTCACCGGAAAGCACGGTGCCCCAAGGGGTCACGCTGCCCGCGCAGTTGTTCTGCGTGCCGCGGACGGTCCGGCCGGCCGGGTCGGCGGAGGTCTTCAGGAACTGCGAACCGGCGGCGGGCCCACGCACCTCGAACTCGGTGTTCAGCGTGATGCGGCGGTTGAACGGGCTCGGCACCACGCGCAGGCCGCCGTGCACGGGGTCGCGCAGGGCCTGCACCACGGACAGCCCGTGCGCGGCCCAGGCGATCTTGACCTGCTCCTCGGTCGGGTTGGCCGGGTCGTACTGGTCCACCGGGAACATGTGCACCTCGGTGGTGTACTCGTGGTTGGCCACGAGCAGGTTCGCGATGCCCAGCGGGTCCTGCGGGATGAGCCCGACGAAGTCGTTGTTGTAGCCGAACTGCTTCTCCTGCGCGGCCGCGGTCTGCTTGGCGAAGTCGAACTTCGGCGCGCCGGGCACCACCGCGTCGCCCCAGCGGATGACCACGCGCTGGTCGTAGCCGGGCGGGATGGTGACCGCGTCGTTGGTGTTCGGCGGCACCGGGTCGAAGTCGGTGCCGGGCACCTTCTTCGCCGGCTTGCCGGGCTTGCCGTGCCCTTCGGCCTGCACGGGCGCGGCCGCGGCGGTCCCGGAGAGGGCGGCGAACCCGCCCGCGGCGGCGGCCATCACCGCGCTGGCCTTCAGCGCGCCGCGGCGCGAAAGCACGTTCTTCGCCACGTCGCCGAAGTACTCGTTGTCCGAGGTGTTCGGCTCGGGGTGCGCGCAGGCGTTGCCGCAGCGGTACTCACAGGTGACCGCCGATCGGCCGCCGGGGTGAGAGGTGAGCAACGGCAGCAGCCGCTGAGGCTCGACGGGCACGGTGCCTCCATGGTGGTCCAGTCAGGGGAACGCCGTGACGTTAAGCGACCAAAGAGAGCCCGTTCCGACTTGCACGTGAACAGCCGGAGAACGCGGTGTGGCGCACTGCCCGCGGGTGTGTGCGCCACATCGCGATGACCAGGTCATTCAGCTTGAACCGAGGTCAACCACCGATATCGGACAACCCGTGCCTGCCAGGCTTCCAGACGGCCACCACCGAGGGCCGCGGCACGCTGGCACCCCCGTCGGGCCAGTGCGAAACGGGGTTGTCGGCACTCGCACCGTCCACTTCCCCGGGGTGCTGGACACAGACAGTGACCACTTTGTCGCCGATGATCGGACCGCAGGTCTCCGCGCCCTTCGGCACGGTCAGGAACAGCTTCAGGTTGCCGCGCTGCTTGCCGTCCAGCGGCACGCCGTAGAGCCCGTCGTTGATGCCGAGCGCCCCGGCGGAGTCGGTGGAGATCCACAGGTTGCCGTGGCGGTCGAAGGCCACGTTGTCCGGGCTGGAGATCGGCGAGACCTGGTCCTTCGGGAAACCGGCGAAGTAGGTGTCCGGCGCGGCCGGGTCGCCGCAGACCAGGAACAACCGCCAGCTGAACTTCAGCGCGAGCGCGTCCTCCTCGAGTTCGAGCACCTGGCCGTGCTTGTTGTTCAGCCGCGGGTTGGGCTCGGTCGCGCCCTCCTTGCCGGGGTTGCCGCGCTCGACGTTGTTGCTCAGCGCGCAGTAGATCCGGCCGGTCTTCGGGTGCGCCTGGATGTCCTCCGGCCGGTCCATCTTGGTCGCGCCGACCTGGTCGGCCGCCTCGCGGGTGAACACGTACACCTCTTCGGCGGTCATTCCGTCCACAAAGGACTTATTGCCCGCGGCCAGCGGGATCCACTCGCCGCTGCCGTCGAACTCGCCGTCGCTGGGCAGTTTCCCGCTGCCGTCGATCTCGGACACCGGCGAGTCACCGGTGAACCGGGCGACGTAGAGGGTGCCGTCGTCGAGCAGAGTCATGTTGTGGCGGCGGGCGTGCGCGCTGTCGCCCTTCTTGACCTTGCCGTTCGAGACGTACTTGTAGATGTACTCGAAGCGCTCGTCGTCACCGGAGTACGCGACCACGCGGCCGTCGTCGGCGATGCGGATGTTCGCGCACTCGTGCTTGAACCGGCCGAGGTGCGTGTGCTTGACCGGCGTGCTCCCGGGGTCGTGCGGGTCCAGCTCGATCACCCAGCCGAACCGGTTCGCCTCGTTGACCTGCTTGGTCAGGTCGAAGCGGGTGTCGAACCGCTCCCACTTGCGCACGGTCTCCGTGCCCTTGATGCCGTAGCGCGCGAGCCGCTTGCGGGTCTTCTCGTCGGGCACCAGATCGGCGTTGCCGAAGTACTGGTTGACGTTCTCCTCGCCGGACAGGATGGTGCCCCACGGCGTGACGCCGCCGGCGCAGTTGTTCATCGTGCCGAGCACCACGGTGCCGGTCGGGTCGGCGGAGGTCTTGAGGAGGTCGCTGCCCGCGGCCGGGCCGGTCACCTTGAACGGCGTGTGCATCGTGATGCGCCGGTTGAACTTCGACATCTTCGGCTGGAAGTGCCCGCTCCACGGCGACCGCGTCACCAGCACCACGGTCAGCCCGTGCGCCGCCCATGCGACCTTGACCTGCTCTTCGGTCGGGTTGTCCACGTCGTAGCCGGGGAACATGTGCGTCTCGGTGGTGTACTCGTGGTTGGTCACCAGCAGCGACGCGTGCCCGGCGTGGTCGAGCGGCAGGAGCGCGGCGAAGTCGCAGTTGTAGCCGAACTGCTTGGCCTGCGCGTCCCCGGTCTGCTTCGTGATGTCCCACTTCGGCGCGCCGGGCAGCACCGGGTCGCCCCAGCGGATGATGATCCCCTGCTCGTAGCCCTCCGGCACGACGACCGCGTCCAGCGTGTTCGGCTCGACCCGCCGGAAGTCCAGCCCCGGTGGCGGCTTGGGGCGACCGTGGTCAGGGGCGGGAGCGGCGAGAGCGGGTGCGGCCGTCGCGGCGAGGCCGCCCGTGGCGAGCGCGACCACCGCGCCCGCCTTCAGCGCCCCGCGGCGGCTGACCTCGGTCAGCACGTCGGCGAAGGTGGCGTTGTCCGAGGTGTTGGGCACTTCGTGGAAGCAGGCGTCCCCGCAGCGGTAGGTGCAGGTGACGGCCGCGCGGCTGGGTGAATGGCCGGAAAGCAACGGCAGGAACTTCAACGCGGACCTCCAGGTTCGGGAGACCGACGCTAGGCCAACCGACCAGGGGAGGGAATACCTCCGTTGGTCGGTTGTTCACCTCTTGTTCATTAGAATTCCTCGCCCACCAGCGCCGCCGTGGCGGGCACCCGGTGCGAGTCCGGGGTGCGCTGCCGGATCGAGAGCAGCCCGCCGGCCAGCACGCAGAGCACGGCGGCGACCAGGAACGGCGCCTGCGGCGAGCCGAACCACTCGGCCACGTGCCCCACCACGGTGGCCGCGACCGCGCCGCCCATCCAGCGGAGGAAGTTGTAGCCCGCGCTGGCCACCGGGCGCGGCGCGTCGCTGACCGACATCGCGGTGCCGGTGAACAGCGTGTTCAGCAGGCCGGAGACCAGCCCGGAGACGATGATCGCGGCCACCAGCACCGGCTTGCTCGGCACCAGCATCACCGCCAGCAGCACCGCGTAGGCCAGCACGGCGACCACGGTCGCGTGCCGTTCACCCAGCTTGGCCGCCAGTTTCGGGGCGAAGACCACCCCGGCGACCGCGACGCAGAGGCCCCAGCCGCAGAACACCAGCCCGACCGCGATGGCGCTCCACTCCAGCACGAACGGCGACCACGCGAGCACCGCGAAGAACGCGGCGGTGTAGAGCGCCGAGCCGATCGAGGTCCGCAGGAGACCGCCGTGGCGCAGCGCGCGGATCGGGTCGAGCAGGCGCACGCGCGGGCGCTGCTCGTCCTTGTCGTTCTGCAGGAAGATCGAGCACAGCACCAGCGCGCCCGCCATCAGCACCGCGGTCCCGAGGAACGGGCCGCGCCAGGAGATGTTGCCGAGCAGCGCACCCAGCAGCGGCCCGACCGACAGGCCGACGCCGAGCGCGGCTTCGTACAGCAGGATCGCGCCGGCCTGCCCGCCGGTGGCCGCGCCGACGATCACCGACAGCGCGGTGGCGATGAAGAAGGCGTTGCCCAGCCCCCAGACCGCGCGCAGGCCGACCAGTTGCTCGATCGACCCGGCCGCCGCGCACAACGCGGTGGCCACGACGATCAGCGTGAGCCCGGTGAGCACGGTGCGCTTGGCCCCGAAGCGGGCGCTCATCGCGCCGGTGAACAGCATCGCCACCACCTGCACGCCCAGGTAGGACGAGAACAGCAGGGTCACCTCGGACGGCGTGGCCTGCAGCCCCTCGGCGATGGACAGCAGGATCGGGTCCACCAGGCCGATGCCCATGAAGGCGATGACCGCGGCGAAGGCGGTGATCCAGACCTGCTTCGGCTGACCCTTGATCGCGGCCAGCAGGCTTCCGTGGTTTCCGGCGCTCATCAGCGGCGCTGCCTCCTCTTCACGCGAGTCTTAACTTAGCCATGCTAACTAAATTTACTTAGCATGTCGAAGTAATCCGGCGCACAGGTACCGTCACGCGCATGGACGCGGTGGTTTTCGATCTCGACGGTGTACTGGTCGACTCCGAGCAGACCTGGGACGAGGTGCGGCGCGCGGTGGTCGCCGAGCACGGCGGCACCTGGCGCGACGAGTCGACCCGCGCGATGCAGGGGATGAGCACCCCGGAATGGGCGCGCTACCTGGTGGAGGACCTCGGCGTCCTGCTCGGCGCGGACGAGGTGGCGAAGGTGGTGGTCGACGGCATGCGGCAGCGGTACGCCGACGGGCCGCCGGTGATCGACGGCGGGCCGGAAGCGGTGCGCGTGGTCGGGGAGCGGTACCCGGTGGCCATCGCGAGTTCGTCGCCGCCGGTGCTAATCCAGGCGTTCCTGGAGGCCACGGGTCTCCGCGACCTGGTGCGGGTGGCGCTGTCGAGCGAGCAGGTGGACGCGGGCAAACCCGCCCCGGACGTCTACCTCGAAGCGGCGCGGCAGCTGGGCGTCGACGCGGCGGACTGCGCCGCGGTCGAAGACACCACGAACGGCCTGAAGTCGGCGATGGCGGCGGGCATGCGGGTGATCGCGGTGCCGAACCCGCACTTCCCGCCGGACCCGGCGGTGCTGGAGCAGGCCTCCGCCGTCCTCCGCGAGATCAGCGACCTGCCCCGGGCGCTCGGGATAACGCTATGAATGGGGCATTACTGGCAATCAACGCTAGTAATGCCCCACTCCTAGCAGCACTCAGGCTTCGCCGGCGATGAACTTTTCGACGGAGTCGCGCGCGGTGGCGTCGTCGTACTGCTCCGGCGGCGACTTCATGAAGTACGAGGAAGCCGACAGGATCGGCCCGCCGATGCCGCGGTCCTTGGCGATCTTCGCGGCCCGCACCGCGTCGATGATGATGCCCGCCGAGTTCGGCGAGTCCCAGACCTCGAGCTTGTACTCCATGTTCAGCGGCACGTCACCGAAGGCGCGGCCCTCGAGCCGGACGTAGGCCCACTTGCGGTCGTCGAGCCACTGCACGTAGTCCGACGGGCCGATGTGCACGTTGCCCTTGCCGAGGTCGCGGTCGACCTGCGAGGTCACCGCCTGGGTCTTGGAGATCTTCTTCGACTCGAGCCGCTCCAGCTCCTTCATGTTCAGGAAGTCCATGTTCCCGCCCACGTTGAGCTGCATAGTGCGGTCGAGCTGCACCCCGCGGTCCTCGAACAGCTTCGCCAGCACGCGGTGCGTGATGGTGGCGCCGACCTGGGACTTGATGTCGTCACCGACGATGGGCACACCCGCATCGGTGAACTTCTTCGCCCAGACGGGGTCGGAAGCGATGAACACCGGCAGCGCGTTGACGAAGGCGACCCCGGCGTCGATGGCGGCCTGCGCGTAGTACTTGTCCGCGGTTTCCGAGCCCACCGGCAGGTAGGAGACCAGCACGTCGACCTCGGCCTCGCGCAGGGCGGCGACCACGTCGACCGGCTGCTCGTCGGACTCCTCGATCGTCTCCCGGTAGAACCGGCCCAGCCCGTCGAGCGTGTGCCCGCGCTGCACGGTGACGCCCAGCGGGGGCACGTCGGCGATCTTGATGGTGTTGTTCTCGCTGGCCACGATCGCTTCGCTGAGGTCACGGCCGACCTTCTTGGCGTCCACGTCGAACGCCGCGGCGAACTCGATGTCCCGCACGTGGTACTCGCCGAACTGGACGTGCATCAGCCCGGGCACACGCGAGGCGGGATCGGCGTCGCGGTAGTACTGCACACCCTGCACCAGCGATGCGGCACAGTTGCCGACGCCAACGATGGCCACCCGAACGCTGCGGCGGTTCTCGCCCATGCCGGAATCTCCTTTGGTTTCGTTCTTCACGTAGGTAGTGGCCGAGCGGAGCTCAGGGCTCCTCTGCCCGCTGCTCGGCCTGCTCGTGCGCGATCAGCTCGTTGAGCCAGCGCACTTCTCGTTCGCTGCTTTCCAGGCCAAGCCGGTGCAGCTCGCGGGTGTAGCGGTCGATCCTCTCCTCGGCCCTGGCCATCGCCGCCCGCAATCCCTCGCGGCGCTCCTCGACCCGGCGACGGCGGCCTTCCAGGATCCGCATCCTGACGTCGGCCGGTGTCCTGGAGAAGAACGCGAGGTGGACACCGAAACCCTCGTCGTCCCAGGTCTGCGGACCGGCGTCACCGAGCAACTCGGCGAACCGTTCCTTACCCTCCGCGGTCAGCTTGTACACGCGTTTCCCGCGACGGGCCGCCCACGCACGGCTCTGTGCTCGAGCGGCGGGCTCCGGCGCCGGGGCTTCGCCGTCCTCCTCGACGATGAAGCCCGCCCGCTGCAACCGGCGCAGGGTCGGGTACAGCGAGCCGTAGGAGAAGGTGCGGAACATGCCGAGTGTTTCGTGCAGCCGCTTGCGCAGCACGTAACCGTGCATGGGTGCCTCGTGCAGCAGTCCCAGCACCGCGAACTCCAGCACGCCGGTCACCCCCTTCCGGGAACAAACGACGCGCCTCGGCGTTGCTCCGTATTACTCCATCCGCGCGTCGCAACCTACCGGGCCACTATATCGCGCCGATACATCGAAGTGGCGTACCTAACCCGGTGGATCACTGCCGGCCACCGAATGGCACCCAGGGAATTCACCAGAGCGTTATCAGTCCGTCGGCGTGTCGCACCCAGGCGGGGGATCACTAGGCAGAACGGCTCATCGGCGCGGGCGCGGAGCCACGTACTCTGTCAGCGTGCGAACCCACCGGCAGATCGTGGACTACGCGTTGCAGCGCCGCGCGCTGCTCGCCGAGGTCTACTCGGGGCGCGTCGGCACCGCCGAGGTGTGCGACGCGACTCCGTACCTGCTCAGGGCGGCCAAGTTCCACGGCACGCCCGGCCAGGCCGACTGCCCCGTGTGCCGCCGCGAAGCGCTCACCGAGGTCTCCTGGGTGTACGGCGACGAGCTCAAGCACGCCGCGGGTTCCGCGCGGGCTCCGGAGGAACTCGCGAAAATGGCCAACCATTTCGGCGAGTTCACCGTGTACGTGGTTGAGGTCTGCCGGACGTGTGGGTGGAACCACCTGGTGCAGTCATACGTCCTTGGGACCGGACAACCACACCCTCGTACCCGTCCGCGGAGGTCGGCGGGGCAGTGATCCCAGCGTCACAGGGGCAAGCGAGAACCGATGACCACAGAACGGCGTCCCCCGAACCGCCGATCTGGGAGGCCTTTTCGTGAATGATCAGTACGGCCGTTCGTGGCCGGAAGAGGAACCGGGCCAGTGGGATGCACCACAGTGGCCGGGTGGTGACAACCGCGGTGGCCCCCGCCAACCGCAACGCGGCAGCCACGAGTGGCCGGCCGGTGACGAACCGCAGTGGCCAGGCGGCGAGCAGGGCGGCCGAGGCCGTCCTCCCCGCGGCGGCCCGGCGCCCGGTGGCGCGCAGGGCTGGCCGCAGGAGGACCGGCAGCCGCCGCCCCCGCGCCAGCAGCACGGAGGCGGGTACCGCCCGCCGCCGCCCGGCCAGCCACCGCTCCCCCCGCGACGGCAACAGCCGCGCCAGGAGGAGCCGACGAGCTTCGTGCCGCCGACGCCGGAGCAGCCTGAGCCCGAGCTGATCACGCACCACGAGCACAACGGCACGGGCTTCGCCGGCGACGCCTACGACGACCGGCGCGACAGCTGGCCGTCGGACGAGAACCAGGCCGCGTTCAACGAGTACAGCGCGGACGACGACGGGGACGACGGCGACGGCAAGAAGCTGCTGACCCCGGCGCAGCGCAAGCGACGCCGCTGGAAGCGGGTGCGCCGGGCGGTCTACGTGCTCGTCGGCCTCTTCGTGGTGGCGCCGGCCGCGGCGTTCACGGTGCTCTACTTCACCGTCGACGTGCCGACCCCGGCGGAGGTCGCGGCCAAGCAGGACAAGGTGGTCACCTACCTGTTCGCCGACGAGACCGAGCTGGGCAAGGACATCCCGCAGGGCGGCAACCGGGAGATGCTCGAGCCGGGCGACATCCCGCAGAACGTCCGCCGGGCGATCTACGCCACCGAGGACTCCACCTTCGAGACGAACTCCGGCTTCGACATCACCGGCATCATGCGGGCGGTCTACAACCAGGTCACCGGCGGTGTCGGTGGTGGTTCCACGATCAGCCAGCAGTACGTGAAGAAGGCCACGGAGAACGAAGAGGGCACCCTCACCCGCAAGGCCACCGAGCTGGTCAAGTCCTTCAAGATGAACAAGCAGTACAACAAGGACGAGATCATCACGGCCTACCTGAACACCATCTACTTCGGTCGCGGGTCGTACGGCATCCAGACCGCGGCGCAGTCGTTCTTCGGCAAGAGCGCCAAGGACATGACCACCTCCGAGGCCGCGCTGCTGGCCGGCTTGATCCAGCAGCCGGGCCGCTCGGAGAACCGCGCGGTGGCCGAGGAGCGCTGGCGCGTGGCGATGGACCGCATCGTGGAGAACAACTGGATGACGCCCGCCGAGCGGGCGCAGGCCACCTTCCCGGAGATCCGGCCGCTGGAAGAGGTGCGCAAGCAGTCCATCGCCGGGCCGAACCTGCTGCTGAAGAACCGGATCGTGGACGAGCTGGAGTCCAAGGGCATCACCGAGGACAAGATCCAGTCCGGTGGCTACAAGATCTACACCACGATCGACCCCAAGGGTCAGGACCTGGCGATCAAGACGGTCAACGAGGTGATGGAGGGCCAGCCGCAGGACCTGCGGGAGGCGCTGGTCGCGATCGATCCGAAGACCGGTGGGGTGCTCGCCTACTACGGCGGGCCGAACACCAAGGAGGACCAGCGCGACTGGGCGAACACGGCCCGGCCACCGGGCTCGTCGTTCAAGCCGTTCGACCTCGTCGCCCTGCTCAAGACCGGCAAGGGCCTCGGCGAGACCTATGACGGCACCTCGCCGCGGAAGATCCAGAACGCCACCGTGCGCAACTCCGAGGGCGTGGACTGCAGTGCGCAGTGCTCGGTCGCGGAGGCGATGGAGAAGTCGGTGAACACCGTGTTCTACGACTTCGTGGCCCGCCAGACCGGGGTCGAGGAGGTCGTCGACGCCGCGCACCAGGCCGGGGTGAAGGCCCCGCTGGAGGACGCCGACAACAACCTGTCCATCGGTGGTGGCCGGGGCGCGGAAGTGACGCCCGCGGAGATGGCGGCGGCTTACGCCACGTTCGCCGCCGACGGCATGCAGCGCGACGCGCATTTCGTGTCGAAGGTGCTGAACTCGCGCGACGAGGTCGTCTACGAGGCCGAGGTCGCGGAGAAGCCGGCGTTCGCCGAGGACGACCCGGACAAGAGCAAGCAGATCGCCGGGAACGTGACGAAGTCGCTGGTGCCGGTGCTGCCGTACTCGAAGCTGGCGTGCGGTGGCGGGTACGACTGCGCCGGGAAGACCGGGACGCACCAGTACACGCCGAAGGCCGGGGAGCCGGACAGCCTCGGGAACGAGAACTCGCAGGCGTGGATGGTCGGCTACTCGCCGACGGTGTCCACGAGCGCCTGGGTCGGCACCGAGGCCGACAAGGTCATCCGGATGGCGAACAAGAAGAAGATCTACGGCAAGGACCTGCCGGGCGAGATGTGGAAGAAGTTCATGGACGCCTACCTGAAGGGCAAGCCGAAGGAGAAGTTCTCCGAGGTGAAGCTGATCGGCCGCACCGTGCCGACGGCGCCGCCCTCGCAGCCGTCCAAGTCGCAGCAGCCCAGCCAGACGCCTTCCTCGCCGGCGCCGAGCGAGTCGACCGCCCCGTCGGACCCGCCCGATGGCGACCCCTCGGGCGGGCCGAGCGACTCGGACAAGCCAGGCATCCCGGGCCTCCCGGGCGGCCCCGGTGGGCACAACGGCGGCGACCCCCTCAACGGCCGAGATCCAGACGACAACTGAGGTAGTTCTCTTTTTCGGGGCCCTGCTCGCCGTATTCCGGCAAGCAGGGCCCCTTCTTCATGCTTTGATCCGGGCGCGCCCGGGTGGTTGCCCTCGGCCGGGTGCCGGCTCGCCACGCACCCGACGGCAGCCTCCCGCGCCACGGCTTCCCTTCTGCTTCCGCCCCGCGGCACTCACCTGCCCGAACGCAGCACTCAGCTAACTGAACGCGGGGTTCGCCTGCGCGAGCGCAGGCCTCAGCCGCCTGAACTTGAACTCGGGCGCCTGAATGCGGAAGTCGCGTGCGCGAGTGTCGGACTCGGCTTCCTGAGCGTGGGGTTCGCCTGCCCGAACGTGGGGTTCGCCTGCGCGAGCGTCGAATTCGGCCCGAGCGCAGGCCTCAGCCGCCCGACTTGCGGGGCTCGGCTACCCGAACGTCCAACTCAACCGTCCGAATGCGGAGTTCGAGGGCGCGAATGTGGGACTCGGCTACCTGAGTGTGGAACTCGGCTGCACGAGTGCGGAGTTCGCCTGCGCGAGCGTCGAACTCGGGTGCCTGAACGTGGGGTTCGGGCGCCTGAACGTGAAACTCGGGCGCCTGAATGCGGAAGTCGCGTGCGCGAGTGTCGGACTCGGCTTCCTGAGCGTGGGGTTCGCCTGCGCGAGCGTCGAACTCGGCTTCCTGAACGTGGGGTTCGCCCGCCCGAGCGCAGGCTTCAGCCGCCCGACGGCATGGGCCTCGGCTACCAGAACGTCCAACTCAACCGTCCGAACGCGGAGTTCGAGGGCGCGAATGTGGGACTCGGCTACCTGAGTGTGGAACTCGGCTGCACGAGTGCGGAGTTCGCCTGCGCGAGCGTCGAACTCGGCTTCCTGAACGTGGGATTCGCCTGCGCGAGCGTGGGATTCGGGCGCCTGAACGTGAAACTCGGACGCCTGGATGCAGGGCTCGGCTGCCTCAACAAGAAATTCGGGCGCCGGTGGGTTCGCCTGCCTGAGTGTGAGGTTCGGCTTCCTGAGCGTGGGGTTCGCCTGCGCGAGTGTGAGGTTCGGGTGCCTGAGCGTGGGGTTCGGGTGCGGGAGTGTGAGGTTCGGGCGCCTGAGCGTGGGGTTCGGGTGCGCGAGTGTGTAGTTCGGGGGGGTTAGGGGGTGGGGGTGGTCAGGAGGTGGGCTCGGGTGGTGGGGGTGAGGAGGGTGCCGCGGTGGAGGAGGGAGTGGATTTTGCGGGTGTTGCGGATGTCGGTGAGGGGGTTCGCGTCGAGGATGAGCAGGTCGGCGCGTTTTCCTCGGGCGATGGTGCCCAGGGTGTCCGAGAGGCCCAGGTGGCGCGCGGGTTCCTTGGTCGCCGACTGCAGGGCCTGCATCGGTGTGCATCCCGCTTCGACCAGGTAGGCCAGTTCCTCGTGCAGGCTGAACCCCGGGAAGACCCACGGCGAGCCGGTGTCCGTGCCTGCCATGATCGGGACGCCCGCCCGGTGCAGGGCGCCGGTGAACCGCAGCCGGTGGTCGAAGAGGGAGTGCCGGTCCGGTTTCCGGCGCAGCGCCTCCAGCGCCCACCGCCAGCCTTCCCGGACGTCGGCGGGGAGGTACTTCAGCCGGTAGTCGTCCGCCGAGATGAGCGAGGGCCGGTCCAGGACGGCGTGCCGGACGAGCGCGGGGATGTGCGGCGCAGGTGAGCGCACGAACCCGACCGGGTCCAGCGGCAACGGCGAGGGCGGCGAGGGTGCCCGGATCGTGGTCACGCCGTAGGCCAGCAGCAGCGCGTCCCTGGCCGGGTCGGCGGGGCCGTGCACCCGCAGGTCGAACAACCCCGGCACGACGAACTTCCCGGTCAGGTCGATCTTGCGCACCCCACGCGGCACGTGCGTCTCCCCGAACCGCCCCAGCGCCGTGATCCGGCCGTCGCGCACCACCACGGTCGCGTCCGGTTTCGGGCGGCCGCCGGTGGCATCGATGACGGTGGCGTGCAGCAACGCCAGCTCCCCGGAGATCACCTTCCCACTGTCGGTGATCCCGCCGCGCGAAGCCCTACCGCGCGCTACACCTTTGCCGGTGGGGTCTGCACCACGCGCCGCTCCGCGCCGGACACCGCGGCCGCTTCGATCACGCGCAGCGCCTCGACCGCGGACGCCGGGTCGACCGGGTACGCGCCCTCGCCACGCAGCGCCGCCGCGACCTGGGCGTAGAACTGCTCGTACTGCCCGGTTTCCGTCGGCACGCGGCGCGTGTCGTCGCCGGTGCCGAGTACGCCCTGGTCGCTGTCCGGCTCCACGCCCCAGCCCGCTTCCCCCGGCTTCATCCCCGCCTTGATCTGCGGTTCCTGCACGTCGAGCCCGTACTTCGTGAACGTGGCGCGGTCGCCGAGCACCCGGAACCGCGGGTTCAGCGTGGCCGCGAGCGCCGAGGTCCACAGGTGCGAGCGCACGCCGTTCTCGTGCGTCAGCGCGACGAAGACGTCGTCGTGCACGGCGCTGCCTTCGCGCCGCTTGTCCAGTTCGGCGTAGACCTCGGTGACCGGCCCGAACAGCTGGAGCGCCTGGTCGATGATGTGCGCGCCGAGGTCGTAGAGCAGCCCGCCCGCCTCGGCGGGGTCGGCGAACTCGCGCCAGCTGTCGCGCAGCTTCGGCACCCAGCGGTCGTAGCGCGACTCGAACCGGAAGACGCCGCCCAGCTCGCCCGAGTCCAGCACCTTGCGCACGGTCCGGAAGTCCGAGTCCCACCGGCGGTTCTGGAACACGGTGAGCCCGACGTTCGCCGCGGCCGCCGCGTCGATCACCCACTGCGCCTCCGCCGAGGTCGGCGCGAACGGCTTGTCCACCACGACCGGCACGCCGTGCTCGATGGCCTGCAGCGCGAGCGGCACGTGGGTCCGGTTGGGCGTGCTCACCACGACCAGGTCCAGCCCGCGGCTGTACAGCTCGTCGGCGTCACCGAGGATCTCGGCGCCGGGGTGGTCAGCCGTCGCCTGCTCCGCGCGCGAAGCGTTGCCGGTGACGATCGCCGCGACGGACAGGCCGGGGGTGGCGGCCACCAGTGGCGCGTGGAACACCCGCCCGCCGGTGCCGTACCCGATGATTCCCACTCGCGAGTCAGCCATGGCTCCCATTAAAACAACACTGTTGATTAACGGCAACACATGCGAGGATCAGCCGGTGGAGACCGAGTCCAGGGCCGGGGTGAACCTGCGCGGCCTGCGCGAGCACAACCAGGCGCTGCTGCTCGGCGAGATCCGCCGCGCGGGCGGGCTCAGCCGGATCGAGCTGGCCGAGCGCAGCGGGCTGACGCAGCAGGCGGTGTCCAAGATCGTGCCCGCGCTGCTGGACGCGGGCATCCTCGATGAGGAGCGCGAGCCGTCACGCGGGGTGGGCAAGCCGCGTATCCGGCTGCGCATCCGCCCCGACGCACGCCACGCGCTCGGCGCCCAGCTCGACCGCGACGAACTGCGTGTGGTGCGCACCGATCTGCTCGGCACGGTGGTCGCCGAGGAGACCCGCGACCTGCCGGCCGGCTTCACCCCGGACGACGCGATCGGCGCGCTCAAGTCCTGTGTGGACGATCTGCGCGGCGACACCCTCCTCGGCCTCGGCGTCGGCGCGCTCGGCCCGCTGGACCACACCACCGGCGTGCTGCGGGAGGCGACCAACCTGCCCGGCTGGCACGAGGTGCCGCTGCGCGACCTGCTCACCGAGGCCACCGGCCTCCCGGTGCTGGTGGACAAGGACACCAACGCGGCCGCCGCCGGGTACGCCTGGCACGCCACCATTCCGGCCCGCGCGGCCGCCGTGGTGCTGGTCGGCACGGGGATCGGCGCCGGGCTGCTGATCGACGGCAAGGTCTACCGCGGCCCGCGCACCAACGCCGGCGAGTTCGGGCACACCACCATCGCGCACGACGGCCCGCGCTGCCCGTGCGGCCGGCGCGGCTGCATCGAGGTGCTGCACAACGCCGCCGTCCGGCGCGGGGATCCCGGCGAGGCCGCGCGCCTGCTCGGCGTCGGCCTGGTCGATCTGGTGCAACTACTCGATCTCGAACAGGTCGTGCTCTCCGTGCGGGCGCGGCCCGAGCTCTACCGCGCCCAGATCGACGCCCAGCTGAGCGCGTCCCTGCCGCTGCCGGGGTGGCAGAAGCTCGACCTGATCCTCGCCGAACACGACGATCGCCTGGTCGCGGCGGGTGCGGCCACCGAGGTACTGGCCAGGTTCTACGCCGATCCGTCCACGTAACAGGTTCACCGGCGCGTCACCGGAGGCGCGGATACCATCCGGGCCGTGCCCACCGAGCCCGAGCAGACCACCGTGCCCGAACCGGTCTCCTTGGACGCGGCGGACAGAGTGCTGCCCAGCCACAGCAGCCCGCTCGCGGCCGGGGCGACCCGCCCGTTCGGGGGTCCCATCGGCGAGCACGCCGCGCTGGGCAGGCACTGGTTCTGGTCACCCCTGCGCGTGGCGCTGCTGCTCGCGGTGGTGGGTCTCACACTCAGCTGGTTCGGCAAGGCCGCCTGCATCCAGCAGTACTCCGCCGAGGACGGCAGCCTGGAGCTCGACTGGCGATCGGGCCGGCCGTACGTGGCGATGTGCTACTCCGACGTGGTCCCGCTCTACAGCGCGGAACGGCTCAACGACCCGGAGACCTTCCCGTACAAGACCAGCTGGGTGGAGAACGAGGACACCGCCGACGAGCAGGTCCGGTACATGGAGTACCCGGTGCTGTCGGGGCTCTTCCAGTGGGTCAACGCGAAGCTGACCAACGCCTGGCTCGCCGGGGCCGACGGCGGGTTCCTGCCCGGCGCCATCCCGGTGGCCATCTACTTCAACCTGTCCGCGTTGTGGCTGGCGATCGCCTGGCTGGCCACGGTCTGGGCGGTGGCCAGGACCGCGAGGAGACGGCCGTGGGACGCGGTGCTCGTCGCGGTGTCCCCGCTGATGCTGGTGCACGCGTTCACCAACTTCGACACGCTCGCCACCGCCTTCGCGGCGTGCGGGGTGCTCGCCTGGGCTCGGCGGAAACCGCTGCTCGCCGGGGTCCTGATCGGGCTGGGTGCCGCGGTGAAGCTGTACCCGTTGTTCCTGCTCGGGCCCTTGCTGATTCTCTGCATAAGAGCCGGGAAGATGCGCGCGTGGACCACCGCCGCCCTTGCCGCGGCCGGGTCGTGGCTGGCGGTGAACCTGCCGATCGCGCTGGCCTACCCGGTCGGCTGGCGCGAGTTCTTCCGGCTCAACGGCGAACGCGGGATGGACCCGGATTCGCTGTACAACGTCATTTCCCACTTCACCGGGTGGACCGGGTTCGACGGCATCCTCAAGCCGGGGGAGAGCCCCGTCTGGCTGAACACGGTGACCGCGGTGCTGTTCCTCGGCTGCTGCGCCGGTATCGCCTACCTGGGGCTCAACTCGGCGATCCGGCCGCGGTTCGCGCAGCTGGGTTTCCTGGTGGTGGCCGCGTTCCTGCTGACGAACAAGGTGTGGAGCCCGCAGTACTCGCTGTGGCTGGTGCCGCTGGCGGTGCTCGCGCTGCCGCGGTGGCGGCTGCTGCTCGGCTGGATGGTGCTCGACGCGCTGGTGTGGGCGCCGCGCATGTTCTTCTACCTCGGCGAGGACAACCGCGGGCTCCCCGAGGGCTGGTTCCTCGGCACGGTCGTGGTGCGCGACCTGGCCGTGGTGGCGTTGTGCGTGCTGGTCATCCGCGACATCCGGCGCCCGGCCTCGGACCCGGTGCGCGCCGCCGGGGACGACGACCCCAGCGGCGGCGTGCTCGACCGCGCCAGGGACGTCGTGGTCTACCGGGGTGGCGTGTTCAGCCGCAGGTCACCAGTGGTGGGTGCGCGAGCCCGGGCCGGTCGCGCGCGCTGACCACCGAGTCCGCGCGGAGGAAGAGGAAGAACAGGGCGACCAGCAGCGCGGCCCGGCCCCAGACGCCGACCACCACCGCCTGCGCGGCGAACCCGTCGTAGATCCCGCTGCCCTCGCCGTCCTGCAGCGCGGCGAACCAGCGGAAGATGCCGATGCCCATGGCCAGGTCGGCGACCAGGTACCCGGCGATCCAGCCCCACGGGATCCGCAGCAGCACGAACATCGGCAGCAGCCACAGCGTGTACTGCGGCGAGTGGACCTTGTGCAGCAACAGGAACCCGCACAGCATCGCGGCCGAGACCGGCAGCAGCGGGTAGACGCCGTCACGCCGGTACCGCTTCCAGCCCAGCGCGCACGCCAGCGCGAACGAAGCCAGCATCAGCGTCGGCGAGATCAGGCCCATCAGGTCCTGGAAGACCTCGTTGTCCGGATCGGACAGCGGGCGGAAGGCCCAGAACCAGATGGAGTTGGTCGACACGTCGACCTTGCGATCGCCCTGGAACTGGAAGGAGGCCCACCAGCCCTCGAACCCGGCCAGCATGAACGGCAGGTTCGCGGCGACCCCGGTGCCCGCCGCGATGGCGACCACCCGCAGCGCACCCCGCGGGTCGTAGCGGCTTTCCTCGCGTTCGCCGTTGGTCAGCACGTACAACGCCAGCGGCACCACGAACAGCGCCGGGTACAGCTTGAGCGCGAAGCCCAGGCCGAGCAGGACCGCGGCGATCGAGGCGCGGTGCACGAGTGGCCGTTTGCCGAGGAGGGTGACGTAGAAGGCGGCGACCGCGCAGGCGACCACCGGCAGGTCCCAGTTGTGGAAGGCGTAGAGCACCAGCGGTGGCCCGATCGCCCACCACAGCGATCTCCAGCCCGCCATCCGTCCCAGCAACCAGGCGGTGAGCAGGCCGAACGGCGCCAGCAGCGCCGAAGACGCCAGCAGGAAGCCGGCGTCGGTGTCGACGAAGAACGCGCCCGCCCAGATCAGCACGCCGGTGAGCACGGGGTACTCGACCGAGCCGCCGGTCAGCTGCCCCTTCTCGAGCGCGCCGTCGACGTACGGGAAGACGTGCCGGTCGATGTCCCGGCCGATCCACAGGTGCTGGATGTCGGAATAGCAGACGTCGGCGTAGCTGCGGTGGGTGTAGTCCGGCTCGCTGCGGCCCCAGAAGTCGAACTCGGGCCCGGTGCAGCGGTCCTTGTTGGCGAAGCCCAGCACCATGGTCACCCCGCACAGCACCACGAGCACGGCGAGCGCGGCCCGGCTGAGCTTCTTCGTCACCGGGCCAGTGCCTCCCGCAGGTAGGCGATGTCGGCGGCCTGGCCATCGCCCGGCGTCTCCACCACCACCGGTGCCCCGGCCGTGCGCGCGACCTCGGCCAGCACCTCGGGGTCGATCGTGCCCTCGCCGCCGACCACGTTGGCGTGCCGGTCGCGGGTGGAGCCGAACTCGTCGCGCGAGTTGTTCAGGTGCACCAGGTCGATCCGGCCGGTGATGGCCCTGACCCGGTCCGCCACGCCGTCGAGGTCCCAGCCCGCCGCGTAGGCGTGGCAGGTGTCCAGGCAGAAACCCGCGCCGAACTCGCCGACCTGGTCCCAGAGCCGGGCGATCATCTCCAGGTCCTTGGTCATCGCGCCGTCGCCGCCCGCGGTGTTCTCGATCAGGATCGGCACCGCGAACCCGCCGCTGTCGGCCTGCCGCTCGAACAGCTTGCGCCAGTTGGCCAGTCCCTCGGCCGGGTCCTCGCCCTTGCGCACGTGGCCGCCGTGCACGATCAGGCCCTTCGCGCCCACCTCGGCGGAGCCCGCGGCGTGCTGCGCGACGCCCTTGCGGGACGGGATGCGGATGCGGTTGTTCAGCGAAGCGACGTTGATGAGGTACGGCGAATGGATGAAGACCTCGATCTCGTCCGCGACGAGCGCGTCGGCGCTGGGGTGGCGCTTCGGCGCTTTCCAGCCCTGCGGATCCGAGAGGAAGAACTGCACGACCTCGGCGCCCCGCTCTCTGGCCGCGGGCAACGGGTCGTCGTCACGAACGTGGGCACCGATCTGCATGGGAGCACGCTACAGGCGGAAAACTTCCCACTCGAAGCACCGCCGATCACGTTCATGAGCTACCTTGGGCGCGGTGCGTGAACAGGGGAGGCGACGCATGGGCAAGCACGCGAACCGGATCGGCACGGTCGGCTTCATGGTGGCGGTCTCCGCCGCGTACGCCTCGATGGCGCTCCCCGGCACGGCCGGTGCGGCCGAAGGCGCCGACCCGGTGCTGGTCGGCAAGTGCGCCGCCACGCTCAAGGCCGAGAACGGCAAGCCGCTCACCGTCGACCTCGGCGCCCTCGCGAACGCACCCGGCCTGCTCGACCTCGGCCTCGGCTCGAACTCGCCCGGTGGCAACGGCAAGCACAAGCCGCTGCTCTCGCTCCCGGTGAAGGAAGCACTCGACGGGCTGGGCATCAGCAGGACCGGCCTGGTGGTGGACAGCGTCGGCGCCATCTGCGACACCGCCAAGGCCACCATCAACGCCGTCGGCGCGACCACGCAGAGCCTGCTCGGCGCGGACGAGACCGAGCCTGGCGCCCCGGATCCGACTCCGCCGAACAATCCGCCGGGTGGCGAGGACCCGACCCCGCCGGGCACCACGCCGCCGGAGGACGAGGCGCCGCCGGCCGAAGAAGGCCCGATCCAGACCGATCCCGGTGGTGGTGACGTCATCGGTGGCGACGCCAGCAGCGAGATCGACTCCAGCTTCCTGCCGCTCGGCCAGGCGCTGATCGGCCCGGCCGCGATGATCGGCCCGGTCATCCCGCCGGGGGTCACCCCGCCGGCCGCGCCGGATCTCGGCGCGCCGATCCCGCCGCAGGTGCTCGCGGAGAACTCCGGCACCGCCGAAGCCCTGCCCGGGGCCACCCCGCCGCAGCGTGTGCCGCTGTTGATCGCGGTGCTCTCCGTGGTGGTCGTGGCCGCGCTGCTGGCCCGCACCTGGCTCCGCCGCCGCGCCGTCTGACCCTCCGTAACCGCAGGTCCACCCGATCGCGCGGTCTTTTCGGCGCGCGCGCCGTCACCCGTCCCGGTTACCGTCGTTGTTCCGGTCAGCAGGGATGAGCAGGGTGAGAGGGCTCGCGATGCAGAGGCGTATCCAGAGAACAGCCGCCGTCGGAGCGGCGACCTTCCTCCTGGCGGGTTCCGCCGCGATCGCCACACCGGCCACCGCGTCGGCGGCCGACACCAAGAAGGTGCCGTGCGGTAGTTCGATCACCGCCAAGCCCGGTGACACCATCCTCGCCACCACCCCGCTGCTGGGCATCCCGCTGAACCTGGGCGTGGTCGGCCAGGCCACCAAGGTGCTCACCGGCGTGGTCGACGGCCTGCTCGGCGGGCTGTGCAAGGTCACCGTGCAGGTGATCGACACCGTGGTCGCCCCCGTGCCCGGCGTCGGCGCGCCGCTGGCGGACGCCACGAAGGGCGTGGTCGACGGCGTGCACAGCGGCACCGTCGGCGCGCTCGGCGGCAGCAGGCAGGACAGCCCGGAGAGCAAGCCCGGCAGCCCGCAGACCCCGCCGGGCAGCAGCCCCGGCACCGGTGGCGCCCCGCAGACCGGTCCCGGCGGCGCGGTCACGCCCATCCCGCAGTCGAACAGCGAAGTGCTCGGCGGCAGCGTGCCCGCGTTCGCGAACCTGCCGACGAACTTCTCCACCGGATTCGCGCCGATGCGCGACTACAGCACCATTCCGCTGGCGAGCCCCGGCATTTACAGCCCTTCTCCAGGCGTTCGTTACGGCGGGCAAATCCCGGGTTACGCACCGGAATTCGGCATTCTCGGCGCGGACGGTCAGCCGCAGTCGCCGGACGGGGTGCGCAACGCCGGTGGCGCGGAGGCATTGGCCAGTGACAGCGGCGGTTTCAGCGAGGGCACCGGTTTGCCGGTGTTGATCGCGGTGCTCGCGCTGTCCGGGGTCACCGCCGCACTGGTGCGCACTTGGGTACTTCGCAAGGTCACCGCGTAAAACACCCGTCGGGGTCAACTCAATTAACCCGGTCGAGTATCTTTTGTGTGCCCGGCTCGTTATCTTGAGTGACTTCCGAACCGCACACTCTCTCCATTCCCCGACCCGGAGGACAGCGCTCGTGCAGCACCGACTGACCAGGACCTTCCGCTCGGTACTGACGGCCACCGCCATCGCCGCTCTGACCACCGGCGGCCTCGCCCTGTCCACGGGCACGGCGGCCGCGACCACGCTGCAGGCGAACAGCTGCACCGCGGGTGTCACCGGGGTGACCGGCGACGCCGTGGCGATCAGCGGCGCCTCCGTCAAGGACCTGGTCAAGGCGGGCGCCCAGGAAGCGGGCACGCTGGCCGTGGGCGACTGGGCCGGGAACGACATCGCGAAGGTCAGCTCGATCAAGGTCGGCCAGGTCGGCCAGGGCGCCAGCACGCAGGTCTCCGGTTCGGTCATCGGCACCGCAGTGGCGAAGGCGCTGGAGGAGACCGGGTCGTGGGGCCTGGGCATCGACCGCAAGAAGACGCTCGCCAGCGTGGAGAAAAAGGTCGCGGGCAACTGCGGCCTGACCGCCTACGCCAGCGACTACCGCGAGCCCACCAGCGAGCAGCAGCCCGCCCCCCAGCCCGGCGGGTCCACCGGCAGCCAGCCCGGCGGCACCAACCAGGGCCAGGCGCCCGGCACGCTGCCGCTCGGCACCGGCGGGGCGATGGCGCCGCCGCCGGACTACAGCAACATCCCGGCCGCCACGCCGGGTGTCGCGCTGCCCCCGGGCGCGCGCTACGGCTCCGCCGCTCCCGGCCCGACCTCGCCCGAGTTCGGCATCCTCGGCGCGGACCCGGGTGCCACCCAGGCGCCCCAGGTGCAGAACGCCGGCAACGCGGACTCGCTGGCCGCCGGGCAGCCCGAGAACGGCGTGCAGCTGCCCATGCTGCTGGCCGTGGTCGCGCTCGCCGGGGTGACCGCCGCGCTGGTCCGGACCTGGGTGCTGCGAAAAGCGTCGTAGGGCCCGAGTACAGTTCCTCCTGACAAAACCCTCCTGCCATGGAAGTTCCATGGCCGTGAGCCCACAGGAGGTGAGTGGTTGTGTCACGCCATTACGAGGTAATGGTCATCCTGGATCCCACCCTTGACGAGCGCACCGTCGCTCCGACGCTGGACACGTTCCTCAACGTGATCCGCACGTCGGGCGGGGCCGTCGAGAAGGTCGACGTCTGGGGTCGCCGCCGGCTCTCGTTCGAGATCAACAAGCACGCCGAGGGCATCTACGCGATCCTCGACCTGAACTCGACGCCGGAAGCGGTCAAGGAGCTCGACCGGCAGCTGTCGCTGCAGGAGACCGTGCTGCGGACGAAGGTCATGCGCCGCGAGATCAAGCGCGCCGCCAAGCCGGCCGTCAAGGCCTGACGGGGGTAGCGAGCCCATGGCTGGAGACACCGTCATCACGGTGATCGGCAACCTGACCTCCGACCCGGAGCTGCGGTTCACCCCGTCCGGTGCGGCCGTCGCGAACTTCACCGTCGCGTCGACCCCGCGCACCTTCGACCGCCAGAGCGGCGAGTGGAAGGACGGCGAGGCCCTGTTCCTGCGCTGCAACATCTGGCGCCAGGCGGCGGAGAACGTCGCCGAGTCGCTGACCCGCGGTGCCCGCGTGGTCGTGCAGGGCAGGCTCAAGCAGCGGTCCTTCGAGACCAAAGAGGGCGAGAAGCGCACGGTCGTGGAGCTCGAGGTCGACGAGATCGGCCCCTCGCTGCGCTACGCCACCGCCAAGGTGAACAAGGTCAGCCGCGGTAGCGGCGGCGGCGGTGGTGGCGGCGGCTTCGGCGGTGGCCAGGGCGGCGGGAGCGCCCCGGCCGACGACCCGTGGGGCTCGGCCCCGCCCGCCGGTGGCGGCGGCGGGGGCGGCTTCAACGACGAGCCCCCCTTCTGATCAATCCCTTTCGTTAGCTATTCCAGGAGTCGACAGTGGCCAAGCCACCCATTCGTAAGCCGAAGAAGAAGGTCTGCGTTTTCTGCAAGGCCGAGAAGAAGGGTCGCCCCGAGGCGATCGACTACAAGGACACCAACCTGCTGCGCAAGTACATCTCCGACCGCGGCAAGATCCGTGCCCGCCGGGTCACCGGCAACTGCAGCCAGCACCAGCGTGACGTCGCCATCGCGGTCAAGAACTCCCGCGAGATGGCACTGCTGCCCTACACCTCGACCGCCCGCTAAGGAGGTTCACACTCATGGCGAAGATCATCCTCACCACTGACGTGGCGAACCTGGGCGGTCCCGGCGACCTCGTCGAGGTCAAGGACGGCTACGCGCGCAACTACCTGCTGCCGCGTGGGTACGCCATTCCCGCCACCAAGGGCGCGGAGAAGAACGTCAGCACGATCCGCCGGGCCCAGGAGTCCCGCCGGATCCGCGACCTCGACCACGCCAAGGAAGTGCGGACCGCGCTGGAGGGCCTCGGCCACATCCAGCTGTCCGCCAAGGCGGCCGAGGGCTCGAAGAAGCTGTTCGGCTCGGTGACCACCGGCGACATCGTCGCCGCGGTCAAGTCGGCCGGTGGCCCGCTGCTCGACAAGCGCGTCATCGAGCTGCGCGAGCACATCAAGACCGTCGGCAAGCACCAGGTCACCGCCCGGCTGCACCCCGACGTGAAGGCCGACCTCCGCCTCGAGGTCGTCGCCAAGTAACAACGCGTTCGCGAAAGGGCCGCCCTCCACCAGGAGCGCGGCCCTTTTGGCGTATACCTGGAACGGCCCCGGCCGCGGCCACGTCAGAGTGTTGACGGTCGGGACCGCACTGTGGGGTACTCGGGGATGGCGAAAGGGGACGAACCGGAATGACTGGCCCAGTCAGCATGTCCGCGCCGGGGGGCGCCGGCGGTGGCTTCACCTTCCAGGCTGACCAGATCGACGCGGTCATCAAGAAGTGGCAGGACCTGCTGGACGACCTGCAGACCGACGCCGAGGACGCCAGGAACATGGCGGCGGTCAAGGCACCCGGCAAGGAGTTCGCCAGCGGTGACTTCGCCAACCTCGCCATCCCGTCGGTCAAGGCCTTCATCGACCAGAACGTGAAGATGCGCGAGTACGTGGAGAACTACATCGAGGCGCTCGAAGCGGCGAAGAAGAGCATGACCACCAACGAGGCCGACACGAAGGCCGCGCTGCAGAAGACGGGTGAGCAGAGCTGATGGGGACCCAGCGTTTTCTCGGCCTCACCGCCGCCGCGCTCGCGGCAGGCGCCCTGCTCGCCGGGTGTGGCGGTGGCAAGGAAGGCAGTGCCGGGAACATCCCGACCGCCACCGTGCCGGGCGGCCAGCCGCCCGCCGAAGCCTCCGACCCGCCCGCTTCCGAAGGCACCGGCAGCGGCGCCGGTTCGGCACCCCAGGTGTCCAGCCCGGTCGACACCGAGAAGGTCACCGGCGACGTGTGCGCCACGCTCTCCTCGGCGAAGGTCTCCGAACTGGGGCTCACCGACCCCACGCCGCGCGATTCCTCGACCGGCCCGACCTGCAACTGGAACTTCACCGAGGGCGCCACCAACCGCCTCGACATCTCCGCCCAGGCCAAGAACCCGAACGGGCTGAGCGACATCTACGACCAGAAGGACGAGTTCGCCTACTTCGAGGAGCTCGAGGTCGGCGGATACCCGGCGGTCTACGCCGACATCACCGACGCGCGCAGCAGCGGGGACTGCTCCCTCTACGTCGGGCTGAACGACCAGTTCGCGGTCCGGGTCAGCTCGACGCTGTCCAGCGGGCCCGACGAGTCGCGGCCCTGCCCGGTGGTCGAGAAGGCCGCCGAAGCGATGATCGACACCGTGAAGGGCGGTTGAGCCATGGTTTTGTTCCTAGTCCCGATCGTCGCGGGCGCCGCCGCCTACGGTGCGGCCACGCAGGACGAGTCCGGCAGCTACAGCGCGGGCTCGGGTGATCGCAAGATCGACTGCCACCAGATCTGGCAGCAGATCACCACCGGCGAGGGCCCGCAGTCCCTGGCCGAGGGCCAGGCCGCGGCAGGCAGGCTCAAGGGCAACTACGAGTCCCGCATCACCACCATCAACCAGCTCACCGCCGAGATGGACGCCGCGTGGACCGGCACCTCCGGCGCGGCGGCGAAGTCCGGTGGCCACCCGCTCAAGGTGTGGATGCAGGACTCGAAGGACAAGCTCAACGACAGCGACAAGTACCTCGGCGAGCAGTACAACGCGTTCACCACCGTGCACTCGAAGGTGCAGGAGGTGCCGAAGGAGCCGCCGCAAAGCGGGTTCATCAACGACATCAAGCCGTGGGAGACCGACACCGACCGCGCGATCGAGGAGTACAACACCAAGGGCCAGGCGAACGTCGACGCGTTCAACGCCTACTACAAGTCCAGCGGTGACAACGGCCAGGGCATGCCGACGTACAACGCGATCTCGGGCCAGGTGCAGGCGGTCGACGTGAACGGCGACGGCACCGACGGGGACGGCAAGGACAAGGACGGCAACGGCAGCGCCGACCAGAACGGCCAGGGCAACGACAAGGGCGGGTACACGCCCGGCAACATCCCGAGCGCGAACCTGCCCGGCGGCGGCAGCACGCCCGGTGGCGGGTACCAGCCGGGCAACATCCCCGGCGCGGGCACGCCGGGCGGCGGCTACAACCCGGGCAACATCCCCGGGTACAACCCCGGCGACCTCCCCGGTGGGTCCGGTGGTCCGGGCAGCCCCGGGTACAAGCCGCCGTCCTGGGACAACGGCACCGGCGCGGCCGGGTACACGCCGGGCAAGATCCCGTCGGCCGGTGGCTTCGGCCCCGGTGGGTCCGGCGGGTTCGGGCCGGGCAGCGGGGGCGAGATCCCCGGAGCCGACGGCTTCGGCCCCGGTGGTGGCGGCGGTGGCTTCGGGCCGGGCAGCGGCGGGAACATCGGCGTCGGCGGCATCGGTGCCGGTGGCGCGGGTTCCGGCTCCGGCGCCGGGGGTATCGGCGCCGGTGGCCAGTCCGGTGCGGGTGCCGGGGCGGGCAAGGGCATGGGCATGGGTGGCGCGATGGGCGGTGCGGCGGCGGCCGGTGCCGCGGGCGCCGGTCGTGGCATGGGCGGCGGCATGGGCATGGGCGGTATGGGCGCCGGCGGTGGCCGTGGCGGCCAGGGCGCCGAGGACGAGGAGCGGCAGTCGCGCTACCTGCTCGGCGACGACCCCAACGAGGTGTTCGGCACCGACGAACTGACCGCCCCGCCGGTGATCGGCGAGTAGTATCCATTTCGGATTTTTCGCCCGGCCCGCACCTTCCGGCGGGCCGGGCGGCCTTTGTCGACTACCAGGGGGATGGCGAAGTTGCTGGAGAAGCAGGTCACGCTGACCACGGGCACCCTGCTCAACCTGATCCGCCGCCGGGACGGCGAGCCGCACACGGTGCTCTCCAGCACGCCCACCTGGCTCAGCGAGGAAGCGCAGCGCGCGGAGGACGAGAAGACCAACGCCGAGCTGGCCAGGTACGGCCTGGCCGGGCGGCGCGGGCTCGATCCCGGCTTCGTCGCGGTCATCGAGGCGATCGCGCGGCCGCAGCTGGAGTACTTCGCCTGGATCGACGGCGGGTTCGAGGGCAAGCCGCTGAAGTACACCCTGCTCGCCGGTTCGGCGGGCGGTGAGGCCTTCGTGCTCGCGCGCAACCCGGCAGCCGAGGGGATCGTGCTGGCCTCGGTCCGGCCGGACGAGGTGCTGCCCGAATTCCTCGCGCAGATCCCGAACCTGGCCCCGGGCAGGGGCAACCGCCTGGTGGTGCCGAAGAGCGAGGCCACCGGCAAGCGTCGCGGCGGGTCGCCGGACGACGGCTTCTCGGTGATGCGCGACGCGCGGCCGAGCGCGGGCGCGGTCGAGGCCGAGGAACTGCGCCGGGTGCTGAGCCTGCAACGGCTCGGTGGCGGCAGCCTGTACGTGGCGGCGCGGAACCGGGCGGGCCGCAGGCAGCGGATCGACCGGCCGGTGAACTACATCGACACGGTCGAGGGCCGCTGGCTGACCGAGGAGGTGCCGGGCGCGGGTGAGCCCGCGATCGCCTTGACCCCGGCCACCCCGCAGGAGCTGGCGGGCCGGTTGCGGGCCGCCCAGGCACGGCTGGTTTGACCCCTCCGGGGCTCTGACCTGCGGTTCACCCACATAGCGCAGTCGGTTATCCACAGGCTTTGTCCCCAGTCGGCGCGTGCCCGCGTCCGCGACACGCCGAACGACCGGTTCACCGCGACACGCCGGACGAGTTTTTCCACACTGTGCACACCTGCTCTGAGCTGCGCATTTCGCGGAGTGATCCCCGGTTGCCCCCAACTTGTCCACAGCCAGGAGCGCACCTGTGATTGGTTGGCGGCAGCCATCCCCAAGTTGTCCACAGGTTGTCCACGGGGCGATTTGGCTACGGCCATCCGAGCGATCTAGCGTGCGGGGAAACTTGACGTACACTCGAACACGCGTTCGAACGAGGAGGAGGCTTCGGCGGTGGCCATGACCGATGACCGCGGGGCAGGGTACGAGCCGGAAGACCCCGGCCCGCCGGATCCCGGTGGTGGTGGCGGTGGCGGCCGCTCGGGGGAGTTCGACCGGCAGCCCCCGCAGGACGTGGCGGCCGAACAGTCGGTGCTCGGCGGCATGCTGCTGTCCAAGGACGCCATCGCCGACGTGGTCGAGGCGCTGCGGCCGAACGACTTCTACCGGCCCGCGCACCAGGCGGTCTACGAGGTCATCCTCGACCTCTACGGCCGGGGTGAGCCCGCCGACCCGATCACCGTCTCGGCGGAGCTGGAGCGCCGCGGCGAACTCGGCCGGATCGGCGGCGCGCCGTACCTGCACACGCTGATCGCCACCGTGCCGACCGCGGCGAACGCCGGGTACTACGCGGAGATCGTCGCCGAGAAGGCGGTGCTGCGGCGGCTGGTCGAGGCGGGCACCCGGATCGTCCAGTACGGCTACGGCGCCAACCAGGACAACACGGGCGGCGACATCGACGCGGTCGTCGACCGCGCGCAGGCCGCCATCTACGAGGTCACCGAGCGGCGCACCAGCGAGGACTACGTGGCGCTGGAGGAACTGCTCCAGCCGACCATGGACGAGATCGACGCGATCGCCTCGCGCGGTGGTTCGGCGCAGGGCATCCCGACCGGCTTCGCCGACCTCGACGAGGTGACCAACGGCCTGCACCCGGGTCAGATGATCATCGTCGCGGCGCGTCCCGGTGTCGGGAAGTCCACGCTCGGGCTGGACTTCGCCCGCTCCTGCTCGATCAAGCACGGCATGAGCAGCGTCATCTTCTCGCTGGAAATGAGCCGGACCGAGATCGTCATGCGCATGCTTTCGGCCGAGGCCAAGATCCGCCTGGCCGACATGCGTGGTGGCCGCATGTCCGACGACGACTGGACCCGCCTGGCGCGGCGGATGAGCGAGATCAGCGAGGCGCCGCTGTTCATCGACGACTCGCCGAACATGACGATGATGGAGATCCGCGCCAAGGCCCGGCGGCTCAAGCAGCGCAACGACCTCAAGCTCGTGGTGCTGGACTACATGCAGCTGATGAGCTCGGGCAAGCGCGTGGAGTCGCGGCAGCAGGAGGTCTCGGAGTTCTCGCGGCAGCTGAAGCTGCTGGCCAAGGAGATCGAGGTGCCGCTGGTCGCGATCAGCCAGCTGAACCGTGGTCCCGAACAGCGGACCGACAAGCGCCCGATGCTCTCGGACCTGCGTGAGTCGGGCTCACTGGAGCAGGACGCGGACATCGTGCTGCTGATCAACCGCCCCGACGCCTGGGAACGCGACGACCCACGCGCCGGGGAGGCCGACCTGATCCTGGCCAAGCACCGGGCCGGCCCGACCAGCACCGTGGTGGTCGCCCACCAGCTGCACTACAGCCGGTTCTCCGACCTCGCGCACAGTTAGGCCGGATTCAGCCCCGTGCCGGGCGGTCAGGCGGGGTCGGGCAGCGGCATGCCGGGCACGCTCTGGTTCTCCGGGACCACGCCGTCGACCAGGTAGGCGTCGACGACCTCGTCCACGGCCGGGTTGCCGTACCCGTAGATGCCGTGGTCGCCTTCGCCGGTGACGGTCAGCAGCCGGGAGTTCTCGAACCCGGCGTGCGCCTTCCGGGCGCCCTCGATGGGCGTGGCCGGGTCGTTCGCCGACTGGACCATCACCACCGGCGGCACCCCCTTACCGTCCATGGTGGGCAGTGGACGGGGCTGGTTCTCCCAGAAGATGCAGTTCTGGATGAACATCCAGTACCCGCCGGCCAGCAGCTTGCCCTGGTCGAGGAACTCCTGCGACCTGCGGATCACCGACTCCCGGTCGCCGGGCGTGGGGCTGTCGTTGCACCGGACGGCGGTCAGCACGGCGAGCAGGGCGTCATTCGTGGCCGGCTCGGCGGCGATCGCCGCCCTGGCTTGCGCCTTGGCCTGCTCCGGCGCGTCGTTCCCGGTCAGCGTCCTGAGCTGGACCAGGAAGTCGGCCAGGCCGGGGAAGGCCTGCTTGCTCTTGAGCAAGCCGACGACACGGCTGTCCAGCTCGCCCGGGCCGACCTTCACCCCGTCGACCTCGACCGGATTGCGCGTCAGCGCGTACCGGACCTCCTCGAAGGTCTGCCGGACCTGCTCGCCGGTGGCACCGAGCCCGTACCGGTCGTCATGGGTCGCGGCCCACGGCAGGAAGTCCTGCCGCCAGCGGCGTTCGTACCCCATGGGCTGCAGGTCGAACGATGCCGCCCAGGTCGAGGTGAAGTCGACCGACGAGTCCAGCACGAACCGGCCGACGCGGTCGGGGAACCGCTGGGCGTAGTGCGCGCCGAGCCAGGTGCCCGCCGAGTAGCCGATCCAGTTGATCTTCTCCCGGCCGAGCAGGACCCGCAGCAGGTCCAGATCCTTGGTGTTGTGGAAGGTGTCGACGAACCGGCCGAGTTCACCGGAGGCCTGCTCGCAGGTCTTCGTGGTCCGTTCCAGCTCGTCCAGGAGCAGATCCAGGTTGCGCGGGTCGCGGTCGCGCGGGTCGTGAATGGCACCTTGACCCGATCCGCCACAGGAGATGTTCGTGCTCCTGCCGGTGCCGCGGGTGTCGATGCCGATGATCTCCTGGTGCTCACGCAGCTTGGCCTGCTCGCTCAGCGAAGCGGGAAACGAGCGGCCGGGCCCACCGGGCCCGCCCGGATTGGTGAGCACCGATGCCGTCGTCTCCCCGGTGGACCTCAGCCTGCTGATCGCGATCGTCACGTCCGGCGGGTCGTCCGGGCGCTCCCAGTCGCGCGGTGACGCGAACGTCGCGCACTCGAGGATCTTCGCCGTCTCCGGTTTGTCCGGCACATCCTCGGCGGTGCACTGGCGCCACGCCAGGTCCTGTTCGGCGTAGCGCGCCGGAATGCCGGTGGTGTTCACCGTGCCGGGATTCGCCAGCGCGGGGGTCATTCCCGCGAGCAGACCACCCGCGACCGCGGGAAGCACCACGGCGAACCGCAATCTCCTGTACATAACCGCCCCTTTTGGTTCACAAAGCCCGATTGACCTACGTCAACGGGTGCAGTTGAACCCATGCCCCCGGGGCATGCTCAAGGAGTTCGGCAGAGATCCCGCTCAGCGATCCGCGAGGCGGCGCCGGAACCAGTCGGTGAGGCCCGCGTCCACCTCGCGGGTGCGCGGCCGTTGCGGGGCGGGCTCGATGCCGGGTTCGTCGGCCAGTGGGTGGGCCAGGTCGGGGATGGACAGCAGTTCGCCGCGCTCGCCCAGGGCGTCGGCGAAGGTGAGCGCGTCCTGTCGCAGGTCGGCGTGGTCCAGTTCGCCGCTCACCACCAGCACCGGCGCGCGGTCGGCGACGACACCCGCCTTGGGCAGGAAGTCCAGGCTGTCGACGGCTTTCTCGGACTCGGCGTCGTACGAGTAGCCGGGGAACAGGGCGACGACGGACCGCATCCGGATGGCGGCGTTCACCAGTGCGCCCGCGAAGATCGGGGTGTCGGTCTCGGTCAGCACCCGCAACGCGACCGCCCCGCCCAGTGACGCGCCGAGCACGCCGATCGGACCGTCGTCCACCGGCAGCTGCTCGCGCAGCGATGCCAGTGCGGCGGGGAATTCCGCGAACGCCTGCCGCGCGAACGGGTACAGGAAGGACATCAGCGGGTCCTTCTGGATCAGCTCCACCACGGCGTCGGGGCGGCCGTCGACCATGCGTGCCCCGCACATCGGCATGCCGAGGTGCACGCGCCACGCGGGCAGGCCGTGCATCGGCAACGCGGCGGCGAACGCGGGATCCGAGCGTGGGGCGTCGAGCATGTGCCAGGTGACGATCAGCGGTGCGGGACCTTCGACGCCGGACGGCGGCAACGCGGTGAAGGGCACGCCGGCGGCCGTGCCCGTGATCGGTGAGTTCATGCGGCCACGGTAGGTCCGCGCACGTGCGCCGGGGCTCGTTTACGCCACCAGCGGAACGCGCGCGGTGGAGCCTGCACCACCACGGGTTCGGGTGCGGACGTCCTGGGCGGGCGGGCCCCGGATTCCTAGCCTCATGAGCACGGGTGATCGAGCAGCGGTCGCCGGGTTCGGAGGAGGAAATCCTTTGCGTGCAAGCACTTTGGGGCGGGCCGTGCTGGTGGCCGGGGTGGCCGCCGCGCTGGCGGGCACGGTGGTGGCCAACCCGGCACCGGCGAGCGCGAGCGGTGGGCTGGAGCGGTTCCACCACCAGCGCGTGGACTGGAAACCCTGTGACCACAAGGCTTTGGACGAAGCCGGCGCGCAGTGCGCCGACGTCAGGGTGCCGTTGAACTACGCCGAACCACGCGGGCGCACCATCACCGTGGCGATTTCCCGGTTGAAAGCCACCGATCCCGGGCAGCGGCGCGGGATCATGCTGTCCAATCCGGGCGGGCCCGGCGGTCCGGGACTGGACCTGATGCTCGGCGTGCGGCAGGCGATGACGCCCGAGGTGACCGCGCGCTACGACCTGATCGGCATGGACCCGCGCGGCATCGGCCGGTCGGCGCCGATCGACTGCGGCTGGCCGGTGGGCACCATGCTCCGGTCGGCCGGGGTGGACCGCCCGGCGTTCGACCGGGCCGCGAAGTTCGCCGCCGGCCTCGCCCGGCAGTGCGCCGAAACCGAAGGCGCCGACCTGCGCCACATCTCCACCCGCAACACCGCGCGCGACATGGACGTCGTCCGCGGCGCGCTCGGCGAGTCGAAGATCAGCTACTTCGGCTGGTCGTACGGGACCTACCTGGGCGCGGTGTACACCGAGATGTTCCCGAAGCGCAGCGATCGGATCGTGCTCGACAGCGCGGTCGACCCGCGGCGGTACGCCCGGCAGATGCTCCGCGACCTGGGTGAGCCGAACGAAGCCGCGCTGGACGACTGGGCACAGTGGGCCGCGGCGCGCGACGGTGAGTACCACCTCGGCAAGACCGCGAAGGAGGTCCGCGCGCTGACCGAGGGCCTGGTCCAGAAGGCCGCGCGGAAGCCGATCCGGCTCGGCGAATACCAGGTCGACCAGCACGTGCTGCCGGTACTGCTGTTCGTCCCGCTGGCCGACGCGCGCCGCGATGCCGACGTCGCGAGCACCGTGCGGCAGCTGGCCGATGCCGCCGACGGCAAACCGGTGCAGCCGAGCCCCGCGCTGGAAGCCGACCTGCGCTTCGTCTACAAGCCCGACGCGACCACGCAGAACTCCGGGCAGGCGGCGGTGATCTGCGGTGACCAGGCGATGCCGCGCGACCCGGAGTCGTACTGGCGCGACATCCGGCGCAGCCGCGCCGAGGAGCCGTTGTTCGGTGCCTTCGCCCACAACATCCTGCCGTGCGCGTTCTGGGGCCCGCCCGCCGAACGCCCGACCGAGGTGCACAACCCCGTGCCCGCGCTGATCGTCCAGGCCACCGGCGACACCCGCACCCCGTACGCCAGCGGCGTCGGCCTGCACCAGGTGATGACCGGTTCGAAGCTGGTCACCCTGCAGGATGTCCGGGTGCACGCGGTCTTCGGCAACTACCCCAACACCTGCGCGCAGAACGCCGTCAACACCTACTTCCGAGACGGCACCCTGCCCGCCACGGACACGACCTGCCGAGCCGACTGACCGCGCCTACCCGGCAGGCTGAGGCCGCGGGCCCAGGAAGAGGCCGCCGCTGACGTCGAGCCAGGTGCCGGTGACCCAGCCGGCGTCCGGTGACGCGAGGAAGGCGACGGCGGCGGCGATGTCCGGTGACCGGCCGATCCGGCCGAGCGCGGTCATCGCCGCCATCGCGTCACCGGCTCCGGGGCTTTCCCGCAGCCAGCTGTTCATGTCGGTGTCGGTGACGCCCGGCGCGACGGTGTTCACCGTGATGCCGCGGTCGCCGAGCTGGTTGGCCAGGTTCCGGCCGAGCGCGTCCAGCGCGCCCTTGCTCATCGCGTAGGCGGTTTCCGGCAGCGCGATCCGGGTGGCGCCGGAGGACACGTTGATCACCCGGCCGTGGTCCGCGAGCAGCGACCGCGCGCGCTGGACGATGAAGTACGGCGCCCGGACGTTCACCGCGAACAGCCGGTCGAACTCGGCGGGCGACACCTCGTCCAGCTTCCCGGCGAAGATCGCCGCGTTGTTCACCAGGATGTCGAGCGGCCGCCCGGCGAGGCCGCGCTCGAGACCGGCGAAGAGCGTGTCGACGTCGCCCTCCACCCCCAGTTCCGCGCGGAGGGCGAAGGCCTGCCCACCGGCTTGCTCGATTCCCGCGACCGTCTCCTTGGCCGCTGTCTCGTTGCTCCCGTAGTGCACCGCGACGAGCGCGCCGTCGGCCGCGAGCCGTTCGGCGATGGCCCGGCCGATGCCCCTCGAAGCCCCGGTCACCAGTGCGGTTTTCCCTGTGAGTGTCATGTCTCCGATCCTGGGCTCAGGCCGGGAACCTGTCCAAGACCTGCGGTGATAGCCATCGGTTATCCGGCCTGGCCGAGGAAGTACAGGGCCGTGACCGAGGCCGCGCCGACCAGGCCCCAGCGCAGCGCCACCCGGGGCTCCGGCCGCGGGAACTCGCGGAAACCGAGCGGCACCAAGGCCACGCACAGCCCGGCCGCCGCGACCACCGAAAGCCACTCGGTGCCCTTCAGCACGCCGACCGGCATCGCGGCCATCAGGCCGAGCGCCACCGCACCGGGCCGCCAGAGCGCACGGGACCGCCAGGCGCCGATCGCCAGCACCACCCAGCCGAAGATCATCGGCACGGTGAACACCCGCATCACGTGGTAGGCGCCGTAGGAATCGGCGACCACCTGCGTCGCAGCGTCCAGGCCGAGCACGCGCACCAACTGGAACGCCAAGTGGTCGATCCCGGCGTGGAAGGCACGGCCGATCAGCCCGCAGATAACCAGGATCCCGCCCCACAGCCCGAAACCACCGCCGATCCGGCGGGCCAGCAGCAGGATCCCCGGCCAGAGCAGGACCGTGCCGAGGAGAAAGCAGCTGTACGCGGCGAAAATCCGCGACGGCGACTGTTCGTACGCGGCGAGCTGGGCCGGGAAGAACAGGTCGTGCGGCAGGCGCAGCAGCACCCCGGCCAGCAGCAACGGCGGGGCGAGCAGCAGGGAAACGGCCCCGGGCACCAGAGTTCTCATGCCGGTGGACTCTCCGGCACCCGGCTCCGGTCCACATCGGACCGAGGTGTCTCAGACCTGGGTCGGAGTCCAGGTGCCCGGCATGCCGAACCCGGTCGGGTCCTCGCCGGCCATCGTGTGCGCGCCCGCCTTCAGCCGCTCGATCAGGCCACGCGTCCAGTCCACCCCGCTGCTCGCGTTGTGCACCCACAGGTCGAACAGCTCCTGCACGTGCCCGGGATCGGCCCAGGCGCCGGTCTGCTCGATGATGTCGGCCCGCCCGCTTTCCAAGGCGTGCAGCCGTTTTTCCAGCAGCTCGATCGCCTCGGCCCGTGGCAGCGCGGGCAGCAGGGCCAACCCGGCGGTCAGCATGTCCTGACGGATTTCGGGTTGGCGCAGAGCGTCACGCAGGAGGCGGAAGAACTCGGCGTCCCCGGTTTCGGTGATCTCGTAGTCGACCCGGCCGCCGGAGTCCGGGACCTCGATCGCCCGCAGCAGTCCGTCCTTCGCCAGCTGACGCAGCGCGTGGTAGAGCGAGCCCCATTTGACGTTGGCCCATTCGTCCGCGCCCCAGGTGAGCAGTTCGGTCCGGACCAGGTACCCGTGGGCCCGGCCGAAGCCGCGGACCGCACCGAGCACCAGCAGCCGCGTCGCCGACATGCACCCTCCCGCGTGATGGTCGGCTCCAGCGTAGAGGCCCCGGCCCGTTCCGCTGGGTGGACCGTCACCGCCACACCTGGGCCGAACCAGGCGTATAGTTGAATTTTCAACGAAGTCTTTCGGGGAGGCCGCCATGACCGCCGCGCCAGTGCTCTACCTCAGCCACGGAGCGCCGCCGCTCGCCGACGACGCCACCTGGACCCGGCAGCTCGCGGACTGGTCGGCCGGGCTGGCCCGGCCGTCGGCGATCCTGATCGTGTCGGCGCACTGGGAGGAGGCGCCGCTGACCATCGGCGCCACCACGACCGTGCCGCTGATCTACGACTTCTGGGGCTTCCTGCAGCGCTACTACCAGGTGGAATACCGCGCGCCCGGGGCTCCGGCACTGGCCGAGAAGGTGCGGAAACTGCTGCGCTCCGGGGAGACCCCGGTGCACGAGGACCCGGCACGCGGGCTCGACCACGGCGCCTACGTCCCGCTGGTGGAGATGTTCCCCGACGCCGATGTGCCCGTGCTGCAGATCTCCATGCCGTCGCTCGACCCGCAGCAGCTGTTCGATCTGGGCCGCCGCCTGGCACCGCTGCGTGACGAAGGGGTGCTGATCATCGGCAGCGGCTTCTTCACGCACAACCTGAGCGGACTGGACATGCACCGCGATGCCGGTCACGCGCCGCCGTCGTGGTCCGCCGAATTCGACGACTGGGGCGCGGAGGCGCTGGCGAAGAACGACGTGGACGCGATCCTCGACTTCGCCAGCAAGGCACCGGCCCCCGGCCTCGCGCACCCGCGGATCGAGCACTTCGCGCCGCTGTTCGTCTCGCTCGGCGCCGGGGGTGAAACGCCGGAAACGGTGATCGACGGGTTCTGGTACGGGCTGGCGAAGCGGTCCGTGCAACTGGGCTGACCGCGAAAAAACCGGGCCCCCGGAGCTGGCTGCTCCGAGGGCCCGGTTTCGTTTCAGGTGTCAGCTCACTTGAGGCCGGTGAACCCGGTCAGAACGCGCTGGAACACGCTCAGCGGGCCGTCGACCTGGGCCAGCGCCGGGATGACCGAGGCACCCGGCACCAGCTCGTCCGACACCGGCAGGGCGGAGACGTTGTTCATCGGCGCGGTGGTGGCCGCGGCCGGGTCGGCCGGCAGAGCGCTGCCGAGCAGGCCGGTGGTCAGCGAGTCGGTCGGCAGCACGCCGCCGGTCAGCTCACCGGTGGGCAGCCCACCCTGGAGCAACTGCTGGGTCGGCAGGCCACCCTGGAGCAGCTTCTTGGTCGGCAGGCCACCCTCGGTCAGCTTCTTGGTCGGCAGGCCGCCTTCGGTCAGCTTCTTGGTCGGCAGGCCGCCTTCGGTCAGCTTCTTGGTCGGGAGTTCGCCCTTGGTCAGCGCGTCGGTCGGCAGGCCGCCGCCGAGCAGTGCGTCGGTGGGCAGGCCCAGCGCCAGGTTGTCGACCGGCAGGTTGCGGTTGGTCGCCGAACCGGTCGGCAGCACACCACCCAGCCCATCGATGGGCAGACCGCCGCCGAGCAGCCCGTCCGTCGGCAGGCCACCGACCTCCAGGTTGTCGACCGGCGAGTTGCGCTCCTCCACCGCGCCGGTGGGCAGCACGCTGCCGAACACAGCGTCGGTCGGCACCACGTTGGTCGGCAGCAAACCGCCGTCCAGCACATCGGTGGACACGCCACCCGAGGCCACCCGGTCGAAGGGCACCGAGCCTTCCTGCGTCGCGGAACCCGGCAGCACGGCGTCGATCAGCTGCCCGGTGGGCAGGCCGTCGTCGAGCGGCAGGCTGTCGGCCAGCATGCCGCTCGGCAGGCCACCGCCGGTCACCGCGTCGGTGGGCAGGCCGGTGGTCAGGCCGCCGCCGAGCACGCCGACCGAATCCAGGTCGTCGCTCGACAGCTCGAGCGGCAGCTCACCGGTCGAGGGCGCGTCGAAGCGCTGCTGCGGTGCCGCGCCCGACAGGATCGGCAGCGTGGGCAGCGCGCCGACCGGCAGTTCCTTGCCGTCGAAGCTCTGGATGAACTCGGGCTCGTTCTCCGCGGCCAGCACGTCCGTCACGCTGCGGCTCTCCGCGCGAGCCACGCCCAGGACGTCCGCCGGGAGCTGGAAGCCCGGGCTCACGAAGCCGATCGGCAGCGACGGGGCCGGGACGTCGGAGCGCTGCTGGGCACCCGCGCCCGGCAGGCCCGGCAGCCCGGGGACCGAGGACAGACCCGGCACCGGCAGGCCCGAGGTGGGCAGGTCCAGGCCGCGGCCGAGACCCGGCGTGCCCGGCAGGGCGGGCAGCGACGGCCAGCCCAGCTTGGGCAGCGCGTCGACCGGCAGTTCCTTGCCGTCGAAGCGGTGGATGAACTGCGCCTCGTCCTCGCCGACCAGCACGTCGGTGGCGTTGGTGGCCTGGGCGAAGGCCGCGCCGAGCACCGCCACCGGGATGTCGTAGGCCTGGCCCACGACGCCGACCGGCAGCTGCCCGTCGAAGCCGGACACCGTGTCCATGGCGCCCGCGGTGGTGGTCTCACCGGCGACCTTGCCGTTGGTCACGTTCTCCGCGGTGGCGTCGGCCGCCCCGGCGACCGCGACCGCGTCACCGAAGACCTGCGCGACCGCGGCGGCGGGCACGTCGAGGATGTTGCCCGAGAAGGCGCCGTCGACACCCGAGGTGGTGATGTCGCCACCGGACGTGGCGTCGGTGCTGTTCGCCGCCTCGCCCGAGGACTTGGCGACCACGCCCACGGCGTCCCCGAAGACCTGCGCGACGGGCAGGCCCTGCGCGCTGACCACGTTGCCGGCGAAGGCAGCCGCGTCACCGTTGGTCTCGGAGTCGCCCCCGGCCTCGGCGACCACGTCGTTCTCGGCGGTGTCCCCGCCGACCAGCGCGGCCAGGCCGGCCGAGGAGCCGAACACGGTGGCGGCACCGGCGAACGGCGCCTGGACGATGTTGCCCGCGAGCGCGCCTTCTTCGCCGCCGGTGGTGGCGTCGCCGCCCGCGGTCGCGTCGGTCGCGTTCTCGCTGGTGCCGAAGCCGGACCCGATCACGGACCCGCCGAGCCCGTGCGCCTGCACCGGCAGCGCGACCGGCACGAAGCCGATGTTGCCCGAAGCGGCGGCCTTGTCCCCGGTCGCCTTGACCGCGTGGCCCGCGGTGACCTGCGTGTCGGTGGTGGCCTCCCCGGTGCCGCGGCCGAGGTGCGAGGCACCGATGCCGAACACCTGCGCCGGCACGGCCAGCGGGGTGGAGAGCAGGTTCGAGCTGCCGAACCCGTTGTCGTCGTCGGTGTTGCCACCGCCGGCACCGTTGATCTTCTTGACCTCGGAGGCGGTGCCTTCGCCCTGCCCGATGTAGGAGGCGCCGATGCCGAACACCTCGGCCGGGATGGCCAGCGGCACCTGCACGATGTTGCCCGAGGCCGAACTGTCGTTGCCGGTGCTGCCGTTGTACCCACCGGCCTGCACGGACTTGGTCTCGTGCGAGGTACCCGAGGCGTTGCCGATGTGCGAGGCGCCGACACCGAACACCTCACCGGTCAGCGCGGGCTGCCCGGTGATCGTGTTGGCGCCGAGGAACGAGCCGTCCCCGGTGGTGAAGGTGCCCTCGCCGGCCTTGGCACCGGTCTCGTTGTCGTGCGCGGAGTGCGCGTTGCCGATGTAGGTACCGCCGATGCCGAAGGCTTCGACCGGCACCGCGACCGGCAGGTCGACGATGTTGCCGTTGGCCGAGCCGTCCAGGCCCGAGGTGCTGGAGAAGCCACCGGCCTCGACCTCGCTGGAGGACGAGCCGCCGTCGGCGTAGTCGTCGTCCAGCGCGTTGCCGGTGGTGGCGTTGCCGATCCACGAACCCGCGTTGCCCGCGACGTTGGCGATGAGCGCGCCCTGCGGCTGGACCACGGTCCCGGCCAGGAACGCGTCGTCGCCTTCGGTGGTGATGTAGGCGGGGATGTTGTTGAGCCCCGGCGTGGTGTCACCGGCGGTGGCGTCGGCCTCGGAGTGCGACACCGAGTCGGCGTCGGAGAGCCAGGCCCCGGCCGCGTTGCCGTTGACCTTCGTGGGCAGCGCGATCGGCACGCCGACCACGTTGCCGGTGCCCGCGCCGCCGTCGCCGTCGCTCTTGATCCAGCCGCCCGACTCGGCCTCGGTCTCGGCGTCGAACTCGCTGTAGGCATTGCCGAGGATCCACGAGGCCGCGTTGCCGGTGACCTGCACCGGGGTGGCGAACTGGCCGGCCACCACGTTGCCGGAGGCGCTGGAGCCGGAGCCGTCGGTGCTGATGTCGCCGGTCTCGACGACTTCCTGCTCGGCGCTGCCCGAGGTGTAGCCGGAGCCGCCGGCGAAACCGCCCGCGTTGCCGGCGATCTGGACGGGCATCGCCCAGTCCAGCACGACCGCGTTCCCGGCGATGCCGGAGTGCTTGCCGTCGGTGGTGGTGTCCTGGTCGTTCTCGTACGACTGCGTGCCGCAGTCCGCGTCGTCGATGGCGGCGTCGCCGACGACCCCGACCGCGTTGCCGCAGATCTGGATCGGTGCCGTCACATCGAGGTCGACCTTGTTGCCCTTGACCGGGTCCGCGGTGGGCTCGAAGCCGACACCGGAAACCTCCTGGCGCTGGGCGCCTGCCGCGGAGAGCGCGCTGGTGGCCTTGTCCGTCACGCCCGCGAGCGGGGCGGTCGCCTTACCGGCGGGAGCGGAAGCCTTCTGCAGCGCGGGGACGTTCTTCACCGGCGAGGTGACCGTGTCGGTGCTGATGTCGCCCCGGTAACCCGGGAAGTTGACCTGACCGCCCGGGGTGCCGAGCGCGTTCTTCTCGAACTGGACGGGGATGTTCAGGTTCGCGTCGAGCGGACCGGCGGGGCTGTCGGGGTTGACGTTCTCGTCGGCAGAAGCGATGCCGGTGCCCAGCATCAGCAAACCACCCGTGACCAACGCGGTCTGGAATCCGCGCTTCGCCCAGGTCTGCATGGGGGTGTTCTCCTTTTCCTTGGGTTCCCTTGCGGGCTCGTGGCTCCCTGGCAACCTGCGTTCTGCAGCGTGCGTTCGGGAGGAGGGCAGCGATCGACCGAGCGATCGCGGGAAGCCGCGGGGTGGAATCAGGAGGGAACGCGCATTACCGGCACGAACGGTGACCGGCGGGGGACGCGATCGTCCTGCCCCGCGCGGTGATCAGTCAGGCGTGACGCCGGGCTGCGCGCCCGGGTCCACCATGAGGTGGCGCACACCGGATCGGACGGAGCCGATCGTCGCGGTGTCGAAAGCGGCGGCCGCACCGGCGGGAACGCCGGCCAGCAGTCCGTCGAAGTGCCCACCGGCGGAGTTGCCGCCGCCGGGCAGGGTGGGAGCCGTGAGCGGCGCCAGCGGCGCGCGCACGGGGGAGAACGGGGAAGGCAGCTCGCGGTCGCCCGCGTCGCCTTCGTCAGCGGGACCGCCGGCGCGCGCGGCGCCGAAGCGGTCGGACCAGGAGCCGGAGTCGGCCGGCGCCCCGGGCACGGCCACGGTGTACACCTCGGCGGTGCGGGCGTCCGGCGCGGCGGTCAGCGGCTGCTCGGGGATCTCCGGGTCGCCGTTGCCGAACGGCAGCGGGCTGTCGGCCGTCGGCTGCAGGAGGACCCAGAAATCCCGGCCGAAGTGCTCGACTTCGTGCTGGGCCGGGGTCAGCGTCTGCTCGATGACCTTCGGCGCGTCCTCGGGCTGGCGCACGATGTGCTCGAAGGCGCCGAGGGTGCGCTCGACCGGGCGGACGACCGCGTCGCTGGTGAACTCGTCCACCGCGGCGGCGACGTCCTCGTCGATCTCGTCGATCTCGTCGATCTCGTCCGAGGATCGCTGCTGCTGCGGGAAAGTCGGCAGCGAAGTGGCTTGCGCGGCCGCGCCGGCGACATCGCCGGTCAGCTCGGCCACCCCGCCGGTGGTGTCGTTCAGGCCCGCGACGGTCGCGTCGGTGACCGGGGTGAGGTCGGCGGCGCCGGGTTCGGTGGCGTCCGGGATCTCGGTGGCCGAGGCACCGGTGGCGAAGGCCCAGGCGGCGGCCGTACCGGCGAGCACGCCGCCGGCGACCACGAGAGCGCGCGAAGCCCAGCGACCGGCGCGCTGTGCGCCTCGCTGGTCCGCCGCCACTTCCGCCACTACCGCGTGCTCCTCGCCTGACTTCGATTCGGGACTCGGGCGCCGGGTATCGCATCTCGGATACGCAGGTGGTGAATCGCTCACGTGCTGTCGGCGCGATCCCGAGACTGTCCTACCGGGACCGCCGACGCGACTTCGACGCGGCTTGATGGCCCGATCGTGTGAAGTGCACAGGGTGTCGCGAGCCGTCACCACACGTGGTCGGCTGGCGTGTTTCCGGCCATCGACCTGCTGGCGCACCCCGGTCACGGCTAGGTTGTCGGATGTGCCGGAGCAGGAGAACAAGCCCGTCCACGTGCCCGCCCCCGACTACCCCGGACTGCCGGTCGAACTCGACGTGACCACCGTCGTGCCGCGCGGTCTGCGGATCGGTGCCGCGCTCGCCTGGCGGTTCCTCGTGGTGATCGCCGCGTTGTACGTGATCGTCTGGCTGGTCGGCTACATGTCGGTGGTGGTCATCCCGCTGTCCATCGCGCTGCTGCTGGCCGCGCTGATGGCGCCCGGCGTGGCCTCGCTGGTCAAGGTGGGTGTGCCGCGCGGACTGGCCGCGGGCATCGTGCTGATCGGCGGCCTCGGCCTGCTCGGCGGCCTGCTCACCTTCGTCGTGGTGCAGTTCACCAGCGGCCTGCCCGCCCTGCAGCAGCAGCTCACCGAGAGCCTGGACCAGATCGAGAACTGGCTGGTCAACGGCCCGATGCACCTGCGGCAGACGCAGATCCAGGACTTCATCAACCAGTCGATCGAGTTCCTGAAGAAGAACCAGGCGACCATCACCGACAGCGCGCTGACCACCGCGACCACGGTCGGCGAGGTGCTCACCGGGTTCGTGCTGACGCTGTTCATCCTGATCTTCTTCCTGGCCGGTGGCGAGCGGATCTGGACCTTCCTCACCGGCGGGGTGCCGCGCCAGGTGCGCACCCGGGTGGACGTGGCCGGTCGCCGCGGCTTCGCCTCACTGGTCAGCTACGTGCGCGCGACCGCGGCGGTGGCCGTGGTGGACGCCGTCGGCATCGGCATCGGGCTGTGGATCCTCGGGGTCCCGCTGGTGATCCCGCTGTCCACGCTGGTGTTCCTCAGCGCGTTCGTGCCGATCATCGGCGCGGTGCTGGCCGGTGCGGTGGCGGTGCTGGTGGCGCTGGTGACCAACGGGATCGTCACCGCGTTGATCGTGCTCGGCGTGGTGGTGCTGGTGATGCAGCTGGAAAGCCACATCCTGCAGCCGCTGCTGCTGGGCCGGGCGGTCAAGCTGCATCCGCTGGCCGTGGTGCTGGCGATCACCGCCGGGCTGGTCGCCGCCGGGATCGCCGGCGCGCTGCTCGCGGTCCCGCTGCTGGCCGTGCTCAACTCCGGGATCAAGTCGCTGCTGCACGAGCGCGACCCCGATCCGGCCGACGTGGACGTGCTGCACGACCAGAGCGCCGAGCCCAACACGACCATCCCGGACGATGACGGGGAACCCGAGAAGAAGTGAGCACGCGCTTCGGGCCCACCGCACGCGATCTCGCCTCGCCGCTGTGGTGGGGCGCGATCGGGCTGCGCGTGCTGACCCTGGTGTTCGCCGCCGGCATCGTGGTGGTGCACCAGGACGAGTACCGCCGCGCCTGGCTCGCCTGGGCGGTCCTCGGCGTGATGACCGTTTGGACCGGGCTGACCAGCGTGGTCTACGCCCGTGAGGCGCAGCGGTGGCACTGGCGCTGGCTGGTGGTCGCCGACGTGGTGGTCACCGCCGGGCTGATGCTGACCTCGCCGTGGATCCTCGCCGACGCGCAGTTCGACGCGGCCGATCCGCTGATCACCACCGTCTGGGCGGCGGTGCCGCAGCTGGTGGCGGGCGCGCGGTTCGGCGCGACCGGCGGCCTGCTCGGCGGGCTGGTGATCGCGCTGGCCACCGGGTTCGCCCGCGGGGAGTTCACCGTCGATGTGGCGCGGGACGGGGTGTTGCTGCTGGCCAGCGGCCTGCTGATCGGCATGACCGCGACCACCGCGCGCCGGTCCGGTTCGGCACTGGCGCAGGCGTTGCGCACCGAGGCGGCGACCACCGAACGCGAGCGGCTGGCGCGGTCGATCCACGACAGCGTGCTCCAAGTGCTCGCCCGCGTCCGCAAACGCGGTGCCGAACTCGGCGGGGAGGCCGCCGAACTCGCAGAACTGGCCGGTGAGCAGGAGATCGCCCTGCGTGCGCTGGTCACCACCGAGCCGACGCGGCCGACCGACGAAACCACCGACCTGCGCGCAGCCCTGCAGTTGCTGGGCACGCCGACCGTGCACATCTCGGCTCCGGCCGGGCCGGTGTCGCTGCCCGCGGCGGTCACCGCCGAACTGGTCGACGCGGTGCGCGAAGCGCTGGCCAACGTGGCGAAGCACGCCGAAGGTGCCCAGGCGTGGGTGCTGCTGGAAGACCTCGGCAACGAGGTCATCGTGTCCGTCCGCGACGACGGACCCGGAATTCCCGCCGGCCGACTGGAACTGGCGCGGGCCGAGGGACGTCTAGGGGTGGCCAACTCCATTCGGGGCCGGGTGGCCGGGCTGGGTGGCACGATCAGCCTGGACACCGCGCCCGGAGCGGGGACCGAATGGGAGATCCGCGTGCCGAAGGGAGCCCCGGGATGAGCGCGATTTCGGTGATGGTGGTCGACGACCACCCGATCTGGCGTGACGGCGTGGCCAGGGACCTCGGCGAGCACGGGTTCGAGGTGCTCGCCACCGCACCCGACGGCGACGCGGCGATCCGGATCGCCAGGACCGTGCGCCCGGACGTGGTGCTGATGGACATGAACCTCGGCGAGACCTCCGGGGTGACCGCGACCAGGGCGATCACCGGTGCGCTGCCGGAGACCAAGGTGCTCGTGCTGTCCGCCAGCGGGGAGCACGAGGACGTGCTGGAAGCGGTGAAGGCGGGCGCCTCCGGTTACCTGGTGAAGTCGGCGTCGTCGACCGAGCTGGCCGAGGCCGTGCGCCGGACCGCGGCGGGCGACACGGTGTTCACCGCCGGGCTCGCGGGCCTGGTGCTCGGGGAGTACCGGCGGATGGCCGATGCGCCGACGGTCGCCGGAGAACCGCCGCGGCTGACCGAGCGCGAGACCGACGTGCTGCGGCAGGTCGCGAAAGGACTGACCGCGCGCCAGATCGCCGAGAAACTGGTGATCTCACACCGCACAGTGGAAAACCACGTGCAGTCGACGCTGCGGAAGCTCCAGCTGCACAACCGCGTCGAGCTGGCCAGGTACGCCATCGAGCACGGCCTCGACACGTAGGTGCTGTCCGGTAAGCCAAGGTCGCGCTCTCCGCGCCCAGGCGGCCCATCGACCAGACTCACCGGACAGCACCTAGCCCCCCGGGACCAGTCAGGGAAAATCCCGGATCCGCTGCTCGCGTCCCCGATTTAGCATGGTTCGCATGGGTGAGCCGCAGACCGACCAGCTTCCGGTACCGGCCGAGTCGAACGACGAGGGGGAGGCCGGGAAGACCGCCCCCGAGCAGCCGAAGGAGTTCAGCCCGCGCGACCTGCGCGTCTCCGACGCGGAACGCGAGCACGTGGTCGGGGTGCTGCAGAAGGCGATCGGCCGGGGAATGCTCGATCTCGACGAGTTCACCGAACGCACCGACAAGGCGCTGGCGTCCCGCACCCGCGGTGAGCTCAACTCCGTGCTCGCGGACCTGCCGGGACTGGTGCATCGGGACGCCGCTCCGGTCTTGGCCACCGGAGCGGCCCCGGCGCCGTCGGCGGCCCACAGCTACCCGTACACGCCGCCGTCCGGCAAGCCGCTCGAACTGCGGGCGCACGCCTCGAACCTCAAGCGCAGCGGGGAGTGGCAAGTGCCGTCGCACCTGCTGGTCCGCAACAAGTACGCGAGCACCAAGCTCGACTTCACCGAGGCGGTGCTCACCTCGCCGGTGATCTACATCGAGCTGGACACCAAGTGGGGCGGGGTCGAACTGGTCGTCCCGGACGAGGCCGGGGTGGACCTCAACGCCATCACCGAGATCAAGTGGGGTTCGGTGGAGGACAAGCGCAAGCGGCAGCCCGCCTCCGGCTCGCCGACCATCATCGTGACCGGCCGGGTGCACGGCGGCCCGCTGGTGATCCGCAACGGTCGTCGCCACCGCTGGTGAGCGATCGCGAACTGCGTGTCTCCGACGCCGAACGGGACCACGTCGCGGCGTTGCTGCAGAAGGCGGTCGGGCAGGGCCTGCTCGATCTCGAGGAGTTCACCGCACGCACCGACCTGGCGCTGGCCGCGCGCACCCGCGGTGAACTGAACCGCGTGCTCACCGATCTGCCGGGGCTGGTCCACCACGGCGCGAACGGCACGGTGCCCGCCCGGCGCGACCGGCTGGTGCTCAAGACCATGCTGGGCAGCTCGAAGCGGGCGGGGCAGTGGCGGGTGCCGCACGAGATCCTGGTGCAGAACCAGATTGGTTCGACCGAACTGGACTTCAGCGAAGCGGCGATCAGCCACACCGAAGTGCGGATCGAACTGAACGTGGCCGCCGGTTCGGTGGAACTGCTGCTGCCGCCGCACGCCTCACTGTCCACATCGGACGTCCGGGTGGTGGCGGGCAGCCTGACCGACCGGACCGAGTTCGACCGCGCGTCCGGCCGCCCGCGTTTCGTGCTGACCGGTTCGGTGTACGCGGGATCCGTGCAGATCCGGACCCCGCGCTACTACCGGTTCGGGCGGCTCCAGGTGCGCACGCCGTGGCGGGTCACCTGGCTTTGACGGCCTGACGGGCTTTCGCCGGATCGGCGGCCGCGAGTGCCGCCGCCGCGGCTTCTTCGCACTCTTCGAGCGTTACCGCCGCCAGGCTCGCGCCGACCGCGCGCACCGCGGCGGCGTTCATCGACAGGCTGGTCAACCCGAGTCCGGCGAGCACGCGCGCCAGGTGCGGGTCGGCCGCCGCTTCACCGCAGACGCCGGCGGGCTTGCCGGTTTCCGCGGCGGCCTTGCCGATCAACGCGATCAGCCGCAGCAACGCGGGCTGCCACGGGTCGTTGAGCGCGGCTACCGCGCCGAGCTGGCGGTCGGCGGCGAAGGTGTACTGGGCGAGGTCGTTGGTGCCGATCGAAACGAAGTCGACGGCGTCGAGGATCTCGCGCGCGGCCAAGGCGGCGGCGGGGATCTCGATCATCACGCCCGCCCTGGCGATCCCGGCGGCGTGCACGCGCTCGGCGAACCAGGCGGCCTCGGCCGCGGTGGCCACCATCGGCGCCATCACCGACACCTCGGCGCCGGAATCCCGCGCGGCGAGCGCGATGGCTTCCAGCTGGCGGTCGAGGATTTCGGGCCGGTCGAAGGCGATCCGCAGGCCGCGCACGCCCAGCGCCGGGTTCGGCTCGGTGTCGGGGGAGAGGAAGGCGAGCGGCTTGTCGGCCCCGGCGTCGAGGGTGCGGACGATGACCGGCTTGCCCTTGAACGGGGCGAGAACCGCGGTGTAAGCCGCGCGCTGGGCTTCGACCGTGGGTTCGGTGCTGGCGTCGAGGTAGCAGAACTCGGTGCGGAACAGGCCGACGCCCTCGGCACCCGCGTCCGCCGCGGCCTGGGCGTCGGCCGCGGAACCGACGTTGCCGAGCACCTTCACCCGGTGCCCGTCGGCGGTGACGCCGGTGCCGTTCCACTCGGCCGGCCCGCCGGTGGTCGCCGCGAGGACCGGTGCGCTCGCGTCGGCCAGGCCGACCTCGCCGGTGTCACCGTCGACGACCAGCGCTTCGGCGTCGAAGGCGAGCAGACCGCGGACGGCGACGACGGCGGGGATGCCGAGCGCCCGGGCGAGGATCGCGGTGTGGCTGGTGGGGCCGCCCTCCTCGGTGACCAGGGCGAGGACCTTCGCCGGATCGAGGCCGGCGGTGTCGGCGGGTGCGAGGTCGCGGGCGACGAGCACGCTCGGCCCGGCCAGCTCGGGCACGCCGGGCGGGGCGAGACCGAGCAACTCGGCGATGATGCGATCGCGGATGTCGTGGATGTCGCGGACGCGCTCGGCCATGTACCCACCAGCCGCGGCGAGCATCTCGGCGAAGCCCTCGGCGGCCTGGTGCACCGCGCGGGCGGCGGGCAGGCGCTCGGTCTTGACCAGGTTCTCGGCCTGGCTGACCAGCGTCGGGTCGGCCGCCATCGCGGCGGTCGTCTGCAGGATCGTCGCGGCCTCACCGGTCGCGGTCACGGCCTGCTTCTCCAGGCGGGCGGCGACCAGCTGGGCGGCGGGCTCGATGCGCGCGGCCTCGGCAGCCGGATCCGGCGGGGCGGGCGTGCTCGGCGGCGCCCCGAGCGGCTCGGCCACCCGCACCACCGGCCCACTCGCGCGGCCCGGACTCACCGCCACCCCGGAAAGCGAACCCTGCTCCTGCGTCACCTGCGACATGGTCTAGACCATACCGTGCCACGGCGGACCAGCGTAGCCCCCGATCAGTCACCGCCGGATGTTCCCGACCAGCACCTCGTCGAAGCACTCCGCACCAGCAACTCGTTCCCCCACCGCTCCCTGGGGGGCGTCCCCAGGAACATCATAGCCGCTGGTGGAGGGGGTGCGGGGAGGTTGGCGGAGCTGTCCACAGACCGGCTGGATTGGGGACAGCCTCAGTCGATTTCACCGGCTCGCGGGTAAGATGGCTGGGCTCCGGAGCGGGTCACCGAGATCGCCGCGACCTTCACCGCCAGGCGCGCCGCGTCGACCAACGTGGCGCCTTCGGCCAGTGAGGCGGCGAGCGCGCCGGTGAAGGCGTCGCCCGCGCCGGTGGTGTCCACGGCCTCAACCTCCGGCGACGGCACCTCGGTCGTCCCGTCCTCGGTGATCACCAGTGCGCCTCGCGCGCCTCGGGTGAGGACCGCCGAGAACGGCCCCAGCTCGAGCAAGACCCGCGGATCGGCGTCGGCGTCGCCGAGCAGCCACGCCGCTTCGTGCTCGTTGACCAGCAGCACGTCCACCGCGGCCAGCGCCCGCTCGCTCACCTTCGCCACCGGCGACAGGTTCAGCAGCACCCGCACCCCGGCCTCCGAAGCCGCGATCACCGCGTGCTCCACTGTCGGCAGCGGAATCTCCATCGACACGGCGAGCACCCGCGCGTCGTCGAAGGCGCCATCCAGGGCCGACGGCTCCAGCGCGCTGTTCGCGCCGGGCGAGACGAGGATCGAGTTCTCCCCGTCGGGGGTCACCACGATGTAGGCGGCGCCGGTCGGCCGGTCCGCCGTCCGCACCAGGTCCACCCGCACCCCCGCTTCGCGCAGCGCACCGAGCAGCAGTCGGCCGTTCGCGTCGTCACCGATGGCGCCGACCATCGCGACCTGGGCCCCGAGCAGCGACGCGGCCACCGCCGTGTTCGCACCCTTGCCCCCGGGCAGCAACTCGGTGTCGCCCCCGAGCACGGTCTCGCCCGCACCCGGCCGTCGATCGACGGGAACCACCAGGTCGGCGTTGATCGACCCGGCGACCAGAACTTCAGCGGTCATGCCCCCAGCCTGCCAGGACCGTCCGTCACCCAATCGTCACGGTGGTTTGAGTAGAGCTACGGATCCGCCCGCGCGCCCGTCCGCCCACCCTGTACGCATGGGCAACCCAAGCGGCGCCATCGACACCCTGCCGCGGATCGCCGACGCACTCGGCGAGATCGCCGGCCGACTCTCGACCCTGGGCGACGAACTGCGCTCCCTGCCATCGACGCAGGTCAGCGCCGCGGAGGCGCCCGCAGCGCTGGCAGCCACGCCGCCACCCGCACAGACGGGCACGGCGCAGCACACGGAGGCGGGCTCTGCTTCACAGGAGGCAGAGCCGGACGCAGGCACCTCGCCGCAGGCAGGCGCCTCGGCGCAGGCGGAGGACGACCCTTCGCCGCAGGTGGGGGCCTCGGCGCAGGTGAAGGCGACGCCGGAGGAAGAAGCGCAGCAGGCGACGCAGCCACAGGGAGGCGGCTCGACGCAGGGGGCGATGCCGCTTGATGGCCAGGCACCGGGGCAGCACGGAGCGAAGGCATCGGGGCAGCAGGCGCCGGGGCAGCCTGGGCCGGGACAAAGGGAGGAGCCGGAGCAGCAGGGGCTGGGGGCACCGGAAACGCCTGGGCAGCAGGTGCCGGGGGCCCAGGGGCACGTCCCGGGACAGGGGCAGCACGGACGGGAGGCATCGAAGCAGCAGGCATCGGGGCAGCAGGGGCAGCCGGAGCAGCAGGGATCGGGGGGTTGGGGCCAGCAGCGGCAGGCGCCGAGGCCGGGGGCATTCGGGCAGGCGCCGGGGGCGTATGGGCAGGCGGGGGCGTACGGGCAGGCGCCGGGGGCGTATGAGCAGGCGGGGGTGTACGGGTGGCAGCCGCATGGGGCGGTGCCGCCGGGGCCTCGGGGGGTTTGGCAGCCTCCGGCGCCCAAGCCGTCGTTGGCGGAGAAGCTGGCCAAGGATGGGGCCGGGAGCAAGGTGCTGGCCTGGATCGGCGGGGCGGTCACCTTGCTCGGCGTCGTGTTGTTGCTGGTGTTGGCGGTTCAGCGCGGCTGGGTGGGGCCGGTGCCGCGGGTGGTGCTCGGCGCCGCGCTCGGGGGGACGCTGGCGGGGCTCGGGGCCTGGCTGCACCGCAATCCGGCGGCTCGGACGGGGGCCGTCGCGTTGGCGGCGACCGGGGTGGCCGTGCTTTACGCGGACATCGTCGCGGCGACCACGTTGCTCGAGTTGATCCCGTCCTGGGCCGGGATGGGGCTCGGGTTGCTCGTCGCCGGGGGTGGGCTGGCGTTGGCCGGGTACTGGCGGGCGCAGGGCTTCGCCGTGTTCGTGCTGCTCGGGTGCGCGGTCTGCGCGCCGGTGCTCACCGCGGGCTTCACCGCGTTGCTGATGACCTTCCTGCTCCTGCTGGCGGTCGCCGCCGCGCCGGTCCAGTTGACCCGCCAGTGGCCGGGCGTGGTGCTGGCCGCCGGGTTGCCGCCGATCGCGGGTGGCGCGCTGACCGTTTCCTTCGCCGGCGGGTCGTGGTTCGACACCGGCAGCGATGTGGCCGTCGCCGTGCTGGCGGTGCTCACCTCGCTGCTCGTGCTCGCCACGTCCACCGCGACGGTCGCCGTGCACCGCGAGGACGTCACCCCGATCGCGCTCCTCGCGGTCGCGCCGCTGCCGGTGATGCTGCTCCCGTTCCTGCTGGACCGGCTGCCCGCCGCGGCGATCACCGGCGGGCTGACCGCGGTCCTCATCGGACTGTGGTTGGTCGGGCGCAAGCGTTTGCCTTCAGGGGTTTCGATGGTCGCCGGGGTGCTGGCCTCGATGCTGGCCTTCGAGACGACGGCGGTCGCACTGACCGGCGAGTCGCGGGTGTTCGTGGTGCTCGCCGAGGCGATCGCGCTGGCCGCGGTGGCGATCCGGGTCAAGAGCAAGGGCATGGTCGCCGCCGGCGCCGCGTTCGGCGTGGCCGGGCTGCTGGCGGCGATGGGCGGCGTCGCGTCGCCGGTCATGTTGCTGCGCGCGCCTCGCAGCGGCCCGGCCACCGACGTGCTGCTCACCGCGGCCGCGGTCTCCCCGCTCATCGCGCTCGCCGGCGTCCTCCTGGCGATCGCCGCCTTCCGCACGGAGGCCGCCAAGTCCGTGACGCCGCTGGTGGTGATCGCCGCCGGGACGGCGGTGCTCTACGGCGCGGCCGGCACCGTGCTCTACCCGGCGCAACTGCTGGTCGAGAGCGAACTCGGCTTCCTCACCGGCCACGCGCTGATCACCGTCTCGTGGACGGTCGCCGCGCTGGTCCTGCTGCTGCGCGGCATCCGGCGCAAGGCGTTCCGGCTCACCGGGCTCGTGCTGGTGGCCGCCGCGCTGGCGAAGCTGGTGCTCTTCGACCTCGCCTCGCTCGACGGCATGGCGCGCGTCGGTGCGTTCCTCGGGGCCGGATTGGTGCTGCTGGCAGCGGGTGCGCGGTACGCGCGGCTGGTCAGCGCGACCCGTTCAGCCCAAGACAGTGAACCCACTTCTCTGCGAATGTGAAGGACTTTGTAACTTATCCGCTCCGGAATGCGACAATCAGGCGAGTGCTAGCCGAGCGTCACCCGTTCGGAGTGATTTCCGCTCGCGGGCGTCACTTCGGGGTGGGGTTCAGCTCTACAGACACGCCAGCGCATTCGTGCGGTGGCGTTGCCCGACCAGCGGCCTCGGCCGGCGGAACGGCATCGGGTCGCCGGCACCGATCACGTAGCCCCCCGAGTGATCGGTGCCGGCGGCGCCCCGGGTTTTCCCCCGCCGCGGCCGGGGGCCCACCGGGTTCTCGCAGGTCATCCCCGTGCATAGCGTGAAGAACGCCAGCACGAGGGAAGGGGATCCCCGATGACCGCCGCGACCAGGGCCCGCGATCCGTTCAAGCTCCTGCTCGCCGGGCTGTGCACCGTGTTCCAGGTGCTCTTGCTCGGCCTGACCGCCTTCCTGATCGTCCGCGTCACGACCTACGGCGTGTTCTGGGACCCGGACGCCGACCACAGCGGCGCCTGGGGTGGTCCGTCCCTGTTCGGCGCCTGGGTGGTGCACGCGCTGATCGGGCTGCCCGGTGCCGCGCTGACCGCCTGGCTGGCCAACCGGCTCAGCCGCGCCTCGGCGTGGCTGCGGCGGTAATGAGGCGGACCGGGGTGCGCGGGTTCCTAGAATGCCGGGGACGCGTAGTCACCCCGACCCATCGGAGCCAGCCGTATGAGCAACCCCACCCGGCGGGGCCGCGCACGCTCTGCGACGGATCACGAGATCCGCCAGGCCGCGCGTGCCCTTCTGGTGGCGGACGGCCCCGAAGCGGTGACGCTGCGGGCCATCGCCAGGGAGCTGGGCATCACCGCGCCCGCGCTCTACCGCTACTACGGCTCCCGCGACGACCTCCTCGCGCACCTGCGCCTCGACATCGTCGGCGACCTGGGTGACGAACTGGCGGCCGAGGTCGCCGAACTCGCCGAGGACGACGGCGCGGTGCAGCTCTTCGCGTTGTGCCGCGGTTTCCGGCACTGGGCGCTGACGCACACGCGCGAGTTCACGCTGGTCTTCGCGTCGCCGACCGGCCAGGTGGGTTCGGCGCCGAGCAGCGCCGCCACGCTGAGCCGCGCGGACGAGCCGTTCGGCCGCATCTTCCTGACCACGGCCGGGCACCTGCTCGCCACCCACGAACTGGACACACCCGCCGACGAGGCCGTGCCCGCGGAACTGCGCGACGACCTGGCGGCCTACCGCGGCGACCTGCTCTCCGTGCTGGGCGAGTCGGGCCTCGACTTCCCCGCCGACCGGCTGGACCTCGGCACCACGTACCTGATGATCCAGTTCTGGGCGCGGATCTACGGCCACGTCACGCTCGAGGTGTTCGGCAACTACCCGATCCCGGTGAGCAAGCCGGACGTGCTGTTCGACGCCATGCTCGCCGACCTGGCCAGGGAGATCGGGCTGCTGCCCCGGTGACCGGCCGGTCACCGGGGCGGGGTGCTCAGGCCGCGTGGCCGCCGTCGACCGAGACCGCCGTGCCGGTGACGTACCGGCTGTCGTCCCCGGCCAGGAAGGCGACCGTCGCGGCCACCTCCCCGGCGGTGCCGTAGCGGCCGAGGGCGGTGAGCGCGCGCTGGTCGGCGGCGTACGGGCCGTCGGCCGGGTTCATGTCGGTGTCGGTCGGGCCCGGCTGCACCAGGTTGACCGTCACGCCGTTCCCGCCGAGTTCGCGGGCCAGCGCCTTGGTCAGCCCGACCATCGCCGTCTTGCTCAGCGCGTACAGCGACATGCCCGGCCCGGGCACGCGGTCGCTGACGCAGCTGCCGATGGTGATCAGCCGTCCACCTTCGCCCAGGTGCGAGGCCGCCGCCTTCGCCGCGAGGAACGGCCCGCGCACGTTGACCGCCAGCACACGGTCGACGTCCTCGAGCGCGATCTCCCCGATCGGCGCGACCACGCCGACCCCGGCGTTGTTGACCAGGACGTCGAGCCTGCCGAACTCGGCGACGGTCTCCTCGACCGCGCGGACGCAGTCGGCGGCGTCCGCGCTGTCCGCGCGGATCACCAGCGCCCGGCGCCCGGCCGCCTTCACCTGCTCGGCCACCTCGGCCGCGGCATCGGCGTTGTCGCGGTAGGTCAGCGCCACGTCGGCGCCGTCGGCCGCGAGCCGCAGCGCGACCGCCGCGCCGATCCCGCGGCTGCCGCCGGTCACCAGTGCCACCTTGCCGTCGAGCGACATCGTGTTTTCCTCCGGATTCGCTGGGGTTGTTCGTACGACACCCATCGAACCGGTGGAACCCCGGCGGAGCTGGCGGCTTTCCGTCGCGGCGCTAGACGACCACGTTGACCAGGCGGCCCGGCACCACGATCACCTTGCGCGGCTCGCCACCGGCCAGCAGCGCGACCACCTTCTCGTCGGCCAGCGCGGCTTCCTGCACCGCGTCCTTGCCCGCGTCGGCGGCCACCGTGATCCGGGTGCGCACCTTGCCGTTGACCTGCACCGGGTACTCGACGGTGTCGTCGACCAGGTACTTCTCGTCGACCGCGGGGAACGGGCCGTGCGCCAGCGAACCGGTGTGCCCCAGGCGCTGCCACAGCTCCTCGGCCACGTGCGGGCACAGCGGCGCCAGCATCAGCACCAGCGGCTCGGCCAGCTCGCGCGGCGTGGCCTCGGCCGCGCCGTAGGCCTTGGTCAGGTGGTTGTTCAGCTCGATCAGCTTGGCGCCGGCGGTGTTGAACCGCATCTGCGCGTAGTCCTCGCGGACCCCGGCGATGGTCTTGTGCAGCTGCCGCCGGTCCGCCTCGGTCGCGTCCACATCGGACACCCGCGGGGTGCCGGTGGTCTCGTCCACCACCAGGCGCCACAGCCGCTGCAGGAAGCGCTGGGAGCCGACCACGTCCTTGGTCGCCCACGGCCGCGACAGCTCCAGCGGGCCCATGGACATCTCGTAGAACCGGAAGGTGTCGGCGCCGTAGTCGGCCGACATCTGGTCGGGCGTGACCACGTTCTTCAGGCTCTTGCCCATCTTCCCGTACTCCTGCTTGACCTCCTGGTCGCCGAAGAAGTACTTGCCGTCCCGTTCGACGACCTGCTCGGCCTCGACCGGGACACCCCGCGCGTCGCGGTAGGCGTAGGCCTGGATGTAGCCCTGGTTGAACAGCTTCCGGTACGGCTCGTCCGAGGACACGTGGCCCAGGTCGAACAGCACCTTCTGCCAGAACCGCGAGTACAGCAGGTGCAGCACGGCGTGCTCGACGCCGCCGATGTACAGGTCGACGCCGCCCGGGTCGTCGACGCCGTGCTCGGCCGGGCGCGGCCCGGTCCAGTAGCGCTCGTTCTCCGGGTCGACGAAGGCGTCGTGGTTCTCCGGGTCGATGTAGCGCAGCTGGTACCAGCACGAACCGGCCCAGTTGGGCATGGTGTTGGTGTCGCGGCGGTAGGTCTTCACGCCGTCGCCCAGGTCCAGTTCGACGCTGACCCAGTCGTCCGCGCGCGACAGCGGCGGCGACGGCTCGGTGTTCGGGTCGTCCGGCTCGAAGGTCCGCGGCGAGTAGTCGTCGACCTCGGGCAGCTCGACCGGCAGCAGGCTCTCCGGCAGCGCGTGCACGCGGCCGTCCTCGTCGTAGACCACCGGGAACGGCTCGCCCCAGTACCGCTGGCGCGAGAACAGCCAGTCGCGCAGCTTGTACTGCACGGTGCCGCGGCCGTGGCCGTGCTCTTCCAGCCAGGTGATGGTGGTCTTCTTGGCCTCGTCGACACCCAGGCCGTCCAGGCTGAGTCCGTTTTCCTGGCTCGAGTTGACCGCCGGGCCGTCGCCGGTGAACGCCTTGCCGTCGAAGTCGTCGGACGGCTGCACAGTCCGGATGATCTCCAGGCCGAACTTTTCCGCGAAGTCCCAGTCGCGCTGGTCCTGGCCGGGCACGGCCATGATCGCGCCGGTGCCGTAACCCATCAGCACGTAGTCGGCGACGAAGATCGGGATCCGCTTGTCGTTGACCGGGTTCACCGCGTACGTGCCGGTGAACACGCCGGTCTTGTCCTTGTTCTCCTGCCGGTCCAGCTCGGACTTGCGGGAGGCGGCCAGCCGGTAGGCGGCCACGGCTTCGGCCGGGGTGGCCGCGTCGGCGGTCCAGGACTTGTCCACGCCCTCCGGCCACGCCTCGGTGGTCAGCTCGTCGACCAGCGGGTGCTCGGGGGCCAGCACCAGGTAGGTGGCGCCGAACAGGGTGTCCGGGCGGGTGGTGAAGACCTCGATCTTGCTCTCACCGGCGGCGAAGGCGACCCTGGCGCCGTTCGACCGGCCGATCCAGTTGCGCTGCATGGCCTTGACCTTGTCCGGCCAGTCCAGCCGGTCCAGGTCGTCGACCAGGCGGTCGGCGTAGGCGGTGATGCGCATCATCCACTGACGCAGGTTGCGGCGGAACACCGGGAAGTTGCCGCGCTCGCTGCGGCCGTCCGGCGTGACCTCCTCGTTCGACAGCACCGTGCCCAGGCCGGGGCACCAGTTCACCGGCGCCTCGGAGATGTAGGCCAGCCGGTGCGAATCGATGATGTCGCGCTGCTCGGCGCGGGTCAGCTCGCACCAGCCGCGGCCGTCGGGCGTGCGGCGCTTGTCCTGCGCGTACTCGGTTTCCAGCTCGACGATCGGGCGGGCCCTGCCCAGCTTCTCGTCGTAGAAGGAGTTGAAGATCTGCAGGAAGATCCACTGGGTCCAGCGGTAGTACTCCGGGTCGATGGTCGACACCCGGCGGCGCTCGTCGTGGCCGAGGCCCAGCCTGCGGATCTGACGCAGGTAGGTCTCGATGTTCTCTTCGGTGGTCTTGCGCGGGTGCGCGCCGGTCTGCACGGCGTACTGCTCGGCGGGCAGCCCGAAGGCGTCGAAGCCCATCGTGTGCAGGACGTTCCGGCCGATCATCCGGTGGTACCTGGCGAACACGTCGGTGGCGATGAAGCCCAGCGGGTGCCCGACGTGCAGGCCGGCGCCGGACGGGTACGGGAACATGTCCTGCACGAACAGCTTGTCCGAGGGCAGGTCGGACTCCGGATCGGCGAGCGCCCCGACCGGGTTCGGCGCGTGGTAGGTGCCGTGGTCGGCCCAGTAGTCCTGCCAGCGCTGCTCGATCTTCCCGGCCAGCGCCGCGGTGTAGCGGTGCTGGGGGGTGTCCGGGGTCGCCTCGGTCATGGCCGTTGTCCTCCGTGTCGAACTCCAGAAACAACTCGACCCCTCCGCCAAAGGCGTGAGGGGTCGCCGCGCTCAACCGTCCGTCGGTTCAGCGCGGCAGGCCAAGAAGCAGCCGAGCCGTGTTCATAGGTCCATGATAGCCGCCATGGCCAGGCGGTTTTCGCCCGGCCGTCAGCGCACGGCGAGCGCGATCACCTGGGTGACCTGGGTCGCGGCGAAGTTGTTGTCGCTGACCAGCAGCAGCGTGCGCTCGCCGGAGGGCAGCCGCGGGCCCCAGGTCATCCCCTCGACGTTGTCCACTGTGGACAGGCCGAGCGTGGACAGGTCCGTGACGAGCTTCTTCCTGCCCGGCTTGGTCAGGTCGATCTCGAAGACGCGCACCTTGTTGCCGACGCCGGTGACGAACGAGCGTTCCATGACGAGGAAGCGGTTGTGCTCGGCGTGCAGGATCGAGGTCACGCCGTTGTTGGCGAACGCGCCCGGCGGATCGGCCTGCGCGAAGATCGGCTCCTGCTGGTAGCGGTACTGCGCGAACACCGGCCCGACGCGGCCCTGCACCAGGATGCGCGAGACCGCGCCGCGCTCGGTGGTGGCCTCGGGGCCGTCCTGCAGCAGCGGGCCCTCGAACGCGGTCACCACCAGGGCGCCGTGTGCGGCGAAGGTCATGCCCTCCGGACCGTAGTTCTGCCGCGGCCCGGACTCGGGGTGCATCTTCACCTCCTGCGGCAACGGCAGGTCGCGGACGTAACCGCCGTCGCGCCGGGCTTCGCGCACCGACGGGTCCAGCAGCACGGTCGGCGTGCGATCGCCCTCCTGCGACCAGTAGTAACTGCCCAGCCACGGGTCGACCCGCAGTTCCTCCGGGTCGACGCCCTGCGGCGGGTAGTTCGTGCCGTCGGGCTGCTTGAGGTGGTGGACGCCGGTGAACCGGATCGCGCCGGTGAGGTCGATGTCGGCGGTGTAGAAGCGGGCGTTCGTGCGATCGTCGCTGATCAGCACGTACTGCCCGGTGCGCGGATCGCGGTCGATGCCGGACAGCCCGCCGACGGTGGTGCCACCGAAGGTCAGGCCGTGCGGCACGATCCGCTCGCCGAGCAGGCGAACGTGCTGGCCGGCGTGCGCGGCCGGGGTGAGCAGGGCGAGCGAGACCACCGCGGTCAGCGCGGTGCCGAACAGGCGCTTGAACATGGCGTGCAGCACAGCGGATCAGGGTGTCCAGCAGGTTGCCGCGTCATCACGCTTATGCTCGGTGCTGTGCTGGTAGTCGCGCTGATCCCCATCGTCTTCGGTGTCCTGGTCGGCTGGGGCGGAGTCCTCGGCTGGCGTGAGCGGCTGCCCAGGGAGCGCGGCGCCGGCGTGCGCACCGCCGCGACCCAGCGCAGCGACGAGGCCTTCCGCGTCGGCAACAAGGTCGCCGGCCTGCCGACCATGGTCGGGGGCGCGATCGGCGTGCTCTCGGGCGTGGCCGCGCTGGTCATGCCGACCGTCGGTGGCGTGATCATCGCCGCGGTGGTCGGGGTGCTCGGCACGCTCGTCCTGCTCGCCGCGGGCGGCGTGCTCGGCAACCGCGCGGCGCTGGCCGTGCCGGAACCGGCTCCCGCGCCTTCCGGCTGCTCGGGCTGCGCCTGTGGTGCCGGTGGTTGCGGAGCGTTCAGTTCCGCTGCAAATCCCCAGGGTGCGTAGCCAGTAGCGCCGTCGGCACCCCTTGGCGCCGCAGCACCTGACCCCACAGGTCCCGGTTCGGCGTGGCCAGCACGTCGCTGGGCAACGCGGGCACGATGAGCCAGTCACCGCGGCCGATCTCGCCCGCCAGCTGGCCGGAGTCCCAGCCCGCGTACCCGGCGAACACCCGCAGCCCGCGCACCTTCGGCACCAGCGTGTCCGGGTCGGCGTCCAGATCGACCAGCGCCACCGGCCCGCGCACCGCGATCACGCCCGGCACGCTCGCCGCGTCCTGCCCGGTCCGCAGCGCGGCCAGGCACAACGCGGTCTTCTTCTCCACCGGCCCGCCCACGAAGACCGACTGCGGCTCCACCACGTGCCTGCCCCAGACCGGCAGCACGTCGTCCACCGGGACCTCGCTCGGCCGGTTCAGCACCACGCCCAGCGTGCCCTCGTCGCGGTGGTCGATGACGAACACCACGGTCCGCCGGAAATTGGGGTCGAACATGGTGGGGGCAGCGACCAGCAACGATCCCGGTTCCACCTCGGCGTCCGCTCGCACGCCGCCCATGATCCCACTCCCGCTCCGGAGAAGGTGGGCCGACGCGGGAACAACAGCGGCCGCTGACCCGTTGAGCCCAGTGGTCGGCGCACTTCCGTGTCCCCCGGGCTCACTGAAGAACCGCCTTTGTGGAATACCGTCCGGCTGGAGCCACACTGCGCCAAGCCGCCGAGAGGCGACCAAAGTGCGCCGGCCACCTTAACCCCCGGCTCCGATGTGGACACTGTGGACCCGCGTTCGCACAAGCGAATGATCGGTCCCCGTTGGCTGGAACCCCCCGTGCCCTTCCAGGGCAACCACTAGGGTGGCGCCAGCACAACTTTTCGCTTGATTTCGGGGGCACTGTGACCACGCCAGGGGACGATCGAGCCCGGCTCGAGGCGCGAAACGCCGCCATGAAGGACCGGGTCGACGGCCTACTGGAGCAGTTCAACCGGCAGACCGAACAGCTGCGCGAGGCGCAGGCCGCCGCCGCGGAGGCCTCGGCCACGGTCACCTCCAAGGACGGCCTGGTCCGCGCCACCATCGACGCCAACGGCGTGCTCAGCAAACTCGACTTCGCGCCGACCGCCTTCGAGCGCAGCGGCGGGCCCGCCGCGCTCGCCGCCTCGGTGCTGGAAGTGGTCCGCACCGGCGGGTTGCAGGTCAAGCAGCAGGTCGCGAACCTGATGTCGCCGCTGACCGAGGGCATGCCGGACCTGACCGAGCTGTTCGAGGACGCGCCTTCGCTGGCCGGGCTGGTGCCGTCCATCCCGGACTTCACGCCGCCGGAACCGGAACCGCAGAAGCGGGCGGAATCCTTCGAGGAAGAGGGCTCGATCCTGGCGCACCGCCGCCAGCCGCCACCGCCCGCCGCGACACCCCCGCCACCACCTCCGCCGCCGCCCCCGTCGGCCATGCCGCAGCCGAAGCCGACCACGCGCCGGGCGCGGCCCACGCCGGTCGAGGATGAGGAAGAGCCGCCGGACAGCTGGCTCACCCGAGGGAACCGCTGATGTCCGCCGGGGGTGCGGGAGGTCAGGGCTTCACGCTCGACCCGGACGCCGCGACCACCGCCGCGTCCAAGCTGAACATCGCCGCCGACCAACTCGAGGACGCCGGCAAGGCGCTCGCCGACGCGCTGGCCGCCGAGGGCGCCTGCTGGGGTGACGACGAGTCGGGGCAGGAGTTCGCCAAGGACTACGTGCCAGGAGCCGAGGGCGCGGTGAAAGCGTTCACGTCCATCGTCGAAGGGATCCGCGCGCTGCGGACCAACGTCGAAACGGCCGTGCAGAGCATGGAAGGCGCCGACGAGACGGTGCGCGGGGTGCTGAAAGAGGGCGGAGGCGTCTGACCCGTGGGGATGGAGATGCCCGACGAGGTCAAGTGGCTGTTGCCCATCGTCGTCGGCGAGAGCTGGCCGGAAGGCGACGAGGACAAGCTGCGGAACCTCCGGGACGCCTGGCACACCGCCGCGAAGGCGATCAACCCGGCGGCCGACATCGGTACCAAGGGCGCCGACGAGGTGCTCAGCGCGTGGACCGGTGAAGGCGCCGACAAGTTCGCCGAGGCCTGGAAGAAGTTCGTCGAGGGCGACGAAGCGTACTTCAAGTCGCTGGCCGAAGCCTGCCAGGCGCTCGGCGACTCGGCGGACGCGACGGCGCTGGACGTCGAGTACACGAAGTACATGATCATCGCCTCGCTGATCATGCTGGCGATCTCCATCGCGGCCATGATCGCGGCGGCGGTGGTCACCTTCGGCGGGTCGACCGCGGGCATCGTGCCCGCGCAGATCGCCACCCGGATGACCGTGCAGATGATCTTCCGGCAGCTGCTGCAGAAGCTGATGCAGCAGGGGTTCAAGAAGATCGCGCAGGAAGTGCTGAAGCGGGTCCTCAAAGAGGTCCTGATCAACGTGGCCACCGGGGTGGCGCTGGACGCCGGGATCCAGGGGATCCAGATGGCCAGCGGGGACCGGAAGTCGTGGGACCGGAGCAAGACCTCGGACGCGGCGATCGGCGGTGCCGTCGAAGGCGTGGTCGGCGCGGCGAGCGAGGCGATTCCCAAGGGCGCCACGCGCGGGGTCTCGGACAGCGTCGGCGGCCAGATCGCCGACGGCGCCATCCGCGGCGCGGCGCGGGGAGCGGCCGAAGGCGTCGCCACCACCGTCGGCGAGGCGGCGGTCACCGGGGAACTGGGGAACCTGAGCGCTTCGGACGTCCTGATGGGCGCTTCGGGCGGGGCGACCGAAGGCGCCACCGGTGGGGCGAAGGGGAACATCGACGGAATCCGGGGTGCCAATGCTCCGGATGTGAACACCCCGGACACGTCGGGTTCAGGCTCGTCTTCCTCCTCGGACGGCTCTTCTGGTGGCTCGTCATCGGGGAGTTCCTCTTCGGGCGGTTCTTCCGGCGGCTCCTCGTCGGGCGGTTCTTCGTCGGGCGGTTCTTCATCGGGTAGCCCTTCGGGTGGTTCTTCCGGCGGCTCCTCGTCGGGAAGCTCTTCGGGGGACTCTTCGTCGGGCAGCTCTTCCGGGAGCTCCACGTCCGGCGGTTCCTCTGGCGGTTCCTCATCGGGGAACTCCTCGGGAGGCTCTTCCGGCGGCTCATCCTCGGAGGGTTCTTCCGGGGGCTCTTCGTCGGGCAGCTCTTCCGGGAGCTCCACGTCCGGCGGTTCCTCTGGCGGTTCCTCATCGGGGAACTCCTCGGGAGGCTCTTCCGGCGGCTCATCCTCGGAGGGTTCTTCCGGGGGCTCTTCGTCGGGCAGCTCCGCCGGTAGCCCGTCCTCGGGCGGCTCATCCTCGGGCGGGCCCGCTGGTGGTTCCTCCGGCGGCTCGCCCTCCGGTGATTCATCCTCGGGTGGCTCCTCCTCCGGCAGTTCGTCCTCCGGCAGTTCGTCATCCGGCAGCTCTTCGTCCGGTGGCTCGCCATCGGCTTACTCAGCTTCCGGCGGCTCGCCTTCCGACGGCCCATCCTCAAACGGCGCGCCTTCAGGCGGCTCTTCCTCGGGCAGCCCATCCTCCGGCGATTCGTCCCCAGGCGGCTCATCCTCGGGCGGCTCATCCTCGAGCGGCTCGTCATCCGGTGGCTCTTCCGGCGATTCATCGCCCGGCGGCAACAGTTCCTCCTCGGGCGGCTCCCCTTCGCCGGCCGGCTCAAGCCACGTCGGCCAGTCCTCCGCCGCGACGATGGAACGCTCCGACACCGGCGCAGGCTCACCCGCCCCCGCCGCGGCGCAGCACACCCCCTCCACCGCCAACGACGGTGGCGCCCAACAGCAACAGTCCTCCGGCTCGCAGCAGCAAGCCCCCCAACAACCCGCCCCCGCAGGCGGCTCCCCATCCCCGGGCGGCGGCTCCCCGTCTCCCGCGGGCGGCTCCCCAGCCACCTCGGGCGGCTCTCCCTCTCCGGCGGGCGGTTCCCCGTCCTCCTCGGGCGGTTCACCAGCATCCTCAGGCGGATTCTCGTCATCAGGCGGCTCGTCGGGCGGCTCCCCGTCCTCATCCGGTGGTTCGTCGGGTGGCGGCTATGGCATGGCCCCGCAGCAAGGCGGCAACTCCGGCGGCGGTGGCTACGGCATGGCCCCGCAGCAAGGCGGCGGCAACAACCCGCCGTCGCAGCAAGGCGGCGGGTTCGGCCCGCAGCGCCCACAGGATTCGGTTGCCGCCGCGGGCTTCACCGGCGGCGGCTTCCCGCCGCCGGGCGGGCCTCGCCAGGACGGGCCGCCGCAGGGTGGTCCCGGCATGCCCCCACCGATGTCGTCGCCACAGCAACCGGGCGGTGGTGGCTTCCCACCGCCGCCGCCGATGCAGCAGGGTGGCGGCCAACCGGGCGGCAACCGTCCGAACGGCCAGAGCCCGCGCCAAGGCCCGCCGCCCCCGGTTTCCGGCGCGCCCCAAGGCTCGCGGCCGGGACCGCGACCAGGACAGCAGGGCCCCGGCCAACCCGGCCCGGGACCGCGAGGCCCAGGCCAGCACGCGCCCGGCCAACGCCCTGGCCCGCAGGCCCCCGGACACCCGACTCCAGGCCAGCAAGGCCCCGGGCAACAAGGCCTTGGCCCACAGACGCCCGGCCAGCAAGGCCCGGGGCCACAGGCTCCGGGACAGCAGAGCCCTGGGCAGCAAAGTCCTGGGCAGCAAAGTCCTGGGCATCAAGGGCCGGGACAACAGGGCTCGGGACAGCAGAGTCTTGGACAGCAGGGCCCGGGCCAGCAGGCACCGGGTCCGCTGGGCCCTGGCCAACAGAGTCCTGGTTCGCAAGGTCCTGGCCAGCAAGGTCCTGGCCAGCAAGGCGCGGGACAACAGGGCGCGGGACAACAGGGCGTGGGACAACAGGGTCTGGGGCAGCAAGGCCCGGGACAGCAGGGTCCGAATTCACAAGGCCTGGGACAGCAAGGGCCTGGTCCGCAGGGGATTGGGCAGCAAGGCCCTGGGCAGCAGGGGACTGGGCAGCAAGGTCCTGGGCAGCAGCAACCCAGTCAGAGGCCGGGGCAGCAGGGGCCTGGATCGCAAGGCCCGGCGCGGCAGGGGCCGCCGCCGGGGCAGCGGCCGTATCAGCCGATGCGTGGCAACTTGGACCAGCCGCCGCCGGGGCGGGGTGGGCCGCCTCGGCCGCCGGGGTATCCGCCGCAGGGGCCTCGGCCGCCGCAGGCTGGGTATCAGCAGGGGCCGCCTCAGCGTGGGCCGCAGCAGCCGGGTGGGCGTCCGCCGATGCCGCCGCCGGGGCCGCGGCCGCAGGGTGGGATCCCGCAGCAGGGACCGCCGCCTGGGCGGCAGGGGCCGCCGCAGCCGTTCAACGCGTGGCAGAAACCGCCGCTCGATCCGAACACGCGGCCGGACATCCCGCAGCAGCCCGCGGCTCCGCGCACGCCTGAACAGCGAGCGCCGGAGCGGCAGGCTCCCGCCCAGCGCACGCCTGAGCAGACGGCGCCGGACCAGCGCGCCCCGGAACGGCAGGGCACGACCGAACAACCCACGCCGGAGCGCACGGCACCCGAGCAGGACGCGGCCACCCAGAAGGCGCCCGAAAACAAGGCGCCTGAGACGCCGGGGCAGAAGGCTCCCGAGCAGGGTGGGCCCGGGCAGAGGGCGCCCGAGCAGGACGCCACTGGCCAGCGGAGCGCCGAGCAGGGGGCGCCGGACCATAAAGCGCCCGAGCAAGATGCGCCTGGGCAGAAGGCACCGGAGCAGGACGCGGCTGACCAGAAGGCCGCCGAGCAGGGCACGCCGGAACAGGGCTTGCCGGAGCGGAAGGCGCCCGAGCAAGGGGCGCCGGACAAGACGGCTGAGCAAGGGGCGCCTGAGCAGGGGACGCCGGACAAGACGCCGGAGCAGGGCGGGCCTGAGCAGGGCAAGGCTGAGCAGGATGCGCCGGAGAAGGATGGGCCGGAGCAGCGGGCGGACGACGAGAAGGCGGCTGAGCGCGACGGCTCGGAACAGGACGGCAAGGAGCAGGACGGGCAGAAGGCCGACGAAGAGGCGTCCAGGCGTGACGACGGGGATCGGGTCGCTGAGGACTATGTGACGGATCCGGGGTTCCGGACCGATCGGCCCGAGGACTTCCGGGCGTTGGCCGACGCCCAGATGGACACGTTCCGCTCCGACGGCGCCGACAACAACGCCGAGTTGCCCCATGAGTTGTCCCGCCGGGACGCGTATGCGCGCCGCGCCGAGAATCCGCGGTTCCAGGACATGTCGGACGACGGGGTGTACGCGGTCCACACCTACACCCGGCCTGACGTGTTCGAGCAGTTGAACCAGTCGCTGCGCACGCAGGACGGGAACTTCGCGGATTCGGTGCAGCAGGCCAGGGCCATCGCCTCCGGGCTCAACGAGCTTCCGCCGCACGAGGGGCTGGTGTCCCGCCGGGTCGGGGTGATGGGGCGCGCCGCGGAGTTGCTGGCGGCGCAGTACAAGGTCGGCGAGATCGCGGTCGAGACGCAGTTCAACAGCTCGAGCAAGGTCACCGAGAAGAATCCGTCGAGCAAGTTCCGCGGCCAGGTCGAGTTGCGCATCACCTCGAAGACCGGGCGCGACATCGATCAGCTCGGCATGAAGCGCGAGGGCGAGGTGCTGTTCAAGCCCGGCACCCAGCTGCTCGTCACGCGCAACGAGAAGGTCGGCGACACCTGGATCATCGAGGCCGAGGAGATCGGGCCGGACGACCCGCGCTACCTCAAAGACGACGTCGTGCGCGACAAGATGGACGAGCGGCGGCAGCTCAGTGCCGAGCAGGCTCGTGAACTGGCCGAAGCGCCTGCCAGGGACATGAGCATCGCCGACAAGCTCGGCGGCGGGCAGCCCCAGCCCGACACCACGCCCCCGGCACCCGAACCCGAACCCGAGCCGCTGGAGCACCGCGGCGAGCCCGCCGACGGCTGGGGCAGCCTCGCCCAGGCGACCAACCCGCCGGGCGAGCCCGCGATCCACGCGGGCACGGCGAACTCGCCGGAGCAGCAGGTCCGCTTCCTGATGGACAACCTGCCCGAGACCCAGGCCGTCAACGCGCACAACTTCCACGGCTGGAACGCGCTCGAAGAGGGCTACCGCACCAACTCCAGCCGTTCGGTGGTCGCGTTCGAAGAGCGCATGCAGGGTCAGGACAGCACCGCGGACCCGGTGCCGCCGGACCAGGTCAGCCACGACGCGAACCTCGACTACGTCCAGGACAAGCTGGGTGGCGACTGGCAGCAACACGGCGACTTCGACGCCGCGCTGCGCGACCTGGCCGAGCGCCCGGTCGGCTCGCGGTCGGTGCTGGCCTTCGAATCCGAGGCGCCGAGCGATCCCGCCGACCCGAATTCGCCGAAGCGCGTGGTCAGCCACCTGGTCACCGCGGTCAACACCGAGCACGGCCTCGCGCTGGTGGACCCGCAGAACAACCGCCTCGCGGACCTGCCGGACCAGCCGTCGAGCGTGGCCACGCTGCCCTACCACCAGGGCGACGGGCCGGTACTGGACCACGACACCAGCCAGGACACCGGCCAAGACACCGACACGCCGCAGCCGGAGGGTCCGCTCGGCGACCTGGTGGAGCCGGACAACGGACGCCCGGACGAGGGTTACCTCTTCGACGACGGTTTCCAGGCCACGCCCGAGGACCACCGCGCCGTCGCCGACGCGTTCCAGGGTGAGGGCAGGCACGAAGCCGTCACCGCCGACGCGGTCAAGGCCCGCGACGCGGACCCGCGCTACGCCAGGCTGTCCGACGAGGACGCCACGGTCATCCGCGGCTACACCGGCCACGACTTCTACTCGACCGCCAACGCCGCGCACCGCGAGGGCCCGGGCCACCCGGACTTCGACCGGTCGCAGCAGCAGGTCCGGGCGCTGGTCAGCGCGCTGAACAAGATCGAGCCGACGCCGGGCGAGCTGCTCCGCGGCCTGAACTTCGGCGGCGACCCGATCAAGATCCAGCAGTTCCGCGACCAGTACCCGGTCGGCAAAACCGTGGTCGAGACGACGCCGCTGAGCGCGAGCAAGAAGGTCACCCCGGACCAGGACAGCGAAGCCGGTCCCGACGACCGGACCACGCCGGTGAGCAAGAAGCTCGACCCGGACCAGGGCAGCAAGTTCGGTCCCGACGTCGAGATGCACATCGACTCGAAAACGTTCCGCGACGTGGAGAAGCTGTCGCAGAACCGAAGCGAGGGCGAGTCGCTCGGCAAGCCGGCCACCCAGCTCTACGTCCACGAGAACAAGATCGTCACGGACCCGGTCACCCACCAGCAGAAGCTGGTCATCCGGGCCGAGGAGATCGTCTTCGGCGATCCGCGCTGGGTCGAAAAGGACGACGCCGAGCAGCAGATGGCGGAGCGGCGCGAGCAGACCGCGGCCAACGAGCGCGAGAACGCGGCGAGGGCGAAGGCGGCCCCGTCGCCGTTCGACAACCTCACCACGCTCAACCCGGCACCCGAAGGCACCGCGACCCCGCAACCGCAGCGGGACATCGCCGACGCGCTCGGCGGCAACGACAACGGCGGGTACGCGGGCGCCGACCAGGGGCCGGACGGCCCGTCGATGGATGCCAGCCAGGTCGGCGACCACGACTGGTCACCGCTGGCGCGGGCGACCAACCCGCCGGGCGAGCCGGCGATCCACGCCGACACCGCGAACCCGAACCAGCAGGCGAAGTACCTCGCCGAGCGGCACCCGGAGATGGCCGGGGTCAACCCGAACTTCCACTCGCCGGACGCCTTCGCCAACGGTTACCAGACCAACTGCACGCGCGGCATGGTCGCGCACGCGCTGCGCCTGGGCGGGATCGACGCGGAAGCCGGGCGGCTGCTGCCCGAGGACATGGCGTCCATGGGCACGCTCGACTACGTCCGCGAGAACCTCGGTGGCGGGGACTGGCAGGGGCACAGCGACTACGACGACGTCATCCGCACCATGCGTGACCAGCCGATCGGCTCGCGCGCGGTGATCGCGGTGCAGTACGTCGGCGACGACGGGAACACCTACGGGCACGTGGCGGAAGTGGTGCACACCAAGGAGGGTGTGGCCTTCATCGACCCGCAGAGCAACTCGCTGATGAGCCTGCCGCACCCGCCGGTGGACCTGAAGACGATGCCGTTCGACCCCGCGAAGGCGGTCGAGCTGCACAACGAGAAGCAGCAGGCGACGCCCGACACCGACACCACCGACACCACGGCCAGTGCGGACACCACCCAGCCGGTGCCCAAGCCGGACGCGCCGGTCGACCCGCGCATCGCGTTCCAGAAGCCGGACGCGCCAGTGGATCCGCGGATCGCGTGGCAGCAGAACAACCCGCCCGCGGGTTCGGGACTGCCGCCGCGTTCGGGGTACGAGGTGCGGCCGTCGCGGATCGGGCCGGACGGGCGGCCGGTGCCGTCGGTCTCGCACACCGTGCCGGACCGGACCCCGGCGGCCGACCGGGGTGGCTACGGCATGTCCGAGCCGCCGCGCCAGGACCCGACGCCGGACGCCCGGCAGAACCAGGACCAAAACCAGGACCAGGACCAAAACCAGAGCCCGGACCGGGACCAGGACTCGCCGACGCCGGAGGAGCGGCCGCTGCCGACCCGCCAGGAGATCGAGGCGTACCTGGACAGCGACCGGGTGCGCGACGCGATCCGGGAAGGCAACGAGATCACCGCGCGCGACCCGGAAGCCACCGTCAAGGTCGGCGACCAGCGCCTGCCGATCGGTGACGCGATCCGGGCGATGATGCTCGACTCGGACACCGGACCCGCCGTGGCCCGGATCCTGCGCGACACCCCGTTCCTGGAGAACTCGCTGCTGGCCCGCCCGCAGACGCTGTGCAACGTGCTGAAGTACCCCGGCGCGGTCGACGTGCTGGAGTCCTGCGTGCGGGAGGTGCGCGACTACGGCGGCGGTCCCGGCGACCTCGCCGATTCGTACAAGGCGGACCCGAAGCCCGCGCCCAGCGACCTCACCCCGGAGCAGGCCCGACTTTCGGCGGAGGCGTTCCGGGAGATCGAGCGGGCCACCCCCGAGGACCTGCGGCAGCCGGGCTTCGACCAGGACCGCAAGGACGACCCCGGCTACCAGCGCGAGTACCTCGAGTACCTGTACCGGGACTGGGAAGCGAAGAACGCCATGCTGCGCGAGTTCGCCCAGCTGATCGCCGGGGACGCCGAGGACGTCAAGGTCAAGTCGCGGGAAGTGCCCAAGAGCAAGGTGCGCGCCGCGGACAAGATCGACGGGTACAAGGGCCAGGCCGACAAGCTGAACGACCTGGTCGGCTCGATCGTCCAGTACCGGACGGTGGACCAGGCGTACCAGGGGCTGGCCAAGGTGCTCGAAGAAAGCCGCCGGCCGGGGTCGAAGATCCAGGTGGTCGACTTCTCCGACCGGTTCCTGGACCCGCAGAAGAGCGGTTACCGGGACCTGCAGATGAACGTCCGGCTGGAGCTGGGCGACGGGGAGTACCACGTCGCCGAGCTGCGGCTGCACGTCAAGTCCATCGACGACGTGGCCGACTACGAGCACGCGCTCTACGAGGTCCGGCGCGACTTCCAGGCGGTGGCGAACGCGGACGAGAGCCGGCAGGCGGGCGAGGACGGCGACCGGCCGCTGACCGCCCAGGAGCGGGCGATGATCGGCTCGATCCTCAACGAGGAGCGGATCCGGTTCGGCGAGGCCTTCCGGCTCGCGGGCGGCCGGGAGACCGAGCCGCGGGACTACACCAGAAGGACTGAGCGATGACCATCGAAACTCCGTCGTACTTCCTGTACTTCGGGCGCACCTTCGTCATCGAGTCCACTCCGGACGGCGGGCTCGCCGGGTCCCTGCTCAACTGGGACACCGGCGAGTTCGAGCCGGCCCACGAGCCCATCCAGAAGGTGCTCTTCGCGACCTCCGACAGCGACATCAGCGCACTGAGCCGGGAGCGGTTCGTCCAGCGGACCGAGCGGATCCGCCGGGAGCTGACCGGTGACGGGCCGATCTTCGCGCTCTACGAGACGATCGACTCGATCCACGCGCAGGCGAAGGCGGAGAACCGGCGGATCACCGACGAGGAGCTCGATCTGATCTCCTCGATCCAGCGGCGGACCTTCGCCATGTGGGAGGACGAACTCGCTCGGCGGGCGGCGGGCGAGCCGCCCAGTTTCACGGTTCGCCGCAAGCGTTGAGGATCCCCCGATGACCCAGCCACACGAGCTGCACCAGGGCCTGGCGGGCCGGTCCTGGCTGCAGGCGTTCGCCACCTACAAGGACGAGGAGTTCCAGGTGGCGGGCTACACCGCCCCGCACTTCCTGCTGTCGTGGAGCAAGGACGACGCCGAGCGCGCGGCGGAACTGGGCATCCCCGAAGGCGAGTCGGGTGGATACGTCGACAAGGCGACCCCGGACCAGCTGACCGCGCTCTGGCAGGTCCGGATCGACGTGAACCTCGCGCCGCCCGCGCAGCCGCTGTCCGAAGAGGAACGCGCCAAGCTGCTGATCGGCATCGGCCGCGCGCTGGTGCCGCTGCGGCCGGAGAACGGCTCGGTGACCGTCGACTTCCGCCAGCTCGGCGGGTACACCGAGGTCGAGGTCAGCTCGACCGACGCGGACGGCACGCTCTTCTGGTCCGCGCCGCCCGAGGTGGGCGAGCTGCTGACCGAGTTGCGCGCGGGCATGTACGAGAAGGGCGTCGGCGCGTGGCTGAAGGCGCGCTACACCCTGCGCGGCAGCCAGTTCGACTTCGACTTCGACCTGCTCGACCCGCCGGACTGGAAGCGCCCGCCGGACCGGCCGGGGCTGCCCACGCGCCTGGCCTTCGCCAGGGAGCTCGAGGAGTTCCCGCGCGACGACAAGCACATTCCCCAGTGGCTGCGGGAAAAAGCGGGCCTGCCGCTCGCCGTGTCGTTCAAGCACGCGCGGATCGTCGACGCCTACACCCCGGGTGAGCTGCCGGTGGTCGACCGGCCGAAGGTGCCCGAGGACGAGGTGCCCGCGCTGCTGCACTACCTCGAGCGTTCGCCGGTGGTGCTGATCGGCGACCAGCCGGGCCCGGACATCTTCGCCCCGGAGAACGCGCCGGACGTGCCCGAGCGCTACCACACCGACGGCGTCTGGATCTGGCACGCGTCGGCCGCCCACTACCTGCGCAAGCACGGCACCCCACCGGACCAGGAGCTGGCCGCGCACATCCGCGCGCAGCGGTACCAGCCCCCGCACGTGGACCGGCTGCACCGGCTGACCGCCGCCGCCGACCTGCTCGGCGAACCGCGGCCGAAACCGGATCCCGAGCAGTTCGAGCCGAGCACCGGCGACCTCGCCGCCGAGCTGGAAACCCAGGTCGGGCCGGAGTTGGACGGCGCGGAAACGCTGGCCACGCTGCGGGCCCGGCTCGACGAGGCAGGAGTGTGGCCGAACGCCTACCGCCTGGGTGGGTCCGCGGAGAACGCGTGGAGCCTGCTGCACACCGAGCGCGGCTGGGAAGTGGCGCGGTACCAGGACGGCGAGCCGGTCGACCCGTGTTACTTCACCCGGGTGGAGGACGCCGCGCAACAGCTGCTCGGCGCGGTCCTGCTGCACCCGGCCCGCATCACCGCGGGCGCGGAGAGCCCGCTGGAGACCGCCCGCGAACTCGCCGACTGGCCCATCCAGCCGGTCGACGGCGAACCACCGCTGACGTTGTTGCGGAACAAGCGGCTGATCCGGCTCACCGCCGGTACGGTGGTCGTGCGCTTCGGGGACGACCACGGCAACCTGGTCCACCACACCGGGGTGCGCTTTCCCACCACCTCCCTGCCGCTGGAGCGGGAAAGCGCCGAGCGCCGGTACCGGCTGGCCCGCCCGCTGTACGTGATCACCGGGATCACCGTGCCCTGGGCGAACCTGCCCGGGGGAGCGATCGCCTACGTTCTCCCCAGGACGATCACCGAGCACACCAGTGACGGAAGTCTGGAAGGAACGGTCTGAGCGTGGAAGCGGCTGAAGCGGTAGCCAGGGTCGAGGACTGGCTGCGTGCCGTGCACGGGCCGGACCAGCGCACGGTCCGGGTGGACACGGCCAAGGTGCGCCGGGTGCCCGAGGGCTGGTCGGTGCCCTACAACGCGGTGGCCTTCCTGGACGGCGGTGACGCGGGCAAGGAGATCTTCCCGCCGCCGAACATGGTGGTGCGCGAGCCGGACGGGCAGCTGCGCCAGGCGGCGCCGCACCCCGGCGGGCTGAGCATCCCGGCGCGGTACCCGGGCCGGGAGCACTGGAAGGAGATCGTCGACCAGGAGTTCCGCGAGTCCGGGCTCGGCCACCTCGGCGTGCCCGAGGCGGCGATCGGCGGCTGGCAGAAGATCCTGCCCGACGGCACCGAGTCGGACGAGGAACGCGAGAACCCGGACTACCGGCCGGGCCCGATCCGGCTGGGCCGCGAGCGCCCGCGCAACGCGCTGGAGTACCTGCTCGCCTTCCACGACGCCGGCTGGCTGGACCGCGAGCGCTTCCTGATCGGCCTGGTCAGCACCGAGGTCTACATCCCGATCGCGGACAACGACCGGGTCCCGCGCACGGCCTACGACCAGCAGGCGCACCGGCTGCTCACCTACAGCGACCCCCGGCACCTGCCGGAGCACACCCACCGCTGGTGGCACGTCGACCTGGCCACGCTGATGAAGCTGGACCCGCCGCCGAACCTGAACCTCGACGGCGGCCCGCAGTACCGCCAGCAGGTCAGCGGCACCGAGCTGACCGGGATCCTCGGCCGCTTCCCGCGGTTCAAGCAGACCGTGGACAAGAAGATCACCGGACTGGCCACCAGCGAGGAGATCCGGACCTTCGCCGAGGAAGCCGCCGCGAAGATCGTGCTGCCGACGCCGGTCTCGCCGCCGACGCACGCGGTCGACTGGGCCCGGCGCAACGGCTTCGAGCTGACCGACGAGGAGATCCGGCTGACCGTGCTCGGGCGCACCTGGCGTGAACGGGTCCGCCTCGACGACGGTGGCCGCTGGCCGGTGGACCTCGCGTCGAACGGCCTGCAGCCCGGTTACGGCGACAACGGCGAGGCCGTGCCGCGCCTGAACACCTTCGGCAAGTACTTCGAGCAGGGCAATCCGGGGTTCAAGCACGGCTGGCACCGGGTGACCGGCGCGTACCTCGGCTTCGCGCTCGGTGAGGCGCTCGGCATCCACGGCAAGCTGGACCGCGAAGTGCCGCTGGGACCGCTGACCCAGCAGCTGCTGTTCCTCACCGAAGGCACCATCCGCAGCCCGCACCGCGAGGACTCCGCGCAGGTCGGCCTGCTCCCGGCCACGGCCGCGCGTGGCCTGCTGCGCTGGTTGCACACGCAGGGCGAGCAGGTCCCGGGTGCGGTCGACGGCTGGCTGGTCCAGGTGCCCGAACTGCGGGAGCGGGCCGATCCGGACCCAGATGAGCTGGCCGCGATCCGCGAACTCGCCCAGGAACGGCCGGGCACCGCCGGCGGTCCCGGCGCGTTGCTGGCCGCGCTGCCTGCCGCGCTCACCAACGGTTACGCGGGTTCCGGCGGCGTCGACCAGATAGCCCGCGTGCTCGCCGGGCTGACCCACGGTGGCGAAGAGGACACCGAGGCGGCCGCGTTCCTGGCGTCGCTGTTCGACCTGCTGCTGACCCGTGGCGAGGACACCGTGTGCCCGCCGGTCGCCACCGCGCGCTCCTTCTTCCGCGACGGCTCCTGGCCCGGGCTGCGGGACACGGTCGACAAGTCGCTGATGCGGATGAGCCCCGACTCGAAGATCCCGGTGCTGCCGCGCCCGTCCGACTTCGGGGCCGGGCACGACACGAAAACCGTGCTGGCCCAGGTGCTCAGCGCGGTCAGCGGTTACGAGAACTACCCGGAGATGGCGCTGCGGCGCTCGGTCACCCACGACGGCAGGCGCCCGCTCACCGGTGCGCTCGCCGGTGCCCTGCTCGGCGCGCGGCTCGGCGTCCCCGGGCTGCCGTGGACCACCCAGGTGCGCTCGCGGTACCTCGTGCAGCAGCTGGCGAGCGACGCGTTCTGGCACTTCGACCAGTACAGCCCGGTTTTCGAGAGCACTTCAGGATGGGCGAGGCGGTACCCGCGATCGTGAGCACCAACGAGATCACCGAGAACTCCCGGGAGCGGGCGATCGGCCGCGTCGAGGCGTGGCTGCGTGAGCACCCCGCCGAGACCGACCTCCGGGTGCGCACCGAGTTCGTCGCCCGCAACGGTGACGGCTGGAACGTGCCGTACAACGCGGCCGCCTTCCTCGACGGCACGGACATCGGCAAGGGCCTGTTCCCGACGCCGGTGTTGTTCGTGCCCGACAACGGGGACGAGCCCCGGCACCTGCCCGCCGCGATGGCCGTGCCGAACCCGCCGACGCCGGTGGCCGCGGAAAGCGACGCCACCTGGCCCGCGGTGGTCGACTCGGACTTCGACGCCAGCGCCTTCCCGAAGCTCGCCCCGCCGGAGCGCGCGATCCTGCGCTGGGAGTCCGCCGACGGCGCGGTCAAGCCGAACCCGAAGTACACGCGCGGCCCGCTGAAGATGGGCTACCCCTTCCCGCGCTCCGACGCCGAGAAGCTGTGGCAGTACCGCTCGGTCGGCTGGATCGACGACCGGACCTACTTCCGGCACCTCACCGAGTGCGAGGTGCTCGACATCGGGGACCAGACCACCTACACCTCCCCGGACCGCGTGCCGGCTTCGGTGCGGTCGTGGACGCGCACCACGATCCGGCGGCTGTTCCAGGAGCAGGGCGGCGGCTCGATCCTTCTCGACCCCGAGACGTACAGCGCCGAGGTGGTGCGCAGCCACGTGCTGCCGGACCTCGGTGACGACCTCGGGCCCGAGCCCGTTCCCGGCACGCCCGCGGAGTACAGCGAGCTCGTGCTCAAGACGGTCGACGCGCTGGTCGAGGAGTTCGGCATCGATCCGCCGCGCTACCTGACCGGGCACCTGCCGTTCGCCGCCGAGCAGGCCAAGCAGTACGGCTACGTGCTCACCGAGCAGGAGTGCCTCCAGTACGCGCGGGCGTACGCGCTGTGGTTCCGCAACCTCCGCGCGCCCGTCACCGGGGCGACCGTGAGCTGGCCGGAAGACCTGTGGGCCGCCGGGTTCGTGGAACACCGCCGGACGGACGGCACCTCGTTCCCGTCCCCGTGGCACTTCGGCAAGTTCTTCCGGAAGCTCACCACCCAGCAGGGCAGCAACTTCCGCTGGAACCGGGTGGCCGGGGCGTACATCGGCTTCGCGGTCGGCGATTCGATCGGCGCGCAGGCCGACCGGCACGGCAGCTGGGACGGCGGCACGCTGGAGCGCGGCGGGCTCACCCGGCAGCTGCTGTTCCAGACCGAAGCCGTGATCCGCGGGCTGCCGCCGGTGAACGACACCGCCGAGGTCCCGGCGTCGCTGCCGCGCGTGGGCAGGCCGGAGAGCTGGCTGAACAACGCGACCGCGGGCACCGGACCGGCACCGGCCGAGTTCTCCGCCCTGCTCGCGCCCGCGCTGGCGGCGACCGTCGCGGGCGGGACCCCGATCGACGGCATCGACGTCGCGTATTCGCAGGCCATCGCACACGAGCTGATCGGCGCGGCAGCCGGTCCGGAGCTCACCGAAAGCGCCGACCTGCTGGTCCGCGTGTTCTGGGGCCTGCTCAGCCCGGCCGACGGCCTGCCGGAGCAGATGGCCATGCCGGTCTACAACCACCTCGTCTCCGTCCGGCAGTCGCTGGACGCGGCGGACCCGCTGCGCGCGGAGCTCACCCAGGTGATCGAGCTGCGCGACGACTGGAACGGGGACGCGGCCGCGCAGATCGAGCGGATCGGGGACGGCCGGTCGCCGCGTTCGGTGCTGCTGCGGGCGTTGTTCGCCGCGGCCAAGCGCGGGGACGACCCGGGCGGGGCGATCCTGCTGGCCGCGCACCAGTCCGGCAGCTCGGTGGTCACCGCCGCGCTGACCGGGGCGCTGGTCGGCGCGCAACGCGGCATCCCCGGGCTGCCCCAGGACTGGGTGGCGCGGCTGCCGCAGCTGGGCCTGATCGACAACGTCGCCGGGGACGCCTTCTACCACTTCCACCGCTTCGGCGTGGCCCGCGAGCCGTCGGAGCAGGCGGCGTGGGAAGCCAGATACCCGCGGGGGTAGGGCATGGACGAGCTCAGCGAAGACGAGTTGGCGGTGCTGGCGCGCCTGGTGCGACGCCAGCGCGCGGCGACGGCGACCCCGGACGCGGTCCGGGTGGAGCGGGTGGAGCTGTTCCTCGGCACCGACGCCGCCGGCCGCCGCTTCCTGACCGCCGATCCGGTGTCGGACTTCGAGCCCCAGGAACGCCCGGTGCTGTCCAGGGAGGAACGGTTCCGCGGCAGCATCCTCGCCGGAGCCGTCGGTGACGCACTGGGCGCGGCCCGCGAGTTCGACCCGATGGACCGCATCCGCGAGCTGCACGGTCCCGCCGGGATCACCGACCTGGTGCCCGCGTTCGGCGGCCCCGGCCGGATCACCGACGACACGCAGATGACCCTGTTCACCCTCGAAGGCCTGATCCGGGCACACGCGCACCAGCGCGCGGGCGGGCAGCGCGGCCGCGAGCACTTCATGCAGGACGCCTACCAGCGCTGGCTGCACACCCAGGGCGTCTCGTGGCTCAAGGCCCGCGGGCCGGAGGACCGGACGGACGCGCCGGACGGCTGGCTCATCACCCACCAGGACCTGTTCGACCGCCGGGCCCCGGGCGCGACCTGCTTCACCGCGTTGAAGGACTTCGGCACCACCGGGCAGATGGGCACGCTGTCCCACACCCTGAACGACTCGAAGGGCTGCGGCGGCGTGATGCGCGCGGCCCCGGCGGCGCTGTGGCCGGACGTCTTCGAGACCGGCGTGTTCAGCGCGATGCTCACCCACAGCCATCCGACCGGCTACCACTCGGCGGGCGCGCTGGCGGTGATCGTGGCGCACCTGCTCGACGGCGGTTCGCTGCCGGACGCGGTGGACCAGGCGCTCCAGCACCTCCGGCGCACCGACGACCGCGAGACCCAGGCCGCGCTGGACGTGGCCATCCAGCTTTCCCGGCAGGGACCGGTGACGCCCGAGAAGATCGCCACCATCGAGGGCGGCGGCTGGACCGGGGAAAGCGCGCTGGCGATCGCCGTCTACGTCGCCCTGTCCACCGACAACCTCGACGACGCCCTGCTCGCGGCGGTCAACCACGACGGCGACAGCGACTCGACGGGCGCGGTCTGCGGCAACATCGCCGGCGCGATGTACGGCGCCGGGGCGTTGCGCCCGAGCTGGCTGGAGCAGCTGGAACTGCGGGACGTGATCAAAGGCCTCATCGCGGACGCGCTCGCCGAGTTCGGTCCCGAGCCGCCCGAGTGGGGCGATCGGTACCCGACCGGCCTGCGCCCGGCCGTGGCCGTCGGCCGGCCTCGCGCGCTGCCCGACCGGGACGAGCGGTTCCGCGGCAGCATCCTCGCCGGGGCGATCGGGGACGCGCTGGGCGCGGCCGACGAGTTCGAGCCGATCGACGTCATCCGGCACCTGCGTGGCCCGGCCGGGATCACCGACCTGGTGCCCGCGTTCGGCGGCCTCGGCAAGATCACCGACGACACGCAGATGACGCTGTTCACCCTCGAAGGCCTGATCCGCGGGCACGCCCAGCTCCGGCGCGGCGGGCAGACCGGGCTGGAGCACTTCGTGCAGAGCGCCTACCAGCGCTGGCTGCACACCCAGGACCTCGCGTGGGAGGACTGCCGCGGGCCGCGGAATCCCAGCACCGAACCGGACGGCTGGCTGATCTCGCACCGCGAGCTGTTCAGCAGGCGTGCCCCCGGCAAGACCTGCCTGACCGCGTTGATGTCCTACGGCCACAACGGGCAGATGGGCACGTTCCACCACCGGCTCAACACCTCGAAGGGCTGCGGTGGCGTGATGCGGACGGCACCGGCCGCGCTCTGGCCGGGTGACCTGCGGACGGTGTTCAGCGTGGGCGCGATGAGCGCGGCGCTGACCCACAGCCACCCCACCGGCTACCTGTCCGCGGGCGCGTTGTCGGTGATCGTGCGGCACCTGATCGACGGCGGCACGCTGCCGTCCGCGATCGAGGAGGCGTTCCGGCAGCTGTCGCACTGGCAGCACCACGAGGAGACCACCGCCGCGCTACAGGCGGGGGTCCGGCTGGCGGAGCAGGGGCCGCCGACGCCGGAGAAGATCGCCACCATCGACGGCGGCGGCTGGATCGGCGAAAGCGCGCTGGCGATCGCCGTCTACGTCGCGCTGTCCACCGACAACCTCGACGACGCCCTGCTCGCGGCGGTCAACCACAGCGGGGACAGCGATTCGACCGGGGCGATCTGCGGCAACATCGCCGGCGCGCTGTACGGCGCCGGGGCGTTGCGCCCGAGCTGGCTGGAGCGACTGGAACTACGGGACGCGATCGAGGAACTGGTCGCCGACGCACTCGCCGAATTCGGCCAGGAACCGCCGTCGCACTCGCTCTGGGAGCTGAAGTACCCGAACTCCTGATCATGGTTCCACGTGGAACACCGATCGGCCGGGCGACTAGATTTGACTCGGATCTCACCGAGGGGACACGGTGTCGAACAAGGGGGCAGAGACGTGCGTTACCGGATAGACGCGGCTGAGCGACCGGATTCGCTCTACGCGGCCTGGCAGGGTGGGGTGTTCCGCGCCCAGCGCTCGACCGCCGACGGCACCGTGCTGCTGGTGGCGCTCCCGGGGGAGGAAGCGCCTGCCGACTTCGACACCGAGTGGAACGGCAGCCCGGCGAAGGTGGTGCCCGAGGCCGAGGCCGCGAGCACCTTCAGCGTGCAGACGCACTGCCTGTTCGCCGACGAGATCTACCGCGTCGCCCCGCAGAACGGCGAGGCGCTGACGCTGCGGTGGACCGGGCAGGACGAGGTCCGCGCGCGCGAGCTCGGCCTGACCGACTTCACCACCACCGCGGAACCCGAGGAGATCGAAGCGCTCTGGCAGGAGCGGCACGACTTCATCCCGGCGGACGCACCCCGGGCCGAACGCGGTACCGGCGACGCGAACGCGTTGCTGCGGGCGATCGGCCGCACCATGCTCAAGGTGCTGCCGGACGGCTGGGAACGGGTCGGCGCGCAGCTGCGGCAGGTGGGCGGGTACTCCGAGCTGGAAGTCCGCGCAATCGCCGGTGACCTGGTCGTCTCGCTGTCGCCGCCGGCGCAGCTGGGGCAGTTGTTCAGCCTGCTGCGCGCGGCGATGTACGAGCCGTCCACCGGCACCTGGTTCGAGGGCACCTTCACGCTGGACTCCGGCTCGAACTTCGATTTCGACTTCGACGTGGACGCCGAGCCGCACTGGCGCCTGTCGCCGGGGGAGGGCGGGCGCCCGACCGCGAAGGCCTACGAAGCCGAACTCCAGCTGTACCCGCGCGACCGCAAGCACGTGCCGAACTGGCTCGCGGCGAAGGCGGGCCTGCCGATGGACGTGACCTTCCGGCACGCGAAGGTGGTGGACAGCCACGCCGAGGGTGAGCAGCCGGTGGTGAACCGGCCGCCGCTGCCGCCGGACGAGGTGCGCCGCGTGCTCGACTACCTGTACCGGTCGCCGGTGGCCTCGGGCCGCCCGGTGCCGCTGCCCGACCTGTTCTCCCCGCACGGCCGCCCCGACGTGCCGGACGCCTTCCACACCGACGGCCGCTGGATCTGGCCCGCCGCCGTGCCGCACTACCTGCGCAAGTACGGGGTGCCGCCGGAGCCGGAGCTGGTCGACCACATCCGGGCGAGCCTGCACCGGCCGCCGTACGTGCCGGACAAGCTGCGGCACACCGCCGAAGCCGAGGTGCTGGGCAAGCCGTACCCGCCGCAGTCCGAAGAGGACCTGCCGGGCCCGGACAAGCACGCCCGCGGGGAGCGCGACGGCGACGGCCTGCCGAAGCTGCGGGCCGCCGAGGTGTTCGAGGTGCTGCACCGCAGGCTGGCCGAGCTGGGCGTGGCGCCGTCGCTCTACCGGATCGGCGAGCCCGCCGACGGGGCCTGGTGCCTGCGCCGGGTGGGCGGGCGCTGGGAGGTCGCGCGGTTCGAGAACGGCGAGCCGGTGGACCCGGTGCCCTTCGACCACGTGCAGGACGCGGCGCGGCACCTGATCGGCACGATGGTGCTGTACCCGGCGCTGGCCCGCGAGCCGGAGGAGGCCGAGGACGGGCACCCGACGGACTGGCCGATCGTGCCGCTGCGGGGTGAGCCGCCGCTGAACTTCTTCCGCGCCAAGCGGATGATCGTGCTGCCCGCGGGGACCGTGGTGCAGCGCTTCGGCGGCGAGGGCGGCAACCTGGTGCACCCGGAGCACGTGCGGTTCCCGGAGACCTCGCTCGCCTTCGAACGCGAACGCGAGCAGCACATCTACGTGCTGCACCGGCCGTTGCGCGTGCTCACCGGCATCACCGTGCCGTGGGGCGCGCTGCCCGGCGGCGCGGTCGCGTACCTGCTGCCGCGGCCGCTCGGCCAGCACGTGGAGACCGGCGCGGTGGAGAAAGTAAACGCGTGAGCCAAAAAGGAGTCAGCGCGTAGTCGCGCGGATCACCACGGCGGGGGACCACCAGTAGTCGGCCAGCGGCGTCACCTCGACGTCGCCGAACCCGGCTTCGGTCAGCTGCTTCACCCAGTCCCCGGCGGGCTGCTCCCAGTTGTTGCGGGCGCCGTCCGGGGACACCAGGCCGAGCAGCATCGGCATCAGGAAACCCTGCGCGACCAGTTCGTCGTCGTATTCGGCGACCCCGCGCTCGTACCGGGCGGCGAGCGAGGCCAGGTGTTCCGGGCTGCCCTCGGTCACGTCCGGGACGTCGAACTCGGCGAGCACCAGTTCGCCGGTGCGGTCATGCAGCGCGCCGAACACCGCCAGCCGGTCGTCCGGCTCCAGCGACTGCAGCGCGAACGTCGACTGGACGAGGTCCCAGGACGCTTCGGTGGCGGCCAGGAACTCCTGGGCGGTGGTCTGCTCGGCGTGCACGCCGTCGCCGGTGACCCGCTCGCGCGCGGTCTCCAGCAACGCGGCCGACGGCTCCACCAGGTCGATCCGCGACGGCCGGTGGGCCGCCAGGTCCAGCGCGGGCACCAGGGCGAGCCCGTCACCGCAGCCGAGGTCGAGCAGCGAAGCCGGGCGGCGGTCGTCGTACACCGCGGCGAGCCGCCGCGCGAGCTGGTCGTAGAGGTGGACGTTGCCGCCGCCGCGGATGAACGCGGTGAACGCGGCGGGCTGGTCGTAGACGTGACCGCCGGTGGCCGAACCGAGGTGGCGGGCCAGCGCGGCACCCAGCCGTGAACCGGCTTCCGCGGCCTGACCGGCCAGCACGGCGGCTTTCGGCCGGTCCTCGTCACGCACCGCGGTCAGGCAGGCGACCAGGGTCTCGAAAGTGGAGTCCGTCAGCACGGCACCCACAATGTCACGCGGGTGCCGTTGCCCGGAGCGGACTCGACGGTCGCCTTCCCGCCGACCTCCGCCAGCCGCGCGGTGATCGACTCGCTGATGCCGAACCCGGGCGGGCGGGTGTCCGAGCTGAAGCCGGTGCCGTGGTCGCGGGTGATCACCGCGATGCCGCCGTCGCGTTCCTCGACCCGCACCAGCACCTTGTCCGTGCCGGAGTGCTTCATCGTGTTGCGCATGGCCTCGCGCACGGCGTCCCGGATGGCGATCTGGCGCACCTCGGACAGCGTGTCCTCGTCCAGTTCGGCGATCACCACCTGCGCGCGCAGCCCGTCACGGGCCATTTCCGCGGCGAGCGAAGCGAGCTTCTCCCCGAGCGGGCGGGCACCTTCGTTCGCCGCCGCCTCGATGTACTTGCGCACCTCGACGGCCTCCGCACGCGCCAGCCGGCGCACCTCCGCGAGCTGCTCCTCGGCCGTGCCCTGCCCAGGAAGTGCCAGCGCCTCCAGGGTCTGGAGCACGGTGTCGTGCATCAGCCGGTGCTGGCGCGCGCGTTCGGCCTGGCGGCCGTTGCGGATGCCGTAGGCCAGCGCGAGCCGGGTGCCGAGGCCGATCAGCACCAGCGCACCCGAGGCGGTGAGCAGCACCCCGGCCATCGTGCCCAGTCCGGCGAAGGCCCGTTCGGCGCTGAACGTGCCGGTGTTCGCCCAGCTCATCAGCAGGTGCAGGGGAATGCTGCCGGCCAGCAGGCCGATCCCGTACGGCAGGCCGAGCGCGAGGGTGAACAACGCGACCGTGCCGAGCAGGTGCTTGCCCGGCACGGCGATCGCGTCGGCGAAGACCTCCGGCGGCACCAGGGCGGCGACCACCAGGTTCGCCAGCGCGGTGAACACCGCGTCCACGGTCAGCAGCACCGCGGCCCGGTCACTGCGGAACGGCGCCGAGCGCAGCATCCAGTGCATGCCGTACGCGTTGAGGAGGATCGACAGGATCGCCACGGCGAGTACCGGGACCACGCCCGTGCCGCCGTGCGTGCCGAGGTACGCGGCGAGCGCGCCCGGCACCGCGATCAGCCGGTAGACCATCGGCACGAAGGCGACATAGCGACCCGCGCGCAGGAGCAGCCCGTCGCTGGCGCGCGGGTCCACCGGCGCGGCCATCGCCGAGATCCGGCGCAGCGCTCTGACCGGGGTCGGGTCCGCGACCTCGTCCGAGAGCTCGCTGCTGGCGGTCGCGATCGCCGGCGCACCCCGCCGGAGCAGGGTGACGAGGAAGCTGGCCTGCTGGGGCGGTCCCTGGCGGCGCATGACTCTCCATCTCACCTGTGGGGGAAGTGAGTATCGTTCATCCGATCGGCATTCGGATCAACAGTCGGAGAAGATCGGCCGAACGTTCTAGTTAACCCGGCGTCCCCTGGTCCGGTCCGGCGATCCCCTGTTCGGCCGCCCAGCGGCGCAGCTCGGCGACGGCCTCGTCGTGCTCCAGCGGACCGCGGTCCAGCCGCAGCTCCTTGAGGAACTTCCACGCCTGCCCGACCAGCGGCCCCGGCGGCAGCCCGAGCAGCTTCATGATCTCGTTGCCGTCGAGGTCGGGGCGCACCTTGGCGAGGTCCTCGGCGGCGGCGATCCGGTCGATCCTGGCTTCCAGGTCGTCGTAGGTGCGCTGCAGCGCGGCCGCCTTGCGCTTGTTGCGCGTGGTGCAGTCGGCGCGGACCAGCTTGTGCAGCCGGGACAGCAGTGGACCGGCGTCGGTGACGTACCGGCGCACCGCCGAGTCGGTCCACTCGCCCTTGCCGTAGCCGTGGAACCGCAGGTGCAGGAAGACCAGTTGGGAGACCTGCTCGACGATCTCCTTGCTGTACTTCAGCTCGCGCAAACGTTTGCGAGCCATCTTCGCGCCGACCACCTCGTGGTGGTGGAAGCTGACCCCGCCACCGTCCTCGAACTTGCGCGTGGCCGGCTTGCCGATGTCGTGCAGCAGCGCGGCCAGGCGCAGCACCAGGTCCGGCTCGGCGTCCGGGTCCTCCTTGCGCTCCAGCCCGATCGCCTGGTCCAGCACGGTCAGCGAGTGCTGGTAGACGTCCTTGTGCTGGTGGTGCTCGTCGATGGCCAGGCGCATGCCGGGCACCTCGGGCAGCACGTGGTCGGCCAGCCCGGTGTCCACCAGCAGCTCCAGGCCGAGGCGGGGGTGTGCGCCGGTGAGCAGCTTGGACAGCTCGGCCTGCACCCGCTCGGCGGTGATCCGCCGGATCTCGCCCGCCATCGAGGTCATCGCCTCGACCACGCGCGGCGCGGGCTCGAAGCCGAGCTGCGAGACGAACCGCGCGGCCCGCAGCATGCGCAGCGGGTCGTCGGAGAACGACTCCTGCGGGGTGGCGGGGGTGTCGAGCACCTTCAGCCGGACCGCGTCCAGGCCACCGTGGGGGTCGACAAAGGACTTTGACGGCAACTCGATCGCCATCGCGTTGCAGGTGAAGTCACGCCGGAGCAGGTCGCCGTCGATGCTGTCGCCGAAGGTGACCTCCGGGTTGCGGCTGACCTGGTCGTAGCTGTCGGCCCGGAAGGTGGTGATCTCCAGCTGCGAGCCGTCCTTGGTCACCCCCACCGTGCCGAAGGCGATGCCGACGTCCCACACCGCGTCGGCCCACCCCGCGACCACGGCCAGCACCTGGTCCGGCCGGGCGTCGGTGGTGAAGTCGAGGTCGGGCGACAGCCTGCCGAGCAGGGCGTCGCGGACGCTGCCACCCACCAGGTACAGGCGGTGGCCGGCGGCGGCGAAGCGGGCGGCGAGCTGATCGGCCACCGGTGAGATGCGCATCAGCTCGATCACCGCGTTCCGCTGGACGGCGAGTTCGTTCACTGGGATCCCACCAGGTAAGCGGTGCACTTACTACACACACAGATCAACACGGACACGAGAAGCCAGCGTACCGGCGCGCGCTGTTGCTCTAGCATCGCAGCATGCCTGGATCGGCCGGTCGCTCCGGTGGCGCCAAACCGGGACGCCGGTCCCGGCGCCGCCGCGGGAGAAGGCTGACCACGGTGGACGAGACCTCGGCCGGTGGGCTGGTGGTCGACGCCGAGCGGGAGAACGCGGTGCTGATCGGCAGGCTCGACCGGCGCGGGAAACTGCTCTGGTCGCTCCCCAAAGGGCATATCGAAGACGGTGAGACCACCGAGCAGACCGCGGTGCGCGAGGTGAAGGAGGAGACCGGCATTTCCGCGCACGTGCTCCAGCCACTGGGCACCATCGACTACTGGTTCGTCGCCGAGCGGCGGCGGGTGCACAAGACCGTGCACCACTTCCTGCTCGAAGCCTTCGGCGGCGAGCTGTCCGACGAGGACGTCGAGGTGACCGAGGTCGCGTGGGTGCCGGTGGCCGAACTGGAGGCCAAGCTCGCCTACGCCGACGAGCGCACCCTGGTCCGCAAGGCCCGCGAACTGTTCGCGGAACAAGCTTCCCGCTCCTCCGCAGAGGGAGTCCCCGAGTGAAAAGGCTGGCCTCGGCCACGCTGACCGCGTTCCTCCTGGTGGTGCAGGCGTTCATCGGTGTTCCGGCGAACGCTGCCCAGGCCCAGCCGGTGCCGGAGGCGCCGAGCAGGCTCCGGCTGGACATCGACGAGATGAACCCGCGCCTGCTGGTGTCGACCTCGTCCACGCTGACCGTGTCCGGCACGGTGACCAACACCGGTGACCGCCGGATCACCGGCGTGCGGGTGCGCCTGCAGCTCGGCGAGCGCCAGACCACCTCCCGCCAGCTCGGCGAGGCACTGGCCGAAGCGCCGCCGACGGACGCCTCGATCACCGACTACACCGACGTCGCCCGCGTGGTGGAGCCCGGCCAGACGGTCCCGCTGCAGATCACCGTGCCCCTCGGCGGGGACGCGAAGGCGCTGGTCAGCAAGCCGGGCGTGTACCCGCTGCTGGTCAACGTGAACGGCACGCCCGACCGCGGCGGCCAGGCCAGGCTGGCCGCGTTCAGCATGCTGCTGCCGGTGCTCGGCGTGCCGGGGCAGAGCGCGCCGCCGCGGCCGGAGCGCCCCACCGAGCTGTCCGTGCTGTGGCCGATCGCGGACACCCGCCCGCGCGTGGTGGCCGCGCCGTTCGGCGGCACGCTGGTGCTCTCCGACGACCAGCTCGCCATCGACCTGGCCCCCGGCGGCCGCCTCGACAACCTGATCACCGCGGCGAAGAACGTCCAGAGCGACTCCCGCCTGTTCGACTCGCTGTGCTTCGCGATCGACCCCGACCTGCTCGAAACCGTCGAGAAGATGACCGGCGGCTACCTGGTCCGCACCACCGACGGCGGGCAGGCACCCGGCCGCGGCAACGAGACCGCGACCCGCTGGCTCGGCGCCCTGCGTCAGTTGCTGCAGGGCGCGTGCGTGCTGCAACTGCCCTACGCCGACGCCGATCTCCCCGCGCTGGGCCAGGTCACCGATGGCGATTCCACGCTGACCAAGACCGCGGTCGACAACACCTCCCTCTACGAGCGCCTGCTCGGGGTCAAGCCGCTGCCCGGCGTGCTGTGGCCGAACGGCGGGCTCGACTCGGCCACCCTCGGCACGCTCGCCGACGCCAGGGTGACCACGGTGATCGCCGAGTCCGACCAGCTGGTCTCCACCCGGCCGCTGACCGCGCCCGCCACCATCGAAGGCACCAACCTGCGCGGGGTGGCCATCGACCCGCTGCTCACCCGGTCGATGGCGGTGACCCGCCCGGCCGACGGCACCGCGGCCAATCTGACCCCGGCCGACGACCCGGACGTCACCGCGCAGAACGCGCTCGCCGTGCTCGCCTTCCAGACCGGCGCGCAGTCCGACACCAGCGGCGCGCCGCTGCTGCTGGCCCCGCCGCGCCGCTGGACCGCGCCGGTCGACGAGCTGACCCTGCTGCTGCGCACCATCGGTGACTACGCCGGCCTCGGCATGGTCTCGCCGAAACCGGTGCTGGAGGAGCTGGCGGCGCCGGTCAAGGGCACCGCGAAGATGGACTACACGGCCAAGGACGCGCCAGCCGAGCTGCCGCAGCCGGTGATCAACTCCCTGCACGAGACCGAGCAGGACACCGCCGACTTCGGCGGCTCGCTGACCGAGGACCCGACCACCCAGGTGGAGCCGGAGGACCTGGTCAAGCCGGTGCGCGCCGGGTTGATGCGGGCTTCTTCGACGGCCTGGCGCGCCGACACCGCCGGGGCGCTGGCCGCCGCCGGGGACGCGCGCAGCCAGCTCGACGGGCTCCGCGGCCAGATCACCGTCGAGACCCCGCGCCAGCAGATCTCGCTGGCTTCGGACACCTCGCCGCTGCCGGTGACGCTGAAGAACTCGCTGCCGGTCGGCGTGACCGTGCGGGTGAACCTGAGCAACTTCACCGGCCTGCGGCCCGAGCAGATCCCGGACCGCCCGCTGCCCGCCCGCGGCTCGGTGCCGCACCTGATCCAGGCGGAGGCGCTGCGCACCGGGCACTTCAGCGTGGACGTCTCGCTGAGCACGCCCGGGGGCACGCCGCTGGGCGCACCGGCGCGGATGGAGCTGAACTCCACGCAGTTCGGGTTGATCACGCTGATCGTCACGATCGTGGCCGGCGCGGCCCTGCTGCTGCTGTCCGGTCGACGGATCTACCGGCGGATCCGCGGGAAGGACCAGGCCCAGGCCTCCTGAGCCGGTGTGTTCGTAATTTACCCTCAGTAACTCCTTGACGCCGATGGGTGGACTGGACCATTCTTCGGTCCATTCCCACTAAACCGTGAATCGGTTTCATGAATGGTGAGGGGCTACGCGAACCATGGCAGCGTCAAGAACCCGCAGGATGCTTGTGCTCACCTGCGCCATCGCCACCCTGAGCACGGCAGCCGCCTGCTCTCCCGAACCCGGCGCGCTGCCGGGTGCGCCCGGCTCGACCGGCCAGGGGATCATCGACCGCGCGCCGGTCGCGACCGCGGAGGCCATCGCCGCCAGCCCGACCGCCTCGGCGATCAAGCAGCGCGGTCAGCTGCTCATCGGCGGCTCGCTGGACGCGCCGCTGCTCTCGCAGCAGAACCCCGCCACCGGGGAGACCGAGGGCTTCGACGCCACCCTGGGCAAGCTGCTGGCCAAGTACATCATCGGCTCGCCCGACGCGAAGATCGTCAACTCCAGCTCCGAGACCCGTGAGGCGCTGCTGCAGAACAGCACCGTCGACGTGGTCTTCCAGACCTACACGATCACCCCGCAGCGCGCGCAGAAGGTGGCCTTCGCCGGCCCCTACCTGATGTCCGGCCAGGCGATCGCCACGATGAAGGACAAGACGGCGATCAAGAAGCCGTCCGACCTCAACGGCAAGAAGGTCATCGCGGGCGCGAACACCCCCGGTATCGAGGCGATCAAGCAGCAGGCCCCGAACGCGGACATCGTCAGCTTCGCCACCGACCCGGAGTGCGTGCAGGCGCTGGAGCAGAACCGCGGTGAGGCCTACGTGCAGGACCTGACCCTGCTCGCGGCTTCGGCCCGGCTCAACGACAAGCTCCAGATCGTCGGCGAGCCGTTCACCAGCGACCCGTACGGCATCGGCCTCAAGCTCGGCGACGACGCGTTCAAGCGGTTCGTCAACGACTGGCTGGTCCAGTTGCAGCAGGCGGGCATCTGGCAGCAGGTGTGGAAGGACTCGCTGGGCACCGTGGTCTCCGGTGAAGCGCCGGCGCCGCCCGCCATCGGTTCCGTGCCGGGTTCCTGACGTTGGACGTACTGCTCGACAACCTCGGCACCTTCGCCGAGGGGGTGGCGACGACGGTGGAGTTGACAACGCTGTCATTCCTCGGCGCCCTCGCCATCTCGCTGGTCATCGTCACGTTCCGGGTCTCGCCGGTGCGGCCGCTGCGCCTGTTCGGCACGGCCTACGTCGAGGTCTTCCAGAACGTGCCGCTGCTGCTCTGGATCCTGTTCTTCGTCTTCGGCCTGCCGAAGCTGGGGATCCGGTTCGAACTGTTCACCACCGCGGTGCTGGCCGTGGCGATGTACTCGGCGGCCTACTACGCCGAGGCGCTGCGGACCGGCATCAACACCGTGGCGGCCGGCCAGGCGGAGGCCGCGCGAGCGCTCGGCCTCGGCTTCGGCCAGTCGCTGCGGTGGGTGGTGCTGCCGCAGGCGCTGCGCTCGGTGGTGCAGCCGCTCGGCAACCTCACGGTGATGCTGCTGATGAACACCGCGCTGGCCGCCGGGGCCGGGCTGGTCGAACTGAGCACCGCGGCCAACCGCGTCAACCTGGTCGAAGCCGAGCCGATCCTGATCTTCTCCGGCGCCGCGGTGGTCTACGCCCTGCTCGCGCTGCTGATCACCACCGCCACCCGGCTGCTGGAGCGAAGGCTGGTGATCCACCGGTGAACGTGCTGTTCGACGAGCCGGGCCCGCGGGCCCGGCGCCGGATCCGGGTCGCCACGGTGGTCAGCGTGCTGGCGGGCGCACTGCTGGTCGCGCTGGCCGTCCGGCAGTTCGCGATCAACGGCGAGCTGGACTGGAAGAAGTGGGCGCCCTACACGCAGTGGCCGAACTGGCGCTACCTGCTGACCGCGCTCGGCCAGACCCTGCTCGCCGCCGGGCTGTCCGCGGGCCTCGGCGGCCTGGCGGGCCTGCTGCTCGCCGTCGCCCGGGTGTCACGGAACGTGGTCGTCAGCGGATTCGCGCGGGCGTACATGGAGACGGTCCGGGTCATCCCGGCGGTGCTGCTCATCTACGTGGTGCTGTTCGTGCTGCCGAGCCTCGGGCTCGACCTGCCGCTGCTGTGGAAGCTCGTGGTGCCGCTCGCCGTGTCGAGTTCGGCGCAGTTCGGGGAGATCTTCCGGGCGGGCATCCTGTCGCTGGACCGGGGACAGGGCGAGGCCGCGGCCGCGCTCGGGCTGAACAACGGTCAGGCGATGCGGCTGGTCATCCTGCCGCAGGCGCTGCGACGGGTGGTGCCGTCACTGGTCAGCCAGACCGGCGGCGTGCTGAAGGACACCTCGCTGGGCTTCTTCGTCAGCTACGCCGAGCTGCTCTTCAGCGGCAAGGTGCTGATCGGCTACTACCAGAACCAGCTGCTCATCCAGACCTACCTCGTCATCGGGGCCATCTACTTCACCGCCAACTACGCTCTGTCGCGCTTCGCCCGATGGCTCGAACGACGCGGTAATTCGAACCGCCCACCCCTCGGCCATTACCCTGGGCATCGTTGAGTAGGCAGCCGATGGATTGGGCACGTGTTGGACAGAGAGCCGGGCTCGCCACCGGAGCGACCCGGGCGACAGCGGTCTGACCGGCCACCCCAGGCCACGCCGCCTCGACCCGAACGCTCGGAGCGACAGCAACCGCCCGACCGGACCCCACCGGCCAGGGCGCAACGGCCCGCGCCCGCGGACGGCCGCACCCGCCAGGTGCCCGTGCGGAAAACCCCGCCCCCCACGCGCGCGATGCCGGTCCCACCCCCGCCCCGCCCCGACGGCCGCCCGGGTGCCGACGGCCGCCCGATCCCGGACGGTCGCCCAGGCCCCGATGGTCGCCCTCCACTGGATGGCCGCCCCGGCCCCGACGGCCGACCGGGCGCCGGTCCCGATGGTCGCCCTGGTCCCGATGGTCGGCCAGGCCCAGATGGCCGGCCGGGCCCCGATGGCCGCGTGGGCTCCGATGGACGCCCGGGCACCGGCGGCTGGCCGGGTATCGACGGCTGGCCCGATGCCCGCCCGGGCCCGGATGGTCGCCCAGGTGCCGATGGCCGCCCGGGGATCGATGGCCGTCCCGGTCCGGATGGCCGCCCGGCCCCCGATCGCTTCGACGGCCCCCCAGCTCGCGACGGCCGCCCGGCCCCGGACGGCCGGTCCGGTCGTGATGGCCGCCCCGGTCCGGACGGACGCCCCGGACCGCCCGGGGATCGCCGTCCCGGACCGCCACCTCCGCCGCCGAACGGCAGGCCGGGTGCGCCGCCCGTGCACCCCGATCAGCCCGCCCGCCCGCAGGTCAGCGGCCCCCACGCCCAGCCGGGCCAGCCCCGCGGTCCGCTGCGCCCGCCGCCGCCGATCCCGCAGCGGCCCCCGCGACCCGAGCCGCCGGTCCGCCCGTGGAACCGCGACCGCCCCGACGCTCCGCCACCCCAGCGGCCCCGCGTCGAATACACCCAGCTCATCCCGGTCGACCGCGGCCTGCCGCCCGGCGCGCGCTGGCCCACCGCCGATCCGGACATGCACCGGCCGTACGACGAGTACGCCACCCGGTTCATCCCGCGCATCTCCGACGGCGTTACGCCGACCGAGGCCCAGCCCAGTGGTGGCGCGAGCGGCACCCCGTCGCTGGCCAAGTCCAGCGGCCGGATGGCGATCGCCACGCTGACCAGCCGGATCACCGGGTTCGCCTGGAAGGTGCTGCTCGGCGCGGTGGCCTCGCTCGGGGTGATCTACGACTCCTTCACGGTGGCCAACACGCTGCCGCTGATCATCAACGAACTGCTGCTCGGCGGCGTGCTGACCAGTGTCGTGGTGCCGTTGCTCGTCCGCTCGCAGGACGACGAGGACGGCGGCGAGGCCTACACCCAGCGCCTGCTCACCATGGCGACCACGGTGCTGCTCCTCGGCACCGTGCTCTCGGTCGCCTTCGCACCCCAGGTCACCGGCCTGCTGATGGCCGAGGGCGGCGGGGGCAATTCGGAGGTGGCCACCTGGTTCGCCTACCTGCTGCTGCCCGGCCTGCTGTTCTACGGGCTGTTCGCGGTGCTCTCGGCGATCCTGAACGCCAAGCAGATCTTCGGGCCTGCCCAGTGGGCCCCGGTGATCAACAACCTGGTCATCTTCGTGACCATCGGCCTCTACGCGATCCTGCCCGGTGACCCGACGCTGGTGCCGTCGAGGATGAGCGAGCCGAAGGTGCTGGTGCTCGGCCTCGGCGTGCTGACCGCGATGACCGTGCAGGCACTGTTCCTGGTGCCCGCGTTGAAGCGGTCCGGCTTCAAGTTCAAGTGGCGCTGGGGCCTGGACGCGCGGCTCAAGGAGTTCGGCGGCCTGGCCACCTGGATCTTCGCCTACGTGGCGATCAGCCAGATCGGCATGATCATCAACACCAACGTGCTGACCAGCGGGCAGGCCGGTGGGGTGTCGATCTACTCGAACGCCTGGCTGCTGTTCCAGCTGCCGTACGGGATCATCGGCGTCTCGCTGCTGACCGCGATCATGCCGCGGATGAGCCGTGCGGCCGCCGACGGCGAGACCAAGAAGCTGGTCGCCGACATGTCCTACGCCTCGCGCATCTCCACGGTGATGCTGGTGCCGATCTCCGCGGTGATGACCGTGGCCGGCACGTCGATCGGCGTCGCGCTGTTCGCCTGGGGCAAGGGCGAGCTGGCCGACGCCGAGCGGCTGGGCCAGGCGCTGGCCGTGTCGGCCTTCGGCCTGCTGCCGTACGCGCTGGTCATGCTGCAGATGCGGGTGTTCTACGCGATGAAGGACTCCCGCACGCCGACGCTGATCATGGTGGTGATGACCGGGGTCAAGATCCCGCTGCTCTACCTGTCCTCGGCGCTGCTCGCGCCGCAGCACATCGTGCTCGGCGTGATGATGGTCAACTCGCTCGTCTTCGTCATCGGCGCGATGCTCGGGCAGGTTTGGCTCTGGGTCCGCCTGGGCAACCTGCGCAGCAAACGGGTGCTGGGGGTGATCCTGTTCACCGTCGTGGCCAGCGCCGCCGGAGTCGGCGCCGCGCTGCTCGTCGGCATGATCGTGCCCGACGCGCTGGGCGCCACCCTGCAGGCCTGGGTGCGGCTCGTGCTCCAGGGCGTCGTCGGGATCGGCGTCTCGTTCGGCGTGCTGATGGCTTTGAAGGTCGAGGAGCTGAAACCGGCGACCTCGAGAATCACCCGGTTGATCAAGCGGGGGTAACGATTTCGGCGTGGAACGGCATAGTGCTCGTGTCACCTTCACGTACCCTCGGTTGGAGAAATGCAGGAGAGTGCGGTGGACACGAGCCGGAAAGAAGGGGGTGCGGGGAAGGTGGGAGCCCGTGCCCGGAGCGGACCGCTGGCGCCCGGGGCCGTGGTCGGCGACGGCCGCTACCGCCTGCTGGCGCAGTTCGGCATCGACGAACGCGCCGACGCGCACCTCTGGCGCGCCCGTGACGGCCAGCTCCGGCGCGATGTCGCGCTGACCCTGCTCGTCGGCGACCCGGCCGACGCGGAGGCCGCGCGCTCGGCCCGCCGCACCCTCGAACGCGCCGCGCACGCCGCCAAGTTCAACCATGACGGGGTAGCCCGCGTCCTCGATGTGCTGAACCTCGGCAATGGCATCACGTCCAGTGAGGGCCTGCTCGGCATCGTGGTCGCCGAGTGGACCAAGGGCAGCGACCTGGTCGACCTGGTCGCGGACAAGCCCGTCGAACCCGGTGCCGCCGCCCGCATGGTCGGCGCGCTGGCCCAGGCCGTGGAGCAGGCCCACCAGTCCGGTCTGGTGCTCGGCCTCGACCACCCGCAGCGCCTGCGCCTCACCCCGGACGGCGCCCTGCGCCTCGCCTTCCCCGGCCCGCTGCCGGACGCCACCCTGCGCGACGACGTCAAGGCCATCGGCGGCGTGCTGTACCTCCTGCTCACCGGCCGCTGGGCGCTGCCGGGCGGGCCGCCGGCCATCCCGAGCGCGCCCCACGCGCCGAACGGCCGGATCGTGCCGCCGCGGTCGCTGCAGCCCCGCGTCCCGCAAACGCTTTCGTCGCTGGCCGTGCGCACCATCGAGGACGGCGGGCACGGCGGCATCCGCACCAGCTCGGCCATCCTCGCGGTGCTAGCCCAGGCCGCCGACGAGGACGAACGCACCCAGCTGATCAACCAGGTCGGCGCCCCGCCGGAGGAAGAGGCCGACGCCGACGGCGCGATCTGGACCACGAAGAAGCCGGTCAAGGACTCGGCGCGGCGGCGGAAGCTGGCGCTGGGCGTGACCGTGCTGGTGGTGACCGCGGTCGGCATCCTGGCCTGGCTCGGCATGCTGGCCATCTCGTTCTTCCAGGAGAGCCCCGAAGCCGGTGGCCCGACGGTGAACGTCGCCGAACCGACGCCCACCGCGGCCCCCGATCCCGGTGGCAACCCGGCCCCGCCGCCCGGGGAGCAGCCCGCAGGCGGTCCGCCGGTGAAGCCGGGAACCGTCAACGTCTACAACCCGAGCGGCGAAGGTGACGCCCCGGCGCGGGCGAAGAACGTGCTCGACGGCAAGCGCGACACGTTCTGGCGCACCGACGAGTACCGCCAGCAGTTTCCGGACCTCAAGCCCGGCGTCGGCCTGCTCAACAGCTTCGACCAGCCGGTGAAGCTGAGCGCGGTGAAGATCGCCGCGGACAGCCCCGGCACCACGGTGGAGATCAGGACCGCGGACAAGAAGAACCCCAAGTTCGCCGAAACGCGCCTGGTCGGAGCGGGTGAGCTGACCGGACCGGACACCGAGATCAAGATGCAGGGCCCCGCCGAAGGCCGGTACGTCATCATCTGGATCACCAAGCTGGGCACCGACGGCGACAAGCACGTCACGCAGATCAACGACATCGAGTTCTTGTCGGCTGCCTAGGCGCTGTCCGGTGAGTCTGGTCGATGGGCTTCGTGATCCAGGTGGTTCCTGGCGGTGCGGGCGATTCGGCCTCGTACTGGCCGTACTCGGCCGAACTCGCCCGTGCCGTCAGGGGCCGCCTGGGCGCGGAGAGCGCGACCTTGACTTACCGGACAGCGCCTGGTCCCTCGTGTGGGGGAATGGGTAGTCGATAGGCTCTCAGGAGTGACCGCTGCAACTCCCACGGACGCCGCGCTCATCGCGGCGCACGCCGCGGGCGATCCACATGCTTTCAGTGAGCTGGTCCGCCGACATCGAGACCGGATGTGGGCCGTCGCCCTGCGCACCCTGCGAGATCCCGAGGAAGCGGCCGACGCCCTGCAGGACGCCTTCATCTCGGCGTTCCGCGCGGCCGGCAACTTCCGGGCCGAGTCGCAGGTGACCACCTGGCTGCACCGCATCGTGGTGAACGCCTGCCTCGACCGGGTCCGCCGCCGCCAGGCGCGGCCCACCGTCCCCCTGCCCGAGACCAGCCACAACGAACCGGCCACGCCCCGCGATTCGATGTCCGAGCGGGAAACCCGCCTGGTCATCAAGGAGGCGCTGGACCACCTGCCCGAGGACCAGCGCGCCCCGATCGTGCTGGTCGACGTGGAGGGGTACTCGGTGGCCGAGACCGCGGAAATGCTCGGAATCGCCCAGGGCACGGTGAAAAGCCGGTGTGCCAGGGGCCGGGCCAAGCTCGCCAAGGTTCTCGGACATCTGCGGAACCCCGACGCGGAACCCGGCGTCCCAACTAACGAAAGCAAACATGACCGCACCGAGCGGCGTGTGACGCGTCCGCTCGGGACGCAGGGTCAGAGGGAGGGACGATGACGGACGAGAGTCGGGGGATTGGCGGGGCCGTGGGCCCGCCTTGGTCTGTCGACGTGCTCGCCGACCTGCATGCGGGAGTGCTCGATGAGCGGGAGGCGGCCGAACTGTGGCCGCTCGTCCGCGCGGACGCCGAAGCCTCGGCGATCATCGAGGCGCTGGAGTCCACCACGGCCGATCTCGCCGCCCTCGGTGACGCCGACGTGGACCCGATGCCGGCGGAGTTCGCGGCGCGGCTGGACGCCGCGCTGGCCGAAGAGATGGCGCGGTCGGCGGGAAACGCCGGTCCGGCGGCAGCGGAGCCGATGGCACCGCCGGTCGCGCCCGTGGTCGGCATCGACGTCGCCCGCCGCAGGCGCCGGGCCAAGATCGCCGGCTGGGGCGCCGGCGTGGTCGGCATCGCGGCGGCGGCCATCGCGGCGATCGCCATCGCGGTCCCGGGCGGTAGCGGCGACGGCACCGGTCAGCCACCGGCCGCGCAGCCGCCACCCGGCCTCGGCTCCAACGAGCCACCGCTGGCGCTGCAGCAGGACAACATCCCGATCGGCGAGATCATCGGCTCCACCGGCAAGACCGACTACGGCCCGCTGGGCACCCAGGACCGGGTCGACCAGTGCCTCACCGAGCAGGGTCTCGACCCCGCCGTGAAGCCCGCGGGCATCCGCGGCGTCACCGTGGACGGGCAACCGGCCACGATGGTGATCCTCACGCCCGGCGTCATCGGCCAGTTCCGGCTGGTCGCACTGACCCCGGACTGCCAGAAGCTGATGGACCGGACGGTCGGCGGCAAATAGGCGCCTGAGCAGGGGCGGCACCCTCGTGGTGCCGCCCCTTTCTCGTGAGCTGCGGTGTGCGTCACCCCGCGGGAACACCGCGACCTACGATCGTGTTAGGCCAGGTACACGGCTACTACGAGCGGAGGCAAAGGGTGGCTGCAGAGGACGTTCGGAACCTGATCATCGTCGGATCGGGTCCCGCCGGCTACACCGCGGCGGTGTATGCGGCACGCGCGCAGCTGGACCCGCTGGTGTTCGAGGGGTCCCAGTTCGGCGGGGCGCTGATGACCACCACCGAGGTGGAGAACTACCCCGGCTTCCGCGACGGCATCCAGGGCCCGGCGCTGATGGAGGAGATGCGCGAGCAGGCCAAGCACTTCGGTGCCGACCTGCGTGCCGAGGACGTCGAGGCGCTCGACCTGACCGGTGAGGTCAAGTACGTCACGGTCAACGGCAAGCGGTACGCCGCGCGGGCCGTCGTGCTGGCCATGGGGGCCGCCGCGCGCTACCTGCACGTGCCGGGGGAGCAGGAGCTGCTCGGCCGCGGGGTCTCGTCCTGCGCCACCTGTGACGGCTTCTTCTTCCGCGACCACGACATCGCCGTGGTCGGCGGCGGCGACTCCGCGATGGAGGAAGCCACCTTCCTGACCAAGTTCGCGAAGTCGGTGACCATCGTGCACCGCCGCGAGGAGTTCCGCGCCTCGAAGATCATGCTCGAGCGCGCCCGGGCCAACGACAAGATCAAGTGGGCGCTGAACCAGGCGATCACCGGGGTTGTCGGCGAGGACAAGGTCAGCGGGCTGAAGCTCGAGGACACCCGCACGGGTGAGACCTCGACCCTCGACGTGACCGGCTTCTTCGTCGCGATCGGGCACGACCCGCGCAGCGAACTGGTCCGCGGACAGGTGGATCTGGACGACAACGGGTACGTGGTGACCAAGGGGCGCAGCTCCTACACCAACGTGGACGGCGTGTTCGCCGCCGGCGACCTGGTCGATCACACCTACCGCCAGGCGATCACCGCGGCGGGCTCGGGCTGCGCGGCGGCGATCGACGCGGAACGCTGGCTCGCGGAGCACGCCGTGACCGAGCAGGCGCAGGAAGCGCCGGAGCTGGTCGGCGGCGGCTACGGCCCCGGCGCCAACTGAAACTTTCCGGTCCACCGATGAAGGAGAGATGATGGCCGACACGGTCAAGGTGACTGACAAGAGCTTCACCGACGATGTCCTGACCAGCGAAAAGCCGGTCCTGGTGGACTTCTGGGCGACCTGGTGCGGCCCGTGCCGCATGGTGGCCCCGGTGCTCGAGGAGATCGCGGCGGAGCACGGCGACAAGCTGACGATCGCCAAGCTCGACATCGACGAGAACCCCAACACCGCGCGTGACTACCAGGTCATGTCGATCCCGACGCTGATCCTGTTCCAAGGCGGCAAGCCGGTGAAGCAGATCGTCGGCGCGAAGCCGAAGGCCGCGCTGCTCTCGGACCTGTCCGACGTGCTGTGACGCGGGGTTGAACCAACCCGCCCGGGTGAACCGTATCGAATGGTGCGGGGCACCCGGGCTTTTTCGCGTACCCGCGCCGGTCAGGCCGTCACACCAGCGGGGTTCGCGGCGATGAACCGGTTACCCGGTCCGATGACCGGGAGCACGCTAGGCAACCCTGCGCGCTCACCGAGAGTTCGCAGGGCACAATAGAACTCCAGGGCTTTGCTGCCCAGTGAGAATTCGCCCAGCGCCGATTCAGGCGCCCAAGGAAGAGCGAGGAGTGCATGCGGGTACTCCGCCGCGGTGACGCCGGCCCCGATGTCGCCGAGATCAGGTCGATGCTGGCCGCGCTGGATCTGCTGCCCCCGGTGAACGGTTCGCCCGGCTCCTTCGACATGGCGGTGGAACAAGCCGTGCGGGCGTTCCAGCAGCGCCGGGGCCTGATCACCGACGGCATCGTCGGCCCGGCCACCTACCGGGCCCTGCGTGGCGCCAGCTACCACCTGGGCAGCCGACCGCTGGCCTACCTGATCTCCGCCCCGGTGCACGGTGACGACGTGTTCGCGCTGCAGGAGCGGCTGACCGAGCTCGGTTTCGACGCCGGCCGCCCGGACGGCGTCTTCGGCCCGCAGACCGAGCAGGCGCTGCGGACCTTCCAGCGCGACTACGGCCTGGTCGTGGACGGCATCTGCGGTGGCGGCACGGTCCGCGCGCTGCGGCAGCTGTCCCCGCGCGCCCGCGGTGGCCGCCCGGTGTTCCTGCGCGAGCAGGAGCAGGTCCGGCGCTCCGGCCCGCGGCTGCGTGGCAAGCGCATCGTGATCGACCCCGGCCACGGCGGTCAGGACGGCGGTGTGGTCGTCGGCAACCTGCGCGAGGCCGACATCGCCTGGGACCTGGCCCGGCGGCTCGAAGGCCGGATGAAGGCCACCGGCATGGAGGCCCTGATTTCCCGGGGCCCGGACCACAGCCCGGCCGAAGCCGACCGCGCCGCCTTCGCCAACGAGGCCGGGGCGGACCTGTTCCTTTCGCTGCACAGCGACCAGAACCACTCGCCGTACGCCCAGGGCGTGGCGAGCTTCCACTACGGCACCGGCAACGGCACCAGCTCCACCGTCGGCGAGCTGCTCGCGGGCTTCATCCAGCGCGAGCTGGCCGCGCGCACGGGTCTGCTGGACTGCCGCGCGCACCCGAAGACCTGGGAAATCCTGCGCATGACCCGCTGCCCCGCGGTGCGCGTGGAGATCGGCTACCTGACAAACCCGGACGACCGGCGGCGCATGTCGGACCCGGCCTTCCGGGACGTGGTCGCCGAAGGCATCCTGATCGCGGTGAAGCGCCTGTACCTGCTGGGCGAGGGTGACCAGCCCACCGGCACCTTCACCTTCGCCGACGTCCTCGCCTACGAACTCGCCAAGGCCGACTGACCCTCCGGACACCCGCGGCGTGCGGCCCGACCACCACGGTCGGGGCGCACGCCGCTTTGGCGTTTTGTCGAGACTGTTATTGATGTTGCCTGGGGACAACTAGGCCCAAATCTGTGGACAAGTCGTCACACCGTTCACAAACTGTGGATAACCCAGCGTCAGGAGCGGGCGATGCTCGGTTCGGCGGTGGTGATGGTCACCTGGCCGAGCAGGCGCTCGAGCGCCGCTTCGACGTCTTCCTTCCAGGAGATCGCCGACCGCAGTTCCAACCGCAGGCGCGGGAACTGCGGGTGCGGGCGCACGGTCTTGAAGCCGACCGACTGCAGGAACTCGGCGGGCAGCACGCAGGCGTGCTCCGAGTTCGGCGTGGGCTCCGTGGCGCCGAAGGCCTCGATCGCCTTCACACCACGCCGCGTCAGGTCCTTCGCGACGGACTGCACCAGCATCCGCCCCAACCCGCCACCGCGGAACTCCGGCGCGATGTGGAAAGCGGTGAGCAGCACGGCGTCCGGCCCGGGTGGTGAAGTGGGGAAGGCGTTCGCCCGCGGCACGGCGTTCGGCGGGGCGTAGAGCACGAACCCGATCGGCAGCGTGTCGCTGTAGACGATGCGCCCACAGGAACCCCATTCCAGCAGCACGCTGGACACCCAGGCTTCCTTCTCGACCTCGGTCTCGCCGAACTCCTCCGCCTGCGCCTTCAGGTGCGGCGCGACCTCCCAGTACACGCACCGCCGGCAGTGCAGGGGCACCTGGTCCAGGTTGTCCAGCGTGACGCCCACGACGCGTCGCGACACCCGACGACCTCCCCTGAGTTGCGAACCCCTTGCGGGGGCACGGTTCACCGCAAGAGCAAACCGGCCCGGGATCACAGGATAGGGGGATGTGATGAGCACCGGAAGAGCCGAGGACCGGAAGAGGGGATGGTTACACTCGATGGATCTACGTATGAGTAGCACCGACCATGCCGGCCGACAGCGTTTGCGAAGTGCCCGATGAGCGAAAAGCGCCCAGCCAGACAGCCGCAGAGCGGCCACCACAACCTCGACCCGCACCTGCCGCGGTACGCCGCGCGCACCGCGGGCATGACGGCGTCGGAGATCCGAGCGCTCTTCGCGGTCGCCAGCCGCCCCGAGGTGGTATCGCTGGCCGGCGGCATGCCGAACCTCGCCGCGCTCCCGCTGGACTCGCTGTCCTCCCAGATGGCCGAGCTGATCGCGAACGACGGCCTGGTCGCGCTGCAGTACGGCTCCGCGCACGGGGTGCCCGCGCTGCGTGAGCAGATCTGCGAGGTGATGGCGCTCGAGGACATCAGCGCGCACCCGGACGACGTCGTGGTCACCGTCGGCTCCCAGATGGGCCTGGACATGGTGACCCGGCTGTTCTGCGACCCGGGTGACGTGGTGATCGCCGAAGGCCCGTCCTACGTCGGCGCGCTCGGCTCCTTCGCCGCCTACCAGGCCGAGGTCGTGCACGTCGCGATGGACGACCAGGGGCTCGTGCCCGAGGGACTGCGCGAGGCGCTCGGCCAGTGCCGCAAGCACGGCAAGCGCGTCAAGTTCCTCTACACCATCCCGAACTTCCACAACCCCGCCGGCGTGACGCTCGCCGTCGAGCGGCGCGCGGAGATCCTGGAGATCTGCCGCGAGCACGACGTGCTGGTGGTCGAGGACAACCCGTACGGCCTGCTCGGCTTCGACGGCCAGACGTATCCGGCGCTGCGGTCGATGGACCCGGACAACGTGGTCTACCTCGGCTCGTTCTCCAAGACCTTCGCCTCCGGCCTGCGCGTCGGCTGGGTGCTCGCGCCGCACGCCGTGCGCGAGAAGCTGGTGCTCGCGGCGGAGTCCGCGACGCTGTGCCCGCCGACGCTCAACCAGCTGGTCGTCTCGCGCTACCTGGCCACGCACGACTGGAAGGGCCAGATCAAGACGTTCGGCGAGAACTACCGCGAACGCCGGGACGCCATCCTGTCCGCGCTGGAGCAGCACATGCCGCCCGGCTGTTCGTGGACGCACCCCGACGGCGGGTTCTACGTGTGGGTCACCGTGCCGGAAGGCGTCGACACCAAGGCGATGCTGCCGCGCGCGGTGACCGCCCGCGTCGCCTACGCCTCGGGCACCGGGTTCTACGCCGACGGGTTCGGCAGCAGGCAGATGCGCCTGTCGTACTGCTACCCGACGCCGGAGCGCATCAAGGAGGGCGTGCGCCGGCTCGCCGCCGTGCTCGAATCCGAAATGGACCTCATGCGCACCTTCGGTAGCGTGAACCCCCGCGTGGTGTCCGGGCCGGAAAACCCGTCGCCCGACACCGCCTGACGACCACGAATCCAAGGAGTTCCCCGGTGGCCGAACGCACCGTTGCCGTGCTCGCTGGCGGTTTGTCCCACGAACGCGACGTTTCCCTGCGCTCCGGCAGGCGGCTTTCCGCCGCGCTGCGGGCCGAGGGGCTGGGCGTGGAGGAGTGGGACACCGACGCCGGTCTGCTCGAACGGCTGCGCACCCAGCGGCCGGACGCCGCCGTCGTCGCGCTGCACGGCGGCCAGGGGGAGAACGGCTCGGTGCAGACCGTGCTGGAAATGCTGGGCGTGCCGTTCGTCGGCACCAGCTCGCAGGGTTGCCGCCGCGCCTGGGACAAGCCGACCGCGAAGGCGTTGCTCGCCAAGGCGGACTTCGCCACGCCGGACTGGGTCGTGCTGCCGCACAGCACTTTCCGCGAGCTGGGCGCGCAGGCCGTGCTCGACGCGATGGTCGAGCGGCTCGGCCTGCCGCTGATCCTGAAGCCGGATCAGGGTGGCTCGGCGCTGGGCACCCAGGTGGTCCGCGACGCCGCCGAACTCCCGGCGGCGATGGTCGGCTGCTTCGCGTACGGCGACACGGTGCTCGCCGAGCGGTTCGTCGACGGCGTCGAGGTGGCGGTCGCGGTCATCGAAACCGAAAACGGCCCGACCGCGCTGCCCGCGGTGGAAATCGTGCCGGAGAGCGGGGTGTACGACTACACCGCTCGCTACACCGCCGGCCTGACCGACTTCTTCGCACCGGCGCGGCTCACCGAGCAGTCGGCGAAGGCGGTCGGCGAACTCGCGGTCGCGGCACACCAGTTGCTCGGGCTTCGCGACATTTCGCGAACCGACGCGGTGGTCGGCGCCGACGGGACCGTGCACTTCCTCGAAGTGAACCTCTCGCCCGGTCTCACCGAAACCTCGACCGTGCCGATGGCGATCGAAGCGGGCGGCGGCTCGCTCGGCGCGGTGTTCGCCGAGCTGATCGACCGCGCGATCTCGCGCTGACCGAGCGCCGGATCGGACCGATCCGGCGACGCGATCTTCGATGCCGCTGCGTACTCGTGGATCAACGCTGAGAAATCATCACCGTGACGAAACGACCCGGGGTAATCCCTAATCGGTTTTCGATGTCCGATTTGTCTTGCTCGGGTCCATCAACGCGACGATCCGTTCAAGATCGTCGACCGACCCGAACTCCACCACGATCCGGCCTTTCCGGCGGCCGAGGTCGACCTTGACCCGGGTGTCGAACGTGTCGGAGAGCCGCACGGCGAGGTCCTGCAACCCCGGCGCCTGCATCGGCTTGCGGGGAGCGGGCTTCGCCTTGCGCGGCGACTCGCTCTTCTTGAGCGTCACCGCCTCCTCGGTCGCGCGGACCGACATGCCTTCCGCGACGATCCGAGCCGCGAGGTCCTCCTGGTCCTCCGCACTCTCCAGCGACAGCAGGGCACGCGCGTGACCGGCTGACAACACGCCCGCGGCGACCCGGCGCTGCACCGGCAACGGCAGCTTCAGCAGGCGGATGGTGTTGGTGATGACCGGCCGGCTGCGGCCGATGCGGCCCGCGAGTTCCTCGTGGGTCACCTCGAACTCGTCGAGCAGCTGTTGGTACGCGGCGGCTTCCTCGAGCGGGTTGAGCTGGACGCGGTGGATGTTCTCCAACAGCGCGTCACGCAGCATCGCCTCGTCGGCGGTCTGCCGGACGATGGCCGGGATCTTCTCCAGCTCGGCCTGCTGCGACGCCCGGAGGCGCCGCTCGCCCATGACGAGCTCGTACTCGTCGCCCGGCAGCTGGCGCACCACGACGGGCTGCATGAGCCCGAACTCGCGGATCGAGTGCTCCAGCTCGGCCAGCGCGTCCTCGTCGAAGACGTGCCGGGGCTGCTTCGGGTTCGGCTTGATCGCACTGATCGGCACCTCGCGGTAGACCGCACCGGCGACCTCACCGGCCGGCGCGGGCGCCGAGCCGTTCTGCCCGTTCTCGGCCGGGGCCGGCTTCAGCTCGACCGGCTTGCCCTCGGCGTTGACCGGACCGGTGGGGATCAGGGCGGCGAGGCCGCGTCCGAGCCCACCCCTGCGTTCGGCACTCATTGCTTCTCACCGTTCTTCACACCGCGCTCCGCGATCTCACGCGCCGCGTCCAAGTAGCTCAGCGCCCCGCGGGAACCGGGGTCGTAGGCGAGGATCGTCTGGCCGTAGCCGGGCGCCTCGGAGACCTTCACGCTGCGGGGGATGACCGTCTTCAGCACGACCTCGCCGAAGTGGTTGCGGACCTCCTGGGTCACCTGGTCGGCGAGCTTGGTGCGCCCGTCGTACATCGTGAGCAGGATGGTGGACACGGTCAGCTCGCGGTTCAGGTGCTGCTGGACGAGTTCGATGTTGCTGAGCAACTGCCCGAGGCCTTCCAGTGCGTAGTACTCGCACTGGATCGGGATGAGCACTTCCTGCGCGGCGACCATCGCGTTGACCGTCAGGAGGCCGAGCGACGGCGGGCAGTCGATGAACACGTAGTCGACGCCGAGCTGGTCGATCGCTTCGCTCGTCAGCGCCTCCTTGAGACGCGTCTCGCGGGACGCCATCGACACCAGTTCGATCTCGGCGCCCGCGAGGTCGATCGTGGCGGGCACGCAGTAGAGGTTGGGGGACTGCTCGCTGACCGCCGCCGCGTCCGCCAGAGTCACCTCGCCGAGCAGCACCTCGTAGACCGAGGGGGTGCCCGAGCGGTGTTCCACGTTGAGCGCGGTGCTGGCGTTGCCCTGCGGGTCGAGGTCGACGACGAGCGTCTTGAGCCCGTGCACCGCGAGGGCAGCGGCGAGGTTCACCGCGCTGGTGGTCTTGCCGACCCCGCCCTTCTGGTTGGCGACCGTGAGGACACGGCGGTGATCCGGCCTGGGGAGCCGGTAGGACTCCGGGTGCAGGACCCGCGCGGCGCGCATGGCTTCTTCCGCGATCGGAGTCCACCCCACGTCATGTCCGGTGTTTGCTGACGACGGTGGGTTCACCGGCCGAAGCACCTCCTCGATAGGGGCGAGCTGTTCTGGGTTCGTTTCACGTGGAACATCTCCTCAACGACGGCGCTTCGTCTTCTCGGGTGAGACGCGGGGGATCAGCACCACGGTGGTCGGCACGTCGAGCAGGCCGCCACCGCACTCCGCCACCGTCGCTTCACCACCACCGGCCTTGCGCACCGCGAGCCGGTCTCGCGTTATCTCCTCCGCGGCGCTCGATCCCTTCAAGGCGAGCAGCGTGCCGCCGGTGCGCACCAACGGCAGGCACCAACCGGCGAGCTTCGCCAGGGGAGCGACCGCCCGCGCGGTCACCACATCACGCTCGGCCGCAACGGCCCGAACGGCTTTCTCCTCCGCCCGCCCACGCACCACGGTGACGGACGACGACAGATCCAGCTCGTCCACAACTTCGGTGAGCCAGTCGACGCGCCGCGCCATCGGCTCGATGAGCACGATATCGAGGTCCGGTCGGGCGATCGCCAGCGGAACCCCCGGAAGCCCAGCCCCGGACCCCACGTCGGCGACGCGAGCAGCGGTGCTGATCTTCTCGCCGATCACCGCGGAGTTCAAGATGTGGCGCCCCCACAACCGCTCCACCTCACGGGGACCGATCAGTCCGCGCTCGACCCCATGCTCGGCCAGCAGCGCCGCGAACCGCTCAGCCACGGGAAGACGATCCCCAAACACCTGCTCTGCCGCCGCCGGCGTACCGATGACGTCTTCCACACCCACTCAGAACTCCTCTTCGGTCGCCGTTTCACGTGAAACGACCTGCCCCCGATTGTCCCCGATCCCCACCCCAAACCCACGCGACGCACCACAGATGTGCACGATCCCACGCACCAGTTCCACGTGAAACACAGCGACCCCCGCACACGGCTATCCCTAGCCCGTGTGACCCGCCCCAGCGCCGCGCAGACAACCCCCGCTACCTCTTTGGAAGCTGTACTCGCCAAACCCGGCACGACAGCTGCTGGCAGTCGTCGATCCACCCACGACAATCGGCCACGACCGCAAGCGCGCCGATGGCGAGAAGCGCACGATGCCGCACCTGCATGCCTCGCCCGACGCCCCTGCGACTTCCTCTACGCCATGCGCCGGACCGGAGCCCCTTACCGACGCGCCGAACCAGCCCACGCCAAGCGGCCGCTAGACAAACCCAGAAAACCCCCGCCACTCCCAGGGGGGCGTCCCCAAATCCACTCTACCGCCGCATCAGCCGCCCAACGGGGCGCGGAGCGGATCTGTGGACGGCGACCTCCCTTGTGGACAGGTCGGCTCAGTTTCACGTGAAACGCACCGAGCGAGACGCGTCGGTGTCTCGGAGAACACCTCGCCTCTGTCGAGGCCGAGGAGCGCGGCGAGCTCGCTCGGCGACGGTAATCGGCCGACATTCCGGCGGGCACAACTGGGCGATCTGCCGATGGCGCGCCATCACTCAAGATTCCACGTCGACACGGTGACCGACGCAAACGGGCCCGAACTGGAACGCATGCTCGGCCCAGCCGGGCGCCGTTGTTCCGAACCGTGGTCGCCCTATAAGATGCCTGGCTCTCCGGCCATGATCGAGCCCCGCCATTGTCGAGCGATGGCGCAGACTTCCTGACCTTGCTGACTGCCGTTGTCCCGGCTGCTCCTCGCTGGCCCGGCGGATCACTCGGGAGCTGGCGGACAGGTGCACCGTCGGCACGGCGAAGGGGGAAGTCGAAAGTCGCGCTCGGTGTTGAGAAGGTCGACTGCCTTGCCGCCATAAACGCGGTAGCGCGCGTTCCGTGGTCAACAGCACGACCGGTTGAGCGCACGTACGCCTGTCGATGCCGCACCCCGTTTCACGTGAAACGGGGTGCGTCGATGAGGGTGTTCGACGCCAGGGGGTCGGTCCGCGATCAACGCGGCAAGTCGCTGGCGGAGTGCGCTTGGTCGAGCTGATCAGTGCGGTCATCGTGGTGACTGCGCCGCGGGCAGTTGCATCCTGGACGGTCCCTCGGCGCGGCAACGGGGACACGCCCTGCGCCATCGGTCGTCCCCCACACCCAAACGAAACGGCCCGCCGGAGCCAAGTCCGGCGGGCCGCGTCAGGTGAAGCTGCTTCAGGAGGGGAAGACCACCACTCGGCGCTTCGGGTCCTCGCCCTCGCTCTCGCTCCGCACACCGTCGATGGCGGCGACGGCGTCGTGGACCACCTTGCGTTCGAAGGGGCTCATCGGCTGCAGGCGGACTCGTTCGCCGCTTGCGAGCACGGTCTCCGCGGTGGAGCGGCCCAGCTCCCGCAGCTCCTCCCGGCGGTCCGCCCGCCAGCCTGCGATGTCCAGCATGAGCCGGCTCCGGGAGCCCGTCTCCTGTTGGACCGCCAGGCGGGTCAGCTCCTGCAGGGCTTCGAGGACGTTGCCCCGGGAGCCGACCAGCTTCTCCAGGTCTTCACCGCCGTCGATGCTGACGATCGCCCGGCCCGCTTCGACGTCCAGATCGATGTCGCCGTCGTAGTCCAGCAGGTCCAGCAGGCGCTCCAGGTAGTCGCCCGCGATGTCGCCCTCCTTCACCAGGAGGTCGTCGTCCACACCGTTCTTCGCCGGAGCAGCAGGAGCCTCTGTCGCCTCGGCGACCTCGGTCTCCTCGCTCTCGGTGTCGACCGCTTCGGCCGTTTCCGCCATGCCTTGTCTCCTCTCCAGCCCGCGCTCAGCGGCGCTTCCGGCCAGACTTCTTCGTTGAGTCGCTGATCAGGCCGGGCACGCCCGAGCCGTTCTCGTTGGAGTTCGAGTTGGAGTTCGTCTTCGCGTCCGAGGGGGAGTCCGGCTTCGGCGCCGAGGCGGAGTTCGGCTTCTTCGCCGCGCCGGAGCCCTTCTTGCCGGCGGCGGTGCTGCTGCCCTGGGCGAAACCGTGCGGGGAGCCGGGCTTCTTCTTCGCCTGCGACTGGCCCGGCTTGTCCGCGCCGGTCTGGGCCGCCGGGTTCTTCTTCTGCACCGGCTTCTGCCCGACCTTGGGCTTCTGGCCGACCTTCGGCGCGACGGTGTTGCGCTTCTCGATCGCCTCGGCCTTCTTCTTCTCCTCTTCCTTGTCGATCTTCGTGTAGACCAGGCGCTGCTGCATCAGGGTCCAGCCGTTGTTCGCCAGCCAGTAGATGAGCAGGCCGATCGGGAAGAGCGCGCCGAAGACGAGCACACCGAGCGGGAAGATGTACAGCGTCAGCTTGTTCATCATCGCGGTCTGCTGGGTCGCCGACGCCGGGTTCTGGCGGGCCACCGAGTGCCGCGCGGTCAGGTGGGTCGCGATGGACGCGACGATCATCAGCGGGATCGCGACCGGGGCCACGTACCAGTGCCAGCCGCTCGAGGCCGCTTCACCCGCGAGGATCTGCGTGTTGTGGATCGCGTCGCCGAGGTTGACACCGAACAGCTTCGCGTTGACGTAGGACTCGACGCCGCCCTTGTCGAAGAAGTAGTTCTCGGTCTTCTCCCCGCCGTTCGGGTTGACCGTGAACATCCGCAGCACGTGGTTCAGGCCGATGAACACCGGGATCTGCAGCAGCATCGGCAGGCAGCTGCCGAGCGGGTTGACGCCGTGCTCCTTCTGGAGCTTCTGCATCTCCAGCGCCTGGCGCTGTTTGTCGTTGGCGTACTTCTTCTGGACCTTCTTGATCTCCGGCGCGAAGTCCTGCATCTTCTTCATCGACCGGACCTGGTTCACGAACGGCTTGAACATGATGCCGCGGACGGTGAAGGTCAGGAAGATGATCGCCAGGACCCAGGCCACGGCGCTGGCCTCGCCGAACACCAGCCCGAATACCTTGTGCCAACACCACAGGATGAAGGACACGGGGTAGTAGATGAAGTCGAGCACTGAACTACTCCTCGGTAGATGTACCAGGTCGGTGGTGGCGCCAGGCGAAGACCTCGGGTACCGGGTCCCGGCCGGGAGGGGTCCACGGCCCGCAGCGCAGCAGCCGGCGCACCGCGAGGTAACTCCCGCGGGCAGCGCCGTGCCGGGTCAGTGCTTCCTGCGCGTAGGCACTGCAGCTGGGGTAGAACCGGCAGCTGGGCGGCAGGAAGGGGGAGATCGCTTTGCGGTAGAAGCGCACCGGGAGCAGAAGTACCCACGCGACCGGGCCCGGCCGCGGCACGGGTGCCGGGCTGCCCTCATCACTTCGTGTTTCGCTCACACCGATGGCCCGTCTACGCGCGAGGGTGGATCCTTGCGTGCCCCGCCGGCGGAACCGGACAGGAGGCCGAGCCGGCGCAACGCCGAGTCGAGATCCGAACCGAGTTCCGCACTGGTGGCGGTGGCAGCGGCAGGCAGGGCCCGAACGACCAACGAGCTACCACCCGGAAGCGTTCCAAGCCGCGCGGATACGAGATGACGCAACCGCCGGGCCACCCGGTGGCGCACCACCGAGTTCCCGACGGCCTTACTCACGACGAAGCCCGCCCTGCTGCCACTGGCACCGTCCGCGTCACCGGGGATCGCGTGGACCACCAGGCGTTTGCGTCCGGCCCGGACGCCACCGCGCATGACCGAACGGAAGTCTTCGCTCCGCCGCAGTCGAGCGGTGGCCGGCAACATGGCGGGCCGCCGGGATCAGGCGGACAGTTCTTGACGGCCCTTGCGACGACGGGCCGCCAAGATGGCCCGGCCGGCACGGGTCCGCATGCGCAGCCGGAACCCGTGGGTCCGCGCGCGTCGGCGGTTGTTCGGCTGGAAGGTGCGCTTACCCTTTGCCACGGTCGACTTCTCCTGCTCTCTGACTCGCCGACGCCTGCGGGCAGACGTGAAACCGGGCGAGCGCGTACGTGTGTGTTCGTCTCCTGCTCCGGCCGCGACCCCACCTCGGTGGCGGGAAAGAACACGGGCACGCGAAACGAGCCCGCTGCCTGCGGAAGACCTTTCGAGGGTACGCACCCGGCACGGTGACACCGAAACCGGCCCCTCGATAACACACGGCGACCGCGTCGGCCGGGGCGGGCGGACCACGGTGGAGGGTCGGCTGGCGACACGCCGTGCACCGTGAAAAGCTGGCCGCCGACCACGTCTTGTGGCATCGGGCGAGGCTTGTTAGCGTGCCTCTCCTTGGTCACGAGCCCCAGTCAGCAGGGCAGGTCCTCGCCGGTCGGGAGCGGGTGGGAAGCTCGCCGCCGGTAGCTCACCGAGCCGCCGGGTGCGGCGGCTGGGCGTCGCCGTACATTAGTGCACAGTTGTGGACAACTTGTGGATACCTGCTGCGCGGGTTCGGCTTGGGGATAGGGTAGAGCGCTCCGTGTGAGTGAACCGCGGGTGGACGAGGGGAGGGGAACAGCACAGGTGTCCGACCACCAGTTGAACCTGGGTGTGGTCTGGGAGCAGGTCGTCCGCGAACTGTCCGACAGCACGCTCTCCCCCCAGCAACGCGCCTGGATGCGCGTGACCAGGCCCATCGGCCTGCTGGACGGCACCGCCCTGCTCGCCGCGCCGAGCGACTTCGCCAAGGAAGCCATCGAACGCGCCCTGCGCGAACCGATCACCGACGCGCTCTCGCGCCGCCTCGGCCGCGCGGTCTCGCTCGCGGTCAAGGTCGAGACGACCGACGGCGCGATGGGCGGCCCGCCCGTGCCGCCGCCACCCAGCCGGTACGCGCCGTCACCTCAACGGGTGGACAACGGCTCCGCTCCGCGTTCGCCGATGCCCGGCCCGCGTCCCCCGACGCCGCGGCCGATGCCCGGTCCACCCCCGGCGCCCCCGCTCGAAGGCTCGGCGATGCCCCCCGGCATGCCGCCCACCCGCACCCCCCGGCCGGACCCGGGCGGGCTCTCGCGTTCACACGATCAGCTGGATTCCCTCGACGACGGTGACGAAGAGATAGACGAAGAGGGCGAGGCGCTGGCCACGGTGCACGAGATCTGGCCGACCTTCTCCGGACAGCCGGTGGCCGGGCAGCCGTACACCGCGCCCGCGCAACCGCAGACCTCGAAGACGCGCCTCAACGAGAAGTACACCTTCGACACCTTCGTCATCGGTGCTTCGAACCGGTTCGCGCACGCGGCCTCGGTCGCCGTCGCCGAAGCGCCGTCGCGCGCGTACAACCCGCTGTTCATCTGGGGCGAGTCCGGCCTCGGCAAGACGCACCTGCTGCACGCCGTCGGGCACTACGCCCAGCGCCTGTTCCCCGGCATGCGCGTGCGCTACGTCTCCACCGAAGAGTTCACCAACGACTTCATCAACTCCCTGCGCGACGACCGCAAGGTGGCCTTCCAGCGCCGCTACCGCGACATCGACATCCTGCTCGTCGACGACATCCAGTTCCTCGAGGGCAAGGAAGGCACGCAGGAGGAGTTCTTCCACACCTTCAACACCCTGCACAACCAGAACAAGCAGATCGTCGTCTCCTCCGACCGGCCGCCCAAGCGGTTGGAAACCCTGGAGGACCGGCTGCGCACGCGGTTCGAGTGGGGCCTGATCACCGACATCCAGCCGCCCGAGCTCGAGACCCGCATCGCGATCCTGCGGAAGAAGGCCGCGCAGGACCGGCTCGCGGTGCCCGGTGAGGTGCTGGAGTTCATCGCGGCCAGGGTCGAGGCGAACATCCGTGAGCTCGAGGGCGCGCTCATCCGCGTCACCGCGTTCGCGTCGCTGAACCAGCAGCCGGTCGACGTCGGCCTCGCCGAGATCGTGCTGCGCGACCTGATCCCCGATTCGCACGCGCCGGAGATCAGCGCGCCGACCATCATGGGCGTCACCGCGGAGTTCTTCGACGTCTCGCTCGACGAGCTCTGCGGCCCCGGCAAGACGAAGGCGCTCGCCACCGCGCGGCAGATCGCCATGTACCTGTGCCGCGAGCTGACCGACATGTCGCTGCCGCGGATCGGGCAGACCTTCGGCGGCCGCGACCACACCACGGTGATGCACGCGGCGAAGAAGATCCGCAAGGAGATGGCCGAGCGCCGGCGGATCTACGACCAGGTGCAGGAACTGACCTCGCGCATCAAGCAGCGCGCGCGGCAGTAGACACGCTCCGTCAGTCCTGGGCCTGCCGTTCGCGGTAGGCCTTCACCTTGTTGCGGTTGCCGCAGCGCTGCATCGAGCACCACCGCCGGTTGCCCGGCCGCGAGGTGTCGAGGAAGAGCAGCCCGCAGTCCTCCGCTTCGCACTCACGCAGCCGGTCGATCCGGTCGCCGCCGATGACGTCGATCGCTTCGCGTGCCGCGGTGCCGAGCACCTGGGTGCCGGTGATCGGCGTGGCCCATTCGCACACGCCGGTGTCGAGGGCGACCCGCGGCCGCAGGGACGACTCGGCGGCCGCGTTGATGGTTTCCAGTTCGTCCTCGTTCGGTTCCTCGCCGGCGGCGATCACCTGGGTCACGGTCCAGAGCGTGTCCCGCAGGTGCTTGATCGCGCGGAGCTCGGCCGGGCGGATGCGGACGTCCTCCGCCTCGATCGGCGCGGTGAGCGCGAGCCGGGAGTCCACCAGCCAGCTCGCGAGGTCGGACGTGCCGCGCAGCAACTCCCACTGCTCGCCTTCGGGCCCACCGGTGAGGAGCAGCTCGAGGAAGAACGCACCCGGGTCGAACGGGAACGGCTGCCCGTCCTCGCCGGTGATCAACCTGGTGCCCAGATCCATGTAACCACTATATGGGGTTTCCCACACCGGTTCAGCCGGTTACCAGCGCGTAGGCCGCGTACGTGCGCGAAGCGCTTGTATAGCAAGAAAAGCCTCGAGGAGCGCGAAGGGCGCTTCGCGCGCCTCGCGTCATGAAGGAGCGTACGCGACGCTTCGCGAAACCGCTTGGCCCACAAGGGAAAAGTAGTCCCCAGGCAGCCGACCTGGCGATCTTCCGTTTCTCCACAGGAAAAACACAGGCAAACCGGCAACCATGCACAGGAGATGCACAAAACTGTCCACATCACCCTGCAGGGCGATCTCGGAGACGAGTTCGGCGGCCGGCGCCGGTGCATGGCCTGGGTACAAATCAGCGCACAGGTGGGGACAGCCGTGTGGACAACTGTGGACAGATGTGGATGGAGCCTGTGGGTGGCTGGAGTTGTCCACCGGTCGCCGAAGCTGTCCACCGATCCGCTCCACCGGTGTCCACAGCTCGCCGCGCCGTACACGCTGCGGCAACAGGCTCTGTCCACACAATCCACAGCCCCTATTACTGTCACTGTTAATTCTTCTTCTTAGAGAACTGATTAAAAACAGGGGCAGCTCGAAGTTGGGGACAAGTCCCACCCGGCAGTCGCTTGATCGCTTTGTCGACAGGGGAGGCCGGATGACGGGGGACCCGGTCACGCTCTAACGTGAGTACCCACACCAGGTCCGCCTGTCGGCGTTCGTCGCTGCCACCCGACCTGGGCGGACGCCAGAGGCGTTTGTCGATCTTCTCGGGCCGGAGGGGCCCGGCTACCGCGAAAGGATGAGCGCATGAAGATCCGCGTCGAGCGCGACGGGCTGGCAGACGCCGTCGCCTGGGTGGCGAGAAGCCTGCCGTCGCGGCCTCCCGTCCCGGTACTGGGCGGAGTGCTCCTGGAGGCCTCCGACACCGCCGAAAGCGACGCGCTCACCGTTTCCGGCTTCGACTACGAGGTCTCGGCCACCGTGGGCGTCCCGGCGACCATCGCCGACGGCGGCCGCATGCTCGTCTCCGGCCGCCTCCTCGCCGACATCACCAAGGCGCTGCCCGCGCAGCCGGTGGAGATCTCGGTCGACGGCGCCCGCGCGTCCATCACCTGCGGGAACGCCAAGTTCAGCCTGCCGACCATGCCGGTCGAGGACTACCCGCAGCTCCCGTCCCAGCCCGCCTTCGCCGGTGAGCTGGCCGGTGAGGTCTTCGGCCAGGCGGTGGCCCAGGTCGCGGTCGCCTCCGGCAAGGACGACACGCTCCCGATGCTCACCGGCATGCGGCTGGAGATCTCCGGCGACACCGTCACCCTCGTCGCCACCGACCGCTTCCGCCTCGCCATGCGCGAGTTCACCTGGAAGCCGGCCGAGGGGCTGGCCGACGCCGCGGTCCTGGTGCCCGCGCGCACGCTGGCCGAGGCCGCGAAGTCGATGGGCGGCAGCGGCGCGACGGTCAAGCTCGCGCTCGCCAGCGGTGAGGGCCTGCTCGGTCTGTCCGGTTCCGGCCGCTACGCGACCACCCGCCTCCTTGACGCCGAATTCCCGCCGTACCGCCAGTTGCTGCCCGCGAGCCACACCTCGCGCGCGGTGCTCGGCGTCGGCGCGCTCGCCGAAGCGATCAAGCGTGTGTCACTGGTCGCCGAGCGTGGTACCCAGGTGCGGCTCGAGTTCTCGGAGGGACTGCTGCGGCTGTCCGCCGGGGGCGATGACGAAGGCAGCGCCGAAGAGGAGCTGCCGGTGGACTACGAGGGGGAGGCGGTGACCATCGCCTTCAACCCGGGCTACCTGGTCGACGGGCTCGGTGCGCTGCACGCCGACCGCGCCGAGCTGACCTTCACCACGCCGAACCGCCCCGCGCTGATCAAGCCCGCGGACGAGGAGGGCAACGTGGTGCCCGGGTACCTCTACCTGCTGATGCCGGTCCGCCTGCCGGGCTGAGCACCGGCGTCAACTGTCGGCGACTGATCGGGAGCAAGGGGAGTTTTCACATGGTGCAGATGGGGCTGGTCGGGCTCGGCAAGATGGGCTTCAACATGCGCGAGCGGCTGCGTGCCGCCGGGCACGAAGTCGTCGGCTACGACCGCAACGCCGAAGTCAGCGACACGACTTCGCTCGAGGACCTGGTCTCGAAGCTGGCCGCGCCGCGCATCGTCTGGGTGATGGTGCCCGCGGGGGAGCCGACCAGGGAGACCGTGGTCGCGTTCGGCAACCTGCTCGAAGAGGGCGACATCCTCATCGACGGCGGCAACTCCAAGTTCACCGACGACAAGCTGAACGCCGAGCTGCTCGCCGCCAAGGGCGTCGGCTACCTCGACGTCGGCGTCTCCGGTGGCATCTGGGGCAAGGAGAACGGGTACGGCCTGATGGTCGGCGGCGCGGCCGCCGACGTCGAGCGCGCGATGCCGATCTTCGACGCCCTCCGGCCGGAAGGCCCGCGCGAGGAAGGTTTCTCGCACGCGGGCTCGGTCGGCGCCGGGCACTACGCGAAGATGGTGCACAACGGCATCGAGTACGGCCTGATGCAGGCGTTCGCCGAGGGCTTCGAGCTGCTCGAGGCTTCGCACGTGGTCGAGGACGTGCCGTCGGTGATCAAGGGGTGGCAGCGCGGGACCGTGGTCCGCTCCTGGCTGCTCGACCTGCTGGTCCGCGCGCTGGACGAGGACCCGGAGCTGGACGACCTCGAGGGGTACGTCGAGGACTCCGGCGAAGGCCGGTGGACCCTCGAAGAGGCGATCAACAACGCCGTGCCCGCGCCGGTCATCTCGGCCGCCCTGTTCGCCAGGTTCGCCTCGCGCCAGGAGCACTCCTCCGCGATGCGCGCGGTGGCCGCGCTGCGCCAGCAGTTCGGCGGCCACGCGGTGAAGAAGGCCGGCGGCTGAGCCGGTCCCGGTGTACCTCCGTCATCTGCAGGTCACGGACTTCCGCTCGTGGGAGCACGCCGACCTGCCGCTCGAACCCGGCCCGACCGTGCTGATCGGGCAGAACGGGCGTGGCAAGACGAACCTGATCGAGGCGATCGGGTACGCCGCCACGCTCGGTTCGCACCGGGTCGCCACCGACGCGCCCCTGGTCCGGCACGGCCAGGAGCGCGCGCTGGTGCGGGTGGCCGTGGTCAACGACGACCGCGAGCTGACCGTGGAACTGGAGATCACCCCCGGCCGGGCGAACCGCGCCAGGGTGAATCGGGGCGCGGTGGGCAAGCCGCGCGACGTGCTCGGGATCCTGCGCACGGTGTTGTTCTGCCCGGAGGACCTGGCGCTGGTGCGCGGCGATCCCGGGGAGCGCCGCAAGTTCCTCGACGAACTGCTGGTGCAGCGCGCGCCGCGGTACGCCGGGGTGCGCGCGGACTACGAGCGGGTGCTGCGCCAGCGCAACGCCCTGCTCAAGACCACCGGCAAGAAGCGGGGCAGCGCGCGGGAGGACCCGTACGCGCTGAGCACGCTCGAGGTGTGGGACAACCACCTGGCCACGGCCGGGGCGCAGCTGCTCGCCGGGCGGCTCGACCTGGTCGCGGACCTGGCCCCGCACACCTCGGCCGCCTACCAGGGGGTGGCGCCGGATTCGCGGCCGGCGCTGATCTCCTACCGGTCGAGCCTGGGCGACGCGCTGCCGGCGGGCTACGGCGTTCCCGCAGGTGAACGGGCTGATATCGGCAAACTGACGGAGATCCTCGTGGCCGCGCTCGGCGAGTCGCGGCCCCAGGAGCTCGAACGCGGGGTAAGCCTGGTCGGGCCACACCGGGACGAGCTGGACCTCGTGCTCGGTGAGGCACCGGCGAAGGGCTACGCCAGCCACGGCGAGTCCTGGTCGTTCGCGCTCGCGCTGCGGCTCGGCTCCTACGAGCTGCTGCGAGCGGAAGCCGGGGAGCCGGTGCTGTTGCTCGACGACGTCTTCGCCGAGCTGGACCGGCGGCGCCGCGCGCGCCTGGCGGAGGTCGCGGCCGGTGCCGAGCAGGTGCTGGTGACCGCGGCGGTGGCGGAGGACGTGCCAGAGGAACTCACCGGACGGCGCTTCACCGTCGCGGACGGAGAGGTGCGGCCCGCCTGAGCGGGCCGGTACGGAAGCACACGGAAGAACACGGCGGAAGAGCGAATCGGCGACCCGGGGTGACCGCGACCAGAGCGGTTGCCCACCTATCTGGGGACAAACCTGTGGATAGTGTGGATAACACCGTGAATCAGTTATCGCGAGGAGTGACCGTGCGGCCAAATGGGCGGTCCTCGGGCTCGCAGGCGGCCGTACCCCGCGGTTCGACCACGGAGCGTGAGAATTCGGCTGGGCCGAACGAGTCTGGGTTGACCCCACAGTCCGGGCGGGACCTCGCCAAGGCGGCGCTGGAGGCTGCCCGCGCCAAGGCGCAGTCGCGGAAAACCCCGCTCGGCAAGCGACCCGCCACCGGCACGCGCCAGGACCCGCGCCGCCGCCGGTGGTCCGGGCCCGGCGCGGACTCGCGCGATCCACAGCCACTCGGCCGGATCGTCTCCCGGATCGCGGTCGAGCGCGGGTGGAACGGCCGGCTGGCCTCGGGCCAGGTGTTCGGCCACTGGGCCCGCCTGGTCGGGGAAGAGGTGGCCGAGCACGCGCAGCCGGTCGCGCTGAAAGACGGTGAACTGACCGTGCGCGCGAGCTCCACCGCCTGGGCCACGCAGCTCCGCCTGCTGCAGGGCCAACTGCTCGGCAAGATCGCCGCCGGGGTGGGGAACGGCGTGGTCAAGCGCATGCGCATCCAGGGTCCGACGGCGCCGAGCTGGCGAAAGGGACCACGCCACGTCTCCGGTCGCGGCCCCCGCGACACATACGGGTGAGCAGGGCTTGACTCCGAGCTGACTCATTGCCCCGAGAGCGCGCGGAGCCACGCGGATCCATTGCCCGAGTCGACTTGAGTCGAGTTCGTGGCTCTGTGACGAAATCAGGGGTGTCCTTGCCGCATGTGAGCGGACGTGGCCAAGTACCATGTTCGTAGCGGGATGACCGCGCTGCTCGAGACGAGGAGAAAACACGCCGGTGACAGCGAACAAGAACGACTACAACGCATCGTCCATCACCGTGCTCGAGGGTCTTGAAGCGGTTCGCAAGCGCCCTGGCATGTACATCGGCTCGACCGGCGAACGCGGCCTGCACCACCTGGTCCAGGAAGTCGTGGACAACTCCGTCGACGAGGCGATGGCCGGGCACGCGACCAAGGTCGACGTCATTCTACTGGCCGACGGCGGCGTCCGCGTGATCGACGACGGCCGCGGCATCCCGGTGGAGATGCACCCCAAGGAGAAGAAGCCGACCGTCGAGGTCGTCCTCACCGTGCTGCACGCGGGCGGCAAGTTCGACAGCGACTCGTACGCGGTCTCCGGCGGGCTGCACGGCGTCGGCGTCTCCGTGGTGAACGCGCTGTCCTCCGCCCTCGACGTGGAGATCCACCTCGGCGGCAAGATCTGGACCCAGCACTACGACCGCTCGGTCCCCGGCCCGCTGATCGAGGCCGGCGAGACCGACCGCACCGGCACCACGGTCACCTTCTGGGCCGACCCGGACATCTTCGAGACCACCACCTACAACGCCGAGACCATCGCCAGGCGGCTGCAGGAGATGGCGTTCCTGAACAAGGGCCTCACGCTGAGCCTGCGCGACGAGCGCGTGGCCGAGGAGGAGACCGAGGAGGACGCCTCCGGGCAGCAGGCCAGGGTCAAGGAACGCGTCTACTGCTACCCGGGCGGGCTCGAGGACTTCGTCAAGCACATCAACGGCAGCAAGGACCCGATCCACAACAGCGTCATCTCCTTCGACGCCAAGGGCGACGGCCTCGAGGTCGAGGTGGCGATGCAGTGGAACACCGGCTTCACGCCGTCGGTCTACACCTTCGCCAACACGATCAACACGCACGAGGGCGGCACCCACGAAGAGGGCTTCCGCGCCGCGCTGACCCGCATCGTCAACGCGTACGCGCGCGACAAGAAGCTGCTCAAGGAGAAGGACACGAACCTCACCGGTGACGACGTGCGCGAAGGCCTCGCCGCGATCGTCTCGGTGAAGCTGGCCGAACCGCAGTTCGAGGGCCAGACCAAGACCAAGCTGGGCAACAGCGAGGCCAAGTCGTTCGTGCAGACCAAGACGAACGAGTGGCTGGCCGACTGGTTCGAGCGCAATCCGGCCGAGGCCAAGACGGTCATCAACAAGTCGATCTCCTCGGCGCAGGCGCGCATGGCCGCCCGCAAGGCCCGCGACCTGGTCCGCCGCAAGGGCGCGCTGGAGATCGGCGGCCTGCCCGGCAAGCTGAAGGACTGCCGCTCCACCAACCCGGAGGAGTGCGAGCTCTACATCGTCGAGGGTGACTCGGCCGGCGGCTCGGCCAAGGAGGGCCGGGACTCGATGTACCAGGCGATCCTGCCGATCCGCGGCAAGATCATCAACGTCGAGAAGGCCCGCATCGACCGGGTGCTGAAGAACACCGAGGTCCAGTCGCTGATCACCGCGCTGGGCACCGGCATCCACGACGAGTTCGACCTGGCCAAGCTGCGCTACCACAAGATCGTGCTGATGGCCGACGCCGACGTCGACGGCCAGCACATCACCACGCTGCTGCTCACCCTGCTGTTCCGCTTCATGCGGCCGCTGGTCGAGCACGGCCACGTCTTCCTCTCGCGGCCGCCGCTGTACAAGATCAAGTGGCCGCGGCAGGAACCCGAGTACGCCTACTCCGACCGCGAGCGCGACGGCCTGATCGCCGAGGGCGTCGCGGCGGGCAAGAAGCTCCCCAAGGACGACGCGATCCAGCGCTACAAGGGTCTCGGCGAGATGAACGCCGAAGAGCTGTGGGAGACCACGATGGACCCGGCCAACCGGCTGCTGGGCCAGGTCACCCTGGACGACGCGGCCACCGCGGACGAGCTGTTCTCGGTGCTGATGGGCGAGGACGTGGAGGCCCGCCGCTCGTTCATCACCCGCAACGCCAAGGACGTCCGCTTCCTCGACGTGTGAGTCCCCGCCACGGACTTTTCCTGAACCATAGAAGGACCAGATGACGGAAACCTTGCCGCCGGAGAACGACCGCGTCGAACCGGTCGACATCCAGCAGGAGATGCAGCGCTCCTACATCGACTACGCGATGAGCGTGATCGTGTCGCGGGCGCTGCCGGACGTGCGTGACGGGCTCAAGCCGGTGGCCCGCCGGATCCTGTACTCGATGTACGACTCCGGGTTCCGGCCCGAGCGCGGGTACAACAAGTGCTCGCGCGTGGTCGGCGACGTGATGGGCAACTACCACCCCCACGGTGACTCGGCGATCTACGACGCGCTGGTCCGGCTCGCGCAGCCGTGGTCCATGCGCAACCCGCTGATCGACGGCCAGGGCAACTTCGGCTCCTCGGGCAACGACCCGGCTGCTGCCATGAGGTACTGCGTGGTCGGCGACACCCGGGTCAAGCTGGCCGACGGCTCGACCGTCCGGATCGGCGACATCGTGCCGGGCGCCGCGCCGAACAGCGACAACCCGATCGACCTCAAGGTGCTCGACCGCAACGGTGATCCGGTGCGGGCCGAGATGCTGTTCCACTCCGGCGACCACGCCACGCTCAAGCTCGCCACCCGCGAGGGTTTCGAGCTGACCGGCACCCACAACCACCCGGTGCTCTGCCTGGTGAACGTGCTCGGGGTGCCGACCCTGCTGTGGAAGCTGCTCGAAGAGGTCCGGCCGGGCGACCGCGTGGTCATGCAGCGCGTCGAAGCGGCCGAGGACCACATGTCCGAGGTCCGCCGGTGGGTCGAGGGCCTGCTGGCCGGTGCGTTCGTCGCCGAAGGCTTCGTCTCGGAAGGCCGCGCCGGGTTCAACAACATCGACGAGGACTTCTTCCGGTACGTCGTCGACAGCTACGACCACGTGGTCGGTGGCCCTCGCTACGTTTCCCAGCGCCGGATCGCCTCCGGCTCGCTGCTGCACGAACTCGACATCCAGAACCTGAGCGCGTTGCGGGCCAGCTCGCTCGGTGAGATGGTCGGCCGGCGCAGTGCCGACAAGCGGGTGCCCGAGTTCGTCTGGCGGTCCGGGAAGACGGTCAAGCGGGCGTTCCTCATCGGGCTGTTCACCGGTGACGGCTCGTGCTCGGCGCTGCCGAGGGACTCCGTGCAGATCTCCTACTCCACCCGGAGCGACCGGCTGGCCCGCGAGGTCCAGCAGCTGCTCCTGGAGTTCGGGGTGGTCGCCAAGCTGGTGCGATACGAGCACGGCGAGCGGAAGCTGGTCATCAGCAACCGCCGGGACGCCCGGCTGTTCGCCACCAGGGTGAGCTTCCACGGGGCCAAGCAGGCCAAGCTCGAGCGCATCCTCGACGCGCTCCCGGTCGACTCCCGGTCGATGTCCTCGGACCACGTGCCGTACGTCGGCGAGTTCCTGCGTGCGCACGGGGCCACCAGCCGGACCGACCGCGACTGGCTGCGCAGGCACAACGTCGACCGCGTGGAGCGGTGGGAGAACCGGCGCGAAGAGATCAGCTCGCACATCACCGACGCGGCCGCGCTGTCGGTGGTCGAGCCGCTGGTCGACGGGCGGTTCTACTACGCGGAAGTCGCTTCGGTCACCGAAGCCGGGGTCCAGCCCGTCTACAGCCTGCGGGTGGACACGGACGACCACGCCTTCGTCACCGACGGCTTCGTCAGCCACAACACCGAAGCCCGTCTCGCGCCGTTGGCGATGGAGATGCTCCGGGACATCGACGAGGACACCGTCGACTTCTCGGACAACTACGACGGCCGTACCCGTGAGCCGGACGTGCTGCCGGCGCGGTTCCCGAACCTGCTGGTCAACGGCGGTTCCGGGATCGCGGTCGGGATGGCGACGAACATCCCGCCGCACAACCTGCGCGAGGTGGCCGACGGGGTGATCTGGGCGCTGGAGCACCCGGACGCCACCGAGGACGAGCTGCTCGCGGCCTTGCTGCAGCGGATCAAGGGGCCCGACTTCCCGACCAAGGGCCTGATCCTCGGCCACGCCGGCATCGAGGACGCCTACCGCACCGGCCGCGGCTCGATCCGCATGCGCGCGGTGGTCGAGGTCGAAGAGGACACCAAGGGCCGCACCATCCTGGTGGTCACCGAGCTGCCCTACCAGGTCAACCCGGACAACCTGGTGGAGAACATCGCCAACCTGGTCCGCGACGGCAAGCTCACCGGCATCGCGGACATCGCCGACGAGTCGAACAGCCGCCGCGGCATGCGCATCGTGGTCACGCTCAAGCGCGACGCGGTGGCCAAGGTGGTGCTGAACAACCTCTACAAGCACACCCAGCTGCAGTACAACTTCGGCGTCAACATGCTGGCGCTGGTCGACGGGGTGCCGCGCACGCTGCGGCTCGACCAGATCATCCGGCACTACGTCAAGCACCAGGTCGAGGTCATCGTCCGCCGGACCAAGTTCCGGCTGCGCAAGGCCGAGGAGCGCGCGCACATCCTGCGTGGTCTGGTCAAGGCGCTGGACATGCTCGACGAGGTGATCGCGCTGATCCGCCGGTCGCCGTCGGCCGAGGAGGCGCGCGCCGGGCTGATCGAGCTGCTCGACGTCGACGAGGTGCAGGCCGTCGCCATCCTCGACATGCAGCTGCGCCGGCTGGCCGCGCTGGAGCGCCAGAAGATCGTCGACGAGCTGGCCAAGATCGAGACCGAGATCGCCGACCTGAAGGACATCCTGGAGCGCCCGGAGCGCCAGCGGCAGATCATCTCGGACGAGCTGACCGAGGTCGTCGACAAGCACGGCAACGACCGGCGCACCCAGATCATCCCGTTCGACGGCGAGGTCTCCATCGAGGACCTCATCGCGGTCGAGGACGTGGTGGTCACCATCACCCGGACCGGGTACGCCAAGCGGACGAAAACCGACCTGTACCGCTCGCAGCGGCGTGGCGGCAAGGGCGTGCAGGGCGCCACGCTCAAGCAGGACGACATCGTCCAGCACTTCTTCGTCTGCTCCACGCACGACTGGATCCTGTTCTTCACGAACAAGGGCCGGGTCTACCGCGCGAAGGCCTACGAACTGCCGGAGGCCAACCGCAACGCGCGCGGGCAGCACGTGGCGAACCTGCTGGCCTTCCAACCGGACGAGCAGATCGCCAGTGTCATCCAGATCAAGGACTACCAGGTCGCCCCGTACCTGGTGCTGGCGACGAGGAAGGGCCTGGTCAAGAAGACCAAGCTGGCCGACTTCGACTCGAACCGCTCCGGCGGGCTGATCGGCGTCAACCTCCGCGAGGGCGACGAGCTGGTCGGCGCGGTGCTGGTCTCCGCCGAGGACGACCTGCTCCTGGTCTCCTCGGACGGCCAGTCCATCCGCTTCCACGCCACCGACGAGGCGCTGCGGCCGATGGGCCGCGCCACCTCGGGTGTGCTGGGCATGCGGTTCAACGACGGCGACGAGCTGCTCGGCATCAACGTGGTCACCCAGGACAAGTTCCTGCTGGTGGCGACGGACGGCGGGTACGCGAAGCGGACGCCGATCGAGGACTACCCGATCCAGGGACGCGGCGGCAAGGGCGTTCTGACCATCCAGCACGACCAGCGCCGTGGCAGGCTGGTGGCAGCACTCATCGTCGACGTCGACGACGAGCTGTACGCCATCACGTCGAGCGGTGGGGTCATCCGGACCCCGGCCGAGCAGGTGCGCAAGGCCGGGCGGCAGACGAAGGGCGTCAGGCTGATGAATCTCGGCGAAGGCACTACCCTTCTCGCCGTCGCGCGCAACGCGGACGAGCCGTCGGACGTCAACGGTGCAGCCGGAGGAGACGACACGCAGGAGCCACAGGAGTAGTGGTTCCGGACTCGGTAAGGACTGACGCTTCGTGACACCATCGGACAAGCCCGAGAACCACGGATCCAACGGCACGGCGGCAGGGCCGGCGACGCCGCCGTGGCAGCGCGTGGCGAAGGACGAGGGCAACGGTTCGGCTCCGGCTGCCCCGGAGCCCGCCGTCGCCGCCCCCTCGGCCGCGACGCCGTCCGCCACGCCTCCGGCTTCGACACCGGCTCCGGCTCAGCCGACGGCCGCGGCCGGAGCCCCGGCCCCGGCTTCGGCGGAGTCCGGCAGCGAGGCGACGGTCCAGCAGCAGTGGCCCGGCGGGGGCGAGGCCGCCCAGGCCCAGCCCGCGGCCGCACCCCCGCCGGTGCAGTACGACCACACCCCGCCCGAGCAGCCGCTGGCGACCGGTTCGGCCACCTCGCGGCTGTTCGGCGGCGGTGACTCCGGTCAGCAGTCGAGCGGCTCGGGCAAGCGCCCCGCGCCGACCGCCCTGCGGCGCCCCGGCCGCGGTCCACGGCGGGCGAGCCTGCAGATCAAGCGGTTCGACCCGTGGTCGGTGCTGAAGCTGTCGCTGGTGCTCGGCGTGGCGATGTTCTTCGTCTGGCTGGTCGCGGTCGGCGTGCTCTACACCGTGCTCGACGGCATGGGGGTGTGGGAGAAGCTGAACGGCACCTACACCTCGCTGGTCCAGGGTGAGGGCACCGCCACCGCGGCGGAACCGCTGATCAGCGCCGGTCGCGTGTTCGGCATCGCGGCCATCATCGGGGCGATCAACATCGTGCTGCTGTCCGCGCTGGCCACGGTCAGCGCGTTCATCTACAACGTCTCCGCCGACCTCGCCGGCGGGCTGGAGGTGACCCTCTCCGAGAGGGAGTGACCCCGCGTGAAGGGGCGAGAAGGGGTCAGGTAGGCTTCTTCTCGTTCCCAGGGCCCATAGCTCAGGCGGTTAGAGCGCTTCGCTGATAACGAAGAGGTCCCAGGTTCAAGTCCTGGTGGGCCCACCCTGAGAACGAACCCCCGTCACCTCGTGGCGGGGGTTGTTTCGTTTCCGGGTCCGCGGGGCACTTCCTGGCGTAGCTGACCACCACCGGCTCGCTTTTGGAGGACCCCGATGTCCGATGACGTCGTCGAACTGATCCTGAACGACCACCGCAAGTTCGAAGAGCTGATGCGCGGACTGCGGGATTCGACCTCCGACCGGGCCGGGCTGCGTGACGAACTGGCGCAGCTGCTCGTGGCGCACGGGGAGGCCGAGGAGCGCGAGGTCTACCCGCAGCTGGAGAAGAAGGCCTCCGACGACGAGGACGTGGAGCACAGCGAGGAGGAGCACGCCGAGATCAACAAGGCGCTGCTCGAGTTCCTGGAGGTGAAGGACCTCGACGGGGACGACTACGACGAGAAGCTCGAAGAACTCGCCGAGGTGCTGAACCACCACGTCAACGAAGAGGAGCAGACACTGCTCAACGACGCACGCGAAGAGGTGCCGTCGGAGGAGCGGGCGAAGCTGGGTGCGGCGTTCCTGGTCGCCAGGGACACGCTGCTGAAGACCAACTGCGGGCGCATCGAGAACGTGCGCCTGGTCGTGGAGAAGACCAAGGACCGGATCGACTGAGGTTCCACGTGGAACAAGGGGCGGGGATGGTTCCCCGCCCCTTGTCCGTGTCCGTGGGGGTTACTACTCGGCGCGCTGCCTGGCCTCGTCGACCTTGGCCTTCTCCTTGGCGCGGCGCAGCTCGTCCTCCTTGTCGGCGACCTCCTGCTGCGACTGGCCCTTGTCCTGCTGGGCCTGGCCTTCGCGCTGCAGGTCGTCGTTGCCGAGCACGGTGCCCGCGGTCTCCTTGACCCGGCCCTTGACGTCCTCGACGGCCCCCTTGACGCCTTCCTGCTGTTCGTCGCGGTTGCTCATCTCGTCCCTCCTGTCGGCGAACGTGCTACTCCTCGGCTACCCGGTAGTGGACCGCGCAAACGCCGCGCCCCCCGGGTGCAGTAGCATCGACCGGGCAAGCGAAACGGTTTTTTGTTCGTGGAGAGGGGCCCAGGGTGAAGAAGCTGTTGGCGCTCGCGGTTGTCGCGGCCGGCGTTCTTTTCGTCGTGAAGCGGAACAAGGACGCGAAGGCCGAAGCCGACCTCTGGCGCGAGGCCACCGCCCCGACCGGCAAGCCGCTCGGCGCCGTCTCGACGAACGGCAGCGCTCCGACCAAGACCTCGGACGCGGCGAACAACTGAACTTCCCGCGAGCGGCCGAGCAGGCCGCTCGCTCCGGGGCTGTAGCTCAATTGGTAGAGCACCGCCTTTGCAAGGCGGGGGTCAGGGGTTCGATTCCCCTCAGCTCCACAGATGGCAGGCTCGTGCTCGCGGAGAGCGCGAGCCTTTTCTGTTCCGCCGTGTTTTCCGGGGGTGCGACCCCCACGCCCCGCCCGGAGGGCTTCGCCCCCGGACCCCCAGCCGTGGTCGTCTTGGGCAGGCCGGGATTCGTCGGTATCGGGGACAAGGTTGATCTTGAGTCGCTAGGGTCCCGCGTTGGGTCATTCGACCCTTGATGATGGAAAACTGGAGGGATCATCAATGCTGCGCAAGATTCGTGCCTTGCTGCTGGGGGCAGTGGCGGTCATGGGACTGGTGGTGGTGTCCGCCCCGGCGGCGCAGGCCGCCAGCTACACCGCGGTCGCCCAGCAGTCGGGCTACAGCCGGACCGTCATCCTGTGGCGGAACAACGACAACCAGTGCTTCCACGCCGAGGGCAGGAACCTGCTGCGGGGTGAGACGGTCTCCGTGGTGAAGAACGAGTCGGAGGTGCTCACCGCGACCTCGCCGGCCGACGGTTCGACCGTCAGCACGGGTTCGTTCTGCAGCCGGGGGTCCTACTACTTCGGCGCGCTCGACCTGCGTGCGCCGGATGTCTTCGTCAAGACGAACGCTTATTGGACGTGATCCCCGGCGGGGTGAAGTGAGCTGAAGGGGCTGGGTGACCGCGGGTCATCCAGCCCCCTTTTCGTTGTTCGTCCAGCCGGTCCTCGTCGAGTTCGGTGAAGGTGTGCATGATTTCGGCGATAGCGGCGAGGAAATCGCCGTAGTGGGGCAGGAAGTCGCCGGGGGTTTTCCTCGCTGTGCCACTGGTTCAGGCTCCGCGTCATCGAGCCGACCTGGTAGGTGACGCGTTCGAGGGCGTCGATGACCGCCTGGTAGCCGGTGAATTCGGTGTGGTGCGAGTGCGTTCCTCCTCCAGCAGCCCCTCTCGCAGCGCGGGGTGCACGTCACCGTTGCGGCGAGCGCACTCTTGGCGATCAGCGCGAGCGTGTGCCGCTCGTGGCTGTCCGACTTCGCCCGTCCGAACCACTGCCTGATGCGCGCGACGAGACCCTGACGCGCCACCGTCGTCCGCTGCGCCATGTCCGCCGCGGAGTCGATCAACCGCGATCGAGGTCCAGCGCACGGAGCTGCGAGCGGGTGGAGATGCCGAGCTTCGGGTAGGTCTTGTACAGGTGGTAGCCGACCGTGCGCGGGCTCAGGAACAACCGCGTGCCGATCTCGCGGTTGCTCAGGCCGTGGGCGGCGAGTCGCGCGACCCGCAGTTCCTGGTCGGTGAGGGCGGTACCGGTTCGCGGTCGGCCGCCGCCGGTGGGACGCAGTTGGGCTTCGGCGGCGGCAGCCCAGGTCGAGGCACCCAGGCGGGTGAAGGTTTCCAGCGCCGAGCGCAGGAGGGGCCGGGCCTTCGACGGACGCCGGGTGCGGCGAAGCCATTCCCCGTGCAAAAGCTGGGTTCTCGCTTGCTCGAAGGGGTGATCGCCGCCGAAGGATTCCGCGTCGCCGAAGAGTTTGCCCGTGTCGTCCTCATCGGACAGCAGGGCGCGGCTGCGCGCCAGGCGCGCGTGCACCAGCGGTGACGTGGTGCGGTCGGCCCACGGGCGCCAGGCTTCGAGGGTCCGGCGTGCTTCCGCCGGATCACCCGCGCGGACCAGGGCTTCGATCAGGTCGGCGGTGGCCAGGTTCGCCACCTGGTGGTGGGTGATCGACGACAGGTGTTCCGCCGCGGCGTCGGAATTCCCGTTCGACAGCTCGAAAAGCCCGGCCGCCCAGGTGGCGCGGGAGGCGGCGAGGTGGTTGTGCAGCGGGACGGCCAGGTCACGCGCGGCGGTCGTCTCGCGCAGGCAGGCGACGGCCGAACCGCGGGCGGCGGCCAGCAGCGCCAGCGTCGCGTGGAAATCGGCTCGCCGCACCCGCTGACCGGTGTCCTCTGTGGACCGGATGCCTTCCTCGGCACGTGCCTGCGCCCGGTCCCAGTGCCCGAGGTCGAATTCCAGCTCGGACAACCACAGCATCGGCAACGTCAGCACCGCGTGCATCCCGTTGACCGCGAACTCGTCCAGCGCCGAACGGCCGAAGTCGTAGGCCTGTCGCGCGGACGGTCCCGACATGCTCAGCACCAGCGGCCAAAGCCATTGGTGGGCATCGCTCGTGCGCAGGCTCGCAGGTGCGGTGGACCGCAGGCGCCAGGGGTCCGCGGTGTGGGCGTCGGCCGACAGCGAGGTCAGGCGGGCGAGCAGCCCGGCGTACTCGCCGAATTCGGGATCGGTGAAACGCGCGGCGATGGGTTCCAGCGGCAGTCCGGCGTGGTGTGCGGCGGCCGCGGCCATGAACAACAAACCGGGATCCGGGCCCGCGCGCAGTAGATGGTCGTGCGCGGACAACTGGTCACCGTCGCCGAGGGCGATCAGGCCGTGCAGGCGATCGAGCGTCCGCGCGACAGCCGGATCGTGTCGCTCCGGAGTGGCCTCGGCGACGAGCGTGCGAGCCAGTTCGGCCTGTCCCGACTTCCAAGCGAGATAAGCGGCCGCGGCCGACCGGCGTTGGCGTTCCGGCTCCTTCGACAGCCGGGCAGCGGCCCGCAGAACCGTTGCGGCGGAAGCGATTCCTCCGCGCCGGGCGGCGTCGGCCGAATGCGCTTCGAGCCGCGCTGCCAGTGATTCGTTGGGAAGCACTTCCGGCTCGGTCAGAATCGCTTGGTACGGCAGGCCGGGCAGCACCAGCGACGGCAGTCCGGGATTCCAGCCCTCGCGCGCGGTCAGCACGAACGCGACCGAGGACGCGCGCCTCGCCGCGAACAGCAGGGCCGCGATCGACGACTGATCCCAGAGATCCACATCGTCGACGGTGACCAGCAGCGGCGAAATCGACTCGAACAACTGCAGCACCGCCGTGTACAGCACGAGATCCGTGCACGGCGAATCGAGCGAGCCCAGCGCCGTGTGGATCGCGTCCCGGTGCACGGGAGCCAGCGACTCGACTTCCGGCGCGAGCGGGCCGAGCAACTGGTGCAGTCCGGCGAAGGCGATCATCGACTCCGATGCCGTTCCGTACGCGGACAACCGCCGGAAGCCGTCCGCCCGGATCGACTTCAGCAGCGCGGATTTCCCCGCGCCTTCGACCACCAGCGCACCACCGCGCCCGGCGAGCAGGGCGTCGATCGCGGCCAGTTCGCGTTCCCGTTCCAGCAACACGCGATCGACGGTAGCCAGTGCCGCCTGAGGACCGGCTCAGTCGAGCGACTGCAGCACCAGCGCGCGGATCAGCGGGAAATAGCGGCGCGTCTGGTCCGGCGCGTGCGTCAGGAAGACCACGCCCAGGTCCTCGGCCGGATCCGCCCACCAGTAGGTGCCGCCGGCGCCCGCCCAGGTGAACTCGCCGGGCGAACCGGCGGTCGGTCCGCCCGCGACACCCCGCCGCACGGCCACGCCGAGCCCGAAGCCGTACCCCGGTTCCATGCGCCGCAACCAGGATTCGTCGGTACCGGGCGGCAGCTGGTCGGTGGTCATGAACTCGCGGGTCTTGCGGTGGAGCAGTTCGCCGTAGCCGAGCAGCGCGCCGATGAACCGCAGGTAGTCCGGTGCCGTGCCGACGAGACCGGCGCCGCCGGAATCGAAGCGGGCGCGGGACAGGTCCGGAATGGCTGTGGGATCGAGGGCGCGGGCGAACCGGTTTTCGTCGGAAACGCCGAATGCCGTGTCATTCATGCCGACCGGTTCGAAAACCTGCTCGCGCAGGTAATCACCCAGCCGCCGGCCGGTGATGCCTTCGATGATTTGTCCGACCAGGTCCAGACCCCAGCCGTAGTGCCACACCTCGCCCGGCTGGTGCAGCAGCGGCAACGGCACCAGCCGCTCGACGAATTCCTCACCGGTGAAGGAGGTCATGCCGTCGCCGATGGCTTCGGTGTACAGCTCGTGCACCGGGCTCGACCCGAGCATGCCCTCCACCATGCCGGAGGTGTGGCGCAGCAGGTCGAGCACGGTCGGCTGCCGGTGCGCCGGCGCGCCGCCGACCTGCCGATCCGCCAGCGCGGGCAGCAGTTCCCCGACTGGAGTGTCCAAAATGAGCAGTCCGCGTTCGTACAGTTTCAGCGCGCCCGCGGTGACCACCGGTTTGGTCATCGACGCCAGCCAGAACAGCGTGTCCGTGGTCATCGGCGTGCGCGCCACCGGATCGCGGTACCCGAACGCCTCCAGGTAAACCGTCTCGCCGCCGCGGAGGATGCCGACGACCGCACCGGGCATCCGGCCCGCCGAAATCTCCGCGTTCAGCGCACGCTCGATCACGTTGGTACGACACATGCCGACGATCATGGACACCGGGCGCGGAAATCGGAAGACTCGCGGCATGTTCAAAAAGCTGCTCGCCGCCGTCGGAGTGGGCGGAGCCGAGGTCGAGACCGAATTGTTCACCCCCGGTGTACAGCCGGGCGGGGTGATCGAGGGGGCCATCCGGCTGCGTGGTGGCGAAGTGCAGCAGGAGATCCCCGGTGTGGTGATCGAAATGGTCACGCGCGTGGAGCACGAGGTCAACGACCGCGAGGTCGACGCCCACCGCACCTTCGGCCGCACCGACGTCCGCCGCAACGTGCCACTCGGTGCGCGCCAGACCATCGAGCTGCCGTTCCGGCTGCCGGTGCCGCTGGAAACGCCGATCAACTTCTACGACAACCGGCAACTGCACGGCACCATGGTGGCCGTCCGGACCACGCTGGAGATCGCCGGCGCCATCGACGCCACCGACAACGACCCGATCGGCATCGGCGCGCTCCCCGCGCAGCACGTGCTGCTGGCCGCGGTGGAAAGCCTCGGTTTCCAGCTGCATTCGGCCGACGTCGAGGCCGGGCACCTGCGCGGCACCCGGCAGCGGCTGCCGTTCTACCAGGAGATCGAGTTCCGCGGCTCGCCCCGCTACCCCCGGCTCAAGCAGCTCGAGGTCAGTTTCGTGACCGGGCCGGACGGCATGGACGTGGTGGTCGAGGCGGACAAGAAGGCCGGGCTGCTCAGCAGCGGCCGCGACCTGGTCAATCTGCTGCGGGTGGACTACCACACGATCGACCAGGTCGACTGGGCCGCTGAGCTGCACCGGATCATCGAGCCGATGGGGAGCGGCTGGCTTTGACCTTCTTTTTCGGGGGTCCGGGGGTCGTCCCCCGGCGCTAAGACACTGCCTCGGTCAGGCAGGAAAGCTTGGCGCGATTCGGTTTGTCGGCCCCCACTTCACCGCCGGTCGGCGGGAAGTTGTCGCGGCGGCCGCCGTCCGAATGCGCCAGGCAGAGCTTGCCGCCGGGCAGCAGCACCGGGCTGGTCGGGAACTCCAGCGGCCCGGTGTTGCGCAGGCGGCTCGCCGGGTCGGGCCCGTTGCGGAAGTACTCGACCACCTTGCCGCCGGTGGTCACCACGGCCACCGAGTTGCGTTCGTTGACCGCGACCCACACGTTGCCGCGCTGGTCGAGCGTGATGCCGTCCGCGCCTTCGAGGTACGGGTGGGCGACCTTGATGTTGTCCAGGCACAACGTGTTCGGCGTGAACGTGGTGTCACAGCCGGTGGCCGAGCGCAGGTTGCCCTTCGAGTCCAGCGAAACGCGCCAGAGCGCGCCGCGGGCGGTGTCGGCGACCAGCAGTGAGCCGTCCTTGGCGAACGCCAGCCCGTTCGCCACCAGGTGCTGGGAGCCTTCGGTGTTCGCCGCGGCGCGGCCGGTCGGTGTGATGGTCACCGTGCCGGGCGGCAGCGCTCGTACGTCACGGCCGACCCCGCCGACGCCGTCGACCAGGTTGACCTCGTTGGCGATCGGCTGCACGCGGAACACTTCGGTGGGCACGCCGTCCTGGCCCGCGCGCCAGACGCGGCCCTGGCCGGTGGTCCCGTCGGAGATCCACAGGTCGCCCCGGCGGTCGAACGCGACCCCGTTCGCGCCCGGCACCCCGGAGGCGAACACCTCGGCGGCGGGCGGTTGCTGCTCGTCGGGGGTGAACGCGTAGACCTTGTCCGCGTTCGCCACGTACAACCTGCCCGCGGAATCGAAGGTCAGCCCGGCCGGACTGCACGGCGACGGCAGCGTGCCGACGATCTTCGCTTCGCCGCCCTGAGACGGCACTTTGAACACCGGGCACGACGGGTTGCCGCCGCGGCCGGGGGAGTACAGGTTGCCGTGCTGGTCGCTGGTCAGGCCTTCGAGCCCGAGCGGATTGGCGAACACGGTGGCGAACTGGGCATCAGGGTTCGGGACGACCTGGCCGCCGCCGGGTTTCTCGCCGACGGCCGCGCCGCCGAGGGTGACCGCCGCGGCGGCCATGGTGGTCAAGAGGACAAGACTTCGCCGCATGACGAGCCTCCACGTCTCGGGGACCGGACTCCCTGCTTAGGCCCCGGAAGTGGATCGGTCAAGCCCCGTCGGCACCCTCGGCGGGCGTGGTCAGCTCCGCAGCAGCGCGGCGAACCGGTCCGCCGCGACGTTCCCGCCGGACAGGATCACGCCGACCCGCTTGCCGGGCAGCCGCACCTGCTCGGCCAGCAGCGCCGCGACCGCCGCCGCGCCGCTCGGCTCGACGACGATCTTGGTGCGCTCGAACAGGAACCGCATGGCGTCGAGGATCTGCTCGTCGGTGACGGTGACGATCCGGCGGACGTGTTTGCGGATGATCTCGAAGTTGAGCACGCCGGGCGAGGGCAGCGCGAGGCCGTCGGCCACGGTTTTCGGCACCGGCACGGAGATCAGCCTTCCCGCTTCCAGCGACTGTTTCTGGTCGTCACCGGCTTCGGGCTCGACGCCGATCAGTTCGAGCCCCGGCCGCCGCGCGCTCGCCACCGTGGCCGCGCCCGCCATCAGCCCGCCGCCGCCCATCGGGGTGATGAGCGCGTCGAGGTCCGGGCATTCGGCGAGGAACTCCAGCGTCGCGGTGCCCTGCCCGGCGATCACGTGCGGGTGGTCGAACGGCGGGATCAGCGCGTACCCGTTGTCCGCGGCCAGTTTCTCGCAGAGGGCGAACCGGTCCTCGGTGTAGCGGTCGAACCGGCGCACCTCGGCGCCGTACCCGAGCACAGCGTCCACTTTGGACTCGGGGGCGTCCTCCGGCATCAGGATGGTGGCCTTGGTGCCGAGCAACCGGGCGGCCAGTGCCACGGCCTGCGCGTGGTTGCCCGACGAGTGCGTGCACACGCCCGCGGCCAGTCGGTCGCCGCTGAGCTGGGCGATCGCGTTGTAGGCACCGCGGAACTTGAACGCGCCGACGCGCTGGAAGTTCTCCGCCTTCAGGAAAACCTCGGCGCCGGTGCGTGCGTCCAGCGTGCGCGAGGTGAGCACCGGCGTGCGGTTGGCCTGGCCGGCCAGTCTCGCTGCCGCCGCTTCGACGTCTTCGATGGTGACCATCAGTTCTCCCCGGATTTCCGTATTTCGGTCAGGTAGCTGTACGCCGACGCGCGCGAGATCCCCAGCGCGGCGGCCACTTCGGGCATCGCCTTCTGCAGGCCGAAGACCCCGCGTTCGTCCAAGGCGCGGAACAGTTCGAGGCGCTCGGCGCGCGAAAGCCGGTCCACCGGACGGCCGAGCTTGAGCTCCTCCGCCTGCACCACCGCGCGAACCAGCTCGGTGACGTCGTTGGTGAACGTGGTGGTGTCGTCGGGGATCGCGTCCAGCGCGGAAAGTTCGCCCAGCAGCACCGCGGTGTGCCGCAGTTCGGTGATGTCGACGTTGACGCACAACGCGCCGAAGACCTCACCGGCCTCGTCGCGCAGCAGCATGGTCGAGGACTTGACCAGCCTGCCGCTGGCGGTGCGCGTGACGTAGTTGAGCTGGTCCTCGGCGTTCTTGCCGCGGGCGAGCAGGCCGAGGCCGATCTCGCTCATCGCCCCGCCGACCGCCCGCTCGGTCACCTTGCCGGCGACCGCGATGACGGACGCGTCCCGCCTGCGGTAGTCGTGCAGCACCACCTCGCAGTTCGGGCCGAAGGTCGCGGCGAGCCCGTCGAGCACGGGGCGCAGGGCGTTGAGCACGGCGTCGGCAGTCACTTGGACAGTATGTACAGCTTCTGGACTCATTGTCCAGTGAGCTTGCGGAAACTGTCGGTGGCACGCGGTAGTATCGAACAAAGGTTCGAAGCTGATTCCGGGGGTGCGTCTTGAACAACACCATTCTCGACGAGGACGACCGCACGTGGGAGTTCATCCGGATCTCCGGATGGGCGGTCAAGTACGTGGAAGGCTGGGCGGCCGACGGCCCGCCCTTCGGCTACACCGTGGGCCTGAGCGCGGTGGACCACCCGGAGCTGCTCATGTTCGGCTTCGGCGCGGAGAACACCGCGCTGATGCTGGACGAACTGGCCGCGCGGGTGGTCGGCGGCGAGCGCCTGCACGCGGGCAAGCTGGTCGCCTTCGACGAGCGGATCCACCGCGCCACGCTCGTCCCGGTGCCCGATTCGCGGCCGTACCTGGTCGACGCCAACCGGTTGTTCCGCTCGCCGGTGCCCGCCCTGCAGGTGGTCACCGACGACCGGCGTGGCTACTTCCCTTGGGAGGAGGGGTATTCACTGCCGGTGGGCCGGCAGCCGCTGCTCGGTCAGTAGCCGCGCGGGGGCTGGCCGTACCCGGGCTGCTGCGGCGGGTACGGCTGCTGCGGCGGGTGCTGGGGGTACTGCTGCAGCTGGCCGTACTGCGGTTGCTGCTGGGGCGGGTACGGCTGCTGCGGTGGTTGCTGCGGCGGGTAAGGCTGTTGCGGTGGCTGCTGTCCCGGTCCCTGCTGGCCGTAGCCGTGCTGACCGTGCTGGCCCTGTTGGCCTTGCTGACCGTAGCCCGGCTGCTGTTGCTGCCACTGCAGTTGCTGGTAGGCCTCACCGGGCTGCGGGAAGGTGAAGAACACCTTCGCCTTGATCGAACCCTGCACCGCGGCGCCCCAGACCCGGCTGCCGGTGAAGGTGTGCATCTGCCCGCCGGTCAGGTCGACCGCGACCATGCGCGTGTCCGCGCCGTACTGCATGTTCGGTTTCGCCGTGGCGGCCTGGACCGCGTCCGGGTACACCCGTTCGCCGACCAGACCGGCGATGACGATCGACGCGGCGGTGAAGCCGACGGTGCCGACCACGTTCGCGCGGGCGTGCTGCGTGGCGTGCCCGGTGAACTCGAGCAGTGACGCGGCGGTGACGTCCGCGAGCGGCGCGGCGACCACCGCGTAGTTCATCGTCGACATCATGATCGACTCGGTGAACAGGCCGAGCACGGCGTTGACCGGGCCGATCTGGATCTGCCGCAGCTGACCGCCGGACCGCTGCACGCGTTCCGCGACCACGCCGAGGTACTGGTCAGGGGTGAGCACCTGCTCATACTGGCAGAGTCCGGCGGTTCTGGTTGACTGACCGGGCTATGCGCCCACCCGTCTTCGCCGCCGCCGTGGTGCTCGCGCTGCTGTCCGGTTGCGCGCCACCGGAAGCACCCGCGCCACCGGTCCCACCGACGCCGCCGCCCACCAGTTCCACCGCGCCCGCCGCGCCCGCGGCACCCGAACCGGCGGCGGACGGGAAGTGCCCGTACCTCGCGGAAACCGCGGTGGAGAAGGCGAACGGCCAGCGGGTGTCGAAGGTGCGGCTGTCCGCCGATCAGCCGCCGACCTGCTTTTTCTACGCCCTCAACGGAAAACTGCAGCTCACCGCGCGCGTCTACGCCGGTGAACCCGCAGTGGCCAAGGCCGTTGTCGACCAGGCGGCCCCGATCGCCACCTCGAACCCGGCCGACCAGCCGGCGGGCTGGCAGGGCGGTTCGCAGCCGGACGGCGAGGGCGCGGTCTACGCGGTGGCCAAGGGCGGCAACGCCGTCGTGGTCACCACGAACCAGGGGCAGACGGTGAAGGCCCGCGAAGTGGCCAAGCAAGCTATCGCGGCACTGGGGTGGTGAGCAATACGGGTTCCCACTCACCGGCGCAAGTTGATCTTGTATTACCCTGGCCGCCACGCGCAGGCGTCGAGGACTCGCGCACAGTCAGCCGGAAACGCCGGTCGCTACCGGGCGTGAAGGCTGGACACAGTCGGTTAATTCGATTCAATGAAGGATATGAAGCCGTGGCTGAAACCCTGAAGGAAATCCTGCTTGACTCCGGTCGTCGTCCGGCTGTCGTGACCGACCTGCAGACCCTGGTGGACGAAGAGGTCTCGGACAAGGGCGGCGTCTCGGGCGCGGTCGTCAAGACCGGCTACGCGGCCGTCAAGAAGATCAAGCCGGGCATCATCCCCGCCGCCGTCGACACCCTGCTCGACGACTTCGCGGTCGCGCTCGAGCCGTTCTACGGCGACTACAAGGCCAAGGGCGGCGCCGACTTCGGCACCTACCTGTCCGGCCGCTCGGACGAGGCCGCCGACGCGCTGCTGGGTGTCACCGACGCCCGTGCGGAGAAGAGCAGCCGCGACAGCATCAAGAAGGTCTACGGCAAGCTGCGCCCGAACGGCAAGAAGAACGTCGAAGAGGCCCTGCCCCGCCTGGGCAAGCTGATCGACAAGCACGCCGCCACCGCGTGACTCGCTGACTGAGCGAAAAGAGGGCCCCCGGGAGACGTCCCGGGGGCCCTCTTGTGCGTGGTGCGTCAGTTCTTCTTCTCGGTGCCGGAGGCCCGCTGGGCCTGCTGGCCGTTGGCCCCCTGCGCCTTCGGGGTGGTGGTCTTGCCCTGCGCCGGGGCCGGCGCCGGGGTGGGGGCGGGCTTCGGTGCCGCGGCCTTGGGCGCCTCGGGGGTGGTCGAGGGCTTCGGGGCCTGCGGCTTGGTGCCGCCCTCCCCGCCGGTGCGCGGCGGAGCGGGGGCGATGGGCGGTTCGGGCTTGGAGCGCAGTGCGAGCGCGGCACCGGCCGCCACCACGGCGATCCCGATCAGCCACGGCCACTTGCTGCGCTTCTTGTCGCCCTTGGCGGCGATCTTCGCCTCGATCAGCGCGGCCCGGAAGTCCTTCTTGGCGGCCTTGAAGTCCTTCTTGCCCCGCCGCTTGGACTGACCGGCCGACTTGGCCGCCTTGATCGCGGCCTTCTTGGCCTTGCGGCCGGGCTTGCGCATCTCGGCGATGCGCTCGGCGGCCTCCTTGCGGGCGGCCTGCGAGGACCGCGCCAGGTCCTTGCCGGTCTTCTTGGCCTGCTTCGCCAGCTTCTTGCTGGCCCGGCGTCCTTCCTTGCGTGCCACTTCGGCGCCTTCGGCGAGCCGGAGCTCGGCCACCTGAGCGGCTTGGGTTCCGGCTTCTACAGCGCGCTTGCGTGCCGTGGACAGCCCGGTCTTCACCGACTCACCCACCGCTTCTGAGGCCCGGGTCATGGCCTTCACCTTCCGTCGATTCGTTTGGCATCTGTCTGGTTCCCCTTAACCTATCGTGCCCCTTTTCCGCGGATCCCGCCGCAGATGGCACGATTGGCCCCGTGACCGAAAGCAACGGATCCCCCGCCGGTGGCGCGCGCAAGGCGACGCTGCACACCAACCAGGGCGACATTCACCTGAACCTGTTCCCCGACCACGCGCCCAAGACGGTGGCGAACTTCACCGGCCTGGCCGACGGCAGCAAGGACTACACCCAGCCGAACGCGAAGGGCGAGAACTCGGGCCCGTTCTACGACGGCTCGATCTTCCACCGCGTCATCGACGGCTTCATGCTCCAGGGCGGCGACCCGACCGGCACCGGCCGCGGCGGCCCCGGCTACAAGTTCGGCGACGAGTTCCACCCGGAGCTCCAGTTCAACAAGCCGTACCTGCTGGCCATGGCGAACGCGGGCCCCGGGACCAACGGCTCCCAGTTCTTCATCACCGTCTCGCCGACCACCCACCTGAACTTCAAGCACACCATCTTCGGTGAGGTGGCCGACCAGGATTCGCGCAACGTGGTCGACCAGATCGCCCGCACCGCGACCGGTCCGGCGGACCGCCCGCTGAACGACGTGGTCATCGAGCGCATCTCGCTGGGCTGAGCTCACAGCGCTGAAGCAGGGGGTGGATGCGGGTAAGTTGGACACATCGTGACTCAGCCCCCGTATCCCCCACCTTCGGGGCCCGCCTACGAGCAGGCCCTGCCCGCCTGCTGGTGGCACCCCAAGCGGCAGACCGGTCTGCGCTGCGTCCGCTGCGATCGGCCGGCCTGCCCGGACTGTCTGCGCGAGGCCTCCGTCGGCTCGCAGTGCGTCGACTGCGTCCAGGCCGGGCAGGTGCACGACCGGACGCAGCGCAAGCAGTACCAGGCCGCCGGGTACGGCGCCCGCACGGTGGCCGGCGCGCGGGTCCGGAAGCCCATCGTGACGCCGGTGCTCATCGCGGTGAACGTGCTGGTCTTCATCGCCACCGTGGTCCAGACGGGCAACCCGATGAACAACTCGGGTGCCGACCTGATGACCCAGGGTTCGCTGTGGCCCTACGGCATGACCTTCTTCGGCGAGTGGTGGCGCCTGATCACCTCGGGCTTCCTGCACTTCGGCCTGCTGCACATCGCGATGAACATGCTCGCGCTGTGGGTGCTCGGCCGGGACATGGAGATGCTGCTCGGCCGCGGCCGGTTCATCGCCGTCTACTTCCTGTCGCTGCTCGGCGGCTCGGTGGCGGAGTTCGTCTTCGGGGACGTCGGCCAGCCGACGGTGGGTGCCTCCGGCGCCATCTTCGGGTTGATGGGCGGCGTGCTGATCGCGGTCTTCCGGCTCAAGCTGAACCCCACCACGGCGCTGGTCACCATCGGGCTGAACCTGGTGCTGACCTTCTCCATCCCGAACATCTCGTTCCTCGGCCACCTCGGCGGCTTCGTGATCGGCGCGGCCGCGGTGGCGGCGATGGTCTACGCACCGCAGGTGAACCAGCTGCGCTACCAGGTCATCGCGCTGGTGCTGATCGCGGTGGCGCTGGCCGCGATGATCCTGGTCCGGGACGCCCAGCTCGGCGGTCAGGTCTGCGGGGTCGTGCGGAGCAGCGGCGAGATCGTCTGCGAAGACTCAGCTGCGGGCGCGTAGCGCGCTCAGCACGTCGAGCACATCGCGAGGATCGGTGCCCAGTTCCAGCCAGCCCAGCACCAGCAGGTGCGGCGGGATGTCCTCGCACTCGATTTCCAGCGTCGGCACCTCACGGCCGAGCCGGCGGGTGTTCACCAGCCGGACGCGGACCTGGGACCACGCGAGGCGGTGGTCGCCGGTGAGCGTGCGCACCCGGACGCCGTGCGCGTCCGCGCTCAGCTTCGGCCGGATGGCGCTCCCGTTGGCCGCGAAACCGGCCAGTGCGAGCGCGGCGACGCCGAACAGCACCGGGCCCGCGCGGTCGCCGGAGAGGCCGGTGAGCACGGCGGCGGCGGTCGCCAGGGCGGCGAGCAGCCAGCCGACCCCGACGAGCGCTGGTCTCGGCGCCCAGCTTGCCGACTGGTTATCCACAGGGCTTATCCACACTGGGGACTAGTCACACTGGTGTTATTCGCTGTCAAGCCGCCAATCGGCCGATCAACGCCACTTCATCGTCATGAGCAGACCGGAGATCATCAGCGCGAAGCCGATGGCGAAGTTCCAGTTGCCCAGCTCGGTCATGAAGGCGATCTTGTCGCTGGCGAGGTAGTTCACCACGAGCCAGGCCAGCCCGAGCAGCATCAGGCCGAACATGACGATCTTGTAGATCAGTGGGGAAGGACCGGCGGCCCGCACCTTGACCGGCGTGCGCCGGTCGGTGGGCGGGGTGTAGGCGGTCTTCTTGCGGACCTTGGACTTGGGCATCGGAGTCCTCGCTGCTCATGGGCTCGTTCGGGTGGCCGGTGCGCAACCAGGGCCACCCCGACACGTTAACGTAATCGGGGCCGGGCAAGAACGGGGGACGACTACTCCGTCCGGCCGAGATTTGGCGCGAAGGGAGCCCCAGTGGCGGTGTCCGACGGCGAGCGCGAGCTCGTCGGGCCCGATTCCGGCCCGGTCAGCACGGCCGAACGCGCCGATCCGCGCTGGCGCGCCGGCGTTCGCACGGCCGGTGAAGTTTTGATAACGCTCGGTATCGTCGTGCTGTTGTTCGTCACCTACGAGCTGGTGGTGACCGACTGGTTCTCCGCCGAGAAGCAGGCCGACGCCGAGGCCTCGCTCGACGGGCAGTGGGCCGACCCGCAGCGGCAGCTGCACCTGGACCCGGCCGACGGTCAAGCCTTCGCGCGCCTCTACATCCCCGCGTTCGGCCCGGACTACCGCTTCACCATCCAGCAGGGCGTCGGCGCGGACGCGCTGGAGGTCGGGCCGGGGCACTACAAGGGCACCGCCTGGCCGGGCGAGCCGGGCAACTTCGCCGTCGCCGGGCACCGGGTCGGCAAGGGCGCCCCGTTCAACGACCTCGACCTGCTCGAGTCGTGCGACGCCATCGTGGTCGAGACGGCCACCGACTTCTTCGTCTACCGGATGCTGCCGAAGCAGGACGAACTCGCCGGCTGGGCCGAGGACCGCGGCCGCGACGCGAAGTGCGCCGGGGTGCCGACGCTGCGGGACGTGCCGGACTACGAGGAGACCGTCGGCCGCCGGATCGTCAGCCCGGACCGCGGGGACGCCGTCGCGCCGGTGCCGTACCGGGCGGACAGCATCACCCCGCCCGCCCTGCGCGCGCCACTGGTCACGCTGACCACCTGCCACCCGCAGTTCTCCGACCGGGAGCGGCTGATCATCCACGGCGCGCTGGTCAAGCAACTGGCCAAGGCGCCCGGCGCGGGGTATCCGGAACTGCTCAAGGCGATCGGGGAGGCCTGATGTACGGCTGGATCTGGCGGCGCCTGCCCGGCCCGTTCGCGGTGCGGGCGACCACCGCGGTGGTGCTGGTCCTCGCGGTGGTCGCCCTGCTGATGTTCGTGGTGTTCCCGTGGCTGGAACCGCTGCTGCCGTTCAACGACGTCGCGGTGCAGTAGGTCCCGTCGCTAGCCGCGGGAGACGCGCAGCATCTCCTCGCGCTCGACCACCTTGACCCGGTCACGGCCCTGCGGCTCGCCGAGCGAGCGCTCGTGCGCGTCGAGCCTGCCCCAGCCGTCCCAGGTGGTGAACGGGACGCCGCGGTCGACGAGGAAGTCCATGATCGCGTCGGGTTCGTTGCGGGTGGCGCCGGTGAGCGTGTCGGCGTCGGCGAGCAGGCTGGCGATGGTCTCCGCCGCGTCGCCCTTGGTGTGCCCGATCAGGCCGACCGGGCCGCGCTTGATCCAGCCGGTTACGTAGACGCCGGGGACCTGGTTCTCGTCGATGTCGAGCACGCGGCCCGCCTGGTTCGGCACGGTGCCGGTGAGGTGGTCGAACGGGATCTCGGCCAGGTGCGAGGAGAGGTAGCCGACGGCCCGGTAGACCGCCTGGACGTCCCAGTCGTGGAAGACGCCGGTGCCGCGCACGTTGCCGTCGCCGGTGAGTTCGGTCCGCTCGGTGCGCAGACCGGTCACGTGCCCGTCGCCGAGCACCTCGGCCGGCGAGTGGAAGAAGTGCAGGTGCAGCCGCTTGGGCCGGTTGCGGGAGTCGCGGATCGCCCACTCCTGCAGCGTCTTGACCACCATGTCGATCTGCTTGGAGGAGCGGATCGCGGCCATCGAACCCTCGTCGAACTCGATGTCCTCGGGGTCGACGAGCACCTCGACGTTGGGCGAGTGGTCCAGCTCGCGCAGCTCCATCGGGGTGAACTTGGCCTGCGCGGGCCCGCGGCGGCCGAACACGTGCACATCCGTGACCGGGCTGCTCTTGAGGCCCTCGTAGACGTTCGGCGGGATCTCGGTGCTGAGCAGCTCGTCCGCGGTCTTGGCGAGCACCCGCGCCACGTCCAGCGCCACGTTGCCGACGCCGAGCACGGCCACGCTGGTCGCCTCGAGCGGCCAGGTGCGCGGCACGTCGGGGTGGCCGTCGTACCAGGAGACGAAGTCGGCGGCGCCGTAGCTGCCCGGCAGGTCGATGCCGGGGATCTCGAGCGGGCGGTCGGCGGAGGCGCCGGTGGAGAAGATGACCGCGTCGTAGAACTCGCGCAGCTCGTCGAGCTTGAGGTCGGTGCCGTAGTCGACGTTGCCGATCAGCCGGATGCCCGGGCGGTCGAGCACCTTGTGCAGGGCGGTGACGATGCCCTTGATGCGCGGGTGGTCGGGCGCCACGCCGTAGCGGATCAGCCCGAACGGCGCCGGCATGCGCTCGAAGAGATCGATGTGGGTGGGTGTATCGGACTTGTCCAGGATGTCGGCGGCGTAGATGCCGGCCGGGCCGGCGCCGATGATCGCCACACGCAGTGGACGGCTCAATGCACTACCTCGTTCGAGTCGCAGATGGGTCTACGCTTCCACGGTAAGGTGAGCCGAACCTAACTTTCACTGTGATCTGGCGTACCCGTCCACCATGCGGACCGCCGCTAAGCTGACGGCATGCGCGTGCTCGTCGTCGACAACTATGACAGTTTTGTCTACAACCTGGTCCAGTACCTGGCCCAGCTCGGCGCCGACTGCACGGTCTGGCGCAACGACGTGGTGGACACCACCAAGCTCGGCGAGTTCGACGGCGTCCTGGTCTCTCCCGGTCCGGGTACCCCCGAACGTGCTGGTCAGAGCATCGACGTGGTCCGCGAATGCGCTTCGCGGGACCTGCCGATGCTCGGCGTGTGCCTCGGCCACCAGGCCCTCGGTGTCGCCTTCGGCGCCACGGTCGACCGCGCCGAGGAACTGCTGCACGGCAAGACCAGCCGCGTCGACCACTCGGGCGCCGGCGTCCTGGCCGGCCTCCCCAGCCCCTTCACCGCCACCCGGTACCACTCGCTGACTGTGCTGCCCGACACCATTTCGGCTGAGTTCGAGGTCACCGGCAAGACCGAATCGGGCATCGTGATGGGCATGCGCCACCGCTCCCTCCGGCTCGAAGGCGTCCAGTTCCACCCCGAATCCGTCCTCACCGAAGGCGGCCACCGCATGCTCGCCAACTGGATGGCCACCGCCGGCCACCCGGTCGCCGACGTCACCGTGCGAAACCTCGAGTCCGCCACCCGCGCCCTGCAAAAAGCCGCCATCGCCTGACTCGGCGACGCGCCGCGCGGACCGCTCGGTGCGCCGCCCGGCGCTCGCCGCCCGAACCGAAGATGTCCGCCAGCCACACCCTCGTCCTCCGGCGAACCGTGGCCCCGCCTGTGCCCAAGCCGCCGACCGAGCTGCCCAGCCCCAAGCCACCTGTGCCCGAAACTCTGATGGCCGAGAACTCCGGTGGCTGAGCCGCCCAGGCCCGGTCGCCCTGCGCCCGTGCCGCAAGCGACTGTGCCGGAAGCCGCCGCGTCGGCGCCGGAGCGGCGGCGCAGGCGATGACCCGAGCACCGGTCGGGGCCAAAGCCACCACGGTCGTCTCCGCCGTGGTGTTCCTCGCCGAAGTCGCGGTGGCTTCGGGGTACGCGTTGTTCAGGCGCCGAATGCTATGAGTGGGGCATTACTTGCAATCAATGCAAGTAATGCCCCACTCCTAGCATTCAGCCCGGGGGTCAACTACCGCCGGGGAGGCCGGGGATGGAGGGGCCGCCTGGGCGGTTCAGTTTTCCGACGAACAGGGTGATCGTCTGGTCCTTGGTGATCGTGGAGCCGCCGGAGGGGTCGGTGTTGGTGACCCGGCCGTCCAGGTCGTCGTCGTTCACCTCGTCCTCCAGGGTCACCAGCTGACCGCTCCAGCCGGCTTCCTTGAGCGCCTTCTTCGCCTGCTCCAGGGTCGCGCCCTGCACGTCCGGCATGGAGAGCTGCTCCTTGGCCCCGGTCGAGACCTCCAGCGTGATCAGGGTGCCTTCGTCGACCGTGCCGCCGACCGGGTTCTGCGCGACGACCTCGTCCTTCGGCTTCTCCGAGGTGACGTCCTTGCGGGTCACCTTCAGGTTCAGCTCCTCCAGGGCCTTCTTCGCCTCGCTGAACTTCTTGCCGACCTGGCTCTGCGCGAGCACCTGGTTCGGCCGCTTGCCCACGGTCAGCTTGATCGCGGTGCCCTGCTCGGCTTCCACACCCGAGCGCGGGTTCTGCTCGATGACCTTGCCGTACTCGCTGGGGTCCTTGGTCTCGACCTCTTCGATGTTCGTGTCGATCTCGAAGCCGGCCTCCTTGGCGGCGTCGGACGCCGGGCCCTGCTCCTTGCCGACCAGGTCGGGCACCTTGACCTTCTGCGGCGCGGTGCCGATCTGCACCTTCACCACCGAGCCCTTGGCCACCTCGACACCCACCTGCGGGTTGGTCGCGACGACCTTGTTGATCTGGTCGCTGTTGCACGGCGACGTGGCACCGGCCTGCGGCGCCTTGCAGATGACCGGTTCCTTCTCCGGCTGCAGGCCGGCCACGCGCAGCGCCTCGAACGCGGTCGCTTCCTGCTGGCCCTGGACCGGCGGGATCGCGACGAGTTCCTTCTTCTCGTCGAACACGCCGGCGAAGTACATCACCCCGGCCACGAGCAGCACGCCGACCACGGCGAGCGCGGCGAAGATCTTGTTGCGCTTGCTGCGTCTGGCCCTGTCCTCGGCGTCCGCGTCGTAACCGTCACCGGCGTACCCGTCGTCGTAGGCGGCCGGCGGGCGACGGCTGTTCATCACCTGCGTGCGCTCGTCCTCCGACATCACCATCGGCGCGAGCGGGTTCTGGCCGGACAGCGTGCGGACCATGTCCGAGCGCATCTCGGCGGCCGACTGGTACCGGTTCGCCGGGCCCTTGGCCAGCGCCTTGAGCACCACCGCGTCCAGTTCCGGCGACACCGCCGGGTTCACCGACGACGGCGGGTTCGGGTCCTCCCGCACGTGCTGGTAGGCGACCGCGACCGGCGAGTCACCGGTGAACGGCGGCTCCCCGGTGATCAGTTCGTACAGCACACAACCGGCGGCGTAGACGTCACTGCGGGCGTCGACCGACTCCCCGCGCGCCTGCTCCGGCGAGAGGTACTGGGCCGTGCCGATCACCGCGGCGGTCTGCGTCATCGCGGCCTGGCCGTCGTGGATGGCGCGGGCGATCCCGAAGTCCATCACCTTGACCGCGCCGTTGGCGGTGATCATCACGTTGGCGGGCTTCACGTCGCGGTGCACGATGCCGTGCCGGTGCGAGAAGTCCAGCGCCGCGCAGACGTCGGCCATCACCTCCATGGCGCGCTTCTGCGTCATCGGACCTTCGGTCTTGACGATGTCGCGCAGCGTGCGCCCGGAAACGAACTCCATCACGATGTAGGGGAGCGGACCGTACTCGGTCTGCGTCTCACCCGTGTCGTACACCGCGACGATGGCGGGGTGGTTCAGCGCGGCGGCGTTCTGCGCCTCCCGCCGGAACCGCTCCTGGAACTGGGGATCCCTGGCCAGATCGGCGCGCAGGATCTTGATGGCGACCTCGCGGCCGAGGCGCACGTCGTGCCCATGGTGGACCTCGGACATGCCGCCGTAGCCGAGCGTGTCGCCGAGCTCGTAACGATTGGAGAGCAGTCGGGGTGTGCTCATCGGTGCGTGCCGTTCCGTTCCATCCATGTTGGGTCCATCATCCCTGGCAAGCCGTCGTCTCCGGGTGAACGCACGGAACCCTCCGTCGCGTTGTCTCCGTCCTCGATCTGACCCGGCCCCGGTTGGGGCGTGTGGTGCGGCGGCCCCTCGCTGGGCTTCGCCGGGCGTTGCACCGTCGGCTCGTAACCCGGTTCACCCACCGGTTCGCTGGTCTCGACGTTCCCCGACGGTGTGTCGCGCCCGGAGCCGCTGAGCAGCTTCGGGATCACCAGCGCGGCCGTCACGAGCACCGCGACCACCACCAGTGCCAGCAGGATCCACAACCCCGTGTGACTGCGCCGCCGCGGTGGGACCATCGGCCCGACGCCGGCCGTCGGGCCAGGTGGAAGCGCCGGCGGCGGTACCGGCTGCAGTGCCGGGTGCGATACGGGACCGACCGGCGCGTGCGAGTTTACCGGCATCTGCTGTCCCGCGGCCTGCGCGTAGGCGGAGGCGAGCCCGATCGGCGGTGGCAGTGGCCGCCCGGCACGCACCGCGGCGGCGGCGTTGGCGAACTCGCCGCCGTTGTTGTAGCGCTGCCGTGGGTCCTTGACCAGCGTCGCTTCGATGAGCGCGCGCAGACCGGGCGGTACGTCCGGCGGCAGCGGCGGCGGGATGTCGCGGATGTGCATCATGGCGACCGTCACGGCGTTCTCCGACAGGAACGGCCGGTAACCGGTGAGGCACTCGAACCCGCAGACCGCCAGCGAGTAGACGTCGCTGGCCGGTTCGGCGTCCGCGCCGAGCGCCTGCTCCGGCGCGATGTAGTGGGCGGTGCCCATCACCATGCCGTTGCGGGTGACCGGCGCCGCGTCGGCGGCCTTGGCGATGCCGAAGTCGGTCAGCTTCACCTGGCCGGTCGGGGTGACCAGGATGTTGCCCGGTTTGACGTCCCGGTGCACCAGCCCGCGCTCGTGCGCCGCCTGCAGCGCGCGCCCGGCCTGCTCCAGCAGGTCCAGGGTGAACTCGGGGGAGAGCCGGCCCTGCTTGGCCAGGATGGCCGCCAGCGGATCGCCCTCCACCAGCTCCATCACCAGGTAGGCGATGCTCAGCTCGTCGGCCACGGTCTCGCCGTAGTCGTGCACCGCGGCGATGCCGGCGTGGTTGAGCGAAGCCGTGGTCCTCGCCTCGGTGCGGAAGCGGTGCAGGAACTCCGCGTCCCCGGAGAGTTCGGCCTTGAGCACCTTCACCGCCACGGTGCGGTCGAGCCGGGTGTCGCTGGCCTGCCAGACCTCACCCATGCCGCCGACCGCGATCCGGCTGGTGAGCCGGTAGCGCTCGGCGAGCAGCTGACCCGTGGACAGCATCGGCTCATCCACCCCCGAGCGCGGCGGCGATGGCGGCGCGGCCGATCTCGGCGGCCACCGTGCCACCGGTCGCGGCCAGGCCGCGGTCACCACCGGACTCGACGATCACCGCGAGGGCGATCTTCGGGTCGTCGGCCGGCGCGAAGGCGGTGTACCAGGCGTGCGGCGGGGTGGCCTTCGGGTCGTTGCCGTGTTCGGCGGTGCCGGTCTTGGAGGCGATCTTCAGCGCGTCGTTCTTGCCGCCGCCCTTGGTGTTGGCTTCCGAGGCCAGCATCATGTCGCGCAGGATGCCGGCGTTGGCCGAGGACATCGCCGGGTCGCCGGTCAGCTCCTCGGGGCTCATCTTCTCCATCTCGGAGAGGTCCTGGGCCAGCAGCGACTTGATCAGCTGCGGCTTCATCACCGTGCCGCCGTTGGCCACGCCCGCGGACAGCAGCGCGACCTGCAGCGGCGTCAGCCGGACGTCGCGCTGGCCGATGCCGCTCTGGTACAGCTGCGGCTTGCCCGCCAGGTCACCGAGGCCGGAAGGGGCCACGCGCATCGGCACGGTCAAGTCGGCCTGGCCGATGCCGAACTTCTCCGCGGTGTCGGTCAGCTTGTCCTTGCCCAGGTTGCCGGCGATCTCGGCGAAGGCGGTGTTGCAGGAGTAGGCCAGCGCGTCCTTGAGCGTGCTGCCCTGGCAGGTGGCGCCACCGAAGTTCTCCAGGTCGGCGTTGGTGCCGGGCAGTTTGACGTTGGACGCGGTGGTGACCTGGCTGTCGGGCTTCATGCCGTCTTCCAGCGCGGCGGCGGTGGTGACGATCTTGAAGGTGGAGCCGGGCGGGTAGGTCTCCGAGATGGCCCGGTTCAGCATCGGCTTCGTCTTGTCGGCGTCCAGCGCCGTCCAGGTCTTCTCCTGCTCCTTGCCGTCGTGCGAGGCGAGCCCGCTCGGGTCGTAGGAGGGGGTGGAGACCATGGCGAGCACCTCGCCGGTCTTCGGGTCCAGCGCCACCAGCGCGCCGGTGTAACCCTTCTTCGTCATGCCCTCGTAGGCGGCCTTCTGCACGGCCGGGTTGATGGTCAGCGCAACGTTCCCGCCCCGCGGGTCGCGGCCGGTGACCATGTCCGACAGCCGCCGCACGAACAGCCGCGGGTCGGAGCCGTTGAGCACCTCGTCCTGGGCGCGTTCCATGCCGCCGGCGCCGTACCGGATCGAGTAGAAGCCGGTGACCGGGGCGAACATCGGACCCGCCGGGTAGGTGCGCAGGAACTTGTACTTGTCGTCGGACGGCTCGACCCCGGCCAGCACCTGGCCGTTGGCCGCCGCGATGATCTTGCCGCGCTGGCGGGAGTACTCGTCCAGCAGCACGCGCGCGTTGTGCGGGTCGGTGCGGTAGTCCTCGGCCTTGATGAACTGCACGTAGGTGGCGTTCACCAGCAGCAGCAGCAACATCACGAGCATGGTCACGCCGACGCGGCGCAGTGGTGTGTTCATTTCGGACGCTCCACCATCACCGTATGGGCTTCGGCCAGCGGCGCCTGCGGTTGCGGGCGCGGCTTCACGCTGGTCTGCGGGCGGCGGGCGGCATCGGAGATCCGCAGCAGCAACGCGATCAGGATGTAGTTCGCCAGCAGCGACGAACCACCGTAGGACAGGAACGGGGTGGTGATACCGGTCATCGGGATCAGCTTGGTGACCCCGCCGACGATGACGAAGAGCTGCATCACGATGGCGAAGGAGAGCCCGCCGCCGAGCAGCTTGCCGAAGGTGTCGCGCACGGCCAGCGCGCTGCGCATGCCGCGCATCGCCAGGATCAGGTAGACCATCAGGAGCGCGCAGAGCCCGATGAAGCCGAGCTCCTCGCCGATCGCCGCGGTGATGAAGTCGGTGCTCGACGCGGGCACCATCTCCGGGCGGCCGGCGCCGAGGCCGGTGCCGCCGACGCCACCGGTGCCGAGCCCGAACAGCGCCTGCACGATCTGGTAGCCGTCGCCGGTGGGGTCGGCGAACGGGTCCAGCCAGTTCGCCACGCGGGTCTGCACGTGGGTGAACAGCTGGAAGGCGATCAGCGCGCCGCCGATGAACAGGCCGAGGCCGACGATCACCCAGATGATCCGCTCGGTGGCCACGTACAACATCATCAGCACCACGCCGAAGAACAGCAGCGAGGTGCCGAGGTCCTTCTCGAAGACCAGGATGCCGAGGCAGGCCACCGCGGCGATCAGGATCGGGCCGAGGTCGCGCGCCCGTGGCAGCTCGATCCCCAGCACCCGCTTGCCCGCGGCCATGAACAGGTCGCGCTTCGACACCAGGAACGACGCGAAGAAGATCATCAGCAGGATCTTCGCGAACTCACCGGGCTGGATCTGCGCGAAACCGAGCCGGATCCAGACCTTGGCGCCGTTGACCTCGGACATCGAGCTGGGCAGCACCGCGGGCAGACCCAGCGCGATGATGCCGACCAGGCCGAAGGTGTAGGCGTAGCGGGTGAGCGTGCGGTGGTCCTTGACCAGGAGCAGCACGGCGAGGAACAGCACCAGCGCGATGACCGTCCACATCACCTGCTTCGGCGCTTCCGGCGAGAAGTCGCGGCCGAGCTGGAGCGCCCGCTCGGTCAGCGCCAGGTCGATCCGGTAGATCATCACCAGGCCCAGCCCGTTGAGCAGGGCCACGCACGGCAGGATCAGCGGGTCGGCGTAGGGCGCCCACCGGCGCACCGCGAGGTGCGCCACGGTGAGGATGGCCATGTAGGCCAGCCCGTACCAGAGGATGGCGAGGCTCAGCTCCTGCTCCTGGTTCGCCTCCACCAGCATGAACGCCGCGGTGACGATGAACGAGGCGAAGCCGAGCATGGCCAGTTCCGTCCCGCGCCGGGTCGGCAGGTCACGCGGGGGATTGGTGACGTACTGACCGGCGGGATCGGAGGTGGGCTGCGCCATCAGCGGACGCCGCCCGTGGCGAGCCGGCAGTCCACCCCCGGGCGATCCGGACTCGGGGGTTCCACCGGCGCGGACGACGGTTCGACCGGCGGCGCCGAGGACGGCGGCGGCTGGACCGGGGTCTGCTGCTGCGCGCCGAAGCCGCCGATCAGGCCGCCACCGGAACCCGGGACCTCACCCGGGATGCCGCCGCCCTGGCTCGGGGGCTCGGGGCAGATCGGCAGCCGCTTGTCCCACAGCGAGTCGATGTAGTCGCGGGCCGCGGGCAGGCTGTCCATCCGAACCCCGTTGCGCACGTCCTCGCGGGGTGCTTCCTGCAGGTCGGACAGCAGCAGCCGGTCGCACAGGTTGGCGCCGGGCGCACACGAGTCCTCCACCTGCTCCTGCAGGTCCAGACCCAGCACGCTGCCGGAAACCCCCTGGTAGATGACGACCTCGTCGTTTGCACCCGCGCCCACGTAGTACTGGCTCAGCACCCAGTACCTGGTCGCGATGGTGCCCGCGGCGAGCACGATCAACACGAGGATCAGCACGCCGAAGACGCGGAACAGCTTCCGCCGCCGGGCCTTGGGGTCCGGGGGCGGGGCGGAGTCCTGGCGCCGCGGCTGGGGCGGGGGCGCGGTCAGCGCCCTGGCCCGCGCGGCCGGGGAGTCGCCCTGGTGGTTGTAGTCGTCACTGCCGTCGCCCGCGGCGCCACCGACGATCGGCGCGTTCTCGCCGTAGTCGACGTCGACCACGTCGGCGATGATCACCGTGACGTTGTCCGTGCCGCCGCCCTTGAGCGCCAGCTCGATCATCCGGTCCGCGCAGTCCTGCGGGTCCGGGATGCGCATGGCCTCGGCCATGGTCTCGTCGCTGACCATGCCGGACAGCCCGTCGGAGCAGACCAGGTAGCGGTCGCCGGCGCGGGCCTCGCGCACGGTCAGGCTGGGTTCCACCTCGTGCCCGGTCAGCGCCTTGAGCAGCAGCGAACGCTGCGGGTGGGTGGCCGCTTCCTCTTCGGTGATGCGGCCCTGTTCGAGCAGTTCGTTGACGAAGCTGTCGTCGCGGGTGATCTGGGTGAACTGCCCGTCGCGCAGCAGGTAGGCGCGGGAGTCGCCGACGTGCACCAGGCCGAGCCGCGAACCGGAGAACAGCACCGCGGTGAGCGTGGTGCCCATGCCGTCCAGGTCGGGGTCGTTGGCGACCAGCTCGGCGATCGCGCCGTTGCCGGCGGCGACCGCGTCGCGCAACTGCGAGAGCAGGTCGTCACTGGGTTCGTCGTCGTCCAGCGGGGCGAGTGAGGCGATGACGACCTTGCTGGCCACTTCACCGGCGGCGTGCCCGCCCATGCCGTCGGCGAGCGCGAGCAGGCGGGGGCCGGCGTAGACGGAGTCCTGGTTGTTGGATCGCACCAGGCCACGGTCACTGCGGGCCGCGTAGCGGAGGACGAGGGTCATGGGCGAAGCTCGATCACCGTCTTGCCGATCCGGATGGGGACCCCGAGTGGAACTCGGAGGGGTGCTGTGACCTTAGCCCGGTCGAGGTAGGTCCCGTTCGTCGAGCCCAGATCTTCCACGTACCAGTCTTCCCCACGCAGTGATAGGCGAGCGTGCCGGGTCGAGGCGTAGTCGTCGTCGAGCACCAGCGTCGAGTCGTCGGCCCGCCCGATCAGGATCGGGCGGCCGTCCAGCGCGATCCGCGTGCCGGCCAGCGCGCCGTGCGTGACGACCATCTGCCGGGGCACCTTCCCGCCACGCGGTGGCTTCGCCTTCTCCTTGTTCCGGCGCAGGCTGGGCAGCGCCACCCGCAGGCCCGACGCCGCGTAGAGGTCGGAGCGGACCACCCGCAGCGCGGCCAGCACGAACAGCCAGAGCAGGACGAGAAATCCCACCCTGGTCAGTTGAACGACCAGCTCTGGCACCTTGTGTGTCAGCTCCTCAGTACGGCTTCGTGCGGCGACGCGGGTACGTCGCAACGCTCCCGCGGACTCTCATTCTGCGGGAGCGCTCGGACGGGGCCTACGTCAGCCCTGGGTGCGGAACACCAGGGACGAGTGACCGACCCTGATCACGTCGCCGTCGGCCAGCTGCCAGGTCTGCACCGGGGTGCCGTTCACCGTGGTCCCGTTGGTGGACCCGATGTCGGCCAGCGTGGCGCTCTGCCCGTCCCAGGTGATCTCCAGGTGGCGCCGGGAGACCCCGGTGTCCGGCAGCCGGAAGTCCGCGTCCTGCCCGCGGCCGACCACGTTACCGCCCTGCTTGAGCGAGTAGGTGCGGTTCGACCCGTCGTCGAGCTGCAGGCTCGCGGCGAGCTGGCGGTTCGGGCTCTGCGTGGCGGGCGGCTGGTAACCGGCCTGCGCGTACGGGTCCGGCGCGGCGGGCTGGCCGTACGCCTGCTGCTGGCCGCCGTACTGGTCGTACCCCGGCTGCTGCTGTCCCGCGTAGCCACCCTGGTCGTAACCCGGCTGCTGACCGGCGTAGCCGCCTTGGTCGTAGCCGGGCTGGCCGCCGCCGTAGCCGCCCTGGTCATAGCCGGGCTGCTGACCGGCGTAGCCGCCTTGGTCGTAGCCGGGCTGACCGCCGCCGTAACCGCCCTGGTCGTAACCGGGCTGCTGGCCGCCGTAACCGGCCTGGTCGTAGCCAGGCTGCTGCTGACCGCCGGCGTAGCCCGCCTGGTCATAGCCGGGCTGACCGCCGCCGTAGCCACCTTGGTCGTAGCCGCCCTGCTGCTGGCCGCCGTAGCCGGCCTGGTCGTAACCGGGCTGGCCCTGCTGTCCGTAGCCGTACTGGCCCTGCTGGCCGTACGGGTCACCCTGGTCGTATTGGCCGTAGCCGGGGGGCTGGCTCATTGCTGGGTCTCCTGCGTTGCTGGGTCGTGCTGACCGTCCAGGACTTCCGTTGCCGGGGGCCGTGATCTCGCTGGCCTTGACATCGGGATCGACGGACGAGCGTGTCTTGAACTGTCCAGTATGCAGCGCCTCGGTGCGCTCGAGCGAAACTACGACGTCACCATAGGTGTCCCACCCCTGCTCGGCGAGATGCTCCGCCACCGCTTCGGCGAGCACACGGGTGACGCGCTGTTCGTCACCGGCCATGCGGTCGTGATCGGTCGGGCCCAGCGACACGATGTAGTGGTTGGGCGCGAGCTCACGGCCTCCGGCCAGCTCACGAACGTTGTCCTCACTCTCACGCTCCAGTGCCTGCGCCACTTCCTGAGTGACGACATTGCCACCGAACATGCGCGCGAAGGTGTTGCCGACCAGGCCCTCCAGGCGCCGATCAAAACGCTTAGCGCGGCCCACCGGGCAAACCCTCCCCTCACGCGTCTGTGCTTCCGCACCGATCCTATCCGGGTGCGGGCGGTTCTACACGGCCCCCGCTGAAACCGCCGCAGACGGCCTGATAGGCTGCTCTCGCTGTCGCAGTGAACCACTCGGGCGAGTGGCGGAATGGCAGACGCGCACGGTTCAGGTCCGTGTGTCCGAAAGGACGTGAGGGTTCAACTCCCTCCTCGCCCACTCTTGTTCAAGGCCCCCGCGAGCTTCGCCGCGGGGGCCTTTCCCGTTGTCCTTGTCTTGTTGGGGGGCCGAGCCCCCCAAGCCCCCCGCGGTGCGAGCTCCTGCTGAACCAGCGTGGTTCTTCGTGTGTGTTCACCAGCGGTGTTGTGGCTGGGCTCCGTTGAGTGGTCACCTCGTGTCGTGGCTGATCAGCGCCTCGTTGTTGTGGGTGGGGAGTTGATCGGCGTTGGGGGGGCGCGCGGGTGTGGGGTGGGTCATAGGTTCAGGCGCCAGTGGGAGCGGTCGTGGTCGGAGATGGAGCCGTCGCCCAGGTCGGTGGTGGTTTTGGGCCAGGTGGTGCCGAGGTTGGCCAGGCTTTCGGTGAGGGCGGCCTGGGTGTCCTTGGCGGTCTGGAACTGGGCGAGCAGGCCTTCGGCGGCGGCGGTGACCAGGTCCAGCAGTTCGCTGACCACCGCCGACACCAGGGCGATGAGCCCCAGTGCGCCGCCGAGGGGGCCGCCGACGGCGGCGGCGCCGACGATGCCGAGCACGGCGGTGACGCAACTGGCGTAACCGAGGCCCACGGCGGTCCAGAAGCTTTCGACGGCGTTCGCCATGCCGCGCAGGTTTTCCCGCAGTCCGGCGGCCAGGTCCGCCACCTCGTCCAGCTTCTTCTGCTGCACCGGGATCAGCTGCCGGTAGGCGGTGGCGCCGTCGCTGTGCCACCGGTGCGCGGCGGTCAGCTTGCCCAGTTCGTCGTCGGAGATGGCGGAGACCTTGGTGTTGACCAGCTCGCTCCAGCCATCAGCGGCTTCGCGCAGGGCCGATGGTGAGCCCATGTTCTCGAACCACGGTGCGGCCTGGTCCTTCAGCTGCTTGATCATCGCTTCCAGCGCGGCCAGTTGCCTCTTGGCGGGCTGGAGCAGCTTCTCCAGCAGGTCGGGGAACTGCGCGATCTGCTTGTGCACCTCCCGGACGAACGCGTCGAGCTCCTTCTCCACCTTTTCGCGGTAACCGCAGGCCTCCCGCAGCACGCGATCCACGTTCGGCGTCACCAGCATGTCCATCGGAAGGCCCCTCAGTAGTACTTGTGGAGTTCGTGCAGGTGGTCGCGTTCGTCCGCCTCGTAGGCGTTCGCCGCCTTGCGCAGGGCGGCGGCGATCGTGCCGAAGTAGGCCTCGGCCTGCGTGAGCATTCCGGCGAGCTGCTTCCTGGCGGCTTCCACGTCTTCGTCGAGGCCGGTCGGCTCGCCGACGTAGCCGAGCGCGCCCTTCTTCAGCGCCAGGCCCTGCGCGGACTGACGCGGGGTGGCGAGCAGTTTCGCCGCGTGGTCCCAGACGCCGGCGTCGTGCCGGAGGTCGCCGAGCGCCACCTGGATGTCGCGCGCGCTCGGCTTGTTCGGGTCGAACTTCTCCGCGGTCACGCCGTCGGTCCCTTCGCGGGCAGGAGGCCGACCCGGCGCAGCAGCGCCTGCGGATCGGCGGTGAGGGCACGCAGTTCGGCGACGGCGGAGGTTCGCGGACCGTGGATCAGTTCGCTGCTGTCGTCCTTGCGGCGCAACTGGGTCAGCACGTCGCTCAGTTCCTCTTCGATCTCGGCGTTCGGCGCGCTGCGCGCCCACTTCGCGTCGATTTCGAACTCGCGGACCTGGCCGTGGACGCTGGATCCGGCGGCGTGCCCGCCCCGGCTGTCCACCCACTCCGGCCGGTCGTCGAAGGCCACGACCTGGCGGGCGAACGCGTCGAGATCCGCCTGCACGGCGTCGAGCAGGCGCAGCGCGTCGGTCGGGGTGATCGGGCTCGTATCCGGATCCGGGCGCACCGGTTCGCGTGCGGGTGCCGTCACCGTGATCGCGGCCGTCTGCACCGCGGTGAGCACTTCGGTGTGCAGCGAACGCGGGTCGACCCGGTCCCGCCAGTCCGCGGCCAGCCGCACCCGGTCGCCGGTGACCGTGACGAGTGCTTCCTGGCGCACCGGTTCCGGCGCGGCCGCGGGCTCGTCGCCGTAGTCCCACGCATCCGTGAGGCTCCAGCCTTCTTCGTCCCTCATGACATTCCCCCTCTGACCGTCAAAACAGTTGAAACAGTTGGCTCAGGCGATGATGAACCACGAGTTGCCGCGCCACTCCAGGGTGAAGCCCTTCGGGTCGACGCCGGTGATGTTCGCCAACGCGGCCTTCGGCGCGTGGATCCGGGTCGGGCCATCCTTCCGGAGCTTGGCCGGATCGACCTTCGCGTTCCTCGCCTCGGTGATTTCCTGCGGGGTGAGGTAGTCGAAAAGCGCGGTGAACGCCTCGACACAACTGGCGAGGTCGCCTTCCGATTCCCACGCGGGCCTGCTGATCTCGCACACCACGTCCAGGTCCTTCGCCGCCGTGGCGTGGAAGTACCGCTCGAGCACGATCGCCGCGCCCTCGGGCGTCTGCGGCACCGATTCACCACCCGCCGCCGGTTTCGACGAGCTCTTCGGCGGCGCCTGCGGGGCGGGCACGGTGCCCGGCGGCAGTTTCGCGGTGAACGCCGGGCCGAGCAGGTCGGCGAATTCGGCGTAGGGCACGACCACCTCGCGGACCCCGCAGGCCCGCCCGAGGTTCAGCATCAGGTCGAGGCCGTCGGCGGCGGCGATCGGCTGCACCACCGGTGGTGCGCTGCGGACCGCGCGGAAGCTGTCGGCGGAGAACGGTTCCACGTCGGGGCAGTCGGCGATCCGCCCGGCGATCCGCTCCTGCAGCCGCTGCGCGCCGGAATCGGTGACATCGGCGAAGAAGTCCGTGATCTCCACGATCGCGCCGGTTTCCAGGTCGACGGTCACCGACATCGGCGACACGCTCGCGCCCGAGCCGGGGTTGCTGAAGTCGTGCCTGAGCGAGACCAGCCGCGGTCCCCGCATCCGGAATTCGGCCGTGCCCTTCGAATCCGGGGAAGTATCCGGGCCGTACGAGGTCAGCAGGTAACCGCCGAACCGCTCGTCCGGCTGCCGCAGCGCTTCGTTGACCTTGCGCTCGACGTCCGCGTCCGGCAGCCCGGTCACCTGGCCGTGCTGGACCTCCACCGAGATCGGCGTGCCCTCCACGGCCCTGGTGGTGGTGCGGATGGCGAAATCGGGGCCGGGCTGCGCGGGTGCGGCGATCGGCGTGGGCTCCGGCGGCGGTGGCGCGTCGTCCTGGTTGGCGATGAGCACCGCGGCACCGGTCCCGGCGAGTACCGCGAGCGTGGCCACCCCGGCGACCACTTTCGCCGTGGTGGTGCCGAGAACGGCCTTGCCGGCGCCCGCGCCGACGGTGGCCGCGGTGCCGCTGCCCGCCAGCGCCCCGGTGGCCGGCGCGAGGTGCGCGGCGGCCGCCAGCAGGGCCACCGGCGAGAGCGCCATCACCGCGGCGGCTCGACCGGCCAGCCGCGCCAGGCCGCGGTTTTCCCAGTCGTCGCCGTAACCCGCGCGGGCCGCACGCTCCACTTCGGACACGAACTCGGCGGCGTTGCCCGGCCGCTGCTCCGGTTTCTTCGCCATGCCACGGCGGATCAGCTCGCGGATGGGTTCCGGTGCCGCACCGAACGGGATCGGCGCGTACTCGTGAAGATCCCGCAGCACGGTCGAATCGTCGGCGGCGTACGGCCGTTCCCCGGTGACGCACTGGAAGAACACGCAGGTGGCCGCGTAGACGTCGGTCGACGGCGTGGCGACGGAGTAGGACCACTGCTCGGGCGCCATGTACGCGGGCGTGCCAGCCGGGACGCCGGTGGACCCGGCCAGCACGGCCAGGCCGAAGTCGACGAGCTTGCTCTGCCGGTCGGCGCCGACGAGCACGTTGTCCGGTTTGTAGTCGCGGTGCACGGTGCCGACCGCGTGCGCGGCGGCGAGCCCGAGCAGCGACCCCTTCAACACGGCGAGCGCGGCTTCCGGTTCGAGCGGCCCTTCGGCCAGCACCGCCTTCAGCGACACCCCCGGCACGGCCTCCATCACGATCGCCGCGCCCTCGGGCCGTTCGACGAATTCGTGCAGCCGGGCGACGTGCGGGCTGATCACCCGCGCGGCCTGCCGGGCCTCCTCGCGGAAGCGGGCCACGTGCTCGGGATCGCCCAGGTGCCGGGCGAACAGGTACTTGATCGCCACCTCGATGCCGGACTGGTCGTGCCGCGCCAGCACCACGCGCCCGAACGACCCTTCGCCCAGCCGCGCCAGTTCGGTGAATCCCGGCAGCATCCAGTCCGGTGATGTCATGCAACAGCCCCCTCGATCAGGCACATGTGACAGTGCTCAGCCCCTTGTCACATGTGACGCACCGAAGGTACTGCCGGATCCCTCGCCGAACAAGGTTCTTCACACGTCAGGTGCCCTTGCGGAACCGTTCGGTCAGGTCGAGGCCCTGCACGCGGCCGATCTCCGGGTCGCGGGCGAAATGGCGGATCAGCTCGTCGCGGCGCACGTCGACGGTGGATTCGACCAGGTCGGCGTACCCCGCGGCGGCGGATCGGGCGCGGCGCCAGCTGGTCAGGGTGAGCGCGACGCCGACCACCGCCGACGGCCACCACCACGCCCCGAGCGCCAGGTACAGCAGCGACCAGCCGCCCAGCGCGCAGGCGGCGTCGAACCGGGCGCGCGCGGCGGCCAGTGGTTCGCGCATGGAATCCGGCAACAGGAGCCAAAGTCGCGGCCAGGTGCTGGCCAGGTCGAGCCCGTAGTCCTGCCGGACGCGGACCGCGGGCGCGCACAGCCGGTCGCCGATCCAGGTCGGGCGGATCGGCGGGCTCAGTGCGAAGCGGTTGCGTTCCTCGTTGTGCTCGCCGTCGTTCAGCGCGTCCCACCGCTCACGGCGGCGGGCGGTCAGCGAGGTGGCGAGTGAACGGCCGAGCCGGGACCACTGCCCGGTGAGCAGGTTTTCCACGCCGCCGCCGAGCGCTTGCGCGAGATAACCGGCCGCCGCCGCGGCGGCCACCACGAGGATCGCCACCAGCAACGTTCGCGTGGTGCCGTCGGACCACCCCGACAGCCGGGCGCCGATCGAGCCGAACTCGGCCCACCGCGCGTGCCCCAGCAGCACGGCGACCACCGCGAAGCCGGTGAACACCAGTCCCGGCACGGCGAGCAGGGCGAGCCAGCGCTCGGCGGCCTTCTTGCCGAATTCGGTGACCAGCGTGGTGACGATCATCCGTCGGCCACGAACCGCAGATCCCGCTCGAACAGCGGGCAGACGGGCAGCTCGTCACCAGCGCGGCGGTAGACGACCCGGCCGCATTTGCCGGTGGGACAAAGGAAAGCGCCGTTGACGCCGGTGGACGGGCCGTACACCTCGGTCAGCTGCACGCCGGGGCCGAGCAACTGGGAAACCTTCGCGTCGACCGGTTTCCCGTCGCGTGCGGCGAGCACCGCCTGCTCGACCAGAACCCGATCGCCGTCCTTGAGCCGTCGGCGCAACTCGGGCAACCGGGTGCAGAACTCGGTCAGCAGCACGGTCGGAAAGCCTACCGCGCCGCTGACCGCCGCCGAAGCGGAAAGCTCAGCGCACGCCGACGAGGTCCACCACGAAGATGAGCGTCTCGCCCGGCTTGATCTTGTCGCCGGCCCCGCGGTCGCCGTAGCCCAGGTGCGGCGGGATGGTCAGGCGGCGTCGCCCGCCCACCTTCATCCCGGCCACGCCCTGGTCCCAGCCGGGGATGACGTAACCGGCGCCGAGCGGGAAGTCGAGCGTCTGCCCGCGGTTCCACGAGGCGTCGAACTCCTCACCGGTGGAGTACGCGACCCCCACGTAGTGCACGGAGACCGTGCTCCCGGCCTGCGCCTGGGGACCGTCGCCCTCGGTGAGGTCGACCACCGTCAGCTCGGCGGGCGGGGCCCCTTCCGGGGCGTCGACCTCGGGCTTCTCCAGTGCCATACCGCGTTCCTCCCTGTTCGTTCGATGAGGACCCACGGTAGGCGATGGCCGTGGTCCGCGCCGCAGGTGGCGATACTCCGTCGGGACGACACAATGTGAGAGGTATTCACAAACAGCCCTCCGCCTGCGTACCGTGCTGCACGTCACACCGTCGAAGGGAGCCGGTGGCATGCGCCGACGCATCGGGACGTTCATCGGGCTGGGGGCGCTCGCGGCGACCCTGGTGGTCGTGCCACCGCAGGCGGTGGGGCAGGCGCCGCCGCCGATCGACTACTGCCAAGGCCAGTGCGGGGACATCCTGCCGCCCGGTCAGAACGGCAACGCCACGCTCGCCGGCATCCTGGCGCACCGGGTGCTCGGCACCCGGCCCGCGCATTCGGCCGACCAGCTCGGCAAGTACGCCGACCTCGGCGCGAACTACCGCGGCCTGACCACCGAGACCATCGGCAAGTTCTTCAACGACGCCTCCTTCGGCGTGCCCGCCGGCCAGGTGGAGAGCACCATCAAGCCGCGGTCCGACGTGACCATCGTCCGGGACAAGGCGACCGGCGTCCCGCACATCACCGGCACCACGCGGTCCGGCACCGAGTTCGGCGCCGGGTACGCCGCCGCGCAGGACCGGCTGTGGCTGATGGACGTGATGCGCCGCGTCGGCCGGGGCCAGCTGTCGTCGTTCGCCGGTGGGGCCGAGGGCAACCGCGAACTCGAGCGCCAGTTCTTCGCCAGCGCGCCTTACACCGAGGAAGAACTGCAGCGCCAGATCGACGAGGTGAAGAACTCCGGCCCGCGTGGCGCGCAGGGGTACGCCGACGCGGCCGCCTACGTCGAAGGCATCAACAAGTACATCAGCGAAGCGCACTCCGGCCGGTACTTCCCCGGCGAGTACGTGCTGACCGGGCACATCGACGCGATCACCAACGCGGGCAAGATCGAGCCGTTCAAGCTGACCGACATGGTGGTGCTGTCCTCGGTGGTCGGCGCGCAGTTCGGCGGCGGTGGCGGCGGTGAGGTGCAGGCCGCGATCGCGAAGCTGGCCATCCAGGAGCGCTACGGCGTCGAACAGGGCGAAGAGGTCTGGCGCAGCCTGCGGTCGGAGAACGACCCCGAGACGGTGTACACGCTGCACGAGGGCCAGAGCTTCCCGTACGGCAAGACACCGGCGAACCCGCAGGGCGCGGCGATGCCGCAGCCGGGCTCGGTCAGTCCACAACAGACGGTCTTCGACGAGGTCGGCGGCCAGGGCGCTTCGGTGAAGCCCGCCGCACCCGCGGCCCAGGAACCGGCCCGCGACATGTTCGCCGACGGCGTGCTCCCGGCCGATCTGCTGAGCGAGAAGCACGGCATGTCCAACGCGCTGGTGGTCTCCGGGCAGCACACCGCCAGCGGCCACCCGGTCTCCGTGTTCGGCCCGCAGACCAGCTACTTCGCTCCGCAACTGCTGATGCTCCAGGAACTCCAGGGGCCTGGCATCAGTGCACGCGGTGCTTCGTTCGCCGGCGTGAGCCTCTACGTGCTGCTCGGACGCGGCCAGGACTACGCGTGGAGCGCGACCAGCGCGAACCAGGACATCATCGACACCTACGCGCTGGAACTGTGCGATCCCTCGGGCGCCCCGGCGACCAAGGAGTCGAACGCCTACCTGTTCAACGGCCAGTGCACGCCGATGGAGGTCATCGAGCGCAAGAACTCGTGGAAGCCGACGCTCGCCGACGGCACCCCGGCCGGTTCGTACACGCTGCGGGCCTTCCGCACCCAGTACGGGCCGGTGACGCACCGCGCGATCGTCGAGGGCAAGCCGGTCGCGTACGCGGCCCTGCGCAGCAGCTACTTCCACGAGGTCGACGCGCTGCTCGGGTTCCAGGAGTTCAACGACCCCGACGCGGTGAAGTCCGCCGCCGACTTCCAGCGCGCCGCTTCGCAGATCAACTACACGTTCAACTGGTTCTACGCCGACGCCCAGGACACCGCCTACTACAACTCCGGCGCGAACCCGGTGCGGCACCCGAACGCCGACCCGAGCATGCCGATCAAGGCGGGCGCCGGGCTGGAGTGGCGGAACTGGAACCCGGCGACCAACCGCGCCGACTACACCCCGTTCGAGCAGCACCCGAACTCGGTCAACCAGGACTACTACATCAGCTGGAACAACGCGCAGGCCAAGGACTACGCGGCCAGCGGGTACGAGAAGTCCGCCGTGCACCGCGGGGACCTGCTCGACCGCCGCGTCCGGGCGCTGATCGACAGCGGCACCAAGGTGACCAGGGTGAACCTGACCCAGGCGATGGCCGAGGCCGGGCTGGCGGACCTGCGTGCGGAGAAGGTCCTGCCGCAACTGCTGCGGGTGATCGAAAGCGCGGCCGTCACCGATCCGGCCGCCGCGGCCGCGCTCACCAAGCTGAAGGACTGGCAGAGCCGGGGCGCGCTGCGGGCGGAGACCAGCCCGGGCAGCAAGGCCTACGCCGACGCGGAAGCCATCAAGATCATGGACGCCTGGTGGCCGCTGCTGGTCCGCGCCCAGTTCGAGCCGGGGCTCGGCACGCCGGCCTTCACCGCGATGACCGGCGTGCTGAAGATCAACGAATCGCCGTCGGGCTGGCAGAACGAGGTGCCGGGCAAGCACGTCGGCCAGGGGCATCAGGGTTCGGCGTACCAGTCGGGCTGGTGGGGTTACGTGCACAAGGACCTCCGGTCGGTCCTCGGTGACCAGGTGGCCGGCCCGCTCGGCGCGGAGTACTGCGGTGGCGGGGATCTGGCCCAGTGCCGGACGCTGCTGCTGAACACCGTGAAGCAGGCCGCCGCGCAGCCGGTCAACGAGGTCTACCCGGGTGACGGCGACTGCTCGGCCGGGGACCAGTGGTGCGCCGACTCGCTGATCCACCGCCCGCTCGGCGGCATCACGCACGACAAGATCAGCACCCAGAACCGGCCGACGTACCAGCAGGTGGTGGAGTTCGCCGGCCGCCGACAACCAGCCTGATGGTGGGTGTCCGGCGCGGCCCGGACTCCGCATACTCCAGATGCGAACTGAAGTCACTCGCTCACTGAGGGCCAACAAGGGAGTTGGGGCGTGTCCATTCGAAAAGGCGCGTTGGTCGCCGCTGCGCTGCTGACCGGGATCACCGCGGGGACGGGCGTCGCCTCGGCGGCACCCGCCTACGAGCACTACGTCGCGCTGGGGGACTCCTACACCTCCGGCCCGCTCATCCCGTTCATGCGGCTCGACCCGCTGGGTTGCGCGCGCTCGACGAACAACTACCCGTCGTTCCTGGCGCGCAACCTGGACGTGGGGTCGTTCACCGACGTCAGCTGCGGTGGCGCGGACACCACGAACATGACCGCCGCGCAGTCGGTGCCGCTCGGCTCGAACCCGCCGCAGTTCAACGCCCTCAAGGCGGACACCGACCTGGTGACCATCGGCATCGGCGGCAACGACTACGGCGTGTTCGGCACCCTGGTCGGCGACTGCCCGCCGCTGCGTGAGCAGGACCCGACCGGTTCGCCGTGCCGGGACAAGTTCACCGTCGACGGCGTGGACACCATCAAGCAGCGAATCGAGCAGACCGGCACGCGGGTGACCGCGGTGCTGGACGGCGTGCACGAGCGGTCCCCGAACGCGAAGGTGGTGCTGGTCGGCTACCCGCGGATCGGCCCGCCGACCGGGACCTGCCCGAACATCCTGCCCTTCGCCGACGGTGACCTGCGCTGGCTGGACAGCGTGGAGCAGGAGCTGAACGGGGCACTCGCCAAGGCCGCGGCCGAGGACGGCGACACCACCTTCGTCGACATGTACCCCGCTTCGCTCGGGCACGACGCCTGCGCGCCCGGTGGGGCCGCGTGGATCCAGGGCAAGGACATCAACCTGCTCGCCGCGCTGAACTACCACCCGCGGCGGTCGGGGATGATCGGCGTGGCCACCCAGGTCCAGGGCGCCCTCACCGGCAAAACCCCGGCGAAGCTGAAGGCCCCGGCGTACGACGGTCCGGTCGCCGATCGTAAGACGGTGGCGGGAGTCTACGGCCGTTAGGACGGCCCTCCCCACGCACGCCCGCTGACCTGCGGTTAGGTTGGCCGGGTGGACTTCGAAGACTGGTCACCCCGTACCCGGGCGGTGGCGGCGGGACGGCCGCAGGAGCCCGGTGAGCCGCTGAACACCCCGATCGTGCCGGTGAGCACCTTCCACGCCGGTGGGGCGCGGGCGTACTCGCGTGAGGACGGCACCCCGAGCTGGGCCGCGCTGGAGGAGGCGATCGGCCTGCTCGAGGGCGGGCACGCGACCGCCTTCGCCTCGGGCATCGCGACCGCGGCGGCGGTGATCGACCTGCTGCCGGTCGGGGCCGAGGTGGCCGTGCCGCGGTTCAGCTACGCCGGCACCCGCGGCCTCCTCGGGCACGCGGCGAAGAACGGGCGCCTGCGGGCGGTCGAACTGGAGCCGTCGGACCTGGCCGCGTGGACGGCCGCCGCCGAGTGGGCCGACCTGGTCTGGCTGGAGTCGCCGACGAACCCCACGCTCGACGTGATCGACATCAAGGCGGTGGCCGACGCGGCCGAGGGGCACCTGGCGAAGGTGGTGGTGGACAACACCTTCGCCACCCCGCTCGGCCAGCAGCCGCTCGCGCTCGGCGCCGACATCGTGGTGCACAGCGCGACCAAGCTGATCGGCGGCCACAGCGACCTGCTGCTCGGCCTGACCGTCACGAAGGACGAGGAGCTGGCGAAGGCACTGCGCGACGCGCGCACCCGCAACGGCGCGACGCCCGGCGCGCTCGAGGCGTACCTCGCGCTGCGCGGCCTGCGCACACTGCCGGTGCGCCTGACGGAAGCCTCGCGCAGCGCGGAATTCCTCGCCGAACGCCTCGGGCAGCACCCGAACGTCACGCGCGTCCGCTACCCGGGCTCCGGCCAGATGATCGCCTTCGAACTCGACGGCGCCGAAGCAGCCGACGCCGTGTGCGCGGGCCTGCGCCTCATCCGGCACGCCACCAGCCTCGGCGGCGTCGAAAGCTGCGTGGAACGCCGGGCCTGGCTGGCCGGCGACGCCCACGTGCCGCCGGGCCTGGTCCGGTTCTCCGTCGGCCTCGAAGACCCCGAAGACCTCTGGCGAGACCTGCAGCGCGCCCTCGGCTGAGCGAGTTCAGACGGTGCGCGAGTGCAGATCGCGCTCGCGTTCCAGGTGCCACGAGATCACCCGCCGCGGCCGCACCCGGATGACCTCCTTGCTGAAGTAGTCCGGCGCCACCGGCGGCACCTCCACGGTGACCAGCTCGGCGTGGCCGCGGATCTCCACCCCGCGGCCCCAGCCCGGCTTGACCTCGGCGGGATCGTCCGGCGTCATGTCGTCGACCAGGAACGAGACCTCCGGCCGCGCCTGGACGTTCTTGTACTTGCGGCTGGTCTCGTTGGCCGGGCCGCTGATGTCGATGGTGCCGTCGTCGTTGAGCCGGAAGGCGACCGGACGCGACTGCGGCCCGCCGTCCGGCCCGATGGTGGACAGGCGGCCGAGCCCCTGCCCGAGCAGGTACTCGCGTTCGGCTGCGGTGAAGGTCATGCCGCGCAGCCTAGGAGCTCCAGCTAACTGGAGGTCAACCCAGTGGGGACTCCGGGTAGGGGTAGGCCGTCGGGGGTTCGGCGGTCGTCACCACGTGTTTGCGCAGGGCGGCGTCGGTGACGGCGTAGCCCCAGTTGATCAGGCCGCGCTGCAGGTCGGCGTCCAGGCGGTGCAGGCGGGTGGGGACGGCGGCCAGCTGGTCCGACTTCGCCTTCGGGGCGGGCAGGGTGTCCGGCATCTCGAAGTCGTCGATGTCGCTGTGGGCGGCCCAGTAGGCACCGGCCGCCTCGCCTTCGACGTAGCACTCGACGAGGCCGCGCTTGCGCAGCGAGCGCACCTGGTTGTCGATCACGTCGAGCACCCGCAGCAGGTGCAGCGCCCAGTTCCGCTTGACCCGCGGCTGGAAGTCGAACTTCTGCCCGGCGTCGCTGACCAGCACCGTGTCGCAGCGTGGGACCACCGGGTCGAGGCCGAGGTTGTCGAACACCCCGGCATCGCTGAGCACGGCCTCTTCCGGCAGCCCGCTTTCGCGTTCACTCGCGCTGGTCGGCACCTTCACCGGCGACAGGAACGGCGGGAAGGCCGAGGACGCGGCGACGGCGGTGGCCAGCAGGATCGGTTCGCCCGCCGCGGTCGGCGGCTCCTTGTCGCGGTAGAACCACCAGAGCTCGCCGTTCTGCAGGTTCGTCGCGTTGAACACGAACTGCGGTGACTCCGGCAGTTCGCTCATCCGCCGATCGCCGAACAGGTGCTTGCGCAGCACGGCGACCACCTCGTCGCCGATCGACCGGCCCGGCAGCAGCAGCCCGCGCAGGATCACGCGGACGTCGATGTTCCGGTTCGCCAGCCGCCGCAACGGGTCCACCACGGCAGGCACGAAATTCGTCGCCACGCCGTCGGAGAATTCCAGTTCCGGCCACGCCTTCGCGAGCGCGCCCGCGGTGATCGAACCGCCGGACACGCTGGAAATCACGTCGAGCCGGGACAGCACCCCGAGTTCGTTCAGCCGCCACAGCGCGCCGGTGTGGAAGAGCATCGCGCGGTACCCGCCGCCGGACAGGCAGAGTCCGACGCTCTCAGTGCTCACCGGGTCATTCTGCCGTGCCCAGCAAGGGGAACAACAGGGGCCGGTCCCGCACTGGAACGTAATCGGAGTAATGGTCGAAGATCGCGCGCCGCGCCAGTCGCTGCGCGAGCTCACCATCCCGGACGCGGACCGCGTCGAACACCTCGCGGTGGTGCGCCAGCCAGGCCGACATCAGCGCGCGGCGGTCGTCGGCGTGCGAAAGCTTGTCCTCGATCAGGTCGAGCACGATGCCGCGCACCACTTCACCGCACACCACGATCAGCGTGTTCTGCGTGGCCCGCGCGATGATCTCGTGGAAGGCGATGTCGGCGCGGCTGAACTCCTCGTACCCGGCTTCGGCGGCGACGGTCATCGCCGCCATCGCCGTCTCCAGTTCGGCCAGCTGCTCGTCCGTGCGCAACCGCGCGGCCAGCAGGTACGCCGAACCCTCCAGCAGCATCCGGAACTGCAGCAGTTCGGTCAGGCTCATGGTTTCCGCGCGCGCCAGCCGGTGCATGGACTTGTGCAGGTTCACCGGGGACGCCGGCAGGATCTCCGGCCCGCGTGGATCGCCCGGCTTCGACCGGATCATGCCGCCCGCCTGCAGCACCCGCAGCGCCTCGCGGACGGTCGACCGGCTCACCCCGAACTGCGTCATCAGCTCGCGTTCGCTGGGCAGCCGTTCCCCGGCTTTCAGGCGGCCGCTGAACACGGCCTGCTCCACCTGCTCGACGACCCGCTCGTAGGCGCGGACCGGGGCGACCGGCTCGAACTCCATGCTGGGCACCTCTTGACCTCGGGGTGGGTGCGGTGCTTCTCTGCTTGCAGCTACTGGTCCGACCAGTCTACTGGGTTGGAGGAGTGATGAAAGCCCGACTTGTCGCCGCGGCCCTCGCGCTGCTGCTGGTGGCCTCGGGCTGCTCCGCGGGCTCGTCCGCCTTCGTGCCGGACGACGGGTCCACGCTGGCCGTCGGTTTCGCCGCCGAGCCGCAGAACTTCGACTTCACCCGCACCGATGGTGCCGCCATCCCGCAGGCGCTGCTGTACAACGTCTACGAGGGCCTGGTGAAGCTCGACGACCAGGGCCGGGTGGTGCCGCTGCTGGCCGACTCGTGGACGGTCAGCCAGGACCGGCTGGTCTACGACTTCGCGCTCAAACCCGGCGTCACCTTCAGCAACGGCGCCGAGTTCACCGCCGAGGACGTCAAGTTCTCGATCAACCGGGTCAAGACCGACTGGACCATCTCCATCAAGTCCAAAATGGACGTCGTGGACCGGGTGGAGGTGCTCGATCCGCTGCGCGCCAGGGTGGTGCTGACCAAGCCGAGCAACGCCTGGCTGTTCGACATGGCCAGCCGCGTGGGCGCGATGTTCACCCCCACCGGAATCGCGGACCTGGCGAACAAGCCGGTCGGCACCGGCCCCTACGAGGTGACCTCCCGGCGGCGCGGTGATTCGATCCTGCTGCAGGCGAACCGGCGCTTCCGCGGCCCGGAACCGGCTTACCGCACGGTCTACCTGAAGTACTACAAGGACCCGACCGCGCTGAACAACGCCTTGCTCAGCAACGGGATCGACGTGATCGGCACGATCACCGCGCCCGACTCGATCCCGCAGTTCGAGGCGGACAGCCGGTTCAACGTCGTCCAGGGCACCACGAACAGCGAAGTGGTGCTGGCGTTCAACAACGCCAAGGAGCCGCTGAACGACGTGCGCGTGCGGCGCGCGCTGACGCTGGCCATCGACCGCAAGGCGCTGCTCGCCACCGCGTGGGCCAACCGCGGCACGCTGATCGGCAGCATGGTCCCGCCCACCGATCCCTGGTACGAGGACCTTTCCGCGGCCCACCCGCACGACCCGGCGCAGGCTCGCGCGCTGCTCGCCGAGGCGGGCAAGCCCGCGCTGAACCTGCGGCTGCGCATCCCGAACCTGCCGTACGCGGTCTCCAGCGCGCAGGTGGTCGCGTCGCAATTGGCCGAGGTCGGCGTGACGGTGACCATCGAACCGCTCGACTTCCCGGCGGTGTGGCTCAAGCAGGTCTTCACCGACCACGACTACGACCTGTCGATCATCCAGCACGTGGAAGCCCGCGACATCACCACGTTCGGCAGGCCGTCGTTCTACTGGGGTTACGACAGCCAGAAAACCCGGGACCTCCTGGCGAAAGCCGACGCGGGCACCCCGGAGGAGCAGGTCACCGCGATGCGCGAGGTGGCGCGGACGCTCAGCGACGACGCCGCCGCGGACTGGCTGTTCCTCTTCCCGAACGTGGTCGCCGCCAAGAAGAAGGTGACCGGGATCGTGCGCAACCAGGTCAGCGAGTCGTTCGACCTGACCACGCTGGGGAGGTCGGAGTGACCGCCCGGATCCTGCGCCGCACGGCGATCTTCCTGGTGAGCCTGCTCGCCGCCTCCATCGTGGTCTTCGTGTTCACCGCGGTGCTCCCAGGTGACCCGGCCCAGGTCGCGCTCGGCGTGAACGCCACGCCCGAACTGCTCGCGCAGACGCGCCAGGAGTTCGGCATCGACCGGCCGCTGCCCACCCAGTACTTCGACTGGCTGGGCGGCGTGCTCAGCGGTGACTTCGGCAAGTCCTACGTCACGCGCGACGCGATCGGGCCGCAGCTCGCCGACCGGCTCGGCGTGACGTTGTGGCTGGTCGGCGCGGGCATGCTGGTGGCGCTGCTGATCGCGGTCCCGCTCGGCACGCTCGCCGCGGTCCGCCACCGCCGGGCCAGCGGCACGGCCATCTCGGCGGTCTCCCAGCTCGGTATCGCGGTGCCGGCGTTCCTCGCGGGGATCCTGCTGGTGCAGGTGTTCGCGGTGCAGTTGCAGTGGCTGCCCGCCGGTGGCTGGACCCCGCCGATCCAGGACCCCGGCGAGTTCCTGCGCGGGCTGATCCTGCCCGCGCTGTCGCTCGGCGTGGTGCAGGGTGCGGTGCTGACCAGGTATGTCCGGTCGTCCGTGCTCGACGTGCTCGGCGAGGACTACCTGCGGACCGCGCGGTCCAAGGGCCTGATGCCGGGGCGGGCGCTGGTCCGGCACGGGCTGCGCAACGCGGCGATCCCGGTGGTCACCGTGCTGGGCCTGCAGCTGACCACGCTGCTGGTCGGCGCCGTGGTGGTGGAGCGGGTGTTCGTGCTGCCGGGGCTGGGCAGCATGCTGCTCGACGCGGTCGCCGCCCGTGACCTGCTGACCGTGCAGGGCATCGTGCTGGTGCTCGTGGCCGGCGCGCTGCTGGTGAACTTCCTGGTCGACCTGCTCTACACCGCGCTCGACCCGAAGCTGCGAGGTGCACGGTGAAGATCGGCGGCGTTCTCGTCGGGCTGGTGGTGCTGGCCGCGTTGCTCTCGTTCCTCTGGACGCCGTACGACCCGACGGTGGTCAGCGCGGGGGAACGGCTGCTCGGGCCGACCGGCGAGCACGTGTTCGGCACGGACAAGTTCGGCCGGGACGTGGCCAGCCAGATCATGGTCGGCGCGCGCACCACGTTGTACGTCGGCGTGGTCGCGGTCGGGGTGGCGGCGGTGATCGGGACGCCGCTGGGCATCCTGGCCGGGATGTCCCGCCGCTGGCTCGGCGAGTTCATCATGCGGGTCAACGATCTCGTGCTCGCGTTCCCGGCGCTGCTGCTGGCGATCCTGTTCGGCGCGGTGTTCGGCGCCGACACGTTCACCGCGATGATCGCGATCGGCATCGCCACCGTGCCGTCGTTCGCGCGCATCGCCCGGTCCGGCACCCTGCGCGTGATGAACACGGAGTACGTGCTCGCCGCCCGCGCGGCCGGTCGCTCGCGGTGGCACATCGCGGTCCGGCACGTGTTCCCGAACATCTCGGGGCTGCTGATCGTGCAGTCCTCGGTGTCGTTCGCGATCGCGGTGCTCGCCGAGGCGGCGTTGTCGTTCCTCGGGTTCGGCACGCGGCCGCCGACGCCTTCGTGGGGGCGGATGCTCCAGGAATCACAGGAACTGCTCGCCGTGCAGCCGCGGCTGGCGCTGGTGCCCGGTATCGCCATCGCGGTCGCGGTGCTCGGGTTCAACCTGCTCGGGGACGGGCTGCGCGACCGGTTCGACCCGAAGCTGGAGGTCCGCCGTGTTGCGAGTTGAGGGCCTGAGCATCGAGACCGGCGGGTACGGCCTGGTGCACGACGTCTCGTTCACTGTGGACAGTGGGGAGCGGGTCGGGCTGATCGGGGAGTCCGGCTCCGGCAAGTCGCTGACCGCGTCCGCGGTGCTCGGCCTGCTGCCGTACGGGGTGACCGCCACCGGGACCGTCGAACTCGAGGGCCGTGACCTGCTCGGCGCGTCCGAGCGGGAGCTGAGCGGCCTGCGCGGGCGAGAGATGGCCATGGTGTTCCAGGAGCCGATGACCGCGCTCAACCCGTCGATGCGGATCGGCAACCAGGTCGCCGAGGTGATGCGGGTGCACCGCACGCGGCCGGATCGGCGGTCGGCGAAGCGCGCCGCGCTCGACCTGCTCGACCAGGTGCGCCTGCCCGATCCGGAGCGGATCGCCCGCGCCTACCCGCACCAGCTCTCCGGTGGCCAGCGCCAGCGCGTGGTGCTGGCGATCGCACTGGCGAACAACCCCGGGCTGCTCATCTGCGACGAGCCGACCACCGCGCTGGACGTCACCGTGCAGGCGCAGATCCTCGACCTGATCCGGGCCGGGGTCGAGGGCAAGGCGCTGCTGTTCATCACGCACGACCTGGCCGTGGTCGCCCAGGTCTGCCAGCGCGTGCTGGTCATGCTGGACGGCCGGATCGTCGAAGAAGGCCCGGTGCGCGAAGTTTTCCTGACACCGCGGCACGAGTACACGAAGAAGCTGCTGGCGGCGTCGGACCTGGAGGCGCGGCGATGATCGAAGTCCGGGACGTGTGGCGGGTCTACCAGCGGACCGAGGCGCTGCGCGGGGTGTCGTTCACCGTGGAGGCCGGGCAGCGGTTCGGCATCGTCGGGGAGTCCGGCTCCGGGAAGTCCACTTTGGTCAGACTGCTGGCCGCGCTGGACCAGCCGACCTCCGGGGAGATCCGCTTCCAGGGTCAGCGGGTCGACGGGGTGCCGGAGCGGCGGTTGCGCTTCCTGCGGTCCGCGCTGCAGATCGTCTTCCAGGATCCGATGGGCTCGTTGAATCCGCGAATGCGTGTGCGGGACATCATCGCCGAACCGCTGGGCCGTACGGCGGATCGGGCGGACCGGGTCGCCGAACTGCTCGACGCCGTCGGCCTGCCCGCCGACGCCGGGGAGCGCTACCCGCACCAGTTCTCCGGCGGGCAGCGGCAGCGGATCTCGATCGCCCGCGCGCTCGCGCCCCGGCCCGCCGTGCTGCTGGCCGACGAGGCGGTCAGCGCGCTGGACGTGTCCGTGCGCGGCCAGATCCTCGACCTGCTCGCCGATCTCGCGGACCGCTTCTCGCTGACGCTGGTCTTCGTCTCGCACGACCTGTCCGTGGTGCGCCACCTCTGCGACACCGTGGCGGTGATGCGCGCGGGCGAGATCGTCGAACTGGGCCCGGTCGACCGGGTCTACGACGCGCCGGAACACGAGTACACCCGCGAACTGGTCGCGGCCGCACCGACGCTGCGGAAGGTACTGAGCGAAATCGGGGAGAGCTGATGCGGTATCCGGACGGCCTGCCGATCGGTACCGGCTGGGTGTCCACTTCGGACACCGAGCCGGTGCGGTTCCCGTTCGACGGCAGTGTGGTCGCACACGCCCCGGTGGGCACGGCCGAGCTGGCCCGCCGGGCGCTGGACGAGGCGGTGGCGATCGCACCCGAGGTGGCGGCGCTGCCCTCGCGCACCCGGCGCGCGGTGTTGAGCGGCGTGCGCGACCGGCTCGCCGACCGGCAGGACGAACTGGTCGAGCTGCTGGTCGCCGAAACCGGGAAACCGCTGGTGGACTGCCGCGTCGAGGTGGCGCGCACGCTGGTCACCTGGGAGGCCGCGGCGGAGGAGGTCGCGCGCCTGCACGGCGAAACCGTGCCGCTGGACCTCCTGCCCTCCGGCGACGGGCTCGTCGGCTTCTGGACGCGCAAGCCGATCGGCGTGGTGGTCGGCATCGCCGGGTTCAACTACCCGCTGCTGCTGGCCTCGCACAAGATCGCGCCGTCGATCGCGGCGGGCTGCCCGGTGGTGGCCAAGCCGGCGCCCGCGACCCCGCTGGCCACGTTGTGGCTGGTCCACCTGGTGCGCGAGGCCGCGGCGGAAGCGGGCGCGCCGGTGTCGATGGTCCAGCTGGTCACCGGGGACGTGGAGGTCGGCTCGACGCTGGTCACCGATCCACGCGTGGGCGCGGTGTCGTTCACCGGCTCGGCCGCGGTCGGGCACCGGATCGCGCGGGACGCGGCTCCGCGCAAGACGTTGCTGGAACTGGGCTCGAACGCCGCGCTGGTGGTCGCCGAGGACGCCGACCTGGACGCGGCCGCGGATGCCGTGCTGCGCGGTGGTTTTTACGCCTCCGGCCAGGCGTGCATTTCGGTGCAGCGGCTGCTGGTGGTCGATTCGGTGGCCGACGAGTTCACCGGGAAGCTGCTCGCGCGGCTCGGCGAAGTGGTCATCGGCGATCCGCGTGAGGAGACCACGCGGGTGTCCGCGTTGATCGACGAGCGGTCGACCCGGCGCGTGCTGGACTGGGTGGAACAGGCGGTCGGCGCGGGCGCGAAGGTGCTCGGCGGTGGTGGGGCCGAGGGCGGGATCGTGCGGCCGACCGTGCTCGCGGACGTGCCCGAGGACGCCGACTGCTGGGCGGAGGAGATCTTCGGGCCGGTGGTCTGCCTGCGCCGGGTGTCCGATGTGGACGAAGCATTCGAACTGGTCAACGCGTCGCGGTACGGGTTGCACGCCAGCGTGTTCAGCCGTTCGCTGAACACCGCGTTTCGGGCGCTGGACCGGCTGGAAGTGGGTGGTGTGGTGGTCAACGAGGTGCCGGGGTTCCGGTCGGACACGATGCCGTACGGCGGGGTCAAGGACTCCGGGATCGGGCGGGAAGGGCCGCGGTTCGCCGTCGAGGAACTGACGGTGACACGGATGGCGGTGATCCGGCCGTGAACTACGAGAAACTGTTCCGCCTGGACGGGCGGCACGCCGTGGTGCTCGGCGCGGGCAGCGGCATCGGCCGAGAGGCGGCACGGGCGCTGGCCGCACAGGGCGCTTCGGTGGTCTGCGCCGACCGCGACGCCGGGACCGCGATCGCCACCGCCGAGATGATCGGCGGCGAGTCCTACGAGATCGACCTGCTCGACGCCGCCGCCGTGCGGCGGGCCGCCGCCGACCTCGGTGACATCGACATCCTGGTGCTCACCGCCGCGATGAACGTGCGCAAGCGAATCCTCGACTACACGCGGGAGGAGTTCGACCGCGTGATCGGGCTGAACCTCGGCGCCACCTTCGAGGTGGTGCGGGCGTTCGGCGCGGGCATGGTCGAGCGTGGGCGCGGCAGCATCATCGGCTTCTCGTCGATCCGCGGCACCACGGTCGAACCGGGGCAGGGCGTCTACGCGGCCACCAAGGCCGGGCTGGTGCAGTTCTTCCGCACCGCCGCCGCCGAGTTCGGGCCCGCCGGGGTGCGGGTGAACGCGATCGCGCCGGGCGTGGTGGAAACCCCGCTGACCGCGCAGATCAAGGCCGACGCGGACTGGTACCGGGCGTACGCCGAAAAGGGCGCACTCGGCCGATGGGCGAAACCGGAGGAACTCGCCGGCGCCGTGGTCTACCTGGCTTCCGACGCGTCGACCTTCGTCACCGGCTCGGTGCTCGCGGTGGACGGCGGCTGGACCGCCGTCGACGGCCGCTTCACCCCGCCCGCCTGAGTTCTGGAGGAACCCCGCATGACCGAGCTGCCCGATCTCTCCGCCACCGAACTCGTCGCGGCCTACCGCGCGGGCACGGTCTCGCCGGTCGAGGTGACCGACGCGGTGCTCAACCGCATCGAAGCCCGCGAACCGGAACTGCACGCGCTCTACGCCTACGATTCGTCGTCCGCGCGAGCGCTGGCGAAGGAGTCCGAGGCGCGCTGGCAGGCGGGCGAGCCGCTGGGGCCGATCGACGGTGTTCCGTTGACGCTCAAGGAGAACATCGCCACCGAGGGCACGCCGACGCCGCTGGGCACGGCCGCCACCGAACTGCGTCCCGCGGCCGAGGACGCGCCGGTGGCCGCGCGCATCCGCGAGTCCGGCGGCGTACTGCTGGCGAAGACCACCATGCCGGACTACGGCATGCTCACCTCCGGCCTGTCCAGCTTCCACACCGCGTCACGGAACCCTTGGGACACCACGCGCACACCCGGCGGGTCGAGCGCGGGCGCGGGTTCGGCGGCCGCCGCCGGGTACGGCCCGCTGCACGTCGGCACCGACATCGGCGGCTCGATCCGGCTGCCGGCCGGCTGGTGCGGGCTCGCCGGGCTCAAACCGAGCTTCGGCCGGGTGCCGGTCGACCCGCCGTACATCGGCCGGGTCGCCGGGCCGATGACGCGCACGGTCGCCGACACCGCCTTGCTGATGGAGGTGATCGCGCGGCCGGACGCCCGCGACCACATGAGCCTGCCCCCGGCGGAAATCCCTTGGCGCGAACTGGATTCCGAGGTGCGCGGCCTGCGCATCGGCCTGCACGTGGACCCGGGTGCCGGGTTGTCGGTCGACCCGGCCACGCTCGCCGCGGTCACCGAGGTGGCCCGGCGGCTGGAGGGCGCGGGCGCGGTGGTCGAGCCGGTGGACCCGTTCCTGACCAGGGACCTGCTCAACGGCCTCGACGTGTTCTGGCGCATCCGGGCCTGGTCGGACATCAGCTCGCTGCCCGCCGAACGGCAGGAGAAGGTGCTGCCGTACATCGCGGACTGGGCGCGGGCGGCGGCCGGTGTCGACGGGCTGACCGGCTACCGCGGCTTCTCCTGCATCGACACGATCAACGCGGCGACCCTGCGTGCCACCGAACCCTACGACTTCGTGCTGTCCCCGACCTGCCCGGTTTCCGCGCCACCGGCGGACTACGCGTCGCCGACGAACGATCCCGAGAAGCCGTTCGAGCACATCGCGTTCACCGTGCCGTACAACATGTCCGGCCAGCCGGCGATCTCGGTCAACTGCGGGTACACCGCCGAAGGCCTGCCGATCGGGCTGCAGATCTCCGGCCGCCGGTTCGACGACCTCGGCGTGCTCCGGCTGGCTACGGCAGTGGAGCGGCTTCGGCCCGAGCAGCGTCCGTGGCCTGCTTCATGAGGTGACGTCCGAGTGAACGCCAAGCCAGCGCGGTGACGATGGTCATCACCACCGCCGAACCCCAGAACGGCGCGGTGATGCCGAATCCCTTCGCGACCGGGCCGCTGATCAGGCTGCCCAGCGCGGCGCCACCGACGGAGAACAGCATGTAGGCGCTGTGCACCCGGCCGCGCAGGTTCTCCGGGACCACCCGCTGGCGCCAGGAAATCGAGATCACCCCCCAGATCGAGCCGTGCATCCCGAAGACCACCAGGGTCGCCATGGCGACCCACGGCTCCCGCGTCAGCCCGAGCCCGACGTGGGTGAGCGTCTCGACGATCAACCCGGTGCGCAGCAACACCGAGTCGGAGAAGTGCTCGCGCAGCCTGCTGACGATCAGCGTGCCGAGCAGCCCGCCCACGGCCGTCGCGGTGAGCAGCAGGCCGAAGCCGATCTCGCCGAGGCCCAGCCGTTCGCGGGCCCAGAGCACGAAGATCGCGAACCCGGCGAACAGCGTCACGTTCATCAAGCAGATGGTCACCGCGAGCATGCGCAGCACCCGGTGGTTCGCCAGCCAGCGCAGGCCCTCGGTGATCTCGGTGCGGATGGGGCGCTTCTGGGCGACCGGCACGGTCCGCTGCCCGCCCTTGATGCCGAGCACGAGCAGCCCGGCGACCACGAACATCACCGCGTTCAGCCCGAACGGGACCGCCGCGGTCAACGCGAACAACGCGGCACCCAGCGGTGGCGCGGCGAACTGGTTGGCCACCATGTGCACCGCGGTCAGGCGGGCGTTCGCCCTGGGCAGCAGCGGTTCCGGCACCAGGCTCGGCACGATTGTGCTGGAGGCGTTGTCCGCCAGCGTTTCCGCGGTGCCGACCAGGAAGAAGGCGAGGTAGATCAGCCAGACGGTGACCACCTCGGTGGACACGGCCAGCGCGAGCCCGCCGATCACCAGCGCGCGGAACCCGTTGACCGCGGCGATCAGCTTCCGCCGGTCCAGCCGGTCCACGAAGACCCCGCTGACCAGCGACAACAGCAGCCACGGCAGTTGCTGGGCGAAAGCGGCCCCGGCCACCAGGCGTGGGTCGCTGGTGAGCGAGGCCACCAGCAGGGGACCGGCGGCCAGAGCCACCCCGTCCCCGATGTTGGTCGCCGCGTTGGCCGAAAAAAGCCTGGTGAAATCCGCCCCCAGTTTCATTACCTCGCACGGTAGTGATCCGTGCGAGGTAATGCCAGCCGCTTTACTTCTCGGCGACCGCGAGCCGGACGCACACCGCGAGCCCGCGGGTCGCGGCCTCGACCTCTTCGATCTTCGGGAAGGTCGGCGCGAGGCGGATGTTGCGGTCGTGCGGGTCCTCGCCCTTGGGGAAGGTCGCGCCCGCCGGGGTGAGCTTGACGCCGGCCTCACCGGCCAGCTCGACCACGCGCTTGGCGCAACCGTCCGGCACGTCGAGGCTGATGAAGTAGCCGCCCTCGGGCTTGGTCCAGCTCACGCCGTCCGTCCCGCCCAGCTCGTCCTCGAGGATGGAGAGCACCAGGTCGAACTTCGGCCGGATGATCTCGCGGTGGCGGCGCATGTGCTCGGACACGCTCTTGGCGTCGGGCAGGAAACGCGCGTGGCGCAGCTCGTTGACCTTGTCCGGGCCGATGGTGCGCTTGCTCAGGTGCGCGAGCAGCCACTTCACGTTCGCGTCGGAGCCGCCGAAGAACGACACCCCGCTCCCGGCGAGGGTGATCTTGGAGGTCGAGGCGAACACGAACGGACGGTCCGGGTGACCGGCTTCGGCGGCGAGCCGGAGCACGTCGGCGAGCTGGACCTCGGTGTCGGTCAGGTGGTGCACCGCGTAGGCGTTGTCCCAGAAGAGGCGGAAGTCCGCCGCCGCGGCGGGCATCGCGGCCAGCTCGGCGACCACTTCGGCGGAGTAGGAGACCCCGCTCGGGTTGCTGTACTTCGGCACGCACCACATGCCCTTGATCTGCGCGTCCTCGGCGACCAGGCGCTTGACCTCGGCGAGGTCGGGGCCGTTGTCGTCCATCGGCACCGGGATCATCTCGATGCCGAACTGCTCGCAGATGGCGAAGTGCCGGTCGTAGCCGGGCACCGGGCACAGGAACTTGATCTCCCGGCCGAACCAGGCGGGCCCGTCCGTGGTCCCGCCCAGCAACGCGGCGACGACCGTGTCGTGCATCAGCGCGAGGCTGGAGTTGCCGCCGGTGAGCAACTGCCCGGCGGGGATGCCGAGCACCTCGCTCCAGATCTCGCGCAGCTCGGACAGCCCCTGGAGACCGCCGTAGTTGCGGGTGTCCGTGCCGTCGGCCGCCCGGAACTCGGCGGCCCCCGGCAGATCGAGCAGGGCGGTGGACAGGTCCAGCTGGTCGGGCGCGGGCTTGCCACGGGTCAGGTCGAGCTTCAGTCCTTCGGCACACAGCCGTTCGTGCTCTGCCCGCAGCGCGGTGAGATCGGTCAAGGTGCTTCCTAACGGGGAGGGGCCGTCTTCGCCCTGATTGTCGGCCATCCCCTCCACCCCCGCCCCGCCAGGTGGCGCGGACCTACTCCGCCTTGCCGATCGCTTCCGCCAGGTCCAGGATGCGCCGTGCGTTTTCGACGTGCAGGTTTTCGATCATCCGCCCGTCGACGGTGACCACTCCCCGGCCCGCGGCCCTGGCTTCTTCGAAGGCGGCGGTGATCTTCTGCGCCGTCGCGATTTCCTCGTCCGAGGGCGCGAAGATGCGGTTGCACGGCTCCAGTTGCGAAGGGTGGATCAGCGTTTTGCCGTCGAAGCCGAACTGGCGGCCTTGCAGGCATTCCGCTTCGAAGCCCGCGGGGTCCTTCACGTCGTTGTAGACGCCGTCGAGGATGACCTTGCCGGCGGCGCGGGCGGCGAGCAGGGCCAGCGAAAGCCCGCCCAGCAGGGGTGCCCGGCCCGGCACGAACTCGGCGTGCAGTTCCTTCGCCAGGTCGTTGGTGCCCATGACCAGCACGGTCAGGCGCTCCGAAGCCCGCGCGATCTCCTCGGCGTGCAGCATGGCCACCGGGGTTTCCAGCATCGCCCAGATCTTCGTCTCCGCGGGCGCGCCGCCCAGTTCGAGCGCGCGCTCGATGTTGTGCACCTCGCGCGCCGAGTTGACCTTCGGCACCACGACCGCGGCCGGGCCCGCCTGCGCGGCGGCGCGGAGGTCGGCGTCGTGCCATTCGGTGTCCAGGCCGTTCACCCGGATGGTCACCTCACGCGAACCGTACGAACCGGCTGCCGTGCACACCCGCTCGCGGGCCGCTTCCTTGGCGTCCGGCGCGACGGCGTCCTCGAGGTCGAGGATGAGCGCGTCCGCCGGGAGGGTCTTCGCCTTCTCCAGCGCGCGCTCGTTCGCTCCTGGCATGTAGAGCACGGACCTGCGTGGTCTCAAGACTGCGCCTCCCTGTAGGCCTCGGCCAGCTCCGGGTCGGAGGCGGCCAGCGCGTCGGCCAGCTCCGCCACCACCCGGCACTGCTTCACCGAGGCGTCGTCCTGCATCTTCCCGTCGATCATCACCGCGCCGGTGCCGTCGCCCATCTCGGCGATCACCCGCCGCGCCCAGGCCACGTCCTCCGGCGACGGCGAGAACACCCGCTTCGCGATGTCGATCTGCGCCGGGTGCAGGCTCCACGCGCCCACGCACCCGAGCAGGAACGCGTTGCGGAACTGGTCCTCGCAGCCGACCACGTCGCGGATGTCGCCGAACGGCCCGTAGTACGGCAGGATCCCGTGCATCGCGCACGCGTCGACCATCCGCGCCACGGTGTAGTGCCACAGGTCCTGCTGGTAGGTGGTCCGCCCGGTGGTCAGGTCCTCGCCGACCGGGTCGGTGCGCACCAGGTAACCCGGATGTCCGCCCCCCACCCGGGTGGTCTTCATCCGCCTGCTCGCCGCCAGGTCCGCCGGTCCGAGCGAAATCCCCTGCATCCGCGGGCTCGCCCCGGCGATCTCCTCGACGTTGGCCACGCCGGACGCGGTCTCCAGGATCGCGTGCACCAGCAGCGGCTTGCTCAGCCCGGCCCGCGCCTCCAGTTGCGCCAGCAGCCGGTCGACGTAGTGGATGTCCTGCGCGCCCTCCACCTTCGGCACCATGATCACGTCGAGCTTGTCGCCGATCTCGGTGACCAGGGTGATCAGGTCGTCCAGCACCCACGGCGAATCGAGGCTGTTCACGCGGGTCCACAGCTGGGTGCTGCCGAAGTCGTTGGCCTTGGCGATCTCCACCAGCCCGGTCCGCGCGGCCTCCTTGCGCTCGGCCTTCACCGCGTCCTCGAGGTTGCCGAGCAGCACGTCGACCTTCTTGGCGATCTCCGGCGCCTTCGCGGCCATCTTCTCGTTGCTGGGGTCGAAGAAGTGGATCATCCGGGAGGGCAGCGCGGGGATCTGCCGCACCGGCTCCGGCGCCCCTACGGCCAGTGGGGCGAAGAAGTCCTTCGGCGAGCGCATCGAAACCTCCGGCGGGTTGGCGTACCGACGGGTAACCCTAACTCTGGTCGACGGGAACCGCTGCGGTGCACATCACCTCCAACCGACTGGGACAGGGGAGGCGCGGGTGAGCGAGCCGGGGTTCACGGAGCTGGAATCCCTCGGCGACGGCAACTTCGGCCGCGTGGTCCTGGCCCGCCAGGACCGCACCGGCGCGGTGGTCGCCATCAAGTACCTCTTCGACTGGTTCCCGCTCGACGACTTCCGCCCGGAAGCCGCCCGCTGGCAGGGCCTGAACAGCCGGTTCATCGTCCAGTTGCACGAGTTCATCGAGCGCGCCGAGACCGCGGCGCTGGTGATGGAGGCCGTGCCGGGCGTTTCGCTGGAGCGACTGATCAAGGAGAACGGCGCGCTGCCGCCGGAGGCCGCGCTCACCGTGTTCAAGGACACCCTGCTGGGCTTGGCCGACGCGCACGCCGCCGAACTGGTGCACCGCGACGTCAAGGCGAGCAATGTGCTGGTGACCGACGAGGGTCACGTCAAGCTGGTCGACTTCGGCACCGCCGCGCTGGCCGGTGAGACCGGCACCCCGGCCGCCGACATCTACGCCGCCACCTGCGTGTTCTTCGAATGCCTCACCGGCCACCCGCCGTACGAAGCCGAGGACCCGGACGCGCTGCTGCACCTGCACCGCTACGCGCCCATCCCGTTCGGCGAGGTCCCGGAACCGCTGTGGACGCTGCTCAACTGGGGCATGGCGAAGGATCCGGCGTACCGGCCGGCCAACGCCGAGCAGTACGCCGACGTGCTGGAGAAGGTGGCGACCGACACCTACGGCAAGAAGTGGGAGCGCCGGGGCCGCGAGCTCCTGACCGCCGCGCCCGCCGAACCGCCGCCGTCCGGGATGCTGCTCAAGAGCGGCGCGGCCGTGCTGGGCCTGGCGGTGGTCGCCGCCGGGGTGGTCTTCGTGGTGACCGCGGAGGAGGACCCGCCCCCCGCCGGCCCGCCCCAGCCGCTGCAGCAGGTGCTGACCGTCGCCGTCGAACCGGTGTCCGAGCGGGAAGCCACGTTCACCATCGAAGGCGAAGTCGTCCGGGTCACCGGCTACCTGGATCCCGTCGTCGGCGAACGGGTGAACCAGGCGCTGCGGCAACCCTTCGACGACCACCGCGAGAACTCACGCGCCGTCTACGCGGACGGGAAGCTCGCGGGCAAGGCGTCCACCTCGAAACCCCGGATCGTGCTGGAGACCGAGGAACTGCTGTCCGTCCGCTACGACAACGACTACGGCGGCGAACGGCCGTACACGCAGACCACCACCATCGCGCTCAAGGACGGCAGACCGCTGGGCGTGCGCGAGATCCTGGCCCCGGAAGCCTTCACCGCCACCGGGCTCACCCAGTTGTCGCAGCGGCTCGACCTCGACCGCATCTGCGACGACCAACCCGGCTTCACCCGCGAAAAGCCCCTCGGCGTCAGTGATTTCGACGACGCCCGGCCGAACACGGGCTCCGGCGTGGAGATCGCGCTCGCCCCGGACGGCGTGGTCTTCGCGCTGCACCCCGAAGCCCGCCCCGGGCGTCCCGCCTGCAAACCCGAAACCGTGCTGCTCCCGTACGCGCGGATGACCGACCTGCTCTCCCCGGAGGTACTCAAACTGCTCCCCGACCAGCGGCTGGTGCCCCCACCGCCGACCACGACGACCCCGCCGCCGAAGGACGAGGCGTTCCGCTTCGGCCCGCTGAACCTCCGCCTGCCGACCCGGTTCTCCCTGCAGAACCAGGGCCTGGAGAAGGTGGTGGTGGACGGCACCGGCTGCGCCGATCCGAAGCGGTACTTCAACTGCAAGTACTTCCTCGTCACCGACAACACCCAAGCCAGCGAGGAACAGCCGAAGTACGAGCCGGGCAAGCCGTACGTGCGCAGCGCGGCGGGCCGCGCGTGCAACGCCGCCGGTCGCAAGGACCTCAAGCAGGAAGGCGCGGCGACGCTGGTGGAGAGCTCCACGGTGAAGATCGGCGACCAGGACGCGACCTACGAGAAGTGGTCCGTGCAGTGCGTCGAGCCCGGTGGTGCCGAAGCCGAGGCCGAGCTGACCCAGCGGATCTGGTTCGTGCCGTCGAAGAACTACGTGATCACCGACGAGTGGGGGGTGGCCGACCTCGACGCGGCTCTCGCCAAGGCGGTCTGGCGGTGAGCGAATGGGCACTTCCCGGCTTCACCGAACTGAAAGCACTGGGGAAAGGCGGTTTCGGCCGCGTCGTGCTGGCACGCCAGGACGGCACGGGCGCGGAGGTCGCGATCAAGTACCTGTACGCCGAGCACCTGGCCGACCCGCGCCTGGTGGACGCCTTCCGCCAGGAGGCACGCGTGCTCGCGCAGGTGGTCAGCCCGCACGTGGCCAAGCTGCACGAGTTCGTCGAGACCCCGCAGGGCGCGGCGATCGTGATGGAGGCCGTGCCCGGCGTCCCGCTCAGCGCGATCCTGACCGCGGAAGGGCAGCTCGCGCCCGAGGCCGCGCTGGTCGTGTTGAAGGGCTCGCTGCTGGGGTTGTCCGCCGCGCACGCCGCCGGGGTGGTGCACCGCGACTACAAACCGGACAACGTGCTGGTGCGGCCGGACCGCCAGAGCAAGCTGGTCGACTTCGGCATCGCCGTGCTGGCCGGGGAAACCGGGCTGTCCGTCGGCACGCCCTCGTACATGGCGCCCGAGCAGTGGGCCGGGAACGCGGCCACGCCCGCCACCGACGTCTACGCGGCGACCTGCGTGTTCTTCCAGTGCGTCACCGGCCATCGGCCGTTCGAGGCGGACGACCGCGAGGTGCTGCGCAACCTGCACACCCACGCGCCCATCCCGGTCGGTGAGCTGCCGAATTCGCTGTCCGGCCTGCTGACCCGTGGCATGGCGAAGGAGCCCGCGGCCCGGCCGGGAACCGCGGCGATCTTCCTGGCCGAGCTGGAAGCCACCGCCGTCGCCGCGTACGGCCACGACTGGGAAAGCCGCGGCTGGACCCGGCTGGCGCAGCGTGCGGGCGCCCTGCTCGCGGTGTCCCCGCTGGCGATGCTCGCGGGGGCGACGATGCTGGCGCCCGCCGGAGCGGGTGCGAGTGCGGGTGCGGTCGCCGGATCGGGTGGTGTGGTCGCCGCGGGCGCCGGTGGTGGCCTGCTGGTGAAGGCTGGCGCGATCCTGGCCGGTGCGGCACTGGTCGGCACCGGCGCGGTCATCGTGGTCAACACGACCACCGGCGACGACGAGCCGCCCCCACCGCCCGCGGTCGAACGGGTCGCGATGACCGCCGACGTGCGCACCCGCACGGAGAACTTCGGCACCTTCGACTTCGAGGGCCAGTTCGTGGCGATCAGCGGGCTCGCCGACCCGGTGCTGCAGGACCGGGTCAACCAGGCGCTGATGGGCCCGGTCGACGGCTGGATCGAGTACGTCCGCCAGGTGGGCACCGATCCCGCGACCGACACCCCGCACCTGACCACGCAGGCGGAGATCCGGCGGCAGGACGAACGAGTGCTCTCGGTGCGCTACACCCGGACCATCGAGTCCACGCAGTTCGGCAACCGCGGCGGGTTCAGCATCCGCGGGGTCACCGTGGACCTGACGACCGGCGAAGTGCTCGACGCGCCGAAGGTGTTCGCCGACGCCGCGGCCACCCAAGCCGGGGCCACCGCACTGGAGGAACGCCTGCTCGCGCGCTCACCCGGCGGTTTCTGCGGTGGGGTGCCCGACGAGGAACGTCGACCGCTGGAACCGCAGCACCTGACCGAGCCCTACACCGCGGGCGACGGCGACCCGGCGGTCCAGGCGATCTTCGCCGCCGACACGGTGGAGTTCAACGTGTACGGCCCGGCCTTCGGCGGCCCGATGGCCTGCGACCACGTCCCGGTCGTCGTCCCGTACGCCGAGGTGGCCGACCTGATGACCGCGGAAGCCGCCGCCCTGCTGAACCGCGGCGGACCGGCCCCCACCCAGCGGGTCGACCTGGGCTCCTTCACCCTCGAAGTGCCGGCGGAGTGGCGGCGGGCCGACCTGGGGAGCACCGGCCTGCTCCTCGCCCGGTCTGCCGACTGCGTGCTGGACGGCTGCCCCGGGGTGCGGATCATCTACGGCACCACCGACGAACACGTGCCGGGGCACTTCTGCGACGAGGCGGGCGCGCCGGACCAGGTGAGCACCGGGGCCGAGCGGATCAAGCAGGACCTGCGGCCCATCGGCACGAAGAAGGCCGCCTACGAGGAATGGCGCGTCACGTGCTCGGGTGGCGCGAGTTTCGTGGAACGGTCGTGGGTGCTGCCGAAGACCGGCATCATCTTCGTCGACGCCTGGAACACGCCCGGGCTGGACCGGATCCTGGAGAGTGCGATGTGGCGGTGAGCGGCGAATGGGCGCTGCCGGGGTTCACCGAGGTGGACCGCCTGGGGGAGGGCAGCTTCGGCCGCGTGGTGCTGGCCAGGCAGGACCGGACCGGGCACCTGGTGGCCATCAAGTACCTCTTCGCCCGGCACCTCGACGACCCGCGGCTGGTGGACGCCTTCCGCCAGGAGGCACGGGTGCTGTCGCAGGTCATCAGCCCGCACGTGGCGCGCCTGCACGAGTTCATCGAGACCCCGCAGGGCGCGGCGATCGTGATGGAGGCCGTGCCCGGGGTGCCGCTGCGCGAGATCCTGAGGTCCGACGGCACGCTCGACCCGGAGGCCGCGCTGGCGGTGCTGAAGGGCTCGCTGCTCGGGCTGTCCGCCGCGCACCACGCCGGCATCGTGCACCGCGACTACAAACCGGACAACGTGCTGGTCGACGCCCAGCGCCAGAGCAAGCTGGTCGACTTCGGCATCGCCGTGCTCGCCGGGCAGGCGGGGCTTTCCGTCGGCACGCCCGCGTACATGGCGCCCGAGCAGTGGTCCGGGAACACGGCCTCGCCCGCGACGGACGTCTACGCGGCGACCTGCGTGTTCTTCCAGTGCGTCGCCGGGCACCGGCCGTTCGAAGCGGACAGCACCGAGGTGCTGCGCAACCTCCACGCCCACGCGCCCATTCCGTTCGGCGAGGCGCCGGAACCGGTGCGCGGGCTGATCACCCGCGGCATGGCGAAGAACCCGGCCGAGCGGCCCGCGTCCGCCGACGCGTTCCTGACCGAACTGGAGTCGACCGCGGTCGCCGCGTACGGACGGGACTGGGAGGAACGCGGCTGGGGCAGGCTCGCGCAACGCGCGGGCGCGCTGCTGGCGTTGTCGCCGCTGGCCATGCTCGCGGGCGCGTCGGTGGTGGCCCCGGCCGGTGCGGGAGCGGCCGCGGTCGCCGGTTCCGGTGGCGTGGCCGCCGCGGGCGCCGGGGGCGGCGTGCTGGTGAAGGCGGGCGCGATCCTGGCGGGCGCGGCCCTGGTCGGCACCGGTGTCGTCGTGGTGGTGGCCAACTCCGGTGAGGAGCCGCCGCCGGTGGTGCAGAACGTCGCGTTGCAGGTCAACACCAACACCACCACGGACCGGGCGCCGGGGTCCACTGTGGACGTCAACGCGCAGTTCCTCACCGTCAACGGCGGCAGTGACCCGGCCGTGGTGCAGCGGATCAACAACGCGCTGCGCGAGCCGGTGGACCGCTGGGTCGCCTACATCAGCCGGTCCGCGCCGGAGTGGGGCCCGAACACCGAGGGCCCGCCGTCGATCGGCACCGATGCCACCATCGGCCTGCACAACGACGACCTGCTGTCCGTCCGCTACACCCACAAGGTGGCCAACCCGCCGCACTCCACCTGGACGTTCAAGACCTCGGCACTGACCTTCGACCTGCACACCGGCGACCTGCTGAACCCGGACAAACTCCTGCGCCCGGAGAAGCTGAACCCGCCGGGCATGGCGGAGCTGGCCGAGGTGCTGTGGCCGGGCGGTGACCCGTGCGGGGAGAAGACCGGCACGCCGGCGATCCCGGTCGACACGCTGACCGACCCCGATTCCATCGAGCGGCCGGTCGAGGCGCTGCTGACCCCGGACGGCGTCGAGTTCGCCATCGAGATGCAGTCGTTCGGCGGCTCCACGGCATGCGGGGTCGACGAGACCAAGGTGTCCTACGACAGCCTCGGCGGCCTCTTCGCGCCCGGCGTGCTGGCGAAGGTCGACGCCGTGCCGCCGTCCAGCGCGCCGCCGTCCAGCCGCACCACCGGCGCCGCGGTGAAGCTCGATGTGGGGCCGCTCACCCTCGAGGTGCCACCGACCTGGACGCGGCGTTCGCAGGGTTTGGAACAGGTGATCGTCGACGCCGCGGAATGCGCGGATCCGGTGAAGTACTTCAACTGCCGGTACTTCATGGTGACCGACAACACAAAAGCGAATGCCGAACAACCCGCATATGTGCCGGGAAAGCCTTATCGGCGCAGCTCGAACGGTCGCGCCTGCAATGCCGCCGGTCGCAAGGACCTGTGGCAGAACGGGAATCACACCCTGCAAGAGGCCACCGAAACCCAGGTCGGCGGGCGTCCGGCTCGGTTCGAGCGGTGGACCGTGGAATGCGTTCCACGCGACGCGAACGGCGGTGTCGGAGAGGTGCGGGTGACCCAGCGAATCTGGTTCGTGCCGGACTCCGACGTGGTGATCGTGGACGAGTGGGACGTGCCGGGACTGGCCGGGATGCTCAATTCCGCGGAATGGAACTGAGCCCGGCGAAGCGGCCGCTCAGCGGCTCCTCACCCGTCCGGCGGCACCGTGGGACCGAAGTCCGATGACCGTTGGTCGACCGGTCACCGATGGCTGACTGCCGCCGATCGCAGGTGACCGGTTGACGTGGCGCTCTCACCGGAGGGCCCTGGTACCAAATCCATGTGCCTCTTTTCACGAGGCGCACCAGGACTCGCGACGACAGGAAGAGGAGGCGGACCCGTGGCGGTGACACCAGGAGAGGTCGCGGTGACCGGCGGTGCGAACGGCACGCGGTCGTTGCCCAGCCGCGTCGTGCCGCCGCACCAGCTGCCCTCGACGGCCGACGAACTCGCCACCGAAGCCGCCGCGCGGCTCGGCTGGCACGGCGTGGTGCTGCCCGAGACCCGCCTGCTCGGCCGCAAGGTCAACCTGGTGGCCCGGCTGCGCACGGTGCCCCACGCCGAGCGCATCGCGATGGGCGTCGGCCCGGTCATCGACCGCGCCGTGGTGGACACCTGGACCTGGCCCGAATTCGTCGGCAGCGCGCCGGCCGCCGCGGTGGAGATCGTCGGCGTGCTCACCGTGCAGCGCCACTGGCGGACCGGTGTGGCCGCGCTGGGGCCGTTCGCCCGCTACGGCGAGACCGCGATGGTCCTGCCCTCGGCCGCCACGCTGACCGAGGACTACGTGGACAACTGCCTGCCGCGCGCCCGCACGTACGGCATGGCCGTGCTGACCGCCGACGAGGAGGCCAAGGTCCAGACCGACCTGCTCGGGCACAGCGAGCGGCTGCTGGTCACCGGGGACCCGATCTCCCGCTGGATCAACGAGGTCGCCTACGAGCTCCTGCTCGCGCACGACATCCCCGCTGCCGTCGACTGACTTTCCGCCTAGGGTCGGTGGCATGCGAGTTGTGATTGCCGGCGGACACGGACAGATCGCGCTGCGGCTGGAGCGGCTGCTCGCCGCGCGCGGTGACCACGCGGTCGGCCTCATCCGGAGTGCGGAACAGGCGGCCGACCTGCGTGACTCCAGCGCGGAACCGGTGGTGCTCGACCTGGAGAACGCCGAGGTGGACGCCGTCGCCGAGGTCCTGCGGGGCGCGGACGCCGCGGTGTTCGCCGCCGGGGCAGGCCCGGGCAGCGGCACCGCCCGCAAGGACACCGTCGACCGCGGGGCCGCGGCGCTGTTCGCCGAGGCCGCCGAGCGGGCCGGGGTGCGGCGCCACGTCCAGGTGAGCGCGATGGGCCTGGACCGCGCCGACGACCCCGGCATGGACGAGGTGTTCGCGGTCTACCTGAAGGCCAAGGCCGCCGCCGAGGACGACCTGCGGGCGCGTGACCTGGACTGGACCATCCTGCGCCCGGGCCGCCTCACCGACGACCACGGCACCGGCCAGGTCCACCTGGCCGAGTCCGTCGACGGCGGCGACGTCACCCGCGACGACGTGGCCGCCGTGCTGGTCGCCCTGCTGGACGAGTCACGCACCATCCACCGGACCCTCGAACTCGTCGAAGGCCACACGCCGATCGATGAGGCCCTGGAAAGGATCTAGTCGCGCGCCAGCGCGCCCGTTGAGGGCGGTGGTGGGCTGGCGGGTGGGAGGATTTAAGTGATGGGACCCAGTACTCGGTCCAGGTAGTCGTTGGTGAACACCCCGCTGGGGTCGACTTCCTTGCGCACCTTGAGGAAGTCGTCGAAGTGGGGATACCGCTCACGCAGCGCGCTCGCGTCGAGGTTGTGCATCTTGCCCCAGTGCGGCCGTCCCCCGGCCGCGCTCGCGATCTTCTCGAACGCGGCGAAGTACTCGCGGTAGGGCATCCCGACGAACTGGTGGATCGCGATGTAGGCGGAGTCGCGGCCGTGCGCGGTCGACAGCCAGATGTCGTCGCCCGCGGCCACCCGCACCTCCACCGGGAAGGCCACCGGGTTCTCCAGCTTCGGCACCAGCGCGCGCAGTTCACCGAACACGTCGTGCAGGGACTCACGCGGGATGGCGAACTCCGACTCGACGAACCGGACCCCGCGATGGGTGACGAAAACCCGGTGCGAGGTGTCGCTGTACTCGCGCGCGGACAACACGGACGACGCGAACTTGCCGAGCGGCTTCACCAGCTTGGGCACGGTGCGCCCGATCCGGCACAGCGCCCCGAACGCGGTGTTCTCCATGATCCGGTAGTCGACGAACTGCCGGGTCCGGCTCAGCGGCTCGGGTTCGGTGCCCGCCGGTTGCCGGTTGTTGCGCTTGACCAGCGCGTCGCGGCCGTAGGGGAACCAGTAGAACTCGAAGTGGTCGTTGGCGTCGGCCTGGTCGTGGAAGGACTCGAGCACGCCCTCCAGCGGTTCGGCGCGTTCCTCGGCGGCGAGCACGTAGGCCGGTTCGCACTGCAGGGTGACCGTGCTGATCACCCCCAGCGCGCCGAGGCCGACGCGGGCGGCGTGGAACAGCTCCGGCCGCCGGTCCGCCGAGCAGCCGACCACCGTGCCGTCGGCCAGCACCAGTTCCAGCGCGGCGATCTGCGTGGCGATCCCGCCGAAGCGCGCACCGGTGCCGTGCGTGCCGGTGGAGATGGCGCCGGCGATGGTCTGCGCGTCGATGTCACCCAGGTTGGTCATGGCCAGGCCGAGCCGGTCGAGCTCGGCGTTCAGCTCGCGGAGCGTGGTGCCGGAACGCACGGTGACGCGCTTGGCTTCGAGGTCGACCGAGGCGACGCCGGTCCAGTGGACGAGCGAAAGCGCGTCGGAATCGGCGACCGCGATCGGGGTGAAGGAGTGGCCGCTGCCCAGCGCGCGCACGCGACGCCCGTCGACCGCGACGTCGGTCACGGCTTCGGAGATTTCCGCGAGGCCACGCGGTTTGTGCACGCGTTGCGGGCTGGCCGTTGCGGTCCCGGCCCAGTTCGTCCACCGTGTCATCAACTGATCCCGTCGCTGGATGGCGTAAGCGAACGATAAGTGAATAGTATTCGCGTTTCAAGCCTGTTTGTCGTACCGTACTGGGGGTGAACCTCCCTGACGCCACGGCGTTCGAGCTGGCGACGAAGGACCTCGATCCGCCGCTGGCGATCGTCGACCTCGCCGCCTTCGACGCGAACGCCGACGACCTCGTGCGACGGGCGAGCAAGCCCATCCGCGTGGTGAGCAAGTCGGTGCGCTGCCGGACGCTGCTGGAGCGGGTGCTGGCGAAGCCGGGGTTCCGCGGCGTGATGAGCTACTCGCTGGCCGAGGCGTTGTGGCTGGTCGAGTGCGGCACGTCGGAGGACATCGTGGTCGCCTACCCGACCGTGGACCACGCCGCCCTGCGCCGCCTGGCCGCCGACGACCGCGCCCGTGCGGCGATCTCGATCATGGTGGACTCGCCGGAGCACCTGGACGTGGTCGACTCGGCGCTGGGACTGGAGCACCCGGAAATCCGCGTGTGCCTGGAACTGGACGCGTCGTGGCGCCCCCTGCGGTCACTGCACGTCGGCACCCGGCGATCACCGGTCTTCACGCCACGCCAGGCCCGCGACTTCGCCGCGACCATCGAGCGGCGGCCGGGTTTCCGGCTGGTCGGCATGATGGCCTACGAAGGCCAGATCGCCGGTTTCCCGGACGCGACCGGGGGACGCGCGCAGTCGACCGTGGTGCAGTGGATGCAACGGAAGTCAGCGGCCGAGTTGCTGCGCCGCCGCGGTGCGGCAGTGCGCGCGGTGCGTGAGGTCGCGGACCTGGAGTTCGTCAACGGCGGCGGAACCGGAAGCGTCGAAGTCACCGGCTCGGACGCCTCGGTCACGGAAATCGCCGCAGGCTCAGGCCTGATCGGCCCCACCCTGTTCGACGGCTACACCCGCTTCCACCCCCGCCCGGCGGCTTTGTTCGCACTCCCGGTGGTCCGCAAACCCACCCGGAGCATCGCCACCCTGTTCTCGGGCGGCTATGTCGCTTCAGGCCCGGCGCAACCTTCGCGCCTGCCCTCGCCCTACCTGCCCGCAGGCCTGAAACTGCTGGGCCTGGAAGGCGCCGGCGAAGTACAAACCCCGGTAACCGGCAAAGGCGCCCGCTCCCTGAACGTCGGCGACCGAGTCTGGCTACGGCACGCCAAAGCCGGGGAACTGGCGGAACGCTTCACCCACTACCACCTGATCCAAGGTGACCGCGTGGACCAAACCGTCCCCACCTACCGAGGCGAACACCAAAACTTCGGCTGACGCCCATCCGTCCAAGGGACCTTCAGCCCCCCGCCGCTTCCGGCGAATCCCCTCCGCCCCAAGGGACCTCACTCCAACCCCCACCGCTCCCTGGGGGGCGTCCCCGGGCTCCACTCTACTCGGAGGCGGGTTGGGGGCTCTGGGAATTGGCGGGGTTGTCCACAAGGGGTGTTTCGCTGTGGATGAATGAGAGTGGGGCTTGACAATGGGGGGGCATGCATGGGATGGCTCCCGTCCCGGTCTTTTATTGTGACTACGGCGAGGTTTTCTTTGTCAAGGCGGGAGAGCGTGCCTTGACAAAGAAAACCTCGCCGTGTTTTTGGCTGTGGACCGGGGTGAGGAGGGGGGTCTGGGTGGTGGCTTGGCTTGGGTTCCCGGGTTCCTGGAAATGATCGGGAGGGTTCTGTGGCCTCGGATTTTGAGACCCGGCTCGCGGAATCAGGGCTGGTACCGGATTTGGAAGCGCGCGGGTTCGAAGCGGCTTCCTCTACTCTCCCAGGCGGCTGGCCAGGTAGGTTTTGATCAGGTACTTCGTTTCCTCCACCACTTCCGCGTCCCCGTTCGGGTCGCGGTGGAAGGCCAGTTTCAGCAGCGAGTCCGCGGCTTCGTTCGCGATGGCGATGGCGAACCAAAGGCGTTCCTGCGGCACATCCAAGTAGTTCGAAAGCAATTCGGTGAGCGCGTCCGCGATGACGCGGTTGTTGTCCCGGCTTTCGTCCAGCAATTGCCGGTCGACGACATCGCCGAAGTGGACTTTGGAGAAGCCTGGCACATTTCGGTGCATGTCCAGGTAGATGTCCAGGATGGAGTCGACGACGTCCCACCAGTGCGAGTGCTCGACCCCGCTCAGGCGTTCCCCGATGGCGGCCATGAACCGGTCCAGGTTCCGCTGGGTGAGCGCCTGCACCACGGCCCGCTTGTCCGGGAAGAACTGGTACAGCGAGCCCACTGCCACGCCGGCGCGCTTGGCGATCAGCGTGGTGGTCAGCGATTCGTAGCCGATCTCGTCGATCAGCGCGGCGCCGGCGTCCAGCATCTGCTCGACGCGCTTGGCGCTGCGCTGCTGCACCGGTTGCCGGCGCAGTGCGGTGGTTTCCCCGTGTGCCTTGTTCTCGGACACGTCCTGCTCCTCCCAGCCGCAACGCCCCGGCATTCGATCTTGCCGATGTCGCTCCCCGCTGGTCAGGACCCTACCGCGTACGCACCCTTCCCCCCGGTCGAGGGAACGGGTTAGGATATGAGAACTATTCACGTTACCCCGAGCGGGAAAGCGAGTAGCTGGTGGAGAACCCGATCTTCCCGCCCGGCTTCCGCTGGGGCGTGTCCACCTCGGCCTTCCAGATCGAGGGCGCGGTCACCGAGGGCGGTCGCGGACCGTCCATTTGGGACACGTTCACCGCGACACCGGGAAAGGTGGCCCGTGGCGAACACGCCGGGGTCGCGGCCGATCACTACCACCGCTACCGCGAGGACGTCGCGCTGATGGCCGACCTCGGCGTCGACGCCTACCGGTTCTCCTTCGCCTGGCCCCGCATCCAGCCGACCGGCAAGGGCGCCCCGGAACCCCGCGGCCTCGGCTTCTACGACCGCCTGCTCGACGAGATCTGCGCGGCGGGCATCGATCCGGTCGCCACGCTCTACCACTGGGACACCCCGCAGGCCCTCGAAGACGCCGGCGGTTGGCTCGCTCGCGAGACCGCTGAGCGCTTCGGCGAGTACGCCGAAATCCTCGGTACGCACTTCGCCGATCGGGTGAAGATGTGGATCCCGCTCAACGAGCCGATGGTCATGTCGATCTTCGGGTACGCGATCGGCGAGTACGCGCCCGGCCAGACGCTGCTCCTCGGCGCAATTCCCACCGCGCACCACCAGCACCTCGCGCACGGGCTCGCGGTCAAGGCCCTCCGCGCGGCCGGCGCGCAGACCATCGGCACGGCGAACAACCACTCGCCGATCTGGCCCGCCACGGATTCCGACGCCGACCACGAGGGCGCGCGCAGGCTCGACGCGCTGCTCAACCGCCTCTTCGCCGACCCCGTGCTGCTCGGCAGCTACCCCGAAGAATTCCACGAGCACCTGCCCGCCGGGTTCGCCGACGACCTGCCCACGATCACCCAGCCGATCGACTTCTACGGCGTCAACTACTACGAACCGCAGGGCGCCGCCGGGCCGGGCGAGGGCAATCCGCTGCCGTTCGAGCTTCGCCCGATCGAGGGTTATCCGAGGACCAGCAACGACTCGCCGATCGTCCCCGACGGGTTCCGCGAACTCCTGCTGCAACTCAAGGACCGCTACGGCGACCGCCTCCCGCCGATCCACATCACCGAGAACGGCTGCAGCTTCGCCGACGAGGTCACGCCCGACGGCCGCGTGCCCGACCCCGAGCGCGTCGACTTCCTGCGCGACCACCTCTGGGCGGTGCGCGCCGCGATGGACGCCGGTGTCGACGTGCGCGGGTACTTCGTCTGGTCCCTGCTCGACAACTTCGAGTGGTCCAAGGGCTACGCGCCCCGCTTCGGCCTGGTGCACGTCGACTACGAGACCCAGGCCCGCACCCCGAAGGACTCGTTCTCCTGGTTCCGCGAACTGATCGCGGCCCATGGACACTAGGCCCGACGCCCTCGCCGAACCGACCACCCGGGTCCGCCCCGGCTGGACCGCGCTGCTGTTCTTCGCGAACTTCGGCCTGTGGCTGGGTTTCTACGCCCCCATTCAGGTGTTGCTACCGCGGCAGGCGGAGCTGCTCGACGCGGCGGGCAAGGAACTGGTGTTCGGCATCGTGACCGGCGTCGGCGCGTTCGTCTCGCTGATCGCCAATCCCGCCATCGGCCTGCTCTCGGACCGGACCACCTCGCGCTTCGGCCGCCGCCACCCGTGGACCGTGGCGGGTGCGGCGCTCGGCGCCGCCGGGCTCGCGCTGCTGGCCGTCGCGCCGAACGTGCTGGTGATGACGATCGGCTGGTGCCTGGTCCAGGCCGGGTTGAACGGCATGCTCGCCACGCTGACCTCGGCGCTGCCCGATCGGGTGCCGGTCGGGCAGCGGGCGCAGATCGGCGGCTTCATCGGCATCAGCCAGATGTTCGGCACCGTGCTCGGCGCGGTTTTGGTCACCGTGCTCGTCACCAGCCTGGCCGGCGGATACCTCGTCTGCGCGCTCGTCGTACTCGCGGGCGCCGCGGTGTTCGTGCTGCGCACGCCGGACGCCGCACTGCCCGCCGCCTGGCGGCCGGGCGGTTCGCTGCGGGAACTGCCGAGCCGGATGTGGATCTCGCCGCGGCGGCACCCGGACTTCGCGCGGGCGTGGGGCTGCCACTTCCTGATCGGCCTCGGCAACGCGCTCGGCACGCTCTACCTGCTGTTCTTCCTCAAGGACGCGGTCGGCCACCCCGACCCGGACACCGGCCTGCTGGTGCTCATGGGGCTGTACGGCCTCGCGTTGATCGTCGGCGCGCTCGGCGCCGGGGTGCTGTCGGACCGCTCCGGCCGCCGCAAGCCGTACGTCGTCTGGGCCTCGGCCGCGATGGCGCTGGCCGCGCTGCTGCTCGTCTTCTCGCAGACCTGGGTCGCGGCGCTGTTCGCGGCTCCGCTGCTCGGCATCGGCTTCGGCACCTACTGGGCGGTGGCGATGGCGATCCTGACGCAGGTGCTGCCCGCCGCGCAGGACCGGGCGAAGGACCTGGGCGTGGTCAACATCGCGAACGCGCTGCCGCAGGTGGTGGCGCCACTGCTGGCGACCGCGATCCTGGCCGGATTCGGCGGCTATCCCGGATTGTTCGCGGCGTCGGCGGTGGCCACGCTGCTCGCCGGATTCGCGGTCACCCGGATCCGATCAGTGCGCTGACCAGAAGCGGATATGGGACCGCGGACCGGTGCCGGTCGGGGGAGGGGGAGTGCAACGGCACCGGTCCGCGGGGTTTCGGGGCCCGCTCGGGAGTGCGGGGAACACCACGGGTTGCGTTATGCAATTTTGGGCCCGTGGGCTTGATGCTCACGTTAGCGTTCGATTACCGCGCTGGCTAGCCGGTTCACAGAAATTTTGCGATTAATCGCAGAACCGGTGGGGAGCCGGGGAGGTGGATGGCGGTCGACTCATCTCGCTCGGGGGTACGGATGAGCCGACCGCCGGTCGGGGGAGCCCGCGGGGGATCGGGCACCGGTGGGGGAGTCTCAGGTGGTGGCGACCGCTTGCCGCGGCGGGGTGACCAGCGCGTGGCGGCCGGGCGTGCGGTTCTCGGCGCGGTTCTGCGCCGGTACGCGACGGCCCTTGCCCTTCACGTCGGGCTGGGGCGCGAGCCCGCCTGCCACGAGGTGCTCGTGCGCCACCTGCCACACCGAGCACGGCGCCTTGCAGCGGTGCCACCGGGTGGAGCAGGTCGGGCAGTCACCGCGCTCGTCGGGCTCGTGGGCGCGGAGCATGGCGCGCCACCCTTCGGTCAGCCGCGGCAGCTCGGAACGGGCCACCGAGACCAGTGACTGCGCGTCGGCGCGGTTGGCGAGGTCGGAGAGCATGTCGAGGCGCTCCCACACGGCATTGCGGAGCACCTGCCCGAGGATCTGGTCCACCTGGAACTCACCGTTACCTTTCCGCCAGTTTGGCGGCTTCGTTGAGCGCGGTCCGGAGCTGGCCGAGCTGGCTGCCGGTCATCCGCGCGGTTTCCCCGGGCGGGCCGACCAGCACGACCTGGCTGTCGTCGACGAAGACCGTGACGCAGCGCTCGCGGTTGATCAGGTCACCGCACTGCACGCGCCACACGGTCTGGCCGCCCTCGTGCCGGCGGAGGTTCGCCGAACGGGGGTCGACCGCCTGGGGCACGGCACGCGGGACGGAAGAACGCACAGGGGTCACGGTGGCCGTACGACCTGTCGGGATCGAGTCCAGGAACTCCACCGGCTACTCCGCTCTGCTCGTCGCTCGTCGTATTCCGTGTTCTCGTAGCTCTCCGTGAAGGGCGGCCGCTGGCGGTCGCTGTCCGTGATCACCGGGGGTGCCGGAGTGCTCACGGAGAACTGCGATCTACATTGCGGTGAAAGCGAGGCGGAAAGAAGGCTGCACCGGCGTCATAGCGGCGACCGGCCAGACTTCCACGATAAGCGGTCGGCGGAGTTCGCCCGGGCCGATCAGACTCAACAATCGACGTTTCGCACGGTTGAATGGGTGTGCCTACGCTGTGGACAGACGCCCGACGGACTGTGAGGGGGCGCGAATGGACGCCATGAACAGCACGGAGTCCCACCAGGGACAAGCTGGTCATCCCATCCCGCCGACTGCTTGGGAGCAGCCGGAGATGCGAGAGGCGCTGGCCGCCCGCGAGATCAGCTCGGTCTACCGGCAGCTGCGCAAGCACGGTGTGTCCCAGCGCCAGATCGCCGCGATGACCGGCCAGTCGCAGTCCGAGGTGTCGGAGATCCTCAAGGGACGCCAGGTCATGGCCTACGACGTCCTGGTCCGGATCGCCGACGGCCTGGGTGTCGCCAGGGGATACATGGGCCTCGCCTACGACGAGGCCACGGCGATACAGGTCGTCGGCAACGCCGACGGCCGGCAGGCTGAGGAGGACGAGTCCGTGAAACGGCGGAAGTTCCTCGCGCACGCCGCGCAGGTCACCATGGGTGCAGCGGTCTTCGGACCGGCGTCCGAGGCTTGGGCGACGCGTCCCGCGAGGACACCGGCGCCTGGCCGGATCGGGATGACCGACGTCCGGCAGATGGAGGCGGCCACCCGGGCGCTGCGTGCGCTGGACTACCAGTACGGCGGCGGTTTCTGCCGCGACGCGGTGGTCGCGCAGCTGTCCTGGGGACAGCAGATGCTCGAATCCAGCGGTGCCGAACTGGTCAAGTCCCGGCTCTACGTGGCACTGGCCGATCTGCACAGCCTGGCGGGCTGGACCTCGTTCGACACCGGCCTGGTCGACTCGGCGCGCGGGCACTTCGCCAACGCGCTGGACCTGGCCAAGCAGGGCGACAACAACCCGCTGGTGGCCAACGTGCTGTATCGGATGGGCCGGGTCTACCTGCACCAGGACGCGCCCAACGACGCGCTCAAGCTGTTCCAGCTGGGCCAGATCGCGGCCCAGGAATCGGGCTCCGAGCTGGCGATCTCCGTGCTGTGCGCGAACCAGGCCTGGGCCTACGCGATGATGGGCAACGAGGAGCAGGCGCTCAAGCTGCTCGGCCGCACCAAGGACGAGTTCGCCCGTGCGGACATCGCCAACGCCGAGTCCTGGGTGCAGTTCTTCAACGAGACCGACGTCTACGCGATGATCGGCACGGTGCACACCGCGCTGGCCATCGAGGGCAAGGTGGACCACACCAAGTACGCGATCCCGGCGCTGACCAGGGCGGTCGAGGCCTACGGTGACGACATGGCCCGCAGCCGGGTGTTCAACCTCAGCGCGCTGGCCACCAACCACCTGCTCGAGGGCGACCTCGACCAGGGCGCGCGGGTGGGCGGCAAGGCGCTGGACGCGGCCGAGGGCCTGAAGTCGGCGCGGATCAAGGACCGCATGATGCCGCTGAAGGTCGAGGCCGAGCGGCGCCGGAACAACGCCGACGCCCGCGACCTCGCCGACCGGATCAACGCGTTCTACGCCGCCTGAGCGAGGCGGGCAGGACCGGTGACGGCGACCCTGGAAAGCGTCTTGGACGGCCGGTTCACCAGGGAGAAGCTGGACGGGGCGCTCGCGCAGGCGTGCGCCCTGCTCGGCGTGGAAGCACGCGGGGCGAAGCTGCTGCGGTTCACCAACAACGCGGTCTACTCGCTGGCGGGCGCGCCGATCGTGGTGCGCATCGTCGGGTCCCGCGCGCTGCGCCACCGCGCGTACAAGGTGGTCGAGGTGGCGCGGTACTTCGCCCGGCACGGCGTCCCGGCCATCCGCCTCTTCGGTGACCTGCCGCAGCCGCTGGAGCTGGGCGAACACCTGGTCACCGTGTGGGAGCGGGTGCCGGGCCAGGCCGGGCACGGCACGGCCGCCGACCTGGCCGCCCTGCTGCGGCAGGTGCACCGGCTCGACCCGCCCGACGGGGTCGGCGGGTGGGCGCCGCTGGACGACGTCCGCGCCCGCGTCGCCGACGCCGAGGAGCTGTCGGCCGGTGACCGGCGCTTCCTGCTGGACCGGTGCGCCGAGGTCGAAGAACAGCTGGCCGGGGTCGAGTTCGTGCTGCCGACCGCGCTGGTCCACGGCGACGCGCACCCGGGCAACGTGATCGCCGGGCCGGACGGGCCGGTGCTCTGCGACTTCGACTCGTCCTGCGCCGGTCCGCCGGAATGGGACCTGATCCCGCTGGCCGTCGGCCGTGAGCGGTTCGGTGACCCGGCCGGGCGCTACCGCGAGCTGGTGGACGGCTACGGCTTCGACGTCACCCGCTGGTCCGGCTTCCCGGCGCTGCGAGCGGCCCGCGAACTCAAGCTGACCACCAGCGTGCTGCCCATCCTGCGCAGCCACCCGTACGTCCGCGGGCAGCTGCGCATGCGCTTGGCCGACCTGCGTGCCGGCCGGACCGGCACCCGATGGAGTCGGTACCGCTGAACAGCGGTCAAAAATCGCGGACATTCAGCGACGGGGAATGACCGTTCGTCGTTTCTGTACGAACAGTGGGCTGCGGGTAGTGAATTCGGTCCGACTGATCACTCCACGGAAGAAGATTGGTTACGCAGAATGAACGTGCACTGATTACTCACGGCCACCGGAAACCCGGTCAAAGATCGTCCTGCCTGCTCAGGCGAGTGAGCGGAGCTCTTCCGCGAGCGGTTTCGCCTCGGGACGGTTGAGCTCTGTGTAAATGGGCAGCGCCGCTTCGTAACGCGACTTGGCCTCCGCGATATCCCCGGAGAGCTTCGCGACATCGCCGAGCGCGTGGATCGCCCGCGCTTGTTCGAAGGCGGATCCGGCCGATTCCATCGTGGCGAAGGCCGCGTCGAGCTGGGTGCGCGCTTCCTCGAACCGTTCGTCGTGCGCGAGCGCCCGCCCGAGGTCGATCTGGGCCCGTGCGCGGTTGTACTCGTCACCCTGCGCGTCGAGCAGCGACTTGGCCTGCTCGAGCCGGTCGACGGCCTCCGCCGCCCGCCCGGCCCTGACCAGCGTGGCGCCGAGGTTGACCAGCGCGAGGTTCACGTCGTGGGCGCGTTCGAGGCGGCGGGCGTAGGTCAGCTCCTCTTCGAAGTGGGTCAGCGCGTCCTCGACGCGGTCCTGGGCGAGCGCGACCAGGCCCAGTCCTTCGACGGACCGGATCGCGATCGCCTGGTCACCGCCGTCGGCCAGCGCCTGCTTGGCCGCCGTGTAGTACTCGACCGCCTCGTCGAACCGCCCGGCGCCACGGCAGGCGGCACCCGACCGGTTGAGCATCAGCGCCTTCGCCGAGGGGTTGCCCCACTGCTCGGCGCAGGTCACGCCCAGCTGGCTGACCGTGAGGAAGTCGCGGTAGTGCTTGCGGAGCAGGAACAGCGGCCACATCGCGGCGGCGAGCTGCCAGGCGAGTTCGGGCAGCTCCTGGGCCTGGGCGGCCTGGATGGCGGCGATCAGGTTGGGGCGCTCGCGCTCGAGCCAGGGCAGCGCGTCGTCGTTGCCGGGCAGCGACTCGGGGTCGGGGCCGCGGTCGCCGAACTCGTAGGGGATGCGGTCCTGGTCGGGGACGGTCAGCGTGTCCTCGGTGCGACGAGCGGCACGCAGGTACCACTCGAGGATGCGTCGGCGCGCGGCCTCGGCCTCCTCGGGATCCGCCGCGGCCTTGTCCTCGGCGTGCAGGCGCACCAGGTCGTGGAAGCCGAACCGGTCCTTCTGCGCTTCGAGCAGCCCGGACTGCACGAGCTCGCCGAGCAGCTCCTCGGTGTCGTCCACCGACCGCCCGGCGGCGCCGGTCGCCGCGCCGAGGCCGAATTCGGGCCCGGGGTGCAGGCCGAGCGCGCGGTAGAGCTGCGCCGCGTCCGGGGACAGGTCCTGGTACGAGAGGTCGAACGTGCTGGTCACCGAAAGGTTCTCCTTGTGGTCCGCCAAAGCCGCCAGCCGCAATCGTTCCAGCTGGGCGACGGCTCGTGCAGAGGAGAGGTGGGGCTGGTTGGCAAGTTTCACGCCGAGGACGTGCAGGGCGATGGGCAGCCCGTCGCAAAAGCTGACCATCTTCTTGAGGTGCGGATCGGCCTCGTCGGTGCGTTCGTCGTCGACGATCGCGGAGAGCAGCTGGATGCCGTGGCCGTGGTTGAACTTGGTCAGTTCGAGGCGCCGCGCACCATGGCTGGCCCGCAACCCGCCGAGGCGGAAACGGCTGGTCACGAGCACGATGCTGCCGGGCGCGGAGGGGACGAGCGGGGCGACCTGGTCGGAGGAGACGGCGTCGTCGAGCACCACCAGCAGCGGGCGGCCGGCGGTCTCGGTGCGGTACATCGCCTTGAGGTCGTCGAGCCCGGCTGGCTGCTTCTTGGCGTCGATGCCGAACGCGACGAGGAAGCGCTTGAGCAATTCACCCGTATCGGTGGGTCCGGTGGCGTTGAAGGCGCCGAGATCGGCGTAGAGCTGGCCGCGCGGGAAGCGGTCGCGCACGCGGTGCACCCACTGGCGCGCCAGCGCCGACTTGCCGATGCCGCCGAGCCCGCAGAGCACCTGGACCACCGGCCGGTCACCCGGCTCGTCGAGCAACCGGTCGAGCACCGCGAGCTGTTCGGCGCGGTTGGTGAAGTGGGCCGGTGGCTGCTCCAGTTCCCTGGGTACCGCCGGTTCCGCCTCGGGCGATCGCCGTGGCGCCGGCGCGGTCGTGATCGGGGCCTGGCCGGTCGTCACACCTGCTCCTCCGCTGTGCACACGCGTGCTGACGTCAGAGCTTGGCGGCTCGGTTCCACCCCGGGCAATACAGTCGCCAGGAAGCAACCTTTCAGCCTAACGCAACTGGGCCGAACGCCGCCCCTCGATCCACAGGCACCACGCACATGTGGACAACTCCAGCGCGCGGACCCTCGCCGACGGGGGTCTGGACTACGCTGGACTTGGGGACGCCCCCCTGGGAGTGGCGGGGGTTGTATTCGGGTGGGTTGCCGGGGCTCGGCAGTTGGTCAGGCGACTGGGGCTCGGGTCAGGACCACCGCGAAGCCGAAGGCCAGGCCCATCACCGTGAGTTCCAGCGTTGCCCACAGGGCCAGGGCGGTGCGTTCGTGGCGCATGATCTTCGGCATCAGCCGCCAGCGGACGTGGGCGCCGAGCGCGGCGATGACGCCGGTGCACACCAGTTTCAGCACCACCAGTTGCCCGTACGGCGTGGTGAACAGGCCGGTGAGCAGGTCCATCGTCGGGTTCAGGTTGATCTCGACGATGCCGTTGAACAGGCCGGTCGCCGCCGAGAGGAGCAGGCAGAAGGTGGCCAGCTTCGAGAACCGCGGCAGCGCGTGCGCGAGCAGGGTCCGGTTCCCGATCAATAGCACCGTCATCGCGCCGAGGCCGCCGGTCCAGGCGACGGCGCTCATCACGTGCAGCTCCATCGAGATCATCGTGTAGTCGTGGTAGTCCCAGTTCGACGCGTGCCCGGTGACCGGCAGCGGCAGCAGCGCGAACAGGCCCAGCCCGACCCGCACCTCGGCGGGCACCTTCTCCCCGTGCCGCAGCGCCAGCACCCCGAGCCCGGCGTGCACCAGCGCCAGCACGCCGACCACGAGCAGCGCCTTCCCGGCGCCGATCTGCACGATGTAGTCCCACACGTCCCCGGCGCCGATGGTTTCGGCACCCGGGCGGAACTCCGCGGTCTGCAGCACCAGCGCGACGAACGCGGTCGCCGACCAGACCAGCGCGGAAGCCACCGCCGCCGGCCGGGCCAGCCGCAGGATCGGTTCGGTCAGCTTCGGCCGGTCGTAGCCGACCAGCACCGACAGCAGCGACAGCCCGATCGTGGCGACCGCCGCGATGTCCAGCAGCACCCGCACGATCGGGATGGCCACCGAGACCACCTCGCTGACCTCGGTCACCCCGGGGATCGGCGCGGTCGCCGACAGGGCCACGCCGATCAGCGCGCCCACCAGTGCGGCGGTGACCACGCAGACCAGCGTGGAATAGCGGACCGGCGAGGTGGTCTCGGCCTGCGTCATGACTTCGTCGGTTCCTTACCCGCTCGCAGCGCGAACACCAGGCCCAGCGCGAGCAGCACGACCGCGCCGGCGATCCACACCCACAGCGGCACGCCGCCGGAGTCGCTGTCGGCCGCGCCGCCGCCGGTGCCGCCGGAGCGCGCGGCGTCGGCGGCCGCCGGGGTGCCGGTGCCCGCCTTGGCCAGGGTGAACTTGATCTCGTCGCTCACCGCGTGCCCGTCCGCGGACAGGATGCGGAAGCCCAGCGTGTACTCACCGGCCGGGCCGAGCGGGCGCAGCGGCGCGGTGACCACGTTGCCCTTGACCTCGACCGTGCCCTCGGCCCACTGCGAGCCGTCGGGCCCGGTGACCGCGACTTGGTTCACGTCGGCCGCCTGCACGTACTGGTCGAAGGTCAGCGTCACGCGCTGGGGGCCTTCCTGCAGCGACGCGCCCTTGGCCGGGTCGGACGACACCAGCACGTTGTGCGCCAGCGCCGGGGAGGCCAGGCCGAGCAACGCCGTCGCGGTCAGCAGCGCGACCAGGACGCGCCTCACGAGCTCGCCTTCCCCGACTTCCGGGCGCGGATGGTCGCGCCGGCGCCGACCCCGAGGCCGAGCGCGCCGACCGCGAGACCGGCCCCGCCGAGCCAGCGCGCGGTGTTGTCGGTGCCCGCGGAGGCCGACGCCTCGTTGTGCCCGGACGCCTGCTCACCCGAGGCCGCCGCGGTGGCTTCGTGCCCGTGGTCGCCACCGCTGCTCGCCGCGGCCAGCTTGATCGTCGGCGCCGGGTGCTCCGGCTCCTCGCCGCCTTCGGGGGGCGGCGGCGCGTCCCACGCGACCACCTTGCCGCTCTCGTAGGTCTGCGTGGCCGGCAGCACCAGGGTGTCCACAGTGGACGGAAGGGTCGAGGCGTTGAACTCGAACTCCTGGTATTCCGCGGATCCGGCGGCGATCTTGTTGCCGTCCTGCGCGGTCCAGGTGATCTTGCTGATCACCTCGGCGACGTCGGCGCCCTTGCCGTTCTTCACCGGCGTGGGCAGCGTGGCCTTGGTGATCTCGGCGGTCCAGCCGGGCACCGGCTTGGTCCTGGCCGAGGTGATGCCGTACTCGGCGGGGAAGGCGACCTCGACCTTGGTGGTGCCGGCGTCGGTCTCCTCGTTGGGCACGCGCAGCACGATCAGGCCGCGGCCGCCCTTCTGCGGCTCCTGCCCGTAGTAGTCCGCGGTGACGTGCGCCGAGGCGAGCCCGGCACCCATCAGGCCGGTGAGCCCGGCCACGCCCGCGAGCACGGTGGCACGCTGGATGAATCGCTTTGTCGACATGAAAATTCGCTCCTGAACAAGGGGGTTCGTAAGGACCGTGACAGTGCCTACGCGGTCCGGCAAGGAAGGTTCAGGCGGCGACGGGCGGACCGCGGCGGCCGAGCACGGTGCGCAGGAACACCGGGATCGCCCCGGCGGAGAGTTCGGGGTGGACGGTCACCGGCCGCACGGGCCCGCCGCGCACCGGGACCGCGGTCCAGACCACCGGCAGCAGCAGTCGAAGGCTCGCCACCACGACCGCCAGCAGCGACTCGGCGCGGGCCAGCAGCACCGCCGTGCCGAGCACCGCGAGCGCGTGCGCGGCGGTCATCGGCAGGGTGCCTTCGAGCACACCGCCGCCACTGTGGACGGACGTGTGCCCGCTCAGTTCGGTGAGCACGAAGTGCATCACCACCTGCGCCGGGCCCAGCACCAGCAGGATGCCGGGGAGCCCCTTCGTGCGGTCCGCCAGCGCGGTGGAGGTCCACCCGATCAGGGCAGTCAGCAGGAGGGTGAGCGAGGGGCTGGGCATGGCGCCGTCGGCCAGCCCGTGGGCGGTCACCGCGAGGGCCGCCGAAGTCGAGGCGAGCAACGTCCCGCGCACGACGCGTAACGCGCTGTGCTCACTGCGGATCCGGCTCACCAGACCAGCGTATGGGACGCTCCCACCTGCGGCGAAGCCCGTCCCGGCTGTTGAACGCAGTGTATCGGCGACTTCGCGCGAAAGTGGGGGGAAATCGTGATTGTCCCAGGTGGCACCGGGTGCGGGGATAAATCGCGTTCCGATTGACGCGGGTCCGTGCTTGCCGATTCCGGGGTGATCCGCAAATGTAAGCGCACCCAATGGCGGCTTGACCCGGTCAGCGATTCGGGGCACGCCGCGTACGGGGTACGGGTTAGGGTGCTGCACCAAACGGGTTACCACCGGGTCGGAAGGAGGTCGCGCCGATTCGTCGGCGCGTGCGTATGACTACGGGTCCGCAGGACGGCAAGCCAGGCGAAGGCGAGGTCGGGGGCGCGCACAGCGCGGAGCACACCGATCTCGCGAACGCGCCGGACACCACCGGCGCAGGGCACACACCAGAGGAGCACGTTCCACTCGAACTCGCCGCGGACAGACCAGCCGAGACCGACAAGGTGGTCTTCGGCGTCGCCGCGGTGCTCGCCATCGCCATCATCGCCTGGGGTGTCGGATCCCCGTCGAGCCTGGCCTCGGTCGCCAAGACACTGCTCAACAAAGCGGTGATTCCCTATGGCGGCTGGGCATTCGTGCTCACCGCCTCCGGATTCGTGTTGTTCGCCGTGTGCCTGGCCATCAGTCGTTACGGCCGCATTCCGCTCGGCCAGGACAAGGAGAAGCCGGAATTCCGGACCTCGTCCTGGATCGCCATGATGTTCAGCGCCGGAATGGGCATCGGACTGATGTTCTTCGGTGTCTACGAACCGGTTTCGCACCTCGCGAGCCCGCCGCCGGGTACCGCCGCGGCCGGCTCCGACGAGGCCGTGCACACCGCGATGGCGACCACGCTGTTCCACTGGACCGTCCACCCGTGGGCGATCTACGCCGTGGTCGGCCTGGCGATCGCCTACAGCACCTTCCGCAAGGGCCGCAGCCAGCTGATCAGCTCGGTGTTCGCGCCGCTGCTCGGCAAGCGCCGCACGGAAGGCCCGCTGGGCAAGGCGATCGACGTGATGGCGATCTTCGCCACGCTGTTCGGTTCGGCCGCTTCGCTGGGCCTCGGCGCCCTGCAGGTCGGCGGCGGGCTCGGCGCGGTCGGCTGGATCGACAACCCCGGCAAGGTCGTGCTGGTGGCGATCATCGCCATCCTGACCATCGCGTTCATCGCCTCGGCGGTGTCCGGGGTGGCCAAGGGCATCCAGTGGCTGTCCAACATCAACATGGTGCTGGCCGCGGTGCTGGCGCTGTTCGTGCTGGTGGTCGGCCCGACCGTGCTGATCTTCAACCTGGTGCCCGGCGCGATCGGGGACTACTTCCGCGAGCTGGCCGAGATGTCCGGCCGGACCGGGGCCACCGGTGGCGAGGAGATGCAGACCTGGCTGTCCGGCTGGACGGTCTTCTACTGGGCCTGGTGGATCTCGTGGACGCCGTTCGTCGGCATGTTCATCGCGCGCATCTCGCGCGGGCGCACCATCCGCCAGTTCATCATCGGCGTGATCGCGGTGCCGAGCGTGGTGAGCCTCATCTGGTTCGCCATCTTCGGTGGCGCGGCGATCGACCGCCAGCAGAACGGCGTGGACATCGCCGGGGCGGGCACCGAGCAGTCGGCGACCTTCGAACTGCTGGAGACGCTGCCGTGGTTCATCCCGATCGCGATACTGGTGATGGTGCTGGTGTCGATCTTCTTCGTCTCCGGCGCGGACGCCGCGTCGGTGGTGATGGGCACCCTGTCGCAACGCGGATCGGTGCACCCGAAGAAGAACGTGGTCATCTTCTGGGGCGTGCTGATGGGCGCGGTCGCCGCGGTGATGCTGCTGGTCGGCGGGAACGACGGCCTGAAGGGGTTGCAGAACCTGACGATCCTGATCGCCGTGCCGTTCGTGGTGGTGATGATCGGTCTGTGTGTCGCCGTGTGGCGTGACCTGCGCCATGATCCCCTGGTACTGCGGGAGAACGAGATGATGAGGTCGCTGGAACAGATCCACGAGGAACGCACCAACGGGGACACCAAGCCCCGGCGGCGGCTGCTCAAGGGCCGCCGGCCGTGAACCTCTTCGAATTCGTCGCCGACCGGTGGGATCGGATCTCGCTCGAGGCGTGGTTGCACGTGAGCGCGGTCGTGCAGTGCACGATCATCGCCGCGGTGCTCGGCGTGCTGATCGGGGTGGCGGTCTACCGCTCCCCGGTCGGCTCGGCCGTGGCCACCGCGCTGGCCAGCGCGATCCTGACGATCCCGTCGTTCGCGCTGCTCGGCCTCCTGATCCCGGTGGTCGGCCTCGGCACCGAGCCGACGGTGATCGCCCTGGTGCTCTACGCGCTGCTGCCGATCGTGCGCAACACGATCGTCGGGCTGGCCGGGGTCGACCCGGCCATCGCCGACGCGGCCAAGGGCATCGGCATGAGCCGCGTCGGGGTGCTGACCAGGGTCGAGCTGCGGCTCGCCTGGCCCGCCATCCTGGCCGGGATGCGGGTCGCCACCCAGATGCTCATGGGCATCGCGGTGATCGCGGCCTACGCCAAGGGGCCCGGCCTCGGTGACGAGGTGTTCTCCGGCCTGGTCCGCGCGGGCAGCGCCAACGCGGTCAACGAGGCGCTGGTCGGCACGATCGGCGTGGTCATCCTCGCGCTGCTCCTCGAGGGCGTGTACTTCCTGATCTCCCGTTTCACCATCTCAAGGGGTGTCCGTGGCTGAGAACGTGGCAACGTCGGCGACCGCCGTCGCGAACGGCGAAGAGGTCTCCGGGGTGGAGATCCAGCTCGAGCAGGTGAGCAAGCGCTACCCCGGGCAGCAGCACCCGGCGGTGGAGGACTTCTCCATGGTGGTGCCCGCCGGGAAGATCGTGATCTTCGTCGGGCCGTCGGGCTGCGGCAAGACCACCACCATGCGGATGATCAACCGGCTGATCGAGCCCAGCTCCGGCAAGATCACCATCGGCGGCGAGGACGCGCTCTCGCTCAACCCGGACCAGCTCCGCCGCAAGATCGGCTACGCCATCCAGCAGGCCGGGCTGTTCCCGCACTTCACCGTGGCGCAGAACATCGCCGTGGTGCCCGGCCTGCTCGGCTGGGACAAGCAGAAGGTGGCCAACCGGGTCGAGGAGATGATGGACCTGGTCGGGCTCGACCCCGGCCAGTTCCGCGACCGGTTCCCCCGCCAGCTCTCCGGTGGGCAGCAGCAGCGCGTCGGGGTGGCCCGCGCGCTGGCCGCGGACCCGCCGGTGCTGCTGATGGACGAGCCGTTCGGCGCGGTCGACCCGATCACCCGCGGCAACCTGCAGGACGAGCTGCTGCGGCTGCAGACCGAGCTGAAGAAGACGATCGTGTTCGTCACGCACGACTTCAGCGAGGCGGTCAAGCTCGGCGACAAGATCGCCGTGCTCGGCGACCGCTCGACGATCCTGCAGTACGACACCCCGGACGCGATTCTGGCGAACCCGGCGAACGACACGGTGGCCGGCTTCGTCGGCGCCGGTGCCTCGCTCAAGCAGCTGACCCTGCTGCGCGTGCGGGACATCGACTACAGCGACGAGGGCCTGATCACCGTCACGCACGGCGAATCGCCCGCCGACGTGCGCAAGCGGCTCACCGACGCGCGCAAGACCTACGGCCTGGTGCTCGACGACCGGCGCCGCCCGCTGAGCTGGGTGCACGTGCGTGACCTGGCTTCGGCGAGCACGCTGGCCGCGGTCGCCCGCCCGATCAACGACTCGGTGAGCACCCAGTCGACCCTGCAGGACGCGCTCGAAGCCATCCTCACCGAAGGCGGCCGCGCGGTGGTCACCGGGACGCGCGGGGAGTACGTCGGCGGCGTCGACATCGAGACCGTGATGGAGACGGTCCGGCAGTTGCGGGCCGAGCACGGGGACGACGCATGACCACGGCGCAGACCGACACCTCGGGCTTCACCACCGAATCGGGCTCGGCGCGCGCGGAGCGGGTGCGGTTGTTCGCGCAGCCGCTGGTGGTCGTCGTGGTCGTCGGCGCGGTGCTGGCGTGGGTGTTCTCCAGCGAGCTGAAGCCGAACGAGCTGAAGACGCTGAACGCGAGCACGCTGCTGTCCACGCTCGGCCAGCACCTGCTGATCACCGTGGTGGTCACCGCCATGGTGGTGGTCATCGCGGTCCCGCTGGGCGTCGCGCTGACCCGGCGCTGGGCGAAACCGGCCGCGCCGGTGTTCCTGGCCATCGCGAACATCGGGCAGGCCGCGCCGGCGCTGGGTGTGCTGGTGCTGTTCTTCCTGTGGACCGGCTGGGAGGGACTGTGGGTGGTCTCCATCCCGCTGGCCTTCTACTCGCTGCTCCCGGTGCTGCGGAACACCATGGTCGGGTTGCAGCAGGTGGACCCGGCGCTGATCGACGCCGGGCGCGGCATCGGCATGTCGTCGTCGGCGGTCCTGCGGCGCATCGAACTGCCGCTGGCCGTGCCGCTGATCCTCGCCGGGCTGCGGACCTCGCTGGTGCTCGCGGTCGGTACCGCGACGCTGGCGGTCTTCGTCAACGGCGGCGGGTTCGGCGTGCTCATCGACACCGGCTACAAGCTGCAGCTCAACCGCGTGATCGTGGTGGGCGCGGTGCTGGCGGTCGGCACGGCGCTGATCGTGGACTGGCTCGGCGCCGTCGCCGAGCAATACCTGGGACCGAAAGGGCTGCGATGAACCGCCGGATCCGCAAGATCACCGCGGCACTGGGTGCCGCCGTGCTGGCCTTGTCGGTGAGCGCGTGCGGGCTGGAGACCAACGCCGCACTGCCGTTCGCGGTCGGGCCGGGCTCGATCAAGGCGGTGCCCGCACTGTCCGGTGTGGACGTCACGGTCGGCTCGAAGGACTTCACCGAGAACATCGTGCTGGCCTACATGGCCGAACTGGCGCTTTCGGCGGCCGGGATGGACGTCACCGACCTGTCCGACATCAAGGGCTCGACGAACGCGCGGCAGGCGCTGCTGGCCGGTGAGATCGACGTGACCTGGGAGTACACCGGTACCGGGTGGATCAACTACCTGGGCAACACCGACCCGATCCCGGACGAGCGGGAGCAGTACGAGGCGGTGCGCAAGGCCGACCTCGAACTCAACGGGATCAGCTGGCTGGACTACTCGCCGGTGAACAACACCTACGCCTTCGCCACCACGGCGGCGTTCGCGCAGCAGCACAACCTGAAGACCACCACGGACATGACGAACTACCTGAAGCAGAACCCGCAGGAAGCGGTGTTCTGCGTGGAAACGGAGTTCGCCAGCAGGCAGGACGGCCTGCCCGGGGTGCAGAAGCTGTACGACTTCCCGACCACGGAGGTCAAGCAGTTCGGCACCGGGGCGATCTACGCCTCGATCGCCAACGAGACCTGCCGCTTCGGCGAGGTCTTCACCACCGACGGCCGGATCGCCGGGCTGAACCTGACGGTGCTGGAGGACGACAGGAAGTTCTTCCCGCAGTACAACGTCTGCCCGACGCTGCGGCAGGACTGGCTGAACGCCCACCCGGAGGTCGCCGACGTCCTGCGGCCGGTGGCCGCGGAACTGACCAACGACCAGATGATCCAGCTGGGCAAGAAGGTGGACATCGACGGCCAGGACGCCGGCGCCGTCGCCCGGGACTGGATGGTCGAAAAAGGCTTCGTAACCGCCGGCTGACCCCCCACGAATGTGGCTTTGGCCCACCCCCAAAGCCACATTCCACCCCCACGCCGTCAAACACCCGAACTACACACTCAGGCACCCGAACTACACACTCAGGCAGCTGAACTCCACGTTCGTGCAGCCGAGTTCCGCATTCGGGAGCGTGAACTACACGTCCACGCTTCGCGTTGGGGCAAGGTCACCATGCGTACGCCGGAGGGCGCCCGCTCATTCGCCACGCGCGAGTGTGGGATTCAGCTTCGCGAACGTGAGATTCGGGTGCCTGAGTGTGCGGTTCGGCTGCGGGAATGCAGAACTCGGGCGCGCGGACGTGGGGTTCGGGTGCGTGAGTGTGGGATTCAGTGTCGCGAACGTGGGGTTCGGGGTGGGGTCAGATGCCTAGGCGGTGGAGGAGTTGGCCCTCGAGGTGGTCCAGTTCGCTGCCGACGGCTCGGTGGGCGGCTTTGCGCCGCGAAGTCGGCATGCGTTCGGCGGCCCGGACGGAGGCGGCCAGCTGGTGCAGGGTTCCGGCGGCCCGGTCCGCGAACTTGGTGTCCTCGGCCGAGGCGTGCGGTGAGGTGCGCAGGTCGTCCAGGCCTTCGCCGACGCCGGCGATGCGTGCGTGCAGCCGGGCGCCCCGGCCGGTGAACTCGCCCAGCCGGTCGACGTCGATGCCGAGTTTGCGTGCCTGGTGCCGGTCGTAGGCGTCCCTGGCGGCACCGGCCGCGCGCACGGCGAACGGGGCCACCACCGGGATCACCGCGGGCCCGACCACCTTCGCCACGGCGAGGGCGTTGCGGGCCTTCTTCGGGGTGAACAGCCCTTCGGCTTCTTTCTCGATCTTCTTGCGGCCCATCGCGCGTCACCTTCCGTGCCCACCGGCGTCCACGGTGAACTTACTGCCCGCCCACGATCGGAGCACTTCGGCACGCGCTAACCCGACATCGACGGCGAGTGATCTTTTGTCGTACCCGCGACCTAGAGTAGGGGGATGGACCACGAGGTGTTGCTGGACGCGGGAGCGGTCACCCGCTGCCGTCGTCGGGTGCACCTCGACCACGACCCGGGCATGCGCGAGGTACCCCGCGCCCCGCAGGACCCGTCCGCCGCGCAGCGCATCGCCGACGCCGCCGCGCACCGCGAGGACATCGCCCGCCGGCTGATCGCGGCCACCGGCGAGGGCTGGGCAAGCGTGCCGCGTGAGCTGCCCGTGCCGGATCGGGCCGCGCTCACCGAATCCGCGCTGGCCACGAAAGCCCCGTTCATCTGGGGTGCGCTGCTGCCGGTCGACCACGATGGCGGCCGCCGCGGCGGGGTCGAGGTGCTGGTGCGCACGGCCGCCGGGTACGTCCCGGTGCTCGTGGTGCGCCACCGCATCACCGACCGCGGCGAAGGCGCGATGACCACCGGGCTCACCGACCTCGACCCGGACAACGCCACCCCCGACCCGGCGCGCAAGGTCCGCTCTCACCCGCGTGACCAGCTGCGCCTGGCGCACATCCGTCGCATGCTGCAGAAGCTCGGCCTCGCCGACCCGCGGGCGCTCGGCGGAGTGATCGGCCTCGACGCGGACGTGGTGCTCTGGCACGACCTCACCGCCCCCACCTGGCCCGGCGGCCGGGGCGCGCTCGACGAGTACGACGTCCGCTTCGCCGATCGGCTCGCCGTGGCGAAGGCGGCCGCCGCCGGGGACGAGCCGCTGGCGGAGCCGTCGCGCGTGCTCGAATGCCGCCACTGCCAGTGGTGGCCGATCTGCGGTGACCAGCTGCTCGCGGCCAGGGACGTCAGCCTGGTGGTGCGTGGCGAGGACGGTGTGGAGCTGCGCCGCGCCGGGGTGTCCACTGTGGACAAGCTGGCCGCGCTGGACCCGGCCGAGGGCCCGCCGGTGCCGTTGACCGGGGAGTCCTTCGGCAACTCGGTGATGCTGGCCAGGGCCTGGCTCGCGGACCTGAACGTGGTGCGCAAGGTCGACCGGATCGAGGTGCCGCGCGCCGACGTCGAGGTCGACGTGGACATGGAGAGCTTCGGCGATTCCGGCGCCTACCTGTGGGGCTGCCTGCTCTCCGGCGCGGACATCGGCGTGCGCCCCGGCTACCACGCCTTCGCCACCTGGGAGCCGTTGCCGACCACGGACGAGGCGCGTTCGTTCGCCGAGTTCTGGGGCTGGCTCACCGAAGTGCGCCAGCGCACCGAGAAGGCCGGGCTGACCTTCCGCGCCTACTGCTACAACGCCCTCGCCGAGAACCGCTGGCTCTTCGGCACGGTCAAGCGCTTCGCCGGGGAGGACGGCATCCCGCCGCGCTCGGAAATCCAGTCCTTTGTGGACTCCGACGAGTGGGTGGACCTGTTCCAGCTGGTCTCCGACCAGTTCCTCTGCTCACACGGCAAGGGCCTCAAGGTGATCGCCCCGGTGGCCGGGTTCAGCTGGCGCGACCCGGAGGCCAGCGGCGAGGCCTCGATGCGCTGGTACCGGGACGCGGTCGGCCTCGACGGCGACGAACCGCGCCCCGAGCAGGCCGAACGCATCCTGCGGTACAACGAGGACGACGTGCTGGCCACGTTCACGCTCCGCCGCTGGATGACCGACGAAGCGCAGAACGTGCCCTACATGGGTGACCTCTAGCGCGGCGCCATCCGCAGCGAGCCGTCCATCCGGATGACCTCGCCGTTGAGGTAGTCGTGGTCGATGATCGACAGCGCCAGCTTGGCGTACTCCTCCGGCTGCCCCAGCCGCTTCGGGAACGGCACCCCGGCGGCCAGCCCGGCGCGGAAGTCCTCGCTGACCGTGGCCAGCATCGGGGTGTCGATGATGCCCGGCGCGATGGTCATCACGCGGATGCCGTGCGAGGCGAGGTCACGCGCGGCGGAGAGGTTCAGCCCGACGATCCCGCCCTTGGACGCGGCGTAGGCGGCCTGCCCGATCTGCCCGTCGAAGGCGGCGACCGAGGCGGTGTTGATGATCACCCCGCGCGCGTCGTCGGCCAGCGGCTCGGTCTTCGCGATCGCCTCGGCGGCCACGGTGACCACGTTGAACGTGCCGATCAGGTTGATCTCCACGACCTTGCGGAACAGGTCGAGGTCGTGCGGGCCCTTCTTGGACAGGATCCGCGCGGACGGCCCGACGCCGGCGCAGTTCACCACCACGCGCAGCGGCGCGCCGGCGCCCGCGGCCTGCGCCACGGCGGCGCGGACCTGCTCCGGGTCGGTCACGTCGGCCTCGACGTAGGTGATGCCGTCGACCTGGTCCGCCTTCGCGATCGACGGGGCGAGGTCGAGCGCGAAAACTTTCGCGCCCCCGGCCGCCAGCGCCTGGGCGGTCGCGCCGCCGAGCCCGGACGCGCCCCCGGTGACCACGGCCGCGGTGTCGGTGATCTGCATGTCTGCGGTGTCCCTTCTAACCCGAGTACGGCACCAGGTTAACGCTCGTTCGCAGCCGTCGACCCCACCCGTCCGCCGGAGTACGCGGGTGTGTTCGCTGCTGTTGGTTTCGCGGTCAACTCCGGCTGTCACCTTCAGCGCATGAGTCCAGCTCGGATCGTGGTGGTGGGGACCGGATACGTAGGACTGACCACGGGCGCCTGCCTGGCGTCGATCGGTCATCAGGTGACCTGCGTCGACGTGGACGCGGCGAAGGTGGCCCGGCTCGCCGCCGGGCGGGTGGACATCCTCGAACCCGGACTGGCCGAGCTGGTCGGCCGCGGGCTGACCAGCGGGCGGCTGTCCTTCGTGGTGGGCGCGCGGACCGCGGCCGCCGGGGCCGACGGCGTCTTCCTGTGCGTGCCGACGCCGATGGGCGCGGGTGGCGCGGCCGACCTGCGCGCGGTGGAGGCGGTGACCGCCGAGATCGGCGACGTCATCCCGCCGGGCTGCGCGCTGATCACCAAGTCGACCGTGCCGGTGGGCACCTCGCGGCGGATCCGCGAGCTGCTCGGCCGGTCGGACGTGCCGGTGGTGTCCAACCCGGAGTTCCTGCGCGAGGGCACCGCGGTGGCCGATTTCCTGCACCCGGACCGCATCGTGGTCGGCTCGGACGACCTGGCCGCCGCGCACTGGGTGGCCGGGCTCTACGACGAACTGGCCGCGCCGAGCGTGGTCACCGACGCCGCCAGCGCGGAGCTGGTCAAGTACGCGGCGAACTGCTTCCTGGCCACCAAGCTGTCCTACGTCAACGCGATCGCCGAGCTGTGCGAGCGGCTCGGCGCCGACATCGAGGCGGTCACCGAGGGCATGGGCCACGACCGGCGCATCGGCCGCTCGTTCCTCAAGCCCGGTCCCGGCTGGGGCGGGTCCTGCCTGCCGAAGGACACCCACGCGCTGACCCGGATCGCCGAGGCCGCCGGGTTCGAGTTCGGCCTGCTGCGGGCGGCGATCGACGAGAACGTGGCCCAGCGCGACCGGATCATCGCGAAGATCGCCGGCGCGGTCGGCGGTTCGCTCGCCGGGGCCCGGATCGGCCTGCTCGGCCTGGCCTTCAAGGCGGGCACGAACGACCTGCGCGACTCGCCCGCGCTGGCGGTCGCGTCGGTGCTCGCCGCACACGGCGCCGAGCTGACCGCCTACGACCCGGCCGTCGGCGGCGAGCTGCCCGGCATGGTCGTGGTGGACGACCCGTACCAGGTGGCCAAGGGCGCGGACGCGGTCGTGGTGCTCACCGAGTGGGACGAATTCCGCAGGCTGGACTGGGTCTACCTGGCCGAGCTGATGGACGGCGACGCCGTGGTGGACACGCGCAACCTGCTCGAACCGCGGCGGGTGCTCGACGCCGGGCTCAGCTGGCAGGGCATCGGCCGCGCTCGGGAGGCACTGTTTCCGAGGACCGCTGTTTCCTGAGCACCAGGAACACCGCGAGCGCGCAGACCGCCACGCCCAGCAGGCCACGCACGTCGAGGGTCTCGTCGAAGAACAGGAACGCGACGAGCATGGTGGTCGGCGGGGTCAGGTAGAGCAGGCTGGACACCGAGGTCACCGAGCTGCGCCGCAGGTTCAGCCAGTAGAAGCCGTAACCGCCGAAGGTGGACAGCAGCACCAGCCAGGCGATGGCAAGCCAGAACGAACCGTTGCCCGGCGGCACCAGCTGCCCGGTGATGGCGGCCAGCGCGGTGAACACGACCGCGCTGGTCAGGCATTGGATGGTCAAGCTATCCGCTACTGGGGTGCGGCCGTCGGCCCGGCGTTCGATCAAGGTCCCGGCGACCAGGCCGAGCATCGAGAGCACCGGCAGCGCGTAGGCGATCGCGGGTGCGTCACCACCGGAAAGATCGCCGCCGACCACCAGCGCGACCCCGCCCAGCCCGATCCCCAGCCCGGCCCACTGGGCGGCCGACGCGCGTTCGCCGAGCACGAACTGGCTGAGCACGGTGGCCACGATCGGCTGCAGCGCGGCGATCAGCGCGGCCGTGCCGCTCGGCACGCCGAGGCCGACCGACCAGAAGACGCCGAACAGGTAGACGCACTGGGACAGCAGGCCGATGCCCACCTGGAGCCGGATCTCGGCGAAGCTCAGCGCCCGCCGTCTGGTCAGCCACCACCAGCCGCCGATCAGCACCGCCGCGACCAGGCACCGCCACGCCAGCGTGGTCAGGCTGCCCGCGGTCCCGGCGGCGAGCGCGGCCCCGACGAAACCGGAGCTCCACATCAGCACGAACCCGATCCGCATGCACGCCTCCCGGAAGTAAACAGAACGGTTTACCTCAACGAGGGTGGTAGACAGATCGGTGTACTGTCAAATCGTGGCTGCGGTGAAACTGACCCCGGCGGCCGAGCGCGTGCTCGAAGTCGCCGAAGAGCTCTTCTACGCCAGGGGCATCCACGCGGTCGGCGTGGACCTGATCGCGGGCGAGTCCGGCGTCACGAAGAAGACCCTGTACGACCGGTTCGGCTCGAAGGACGCGCTGATCGGCCACTACCTGCGGCGACGCGACGAGCGGTGGCGGGCGCACGTGTACGCCGTGGTCGGTGACGCGCCGCCCGCCGAGGGCCTGCTGCTCGTCTTCGAAGCGCTGGACCGCTGGATGCGCTCGATGAACCCGCGCGGCTGCGCCTTCGTCAACGCGCACGCCGAACTGCCCGACGGCGACCACCCCGGGCGGCAGGCGATCGCCGAGCAGAAGCGGTGGCTGCACGACCTCCTGCGTGACCTGGCCGCGCGTGCGGAACTGTCCTCGAAGCTGGCCGACGAGCTGCTGATCCTGCTCGAAGGCGCGACCGTCGCCGACTCGCTGAAGCTGGTGCCGGACGCGGTCCGGGCGGCGAAGCAGGTCGCCGCGGGCCTGATCGAGGCTGAGCAAAACCGTTAGCAACGCGTACTATCGGGCCTGTGTTCACGACTCGGCCGGAGCTGACCGGCACATACGGCATGGTGGCGTCGACACACTGGCTCGGCTCGGCCACCGGGATGGCGGTGCTCGAAAGCGGCGGCAACGCCTTCGACGCGGCGGTCGCGGCGGGCTTCGTGCTCCAGGTCGCCGAACCGCACCTGTGCGGCCCGGCCGGCCAGGTCCCGGCGCTGTTCACCACCGCGGGCGACCCGACCCCGCGCGTGCTCGCCGCGCAGGGGCCCTCGCCCGCGGCCGCGACGCCCGGGCACTTCGCCGACCTGGGCCTCGACCTGATCCCCGGCAGCGGGCTGCTGCCGGCGACCGTGCCCGGCGCCTGGGACGGCTGGCTGCTGCTCCTGCGCGACCACGGCACCAAGACGCTGCGCGAGGTGCTCGGGTACGCGATTTCGTACGCCGAAAACGGCGTGCCGCTGGTCGACCGCGTGAGCGCGACGATCGACCTGGTGGCGGAGCTGTTCACCGACCACTGGCCGACCTCGGCGGAGATCTGGCTGCCGGACGGCAAGTCGGCCAAGGGCGTGCACCGCAACCCGACCCTGGCGCGCACCTGGACGCGGCTGCTCGAAGAGGCCGAGGCGGTCAGCGGCCGCGAAGCGCAGATCGACGCCGCCCGGCGCGCGTGGTCGCAGGGTTTCGTCGCCGAGCACGTGGACGCGTTCTCCCGCAACGCCTTCCGCGACGACTCGGGCCGTGACCACGTCGGGCTGCTCACCGGCGACGACCTGGCCAACTGGGAAGCGACCTACGAAGACGCCGTGGTGGTCGACCTCGACGGCTGGAGCCTGGTCAAGGCCGGTGGCTGGACCCAGGGGCCCGCGCTGGCGCAGCAGGTGCTCCTGCTGGACGGCCTGCGCGACGAACTGTCCTATGTAGACGGAAAGGCCACCGCGCGCACGGTGCACCTGGCCGTCGAGGCGGCGAAGCTGGCCTTCGCCGACCGGGAGGCCTGGTACGGCGACACCGACGTCCCGCTGGACGACCTGCTCTCCCGCGAATACGCCGATCGGCGCCGCGAGCTGATCGGTGACGAGGCCAGCGGCGAACTGCGCCCCGGTTCACCGGGTGGGCGTACGCCGAAGCTGCCCAAGATCCTCGATTCCCTGCGTGACGTGACCGCCGCCGTCGGCGCGGTCGGCGAGCCGACGGTCATGCCGACCGGCGAGACCCGCGGCGACACCGTGCACATCGACGTCGCCGACCGGTTCGGCAACCTGGTCTCGGCGACCCCGTCCGGCGGCTGGCTGCAGTCCAGCCCGGCGATCCCCGAACTGGGCTTCTGCCTCGACTCGCGCGGGCAGATGTTCTGGCTCGAGCAGGGCCTGCCGAACTCGCTGGCGCCGCGCAAGCGCCCGCGCATCACGCTGTCGCCGTCGATGGCGCTGCGTGACGGCGTGCCGCGGATCGCCTTCGGCACCCCGGGTGGCGACCAGCAGGACCAGTGGCAGCTGTGCTTCTGGCTGGCGCACACCCTCGGCGGGCTGAACCTGCAGGAGAGCATCGACACCCCGGCGTGGCACACCACCGCGTTCCCCAGCTCGTTCTACCCGCGTTCGTGGACGCCGCGGGAGATCGTGGTGGAGTCGCGGCTCGGTCAGTCCACTGTGGACCAGCTGCGGTCCTGGGGGCACGAGGTCACCGACGGTGGTGCGTGGGGCCTGGGCCGGCTTTCCGCGGTATCCAACGAAAACGGCGTACTGCGAGCGGCCGCGAACCCGCGCGGGATGCAGGGTTACGCCGTGGGGCGCTGACCGGCCGGTGGACGCGGTCGAACGGGTGCGGGCCTGGCTCGCCGATCGGGACGTGGTCGAGGACGACGGCGTGTGGCTCGCGCGCGGTGAAGTGCTCAGCGCGGACGAGGTCGCCCACGAATGGGCGCGGGAACTGCTCGAAGAGCCCTATCTGAACCCCTACGCGCGGCTGCTGCTCGGCTTCGGGCTGCTCGACCTGCTCGACGCGTACCCGGTGACGGTGGAGATCCGGCGGGCGCTCGATCCGTCGCTCACCGGCGAGTTCTGGGCGAACTACCGGCTTCGGCTGGAGGCGCCGAAGCCGCCGGAGGCGATCCTGGAATCGCTGTGGACGGACCTGTTCGTGGACGAGGACACCGCGCCGGAGGCCTTCGCCGAAGTGCTGGGCAACGACCTCCGGCTGCTGCACACGCCGGGCGAACTGCGCCGGGCCCGGCGGGTGCTGACCATTTCGGCCCCGGTGCCGTGGACAGCGAAGGACCGGGCCTACCGCTATGCGGCGACCCGGCCCGACCTGCGCCCCGCTCTGCCTCGTGAGTGGGAAGGGCCGCCGGAACAGCCCTGACCACTCACGACCCCCCTCAGGGTCGGCGAGCGAGCTTCGCGGCGCGTGCGTACCGGTTGTTCGCGGGCAACCAGCACAGCACCACCGCGGCCAGGCCGGTCGCCACGGCGACCCAGCCCAGCGGACCCACCGCGCCCGGTGGGTAGTCGGCGATGACCAGCAGGTGCGTCAGCACCATCAGCACGGAGCCGATGGTGATCAGCACCCGCGCCCAGGTGGCCGCCTTGCTCGCGCACAGCGCGGCGACCAGCAGCCACACGGCGAGGAAGACGGCGAACCCGCCACGAGCGGCGAGGCTGCTCGCGCGGGAGTCGATCATTCCCTGCCACAGCGCGCCGGACAGCTCCTCGGCCTCGGCGGCGCTCAGGCCGGACGGCAGGCCGAGTTCGGGGGCGAGCTGGTCGAACACCGAGCTGACGTTCTCCGCCGCCAGTTCGGCGCCGCCCGCGAAGACCAGCACCGCGCCGGCCGCCGCGGACAGTGCGGAAACCACGGTGGTGACCAGCAGGGCGGACAGGGTGGCCGGGCGCCGGGGCGGGGCCGCGGGTTCGGCCGCGGTCAAGGGCAGGTGGGTCACGGGCGTGTTTCTCCTGACGAACATGGGAACTCGGGCAGCCTCCGGCGGCGGGCGAAATACTGGCACGCGGCGGGTGGGCTTGAGAAGCAATTGTCGGAAGTAATTTCCAGATTTGTTGAAGTGGCGCGGGGATCAGTTTCCGCAGGTCTACACTCCGCCCCATGAATCGGTTGCTCCAGAGTCCGCAATCGTTGCTGGACACCACGATGGATCAGCTGCGCACGTTGATCGCGGTCCGTGATACCGGGACAGCGCTGGGTGCGGCCCGGGTGCTCGGCCGCGCGCAGTCCAGCATCCAGAAACAGCTCGACACGCTCAATCGCAATTTCGGCGAGCTCTGCGGCGAGCCGCTGGTGGTCAAGCAGGGCCGCGGGCAGGACGTGCTGTTCACCGAGACCGGCAAGGCGATGGTGGAACGCGCGCGGCGCACGCTCACCGACTGGCTCGACGAGATCGACGAAGGCCGCCGCCGCGCCGGGGAAACGCTGACCGTCGGCACCACCCGGTTCACCCTCGGCTTCGTCACCGACGTCAGCGAGAAGATCGCCGGCGAGCTTTCCCGGCTCGGCGTTGAGCTGCGCTTCCTGCACCTGCGCACCAAGGACCTGCTGCCCGCGCTCGCGGACAAGCGCGCCGACGTGGTGTGCGGCAGCGTGGTCACCTCCGGCGGTGAGGAACTCGCCGGGTGCGAGGTGCTGGAATGGCGCCGCAGCGGGCTGTCGGTGATCACGAACCTGCCGGAAACCCAGCTGCCCGGCCAGGTGCTGCACGCGAGGGAACTGCACACGCTGCCGCTGGTGGTCTCCGCGACCGGGCTGATCGCCGAGGTCCTGCGTGGCTGGTTCGGCTCCGGCTACCGCGAAAAGCTGGACGTGGCCGCCGAGATCGACACGCTGAACTACGGGTTCGAACTGCTGCACTCCGGGCTGGTGCGCGGCTGCATGCTGGTCACCCGCGGCATCGGCGAAGCCGCGGGTGACGGGCGGATCCCCGAGGGCGGCGGCCTGCGCGTCATTCCGGTGGTCAACGACGTGGACCCGCGACTGGAAGTGCTCGTCGGCGCATTCGCCCGCCGCGGTGAGTCCTCACCCGCGGTGAAATTGCTCTGGGACGCATTGCTGCTCCAGCATTCGGAATGGCGGGAATGACGAATGCGGCAGTTTCTCCGGGAATAGCGTCAACCTCGGTCGAGTGCGCGCCTGAATCGTCATGAACAGCACGAACGCATTCGGCGTGCCGGGTGCGGCCACGCCGCGGGTCATCGAGGTCCGAGCCGGGGCTGGTGGCGGGGTCCGCGTACGGCACACGTCGTAACCCAACAGCCGCTTTTGAACGGACGCGCTGGTCCATCCGGTGCCGTAGCTTCCTAGGAGTGGTGACGGGGAGTCGAACATGCAGGCCGGGCTGGGCCGATCTGGTCCTGACCGGGCTGGTGCTGGTGTTCGTGGTGGGGTTCACCTCGGCCGCGTCGCGGTGGCAGTCGGAGGGGGAATCGGCGGCCGAGCCGTTCCGCCCGCTGGACGCGCTCGGGTACGGCTGGCTGGTGGCCGCGGTGCTGCCGCTGCTGCTCGCGCGCCGGTTCCCGATCGTGGTCTTCGGCCTGTGCTCGGCGCTGGCGGTGACCTACTACTGGTCGGACTACCCCGGCGGCCCGATCAGCGTGACCTCGGCGATCGCGTTGTTCGTGCTGACCGTGGTCCGCGGGGTGCTGCCGGGCGCGATCGCGGGCGGCGGGCTGCTGGTCACGTTGTACGTGGCCCACGTGGTGTCCACCGGCAACCCGGTGCCGACGCCCGCTTCGGGCGCGCTGGCCGGGGCCGCGGTGGCGATGGTCGGCATCGGGGCCGCGATCCGGGCGCGCCGGGCGGCGACGCGGGCCGCGCAGGACCAGGCGCGTGAGCACGAGCAGCGGCTCGCCGAGCAGGAGCGGCTGCGGATCGCGCGGGAGGTGCACGACGTGGTCGCGCACAGCCTGGCGATGATCAACGTGCAGGCCGGGGTCGCCGTGCACGTCGCCGACCGGCGGCCGGAGCAGGCGAAGGAGGCGCTGCTCAACATCAAGGAGGCGAGCGCGTCGGCGCTGGTGGATCTGCGGGCCACGCTCGCGGTGCTGCGCTCGGGCCAGGAACGCGGCCCGGTGCAGGGGCTGGCGCAGATGGACGAACTGCTCGAGCACGCCCGCGCCGCCGGGCTGACCGTGCGGGTGCACGGCAGGCCGGGCGACCTGCCGGCGCCCACCGACGGCGCGGCCTACCGCATCCTGCAGGAGTCGCTGACCAACGTGGTCCGGCACGCCAACCAACCCTCCATTGTGGACATCCATTTCGGACGGCCGGGTGGGCGGCTGGAGCTGCGGGTGCGGGACGACGGCATGGGCGCGACACCGCCGCGGCTCGGCAACGGGCTGCGCGGCATGCGCGAGCGAGCCGACGCGCTCGGCGGCAGCATCGAGGCGGGACCGGTGGACGGCGGCGGTTTCGAGGTCCGGCTGCGGTTGCCGGTCGGCGGGGACGGGAGGGACGGCGAATGACGATCCGGGTGGTGCTGGCCGACGACCAGGCACTGGTGCGGGCCGGGTTCCGGGTGCTGCTGGAGACCGAGGACGGGTTCGAGGTCTGCGGGGAGGCGGGCAACGGCGCCGAGGCGGTCGAGCAGGCGGTCGCGCACCGGCCGGACATCGTGGTGATGGACATCCGCATGCCCGGCACGGACGGGTTGGAAGCCACCCGCCGGATCACCGCGAACCCCGAGCTGGCGGGGGTGAAGGTGCTGGTGCTGACCACTTTCGACGTGGACGAGTACGTCTACGAGGCGTTGCGCGCGGGGGCGAGCGGGTTCCTGCTGAAGGACACCGAACCGGTCGAACTGCTGCGCGCGCTGCAGGTGATCGCGTCCGGCGAAGCGCTGCTGGCGCCGACGGTGACCCGGCGGCTGATCGCCGAGTTCGTCGGGCGGCCGGAGCACCGCAAGGTGGACACCGGGGCGATCCACCAGATCACCGAGCGGGAGCGCGAGGTGCTGGCGCTGGTCGCGGGTGGGCTGTCGAACGACGAGATCGCCGAGCACCTGGTGATCTCCTCGGCGACCGCGCGCACGCACGTCAGCCGCATCATGACGAAGATCGCCGCACGGGACCGCGCGCAGCTCGTGGTGCTGGCTTACGAGTCGGGCCTGGTCAAACCACGGAGCGCTCACTAAACGTCACAAAGCTCACGTTGAAAACGCTGCGGTTACGCCATTGGAGCGATATGGTCACTTCGGACAGTAGTTCGATCATGAGGGGACCGATCCGCCATGGCCGCGTGGCCGTCTCTCGACAGTGAGCAGCAGCAGGAGACGCTGGAGGAGCTGACGAGCACCGTGCTCGCCGCGCTCCCGGCGCGCTGGCAGCAGCTGGCGATCGAATACCGCCAGGTCGGCACCCACATCGACGTGCGAACCGGGCTGACCGGGGAAGACGGCGAGACCGAGGTGTGGAACCCGCCGACCGAGGCCTGGCACCGCTTCCAGGACCTGCGGGGCGGCATGTACCGCGAAGGCGAAGGCACCTGGTTCGGCGCGCGGTACGTGCTGGACGCCGAGGAGCGGTTCAGCATCCAGTACACCGAGCGGCAACCCGCCTTCCGGGAACCCCTTGGCGAACACGACGTCGCCGCCGAACAACACGACTTCCCCCGCGACGACGCCCACATGCCCGACTGGTACCGCCACGCCCTGACCCCCACCGCCGCCGCCTAACCCCGAACCCCACGTTCGCGCACCCGAGTTCCACGTTCCGGCAGCCGAGTTCCACACTCCGGCAGCCGAACCTCACACTCAGGCACCCGAGTTCTGCGTTCAGGTAGCCGAGTTCGACGTTCGGGTCGCCGAGTCGCACGGTCGCGGACGCGAATTTCGCGCGCAGGCAGGCGAGTTCGGCGGCGGAGTAGGTGAATCTCAGCTTCGCGAACGCGGCACTCGCCTGCCTGAGTGTGAGGTTCGGTTGCACGAGTGTGGAACTCGGGCGCCCGACGTGGGGTTCAGGTGCCTGAACGTGGGGTTCGGGTGCCTGAACGTGGGGTTCGGGTGCCTGGAGGTGGGGTTCGGGTGCGCGTTCCTGGGCTCACCCGTTCGGTCGACTACCTCGCCTGGATGGCCGCCCACACGCGGTGCGGGTCCAGGTCGACCGGGCGCGGGGGCGGGTCCGGGCGCGTGCGCCGCAGCAACACCTGCTGTACGAGGGTGCTCCGGTGCCCGCCATCGACGACGTCCCGCCAGAAGACGTGGTCCTCCAGCTCGTCGAACAGCGGCTCCTCGGTCCACCCGCCCACCGTGTCCACCACCGACCGGTGCACCAGGTACCCGCACCCCAGGTACGGCAGCCGTCGCAGGCGGCGGGCTTCGGCGGGCAGGGCGGCGACCAGGCCTTCGACCGGATCGCCGACCAGGCAGTGCGCCACGTCCGTGCCCGGCTCCAGCAACCGCTCCACCAAATACGGCGAAGCGCGCAGACCGGCATCGAGCACCAGCAACCAGGGCGCGTCCGAACGTTCCAGCAGTGCGTTCCGCGTGAACCCGCGGCCCAGCGCGAATTCGTGTTCGAGCACGTCGTACGGCCGAGCCGCCGAACTGGTCAGCGCGCCGTCCTCACCGACCAGCAGCCGCCGCGGCAGCACCGTGCCGTTGAGCAGGTCGGTCGCCAGTTCGATCGGGTCCGGCTCACCCGGCCGTCGCACCAGCAGGACGTCGACCGGTCCGCGCGCGGCATCCGGGAAAACCGGCGCTCCCGGGATCCACCGCCGCGTGGCTGCCCGCCGGGCGTAGCGGATCCGGTCGACCGCCATCGCGCACGCCGCCGCGTCCGACTCGCCCGAAGGCCCCTGCGGACCAGGCGCGAATCGCACGTCCCACGAAGGCGTGTCCACCGACAGCGACTCCGCCGCCGACCGTGAACCGACCGCGAGCCGCGTCAGCGGCGTTTCGACCAGCTCCGAGGACCCGGTCACCAATCCGTCGGCCAGCTCCATCAGCATCCGCGCCGACCCCGGCAGGTCCAGCTTGGTGCGCACGAAGTCGTACCCAGCGAGCCGCAGGTCCCGCTCCCGGGACGGTTGCGCGACCAGCGCCGCCGCCGCGGCACCCAGCGCTTCCGGCCGGGCGACCACCAGGTGCTCACCGGGGACCGCGGGCTCCAGGTCCGCCGACGGCTCGGTCAGCGCCACGCACCCGTTGCACATCGCCTCCAGCACCCGCACCCACTCCAGCGCGACCGTGGTGCCGCGGTGCAGGTTGAGCAGCGTCCGCGAGTTCGCCAGGTGCTCGTGCTTCGCCGAACCGGGCAGGAAGTCGACCCGCGGCGGGCCCATCATCTCGTGCGGTGGCACGAACAACCGCGAGCGCACGCCGTCGAGGTCACGCCAGTACGACCCGATCAGCTTCGACCGCCGCCGCTCCTCGGTGCCCAGGTAGGTGACGTCGACCTCGCGCGGGCTGTCCGGGTCGCCGCCCCAGCGGTCCCACAGCGGGGTGTAGCCGAGCTGGAAGTGCTCGACGCGGTTGCCCTGCCGCCGGAGTTCCGCGGTGGAGTCCAGGTTGATGTCCACCCCGCAGGCCAGCCGCGGCACGAACCGCGCGGTCCGCTCGAACGAGAGCGTGCCGGGGTGCTCCACGCAGAAGCCGATCGTGCGGGCCAGCTGCTCCGGCGACGGCTGGAGGTGTTCCGGGGTGACGATGAAGTACTCGTGCGGCACGATCACGTAAACCGTGTCCGCCCGCGGTTCCGGGAACCGCCCGGCCGCGGTCCGCACGCGCCCGCCCGACCGGCGCACGGCGTCGGCGACCACGTCGAGCAGCTCGTCCATGAAGACCGAGCCGCCGATCCCCGAGACGAAGCACAGGTCCGCCATCAGCGCGCGGTCCGCTTCCGCACGGCTCGCAGCGGCGCGGTGACGCGCCAGCTGATGGTGGCCTTGGTCGCCTCCAGCTCGTTCGCCAGCTCCGCCACCTCGGCCGCCAGCTGGGCCGCGCGTTCCTCGTCCTCCGGACCGGCCGGCGCGCGGCGGACGGGCATCGGCTGCCCGGCCAGGCTCAGTTCGGCGTCGAGCAGGGTCAGCCGCAGCCGGTCGCGCTCGCCGCGGAGATCCGAGAGCTCGGCACGCAAGGTGTCGCGCTCGGCGCGGGCGGCGGTGGTCTCCTGCCGCAGGGCCTCGGCTTCGGCGCTCTTCTCACGCGCCTGCACCTCCGCCTCTTCGGCTCGCCGGGTCAGCGACGCGAGGTGCGCCTCGGACCGCTCGCCGTTCAGGGTCTCGGCCAGCTCGTCGCGTTCCCCGGTGACCTCGGCCAGCTTGGCTTCGGTCTCGGCGAGCTCGGTGCGCAGACGTTCGCGCTCGGCGGTGTACACCTCGCGCTCGGCACGCAGCCGGGTCAGCTCGGCCCGGACCGGTCCGGGCAGGGTGCTGAATTCACGGTCAGTCATCATCAGTCCCCAAGGATTCCAGCACCTGCGAGTACTCCGCGGCATATCCCGCCGGATCGAGCCAGTCGGCCAGTTCGGCGAACGCCCGCGCGGCGATCTCGGCCCGCTCCCGCGCCGGCGTCTCCAGCGCGCGAAGCAGGGCCACGGTCAGCGCGTCGACGTCGTTCGGCTCGAACAGCCAGCCCGTCCTGCCGTCCGCGACGATCTCCCGCGCGCCGAACACGTCGCTGGCCACCACCGGCAGCCCGACGCACATCGCCTCCAGGATCGACCGCGGCAGCGACTCCAGGTCCGAGCTGTTCACGAACAGGTCCGCCGCCTGGAACCACGGCACCGGATCGCGCTGCACCTCGACCAGGTTCACCCAGTCGCCGAGACCCATGCGGCGCACCAGTTCCGCGGTGGCCCGGCCGTACTGCGATTCGTGGTAGCCGACCACGGTGAGCAGCACTTCGGGATGCCGCCGCCGCACCCGGTCCATCGCCGCGATCAGCCCGGCCTGGCCCTTGCGCGGTTCCATGATGCCGACGTTGAGCACCACCAGCGCGTCCGGCGGCAGGCCGAGCCGCTCGCGGGCTTCGTGTCGCACCCGGCCGCTGGTCCGCCCGTCGAATCGGACCATCGGCGAGCCGTAGCGGATGGTCCGGCCGCGGTGGGCCGGGCTGTACCGCTCGTACATCTCACGGGTGGCGTCGGCGACGAAGGTCAGCTGCTCGGCCTCGCCGAACAACTGCTCCCAGCGGGCGCGCACGGTCGGGTTCATGCCCGACCGCCAGGTCTCGTAGGCGAAGGTGCCCAGCGGGAAGCTCTCGTGCACCGCCCAGGTCACCGGCAGCCCGGCGCGCCGGGCCGCGTCCACGCCGGGGAACGCGGTGATCGTGTTGACCAGCGCCACGCTCGCGCCGGAGGTCTTCGCGATCAGCGCCAGCTCGGCGATGTGGCCTTCGTAGGCGGCCACGGTGTCCACCTGGTACGGCCGGGTCAGGTGCACGTCGATGCCGAGATCGGCGCAGTCCTGCCGCAGCGGCCCGTCCACCGGCGTCACCACGGTGACCCGCCAGCCGTGCTGCTTGACCAGCCCGTTCAGCAACTCCTGCAGCCACAGCTGCCCGCCGCCGAGGTTCAGCCCGTGCGCGAAGACCAGCACGTGCCGCGGATCGGCCTCGGTGTGCACGCGGGTCAGCAGGCTGCTCGACCGCGTGCGCAGTTCGGCGGCCAGCTGCTCGTCGTCGGTGTCGCGCGCGGGATTGCGGACCGTGCAGTACCGCGCGGGCGAGGTCCATTCGCCGACCTCGTGGTGCCGCAACCGCACGCGCAGCGAGACGCGGTGCTCGGCGCCCGGCGGCAGGTCCAGCGCCACGCGGGCCTCGAAACCGCAGGTGCCCGCTTCGCCGTACTTCGGGAAACCGCCCGCCACGTCGGGACGCGGGATGCGGATGCGCGCGCTCACCGGGGCCGCGCCGTCGACCAGCACCTCGGCGAAGCTCGGCGCGTACCCGTCCATCAGCGCCCAGCCGCTGACCGGCAGCACGTCACCGGGCACCACGAACTCGGCGGGCGGGTGGTCCAGTTCGAAGTGGACTCTGGGACCGTCGCTCACAGGTCCGCCTTCAGCGTCGCGCCGGCGTCCTTGACCAGCACCATCACGTCCTGGTGGCGGTCCCACGCGGCCTCGTCGTACCCGGCCAGCCGCAGGTCGGGCGCCTCCAGCGCCCGCTGCACGGCCCAGCCGGGGGAGCTCAGCGAGATGCCGTACCCGTCGTAGCCGGCGTAGTCGTTGTAGCCGAAACCGCAGGACTTGTACGCCGCGAGCACCCGGTCGACGGCCCGCGCGTCCAGGCCGTACTCCTTACCGGCTTCGGCGCGCATCGCCATCCGGCGGCCGTGCGTGGTGACCACGGCGACGCCGCCGGGAGCCAGCGCGCGCGAGAAGTACCGCAGCAGCGGGCCCCACTGCGGGGCGTCGAGGTGGGTGAGGACCGAACCGCACCAGATCAGGTCCACGTCGGTGACCTGCTCGATGTGGTCGGGGTCCGGGGCGCCGGTGACCGCCCGCGCGCCGAAGGCCTCGGCGCAGCTGGACAGCGCGGCCGGGTCCATGTCGCACGCGATCAGTTCGGTCGACGGGAAGGCGGCCCGCAGCGAGCGCAGCACCCGGCCGTAACCACAGCCGAAGTCCAGCAGTCGCTTGGGTTCCGGCCGCCCGGTGACGTGCAGCGCGGCGAGCACCGCGCGCAACGCGTCACGGGAGACGCTGAAGTAGTGCTCGGTGCTGCCGTCGTACATGCTGTCGCCGTCGACGATCGTCGTGTTCACGCCCGCCATCACGCGCGCGACGGTCTCGTCCAGCGTTTCGCTCATCTCTCCACCCCTGGTAGTTCGTCCCGCACGGCCACGGCTTCGGCCAGCCGCTCGTGCCAGGCCGCCCGTATTGTGCCCACTGCCTCTTCGGTCGGGGTGCCCCCGTGCACCCCGATGGCCTGGAACCGGGCTTCCCGGCCGACCGCTTCGTCCACGTAGTCCGGTGCCACGCCGAGCAGCGCGCCCAGCCAGGCGGCCACGTCGCGGACCGTGCTCGACGGTCCCGCGCCCGGCCACGCCAGTCCGGCGAGCCGCTCGGCGGTGAGCAGCAGGCCGCGTGCCACCACGGTTCCCGGGTCCGCCTCGGTGAACCGCCATTCCAGGTCGATCGGCCGCAGTTCGCCGTCCTCGGTGACGATGATGTTGTGCGGCAGCAGATCCCACAGCGCCGGGCCGAGTTCGCCCGCGTGCTCGTGGACCAGATCGCGCCAGGCACCCAGCAGTTCCGTGGCGGCCCAGGGTTGTTCGGCCAGCACGCCGACCATGGTGGGGCCGTCGTGGATCGGATCGGTCCACGCCTGCACCGAGACCGGGCCGTCGCCGTCCGGTTCGAGCAGCGGTTCACGCCGGACCTCGTGCCTGGTCACCTCGGCGCCGGTGCACCAGCGTGCCGCGCGATCGGTGTTGAAGTACTTCGCCAGCCTGCCGTCCGGCCACAGCGGGGAATCGCCGGAAACCGTGGCCAGCACGAGGAAGGCGTTCGCCGCGTTCTCGGCCTGGCCCGCTTCGACCAGTTGTGCCCACACCTTCGCCTCGTCGACCGGGCGCGGGGCGTCGAACCCCTCGTCGGCACTGGGCAACCGCGGCAGCTCGATGGCCAGCCGCGGCTGGGTCTCCAGCAGTTCGCGGTCGAAAACCACCCGGGCACAACGGAAATCGGGGAAGCAGCCGAGCACGCGCACGGCGTCGAAACCGGCTTCGCGCAACAGGCGTTCCAGTGGACGCCGGGCGAGCAGCCGGGCGGGACCACCGAACGGATGGCCTTCGATGGCGTCCCAGCGGCGGCCGGTGTGCCGATCCGGGGCACCGGCGAGGTTCCGCACGCCGAACTGGTTGTCCACGGCCAGGCACAGCGTGCCGCCGGGCGCCAGCCGCTCGCGCGCGGTGCGCAGGAACGCGGCCCGTTCACCGGGAGCCACCAGTGTTTCCAGCATTTCCGCGGCGACGACCACGTCGTAGCGGCCCTCGGGCAGACCTTCGAGCACCCGCACTCCGGGCAGCCCGGCGGTGCGGTCGACGATGATCTTCGCCAGCTCGGCGTCCGGCTGGACGGCGTCCACTTCGGACACCGTCTCGGCCAGGTACCGGGTCAGCGAACCGCTGTCCGCGCCGAGGTGCAGCACCCGGGCGCCGGGCGGGAGGTCCAGCGCGCGCAACAGGTTCGCCCGGCCGCGGTCGAGGTGCCGCCGCTCGCCGGGCTCCCTGGCCGCGAAGTGCAGTTCGTCGCTGAGCGCGGACCGGTCCCCGGCCCTGGCCACGATGGCGCCGGCCAGCGCCGTGGTGAGCCGGGAACCCACCGCCGCCCTCAGCTCGTGACGGGGAAGTTCGCCAGCGTCGCGATGACCTGCCGCTGGTAGCTACCGCTCATCGAGGCCTCGGCCTCCTGCGCCGGCGACGGCAGCGGGTCCAGCGAGACGTGCACCTGGATCAGCACGTCCTGCGAGGTCCACACGCCGTAGTAGGCCGCCTTCTTCTCGTTGACGTCCTTGTAGAACTGGACGTCCGACGGGATGTTCTCCAGCGGGTCCTTGACCGCGATGAACTCGAGGTCGTCGAACCGGCCGGTGATCGCGGCCAGCGCGCTCTGCGCCTTGTCCGCGCTCGGCAGGCGGACCGCGGTGATGGAGAACCTGTCCGGGTACGGGCTGTTCGCGTCGGCGCCCTTGACCGAACCGCGCCAGGCGGCCTCGGTGGCGCCGTTGGTGTTCAGCGCGGACACCACTTCACCGTCCATGATGGACTTCTCGCCGAGCTGCGCCAGCTCGATCTTGCCGCTGCCGCCGTCGGCCGTGCCGGGGGGCGCCGGGATGCGCTCGATCAGCGGCGCGCTCGGGTCCACCGCCTTCGGCGTGCTCTTGACCGGCGGGGCCGGGCTGGGCGGCGGGGCCTGCGCGCCGGTGGACTGGGCCACCGGGGGTGTCGGCTGCGGGTCCTCGTCGCCGGAGAACAGCAGGATGCCGCCGGTGACCAGGCCGCCGACCACCAGCAGGGCGACCAGCGCGAGCAGGGCCACCTTGCCGCCCTTGCCCTTGCCGCTGGACTCCTCGAACAGTTCGGGGCCCTGGCGGGTCCACTCCGAGCTCGAGGTGGGCGCGAGCGGCGGGAACTCCGAGCCGCCCCACGGCGGGCTCAGGTCGCCTTCGGGCTGGTTCCAGCCGGGCTGCTGCTGGGGGTGCTGCTGCTGTTGCGGGTGCTGCTGGGCGAAGCCGCCCGAGTGCGGCCCCTGCTGCTGCGGGTACCCGGGCTGCGCGAAACCGCCGGCCGGCGAGTTCTGCTGCTGCTGCGGGTAACCGGGCTGCTGGTAGTTCGGCTGCGGCGGCGCCTGGGTCTGCCAGCGCGGGACCGCCTGCGTGCGGTCGACGGCGGGATCGGCGACCCCCGGCGAGACGATCTGCGTCGCCTCGGCGGCGCTCGGCTGCGGCACACCCTGCGGCGGGCTGACCGGCGCGACCACCTGCGTGGCGTCCGCACTGCCGGGCTGCTGCTGGGGCTGGAACATCGGCGACTGCTGCGGTTGCCCGCCGTAGGGCTGCTGCTGCGGCGCCTGCGGGGATGCCGGGTTCTCACCCGGCGCGACCGCCGAGGAGAGCACCTGATCCCGGCGAACCCGGTAGTCATCGGCGGAAAGCCGGCCCGAGGCGAGTTCCTCGTCCAGCTTGCGGAGCTCCTCCTGCCAGGACACCCTCTGGCCCCTCTCTTCCGGCGGTGCGGATCTTTTTCGCGGCCGCCTGCGACTACTGGTGCGGTGACCTGCGCCATTGTGCACGCCCGGGTGACCGGCCCTCGGATCGGGCCGGACTTCCATCGGGTGACAAGCGGCGCGTAATGCCGAGCGTTCGGCGGTTGATAAGTGAGTGTATTCGCGCAAGAGGGGGAGGACCTGGAGTTGACCGAATCCGGTGGGCCGGGATCCGGACCCGGTCCGGCCCAGCCCGCCGGGGCGGCCCGGCTCCGCGCGTTCGGCGCGGTCTGCGCCGGGACCGCACTGGTCGCCGTGCACGGCCTGCTCTACGGCAACTGGCTCGTCGACGACGCGGCGATCACCTTCGCCTACGCACGTGACGTCGCCGACGGTGCCGGTCCGGTACTGCAACCCGGCGGCGACTCGGTCGAAGGCTTCTCCAATCCGGCCTGGCTGCTCCTGCTGGTGCTCGGCAAGCTGCTCCGCCTGTTCGATTCCGGCACGATCCTCGGCGTCCCGGATTACGTGCTGTTCCCGAAACTGCTCGGCCTGCTCTGCACCGCGGGCGTGCTCGCCGCCTGGCACCACGCCGCGAAGGGCTTCAGCCGGCGGCCCGCGCTGCTCACCCTGGGCGCGGGCGCGGTGCTGGCGGTCATCCCCTCGTACGTGCTGTGGACGGTGTCGGGGCTGGAGAATTCGCTCTACGCACTGGCTGTCTGCTGGCTGGCGGCGATCACCCTGCGCGCGCTGGCCCGCAACGACCTGTCCCGCACCGGAATCGGCGTGCAGGCGGGACTGCTGGCCGCGCTCGCCGCGCTGACCCGGCCGGACGGCGCGCTGTACGTCATCGCGTATCCGCTGGTCCTGCTGGTGTTCGTGCGACGGCACCGGTTGCCGAACGCACTGACCGCCGGGGTCGCGTCGCTGGTCGCGTTCGCCGTGCCGTACGGGGGTTACCTGGGCTGGCGGTACCTCGAATTCGGCAGGCTGGTGCCGAACACCGCGATCGCGAAAGGGCAGGATTTCCCTTCACTGGAGACCTTCGCGCTCGCCGGGGACCTGCTGGCGTACGCCGGTGCGTGGCTTTCCCTGCTGCTCGCCGCCGGGGTCGGCGTGCTGCTGGCCAAGGGTTCGCCGCGACGGGACGCGTTGAGCGTGCTGTTGCTGTTCCTCGGGTTGTCGGCCGTGGTGTTCTGTGTGCTCGGGCCCGAGCCCAACGGCGAACTCCGGTTCGCCACGCCGTTCTGGGCCATCGGCGCGCTGCTCCTGGTGTTCGTGCTCGGGGAAGCGCTGGCTTTCGCCCGCGGAATCCGCCGGCTCGCGGTGATCGGGGTGGTGGTGCTCGCGTCGCTGCCGACGTTCGCCGCGTTCGCCGACTCCGCGCGCAGGCACGCCGAGGCGCCGATCGTGCCCGCGTGCCTGGTGGCCGAGCGCTACGGCCGGGTGTTCAACGGATACGCCGACGTGCTCGGCGTCCGCGAGGGCACGCTCCTCGTGCCCGACGTCGGCGGAACCGCGCTGACCAGCAGGCTGCGCGTGGTCGACCTGGTCGGGTTGACGCACGCGCGCATCGCCGAACTGGCTGGGTCCGGCGATCACGCCGGCCTGCGGGACTACCTGTTCGACGAGGTGAAGCCGACCTTCGTGCACACGCACCAGCCGTGGTCGGAGATCAGCGGCATCACCGCCGACCCCCGCCTGGACCGCGACTACCACCCGTTGTTCGAAGGCGGACCCAAGGGCGATTGGGTGCGCAAGGACGCCGTGCCGTCGATGGCGAAGCTGCAGGAGGTCCGCGACTACGCCGAAGTCGTCACCCATCGCGTGCTCGCCGAACGCGCCGGATCACTGCGTGGTTCGTGCGGGGCCGTGCTCCGCCCGGGCCAGACGCCCTGATCAGCTCGGTGGCAGGACCGCTTCGACCTTGGCCAGCGTGTTCTTGAGCCGCTCACCGAGGGCGAGTTCCTGGCCGTCGAGCCCCTGCGAGACCCACACCGCGACGGCGAGGTTCTCCGAGCTGTACCAGGTCGCGTTCATCCGGCCGATGGTGTTCGCCCCGGCCAGCGCGCTCTTCTCCGGCGGCATGCCGAGGTCGAGGCGGGTGAACCCGGTGTCCGCGGCGGCCTTGCGCAACTCGTCGGCGATCTTCTTGCCGCCCTCCGGCGAACCGGCGGGCACCACCATCACCAGGTAGCCGTCGTTGCCGTCCGAGCTGGACCGGTAGACCACCTCGGTGGCGCCGTTCTGCTTGAACATGTTCGCCGTCTCCGGCGCGTACAGCTTCAGCTGCGTGCCCTTGTCCACGGGCATCGTCGAGTTGTTGACGTTCTGCGTGCCCGGCAGCGCGGGCAGCCGCTGTTCGATCGGCAGGTCGGCGGGCGGCGGGGGCAGCTGGCTCGACGGCGCGGGCGCGGTGGCGGACGCCGGGGGTGGCGCGGCCGCGATGCCCGCCGGCTCGTCCTTCGCCAGCAACCACACGCCACCGGCCAGCAGGCCACCGGCGAGCAGCACTCCCACGCCGAGGAACAGCCAGGTGGAGCCGTTGCGCCGGGGACCGTGGTCGTCCTGCTCGTAGTAGTCGGGCTGGTTCGGCGGGTGCTGCCAGCTGCGCTGGGCCTCGGTGGCGTAGGGGCGGGTCGGCTGGTGGGCCGCCACCGGGGAGACCACGCTCCGGCCGCGCGTGAGCCCGCGCGGCGGCACGGCCATCGATTCGGTGACCCGCTGGTCGGCCGGGCTCGGCGCGGTGGTCGGCCGGTCGCCGGAGAGCAGCGCGGCTGCGTTCGGCGGCTGCTTCGGGTCCTGGTTGCCCAGCGGCAGCGTCGGGCGCGACTCCACCATCCTCGGCGCCGGGCGCCCGCCCGCGATCGCCGCGGGCGGCTGCTTCCCCTGCCCGGCGGGCATCGGCTGACCCGCCACCGGGATCCGCGGCAGCACGGCGGTTTCCTGCATGGCTTCGCGCGCGGCCGGGTCGTCCTGCGCGCGCCTCGGCGCGGCGACCGGGGACGTCGAGCCCCCGCCGGACGCGGCGGCCAGCAGTTCGTCACGCATCTTGCGATGCTCGGACGGCGTCAGGCTGCCGTCGGCCAGCTTGGCGTCGAGCACCCGCAGCTCTTCCTGCCAGCCCATCGCATGCTCCATGGTCGGTCTGTTCGAGGGGACCAGTGTGCCCTACCGCAGGTTACCGGTCCCCGGATCGGGTGAGTTCCGGCTCGGTTCCCGCCCGCCGGGCCTCCCAACGGCGGAAAGCCCGCGCGAGTGGCCGCTCGACGAACCGGTGCAGCAATTCCGTTGTGACGACGAGCACAGCGAGCCCGATGCCCAGCGCGGGCCAGAAGCCCAGCGGGTCGGCCAGCAGGTTCAGCGCGCTCAGCACCACGGCGAAGTGCAGCAGGTAGACCGCGTACGTCCGATCCGCCAGCACCTTGATCACCCGCGACCGCGCGATCCGGCCGTTCGCCCTGGTGCACAACAACAGGAGCAGGAGGATCAGCACCAGCGTACGCACGTAGGCGGGCCCGTCCGGGGTGCCGCTCCAGGTCGCCGCCGCGCGGGTGGCCAGCCACAGGTGCACCAGCCCGAGCGCGATCGCGGGCACCGGCGCGAGCCGCTTGCCGCGCACCAGCATGACCAGCTGGCCGAGGAACAAGACGGGCAGGAAGGAGGCGATGATCCGCAGGTGCGCCGGGCCGCCGGTGGACGGGTCGTTGGTGAACGAGATCAGCACCGAGACCAGTGCCGCGGCAATGGCCGGTGGCAGCCACGGCCACCGGCGCAGGAGCGGGATGGTCGCGGCGGCGAGCAGGTAGAACACCACCTGCACGGTCAGCGTCCAGGTGACCGCCAGCAGCGTGGACGCGTCCTCGAAGCTGTAGTTGAGCAGGCCCAGGTTGAGCAGCAGATCGCCGAAGTCCGGCGGCTGGTTCACGCCGAGCGCGCCGGTCAGCGCCAGCACCCAGGCCAGCAGGATCGCCACCCACAACGCCGGGAACAACCGCACCGCGCGGCGGGCGAGGAACTGCCCGGAGGTCTCGCGGGTGCTGACGTGCGTCACCACCACGCCGCTGATCACCAGGAACGAGCCGACGCCGACGAACCCGAGCAGGTCGTTGAGGTGCAGTGACGCGACCACACCGCCTTCGATGAGGTCGGCGACCCAGAACTCGTCCGAACCGCGCATCTTGGCCCAGCCGGCGACGTGGTTGTAGAGCACCGCGACCGAGCAGAGCACGCGCAGCACGTCGAGCCCGTGCATGTAGTGCGAACCGCGGGCGGGCGCGGCGGGCGGCACCGGGCGGGCGGCTGTCTGGGTCACACCGCCTCCCGGGTGCGCTGGAACAGGAGCCGGGAACCGCGGTGCCCGGCTTCGGCGAGCAGGCCGGCCCCGGCGGTGGCGAGCACCAGCCCGGCCGGGTGGGGGAGCAGTTCGGCGAGCGGGTGCCCGACCGCGGCGTACAGCGGGATCAGCCACCACACGCGCTCGGCGAGCCAGCGGACGACGGGGTTCGCGGCGATCCGCTCGGCCGTGGGCCCGGCCAGCAGGAAGGCGACCGCGCCGAGCAGCACGGCGTAGGTCGCGGCGAGCGGGTACCACCAGCCGTCGAGCTCGGGCACCACCCGGTCGGCGATCGACACCACGGCGAGCACGGCGGCGATCAGCAGGCCGCAGCCCCAGGCCGGGAGCAGCCCGGCGCGGTTGGTGTGCAGCAACTGCCCGGCGACGAAAAGCGGGTAGAAGGCGGCCGCGGCGGGCAGTTCGGGCACGAACCCGGTCAGCGCGACGGCGTTCAGCGCGAGCACCAGCTGCGCCAGCTGACCGGTCCACCGGTAGCCCGGCGGCAGCAGGTGCGTGCCCCTGGCCAGCAGGAACCCGACGAGCGTGAGCACGGCTAACCAGCCGAGCGGCACCAGGCCCGCGGTCGGCGGCAGCAGGTGCAGCACGACCACCAGCGCCGCGATCGGGTACAGCTCGCGCGGCGAGCGCCCGGCCGCCGCCGCGTACCCGGCCGCGACCAGCAGCAGCATCAGCCCGAGCGGGCCGAAGTCCTCGCCGAGCCCGAGCGGGCGGGCGATCCACTCCCTGGTCACGTCGAGCACGGCGAAGCGCTGGTCGTGCAGGTCGGCCCACTGGCCGAAGAGGTAGCCGTACGCGGTCAGCACCGCCGCGCTCGCGGACAGCAGGGTCACCGGCGTCCTCATCGCGGCTCCCCGGCCGGGAACTCGCCGGTCTGCTCGCCGAGCAGGGCGCCGAAGGCCGCGTCGATCTTCTCGCCCACCAGCCCGGATTCCCCGGAGGCGTCGATGCGCAGCACATCACGGCCGCGGACGTAGTGGGCGTGGTACGAGATCGTGGGGGCGTCAGGCGCCTCGGTGAACCGGCGAACCGTGACGCCTTCGGGCGCCGGGGTGACGAGCTGGTGCCCGCCGGCCGCGTAGATGCCGTCGAGGGCTTCCTTGGTGACTTCCGGGTGCGCGTCGTCGCGGGCGGTGAACCGGCTGAGCAGCAGGTTCACCCCGTTCTCGCGCGTCATCCGCAGGTGCGCGGCGGCTACTCCGGTGGCGACGAGCTTGTCGAGTTCTTCCTGGCTGAAGAGCTGGTAGGTGACGAGCGAGGAGAGCTTGCTGCTGCCGCGGTCGATCAGCAGGTCACCGGGCGGCGTGACCAGCGGCAACGGCGGCGGCCCAGGTCGGCGCGGTTCGGGGTCGGCCAGCTCGATCGGCTGGACCACGGCCTCGGGATTGGCGCCGCTGCCCCAGGCGAGCCAGGCGGCGGTCGGCGGGACCGCGAGCGCGACGAGCAGCGCGGCCGTGACGACCACGCTGCGTTTCCCTCCCCGGTCACCCATAGTGGCTCTCATGGTGCGTGATCAGCTCCGGCGATGGCAGAGCCGGGGTGCGTACAGTGGGGATATGACCTGGTTTGGACGTGACAAATCCCGCTCCGTCTCGGCCGAGGAGGCCCTTCCCGGCCGAGCCGAACCGCTGGTCACCCCGGACTTCCACGCGGTGTTCCCGGACCGCCGCATCAAGCCCCCGTTCCCCGAGGGCCTGCGCACCGCGGTGTTCGGCCTCGGCTGCTTCTGGGGTGCCGAGCGGTTGTTCTGGCAGACCTCCGGCGTGTACTCGACCGCGGTCGGCTATGCCGGTGGCCACACGCCGAACCCCACGTACGAAGAGGTGTGCAGCGGGCTGACCGGGCACACCGAAGCCGTGCTGGTGGTGTTCGACCCGGCGCAGGTGTCGTACGAGCAGCTGCTGAAGGTCTTCTGGGAAGGCCACGACCCGACGCAGGGCATGCGCCAGGGCAACGATGTCGGCACCCAGTACCGCTCGGCGGCGTACTACGTGGACGAGGCGCAGCGCACGGAACTCGAAGCCTCCCGCGCCACCTTCGAATCGGCCCTGAAGTCGGCGGGCCACGGCACCATCACCACCGAAGTCGCCCCGCTCGGCGAGTTCTACTACGCCGAGGACTACCACCAGCAATACCTGCACAAGGTCCCGAACGGCTACTGCGGCCTGGGCGGCACCGGCGTCTCGTGCCCCATCGGCCTCGGCGTCACCGAAAGCTGACCCCGGGCACTGGCAAATCTGTACATATTTCTGTACAGTTCTGCCATGACTGCTTTGCGGGACGTGCACGAACTCACGGTCAGCGAGGCGACCAAACGCGGGGTGGCTGGTCTGGTCGCCGACGCCGAGCACGGTGAGGCGCTGGTGGTCACCCGCCACCACCGGCCGATCGCGGCGGTGGTCAGCGTCGAGCGGCTGACCGAACTCGAGAACGCCGCGGCGGACCTGCGCGACCTCGCACTGGTGGTGGCCCGTTCGATCGGCGATTCGGGACGCCGCACGTCCTTCGACGATGTGCTGGCAGCCTTCGGGCACACCCGGGAATCGCTCGCCGAAATACCGGACGACGAGCGGTAGATGCCAGAAGTCGTCTTCACCGATGCGGCGATCGACGATCTCCGCCGGCTCGGTCCCGATGTCGTGCCCAAGGTGCTGAAGAAGGTCCTGATCCTGTTCGACGACCCGAGGGCGGGGCATCCGCTCGGCGGTGAACTCACCGGTTTCCGCAAGCTCGTCGTCGGCCGGAACCACTGGCGCGTGGTCTACCGCGTCACCGAGGACGGCTCGGTCGAGGTCTGCGAGATCTGGTGCGTCGGCGCCAGGTCGGATGCCGAGGTCTACGCGGAGGCGAGTTCGCGGGTCGCCGGTGCGGACCGCCGGGATCCGGCGGTGCGGCAGCTCGCGGAGGTGGTCGATCGGCTCGGCAGGCTCGCCGGTGGACTGGCGGTCGAGGCCGAGCCAGCCGGGGAACCGGTGCCCGACTGGCTCGCGCGACGCCTCGTGCACACCGCGGGTGTGCCGCCGGAGAAAGTCGCGGCGCTCGATCTCGAGCAGGCAGTGGACCTCTGGACCGCCTTCATCGGAACGCCTCGCGAATAACCGTGTGCTGGTTCCGGTCACTCCCGGCGCAGCAGGTCGTAGGCGGCGGCGCCGATCAGTTCCAGTGAAACCTGCAGCCGCTCCAGGCTGACGTTGTCGGCGATGGTGTCTTCCGGGGTGTGGTAGGTCGGTTCCAGGGCGGCCGGGCCGCTTTCGCCGCGCCAGCTGAAGTTGCCCGAGGCGATGCCCCGCTCGAAGAACGGCACGTGGTCGCTGGAGCCGCGGGCCACCGGGCCCTGGACGCGCGGGTCGTAGCCGAGTCGTTCCGCCGCCGCGCCGACGGCCTGGGTGACCGCGTTGTCCGCTCCGTCGACGGACAGCAGCCAGTAGACCGTCGCCGGGTCGTGGCTGGTGGCGACCATGTCGTTCTGGAAGCAGCCTTCGATCCGGCTCGCCTCGGCGTCGGACAGGTTGTTCACGTAGTACCGGCTGCCGATCAGCCCGTACTCCTCCGAACCCCACAGGGCGAAGCGCACCGCTTTGCGCGTCGGCAGGTAGCGCAGGACGCGCGCCAGTTCGAGGCACAGCACGGTCCCGCTGCCGTCGTCGTTCGCGCCCGGCGAACCGGGGACGCTGTCGTAGTGCGCGGTGATCATGACGACGCCCTGGTCGTCGCTCGGCACGGTGGCCGGCCGTTCGGCGATCACGTTGTACGAGGTCAGGTTGGTGTAGTGGTCCGAGGAAAGCGCCAGCCGGACCGCGCCCGACTTCAGCCGGTCGCGCAGCTTCTCCGCCTGCACCTGCGCCAGCCCGAGCACCGGGATCTGCACGGCGGTCGGGAGGGTCGGGGAGAACGCCGACAGCTTGCGGTCCGCGGTCGCGCTCAACCGGCCGACCAGCACCGCCGCCGCGCCGCGCTGGGCGGCGAGCGAGTAAGCGTTCGCGTCGTTCGTGACGCCCGCGTAGAAGGCGATCTTGCCGGTGAGGTCGGCCGGGAAGCTGTCCGGCGCGCCGCTGCCGACGTCGACGATCTCGCCTTCGAAGGTGGCGTTCTGCGCACCTTGCGGCGAAGAACCGGTCTGCCAGGTCTCGTCACCGACCCGGATCTGCCCGAGGAACTTGTCGGCGACCGGGAAAGGCTGCACGGTCACCTGGTACCGGAGTTTCCGCAGCGTGCTGGCGATGTGGTCACGCGCTTTCAGCTCACCGGCGGTCCCGGCGATGCGCGGGCCGATCTCGTCGCTGAGCACCTTGAGGTGTTCGAGCGCGCGCTGCGACCGCACCCGCGCGACCACGGGGTAGTCGCCGAAGGCCAGGTCCGGTTTGGCCGCCGCACCCGGGCGCTGCTGCCGCCCGGCGGCCGCGGCCGTGGCCGGGTTCAGGCCGATGGCGGCCGCACCGGCGAGCGCGACGGCCCCCGTCATCACGTCGCGACGTCGAATCCCAGCCATGTGCACCCCATCGGTCCGATGTTTCCCCAGCGTTGTCCGAACCTTAGGAACCCGGTCGAAACCAGGACAACCGCCGAACGTCGGCATGGGCCCGGGTCAGGTGTCACACCGGGGCCGCGTGCACCCGATTGCGACCCGAAGAATCCCCAGCTCCACGGGTATTTTTCGAACATATGTTCTATACTGGGGGGAGTCGCGCGGAGAGCTGGGAGGCGCTGTGGCCTACGTAACTTTGCCCACCTTCGTCAGTTGCAGCAGCAGTGCGGGCGCCAAGCGCGCCACGCTGGTGCGGCGGCAACGGCGGATGTACGACAACCCGGAGCCCTCGGGCTTCGACTTCTACCGGCGGGCCGCGGCGGCGATTCGCACCGGCCGGGAGGCGGACATGGACGCCGCCGCGATGGACATCCTGGTCGCGAACGCGACCCCGCGGTCGGCACCGCACTACCAGGCGGTCGCCGAAGGCTGGCTGCGTTACCTCGGCCGCCGCAAACCCGCCGTGCTCAGCGTCGGGCGCGGCCGGTGGCGCTGCGGTGGGCTGGAGGTCGGCATCACCCCGCAGTTCGGCCTGCGCTCGGCGAACGGGCAGGACCACGCCGTGCACCTGTACTTCAAGGAGGAGCCGCTCACCAGGGACGCCGCGCACCTGGCGCTGCGCCTGATGGAGCTGCGGATGAAGGAACTGCTCCCCAGCGGCGGCGAACCCATGGTCCTGGACGTCCGGCGCGCGAAGGCGTACACCCTGGGCCGCCGGGACCGCGACCGCCTGGACCACTGGATCCGCAGCGAAGCCGCCGCCTTCCTCACCCTCTGGGAGCCGGTCGCGTAGCCCCGTTGCGCTGGCGCGGCACCCGCGCGATCCGGCCACTGTCGAGGTGAGGATGGCGGAGGAAGACGGCGGGGAACTGGTCGTACCGCAGGCGGCGGCCGAGCTGCTCAATGTCTCGCGCCCCTACCTCATCGGCCTGCTCGACGCCGGGGAGATCGAGCACCGCCTCGTCGGCAGGCATCGCCGGGTGCGGGCGGACTCGCTGCTCGAATACCTGCGCGACGACGACCGCCGCTGCCGGGAGGCTGCCGACGAATTGGCGGTACTGACGCAAGAGATGGACCAGTCCGGGTGAACTTCGTCGTGCTCTACGACGCTTGGGCTGTACCCGAGAAGCGACCGCCGGTCGGGTGAAGTCGTGACCTGGGGTTGAGTAGGTGTACTCAAGACATCGCGGCGGTGGTGGCGGACCGTTTCACCCATGGGTAAAGCGGTCTCGTCCTCAGCTCCGGCCACCGGGGCCTTCTTCGCGCAGGCGGCCCTTTCGTTCGGCATCGCGCTCGTGGCGGTGGCGGTGGGGGTCGCGTTCCTCCCGGTCGACCCGTGGATCCGGGCCTTCCTCGCGGTCAGCATGCTCTTCGCGATCACCTCGGCCTTCACCCTGGCGAAGGTCGTGCGCGATCGGCAGGAGAGCAGCTACCTGGTGAGCCGGGTCGACCAGGCGCGGCTGGACAAGTTGCTCGCCGAGCACGACCCCTTCAAGGAGCCGGCTTAGCCGCTGGTCCTACGCTCTTGACATGTACGAATACCACGGGTGGGTGACGATCCAGGTCAGCGCGGACGGCGACGAACCGGACGGGCTGCTGGAACGCGCCGTCGACCGTGTCGGCCGGGTGGTGCGGGAGTTCGGCAACGCCCAGCTGGTGGACCTCCGCTACGCCAACGGCGTGCCGGTGCTGCACCTCGGCGGGGTGCTGAAGCGCCCGAGCACGGTGGGCGCCTCGCTGCTGCACCTGTTCATCCGCGTCGGCGAGCTGGCGCCGGCCTCGTACGGGCTGCTGCACGTCCACGACGACGAGGACTTCGCCCACGGCAACGAGTTCCGGGTCTACCGGATGGTGCGCGGGCAGGTCACCGAATGCGCCGACCCGTTCCTCTCGCCGGTGGTGCCGACGGTGGCCGACGCGGACGCCTACGCCGAATTCTGAAACCCGGGACGGACCGGCCGCAGCAGGGTGGCAGGCCGGCCCGTCCCGGAGTCTTGATCAACTGACGGGGAAACTCAGAACTGCACGTCCGCGCACTGGTAGAAGGCGTTGCCGGTGTCGGCGATGTCCCACACCGCGAGCACCAGGTGCCTGCCGGACTTGGCGGGCAGCTTGCCGGTGTGCGTGACGGTGAAGCCGGGGCGCTGACCGTTGAACGGCACCGAGTAGAACGGCTGGCTCTCGAGCTGGTCGCGGGTCAGCGGGGCGGACGGGTTCCAGCCGTTCTTGGTGATGAAGTAGCGGAACGACGTGGTGGCGTGCGCCGCGGTGAGCGTCCAGCTGAAGGTCAGGTTCGACCCGCTGCCGACCTGCTTGGCCGGCCAGCTGCCGCCGCGCGGGTCGTCGAGCTGGGCGAACTGCCCGAGCCCGCCCGCGCAGATCTTGCCGTTGGCCGGGCCCGCCGCCGGGAAGCCCTTCGGGCCCTCGACGCTCTGCGGTTCCCACTGGATCGGGCCGCAGTTGGCGACCGCGCCGGTCTTGCAGTGGTACGCGCGGCTCGGCGCGTTGGTGGTGTAGCCGTGCCCCTGTGCGACGCCGGCGAGCACCACCGGCAAGGCGACGCAACCGGCGGCGACGGCGGCGATTCTGCCCAGGATCTTCTTGGCCATGCTTGCTCCTTGGTGGATAAGCGAAGCGATTCGGGGGGAGCTGGGTCCACCGAGTTTAGGTGACCACCGTCACCGTGGTCTAGACCACAACACAATTGGACTAGACCAAGCTCCCGCCCGGCACGCACCGTGGCGCCCCGCAACCCCGCCCACCCTCATTCGGCCGCACCCCCGCCCCCCAAACCGGACACCCACCACAACCAGTCATCAATCCCCCCGCTCCACGCGCAAAAGCACGCCCTCGCGACGCCACTGGAGATGGGAAAAAGCCGATGGCCGCAGGCCGAGCCACGCCAGCAGAAGTAAGTCGATGGCCGCAGGCCGAGACGGGCCAGCAGATGGGGGTCCGGGGGCTCGCCCCCGGCCGGGGTGTGGGGCTTGGCCCCACAAAGAGGATTCGAAGATCGAAATCGGGGAAGGCGGCACGCCGAACCCGAATACACAGAGGTCGAGAGCGGACGACGGGACTCGAACCCGCGACCCTCACCTTGGCAAGGTGATGCGCTACCAGCTGCGCTACGTCCGCGTGCCCGGCGGTTTCCGCCGGTGCGGGGCAAACTATACAACGGCCCGGAGGGGGCACTTTTACCCACCCGGACTGTGGCTCTTTGGTTACCCTTGGCGCACGAGGGGTGACGGCCACGAGTTCGCTCCGTATGGTGTCCACATTCAACCGAACGGGTTAGCGTTTGGCGGGGAGGTGCCTGGCTGGATGACCGAGCAAAGTACGGTCCCGCCGCCGGTTTCCGGTGAGCCCGCGCTGCTGCAACGACTCCGGGACGGGGAGGACGCGGCGTTCGGCGAGCTGTTCGAGCTGCATGCCGCGGCGGTGCGGCGGCTGGCACTGGGGCTGGCGTCGGATCGGTCGGAGGCCGAGGACATCACCGCGGAGACCTTCTTCCGCGTGTTGCAGGCGTTGCGCCGCGGGTCGGGTCCGCGTGACAACGTGCGCGCCTACCTGCTGACCGTGGCCCGCCGGGTGTCGTGGGAGTGGCATGGCGCTCGCCGCGATGTGCCGGTCTCCGAGGACGAGCTGACCCACCGGGCCGGTGCGGGCGCCGACGCGCATGCCCGCACGGCCGAGCACACGCTGATCACCCGCGCTTTCACCAGCCTGCCCGAGCGCTGGCGGACCGTGCTGTGGCAGACCGAAGTGGAGGGTGAGCAGCCCGCGGTGGTCGCGCCCCACTTCGGCTTGAGCGCCAACGCGACGGCGGCGCTGGCCCGCCGCGCCCGTCAGGGGCTGCGTGCGGCTTACCTCCAGGCGCACCTGTCGGTGCACCGCGGCGCGGACGGCTGCCGCGCGGTGATCGAGAAGCTCGGCGGCTACACCGCGGGCAGCGTCACCGGCACCGAAGCGCGCCGCATCCAGGCGCACCTGCTCGGCTGCTCCTCCTGCCGCGCCACCGCGGACGAACTGCGGGAGGTCTGCTCCTCGCTTCGCGCGCACGCCGGCGTGATCGTGCTCCTGCTGCCCGCCTCCGCGCTCTCCTTGGAGGGCCTGCAGGCGGGTGGTCTTCTCGCCGGGTTGAAGGGGCTGCTGGTCGGCTCGAAGATGAAGGTCGGCATGGCGCTGGCCTCGACCGCGGCGGCCGGTGCGGTCGGCGTGGCGGTCGGCCCGCTGGTGGACCACTCGGCGCAGCCGTTCCACCTCGGCCTACCGGGCCTGGGCGGGCAGGAGCTGATCGCCGCCGAACCCGCGGTGGTGCCGCCCGACCGGGTGCAGACGCCGGTGGTCGCCACCGAATCGCTGCACAACCAGGTTCCCCCGCCGCTGCCACCCCTGCCGCAGCACCCGGAGGTGCAGCCGGGCCCCGGCCAGCTGCCCGCGCTGCCGGACGGTTCGACCGGCGGCGTCGTGCTGCCCGGCGAACACGACCTGCCCGGCACCGTGGACCCCCCGGGCGACGACCCGATGGTGACCGGCCCGGACGACCCCGGGGTGAGCAACACCCCGCGCGACGACGTCGAGCCGCCCACGGACGAGATCCTGAGCACCACCGACGTCCCGGAGACGACCGAACCGGCGACCTCGGTGCTGCCCGCGCCGACCAGCGGCATCCGGCCGACCAGCAGCGGTGACGCCGAGGTGCCCGCCGACGAGGTGACCGACTCGCCACCGACAGCTACCGGCGGGTGACTTTCCGGTCTCGCGCTGGACGAGCGCCTCGCGGTACCGTGGTCTGGCTCGTGCCGCGCTGCTCGCCTGGAGGCTGTGGATGAACCGCCTGGTACATGGTGCCGACGGTCGTGACTGGGTTCTCCGGAGCCAGCTGGAGTGGCGGCCACCCGCCACCGCGGACGATTTCGAGCACGACGTGGCCGGTAGCCACGCCCCCGGTATCGCCATGCTGTTCGTCACCGTGGTGCTCGCGGTGATCCTGGTGGTGTGGATGCCGGAGGACGTGGTGGTGCCCAGCTGGGTGCTGCTGGCCCTGCTGCTGATCGTGATCTTCTTCCCGCTGCGCTGGATCCTGCGGCGGCCGTGGACCGTGGTCGCCGAGACCGAGGGCGACGCCACCGGTGAGCGCCCGTCGGAGCGCTGGGTGGGCACCGTCCGCGGCATGTTCTCCGTGCGCGGCGAGATGAGCCGGATCGCCAAGACCATCCAGAAGCACTCCCTGCCCGATTTCGACGGGCCCCTGCACCCGGTGGAGTAGGTCATGCCCGAACTGCCCGAGGTCGAAGCGCTGGCGCACCACCTGCGTGAGTTCGCCGTCGGGCGGGTGGTCAGCCGGGTGGACGTGGCTTCGATGACCGTGCTGAAGACGGTCAGCCCGGCCTGGACGGAGCTGAAGGGCCGCGAGGTCACCGCGGCGGGCCGGTTCGGCAAGCACCTCGATCTCGACTGCGACGGCATCCACCTGGTCACGCACCTGGCCAGGGCGGGCTGGCTGCGCTGGTCGGATTCGCTCTCCCCGACGCCGCCCAAGCCCGGGAAGGGGCCGCTGGCGCTGCGGGTGCACCTGTCCGGCCCCGGGTTCGACCTGACCGAGGCGGGCACGAAGAAGGGGCTCGCGGTGTGGATCACCCGCGACCCTGCCGAAATCCCCAGCATCGCGCGACTGGGCCCCGACGCGCTGACCGTGGACCGGACGAAGCTCGCCGAGTTGTTCCGCGGCCGGACCGAGCGCCTCAAGACCGCGCTGACCGACCAGTCGCTGATCGCGGGCATCGGCAACGCCTACTCCGACGAGATCCTGCACACCGCGAAGCTCTCGCCGTACGCCACCACCGGCAAGCTCTCCGACGAGGCGCTGGACCGGCTGTCCGGCGCGATCTCCGGCGTGCTCACCGACGCCGTGGAGCGCTCGGTGGGCCAGGCCGCCGCGCGGTTGAAGGGCGAGAAGCGCTCGGGACTGAGGGTGCACGCGCGCGCCGGGATGCCGTGCCCGGTCTGCGGCGACACCGTGCGGGAGATCTCCTTCGCCGACAAGGCGTTCCAGTACTGCCCGACCTGCCAGACCGGCGGCAAACCGCTGGCCGACCGGAGGCTCTCCCGGCTGCTCAAGTGAGCGCCTCGCCCGAACGGCCGTCGGTTCCTCGTTCGTGGTGTCCGACGCCGACTCAGCGTGGAGCGGCCGTGATCGCTTTGTCATGCACTGAGCGTGCCGCCGACCTGGGCACCCCGCCGACCGGTGAAGCAGCAGGTCAGCGGCGGGGGACACCGGACGGGTGTCACAATGGGTAGCTGCTGGTTGTCGATCATGCACAGAAAGTGGAGGAAAGCCCCTTGCACCCGGATGCCGGAGCGCAGAGCATGAACGCCGTGTCCGGGTTGCCTCTCGCGCAGATCATCCCGTGGAGCGTCGCGGCCGTCGCGGTGATCCTGCTGATCGTCGTGCTCGTCCGCAGCCGTCGTCCGGCGAGCTTCGTCGACGACGCGGTGCTCGAGGCCGTCCGCCGGATGTCCAAGGCCACCCCGGACCTTCGCCGCGGCCTCGACGAGAACTCCGCGGACCGCATCACCACGCAGATGCTCGAGACGCTCAAGTGCGTGGCGGTCGGCATCACCGACGCCGACGGCACGCTGCTGTCCTGGGACGGCGAAGCCAACGAGCACTACGACGACCTGCGCGACGCGATCGCGGTGACCATCCGGCGGCACCGCCGCGAGGTGGTCGGGCACGAGAAGCTGCCCTGCAACCACCGCGGCAACTGCCTGATGCGCACCGCGGTGATCGTGCCGCTGATCGTCGAGGAGCAGACGCAGGCGGTGCTGATCGTGGTCGGCCGCACCCGCGGCAAGCGGCTGGTCGAGATGGCCGACGCGGTCTCGCAGTTCGTCTGCACCCAGTTCGAGCTGGCCCGCCTGGAGGACTTGAAGCTCCAGCTGCAGCAGGCCGAGGTGAAGGCGCTGCGGGCGCAGATCTCGCCGCACTTCGTCTACAACGCGCTGAACACCATCTCCTCGCTCATCCGCACCGATCCGGAGGAGGCGCGCGAGCTGCTGCAGGAGTTCGCCGACTTCACCCGATACATCTTCCGGAGTTCCGGCATGTTCACCTCGCTCGCCGAAGAGCTGCGCAATATCGACCGCTACCTGACCATCGAGAGCGCGCGGTTCGCCGGCAAGCTCAACGTCCGGCTGAAGATCGCGCCCGAGGTGCTCTCGGTGGTGGTGCCGTTCCTGATCATTCAGCCGCTGGTGGAGAACGCGGTCAAGCACGGGCTGTGGAACAAGCCGAACGGCGGCACGGTCACGGTGATCGCGCAGGACCACGGCGCCGAGGCGCTGATCAGCGTGGAGGACGACGGCGTCGGCATGGACCCGGCGCGGCTGTCCGAGCTGCACGACTCGCACCAGTCCGGCGCGCACGTCGGCCTGGGCAACATCAACCAGCGCATGCGCCAGCTCTTCGGCGACGAGTACGCGCTGACCGTGGAGACCGCGCCCGGCGCGGGCATGAAGGTGACCCTGCGGGTGCCGAAGTACGCGCGCGGCGTGCGGGCCACCGTGCCGGAGTACACCGAGGCCGCGCAGGACCGCGACCCCGCCGCCGACTCGGTGCCCGCGGCGGTCGTGCACCAGCCGGTGGTGCAGCCGCAGCGCGGCCGCGGCCACACCGCGCGCCACCGCCCGCAGTCCACCCGCGAGGGTCGTCCGACGGCGGCGGGACCCCGCTGAACGCAAGGGGGCGTCCGCGAAGCCTCGGTCGCGCCCTTCGCGCCCAGGCGGCCCCTGGCGGCACCGGGCCTTCGTCCGAGTACAACCCGGTACGAGGACGAACGCCCGGCACCGCCAGGAACCACCTGGATCCCGAAGTCCATCGACCGGCCTCCGCGGACACCCCCTAGTAGGGTGGCCGCATGAGCGTGACGGACAAGCTGACCTCCCGGATTCCCGGTCTCGCCGAGCGCGGCGAGCGCAAGGACGTGGTGTCGGTGGTGAAGCTGCACGGGGTGATCACCCCGCAGGCCTCACCGCTGTCCCGGGGTGCGATCAACCTGTCCGCCCTGGAGACCGCGCTGACCCGCGCCTTCGGCCACGACCGGCTCAAGGCGGTTGCGCTGCTGATCAACTCACCGGGTGGGGCGCCCACCCAGTCCGGGCTGGTGGCCGAGCGGATCCGGCAGCTCGCGGACAAGAAGGGCGTGCCGGTGCTCGCCTTCACCGAGGACGTCGCGGCTTCCGGCGGCTACTGGCTGGCCTGCGCGGCCGACGAGATCTTCGCCCACCGCACCTCGCTGGTCGGCTCGATCGGCGTGATCAGCGGCGGCTTCGGGTTCACCGGCCTGCTCGAGCGCTTCGGCGTGGAGCGGCGGCTGCACACCGCGGGCGAGAACAAGTCGCGGCTCGACCCGTTCAGCCCGGAGAAGCCCGAGGACGTCGAGTGGCTCAAGAAGCTCCACACGCAGCTGCACGAGCTGTTCGTGAGCTGGGTCAAGGAGCGCCGAGGTGACCGCCTCAAGGGCGGCGACGAGCTGTTCAACGGCGACGTCTGGCTGGGCGCGAAAGCGGTCGAACTGGGCCTGGTCGACGGCGTCGGCAACCTGCGCGAGGTGCTCGCCGAGCGCTACCCGGACGCCGAGATCGCCATCGCCGAGCCGAAGAAGCCGCTGCTGGCCAAGCTCGGCATCGGCGCGCCGGCCGCGGCCGTGCTCGACGCCGTCTCCGCGAAAGCCGCCTGGTCCCGCTTCGGCCTCTGACCACCCATCCCTCACCGGCAATGCTATGAGTGGGGCATTACTTGCATTGAATGCAAGTAATGCCCCACTCATAGCATTCAGGCCGCGGACAGGGCGGGGTTTGGGCGGGTATGGGTGTTTTGGGTGATCGGTGTTGACCGGAACTGATCGGGTCCGCACCTGAACGGGCTACAGACATCGGGTTGAGGGCTGGGGTGTCATAGTCAGGCTTTGTTGTTGGCCACAACAAAACCGCTCCCCTCGGTACGGGTCGACAAGGAGGTCACCCCATGCCCGTTCCTCCCCCATCCCCACCCGTGAAAAGACGCCGGTTCGGCCGGGCGCTCGCCGCCGCGGTCGCCGGTGCGGCACTGGTCACCGTTCCGCTGACCGTCCCGGCCGGGGCTTCCGTGCCCCCACCCCCGACCGGCTGGACCCAGGTCTGGGCGGACGACTTCGACGGTGCCGCGGGCACCCTGCCCAACGGCAACAACTGGCGCTTCAGCCTCGGCCACGGCTACCCCGGTGGCCCGGCGAACTGGGGCACCGGCGAGATCGCCGCGCACACGAACAACCCGGCGAACGTCAGCCTCGACGGCAGCGGAAACCTGCGCATCACGCCGTTGCGCGACGGCGCCGGGAACTGGACCTCGGCGCGGATCGAGACCAACAAGCAGGACTTCAAGGCACCGGAGAACGGCGTGCTGCGCGTCGAAAGCCGGTTGCAGATGCCGAACGTCACCGGGGAAGCCGCGCTGGGCTACTGGCCGGCGTTCTGGATGCTCGGCTCGCCGTACCGCGGCAACTGGTGGAACTGGCCCGGCATCGGCGAGTTCGACATCATGGAGAACGTCAACGGGATCAACTCCGTGTGGGGCGTGCTGCACTGCGGCACCGCGCCCGGCGGGCCGTGCAACGAGAACAACGGCATCGGCACCAGCCGCACCTGCCCGGGCGCCAGCTGCCAGAGCGCCTTCCACACCTTCACCTTCGAGTGGGACCGCAGCACCAGCCCCAACCAGCTGCGGTGGTACGTCGACGGTCAGCAGTTCCACCAGGTCAGCCAGAACCAGCTGGACGCGACCACGTGGACCAACATGACCAGTCACGCCGGGTACTTCATCATCCTGAACGTGGCGATGGGCGGGGCCTTCCCGAACGGGGTGGCCGGTATCGGCACGCCGACCGCGGCCACCGTGCCGGGGCGGCCGATGGTGGTCGACTACGTGGCCGCGTGGACCCGCGGCGGTGGCGGCACCGGTGATCCCGGTGGCACCGACGCCTACGGCACCATCCAGGCGGAGAACCACCAGCAGCAGAACGGCCTGACCACGCAGACCACCACCGACGCCGGTGGCGGCCAGAACGTGGCGACCGCGGCCAACGGCGACTGGGCCAGGTACAACGGCATCAAGTTCGGTTCGCAGACCGCCACCCAGGTCAAGGCGCGGGTCGCCTCCGGCGCGGGCGGCGGGGTGAGCGGGCTGGTCGAGGTGCGGCTGGACAGCCTGTCGAATCCGCCGATCGGGTCGTTCTCGGTGGGCAACACCGGCGGCTGGCAGAGCTGGCAGACGATCCCGGCGAACATCAGCGGGGTCACCGGCACGCACGACGTCTACCTGAGCTTCCGCAGCGGGCAGCCGTCGGACTTCGTGAACGTCAACTGGTTCACCTTCGCACCGTAACCAATCGGCGACGTGGGGGCGGCAGACATTCCGCCCCCGCGTCGCTTATAACTGAACCGGACTCCTTCCCACCAAAGCTGGACATAGCCACTTTCACTAGGCAGGATGCTTGTCACTGTGAGTACCCACGAAGACACTTCGGGCCTGCTGGTGCTGGCCGTCGACGACGAGCCGCACGGCCTGTCCGAACTCGCCCACTGCCTGGAGAACAACCCGGCCATCCGGCGGATCTTCACCTGCACCGACGCCACTGACGCGCTGCGGCTGCTGGCCTCGGACGACGCCGAGGTCCGCTACCGCAAGGACCGCGGCCTGGCCCCGGTCGACGCGGTGTTCGCCGACCTGAACATGCCCGGCCTGTCCGGCATGGAGATGTCGCGCGTGTTCGCCACGCTGAACCCGGCGCCGGTGCTGGTCTTCGTCACCGGGCACCCGGAGGAGGCGGTGAACGCCTTCGACCTCGGCGCGGTCGACTACGTGCTCAAGCCGTGCAAGCAGGAACGCCTGGACAAGGCCATCAAGCGGGTGCTGCAGTCGCTGCAGGCCGCTCCCGCGCCCGCCGCCCCGGCCGGGCAGGAGCCGGTGAAGACCGACGACGAGGTCATCGCGGTCGAACTGGCGGGCAACACCAAGCTCATCCCGCGCGCGAACGTGCGCTGGGTCGAGGCGCAGGGCGACTACGCGCGGCTGTTCACCACCGACGGCAGCCACCTCGTGCGCATCCCGCTGGCCCAGCTCGAAGAACGCTGGGAGAAGGCGGGTTTCGTCCGCATCCACCGGTCCTACCTGGTTGCGCTGCAGCTGATCACCGAGCTGCGGATGGGCCAGGGCGGCTACCAGGTGGTCATCGGCAACGAGGAGAAGTTGCTGCCGGTGAGCCGCAGGCACACCCGTGAGCTGAAGGACCGGCTGGTCGGCTCGTCGCGGAACAGCTAGCCATGACCCTCGGTGGGGACCCGTACCGCCAGATCGGCGGGGTGCGCGAGCCCGACCCGACGCTCGGCAAGAACCTGGGCCGCCACGCGAAGGCGCAGGCCGGGCCGGTGCCCCCCACCTCGAAGACCGAACCGGTCCCGTCGGGCGCCCTGCCCGACGACCTGCCGGAGCCCGAGCACCACTCCCGGCCCCGGCGCCAGCGGGTGGTGCTGTCCGGGCCGAAGCAGACGAACGCGCTGCGGGCCCGCGTCGAGCTGGAGGAGCAGACCAGCTGGGGCGAGCTGCTGATCAAGGACCTGGTGAAGAAGCAGCTGCGCACCGGGCTCGCGCTCGGGCTGCTGGTGGTGGTGCTGCTCGGCGCGCTGCCGCTGGCCTTCTTCCTGTCCCCGGACTTCGCCGGGCTGCGGCTGATCGGCGTGCCGGTGGCCTGGCTGCTGCTCGGGGTGGTGCCGTTCCCGCTGCTGCTCGCCGTCGGCCTGTGGTACAACCGCCTGGCCGAACGCCATGAACGGGCCTTCGTCGACATGATCGAGGACTGAGATTCCCCGACCGCGTGCGAGGATCTTCGAGTGCAGCTGAACCCGTGGGCGCTGGCCGGCATCGTGCTGGTCGGCATGGTCACGTTCTACCTCGGCCACCGGTCCTCGCGGTTCGCCAGCAGCACGCACGACTTCCTGGTCGCCCGCCGGACCGTGCGGTCCCGGCGCAACGCGGCCGCCATCTCCGGTGAGTACCTGTCGGCGGCCTCGTTCCTCGGGGTCGCGGGCATCGTGCTCAAGGAGGGCGCCGACGCGCTGTGGTTCCCGATCGGCTTCACCGCGGGTTACCTGGCGCTGATGCTGTTCGTCGCCGCGCCGCTGCGGCGTTCCGGCGCGTACACGCTGCCGGACTTCCTCGAAGCGCGGCTCGGGTCGCTGCCGCTGCGCCGGTTCTCCACCGCCTTCGTGGTGTTCATCGGCATCCTCTACATGGTCCCGCAGCTGCAGGGCGCCGGGCTCGGGCTGACCACCATCCTCGGCACGCCCGCGTGGGCCGGCGCGGTGGTGGTGACCGTGGTGGTGACCATCAACGTGATCGCCGGCGGCATGCGCGCGATCACCGTGGTCCAGGCGTTCCAGTACTGGCTGAAGCTGTTCGCCATCGCCGCGCCGACGTTCGTGCTGTGCGTGGTGTTCATCGGGGGCGGGGCCGGGCCGACCGCCGGCTCGCTGGGCACGGCGGCGCCCCCGATGTTCACCGAGGAAACCACGGTCGACGTGCAGACCCCGGTCACGCTGAGGGTGGCCGTGCCGACCGTGCTCTACGCGGACGGCGTGGTGGACGGGGCGAAGTCCGAGGGCGTGGTGTTCTGGTCGCCCGAGGTCACCCCGGAGGTCGGCGAGGGCACCAAGCTGCGCTTCCCGGCGGGCTCACCGGTGCCGGTGGTGACCGGGGCGGTGGCCGACAACTCGACCTGGCTGCTGCCCGCCTCCGCCGACGTGACCGACCTGCTCAGCACGTATTCGCTGATGTTCGCCACGTTCCTCGGCACGATGGGCCTGCCGCACGTGCTGGTCCGCTTCTACACCAACCCGGACGGCAAGGCCGCGCGCCGGACCACGGTGCACGTCCTGCTGCTGCTCGGCCTGTTCTACCTCTTCCCGGCGCTGCTCGGCGCGTTGTCCCGGTTGTACGTGCCGGAGCTGCTGGTCACCGGGCAGACCGACGCCGCGGTGCTGCTGCTGCCCTCGGCGATGCTGGGCGGGCTCGGCGGGCAGATCCTCGGCGCGGTCACCGCCGCCGGTGCCTTCGCCGCCTTCCTGTCCACCGCGTCGGGCCTGCTGGTCAGCGTGGCCGGGGTGCTGTCCACCGACGTGCTGCCCGGCCGCGTCCGCGACTTCCGGCTGGCCACCGTGCTGGTCGCGCTGGCCCCGCTGGGCATCGCGCTGGCCCTGCGCCAGGACGACCTGTCGCTCAGCGTCGGCATGACCTTCGCGCTGGCCGCGTCCACCTTCAGCCCGATGCTGCTGCTCGGCATCTGGTGGCGGAAGCTGACCTGGACCGGGGCGATGGCGGGCATGGTCGTCGGCGGCACGCTGGTGCTGGGCGCGCTCGCGGTGACCATCGTCAGCGGGTACACCGGCGACTGGGCGCCGTGGTTCGCCGTGCAGCCCGCGTTGTTCACCGTGCCCGCCGCGTTCCTGGCCACGATGCTGGTCAGCAAGGCCACCGCGCACCGGGTGCCCGACGACCTGAACGCGGTGATGCTGCGCCTGCACGCGCCGGACCCGCTGGGCTTCATGCGCGACCGCGCGGTGGCGCGGTTCGGTCAGGCGGAGGAAAAGGCACGCACCGGCCGCGGGCGGCACCGGAAGTAACATTCCACTCTCAGTCACCGCCTTCCCCTGATCGTGCGACCTGCGCACCTCCCCCATCAGGAGGATGATCCTCGGCACACCGCTGGATCGAGGGAGGTCTCCTGTGAGCAGTAGTGAACCGCTGACCGAAGCCGACTGGAAACGCGTCCAGGCCAGTCCCGAGTTCCGTCAGCTGCGCAAACGCCTGCGGAACTTCGTGTTCCCGATGACCGTGTTGTTCCTCGGCTGGTACCTGCTCTACGTGGTGCTCGCCGACTACGCGCACGGCTTCATGTCCACCAAGCTCGTCGGCAACATCAACGTGGGCCTGGTGCTGGGCCTGCTGCAGTTCGTCTCGACCTTCGTGATCACCGGGTTGTACGTGCGGCACGCGAACCGCCACCTGGATCCGGTCGCGGACAAGATCCGTGAGGACATCGAGGGGGCGGGCAAGTGAACCTCGCGCAGGGTGTCCAGGGGTCGAACCCCGTGCTGAACATCAGCATCTTCGGGGCGTTCGTGGTTGTGACGCTGGTGATCGTGTTCCGGGCTTCGCGGAACACGAAGACGGCGTCGGACTACTACGCCGCCGGGCGCGCGTTTTCCGGCCCGCAGAACGGGATCGCGATCGCCGGTGACTACCTTTCGGCCGCGTCCTTCCTCGGTATCGCCGGGGCGATCGCGGTCTACGGATACGACGGTTTCCTGTACTCGATCGGGTTCCTCGTCGCCTGGTTGGTGGCTTTGCTGCTGGTCGCGGAGCTGTTGCGCAACACCGGCAAGTTCACCATGGGCGACGTGCTGGCGTTCCGCATGAAGCAACGGCCGGTGCGCGCGGCCGCGGCGACCTCGACGCTGGCGGTCAGCTTCTTCTACCTGCTGGCGCAGATGGCCGGTGCGGGCATCCTCGTTTCGTTGCTGCTGGGCATTTCCAGCACCGCCGGGCAGGCCGTGGTGATCGCGGTGGTCGGTCTCGTGATGATCATCTACGTGCTGGTCGGCGGGATGAAGGGCACCACCTGGGTGCAGATCATCAAGGCCGCGCTGCTGATTTCCGGCGCGTTCGCGATGACCGTGTGGGTGCTGGCGCGGTACGGGTTCAACCTGTCGGAGCTGCTGGGCAGCGCGGCCCAGCGCGCCGGGGATGCCGTCCTGAACCCGGGAACCCGGTACGGCGTCTCGGAGACCTCGAAGATCGACTTCCTGTCCCTGGGTATCGCGTTGGTGCTCGGTACCGCAGGCCTGCCGCACGTGCTGATGCGCTTCTACACCGTGCCCACGGCGAAGGACGCGCGGAAGTCGGTGGTCTGGGCGATCGGCCTGATCGGGCTGTTCTACCTGTTCACCCTGGTCCTCGGCTACGGCGCAGGCGCGATCGTCGGCAAGGACGCGATCAACAAGGCACCGGGCAAGGAGAACTCGGCCGCGCCCCTGCTCGCGCAAGCGCTCGGTGGGCCGATCCTGCTCGGGTTCATCGCCGCGGTGGCGTTCGCGACGATCCTCGCTGTGGTGGCTGGTCTCACGATCACCGCGTCGGCGTCGTTCGCGCACGACGTGTACGCCAACGTGATCAAGAAGGGCAAGGTCTCCGACAGCAACGCCGAAGTCCGCGTCGCCCGCATCACCGCCGTGGTGATCGGCGCGGTCGCGATCGTCGGCGGCATCCTGGCCAAGGACCAGAACGTCGCGTTCCTGGTCGCGCTGGCGTTCGCGGTCGCGGCGTCGGCGAACCTGCCGACCATCCTGTACTCGTTGTTCTGGAAGCGGTTCAACACCTCGGGCGCGTTGTGGTCGATCTACGGCGGCCTCGGCGTCACCATCGTGCTGATCATCTTCTCGCCCGCGGTCTCCGGACTGCCGAACTCGATGATCAAGGGCGTGGACTTCCACTGGTTCCCGCTGCAGAACCCCGGCCTCGTGTCGATCCCGCTGTCGTTCTTCCTCGGCTGGCTCGGCACCGTCCTGTCCAAGGAACACAACCAGGACAAGTACGCGGAGATGGAGGTCCGCTCGCTCACCGGGTTGGGGGCGGAGAAAGCGACTCCGCACTGAGGACCGCTTCGACCAGCTCCAGGTCGGCGCGCAGGTGCGCCCGGCCGTTGTCGAACATGGCCTGCCAGAGCGGCGGAAGGGGAGCTTTCGCCGCCTGGCCGGCCTCCCAGTCGGCGAGCTGCGCCCGCAGGGCGTGCGCCAGCGACTCGGCGAGCGACCGCACTTCCGCGGGCGGCAGCACGTCGACGAAGGTCAGCAGCAGGTAGACGCTCGCCGGGTAGGCGTTGGGCAGCTGCCCCCACAGTTTGCGGGTCAGCCGCCGCAGCTCCTCGCGGCCGTCGTCGGTGATCGCGTACACCGACCGGTCGCGGCGGGCGGTCGGCTCGACCCGGTCCAGCGCGGCCAAGCCCTCCTTGGCGAGCTGGGTCAGCGCGTGGTGCACCGAGTACGGCTTGACCTCGGCCCACTTCTCGGCGTGGCTGTCGACGAGCCACTTGCGGATCTCGTAGCCGTGCCGCGGCTGTTCCGCCAGCAGCGCGAGCACCAGCAGGCGGACGTTCACTTCGTCCGCTCGAAGGCGAAGTCGCAGTGGTCGCAGCCGTAGCCGATGGTCACCGGGCGCGCGGCACGCATGCCGTGGCGGTCCGGGTCGACCGCGGCCAGCATCGGCTTGTCCCATTCGCACCACACGGCGGCGGTCAGCTCCGGCGCGCCGAGCCGGGTGCTCGCGTCGTGGTAGACGCAGCGGTGTGCGCGGGACAGGATGGCGCGGTCGTCGTCGACCACCCGTTCCCAGGCGAACCCCTTGCCGTAGTAGGACTTCTCCTGTTCTCGCAGGTTCGCGACCATGGTCGCGAACGGGTCGGGCGCCTGGTCGAGTTCGGCACGCACGGTGTCGGCCATCCACTCGCCGAACGGGCCGACCACGGCTTCGCGCACGGCGTCGAGCGGGTCGGCCACCCGGCCCTGGAGCCAGCGGTAGGCGGCGACGGCGTAGGCGGTGAGCACCACGTGGCTGCGGGCGGCCTCGTCGACGACGAGGTCTTCGGTCTGGTCGAGCAGGGTTTCGGTCTCGCGTTCCAGGCGGGCGCGGACTTCCGCCGCGTCCGGTACGCCGTCGAGCAGCGCGGCGAAGAACGGTTCGACGAACCAGCTCCGCGGATCGTTGAGGTCGGTCATGACGGCCACCATAGACAAGTTTGTCTATCGAGTCGAGAGCCGCCCTGTTCACACGCGCTGAACGCGCCTTCGTGCGAGCATGGTGGGGTGGTGAACCCTGCTGAAGTGCCCACTGTGGACGTCCCCGAGCTGCCCGGTGAGTTCGCGCTGCTCGACGTCCGCGAGAACTACGAGTGGGCCGCGGGGCACGCCCCCCAGGCCGTGCACATCCCGATGGGCGAACTGCCCGGCCGCCTGGGTGAGCTGCCCGAGGCCGACCGGCTGTACGTGATCTGCCGCAGCGGCGTGCGTTCGGCGAACGTCGCCGCCTGGCTGAACGGGCAGGGACGCGAGGCGGTCAACGTGGCGGGCGGCATGGAGTCCTGGCAGGCGAACGGCCTGCCGATGGTCACCGACCAGGGTGCCGAGCCGCAGGTGGTGTGAGCGTGCACCCCCAGCACTACCCGCCACCCCAGCACCAGCACCCGCCGCCGTACCGGCCGCGGGTGCGCTGGGTGGCGACTCCGCCGTACCACCCGGCACCGCGCCGGCGTGCGGTCGACCACCGCTACTACGGCCCGCCCGCCTACCGGGTGCCGCCGCGCTGGGGGTTCCCCAACGTGGTGTGGCGGCTGCCGACCGCGGTCCCCGGCACCCCGTCGAACTCGCCGCGCCCGGCGCAACGGCTGCGCGCGCTCTACCGCAACGCCACCATGTTGCTGTGGGTGCTGGCCGCCTTCGCCACGCTGTCCGCGTTCGCCGAGGGCTGGCGCTACGTGCTGCTGCTGATCAGCCGGGAGGACGCGCTCGACGCCGACGTCGTCGGCACCTCGGACGCGCTGGTGCTCACCGGCGCGCTGCTGACCTTCGTGCTGGCGTTGTTCGCCGCCGGGGTCAGCCTGTGGTGGCTGCTGGTCGCCAGGGTGGTCGCCGCCGACGAACTGGGGGAGCGCCCGGCCCGGCCGCCGTGGCAGGTGGTCGCCGGGTTCTTCGTGCCGGGCCCGAACCTGGTGATGGCCGGGTCGATCATCGCCGAGACCGAGCACTCCGTGCTGCGCCGCCCCGGCTCCGAGCGGCCACGGCCGTCACGGCTGGTGCTCGCCTGGTGGGGTACCTGGGTGCTGAACGGCCTGCTGCTGGTCATCTCGGTGATCTGGCGCCTGCGCGACGGCGTCCAGGCACAGGCCGACGGCGTGCTGCTCGCCGTGCTGACCGACGGATCCGCCGCCGCGCTGGCCGTGCTCACCGCGCTGCTGGTCCGCCGGATGACCGGCCTGCTGGCACCGGTCGGCGAGGACAAGCTGCGCCACCTGCGCGTGCTCAAGGTGACCGGCGCCCCGGAACCCGAGCTGCGCCCGTCCCGCCCGGCCACCGCGCCCCGCTGATTTTCGCGATCTCTTCGTTATCAACCGCCGCAACCCCGATGGGGGTACGGGCGTCTTGTTGTTGTCGGATCGCTTGAAGCGGGGAATTCCGGCGGGGCATTCATTCTCAAGGGGTTCTCCAGGCAGCTGACCTGTGGTTTCGCTGCGTGCTGGGTTCTTTCTGGGTGGGAATTCATTTTATTGGGACGGCATTTCGCCGTCTTCTCAAGCATGGGGAGAATTACTGTGTCCATTCGTCGTATCGCTTTCACGGGTGTGCTCGCCGGGGCCATGGCGCTGCTGCCGTTCACCGCCTTCGCCGAGGAGACCACTCCGTCCGAGGCGCCGGTCACCACCTCCCCGGCGCCGCCGAGCGAGCCGGCCGAGGAGCCGCCCGTGACCGAGCAGCCCGGCGACAACCTGGCCACGAAGTTCTGGCTGACCTCGAAGACCGCCCGACCCGGTGACCTGGTCACCGCCAAGGGCCGGTGCGTGACGCCGCACCGGTTCAACCTCATCGAGCCCGAGGGCTTCACGCAGGTGGCCGACAAGTCGGTCCAGCGGGACGGCGGCACGGACGTCCACGTCACGCTCAAGGTCGGCGCGAACACGAAGCCGGGTGACTACCGGGTAACCCTCCTGTGCGACTACAAGGAACCGTCGGCGGTGGTGAAGGTCGTGTCCGCGGAGAAGGCGGCGGTGGTCAAGGACGTCCCGGCCAAGCAGGTCACCAAGGTTCCCGCCGGTGCCCCGGAAACCGGCAGCGGCCCGGCCGGCGACGACCCCGCCTCGGTGGCGTGGCTGATCGCCGGGCTGACCGGCGCCGGTGCGCTGACCGCCGGTGGTGTGGTGCTGGCCCGGCGCAGGACCTCCGGTGCCCGCTGACCCCAGGTGGCGGCCCGCGCTGGTCGTGCTGATCGGCCTGCTGCTGGCCGTCACCGGGTGCACCGCGGGCGCGGCCGGTCCGCCACCGGCCGAGCCCGCGGTGTCCGCCCCCGCCCCCGCGGGCGGGGCCGAACCCGAGTCGATCGACATCCCGAAGATCGGCGCGCGCTCGTCACTGGTCGGGCTGGGGCTCAACCCGGACGACACCGTCGAGGTGCCGCCGGTGACCCAGCCCCTGCAGGCCGGGTGGTACGTGCACGGCCCGAAGCCGGGGGAGCCGGGGCCCGCCGTGGTGCTCGGGCACGTCGACGGCAACCACCAGCCGGGCATCTTCTTCCGGCTCAAGGAACTCGCCGTCGGGGACGAGATCACCGTCCGGCGCACGGACGGTTCCGCGGTGGCGTTCGTCGTGCGCGAGGTGGACCAGGTGGCGAAGAAGAACTTCCCCACCGACCGGGTCTACGGCGACACCGAGGGCGCCGAACTGCGCCTGATCACCTGCGGCGGTGTCTTCGACTCCACCGCGCGCAGCTACCAGGACAACGTCATCGTCTACGCGACGCTGACCGGCAGTTCCCGATAACCGCGCATGACGAACTCCGGGCGCCGCGGGGGTTCTCCGGCGAGTTCCAGGTCCGGCAGCGTGGTCAGCGCCCGGAACGCGGCGGCGATCTCCACCCTGGCCAGCGGGGCACCCAGGCAGAAGTGGATACCGGCCCCGAACCCGAGGTGCGGGTTCGGGGACCGGGTCACGTCGAAGGTGTCCGGCTCGGCGAACACCTCGGGGTCACGGGCGGCGGCCCCGAGCAGCGCCCCGATCTTCTGCCCTTCTTCGAGGCGGAACCCGGCGATCTCCACGTCCGCGGTCGCGGTCCGCTCGAACAACTGCAGTGGCGAGTCGTACCGGATCGCTTCTTCCACGGCGGAGTCGAGGTTCGCGGGCAGCCGGGTCCACTGGTCGCGGTGGTCGAGCAGCGCGCGGAGGCCGTTGCCGAGCACGTTGACCGTCGCCTCGTGGCCCGCCATCAGCAACAACACGGCGGTGGCGACCAGTTCGTCGTCCGAGAGCCTGCTGTTGTCGTCGTCCCGCACGCGGACGAGGTCGCTGATCAGGTCGTCGCCGGGGTTGGCGGCCCGCTCGACGGCCAGTTCCCGCAGGTAGTCGACGAACTCACCGGACGCCCGCTCGGCCGCCGCGCGCTTGTCGGCGGGCAGGCCGTACTCGTACATCTTCACGATGTGGTTTGACCACGGCACCAGCAGCGGCCGGTGCTCGGCGGGCACCCCCAGCAGTTCCGCGATCACCTCGACCGGCAGTGGTTGCGCCACTTCGGCGAGGAAGTCGGCCGTGCCCTCGTCCCGGATGCGCGCGGCGAAGCGGTCGACGAGCTGCCCGGCGATCGCCTCGACCCGCGGGCGCAGCCGTTCGACGTGCCCGCGCGCGAAGGCCGACGACACCAGCCGCCGCAGTCGCGTGTGCGCCGGGGGTTCGTTCTCCAGCAACGAGTTCCGGTGCAGCAGGTTGAACGAGACGAACTGCTCGGCCGGGGTCGCGTCGCGCCAGACGCGGCCGAGCGACCGGTGCCGCAGCACCGCCGAAGCCGCCGGGTGCGACACCGCGATCGCCAGCCCGAGCCCGTCGTGCCGGTGCACCGGCCCCTGCCGGCGCAACTCGGCGAATGCCGGATAGGGATCGGCCAGGAACTCGGTATCGCTCGGGTCGAACACCGCACGAGCCTAACTGTTCGGTACCGTCGGCCCGACCGATCGCGAGGAGGAACTGTGGGCAAGGCGGCGCGCAAGAAGGGGCCCAAGCAGGACCGGGTCAAGAAGGTCCGCGAAGTCTTCGTCGGCCAGCCGTTCGAAGGGCTCGCCGGGGAGCCGGAGCTGATCGCGCTGCGTGAGTTCGTGCCCTCCGCGACCGTCGAACTGCCGCTGAAGGACACCGGCGGCCGCAAGGTGGTGCTCGGCACCGTGCTGCCGATGGCCGCCGCCGCGTTCGTCCGCGCCGACGGCCAGGCGTTCGTCGGCCTCCAGGTGCAGACGCGCTCCACCGACGTCAGCCGTGACATCGGCCGGTCGGTCCGCTGGGCGCTCGAGGCCAAGGAGGGCGACGTGCTCTCCGTGCCCGACACCATCACCCCCGGTTCCGAGGGCGAACGGCTGCAGGACCTGCTCGACCCGAAGGCCGAGCTGGACGTCCGGATGCACACCGACTTCTCGTGGTGGCTGCCCGAAGGCACCGAGGCCGAGGGCGAGGTGGCGCTGTCGCTGGAGCGGGCGAACGGCGCGATCATGCCGTCCGAGCGCCTCGGCACCGGCGCGTACTGGGTCGACGCCGGCGAGAAGGCGCACCTGCGCTGGGTGCGCCCGGAGCCCGAGGGCAAGGTGCTCCAGGCGCTGGCCCGGCTTTCCGCCGCCGGTGAGATCGGCCTCGGCGACGACTCGCGGTACGCCGGTTCGTTCCGCGCGCACGGCCTGCTGGTGCCGGTCTGGGACCTCGACCCCGAGGCACACGCCCGAGAGTGGGCCGACCCGGCCAAGCAGCTCGGCGAACGGCTCGACCAGGCGCTGGCCTCGCTCGACGACGAGCCGCTCAACGCCGCCGAGCGCCGCGCCCGCGACGGCTTGATCGGCCGCCAGATCACCATTCGCTAGTGCTGCTGCACATCTGCTCGGCGCAGGACTGGGCGTCGAGCGAGGGCGGCGACTACCGCGCGCCCTCGCTCGACGACGCCGGCTTCATCCACTGCTCCGACTTCGGCACCGCCCACCTGCCCGCCGACGCCCTCTACGCCGGCCGCACCGACCTCGTCCTGCTCGAAATCGACCCCGCTCGCCTCGGCGTGCCGGTCCGCTGGGAGGACGGCGTGCCGCCGCACCCGGCCGGGGTCCGCTTCCCGCACGTGTACGGCCCCATCCCGCGTGCCGCCGTGGTCGCGGTGCACGAGTTCCCGCCGGGCCCGGACGGCCGATTCCACCTCCCACCAGCCATCGCGAACCGGTAACGGATCACAACGGCGCCCCCCGCGGCGCGTCCCTCGATCGGGAACGGCCGATGGACAACCTGCGGGGGCGCGGATGCGTGAGACAGACGGTGGTGGGGAGCGGTCGAGAGCGCTCACCGGGATTGGAGGCGATACGGTGACCGCGTGCGCGCCGGTGGTGCCAGTGCTGTCGCTGGCCGAGAACCGCGTCGTCGATGCGCGCCGGGAGAGGGGATTGGCGGTGCCGGGCGACCTCGTTGACTTCGGGGAGTTCGTTTCGGCCAACCTGCCCGGCCTGATGCGCTACGGGCACGCGCTGACCGGCAACCCGCACGACGCCGCCGACCTGGTGCAGACGGTGCTGGAGAAGATCGGCTCCCGCTGGACCCACGTGCAGCGCAAGACCGGCGACCCGATGGCCTACATCCGCCGCTCCATGGCGAACGCGCACATCAGCCGGTGGCGGCGGACCAAGCGGGAGAACCTGGTCGCCGACATCCCGGACTCGCAGCCGCTCGTGCACGCGGACCCGTTCGAGCACGAACCGCTGTGGCAGGCACTACGCGCTTTGCCACCGAGGCAACGCGCCGTCGTCGTGCTGCGTTACTACGAAGGACTGTCCGAAGCGGAGATCGCGGCGTCACTCGGCGTCAGCCAGGGCACGGTGAAGAGCCAGGCGAGCAAGGCGCTCGCCTCCCTGCGGCTGAAGATGGCGGCCACGGTCGAGGAGAGCGGAGGGAGGGAAGCGGGATGAGCGCAGCCGACGACGAACTGGCCGGGCAACTGCGCCGGTTGTTCGACGACGAACGCCTCGAACTGCGTCCCCAGCCGGACGCCGGGCAGCTCATCGTCGCGGGCGCCAAGCGGCGCCGCGTCCGCCGTCGCCGGATGACCGTCGCCGGCGGGGCGCTGGGCGTGGCCGCGCTGGTGGCCGGTGGGGTCGCGGTGACCGGGGGCGGGTTCCGGCACGAGGTGCCGCCGCCGGTGGCCCAGCCGTCCGGCCTGGACCCGAGCCTGCAGATCGGCCCGAGCGCCACGGTGGCCCCGGTGCCGCCGCCGACCAGCCCGGTCCCGCCGCCGCCCGCGTCGGCGCCGCCGCCGAGCCAGCACGCCGATCAGCCGTCCGCGGGCGCCCCCATGAGCCCGATGCGCACCGACGTGCCCGCCGCCTCGAAACCGCCGGTACCCGGCCCGCTCCTCGGCCCCGGCGGGTACGGCAAGCTGCAGTTGAACGCCACCATGGAGCAGGCTTCGTCGGCGGGGATCAACTTCACGCCGGAGAGCAGCGGCGGCCTGGACGGCGGCTGCGCCACCTACTACTTCAGCGGGACCGGGGTGCCCAGCGGCGGCTCGGTGGTGGTCTCCCCGAACCGGGGCGTGGTCTACATCAACCCGTCGGCGGACGTGACCACGCCGGAGGGCATCGGCACCGGGTCGACCCGCGGTCAGCTGCAGGCGACCTACCCGAAGGCGACCGTCGGCCCCCACGGCGACGTGGTGCCCATCGGCAACGGCTACCGGTACCGCGTGGTGGTCGGCGAGGCCTCGGTGATCGAGCACATCTACCTCGACGACAGCTACCAGGACTGCTACGAATGAACCCGGGCACTCCCGCGATCGGGAGTGCCCGGGTCCGGTCCGGCCCTCGGGGCTCGGGGCCGCTCAGATGGCGCCGCCGGCCACCGGGGGCATCATCGGGTCGCCACCGCCGTCGCCGACCGATTCGCGGGAGAGCCAGTTCTCCACCTCGAACAGGTTGCCGTTGGCGCGCCGGACGATGTTGAGCAGGGTGGACATCGCGGAGATCTCCTCGACCTGCTCCTTGAGGAACCACTGGACGAACTGCTCGGCGATGTAGTCGTCCTCGTCGCGGGCGGCCTTGGCCAGCGTCTTGATGTCGGCCGCGACCTCCTTCTCCTGCGCGAGGGCCAGCTCGATCAGCTCGTGCACCTCGTCGAAGTCGTTGCGGACCTCGCCGGTGCCCGGGATCTCGACGTGGTGGTCGGTGTCCAGCATGTACTGCACCAGCGCGAGGGCGTGGTTGCGCTCCTCGTTCGCCTGGCGGAAGAAGTGCTTCGCCAGCTGCGGCAGGTCCTCGTTCTCGAACCAGACCGCCAGGGCGATGTACTGCTGGGAGGCGTTGAACTCGTTGTGGACCTGCTGCTGGAGCAGCTCGTAGAACTTCGAACGCGGATTCTTCTTGGTGAGGGCCATGCATTCAACGATAACCCAGCCGCGTCATTATCTCCATTTCACTCTGGTGATTCCCGCCGCATTAGGTTACCATTCCCAAAAGAAGGTCCAGCTAATTAAGCTAAGCCAAACCTAATCAATTTCCCGCGAACCCCACACTCACGCACCCGAACCCCACGTTCAGGCAGCCGAACCTCACGTTGGGGCAGCTGAAGCACACACTCAGGCAGACGAGAGTCGCGTTCGTGGGGTGCGCGCCCAGGGCGTGAGCCCCGAGCGCGCCGCCCGTCTAGACCGAGTCCCGCACCACCGGGCACGACATGCATCGCGGTCCGCCCCTGCCCGAGCCCAGTTCCGAGCCGGCGATGCGCAGGACTTCGATGCCCGCGGCCTCCAGCCGTTCGTTCGTCTCCACGTTCCGTTCGTAGCCGACCACCACGCCCGGCGCGACGGCCAGGGTGTTGTTGCCGTCGTCCCACTGTTCGCGTTCCGCGGTCACCGGGTCCAGGCCGGTGTCGATGACGCGCAGCCGGTCGATGGACATGGCTTTCGCGGCGGCCGTCAGGAACGGCTCCGGGCCGTCGACCCGCAGGCCGCCGTCGTCGCCGGGGTGCAGGGTGAAGGCCTCCAGCGAGTCCCTGGCCAGCGGGTACATCACCACCGCGTCCGTGTTGACCATGGTGCACACGGTGTCCAGGTGCATCGTCGCCCGTGACTGCTCGATGGGGACCGCCAGCACGGTGTGCGCCAGGTCGTCGGCGAACACCGAGCGGGCCAGCGACTCCGCCCCCGCCGCCGAGGTGCGTTCGCCGACGCCGATGGCGACCACGCCCGGCGCCAGCAACATCACGTCCCCGCCTTCGATCGGCGCCGAGTGCGCGCCGTACGCCCGCGCGGCCCGCTGGAACCGCGGGTGGTAGGCGTAGATGAGGTCCAGCACCGCGGTTTCCCGGCGGCGCGCGGGCATGGTCAGCGAGGAGATCGCCACCCGGTCCGCGATCCACGCCGACGAATCACGCGTGAACAACAGGTTCGGCAGCGGGTCCACGGCGAAATCACGCGGGTGGTTCATCTTCCGGACCAGCGAGGTGCCTTCGGCGGCGGGCAGCTCCTCGAAGGTCATGCCCGCCATCAGCACCTCCGCCAGCACCGAAGCGTCCACAGAGGACAGATGCGAGCGGAGCACGTCGGCCAGTTCGGTGCCCAGCCTGCGGGCGTCGACCGCGGCGTGCACACCCGCGGTGTGGGCGCGCGGGTCGTCGAGCGCGCTGCGCAGCACCTCGGCCAGCAGCAGCACCTCGACGCCACGCCCGCGCAGCACCTCGGCGAACGCGTCGTGCTCCTCCTGCGCGCGATCCACCCACGGGATCGAGTCGAACAGGAGCTGGTCGTTGTTGCGCGGCGTGAGGCGCTTCAGCTCGGCTCCCGGCCGGTGCAGCAGGACCGAGCGCAGCGGCCCGACCTCACTCTCCACCAGGGGCGCGGGCGCCGCGGACACGGTCTCGGAAGTCGCTTGCTCGACGGTCACCTGCTGAGACTAATCACAACCACGGCGGTAATGGATCGGTAAGCGACCGCCCCCTGTCGCCCGGCGCGCGCGTGGCCCAGGGTGGACGCATGTCACGCACCTGGAAAATCGTTCTCGGCCTCGGGTTGGTCGTCGTCGCCGCCGGACTGTGGGCCTTCCAGCCGTGGAAGGCGTTCACCCGCAGCTCGGTGGACGAAGCGCTCCCGGTGGCCGTGGTCAGCGAAGCCCCCAAGACCGCCGAAGCCCCTGCCGGAACACCTCAGCCCGCCGAAGCACCTGCTGGAACACCTCAGCCCGCCGAAGCACCCGCCACACCCGAAACCCCGGCGGAGAAACCGGCCGGGCCCAAGGACCTCGCCACCGGCAAGTTCGTCAGCCAGGAACACGACACCAGCGGCAAGGCCCGCGTGGTGGACCTCGGCGACGGCAACCGCGTGCTGCGCCTCGAAGGCTTCTCCACCTCCGACGGGCCCGACGTGCACGTGTGGCTGTCCGACGCCACGGCGGGCGGCGAGTGGGGCAAGTACGACGACGGCGCCGTGGTCAAGCTCGGCAAGATCAAGGCCACCGACGGCAACCAGAACTACGCCATCCCCGCCGGTGCGCAGCTGACCGGCCTGCGCAGCGTGGTCATCTGGTGCGACCGCTTCAACGTCGCGTTCGGCTCCGCCCCGCTGGCCCTGTGAAAAAGCCGAAAAAGAGCATCGCGGGAGTCGTTCCGGCGCGGGTGCGTTCGTAGGTTCGGGGCACGCACCGCACGGAAACGGAGAGAACCATGCCGCAGGATCCCCGCACCGGCCGCCCGCCCGTGGTCGACCTGGCCACCTGGCAGGCCGCCCGCGACGAGCTGCTGGTCCGCGAGAAGGCCCACACCCGCGAAGGTGACGCCATCGCCGCGGCCCGCCGTCGACTGCCGATGGTGGAGTTCGACGGAACGGTCGAGGTGGTCGGTGCCGGTGGTCCCGTCCCGTTCACCGACCTGTTCGACGGCCGCGACGAACTCGTGGTCTACCAGCACATGTGGCACGACGGCGCGCCCCACCAGGGGCAGTGCGAGGGCTGCACCAACATGGTCTGGCACCTGCGCGACACCGAGGTCTACCTCAACGCCCGCGGGGTCTCCTTCGCCGTGGTGACCACGGGCCGGTGGGACGAGGTCGCCCCCTTCGTGGAGTTCATGGGCTACACGCACCCCTGGTACTCCGTGCGCGACGTGCCCGCGCCGGTCGGCGGCGACATGGCCTACCTCTCCTGCTTCCTGCGCGACGGCGAGCGCACCTTCCTCACCTACTCCACGACGGGCCGCGGCAACGAGCAGGCCGCCGGGGCCTTCGGCGTGCTCGACATGACGCCCTACGGCCGTGGTGAGGCATGGGAGGACAAGCCGGACGGCTGGCCGGAGGGTGACACCCCGTGCTGGTACTGGCGTTCCGCCGCGGACGGGACCGCCACCTGGGGACCCGACAGCCGTCCCGTGCCGCAGTGGACCCGCCCCGGCGCCACCCCGGAGGAAACCCTCGGGCGGCACGGCGACTGCCACTGAAGCTAGGGCAGGAACGACACCTTGCCCCGCAGCAGCGCGTACCCGACGAAGGCGACCACGTCGAGCAGGGTGTGCGCGACGACCAGCGGCCACAGCCGGTTCGTCTTCTGCCAGATCCGCCCGAACACCAGCCCCATCACCAGGTTCCCGACGAACCCGCCGAGCCCCTGGTAGAGGTGGTACGAGCCCCGCAGCACGGCCGCGGCGAACAGGCTCGAATTCTCCTTCCACCCCAGCTGTCGCAACCGCGTCAGGAGGTAGCCGACGACCAGCACTTCTTCGGCGAAGGCGTTGCCGAAGGCGGACAGGGTCAGCGTGATCGGCCGCCACCACGATTCGGTCAGCGTCGACGGCTGCACGGCCAGGTTGAACCCCAGCTGCCAGCCGACGAAGTAGAGCACCAGCCCGGGGATGCCGATCAACGCCGTCAGCCCGGCGCCCCAGAGCAGGTCGCGTCGCGGCCGGGTGCGGTCGAAGCCGACCTCGGCCAGCTTCATCCCGCCGCGGTACAGCAGGTACACCCCGAGCGCGCCCCAGCCGACCAGCTGCGTGGCGCTCAGCAGTTGCTTGAGCAGGTCGATCAGCCCGGCGGCGGCCTGCGGCACGTTGAGCGCCACCTGCTGCTCGTTCAGCGGTTCGGGCCGCAGCAGGGAATCCAGCAAGGACAGCAGGCTCCGCACCCCGGACAGGCCGAGCGTGATGCCGAAGACGATGAGCAGCTCGAACTTGAGCAGCCGCCGTCGAGCCGGGTCGGTGACCACCTCGGGGGCCGCCGGGCGGTCGCTGATCAGCCAGGAGCGCATTCGCGCAAGCTACCCGGTGCCGGATAGCGTCGAAGTCATGCCACGCACCATCGCGACCAACACCCCCGTGGAACGCGCCGCACTGGTCGAGTTCCTGCGCCCCCGCCACCACGGCATCCTCACCACCCGCCGCGCCGACGGCAGCCCGCAGTTGTCGCCGGTGACCTGCGGGGTGGACGAGGAGGGCCGGATCGTCATCGCCACCTACCCGCAGCGCGCGAAGGTGCGCAACCTCCGCCGCGACCACCGCGCGTCGATCTGCGTGCTCTCGGACGAATGGAACGGCGCCTGGGTGCAGGTCGACGGCACGGTGGAGGTGCTCGACCTGCCCGAGTCGGTGGAGCCGCTGGTCGACTACTTCCGCGCGATCTCCGGTGAGCACCCCGACTGGGACGAGTACCGCGAGGCCATGCGCAAACAGGGCAAGTCGCTGCTGCGGTTGACGATCGACCGCTGGGGCCCGATCGCGGCCGGCGGTTTCCCACCCGAACTGGCCGAAGGCTAAGTCTCGGACAAGAACGGACAACCCACGAGCCGCCGGATTTCCACGGCGAGTTGCGCCGGGTCGTCCACCGGCTTGGAGAAGGCCAGCCGCACGTCGTGGTCGCCCACGACGGACTCGACCCGCAGGCGCAGCCCGTGCCGGTCGAGCCCCAGCGGGCGGATCGCGCCGCCGCGCAGGTCCTCGGGCAGGTGCCGCCCCAGTTGCTCGACCACGTCGGCGTGCTCGGTCTCCAGGTGCTGGAGCCAGCGCGCCTCGTAGTCGTGGAACGGGTCGGGCGTGGCCGCGCTGAACATGTGCGGCCGCAGCGAATGCGTGCCGTCGGCGTCCGCGAGCACCAGCGACGCCGGGGTCAGGCGCAGCATGGTCAGCCCGTGGTTCACGTCGAGCAGCCGGTGGTCCGGCCGGTCGACGGCGATGGCGACCGCCCGGGCCCGCGCGGCGGGCGGGTCGAGCGGGCGCAGGAACCCGGTGATCCAGAGCAGGCCGCGGATCGGCTCGCGCAGGGGCACCGGGGCGTGGTCGGCGAGTTCGAGCATGACCCCGAACTCGCCGCGCTGGGTTTCCGCCGCGGCTTCGAGCAGCGGATGTCCGTCGGGCAGGAGCAGGCTGACACTGCCGCTGGCGTGCACGTGGTGCAGCACCGGGGTGACCCGGCTGCCGTCGTGCTCACCGCGGTCCACCGACGGCACCAGCGTCGCCGGGCAGTCGCGCGACGCGATGGTCTTGGCGCGCTCGGCGGGGTTCGGCGCCGGCGGGCGGCGCGTCGCGGTCGTGGGCTCGGTCAAGGTCCACCTCCTACTTAGGTGAGGCTAACCTGCTGGCGCGGGTTTGCAAAGTCAGGAATCGAGCACTCTCCGTGCGGCTTCGTCGGCCTCCACCACGCCGCGGCGGATCGCCTCCAACTGCTCGGCCAGGCCGTCGAGCGAAGTGCCCGCCGCCGGAGCCGGGTCGGCGGTCGCCGAAAGTTCGACCGCCCGGGTCACCAGGCTCTCCAGGTCGAGCGTGCCCGCGTGCAGTTCGCCGAGCAGCTTGGCGCGAAGGTCGGTGAGCCGTTTGGCCACGTCACGCTGGGTGCGGACGGCGCTCAGCGCGCGCAGGGTCGCCTCGTCGGTCCCGCGTTTGCGGAGACGCCGTTCCTCGGCGGCCAGTTCCCCGGTGTCGATGCGGTCCAGCGCGTCACGGGTGGTCGACGAGCGTTCCGCCAGTCGCCGCAGGCTGCTCGCGGTTTCCGCGACCATCGGCTTCATTCCCGCGATCTGCTCGGCCAGCGGTCCCGGTGGCAGGGAGGCGCCGATCGCGCCGAAGCTTTCGCGTGCCCGCTCCGCCCGGTCGTAGTACGCGGCTTCTTCGCCGGTGAGCGCGGTTTCCGGTGTCTCCGGGCGGTCGAAGCCCGCGATCGCTGCCCTGGCGAGCAGGACGGCGATGCCCACCCCGGCCGCGGCGACCGACGGCAGCTGCACCGCCCAGGCCACCCCGGCGGACGTGCCCGCCAGCAGCAGCCCCCACGGCTCACGCAGTTCTTCCCGGAAACCCATGTACCGCCTCAGAAGTTGGAGATCACCGCGGTGAACACCTGGTTGATGGTGTCCGGTTTGGACGAGTCGTACTCCGCAGCCTGCGTGGCTTCGGCCATGCGCTTGAGCACGTCCTGATCGGCGTCACCGCCATAGGCGATGGTGAACATCCGCACGGTCTCGCTGCCGCTTTCCACCTGGAGCCTGCTGATCAGGTTGTCGAGGTCGAGGCTGCCCGGGTCCTCGTTGCGCCCGTCGGTGAGCACCACCACGGCGTTGATCGCGTCGGGAGCCAGGCGCGCCTTGAGGTACTCGTGCGCGGCCAGCGAGGTGTCGTACAACCCGGTTCCGCCCTGGGGCGTAAGGCCTTCCAGGCGTGAGCGCAGCGCGTCCCGGCGCCCGTCCTGGCCGACCGGCCCGATCGGCACCAGCTCGCGGTGGTCCTGATCGCCCTCCAATTTGGTGGAAAACATCCACAGGCCGACCTGGTCGCGGTCGCCGAACTCGCCGAGCGCGCTCACCGCCGCCTGCTTCGCCAGGTCCATTTTGGACTTACCGGTGCCCTCGGCGGAGTCGCCCATCGAGCCGGAGACGTCCACCACCAGCAGCACGTTCGCCTTCTTGCGCAGCTCGGCCCACGACTTCAGCACCAGGTCGAGCACCGGCGGGCTGGGCGGCCGGATGAGGTTGAGCTTGGTCTCCGGCAGCACGCCGTTGTCCACAGTGGCCTGTGGGCCCGGTTTGTTGTCCCAGCTGCGGAAACCCTGGTCCAAGAAGCGTTTCTGGGCGTCGTCGGACCGGAGGAAGGCGAGGAAGTCCGCGGCCACCTGGCGGCGCGGGTCGTCGGCCCAGTTCAGCACCGCGTACGGGTGGTCGGAGTTCAGCGTGCCGTCGGCCGGGTACACCGCGACCACCGGCACCTTCGGCCGCGGGTGCTGGCCGAGCTTCGCCGGGTCGTTGGTCGGGTTGCCCTGGTTGTAGCCGATCAGCGAGTTCTCCTCGACGGCCACCGCGGAGACGTAGGACAGCGCCGCGCCCCGGTCGTCGGCCTGCAGCAGGTTCGACAGGAAGGTGAGCGTGGTGTCGCCGTAGTGCACGATCGACTGTTCCACGCCGCCGACGAACGACTTCACTTCCGGCTTGTCCAGATCCGGCGCGGTCAGGTCGGACGAGGTGCCGGTGGCCGCGAAGTAGGTGCCGATGGTGGCGTTCAGCCCGGAGGTCGACAGGTTCGGATTCGTCTTGCCGAGCCGGAAGGCGCCCCATTCCGGGTGCCCGTACTTGGCCCAGCCCGCCGGGTCCGTGGCGAGCGCGGCGAGGTCGCGCCAGCCGATGCCCTGGCCGGGCCAGCCGAGCGCCTTGGCCATCGGTTCCGGCATGGCGATCACCAGTGGCGCGTTGGCCAGCGACGGCGGTTGCTGCTCGAGCAGCACGTCGGGCCGGTCCTGGGCGGCGAGCCGCTGCCGCAGCAGGGTCGCCCAGCCGGACGCGGCCGGCGTCCACACGTCCGGGCGCGGGCCGTCGGCCGCCTCGTTCCAGCCACCGGCCAGCGCCTGCATCGCCGCGCCCGAACTCTTCGACTGGACCAGCACGTCCACGCAGGTCCCGGCGACCGTGCGCCCGCTGTACTCGCCGGCGAGTTGCTTGACGATGCCCGCCTTCTCCGGGGACGAGGCCACCCGCAACTGCAGCGACTCCCCGCCGCACTTCACCTCTTCCGCCTGGTCACCGCCGTCCGAGGTGACCAGGCGGAGCGCGACGATCAACCCGGCGGCGAGCACCACCGCGCCGATGAAGGACCAAGTGCGCCTGCGTCTTCGACTTTCCTGGCCGGACAAGGTCATCCTGAACCTCCGCGCGCGGTCGGGGAACCATCATCCCCGGAAACCGCGCGGGAGCGGGAAACCTTGTCACAACGAAATCAGCGGCTGGGGCCGCGTCCCGACCACGTCCAGGCGTAACCGGGGTCTTCCGACGCGTCCGCCGCTTCACCGAGGTCCAGCGGCGCGAAGGTGTCCACCATGACCGCGGTCTCGTCGAAGTAGTCCGCGCCGATCGAGGCCTCCGCCGCGCCCGGCTGCGGGCCGTGCGTGAAGCCCGACGGGTGCAGCGAGAGCGAGCCGACGCCGATGCCAGAGCCCTTGCGTGCCTCGTAGTTGCCGCGCACGTAGAACATCAGCTCGTCGGAGTCGACGTTCGCGTGGTTGTACGGCACCGGGATCGACTCGGGGTGGTAGTCGACCTTGCGCGGGCAGAACGAGCAGACCACGAAGTTCGGGCCTTCGAAGGTCTGGTGCACGGGCGGCGGCTGGTGCACGCGGCCGGTGATCGGCTCGAAGTCGCCGATGTTGAACACCCACGGGTACAGGCAGCCGTCCCAGCCGACCACGTCGAACGGGTGGTTGGCGTAGGTGTAGCGGGTCAGCCCGGCGCGGTGGCGCACGAGGACCTCGACGTCCTCGCCCTCGGCCAGCATCGGCGCTTCCGGGCCGCGGATGTCGCGCTCGCAGTACGGCGAGTGCTCCAGGAACTGCCCCTTGTTCGACAGGTACCGCTTCGGCGGCCCGATGTGCCCGCGCGCCTCGATGGTGAGCAGCTGCAGCGGCTCGCGCGGCACCACGCGGTAGGTGCACGAGGTCGGGATGACCACGTAGTCGCCGTCTCCGATCTCCAGCGCCCCGTAGATGGTCTCCAGCGTGCCGCTGCCGCCCTGGACGTACAGCAGCTCGTCCCCGGCCGCGTTGCGGTACAGCGGGCTCGGCACGGTCGCCACGGCGAAGCCGATGGTCACGTCCGCGTTGCCGAACAGCCGCCGCCGGTCGGTCACCGCGTCGGCGTCGGCGGTGAACTTGAGGTCCTGGGTGCGGAACGCCCGCGGCTTGAGCGGGTGGTTCGGCTGCAGCGAGCCGCGCTCGTCCGGCACCGCGACCGCGTCGACGATCGCCGTGGGCAGGTGGCGGTGGTACAGCAGGGCGGAGTCGGCGGAGAACCCCTCGACGCCCATCAGCTCCTCGGCGTAGAGGCCGCCCTGCGGTGAGCGGAACTGGGTGTGCCGCTTGTGCGGGATCTCCCCGACTCGGCGGTAGTAAGGCACGGACCCCTCCGGAAGGCTCGAAAATGTGTCCGATTTACGGACGTGTTTGTCCTGATGTCGTACGCTACTAGCGTGTCAGTCGTGTCAAGCGCTGTGGAACTCACGCCCCCCGGACCCCGCGGAATTCCGCCCCTGTTCGCCCGGCTCGTCGACGACTCCGCGCTCTTCCCGCCGGGGGACGCGGCGATGCCCGAAGCCCTGCGCTCGTACCTGGAGACCAGGGCGGGCGAGCACGCGGGTCTCGTCGGCCTGTTCCTGTGCCAGGCGTCGAGGCTGCCGGAGCTGATCACCGAGTTGATCAAGATCAAGCCGAAGACCCCGCTGCCGTTGTCGCTGATCATCGACACCGGCCTCGGCGGGGTGCCGAAGGCGATCTCGATCGTGGAATCCCGGGACGAGCTGCTCGACCTCCGCATGGTCGAGATGCCCGCCCCGTCGGACGTGGACGAGGTGTGGCTGGAACGGGTGTCCGAGTTCGTGCCGGAGGACGTCATCCGGGTGGTCGAGCCGCGCCGCGGCGTCGGCTGGCTGGACGGCGTGCGCAAGGTGATCGAGCACGGGAGCCGCCCGAAGATCCGCTGCGGCGGCCTGTCCAGCGAGAACTTCCCCAGCGTGGACGAGGTGGCCGACTTCCTGGCCGTGGTCAGCGCGCACACCGGCGCCTCGTTCAAGGCGACCAACAGCCTCCACCGGGCTGTCCGGCACGCGGACGCCGACACCGGCTTCGAGCACCACGGCTTCCTCAACCTGCTGGTCGCCTCGGGCCGCTGCCTGTCCGGCAAGGACGTGCGCGCGGCGCTCGACGAGACCGACGGCGCCAAGCTGGCCAAGGAGGCGACCGAGCTGTCCGAGCCGGCCGCGAAGGCGGTGCGCGAGCTGTTCGGTTCGTACGCCTCGGCCACGCTGGACGAGCCGGTCGGCGACCTGAAGGGCCTGGGCCTGCTGTGAGCGGGAGATGAGTCGCGAGGGCTCGCTGACCCTCGAGCGGGGGCTGGCGCTGCTCCAGGCGGTGGCGGACGCGGGCAGCGAGGCCGCGACCATCTCCGAGCTGGCCGTCGCCATCGGCGCCAGCCGCCCGGCGGTCTACCGCCTGCTGGTGCCGCTGGCCGAACGCGGCCTGGTCTGGCGGGACGGGTCGAAGGTGCGCCTGGGCGTCGGGCTGCTGCGGTTGTCCGGCCAGGTGCTGCCGCAGCTGCGCCAGGCGGCGCAGCCGGTGCTGCGGGACCTGGCCGAGGCGGTCGGCGCCACCGCGCACCTCTCGGTCGCCGAGGGGGAGCAGGTGCAGGCGATCGCCGTGGTGGAACCGTCGTGGACGAACTTCCACGTGGCCTACCGCGTCGGCAGCCGCCACCCGATCACCGCGGGCGCCGCGGGCAAGGCGATCATGCTGCGCGGCGAGCCCGGCTGGGTCGCCACGAGCGGCGAGCTGCAGCCCGGCGCGTCCGGCGTGGCGGCGCCTGTCCGCGGGCTACCGGGGTTGCGGGCCAGCGTCGGCGTGATCTCCCTGGACCCCCTCGACACGGCCGCTGTGGGCCCGAGGGTGGTCGAAGCAGCCGCGACCCTCACCGGCGTGCTGAGCTGAGCAGCGGCCGCGTCATGGTCAGGAGCAGGGCCAGGTCGACGGCGAACAGCACGCGCTCGAACAGGCCGAGCGTGACCACCGGGTCCGCCGGGCCGGTGCTCATGATCCAGGCGAAGCTGGCCAGCACCACGCCCAACGTGACGGCGCTGGCCACGGACAGGCGCCGGATGGTGGTGCGCCGCGGCTCCCACGGGCAGTGGGCGTCCGAGCGGCGGGTGAGCAGCCAGCCCGCGAGGGGCAGCGAGAGGAACGCGAGCACCGCGCCGCCGTTGTGCAGCTGACCGCTGAGCGTCCGGGCCGCGCCGTCCGCGTCGACGGGCACCAGCCCGCACACGACCAGCCCCGCACACCAGAACCCCAGCAGCACCGGCACCGCGCCACCGCGGCGGGCCCTGGCGATTCCGACCAGCAGGGCGAGCGAACCGGCCGCGAGCGCCAGGCACATCACGCCGAAGATCGGCGCCGCCCCCGCGTTCACGTACTCCGAGAGCGTCCGCCACAGCGGGCTGACCTCGGCGGACAGGCGGATGTGCAGGTGGATCGCGATCAGCACGGCCACCCCCATGCCGGCCAGCGCCAGCCGCCCGGCCGGTCCGGGCTCCCTGGTCGGCAGCGTGCTCACTCGCGTTCACCTCGGCTTCGTAGAACAGACACGAGCCAGTCATGTTATGCGAATGAGACCTTTGCTGTCTCCTGGGCCTTACGCGAAGGTCTGCCAGAGGGCCGCGATGCTGAACGCGCTGAAGACGAAACCGGCCACCCGCTGGATCAGCTTCGGGCGGATGCGGCTGCGGACCTTCTGCCCGACGAACACCGCGATCCCGGCCACCGCGACCAGCGCGCAGAACGCCCCGATGCCGACCGCGACCGGCTGCTCGAGGCGGGCGGCGAGCCCGGCCGTGGCGAGCTGCGAGGCGTCACCCCACTCGGCCGCGAACAACACGCCGAACGAGGTCAGCGAGGACCGCAGGAAGGTGGCGGGACCGGGACCGATGCGCGCGGCCCCCTCCTCGCCGTCCGCCGCCGGGGCGAAGCCCTCGCGGAGCAGGAAGTAGGCGCCGACGCCGAACATCACCGCGACGATTCCGGACACCAGTGTTTCCGGCAACAAGGTGAGCACACTGCCGAACAACACCGCGATCGTGCTCTGCACGGCGAACGCGGCGGTGACCCCGGCGAATACCGGCCAAGCCCGGAAACGGGTGGTCAGCACCAGGGTGGCGACCAGGGTCTTGTCCGGCAGTTCGACGGCGAGAACCAGGCCAAAAGTGCTGATCAGGGCCAGTAGAGCGGCAGACATCGAGTACTTCACCTTCTTTCACTTCAACGATAAAGGGGAGAATCGGAGATGTGAAGCAGATGGGAATCGCGAATCGGCGTTTCAGCGGGCTGGAGAAATCATTTTCGGCATGCCGAAATAAATTCTTCCCCGTCCGGGTACATTGGTTTCATGACTGCCGAGAACGTCGTCGTGACGACCACAACCGACAGTGAGGACCTGGCCAGGGCGCTGGCCGCCGGGGCCATCGAGGCCAGGCTGGGCGCGTGCGCGCAGGTCGTGGGCCCGGTCACCAGCGTGTACCGCTGGGAGGGCGCGGTCCAGACCGACCAGGAGTGGCGGGTGGAGGTGAAGACCACCGCGCGCCGCGTCGAGGAACTGACCGCCCACCTGCTGGAACACCACACCTACGACACACCGGAGGTGATCGCGACCCCGATCACCGGCGGCAGCCCGGCCTACCTGAGCTGGCTCGGCGAGGAGACCCGCTGATCTTCGGGACTTAGGTCCCGGGATAGACGGGACCAGTTGAACTAGTAGTCGACCCCGCCCGAGACGAGAGTCGAAGGCGTGGAAGTACTCGAACTCGCGCGGTGGCAGTTCGGCATCACCACCGTCTACCACTTCCTGATGGTCCCGCTGACCATCGGGCTCTCGCTGCTGGTCGCCGGGATGCAGACGGCCTGGGTGCGCACGGGTGACGTGCGCTACCTCAAGATGACCAAGTTCTGGGGCAAGCTGCTGCTGGTCAACTTCGCCATGGGCGTGGTGACCGGCATCGTGCAGGAGTTCCAGTTCGGGATGAACTGGAGCGAGTACTCCCGCTTCGTCGGAGACGTGTTCGGCGCGCCGCTGGCGATGGAGGGGCTGGTCGCCTTCTTCGTCGAATCAACCTTCCTCGGCCTGTGGATCTTCGGCTGGGACCGGCTGCCGAAGAAGGTGCACCTGGCGTGCGTGTGGGCCTTCTCGCTGGCCACGGTCGCCTCGGCGTACTTCATCCTGGCGGCGAACTCGTGGATGCAGCACCCGGTCGGCGTCGAGTTCGTCGACGGCAAGCCGACGATGAACTCGATCTGGGCGGTGCTGACGAACAACACCGCGCTGGCCGCCATCCCGCACACCGTCGCGGGCACCTTCTCGGTCGCGGCGGCCTTCGTGGTCGGCGTCGCGGCCTGGCACCTGTGGCGCAAGCGGTCGGGCGACGACGAGCACCGCGCGGTGTGGCGCTCGTCGATCCGGCTCGGCGGCTGGGTCGGCGTGGTGGCCTTCGCCGTGCTGGCGATCACCGGTGACGTGCAGGGCAAGCTGATGTTCGAGCAGCAGCCGATGAAGATGGCCTCGGCGGAGGCGCTGTGCCACACCGAGGCGCCGGCCAGCTTCTCGATCATGGCGATCGGCGACGTGGCGGACGCCGAGTGCGAGGACGTCAAGACCTTCACCGTGCCGGCGCTGCTGTCCTTCCTGGCGCACAACGACTTCACCACCGAGGTGAAGGGCGTGGAGGACCTGGTCACCGAGTACGAGGCCAGGTACGGCACGCACTACCCGGACGACCCGCGCCTGGGCGAACTGGCCGGGCAGCCGATCGACTACGTGCCCAGCCTGCCGGTGACCTACTGGGGTTTCCGCGCGATGATCGGCTTCGGCGCGATCTCGGCGGGCCTGGGCGTGCTGGCCCTGTGGCTGACCCGGAAGGGGCGGATCCCGGCGAGCCCGTGGTTCCCGCGGCTGATGCTGCTGGGCATCGTCACCCCGTTCGTGGCGAACAGCGCCGGCTGGATCTTCACCGAGATGGGACGGCAGCCGTTCGTCGTGGTCCCGAACCCGACCGGCGTGGACGGCGTGTGGATGTTCACCGCCACCGCCGTGTCCAACCTGAGCACCGGCGAGGTGTGGACCTCACTGATCGGCCTCACCACGATCTACCTGGCACTCGGCGTGGTCGAGGTGTTCCTGCTGCGGAAGTACGTCCGGGGCGGCGTCGACGGCGTCATGCCCCCACCCGCCGACCCCACCCACGAGGACGACGACAAAGCCCTGTCGTTCGCCTACTGAAAGCCGAGACCCATGGGCCATCCACACCCACCCCAGCTACAGCCCCCGCCACTCCCAGGGGGGCGTTCCCAGGTCCAGCGTATCCAGCTGCGGGTGCGCGTGGGGCTGTCCACAGGATTCTGTGGACAACTGCCCTCGTTGTGCACAACTTGGGGAAAACAGGTTTCACGTGGCACATCACCCAAGGAGGTGGGCTAGATGGACCTCGAGACGCTGTGGTTCATCATCATCGCGGTCTTCTGGCTCGGCTACCTCTTCCTCGAGGGCTTCGACTTCGGCGTCGGCATGCTGCTGCCGGTGCTCGGCCGCGGCAACACCGAGCGGCGCGTCATGATCAACACCATCGGCCCGGTGTGGGACGGCAACGAGGTGTGGCTGATCGTCGCGGTCGGCGCCACCTTCGCCGCCTTCCCCGGCTGGTACGCGACGCTGCTTTCCGGCGCCTACCTGCCCGTGCTGGTCGTACTGCTCGCGCTGATCGGCCGTGGTGTCGCCTTCGAGTACCGCGGCAAGGTCGACTCCGACCGCTGGCGCCGCACCTGGGACCGCGTGATCGTCCTCGGTTCGTGGCTCCCGCCGCTCGGCGTCGGCCTGCTGCTGGCCACCACCATGCTCGGCCTCCCGCTCGACGCCAACGGTGACCGCCTCGGCAGCCCGTTCGAGGCCGTCCGCTGGGACACCCTGCTCGGCGCGCTCGCCTTCGCCGGGTTCTCGCTGGTGCACGGCGCCGCGTTCCTGACCCTCAAGACCGAGGGCGAGTTCCGCGCGCACGCCAGGGCCGTCGCGCTGAAGGTGCTGCCGTTCGCGTTGCTGCCGATGTTCGCCTTCCTGGTGCTCGTCCAGCTCCGCGAAGGTGCACTGTGGACGGTCATCACGCTCGCCGTGGCCGTGCTGTCGGCGATCGTGGCCTGGACGCGGCTGGCCGCCGACCGGGACGGGCAGGCCTTCGCCGCGCTCGGCGTGCTCATCGCCACCGCCGCGATCACCCTGTTCGGCGCGCTCTACCCGGACGTGCTCCCGTCCACCGGCGACCCGGCCAACACGCTGACCATCGACGGCACCGCCTCCAGCCCGTACACCCTGCAGGTGATCACCTGGGTCGGCGCGTTCGGCGCCCCGGCCGTGCTGGTCTACCAGGGCTGGACGTACTGGGTGTTCCGCAAGCGGATCGGCACCCGCCACATCCCGCCGGTGCACACCCCATGACCCCCGGCCGCACCACCCTTCCCGCCAAGTTGTCCACAGTGGACAAGGTGCGGCCGGGACCGGGCCCGCTCGGCGCGCTGCCCGCCCTTTCCCCGGTGGCGCGCCGGGCACTGGTCCTCGCCGCGGTGCTGGCCGCGGCCAACGCCGCCCTGCTGGTGGCGCAGGCGTTCCTGCTCGCTTCGGTACTCGCGTCGGTCGTCGGGGGCGGCGCGGAAATCGGGGGCCGCACCGCCTGGCTGCTCGGCGTCGTCCTCGGGCGCGCGCTGGTCAGCTGGGCGGTGCGGGTGGTCTCCGCCAGGGCCGCGGCCGGCGCCAAGGAGGAACTGCGCGCCAAGGTCGCCGACCACGCCGCGGCGCTCGGCCCGGAGTGGATCGCCGCCCGCGGCACCGGCGAGCTGACCGCGCTGACCACCCGCGGCCTCGACGCGCTCGACGCCTACTTCACCACCTACCTGCCCGCACTGGTCACCGCGGCCGTGGTGCCGCTCGGCGCGGGCGCGGCAGTGCTGTTCGCGGACTGGCCGTCGGCGGTGCTCATCGCGCTGACCGTGCCGCTGCTGCCGATGTTCGCGATCCTGGTCGGGAAGTACACCGCGGACCGGGTCGCCGACGCGACCGAAGCCACCCACCGCCTGTCCGGCCGCCTGCTGGAACTGGTGCGCGCGCTGCCGGTGCTCGCCGCGTTCCGCCGTGCCGAAGCGCAGGTCGAGGCGGTGCGCCAGGTCTCCGACCGCCATCGCCGCGACACCCTCAAGACCCTGCGCGTGGCCTTTTCGTCGGCTTTCGTGCTCGAACTCGCCGCGACGCTCTCGGTGGCGCTGGTCGCCGTGGTGATCGGCGTGCGGCTGGTGTCGGGTGACCTGTCGCTGGCCATCGGGCTGGGCGTGCTGATCCTGGCACCGGAGTGCTTCCAGCCGCTGCGTGCCGCGGGCGCCGCCTTCCACGCCAGTGAGGACGGCGTCGAGGCGGTGCGCCGGGTCAGCGAGGTCCTCGCCGAACCGGTACCGGCCCCAGGGACCAAGAAGGTCCACAAAGGACAGATAAGGGTGCGCGATCTCCGCGTGCGCCGCCGGGACGGGTTCGCGCCGGATGGTGAGACGTTCACCGCCCGCCCCGGCGAGATCACCTGGCTGCGGTCGCCGAGCGGCGCCGGGAAGTCCACCACCCTCGCCACCCTGCTCGGCTTCACCCGGCCCGACTCGGGCACGATCACCGTCGGCGGACAGCCGCTCGCCGACGCCGACCTCGCGCACTGGCGCCGTCAGGTCGCCTGGGTGCCGCAGTCGCCCGCGTTCACCGGCGGCACCGTTCGCGACGAACTCCGCCTCGCGCTGGCCGACCGGGAGGTCGAACCCACCGAGGATGAGTTGCTCAGTGGCTTAGTGGCTCTGAGGCTCAGTGGCTTGGTGGATCAGCCACTCAGTCACCTGTCCACTGGACAACGGCAGCGGGTGGCCGTGGCCAGGGCGCTGCTCCGGGTCCGGCACGGCGCGTGGCTCCTGCTGCTCGACGAGCCGACGGCCCATCTCGACGGCGCCTCGGCCAAGCGCGTGATGAAGGCGATCAACCAGGCCGCCGCGATGGGCGCCGCCGTGGTGATCGCCGCGCACGACCGGTCGAAGTCGTTCACCGAAGAGGAACCGGCCGACAGCAACACTGCCGCGGACGCGCCGGTCGAGCACCAGGCCAAGCCGCTCGCGTTGCGTGCGCTGGCCGACCGCTCCTTCCTCACCGGAGCGGCACTCGGCGCCGCCGCCTTCCTCGCCGGGATCGCGCTGACCGCGACCTCCGGCTGGCTGATCGCCAAGGCGTCGCAGCAACCGCCGATCCTCACCTTGACCGTCATGGTGGTCGGCGTCCGGACGTTCGGCCTCGCGCGGGCCGCGCTCCGGTACGTCGAACGGCTCGCCACGCACGACGGCGCCTTCCGCACCGCGACCCGCCTGCGCGCCGACCTGTGGCGCGCGCTCGTGCGCATCGGCCCGGTCGGCACCGCCGCGTTGCGCCACGGCGAGGGCCAGCGCCGCATGGTGTCCGATGTGGACACAGTGCGCGACCTGCTGCCCCGGGTGATCTCACCGCCGCTGGTCGCGGTGCTCGTGGTGGCGGGTGCGGTCGCCGTGCAGACAGCCGTGCTCCCGATCGCCGGGCTGTACCTCGCCGTGGCGGCACTGGTCGCCGGGCTGCTCGCGCCCGCACTCGCCCTCCGGCTCGAACGCCGCTCCACTTCGGCGCTGGCCGAGGGACGGCGTGACGTGGCCGCCCGGGTCCTCACCCTCTTCGAAGCCGCCGCGGAACTGCTCGCGTTCGGCGCCTACCGCGAGCACCGGCGCGCACTCGCCATCGCCGACGACCGGCTCACCGCGAACGCGCGCCGCCAGGCGTTCGGCGCGGGTGCCGCCGAGGCGTTGGTGGTGCTCGCGATGGGTGGCGCGACGGTCGCGTCGACCATGGCGGCCGCCGCCGACGGCACGCTCAACCCCGTGCTCGCGCCGGTGGTCGCCCTGGTGCCGCTCGCGCTCGCCGAGGTGCTGCTGCAACTGCCGCCGGTCGCGCAGCACTGGGATGAGCTCCGCCGCGCCCGCACCCGGCTCGCCGCGATCTTCACCGTCCCCGACGGACCCAAGGCCGCGCACGCCGACGACGTCGAGCTGACCGACGTCGACCTGCGCTGGCCGGGGGCGCCCGAGCCGGTGCTGCGCGACGTCACGCTGACCATCCCGCGGGGCGCGAAGGTCGCGATCACCGGTCCGTCGGGCGCGGGCAAGTCCAGCCTGCTCGCGCTCCTGCTCGGTTTCCTCGCTCCCGAGCGAGGTCGCGCCCTCATGCCGCAAGCGGTCGCGTGGGCACCTCAGGAGCCCGGGCTCGTCGCCACCACCGTCGCCGAGAACCTGCGCCTCGCCGATCCGCACGCGACCCCCGACCGGCTGCGCGCGGCGCTCGACACCGCCGGGCTCACCGACGTGGACCTCGACACCATGCTGGGCAGCGGGGGAGCCGGGCTGTCCGGCGGCCAGGCGCAGCGGGTGGCGCTGGCACGCGCGGTGCTCGCCGCGGAGACGAGCGCTCTCGTCCTGCTCGACGAGCCGACCGCGCACCTCGACGAGCAGACCGCCTACGAAGTCCGCGCCCGGCTTGACGAGGCACTGGCGGAGAAGACCGTGGTCTGGGTCACCCACCGCATGGAGGAGGCCGCCGCCGCGGATCTCCACCTGGACGTGCGGGACGGGCGAGTGCGCGTGTTGTCGAGAAGCGGTGTTTAACTTGTTGGCGCTGATGGACCCGACACTTGCCGCGCGCGCCCTCGCCGCCGCCACCGAGATCACCACCACCGCCCTGTCCGACGAGGACCCGGCGGCGGTGCTGGGTTCCGTGGTCCGGCACGCCGCCGAACTCGCGCGCGCCGACCTCGGGCTGCTGATGACCCGCGCCGAGGACAGCACGGTGGTGGTCGAGGCGGTGGCGGGCACGCCCGGTGAGAACGTGCTGGGCCTGGTGCTGCCCGCCGAATCCGCCGCGGGCCGGGTCGCGCAGGGCGCCGAGTCCGTGGTCACCGCCGACGTGACCACCGACCCGCGCACCGCGCCCTACGTGCCCCGCGAACTCAGCGGCTTCGGGCCGTTCGCGGCGGCGCCGTTCGGCAGCGGCGGGCGCCGCCTCGGCGTGCTGACCGTCTACCGCGAACGCGGCAGCGAGCCGTTCTCCGAAGAGACCGTCGAGGTGCTGACCGCCTTCGCCACCCAGGCCGGCGTGGTGCTCGCGCTCGCCGAAGGGGCCAACGCGCGTCATCGCGTGACGCTGTACCAGGAACGCGAACGCATCGCCCGCGAGCTGCACGACGTGATCGTGCAGCGCCTCTACGCCGCCGGGATGCAGCTGGACCGGGTGCGACGGCGCATGAGCAAGCGGTTCGCGCGTGCCGACGAGGCCCGGCTGGGCGAGGCGATCGACCAGCTCGACGAGACGATCGAAGAGATTCGCGGCACTGTGCGCGCACTGCGGTCACCCGAACCGGAGCAGCAACAACTGCCCGCGACCGACCTCGCCGAGTCCGCGCGCGCCGAGGTCCGCATCGCCGGTGAACTACTCGGTTTCCCGCCGACCCTGGAACTTTCCGGCGAACTCGCGGACATCCCGGCCGAACGCGCCGACCACATCCGTGCCGCCCTGCGTGAGGCACTGTCCAATGTGGTCAGACACTCCGGCGCCAGCGAATGCCGGGTGACGCTCTACCGGGACGCCGGTGAGATCCGGTTGCGGGTGCGGGACAACGGTTCCGGCGTTCCGCACGACGTGGCCAAGCGTGGCCTGCGGCACCTCGCCGAACGCGCCGACGCCTCGGGCGGCAAGTTCTACCTGAACTCGTCGCCGAGCCTGGGCACGCTGGTGGCCTTCGACCTGCCGCTCTAGTGCTTTTCGCGGCGGGCGATCCAGGCGGCGGCCTGCGTCCGCCGCTGCATGCCGAGTTTCGCCAGCACCGAGGTGACGTAGTTCTTCACCGTTTTCTCCGCCAGGAACAGGCGTTCGGCGATCTCCCGGTTGGACATGCCTTCCCCGATCAGCTCGAGGATGCTGCGTTCGCGCTCGGTCAGGCCCGCCAGCTCGTCCGCCGGCGGCTGCCGCATCTTGTCCAGCACCTTCGCCGTGGTCCGCGGATCGAGCAGCGACCGCCCGGCGGCGACCTCGCGCACGGCGTTGACCACGTCCTGCCCGCGCACCTGCTTCAGCAGATACCCCGAAGCCCCGGCCATGATCGCGCCGACGACCGCCTCCTCGTCGTCGAAGGCGGTGAGCATCAGGCACTGCGGCGGGTTCGGCCGTGACCGCAGTTCGCGGCACAACTCCACCCCGCTGCCCTCGCCGAGCCGCACGTCCACCACGGCGACGTCCGGTTCGAGGTGCATCGCCACGGCCAGCGCCTCGTCCACCCCGCCCGCCTCGGCGACCACCTCGATGTCCGGTTCGTCACCGAGCAGATCGCGCAGCCCGCGCCGCACCACCTCGTGGTCGTCGACGAGCAGAACCTGGATGGGCACGCCCTGAGGTTACGCGGCCTGCGCGGCGGTGACGCGGTGGACGAGCACGATGACCATGCCCGCCGCGATCGCCTGGAGGGCGGTCGCCGCCGTGGTCAGGACGGCGGCTTCCCGCAGCGTCTCGGCGGAGACGGTCCGCAGCACGATCTGGGTGACGTACTGGTCGAGCAGCACGCTCACCACCAGCACCGCCCACCAGCGGCCGATCAGCGGGTCGCCGCGCAGGTGGGTCAGGTCGGTCTCGGTCCTCGCCTCGGCGCGGCTCGCCTTCTCGATGTCGGAGAGGACCTGGGCGGGGAACCAGAAGTTGACCAGCGGGCAGAGCCAGCCGCCGACCACCCAGCCGCGGGCGCGGTGGTGCCGGGCGGGGGAGAGGGCCTCGGCGTTGAGCCGCGCGCGCCAGCTCCAGAGGAGGAACAGGCCACCGGCGACGAGCGTGATCACCACATGCGTCACGGCGAGCACCCGGCTCAGGCCCTCGGCGTCCCGCAGATCGGCCATGGTGAGCCCGGCGATGTCGGCGATGTAGTCGTCGGCCACCGAAGACGTGTGCCAGTCGGCGACCGTCACCGCCACCCCGGCCAGCGCGGACAGGGCCACGAGCACGCTCGTGGCCCTGGCTTGCCCGCGCAACGGCACCAGCGGGCGGGTGGGCAACTGCTGTTCGGACATGACTTCCCCCAGAAGACGCCGGCCAGCTGCCGGAATGCCTGCTCATCGCGGAGGAAGACCGCCGCGTTTCACCCGCGTTCTGGCCTGAGCCGCTGTCGATCAAGCGTCACCCGTTAGAGGTGGGGCGTGGATGTCGAGGTGCTCACCGCGGTGCACGCCGCCCACGCGGGCTTCCTGGGACGGGCTTGGGAGTCCCTGCGCGGGCAGACCAATCGGGACTGGACGTGGCTGGTCCAGGTGGACGGACCGGGTGGCGCGGTGCTCGACGCGCTGGCCGCGTGTGGCGCGCGCGAGGATCCGCGGGTCCGGATCGACGTCCACGGTGAACAGCTGGGTCCCGCCGTCGCACGCAACTGCGCACTCGGCCGGTCGACGGCGCCGCTCATCCAGAACCTGGACGCGGACGACGAACTGGAGCCGTCCGCGCTCGAGGTGCTTTCCGGGGCACTCGCGGCGGATCCGGCCGCCGGTTTCGCGGTCGGGCAGGCACGCGACCTCCACGAGGACGGCTCGCTGGTCGTCCACCGGTTGCCGGTCGAAGCCGGGCCGCTGCCCAGGAACGGCCTGTTCGACCACTGGCTGGCCGATACCGATCGCGTGCCGGTGCACCCGGCCGGCGTGCTGTGGCGGCGGTCGCTGCTGCTCCGGATGGGCGGCTGGGCCGGGTTGCACGGGCGGGAGGACACCGGCCTGCTGATGGCCGCGTCGGCGGCGTGCCCCGGCGTCGTGGTCGCGGACTTCACCCTGCGGTACCGCAAGCACCCGGGCCAGCTTTCCGAGACGACGGGGAAGTTCGGTGGCGCCGCCGCGCAGCTCAGGTTCATCCGCGAGCGCGCCGAAGTCCTCGGGGGCATCGCACCATCGGGCTACTCTGTGTGAATCTCTCCGTACTCTTGGTTTACTCGGTGGTCGTGGATCGGTGAGCTGGGACGGGAGTGGGATGGCGGACTGGCGGGACGAGGCTGCCCGGGCGGTCGTGGTGGAGTTGGGGCACGCCAGGGACGGTGGCGGCTGGCTGGTGCTGGGCAAGGTGCGGCCGCTGGCCGCCGAGGGCTGGTATGCGGCTGACCTCCGCGGGCGCTGGATCGGCCCCGAGCACCTCGTGCGGCTGTGTGTCGCGGGGGCGGCCGGTGGGGTGTCGGTGCCGGTGCAGGAGAGCCGGATGCGGGCTGGGGTGGTGCGGTTCCGGGTGGCCGGGCCGTTGCCCGCCGGGTGTGATCGGGTGTGGGCCGAGGTGGCCTCGCCCCGGGATCTGCGGCGGAGGGTGGCCGACGGGTTGCAGGCGATCGCGGAGGCGCCGCTGGCTGATCAGCTCGCCGCCGCCGATTTGGATCCTGTGCCCGGCGGGGAGGCGCCGGAGGAGTTCAACGCCGAGCAGAAGTCCGCTTACCGCGCCTGCCTCGAACCCGGCGTCCGGCTGGTGTGGGCGCCGCCCGGTACTGGGGCGACCCGCGTGCTCGCCCAGGCCGCGGAAGACCTGGCCGCGGCGGGCAAGAGTGTGCTCGTCCTTTCCGCCGACGAAGAGCTGGTCGCCAAGTTCGCGCCCGAGCCGCCCGCGGTGAATCCCGAGTTGACCTCGGTGCTCGACGACCTCGCCGAGCTGGACCGGGTCGTCGCCCGGGTGTCCTTTGTGGATGAGCAGCTGGCCGGGTACGACCACGAGGAATTCCAGGCGCTGACCCAGCGCATCGAGCACGAGGACCGCGTCGGGGAACTGGAAACCGAGCTGGCCCGGACCACCGAGCTGCACCGCACGGCCACCGTCCGGCTGGAAGAGACGCAGGCCGCGTTGCGAGCCGCGCGGGTCGAGCGCGGGCAGGTCGAGTACGAACGCGGTCAGCTGGAGAAGGCCGCCGAGCTGATCACCGAGCTGGAACGCCTCACCCCCGAGCACTCGCTGTCCAAGGTGAACCCGGCCCACCGGCGCCTGACCCGTGAGCAGGCCCGGCTCAGCGAGCTGATCGAGGAGCACCTCGCCGCCGCGCACCCGATCACCGAAGCCGACATCAACCGCCTCGACGAGAGGCTGACCAGGGCCGAACGCGCGCTGGACGAAGCCGCGCGCGTGGAGAGCGACGCCTACCTGAAGGTCGTCGCGCTGCGGCGGCACATCCTCAAGGCCCGCGCCAACGGGGTGGTGTCCGAAGAGGACAGACAGCGCCACGCCGAGCAGACCCGCCGCGCGCTGGCCGACCTGTACGCCGAGCGCGAGGACCTGCAAGCCACCGCCGAAGACCGCGCCGCCCGGCGCAACCGGCTGGAGCAGCGCCTGCTGTGGCTGACCGAGCAGGCCATCCAGCAGCACCGCGAAGCCGAGGCGACGGCCGTCGTCGAAGGGCGCGTGGTGGTCACCGAGGCCATCCCGGATAGGACGTTCGACGCCGTCTTGGTCGATCGCGCCGCCTCCCTGCGGCTCGCCGACGCGCTGCTCGCGGTGTCCCGAGCCGCCGGAACCGCCGTGTTGTTCGGTGATTTCCGCCTGCCCGGCCCGGAAGTCCGGCCCGCGAAGCTGACCCAGACCACCGCCGTGCGCACCTGGCTGGCCACGGACGTCTTCGCGCACTGCGGCATCAAAACCCCGGAAGCCGCCCAGGAACACGAGGGTTGTGTGGTGCTGCGGCGGCAGTACACCGGGGAACGCGCGCTCGCCGATGCCGTCGCCTACGGCTTCCTCGACGGCGACCACGAATCCGTGCCGGAGATCGTGCTGGTCGACACGCTGGCCCTGCCCGAGCTGTGCCGTCCGCACCTGCGGGCCACCGGCTGGTCGCCGATCGACGGGTTGCTGGCCGGGCGGCTCACCGAGGTCCACGGCGGACAGGGGGAGTCCTTCGGCCTGCTGACCGGCTATCCCCGGCGGCTCGGGGTCGAACTGGCCGCCGTGCGGGACGCGGATCCGGCGCTCACCGCCGCGGCGGGTACGCCGCGCGCGCTGGCCGGGCTGCGGTTCGACGCCGTCGCGGTCGACCTGCTCAGCGCCACCGACACCACGCAGCGCGCCCTGCTCACCGCCGGGGTCGCCGCCGCCCGCCGCCGCCTCTACCTGCTCGCCGACCTGGGTGCGGTCAAGGCCGCGCCGATCGGCAGCGCGCTCGGCGCGGTCAACGCGCTGCGCCTGCAGCAGGCGATCGAGGTGCGGCAGGCAGCCGACCTGCTCACCCCGGTGACCACCGGAGACATCGCCGACCACCTCGCGCGGGCGCGCGAATCGGTGTGGCTCTGGGCGCCGTGGAGCGAGGAGGAGGTGCCGGACCTGCTGCCCGCGGTGGCCGCCGCGGTCGAGCGCGGGGTGGACGTGCGCGCGGTGCTGCGGCCCGACGGCAACCCGCTGATCCGCGCCCTGCGCGGCCGTGGCGCGACGGTGATCCGCGCGCGCACGGCCCACCGCAAGATCGCCGTGATTGACCGGCGCACCCTCCTCTTCGGCGCCACGCACCTGCCGGTGCAGGGCGAGCGCGCCGAAGTGGTGGTGGTCCGGGAGGGGCCGCGGTTCGCCAGGAAGCTGCTCGCCGACCTGCCCACCGAGGAGCAGCGGCTCGACGCCGCCGTGCCCGAACCGCGGCGCGACCGCAAGCGCGTCACCGCGACTCGTTAACCCTTTCGGGGGAATCTCAGTTCGTTGCGGTCGATCTTCGCGTTGGCCGCTTCGTAGAGGTCGACGCCGAGCACGTCGGCCAGGCGGACCAGGTACAGCGTCACGTCCGCGAGCTCGTCGAGCACGTTCGCCTCGAGCTCCGGATCCGACCGCCAGTCCGCCGATTCCTCCGGGGTCAGCCACTGGAACAGCGAGGTCAGCTCACCCGCTTCGCCGGACAACGCCATCACCAGGTTCTTCGGCGTGTGGAACGGTTCCCAGTCACGCGCGTCGGCGAACTCGCGGAGCCGCCGGATCAGGTCTTCGAGGGTCACCGGCACTGCCTACCACGCCCGGCATCACCCGCTTGAGCGCGTAACACCCGGAACGACGGGGCGATAAACGGAACCATCCGGGACCTCAGCCCCCGCTCGTTCCTCCGGAGGACCACTCCCCATGCGCTCTTTCCGCCTCGCCGCCGGTGCCGTGGTGACCGGTACCACCCTGTTGGCCCTCGGCGCCGGCCCGGCGCTCGCCCAGGAGATCCCCGCCGACACCGAGACCAAATCCGCGTCCTCCAGCAGCTCGGCGCCACCGGCGTCGAGCGCCACCATCACCAGCACGACTTCGAAGGACAAGGACTGCGCCGATTTCGCCACCCAGGCCGACGCGCAGGCCGAGTGGGCGAAGGACCAGAGCGACCCGCACGGGCTCGACGCGGACGACGACGGCTACGCCTGTGAATCGCACTTCGGTGAACCGTCCGGCCAGGTCAAGAAGACCCCGTCGGGTGGCGTCGACACCGGCGGGTCCGAGGACAGCTCCTCGACGGCTCCGCTCGCCGCGCTCGGCGGCCTGACCCTGCTCGGGGGTGGCGCCGCCGCGGTGCTCGCCAGTCGTCGCAGAGCCGGGCGCTGACGTGGACCGGGCACGCTGGAAGGTCACCGCGGCCTGCGGATCGGCGTTGACGGTGGTGGTCGCGGTCGGGGTGGTGCTGTTCGCGCTGCCGACGCCGGAGCAGCACCCCGCGCCACGCACCGCGGCCGCGCCCGTCATCGAGACGCCGCTGCCCAGCATGACCTCCACGCTGGCCGCGGCACCCGCCGAGCCGGTCGTGCCGGAGGCGAGCGCCGACCGCCTCGACGTGAAGGTGCTGCCACCGGGCAAGCCGGCCTGGCTGGAGATCCCGCAGCTCGGTGTCCACACCGGACAGATCATCGACCTCGGGCTGCGCCCGGACGGCACGCTGCAGGTGCCCGGGGACGCGAAAACCGCGGGCTGGTACACGGAAAGCCCGACGCCGGGCGAGGTCGGACCGGCGGTGATCGCCGGGCACGTCGACTACGACCACGTGCCGGGGGTGTTCTCGCGGCTGGCCGAACTGGAGATCGGCACCCGGGTCACCGTGCACCGCGGTGACGGGATCAGCGCGGTGTTCACCGTCTACCGCGTGGAGCGGCACCCGAAGGCGGAGTTCCCGTCCGACGACGTCTACGGCGACACCGCCCAGCCGGAGCTGCGGCTGATCACCTGCGGTGGTGCCTTCGACCGCGACTCGCGCCAGTACGAGGACAACGTGGTGGCCTACGGCCGGTTCACCGAAGCCCTCCGGCTGAGGCCGACTACGGCATTCCGGTGATCCTCGGTGATGCGTTCGGGCTACTGCTCCACAATGTGACCCGATGACCGCGCACCCCGATTCTCCCGGCCTGCTCGAGTACCTGTGCTCGCTGGACGTGCCCACGCTCGCCGCGCTGTTGCACGAACAGGCCGAGCGCGACCCCGACCTGGGTGAACGGCTGCGGGAACGGGCGGTGGAGCTGGCCGAGGCGGACGGGGTGGCGGACGGTGAGCACGGCATCGAGCCGGTGCTCGACACCCTGCAGCGCCTGCTCGACGCCGGGACCCGCGCCGATCTCGCCCCGCTGGCCAAGCGGGCGATGGACAAGATCGGCGACGCGTTCGCCCGCGGCGAGGACACCGCCGGGCAGCTGCGGCGGGCCGTGGGGCTCTACGCGCGGGCCTGCGTGGCGCACCCGCCGGCGCCCGAGGTGCTGGCCGACTGGATCCTCTCCGTCGCCTTCGACCGTCCCGGGTGGCCGGTGCTCGACCTGCGGGCCTTCGCCAAGTCGCTGGGCGACAAGGGGCTCGCGCGGATAAAGTCCTTTGTAGACAAATCGGCCGACGACGACCCGCGGCGGTCGCTGGTGGCCGCCCGCCTGCGGGAGGAATTGGCGGAGATTTCCGGTGACGTGGACGCGCTGGTCGCCATCCTGTCCGCGAAACCACCCAGCCGGGAAGTGAGCCTGCGCATTGTGCGGGTGCTGCGTGACGCCGGTCGGCACAGTGAGGCGATCGCGCACGCGGCGAAGGCCTTGGTGCGGGGGAAAGGCCCGGTGGTCCGGGCACAGGTGCCCGAGACCCCGCCCGCCGAACCGCCGCCTCCGCCTCCTGTGCCGGTGGTCGAACCGGCGGACCTCGGTGAGCTGCTCGAAGCCGAAAAGTACGACGAGGCCTGGGAAATCGCACGCCAGGAGCAGACGCCGCTCGCGGACAAGCTGCGTGTCGCCGAATTCCGCGAGCGGGAGCACCCGGCCGACGTGCTGCCGGTCTACCGCGAGCACGTCGCCGAACTGATCGCGTACGGCGACGCCGGGCACTACCGGCACGCGGCGAAACAACTGCGGAAACTGCGCGGGTTGTACCGGCGCGCCGGTGTCGCTGGAGAGTTCGGCGAATACCTGACCGTGCTCCTGGAGGAACACAAGCGGAAAACCCGGTTGATCGCGGAAATCCGCAACGCGCGGATCGCGTTGCCGAAAGCCCAGCGCTGAGTTCGTCGGTCCCGCGTGACACGATGACCGCATGAGCCCCGTGAGCCGTGGTCGCAAGAAGAAGCCCGCCGGTGGCCGCAAGAAGTCGTCCGCGGCCGCCGCGGAAAACAGCGCGCACCGGCGGATCCTGGCCGAGTTCGCGGCGCTGGAGCCGACGGCCGACCTGCTCGAGGTCGAGGTGCTGGGCTCCGAAGCGGCCGTGTGGCGGGCCGGGCCGGGGGAGAAGTCCGTCGAGCGGCAACTGCTCGACCTCATCGCCCACGCGCGCCGCCACCCGGGCCCCGGTGCCGCGAACCTGCTCGCCACGCTGCGGGTGTTCGCCGTCGACGGGCAGGCCCAGTCCGAGGCCGACGCGGCGTTGCGCGAGCTGATGGCCGCGGGCGTCGAGCCGCCGCCGTGGACGGACGTGGTCGGCCGCGCGCAGGCGGGCGCGTGCTGGTTGTGCCGCGACCGCTTCGACGAGGAACACCTGCTGCTGTGCGTGTTCGAGCGGGCCGGGGAGCCGGACCACGGCCTGCTGGTGGGGATCGGGCTCGGCGGCGAGATCGACGAGCTGGAGCTGGTCGAGAACCCCGCCGACGTGCTCGCCGAACTGCGCGCGAACCTGGTCGAGGAGGACACCCTGGAGCGGGTGTCCGGCTCGGTGGCGCGCCGCCAGCTCGCCCACGCCATCGTGCGCACTCACACCTGGCTGCCCGAGCACGCCATCCTGGAGGGCCTGCTCATCTCGCGGCAGCGGCTGCTCGGCGACCCGCCGCCGGACATCGAGGACCCGGAGGTCGACGTCGAGGCCGCGGCGCGCCGGTTCTTCGCGGCGAACCCGGACATCGAGGACGACGAGGAACACCGCGAGCTGGTCGAGTGGCTGGTGGAGTTCTCCAGGCAGGTCGAGCCGCGCTGGGCCATGCACATCGGGCCCGAGTTGCTGGTCCTGCTGGCCGACGAACTGCCAGAAGAGGCGTCACCGGAGCTGCTGGAAGCCTGGATCCGCTGGCGGGCGGCCGAGCGTGAGCTGTCCGAGGACGCGCTCGACGAGCTGCTCGAAATCGCGACGGGCTTCTTCGAGGGGAGCGACCCGTACCTCGACGGGGTCGACGAGGACGAGGACGTCGAAGAGGTGCTGGATCGCCGTCAGTTCGCGCTGCCCGAGGCGAGCACCATGATCGGCGACGAAGAGGTCGACCTGGACCCGAACGACCTCGACGACCGGGTGCTGCTGGTGCTGGGCGAGCACCCCGAGCTGCACGAAGCAGTCGCCAACGAGGAGCTGGACCCGGGCTCGGCCGAACTGCTCGGCACCAAGGCGATGGTGGTGCACCAGCTGTGGGACAACGATCCGCCCGAGGTCTGGGCGGCCGCGCGTGCCCTTCGGGACCAAGGCGTCGATCGGCAGCACGTATTGGAACGGCTTCGGACCGTGTTGCTGGAAAACGCGAGTCCGGAAAGCGATGGGGGAATGGAACTCGATATCGAAAACTACCGGCGGGCGCTGACCCGGCTCAGCTGAAACCGGGTCAGGGCTTTTTGGCTTTCCGGTCGTCGGCGGCGTCGTCGAAATCGACGACGAACGCCCCGGCGGCCATCACCAGCAGAACCGCGACACCGAACATCGCGCCGACCCAGGTCATGATGGTCGTGAACATGGCCGCGCCTCCTCCCTGGTCAGGGTGTTCCCTACTCCTCCAGGGTCGCCGCGGCAGGTCCGCGCCGGTATCGGCCAACCGGTTAGTGCACCTGCGAACACCTCGTCCGAACGGCCGATACCCTCGAACACAGCGTCATTTCTGCCGTGTTCGACGGCCGAATTACAACTTTCGCAGCCGGACGCGGTTGATGGAATGGTCGGCGTCCTTGCGCAGCACCAGGGTGGCCCTGGGGCGCGTGGGTTTGATGTTGTCGATGAGGTTCGGTTCGTTGATGGTGTGCCACAAATGACGGGCTTCCGCGCGGGCCTCGTCGTCCGGGAGACCGGCGAAGTGGTGGAAGTGCGAAGCCGGGTCGGCGAAGGCGGTGTGGCGCAGTTTCAGGAACCGCTCGACGTACCAGCGTTCGATGTCGCCGGTGTGCGCGTCGACGTAGATGGAGAAGTCGAACAGGTCCGACACGGTCAGCCGCGGGCCGGGCTGCAGGACGTTGAGCCCCTCGATGATGAGGATGTCCGGCTGCTCCACCACCTGCTCCTGACCGGGCAGGATGTCGTAGGCCAGGTGCGAGTAGACCGGGGCGCTGACCCGTTCGGCCCCCGACTTGACCTCGGTGACGAACCGCAGCAGCGCCCGCCGGTCGTAGCTCTCCGGGAAGCCCTTGCGGTGCATGATGCCGCGCCGCATCAGTTCCACGCGCGGGTAGAGGAACCCGTCGGTGGTGACCAGGTCCACGCGCGGGTGGTCCGGCCAGCGGGCGAGCAGGGTGCGGAGGATGCGCGCGGTGGTCGACTTGCCGACCGCCACGCTGCCGGCGATGCCGATCACGAACGGCACCTTGGTGCCGCGGCAGTCCTCGCCGAGGAAGGTGGTGGTCGCCTCGTAGAGCCGCTGGCGGGCGGCGACCTGCAGGTTGATCAGCCGGGACAGCGGCAGGTAGACCTCCGCCACCTCGGCCAGGTCGACCTGCTCCCCGAGCCCGCGCAGGCGGAGCAGTTCCGCCGCGGTCAGCGGCAGTGGGGTGGATCTGCGCAGCTCCCGCCATTGCTCGCGGTGTAGCTCCACATAGGGGCTGAGCTCACGAACCCGTGGCATCCGCACTCCCCTCGGCGTCGAGGCCGGCTGCTGCGCCGCAATGTCGACGTGGGTGACAACGTCGATCTAACGGTAGGGCTTACCGAGGGCGAACGCGCTGTGACGAAGTCCACCCCGGCTCGAGGCGCGCTCGGGGTTGTGCGGGGAATGCCGGTCTGAGCTGGTCGTCAGTCCGGGAAGACCTCGGTCCACGCGGCGGCGACCTGGCGGGCGCACGTGTCGGGGGCCACTCCGCCGACGCCGGTGCCCAGCCCGGGCATGGCGATGGTCTCCACGGCGTGGCGGACCTCGCCGCCGTGTTCGAAGTGCCCGTCGCGCCACAGCCGGAAGACCGCGCGGGCGGCGAGGAACGGGTGCACGGTGTCCGGCGGCAGGCCCTCACCGGGCTCGCGCATGGTCGGCGCGCTGATCAGCCAGGCGGGCGCGAGCTGCCCGGTCGGCACCACCAGCGCTTCGCCGATCGGCACCTCACCGCCGTGGTAGGCCAGCACCGCGCTGCGCACGCGCTGCTCCACCTCGGGGAAGGCCAGCGAGTAGACCGCGTCGACCCCGCCGCGCATCCAGCCGTGCGAGTTCGCCGGGCTCACCACGGCCTGGGCAGGCACGTCCAGCACCGACCCCCGGTGCACCCGGATCGGACCGTCCACTGTGTCCACCACCTGGCGCCAGGCACGGGCGAGCGGCTCTTCGACGGCACACAACACCAGTTCGGGTTTGTTCGCGGAGTAACTGGCCGGCGAACTCCGGCGGCTGGTGTGCGTGCCCGGATGTGCGGTCACGCCCCCAGCATCGCAAAAAACGGCGGAACGCGTAACCGCCCGGCCTACCGGCTATGCGAGTGAAAGTGGGGGCCCGGCCTGCGTAGCCTGACGGGGTGTCTCGAATCGCCTATTTCGGCCCGCAGGGGACTTTCACCGAGCAGGCCGCCCGGACGTTGACCGCTGACGACGAACTGCTCCCGGTGGAAACCATCCCGGCGGCGCTGGCCGCGGTGCGCAAGGGGGAGGCCGACGCGGCCTGCGTGCCGGTGGAGAACTCGGTGGAGGGACCGGTCACCGCGACCCTGGACGGCCTCGCCGAGCAGGAGTTGCTGGTGGCGGTCGCCGAGGCGCTGCTCCCGGTGCACTTCAGCGTGCTGGCCAGGACGGACGACGCCCCGATCCGGACGGTCGCCAGCCACCCGCACGCGCTCGCCCAGGTGCGCCAGTGGCTGGAGGTGAACCTGCCGGACGCGCGGCCGGTGGCGGCCGCGTCCACCGCGGCCGCGGCGGTGGCGGTGCAGGAAGGCGAGTTCGATGCGGCGGTGACCGCGCCGGTGGCCGCCGAGCACTACCCGTTGCGCGTGCTGGCCACCGAGGTCGCCGACGTGCGTGACGCGCGGACGCGGTTCCTGTTGCTGCGCCCGCCGGGCACGCTGCCCGAGCCGACCGGCGCGGACCGCACCGCGATCGTCGCGGCCGCGGCCAACCGCACCGGCACGCTCGCCGAACTGCTCACCGAACTCGCCACGCGCGGCATCAACCTGACCCGGCTGGACGCGCGGCCGACGAAGGGCAATTTCGGCGAGTACCTGTTCTTCATGGACTTCGAGGGGCATATTTCGGAACCGCGCATCGGGGACGCGCTGGCCGCGTTGCGGCGGCGCTGCTCGGGGCTGCGCTTCCTCGGCTCGCACCCGCGGGCCGACCGCGTGGCGGCGACCATCCAGACTGGTGCGTCGAACGACGATTTCACCGGTGCCGTGGACTGGGTGGCCGCGGTCCGGAGAGGAGAACTGGCGTGAAGCTGTACCTGGTCCGGCACGCGCAGAGCGAGGCGAACGTGCTCAAGACGCTGAACACCGCGCTGCCGGGGCCGCCGCTGACCGAACTGGGCCGGGAGCAGGCCGCCGCGCTGGCCGGCCGGCTGGCCGACGAGCCGGTGCGCGCCGTCTACGCCTCCTTCGCGACCCGGGCGCAGCAGACCGCGGCGCCGGTCGCGGCGGTGTTCGGCATGGAGGTGCAGCCGGTCGAAGGCGTGCACGAGATCAACGTCGGCGACCTGGAGGACCGGGCCGACCACGAGGCGATGAAGTCCTTCGCCGCGGTCATGCACTCGTGGACGCAGGGCGACCTGGACGTGCCGCTGCCGGGCGGGGAAAGCGGCAGCGAGGTGCGGGCGCGCTACGAGAAGGCGGTCGCCGACCTGCGTGCCAAGCACGAGGCCGCCGACTCCGACGGCGTGGTGGTGCTGGTCGGGCACGGCGGGTCGATCCGGCTGGCCGCCGAATGGCTCTGCGACAACGTGCTGCCCGAGCTGGCCGACTCCAGCCTTATTCCGAACACCGGCATCGTGGAGCTGGAATCGACCGACAGCGGCTGGCACTGCCTGAGCTGGGTCGGCACCCCGGTCTGAGTCAGCGCAGGTGGGCGGTCGGCCAGGCCTCCAGCCGGTACGCCGAATCCCAGAACAGCCATTCGTACTCACACGCCCGGGTGAAAGCGGCGAGCATGCTCGATCGGGTCACCGCGTCAGCCGATCCGGCGGCCCGGTCGACCGCTTCGCGGCAACTGGTGACCGCGGCGGCGAACTCGTCGTCCGCGTAGGTGTCGATCCACGCCTGATACGGGTTTTCCTCGCCCCCGCGCTGGTTAGCCACGATGTGCTCGCCGACGTGCTGGTAGATCCAGAAGCACGGCAGGAGCGCGGCAATCAGTTCCGGATAGCCGCCGGTCTGCGCCACGGCGAGCAGGTACGAGGTGTAGGCCAGGCAGGTCGGTGAGGTCTCGATGGCGTCGAGGTCGGCCTCGGTCAGGCCGAACTTCTCGAAGTAACCCTCGTGCAGCAGGCGTTCGACCACCACGGCTTCCCTGGCCGCACCCGCGAAGAAGCTGAGGTCCGAGGGGTCAGGGGCCCGGGTCGCCGCGACCGCCAGCGCGCGCCCGAAACCGACGAGGTACCGCGCGTCCTGGGCGAGGTAGAACTGGAACCGTTCGGGCGACAAGGTGCCCGCGGCCAGCTCTTCGTTGAACGGGTGGGTCAACACGGACTGTTGTAGCTTCGCCGTGTGCCGCCACGCTTCGTCACAGAATCCGGGCATGCCTCTCAAGCTACCGGGGCAACCCCGGGTGTGGTCGGCACGTCTACTGGGTAGTCACCTGGTAACGGGGAGGCGAGACAGCATGAAAAAACGTAACTGGGTCACCGTGGCGACCTTCGCGACGCTGGGCCTCGGGCTGGCGGCGTGCGGCGAGCAGCCGCCGCAGACAGCCGCCCCGGCGGCGGGCACGCCGAGCACGGCCGCGGAAACCTCCGAGAGCAGCGCCGCACCACCGACCACCACCGACCGCGGGCAGACCGCGGCCGGGGAGCCGGCCGCCGAAGGGCTGTGCAAGGTCGGCGACCTGACCATCACGCTCGGCGATGGCGATTCGGCGGCGGGCACCACCTACCGGCAGCTGGAGTTCATCAACAGCGGCACGCGCACCTGCACCATCCAGGGCTTCCCGGGTGTCTCCTACGCCGCGGGCGGCGACGAGCACCAGGTCGGCCCGGCGGCTTTCCGCGAGGGTGAGAAGGGCGAGCCGATCCAGCTGGCGCCGGGCCAGAAGGCCACCGCGGACGTCGGCTTCGTGCAGGTCGGCAACTACGACCCCGGCACCTGCAAGCCGACGCAGGTCAACGGCCTCAAGGTCTACCCGCCGCAGGAAACCGCCTACAAGATCGTGCCGTTCGAGGGCACCGGCTGCGCGGGTGAGCAGCTCCCGGGCAACCAGCTGACCGTCAAGACGATCAGCGACTAGATGTCCGATCGGTGGCACCGATAGCGGTGCCACCGATCGGACCGCCGCTACGGTTTCGCGACCGTGCAGACGTTCGGCTCCAGGGTGACGGCGTGGTCAGCGCCCCACTGCGCGCCGGTGCCGACCACCCGGTGCGTGGCCCACGTGCCGGCGCGCGGGTCGAACCGCGTCCACGCGATCTGCTGCGTGCCGGGCAACGTGCCGTAGATGACGTCCGCGCCCGGCGAAACCAGCTGCGTGTAGCCGCTCCAGTTGCCCGGGGTCGTCCGCTCGCGCTGCAGCCACGTCCGCGTGGCGTGGTCGTAGTGGAAGCGGACCAGTGAACCGGTGGTGGTCCGGGCGTAGAGCACGCCGTCCCCGGCCGCGGTGATGGAGTTGAAGCGGCTCCAGCCGGTGTCCAGCACCACGCCCGCGTCGTTCTGCCAGCGCCCGGCCGCGGTGTCCCAGACGAACAGCCGCAGGTCACCGTTCGGGTCGATGCGGTAGATCCGGCCCTTCTCGTCCACGGTGAGCTTGTCGCGGTTGGCCGCGGACAGGTAGTGCTGCCAGCCGGTTCCCACCCGGGCGCCGCCGGTGATCTCGGCCCACGAGGCGGTCCACAGCCGCAGGTCGCCGTCGTTGAACGCGTCGGTGCTGGTGGTCTTCTGGTGCACCGACCACATCACGTCGGGCCCGGCCTTCACGGTGCCGGGCATCGGCCCGCTCCTGGTGCCCCACTCGGTCCAGTAGTCCACCCCGTCCAGGGCGGGCGACAGGGTGCTGTTGGGCTGCTGGACGTTGGTGGGGCTCTTGACGGCACCGGCTTTGGTGGCGAAGAAGCTCACGAAGGTCGAGCACTTGATGAACTGGTCGGGGTTGTGCTCGCCGAACCAGTCGATCAGGTCGTCCACCCTGGTCTCGACGGATCCGCTCCGGGTCTCCGTCGAGCCGAAGCAGCCCTTCTGCCAGGAGGTGGCGTGCACCCCGGCGAGTTCGGGGTTGTACGGGTCGCCCCGGTAGGCGGGACCGCCGGCGTCGCCGCGGCAGGTGTCCGAGGCGCCCGAGACGGTGAACGTGGTCCCGGAGACCGAGGACACCGCGGTGTCGGCGATGTGCTGCTTCAGCGGGACCCAGTCGGTGGCCGTCCGGCCGAAGCCCGCGATCCGCAGGGCCTCCGCCTGCTGGGGCGCTCGCGACGGCAACCGCGCGCTGCCGATCCCGACCCGCTGTTCGAGCTTGGCGAAGACCAGGTCGCGGTCCTCGCGGGGCCTCAGCTCGACGATCCGCTGGTGCAGCACGCCGGTGCCACCGCTGAGGGGCTGCACCGCGCCGTACCAGAACTGGGCGGTGGTGGGGCGGGGCGGCGGCCCGGCCGCGATGCGGAAGCCCTGCGCGGGATTTTCGGCGAAGCAGCTCGCCGCGGTGACGAGCCACTGGTCGGCGACGAGCGTGCCCGAGCAGGCCCGGAAGTTGTCGCCGACGGTGATGCGAGCGGTGTGCAGGTACGGGTCGCCGTAGTCGCCGGTGGGCGTGCCGTGGGTGATCGCGGCCGCCGGCGTGGCCAGCAGCGCCGCGAGTGCGGTGGCGGCGGCCAGCACGGCCACCGCGCGTCTCGCTTGTCGTGGATGTCTCATGGTCGTCCCCAGTCGGATTTCCGGTGCCGGGATGCGGCAGGTTCGCCGAACTCCGTCGGCACAATGTCAGAAGAAGGAAAAGAAACCAGCTCGGCGGGCAGGTCGGAACGCCGAATGGGAAATGGCACCCGCCGAACGGATCGAACGTAGCAGCAGGTCCCGGCGCCGGTAAGCGGCCGAATGGCTTATCGCCGCGGTCGGAGGAAAAGCCCGGAAAGAATTGACGAAGATTTGTAGCGGGGAATGGGGCAGAAAACGATTTTCCGGAACAGGCCCTAGGTGCGGCCGCAGATGGCGGTCGCCTGCGAGAGGTGCCAGCGGCCGCCCGCGTCGAAGTTCAGGCTGACCACCATGCGGTGCACGCCGTCGATGTGGTCGGCGAGGGAGACGTAGGCGGACTGCACGTCGGCCGCGGCCTCCGAGAGCGACTTCGCCGCGGCCAGCCGGTCCAGGGTGCCGGGGGGCAGATCGCTGCCGCTCAGCTGCCCGTCGCCGGGGTCGGGCAGGTCACCGATGCGCTCCAGCGCGGCGCACGCGGCCCGCGCGTCGGCGGCGGGCCCGGTCTCCGTGCCGGACAGCACCCACAGCAAACCGACCACCGCCGCGCCCAGCACGAACCCGCCTGCCCCGGCCGCCACCTGGCCCCGTGACAGCTGGCTGGCGGTGCCGGCCTCGTCATCGCCCACGATCGGGTATTGGAGCACCCCGCTGACCTGCGTGTACAGGCGTGCGGGCCGGTTGAGATCTTCCCGTGCTCAGACGCCGGGGATCTGGCCGTTGCGGAACGCGTCGACGAACAGCCGGTGATCGTCGCGGGCGAGCTCCCCGTAGGCCATGCCGAACTCGGTCAGCTCCTTGACGAAGGCGTCCTCTTCGGTGCCGATCGCCGCGGCGATCGCCTCCTCGCACTGGAACTCGACCAGCGTCTGCTCGGAGTCCGAATCGGCGACGCAGTGCATCTTCGCCGTGGCGCGGCCGAGGTAGTCCAGCACCGGCGCCATGTCCTCCGGCTCGGTCAGCTCCGACCAGTCCAGATCGGTCACGTACGGCGAAAGCTCGGCCACCACGAAACCGGTGCCGTCGTGTTCGGTGTAGCCGAGCCACGGGTCCGCGTGTGCCTGGAGCGCCCGCTGCGAGACCGCCGTGCGATGGCCCTCGTGCCGGAAGTAACCCCGGATCCGGTCCTCGTTGACGATCCGGCTCGGCGCCGGGACGCCGCCCTGCTTCATCGACAGCACCACGTCGTTGTCCAGTGCCTGCGTCGGACCCTCGACCAGGATGTTGTACGCGGGCAGCCCGGCCGAGCCGATGCCGAACCCCTTGCGCCCCACCACGTCCTTGACCCGGTAGGTGGCGTCGCCGAAGCGCTTGCCCGCCGGGATCGTGTCCAAATAGGACTCATACGCCCGTTCGACGGCGGACCGTTCGGACGCGTCCAGCCGTCGCACCCCGGGGCCGAGGCGGAACCGGCGGTCGTAGTCCTCCACCACGGTCACCTGGTCCAGCAGGCCGACCCTGGTGGACAGCCGCGCGTGCAGCAGGACGTCGTGCAGCAGGCCCTCGGTGGTGTCCAGCTGCAGCTTGAACATCTCGTCGCCGGGCCGGTCGGCGAACTCGCGCACCTGCCGGACGTAGCTGCGCAGGTAGGTGGTGATCAGCCGCTCGATGTCCACGTCGGAGATCGCCTTGCCCCAGGCCAGCAGCGCCACCGAGGCGGCGAGGCGCTTGAGGTCCCAGGTGAAGCTGCCGAGGTAGGCCTCGTCGAAGTCGTTGATGTCGAACACCAGCGCCCCGGCGGCGTCCATGTAGGTGCCGAAGTTCTCCGCGTGCAGATCGCCCTCGATCCACACGCGGCCGGTCCGCTCGTCCGCCCAGCGGTCGGGCTCGGCGGCCATGTCGGCGTAGAACAGGCACGCCGAACCGCGGTAGAAGGCGAACGGCGCGGCGGCCATCTTGCGGAACTTGCGGCGGAACGCCCCGGCGTCCGCCCGCATCAGCTCGTCGAACGCGTCGATGAGCACCTCGACTATCTCGGCCTGGCGCTGCTCGCCCGAGGTCTCCCGGATGCGCTCGACGACACTGGGCAACGGTCCTCCCGATGATCAGTGCTCAGTCAGCCGTACCAGTGGCAGGCGCGTCAACCCGGCTTCGCCCGAGATCTCCAGGAACGCGACCGCGTCGCAGCCGTCCACGTCGATGGTGGCGATGGCGTTGCCGAAGTGCGGACCGGACACGCGGTCCCAGCGCAGCGGCAGCGGCGGCACCCCGGCCCGGCGGGCGAACCGTTCGGCGATCGCGGTGGCCGAACGCCACCAGCCCATCTTGAACACCCCGCGCATGACCGTGGGGGCCGTGTTGTGCAGCGGTGAGCAGACCAGCTGGTGGATCGCCGCGGGCACTTCGGGTGCGTAGCCCGCCTTGGCGATGTAGGCGTGGTGCACGTCACCGGAGAGCACCGAGATCGACGCCGGGCCGCCCTCGGCCTTGCCGGTGCGGGTGATCAGCTCGTTGAGCCGGTCGAAGGACTCGCGGAAGGCCGACCAGTGTTCCAGGTCGGCGGTCTGGCGCACCCGTTCGGCGAGCTTGCCGCGCCAGCCGGGGCGGCGGCAGGCCGCCTCGTTGGCGGACTGGACGTGCGCCAGCGCGTGGGGCAGCAGCCACGGCAGGGAGGTCCCGATCAGCAGGTGGTCGAAGTCGCCCTCGGCGTTCTTCTCGATCCACTGGAACTCTTCTTCGTCGACCATCGAGCGTTCCTCGTGGCAGACCACGCGGCCCGCTCTGGTGTCGATGACCAGCAGCCGCACCGGCCCGAAGTCCCGCCGGTAGGACCAGCGGGCGCCCTTCTTGCCGTCCGCTTCCTTGTCGGCCTCCTCGGCGAACTCCTTGAGCGCCGGGAGGTTGTCCACGCCGGATTTCAGCACCTGCTGGAACATCGGCTCCTCGGCCAGCTCGGCCGGGGAGAGGTTGCCGATGTGCTGGTAGATCCAGTAGGAGGCGAGCCCGCCCTGGATGCGCTCCGGCCACCAGTCCTTCTCGGCCATCTGCTCGCGCCAGGTGTGCGAGGTGTTCCAGTCGTCGCGCACGTCGTGGTCGTCGAAGATCATCGACGTCGGCACGGTGGACAGCAGCCAGCGCAGCCATTCGTCGCTCCACGCCTCGTGGTAGAGCTGCGCGTACTCCTCGAAGTTGGCCACCTCGACACCCGGCGGCTCGCTGGTGTCGCGCTGCGTCTTGAGCCACTCCTGCATCTGCGGGGTGGTCTCGTCGGCGTAGACCTGGTCTCCCAGCAGCAGCAACGATTCCGGCCATTCGGACTCGGGCAGTACGGCCATCCGGCGGGCATAGCTGATCAGCGCGTCGTGCCCGATCGACGGCATTTCCCGCGGCTTGCGGCAGGAACCGAAGACGATCCGGAACTTGGTGTCCTCTTCGGACAGTGTGCGGATGCGGCTGGCCGGGCGGGTGTAGCCGGGAGGCGGCCAGGCCACCTCGTCGTCCAGCCGGACCTCGTAGGCGGTGGTGGTGCCGGGCTCCAGCCCGGTGATCACCACGAGCGCGAAGTGGCGGCCGCCCGCTTCGAACGTCGGCGTGCTCGCGCCGAGGACCTCCACCACGCACGGTCCGTCGGTCTCCACCCAGACGGTGGCGGAATCGTGGTTCACGTGCCGCAACAAGGGGCCCAGCAGCAACTCGGTCATCTTCTCGTCCGCTCCTCACAGAACTGCCACAGCGCGTCGCGCTGCACAGCGGTTTCGCGGGTTCGCCGCAGGTAGTGCGCCGGACGCGGCGCGCGATCGTGCCAGAACTGCCCGGTGTGCTCCGCCCGGCCGCCCTCCTCCGCGGCGGCCAGCCAGACCACGGTGTCGGCGCCCTGCTCGGCGTCCCGGAGCAGGGGGCCCATCACCTTGGCGAAGCCGGGCAGCGAGTCGGTCACGCCGGGGGTGGCCGCCCAGCCGGGATGGACGCCGTGCACGGTGATGCCGTCGCACTCCAGCCGCCGTCCCCAGAGCAGGGCGAGCACCACCTGCATGCGCTTGGTCCTGGCGTAGGCCTTGGTGCCGTTGTACTCGCCTCGGCGGTACTGCGGATCGTCGACGCGCAGTGGCTGGGTGTACATGCCGCCGGAGGACACGAAGAGCACACGCCCCGGCTCGCCGTCGCGCAGGGCCGGGGTGAGCAGCGAGGTCAGCAGGTGCGGGCCGAGCACGTGGGTGGCCAGGGCGATCTCGTTGCCCTGCGCGGTTTCGGCGCGTTGAGGCGGCATCGTGCCCGCGTTGTGCACGAGCACGTCGAGTCCGGTGAGCGTGCCGGCGAACCGCCGGACGTCGTCCAAATCGGACACGTCACAGCGGTCGACGTGGAGGTCGGCGCCGGGGATTTCGCCCAGTATTTCCGCTTTCGCCCGTTCGCCGCGTTCGGTGTCGCGGACGACCAGCCGAATGGACGCACCCAACCGGGCCATCCCGGCGGCTGCCGCTTTGCCCAGCCCGGAGTTCGCCCCGGTGATCACCACCCGCTTGCCGCGCAAGGCATCCGGCGGCAACGGCTGCCAGAAGCGCTTGCGCAGCAGGAACCCCAGCTTGGTGTAGCCGGGAACGATGGTCCGGTCCGCGACCACGTCCAGCACTCTCGGGAGGTTCACGGCTACAACCGTGCCAGGCGCGGCCTGGTTTCGCAGCGCTGCGTTTCTACGGGTACTGAGTGGGTTTGGTCGGACGCTCGGCGTAGTCCGGTTCGCGCGACGCGATCACCTCGGGGTCGCAGAGTTCGCGCAGCACGGCGAACCCCTGCGGGCTGCCGGACCAGTGGTGGTGCAGCGGCCCGATGCCGACCTGGCGGGCGATCGAGCGCAGCGCCGCGGTGGCCAGGATCGCGTCGTCCCGCCTGCCGACCGCGGGCACGAAGTCGGGCACCAGGTCGATCGGCGAGGCGAGGTAGGCGAACACCAGGCTGATCCGGATCCGCACCCCGGCCGGCTGGCTCTTGTCCGCGGCCATCCGGCGCATCAGCCGCAGCACGTCGGGCAGCAGCCGCACCGCTTCGGGCAGCAGGCCGCCCTTCGGCCGCCACACCACCAGCGCGAGCAGCAGGGCGGGCCACAACAGCAGGAGGCCGAGCACCAGGCCGAACACCATGTCGATCCAGAAAATGCCGGTCATGTTCCCCATTGTCCCGAACTCCCGGGTGTGCGGTCATCCGGCAGATCCCCTAGGGAGAACCACTCAGCCCCAGCCGAGCTCGTGGAGCCTCGCGTCGTCGATGCCGAAGTGGTGGGCGATCTCGTGCACCACGGTGATCAGCACTTCCTCGACCACCTCGGCCTCCGAATCGCACATCGCCAGCAGCGGCTGCCGGTAGATCGAGATGCGGTCGGGCAGCACCCCGCCGTAGTCGGAGTTGCGCTCGGTGAGCGCGATGCCGTGGTAGAGCCCGAGGATGTCCGGTTCCTCCTGGTTGAACTCCTCGACCAGGACGACCACGTTGTCCATCGCGGCGGCGAACTGCGGCGGCACCTCGTCCAGCGCCTCGGCGACCAGTTCCTCGAACCGCGCGAGCGGCATGTCGACCGGCATCAGGCCCCCGGGAGTGGTGCGTCCGGCGGCACGGGCGGCGGCACGTCCCCGGACGACGGCACGGGCTCGTGGTTGTCCGCGGGCGGCTCGTTGCCGCTGTTCGGGTCCTCGGGCACCGAGGTCGGCGCCGGCTCCGAGGTCGGGGCGGAGGTCTTCGGCGCCTGGCCGTCGGAGTGCAGGCTGCCGGTCACCGGGGCCAGCCCGCTGCCGTCCTCCAGCTTCGCGCCGACCTTGCAGTTGACCTTGGTGGAGCCGGCTTCCCAGCTCTCGGCCTCGCGCAGGTCCCAGGTCAGGATCAGTTTCTTCTCGGTGAGGTCGGTGCCGCCGGTGTACTCCTCGGCGATCTTGCTGCACTCGGTGTCGAGCCAGGTCTTCTGGTCGTCCTCCGACGGAACTTCGTCGCCTTCGAACTTGTCGGCCAGGTCCAGCAGCCCGATGATCTCGTAGGCGTGCGGCTGGGTGCAGTCGACCGGGTCGCCGACGGTCTTGCCGGTCAGCGCCAGGCAGGTGCCCACCTGCCAGACGTTCGACTGGTCCTCCTCGGCCGCCGGTCCGGTCAGCTTCTGCAACTGCCCGCCGGGCGCGGCCCACTGGAGCCCACACCGCAACTGACGGTCACCCTCGGCCCACTCCTGGTCACTCGGGTGGAGGACGCCGATCGAGAGCTTGCCGAGGGGGTCCAGTGGTTTCTTCAGATACGTCTCGGCGGTCTCGGCGCAGCGCTCCTGCCCGAGCTGGCGCCACTGCGTCAGATCCGGGGACGGCACCCCCGGCGGGTACTGCGGCGCGACGTCGATCACGCCGATCACCTCGAACAGGTGCGGTTGCTCACAGTCGACCTTCCGCGCGTCGCCCGCGTCCGGAAGATCCCAGTTCAGGCAGCTGCCGGGTGGGGAGTGGAAGGCCTCGCGCGCGGCGATCTCGGCCTCGGACCGACCTCCGCCACCGCCACCGGTGATGTCCTCGTTGCCCCAGGAGAACAGCACGCTGAGCGAGAGCGCGATGATCGCGCCCAGCGACACCCCGGCCATGAGCAGCCACGTGCGCAAGCGCTCATTCCGGGAACGGAACCGTTCCACTTCTGCAGACATCTACTCCATGATGCCTGCGTCGCGCGAATGCGCCAGCGTTCGGGTGACTAATGTGGGCAGGGCGAAGTGCGGTTGGCCAGCGGTTACGGAGCGCTCGATGACGGAGAACACACCCGGGGGCACACAGCCCCCCGACCAGCCCAAGCGCGGATCCATGCGCTTTCAGGACGCGGAGAGCACCACCCCCCGCGAACCGACCCTGGCGGAGCAGCGCGCCCGTAAGCAGGCGCTCGCCGCCGAGCGTGATCGGGAGATCACCGAACAGCAGACGCGGGCCGAGGCCGAACGCAAGGCTTCGACCAAGCGGAAGGTGCTGATCGGCAGCGGCGTCACCGTCGGACTGGTCGGCCTCGTCGCCGCCTGGTACGTCGCCGCGACACCCGACGAGGTCACCGCGACCTGCACCACCGCCGACGGCACCGTGGTCGACAACGACGACTACTGCGACGAGGGCTACGCGAGCAGCCACGGCGGCTACCACAGCGGCGGGTTCATGTTCATCCCCATCCCCGGTGGTGGTTACAACCAGTACCACTACAACTACGGCGGCACCGGCGCCCCCGGGCAGAAGATCAGCGGCGGGTCGTACACCGCGCCGTCGAACGCCAACGTGACCACGAAGTCGGGCAAGTCCGTGCAGCGCGGCGGCTTCGGCATCAGCAACTCGAGCAACGGCAAGAGCGGGGGCTCCTGACTTGCACAGGGAAACCAGTACGCCCCGGCAGAACTGGCAGCGCACCGTCGAGGAACAGGGGCTGGTCTTCGGCACGCCGGCCCGGTACGGCAGCGGGCAGTCGCGGCCCTACTGGGACGAATCGGTGCACTACGTGCTGCCGATGGACGAGGTGCTCTCGGTCGAGGCGGACGTCGAACTGCTGCACTCGATGTGCCTGGAAGCGGTCGACAACGTCATCCTCACCGAGCGCTACCGCGAGTTCGGCATCCCGGAGTGGGTCTGGCCGCACATCGCCGAGTCGTGGAAGCGCCGCGACCCGCACGTGTACGGCCGGTTCGACCTGCGCTACGACGGCAAGAGCCCGGCGAAGCTGCTCGAGTACAACGCCGACACCCCGACCTCGCTGCTCGAGGCTGCGGTGGTCCAGTGGTACTGGAAGACCGACGTCTTCCCGGACGACGACCAGTGGAACTCCATCCACGAGAAGCTGGTCGAGCGCTGGGCCGAGATCGGCGACCTGCTGCCCTCGAAGGAACTGCACTTCAGCTGGTCCACCGCCGACCCCACCGGTGAGGACCACATCACCACCTCCTACCTGCAGGAGACCGCCGCCGAGGCGGGGCTGGACACCGTCGGCCTGGCCATCGAGGAGGTCGGCTGGGACCCGGTGCTCAAGCGGTTCGTCGACCTCGAAGAGGCACCGATGAACACGCTGGTGAAGCTGTACCCGTGGGAGTGGGTGGTCGAGGAGGAGTTCGGCCGGTACGCGGTGGAGTCGCTGCCGCGCACGCTCTGGGTCGAGCCGCTGTGGAAGATGCTGCTGTCGAACAAGGCGCTGCTGGGCATCCTCTGGGAGAACTACCCCGGGCACCCGAACCTGCTGCCCGCCTTCAACGACGACCCCGGCCTGCTCACCGAGTACGTGCGCAAGCCGAAGCTCGGCCGTGAAGGCGCCAACGTGCAGATCGTGGCCACCGGCTACGAGACCGAGACCGGCGGCGTCTACGGCGCGGAGGGCTACGTCTACCAGGCGTTCGACCCGCTGCCCGAGTTCGACGGCTTCCGCCCGGCGCTGGGCGCGTGGATCGTCGGCGACCAGGCGGCCGGGCTCGGCATCCGCGAAACCGCCGGGCTGGTCACCGACGACGGCGCCGCGTTCATCCCGCACCGCATCCCCGAGTAGAGCGCGAATCGGGTGATCAGGCACAATCCGCGCTGATCACCCGCCCTAGCACCTGGGAGTACCTGTGACGACGACCCTCGCCCTGTCCGAGACGTTCGGCTCGGACCTGGTCCGCGGCATCGGCGCGATCCTGCTCTACGGCGTGATCGGCCTGCTGCTCATGCTGATCGGTTTCTACGCCATCGACTGGACCACCCCGGGCAAGCTGTCCGACCTGGTCCGCCGGGGGCTGCCGAACGCGGTGATCGTCACCGCCTCCGGGTTGCTGTCGATGGCCTTCATCGTGGTCGTCGCGATCTTCAACTCGGCGAGCGACCTGACCGAGGGCCTGATCACCTCGCTGGTCTACGGCCTGCTCGGCATCGTCGTCCAGGTGCTGGCCGTGCGGCTGCTGGAATGGGCCACCCGGATCGACGTCGGCTCCACCATCGAGAGCGACAAGTTCGCCCCGGCCAGCGTCGTGGTGGCCGCCGCGCACATCGCGCTCGGACTCGTGGTGGCCGTCGGCATCAGCTGATGGCCGGTTCCGCCGTCCACTAGCGTGGGGGGCGTGCGCCTGCTGAGGACACCGGACGACCGGTTCACGGACCTGCCCGACTTCGACTTCCCCGTTTTCTACGCGGACCTGGAAGACCCGGCCTGCGGCATCGTCAGAATGGCGTACGTGGAGGCGGGGCCGCCGGACGGGCCGCCGGTGCTCCTGCTGCACGGGGAGCCGACCTGGTCGTTCCTCTACCGCAAGCTGCTCCCGGTGCTCGCCGACGCCGGCCTCCGGGCGATCGCGCCCGACCTGGTCGGCTTCGGCCGCTCCGACAAGCCGGTCGACATCGTCGACCACTCCTACGCCCGGCACGTGGAGTGGGTGCGCTCGCTCGTCTTCGACGCGCTCGACCTGCGTCAGGTGACCATCGTCGGGCAGGACTGGGGCGGCCTGATCGGGCTGCGCCTGGCCGCGGAGAACCTGCGGCTGGTCTCCGGCGTGGTCGCCGCGAACACCGGCCTGCCCACCGGCGACCACGACATGCCCGCCGAGTGGCACGCCTTCCGCAAGGCGATGGAGACCGCGCCGATCATGGACATCGCCCGGTTCGTCCAGGCCGGGACGCGGACCAAGCTGACCGAGGCCGAGCGCGCCGCCTACGACGCGCCCTTCCCCAACGAGATGTACAAGGCCGGCCCGCGGGCCATGCCGGGCCTGGTGCCGACCACCCCGGACGACCCGGCGAGCGCGGCCAACCGGCTCGCGGTGGCCACGCTGGCCACCGCCGACCTGCCGATCCTGTCCGCCTTCTCCGACGGCGACCCGATCACCGCCGGCTGGGAGCCGGAGGTGCGCAAGCTCGGTGGCGCGGCCGGGCTGGACCACCCGACGATCCGTGACGCGGGCCACTTCCTCCAGGAGGACGCGGGCGAGGAGCTGGGGCGGGTGGTGGCGGCTTTCGTCGCCGGGCCTGCGACTACCCTCGGTTCTCGTGATTGACCCCAGGACACTCCGCGAAGACCCGGAAGCCGTGCGCGCCTCGCAGCGCGCCCGTGGTGAGGACGAGGGCGTGGTCGGCAAACTGCTCGACCTCGACGCCCGCCGCCGGTCCGCGATCGCGAGTGCCGACTCCCTGCGCGCCGAGCAGAAGCAGCTCGGCAAGCAGATCGGCAAGGCGAAGGGCGAGGAGCGGGACGCGCTGCTGGCCAGGGGCAAGGAGCTGGCCGCGCAGGTGAAGGCCGCGGAGGCCGAGCAGACGCAGTCCTCGGAGGAGTTCGAGGAGCTGCACCGGCTGGTGCCGAACGTGGTGCACCCCGACGCGCCGGTCGGCGGTGAAGACGACTTCGCCGTGGTCAAGCACGTCGGCACGCCGCGGGAGTTCGACTTCGGCGTCAAGGACCACCTGGAGCTGTGCGAAGGGCTCGACGCGCTCGACATGGAGCGCGGCGCGAAGGTGTCGGGCTCGCGGTTCTACTTCCTCAAGGGCATCGGCGCCCAGCTGCAGCTGGCGCTGCTGAACATGGCGTCGGCGCAGGCCGCGGAGAACGGCTTCACGCTGATGATCACCCCGGTGCTGGTGCGCCCGGAGATCATGGCGGGCACCGGGTTCCTCGGCGCGCACTCGTCGGAGGTCTACCGGCTGCGTGACGACGACCTGTACCTGGTCGGCACCTCGGAGGTCTCGCTCGCCGGGTACCACGCGGACGAGATCCTGGACCTGTCGAAGGGACCGGCGCGCTACGCCGGCTGGTCCTCCTGCTTCCGCCGCGAAGCCGGGTCGTACGGCAAGGACACCCGCGGCATCATCCGCGTGCACCAGTTCGACAAGGTGGAGATGTTCACCTACTGCCGTCCGGAGGACGCGGAGGCCGAGCACGCCCGCCTGCTCGACTGGGAGGAGCAGATGCTGGCCAAGATCGAGGTGCCCTACCGGGTGATCGACACGGCCACCGGCGACCTGGGCACCTCGGCGGCGCGGAAGTTCGACTGCGAGGCGTGGGTGCCTTCGCAGCAGGCCTACCGCGAGCTGACCTCGACCTCGAACTGCACCACGTTCCAGGCGCGCCGCCTGGGGGTGCGCTACCGCGACGAGAACGGCAAGCCGCAGACCGCCGCCACGCTGAACGGCACGCTGGCCACCACCCGCTGGCTGGTGGCGATCCTGGAGAACCACCAGCAGCCCGACGGTTCGGTGCGGGTCCCCGAGGCCCTTCGCCCCTATTTGGGCGGTCGTGAGGTGCTCTCCCCAGTACGGTGAGCGCATGTTCCGCCGGATCGTCCCGCTCGCCGCGTTGCTGCTGCTGACCGCCTGCACCAGTCAGGTCGGCGGCATCCCGCGGCCCGCGCAGGACGGTCCGGTGCTCACCGGCCTCGCCGCGCTGCAGCCGTGCGAACTCTTCACGCCCGAGCAGCTGGCGTTCCTGGAACTGAGCGACCCGCAGTACTACCCGGCCGAGGTGCGGCGCAAGATCCCGCACGGCTGCCGGTTCACCGTCGAGAGCGGCGGCGGCCTCGACATCGGCATCAGCACGCCCGAGATCACCGTGCGCGAGTACATGGCCGGGGCGGTGTCGGACGCCTCGTTCGAGGCGGGCGGCCTGCCGTGGCAGGTGTACCAGGGCGTGGTGCTGGAGTCGCTGTGCGACCTGGTGGTCGAGTTCCCGGACCAGAGCTGGGTCCGGGTCGGCAGCAGCGACTTCTCCGGCGACGGGGACCCGTGCCGGGTGGCGAAGCTGGCCGTGCCGTTCCTGGCGGGGAAGCTGCCCGGCGGCGCGCCCGCGCCACCGCCGCCCCCGAAGCAGGAGTCGCCGCTGGCCGGGCAGGACCCGTGCACCGCGCTCACCGCGCCGGAGGCCGAGCAGATCGGCCTGCTGGGGTCCAGCGCGAAGCCGTTCGAGCTGGGGGAGTCGGGCAAGGGCTGCGAGTGGTCCCCCGCCGACGAGAGCGGGGGCCTGGAGGACATCACCGTCACCTTCCAGAACGACGAGTCGATCGACGACGCGGCTCTGGGGGAGAAACCGGACGCCGAAGAGGACCTGGGGGGCCGCCGGTGGCTGATCTACGACAAACCCGCGGACATCGACGGCATGTGCCGCGTGGCGAGCGCGACCTCGGAGAAGTCGCACGTGTCGATCTCGTCGAGCAACTTCGTCGACGCGGCCAAGACGTGCGAGCTGGCCAAGGCCGCCGCGCCGCTGGTCGCGGCCAAGCTGCCGCGCTCGTGAGGCTGGTCGCGGCGTTCGTCGCGGTGCTGCTGGTCGCCGGGTGCGCGGCGAAGGTGCCGGGACAGGCGATGCCGGGTGCGCCGCCGCCTTCGGCTTCTCCGGTTGCCGGTGATCCGTGCGCGCTGCTCACACCGGAGCACGTGAAGCGGCTGGACCTGGTGGAGCCGGGGGTCGGCAAGCCGGCGAACCCGAAGCTGGAGCTGCCGCCCACCTGCGAGTGGGAGCAGGCCAGCGACGACCGGCGGGACTCGGTGACCGTCGGGCTGAGCAGCGACATGAGCCTGAGCCAGTACTTCGGCTCGTCGACCGCGGGGGAGACGATCGAGCTGGGTGGGTTCAGCTGGACCCGGTACCTGGACGGACTGCTGGGGGAGAGCTACTGCACGTACGCCACGGAACTATCCGAACGATCGTTCGTATTTATTGGTTCGGGTGATCGGCGGACCCCGGAGAAGTCCTGCGAGGCCGTGCGCGAGGTGGTGCAACTGGTCGCGTCACAGCTGCCCGGTGGGCAGCCCGCGCCACCGCCCGCCCCGCCGAGCCCGCTGGTGTCGGTGGACGGCTGCGCGCTGCTGACCCAGCCGCAGGCCGACGAACTGGGCCTGCGGCCGAACCCGCGCAGACTGGAGAAGGGCTGGGTGGGCGACCTGCCCGGCGGGTGCGAGTGGACGGTGTCCGGGAACAGCGAGTACGACCTGCTGGTGGTGATGGTCGCCCCGGACCGCTCGGCGGCGGAGCTCGACTACCACCACGAACCGTCCGGCGAAACCTTCGACGCGGGCGGCCGGACGTGGGCCGTGCACCCGGGGGACAAGCGCGCCTGCACGGTCATCCTCGCCTACGACGACAAGTCGAGCATCCTGATCAACCGCAGCGACAACGACGAAGGCCCCTACTGCGAAGACCTCAAACGCGCAGCGACGCTGGTCACGGCAAACCTGCCAGCATAAATCCGAGTTACACATTCCCGCACCCGAGTTACACACTCAGGCGCCCGAGTTACACGTTCCCGCAGCTGAATTCCACACTCGCGCAGCTGAGTTCCACACTTGTCGGCTGGGTGGGCGCGGGATGCATTCGTACGGGGTGCCCCGCCCCGGTTTTTGATTGTGACTACGGCGAAGGCCTCCATGTCAAGGCGGGAAAGATGCCCTGACATGGAGTCCTTCGCCGTGTTTTTGGCTGTGGACCGGGGTGGGGTGGGGGTTTGGGCGGCTGCTCTGGTGTGTGCCCGGGTGGCGGTTTGCTGGTGGGTGGGTGGGGTGGGGGTGGGGTTTGATGCCGTGAATGTGGCTTTCACGGCGGAATGTGCCGTGAAAGCCACATTCACGGCACTGTGGGCGCCTTGGTGTCACGAAAGTGGCTTTCGGGACGTTTGATGTCTCGAAAGCCACATTCGTGACATGGCTAGACCTGGTCGGCGACGTGTTTGGCGATTTCCAGGGCGCTGGTGGCGGCCGGCGAGGGGGCGTTCAGGACGTGCACCTGGTTCGGGGCGGTTTCGATGAGGAAGTCGTCGACCATGGAGCCGTCTGGCAGCAGGGCCTGCGCCCGGACGCCCGAGCCGTGGCGCACGATGTCTTCCGGCTGCACGGCGGGCACCAGTTTCGCCAGGCTGTGCGCGAACCGCTTCTTCGAGAACGACCGTCGAACCTCGTCCAGGCCGATGGGGTAGGCGTACTTCTTCGCCAGCCGCCAGATGCCGGGGAAGCGCGCCACCTCGGCCAGGTCGGTGGGTGAGATGTCGCCCCAGCGGTAGCCTTCGCGGCGCAGCGCGAGCACGGCGTTCGGGCCGGCGTGCACGCTGCCGTCGAGCATGCGGGTCAGGTGGACGCCGAGGAACGGCAGCGACGCGTCCGGCACCGGGTAGATCAGGCCGCGCACCAGGTGGCGGCGGTCCTCGCGCAGTTCGTAGTACTCACCGCGGAACGGGACGATGCGGGCCTTCGGCGTCAGCCCGGCCAGTCGCGCGATCCGGTCCGAGTGCAGCCCGGCGCAGTTGACCAGCGCGTCGGCTCGCAGCACCTCGGTGCCGGTGGCGACCTCCACCTTCGAGTTCCGGCTGCGGATGCCCAGCGCGGGCGTGCCCAGGCGCAGGTCGGCCCCGGCTTCTTCGAGCAGGCGCACCAGTGCGCGGCACACCCCGGGGAAGTCGATGATGCCGGTGGACTCCACCCGCAGCGCGCTCACGCACGCCACCTCGGGCTCGTAGTCGCGGGCCTCGTCGGCGCCGATCAGCTTCGCCGGCACGCCGTTGGCCTCGGCCCGTTCGGCCAGCACGGCCAGCGCGGGCAACTCGGCGTCCGAAGTGGCCACGACGAGCTTGCCGCAGACCTCCACGCCGACGCCGTTCTCCCTGGCGAAGTCCACGATGGACCGGTTGCCCGCCACCGACATCCGCGCCTTGAACGAGCCCGGCTTGTAGTACAACCCGGCGTGCACCACGTTCGAGTTGTGCCCGGTCTGGTGGGCGGCCCAGTGGTCTTCCTTCTCCAGCACGGTGACCCGCTCGCCGCGGCGGGTCAGCTCCCACGCCGTGGCCAGTCCGATGATCCCGCCGCCGATGACAACAACGTTCTTCCGCACGGTCGGCCAGCGTACGTGAGCGGTCCGGCGGCGCTCGCCCGGCTCAACCTGACGAGCGTCAGGTACAGTACCTAACCGATGTCAGGTAAACGGTTGACCAGGTCCGAGCGCCGCGAGCGCATCCTCGCCGCGGCCGCCGCGGTGTTCGCCGAGCGCGGGTACGACGCGGCGGGCATGCGCGAGGTCGCCACCCGCGCCGGGATCAGCACGCCGGTGCTCTACGACCACTTCCCGGCCAAGGCGCAGCTGTACGCCGGGCTGTTGCAGTCCGAAGTGGACAGATTGCAGGCCGCCTGGGGCGAGCTGCCGGAACCGCGTGACGCCGAGGAGCTGTTCGTGGCCACGGTCGACGCCATCTTCGGCTGGATCGAACGCAACCAGCAGGGCTGGCGGATGATCTTCGCCGAAGCGCCGTCGGACCCCGAGGTGGCCGAGGTGCACCGCCGCGGCCAGGCCCGCGCCACCGAGAAGCTCGCCGAACTCTTCGCCGCCGTGCCGCTGAGCACCGACCTCGACCGCTCGCGCGCCAACGAGCTGTTCGCCGAGACCTACAAGAGCGCGGTCAACGCCATCGCCGGCTGGTGGTGGCACAACCGCGACCTGCCGCGCGCCCACGTGGTCGCGCTGACCACCGACCTGCTGTGGCACGGGCTGCGGCGGCTGACCCTCCAGGAGGACCCGTGACCGCCACCGAGCGCTACCGCGAAGGCGGGGAGAAGGCCGATCTGGACCTGGTGCTGAGTGCCTTCGCCGAGGACGCGGTGCTGATCTCGCCGTTGACCGACCGCGTGCGGTTCACCGGCAAGGCCGAGATCGCGGAGATCGTCCAGGTCGCCTTGGGCCGGATCGAGGGCATGCGGTTCCACACCGACGTCGGCGACGAACGCACCCGCACGCTCGTCTACGCCGGCCGGATCAACGGGGTGGCGATCGAGGAGTCGGCGCTGGCCCGGCTGGACGACGACGGCCTGATCCGGGAGATGACGCTGTTCGTCCGGCCGCTGCCCGCACTGGTCGAGCTGATGGGCGCGTTCGGCCCGGACCTCGCGCGCGCCCACGGCCGGAAGTCGGCCGCGAGGGCGCTGGGCGTGTTGATCAAGCCGTTGATCGGGATGGTCCGCAGCGGTGACCGCTTCGGGCTCCGGCTCGTCACGCCCCGGCGGCGTTGAGGGCCAGCGGCGGGCTCAGCGCCTGGCCGCGCGCGTAGGCGCGGTCGAACCCGTCGTCGCCGAGGTCCTCGCGCACGGCGGTGGTGATCCGTGTGACGTCGGGATCACCGGCGACGGCGACCCCGCGCAACGCGACGGCGGCGCCAAGCAGGAACGCCGCCCGTTCCGGTTCGCCGTCACGCAGGGCCAGCCCGGCGAGCGCTTCGACCGCGTCGGCTGCCGCGGTGTGGTCGCGGGCGCTCACCGGCGCGCTCAACGCCTCCCGGTACCGGCGTTCGGCGCTTTCCCGTGCACCCGTCGCTTCGTCGATCCGGCCTTCGGTGACCAGCAACTGCGTGCGGGTCATCTCCTGGGTGAACCCGCTGGCCGCGCACGCCGCCCGCGAGCGCGCGACCAGCTCGCGGGCCGGTCCGAACCGGCCGCGGAGCCGGGCGATCTCGGCGAGCCCGAGGTACGCCGACGCCAGTGCCTCCGGCGTGCCCGCCCGCCGCGCGAGCTGGAGGGCGCGTTCGTAGTCGGTCTCCGCGCCGTCGAGGTCGCCGAACAACCGCCGCCGGTCGGCCCGCTGGTAGAGCAGTTCGGTGGTGTCGTCGGTGGCGCCGATCAGCTCGGTCAGTTCGAGCGCCTCGTCGGACAGCACCACCGACGCCGCCAGGTCGCCGCGCCTGCCGAGCAGCAGGGCGTAGTGGCTCAGCGCCAGCGACAGGCCCCAGCGCTCACCCAGCTCGCGGTAGGCGTCGACGGCGGCGCGCAGCAACCGCTCGGCGTTCTCGTTATCGCCCTGGAGCATGTGCTTGAGCCCGGTGCCCATCAACGCGAGGCCCTGGCTCCACGGGTCGGCCGAGAACGCCTCCTCGCCGAGGCGATCGGCCGGGCTGCCGGGTTCGGGCGGGCCGATGACCAGGCCGACCACCATGGCGACCATCGGGTGCCGCGGGGGCTGGTTCCAGTCGCGGGCGAACCGGCGGACGGCCTCCAAGTGCGCTTCGAGCGGCTCGTGCGCGGGCAGGCCGCTCGCCGCGTTGGCCACGCACAACACGAACTCGTCGTGCAGATCGGGCGGTGGTTCGGGGCCGACGCGCAACGCCACATCACGGCTGAGCATCGAGCCCTCGAACCGGCGGCCGCGCATCCACCAGTACGTGCACAGGGCCGCGACGAACCGCAGCGCCAGCGCGGGATCCGCGTCGGTGGCCCACCGCAGCGCGGCGAGCAGGTTCTCGTAGTCGGCGTCGAGGCGGGCGAGCCAGTCGAGCTGGCCTGCCGTGCGCAGGCGCGGCTCGGCCTCCTCGGCGAAGGCCAGGAAGTGCTCGGCGTGCGCGCGGCGCAGTTTCCCGGTCTCACCGGCCTCTTCGAGCTTCTCCGTGCCGAAGGCCTTGATCGTTTCGAGCATCCGGTAGCGGCCGTCGGCACCCAGGTCGGCCAGCGACTTCTCGGCCAGCTCGCCGATCTCGCCCGGCCCGCAGATCGCCGCGGCCGCCGCCGGATCGGCGCCGCCCGCGAACACCGCCAGCCGTCGCGCAAGCGTTTGCTCCTCGGGTTCGAGCAGGTCCCAGCTCCACTCGACGACCGCGCGGAGCGTGCGGTGGCGGGGTGCCGCGGTCCGCTCGCCGCGGGACAGCAGGGTGAACCGGTCGTCCAGCCGGACGGCGATCTCGCCGAGCGGGAGCGAGCGCACGCGGGCCGCGGCGAGTTCGACGGCCAGCGGCAGCCCGTCCAGCGCCGCGCAGATCCGCTGCACGTCCCCGGCGGTCTGCTCGTCGACGGTGAACCCCGGGCGCACGGCGGCGGCCCGCTCGGCGAACAACCGCACGGCCGGGTAGGCCAGCGCGTCCGCCGGCGCGAGGCCCGGCGGCGGCACCGGCAGCGGAGCCACGGCCCAGGTGGTCTCCCCGGTGATCGCCAGCGGTTCACGGCTGGTCGCCAGCACCCGCACCGCCGGGCACGCGGCCAGCAGCCGGGCCGTCAGCCGCGCGGTTTCCTCGACGACGTGCTCGCAGTTGTCCAGCAGCAGCACCAGGTTCCGAGTGGCGAGGGCGGCGAGCAGCCGGTCGGCGGGCGGGGTGGCCGGGCGGTCCGCGGGGAAGGTCGATTCGCGCAGACCCAGTGCGCTGAGCACGGCCTGCGCCACGTCGGTGTCGATCGGGGCCAGTTCGACCAGGCAGGTCTCGCCGGGCCAGTGCCGGGCCGCCTCGATCGCCAGCCGGGTCTTGCCCGCCCCGCCGGGACCGGTGAGCGTGACCAGCCTCCCTGCACCGAGCAGCGTCGTCACGCGGCGCAGGTCGGCGTCCCGGCCGACGAAACTGGTCAGGGCGGCGGGCAGCGCGGGTCGTGTTGTTTCGGGTGCGCTTTCGGCACGCAGCACCTCGAGGTGGATCGCGGCCAATTCCGGTGACGGGTCCACGCCCAGTTCCTCGACGAGGGTCCGGCGCGCGTCTTCGAACGCGGTCAGTGCCTCGGCCCGCCTGCCACCGGCGTGCAAGGCGCGGACCAGTTGCCCGCGCAGGCGTTCGCGCAGTGGATGAGCGGCGATCAGCTCGCCGAGTTCGGCGACCAGCGGACGGTGTGCACCGGTGGCGAGGTCGGCGTCGATCCGGTCTTCCACCGCGCCCAGCCGCAGTTCCGTCAGCCGCGCGGCGGCGGCCTCCGCGAACGGGGCGTCGGCCAGTGCCGGTCCCCGCCAGAGCGCCAGTGCCTCCCGGAGTTCCGCGGCGGCACCCGCGTGGTCACCGGCCGCCAGCGCGCGGCGGCCACTTTCCGCGAGCTGGGCGAACCGGTGTGCGTCCACGTCCGCCGGGTCCGCGGTGAGGCGGTACCCGGCGGGCAGCAGTTCCACGGTCAACCCGGCCTGTCGCAGGCGGGAAACCCGCGACTGCAGCGCGTTCGCCGGATTGGCCGGCGGCGCGTCGCCGTAGAGGCCTTCGACCAGCCGCTCGGCGGGGACCACGCGGCCCGCGTCGAGCAGCAGCAGGGTGAGCAGGGCGCGCACCCCCGGCCCGCCGACCGGCAGGCGGCTGCCGGTGGCGGTGAGGACCTCCGTCGGGCCGAGGATGCCGTAGCGCACCGGCACATCCTCTCCCGGACGGCCGGGTGGGTGCTGGGGGGACGGGAAACGCCGCCGAAGTCCCGCCCCCCAGCGGCTCTAGGTCATGGACACGTCTTCCAGGCGAAGTGGTAGGTGGTGGAGAAGTTGCCGTCGGTCGAGTCCATGGTCATGAAGCTGGTGGTCGTCTTGGGATCCGAGGTGCCCGCGTTGACCCGCAGTTCCGCGTTGATGTTGAAGTGCCGTTTCTCGCCGCAAGGCGCGTAGACGACCGAAACGAGGTCGGTCTGGTCGGTGGCCTGCCAGTTGTCCTCGAGCGGCCCGGCGTAGTTGTGGTTGACGTACGCGGTCGGGGACATTCCCTGGAAGTAGTAGTTGGCGCGCTCGGTTCCGGTGGCTCCCTTCGCCAGTGCCGCGAAGCCGCGGTAATCGGCCTGCGCGATGCCGTAGGTGAATCCGGACGGCGCGTTGATCCGGAGGTTGAGCTGGCAGTTCTTGCGGAAGTCGGTCGGGTTGGCCCCGACGCCCACCTGGGCCAGGAAATCGCTGTAGGTCACGGTGAATGCTTTGTTGTCCGGGGACACGGCGACGGCGGCGGTGCCCGCCGGACAGCCGGAACCGTTGACGGTGACCACGTCGATCGTGAAATGGTCGGGCGGTGGTGTGGTGCCGGGAGCACCACCCGGGGGAATCACGATGGACATTGCCAATGCGGTAGCGGCCAGCGCGCTGAACATGTGCACACCTTTCCGGGGTTTCAAACCAGGTGGCGGCGGTTCCTGAATGCTAGCGCCGGTGCCGCTACCGCAATTCCGCTGATCGGGTGGCCTTTTTATGCAGTTTTATGAGAAGGGAAAAGGGCAGGGTGGAGCCCGGGTTTATGCGTGGTTTTTTCTCAACACTTCTTCCAGGAGAAGTGGTACTTGGTGTCGACGTTGCCGTCGGTCGAGTCCATCGACATGAAGCTGGTGGTGGCCTTGGGGTCCGAGGTCCCGACGCTCACCCGCAGCTCGGTGTTCACGTTGAGGTGGCGCACTTCGCCGCACGGCGCGTACACAATGGAGGCGAAGTCGGTCTTGTCGGTGGCCTGCCAGCTGTCGCTGTACGGACCGCTGTAGGGGTGCACCTGGGTGGCATTGGCCGAATTGCCCTGGAAGTAGTAGTTGGCGCGCTGGGAACCGTAAGCTCCCTTGGCCAGGTGGGCGAAGCCGCGGTAATCGGCCTGTGCGATGCCGAAGGTGAAGCCCTGCGGGTAGTTCACCCGCAGATTCAGCTGGCAGTTCTTCCGGAATTCGGTCGGACTGGAACCGACGCCCGTCTGCGCGAGGTAATCGCTGTAGGTGACGGTGAAGTTGGTGTTGTCGGGTGACACCGCGACCGCGGATGTCCCAGCCGGACAACCCGATCCGTTCACCGTGACGATGCTGATCGTCACCTGGTCCGGTGGGGCCTCCGCCGGTGCCGCGGAACTGGGGGTGGTTATTGCCGACAGGGCAATGGCACTGGCAGCCAGCGCAGTGAACATGATGCACCCTTCTGATGCGTCGTGAACAACTAATCGTGGCGGCGGTGGTTCAGGGTATCCGGACGGGTTGGCGGCGCACTCCGCTGAACGGGCTCTTGTTCTGCACTTGGTGCATCGAAATCAGGTGCCCTGCGGCCGTTCGGGTGTGCCGCCGTAGTCCCCGGGGTCGCTTCGATCTTGTCTTGCGGGTACGTAGTGGAGCCGTACATTACTCGACGAAGTTACTAATGCATTGTTCGGGTTGTCTGTAATGACTTCATAACTTATGGTAGTTGTCCGGATTCGTTGAATTCGATCTTGAGGGGGGCGGGCGCGGATGGTGGGCGGGTACACCTTCGACGCCGACGCCATGGCTGCGCGAATTCGTGAACTCGAAGCCCTCCGCGACCGCATCCGCGACCAGTCGCACGTGCTGCGCCGGGCGATGGAGGCGGTCCAGCCGCCCGCGGACGACGACGCCGCGAAAGGGCAGGCGAAAGCCACGGCGTTGTCAATCGAAGCGGCCGTCCGGCACAACCGGGCGATGGACGACTACGCCACGAGCTACCTCGCCGTCCTGCAAGCGGCATCGGGCGCCTACGTCAATAAGGACGTCAGCACCGGAGTGGTGTTCGAGAAATGATCTTGCGGGTGCGAAGAGCCGGATTGCTCGTTCTGGTACTGGCCGTTTCCACCGCAGCGTGTGGCACGCCGATGGCTGGGCGGGCGATACCCGAAGCGCGACCGATCATCGAAAGCCCGGCGGGCGAACACACCAAGGCGCCGCCGGTGCCCCGGCCGCTCGACGCCGAGAAGTACGTCAACGATCCCTGCGCCAGCCTCACCGCCACCCAGCAGGCCGAGTTCAATGTCACTTCCAGCCGGGTGAACAGCGACGGCAAGGGCTCCGGCTGCATCTGGAACGTGGGTGACGGTTCGACCAGTCCCGGCGTCTCCTACCTGACCAGCGTGGAAACCGGTCTGAGCAACCTCTACGCGCTGAACGACACCGGCTGGTGGGACCGCGGTTACTTCGAACCCACCGAGGTCGACGGTTATCCGGCCGTCTACGTGGACCTCGCCGACCTACGGGCGCAGGGCGACTGCGGCCTCGCCGTGGCGCTCAGCGACCGCCTCTTCTTCGATGTCTCGATCCGCACGACCAAGGACAACGACGCGTGTCTCGGGGCGAAGAACGTGGCTGAGGCGATCCTGCAGACGATCAAAGAGGGGGCTTGACCGCGATGAACGGGCAAGAGATCTACGAGAACTTCGCCCACGCGCGCGGCCCCGCGCCCCTGAGCGTCGCGCAGGAGGCGCTGCACTCGGTGGCGGCCGAGTACCAGGTGCTCGCGCAGGAGATCGCGAACGTGGCGGCGGCCTTCGAGCAGGGGTGGACCGGGGACGCGTCGGGGGCGGCCGAGCGGGGCGCGGGGCCGTTGACCGTGCAGCACGCGGAGGCGTCGGAGGCGCTGAACCTCGCGCAGGACCTGCTGCGCCGCCAGGTGGAGTCGTTCTGGATGGCGAAGAACTCGGTGGAGCCGGTGCCGCCGGTGCCCGCCGCCCCGTCGACGATCACCAACGTGATCACCCTCGGGTCGGCCGGGGCGGGCTACGAGCAGTTCGTCACCGAGGCCGGTGCGGCCGCCCAGCGCAACGTCGCGGCGATGGAACTGTGGGCCGACCACTCCGCCTACAACACCACGATGATGCCCACGACCTACGGCGAGATCAGCCCACCGGAGGTCTCGATCAGCCTGGCCGAAGGCACCCAGCTCGGCGGCACGGGCGGCGGCCCACCGTCCACAGCGGAGGCAGCGCAACCCGTCACCACGCCGGAGCCCGTCACCACGCCGGAGGCGGGCACCCAGGCCGCGGTGGCCACCGCCCCCGAGAGCGGCCCGGTCGCCCCGACCCCGGCTCCGACTGCGGCCGGCACCGGTCAAGCGCCGGTGATCGGCACGCCCGCCGGCGGCACCACCGCACCCGCCTTCAGTCCCACCGCGCCCAAGCCCGCCGCTCCGGTCACCTCTGGGATCCCAGCCAAACCCGGTAGCGGAGCCGCCCCTGCCAAGCCCGGTAGCGGGGCCGCCCCGGTGAAGTCCGGCAGCGGAGCCGCCCCTGGCGCCCTGGCCAGTCCCGGCACCCGAGTCACCCCGGGCAACCCAGGCCATCCGGGCACCCGAGCCACCCCGGGCACGCCAGGCAACCCGGCCAACCCCGGCACCCGGGCCACCCCAGCCAACCCAGCTCCCCCGGCCAACCCTCGTGGGACCGCGAAGGGCGTCGTCCCGATCGCCGGGGCGCCCGCCGCCGATCGTGGGCGGGCGGAGGACGAGGAGCACGAGCGCCGCTACGGCGTGCCCGAGGACAAGCACTTCCAGCCCGCCGAGGAAGGCGAGAAGATCGTCGACCCCCGCACCGGGCTGCCCGTCTCCCAACCCGTCCTCGGCGGCTGACCGGGGGCGATCGGGGTGTGGTTCGCCGAGCCTGAGCACTTCCTCGCCGGCCGGCTCGCCGCGCTGGTCACCGACGTCACCGGCGGCGAGCCGCACGTGGTGCTGGCCCCCGAGCCGGTGTGGCTGGACGACGCCGAGCGCGCGCAGGCCGAGCAGGTCCTCGAGCAGGAACGCGCCCGCTACGGCGGCCCCGCCGACCAGGAGGAACCCGACCTCCACGCCATCGCCACCCTGCTCAGCACCCCGCCCGAGGCCGGCTACGGCTGGGTCTCCCACACCGGCGACCGCCGACCGATGGGGGTGCTCGCCGCCCGCTGCCCCTGGTTCGGCCTGATCGCCGCCCGCGAGGACGACGACGTCTGGATCCGCACCTTCTGGCGCGAGGACCCCAGCGTCCTGCTCACCGAGGTCCTCTCCGACTGGCGCAAGCCCCGCGAGCAGCCGATCAGCGTGCTCCGCAGCGAGCTGCTGGCGACGAACGACCTGGTCGTGCCCAGTGCCGAGGTGCGACGAGCGCAGCGGGTGGCCGCCCTGCCGCAGTACGGCGTCGCCGAGTTCTACGCCGAAATCCGGCAAAACGGGACTCGTCGCCGCAGCCCGCACCCGGTCCGCGTCTACGACAACGCCGACGGCCGGTGGACCATGAAGATCACCCCACTGCCCTCGGACGAGCGGCTCGAGCTGGCCCCCGCCTCGTCCGCCGACGTCGCCCGCCTGCTGGACCAGCTCCGGCGCGACCTGTGACACCCCGGGCAACCTTCCCCCAGGTCGGTGCGTCGAGGTACGGGGCTGCCAAGAAGATGAGTGGTGCAGCTCCGTTGAGGGTGGCGGTGGGCGACGGGCGGGCTGCAGCGGCGCTCTAATACACTGCGACCCGTCCTCATGCAATGGGAGAGGTATGTCTGACAGCTCCAAGCCGATCGTCCTGGGCCAGCCGACCGTCGGGGAGGAAGAGCTCGCCGCGGTCGCGGAGGTCTTCCGGTCCGGATGGCTGGCCGGAGCTGGCCCCACCTGCCGCAAGTTCGAAGAGCGCTTCGCCACCGCGGTCGGGACCCAGCACGCGCTGGCGACCAGCAACTGCGGCACCGCGCTGTTCCTCGGCCTCAAGGTGCTCGGCGTGCAGCCGGGCGACGAGGTCATCGTCGGCGACTACACCTTCCCGGCCACCGGGCACGCCGTGCTCCAGGCCGGTGCGACCCCGGTGTTCGCCGACATCCGCCCGGACATCTGGAGCGCCGACCCGGCCTCGATCGAGTCGCTGATCACGCCGAAGACGGTCGGCATCCTGGCCGTCGACGTGTTCGGCCAGCCCGGCGACTTCGACGAGTACCGCGCGATCGCCGACAAGCACGGCCTCTGGCTGTTCGAGGACGCCGCCTGCTCGGCCGGTGCCACCTACAAGACCCGCCCCGCGGGCAGCCTGGCTGACCTGGCCGCGTTCTCCTTCCACGGCCGCAAGGGCATCACCGCCGGTGAGGGCGGCGCGCTGGTCTCCGACCGCGAGGACCTCATCTCGCGGGCGCGCAAGCTGCACACCTACGGCATCGAGCCCGCGTTCAGCCGCGAGGGCAGCGACGAGCTGCCCATCCCGACCTTCCACGAGCTGGGCTACAACTTCCGCATGTCGGACGTGCAGGCCGCGATCATGAACGTCCAGCTGGACCGCCTGCCGAACCTGCTGTCCGTGCGCCGGTCGGCCGCGAAGTCCTACCACGAGGGTTTCGCCTCGCTCGACGGCGTCGAGGTGCCGGTCGCGCTGCCGGACCGCGAGCACCCGTGGCAGGCCTACGTGCTGACCATCGCGCCCGAGATCAGCCGCGACAAGGTCGCCCTGCGGCTGCGTGAGCGGGGCATCGGCTGCAACTTCGGCACCTACGCTTCGCACGTCCAGCCGATCTACGGGCAGAAGCAGCAGCTGCCGGTTTCGGCCGACGCGTTCAAGCGGCACCTGGCCATCCCGATGCACTCGAACCTGACCGACGACGAGGTCAGCCGGGTGATCGAGGCGGTCACCGAAGTCGTCACCCAGCTTTCCTGATCCAGCGGACGAACCAGCACAGGAGAAATCGCACACCATGTCCGAAAAGAAGACGGTCCTGTTCACCGGCGCCGGCGGCTTCATCGCGGGGCACGTGATCCCGATGCTGATGGAGCGCGGCTACTTCGTCCGCGCCTTCGACAACATGACCCGCGGCGACCGCGAGCGGATGAACGAGTGGGCCGCCACCGGAAACCTCGAGCTGGTCGAGAAGGACGTCCGCTACGGCGGCGCGGTGCGCGAGGCCATGCGCGGCTGCACGCACGTGGTGCACTTCGCCACGGTGTCGATCAACAAGTCGATCGCCGACCCGCACGAGTCGATCGACATCAACATGACCGGCAACCACAACGTCTTCGCCGCCGCCGCGGACGAGGGCGTGCAGCGCCTGGTGTTCGCCTCCACCGCCTCGGTCTACGGCGACCCGGAGCGCCTGCCGATGCACGAGGACGACAAGCTCCGCCCGCTCACCCCGTACTGCATCACCAAGCGCGCCGGTGAGGACCTGCTCGGCTTCTACGAGCGGCAGAAGGGCCTGTCCTGGAACGCCCTGCGCTTCTTCAACGTGTACGGCCCCGGCCAGAAGAGCGAGGCGTACTACACCTCGGTGATCAACCACTTCATCACCCGCCTGCGCAACGGCCAGCCGCCGATCATCGACGGCAAGGGCGAGCAGTCGATGGACTTCGTGCACGTCCACGACCTGGCCCGCTCGGTCGTCGCCGCGCTGGAGTCGGAGCGCTCGAACCTGCCGATCAACATCGGCACCGGCATCGACACCTCCATCGCCACCCTGGCCAAGATCCTGATCGACGCCGTCGGCGTGCAGGTCGAGCCGCAGTTCAACGAGCGCGACGTGCTGGTCTCGCGCCGGGCGGCGGACATCACCCGCGCCAAGGAGGTCCTCGGCTGGGAGCCGACCATCCCGGTCGAGCAGGGCATGCACGACCTGGTCAAGTTGCACATGAGCCAGGCCGCCGGCTGATGGGCTTACCACCGGCCGGATCGGCAGAGGGGCGCTCGATGAACATCGTCGTGGTCAACAACTTCTTCCCGCCACGGGTGGGGGGCAGCGCGCACATGTCGGCGTCGCTGGCCGAGCAGTACTCGGCCAGTGGCAACGAGGTGCTCGCGATCACCGCCGCGTATTCCGACGCACCGGCGGAGGAGGAACGCGACGGTTACCGCGTGGTCCGGCTGCCGGCGATGAAGATGCCGCAGCTGGGCCTGTCGATCGACTTCGACATGACCTTCGCGTCGGTCCGGCCGGGCAACTGGCGCAAGCTGTTCAAGATGCTGGACGAGTTCCGCCCGGACGTGATCCACCTGCACGGGCAGTTCTTCGACCTGTCGTGGATGGTCGGGCTGTACGCGCGCCGCCGCGGCATCCCGGTGGTCGTCACCATCCACACCCTGCTGATCAGCGACAAGAAGCTGTACAGCTCGGTGTTCCGGATGCTCGACGCGGTGCTGGTGCGGCCGATCCTCGGCATCATCAAGCCGCGGTACGTCATCCTGGACAAGCTGGGCGTGGACTACTGCGTCAAGCGCTACGGCACCAGCGACGCGAACTCGGAGTACTTCCCGATCGCGGTGGACACCGCGCACTTCGAGAAGCCGCTGACCAAGGACGTGCGCGAGGAGAACGGCATCGGGGACGGCCCGCTGATCGTCTCGCTGGGGCACGTGATCCCGCTGCGCGACCGGATGCCGCTGGTCAACGCCATGCCGGCGATCCTGGAGAAGCACCCGGACACCAAGGTGATCGTGGTCGGGCGGGTCTACCACGACGCGTTCATCAAGCGCGCCGAGGAACTGGGCATCGCGGACAAGTTCATCGTCAAGGGCGCGGTGCCCAAGGCCGACGTGCCCGCGTACTTCGCCGCCGCCGACATCGTCACGCACGACCTCAACGGCGGCTGCGGCACGGCTTCGCTGGAGGCCATGCTGTCCGGCACGGCGACCATCACCTCGACCACGCTGGACAACTACCCCGGCATCGAGCTGCGCAACGGCGACAACATCCTGATCGTGCCGCCGGACGACGCCACCGCGGTCGGCGAGGCCGTGATCGACCTGCTGGACGACCCGGAGAAGCGCGCCGAGCTGGCGAAACGGCAGAGCGCCATGGTGCGGGACAACTTCGGCCTCGACGTGGTCAGCGACGAGCACCTGCGCACCTTCGAGAAGCTGATCGCCGAGTCGACCCCGAAGGGCCGCTGAATGTTCTTCGACGACGAGCGCAGCAACCGGCTGCGCCCGCAGATCCTGACCGAACTGGTCGGGGAGTACATGAACGACGCCGAGCGCGCGAAGCTGTTCGGCCTGCCGGAGACCACGCGGATCCGGCAGCGGGCGAAGATCGTCAGCCCGGACAACCTGAAGATGGGCGAGCACTGCTGGATCGGTGAGGGCGCCATCCTGGACGCCTCCGGCGGCATGGAGATCGGCGAGCACACCAGCATCGGGGTGAACACGCTGATCTTCACCCACTCCAGCTGGCTGGCGAACATGACGCTGCAGAACCACTCGGGCAGCGACCTGATCGAGCGCAAGCCGGTCAAGATCGGCAAGGGCTGCTTCATCGGCGGCCTGGTGGTGATCATGGCCGGGGTGACCATCGGCGACTTCGCCACCGTGCAGCCGAACTCCGTGGTGGCCAAGGACGTGCCGGCGCGCTCGCTGGTGGCGGGCAACCCGGCGCGGGTGTTCCAGCGCTACGACGACGAGCACATCGAGAACGAGGTCAAGCGCGTCCGCGAGGACAACGAGCGGCGGCGCAAGCTGGCCGAGGAGCGCGGCATGGCGACCGGCCCGTGGGGTGCCCCGGCCGGCGACTTCAGCGAGCCGAAGGAGTGACCAGCGGACGGCCCTCGCACCGGGGGTCGTCCGGCCCGGTCGGGCGTTTCGCGGGCAGTGCCCACGAAAGCGCCGACTCCTCCACCGGCCAGCCGTGCGCGGTGGCCGCGCTGTAGGGCACCGATTCGCTGCCCTCGCACAGCACCTTCGCCACCACGCTGCTGTTCGGCACGAACCGCACTTCGGCCTGGTCGTCGAGCAGGGTGGTCATCGTGTCGTCCACGGTGACCACGCTGCCGAGCACCACCTGCCGCGGTTCGCTCAGCTCCAGCGCCACCGACGGCAGTACCGGCGCCTGCAGGAAGACCGCCAGCAGCACGAACGGCCCGAGCAGCGCGGCCGCCGCTGCGGGCCCGTGCGTGGCCACCCGCGCGAACCGCGCCGGGATCGGGCCGGTCAGCAGGGGCGTGAGCAGCGGCGGCACCAGCAGGAGCAGCGCCAGTACCAGTTCCCCACGCGCGAAGGCGCCGGCGATCGTCTGGCCGAACCAGAGGTAGGCGGCGACCGCGGTCACCAGCGGCACCACCAGGCAGACCCCGCGGATCACCCGCGTCCGCTCCGGGTACCGCCGCCGCACGGTCAGCCCGAGGATGACCAGCACGACCATCGCCAGCGCGGGCAGGAACCGCAGCTCCCAGGCGATCGCCGCCCACATCGCGGTCACCGCGAGCGCCCAGTCCGGCGTGCGGTCGGCGGTCCGGCTGAGCCACGAATCCGGCGCTCCCGGCGGCGCGCTCACCACGTAGAGCAGGCCGAGCGCGTGGCCGCCGAGCAGGAACACCGGCGGCACCCACATCAGCGTGATCACCAGCGAGCTGACCAGGTCGAGCGGGCCGACGTTCTGCACCAGCAGGAGCATGGTGTGCAGGTCCTGGCGGCTCAGGTGCCAGAGGCGCAGCACCAGCAGCACGATCGGGAACGCGGGCAGCAGCGCGAGCGTCCACTCGAACCCGCGCGCCTCCGCGTCACCGCCGGGCGCACGACGCCGGCCAGCCTCTCCCACGGCCATTGCCGGACCTCCACCTCTTCCACGTCGGGTTGCTGGTCGTCGGCGATGAACTGCGGTGCGCTGGCGGCTTCGAGCGGGCGGAGGTACCGGTCGTAGGCGTCCTCCCAGCGCTTGTCGGCCGGGTCGTGCTTCGAGCGGTACAGCGAGAGGTCGACCAGCGTCTTCAGCGGCTCGTTGCCGCCGGTGTTGACGGCCCACGACTCCGGGGTCTCCAGCCCCACGTCGTGGTGCTGGAAGGTCTGCGGCTCGGCCCCGACGAACCCGGCGAGGATGGCCGCGTCGGTGGTCATCGCGTCGAGCTGCCCGTCGCGCAGCGGCTGCAGGCAGTCGCTGATCTTGCTCTTGTTCACCATCTTCGCGCCGGCCGCTTCGGCGGGGTGGCGGGAGGTGGAGGTGCTGATCGTGCAGACCGACTTGTCGCGCAGCGCGGTCAGGTCGTCGATCGGGTCGTGGCCGCGCAGGGTCATCACCGACTGCTCGGTTTCCAGGTACGGCTGGGAGAAGCTGACCTCGGGCAGTTTTTCGCGCTCGTCGGTCCGGCTGTAGACCGCGATCACCAGATCGACCCGCTGCCGCTGCCCGCGTTCGTCGGAGGCCACCATGCGACTGCGGTCCTCGTTCTCCACGGTCAGGAAGCGCACCTCGTCCGGCCGGAACCCGAGGTCGGCGGCGATCAGGTAGCCGATCTCCACGTCGAATCCGCTGTAGCGGCCGGTCACCGGGTCCTTGTAACCCGCGCCGGGGATGTCGTCCATGGTGCCGATGAGCAGTTCGACCTTGCCCTGGAGCCCGGCCTGCTCGCGCAGTTCGTCCTCGGAGGGCTTGGACTGCCACGGGATCCACAACGCGACGCCGAGGCCCAGCAGGAGCGCCACGATCAACGCGGTGAGCCGGACCCCGCGGCCCGGCCGGAATCTGCGTCGGGGCGCCACGGATTCGTCGCCGGTCAAACCACCCTCCCCGGGGTTCTCGCGCGCTGGAAGCTCATTTCTACCGCACTTGAGCCGGGACCGGGCCCGATGTACCGCGGATGTATCCCCGCTGGACCGGAATGGCCCAGGCTCGGCCGCGTCACTGGTGGAGCGACGAGGTGGGACCCATGAGCGAAACGAGCAATCTGAAGCGTGCCGCGGTCTACGGGGTGGCCGGGCTGATCACCGCGGCGATCGGTGCGTCGACGGTCAACGCGATGACCATGGAGGACGAGCCGGAAGCCTCGGCTCCCGCTGCGGCCCCGGTCCCGGCCCCGGCACCTGCCGCTCCGGCGCCTGCGCCTGCTCCCGCGCCCACGGCCAAGGTGGCGCCGGCTCCGGCCGCGCAGCCGCCCGCGGCTCAGCCCGCCGCGCCGGTCAAGCAGGCGGCGCCGGTGAAGAAAGCGGTGGAGAAGCCGAAGGTGCGCAAGCCCGCCGAGCGGCCGCGCAAGGTGGTGGAGAAGGTGGTGCGCAAGCCGGTGATCGTGCGGGCGGCCGCGCAGCCCTCGGTCAGCGCGTCGGCGACGTCCAGCGGCCCGTCGGCCAAGTCGTACGCCATGGCCACGAACGGCACGAAGACGGTACTCGCCGAATCGGGCAAACCCGTTGTGGTGCACCACAAGAAGCACGACGGCAAGGCCGCCGACCAGAAGCTGGACCGGGCCGTGGCCAAGCTCGGCGAGGCCGAGAAGTCGGTGGCCGACGCGGAGAAAAATCTGTCCAGCGCGCGGACCAAGCTGTCCGAAGCCAAGGGCGAGGTCGAGTCGGCTCGCAAGGAGATCAAGGAGAAGAAGGAAAAGCGGCAGGAGAAGAAGAAGGAGCGCAGGGTGGTCAAGATCAAGCTGCCGGGCAAGGTGGACGTCTCCCCGGAGGTCGCGAAGAAGCTGCGCGACCTCGCCCAGCAGTGACCGCCACCCTGGCCGCCCCTCGCACGATGAACGAGATCGTGCGGGCCGCGGTCGAGCGCGGGGGCCTGCGCCGCAAGAGCGACACCGCCCGCTTCCTGGTCATCCCGGACAACGCGTGGCAGCAGCAGCGCGCCCCGGAACCGGAGCCCGTGCCCGAAGTCGAGGCATACCCCGAAGACGACTACTACCTGGACCACGAGCGGAAACCGCTCAGCCGCGCCACCGCCACCGGCCTCGGCGGATTCGCCGCCTCGGTGGTCTCGGGCGTCGTGCCCAGCCTGATGGTCGGCCCGGTCGCAGGCATGGTCGCCGGCGTCGCCGCCGGCGTTTTCGGCGGCTTGATGGGCCGCTCACTGGCCGAAGAGGCCTACGACCGCAAGGAAAGTCGTAATGAGGAACGGGAGATGAGTGACCGATGAGGCAGGCCAGCAAGGTACAGCGAATCGCCGTCGCGAGTGCGGCCGGACTGGCCGGGGTGGCCGTCGGGGTGACCGCGGTCAACCTGTTGAGCGGCGATGAGGAACCGACACCGACCAATACCGCCGCCGCGCAACCGGCCGCGCCGAAACCCGCACCAGCCGCAGTTCCGGTAGTGCCGCAGCCAGCCGCCGTCCCGGCTGTCGCGCCACCCGCCGCGTCGCCCGCCGTACCGAAGGCGGTGGCCAAGCCTGCGACCAAACCAGCGGTCAAACCAGTGGTGAAGGTGAAGGAGCAGCGCTCCCCGGTGCGGCAGGCGGTGCGGGCGCCACAGGTCACCGAGAAGCCCAAGTTCGTCGTGGCCCTTCCGGAAAAGCCGCCGGAGAAGACGGCGGAAAAGTCCAAGTTGGACAAGGCGAAAGGCGCTGTCGACGAGGCGGAGAAGCAGGTCGGCGAAGCCGAGAAGTCGCTCGGCCAGGCGAAGAGCAAGCTCAAGGAAGCCAAGGGTGAGCTGGGCCAGGCACGCAGGGAACACAAGGGATCTCGCGACTTCCAGAAGAAGCTCCGGGAACAGCGCAGCGACCACAAGAAGAAGCCCGAAAAGGTGGAGGTCAAGCTCAGTTCTTCGGACGTGAAGCCCGGCGAGAGCCGCACCATCAGCAAGAAGACCGGGAACGGTTCCGTTTCGGTTTTCGTCACGAATGGCGCCTAGACCATGAAGGACACCAGAGTCTCCGTCCAGAAAACCATTCTCTACACAGTCTCCGGGGGCTTCATCTCCGTAGTCTTCGGCATCCTCGGCGCCACCGCCGCCCAGGCCGGTCCACGGGCGCCGGTCGGCGCCGGTGGCGGCGGAGGTGACCCTGCGGCGGCCGCACCCCCTCCTGGCGGAATCCCGCAGCAGCAACAGAAGGAACTGAGCCAGCTCAAGACGAAGAGCGCGAACAAGCCTGCCGAGAAGCCCGCGAAGCAGAATCCACCCGAGAACAAGAAGGCGGGCGCGCAGGAAAACGACAAGGGCAACGACAAGGGCAACGACAAGGGGGCACCTGCCCAAGCCTGGTCGAATCGATCCGACCCGTCGGAAAACGATAAGGGGAAGGCTGCCAAGAAGCAGCAGTCGGAGGTGACTCGGGCGGATGTGAGATCTGGTGATGTGAAGCCCGGTGGTCTGCAGACGCTGAATGGCAAGCCCGTTGTCCGCCCCGCCACTGGGTCTTCCGCGGAGGTGAAGCCTGCCGTTCAGGCGAGTGGTTCCGCCAACGGCAAGCCGACGGCCGTCCAGGCATCGTCGGAGCGACCCACACCGCCTGATGGCAAAGAGGCGATCACTGACCCGAGGGTAGCGGAGTTTCTGAAGCAGGTGCGTGCGAACAAGTCCGGTGCAGAAAGCGAAGAGGAAGAGGAACGCGCGAAGAAGCCCAAGGGCTTCGTGGGGCCGGTGGCCGGCGAAGGGAAACGTCCGAAATCGGCGCTGGGTGGCCAGACCCAGCCGTCCACGCGCAGTTCTGGAAGCGACAGGGATCCGCTGGCTAAACTGCGCGGGCTTGGCCAGCCGGGAACTCCCCAAACCGCACCGGCCGAGCCGCAGCGTCGAGGAACGCCGCTCATGGAAGTCAGGCAGGCGGTCTCGGACCCGCTGGGTGAGGCGCGGCGAACCAGCGTGACCCCGCAGCCCCAGCCGCAACCGGAGACCAAGCCGAAACCGAAGACCAAGCGGCAACTTCGCAAGGAAGAGCTCGAAAGGGAGCATGCGGAAAAACTGGCATGGTCGGCCGAGCAGGAGCGGAAGGAGGTGGAGCGCAAGCAGAACATCATCAACGAAAAACTTCGTAAGGCGGCAAACGCGAAAACGGATCAGGAGAAGCAGCAAAGAGAAACCGAAGAGTACAACAAGAAGAACGGCAAGCCGAACGGTTCTGGCTCGATTTGCGGTGGTGTGAATATGCAGGCTGTCACGGGTTCCGCCGCTGACGTCTGTCTGACCGTTGATGAGAGAGGGCTTGGCTGGAGCGCTGACCAGGATGTCGGCGTGGGTGCGGGAGCTTCGGTCGGTGCTGGTGTCAGTGTGAAGAAGTCGTCCGCCAACATCGATGAGATACCGGGAGAGTCTTACTCTGCGTCGGCCACCGGGAAGGCCGGCCTGGCCGGAACTGCGTCTGCTTCGGTCACCAGGGACTTCAAGCACCTCACCACCGGGTACGGGGTCGGGGTCGGGGTCGGCGGTGGCGTCATGGCTGGCATGGAGTACAGCCAGGCAGGCCGGATCTTCGACTGGCCTTGGGTGTCCGATCCGCCCGAGGAAACAGTGATGGCTCCAGGGCCGCCGGTCCAGGGCCCAGCATCCTAGTCTCTCTTTCTGGATCAGCTGAATCGACTGTTGCCTAACCATTGCCTTGGCGTTATCGGTGCGACTGCTGCGCAATCTGTGCAAAATCGCCGAGACAGGCCGGTTGTGTTGATGAGCCGAAGAAGAAGTCGTTATTTGCGCCGGGTGGGATCGACGTCCGTTCGGTGGTGACGTCGGCCATTACTTCCAAACTTCTGTGAACCGGGTCCAGTTGTGTCGCGAGTGGTTTCCGCGCGATGATCGGTTTTGGCACGCGGAATACTCGCTTTCGGTGTGCTTGGTGCTGCGGCGCAGGCAGCCATCCTGCGGGCCGACCTCGCCGAGTTCGCACCCGCGCAGTGAGTGGTGACGGACAGTCGTCGTGAAATCAAGGCAGGCGTGGCGGCGAGTTTTCAGCGGATGGGCCGATCGCTGGCCGAAGAAATCCACAACCGCAAGCACGAGTGATAGAGGGAGTATTCATGAGTTCGAACATGACCGCCGTCCAGCGGGCCGTCCTCTACACGGCTTCAGGCGGTTTCCTCACCATTGTTTTCGGCTTGCTCGGCACGGCGGCCGCCCAAGCCGCCCCCGACAAGGGGGCACCCGCCAAGATCGCCAGCGTCGACAAGTCGAACAAGAACAAGACCGCACCGGCGAATTCGGATGCTGGGAAGAAGGAGGTTGCGCCGGGTAAGCGGGCTGGGGTGTCGCGGTCGGGTTCGGGGGGTGGTCCGCGTTTGGGTGGGAGTTTGAAGAGGGAGTCGTCGGGTTCGGGTTCTGGGAAGGTGGAGTCTGGGTCTGGCAAGACCGCACCGGCGAATTCGGGTGTTGGGAAGAAGGAGGTTGCGCCGGGTAAGCGGGCTGGGGTGTCGCGGTCGGGTTCGGGGGGTGGTCCGCGTTTGGGTGGGAGTTTGAAGAGGGAGTCGTCGGGTTCGGGTTCTGGGAAGGTGGAGTCTGGGTCTGGCAAGACCGCACCGGCGAATTCGGGTGTTGGGAAGAAGGAGGTTGCGCCGGGTAAGCGGGCTGGGGTGTCGCGGTCGGGTTCGGGGGGTGGTCCGCGTTTGGGTGGGAGTTTGAAGAGGGAGTCGTCGGGTTCGGGTTCTGGGAAGGTGGAGTCTGGGTCTGGCAAGACCGCACCGGCGAATTCGGGTGTTGGGAAGAAGGAGGTTGCGCCGGGTAAGCGGGCTGGGGTGTCGCGGTCGGGTTCGGGGGGTGGTCCGCATTTGAGTGGGAGTTTGAAGAGGGAGTCGGCCGGTTCGAAGACCGAGCGTCCTGGTCCCCGGGTCACCGAGGCCCGGAGTGAGGTTCCGGGTGCGACTTCTGGCAAGACGCCCATCGATGAGGCGGTGGACTCCTTGGGGCGGCCACGGCCCGTATCCAGCGAGGACCGGATGCTGTCGCCGCGCCTGGAAGGCTCGGAGGAGCGCAAAAAGCGGGGGGAGGCGCTTCGTGATCTGCAGCAGACCGCTCCGGGCCGGGCTGACTACGCGGAAGCCCAGAAGGGCGGCAATCCCGGCACCGGCTTGAAGCGGCAGCTCGATCGGGCCAGGGAGGACGCGGCCGGAGCTCGGCGGGACGCGGACGTGACGGGCCTCGGGACTTCGCAGCGAACCAGGGAAGCCGAGGCGGAGGTGAAACGCCTGGAAGAACGGCAAGTTCGCGAGTCCGGGGCCGCGAGGAAGCGGCAGGGTGGTGAGAAGTACGGGCCGCCGATGCCCGAGCCGCGGGGTGAACGAGAGCGGACTTTGTCCGAACGAATCGCTGAGGATGGTTTGGGCGTGCGGCCTCCGGCGGACGAACCGCTGGACTCCTATGGGCGCCTTCGCGATCGTCGTAACGCTCCGGCACCCCCGTCCTCGCCGCCGGCGCCTTCGTCGGATGAGCGGACGGTTACCTCTACGGCACCGCCGTTGACCGACGAGCAACGTGCGGCCCAGGAGCGTAAGCAAGCCCGTTCGAGGCTGATGTACGCCAACCCGGATGCTGTTCCTCCCGGGCCACCATCACCGCCACTGCCATCAGCGGCGGCTGCGGCGGATGCGCAGCGACAGCGGGAACAGCAACTCGAAGCTGGCGGGCACGCGGGCCACAAGTCCCCTGTGACGACTGTGCAGCAGGCCAAGGACCTGCGGCGTGCCGTGGAAGAGCGGAAGAGGATCGAAGCGGAGAAGCTCGCGAACAAGGCGGAGGGCTCGGTGGCGGCCTGCGGGGGTGGCGGGGGTTCGCTCGGGCCGGTTGGTGGCGGGGTGGATTACTGCGTGGTGGCCGATTCGCAAGGCTTGGGCTGGTCCAAGACAGCGTCGGGCGGTCCGAGCCTGGGCCCGGACGATCCGAAGCCCGGTTTTCACCGCTCCGTCAGCTTGCGGGGTTCGAACGCGAACATAGATGAGCTCAACGGGCCTTCCACGTACGGTGGCGCTTCCGTCTTCCGCGGCCCGGGGCTGGAGGGCGGCCTGTCGGTAACCGATGATGGGCAGTACGTCTCCGACAGCCTGGGTATCGGAGTGGGCGTGGACGCCTCTGCCGGGGTCAAGAGGGAGTACACCGAGGCGCACCGCTGGTTCGACTGGCCGACGTTGCCCAGCTGGGAAGACCTGGCCAGGTACGCCACCGAGTACCCGGCCGGTTCCGGCACCTGACCGAAGACTCCGTGGGGTGCCGGCACGCGCCGGGCACCCCACGACGGCGTCACGCCGGGGTGGAGGCGGTGTCCTTGACGGTGGCCACCACGTGGTGCGACGGCAGGATCGAGTCGCGTTCGGCGGCGGCGTCGATCTTGTCTTCGAGCAGGTCGACGAACCGGTCCAGCTGGGTCGCCAGTGGTTCGCGGGCGGTGATCAGTTCGGGGATCTCGATCACCGTCTGCTGGCGGTAACCCAGGCCGTCCGAGCTGGCCGCGTCGTGCGAGACGTGCCGGTAGATGGTGACGTCCCGCCGCAGCAGGTCGATCTCGATCAGCCGGTCCAGTTCGGACACCACCAGCGAGCGCACCTTGCGCTGCCCCAGCCTCGACGCCGACACCGTGGCCAGCCCGGTCGGGAAGGTCAGCACCGTCTCGATGGTGTCCTCGGCGCCTTCGACCGACGACGGGTGGAAGTACCCCGCGCCGGAGGTGATCCGCGCCGGGGTCTGCCCGCCGAAGAACTGGATGGCGATGTCCACGTCGTGCACCAGCAGGTCCCACGCCACGCCGGTCTTGATGCGCGGGGCGTACGGGCCGTGCCGCCGGGCCATCAGGTGGATCGGCTCGTGCACCAGCGCCCGCGCGGTCATCACCGCCGGGTTGTAGCGCTCGAGCAGCCCGCACATCAGCGGGATGTCCTTGGCCGCGGACAGCTCGACGATCTCCTTGGACGACTCCAGGCTGTTCGACACCGGCTTCTCCACCAGCAGCGGCTTGCCCTGGCCGAGGACCTCCAGCGCCAGCGGGTGGTGCACCTCGGTGGCCGCGGCCAGCACCACGGCGTCCACATCGGACAGATCGCCGATTTCCGGCGTCCACCGGGTTTCGAAGCGCTCGGCGGCGGCGCGGCCCGCCTCCTCGCGCGGGTCGATCACGCGGGTCAGCTCCACGCGCTCGTTCTGCGAGAGCACCCTGGCGTGCAGCGAGCCCATGGTGCCGGTGCCCACCAGTGCGATGCGGTGCGTCATGCGCCGAGCACCTCGCGAACCGTCTCGATGATCTTGTCCACGTCGTCCTCGGAGAGCTTCGGGTGCACGGGCAGCGAAAGTGCCTGCGCGGCCACCGAGTTCGCCATCGGCACGCTCGCGAGGTCGGCGTCCGGGATCAGCTCGTGCCCGCGGTAGCAGTCGTAGTCGAAGACGACCTTCGGGTAGTAGATGCCGTTGCCGATGCCGCGCTCGGTCAGCGCCGCGGCCAGCTCGTCGCGCGAGAGGAACGCGTGCGGGCCGACCAGCACGGTGTACTGGTGCCACACGTGCTCACGACCGGGCAGCACCTGCGGCAGCTCGAGCCCCGGCGTGCCGGACAGGCCCTCGGTGAGCCGCTTGGCGTTGCGCTGGCGGGCCGCGGTGATCGAGTCCAGCTTCTCCAGCTGCGGGATGCCGACGGCGGCGTGCAGGTCGGTCATCCGGTAGTTGTGCCCGGCGACCTCGTACTGGTAGCGGGCGCGCATGCCCTGGTTGCGCAGCACGCGCAGCCGGTCGGCCAGCACGTCGTCGTCCGTGGTGATCACGCCGCCCTCGGCGGTGGTGATGTTCTTGGTGGCGTAGAGCGAGAAGCAGCCCAGCCCGAACGAGCCGGAGCGGCGGCCCTCGAAGGTCGCGCCGACGGCCTGCGCCGAGTCCTCCACCAGGTGCAACCCGCGCTCGGCGGCCAGCGGGGCCAGCTTGCCCATGTCCGCGGTCTGCCCGTAGAGGTGCACCGGCATGAGCACCTTGGTGCGCGGGCCGATGGCGGCGGCGACCGCGTCCGGGTCGACCGCGAAGTCGTCCCGCCGGATGTCGGCGAAGCGCACGGTCGCGCCCGCTTCGAGGATGGCGTTGAGGGTCGCGACGAAGGTGAACGGCGAGGTGATGACCTCGTCACCCGGCTGCAGGTCGAGCACCTGCAGTGAGGCGACCAGCGCGGTGGTGCCGTTGTTCACCGCCACCGCGTGCTTGGTGCCGGAGACGGCGGCGAATGCTTCCTCGAAACGCTTCACCATCGGGCCCTGCGCGATGGCGCCGGATCGCAGCACTTCGACGACCAGGTCCTCCGCATCGCGGACGTCGACCACGGTAATGGGGATCATGCAGCAGTCTTTCACCTCGGCGGACACTTCCGGCGCGTCAGGTACAGTCGTGCCTCGGCATGGCTAGTAGCCCCCTGGGTCGGCACCGGTGCTGGCACTGACGCGGGCGTCACGATACCCGCCGGTCGCAAGTGGCTCCCCGCTGCCGCCTCGGCCCTGGTGCGCGGGCCTGAACACTAAAGGGCGAAAACACACAAAATGAGCAGTGCACGCATTCTGATCACCGGCGCCGGCGGTTCCGCCGCCTACAACTTCCGGGACGCGCTCGCCGTCTCGCCGAACGAGTACACGGTGGTCGGCACCGACATCAAGCCCTTCCACCTCGAGCTGCTCAACGTCGACGCCAAGTACCTCGTGCCGCCGGTCTCCGACCCCGGTTACGCCGACGCGATCAACCGCGTCATCGACGCCGAGAAGATCGACTTCGTGCACCCCCAGCCCGACGTCGAGGTCGGCTACCTGGCCGAGAACCGGGACCGGCTGAACGCGCCGACGTTCCTGCCGGACGCCCGCGCGATCGCGCTGTGCCAGGACAAGATGGCCTTCAACGCGCACATGAAGGCCAACGGCGTTTCCGTTCCGGAAGCGGTCAAGATCGATTCCCAGTCCGACCTCAAGGGCGCGCTGGAAGAACTGCTCAAGATCAATCCGCGGGTGTGGCTGCGGGCCATTCGCGGTGCCGGTTCCCGTGGCAGCCTGCCGATCAACTCCTACTACCAGGGTGACGCCTGGATCGACTACTGGCGTGGTTTCCGCGGCCTCGACTACGGCGACTTCATGGCCAGCGAGTACCTGCCCGGCGAGGAGTTCGCCTGGCAGAGCCTGTGGCACGAGGGCGAGCTGATCACCTCGCAGGCCCGCTCCCGCATCGAGTACATCTTCGGCAACCTCACCCCCAGTGGGCAGAGCTCGTCACCCTCGGTGGCCAAGACGGTCAACCGCGACGACGTGAACAAGATCGGCGAGGCGGCCGTCCGCGCGGTCTCGGCCAAGCCGAGCGGCGTGTTCTGCGTGGACATGAAGGAGAACGCCCATGGCGTGCCGATGGTCACCGAGATCAACGTCGGCCGCTTCTTCACCACCAGCAACTTCTTCGCCCACGCCGGGCTGAACATGCCCGACATGTACATCCAGCTGGGCCTGGGCAACCAGCTCACCGAGAAGCCCGCCGTGTACAACCCGCTGCCGGACGACCTGTACTGGGTCCGCATGATCGACATGGGCTACCAGCTGGTCAGGGAAGGCGAATGGGCCGCCAAGAAGATCTGACGGTGCTGACGACGATCGCTTTCGACTTCGACGGCACCCTCTTCCGGCTGCCGGTCGACTTCGCGGGCCTGCGTGCCGACCTCGGCCTCGCCCCGGACGCCAAGCTCGGGCCGCTGTTCCAGCAGTACCTCGACGAGGGCAACACCGAGGGCCTGGACGTCGTCACGCGGTACGAGCGCGAGTCGGTGCCGCGTGGTGAGTTCACCGCCGGGGCCCGTGAGCTGCTCGAATCGCTGACCGGCCGCTACTCGCTGGCCATCGTGACGCGCAACTCGCGCCACTGCGTGTTCGACGCGCTGGGCAACCTCGCCGACGGCCTGCACGTCATCGGACGGGAAGACGTCGCCCAGCTCAAGCCGGACCCGGAAGGCGTGCACGCGGTGCTCAAGCACTACGGCGCCACGCCGGGCGAGGCCGCGCTGGTTGGCGACACCTACCACGACGTGGAGGCCGCGCACGCCGCCGGAGCACACAGCGTGATCGTCCGCAACGACGCGCTGAAGTTCCGCCCGGAGGGCGCGGACACCTACCTCGAAACGCTCAGTGAGCTGCTGCCCGCGCTCGCGGGCTGACCCCCCGGGGTTGGTACCGTCGAGGATGGTCATCGGCCCCATTCGAAGAGGAAGTGCCAGGTAGACATGGCTGTGCAGGACAAGCTGAAGGAAGTCTTCATCGAGGCGCTCCAGCTCGATGACGGGGTCGACGTCGAGAACCTGAAGTACCGCGACATCGAGGCGTGGGACTCCGTGGGCCACATGGCGCTGGTCGCCGCCATCGAGGACGAGTTCGACGTGCAGTTCGACACCGACCAGGTGATCGACATGAGCAGCTTCAAGGTGGCCGTGGACATGGTCAAGGAGCTGCAGGAGCAGGCGTGAGCACGCTCTCGGGGAAGGTCGCACTGGTCACCGGCGGTACCCGCGGCATCGGGCTGGCCACGGTACGGGCACTCGCCGAGGCGGGTGCCACCGTGGTGCTCACCGGCCGTGACGAATCGGCCGCCAAGGAGGCGGCTGAGTCGGTCGACGGCCAGGTGAGCGGGCTCGCGCTGGACGTCACCGAGCCGAAGGCGGTCGCCTCGCTGGTCCGCGGGGTCGCCAAGGAACACGGGCAGCTGGACATCGCGGTGGCCAACGCCGGGATCATGGAGGGCGGCCTGCTCGGGATGATCCGGGCGGAGGACGTCGACCGCACGCTGGCCACGAACGTGGCGGGCACGCTGCACACGGTGCAGGCCGCCGCCCGCGCGATGATGCGGAAGAAGACCGGCTCGATCGTGGTGCTGGCCTCCGTGGTCGGCGAGTACGGAAGTGCTGGTCAGACCGTGTACGCGGCGTCGAAGGCAGCGGTGGCGAACATCGCGAAGTCGGCGGCGAAGGAGCTGGGGCGCTCCGGCATCCGGGTGAACGCGGTGGCGCCGGGCGTGATCGAGACCGCGCTGACCGAGAGCCTGACCGACGAGGTCCGGACGTCGAACACCGAGCGCACCCCGCTCGGCAGGCTCGGCAGGCCGGAGGAGGTCGCCGCGGCGATCCGCTTCCTGGCGGGCGACGACGCTTCGTTCATCACCGGTCAGGTGCTGGGCATCGATGGAGGCTTGGTCCTGTGACGCTGCTGGGTGCGGGTGCTCGGCTGATCGACGCGGCCGGGGGCCGCACGCTGGCCGGGCCGGAACTCGAGGCCGAGGTCGCGCGCATCGCCGCGGGCCTGCAACTGCTGCCGCCGGGCGTGTTGTTCGCGCGCACCTCGGTCGACCTGGACAGCGTGCTGCGGTACCTGGCCGCCTTCGAGGCCGGCCGGGCGATCGCGCTGATCGACCCGGCGCTGGACGCCGACGTGCTGGCCGGGCTGATCGAGCGGTTCCGGCCCGCCGCGGTGCTGCAGGCGCCGGAAGCCGACGCGCCAGAGGGCTACACGCTCGCCGAGGACCACTGGGTGCGGGACGCGCTCGACGGCGTCGAACCGCACCCGCACCTGTCCGTGCTGCTGCCGACCAGCGGGTCCACCGGGAACCCGAAGCTGGTCCGGCTGTCGCGCTCGGCTGTGCTGTCCAACGCCGAAGCCATCGCCGAGGTGCTGGGCATCGACGCGCACGAGGTCGCGCCGACCTGCCTGCCGCTGCACTACAGCTACGGGCTGTCCGTGCTGAACTCGCACCTGATCCGGGGCGCGACCGTGGTGGTCGAGCCGTCCGGCGTGCTGGGCCGCGGGTTCTGGAACGCGGTCGAGGAGCACAAGTGCACTTCGCTGGCCGGGGTGCCCTACCACTACGAGATGCTCCGGCGGATGAAGTTCGACCCGGAGCGCTACCCGAGCCTGCGCACGCTGACGCAGGCGGGCGGCAAACTCCGCAGCGAACTGATCACCGAGTTCAACGACAAGATCCGCGCGGTCGGCGGCCGGATGTACGTGATGTACGGCCAGACCGAGGCGGCCCCGCGCATCTCCACCGTGCCCGCCGACCGGCTCGCCGAGAAGCTCGGCTCGGTCGGTCCCGCGCTGCCCGGCGGCAAGTTCACCATCCGCCGCGACGACGGCGTGGAGACCACGCACCCGAAGATCGTCGGCGAGGTCCTCTACCGCGGGCCGAACGTGATGATGGGGTACGCGGAGAACGAGGGTGAGCTGGCCGCCGGCGACGAATGCGGTGGTGAGCTGGCCACCGGCGACCTCGGCTACCTCGACGCCGACGGCTTCCTGTTCATCACCGGCAGGCTCAAGCGGATCGGCAAGGTCTTCGGCAACCGGGTGAGCCTGGATGATCTCGAGCAGGCCGTGCGTTCTGCTTCGGTGGGGATCGACGTGGTGGCGGCGGTCGCGGCCGGGGACAAGGTCGTGCTGTTCGCCGAGGGCGCCGATCGGGACACCTGCAAGGCGGCGTCCCGCGCCCTGTCGGAGCGGCTGCACCTGCACACCAGCGGCTTCGACGTGCGTCCTCTGGACACCGTGCCGCTGCTCGCCAGCGGCAAGATCGACTATCGGACGCTGGAGAGCCAGGTATGAGTGTGTTCACGCTGTCGCAGGCGGAGCGGGAAGCGACCCTGTTGCCCCAGCTCGCCGAGCTGACCGCCCACCACCGGGCCAATTCGGCCGGGTACGACCGGATCCTTTCCTCGCTGGGCATTGCCCGTGACGCCGAGTTCGGCTCGATCGCCGAGCTGCCCTGGCTGCCGGTCCGCATGTTCAAGACGCACGACCTGAAGAGCGTGCCTGACGACGAGGTCTTCAAGACGCTCACCTCGTCCGGCACCACCGGGTCCGGCGCTTCGCGCATCTACCTGGACAAGGAGGCCGCGGGCGCGCAGACCAAGCAGCTCGGCGCCACCCTGCAGACGGTGCTGGGCGGCGAGCGGCTGCCGATGCTGATGGTGGACACCGTCGGCATCATCAAGAACCGCCGGTCGTTCTCCGCGCGCGGCGCGGGCGTACTGGGCATGGCCAACTTCGGCCGCAAGCACGTCTACGTGCTCGACGAGCACGACCAGCCGGACGTCGAGGCGGTCAAGGGCTTCCTGGAGCGCCACGGCGACCAGCCGTTCCTGATCTTCGGCTTCACCTTCATGGTCTGGCTCTACCTGTACGAAGTGGCCCGTGACCACGGCCTCGACCTGTCGAACGGCATCCTGATCCACTCCGGTGGCTGGAAGAAGCTGATCGACCGGTCGGTGGACAACACCGAGTTCCGCAGGCGGTTCAAAGAGGACACCGGCCTGCACCAGATCTACAACTACTACGGGATGATCGAGCAGATCGGCACGGTGTTCCTCGAAGGACCGTCGGGCAATTCGCTGTACTGCCCGGATTTCGCCGACGTGGTGATCCGCGACCCGGAGACCTGGGCCGAGCAACCGGTCGGCAAGCCGGGGGTCATCGAGGTGGTGAGCACCCTGCCGCGCTCGTACCCGGGGCACGTGCTGCTGACCGAGGACCTGGGCGTGTACAACGGCATCGACGACGGCGACTGGCCGGGCAAGCACTTCTCCGTGCTGGGCAGGCTGCCCAAGGCCGAGGCCCGCGGCTGCTCGGACACCTTCTCGGGGCAGGCGGCATGAGCCTCACACAGCGTTTTCCCCTGGGTGATCCGGTGGTCGTCGGCGACCTCGTCGACCGGCTCCGCGCCGAGCCCGACGGCGGCCGCCTGAAGGTCGGCGACCCGCGCATCATCGAATTCCTCACCAAGTTCGCGCGCAAACTGCTGGCGCCCGCGGTGGCCCGGCGTTATCCGGAACTGGCTTCGCTCGGGTTTTTCCTGCGCAAGTCGGAGATCCGGAAGGCGCTGACGCGGTTGGCCGACGACGGGGACGCACTGCGTTTCCCGCGCGGACTGGTCTTCCACGTGCCACCGGCCAATGTGGACACCATTTTCGTGTATTCGTGGGCGTTGTCGGCTTTGGCCGGAAACCACAACGTGGTGCGGGTTTCCTCGCGTTCGGCGGGTGCGGCCGAAGAAGTGCTGATCGCGCTGAACGCCGCATTGTCCGAAGTGGAGCCGGAAACCGCCGCGCTGATCACGCAGACCCAGCGGATGATCACCTACGACCGCAGTGACGAGATCAGCGGCGCGTTGTCGCTGGCCGCCGACCTGCGGGTGATCTGGGGTGGCGACGGTTCGGTCCGGGCGCTGCGGCAGTACCCGCTGGCGCCGCACGCGCGTGACCTGACCTTCCCGGACCGGTCCTCGTTCGCGGTGGTCTCGGTGGCGGGCTGGCAGGCCGCTTCGGACGCCGAGCGCCGGGGTGCGGCCGAGGGCTTCTACAACGACTCGTACTGGTTCGACCAGGCAGCCTGCTCGTCGCCGCGGGCGATCTTCTGGGTCGGGGACGCCGACGCGGCGGCCTCCGCCGGGGAGGAGTTCCGGCGGCTGCTCAGCGAGGTGCTGGCCGCGAAGCAGCACGTCACCGAGCCCGCGATGGCCGTGCAGAAGCGGGTGTCGGCCTACGGCGCCGCGGTCGACGGGCTGATCAGCAAGATGACCTTCGACGGCAACGCGGTCGCCACCCTCGAACTGACGGAACCCGCCGCACTTCCGCGTGAATGGCTGGGGGCGGGCACCTTCGGCTCGGCGAGTGTGCGTACCCTCTCGGACTTGGTGCCCATCGTGGTGCGCAAGGATCAGACCGTCAGCCAATTCGGGTTCGGCCGCGAGGAATTGGTTGAGTTCGCGACCGAACTGGCGGGACGCGGCGTGGACCGAATTGTTCCGTTCGGTTCGGCGCTCAGTTTCTCCGCCGTGTGGGACGGTTACGACCTGCTGGCCGAGTTCAGCCGCTTGGTGAGTGTTCAGGTGTGAGCACGCCCGACGAGGAGACACGACGACCGATGACGACCGTCGAGCCCGACAAGACCGCCGCCGAGGTGGCCAAGGGGCCGAAGTCCACCAGGGCGAAACTGCTCGACGCCGCCCGGTGGCTGGCCATCGCCGTGGTCGTCTTCTTCGCCGCCCGCTCGCTGATCACCAGCTGGGACGAGTTCTGGGTGACCATGAAGGGCATCCCGTGGCTGTCCTCGGCGCTCTCGCTGGTCGCGCTGGTCAGCAGCATCGCGGTCGGGGTGTACGCCTGGCAGATCATCGTCGACGAGCTGGGCAAGCCGATCGGCTACGCGCGGGGCGCGCAGATCAACCTCGTCGGTTCGCTGGGCAAGTACATCCCCGGTTCGGTGTGGGCGTACCTGCTGCAGATGGAGCTCGGCCGCAAGGCGGGCCTGGCGCGGGCCCGCATCTTCACCGCGTCGCTGATCCACCTGGGCGTGGGCGTGGTCGCCGCGCTGGTGCTGTCGATCCTGGCGATGCCGGCGGTGTTCGCGAACAGCCCGTACGCCTGGTGGCTGCTGGTCCTGTTGCCCGTCGGGTTCACCGCTCTGCACCCGCGCGTACTGACCTGGGGCACCTCGCTGGTACTCCGGATCCTGCGCCGCCCGCCGCTGGACCACCGCCTGTCGTACAAGCTGATCGGCAAGGTGTTCGGCGCGCTGGTGCTGGTCTACGCGCTGCAGGGGCTGCACCTGTGGCTGCTGGCGAACTCGGTCGGGGCTCCCGGTTTCGGCGGTTTCGTGCTGTGCATCGGCGCCATGGCGATCGCGATGACCTCGGGCACCTTCGCCTTCATCCTGCCGAGCGGGGTGGGCGCGCGGGAGTTCGCCATGGTCGCTGTCCTCACCGCCACCGCCATCTCGAGCCCGCAGGCACTGGCGTTCGCGGTGGCCTCGCGGGTCATGTTCACCGTGGCCGACCTGATCACCGCCGGTGGCGCCGCCCTCACCGCCCGCCTCCAAGCGCGGCGCACCGCCTGACCCCTGTGGGGTACTACCCAGTCGGTCCACCCCCGCACCCCGCCTGACCAGCCAAAATCCCCCATCCACACCCACCCCACCCCCTGTGGACAACTCCCCCCACCCGCGCCTCCGCCCCCCACCCCAGACGCCCGAACTGAACCCCACACTCAGGCACCCGAGTCCCACACTCGCGAGCCGAGTTTCACGCTCAGGCAGCCGAACCCCACGCTCGGGCAGGCGAGTCCCACACTCAGGTAGCCGAACTCGCACTCGGGTAGCCGAACCGCACGTTCGCGCAGTTGAGTTCCGCACTCGCATCACTGAGTGCCGCGTTCGGGCAGCCGAGTCCCGCACGCAGGCAGCCGAACTCCACGTTCCGGCAGCCGAACCCCACGCTCAGGCAGCTGAGTTCGACACTCGCTAGCCGAGTGCCACGCTCAGGTAGCCGAATTCCACGTTCCCGCAGCTGAAATCCACGCTCGGGCGGGCGAGTCCCGCACGCAGGCAGCCGAGCCCACGCTGGGGGCGGCCGAACCGCACGTTCTCGCGGCCGAAGTCCACGCTCGGGCAGGCGAGTCCCACACTCAGGCAGGCGAACTCCGCACTCGGGTAGCTGAACCGCACGTTCGCGCAGTTGAGTTCCGCACTCGCGTGATTGAGTCCCGCGTTGGAGCAGCCGGGTTTCACACTTAGCGCCTTGAGCACTCGGCCTGCGCGGGCGTGCCCGAATGTGGGATTCGGCTGCACGACTGTGGAACTCGGCTGCCTGAGTGTGGGGTTCGGCTGCCTGAACGTGGGGTTCGGGTGCGTGAACGTGGGGCTCGCGCCATTCGTGACATCGGCCCGGGTGGTTAGGGGACTAGTTGGTAGAGGGAGGCGTCCGCGTTTCGGTACACCAGCTTCACGAAGGGCTCCGAGTCCAGGTCGACCAGGCCTTTTTGCCGCGTGGCTTCGGGCGGGTAGCCGTACTGGCCGACCAGGACCCAGCGGATGTTCAGTCGTTGCGCGGCCGCGCGTACCGCGGGGTCCGTGTCGTAGTCGCGGAAGCGGTCGGCCAGTAGGAGCGCGTCGGCCGGGGGGAGGGCCTGGTCGTAGTGGCCGGCGACGCCGCGCACGCCGCTGATGGCGTAGACCCAGGCACCGCCGTCGAACCGGTCGTTCATCACCCAGTCGCCCGGCTTGGCGCGCTTTTCCAGCTCCAGCATCGCCTGCGCCTCGTCCGGGCTGACCGCCAGCTTGTGCTTGTTCACCCCCGGCCCGTTGCCGTAACCCGGCGTCACCCAGCCGGTGTTCGAGCCGGTGTACAGGCCGTTCGTGATGCCGACGAACCCCGCCAGCACCACCACCGCGGTCGCCGGGGCCAGCCACGAAGGCGAGCGCCACCGCGAGATGCCGTCCTTCAGCCACGTCGCCAGCTCGGCCAGGCCGTGCGCGGCGATCACGCACAGCGGCACCATCGCCATCGACACGAACCGGTACGGGTCGTCCCACCACGGCCGCGAGATCGCCATCACCAGCGGGTGGTTCGACGACGACACCGCCACGTACAGCAGGCCAGAGACCAGCGCGGTGCCGCCGATCCAGCGCAGGCCGTTCAGGCGGCGGAAAAACACGAATCCCAGGAACAGCGCGCCAGCCAGCCAGATCTGCGGGCGCGGCATGTCGTGCTGGAAGCTCAGCAGCGTGCCCAGCGCGGTGGCCGTGGTGCCCTGGCTCGGCCAGCCCCAGTACGGCACGTCCCCGCTGGCCAGCCCGATCGCGCCGAACAACTGCATCGCGGCGACCACCACGCTGGCCACGCCGATCGGCAGCAGCGCCAGCAGGTCCCGCCCGACCGCCCGCCACTCCCGGGCCACCAGCCACCGCTGGACCAGCATCGGCAGCGCGAACACGATCCCGGCGAACAGGGTCGACGAGTGCACGGTCAGCAACCCGACCGCCGCCAGCACGAACACCATGCCCGTGTCGATCGCGGGCCGCACCAGGTACCGGTGCAGCGCGACCGTGCCCAGCGGCGTCAGCGCCAGCCCCAGCAGGAACGGCAGCAGCGGCCCCCGCGACATCGACTGGTACATCACCGCGGTCGGCGCGATGGCGACCAGCGCGACCGAACCGGCCAGCACCGCGCGCCCGCGGAACTCGCGCACCACGGCGACCAGCGAAAGCGCCAGCAACCCGGGCAGCAGCAGCGTGTTCGCGTTCATGATGGCCGGGATCGAGGCCCCGCTGAGCTGGAAGGCGACCGTGCCGAGCAGGTGGTAGGCGTTCGGGTAGAACAGCCCGCCGCGCTCGGCGTACCAGTTGGTCTGGCTGGTGCCGAAGAGGCTGCCGTCGCCGGTGTCGGCGATGTAGCGGATCGCGTTGGCGTGGTAGACCGCGTCGAAGCCCTGCGAGATGGCGTCCAGCTCGACCAGCCCGCGCCAGACGGTGAAGATGCCGACCGCCGCCGCGAACACCAGGCACGCGACGACCGCGAGGTGCCCGCTGCGGGCCCAGAGCGGCGCGTCCGGCTCCGGGCGCGACCGCCGCGAGACGAACCACCGCACGCCGAACGCGATACCGGTGAACACCACCGTGGCGATGACGAAGGTCAGCACGTTGAACGGCAGCCCGATCGCCGCCAGCCACGGCCCGGCCAGCCCGCCGATGGCGTAGCTGAACAGCGGCGCCATGCCGGCCAGCACCCAGCCGCGCAGCCCGGCCGCGTACCCGGTCAGCAGCCCCGGGAGGAAGATGACCAGCGCGTACAGCGCGATGGTGACGACGTCGAACACTGGGCTGGTACTGGTGGGCACACTTCCCCCGGACTAGGTGGTTCCGCGCTGAATTCTCGGTGGAGCCTAGCCAGCGCCCGGTTCACCCGAACCGGGGGATGCGGCCGCGGCGACCGTCTCCTCCGGTTGCTCCCCGCGCCGGATCCGGTACAGCGTGGCGTCGGGGTTGCGGTAGACGACCTCGAGGAAGGGCAGGCCGTCCAACCGCGCCAGGCCGGGGGAGCGGGGGATCGAGTTCGCGTCGTCGCTCTTGGCCGTGACCAGCACCCAGTGCAGGTTCCGGCGGTCGACCGCGGCCCGCACGCGGTCGTTCGTCTCGTACTCGGCGAAGTGCTGCGTGAGCAGCTCGGTGTCGGCCTGCCGCCCGGCGCGCTCGTCGTGCGCGATGACCGTGCGGACACCGCCGATGGCGTAGGTCCACACGCTGCCGTCGAACCAGTCGTTCATCGCCCATTCACCGGGTTGGGCGCGTTTGCCCAGCTCCACCATGGCGGCGGCCTCGTTCGGCGTGACCACCACGACCGCGTCCGGTTTGCGGGCGGTGTTGCCCCAGGTCAGCGCCACGTAGTCGGCGTTGTTGCGCAGGTAGGAACCCTGCGACAGCACCAGGAAACCGCCGAGCACGAGCACCGCGGCGAGCGCACCCGCCACCCGGGGCGCGAACCGGCCGCCGAGGTCGCGCAGCACCCGCTGGACCTCGGCGATGCCGTGCCCGGCGAGCACACACATGGCCAGCCCCGCCATCGCGACCAGCCGGAACTTGTCGTCCCACCACGGCCGCGCGATGGCCATCACCAGCGGGTGGTCCGAGATCGCGACGGCCAGGTAGAGCAACCCGAACAACGCCGCCGAACCGGCGATCCAGCGAAGGTCGCCGAGCCGCCGGAAACCGATCAGCCCGACCACCACGGCACCGGCCAGCAGCAGCTGCGGGTCGAGTGAATTGTGCGAGAACAACAGGAGTTCGCCGACGGCCTGCGTGGGCGTGGTGTTCGCCGTCCAGCCGGTGTAGGTGAAGTTCCCGGCCAGGTTCAGCGCGCCGAGCAGGTGCGGCAGCGCGAGCACCGCGCTCCCGAGCAGGAGCGGCAGCAGGGCGAGCAGGTCGCGGCCCGCGGTGCGCCAGCGCTGCACGAGCAGCGGCACCACGAAGAGCAGGCCGCCGAACAACGCGCTGGAGTGGATGGCCAGCAGCGCGACCGCGCCCGCGGCGAGCACCAGCCCGGTGTCGAGCGCGGGCCGCTCCAGGTACCGGTGCCCGGCGACCACGATCAGTGGCGTCAGCGCGACGGCCAGGGTGTACGGCAGCAGCGGACTGCTCCACGCGCCGTAGGTGACCATCGTGGCGCCGACGGTGGTCAGCGCGCACGCCCCGGCCAGCACCGCGCGCCCGCCGAAGTGCCGGACCATGGTCACCGTGGACAGCGCCAGCAGGCCGCCGGAGAGCATGGTGTGCGCGTTCAGCACGGCGGGCACGCTGGCGCCGGTGAGCTGGAAGACCAGCGCGGCGGGCAGGTGGTAGCCGTTGGGGTAGAACAACCCGTCGTCGTACCAGTGCAGCGAGCCGAGCCCGAACAGGCCGCTGTCGCCGCTTTCGGCGATGTAGCGGATGCCGTTGGCGTGGAACGGCGCGTCGAAGCCCTGCGAGATCGCGTTGATGCCGCCGAGTCCGGTGTAGACCGCGTACGCGCTGATCCCGGCCGCGAGCAGCAGGCAGGCCGCGACGCCGGCGTGCGCCCGCGCGGTCCACACCCGTTCGTGGACGACCTCCCCGCGGCGGAAGCGCCGGGTGGCCGCGGCGACCGCGGTGAGCAGCAGCGTGCAGACGAGGAACGAGGCCCAGTTGAACGGCAGGCCGACCAAGGGCAGCAGCGGGCCGAAGATGCCGCCGACGGCGTAACCGAGCAGCGGGGCGAGCCCCGCCAGCCGCCAGCCACGCAGCCCCGCGGCCACGCCGACGAGCAACCCCGGTGCGCACAGCACCAGCAGGAAACCGCAGACGGGCCACAGCGTGGACCAGCCGGAAGTCGAAATGGGCACAACACACCCGCACCTGGTGAGGCCGCCGGCCGGTGCCGGCGGGAATCGGAATTCGAGTGTCGCCGAAACACCCCGGATTCATCGGCGATACCTGCGGTTCACGCTCGGCCGGGTGGCGCGGTTGCCTCCAATGGGTGAAATGAAACGTTCCAGGGCGTGGTTCGATACCTTTACGTGACCCACCGGATGGGGGCCGGTGTCGCTGGCGGAGGGGTGGGGTCGTGGTTTTCGTAGTGCTGGGCGGCTGGCTGGCGCTCGCCATCGGGGTGCTCGCCGGCTGGCGGCACATCAACGCGGTGAAGGCGTGGCGGATGGCCGCGTTGTCGCTGACGCTGGTGCTGTCGCTGATTCACCAACTGCTGTTCGCCACCGTCGCCGAAGACGCGTTCATCAGTTTCCGGTATTCGCAGAACATCGCCGAAGGCCACGGCCCGGTGTTCAACGCGGGTGAACGCGTCGAGGGCTATTCGAACTTCCTCTGGGTGGTATTGGTCGCCATCCCGAAGACGCTCTTCGGATTCGACATCGTGCACACCGCGTCGGTGCTCGGCGTGCTGTGCGCGCTGGGCTGCGTGCTCGCCGCGTATTCCACGGTGAACCGGATCGTCACGGAGACGCCGGGGCTGGGCGTGGCCGCCGCGATCCTCACCGCGGGTGCGACCGGGCTCGCCGCCTACGGCCCGTCCGGGCTGGAGACCCCGCTGTTCCTGCTGCTCGCGCTGATCATGTGCCACGCGCTGGCCGCCGGGCGCGCGGTGGTCGCCGGGGTGGTGGTCGCGCTGGCCACGATGACCCGGCCGGACGGCGTGGTGCTGGCCGTGGTCGCCGGGCTGTGGCTGGTGCACGCGGCCGCGCGCAAGCGGATCAACTGGTGGGGCCCGGCCGGGTTCACCCTGGGCGCGCTGGTGCTCGTGGTGCCGTGGACGGCCTGGCGGTTGACCTACTACGGCCACCTGGTGCCGAACGCGGTGGCGGCCAAGCTCGGCGGCTCGCTGGACTGGCAACTCGGGCAGGGCTGGCACTACCTGTCCTCGTTCGCCCTGGTGCACCAGGGTTTCCTGCTGATCGCGGTGGCGGCGGTGACCGCGTTGCTGCGGCGCAGGCGGGAGATGACCGACGACGAGCGCCAAGCGCGGTCGTCGGTGTGGCTGGTGTTCGCGCTCGGGTTCACCTACCTGCTGTTCATGACCTACGCCGGTGGCGACTGGATGCCGGCGTGGCGGCTGCTGGCCCCGGTGCCGGTGCTGTTCGCGGTGGGGGCGGTCGCCGCGTACGGCGTGGTGACCGGGGTCGTGCCGTCGCCGCGGGCGCGGACCCAGCCGGTGGGCGGGAAACTGGTGCCCGCGGTCGCGCTGGGATTGTGCCTGCTCTCGTTCCTGGTCTCCGCGATGAGCCCGGCGGCGCTGCCGCTGATGCACGACTGGCGGCACAAGATCGCGCAGATGGAGGAGATCGGCTCGTGGCTCGGTGACCGGCTGCCGCCGGGGACGGTGATCAGCACCTACGCCAACGGCGCGTTGTCCTACCGGGCGGGCACCGACCTCGTGGTCGTCGACGTGCTGGGGCTGACCGACGAGCACATCGCCCGCGAAGGCCACCGCGACGAGTCGCTCGGGCCGGTCGGGCACATCGCCAACGACTACGACTACGTGGTCAACGGCAGGCGGCCCGCGCTCGCGGTGACCACCGGCAACGGGTACGCCGACCGCCAGCGCTGCGGCGCCGACCCGGCCTACGCGGCGCTGTACTCGGTGGCGACCTTCCGCCGCGAGGGCACGGACCAGTGGATCGCGGTCTACCCGCGGGCCGAGCAGGCGCTGCGGTTGATCGAGCGGCTGGACCTGGATCCGCGGTTCACCTACGTGCCCTGCCCGTGACGACGAACTGGACAGTAACCTACGGTCGCGTAACCTGACCGGTATGGCTGAACTCGTGTACCCGCCCGTCGTGCTGGCGGCCAAGTTGATGTTCCGCGTGCTGGACAACAAACTTCGGGTGGACGGGGCCGAGCACATCCCGGCCACCGGTGGGGCGGTGATCGCCTGCAACCACGTGAGCTACCTGGACTTCATTTTCTGCGGGCTGGGCGCGCAACCGGCCAAGCGGCTGGTGCGGTTCATGGCGAAGCAGGAGATCTTCTCGAACAAGGTCGCCGGGCCGCTGATGCGCGGCATGCACCACATCCCGGTGGACCGCTCGGCGGGCGCGAGCTCGTACCGGGAGGCCGTGGCGCGCCTGCGGGCCGGTGAGGTGGTCGGCGTCTTCCCGGAGGCGACGATCAGCCGGTCGTTCACCGTGAAGGAGATCAAGTCGGGCGCGGTGCGGATGGCCGCGGAAGCCGGGGTGCCGGTGGTGCCGATGGCGTTGTGGGGCACGCACCGCCTGTGGACGAAGGGGCGCCCGCGCACGCTGACGAAGCGGCACGTGCCGATCCTGATCCGCGCGGGCGAGCCGTTCCAGCCGAAGCCCGACGAGGACGCCGAGGTGCTCACGAAGGACCTGCGGGCGCGGATGAGCGCGCTGCTGGAGCAGGTGCAGGCGGACTACCCGGACCAGCCGGCCAGCGAAAACGAACGCTGGTGGCTGCCGACCCACCTGGGCGGCACCGCCCCCACCCCGGAAGCCGCCGCCGCCCTCGATGCCCGCCGCGAGTAGCTCGCTCCCATTCACCGGAAGCCCCTGAACGCTATGAGTGGGGCATTACTTGCGCCCTCCCGCCGCCCACCGCCACCCTCAACGGAGCTGCGCGCTGTTCTTCCATTGCAAGTAATGCCCCACTCATAGCATTGGGACGATCAGAACCAGCGTTCCAGGACTTGGGCGACGCCGTCTTCGGAGTTGGGGGCGGTGGTTTCGTCGGCCACGTCGAACAGGGCCGGGTGGGCGTTGGCCATGGCGACGCCGTGCCCGGCCCAGCGGAGCATGTCGATGTCGTTCGGCATGTCCCCGAAGGCGATCACGCGCGAAGCCGGCACGTTCAGCCGCTCGGTGACCCAGGTCAGCCCGCTGCCCTTGGTCATGCCCGGCGCTGCCAGTTCGATGAGGCCCGCGTTCGACGAGAACGTGATGTCCACCGCGTCCCCGAGCACGGCACCCGCGGCTTCGGCCATTTCGCCCGAAGTCATGCCCTGGTGCCGCACGAGCAGCTTCACCGCCGGGTGCCCCAGCGTCTCCGCCCGCGGCACCGAGAGGCCTTCGCCGTCGCCCCAGGGGTTGCGGTAGCCGGTCTCGTAGACGTAGTTGTGGGTGTCCGGGTCGACCGCCCGCCTGCCGACGCGTTCCGCGGCGAAGCGGCAGTCCGGGATGGCCTTCTCCAGCTCCTTCGCGAAGTCGTTCAGCTGGATCGGCTCGAGCCGCCCGCGGACCTCGACGACCTCGTCCTTGCCGATGTCGTAGATCACCGCACCGTTCGAGCACACGGCGTAACCGGTCAGCCCGGCCGGTTGCGCGACCGGCGGGATCCAGCGCGGCGGGCGGCCGCTCGCCAGTACCACCGGCACGCCGTCCGCCGAGGCGCGCCGGATCGCGGCGAGCGTGCGGGCGGTGAGGTCGGCCAGCGGCGAGAGCAGCGTGCCGTCGATGTCGGAGGCGATCAGCAGGGGTTTCTCCACGCCGCCAGTTTTCCAGAGTGCACCTGATCCGGGCTCGACCCGGCATGGTCACCCACCGCTTCGCCCCTACGCTGAGCTGGTGCGCGTAGGCATTGTGATCCTTCCCGAAGATCGTTGGTGGGCGGCCGAACCGAAGTGGCGGGCGGCCGAGGAGTACGGCTTCGACCACGCCTGGACCTATGACCACCTCGGCTGGCGGGACCTGGTCGACGGCCCGTGGTTCAGCGCCATCCCCACGCTGACCGCCGCCGCGACGGTCACCGAACGCATCCGGCTGGGCACGCTGGTCGCCTCCCCGGTCGCGCGGCACCCGGTCCCGTTCATGCGTGAACTGATCACGCTCGATGACATCTCCGACGGCCGCGCCCTGCTCGGTGTCGGCGCCGGGGTGACCAGCGCGCACTACGACGCCGTGGCCATCGGCGAGGCCGAGCTGACCGACCGCCAGCGCGCCGACCGCTTCGCCGAGTTCGTCGAGGCCCTCGACGGCCTCCTGACGCAGGACAAGTTCGATTACCCCGGCGAGTACTTCACCGCGCGCGGCGCGCGGAACCTGCCCGGCTGCGTGCAGCGGCCACGGCTGCCGTTCCTGGTGGCCGCGAACGGGCCGCGGACCATGCGGGTCGCCGCCCGCTTCGGCTCGGGCTGGGTGACCACCGGCCGCAAGACCGACGACCACGAGCAGTGGTGGCGCGGCGTCGCCGAGGCCGTGGCCAAGTTCGACGAGGCGCTGGACGCCGCCGGTCGCGGCCGGAACTCGATCGACCGCTACCTGAGCCTGGACGCGGCGCCGGTGTACTCGCTGAGCAGCGTGGACGCCTTCACCGAGGCCGCCGGGCGCGCCCAGGAGCTGGGGTTCACCGACGTGGTGTCGCACTGGCCGCGGTCGAGCAGCTGGTACGAGGGCCGGGAGGCGGTGCTCGAAGAGGTGGCGGCCGACGTGCTGCCGCGCTTGCAAGCCGGGTGAGGTTCACTCGATCGGGTGACACTTGGTCGTGGAGGAAACCGATTACCGCTCCCGGGAGTCATCTTTTCAGCGGATGAAGCCACCCCGGGGGTGATGGGGGCGAGGCGACCTCCGTGTGGCACCGACGGGCAAGGGGCGGCCCGGCCACACGGAGGTCTCCCCGTTTCTCCGAGCGACAGAGGCCTCAGCGCAGGATGCGGTAGATCATCGCGTCCGGGTTCGAGTAGACCTTCTCCAGGAACGGCAGCCCGTCGAGGTCGCGCAGACCGGGCGCCCGCAGCACGTCCACCTTGATCGAGCCCGAGCCCAGCAGCACGTGGCGCACGTTGAGCCGCTCGACCGCGGCCCGGACCTCGGGGTTCGTGTCGTACTCGCGGAAGTGGTTCGACAGGTAGGTGGCGTCCGGCGGGGCCACACCCGGGTCGTAGTGCCCGGCCACCGGCCGCACCCCGGAGATCGCGAACAGCCACGCGGTGCCGTCCAGCCGGTCGTTGAGCACCATCTCGCCGGGTTCGGCGAGCCTGCCCATCTCCCGCATGGCGTCGACTTCGAAGTCGGTCACCGGCACCGGACGGCCCACCGATTCCGGGCCGTTGTGGTACGCGTAGGCCACCGCTGTCGCGTTCGCCGTGGTGTAGAAGCCGTTCGTGCCCACCGCCAGCACGCTCACCAGCAGCACCGCGCTGGCCACGCCGATCCGGGCGGGCAGCCGCGGCCGCGCCTTGACCCAGTCCCAGCCCGCGGCCACCTTCGCCAGCAGCCGCTGCAGTTCGGCGAGGCCGTGCGCGGCGAGCAGGCACAGCGGGATCGCGGCCAGCGACATCAGCCGGTACCGGTCGTTCCACCACGGCCGCGAGAACGAGATCACCCACGGCAGCGCGCCGTAGCAGGCGACCAGCACGAACATCCCGGACAGCAGCAGCGCGGAGAAGGCCACCCAGCGCATCGAGCCGAGCGCGCGGGCGGTCAGGATCCCGGCCACCAGCAGCACGCACAGCACCATCTGCGGCTCCTGGAGCACCTGCCGGAAGGTCAGCAGCTGCGCCAGCGCCGAGGACACCGGGATGTCCGACGCCCACGGGATGTACGGGTACGAGCTGGAGGTGAAGGCGATCGCGCCGAGGATCTGCGGGGCCGCCAGCACCAGCGCGGCGAGCCCGGCCGGGACCATCCGGAGCAGGTCGCGCCACCAGACGCCCTCGCGCCGGAACCAGCGCTGGAGCAGCAGCGGCGCGGTGAACAGGATGGCGCCGAACAGGGCGCTGGAATGCGCCAGGAGCAGGCCGACGATGGTGAAGGTGAACACCATGCCGGATTCGACGTCCGGCCGCGTGAGGAAGCGCTGCAGCGCGACCGCGGCCAGCGGGGTCAGCACGATGCCCAGCGCGAACGGCAGCAGCCCGCTGGACACCGATTCGTAGGCCCCGGTGGTGGCCGCGCCCGCGACGATGGCGGCGCTGCCCGCGAAGGCCGCGCGTCCGCCGAACTGGCGGATCGCGGCGACCAGCGCCAGTGCGAAGATGCCGGCGATCGGCACGGTGATGCCGTTCAGCGCGGCCGGGATGGACGCCCCGGAGATCGAGTACACCAGCGCGCCGACCAGGTGGTAGGCGTTCGGGTAGAAGGAGCCGTCGGGGTACCAGTTGATCGTCGACATGCCGACCAGCGAGCCGTCGCCGGTCTCGGCGATGTAGCGGATGCCGTTCGCGTGGTAGACGGTGTCCCAGCGCTGGAAGACCGAGCTGGCGTCGTCGGCCGCGGAGAGCACGACGACCATCGACAGCCCGGTGGCCAGCAGCACGCAGCCGATGACCGCGGCGTGCGCGCGCTTGCTCCAGGTCGGGCCGCGCGGCACCGGGACCTGCGACACCCAGCCGCGCGAGCGCGCCAGCGCGCGCACCCCGAAGGCGATGCCCGCGAGCAGCAGCGAGAAGGCCGCGGCGGTCGCGGTGTTGTACGGCAGGCCGACCATGGACAGCCACGGCCCGGCCGAGCCGAGTGAAAGGTAGGTGAACAGTGGGGCGAGCCCGGCGAGCGCCCAGCCCCGCAGGCCGGCGCCGATCCCGATCAAGCCGCCCGGCACCGCCAGCACGATCAGGTAGACACTGATCGTGCTCAGGGAGGTCCAGAACGTATCCGGTGTTGGCACGGCTTCCTACGGTGTGATTCGGCCTAGGCGATGGGCGGGGCGCGGTCCGTCCCCGGTACGTGAGTACCCTCGACGCCCGTGAGCGCGCAGACGAACCCCGTCAAGATTACTGAACACGAATTCGCCGGTTACGACCTGATCGTGGTTGGGTCCGGATTCTTCGGCCTGACCGTCGCCGAGCGGGCCGCCACCCAGCTGGACAAGCGGGTGCTGGTGCTCGAGCGCCGCGACCACATCGGCGGCAACGCCTACTCCGAGGCGGAACCGGAAACCGGGATCGAGGTGCACAAGTACGGCGCGCACCTGTTCCACACCTCGAACAAGCGCGTGTGGGACTACGTCAACCAGTTCACCGCTTTCACGAACTACCAGCACCGCGTGTTCGGCAAGTACCAGGGACAGGTCTACCCGCTGCCGATGAACCTGGCGCTGATCAACCAGTTCTTCGGCAAGTCGCACACCCCCGACGAGGCGCGCGCGCTCATCGCGGAGCAGTCGTCGGAGATCAAGACCGAGGACGCGCAGAACCTCGAGGAGAAGGCGATCTCGCTGATCGGGCGCCCGCTCTACGAAGCGTTCATCCGCGGTTACACCGCGAAGCAGTGGCAAACCGACCCGAAGGCGCTGGGCACGGACATCATCACCCGCCTGCCGGTCCGCTACGACTTCACCAACAAGTGGTTCAACGACACCTACGAGGGCCTGCCGGTCGACGGCTACGCGGCGTGGCTGCAGAAGATGGCGGACCACCCGAACATCGAGGTCCGGCTGAACGTCGACTACTTCGACGTGCGCGAGCAGATCCCGGCCGGCACGCCGACGGTGTACACCGGGCCGCTCGACCGCTACTTCGACTACTCCGCGGGCCGGTTCACCTGGCGCACGGTCGACTTCGAGTCCGAGGTCGTGGGCACCGGTGACTTCCAGGGCGCGCCGGTGATCAACTACAACGACCAGGAAGTGCCCTACACCCGGATCATCGAGTTCCGGCACTTCCACCCGGAGCGCAAGCACTACCCGGCCGACAAGACCGTGGTCTTCCGCGAGTACTCCCGGTTCGCCGACGAGAAGGACGAGCCGTACTACCCGATCAACACCCCGGAGAACCGCGGCAAGCTGGAGAAGTACCGGGAGCTGGCCAAGGTCGAGGCCAAGGAGCGCAACGTGCTCTTCGGCGGCCGCCTCGGCACCTACAAGTACCTGGACATGCACATGGCGATCGGCTCGGCGCTGACCGCGTTCGACAACAAGATCGCGCCGCACCTGACCGACGGTGCCCCGCTCGACGGGTCCCTCGATGCTTGAGCACAAGTCCGGCCCGGAAGCGGTCGCCGACCCGCGCGTGGACGCCCCGCGCAACCAGCCGGCGGCCGAGGTCGCGCTGCTCGCCAAGGTCCAGGGCGCGATCAAGCGCCCGGCCACGGTGAAGGCCGCCCGCGGCCTGAGCCACTTCGGCGAGCACAGCGCGGGCTGGTTCGCGCTGGGCCTGGTCGGTGCCGCGGTCGACAAGAAACGGCGCAAGGACTGGCTGGTCGCGGCGGCCGGCGTGGTCGGCGCGCACGCCGCGTCGATCGCGGTCAAGCGGGTGGTCCGCCGCCCGCGGCCGGAGGACCCGAGCGTCGAGGTGCTCGTCGGTACCCCGAGCAAGCTGAGCTTCCCGTCCTCGCACGCCACCTCCACCACGGCGGCGGCGGTGCTCTACTCCGGATTGACCGGGCGTAATCTCGTGCCTGCACTCGTGCCGCCGATGCTGGCCTCACGCCTCGTGCTCGGCGTGCACTACCCGACGGACGTGCTCGCCGGAGCCGCACTGGGCGGGGTCGTCGGCGGTCTCATCCGACGGAAGCTGAAGCAAAGATGAGTGAAGCAACCGAGCGAACCGACGAGAAGGCCAAGGCCGAGGAACAGCCGGTCCTGTCCGACGAACTGGAGACGGCCGAGGACGCGCCGGAACCGGAGCCGGTCGCGCCCGCGAAGGCACGCGGGCCGGTGGGCACCGCGCTGGGCGTGCTGAAGACCGCGCGCCCGCGCCAGTGGGTGAAGAACGTGCTGGTCTTCGCCGCGCCGTTCACCGCGGCCCAGTTCGGCAACGGTGACGTGCTGCTCGACGCGGCCATCGCCTTCGTGGCGTTCTCGCTGGTGGCGTCGTCGATCTACCTGATCAACGACGCGATCGACGTGGAGGCCGACCGGGCCCACCCGACCAAGCGGAACCGGCCGATCGCGGCCGGGATCGTGCCGGTGCCGGTGGCCTACGGCGCGGCCGTGGTGTTCTTCGGCGTCGGCATGGGGATCTCCTTCTTCGCCAGCCCGCAGCTGGCCATCGTGCTGGGTGTCTACGAAGCGGTGCAGCTCGCCTACTGCTTCGGGCTCAAGCACCAGCCGGTGATCGACCTGGCCATCGTCGGCTCGGGCTTCCTGATGCGCTCGATCGCCGGTGGCGTGGCCGCGGGCATCGCGCTGTCGCAGTGGTTCCTGCTGGTCACCGCGTTCGGTTCGCTGTTCATGGTGGCGGGCAAGCGGTACGCCGAGGTGATGCTCTTCGAGCGCACCGGGGCGAAGATCCGCTCGTCGCTGAAGAAGTACTCGGCGAGCTACCTGCGCTTCGTCTGGGCGACCTCGGCCGCCATCCTGATCATGTCCTACAGCCTGTGGGCCTTCGAGCTGCGTGAGCGCGCCGACGGTTCGGTGTGGCCGGTGGTCTCGATGGTGCCGTTCGTGGTCGCGGTGCTGCGGTACGCGGTGGACGTGGACGGCGGCAAGGCCGGTGAGCCGGAGGAGATCGCGCTCAGCGACCGGGTGCTGCAGGTTCTCGGCGTGACGTGGGTCGTCACGCTCGGCTTGGCCTACTACCTGTAAACGGGAAGACACATGTCGATTGGGCAGACGGTGGAGCCGATCTCGGCTGGTTCGGAAGAAGCTGAGGTGAGGACCTCCGTCCGCGACCACGTGCGGGCGGCGTGGTGGCTGCCGGTGTTCGCGGTGGTCGCCACCGCGGCGCTGTTCCTGGTGGTCAAGGACAGCCTGACCGACGACGCGTACATCACCCTGGCGTACGCGAAGAACCTCGCGGTGCACGGCGAGTGGGGCCTGATCGCCGGGGAGCACGCCAACTCGGCGACCTCCCCGCTGAACATCCTGCTGCTGGCGCTGGCCACCCTGCTCACCCGCATCTTCGGCGACGCCCACCCGGTGATCGCGCTGGGCCTGGTGACCGTGGTGGCCGGTGCGGTGCTCGGCTGGGCGTGGATGCGCCTGGTCGCCGCGCTGCGGCTGCCTTCGTTCGCCGGGGTGCTGGGCATCGCGGTGGTGCTGCTCAACCCGTTCGTGCTTTCCGCGATCGGCCTCGAAGTGCTGCTCATCCCGGCGGTGCTGATCCTGCTCACGGTGTTCGCCGTGGAGGGCCGCCCGGTCTGGTTCGGCGTGGTCTCCGGGCTCGCCGTGATGACCCGGCTCGACCTGGTCGTCTTCGTGCTCATCCTGGCGTTCTCCGCGGCCGCGATCCGGCAGAAGCTGGTCAAGGCCGTGCTCGCGGCGGTGGCCGTGGCCGGGCCCTGGTACCTGTTCAGCTGGATCGCCTTCGGTTCGGCGGTGCCGGACACGCTGGTGATCAAGCAGCTGCAGGGCGGGCTGTTCGGCGAGTGGAGCTTCTTCACCGGGCCGGTCATGTACTTCACCGGCCGCAAGATCGTCACCGCGATCGCCTTTGCGCCCGCGCTGGCCGGGCTGTTCGTGCTGGTCAGCTGGTTCCTCGTGCGGTTCGCGGTGCGGTGGGAGAAACTCCCCAAGATCGGCCCGCTGGCCGCGCTCGGCGCCGGCGGGGTGGTCTACTACGGCGTCTACACGCTGATGGGCGTCGGCCCGTACCACTGGTACTTCGTCGCGCCGATCGTCTCGCTGAGCATGTCCGGCATCGCCATCCTGGCGTTCTGGCTGGCCCGCTCGCGCGAACAGGAGCGGCTCGAGTCGCGGCCACCCGCGCTGGTGCTCGGGCTGGTCGGGCTGGCGCTGCTCGGCAACATCGCGGTGGTCGCCAAGCCGGGTGTGCCGTGGGAGTCGCCGCTGATCTTCGGCAACTGGGCGAGCGCGCCGGACTACGCGCGTGTCGGCCAGGAACTGGGCCAGCGGCTGAACGGCGCGACGGTGTCCAGCCCCGGCGAGATCGGCACGCTGGCCTACTACTGCGACTGCAAGATCGTCGACGAGTTCTCCGACCGCGGGCGCGTGGTGGACAAGGTGGAGAAGCGGATCGCCGAGGCCAACCCGATCATGAGCTTCGCGCTGCGGGTGAACTACTTCTTCTTCGACCGGTCGATCAAGCCGGAGCCGATCCAGTACGAGCTGAAGTACGCGAGCGGCCCGGCCACCGGCCCGGACAGCTGGACGGTCCACTCGGCGGCGAAGGGTGTCGGGCACTTTTCGCTGGTCCCGGCCCCTCGGCCGTAGGTCTGCCGAACTCGATATCGAGCAGATAACGGACGGGTCACAGTAGGAGTTACACTCTTCAGCGATGCGTAGCGCCTTAGCTGAAGCCGCCGAGTCCGTCACCCCGCCGGACTCGGGCGGCCGACCGGGCCCGCGCTCGGTCCGCTTCTGGGCTTTCCCGGCCGGTGTCGCCGCGGTGTCCGCCGTGGTGTTCGTCCTGGCCAAGCCCCATTTGATCGACGACACCTACATCACGCTGTCGTACGCGAAGAACCTCGCGCTGCACGGGCACTACGGGCTGATCGCGGACGGCGTGGCCAACACCGCGACCTCACCGCTGAACGTGCTGTCACTGGCGGCGCTGACCGTGGTGTTCCGGGACGCGGTGTTCGCCGCCGCGGTGCTGTTCGTGCTGGCGCAGGTGCTGCTGGCCCTCGGCCTGCGCCGCCTCGGTGAGCGGATCGGCCTGCCCGCCTGGTTCGCGCCGCTGGGGATGGCGCTGACCACGATCAACCCGCTCTTGATCTCGTCGATCGGGCTGGAGATCGCGCTCGGGGCGGCCGGGGTGGTGTGGGCGCTGGTGTACGCGACCGAACGCCGTCCGGTGGCGCTCGGGGTGGTGATCGGCGCGCTCGCGTTGATCCGGCTCGACCTCCTGGTGATGGCGCTGGTCATCTTCGTCGCCCGGCGGTCGTTCTGGACCGGGATCTGGCGCACCTTCTTCGCCGCGCTCGCGGTGGCCGGGCCGTGGTTCACCATCAGCTGGTTCGCGCTGGGCTCGGCCGTGCCGGACACGGTGATCATCAAGACGCTGCAGCGGTCGTGGGGCGAGTGGAGCTTCACGAACGGGCCGCTGCTGTACTTCCAGGACTACCCGGCGCAGACGGTGCTGTCCTTCCTGCCGGTCGCGCTGGCCGCGGTGCTCTGCCTGCTGTGGCTGGCGCTGCTGGCCCGCGGCAGCGACACCGCGCGGCGGATCCTGCCGTTCGGCGTGCTCGCGCTGGCCGGTTTCGCGCACTACCTCGCGTATTCGTGGCTGAACGTGCCGCCGTACCACTGGTACTACGGCCCCAGCATCGCCGCCACGACGGTGTTCCTGGCCGCGGCCGTCGCTTCGGTGGACGGCGTGGCTTTCCGGCAACGGGTACTCGCGGGCGTCGGCCTGGCAGGCACGGCGGTGGTGGCCGCGGTGGCCGTCGCGGTGTACCTGGCGCCCGGGTTGCCGCGGCAGTACGCGCCGCTGACCAGCAACCACGCCGCGTCCGAGCAGTACCTGGAGATCGGCGAGCAGCTGGCGCAGGTCACGCAGGGGCGGAAGGTGCACAGCGCGGGGGAGATCGGGGCGCTGGCGTACGCCTGCGACTGCCCCATCGTCGACCTCTTCTCCGACCGCGGTGCCGTCGGCCCGGCCATCGCGGAGAGCGAAAGCCGGGCGAGCGCACTGGGCAAGGCGCTGATCGACCTGAACTTCCGCTTCTTCGACCACAGCCTCGCCCCGGCGGACACCGACCTGGTCCTCGAAGTGACCCATGAGGCGCCGCCGCCTACGGCATTGGCGAGTTGGACGATCACGTCGCCTTGGTCTGGGACGCAGCAGCTGTATCTGGTCAGTGCGGCGGATGCTCGGCCGGTGGGGGAGCCTTGGTGAGTGTGCCCCGCCCCGGTTTTTTAGTGTGACTACGGCGAAGGCCTCGATGTCAAGGCGGGAATGATGCCTTGACATCGAGGCCTTCGCCGTGTTTTTGGCTGTGGGCCGGGGTGGGGTGGGGGGTTTGGGCGGCTGCTCCCGGTGGGTGCCCGGGCGGCGGTTGTGCTGGGGGCCTTGATGTCACCAATGTGGCTTTGGGGGCGGATTCGGCCCCGAAAGCCACATTTGTGTCCATGGGACCCGGGACCCGGGGGTGGGGCGGCTCTCTCGGGGGTGTCACGAATGTGGTTTTCGGGACGCCAGACGTCTCGAAAGCCACATTCGTGACAGTGGGTCAGGGGTGGTGGGCGGTCGTCGCGGTGACGTCCAGGGTGAGGGTGAAGACGCTGCCGCCCAGGCCTCGGAGGGTGGTGACGCCGAAGTCGGTGCGGTTCACCTTGGTGTGGGCTCGGACGGTGAAGCCGTCGTCGGCGCGGGAGGCGGTTTCGATGTCCAGGGCGACTTCCCGCGTGGTCTCGCGGACGGTGAGGTTGCCGGTGAGCTTCCAGGTGCCGTTGTCCTGGATCACCCGGCCCGACACGAATTCGATCAGGGGGAACCGGTCGGCGTCGAGGTAGCGCGGGGAGCGGACTTCGTTGTCGCGCTGGTCGTTGCCGGTGTCGAAGCTGGTCACGTCGATCGACGCCTCGGCGAGGGAGTCGGTGATGGGGTCGGCGACCTGGATGGTGCCCGCGCGGATGGCGAACCGGCCGCGCACCGGGGCGAGCCCGAACAGGTGGCGCCCCGCCAGGCCCACCTGCGACTTCGCCGGATCGATGCGGTAGGTGCCGGGTGCGGGCAGTTCGACGGTCGTCATACCGCCATCCTGTCCCGGAAACCCCCGGAAAAACACCAGGGAGGCGGTGGAACGGCCCTCAGCCGATCGGTTGATGTGCCGCCGCCCCAGTGGGTAATTCGGCCGTCCGATCCGGGCGGGAATTGGTGAATTCTCGACTTGCCCAGCCGGATCGAGAGGAGTCGCCGTGGCCGGAGGAGAGTACCGAATCGAGCCAGCCGAGGTCCGCAGCATCACCAGTACGGTGCGGGAGCTCGGCTCGACGGCCATGGAGACCACCCGCGACCTCGACCGGCTGGTGCTCGACGGCCTGGCGTTCGCGCAGATCGGCGGCTCGGTCGCCGGGGCGAACGCGAGCATGCAGCAGCAGCTGGTCAGCGGGTTCAGCCGGTTCGTCAACCTCATCGAGGACCTCACCGAGAAGCTGAAGTCCGCAGTGGACGGTTACGACGACGCCGACCGCGCCACCGCGCAGGGCTACGGCGGCGGCAACGGCGAGGTGCAGCAGGCACAGGCGCAGGGCGGCGGCGCCGCGGCGGGCGGCAACGCCGACCAGCTCGACCCGCGCGTGGTGGAGTCGATCATGCGGTCCGAGGGCGCGTCCGGGGAGCAGGGCGGGCGGCAGGAGGCCTACGGCTTCCGCGAGGGCAACGGCACCCCCTACCGCGAGATCATGGCCGCGCGGCGCGAGTTCGGCCAGGGCAGCGCGGAGGAGATCGCCGTGGTCACCCGGCACATGTCGGACAGTGCGCGGCAGGCGGGCGCACTGAACTTCACCGATGCCGGGGTCCAGGCGGCGATCATGTCCGGGGCGCACATGCGCGGCGTCGGCGGGGTGCAGGCGATCCTGAACTCGATGGCGGGCGCCGACATCGCGCGCAGCGGCACGCTGACGCCGGAGACCATCCAGCACATCCAGGGACTGTCCTCAGAGGAGTTCCAGCAGCAGTTCCGCGACACGCGCCTGGAATACGACCGCGAGATCTACGGCGACACCACCACCCGCCAGGGCGGCCAGGTGCAGAACTGGTGGGACCGCTACGGCAACGGGCTCACCCAGCGCTACGAACGCGAGCAGCAGGAGTTCCTCGGCCTGGCCCGCGAATGACCCTGCGCATTCACCTGCCGAGGCGTCGTGAGGTGAGCGGGTCGCGGACCAGCAACACCGAGTCGTCGGTGAAGTCGAGCCGGATGACCGGGGACGGCGGCACGCTGCGGTCGGCCCGCTCGGCGGACAGCCGGCGGACCCGTGAGGCGTCCACCTCGCAGAACGTGGTGAACGGGCCGTCACCCGGGTCGGCGAGCAGGCTGGACGGGTAGACCACGGCCGCACGGGCCGTGGTCAGCGTCAGCCGGGCGTCGCCGCGGGTGTGGGACAGGTGGTCGGCGAAGCGCACGGCGTCCTGGTCGGGCCGGGTGGCGTGGGCCCAGAACGCGACGGTCGGGTCGTCGGCCCAGTCCGCGCCCTGGGTGCGGATCGTCCAGTCCGCCGGGCGCGGCCACTTCAGCTTGCCCAGCTTGACCTCCGGCACCTCGCCCAGCGGTTCGTGCGGCAATCGGAGGTCGTCGCCGAGTTGGACGCCGGTGTAGCCGTTGATCGGGCCGCACGCGAGCACCAGCCGTTCGCCGGAGCGAAGCCAGTGCCCGCTCATCTCCTTCGTGACGATCTTCAGTTCGGACTCGGCGGTGGACAGCTCCCAGTTCGACGTAGCCACGCCACGCACGAACTCGAAACCGGAACCGTCCACAAGGGACACTTGGACGCCGCGTCCGGTCGTCGACGTCCCCGCGATCTGCGCCGCCGGGATCTCCACGGCGGGCAGGAACTCCTTGGGCGCCACCGGTTCGCCCTCGAGGTTGTCCCCGAACTTCGCGCGGTTGTCGGCGACGATGGCGGCCACGTCCTTGCCGAACTTCGCCAGCCCCTTGCCGAAGCGCGAAGCCTTGCCCAGCAACGACTGAGCTGGTTCCGGCGCTTCTTCGACGACGGGCGGGCGCTCGGTGAGCACGACCAGCCGGTCCGGCGTCAGCACCCACAACCGCAACAGCACCCGGCTGATCGACGGCAGGTCACGCAGGTACCGGTGCGCCAGGCAGTCCGGGGCGGGCCCGGACACCAGCACGTCCGCGGGCGGCGGCTTGTCGCTGCCTTCGTCGGAGCCGCCGAGCAGTTCGGAGACCACGTCACCGGTGAAGTTCGCGATCCCGCGCCCGAGCGCCCCGCCCTTCGGCTCGCCGACCGGCGACAGCCGCTTGATGTCGTAGTAGTGCGTGCGCGCGAAACCCGCCCACAGCAGTTGTTCCCCCGGACGGCAGACGAGGGCACGGGCGTGCGCGCCCGCGCCCAGCGTCCGGTGCAGGTAGTTACTCAAGCGTGAACCCGCGGTCGGTCGCCTCGCGGCGTTCCTCCTCGCTGGACGGGTCGGCCGCCTGGTCGTAGCCGTACTTGATGCCCTGCTCCATCGCCAGCCCCGGCACGTTCTCCAGGGTGCCGCGGAACGCCGCCTTGCCGACCGCGGTGGTGCCGGTCATGCCCGCCGCCCGCAGCCCGGCTTCGGCCAGGTTCGCGGTCAGCGCGTCGGAGCCGTCGCCGAGCCCGTAGCGGCCGGCGAACCTGTTGCCGGTCTTCGACGCCCCGGTCAGCGGATCGGCCTTGGTGACGATCTTCGCCAGCGGGTTCTTGTCGATCTGGTCGGCCAGCCGCTTCTGGAACCAGTTGCCGTCGCGCAGGTTCTCGGTGCGCCGGACCAGGTCGTTGAGCGGGCCCTTGCGCAGCGTCTGCAGGATGTCCTCGAGCTTGTCGATCAGCGGCTTGAGCTTGCCCAGCAGCATCTTGATCTTCATGCCGAGCCGCGCGCCGGTGCCGGCCACCTGCGCGGTGGTGGCCGCGCCCGCCGCCGCCATCGACGCGCCCGCGGTGATCCACGAGGCGGCCAGCGCGGCCAGCCACTCGATGATCAGGCCCATCACCAGCTCGGAGATGATGTCGATGACGATCTCGACGAAGGCGTCGAACAGGTCGGCGGCGATCTCCAGGATCTGCTTGAGCCCGCGCAGGTCGTTCGCGAACGCCTTGGCGCCCTCGCCGAACTCGCTCATCTGCGCGCGGAACTTGTCGCCCGCCTCGCCCTGCCACGCCTCACCGGTGGCGTCGGCGCGCTGCTTCTCGTGCTGCCCGGCCTCGTCGACCCACTTGGCCACCTGCTCCCAGCCCTTGGCGGTGCTGCGCATCTGCTCGGGATCACCGATCGCCGGCTCGAGCACGAACTCCACCAGCGGGCTGATCACGATGCCGATCAGGAAACCCAGCCCGTTCTCCACAAAGGACTGGCCGGGGCTGGTGACCAGCTGCAGCTGCTCCATGCGCGCGTTGACCGCGGCGATCGCCACGTCCGGCGGGCTGCTCGCCCGCTTGGCGTCGCCGACCGCGCTCAGCACCGAACTGCCGTACTCGGAGTGCTGCTCGAAGTAGCTCTTGCGGGTGCTGTCCCCGGCGCTGTTGAGGTCGGCCAGGCTGCCGGGGCCGGGCGCGCTGTCCACATCGGCCTTGATCTTGGTCAGCGCGTCCTTGGTGGCCGAGTCGTTCTTCTCGTAGATCTCCGCGGCCGTCGTGGTCTTGCCGGAGATCTCGTCCAGAAAGGACTTGGCCTGGGTGGCCAGGCCCTGGCACTCCTCGAGGGCGTCGAAGTACTTGAACGCCATCACCTCGCCGAGCGGGCCGAAGCAATCGTCGCTCACCCTGGCCTGTTCGAGCAGGCTCGCGAGCTGCCCGAAGTTGTCCGAGGCGTCCCGAGACCCCTCGCTGTGCGCGATCAACGCCTCGCTGTGCACCCGCATCGCCGTCATCTGACCCCCGTCACCTCAAGATCGGCCCGCCGAAATCCTCGTCTTCGACGTCGCCGGCCGGTGGCCGGTTCCAGGGTGGCGCCGATCGCTGGGGGACCGGCTGGGGCGGCCCGGCCAGCGTCTCCGGCGGTGGCGGGTCGCTGGGCCCGAGCGGCTGCACGGCGTGGGCGTTGAACGCCTCCTTGAACTTCTCCGCCTGCTCGCCGAGGATCGGCTGCACGGTCTGCTCCAGCTGCGCCGCGGCCTGCTGCGTGGCCTGCCGGATGGCGCCGAGGATCTCCTGCTGGAGCTGGGTGTGGGACTTCCGCATGGCGTGCGGGGCCAGCTGCAGGCCCAGCACCGCACCCGACGGGGCGACGGTCACCGTCACCGAGCCGTCGGCGTTGCGGGCCGAGCCACGCAGCTCACCGATCTTCTGCTGGAGCTCACCAGCTTTCGCGGCCTGCTCTTCGAACGCCTTGATGGTGGCGTCCAGCCGCGCCTCGGCATCGCCCATGTCAGATCGGCAGCTTCCGGAAGATCGGCCGGGGCACGTGCCGCAGTGCCGACATGACGAACCGGAACGGCGCCGGGGCCCACACCAGGTCCTTGCCGCGCCGCGCCGCGTCGACCGCGATCTCGGCCACCTGCTCGGCGGTCTGGGTCAGCGGGGCGTCGGCCATGCCCTCGGTCATCTTCGTCTTGACCTGGCCGGGGCGGACCACGGTGACCTGCACCCCGTGTGGCGCGAGCGCCTCGCCTAGGCCCAGGAAGAAGCCGTCGAACCCGGCCTTGGTGGAGCCGTAGAGGAAGTTCGAGCGCCGCACGCGCTCACCGGCCACAGAGGACAGCGCGATGACCGAGCCGTGGCCCTGCTGCTTCAGCTTCTCCGACAGCGCGACGCCCACCGAGACGGCCGCGGTGTAGTTCACCGTCGCCAGCTCGACCGCCTTCGCGTGGTCCTGCCAGACCTCCTCGGCCTCGCCGAGCAGGCCGAACGCGACCACCGCGACGTCGATGTCACCGTCGGCGAAGGCCTGCTCGAGGACCGCCGGGTGCGAGCCGGTGTCCTTGGCGTCGAAGTTCACCGTGGACACCTGGGCCCCGGCGTTCTTCAGCCGCTGCGCGGCGGCTTCCAGGCGCTCGGACGGGCGGGCCGCCAGCACCACCCGCAGCGGGGCGGCGCTCAGGTACTTCTCGGCGATCGCCAGCGCGATGTCCGAGGTGCCGCCGAGCAGCAGCAGCGATTGCGGGTTTCCCACGGCGTCGATCAAAGTCCCAGCCTCCGGCTCATGTCGGACGCGAACACGCCCTCGGGGTCAACGGAATTGCGGATCTTGCGCCATTCCTCCAGGCGCGGGTACATCTTCGCGAAGGTCTCGGGCGCGGTGCGCGAGTCCTTCGCCGTGTAGAGCCTGCCGCCCGCGGCGAGCACGTGCTCGTCCAGCTCGGTGCAGAAGCGGCCGAGATCACCCCGGATGGGGAAGTCCACGCTGAGCATGTAGCCCGGCGACGGCCAGGACAGCGGCGCCGCGTTGGCCTCGCCCATGCGCTTGAACACGTTCAGGAACGAGTAGTGGCCCGACTCGGCGATCCGCCGGCACAGCCCCTTGAGCTGCTCCTCCGCCCCGAAGGGCACGGAGAACTGGTACTGCAGGAAGCCCTTCGAGCCGTAGCCGCGGTTCCACTCGCTGAGCATGTCCAGCGGGTGGTAGAACTGCGTCAGGTTCTGGATCTTGCCGCGCGCGCCCTTCTTCGGCACCGTGCGGTGCCAGAGGTTGCCGGCGAAGGTCGTGGTCAGCTTGTTGACCAGGCCGTTCGGGAACACGTCCGGCAGGGTCAGCAGCTGCGGCGCGTCGAACTTCAGCGGGTCGGCCCGCAGCTTCGGCGGCAGGTCGTCGAGCTTGGCCAGCGAACCGCGGGAGAAGGTCGCCCGGCCCATCCGCTCGTCGCGCGTGATCAAGTCCGGCACGGCCATCGAGTAGTCGTAGTTGAGGTCGGAGCCGTTGGTGAACAGCTCCAGCGTCTCGTCGAGGTTGCCGGTGCGGTCCGCGTCGACCAGGAAGTACGCGCTCTCGGTCTTCTTCATCGAGATCTTCGCGCGCAGGATGATGCCGGTCAGGCCGATGCCGGCCACGGTCGCCCAGAACAGCTCGGCTTCCGGGCCTTCGGGGGTCAGCGTGCGGACCTGGCCGTCGGCGGTGAGCAGGTCCATCGACAGCACGTGGTTGCCGAAGCTGCCCGCGGAGTGGTGGTTCTTGCCGTGGATGTCGTTGGCGATCGCCCCGCCGATGGTCACCTGGCGGGTGCCCGGCAGCACCGGCACCCACAGCCCGTGCGGCAGGGCCGCGCGCATCAGCTGGTCGAGGTTCACCCCCGCGTCCACGTCGACCACCGCGTTGTCCGGGTCGATCGAGTGGATCCGGTCCAGCGCGGTCATGTCGACCACCAGGCCGCCGGCGTTCTGCGCCGGGTCGCCGTAGGACCGGCCCAGGCCGCGCGCGATCACGCCGCGGCCGCCCGCCCGGGCCACCGCCTTGGCGATCTGGTCGGCGTCCGGCGTGCTCAGCACTTCGGCCACGGTCGGCGCGGTGCGCCCCCAGCCGGTCAGCGTCCGTCGCTCGGTCTGCGGTTTCTGGCTCGGTTGGCTCACCCGGACCAGGGTAGCCACCGCCCCATCACGGTCCTTTAACCAACCGCTTCTACACTGGCTGCCGTCCATGACCCCAGGTCGATGAGGTAGCGCTGTGGTGGCAACCGAGCCAGAGGCGGGCCCGTCCCGACCGGCCCCGCCGGGACTGCTGGGCCAGCTCGCCCGGTTCGTGCTGATCGGCGGCTTCTGCGCGCTGGTCGACTCCGGGCTCTACTGGCTGCTGCTGCAGGCCGGGACCTGGGTGCACCTGGCGAAGGCCGTGAGCTTCGTCGCGGGCACCACCACCGCGTACTTCCTGAACCGCCGGTTCACGTTCAACGCGGGCTCCACCGGCGGGGCCGGCCAGGTGGGCGGGTTCGTCCTGCTCTACACGGTCACCTTCTTCGTCAACGTCGGCGCGAACGCGCTGGCGCTGAGCCTGCTCCCCGAATTCCGCTGGAAGGTCGCGCTCGCCTGGGTGATCGCCCAGGGCATGGCGACGACCATCAACTTCGTGATGCTCAAGTGGGTCGTGTTTCGCGAGAAGTCGTGAGGCGATGACCGTCTGTGAAGAACTCACAGACTCAACCTGTACTTTGTGACCGCGTGTTGGAATCCCCCATGGAGGACTGAGGATTAATGCCCGGTAAAGCAGTAGCCGGACAGCCCGGCGGCGCGGCGGTCAAGGACCCGGCGGCGCCGAACGGCACCCGCCCCGACGCCTCCGGTGAGGAGCAGACGGTGTTCTCCGAGCGCGCTCCCCAGGATCGGCTGCTCGCGCAGCGCGGTCTGTTCGCCGGCCCGTCCGACGTGGTCTCGAAGGACCTCTACGCCGAGGTGACCCTGGGCGTGGCCGCCCGGCACCGCGCGGGCGTGACCCTCGAGCCGTCGGCGAAGGTCTCCGGCAACACCTACTTCGGCCGGTTCCCGGCCAGTTACTGGCAGCGCTGGACCACCGCGGACAAGGTCAGGGTCGAGGCCACCGTCTCCGGCGACGGCCTGCTCACCATCGGCGCCTCCGACGTCGAGGGCGAGCCCCGCGTGATCACCGCGCGCGAGATCACCGGCGCGGACGGCACCCACGTCACCCTCGAAGCGAAGATCGACAAGTTCTACGACGGCGGCGCGCTCTGGCTGGACCTGTCCACCGAGACCGGCCAGCGGCTGACCGTGCAGAACGTGCGCTGGACGGTCGACTCGCCGGAGCAGATCCGCCCGACCGCGGTGACCATCTGCACGATGAACCGCGCGGACGACTGCCTGTCGAACCTGCAGGCGCTCGCGGGCGACCTCAGCTCGCTCGAGACCCTCGACGCGATCTACGTCGCCGACCAGGGCACCGACCGGGTGGAGACCCGCGACGGCTTCGCCCAGGTGGTCAAGGACCTCGGCGACAAGCTGCACTACATCACCCAGCCGAACCTCGGCGGTGCCGGTGGCTTCACCCGCGGCCTGTACGAGGTCGCCGGGCACACCGAGACCGAGCACGCGAACGTGCTGTTCATGGACGACGACGTGCTGCTCGAGCCGGACCTGGTGGTCCGGCTGACCGCGTTCTCCAACCGCGCGGCCAACCCGATCATCGTCGGCGGCCAGATGCTCAACCTGCTGCACCCGGACCAGCTGCACGTCGGCGCCGAGTACGCGCGGCTGAACACGCTGGAGCCCGGGCAGCCGGTCGAGCACTCCCTGAACACCGCCGACCTGCTCGGCGTGGACGAGGAGACCGGCAAGCCGAACCGCCAGGAGCGCCGCCTCGACGCCGGGTACAACGGCTGGTGGTCGTGCCTGATCCCGTACGAGGTGGTCAAGGAGATCGGCTACCCGCTGCCGTTCTTCTTCCAGTGGGACGACGCGGAGTACAGCTACCGCGCCCGCGGCAAGGGCTTCCCCACGGTCACCCTGCCCGGGGCCGGCGTCTGGCACGCCGACTTCGGCTGGAAGGACTGGGACGAGTGGCACCGGTACTTCAACCTGCGCAACTCGATCATCACCGCCGCGCTGCACAGCCCGTTCAACCTGAACCTGCTCTCGCGCGTGCTGGTGGCGCAGCTGGTCCGGTACCTGCTGGGCATGCAGTACGGCCTGTCGGCCACGCTGATCAAGGCGGTCGAGGACTTCCTCGAGGGCCCGGAGATCCTGCGTGACGGTGGCGTCGCGGCGATGAAGGAGATCCGGCGGATCCGCGAGGAGTACCCGGAGACCAAGCGCCACAAGGCGACCGAGGTGCCGGGCATCGCGTCGGCGGACATCGGCATCATCAACTCGGCGCCGCGGCCGAGCCTGCAGCGGGTCATCCTGCTCAAGCGCATCCTCGACCGCGTGCTCGGCAAGCACCGCTTCGGCCTGGGCGCCGTGCCGAACGACGAGGCCAACTGGTGGCACATCTCGCTGTTCGACACCGCCGTGGTGACCGACGCTTCGCAGGAGGGTGTGCGCGTCCGCAAGTACGACCGGGACCGCATGTTCGAACTGGGCAAGCGCGGCATCAAGGTGCTCCAGCGGCTGCGGAAGGAAGGCGCCGCGGTGCAGGAGCAGTACAAGCGGGCCATGCCGGAACTGACCAGCCGGGACAACTGGACGCGTCTCTACGAACTCTGATTCGTACGGGGTGGCCCCGCCCCGGTTTTTGAGTGTGACTACGGCGAAGGCCGCCATGTCAAGGCGGGCAAGATGCCTTGACATGGCGGCCTTCGCCGTGTTTTTGGCTTAGGACCGGGGTGGGGTGGGGGGTCTGGGCGGAGGCTCGCGTTGGGCGGCCGGGCGGCGGTTGCGTTGGGTCCGGCCCGGCGGTTTTGCTGGCCGGTCGGCCGGGTTCGATTGCTATGAGTGGGGCATTACTTGCATTGATTGCAAGTAATGCCCCACTCATAGCAATCAGACGGCGGCTTTAGCCTGGGGGCATGAGTGAGATGCTCGAGCGGGCCCGGCGCATTGCCGACGAGGTGTTCTTCCCGGCGGCCGACGAGGTCGACGCGAGTGGCGTGGTGCCGCGCGGCCACTTCGACCTCCTGGCCGAGGAGGGGTTCTACGGCCTCGCCGCACCGGCCGAGATCGGTGGGCCCGGGCTCGAGCTGCCCGAAATCGTCGCCGTGCTGGAAACCCTGGCCGGTGGCTGCCTGAGCACCACGTTCACCTGGATGCAGCACCACGGCGTGGTACTCGCCCTCAGCGCCACCCCCAACGCCGACCTGCGCGAACAGCACCTCGCCGCGGCCCTCAAGGGGGAGACCCGGTTCGGCGTCGCCTTCGCTGGGGCCATTCCGCCGGTGCCGCGACTGCGGGCTGAGCGCGTCGACGGCGGCTTCCGGCTGCAGGGTGAGGCGCCGTTCGTCAGCGGCTGGGGTGACGTCGACCTCCTGCAGGTCTCCGCCCGCGACGGCGACCAGGTGATCAACGGCCTGATCGAGCCGGACGCCGGGCGGTCGCTGCGGGTGGAAGGGCTGGACCTGGTCGCCGCGCAGGCCACCAACACCGTCCGCCTCGAATTCGACGGGTACGAGTTGCCTGCCAGCCAGGTCGTCAGCGAAATCACCCACGCCGAGATGATCGCGGGCCAGGTCGTCGGTTCGCGGCTCAACGGGTGCCTCGCCTGCGGGCTGACCGGGCGGATCATCCGCCTGCTCGGGTCGCACGAAGTCGCCGCGGGACTGCGTGCCGAACTCGACGAAGTCCGGCGGCGGCTGGATGCCGGGATGGCCGATCTCGAATCGCTGTACCCGGCGCGCGCGGCGGCTTCGGAACTCGCCTACCGCGCGGCCGGGGTGCTGGTCGCCGCCACGGGCAGCGCCGGCGTCCTGCGCGCGAGCCACCCCCAGCGGCTCGCGAGGGAGTCGGTCTTCACCTTGGTCGCGGCCGGGCGGCCGCAGACGAAAGCCGCGCTGCTGGACCTGCTCGTGAGGAACTAGTGCAGGCCGAAGACCTTGCCCTTGCGCTGCAGGTCTTCGACGTAGGCGGCAGCCACCTTCCCGTAGTGCACGAAAACCGTGGTGCCCTCCTTGGTCTTCACCGCGTCCACCGAACCGTGCTCCAGCTGCAGTCGCAGCCGTTTCTGGAACTCTTCGAGGTCGGCCCCCGGTTCGAGGGCGAAGACCAGCGGCTCGCCACCGGTGGCCAGATGCAGGACTAGCGCGGGCCTGGATTCGCTCATGCACCCCAGCAGAGCAGTGTCGATCAGGCACGGACAAGGCGGTTCGCTGACAGCGGAGCGCGTGGGTGGGCTAACGTGCTGTGGCGACCGGTTCACGCGCACACGGGGGAAGAGGAAATGGCCCACTCGTTCTCGCTGTCGCTGGCGGCGGTGGACATCCTGCTCGAACACACCCGGCTCGGCCGCGCGCCCTTCCCCTTCAAGATCCCGCACATCGGCACCACGCACACCCAGCGCGCGCAGGTGCGCGACGCGGTGTTCCGCGATCTGGAGTCACGCGGCATCCTGCGCCGCGGCCGGCTCGACGGGGACGTGGAGATCGCGCTCGGCGCCTTCGTCCGCGCGCCGGTGGCGATCACCGCGGCCGCGCAGCTCGAAGGCGGCCGGCGGTTGTTCGCCAGGTCCGCCGCGGACGGCCAGTTCGGCGTGGTGGTCCGCCAGGACGAGAACCTGCTGGTCTTCGAGGAGGCCCGGCCGACCGGCGTGGTGCCCGCCATCGTCGACCTGCTGCCGATGACCCCGCCGGGCCCCGGCCAGTCGGTCACCATCGCCAAGCCCGCACCGCGTCCGAAACGCCCGCGGCACGCCGACGACAGCTACGACCCGTTCGCCGGGGTGGCCGCGCCGCGCTCGCAGACCTCGGCGCCGCCGCAACTACGCGCGGTCGAGCGGATTTTCGAGAAGCCGAAGAAGCGGATCGGCCAGTTCACCGCGTTCGTCCGCGCACGGGACGGTTCGCCGGTGAACCTGGCGCCGATCGCCTGGTTCGACAACGAGGACGGCCGGTACTTCAGCACCATGCGCCAGGCCGCCGACGGCCAGCAGTGGCTGACCTACGCCCCGGCGGACAACGCACGCATCGCCCAGCAGCTGTTCCAGCAGCTCGAGGGCTACCTGTGAGCGCACTCATTTGCCATCGGAACCGTTTGTGATTCACCAGCGTCGGAGTGCTGAGTAGAATCCCGGTGGGCAAGCTGTCGTACTGAGGAGTTGGGGCAAGGATGATTCCCGCTGAAGGCTCGTTCTCCAGCCTGAAGCCGCTCGCCGCTTCGATGAACGCCGACGCCATCGCCTCGACGAAGGCCGAGACCCAGAAGCTGGTCGACGCGGCCAAGTCGGGCGGGTTCAAGATCGACGAGGGCGCGGTCCACGGGATGATCGACTCGATCACCAAGATGCGCGACCGCCTCAAGGCGCAGATGGTCTTCAACGACGCCCTCAAGCAGGTGCCGCAGCTCGGCAGCCACGACTACGGGCACACCGTGGCCGCGCACGACCAGAAGGGCGCGGACAACGAGGCGGGCTCGGCGAACGTGGTGCTCCAGCAGTTCGACCAGGTGCTCGTGCAGGCCACCGAGGCGCTGCAGCGCGCCGCGGGCATCTACGACGAGACCGAATCGACGGCCCAGTCCGACGTGGCCACCTACAACGCCTGAGGGGAACCGAGATGACCACGCCGACCCCCGCAGCGCCGAAGACGCCGCAGCAGCTGCAGGAGATGTCGCCCTCGCAGCGCGACGCCTACCTGCAGCAGCAAGCGGCCAACGGGGTGCCGAACGACAGCTGGCTGCTCGGCCCCATCCTGGAGATGCAGGCCAGGCAGAAGGCCCAGGCCGAGGCCGACAAGATGGGCGAGCAGAACGTCAAGACGTTGTCGTCCGGCAGCGACGTGCAGTACGTCGAGGGCCTCAAGCCGTCGGACGCGGACTACCTCGGGCACGACCACGCCCAGATCTCCGGGTACGTGAACAACAACCTCAAGCCGGAGCAGATCGTCCAGGTCTCCGACGCCTACCACCAGCTGCACAAGGACTTCAAGGACTTCGCCACCTCGCTCGGTGACGCGGTCAGCAAGTCCATGGGCACGTGGGAGGGCGAGGGCGCCAGCTCCGCGCGCAAGTACTTCAGCAGCCTCGCGACCTGGTCGGACGGCAACTCGGAGAACGCCAAACTGGCTTCCGAGGTGATGTTCCAGCAGGCGGACGCGGCCACCCGGGCGAAGAACAAGATGCCCGAGGAGATCCCGTTCGACTGGAACACCGAGATGGACAAGTGGGGGAGCAACCCGCTCGACCTGATCTCGAACATCAACAACTCGATCGACACGTACAACCAGAGCCAGCAGGCGCACTCCGAAGCCGCCGGCGTGATGTCGGCGTACGACAAGGAGCTGTACGAGGCCGCCTCGAAGCAGCCGGTGTTCGCCGAGCCGCCGAAGTTCGACGACGGCAGCGGCGGCTCGGTCACCCCGCCCGGCGGCAACGGCAACGACGGCACCAGCGGTTCCGGGTTCGACGGCGGCCCGGCGGGCAGCATCCCGGGCGGCGGGAGCTCCGGTATCGGTGGCGGGTCCGGCGTCGGCAGTGGCGGCAGCGGTTCCGTGGGCACCCCGGCGCAACTGCAGGACGGCTCCAAGATCGGCGCGGGCTCACTCTCGTCGAACACCAACCTGGCCGGGTACCAGCCGCCGAACTTCTCCAACACCGGCGGCGGCAACCTGAACCCGACCACCACCAGCCCGTACGCCCCGATGCCGATGGGCGGCATGGGTCAGTTCGGTCCCGGTGGTGGCGGCGGTGGTGCCGCTGACTACAACAGCAAGATCGGCCGTGGTGGCGGTGGTGCCGGCGGTGGCGGTGGCTTCGGCCCCGGTGGCGGCGGTGCCGGGGCGGGCGCGTCCTCCGGCGCGGGCATGGCGAAGCCGGGTGGCGTCGGCGCGGCGGAAGCCGCCGGTCGAGGCATGGGTGGTCCCGGCGGTGGTGCCGGTGCCCGCGGGGCCGGCATGGGCGGCGGCATGGGTGGTGCCGGTGGCCGTGGTGGTCAGGGCGAAGAGGACCAGGAGCACACGCGGCCCGCGTACCTGCTCGAAGGCGACCCGGACGAGATCTTCGGCACCGACCAGCGCACCGCGCCCCCGGTGATCGGCGAGTAACGGGAACCGGGAGCACCCTTCCGGCCGTCGTACCCTTCAGGTGTCGCTGAAGGGGGACGGATCGGATGAGCAATCCGCTGGTCGCGCAGGCCCAATCGCAGACGACAGGGGTCACCGGCATCGGCATCGCCGAGTCGGCGGTGGACCTGGCGAACGGCGTCTCGGACGGTTCGTGGGTCGAGGCCGGCCTGGGGGCGGTCGGCGTCGGCCTGGAAGTGCTGTCGATGGTGGTCGATCCCATCGGCACGCTCGCTTCCTACGGTGTTTCGTGGCTGATCGAGCACGTCCAGCCGTTGAAGGAAGCCCTGGACTGGCTGGCGGGCGACCCGCCGGTGATCCAGTCCTTCTCCGAGACGTGGGCGAATGTCGCGGCCGAGGTCAACGCGATCGCCGGCGACCTGGGCAACGAGATCAACAACGGCACCGCAGGCTGGCAAGGTGAAGGCGCCGACGCCTACCGCGGCGCGGCGGCCGAGCAGGCAGATGCCCTGGCAGGCGCGGCTTCCTTGGCGGATGGCATCTCGGCCGGTGTGATGATCATGGGCACGGTCGTCGCGGCCGTCCGTGAGTTCGTGCGTGACCTGGTCGCGGAGCTGGTCGGCAAACTGATCGCCTGGGCCCTGGAAGCCGCCGCCACCCTGGGTTTCGCGACCCCGGCGATCGCCGTGCAGGCCACCACCGCGATCACGAAGACGATCAGCAAGATCAGCGATTTCATCCGCAAGCTGGTCAAAACCATCGGGAACGTCTCGCCGAAGATCCGCAAGATCATCGACAAGCTCGGTGAGATCATCGAGAAACTGTCGAAAATGCTGCGCAAAGGCAGCAAACCAGGCGGCGGCACCACACCCTCGTCAGCCAAGACCCCACCGAAAAGCCCCGACACCACCCCGAACTCCCCGGACACCACCCCGTCCAGCACGGACACAACTCCTGACGGGGTGGACACCAGTCCCTCGAGCGGGACCTCACCGAGTGCCAAGAATCCGGACGGGTCGTTGCGGGGTGACGCGTCGAACCCGGTGGACCGGGCGGAACAGCCGATCGGCCGCTGCGGTGGCCGGGAACCGGTGGACCTGGCGACCGGGGAGATGTTCCTCGTCCAGACCGACCTCCGCCTCGCCGGCTTGCTGCCGCTCGTGCTCGAGCGCACGCACGTTTCGTCCTACCGGGCGGGCCGGTTGTTCGGCGGTTCGTGGTCGTCCACTTTGGACCAACGACTGGAGATCGACGAACGGGGTGCCTGCTACGCCGGGCCGGACGGGGTCATCCTGGTCTACCCCCTGCCGGCGCGGGACGGCTCCGGGGTGCTGCCGTCGGCGGGGAGTCGCTGGCCGCTGCGCATGACCGAGGCCGGCGGATACACGATCACGATGCCGGAAACGGGGCGGACACTGCACTTCCCGGCGGTCGAAGTGGGCGTGGCCAAGATCGCCGCCGTCACCGACCGGAACGACCAGCGGATCGACTTCGACTACGAGGGCGGAACGGTGTGCGCGGTACGGCACACCGGCGGGTACGAAGTACGCGTCGAAACCGCCGGGGAACTGGTCTCCGCACTGCGGCTTCGCGACCACGCCGCCGAGCGGGACCTCGATCTGGTCCGGTTCGAGTACAACGAGGTCCGCCAGTTGACGACGGTGATCAACTCGTCGGGCCGCTCGATGGACTTCGAGTACGACCGGGACGGCCGGATGACCAAGTGGGTCGACCGGAACGGCGAGTGGTACGGCTACCACTACGACGCCTCCGGCCGGTGCGTCCGCACCGAGGGTTCGGGCAACGCCCTCGCCGGCACGATCTGGTACGACCCGGCCGCCCGGATGACCGTGGAAACCGATTCACTCGGCCAGCACACCACCTACTATTTCGACGAGCTGAACAAACTGGTGCGCCAGGTCGATCCGCTCGGCCACGAAACCCGGCAGGAGTGGGATCGGGCCGGGCGGCTGGTGTCCCGCACCGACGCGCTCGGGCGGACCCAGCGGTTCACCTATGGCGAATCCGGGGACGTCGTCGCGGTGACGAGGCCGGATGGAGCCGAACTCCGGGCCGAGTACAACGAACTCCGCCAGGTGACCGCACTCACCGGCGCGGACGGCTCGGTCTGGCGGCGCGAGTACGACGAGCGCGGGAACCTGCTGGCGGTGGTCAACCCGGTCGGTGCCGTCACGCGCTACGCCTACGACGAACGCGGCCACCTGGTCTCCCGCACCGATCCCAGCGGGGCGTCGCAGCGGGTGCTGACCAACGCGGCGGGCTTGCCGGTGGTGCTGACCGATCCGCGCAACGCGACCCTGACCTACGTCCGGGACCCCTTCGGGCGGATCGCCGCGGTGACCGACGCCAACGGCAACACCACCCGGTACGGCTGGACCGTGGAAGGGAACGTCGCGTCGCGGACCTTCCCCGACGGCGGCACCGAGTACTGGCGGCACGACGGTGAGGGCAACCGCGTGGAGCACGTCGATGTGCTCGGCCGGATCACCCGCACCCAGATGACGCACCTGGACCTGCCCGCCGCGACGATCGACCCCGCGGGCAACGTCCACCGGTTCTCCTACGACTCCGAGCTGCGGCTGACCGCGGTCACCAACCCGCAGGGCCTGGTTTGGCGCTACCGCTACGACGCGGCGGGCAACCTGGTCGGTGAGGAGGACTTCAGCGGTCGCACCCTGACTTACTCGTACGACGCGGCAGGCCAGCTGATCAGCCGGACCAACGGGATGGGCGAGACGGTCCGGTTCCGGCGCGACCTGCTCGGGAACGTGGTCGAGCGCAGCACGGACAGTGGCTCGCTGGCCAGCTTCGAGTTCGACCCGGCGGGCCGGATGCTCCGGGCGGTCAACGAAGACGCGGTGGTCACCTTCGAGCGCGATCCACTCGGTTCGGTGGTCGCCGAGTCGGTGAACGGCCGCACCGTGCGGTCCGACTTCGACGAACTCGGGCGGCGGCGCCACCGTTCGACGCCGGCCGGGGTGGAGACCTGGTGGGAGTACGACGAAACCGGGCGTCCGGCCCAGCTGCGCACGGCCGGGCACTCCGTTGACTTCGGCTACGACGCGGCCGGCCGGGAGATCGAGCGGCTGCTGGACACGGGCACGATCATCGCCCAGGAATGGGACGGCCGCGATCACCTGGTCGGCCAGACCGTCTCGACCGTGCGCGGCGGTCTGCACAACCAGGCCAGGATCATCCAGCAACGCCGGTACGCCTATGCCGCGGACGGTGCGCTGCGCGAGGTGGAGGACGCGCTGTCCGGCACGCGCCGGTTCGACGTCGACTCCACCGGCCGGGTGACGGGCGTGACGGGCGCCAACTGGGTCGAGCGGTACGCCTACGACGCGGCCGGCAACCTGGCTGAGGCGGCCTGGCCCGGGGCCGACGCGGACGCTCAGGGCCCCCGGACCTACCAAGGCTCTCGCGCGCAGGCGGCGGGTTCGGTGCGGTACGGCCACGACGCGCAGGGCCGGGTGGTCGTGCGCAGCAAGAAGCGGTTGTCCGCCAAGCCCGACGTGTGGCAGTACGAGTGGGACGTCGAAGACCGGCTCACCGGGGTGGTCACGCCGGACGGCACGCGGTGGCGTTACCGGTACGACGCCCTCGGCAGGCGGATCAGCAAGCAGGAACTGGGTGCCGACGGCACGGTCGCCGAGCAGGTGGACTTCACCTGGGACGGGGCCACCCTGGCCGAGCAGAGCGTCCGGAACCGGTCGACCACCTGGGATTACGTGCCGGGTACCTTCCGCCCGGTCAGCCAGGTCGAGCGCGTCGCCGAGCTGGACTCCCAGACCGTGGACCAGCGGTTCTACTCCATCGTCACCGACCTGGTCGGCTCACCCGCCGAACTGGTCGACCCGGCGGGCGAACTCGCCTGGCGCAGCACCACCACGTTGTGGGGCAAGCAGTTGTCCGGCGACGAGGGCGGCGTGTCGGTGCCGTTGCGCTTCCCCGGGCAGTACCACGACGCGGAAACCGGGCTGAACTACAACTACCACCGGTACTACGACCCGGACAGCGGGCAGTACCAGAGCGTGGACCCACTCGGTCTCACTCCCGGCCCGAACCCGCAGTCCTACGTGCACAACCCCACCGCCCAGGTCGATCCGCTGGGCCTGGCCGGTTGCGACCCGCACCTGTTCCGCGGCAGCACCGAGGGCTACGGGGGTAGTCCGAACATGCAGCGCATCGGGGTCACGCCGACGTCGACAGACCCCGCGGTGGCCACGGCGTTCGCGACCGAATCGGAGCAGTGGGGCAACGGGATCGTGCACATCGCGACCCCCGACGACGTGGCAGGCGTGCCACGCCTGGAAGCATCACTGGGGTCGCTGGAGAACGAGGTGCCGCTGGACATCCCGCCCAGCGAGTTCGCCGGCCGGGCCAGCCACACCATCCCGGTCAGCCAGGCCCGCGAGATCCTCAACGACATGGGGGTGTCCGTGCCGCGGCAGATCACCGACAAGCAGCAGCTGGATGCCTGGCTGCACCAGCGAACGCCGATGACGGACTCGCAGATCGCGGAATTCGTCCGAAGGGCCACAGGAGGTTAGGTTGCGACCCATCGAGTTCGTCGAACTGCGTGGTGATCCGGTTGCCGACGGGGAGTCGGTTCGGCTGGCGGGTCGTTGTTACCAAGGCCCGATCCAGGTCGGCGACGTGTTCACGGAGGCAGCTGGGCAGGAGGTCCGGCTCCGCGTGGACGGGATCTTGTTCTACGGCAAGCCGGTGCCGGAGCTGCACCCGTCGGAAAGCGGCCAGCTCACCTTGACCGGCGACGGCCTGGAACACGTCGTCGCCGGTGTTTCGCTGCGAGGCGCGCCCTAGCGATCCGAAAATGGTGGCGGTGGAACCAAGGCGCAGGCCGAGGAATACGGTCAGCGGATGCTGGCGGAGTACAACCGGAGGACCGGCCGGTCATGACCGCGAACCGGTGGCGCGCCGGTACCTGTACGACCACCACGGCCGTCGCGAGGTGGCGATGTCGTACGTGTGGTGCGCGAACTGCCGCCGCTACGCTTCGTCCACCGGCCCGCCGCTGGCCCCCGACTTCGTTTTCGACGATCCGGCGGAGGATTCGGCCGAACTACGCGCACTCCGGGATGCCGACCTGATGAGCCTGCTCGACCACCTGGACGCGCTGTGGAACGCCGGGGTACTACCGCAGCAGTTCGCCCTGCGCGGCGAACGCCGCTGATGAGGGTCACGATCCGGTCGGCCGATGAGGACGGAACTGTCCGGTTCGACTCGCCGTACGGTTCCGCGGTGGCTCGTTGGGCAGGCTCCGGCCCGCCTCCCGGAAACGGCGAAGTCGACGTGGAAATCGAGATCGGTGAAGTGGCGGAAGTCGTTCCGACGGTGGCGAGCGCGCCGCGCATCTCGACCGGGCAGTTGATCGGCCTGGTCGAGACCGCCCTCGGCGACGAGTTGTACGCGTTGCGACTCGGGAATTCCGTGGTGACCGTGGAAACGAAAAGCGATCCACTGCCGGGGCAGTGGATCGCCGTGAAAGCAGAGGGTTTCTCGTTGTACCCGTACGCGCTTTGAATCAGTAGCGGAAGAAGTGTTCCCGCCGTCCCTGGCGTACCAGTTTCAGCCATTGCAGGAAGGCTTTCGGGTCCCGCTTCACGCCGACGAAGTACAGGCCGAACCGCACGATCTCCAGTGCGCCGATCTTCCGCATTCCCGGCTGTGACAGCAGGTACCCGCGGTTTCGGTAGGTGTAGTACCGCTTCACCTCGTTCGACGGGTCCTGCGCGTGGAACCGCCCGCCCAGCATGGGCTTGAACTCGTCCGAACCGTCCGGGTGCAGGTAGGTGGTGCGCAGGGAGGTGCCGAACGGCAACCCCGAGCGCACCAGCCGCCGGTGGAGTTCGACCTCGTCGCCGCGGAAGAACAGGCGCAGGTCCGGGACGCCCACCACGTCCAAAGTGGACGCACGGAACAACGCGCCGTTCATCAGGGAGGCGATGCCGGGCAGGAAGTCCTCGCCCAGTTCGGCGGCCGAGCGCTTCCAGGTCAGGCCGCGGCGCAGCGGGAACGCCAGCTTGTCCGGGTTCTCGATGTTCGTCACCACCGGCGAGACCTCGGCGAGGTTGCGCCGCTCGGCGACCTCCAGCAGCACCGCCAGCACGTTCTCGTCACCCGGCCTGCCATCGTCGTCGGCCAGCCACACCCAGTCCGCGCCCAGCGAGAGCGCGTGCAGCATGCCCAGCGCGAACCCGCCCGCGCCACCGAGGTTCCGGTGCGAAGGCAGGTAGGTGACGGGCAGCGGGAACCCGGCGACCACGTCTTCGGCGGACTGGTCCGGCCCGTTGTCCACGACCACCAGGTGGTCCACCGGCCGCGTCTGGGCAGCGATGATCTTCAGCGAGTCCGCGAGCAGTTCGCGCCGGTGGCGCGTGACCACCACGGCCACCACCGAACCCGCCGCCAGCGCTTGCTCCACGTCTACTCCCCGCCGTTCCCGCTCAGGACCGGGGCCTGCCCGATCCGCTCCAGCGTCTCCTGGCTCAGGCTCTGGAAGGGGTCGCGGCCCTTGTAGGAGGTGAGGACGTCCCGCAGCGGACCCTGCTGCTTGACCTCGCCCTCGTCCATCCAGATCGCCGTATCGCAGAACTCGGCGAGGAACTCGTCGGAGTGGTTGGCGAAGACCAGCAGCCCGGACCGGCGGACCAGGTCCTTGAGCCGGTCGCGCGCCTTGGCCATGAACGCCGCGTCGACCGCGCCGATGCCCTCGTCCAGGATCAGGATCTCGGGGTCGATCGAGGTGACGATGCCCAGCGCCAGGCGCACGCGCATACCGGTGGAGTAGGTGCGCAGCGGCATCTGCAGGAAGTCGCCGAGTTCGGTGAACTCGGTGATGTCGTCGACCCGCTTCTCCATCTCCTTGCGCGTCATGCCGAGGAACAGGCCCCGGATCATGATGTTCTCCAGGCCGGAGATCTCCGGGTCCATGCCGACACCGAGGTCGAAGACCGGCGCGACCTTGCCGACCACCTTGGCCGACCCGCGGGTCGGCTCGTAGATGCCCGACAGCAGCCGCAGCAGGGTGGACTTGCCTGCCCCGTTGTGCCCGACCAGGCCCACCCGGTCGCCCTCGGAGAGCGAGATCGTCACGTCGCGCAGCGCCTCGATGATCGGGATCCGGCTCCCGGTCCCGATCTTGCCGCCGACCTTCCCGATGACCTTCTTCTTCAGCGAACGCGTTTTCGCGTCGAAGATCGGGAAGTCGACGTAGGCGTTGCGAACTTCAATGCTGACCATTAGTTCCTGTCACACCCAATAGGAGACGCGGGCACGGTAGTTGCGCATCGCGACCAGGGCCAGGCCCCAGCCGATGATCGCCATCCCGGCGACCGCGAGCCAGCTGTAGACGCTGAGGTGCTGCCCCAGCAACGGCGCGCGGACCACCTGGACCAGATGGTAGATCGGGTTGAGCTGGATGATCGGCAGCACGGTCTCGGCCAGCTGGTGCCGGTTGCCGCCGACGGCGCTGACCTGGTCCAGCGGCCAGACGATCGGGGTCAGGTAGAACAGCAGCTGGACCAGCGCGTTGATCACCTGCGGGATGTCGCGGAAGCGGGTGGAGATGATGCCCAGCAGCATGGTCACCCAGCCCGCGTTCACCGCGACCAGCACGAAGCCGGGGATGGCGAGCAGCATGTCGAGACCGAGGCCGGGGTGGCAGGTCCACGCGGCGTTCGCGCCGCCGCAGGTGCCGTTGCCGGTCAGCGTGTACGGCCCGCTCAGCGTGCCCACGTAGATCAGCATGATGATCACGTAGACGATGATGTTGTGGCCGAACATCAGGATCTGGCGCCACACCGTGCGCAGGGCGTACACCGACAACGGCGAGGGCAGCTGCTTGATCAGCCCTTCGTTGCTGATGAAGCACTCCATGCCTTCGGTGAGGCAGCCGCTGATGAACGTCCAGACGATCAGCCCGGTCGCCACGTAGGGCAAGAAGGTCGCCACCGGCGCGCCGAACAGCACCGCGTACAGGACCCCGAGGCCGAGCGCGATGACACCCTGGCTGATGGTGATCCAGAACGGGCCGAGTACGGAGCGGCGGTAGCGCTGCTTGATGTCCTGCCACCCGAGGTGGCTCCACAGCTCACGGTTGGCGTAGCCCTGGCGGAGATCGCCGATGGCCCGCTTGAACGTGCGGCTGTCGGAGGCAGGCGGGGGCGCTGGTACCTGTTCGATGGTGCTGGTGGCGTGCACGAGATACGAGGGTACCGACGGGCTTCACCTGACCGAGACCAGCCCTCACCGCCCGCCGATGCGGACGATGACCTGCTCGTCCGAGTAGGTGTAACCCTCGTAGGTGAATTCGACGCCGGTCTCGCCGACGTACTCCATCCACGCGCGGTATTCGTGCCGCTGCCAGCCCGGGTAGTTGAAGAACTCGTCGAAGACCACGATGCTGCCCTCGACCAGCCGCGGGCCGACGAGGTCGAGCACGGTCTTCGCGGAGCTGTACAGATCGCCGTCCACGTGGAGGAAGCCGACCGGGCCGGGGTGGTCGTCGAGGAACTGCGGCAGGGTCTCGTCGAACCAGCCGGGGACCAGTTCCGCGCCGGAGACGTCCGGCAGCCCGTCGACGGTGAAGGTGCCCGCCGGGAACCCGTTGCGCCAGTCCTCCGGCAGGCCCTTGAACGAGTCGAAGCCGTAGACCCCGCCCGCCCGCGCGGCGGCGATGATCTTCAGCGTGGTGCCGGTGTAGACGCCGAACTCCAGCGCCATGCCCTCGGCCGGCGCCAGCGAGAGCGCGTGTTCCAGCGTCGCGTGCGGGTCGCCGAAGTGCGGGGCGGTCGGCATGTGGTTGCGCACGAAGCGGTTCGCCTCGATCGCGGCTTCCTGGTCGGCCGCGTAGACGATGTCCCGCCTGCTGCGGATTTCGAATTCCACCAACCGGTCGAACGCGTGCTTGGCGTCCTGGCGCAGTTCGTGCTCGAGCCGGTCGAGCCGTTCGCGTTGCTCGTGCTGGAACGGTTCCATCGCCTCGGCGATGGCGCGGATGAACTTGTCGCGCACCGACCGGCGAACGTTTTCGCCTCTGAGCAGGTGGTGGATTCTGTCGAGCACCGCGTGGGCCTCCCTCGTTGGCAGGCTCGGCTGGTGGGGCCCCCAATTCGCCCCGATGCCTAGGCCGCGCCGAAAGGCGCAGTGTACGCAGGCGAGGACACGGCGTGAACCGGCAGGCGTTATTACCCGGGGGCGTGGAGTCGTTTCAAGATCGCCTGATTGGACCGTTTTCACGGGCGCGCGAAGCCGGTCCGCGCGCCCGTGGAGTCACAGGTACTGGCCGGTGCCGCTGATGCCGGGGCCGGGGTGGTCGCCGCCGGCGGCCGACGCGCCCGGCGGCAGGCCGCGCCGCATCTGCTCGAGCTGCACGCGGGCCGCCATCTGCTGGGCGAACAACGCGGTCTGGATGCCGTGGAACAGGCCTTCCAGCCAGCCGACCAGCTGTGCCTGCGCGATCCGCAGCTCGGCGTCGGTCGGGGTGGAGTCCTCGGTGAACGGCGAGACCAGGCGCTCCAGCTCGTCACGCAGCTCCGGCGCCAGCGCCTGCTCCAGCTCCTTGACCGAGGTCTCGTGGATCTCGCGGACGCGGTTGCGGCTGGCGTCGTCCAGCGGTGCCGCGCGGACCTCTTCGAGCAGCTGCTTGATCATCGTGCCGATGCGCATGACCTTGGCGGGCTCTTCGACGAGGTCGCCGACGGTCTCGTTCTGCTCGGCTTCCTCGCTCGGCGCGATCCTGGCCGTGCCGACCGGGGACCCGTCTGGTCCGACCACCACGACGTGCTGGGCGGACTCGCCGTTCGTGTCTTTCGGGGTATTCGGCTCGGTCATGGTCCCGAGCCTAGCGGTCCGTGGCTGGTCACGCGGTTCGCAGGCCAACCCCGGAGCACACCGTGGTTCCCGGGCTCCGTACCGTGTGCCCATGGCCTTCGACGTCGCTCGGATTCGTGGGTTGTTCCCCGCGCTGGGTGACGGCTGGATTCACTTCGACGGCGCGGCCGGGATGCTGGTACCGGAACAGGTGGCCTCGGCGGTGTCGACGGCGATGCGTGCGCCGGTTTCCGGGCCGGGCGGCGCTTTTCCGGCCTCACAGCGTGCGGAGAGCATCGTTTCGGCGGCCCGCCGCGCGGTGGCCGACCTCGTCGGCGCCGACCCGGCCGGGGTGGTGCTCGGGCCGAGCGCCTCGGTGCTGCTCCAGCGACTGGTGGACGTGCTGTCCGAGCGGTGGACCATCGGCGACGAAGCGGTGGTGTCCCGGCTCGACGAGCAGGCGAACCTGGCGCCGTGGTGGCGCGCGGCCAAGCGCGTCGGCGCGGTGGTGCGCTGGGGTGAGATCGACATCGAGACCTGTGAACTGCCCGCGTGGCAGTACGAGAACCTGGTGTCCGCGCGCACCAAGGTCGTCACCGTGACGCTGGCCTCCGGCTCGGTCGGCACCCGCCCGGACGTGCCGACGATCATCGAGTTCGCCAAGCGCGTGGGCGCGCTGGTGGTGGTCGACGCCACCTACGCGGCCCCGTTCGTGCCGCTGGACCTGCAGGCGCTCGGCGCGGACATCATGGTGGTCTCGGCGCAGGCCTGGGGCGGTCCCGCGGTCGGCGCGCTGGTCTTCCGCGATCCGGAACTGCTGGAGCGGCTGCCGTCGGTCTCGCTGGAGGCGGGCGCCCGCGGCCCCGCCCGGCTGGAACTGGGCCCGCACGCCTACCCGCTGCTCGCCGGGCTCGTCGCCTCGGTGGACTACCTGTCCGGTTTGGACGATGCCGCGATCGGCTCGCGGCGGGAGAAGCTGGTCACCTCGCTCGGGTCGGCGAAGTCGTACCACGCCGGCCTGCTGGCCCAGCTGAGCACGGAACTGCGCTCGCTGCGGCACGTGATGGTGATCGGTGACGCCATGCGCCGCATCCCGTCGCTGGCCTTCACCGTGGCCGGCAAGAAGGCGCCCGAAGTGGCCGAATACCTTGCCTCGCAAGGACTTTGCGCGTTCGCCGACGACGGCACCGGTGGGGTGTTCGCGTCGCTGGGGGTGGGCGAGGTCGGCGGCGCGGTCCGCATCGGCCTCGCCCACTACTCCAACGTCTTCGAGATCAACCAGCTGGTGCGGGTCCTCGAAGAACTCCGCTGAGCCGGTTCACGAGCGGGACAGCAGGATCTTCCCGAACACGCCGCCCTCGTCCAGGGTCCGGTGCGCGGTGGCCGCTTCGGCCAGCGGCAGCACCTGGTCCACGATCGGCGCGACGGTACCGCGCTCGACCAGCGGCCACAGGTGCTCGCGGACCGCGCTGACGATGCGTGCCTTGTTCTCCACCGGCCGCCCGCGCAGGCCGAGCGCCGTCACGCTGGCGCGCTTGCCGAGCAGCTGGCCGATGTTCAGCTCGCCCTTGACCCCGCCCTGCATGCCGATCACCATCAGCCTGCCGTCCGGCTTGAGCGCGTCGACGTTCTTGCCGAGGTACTTGGCGCCCATGTTGTCCAGGATGACGTCGGCGCCGCCGGTCTCGGCCTTCAGCACCTCGACGAAGTCCTGGTCGCGGTAGTTGATGACGACGTCGGCGCCGAGCTGGCGGCAGCGGTCGAGCCGGTCGGCCGAGCCCGCGGTGACCGCCACGGTCGCGCCGAGCGCCTTGCCGACCTGGATCGCGTGCGTGCCGATACCGCCCGCGCCGCCGTGGATGAGCAGCACCTCGCCCTCGGCCAGGCCCGCGTGCATCACCACGTTCGACCACACCGTGCAGGCCACCTCGGGCAGCCCGGCCGCCGCGACCAGCTTGACCTCGCCCGGCACCGGCAGCAGCTGCCCGGCGGGCACCGCCACCTTCTCCGCGTAACCGCCACCGGCGAGCAGCGCGCAGACCTCGTCGCCGACGGCCCAGCCCTCCACGCCCTCGCCGAGTTCGGCGATCACCCCGGAGCATTCGAGGCCCATGATTTCGCTGGCGCCCTCGGGCGGCGGGTACAGACCGCGCCGCTGCATGAGGTCGGCGCGGTTCACCGCGCTCGCGGCGACCTCCACCAGCACCTCGCCGGGGCCTGGTTCCGGGTCGGGGACCTCGCTCCAGCGTAGGTTCTCGGGTCCGCCTGGTTCGCTGATCGTGATCGCGTGCATACCGCCGACCATAAACCCGTCATGTCAATTCGTTACCGGCGCCGGTAAACAAAGGTGAAACGCTGACTGTCGGAAATCCTACCAATGCACCTTGACCGCCACCGGAAAACAGCTGAAAGTGATGCGCATCTCGGTAGCCGGCCGGGTCGGGGCTGAGCGCGGCCGGTGCCGATTCGACTGATTGGGGAACCGCTCGATGTCATCCGTGAGGAAAAAGCTCGCGCCTGCGGTCGCTTTGGCGGCCTGCGCGGGCTTGGCGCTGGGCACCGCCCCGGCCGCCGGCGCGCAGGCGCAGGCGGTGCCGGACGGGCCTGCACTGGCGAAACAGCTGGTGAAGAAGGTCGACGTAGGTGGCGTGAACCGGCACCTGATCGCCCTCCAGCGCATCGCCGACCAGAACGGCCGGACCCGTGCCGCCAGCACCCCTGGCTACGACAAGTCCGCCGACTACGTCGCCACCAAGCTGGAGGCCGCGGGCTTCACCGTGACCAGGCAGCAGTTCCCGTTCACCTACTCCGAGACGCTCGCCGAGAGCCTCGAGGTGGCCGGGGCCGACGTGCCGATCATCGTGATGACCTACAGCCCGTCCACGCCGGTCGGCGGCATCACCGCGCCGCTCGCGGTGGTCCCGGCGGATGCCACTCCCGGTTGCGAGGCGAGCGACTACACCGGCGTGACCGGCAAGATCGTGCTGGTCTCCCGCGGCGCCTGCTCGTTCGCGCAGAAGCAGCAGGCGGCGGCCGAAGCCGGCGCGGTCGGCGCGATCATCTACAACAACACCGAGGGTGACCTGAACGGCACGCTCGGCGACCCCGCGGACGCGAAGATCCCGACCGGTGGCATCACCCAGGCGGCCGGCCAGACGCTGGCCGGGCAGAACGGCGCCTCGGTCACCCTGGAACTGCGCACCATCCAGGAGGAGCGCACCACCTCCAACGTGATCGCCGAGACCAAGACGGGCCGCAAGGACAACGTCGTGATGGCCGGTGCCCACCTGGACAGCGTGCCGGGCGGCGCCGGGATCAACGACAACGGCACCGGCTCGGCCGGGCTGCTGGAGACCGCGCTGCAGCTGGGCGGCAGCCCGAAGGTGAACAACGCGGTGCGGTTCGCCTGGTGGGGTGCCGAGGAGTTCGGCCTGGTCGGCTCGGACTACTACACCAGCCAGCTCAGCTTCGAGCAGCAACTGGACATCGCGCTGTACCTGAACTTCGACATGATCGGCTCGCCGAACGCCGCGTACTTCGCCTACGACGGCGACGACTCGGCCGGTGAGGGTTCGGGCCCCGGCCCGTACGGTTCGGCGCAGATCGAGCAGCAGTTCGTCGGCTACCTGGGTGCGCAGGGCATCCCGGTGGAGGACACCGACTTCAGCGGTCGCTCCGACTACGGCGGCTTCATCGCGCTGGGCATCCCGGCCGGTGGCCTGTTCACCGGGGCCGAGGGCATCAAGACCGAGGCGCAGGCCGCGAAGTGGGGCGGCAAGGCAGGCGTGGCCTACGACCCGTGCTACCACCAGCCGTGCGACAACCTCGGGAACGTGGACCGCAAGGCCCTCGACCGCAACGCCGACGCACTGGCCTGGGTGACCGCCGTCTACGGCATCAGCACCGAAGAGGTCAACGGGGTCGGGCCGCAGGGCGCGAAGAACAAGAAGAAGACCGCGGACCAGCGGAAGACGCAGCGCAGCCTCTCGGCCCACGCCGAGCACACGCACTCCGCCGCCGCCTAACCGCGCGGGGGTCGTGAGGGCCCACCCCGCCCTCACGACCCCACCCCCGCGCACCCACCCTCGCGCCCCCGAATCCCACGTCCAAGCGCCCGAACCCCACACTCGTGCAGCCGAGTCGCACGTTCCGGCGCCCGACCCTCACACACTCGTGCGGCCGAGTTCCACGTTCCGGTGGCCGAACCTCACGCTCGTGCACTCGAGTCCCACGTTCAGGCAGCCGAGTTCCACACTCGGGCAGCTGAGCCCGCGTTCAGACAGCCGAGTCCCACATCCAAGCGGCCGATTCCCGCGCTCAAGCACTCGAGTTTCACGTTCAGGCGCCCGGGTTCCACGTTCACGCGGCTGGGCCCCGCGTCCAGGCAGCTGAACCCCACAGTCGTCCGCCCGAGTTCTACGTTCGTGCAGCCGAGTCCCGCATTCGGGCAGCTGAATCCCACAGTCGCGCAGTCGAGTCCCGCTTTCAGGCGCCTGATACCCACACTCGTGCAGCTGAACCCCACATTCGCAGGCCCGAGTGCCACGTTCGCGACGCTGAAGTCCGCGTTCAGGAGGCCGAGTCCTGCGCTCCCGTGCCCGAGTTCTGCATTCGTTCAGCTGAGCACCACTTTCGCGAAGCTGAGTCCCACGTTCAGGAGCGCGAACTCCGCGTTCGGGTAGCCGAGTCCTGCGTTCAGGCAGCTGAGATCGACGTTCGGGCAGCCGAGATCAACACTCGCGGAGACGGTGTCGCACATTCAAGCGGCTGAGGCCCACGTTCGAGCCAGCCGGGTGCCACAGTCACCAGCGGTCGGAGGCCGCAGACGGGCAGGGGTCAGCCCAGGTCTCGGGTGCTGAAGGTGTCGCATCGGGCCGGGTCGCCGGTGGTGATGCCGGTGGTGAACCACTTTTCACGTTGTTTCGAGCTGCCGTGGCTGAACTGCGATTCGTCCACCCGGCCACCGCCCAGTTCGCGCTGGATGTAGTCGTCGCCGATGCGGGCGGCGGTGTCCAGGGCGCGGTTGATGTCGTCCTGGGTGATGTCGGTGACCAGCGGCCTGCCGGTCTCGGTCGGGGTGGTGGTGGCGTGGTTGGCCCACACCCCGGCATAGCAGTCGGCCTGCAACTCCAGCCGCACCGAGTCCGACGCCGGGCCGCTGCGGCTGCGCACGCGGTCCGAGGTGCCGTTGAGGTTCTGCACGTGGTGCCCGTACTCGTGCGCCAGCACGTACGCCTCCGCGAACGGCCCGCCCTGCGCGCCGAAGCGTGAGCGCAGTTCGTCGAAGAACGCCAGGTCGATGTAGACCATGGAGTCGGCCGGGCAGTAGAAGGGGCCGACGTCGGAACTGGCGTTGCCGCAGCCGGTGCGCACGCCGCCGCTGAAGAACTTCGTGGTGGCCTTGCGGTAGGTCTGGCCGGACCGGGCGAATTCGGCGGCCCAGTAGTCCTGGATCGAGTTGATCACCGCGACCGTGGCGCAGTCGCGGTTGCGGTTCGCGTCCGCGCCGGTGCGGCACTCCGACGACAGCGAGGTGTCGTCGGTCTGCTGCCCGGAGCCGAGGCCGGACAGTCCGGGCCCGCTCGGGGCGACCCCGCCGAACTGGGAGAACAGGAAGTACACCACCAGCCCGAGCACGCCGAGCCCGCCGCCGCCGATGGCGACCCGGCCACCGACCCCGCCACCACGCTGATCCTGGACCTCGGACAGATCGAGGCCGGCACCTTCGTCGAATCGCACCCGAGAAGCCTAACCGCCGACCGGAAACCCCGCCGGGGCAAGAAAAAGCCTGGGTGCCGTCCGTTGCGGGACGACACCCAGGACTACCGAGGTTGTCATGGAAACTACCGCGGTCGGCCGCATGCCGGGCCGGCGAGGAGCGCTGCCGGTGAGGTCACGGAGGCCCCACCGAGGCACAGGCTCGAACGACGCCGAAATGCGCGTTTTCAGACCCGAGCGCACGTGAGGAAGCCCGCGCTCGTGCTGTTCACAATCACGACCTGGTCGCCACTGGGACAGTCCTGGTCGCGGGAACACAGCCGGCGGTCGACCGCGAGGAATCACCAGTCACTGCACCACCTAACCCTTTCCCGGGTGGAGGCCCGTCCCGGCGCGCCTGACCGGTGTGCCGCGGTGCGGGTCGTGCCATCCGCTTGAGTCCAGAATGCGCTTCTGCGGACGGAGTCACAACCGTTTCCGCGACCACTTTCGGCGGAAGATCCCCGCCGCCGGGGAGGGTCCGCCGGGGTTCTACTCTGCGTAGCATGAGCGAGGAAGAACCGCGGTGGCTGAGCGAGCGGGAGATGCTCGCCTGGCGGTCCTACATCGTCGCCACACTGCACCTGCGGCAGCGGCTGCACCGCGAACTCGCCGAGGAGCACGACCTCTCGCTCATCGACTACGAAGTGCTGGTCGCGCTGTCGGCCAGTGACGACGGGCGGGTCCGGATGTCGGAGCTGGCGGCCATGCTCGGGTCGACGAAGAGCCGCCTCTCGCACCAGGTGGGACGGCTGGAGCACGAGGGTTACGTCCAGCGCGAACGCGACCCCGCTGATCGACGCGGCGTGATCACCGTGCTCACCGAGCACGGCCGGTCGCTGCTCCAGCGGGCGGCGCCCACGCACGTCACGGGGGTGCGGGCGCACCTGATCGATCTGCTGACCGAAGAAGAGCAGATCGTGCTGGGCGAAGCGTTCACGCGGGTCAACAACCACCTCGGCGGCGGCTGGTGACCCGAGGCGCTAGGCTCGGGGGCAGGGAAGCGTGGCAGAGCGGCCGAATGCACTCGCCTTGAAAGCGAGCGTTGGGAAACCAACCGGGGGTTCAAATCCCTCCGCTTCCGCCATCAACGCCCGCCACTCCGGAACGAGTCGAGTATTCCGCGGGTTCGCCGTGCGTCGTCCAGGGTGAGGACTTCGGTGTCCGTGGTTTCGAGGCGGGCGAGCATGCTGTTCTGCAGCAGGGAATTCTCGGCCAGGTGCGGCCGTTCGAGGACGCGCCGGTCTACGACTCGCTCATGCTCACCTCAATGCCCGACCAGGGCGGCGAGTGAGGTTTCCAGGGGGACCGCGGCGGCGAACCAGGCGGCATCTTCGGCTGAGGCGGAGTTCCACGCGACGGCTGTGCCGATCCGCGCGTGTTCCCCCGGTAGCAGGGCGGGCAAGCGCCAGGTGAGGGCGCCGGCGGCGGTTTGGGTGACGGTGCCGGGGGCGGTGGCCCAGCGGGCGGGTAGGTGCGTGCCTTCGCGGGCGTAGGCCGCCAGTGCGTCCGGGGCCGGGCCTGCCAGGGTGACCTGGGTGCCTGCCTCGGTGACGGTCAGGGTGCTCGAGTCCAGCGAGCCGGTGGCGCCCGGCAGGTCGAGCGTCAGGTCGACGACCTCCAGGCCGCGGTGGGCGACGACGTACCAAACCGCGCCCCACGGCGAACCCGGCGTCGGGAGCGGGCCGGTGAGCAGGTCGAGCGTCACGGCACGGTGGGTCCAGCGCGACAGCGTGCCGCCGCTGGGCAGGCGGAAGGCGGTCGCCGGGCGCGGCGCGATGTGCCAGCTGCCGAGCACCCCGCTGAACGTCACGGCACCCAGCGGCGTCGGCACCCGGGGCGGTTGCGGCAGCAGGCGCGCCAGGCCCCGCGTCGACGGCACGGTCATGTCACCTATTTGACCAGAAAACGGTCAGGCGCCGGCGGCCTTCGCGGCTTCACGGGCGGCGATCCGCGCCTGGACCTCGGGCCGGCGCAGCGGCGGCACCACGGCAGGTGGCTTGCGGCGCGCGGGCAGCGAGTTGATCAGCTTCTCGGTCGCGGCGGCGATTTCGGCCACCGCGATCTCGAACGCCTCGCGGTTGTTGGCCGACACGGAGCTCACCCCGCCGACCTTCCGGACGTACTGCGCGGCCGCGGCCTGGATCTCCTCGTCGGTGGCGACCGGCTCCAGTCCACGCAGGTTGGTGATGTTGCGGCACATGTCACCACCATACGACGCCCGCCTCGAAACTGGCTCGAAAAGGGCGTTTCACCCTCGCGCACGCTGTGCCGGGGCCAGCAGAACGGGCATCCTGGTAGCACCGGTGACGAAGGGAGGAACCATGCGGGCACGCGTCGGCGACCAGTTGCTGACCCACGGCCGGGTGGTCGGCCAGCAGGACCGGTTCGCCGAAATCGTGGAGGTGCTCGGCGCGGACGGCACCCCGCCCTACCGGGTGCGCTTCCCCGACGGGCACGAATCGCTGGTCAGCCCCGGAGCGGACTCCGTGGTGCGCGACCGCGAGGCCTGAGCGGGGCGCGACCGGCATCGGGGGAGGGGGACTTCGTCGTGCGAGCGTGCGCGTGAGCTGGCGTGATCCGCTGCCGCAGGCGGATCCGGACACCTTCTGGGGTGCGCTGGAACCAGCCGACCGGCAGGCGATGACGGGCGCGGGGGCGCTGTGCTCCTACCCGCGCCCGGCCACGCTGTGCCGTGAGGGCGAAGGCGCCGACGGGGTCTTCGTGCTCTACGGCGGGCTGGTCGAGGTCTTCCGCGCCGACCCGAGCGGCAACCGCACGGTCATCGCGCGCCGCGGGCCCGGCGAGCTCGTCGGTGACATGGCCGCGGTCGACGGCGGCCCGGTCTCGGCCACCGTGCAGGTGCTGCGGCAGGTGCGCGCCCTCGTGGTGCCCGCGGTCCGGTTCGCCGCGTTGTGCCGCGAGCGGCCGAAGATCGCCTGGCCGGTGCTGATGAACGCGGTGGCGCGCCTGCGCGACAGCGATCTGCACCGCCACCAGCACCGCCTCGACGCCCGCCGCCGCACCGCGCAGTGCCTGCTCGAACTCGCCGAGGCGGAGATCCGTTCCGGGGAACTGGCGACGATTCGCTTGACTCAGCGGGAACTGGCGGACATGGTGCTGGCGTCACTGGTTTCGGTGACGCGGGTGCTGGAGGAACTCCGGCGGGCGCGAATCGTGTCCACCGGCCGGGGCCGGATCCAGGTGCACGTACCCGCCCTGCGCGCGTTGCTCGAAGACGACGAGCGCTGATTCGCCGTTGCGCGTCATTTGACGCAGAAGCTCCCCGATGAGCGGGATATCGTGATCTTGCCACGGTAATCAGCTACCGGAAAAGGGGATTCGGAAATGCGAATGATGTGCGCCCCGGCGCTGATGATCAGGATCGTCGCCACCGCCCTGCTGATCGGCCTGATCAGCGGTTTCGTCCTCGGCGTCCAGCTCAACCCGCTGTTCGGCGACTCGGTTTCGGCGGGCTACACCCCCGTGGTCCCGACGGTGTACGAGCACGCGGAAGGGCGCTGAACGGGCCTTCCTTCCGCTCGGTGGCAGTTGTCCCGGAAATGTCATCTTTTTCGACACGGGTACGGCCTTGTTTTTCCCGGTGACTTCCTTTGAGACTTGCCGAGTACGACATTCAGCGCAAAGCCGGAGATTCATTTCCGGGAAGGCGTGGAGTGCGTTGGCGCTTTTCCGAGAAACGGAGTACTGGTGACCGACCCGACCTTCGACCCGATCCTGGAAGTGCGCCGCCCACGCGCGGTCCGGTTGTTCGCCCCGATCACCCCGCCGAAGCGCGGCACCGCGCTGGTGCTCGAGCCCAGGGAGGGCGAGCCGGTGGTGGTGGACGCGGACGGCCGGGTCCCGGACGCCTGGCTGGGCAACTACCTGCGGTCGTGGGTGGTCGACCTGGCGGACCACGAAGTCGGCTTCAGCGAAGCGCTGCCCGCCGAGGACCCGGACCTGTTGTTCGACGCGTACGTGCGCGGCACCTGCCGGGTGGACAGCCCGGCGCAGGTGGTGCGCCGCCGGGTGCGCGACGCCGCGGCGACCGTCCGCCCGGCGCTGGCCGGGTTCCTGCGCGAGATCGCCGCGGGCTACGACATCGGCGACTACGCCGACGCGGAGGCGGACCTCAACGCGCAGCTGGAGTACTTCACCGCCGACCCGGCGCTCCACATTGGACCGTGCAGGGTGCGGCTCCGGATCGACCCGGCGGTGCGCGGCCGGGCGGCCCACCCCCGCGGCCGCATCCGGCTGGGCCAGATGCACCGCGGTGCGCTGGGCAGGTTGCTCGCCAGTGGGGATCCGGCGCTGGCCGCGCAGTTGCTGGCCAGTGTGGACGCCGGACGGCTGCCCACCATGCCGCGCGCGGCGCACGCGATGGGCGTGCTCGAGCCGGAGCCGGTGGGTGCGGCGATGCGGGAACGGCTGATCGCCCACCTGCGTCGGAACAGTGGGAACGCCGGGAACCACTGAGCGAGCCGAGCCGGCGGTCCGTTCGCCGAAGGGGGGCGAACGGCCCGCCGGCTCCGGTGAGGATTTACCTGTCACCCGTTCGAGTTGTTCTCGGCCCACGAGCCGGTCCGTGGGCCGGGTGTGGTTCCGCCGGGCCCGAACTCGCTGGTAGCTTCGCCTCACTCGCGTGGTCACGGTCGGCGCAAAGCCGGTGACACCAAGCATCGGAGGTTTGGCTGGTGACGCGGACTCCCCGGCGGCAACCGCCCCACGGCACACCCGCACCGGCGAACCTGCACGACCGCACCGGCATCATCGGGGCCAGTGAAGCGGGTGCCCGGGTCGGTGAGCCGGTGGGCGCCGCCGAACGCGGTGGCCTGCGTCACGCCGCGCTGGTGATGGGTGCCGCCGCCGCGTTGTTCTTCGTCGGCTGGCTCGGCACGCCCGGCGGGGAACAGGTGCCCACGCCGCTGGAAACCGCGCAGGCGCCGGTGCAGGCGCCGCCACGGGTGATCGCGCAACCCGAGCCCGTGGTGGAAAAGCCGGTCGCGCCGGAAACGCGGCAACCGCAACGGAAACCGAAGGAAGCCAAGGCGGTGGTCGCCGCGTCGGAGACCAAGCCGAAGCCGAAGAAGCCGTCGGGCGCCGGTGAGGCCCGCAGCGCGCTTCCGCCCAAGACCAGTACGCCCAAGCCGAAGAACCCGGTGAAGCAGATCGAGGACCAGTTCGAGGACCTCATCGGCCCGGTGCTCGACCAGATGGTCCTGCAAGCCAGGAGCGGACGCTAGGCACAGCAACGAAAACCGGCCCACCGCGAGCACGCGGTGGGCCGGTTTCGTTGCTCTCGGGTGGATCAGCCGACGAACAGGAGCTTGTTCGGCGAGCCGGAACCCGGGTTCTTCACCACGCCGTTGGTCGCGGCGTTCTTGAGCGCGGTCTGCACCTGGGCCGGGGTGGCCGAGGGGTTCGCCGACAGGTAGACCGCGGCGGCGCCGGCCACGTGCGGCGAGGCCATCGAGGTACCGGACATCGACGCGGTGCCACCGCCGTTGCGGGTGGAGGTCACGCTGACGCCCGGCGCGAAGATGTCCGAGCAGGTGCCGTAGTTCGAGAAGCTCGCGCGGTTGTCGCTGGAGTCGGTGGCGTTCACGGTGATCGCCTCCGGCGCACGGGCCGGGCTCGAGTTGCAGGCGTTCGCGTTGGAGTTGCCCGATGCCACGACCACGGTCACGCCCGCGTTGCTGGCGTTGCGGACCGCGGTGTCCACACTGGAGGCCGCGCCGCCACCGAGGCTCATGTTCAGCACGGCGGGCTTCTTCGCGTTCTTGGCCACCCAGTCGATGCCGGCCACGATCTGGGCGTAGGAACCGGAACCGGAGCAGTTCAGCACGCGCACCGCGACCAGGCTGGTGGCCTTGGCCACGCCGTAGGTGGTGCTGCCGACGGTGCCGGCGACGTGCGTGCCGTGGCCCTGGCAGTCGGAGGCGTTGGTGTCGTTGTCGATGAAGTCGTAACCGCTGGTGGCTCGGCCGCCGAAGTCCGGGTGGGTCAGGTGGATCCCGGTGTCCGCGATGTAGGAGGTGACGCCTTCACCGCCGTTGGGGTAGGTGTAGGTCTTGTTCAGCGGCAGGTTGCGCTGGTCGATCCGGTCCAGGCCCCAGACCGGGTTGGTCTGCGTGCCCTGGATGGTCACCCTGGCGTCCTGTTCGACGTATTCCACGCTCGGGTCGGCGGCCAGCCGCTTCGCCTGCTTCTCGCTCAGGTTGGCGGAGAAGCCCTGCATCGCGGCGGTGTAGGTCAGCCCGACCGAACCGCCGTGCTTCGCGGTGAGTCCCGCCGCGGTGTCGCCGACCGAGGTGATGCCGATCTGGTCCTTCAGCTTGACGAGGTAGCTGCCCGGGATCGCCGCCCCGGTGCCGGCGGCCCGGATCTGCCCCTCGTCCGGCTGGGCGATCGCGGTACCGCCGACCGCGACGGTCAGACCGGTCACCGCGGCCAGCAGGCCCGCGTACAACGGCTTGCGGAAGTTCACCATGGGTACTCCGTTCGATCCGGTGGCGCTGTGCTGATGGGAACGGGGGTGAGTGACCGCCTGGTTGCCGGTCGCTCACGAAAAATCCTCACCCGGGGCCACCCGGCGAACAATCCGCAAATCCTTAACTAGGGGTACGTATTCAAAGCCGTTTTCCGGCCGACCTCGGTACGGGAGCGCGCGCCGAGTTTTCGCAGGACATTCGCCACGTGCTGTTCCACCGTGCGGGGTGAGAGGAAAAGCCCGTTGGCGATTTCACGGTTGGTGCGCCCGGCCGCGAGCATTTCCGCGACCTCCTTCTCGCGCGGTGACAATTGCTGCCCGTAACCGCGCCTGCCTCGCTGTGACGGCGCCCAGGCACCGTGCTCGCGCAGGCGGTGGCGGCAGCGGCCCGCGTCCCTGGCCGCGCCGAGCGCTTCGTACCCGTCGGCGGCGGCGCTCAGCTCGGTGAGCGCGGTGCTGGTGTCACCGGCTTCGAGGCGGGACAGCGCGCCGCGTTCGCGGGCCCAGTGCGCCAGGTACGGCATGGGCATCGCGTCCGCCAGTTCCCGGACGATGGTGAAGCGGTCGGCCGCGTCCGCGTGCTTCCCTTGTGCGGCAAGGAGAATCGCCTGGGCGGCGGCGAGGCCCGCGGCGGCAGCCGGTGCGTCACGCCCGGCGATGCCCTCGGCGAAGTCCTCGATCGCCCGCTCGGCGTCTTCGAGACGGCCGGCGTGCACGTAGGCGTCGACCGCCGAGGGCACCAGCTCCGCCGCCCACACCCAGATCTGCTTGCGGCGCGCGGTCGCCATGCCGTGGTCGGCCGCGGCGCACGCGCCCGGCACGTCACCGGCGCTGAGCCGCACCCGCGCGAGCATCCCGGCCGCGCAGAGCACCACGGTCATCACGCCCTGCTCGGGGTTGAGCAGGTTCGTCGCCGCCAGGTGCTTCTCGGCCTCGTCGAACTCACCGCGCACGCAGGCCAGTCCGGCGAGCACGAGCGCCGATTCCGAGGTGATGGCCGCGAGGTCGCGGTACTTCTCCCGCAGGTTTTCGGCGGATTCGGCGAGCCCGGACCAGTTGCCGGTGAGCCAGTCGAGCCGCGCCCTGGTCGATTGCCCGTTGCCGGTGACGAAGAGCGCGCCGGCGCAGTTCGCGATCCGCAGGCCGTCCTTGAGGATGTGCGCGGCGCGGTCGAGGTGGCCGACCCAGGCACCGGCGTCGGCGAGGTTGCACCAGAAACGGGCCTGCTGCACGCGTTCGGCCACGGTCACCGCGACCTCACCGGCGTCGGACTTGAACCGCTCGAACTCCTCCCACGCCGAGCCGTCGCCGATGTGCGCGCGCCCGGCGATGCGGTCGGCGGTCAGCGCGAGCCGCAGTTCCGGGTCGTCGAGCTGGTCGTAGACCTCCTGAGCGCGTTCCATCCAGTGCTGGTGCCAGGAAAGCGGGGTGGTGCCGTCGATCGGCTGCGCGAGCAGGTTGATCCCGCGCGCGGCGAGCTCCGGATCACCGGCGAGTTCGTCGATGGCCTTCTGCACGGCGGCGCGGCCGCGGGAGAGTTCACCGCTCTTGCGCACCAGCAGCAGGCCGGTGTTCATCCGGATCGTGCCGCGCACCACCGGCGACAGCTCGTGCTGCGCGATCACCTTCTCCAGGGTCCTGGTGACGTCGGGGCGGAGCCCGCGCAACGCCACGCGGCTGAGCTTTTCGGCCATCCGCCCGGCGTCCGCGGCGGTGGGCGTGGTGCCGTCGAGGACGGCCTGCAACGCGTCGATGGCCAGTGAGGTCTCACCGAGTTCGATCGCCTGGTCCGCCGCGGCTTCGGCGTACCGCTGCCATTCGCCGACGCGGCTCGCGGACTTCGCGTGCCCGGCCAGCTGCACCAGGGGCGGGGGTTCGGAAGCTGCCAGCGCCCGCATCGCGCGCGCGTGCAGCAACTGTCTTTCCGGGCCGCTGATGGCGTCGTAGACCGATTTCATCGCGAGCGCGTGCCGGAAGCCGTAGCGGTCACGGGTCACTTCGCGCAGCACACCGGCGTCCAGCGCCTGCGCCAGCGCGGTGGACAGCGGCCGCCCGCGCAGCCCGGCGAGCGCGCCGATCAGCGAGATCTCCGCGGGCACCCCGAGCACCGCGGCCGAGCGGGCGACGCGCACCGCGGTGTCGGACAGCGTGCTCATCCGCTCGGTCATCGCCTCCCGCAGCAGCACCGGCACCTCGAGGCTGTCCAGCAGCCGGTGCCCGGTGGCGCGATCGACCTCGACCGAACCGGCCGGACCCCGCAGCGCACGCAGCGTTTCCTCGACCACGAACGGGATCCCGGCCGTGCTCTCGTGCAGTTTCGCGGCGAACTCCTCGGCCACGCGCGGCGCGTCGAGGATGGTCGACGCCAGCATGCGCACCGCGGGCACGTCCAGCGGGCCGAGCTGCACGCGGGCCGCGCGCACGCCCTCGGCCGGGCGGTACGGCACGCCGAGCGGACCACCGGTGCGCAGGTCCTCGCTGCGATAGGTGACCACGACGCCGAGCTGCTCCGGCGGCCGGGACAACACGAACCACAGCAGGTCGCGCGTGCGTTCGTCGGCCCAGTGCAGGTCGTCGATCACCAGCAGCGCGGGACCGCAGGCGCCGAGCAGTTCGCGGATCGCGCGGAACTCGCGATGCCGTTCGGCGGCGGGGTCGGTCAGCGGCTGCGGTCGCGGCGGCAGCAGGTCGGAGATCTCCGGCAGCAGCGGCCGGAGCACGCCGGCCACCGGGCTCAGCGGCCCGATCGGGAAGTCGGCGACCCCGCGCAGCGCTTCCAGCACCGGGCCGTACGGGAAGGGCTCGCGCAGCGGCTGGCACGAGCCGGTGAGCACCCGCGTGCCCGCCAGTTCCGGTCGCCGCAGCAGCTCCTGCACCAGCCGCGTCTTGCCCATGCCCGCTTCGCCTTCCAGCAGCACGGCGGACGGGCGTTCGGCGACCAGTTCGACCAGGGTGGTCAGCTCGGTGTCCCGGCCGACGAGCACAGGTGAACTCGTCCGCACGGACAGCACCGAACCCACCGGCGGGCAGACCGGGGGCAGCGCCGTGACCGGTGTGGCTGCCGTGGCCGGCAGCGCCGGTACGACGGTTGCAGGGCGTTGGGCCATCCACTTCATGGCTCGCTCCTCGACAACGGGTGACTGGGGCAGGTCACCGCGCTGAGCGGAGCCTAGGCAGTCCGGCACCCGCTGGTAAACCTTGTACACCTCCGCGAATCGCCTGGTGAAAAGGTCGATTCGGAACGGAATGTCACCGTTTTGCCGACTTCCGGTGGACCTCGGATGACACTGGGTAGTCAACTGATGTTCTTCACCTGTTCCGGCGGTAACTCCCTCGGACGTGTGAGCCGGGATGTCACGTCCAGTAAGCAACCAAAATTCCTACGGATGGACCCACACGTTCGGGTGAATATCGAATAACACTCTTGCCACGGGGCTTGCGTGGCACACTTGACGGATGTGGCGGCCGTGGCTCATCGGACTGGGCTGCTTGGTCGCGGTGGCGTTGCTCCTGGTCTCGTTGCTCTACGCGTTCCAGCGCCGGATCATCTACCTACCGGCGACCGATCCGGTGCCCGCCGCGGCGTCCTTCCTGCTAGGCGCGCGGGACGTCACCTTCGACACCGCGGACGGGATCCGGCTGGGCGGCTGGTTCGTGCCCGCGCGCGGCACGGACACCGGGTTCACCGTGCTCGTCGCGGCAGGCAACGCGGGTGACCGGTCGATGCGGGCGCCCTTGGCCCACGCGTTGTCCGGCCGCGGGTTGAGCGTGCTGCTGTTCGACTACCGCGGCTTCGGCGGCAACCCCGGCTCGCCGAGCGAAGAGGGACTGACGCAGGACATCCGTGCGGCACACCGCTTTCTCACCGCTGAGCTGGGCGTTCCGCAGGACAGGTTGCGCTACTACGGCGAGAGCCTCGGCTGCTCATTGGTGACGAAGCTGGCGACCGAACGGCCACCCGCCGCCCTCGTCCTGCGATCGCCGTTCACGGACCTGCCCTCGGTGGGGCAGCTGCAGTACCCGTTCCTGCCGGTGCGCTCGCTGCTGTGGGACCGCTTCCCGGTGGCCGAGGACGTCCGGCGCGTCACCGCCCCGATCACCGTGGTCTACGGCGACGCCGATTCGATCGTGCCGCCGGAGCAGAGCGTCGAGGTGGCCGCCGCCGGCCGGGCCCGGGCGGTCCCGGTGCACGGCGCCGACCACAACGACCGCTCCCTGCTGGACGGCGACCAGCTCGTCGACGCCGTGGTGAACCCGTAACCGTGGGGGCGCGGTTCGGTGTACCGATCAGTGATGACCAAGCGGTAGCCTTCCGGCTCGCCGACTCGCCGGGAACGCTCGTGGAGAACTGGATGCACGACGCCAAGCTCATCGCCAGAGGGGCCGCGCGGGCATGAGCGAGGAAGCGACCCCGCCGTCCCCGTTCTCGGACCCGGCCTCGGTGGCCGTGGTCGGCGCGAGCGCGGACCCGGCCAAGTGGGGGCACTGGCTGGCCAGGGGCGCGCTCACCGGGGAAGACCGCCGCCGCGTGTACCTGGTCAACCACCGGGGTGGCTCGGTGGCGGGCCGGATCCCGTACGCCACCCTCGCCGACCTGCCCGAACCGCCCGAGCTGGTGGTCTTCAGCGTGCCGGCGCGGGTCGTGCCGGAGATCGTCGACCAGGCGCTGGAGCTGGGCGTCCGCGGCCTGGTCGGGATCAGCGGTGGCCTCGAGGACGACTACGAACTGGCGCGCCGGGTGCGCGCGGGCGGGGCGCGGCTGCTCGGCCCGGCCTGCCTCGGCCTGTTCGACGCGGACACCCAGCTGGAGCTGGCCTGGGGCCGGTTCGAGCCGGGCGCGCTCGGCATCGTCTCGCAGAGCGGGCAGGTCGGGCTGGAGCTGGCCAGGCTCGCCGCGGAGGCGGGCATCGGCGTCTCGCGGTTCGTCTCGGTGGGCCGCCAGGCCGACGTGACCCTGGAGGAGGTGGTCGGCGAGCTGGTCGACCACGCGTCCACGCGGGTGGTGGCGATCTACGCGGAGAGCTTCGGCGACGGCCGCGAGCTGGTCCGCACGGTCACCCGGCTGACCGAGGCGGGCAAGCCGGTCGTGGTGCTCACCGTCGGCGAGAGCCCCGCGGCGCGTTCGCACACCGGCGCGCCGGCTTCCTCACTCGAGGTGGTCGACGCGGCCTGCCGGGCGGCGGGCGCGGTCCGCGTGCGCACCCCGGCCGAGATGATCGACCTGGCGCGCTACCTGCTGCTCACCGTGCGGCCGCGGGGAAATCGCGTGGCCATCGTCGGGGACAGCGGTGGCCAGGGCGCGGTCGCCGCCGACGTCACCGCGCGCTCCGGACTGCGGGTCACGCCGTTGCCCGCGGTGCTGGCCGCCCGGATCGAAGCGGGCCTGCCGGACGCGGCGAACGCGATCAACCCGGTCGACCTGGCCGGTGGCGGTGAGCAGGACCTGCGCAGCTACGCCCGCGTGGTGCGCGAGCTGACCGGCAGCGGCGAGGTGGACGCGGTGCTGCTGACCGGGTACTTCGGCAGCTACGGCGAGGACACGCCGATGCTGCGGGAGACCGAACTCGGGGTGGTCGCCGAATTCGGCTTCGCCGTGCACCGCACCGGGATCCCGGTGGTGGTGCACAGCATGTCCGCCGATTCCGACGCGGTCCGCGCGCTGCGGGACTGCGGCGTGCCGACCTATCACACGGTCGAGGCGGCAGCCGGTGCGCTGGGCACCGCGGCGAGCTTCGCGCCGCCCTGCCCGTTGCCGCTCGTGTGGGGCAGCGCGGCGCCGGTCGGCGAGGGCTACCTCGCCGCCCGCGACCTGGTGGCGTCGGCCGGGGTGCGGTTCCCCGCCGGCGTGGCGGTCACCGATCGCGAAAGCCTGCTGGCCGCCGCGGAACGGTTGAAGCCGCCCTACGCGCTCAAGGCGGACTTCGTGGCGCACAAGGAAGACACCGGCGGGGTCGAGCTCGAACTCAAGGACGCGATGTCGGCGGTGTGGTCGCTGGAGGACATGATCCACCGGCTCGGCGCCGGCACGTACGTGCTGGAGGAAATGGACACCCGGCAGGGCACCGTGGAGATCATCATCGGCGCCCGCCGCGACCCGTCGTTCGGGCCGCTGGTGGTGGTCGGCGCCGGGGGCACGGACGCCGAGCTGCAGCGCGACACCACGATCGAACTGGGCCCGGTCGACACCGAGCGCGCACTGACGATGCTGCGTAGGCTCCGGTGCTACCCGCTGCTCGACGGCTGGCGCGGACGGGCACCGCTGGACGTGAAGGCACTGGCCGAAACAGTGGCGGCGGTGTCCTCGGTGCTGGCCGGGTGCGCGGCGGTGGCCGAGATCGAACTGAACCCGGTGCGGGTCGGTGCCGACGGCGTGCTCGCCGTGGACGCGCAGCTCACCAGGGCCGGAGAGGAACGCACGTGAAGCTCAGCGGTGGGGCCGCGCTGGTGGAGTCGCTGGCCGCGCACGGGGTCGAGGTGCTGTTCGGCATCCCCGGCACGCACAACCTCGGCATCTACGCCGAACTCGGCCGCTACGGGATCCGCCACGTGCTGACCAGGCACGAACAGGGCGCCGGGTTCGCCGCCGACGGCTACGCCAGGGTGACCGGCAAGCCCGGCGTGTGCCTGACCACCAGCGGCCCGGCGATCCTCAACGCGGCGACCGCGGCCGCGCAGGCGTACTCCGATTCGGTGCCGATGCTGTTGATCTCCCCGGGACCGCCGGTGCGGCATCCCGGGCGCGGCAACGGAATCCTGCACGAGGTCCGCGACCAGACCGGCGCGATGGCCGCGGTGACCGCGGGCAGCCACCGGGTGACCAGCGTGGCCGAGATCCCGGTGGCCGTGGCACAGGCGTTCGCGCAACTCCGCTCGGGACGCCCGCGCCCGCTCCACCTGGAAATCCCGCTCGACCTGATCGACGAGGCCGATGACATCGACCCGGTACCGCCGATCCCGGTGACCGCGCCGGTCCCGGCCGCCGACGCGCTGGCCAGGGCGCTGGAACTGCTGAACTCGGCGGAACGGCCGGGCGTGCTCGTCGGCGGTGGTGCCAGGGCCGCCGCGGAACCGCTCGCCGAACTCGCCGCGCGGCTCGGCGCGCCGGTGCTGTCTTCGGCCAACGGCAAGGGGATCCTGCCCGAGGACCACGCCTGCGCGCTGGGCGCCGGGCTGCACCACCGGTCGGTCGCGGAGTTCGCCGCCGACTGCGACGTGGTGCTGGCCGTCGGCACCGAACTGGCGCCGGCGGACCTGTGGCACGGGCCGCTGCGCTTCCCCGGCAAGCTGATCCGGGTCGACATCGACCCGGTGGGCGTGGTGACCAACGCCAACCCGGACGTGCCGCTGGTCGGCGACGCGGCGAACACCCTGCAGACCCTGCTCGACGGCATCACCCGGGTGTCCATTTCGGACTCTTTCGACCGGGTGGCCCGCTGGCGGCAGCAGATCTTCGCCGAAGCGACCCGGCAGGGCGGGCCGTGGCTGCCGATCCTCGCCGCGCTCGACGAGACGCTGGGCCGCGACGGCGTCCTGGCCGCAGACAGCGCGATGGTCTGCTACTACGGCGCGCTGTCGAACCTGCCGCGCTACACGCCCGGCTCCTTCCTGTACCCGACCGGCCTCGGCACGCTCGGCTACGGCCTGCCCGCGGCGATCGGCGCGCGGCTGGGCCGCCCGTCCTCGCGGGTGGCCGCGCTGCACGGCGACGGCGGCATCATGTTCACCGTGGCGGAACTGGCCTCGGCCGCCGCGCTCGGCCTGGCGCTGCCGGTGCTGGTGGTGGACAACGGCGGGTACGGCGAAATCCGCGACGAGATGGCGGAACGCGGCGACCTGCCGCTCGCCGTCGACCTGCCCAGCCCCGACTTCGCGGAACTGGGCCGATCGATGGGCTGCCACGGCGTCACCCTGCCCGACTGCGACGGCCTGGTCGACGTCCTCCGCGACGCGTTCGAAGCGGACCGCCCCACCGTCATCCACCTGCGCGGCTAATCCCCGACCGCGATCCGCGTGCGGTGGTGCTTCGGGGTCTCGATCTCGTCGAGCACCGCGATGGCGAGGTCCGCGTAGGACAGGTGACCCGGTTCGCCCGGGGTGAGCACCTGGTCGCCACCGGTGCGGTAGCGGCCGGTGCGCGGCCCTTCGTCGAGCACCATCGGCGGGCTCAGCATCACCCAGTCCAATTCGGCCGGCGCGGCACGCAGCAGGTGCAGGCCGGTGGTGTGCCCGAGCGCGAACGGCAGGTACTCGGCCGGGAAGTCCGGCTCGTCCAGCACCCGCACCCCCGGTGACACCTCCAGGTTGGCCGCCATGCCGATGGCCACCAGCCGGTTCACCCCCGCGCGCGGCAGGCCTTCGAACAGGGCCAGCGCCGCCCCGGCGAACACCAGGTCGGCCGGCCTGCCGAGTTCGGCCGCCGCGTTCACCACGGCGTCGTGCCCGGCCGACACCTCGGCGACACGGGCCGCGTCGGTGATGTCGCCGGTCACCACGGTGACCCCGGTGGTGGTGGTCAGGTCGGCGTGCTTGGCCGGATCCCGCACCACGGCGGTCACCCGGTGGCCGCGCCCGGCCGCCTCCGCCACGATCGCCCGGCCCGCGCGGCCCCCGGCCCCGAAAACCACGATTGCGCTCATTGCATTTCCCTTTCGCTCGGACCCCGCCGAACGTATTCAGGAAAAATCCGTTACTGCAACGAAAGTCAGTTACCCGGAGGGAACCATCACGACGTGGCTCTCCGCGGCCGGTTCGGCGAACCGCAGCAATTCCGCTCCGGCTGCCTCCAGGTCGGTGATGTCCTTTTTGGACAGAGTCTCGAACGGTTCGACGGTCAGCGTGGCGACCCCACCGGAGCGGTCGATGGCCCAACGGCCGCGGACGAAACCGTCGGTCAGCACCACCTGCGGAATGAGCCCGTTCTTGGTGAAGATGCGCTTGCGGTAGTCGTCGCTGAGGATGCGAGTGCGGTCGGCGAACGAAAGCAGATTCTGGTCGAACCCACCGAGGAAGCACGCCGGCGCCGGGGTGTCCGGATCCGGCCGGGGCGCGTCGGGCAGGTCGAACAGCTCGCGCCCGGCCTCGGTGCGGAAGGTACGCAGGCGCGGCCGCAGCCGGTCGACGACCTCGCCGAGCCGGGTCAGCCCGCACCAGGCCTGCACGTCCAGCACGCTCGCCGGGCCGAACGCCCGCAGGTACCGCAGCACGAACTCGTCCGGGGACGGGTTCGCCGCCGTCGGCTCGCCAACCCACTCGTCCAGCACCACGTAGGTCGGCTGCCCCGCCCGGCCCCAGACCCCTCGCGGCGGGATCTGCACGAGAGGCAACAGGTTCCTGGCCGCCTGCGCGAGCGAGGACGGCGAGTGCCCCGGCCACCGCTCGGCCAGCGCGTCGCCCAGCGCCTTGCTGGACAACGGGCCCTCGGCGAGCAGTTCGCGCGCGTCCGCCGCCACCGCTGGGCAGTCCAGCCCGCGCCAGGTGGGATTGGTCCGCATGTAGTTGTCGAGCAGGGGCTGGGTCAGGGTGCGCCAGTCGAGCGCGTCGCGGGCGGTGAGCAGGTGCACCGTGCCACGCATGGTGACGATACGAACGACCCGACGGTCCAGCAGCAGTTGGGATAGCTCGTCCGGCTGGAAGCCGACCAGCCGGGCCCACAACGCGTAGTACGGCGGGAACGGCGCCTGCGCCTGCAAACCGGCGAGGTGCTCCACCGCGTCGTACGCGGTCATCCGCACACGCCCCAACAACAACTGACGGCTCAAGGTGGCGCGGTTGAGCGCACGCGTGTCCAGTACGTCCCCAGTCGACATGGGCAGAGCCTAAGCGCGCACGGCGGGCCGGTGGCCCACCGCCGCCGGACTCGGCTGGTGCCTGCCGAACCGCCTGCTCGATCGCCTGGCGGCCAAGGCCCCGCCCCGCGTTGCCGAAGGTTGCGGTTGGGGCGGTCACGCCCGGCATCCCGGCTGCTGGCGGGGAGGTGTGTCTGGGTCGTGGGGTGAGCTGGAAGCTCCGGGGGCGGGAGCTTGGACGGGCACTGGGGGCAGCGGACAGCGGCGGGCTGAGGGGGCGGAGCCCGTGAGTCGGAAGCCGAGGGGCGGCGGGTAGCGGGAAGGAGGGGAGAAGGCAGTGCGGAGTCGGGAGCCCAGGGGCGGAAGCTGGAGGCGGAAGGCAGAGGCTGGGAGCAGCGATAGCGGGGAGCCGGAGTGGTGAGGAGAGCGGGAGCCGAGGGCGGCAGGTAGCGGGGCAAGTCGTTCGAGGGCGATGGGGCGGTGCGCCGGGTTGGGTGAAAAGAGCGGGAGCCAAGGGCCGCGGGCGGCGACAGCGGATTGTCGGGAGCTGGGCGGCGGGCAGCCGGGGGCTGAGGTGGTGGGCCGAGGAAGGCGGGAGCCGAAGGCCGCGGATGGTGAGCAGCGGAGGCGGGGAGTTGGGAAGTGAGGGCAGCGGGGATCCCAGGGAGACGGCAGCGAACTGTCGGGTGCTGGGGTGGCGGGCTGAGAGAGCGGCGGCAGTGGGCAGCCGGGGGCCTGGGTACCGGGCTGGGAGCGGCGGGCAGCGGGCGGCCGGGGTTGTGGTGGGCTGAGGGTGGCGGGCAGTCGGGGGTTGGGGTGGCGGCTGAGTGCGGCAGGCAGGCGGCCGGGGTTGTGGTGGGCTGAGGGTGGCGGGCGGCCGGGGTTGGGGTGGCGGCTGAGTGCGGCAGGCAGGTGGCCGGGGTTGTGGTGGGCCGAGGGTGGCGGGGCAGCCGGGGTTGAGGTGGCGGGCTGGGAGCGGCGGGCAGCAGGTGGCCGGGGTTGTGGTGGGCCGAGGGTGGCGGGGCAGCCGGGGTTGAGGTGGCGGGCTGGGAGCGGCGGGCAGCAGGTGGCCGGGGTTGTGGTGGGCCGAGGGTGGCGGGCAGCCGGGGCTGGGGTGGTGGGCTGAGTGCGGCGGCCAGCGGGGAGCGGGTGAGGGGTGAGGGGGCGAGGGCGGCGGCCAGCGGGGTGAGGGCGGCGGGGTGAGGGCGGCGCCAGTGGGTGGCGGGGTGAGGGCGGGTGGATGGTGTAGCTGGTGCTACCGCGCGGCGGGTGGGGTGGGGGAAGAATCAGCGGTATGGACAACGTATGGCGTCGGGTGGTTGAGACGCTTCGGTACTGCCTCGGGACCCTGGGGACGGGGATCATCGCGGCGGTGATGCTGCCGGTGATGATCTTCACGGCGGCGCTCAGTTTGCTCGGGGTCGGGTTGCTGGCGTTGCCCCATGAGCTGCGGTGGTTGGCCAGGGCGGCTGACTTCGAGCGGAGGAGGGCGGGGGCTCGCCTGGGGCGGACGGTTCCTGGCCACGAGCGGCTTGGTGGCCAGGTGCGTGAGTTGCTGGCTGATCCGGCGACCGTCCGCGATCTGCGTTGGTTGCCGGTCAATCTGCTCGCTGGGCTGGTGCTGGGCACGATCGGCACCGGCTTCATTTTGATCCCGCTGCTCGCGGTGCCGACGGTCGCGCTCTGGTGGCTCTTCCCAGACGACGATCCGATGCGGGTGATCGCGAACATCCCGGTGACCAACTGGGGCAGCGCCATCGGGCTCGGGCTGGTCCAGTTGCTGTTGTGCGTCGTCCTCGCTGTGTTCGTGGCGCCTCGGATCGCTGACCTGAGTGCCCGGATCTCCGCGTTGCTGCTGGCGCCGTCGACCAGGGAGAAGCTGACCGAGCGGGTGGAGACGCTGGAGGAGACGCGAGCCGGGGCGGTCGACGCGCATGGTGCGGAGCTGCGGCGGATCGAGCGCGATCTGCACGACGGCACGCAGGCCAGGCTGGTGTCCATCGCCATGCGGCTGGGCCTGGCCGAACAGCAACTCGCCCGCGATCCGCAGGCGGTGGCCACGTTGCTCGCCGAAGCGCGGGAGGGCGCCGAGGAGGCGATGACCGAGCTGCGCGGCGTGCTGCGTTCGATGTACCCGCCGATCCTGGCCGACCGCGGGCTGGAAGGTGCGCTGGCGGCGGTGGCGGCCAACTGCCCGCTGCCGGTGGAACTCGACGTGCCCACGCTCGGCAAACTGCCTGCCCCGGTCGAGGCGGCCGCGTACTTCGTGGTCAACGAGGCGCTGACCAACGTGGTCAAGCACAGCGGAGCCACCGGTGCGCAGGTCACGGTCACCCGGATCGGCGATACCTTGAGCGTGATCGTGCTGGACAACGGGCGCGGCGGGGTCAGCGAGGAGAGGGGTACCGGAGTGGCCGGGATGAGGCGCCGGATCGCCGCGCTGGACGGGCAGTTCATGGTGGACAGCCCGGTGGGCGGTCCGACCGTGGTGGCGATGGACTGCCCGTGCGGGTCCTGATCGTCGAGGACAACGTCCTGCTGACCGAGGGCCTGAAGCTGCTGTTGAGCACCGCCGGGCACGAGGTGGTCGACACGGTGACCGACGGCGCGGCCTTCGTCGAGGCGGCGGCCAGGCACCGGCCCGATGTGTCCATTGTGGACGTACGGCTGCCGCCCTCGTTCACCGACGAAGGGGTGCGGGCGGCGCTGCGTGCCCGGCGCGAGACGCCGGGGCTGCCCGTGCTGGTGCTTTCGCAGTACGTCGAGCAGACCTACGCCGGTGAACTGCTCTCCAGCGGCGAGGGCGGGGTCGGCTACCTGCTCAAGGACCGCGTCGCCCGGGTAGCGGAGTTCCTGGACGCGCTGGAGCGGGTCGCCGGTGGCGGCACCGCGATGGACCCCGAGGTGGTCGCGCAGCTGCTGACCAGGCGGCACGACCCGCTGGCGGCGCTGACCGCGCGCGAGCGCGAGGTGCTGGAGTTGATGGCGCAGGGCTTCGCGAACGCGGAGATCGCGCGGCGGCTGGTGGTCACCGACCGGGCCGTGCACAAGCACATCGGCAACATCTTCGCGAAACTCGATCTTCCGCCGGACGAAGCCGGGCACCGGCGGGTTCTCGCGGTGCTCGCCTTCCTCGGCTGAACCTCCGAATAATGCGAACATTCTTCGGGTTGAGACCTCAGACACAACCCACCGGTATACCGAGAGGTAGGTCTTAAAAGAGAGGAGCGGCCAGGTTTTCCCTTCCTCTGGCCGGTGGAGGAATCTGTAGTGGCCGCCGTGCTCTGTGGACTCGGCGCGTGGCTGCCGCCGCGCGTGCTCACCAACGAGGAGATCGCCACCCGGCTCGACACCTCGGACGAGTGGATCCGCAGCCGCACCGGCATCGCCGAGCGGCGGGTCGCCGGTCCCGAAGCGTCCACTGTGGACATGGCGGTGGCGGCCGGGGAGCTGGCACTGGCCTCGGCCGGAGCCGACGCGCCCGCGGTCGATGCCGTGGTACTGGCCACCGCGACGCCGGACCAGGTGTGCCCGGCCAGCGCGCCGCAGGTCGCCGCCCGGCTCGGGCTCGGCGAGGTCAACGCGGTCGACGTGAACGCGGTGTGCAGCGGATTCCTCTACGCGCTGGCGACCGCGAGCGGGTTCATCGCGGGCGGGATCGCGCGGCGGGTACTGGTCGTCGGGGCGGACGCCTTCACCACGCTGGTCGATCCGGACGACCGCGGCACCGTGCCGATCTTCGGGGACGGCGCGGGTGCCGTGGTGCTGCGGGCCGGCGACGCCGACGAACTCGGCGCGCTCGGCCCGTTCGCACTGCACAGCGACGGCGCGCTGGCGGACCTGCTGATGGTGCCCGCCGGCGGCGCGAAGCAGCGGCGGTCCGACGATCCGCGTGACTACTTCCTCGACATGCAGGGGCAGGCGGTGTTCCGGCAGGCGAGCACGCGCATGGCCGAGGCCTCGCGCACGGTGCTGGACCAGGCTGGCTGGACCGTCGGCGACGTGGACCGGTTCATCGGCCACCAGGCCAACATCCGCATCCTGCAGTCCACCGCGAAGTACCTCGGGCTGCCGCAGGACGCGCTCGTGGTGAACATCGAGCGCACCGGCAACACCAGCGCGGCGTCGATCCCGCTGGCGATGGCCGACGCCCAGCGGGACGGCAACCTGATGGCCGGGCAGAAGGTGCTGCTGAGCGCCTTCGGCGCCGGCCTGACCTGGGGTGCGACCCTGCTGCGCTGGCCGGCGCTGGTGGGTGCGTAGGAATTCGTGGGGCACCCCTCGACTGTGCCCCGCGGCGGTGCCCGCCCGCTCCGGCCGACCCGAATCTGTGGACAACCACCCCGCCTGTGGACAACTCAGGAGCGTGGCGTGAAGGTCACGGTAGGTTGTCGGCGTCCCCGGAGTTGGAGGCGGCGATGACGGCGCCAGAGTTCGCGTTCGGTCGTGGTGGCGGCGTCGATCACCGCCTGACTGGCCAGGATGCGATGGCGCACGCCCTTCGCGTGGTCGGTCAGGCGCGCGGCTTCGTTCACCGCGTCGCCGATCACGGTGTATTCGAAGCGGCTGCTCGAGCCCAGTTGCCCGGCGAACACCGGCCCGCTGGCGACGCCGATGCCCAGGTCCAGTTCACCGGCCTCGCGCACGGAGTCGCGGATGGCCCTGGCCGCCTGCAAGGCCGCGGTGGCGGGATCGGCGAGCCGCGTGGGGGCGCCGAAGATGCAGAGGGCGGCGTCGCCCTGGAACTTGTTGACCAGGCCGCCGTGGGTGCCGACGGCGTCGACGACGACCTCGAAGAACCGGTTCAGCTTCCGCACGACCTCGACCGGAGGTGATCCGTAGGCCATCGCCGTCGAATCCACCACGTCGACGAACAACGCGGTCACCTCGCGCACGTCGCCGGACAGCGACGCGCCGTACTCCAGGGCGTGCCGCGCGACGTCCGCGCCCACGTGCCTGCCGAACAGGTCGCGCAGTCGATCCTGTTCCCGCAGGCCGTCGACCATGTCGTTCACCGACGCCTGCAACCGGCCGATCTCGCTGGAGTCGTCGACCGGCACGTGCACGTCCGTGCGCCCGCGGGCGACCCGGTCGAGGGCGAGCTTGAGCTGGTGCAGCGGAGAGGCGACCGAGCGCGCCAGCAGCGCGGTCGCGATGGCACCGATCACCAGCCCGATCGACGCCAGCAGGATCAGGCTCGGCGTGGGATCGCGGGTGCCGAGGTACGGTGGCAGGACCGCGACCAGCACACCCAGCATCGGCACGCCGCTGGCCAGCGCCCAGGTCACCACCAGCCGGGTGAGCACGGTCACCGACAGCGTGCCCTCCGGCGGCCGGGCCTTCAGCGCCAGCGCCATCACCGGCCGGGCCAGCCGTTCGGCGAGCAGGTAGGTCAGGCCGACCGTGGTCAGGCCGCCGAGGAAGATCGTCAGGCCGACGCCCATCGCGTCCCAGAGCGACCCGAGCACCCACGCGAGCCCGCCGAGCACCAGCGCGCCCGTCAACCACAACGTGCCGCTGACCAGCGCGAGGTCGACCGGGATCCGCAGCGCGCGGCGCACCTCGTCCTCGGACGGCTCGCGGTCGAAGAGGAACCACACCGCGGTCCGCCGTTGCAGCAGCGCCGTCCACAGCGAACCGGCGAGCAGCGCGAAGACGATGTACCCGGCGGAGCTGATCACCATCGTCCAGCCGTGTTCGCCCACGTCGTGCGGGATGTCCTGCAGTGCCAGCAGGACGAAGACGACGCCGGAACCGCACACGCTGGAGCCGATGCCGAGCGCGGCGAAACCCAGGCTGGTGCGCAGCAGCAGGGGGAATCTCGGCGGGAGACTCTCACGGATGCGCACGTGGTGATCGTATGGCGCCGCGGGAAAATGCGTGGCCGCGGCCCGCGCCGGAAATTACCCTGGCCGGTCGTTGCGTCGGAAAGGGGAATCGCGGTGGAGCCGCTCACAGAGGCCGAGATCAGGGCGTCGTTCGTCAACTGCTCGAAGGGTGAGGCGAAGGGGCTGACGCTGCCCGCCCGGACGGAGGAGATCCCCTGGCCGGACCTGGATTTCCTGGCCTGGCGGGATCCGCGGGCGGTGCAGCGGGCGTACCTGGTGACCCGGCACGACAGCGGCGTGGTCGGCCTGTCGCTGCGGGCGACGCAGCCGCCGAAGAGCCGGTTGCGCAGCAACATGTGCGGCCTGTGCATGACCACGCACGGCCTGGTCGACGTGGCGTTGTTCTCCGCGCGCCGGGCCGGTCAGTCCGGAAAGGACGGCAACACGCTCGGGCTGTACGTCTGCGCGAACCTGCGTTGCTGCGACTACATCCGCGGCAAGTTGAAGCCGGAGACACCGCAGCCCAGGGAGACCGTCACGCTGGACGAGCGGATCGCGCGGCTCGAAGCCAAGCTGCACCGGTTCGTGGACCAGGTACTCGGCGCCCGCGTCTGAGCAGGAAACGGTCAGGAGGCTTTCTTCTTCGACGACGAAGAAGCCTTCTTGACCGCTTTCTCCAGGTCGGCCCTGGTCATCTTCGAACGCCCCTTGATGCCCAGCTCGCGCGCCATCTTGTCCAGGTCCGCCTTGCTCAGCGAGGACAGATCCTCCTCCGAGGAAGAAGGAGAAGAGGACGGCTTCCGGCCCTTCACGCTCTTCGCCAGCGCCTCGAACAGGTCCACCACCTGTGTGGCCTGCGCGGGCTCCTCCTCCGGGGTGACCGTGCGCCCGGCCTTCTTGTCCTTCACCAGCTTTTCCACGCGCTTGGTGTAGGTGTCCTCGAAGTTCTCGGGCTTCCACGGCTCCGACATCGAGTCCACCAGCGCCACGGCCATGTCCAGTTCCTTGCCGCGCGGCTTCGCCTTCGCGGGCAGCTTCCGCAGCTCCTTGGCGGGGTCGCGCAGGTCGGCCGGGAAGTGCAGCGTGTTCAGCACCAGCACGCCGTCGCCCGCGCGCAGGGCAGCCAGGTATTCCTTGCCCCGCATGACGAACTTCGAGATCGCCGCCTTGTTCGTCTTGTCCATCGCGGCCAGCAGCAGCGTGTACGCCCGCTCGAACTCCTCCTTCGACGGCGCCAGCCAGTACGTCTTCTGGAAGTACGTCGGGTCGATCTCGTCGAGGTCGACGAAGGCCTCGATGTCCAGCGCGCGCGAGCGGCCGGGCGCGATTTCGTCCAGTTCCTCCGGCTCGATCAGCACGTAGTCGCCGTCGTCGAGTTCGTAGCCCTTGACGATGTCGTTGTACTCGACCTCCTTGCCGGTGCGCTCGTTCACCCGGCGGTACCGGATCCGGTCGGAGGTGCCGCGCTGGAACTGCCGGAAGTGCACGGTGTGGTCCTCGGTGGCGCTGTACAACTCCACCGGCACCGTGACCAGGCCGAAGTTCACCGCACCGGACCAGATCGGTCGCGCCATCTCGAGCCTCCTAAGCGAACTCGGCGAGCTGAGCCCTGGCCTCTTCGGCCGACCCCGCGTGCTCGTGCATGTCCTGCCAGGGATCGTCCTTCTGCGCCAGGCGCCGCCGCAACTCGGGAATGTCGTAGGCGTCCGGCTCGGTGTGCCCCAGTTCGTCCCAGTCCAGTGGGGTGGCCACGCGCGCGCCTGCCCGTCCGCGCAGCGAGTACGGCGCCACGAACGTCTGCGCGTACCCGTTGCGAGCCGTGTCCAGGAAGATGCGCTTGCCGCGCTTGTTCTTCCGGAACTCCGTGGTGAGCATGGCCGGTGCCTTGGAGGCCAGGAAGTCCGCCGCCTCCCGCGCGAACGCCACCACCGTCTCGTGTGGACTGGACCGGTCCAGCGGCGCCACCACGTGGTACCCGCGCCCGCCGGTGGCCTGCACGTACGCGGCCAGGCCGACCGCCTTGTACAGCTCCCGCACCGCCCGCGTGACCTCGCGCAGCGAGTCCACGGCCGTGCCGTTCGGCGGATCGATGTCGATCACGACCAGGTCCGGGTGGTCCAGCGCCTCCCAGGTGGAGGTCCAGATGTGGAACTCCAGCGCCGCCTGGTTCGCCAGGTAGACCAGGGTCGCCGGGTCCTCGGCGAGCACGTGCCGGGTGCTGCCCTGGCCGTCGTGCTGCGGGACGTCCTCGGTGCGCATCCAGTCCGGCCAGTGGGCGGGTGCTTCCTTCTGGAACCAGTTCTCGCCGCCGACCCCGTGCGGGTAGCGGCGCATGGTCAGCGGGCGGCCGCGCAGGTGGGGGAGCATCACCTCGGCCACGGTCCGGTAGTGCTCGATGACCTCGCCCTTGGTCACCCCGTCGGCCGGGTAGTACACCTTGTCCAGGCGCGTGGTCTTCACGTCCAGTGCGGGCATCTCGCTGACCACCTCCCGCGGTGCCTTGTCCGTCCGCAACCCGAGGTACCGGGCGTGCCGCAGGCGGCCGTCCGACGTCCACTCCGCGAAGCCCGCCTGCACCACCAGCTCCGGCTCCACCCAGTGCGGCCGCCGCTCGGGCACCTCGCCGGTGAACGGCGAGTCCGGCCGGGACAGGTCCCGCAACCGCCCGTGCAGCTCACGCAGCGTCCGCTGGTCGAAGCCGGTGCCGATCTTGCCGGCGTACCGGAGCACTTCGCCCTCGTAGTACCCAGCCAGCAAAGCGCCGAACCCCGGGCGTGACCCGGTCGGGTCGGTGTAGCCGCCGATCACCACCTCCTGCTCGCGCACGCACTTCAACTTCAACCAGTCGGAGGACCGGCCGGGGCGGTACGGGGCGTCCCCGCGCTTGGCGATCAGCCCTTCCCAGCCCTCGTCGCGGGCTTCGGCCAGGAACTTCTCGCCCTCGGTGTCGCGGTGTTCGGACAACCGCAGCGGCTCGTCGAAGTCGAACGCGTCCGCGAGCAACTGCTTGCGCTGCCGCAACGGCAGGCTGGTCGCCTCCATGCCACCGAAGGCCAGCAGGTCGAACAGGTACAGGAAGACCTCGATGCCGGTGGCCACCGACGCCCTGGGGTCACGCAGGTGCATCCGGTGCTGCAGGCGCGCGAAGCTGGTGCGGCCTTCGTCGTCGAAGGCCACCACCTCGCCGTCGACCACGAAGTCCGGCCCGCCCTGCGTGGCCAGCGCCTCGACCAGCTCGGGGTACGCGCCGTTCATCAGTTTCTGGTTGCGCGACCACAGCTGCGGCTCGCCGCCGTCCTCCCGGATGATCAGCGCCCGCACGCCGTCCAGCTTCCGCTCGAAGATCCAGTTCGGATCGGTGAACGGGCGGTCGGACAGCGTGGCCAGCATCGGCTCGCGCTGAACCTTCATCGGCGCACCCCCCGAAGTCTCAGAACCGGCAGCGGACTATGCGCCCCATCCTGTTCACCGCGGGCACCCACCGCAATGCCGCCAGCTGGAGCCGGGGCACCAGCGGCAGCTTCGGCAGGTCCTCTTCGGACGCGAACTGCTGCGCGAAGTGCTCGTCGACCAGCTCCAGGCCGAACTTCTCCAGCTCGCGCGAGTCGTCGAGACCCCAGTACAGCGTCGACCCGCTCTTGCGCACCACCGGATTCATCTTCTGCGCCTTGATGCCCAGCTTGCTGAAGATGTCGAAGACGAACTCGCCGGACGGGAAGCGCTCGACGACGCGCCGGAACAGGCCCTCGGCCTCGGCGTCGCGCAGGTACATGGTCAGGCCTTCGGCGACCACGACGACGGGCCGGTCGGCTGGCACCTCCTCCAGCCAGGCCCAGTCCGTCACCGAAGTGGCCAGCACCCGGTAGTTCTCACGCTCGTCGAGCTCGGGCCACAGCTGGTGGCGCAACTCGGCGATCTCCGGGAAGTCCACGTCGAACCACCGCGAATCCGGCGGCGGGTCGATGCGGAAGACCCGGGTGTCCAGGCCGCACCCGAGGTGCAGCACGCTGGCACCCGGGTTCGCCGCGAGCGCCTCGCGTGCCCAGGTGTCGATCGATTTCGCCCGCAGCGCCACGCTCAGCGCCATGCTGGGTTTCATCAGCTTGCCGAAGTCGTAGTCCAGCCTGCCGATCGCCTCGTCGGCGGCGGTGTCCCCCAGTACCGGTCGCGCCGACCGGCTGTCCAGGGCACGCCCCCAGAGCGTGGCGAGCATCGTCTCCTTGGTCCCGCTGAGCTGCACCCGCACCATGGATCGAACACTCCAATCACAAGTTTCACAACTTTGTGAATGGAGCGTACTCTCATTCGCCCGGCCGGCGGCTGAGTCCTTCCCGGAGCTGGGTGAGCGTGCGGGCGAGCAACCGCGACACGTGCATCTGCGAGACGCCGATCTTCTCCGCGATCTGCGTCTGCGTCAGGTTGTGCACGAACCGCAGTGCCAGGATCTTCCGCTCGCGCTCGGGCAGGTCGCGGATCAGCGGCTGGAGCATCTCGTGGTTCTCCACGTCCGCGAGCGCGCTGTCCTCCTCGCCGAGCGTGTCGCCGAGCGAGACGTTGTCGGTGTCCCCGGAGAGCACCTCGTCCAGCGACATCGAGTGGTAGGCGTTGCCCGCCTCCAGCCCTTCGTACACCTCGTCCTTGTCGATGCCGAGGTGCGCGGCGAGCTCGCTCGGCGTCGGCGCGCGGCCGAGGCGCTGCGCCAGTTCGGTGCTGGCGGTGCTGATGGTCAGGTGCAGTTCCTTGAGCCGGCGCGGCACGCGGATCACCCAGCCGGTGTCGCGGAAATGCCGTCGCACCTCGCCCATCACCGTCGGCACGGCGAAGGAGAGGAAGTCGAAGCCGCGTTCGGCGTCGAACCGGTCGACCGCGTTGATCAGCCCGACCCTGGCCACCTGGACCAGGTCCTCCTTGGCCACGCCGCGACCGGCGAAGCGCTGGGCGATGTGCTCGGCCAGCGGCAGGTAACCGGTCACCAGCTTGTCGCGTACCTCGCTGCGGCGCGGGTCGTCTCTCGACAACGCGGCCATTTCGCCGAACAGTGGTGCGAGGTGCTCGTACCCGTTGCTGTCCGGCTGGATACCCGTCACGCGCCCGGCCGTACGTCGGCGCGACGCTTGGCGAGTTCGATGTGGACTACCTGCTCACCACCGGCCGGCACGTCGACCCAGCTGGCTGCCGAGTCGGCCAGGGTGGTCAGCACGCGCCAGCCGAACGACCCGGAGCTCGGCGCTTCGCCGTCGGTCGACGGCACCGTGCCGCGGAATCGGAGCTGGCCGTCCTCCAGGACGAACCGGCAGGTCAGCAGGCTGCCCGCCTGCGCGCGGGTGATCAGCGTGGAGCAGGCCTCGTCGATCGCCAGCCGGAGGTCGGCGATGGTGTCGAGGTCGAAGTCCGCGCGGACGGCCAGGTTCGACACCAGCGCGCGGATGATCGGCAGGTGCGCCAGGTCGGCGCCGAGCCGCACCTCTATGTCATCCAGCGGGCCGATCTCGTCCAGCGCGGGCTGCTTGCCGTTTGTCACGTCCACCTCGTCAGTCGACCCGTTGTCGCGAAGCATTCTTACCCCGCGACGCAAAACCTGAAACCCGCTCTGAATCCTCCTGGGACGTGTGTCACGTTGTCTAGCGGGACACACCCGGTGCGTGCGGCGGAGTGCGGATGCTTAGGGTGCCGGTTGTGATGACCCAGTGACGTGGTGGCACGCGATACTGATCGCTCTCGCGGGGGTCTGGGCGGGCACCATCAACGCGGTCGTCGGTTCGGGCACCCTGGTCACCTTCCCGGTGCTGGTCGCCTTCGGCTACCCGCCGGTGACCGCGACGACCTCCAACGCGATCGGGCTGGCGCCCGGCACGATCAGCGGTGCCTGGGGCTACCGGCACGAACTGCGCGGGCAGGGCAGGCGACTGGCCGTCTACGGCATCGCGTCCTTCCTCGGCTCGGTCGGCGGCGCGCTGCTGCTGCTCGCGTTGCCCAAGGACGCCTTCGAAACCGTGGTGCCGGTGCTCGTCGGGCTCGCCGTGGTGCTGGTGATCATCCAGCCCAAGGTGTCCGGCTGGGTGGCCTCGCGGCGGGAGAACGAGCAGAAGCCGGAGCGGATCTACGCGCCGCTCCTGCTGTTCCTGCTCTTCCTCGTCGGCATCTACGGCGGCTACTTCACCGCCGCGCAGGGCATCATGATGGTGGCCTGCATGGGCATGCTGCTGTCCGATCCGGTGCAGCGGCTCAACGGCATGAAGAACGTGCTGTCCGCCGTGGTGAACGTGGTGGCGGGCACGATCTACGCCTTCGTCGCGCCGGTCGACTGGGCCGTGGTCGGCCTGCTGGCCGCCGGCTCGGTGCTCGGCGGCCTGCTCGGCGCGAAGATCGGGCGCAAGCTCTCCCCGGTGGTGCTGCGCGGGGTGATCGTGGTGGTCGGCCTCGCCGCGATCGTCCAGCTCGTGCTCAGGTGAGCGCCGGGAACGAGCGGGCGGCGGCCAGGAAGACCTCGTTCTCCTCGGGGGTGCCGATCGTCACGCGGGCGCCGTCGCCGGCGAACGGGCGCACGATCACCTTGTTCGCCAGCGCGTGCTCGGCGAACTCCGTGGTCTTCTCGCCCAGCGGCAGCCAGACGAAGTTCGCCTGCGACTCCGGGACCTGGTAACCGGCCTCCAGCAAGGCGTCCCGCACGCGGGTGCGCTCGCTGACGATCTCCGCGCAGCGCTCCAGCAGCTCGCTTTCGGCGTCGAGCGAGGCGATGGCGGCGGTCTGCGCGAGCGAGTTGACGCTGAACGGGATGAAGACCTGACGCAGGGCAGCGGTGATGTGCTCCGGCGCGACCGCGTACCCGACCCGCAGCCCGGCCAGCCCGTAGGCCTTGGAGAAGGTCCGCAGCACGGCGACGTTCCCGCGACCGGCGGCCAGCTCGAGGCCGTCCGGCACCTCCTGGTCGGTGACGAACTCGCGGTACGCCTCGTCCAGCACCACCAGCACGTGCGGTGGCACGGCGTCGAGGAAGCGCTCCAGCTGGGCGCGGCGGACCGCGGTCCCGGTGGGGTTGTTCGGGTTGCAGACGTAGACCAGCCGCGTCTTCGGGGTGATCGCGGCGAGCATGGCGTCCAGGTCGTGGGTGTGCCCGGCGTCCAGCGGCAGGGTGACCGCGGTGGCGCCGACGATCTGGGTGAGGATCGGGTAGGCCTCGAACGAGCGCCAGGCGAACATCACCTCGTCGCCCGGTTCGCACAACGCCTGGATCAGCTGCTGGCACAGGGCGACCGAGCCGCAGCCGACCGCGACCCGCTCCTGCGGGACGGCGAACCGGGTGGCGATGCGGTCGACCAGCGCCCACGCGCCCATGTCCGGGTACCGGTTGATCTCGGCCGCCGAAGCCGCGATCGCCGAGGCGACGCTCGGCAGCGGACCGGCGGGCACCTCGTTGCTGGCCAGCTTGATCGCACCGGGCAGGGAGCGGCCGGGCACGTACTTGGGCAGCGACTCGAGACCGGCGCGGGTCGGCACGACGGACGGAGTGGACATCAAGGCTCCTTGTGGGTCACTTGGTCTGCTCCTGCCACGTTAACCCGGTCGGATCCGCTGGTTGAGGTTGACTCGCGTTCACCCATCAGTGGTTGAGTAGGTACATGACGCATACCCACACCGACGACTACCGGCGCGCCGACGGCCGCGCGCTGCGCCTGACCTTCGCCGAGCCGGACGGCGTGGTCCGCGGCGGACTGGTGGTACTGCACGAAGCGGACGGCGTCACCGACGGGGTGCGCTTCCTGGTGTCCAGCCTGGCCGAAGAAGGCTGGCTGGCGGTGGCACCGCACATCTACGAAGCGGGCCAGGACGGCAAGCTCACCGGGCAGGACGTCCTGGACGCCACCGACATCACGCTGGCCTGGCTGGTCGAGCGCGGGGTGCAGGCCGATCTGCTCGGCGTGGTGGGCTTCGACCTCGGTGGCACGGCGGCGCTGGTGGTGGCTTCGAGCAGGCGGCTGGGGGCGGCGGTCAGCGTCGGCGGCCAGTCCTCGACGAACGACCTGCCCGCGCTGGTGGACATCGCGGGCAAGCTGACCAGCCCGTGGCTCGGCATCTACGGCGACTCCGGCGACGAGACCGGGGTGGCCGAGGTGGAGCGCCTGCGCGAGGTCGCCGCGTCGTCGAAGGTCGCCACGAACGTGGTCCGCTACCCGGGCGCCAACCACCGGTTCGACGCCGATCCCGGTGCCGCCGCGGAAGCCTGGCAGCGCACGCTCAGCTGGTTCGACGCGCATCTGCGCTGACGCGGGAGCGAACCGGTACTGCCCTGCGTCCAAGCCCGGTACAGTTCAGCTTTGAGTGTCACGCAGGGTGGGGATTCGAGATGGCTGCTGTGAACAAACCCGCGAGCACACCACCGCCGGCCTTCGGGTCCGCGGCGGGCGGCGCGCTCGCCCCGATCGCCGGGGATGTCCGGAACGTCAAGCAGGAGGCCAAGAAGGGCAGCCTCCAGCTCAGCGACGAAGCAGCGGAGGGGCTGCTCGGCGCGCTCGCCGAAATCGAGGCCACGGTCAACCAGCTGATCCGGGACTCGAAGGAACTGGACGTGCCGTTGCGGCTGGGCGCCAACTTCGTCGGCCGCACCATGGGCGAGCGCCTGCGCGAGGCGGCGACCTCGGCGGCGACCCCGGTGCTGCAGGACTTCGGGAGCGTGCTCAACGACCTCGAACTCACCGTGCGGGCCGCGCGGAAGAACTTCAAGGCCACCGACGCGGAGGCACAGGAACTCCTGGCCGAAGCGCGCCGGCGTCTGGACGACGTGGCGGACAGCGGTGAGCGCAGATGAACCGTCCCGACGAGGCGCGCTGCCTGCCGTATCCGCCGCCCTACCCGTCCGAAGAGCCCGAGCCGGTCGCCGGTGACCTGGGCATCCCGGTCGACTGGCTGACCTACCCGCACCCCGAGCTGTACACCATGGTGCACGAGGACGTGGACCTCGGCGGCGCGCAGACCGTGGCCGCGACCTGGGCGACCCTCGGCGACAAGCTGACGCAGATCGGCGCCGAACTGCGGGCCGCGATGGCGAAGGCGAGCCAGGGCTGGACCGGGGCGTCCGCGGAGAAGACCAAGGAGACCGTCGAGCGGCTCGCCGCCTGGTGCGACGAGACCGGCGTCCGGGCCACCGAGGTCTGCGGTTGCGTGACGCGGCAGGCGGAGAACGTGCGGGTCGCGATGAACGCCATGCCCGAGCCGCGGCTGACCGCGCTGCCGTACCCGATGCCCGCGGACGGCACGGCGGCCATGTCGTTCGCCGGTGGGCCGCAGCTGATCACCGACGACGAAGCCGACCGGCGCGGCGGCGACGAACTGCACCAGCGGGCCGCCGACGTGATGAAGCAGTTCCAGGAAGAGACGTACGAGGTCTACGGGACCGTGCCGGAGTTCAGCACGCCGACCGGTGAGCAGATCAGCTACCGCACGCCCGAGGTGCCGCCGGACGAGCCGACGCCGTCCGAGCCGGAACCCAAAACGGCACCGCCGGATGACTCGACCGGCGCCAGCGGTGTGACCGACAGCCCGGTCGACGGGGTGATCGGCGGCTACGCGTCGCCGTCGCCGTCGGCCCCGGTTCCGATGGTCGGTGGTGGTGGCCAGGTCGGCGGTGCCATGCAGGACCCGATCGCGGGCGGGCGCGCAGGGGCGCACCCGGGTGCGCCGGGACCGGGTGTCGCGCCCGCGGCCGCCGCAGCCGCCGCGCGTGGTGGTGGCACGGGCGGCATGCCGATGGGGGCGATGCCGATGGGCGCGGGCGGTCAGCGGCAGGAGGACGTCGAGCACAAGCTGCCGGGCTACCTGCAGGAAGAGGACAACATCTTCGCGGCCGACCTCAAGGTCGCGCCGCCGGTGCTCGGTGAAGAAGGGCCGCGTCGCCGTGCGTGACCCCGAAAGCGGCTGGATCCGCTTGTACCCCAACGAGTTCTTCCTGCTGTGGACGCGACTCGGGCTCGGTGAGCCGCCGAGCGTGCTCGGTATCCGGCACGTCGGTCGGACGGCCGCCGCCCGCCGGTGGCACGCCGAAGCCGCCGACGCCGAACTCAGCGCGCGGGACCTCGGCACGATGGACCACCCGGCGCGGGATCTGGTGCAGCTGCTGAAGATCCTGGGTGAAAGCGAACTGCGGCTCGACCTCCACCTCGCCGGGGAACGTGGCGAAATCCGATCGTTCTCGGCTGCCGGTCGCCAGGGCGCGGCGACGGCCGAGGTGATCGGCGGGGAGGTCCGCGTCGGTCCCGTGCGTGAGCCGATGCTGGTGGCGACCATGCTCGACGCGCTCAAGCCGTTGCCCGCGGCGCCGGGTGGCCCGGCGAACGTGCGGGTCGAGGACTTCCACGAGGCCTGCGCGGAAGGCGAACGCGACGGCCAGGCCGGGTTCCTGGGCAGGCTCGAGGACAGCGGCGTGCGCGGTGGCGAGGCGGGCATCCTGCTGCGGTTGCTCACCAAACGGACCGGCGGCGGGCAGATCGGCGCCGGGGTGCGCGGCCGTTCGGGGCGCTGGTCGCGGGCCGGCAGCGTGGTCAACTGGGTGGACACCGACGAAGGCCGGTACGCCCTGCGCACGCGCGGCGGCTGGCTGACCGCGACGCCCGTCGACCCGCTCCGGCTGAGGGTGTGGGCTCAGGACATGGTCGGGGAGCTCGTCGGTCAGTAGGCTCCGGCGCATGACCAGCGACACCCCCGAAGTGCTGTGGCGGCCGGATGTGAACCGGGACACCAAGATCGACCAGTTCCGCGGGTGGCTGCGGGACAACCGCGGGGTCGCGACCGACGACTACAACTCGCTGTGGGAGTACTCCACCACCGACCCTGCCGGGTTCTGGTCCGCGACCGCCGAGTTCCTGGGCGTGCGCTGGCACGACCAGCCGACCGAGGTCCTCTCCGGTGCCATGCCGTCCGCGCGCTGGTTCGAGGGCGGCACGCTGAACTACGCCGAGCACGCGCTGAGCCCCGGGGTCGCGGGCGCGCCCAAGGCCGACGACGAGCTGGCGGTGATCTTCCACCGCGAGGACGGCCTGGCGTCGCAGCTGACCTACGGCGCCCTGCGCGCCCAGGTCGCCGCCGCGCGATCGGCGTTGAAGGAACTGGGTGTGGAGAAGGGCGACCGGGTGGTCGCGCTGGCGCCGAACAGCCCGCAGACCCTGGTCGCCTTCCTGGCCGCGGCCAGCCTGGGCGCGGTGTGGTCCTCGTGCTCGCCGGACTTCGGCGTGCGCGCCATCGTGGACCGGTTCGCGCAGATCGAGCCGGTGGTGTTGATCGCGGTGAACGGCTACGCCTACAACGGCCGCTGGTTCGACACCCGGCCGACGGTGACCAAGCTGCGCGAGGAGATCCCGGGGCTCAAGGCGACCGTGCTGGTCGACTACGCCGGCGGGCCGCTGGCCGGCACGCACGACTGGGACACGCTGCTGGCCTCGCACGCCGGCGCCCCGCTGGAGTTCGACGCGGTGCCGTTCGACCACCCGCTGTGGGTGCTGTACTCCTCGGGCACGACGGGGTTGCCGAAGGGCATCGTGCACGGGCACGGCGGCATCGTGGTGGAGCACCTGAAGGCGCTGGCGCTGCAGAGCGATCTGGGGCCGGGTGAGCGGTTCTTCTGGTTCACCACCACCGGCTGGATGATGTGGAACTTCCTGATCTCGGGGCTGCTGGTCGGCTCGACGATCGTGTTGTTCGACGGCAGCCCGGGGTACCCGGACCTGAACGTGCTGTGGCAACTGGCCGAGCAGCACCGCGTGACGTACTTCGGCACGTCGGCGCCGTACATCCAGAGCTGTCTGAAGGCGCACGTCAAGCCTTCGCGGGACTACGACCTCACTGCGCTGCGCGCCCTCGGCTCGACCGGGGCGCCGCTGAGCCAGGAGGGTTTCCGCTGGATCGCCGACGAGGTGGGGCGGAAGGTGCAGATCTGCTCGGTGTCGGGCGGGACGGACCTGTGCACGGCCTTCGTCGGCGCGTCGCCGGACACGCCGGTGTGGCTGGGCGAGCTGTCGAACCGCTCGCTGGGTGCGGCGGTGCAGGCCTACGACGAGGCCGGGAACGCGGTCGTGGACGAGGTCGGCGAACTGGTGGTCACCGAGCCGATGCCGTCGATGCCGGTGTTCTTCTGGAACGATCCGGACGGCACCCGCCTGCGCGAGGCCTATTTTGATGTCTACCCGGGCATCTGGCGCCACGGAGATTGGATCAAGATCACATCCAGGGGCTCCGCGGTCATCTACGGCCGCAGCGACTCGACCCTGAACCGCGGCGGCGTCCGCATGGGCACGGCCGAGTTCTACCGCGTGGTGGAGAACTTCGAGCAGGTCGCGGACTCCCTGGTGATCGACACCTCGGCCGCGGGTGCCGAAGGTGAGCTGCTCTGTTTCCTGGTGCTGGCCCCGGGTTCGGCCCTGGAGGACATCGAGCCGTCGCTGCGCAAGGAGCTGCGGAGCGCCCTCTCACCGCGTCACGTGCCGGACCGGTTCGTGGTGGTGGAGGAGGTCCCGCGCACGCTGAACGGCAAGAAGTGCGAGGTGCCGGTGAAGAAGATCCTCTCCGGCGTGGACCCGGAGCGAGCGGTGAGCCGAGACGCCCTCCTCAACCCGGACGCCCTTACCCCATTCGTGGCTCTGTCTGCCCGCTGACCTGCGCTTATGCCTGATCCGGGGGGTGGCTTCACGAGGCTGATGGGCGGTGTGTAATCTTTACGAGCAGTGGTCGTTCGACCTGGGAGGCTTCGCCTAGTCTGGTCTATGGCGCCGCACTGCTAATGCGGTTGGGGGTAACCCCCCCTCCCGGGTTCAAATCCCGGAGCCTCCGCTGGAGCTCGGTCCGCCGAGCCCCACACCCGGTCGTCCGACCGGCACAACTGAACACGAGCGCCCGTAGCTCAACGGATAGAGCATCTGACTACGGATCAGAAGGTTAGGGGTTCGAATCCCTTCGGGCGCGCGTCTGGTTGAGACAGCGAAGAGCCCCCTGGCAACAGGGGGCTCTTTTCTTTGCGCTGCGCGCTTATTCGAAGCTGATCAGGAAGCGCAGGTTCTCCGGCTCGTCCTTGGTCAGCCAGAGCGGGAAGTGCGGCTGGTAGAGACCGCTCGCTACGCCCTTGAACCAGATCATCGGCCGCTTCTCGGTGAACGCGCGGCGCATCGCCACGTTCTGGAAGTGCAGCGGGTCGGTGCCGCGGTACATGTAGTAGCGAATCAGGCCGTTCGCATCCAACTCATCTTCGTAGGGCCGTTGTTTTTTCGGCGGTGTGTAGGTGGTGCGCAACGAAAGCGCCGAGCCGAGCTCTTTCGGCTTCCGGATTCCGGCTTGCGGGTCCATGAGCGGGATGCGCTTCCCCTCGAACCGGAACTCCTGCAGTAGACCGAACGGGATGCGTCCACCGTGCTTGGTGTTGAGTTCGGTCAGCCAAGTGAACGCCTGCCGGCGGAGGCGGCTGTCGTAGTCGGAGGCGTCGATGGTCGTGGTGAACGACCTCACAGCGGTGGTGGGGAGGGCGGCTGCGCGGTTGTGCGCCTTGAAAGTGCGGTCCAAGCCGACTGCGCGGAAAATCTGCTCAGCCTCGTGCTCGCCGAGGTACGTCTCGCGCAGGGTCTCTGCTGCGGCGAGGAGTGTTCTGGCTTCGAAGAGGTGCGCTACCACCTCTGGGCGCAGCCGACCACGGGCCGAATTGCGTCGCAGCCAGCTGCCGCTTCGAGACGGGGTTGGTGGTATCGGCTGGTCGTTGCCGTCGTGCAGCTCCCACAGGCGCCGCTCCAAGTGCACGAACGGCATCGCCGCGCGGTCGCGCTGGCTGGACTGGTCGGCTGGACCGAAGGCATCGATGAGCTGGCCCACCTGCTCTTCCGCCTCGGCGTAGGTCACCTCGGCCGAGTGGCTCTTGACGTAACGACCGAAAAGCCAGAGCAGGAGCAGTGGTTTGTGCTTGGCCCGTCCGCCAGCCGTGGAGGCAGTGCGTAAATTACGCAACTGGTCGAACAGTTCGCTCTCGTTCACTGCGCTCCACACCCTTGGGGTCCCCGTCACGCGTCAGTGTGAGCATAGCTGCGACTAAGAGTTGAGTCTCGGCCGTTCCGCGACCGAAGAGCCAGTACGGTCGGGTCCCATGACCGATCCACTCGCTGGGGAGGCGGACGAGCTCAGCGCCGCCCTCGATGACGTCGACCTCGATTCGCCGAGCACCACCAAGTTCGCCGAGTTCGAGTACGTGTTGGCGGCCCTGGGGCAGTTGCCGCGGAACCGGGTCTACGCGGTGGCGGTCAATCGAGCTCCCGAGTTGGCGGCCTTGGTGCAAACGGTGCCGGCGAACAACGCGTTCCTGCTGGCTGTGGTCGTCAAAGACGCAACGGAACTGACGCGCACGCGTGAGGCCGTCAAGCATTACTTGACCAGTGGCGGTGTGGCCGCAGCTTTGGTGATCGCGCGGCGGTCGACGAGTGGCTGGCAGCCGGCCTGGCTGGGCGTGCAGGTTGAAAGCGCGGATGCCCAGCTCACCGCCAAGATGACCGGCCTCGCCAGTCATCTGGCGCTCGAGGTCGACCGGGTCAAAGCACCGCCGGCGAGCAAGCGCGCGAGGAGGTGGCCGGGCCGGTCCCTGCGTGCGGCTCCCCAGCCCCTGGTCTTGGACGACCGGACCCGACGGATGCTGCGCGGTGCGGTGACTTCGCGAAGCGCGGTGATGTTGGTCGGACCGCCGGGGACGGGCAAGACCCAGTTGGTCGGCGAAGTCATCGACGCCGTGGCGAAGGATCCGGCGGCTTATGGGATGACCATGGCGCACGACTACCTGGTGGTCACGCCGGACGAGTCGTGGAGCGCGCGGGACTTGGTCGGCGGTGAGACCGTCGACGACACCTCGAAGGTGCGGTTCAGCCCCGGTCACGTGTTGGAGGCGATCTCCGAGGATCGGTGGCTGGTGCTCGACGAGGCCAACCGCGCGGACCTGGACCGCATCTTCTCAGGCTTGTTCACCTGGTTGACCGGCAACACGGTCATCGTCGGCCGGGTGAGCGGCGACCCCGACGCCAGCCCGATCTTCCTTGGCTGGGCGGACGGGCCGAAGAGCGAGGTGATCGGTGCGGAACTGCTCCGCTCCGGCGCACCCGACGACGGCCAAGGGGCGGTGCACTACCTCGCCGGCACGGAATGGCGGATGTTCGGCACCTACAACGCGGTCGACGCGCAGCGGGTGTTCCGCTTCGGCTTGGCACTCGGGCGCCGGTTCGCACACGTTCCCGTCGAGCTGCCTTCCGCAGCGGGCTTCAGCAAGGCGTTGGCGGATCGCCTCTCGAACCTGACCGTTCCGCTGCCGGACACGCTGCACCAGACGTTGGTTTCCGTGCTGGAGCGCATCTATCGAGCGCACGCCGCGTTGTCCGATGCCGAAATGGGACCAGCCGCGTTGCTGGCGATACCGGAGTACCTCGACGCCAAGGAGGTACCCGCTTCACTGGAGGAACTTCGAGAAAGGATCGCCGAGGCCTACCTCATGGGAATGGGGACTTGGCTCGCCACGCTCGATGACTCGTCTCTCGAGCAGTTGTCGACCGAAATCGGGCAGTCGGGCGCTCTCGGCGACCAATGGGATTGGCTGGTTGCGAAACTCGGTGGCTTGCGGTGACGGATGGGGAAAGCCGAAAAGAAGAGTCCCAGCGCCTGTCGTTGCCTTGGGAAGGTGTGCAAGAGCTGTTCCGGTACTGGTCGGGCAAAGGTGACCTCTTCGCCGGGCTTGCCGCGATCGTCGATGACAAAGGCCGGCCTTGGGAGGAGATCGACGTGCGGCGACGAGCTCACCGGGTCCTCTTCCAGAAGTGCCTGCCGATGATCGTCAAGTTGCCGACCAGGTCGGACAAGTGGTTGGCCGAACTGCCGGTTTCCTCCGCTCCGCGGCGCTACCGCGGTAGCGCACCGAGTTCGGGCACGGACTGGGTGGCCACTCGGCGGCACGGCTGGCCGCCGCGAACCTTCGAAGGGCGTACCCGGACTCGTCGGTCAGACCCGATCGCCGCGTCGGTGTTCAACTGGGTGGCACACCGGCTGCCCATCGTCCAGCGGGACGCCCTTCAGGTCGACAAGGAACTCGCCAAAGGCGTGTTGCCGCAGTTGGCGGCACTCCAGAAGGCTCGTGCTGAACTCGGCGTGGGCTCCACGGGCCTGGTCACCCCGGACCGGGTGACGCTTTCGGCGCTCGGTCGATCGGGCGTCGTCTGGCGAGAAATGTCCCGCCTTGCTGGCTTGCTGCGTCTGGAGGACTCGAAAGACCTGCTCAAACTGTCGAAGGAGCAGATCGCCCCGGACGATGAGCTCCGTCATCGGTTGTTCCACCTCGGCGCGCTCGGCCTCATGCTCGGAACTACTCGACGCTTGGGCTGGCGAGTGCTCAGTCTTCGGCCGTTGTCCGGCGCCCACCGGCGTGGCCCTGCCTTCGAGCTCGTTGACCCCGGTGGCGGCACCTGGGAACTGTGGTTCGAAGCGGGAGCCCTTTGGCGGCTGGCTGGTGTGAGGGAGCCCTACCTCGCAGCAACCGCCGGGGTGGCGGGCCGGGCGAACGTCAAGGAAGCAGACCTTCTGCTGATCGAGCGCAAGCGGCGCTTCGCGGTCGTCGTCGAGTGCAAGCTGAGCTCGGACTCGAGCTACATCCGCGCCGGGTACAGCCAGGTGGTCTCCTACCTGTCCGAAATCAGGGCGCACTTCGCTGACACTGGCTGTGCCTTCGTGCTGGGACCGCAAGAACTCATCCCCAGCGCCACAACCGGGGTGACCCACTCGGGAAGCGTCACCTTCTGCTCATCGGCGAGCTTCCCCAGCGACCTCGAAGCCGTGTTGCGAGGTGTGGTGTGAGCCTTGCGGACATCTCGAGGGAGGACGTGCTCAAGGCGATGGCCGAGTACGACCACCTGGGACGCGACAAGTTCCTGAGCCGATACGGATTTCGCACGTCTCGACGTTATGTCGTGGTGGCGGGTGCGTTCGAGTACGACTCGAAGGCATTGCTGGGGGTGGCCCATCGGTTCGCCACCGGCGAGGTGCTCAAGGCCGGGGACTTCAGCGGCGGGGGTGCAACTGTGGTTGCCAGGGCGATGGCACTCGGCTTCGAAGTCCGTGATCTGGAAGAGAGCTCCGGCGGGGTCAAGCTCGGCGAGATCGATGGTGTGCCGGAGGGCACCTGGTTCGCCAAGCGCGCTGATGTGGCAGCACGGGGTGTGCACCGCAACCAACAATGGGGGATTGTTGGTAACCAGCGCGACGGAGCCGAGTCGATCGTGGTGTCCGGTGGTTACGAGGATGACGAAGACTACGGCGACGTGATCATCTACACCGGGCACGGAGGCCGAGACAGGAAGCTCAAGAAGCAGGTCGCGGACCAGAGCTTCGAGGACTCCGGCAACGCCGCGTTGTTGACGAGCAAGATCATGGGCACGCCCGTGCGGGTGGTCCGTGGCAACACCGCAACGGGTTACCGCTACGACGGACTCTTCCGGGTTGAAGACTTCTCCCGAGGCCCGGGGCGGAGTGGGTTCAAAGTCTGCCGCTTCCGGATGGTCAAGATCCGCCCCGAAGACTTGGTCGACATCGAACCGGTTGCCCCGGCCGGCAACGCGAAACCGGTGCGGCGAACCACCTCGTCCCAGCGAGTGGTGCGGAAGACGGCGGTTGCCGACTTCGTGAAGGCGCTCCATGACCACACCTGCCAGATGTGCGGCACGCGGCTGACCATCCGAGGCCGAGGGTATTCGGAGGGTGCGCACATCAGGGCACTCGGACGGCCCCACGATGGTCCGGACGAGGCGGAGAACGTGCTCTGCCTGTGCCCGAACTGCCACGTGCGCTTCGACGGGGGTGAGGTGCTCATCGACAGTGACCTTTCTTTCGACCTGGACGGCGAGAAGAGGCAGCTGCTCCGGCGTCCTGGTCACGTGGTGAAGCGGGAGCACGTGGACTATCACCGGGCTCGACACAGTTGAGGGGCTTGGTTCAATGGTGGGCGTGACTTGGTTCAGTGAGGACGAGCTGCGCTCCCTCGCCGGTAACGCGGTGTTCCAGCGTGGGCGTGGGATGGTCGGCAAGGTGGAGGACCTCGGCGGGCTGGTGGACGGGGTCACGGCGGTGGTCGTCGGGTCGGAGCCGTATCGGGTGGGGCTCAAGCATCGCGGGGGGACCATCGAGGCCCGCTGCACGTGTCCGTTCGCGGCGGACGGGGCGGTGTGCAAGCACGCGGTGGCCGTCGGGCTGGCGTGGTTGCGTGGGGGCAAGCCGGTCGGGGACCAGGCCGTTGTGCGCAAGTACATCGACGAGCTCACCAAGGACGAACTGGTCGACCTCGTCCTGAACGAAGCCGGGCGGGACGCGTCGTTGTTGCGCCGGTTGTCGTTGCGGGCGATGGCCAAGCAGACCGGGACGTTGAGCGGGCGCGTGGACGCGCTCGAGCAGGAGCAGGCGTTTCTCGAGGACGCGCGCGACGTGCTCGACCTGCTCGAGGAGGAACTCGCCGAGAATCGGGACCTCATTCGCCGGGCGGTGGAGGTGATGGCCCAGGTCGCGCCCGACATCGACGACGAGTCCGGCGCCGCGGCCGCTCATCTGCTCAGGGCGATCGCGTTGTACGCGCGTGCCTGTGCGGTCAACCGGCCCGATCGGCAAGAGCTGGCGAGTTGGATTGCCGGGTTCGAGAAGACCTTGCCCGGCTGGCTGCAGGTCCGGCCGTTCGCCGAGGCCCTGGAAGAGGACGGGCTCCGCCACCTCGTCGAACTGGCTGGTGACGAGCGCAAGCTGCGCGAACAGGCCGTCGAGGCGCTCGGGGACGTCGACGAGTTGGTCAACCTGCTCGCCGAGGACCCCCGCGTCGACCACGTCCGGATCGCCAAGGCCCTCTACGACGCCGGCCGCGTGGACGAGGCGATCGAGCGCGCCGAGCACAGCATGACCGAGCTGCCCGCGACCCGCTGCGGCGAGCTGGCCGAGTTTTTGGTCTCCGTGCACCTCGAGGCCGACCGCCCCGACCAGGCATCGGCCGTGCTCGAGCGGTTCCTCTGGCGCTCGCCCACCAAGCAGGCGTACGACCAGCTCAAGGAACTCTGCGAACGCCTGGGCACCTGGCCCGAGCCACGCAAGCGCGTGCTCCGGGTCTTGCGCGCATCCGCGCGCGAGCGCCAGGCCGACCAGCTGATCGACGTCCTCCTCGCCGAAGGGGAGGCGGCGCAGGCGTGGGACGCCGCGGCCGAGTTCGGCTGCTCTCAGTCGGCCTGGCTGCGAGTGGCCGACCAGGTCGCCGAGGACCGGCCCGCCGAGGTCGCCGGCGTCTACCGCCTGCTCGCGACCGACTGCGTCAAGCAGGCCAGCCGCGACGGTTACCGGCAGGCCGTGGTGCTGCTGAAGAAACTCCGCCGGGTGCACGAACTCCTGGAAACTGACGAGGAATTCGACGAATACGTGGACGAGTTGCGCCGTGACAACGAGCGGCGCCCGGCGTTCCTCGACGAATTGCGCAAAGCCGGGCTATAGCTCGTTCCAGGCGGTGCTCAGCAGGGTCGCCGCCTCGGTCACCTCGGTGACCGTGTGCGACGCGGTCACCAGCAGGGTGACCGCTGTGCCGCCCTGACAATCCCGTCGCAGCAACGCGTCCACGCCCCCGGTCGCCAGCCGTTTCAGCAACCGGCGGCCGACGGCGACGGTGACCGGCGGGGTCGCCTGTGCGGGGAAAAGCCCGCCGGACAACGGTAAACCCTGTTCACCACAGGCCCGGCGCAACTGCCGGACCCGGGACGCCAGTCGTTCCCGTGCGGCGTTGCCCTCGGTCTGGTTGAGCCGCAACGCGTGCGCGGCGGCCGCGACGTCCACAGTGGAGGGCGGACTAGCGTGCATGGCGCTGCCGCCGTGCTTGCGGATCCGGTCCACCAGCAGCTCCGGACCGGCGACCGTGGCGATCGGCGCGCCGAAGGCATTGCCCAGTGAGGACACCAGCACCACCGGACCCTTGGTGCCCGCCAGCCGCAGCGAACCGCCGCCGCCGTCGCCGAACGGGTGGCCGGGGCCCGGCCGGTCGCCGAACAGGCCGAGCGCCTGGGTGTCGTCCAGCAGCAGCACCCCGTTGCGGGCGGGCAGCCTGCTGACCGTGGCGGACAACGGGAACGGCTTGCCGCACCCGCCGCACACCCCGTCCGCGACCACCAGCGGCCGCAGGCCACGCGCGTGCAGCCGGTCGAGCGCGTTCGCCAGTGAACCGAGGTCCTGGTGCGGGATCCGCAGCACCGGACGGCCCAGCCCGGCTGCCCGCCGGACCGCCCAGCGCGCGATCGGGTAGGCCGCCGCGTCCAGCACGATGCCGGTGCGCTCGTCGCCGAGCACCTCCAGGCTGTCGGCGAAGCCGTGCAGGGTCGAGCGCGCCAGCAGCGCGCGTTCGGTGCCCTGCAGGTCCGCCAGCGCCTTCGCCACGCCCTCGGCGACCGGTGGCACGCCGAGCGCGGCGGGCCGCCCGGTGGTCAGCGCGGACCAGCCGGGCAGCTCCGTGCTCGCATGCCGCATGCCGAGGTAGAGCGAGGACGTGAAGTCGGCCCGCTGACGGCTCATACGGCACGATAACCCGCCGCGGACCGGGAAATCGTCGGCTCAGGCGGTGGAAACGACCGTTTTGGTGAGTTCGGTAATCCGGTTGGCCGATTCCCGGAACGGCGTGCCCTTGGCCTGCAGCGTCAGCACCACCACGATCTTGTCGTCGTTGCCGCCGACCGTGCCGCTGGTGTGCATCAGCGGGCTGGTCAGGTCGACGTCCGAAATGGACGGTCCTTCCGGGGCGGGAGCACCGCGGCCGCCGCTGCATTCCTCACCGGGCGGCGGGGCGTCGCCCCAGGCGGACCAGCCCTGCTTGACGGCCCACGGTTCGGTCACCGCGCTCGGGATGCCCCACGACTGGTCCCAGGCGTCGGAACACTTCGTGGAAGCACGCAGGTGTCCCATGATGAACGAGCGGTGCCCGGCGTCCGCACTGTCCAAAATGTACTGGTACAGCTTCACCACGTCCGCCGCGCTGGTCGAGGTGAAGCCCCACATGCCGGGATTGGCCGGGGGAGCGGTGTCGGTCAGCCCGAGCTTGGCGACCATGCGGTTGACGATTTGGCCGTAACCACCGCGCACCCACAGTTGGCTGGCCGGATCGTTCGCGCTGCTGCGCAGCATCGGCTGCATCAGCGCTGCGTCCGCCGCCGGGATTTCTCTGCCCGCGCCGAGGGTTTCCAGGTAGTCCAGTGCGATGAGGAGCTTGACCACCGACGCCGAGCGGAACTGCACGTGCTCGTCCTGTGCGACGGTGTGCCCGGAGACGCGGTCGAGGGCGAGGTAGCTCGCCGTCATCCCGGGTGGCAGGTCGATCGCCGCCGAGGCGGGCGGCGCGAAGAGGGCCGCGGCCAGGGTGGCCCCGGCCAGCGCCGGAGCCAGTCTGCGAAAACTGATCACGATGTACACCCCAGTTCTGGTCACTTTGTAACGCAGGACCGTACCCCTGGGGTTTCGCGGCTCGCAGCCCTCTTCAGGCCTGCCTGAACTAGTCGATCGGGGCGCCCCGCGGCGGGATCTGCTCGGCCGCGGCCGGATCGATCTTGCGAACCGAGCCGTCGCCGGCGCTCTTGGCGATCGCCAGCATGGCCGCCAGCGCCGAACGGATCTGCGCCTGTTCGTGCTCCGGGCCCATGTCGCTCAGCTCGATCAGCACGCTGCCGGTGCCGAGCAGGCCGTAACCGTTGCGCGCGATGCCTTCGTAGTCACCGCCCGGGTACTGCGACACGTTGCCGCCGCCGGCGTCCATCGCCCGCTGGGCCGCGACGGTGAGCTGCTTGGCGAAGTCGACGTCGGCGGGCTTGACGTCGGGGTGCGTCGGCCACAACGCGGACGCGGTGATCTCGCGGCCGTCGTCACCGCGGTAGCGGCCCTGCATGTGGTAGTCGACCACGATGGACGGCTTGAAGGCGGCGAAGTGCCGCTGGACCAGGCCCGCCTCGGTGGCCGGGTTGTCGGCCGGGGCGACCGCCGGGTCGTGGTAGCGGTTGATGTCGTAGCCCTTGCCCTTTTCGCCGTACTCGGGATCGGCGTCGGGGGCGTAGTTGAAGCGCCAGTCGCGTTCGTGCCCGTCGGGGTTCGCGCGGACCACGATGTCCACGGTGACCTGGCTGCGCAGCTTGCGCTGCCAGTTCGCGTCGCCGGTGCCGACCTGGCGCAGGAACTCCAGCGCGGCGGGCGTGCCGAGCGGCTCGTCGCCGTGCTGCTGGGTGACGTAGAGGATGCGCAGCGGGCCGGTGCCGACCTTGGCGTGCCAGACCGGGCGGCCTTCGTTGGACTTGCCGATCTTGCCGACCTGCACCCGGCCGTGGCTGAGCCAGTGCAGCTTCTGCAGTTCGAAGGCCAGTTTCGTGGTGCTGGGCCGGGGGTCGAGGTGCCCGGCTGGTGCGGCTTGGGCGGCTGGTGCGGCGACCGTGGTGGTGAGCACGAGAGCGGCGAGAACGCCGAGGATCCGCTTCATGGCCACCGAGTCTGCCAGCGCGGGTGCCGATCCGACAGGGCCGTGATCGCCATGCGTGCCGACGCGGCGACTGCGGGTTGTGGACTATGCCACCCCTGTTGTAAGGTGGCCTAGTCCACTGATCAAGAGGTTAGTCCGAGAGGGGGTAGGGGTAGAGCAGCTTCCACACTTCGGCGGGGAAGACGGACTCGTCGAAGCGGAACGCGTTCCCCTCGGCGTCGAAGAGGATCAGGTGCTGTTCCAGCACGGCCGACGGATTCGGCAGTTGCAGCCGTTTCCGCTCACCGGCGGTGGCGAGCCGCGCGGACACCTGGTCGCGGCCGTAGGAGGGCTTGCGTCCGGTCTGCGCCGTCACGTAGTCGTCGATCGAGGCCGGTGACTTCGCCGGGTCGAGCAGTTGGGGTGCCTGCGCGGCGAGTTCCTTGGAAAACCACGAGGTGCGCAACTCCGACGGCGTGCCGTTCTCGTCGTTGACCAGCACCTGCCGCCGCACAGCCGGGATGTCGGCGTGCTGCCCGAACGCGTCCGCGACGTGCGAAGGCACCGCGGTTTCCTCGGCCAGCAGCACTTCGGGTGTCCCACCGGCGCCGAAGCTGACGTCGATCGTGCGTGCCTGGGCGAAGCGCCTGCCGTGCCCGCCGGGCAGATCCGCGCGCACGTAGGTGCCCGAACCGTGGCGGCTTTCGACATACCCCTGGTGCCGCAACAGGCGCAGCGCGTCGGCGGCCGTCGGCCTCGCGACGTTCCAGTCCTTTTCAAGGCGGCGCTCGGACGGCACGCTGTCGCCAGGCTTGAGCTCGCCAGTGATGATCTGCCGGCGAATGCTGTTCGCGATCTGGTGGTACTTCGGCGTTCCGTCAGTGTTGTCCGGCATGCACGTCCCGGGTCAGCATGTGGTGCACAGGGTTGGGCACACACGTCAGTGGCACAGTCGCCCGGACTTTAGCAGCGAACTTTCCACTTCTGGTGCTTCCGCGCCGGAAGTTCACGCGTTTTCTGACGGCCGTACTACTCCTAATGGAGGACCGGACCCCGGAGGACGTGAACGCTGAGTGCGACCTCCGGGGTTTGCCGTTCAGTCTTCCAGTGGGTACGTGTGCGCGTAGTTGATCGTGCACACCAACGCGTCGCGGCGGGCGGGCTCGTTCGCGGGCGGCACCAGCGGCGTGGTGCTGTGCCGGAATCGACGATCTTCGAACACGAGCAGGTCGCCGGGGTGCAGGGTCTCCTTCTGCACGACCTCGTCCGAGTCGACGTCGAACAGTTCGGTCTCGGCGCCGCTGCCGCGTTTGTCCACCACGTAGACGTAGATGAACTCTTCCTGGTCCTGGTGCGGCCGGGTCACCACGTTGGTGTGGGTGCGGAACAGGTTGATGCCGAAGGTCCCCCGCTGCTGGCGCCGTTGTTCGGGCACCAGGGAAACCGCCGCTTCGATCCAGTGGGCGAAATCGCGGTTTTCCAGCAGTGGCACGCGGTCGAATTCGCGACGTTCCGAACTCCAGTCACCGCGGCTGTCGATGGCGACGCAGTCGTGTTCACGCAGGCTCAACTGGTCACCTTGCCAGTCATAGCGGACGACGTCGCGGGCGCGTTCCCGGTCGGCGGGGATGTCGCCGGGGTAATTGCGCAGGAAACCGCCCTCGAAGTATTTCCGGTGAATGGTTTCGCGCACGGTCCGGGGCAGCCCCAGTTCGTGATCGCTGGTGATCACGAAACCGTCGGTGGCCAGCTTTTTCCGGGCCACAGCGAGGGCTTCCGGGTGCAGCCGGGTAAGGAGTCCAGTGGTCATCGGTTGTCCAAACGGGAGGAGAGCCTCCGGGAACGTCAGGAGTAGTGCTGCTCCTGCACCGACCTGATCAGTGCGCGCGTTTCCTCGGGTGGCAGTGAGTGGGCGTAGAGCTCTTCGTAGTAACGCCGGTACCGGCTCACCTGCTCGGTGGTTTCGATGTACCGGAAACCAGCGTGGGTTTCGACGTTCACCACGTCGCGGTCCATCGCGTCGTGGAATTCGAAATAGGCGTACATGCAGGTGCTGGTGAACAGCGGCGGGCTGCTGAACGGGAACACGCGGAGTTCGATGTTCGGCGCGGTGGACCGTTCGACGAGGTGGCCGAGCTGCTCGTGCATGATCTCCGGCGAGCCGATCGACTGGCGGATGCTCGACTCGTGGGTGATGGCGATCAGCTTCAGCGGCTGGAGGCCGTCGCGTTCCTCGAGTGCGGCCTGCCTGCGCTGGCGCACTTTGATCAGTTCTTCGATGTCGTGGTCGCTCCACCACGGTTCCGAGCTGCGGTAGAACGCCCGCGTGTAGGGGGTGGTCTGCAGCAGGACGGGGAGCACGGGGATGGTGTAGACCCGGGCCACCGAGGCTTCGGTTTCGTAGGCGATGTGCGAATCGAGGCCGCTCGGGAGGGTTTGCGAGTAGTCGGCCCACCAGCCCTGCTTGCCGGCGTTGCGCGCCCAGCGCATCAGCTTGTCGGCGAGTTCGGTGCCTTCGATGCCGTAGAGCCGGATCAGGTCCCTGACGTCGCGCGACTGCGGGCTGCCCTGCGCGTTCTCCAGCCTCGACAACTTCGAGGTGGAGATCAGCAGCTCCGAGGCGACGTCCTCGAGCGTGCGACCGGCTTCCTCGCGCAACCGGCGCAGGTGCTCGGCGATGCGCCGCCGCGGGATGACCGGGCCTTGGATCGATGCCATGGGACCTTCTCGGGAGTGCCGCCGGTGACTATCTCGCTGAGGGATGTACCTCGTGGGAATCCCAGAGCGGGAGCGTACACCACAACGATCGAGTGCTTCTGAAGCGCGCCTGTGCCGTTTCGCTGAGCCAAGTGAGTGAACAGAGTGGCGCCGGGTTGCTGCGGTTGGGCGCTTCGTTACGGGATCGACGTTTTGGGAATTGCACTGCGGGCATGCAATGCGGGATGCTTACCGCGTAGCTCCCACCACACGTCCACGATCACCAGCCTCGGCGGAAGGAGTCGCACCCGGGCCGCAGCAACCGGATGGCGGGGGCACCACCGAGCCCACCGGGCGGAGAGGACCGATCATGTTCGTCGCACTCCGATTAGGTTCCCTGGTTCGTGCCGCGGCGGTCGCCGCGCTGCTCGTCGGCTTCCTCGTGTTGTTGTTGTTCCTGCCGCAGTCCACCGAACCGGCGTCCGGCCAGCCGGCGCCGAGCGGGCCGGTCAGCGAGAAGGCGTTGCCGAGCATCGACTTCTCCCTCAGCGGTGCCGGTGGCCTGAACGTCCGCGACTGCCCGGAGCCCGCCTGCGCGAAGGTCGGGCTGGTGCGCTCCGGCGGCCACTTCACCGTCCACTGCTGGATTTCCGGCGCCACCGTCGAAGGGAACGACCTCTGGCTGCGCGGCACCTTCGACGGCAAGGCCGGGTTCGCCTCGGCGCACTTCCTCGACGGTCCGGGATTCACCGCCACGCGTGACCTGCTCCCCGGCTGCACCGCTTCGGGGGCACTGCCGGAAACCCTGGCCGCCGGCTGAGTTCGGCGGGCTCGCGGGCTTCCGCGAGCCCGTCACCAGCGGTGATGTTACGGAGGGTCAGCAACCACGGAGGGTCAGCCCGATAGGGTGGATTCGTCTGGTTGAACCAGCGCTGCGACGTCCGGCCTAGTATCTTGGGCCGACTTTGTGGGAAATGGTCCCACCAGACCCCGATTTCCGGTAAAAAGGCGTCTCCGCGCGTCTTCTACTGTCGAAGGGTCTCCCGCGTGAAACACGAAGTGACGGTGGCCCAGCTGCTGGAGCGCGAGGGCTGGGATTCCCGGCGCCGCCCGAAATCGCGTTCGCGGCTGCAGCTGTTGTCCGTGATGGCCGCCGTGGTGATCGGCTGCGGCATCGCCGCGCTGCTGGTCCGCGTGGTCCACGCACCCGCCCCGGAACACCGCGCCGAGACCATCGTCGAGGACGTCGGCATCATCCAGCCGCCGGCGCGCACGCCGAGCGGGGTGGCCGGCCCGGAGGCCACGGTCGCCTCCGACGAGCCGAAGCTGGTGCCGGGCGGGGGTGCCTGGTACGAGGAGGAGACCACCGCGGACGAGCCGGACACCACCGAGCCGACCACGACGACGACCTCGAAGAAGCCCTCCACGACCACCACGGCGAACCAGCCGTCGGATCCCGGTGGGGAAGACCCGCCGACCACCACCACGTCGAAGAAGCCGCCGACGACCACCACCACGAAGTGCGTGCTCTGGCCGCTGATCTGCTGAGCGTCAGCCGATCAACGCGCTCAGGTTGGTGATCGAGCGCTGCAACTCGCCGCGTACCGCCCGGCCGACGGCCAGGCCGAGCGGGCCGAACACCGGTTTCCCGCGCACGTCCGCGTCGATGCTGACCTCCGAACCCGAGGCCACCGGCCGGATGCCCAGCGAGAGTGCGATCCGCACGCCGCCGACCCCGTCGCCGGAGATGGACATCGCGCTCGGCTCGTCGTAGCTGTCCACCCGCCAGGTGATCCGGTTGCGGAACCCCTTCACCGACACCACCGAGGTGAACGTGGTGCCGTGGGTGATCTCCGGCGGGATCGGGCTGCGCCAGGCTTCGTGCAGCACCAGCCATTCGTCGAACCTGGTCAGGTCGGCCGCCACCGACCAGGTCTCTTCCGGCGTCGAAGCGATTCGAGCCGACACGCTCACCTTGGCCACCGGCGCAGGTTACCCGCCGCGGGGAATTATCGTGAGCGCCTGTCGACCGATGGAGGAGAGTTGTGATGCGGACCCGTTCACTCGGCACCACCGGCCCCGAGGTTCCCGTGCTGGGACTGGGCTGCATGGGCATGTCGGACCTGTACGGACCGGCCGTCGCCGACGACGGGATCGCCACCATCCACGCCGCCCTGGACGCGGGCCTCACGCTGCTGGACACCGGTGACTTCTACGGCGCCGGCCACAACGAGCTGCTCATCGAGCGGGCGTTGCGCGGTCGCCGCGAGAAGGCCGTGATCAGCGTGAAGTTCGGCGCGCTGCGCGGGCCGTCCGGCGACTGGCTCGGTTTCGACGGCCGTCCCGAAGCGGTGAAGAACGCGCTCGCGTACTCGCTGGGCCGTCTCGGCGTCGACTACATCGACATCTACCGGCCCGCGAGGCTCGACCCGGCGGTGCCGATCGAAGAGACCGTCGGCGCGATCGGCGAGATGATCGAAGCCGGGTACGTCAAGCACATCGGCCTGTCCGAGGTGGGCGCCGAGACGATCCGGCGAGCGGCCGCGGTGCACCCGATCGCGGACCTCCAGATCGAGTACTCCCTGCTCTCCCGCGACATCGAGCGCGAGATCCTGCCGGCCTGCGCGGAACTGGGCATCGGGCTCACCGCGTACGGCGTGCTTTCGCGTGGCCTGCTGTCCGGGCACTGGACCCCGGACCGCGACCTGCCCGCCGACGACTTCCGCGCGATCAGCCCGCGCTTCCAGGGCGAGAACCTGCGCCGGAACCTCGAACTCACCGACGCGCTGCGCCGGGTCGCCGAGGCCAAGGGCGCCACGCCCGCCGCCGTGGCCATCGCCTGGGTGCTGACCCGCGGTGAGCACGTGGTGCCGCTGGTCGGCGCGCGCAAGCCCGAGCGGCTCGCTGAAGCGCTGGCCGCGGTGGACCTCGAACTGTCCGAAGCGGACCTCGCCGAGATCGAGGCCGCGGTGCCCGCCGGTGCCGCCGCCGGTCCGCGTTACCCGGAGCCGCTCATGGAGCACCTGGACTCAGAGCACTGAGCTGGCGGTCGTGCGGGCGCCGGAGCAGCAGCTGCGACGCGACGGCCCCGCACACGCACAGGAACATGTCCCACTGGGTGTCCCAGATGTCGCCCTGGGTGGCGAGGAAGTCCTCGGCGTTGGCGCCGAGGACCACCGCCGAACCCCATTCGACGAACTCGAAGCAGGCGGCGAAGGCGAGGCAAACGCTTGCGGTGAGCAGGAAGGTCCAGCCCCCGCGGCGCAACGGGGTCAACCGCAGCAGCAGTTCACGCACCAGGATCGCCGGCACGAAACCCTGGACCACGTGCGCGAACCGGTCGTAGTGGTTGCGCGAGGTGCCCCAGTTGTCCTGGACCCAGTTGCCGAGCGGGGTCTCGGCGTAGGTGTAGTGACCGCCGTAGCAGAGCACGAGCGCGTGGAAGACCAGCAGCCAGCAGAGCAGCCGGGTCGGCGGGAACCGCTTGCGGAACACCAGCAGCAGCACCAGGCCGATGAAGATCCAGACGACTTCGAGCAACCAGGTCAGCGCGCTCTTGGCGCCGATGCCCGACCAGAGCAGCCCGGCCGCGACCACGGCCAGCAGGAAGATCGCCTCACCACGCCGGATCACTGCGTGGCCAGGACCATGAACAGCCGGGTGTTGATCCGTTCCATCAGCTCGTGCGGCACCGTGCCGATGGGGTCGCCGAGCAGCGACTTCGGCAGGTGGTCGAGCCGGGTGTAGGCCACGCGCGAGCCGTCGGCCAGCGCGACGTCCATCGGTTCCGGCACCGAGGTCACCTCCATGGTGATCACGTACGGCACGTCCGGCAGATCGTTGAACATGTTGCCCGAGTAGACGAGCACCCGGCGGCCCGAGTCACCGGCGACCCGCCGGATCTCGCCCCTACGCGGCGGAGGAGTCACGGCCGCCCTTCACCGCGCGCCGGTGGCGGTAGTCGGTGAGCTGGTGCTCGGCGGTCTCGGGGTGCTTCGCCCACCAGTCGTTGGTGTCCTGGCACAGCTGCCGGAAGTTCTCGCGCTCGATCGCGGCGATGATCCACGAGTGCACCGAGACACCCGCCGCGTCCGCACGGGCCTTGATCTGCGCGTGCGTGTCGTCGGAGAGGTTGAGGCCGAGGCGCTTGGACATCGCGCCATGCTACGGCGCCGCTTTGTGGCGCCGGTGGACGGTGCGCGGCCCGGGCGTGGCGGCAGCGAAAACCGCTGGACGGCCGTCCGACAATCGGCCTTGTGACCGAGAACCAGCTGCTTGACTGGACGGTGGCCCGTGTCGCGCCCACCGCTCCCGAAGCGGTGCGCGTGCTGTTCCGCTACTACGACGAGATCGCCGCCCGGTACCACCGGCGGCCGATGGTGCCCGGGGAGGTCGAGCGGATCATGGCCGAGTTCCCCAGCGACGACCTGACCCCGCCGACCGGGTCGTTCCTGGTCGCGCGGCTGGACGGCGAACCGGCCGGGTGCGTCGGCGTGCGGGTGTTCTCGCCCGAGGTGGCCGAGCTGACCAGGATGTTCGTCGACGCGGAGCACCGCGGCCGCGGAGGTGCCGGGGTGCTGCTGCGCGAGGCCGAGGGCGTGGCGCGCGAATTCGGCGCGAAGTCGCTGTGGCTCAACACCCGCGACGACCTGGTGGAGGCGCGGGCGTTGTACGCCAAGCACGGCTACCAGCCGATTCCGCCCTACGGCGACGACCCGTACGCCGAGCACTGGTTCGGCAAGGAGCTTTGACTCACCCGGTGGTGTGAACCACGGCCGGGGCCCGGTTAGATGGTGGGATTGCTGGGGCTGCCGGGACTGCTGGGGGACTGCGGGATGATGGGGCGGACGCACGCGCTCACGGGCTGGTGCGCGGGGCTGGCACTGGCGCCGGTGGTCGACGCGGGCACGGTGCACCAGGCGGTCGCGTTCGCCGCCACCACCGCGGGGTTCGCGTTGCTCCCCGATCTGGACCACCCGGGCGCACGGGCGTCGAAGCTGCTCGGGCCGATCACCGGCGCGCTCTCGTGGCTGCTGCGGCGGACTTCGGCCGGGCTCTACAAGGTGACCAAGGGACCCAAGGACGAGCGGCGGACCGGCACGCACCGGCACCTGTCGCACACCGTGTTGTTCGCCGCCGCGCTCGGCCTGCTCACCGCGTGGGGCACCGAAGCCGGTGGCCCGTGGGCGGTGGCGGGCGTGGTGGTCTTCGGCCTGCTGCTGGCCGAGGACGCGCTGGGCGACTGGGTGCTGCCGGTGGCCGGGGTGGCGATCGTCTGGTGGGTGCTCAGCGCCGGCCCGGCGGCGTTCGCCGAACTGGACCAGATCGCGGGCTGGCTGGGCATCGCCGTGGCGGCGGGCTGTTTCACGCACTGCCTCGGCGATTCGCTGACCGAATCCGGCTGCCCCTTCCTGTTCCCGCTGCTGATCAAGGGCGAGACCTGGTACGAGATCCGGCCGCCGCGCAAGCTGCGGTTCCGCACCGGCAAGAACGTGGAGAACCGGCTGATCTTCCCGGTGTTCCTGGTGCTGGCCGTGTTGCTGGTGCCGGGCGTGTGGGAGTTCCTCGCCTACAACTTCACCCGGCTCACGAGCCCGGCCGAGGTGCAGGCGGGAACGTGATCGGCGCCGACCAGCGGAACGCCGGGCTGTCGGCGAGTTCGGGGAAGGCCACGGCCATGCCGCGTTCCGGCGACACCGACCACAGGGTGAACTCGGGCGACAACGCGTGCGCGGCCCATTCGTCCGTCCACTGTGGAACATATCGGGTGTAGAGGCGGCGCAGCCTGCCCTCGTCGGTCTCCTCGATCCGCGCCGGGCCGGTGGCGCGCAACTGCCGCACGTCGTGCGGTGGGTCGAAGGTCGAGACCAGCACCGCGACCTCGCGGCCGGCGCGGGCCGCGGCCAGGAACGGGCTCGGCTGGTCGTGCGGCGAGTTGAACCAGAACCGGCCGTCCTCGGCGAGGAACCACATCGTGGCCAGTGCCGGGCCGCCGCCGCGCCCGGTGGTGGCGACGCTCGCCGGGCGCAGGCGTTCGGCGAGGAAGGCGGGCACGTCGAACCCGGGTGCGTCCATGACATCCATCATGGCCCGCCGGGTACATCTGCATCTGCCCCGGCGGTCCGGCGTGCTGGAAAGCTGGCCGGAGTGATCCTCGCCCTGGCACCGGTGGAGTTGTGCCCCCTATCCTGGCGGCCACTTGGGCGATCATGGGTGATGAAGCTGAACGATCAGCAGCGTTCGAGCCGGCTGATCCGGCTGGCGACGGTCGGCGTCGTGCTCTACGGCACCGTCGCGCCGGTGCTGACGATCTACCGCGTCGCCACCCTGCCGATCGACACCGTGCGCGTGCTGCCCGCGCTCATCTTCACCGTCTGCTACCTGCCGCCGCACATCCGCAACGTGCTCTTCGCCGCGCGCGGGGAGCGGCCACCGCGGTCGCTGTGGACGCTCGGGGTGATGGCGGCGCTGATCATCGGCGCCATCCCGGTGGCGGGCATCGACTGGCTCGGCGCGCTGTACGCGCTGGCGGCCTCGGTCCTGCTGGTCATCCCGCCGCCGCTGTCCTTCTTCACCTTCGCCGGGGTGGCCGCCGCGCTGGTGCCGCTGGCCTCGGGTTCCGGGCACCTGGAGTGGGCGATCTCGCTGGTGCTCGACGCGTTGTTCTTCGCCCTGTCACTGGCCCTGCTGACCTGGGTGATCGCCACCGCGCGGCAGTTGCACGAGGCCCGGCTCGAACTGGCCGAACAGGCCGCCGTGCGGGAGCGGATCCGGATCGACCGGGACGTGCGCCGCACGGTGGGGGTCGAGCTGGAGGCCATCATCGAGCAGGGCGCGCGGGCCGCCACGCTGACCGGTGACCCCGATGCCGCCGACGCGGAACTGCGGGCGCTCGCCCTGCGGTCCCGTGCCACGCTCACCGCGGTGCGCCGCCGGGTCGCGCGCGGGCTGAGCGCGCGGGGCGGCGATCGGTGAACCCGTTCTGGACCACCCGGCGCACCCGGTTGTTCCTGGTGGTGGTGAACCTGCCGATCGCGGTGGCGCCGCCGGTGTTCACCCTGGTCGGCACGCCGCAGACGCCGCCGACCCCGTACCCGGCGCTGATCCCGGTCGCGCTCGGGCTGCTGCTGGCCGCGCTGCAGTTGCGGCACAGCATGGCCGCCGCGCGCGGGGAGCGGCCCGAAGGCTGGCAGTGGACGCTGGGCGCGATGGCGGTGCTGGCGTACCTGCCGCTGGTGTGGTTCGGCCGCCCGTGGCTGGACGCGCAGGTGCTGCTCGCGGCGTCGGCGCTGATGGTGGTGCCGCGGCGGTGCGCGGTGCCGGTGGCCGCGGTGCCGCTGGTGGTCACGGCGGTCTCGTCGGCGTGGCAGTCCGAACCGCTGGACGACGTGGTGCAGTTCGTCTTCGTGGTGCTGTCCGGGGTGCTGCTGTCGATCATCGCGGTGGCGCTCTACGGCGCCGCCCGGCTGGTGAGGCTGGTCGAGGAGCTACAGGTGGCGCGCATGGAACTGGGTGAACTGGCGGCCGAGCGGGAACGGCTTCGGCTCTCCCGCGACCTGCACGACCTGCTGGGGCAGAGCCTGTTCGCGGTGTCGCTCAAGGGGGACCTGGCGATCCGGCTGCTGCGGCACGAGCCGGGCAAGGCGAAAGCGGAGATCGAGAGCCTGGTGGTGGTCGCGCAGGAAGCGCTGCGGGGCGTGCGCGAGGTGACGCGGGACGAGCACGTGGCTTCGCTGCCGAAGGAGACCGAGGGCGCGGTGGCGTTGCTGGAGGCGGCGGGCATCGGCGTGCGGCTCGACCTGGACCTGCCCGCGCCGCACGAACTGCCGGACCGGGTGCACGCCACGCTCGCCTGGGCGCTGCGCGAGGGCGTGACGAACGTCCTGCGGCACAGCCAGGCGACCGGCTGTGAGATAACCGGCGGGACGCGGGACGGGAAGTACGCGCTGGAGATCGTCAACGACGGGGCGGACGGCGAGATCGGGGAGGGCAGCGGCCTGGCCGGGCTGTCCGACCGCGTGGTCGCGCTGTCCGGCTCGGCGGTGGTCGAGCACACCGGCGACGGCCGGTTCCGGTTGTCCGTAGAAATTCCGCAGGAGGCAACGTGATCCGGGTTCTGATCGCCGAGGACATGCACATGATCCGGGGGGCGCTGACCGCCTTGTTGTCCATGGAGGACGGGGTGGAGGTGGTGGCGGAGCTGGATCGCGGGGACCAGATCCTGCCCGCCGCGCTGCGCACGCGGCCCGACGTGGCGGTGCTGGACATCGGCCTGCCGGGCCTGGACGGCCTCAGCGCGGCGGAGGCCCTGCACGAGCAGCTGCCGGACTGCCGGACCCTGGTGCTGACCGGGATGAACCAGCCGGGGCACCTGTTGCGCGCCCTTTCCGCGCACGTGCGCGGTTTCATCGTGAAGAACGCCCCGGCCGAAACCCTCGCCGACGGCGTCCGCCGGGTGGCCGCGGGGGAGCGGGTGATCGACCCGGAACTGCTGGCCATGGCACTGGAAACCGGGTTGAGCCCGCTGACCCCCAGGGAAACCGACGTCCTGCGCGCCGCCGACAGCGGCATCGCCACCGGTGAGATCGCCCGCCGCCTGTCCCTGTCCCCGGCGACCGTGCGGAACTACCTGTCGAACGCCATCGGCAAGGTCGGCGCGCGCAACCGGATCGACGCCATCCGAATCGCCAGGGACGCAGGCTGGCTCTAGCGCGCTCGGACAGCCGAGCCGGAGCAGGCGAATGCTATGAGTGGGGCATTACTTGCATTGACCGCAAGTAATGCCCCACTCATAGCATTCACAGGAGCTGGAGAGGACGCCCGGCGTGGCGATCGCCGCGGTTGTCCCCAGGAGTTGTCCACAGGGGGGTGTAGTTGTGGACAACCCGGGGTGGAAAGGCGGGGGTGGTCGGGCCGGCGGGATAGGGTGGCCGGGCAGTGCGGGGGATGGGGAGAATGCTTCCGCGCAGTCAGCGGCACTAGGTAGAGGCGGTACAGGGTTTTGGCTACTTCCAGCGGCACGGTCAGCATCGAGCGCAAGATCGCCGAGGAGCTCGGCGTGGCGGAGCGGCAGGTTTCCGCCGCGGTGGGGCTGCTCGACGGCGGCTCGACGGTGCCGTTCATCGCGCGGTACCGCAAAGAGGTCACCGGCATGCTGGACGACACCCAGCTCCGCACCCTCGAGGACCGGCTCCGCTACCTCCGCGAGCTGGAGGACCGGCGCACCGCGGTGCTCGATTCGATCCGGTCGCAGGGCAAGCTCGACGAGGCGCTCGAGACGCAGATCCTCGCCGCCGACTCGAAGGCCCGCCTGGAGGACATCTACCTCCCCTACAAGCCCAAGCGCCGCACGAAGGCGCAGGTCGCGCGCGAGGCGGGGCTCGAGCCGCTCGCGGACGGGCTGCTCAACGAGCCCGGCACCGACCCGCAGGCCGCCGCGGCCGCGTTCGTGGACGCCGACAAGGGCGTCGCCGACGCGCAGGCCGCGTTGGACGGGGCGCGCGCGATCCTGGTCGAGCGCTTCGCCGAGGACGCCGACCTGCTCGGTGAGTTGCGCGAGAAGATGTGGACCGGCGGGCGCCTGAAGTCGAAGGTCCGGTCGGGCAAGGAAGAGGAAGGCGCCAAGTTCGCCGACTACTTCGACTTCTCCGAGCCGTACACCAAGCTCCCCTCGCACCGCATCCTCGCCATGTTCCGCGGGGAAAAGGAAGAGATCCTCGATCTCACCATGGAGCCGGACGAGACCCCCGAGGGCGAGGTCATCACCGGTCCCAGCGAGTTCGAGACGCGCATCGCGCAGCGCTTCGGCGTCGCCGACAAGGGCCGCGCGGCCGACACCTGGCTCCTCGGCTGCGTCCGCTGGGCCTGGCGCACCAAGATCCTCCTGCACCTGGGCATCGACCTGCGCATGCGGCTGCGCCAGTCCGCCGAGGACGACGCCGTCGCCGTGTTCGCCGCCAACCTGCGTGACCTGCTGCTCGCCGCCCCGGCCGGCAGCCGCGCCACGATGGGGCTGGACCCCGGGTTCCGCACCGGCGTCAAGGTCGCCGTGGTCGACGCGACCGGCAAGGTCGTCGCCCACGACACCATCTACCCGCACCAGCCGGCCAACCGCTGGGACGAGGCGCTGGCCAAGCTCGCCAAGCTGGCGCACGCGCACCAGGTCGAGCTGATCGCCATCGGCAACGGCACGGCCTCCCGTGAGACCGACAAGCTGGCCGACGACCTGATCAAGAAGTTCACCGACCTCAAGCTGACCAAGGTGATGGTCTCCGAGGCGGGCGCCTCGGTGTACTCCGCGTCGGCCTTCGCGTCACAGGAACTGCCTTCGCTGGACGTGTCCATCCGTGGCGCGGTCTCCATCGCCCGCCGCCTGCAGGACCCGCTGGCCGAGCTGGTCAAGATCGATCCGAAGTCCATCGGGGTCGGCCAGTACCAGCACGACCTGTCCGAGGTCTCGCTGTCGCGGTCGCTGGACGCGGTGGTCGAGGACTGTGTGAACGGCGTCGGCGTGGACGTCAACACCGCGTCCGCGCCGCTGCTCACCCGGGTGTCGGGCATCGGCTCCAGCCTCGCGGAGAGCATCGTCGCGCACCGCGACCAGAACGGCCCGTTCCGCACGCGCACCGCGCTGAAGGAGGTCGCGCGCCTCGGCCCGAAGGCCTTCGAGCAGTGCGCCGGCTTCCTCCGGATCCCCGGTGGCGACGACCCGCTCGACACCTCCGCGGTGCACCCCGAGGCTTACCCGGTGGTCCGCCGCATCCTGTCGGCCACCGGCACGGAACTGCCGTCGCTGATCGGCAACTCGCCGGTGCTCAAGAAGCTCGACCCGCGCAAGTTCGTCGACGACACCTTCGGCCTGCCGACGGTCACCGACATCCTGGCCGAGCTGGACAAGCCCGGCCGCGACCCGCGTCCGGCGTTCAAGACCGCCACCTTCGCCGAGGGCGTGGACAAGCTGTCCGACCTCAAGCCCGGCATGACGCTGGAAGGCGTGGTCACCAACGTCGCGGCGTTCGGCGCCTTCATCGACGTCGGCGTGCACCAGGACGGGCTCGCGCACGTGTCGGCGCTGTCGAAGAACTTCGTCAAGGACCCGCGTGAGGTGGTCAAGCCGGGTGACATCGTGCGGGTGAAGGTGCTCGACGTGGATGTGCCGCGCAAGCGCATCTCGCTGACCCTGCGCCTCGACGACGAGGTCACGCCGGGCGGGCGTCCTGAGCGCGGTGCGAACGAGCGCCGCCAGCCGCAGCAGCCGCGCCGCCAGCAGCAGGGCGGTGGCCAGCGGCGGGGCGGCGGCAACGACCGCGGTGGCAACAACAGCAACAGCGGCGGGGGTGGCGCACTGGCCGACGCCCTCAAACGCGCCGGCTACCGCTGAGCCGGTCGTGAGTGCGCAGGGCGGGCCCTGCGCACTCACGACACTCAGGCCGGGAGCTTCAGCGAGACGATCTCGGCGCTCAGGTCGCCGCCCGGGGTGCGGTAGGTGATCGTGTCGCCGGACTGGCGGCCGACCAGCGCACGGCCCAGCGGGCTGTCGCTGGTCAGCGCGGACGCGTCCGGCGTGGTCGCCTCGTCGGCGAACTCGACCACCTGCATGGTCTCCTCGTCACCGTCGGCGAACCGCAGGGTCACCTCGGTGCCGCCGGGGAGCAGGCCTTCCTTGGCCGCCGCGGTCTGGCTCTTGCCGTGGGTCAGCAGGTCGGTCACTTCGCGGATGCGGCGGTCGATGAACGCCGTGGTCTCGGCGCGCTCGATCAGATCCGCCTGGTCGGCGCTGTCCCCGATCGGGTCCTCGTCCCGGAAGTTGGGCGCGTTCACCGCACGCTGTTCACGCAGGCGCGCGAGTTCCCCCTCCAGGCGTTCCCTGGCGGCGGGGCTCAGTTGTGTACCGCCCTGTTCGCTTCCGGTACTGGGCATGCGGGCCTCCGTCATTCACTGGTCTGTCGGGAACCAGTCTCCCTGTCCGGAGCCGTGCTCACCACCGTAAAACTGATCACCCCAAGCAGTCGCGGACCGCCGCGAGCACCGGTCCGTCCAAAGAGGTCAGTTCGGCCAGCGCCTCGCGCCGGGTGAGCAAACCGGCCAGGACCAGGTCCGCGAAGCAGGCGCCCACCTGTTCGGCGCTGTCCGGACCGCTCGGGTCGAACCAGGTCCAGGCCCAGTGCGCGGAGCCGAACATCAGCAGGCTCCGGAGACGGAAATCACCTTCGCGGAAATCACCCGAACGCTGGCCCGCGCTCAGCACGGACCGCACCAGCGCGAGGTACTCGTTGCGCAGCCGCACGCCCTCGGCCATCGACTCGTGTTCGGCCAGCCGGGCGATTTCGCGCTGGAAGGCGACCGTCGCCGCCCGGTCGTGCACCTGGTAGAGCATGAACGCGAACAGCAGCCCGGCCAGTTGCTCCGGCGGGCCCGGCAGGCGGTCGACGATCAGCCGGGCCTCGGCCAGCCGTCGCTGCATGTACGACTCGTGCAGCGCGGCCAGCAGCCGGTCCTTCGTGCCGTAGTGGTGCACGATGGTGCCCTTGGAAATGCCCAGCTCACCGGCGATGTCGCCGAAGTTGGTGCCGTCGTAGCCGTGTTCGGCGACGCTGCGGGTGAAGGCGGCCAGGATGGCCGGTGACTTGCCTGCGATCGGCCATCCTGGGGAAGTCATCCGCTCATTGTGCTCACTTCGCCGCGGCCCGTTTGATGGCCTCCCTGATCCGGAAGTAGGTACCGCAGCGGCAGACGTTCTCGATGGCGTCGATCTCGGCGTCGGTGGGGTTCGGGTTCTTCTTCAGCAGCGCGACGGTGGCCATGATCTGACCGGGCTGGCAGTACCCGCACTGCGCCACGTCCAGTTCCAGCCACGCCTCCTGCACCGGGTGCAGCTGGTCCCCGTCCGCCAGTCCTTCGATGGTGGTGACCTCGCGACCGGCGGCTTCGGCGACCGGCACCACGCACGGGTTGATCGCCTCGCCGTCGAGGTGGCTGGTGCACGCCTTGCAGACGTCGATGCCGCAGCCGTACTTCGGTCCCTTGACGCCGAGCTTGTCCCGCAGCACCCAGAGCAGCGGCAGGTCGGCGGGTGCGTCGACGGTGACGGTCTTCCCGTTCACGGAAAAGGTGTAGGTGGGCACGGGCGCACTCCTCAGCGGGGGAACGGGTCGAAGTCGACGTCGAAGTTGATCGGGAAGCTGCGCGGCCGGGTGCCGGTCGCCCTGGCGTAGGCGTTCGCCACCGCGCCGACCGCGGCCGGCAGCCCGAGTTCCCCGGCGCCGCCCGGCTCCCCGTTCGCCGGCAGCACGAAGACCCGCACGTCCCGCGGCGTGTCCTTCTGCCGCGCGTAGTGGAACTGCGAGTAGCTGCCCTCCAGCGGCAGGCCCTTGTCCACGTGCAGGCCGGCGCTGAGCACGGTGGCGATGGCGTCGGTCAGCCCGCCGAGCATCTGCGCCTCCAGCCCGCGCGGGTTGATCGGCCTGCCGACGTCGACGGCGATGGTGGCCTTGGTGACCCGCGGCTTCTTCGGGTCGCGCGCGTCGATCTCGACCAGGCACGCCGTGCGCGACTTGTACTCCTCGTGGAAGGCGATGCCCTGCGCGCACCCGGCGGGCAGCTTCTTGCCCCATTCGCCGGCTTCGGCGACCTTGTCCAGCACCGCGCGCTGCTTGTCGTCCTTCAGCACCGACCGCCGGAACCGGTACGGGTCCTTGCCGAGCTTCTTCGCGATCTCGTCGACCACGATCTCCTCGGCGCCGCGCGTGGTGGCCGAGTACACCGACCGCCAGCTCGCGGTGTTCATCGGCAGCGGCACCTCGTTGAGCAGCTCGGTGACCACGCCGAAGTTGTAGGGCACCTTGACCGTGGTCAGGAAGACCGTCTGGGCGAAGCTGAGGTTGCCCGCCACCGGCAGGCTGGCCGCCGTCGCGGTGAGGATTTCGCCGAGGCCGTGCCGGAAGTCGGTCTCGACGCTGGCCACCCGGTGTTCGTAGGTGAGCACGTTGCCCAGCGCGAAGGTGGCGCGCACCTTGTGGTGGGTGGCGGCGCGGGCCCGGCCGTGGCGCATGTCGTCGATCCGGGTCCACATCAGCTTCACCGGGCGGCCCGCCTTCTTCGACACCTTCGCCGCTTCCAGGGCGCCGTCGAAGAACAGCCGCCTGCCGAATGACCCGCCGCCCGGCATGACGTGCACGGTCACCTTGTTCTCCGGCAGCCCGATCTCCTGCGCGATGGTCTGCTTGGCCACGATGGGCGACTTCAGCGAGGACCAGATCTCGGCGCGATCGGCACGGACGTCGGCGATCGCGGAGTTCGTCTCCAGCGGCGCGTGGCTGACGAAGGCGAAGTCGAACTCGGCGTCCACGTGCTGGGTGAGCAGCGGCGGCACGACGAACGGCAGCGCGGCCGCGCGCAGCTTCTTCTTGATGTCGGCGTCGGAAAGCTCGTCGATGGTGCCCTTGTTCCAGGTGACCTTCAGCTGGTCTTTGGCGTCGATCGCCTGGCCGAAGGTCTCCGCGATGACCGCGACCCCGCTGTCGATGGCGACGATGTCCACCACGCCGGGCATGGCGCGCGCGACCGAGTCGTCGAAGGACTTGACCGTGCCGCGGATGGTTGGCGGCCGCTTCAGCACGGTCGGCAGCGCGCCCGGCACGTCGAGGTCCAGGGTGTACTGCCGCTTGCCGGTGACCATGGCGAGCGCGTCGATGCGCGAGGTCGGCTTGCCGACGAGCTGGTGCGCCGACTCGGCCTTCGGCTCGGTGACCACCGCCGACTGCTCCACCTTCGCCGCGGCCGTGGTGAGCGAGCCGAAGGTGGCCGACCGGCCGTCCGGCGCCACCACCGAACCGCCGCGTGCGTCGTACTTCGCCGCGTTCCCGCCGAACTTCGCGGCGGCCGCGGTGACCAGCCGGGCGCGGGCGGCCGCGGCGGTCGCGCGCACCGGGCCGTAGATCGAGCGGATGGTGTTCGAACCACCGGTCAACTGGTTGAACAACAGTTCCGAACGGGCGTCCGACAGCGAAACGTCCACTTGGGACAGTGGAACCCCGAGCTCCTCGGCGACCAGCATCGCGGCCGCGGTGGTGATGCCCTGGCCGACCTCCGCACGCGGCAGGTGCAGCCGGATCCGGTTGTCTTCGCCGACTTCCAGCACCAGCATGTGCGCGGTGGGCGTACCGGCCAGGATCAGCACGTCGCCGAGGTCGAGGATGTCAGCCGGGCCGGGGAGGCTGGGGATCTGCGCCTCGGCCGGTTGCTCGACGGCCAGGTCGGCGGCGATGGTCAGGGTGGGGGCGGCGACCAGGAAGGCCAGGAAACCGCGGCGGCCGAAGCCCGAGCCCGTCTCCTGACCGCCTTCGTTCGTGGTGGGGGTAGCCATCAGGACTCCTCCTGCGGGGGCTCACAGCACGTCGTCGAGCTGTTACCGCGGTCACCGTAGCGGCCGACCGCCCGTACGGTCTCTACCCCGTTCGGGTGTTGCTCGGCGGCCGATTGCCGTCTCCGGAACGGGAAGCAACCGGACCGGGGTCGGGCCGCGTCTTGGCGGTATGCGCGCCCTCGTCCCACTGGTGTTCCCGCTCGCCCTGCTGCCCGCCTGCTCCGGCGCGGACCTGGCCTGCACCGCGATCGGCAGTCGCTCGGGCGTGAGCGTGGAGGTCGATCCGGCGGTCGCGCCGAAGGTCGACTCCGGCACGCTCGAACTCTGCTGGGACGGCCGTTGCCGGACCCTCGACCTGGAGCTGTACCCGTCGACCGCGGCCGGGGAGACCACCTGCGCGGGCGAGGTGTGCTCCGCGCAGGTGCGGCAGACCGGCGGCAAGCACGCCTTCGGGGACGTGCTCGACCTGCCGCTGACCGAGATCCAGGCGACCCTCCGGCTCACCGGCACCGAAAGCGTCACGGCGACCTTGCCGCTCACCCCGGAACAGACCTACCCGAACGGTCCCGGCTGCGGCGCGGGCAGCCCGCAGCAACGACTCGTGGTCGAGGCGAGCGGGACCGTCCGCGCCGGGTAGGTCAGCCGATGTCGCGACGGCGGAAGCCCGCCAGTCCCACGCCGAGCGCGACCACGGAAATCCCCGCCAGCCACAGCAGCGGCGTCGCGGTGAACTCCGCGCCCGGCAGCTTCGGCACGTGCGTGAACGGCGAGATGTTCTGCACCACCTGGCTCAGTTGCAGCACCGGCCCGAACAGGCTCAGCATCACGCACACGCCCGCCACCGCCCAGGCCACCGTGGCGTACTTCGGCAGGAACCCGAACAACAGCACGGTCGCGCCGAGCACCACCCACACCGCGGGCAGCTGCGCCATGGTCGCCCCGAGCACCGACGGGACCTGGTTCGCCACGTCGCTGACGCGCAGTCCGTGCAGCAGTCCCGCCAGCACGGCGGCCACCGCCATCATCACCGCGGACCCGAGCAGCGCGAACAGGAGGTGACCCGCGGTCCAGCGCAGCCGTCCGACGCGCGTGGCCAGCAACGGCTCCACCCGGACCGCCACCTCCTCCGCCCGCATCCGCAGTGCCGCCTGAACCCCGTACATCGAGGCGATGATCGCGAAGATCTGGCCGAGCGTGCCGAGGAAGGCGTCGACGATCTGGTCGGCGCCGCCCATCCGCGCGAGCATTTCCCTGGTGGCCTGGCTTTCGCCCATCACGTCGCCGATGCCCGCGGCGAGCGAGCCGAACAACGCGCCCATCACCGCGAACGCGAGCGTCCAGCCGAGGAACGAGCCGCGGTGCAGCCGCCACGCCAGTGCGAGCGGGCTGCGCAGGCCGGGGGCGGCGGTGGCGGGGCCGGGCCGCGCGGGCAGCAGGCCGAGGCCCACGTCCCGCCGCGTGCTCAGGGCGTAGGCGACCGCTCCCAGCGCGATCGCCGTGCCGAGCAGCAGCCCGAGCACCCACCACCGTTCCCCCGCGAACGGCCGGACCTGGGTGGACCAGCCGATCGGCGACAGCCACGACAGCCAGCCCACGTCCTTCGCCGCATCCCCGACGGCGCGGAGCAGGAAGGCGATGCCGAGCACCGCCATGGCCAGTCCGTTGGCTGTGCGCGCGTATTCGGCGAGCTGCGCGGTGATCGCCCCGACGGCGGTGAACACCAGCCCGACCAGCGCGATCGCCGCGCCGAACGCCACCGCCCCGCTGACCGGCACCCCCGCGCCCGCCAGTGCGACGACGGTCAGCAGGCCGGTGCCCGCCGCGGTCAGCGCGCCCGTCACCACGCCCGCGGTCAGCGCGGCGAACCGGCCGAGCACACCGGAGGACAGCAGCTCCTGGCGGCCGGTGTCCTCCTCCTGCCTGGTGTGCCGGGTGACGGTGAAGATGCAGGCCATGGCCAGGAAGAACGGGACGAGCGTGCCGTAGCGCCAGACGGTGAACCCGCCGGCGTCGGAGAGGTCGAACGGTGGGCCGTAGATCAGGTTCAGCGACGGGTTCGCCGCCATGCCGGTGGTCAGCGACTGCCGCTCGGCCTCGGTTTTGTACAGCTCGGCGTAGGACCCGGCGACAGCCGCCGGGATCGCGCCGAGCAGCAGGATCCAGACCGGCAGGACGATCCGGTCGCGGCGCAGGGCGAGCCGCACCAGGTGACGCGTGCCGAGCAACGGGTTCGTGGTCATCGGGCCCTCGCCTCGTGCTTCGACGCGGTGGCTTCGGCGGTGTAGTGGCGCAGGAACAGCTCTTCCAGCGTCGGTGGCTGGCTGACCAGGCTGCGCACGCCGACGTTCGTCAGCTGCCGCAACGCCTCGTCGAGCGAATGCGTTTCGACGTCGAACCGGACGCGGTTGCCCTCGACGTGCAGGTCGTGCACGTTCGGCAGGTTCGACAGCCCGTTCGGGTGGCCCGCCAGTTCCGCGGTGATCGAGGTCCGGGTCAGGTGCCGCAGTTCGGCCAGCGTGCCGGTCTCCACGTTCTGCCCGTTGCGGATGATGCTGACCCGGTCGCAGAGCGCCTCGACCTCGGCCAGGATGTGGCTGGACAGCAGCACCGTGCGGCCCTGCTCGCGTTCCTCCTGAATGGCGTACTGGAAGGTGGCCTCCATCAGCGGGTCGAGCCCGGAGGTGGGTTCGTCGAGGAGCAACAGGTCCACTTTGGACGAAAGGGCGGCGACGATGGCCACCTTCTGCCGGTTGCCCTTGGAGTAGGTGCGCCCCTTCTTCTTCGGATCGAGGTCGAACCGCTCGATCAGCTCGGCGCGGCGGCGCTGGTCGAGCCCGCCACGCAGGCGTCCGAGCAGGTCGATCACCTCGCCGCCGGAGAGGTTGGGCCACAGGTTGACGTCGCCGGGGACGTAGGCGAGCCGCCGGTGCAGGGAGGCCGCGTCGCGCCACGGGTCGCCGCCGAGGAGGCGGACGGACCCGGCGTCGGCACGCAGCAACCCCAGCAGGACGCGGACCGTGGTCGACTTCCCGGCGCCGTTCGGGCCTAGGAATCCGTGCACCTCCCCCGAGGCGACGGACAGGTCGAGGCCGTCGAGGGCCTTCGTCCGGCCGAAGGTCTTGACCAGGCCGGAGATGGAGATGGCGTTGTCCATGCGGCCGAAGCTACAGTTATTTCACAAAGTTGTGAAGTTAAGAAAACGTATGGACCCCGTGATGCCTGTTCACCGGGTCGGGAAGGATGGAGCCATGGCCACCACCCCAGCCGAGCAGGGCCCACCAGGCGACGCCGAGACCAGGCAGTTCATCGAGGACTTCGCCATCATGCTGACCGACGCCGGCCTGCAGCGCATGCCGTCGCGGGTGTTCACCGCGCTGCTGGCCACCCAGAAGGGCAGCCTCACCGCGGGTGAGCTGGCTGACGTGCTGCAGATCAGCCCCGCCGCCGTGTCCGGCGCGGTGCGCTACCTGACGCACGTCGGCCTGGTCACCCGCGCGCGCGAGCCGGGGGAGCGGCGCGACCACTACCTGATCGGCGACGACCAGTGGTACGAGGGTTTCGGCCGCAAGGACACGATCTACCAGCAGTTGTCCGAGGTGCTGGCCCGCGGGGTGGACGCGGTCGGCCACGGCACGCCGGCGGGCAAGCGGATCGCCGAGACCAAGGAGTTCTTCGAGTTCATCAGCAAGGAGATCCCGGTGCTGATCGACCGCTGGCGGCGAGAGAAGGAGCAGTGAGGCGGCGCGCCGACCTCGCCACCCTGCTGCTCGCGCCGGTGCTGATCCGCCAGGGCCTGCGCGTGCGCCGGGACACGCCACGCCTGCCGGGTGCGGCCGGCCCGCTGACCGGCCTCGTGCCCGGCCCGGACCCGTTGCGGTTGCTCGTGCTCGGCGAGTCCACTGTGGACGGCGTGGGCGCGCGGGACCACGACGAGGCGCTCACCGGGCGGCTGGCGGTCGCGCTGGCCGCCAAGACCGGGCGCGGGGTGGCGTGGCGGGTGGCCGGGCGCACCGGGGCGAACGCCCGCGTGGTCCACGACGAACTGCTGCCCGGCGCGGTCGCCGAACCGGCCGATCTGGTGGTGATCGCGCTCGGCGTGAACGACACGATCGAGTTGCACTCGCCGGCCCGCTACCGGCGCGACCTGTTGCGGCTGGTCTGCGCGGTGCGGCGGGCGCTCGGCCCGGTGCCGGTGGTGCTCACCGGCGTCCCGCACCTCGGGCGGTTCCCGGCCCTGCCGCGGCCGCTGCGGGACGTGCTCGGCCTGCGCTCGCTCGCGCTGGACGCGGCCGCCGCCTCGCTGGCCGCGCTGCCCGGCGTGCGGCACGTGGTGATGCCGGTGGACCGGATGACCGCGAGCGCGTTCGCCTCCGACGGATTCCACCCCGGACCCGAGGGCTACCGCATCTGGGCTGATTACGTCGTGTCGGGATGAGACAGTGAGGGCGTGAGCTCGCGCGATCTGTCCGCCCCGAACTGGCTCGTGCACCTCCTGCGCAGCAAGCCGGACCCGCTGCCGTGGACGCGCGCGATCCGCGCCCCGATCGCGCTGGCCGTGCCGCTGGCCATCGGGTTCGCGCTCGGCGACATCACGCTCGGTGCGGTGGTCTCGACCGGCGCGCTGCCGACCGTGCTCTCCGAAGCCGCCGGGCCGTACCGCTACCGCGCGCGCCGGATCACCGGTGCGGCCGTCGCCGCCTTCGCCGGGTACGCCGCCGGGCTGTTCAGCGGCGGGAACCCGGCCGCCTCGATTCCGGTGGTGATCGTCGTCGCGGCGTTGTCCGCGCTGATCAGCGCGGCCGGGAGCAACGCGTCGATCGCCGCGTTGCAGATGTTCGTCTTCTGCGTGCTCGGCACCGGGCAGCACCTGCTCGGCGTCCAGCTCGAAATCTCCCTGCTGTGCTTCGTGGTGGGCTCGGCCTGGGGGTTGACGGTCGCGTTGTTCGGCTGGACGGTCCGGGCCACCACGCCCGAACGGACCGCGGTCACCCAGGTGTTCATCGAGCTGGCGGCGATGTTGTCGGCCGAGGACGAGGACACCCAGCGCGCCGCCCGGCACCAGCTGACCTCCGCGCTCAACACCGCCTACGACCGGCTGCTCACCGCGCGGTCCTGGCTGTCCGGCCGGGACGAAACCTACCGGCGGCTGCTCACCGTGCTCTCGGCGAGCACCCCGGCCGTCGAGGCGTCGGTGGCCATGGTCAACGCGGGGGAGCGGCCGCCGCGCGAGCTGGTCGACTACCTGGTCCGGCTGGCCACCGCGGTCCGGATGGACGCCGAACTGCCGCCGGTCCCCGAACTCGACATCGACGAGCCGATGGCACTGGCGTTGCGCGCGGGGCTGGTGAAGATCGGCAAGGGCAAGGAACGCAAGCGCCGCGAGCCGGTCCCGTTGCGCAAGCGTTTGCGTGACTGGCTCAGCTCCCTGGCCGGGCCGGTGACCTGGACCGCGGCCCTGCGCCTGACCCTGTGCGTGGCGATCGCCGAGGTGGTCAGCCTCCTGGTGCCGTTCGAACGGTCGTACTGGATCACCCTGACCGTGGGCATCGTGCTCAAACCGGACTTCGGCTCGGTGTTCGGCCGCGCGGTCCTGCGCGGGCTCGGCACGGTGGCCGGCGTGACCATCGGCGCGGCGGTGCTCGGGCTGGGCGCGCAGGGCTGGTGGCTGGTGGGGTTCAGCGCGTTGTTCGCCGCCGGGGTGGCGATCGGCAAGGTCCGCAACTACGGGCTGCTGGCCACCTTCGTCACGCCGCTGATCATCCTGCAGATGGACCTGTCCAGCCACGGCGACTGGGCGGTGGTGCTGGCACGGCTGGTCGACACCGTGCTGGGCTGCGCGATCGTGCTGCTCTTCGGGTACCTGCTGTGGCCGGGCAGCATGCGGCCGCGGGTGGGCGGGCAGCTCGCCGACGCGCTGGACTCCGTGACCACCTACGCCGGTCGCGCGCTGGAACCGGTCGATTCGGCGGAGGACCGGGCCGAACGCTCGCGCGCCCGCCGCCGGGCGTACCGGGCGCTGGCCGACCTGCGGACCACGTTCCAGCAGGTCATCGTCGAACCGTCGGCGGCGGGACGGCAGGCCGTGGCGTGGTGGCCGGTGATCGTCGAAATGGAGCGGCTCACCGACGCGATCACCGAGGTGGTGGTGACCGTCGAGCACGGCGCGCCGCCCCCGGAACCCCGCGAGGTCGAGCACGTCACCGCGGCGCTGACCGAGCTGGCGGCGGCGGTGCGGGAGCAGCGCGATCCGGCGAGCATGGCCATGCCGCGCGGGGCTCAGCTCTCCGGCGTGGTCGACGGGCTGACCGCCGTGTTCGACGCCGTGCGCGGGCCGGATCTGACCGAACGATCACCGATGCGGTTCGTCCGGCGGTTCCTCATCGATCGCTGGACCTGACGAGTGGGGTTGCGCTTCCGCTGAACTGCTGTTCCATGGGTACATGGGCATAAACTTCGACGAGTTGAAGAACAAGGCGAAGAACGCGCTGGACAAGAACAGCGACAAGATCGAGCAGGGGCTCGACAAGGCCAGCGGGGTGGCGAAGTCGAAGTTCGGCAAGCACGCCGACAAGATCGACAACGCCACCGGCAAGGCGAAGGGCTTGCTCCACAAGAACCAGGGCGAGCAGGCGCCCGGCGACGGCCCGACCCCGCCGGCCGGCCCTTCCGGTCCTTCCGGCCCTTCCGCCGGTGGCCCGACTCCTGGTGGCCCTGGTGGCCCGACCCCGCCGCCCGGCGGACCGACCCCTCCGGCCGGTGGGCCGACCCCGCCGACCCCGCCGCCGCCCCCGCCGGCGCACTGATCAGGGGTTTCTCAGCTTGATTCGGCCGTGGCCTGGTCGCCGGAGATACCGGTGACCCGGCCGCCCCGTTCCCCGAGCGCGCGCAACGCCTCCCGCGCGTCCGGCGCCGCGAGGCTCAGCTGGACGCCGACGCGGTCCTGCGCGCGGTGGTCCGCGAACGCCTGCGCGCCCTGGTGACCGGCCTGGATCGTCTTGGCCAGCCCGCCCGTCGAGGCCAGCGAGCCGCGGGCGGCGCCCAGCCTGCCCAGCGCGTCGTCGACCACCGAGAGCAACGCCTCCCGGTTGCCCTCCGTCATCGCCCGGACCAGCTCGGGGCGACTGCCCGCCACCCGCGTGCCGTCGCGGAACGAACCCGCCGCCAGCGACATCGCCACCGGCCCGCCCTCGGCGCCCACGGTCGCCAGGATCGCGGCGAGCAGGTGCGGCAGGTGGGAAATCCGCGCGACGGCCTCGTCGTGGGCCGACGCCGAGAGCGGTACGACGTGCGCGCCCAGCGAAATCGCGAACTCGGCGACCTCGGCCCAGAGCACGAGGTCGGTGTCGTCCTCGATTTCGACCACCCAGGGCGAATCCCGGAACAACTCCGCGTCACCAGCGTCCCAACCGGACTGTGCCGTCCCCGCCATCGGGTGCCCGCCGACGTACCGGGCCTCCGGCGCCCAGCGCCGGACCGCCCGCAGCACCGGGCTCTTCACGCTCGTCACGTCGGTGAGCAGCGCGTTCGGCGCGTGCTCCGCCACCAGGTGCAGCGTTTCGTCCACCACGGGCAGCGGCACGGCCAGCACCACCAGTGCGTCGTTTTCGGCGGCCCGGCGCAGCGCGGCGGCCACGTCGGTTCCCGCGTCGTAGCCCTGCGCTCTCGCCGCCGCGGCGTCCGATTCGGACGTCGTGGCACCCCACGCCGTCCTCTTCGCCGCGGCGGCGGCACGCAGCACCGAACCGCCGATCAACCCGAGCCCGATCACGCAGACGTCTCGCACGGGGGTCATCTTGCCAGGTTCAGCCACCCAGGTGAGCGAGTGCGAACGCGGCGTACAGGGCTACTCCGTTCGCCATCGCGTCCTCGTCGTACCGCACGCGGTTCGAGTGGTTCGGTGCGACATCGTCCAAAGAGGTTCCCGGCGGGCAGGCGCCGATGAACGCGAACGCCCCCGGAACCCGTTGCAGGACGTAGGAAAAGTCCTCCGCACCCATGAGCGGCTCGAGCATCGGCTGGACGTACTGCACGCCCAGCACCTCCTCGGCCAGCGAGTTCACCAGGTCCGCCTTGGCCGGATCGTTGGCGGTCACCGGATATCCGGGCTCGATGTCCACCAGCACCCGGCACCCGTGCGCGGCGCCGATGCTTTCGCAGACCTTCGGCAGCTCCTCCCGCACGAGCGCGCGGGTCCGCTCGGACAGCGTGCGGATGGTGCCTTCGAGCTCGGCAGTCTCCGGGATGATGTTCGTGGTGGTCCCGGCCGAAATCCGGGTCACCGAGAGCACGGCCGGGTCGAACACGCTGACCCGGCGCGTGATCATCGTCTGCAGCGCGCCGACCATCTCGGCGGCCGCGGGGATCGGGTCGAGCGCCTGGTGCGGTGCCGAACCGTGGCCGCCCCGGCCGGTCACGCGGACGAGGAAGCTGTCCGCGGAGGCGAGGACCGGGCCGTGGCGGGTGAGGATGCGGCCGGACTCGGCGTTCGCGTAGGTGTGCAGCGCGAAGGCCGCGCTGACCTGCTCACCGGCGGCGTCGAGCACGCCTTCGTGGATCATGTGGCGCGCGCCGTGATAGCCCTCTTCGCCGGGCTGGAACATGAACACCACGGACCCGGCCAGGTCTTCGACCCGGTCGGACAGCAGGCGCGCCGCCGATGCCAGCATCGCGACGTGCGTGTCGTGCCCGCAGGCGTGCATGGTGCCTTCGACCTCGGAGGCGTACTCGAGGCCGGTGTCCTCGGTGAGTGGAAGCGCGTCCATGTCGCCGCGCAGCAGCACCGACGCCCCGGGGCGCGAGCCGCGCAGGACCGCGGTGAGCGCGGTGGTCGACTTGCCGCGGGTGAGCTCCAGCGGGAGCCCGTCGAGCGCGCGCTCGATCGCGGCCTGGGTTTTCGGCAGTTGCAGCCCCTGTTCGGGGTGCCGGTGGAGCTCGCGGCGCAGGGCGACGGTTTTCGGTTGCAGGGCCTTGGCCGCGCTGAGCAACCCGGCGAAACGGGCACCCGGCAGGGGCGGCAGATCGGTGGGACCGGAAGGGCTCATGTCCCGATAGTGGCACCCGTGCCGGCTCGGGGTGGTTCGCGGGCGCGGCGCGTTCAGCGCGCGGTATACGGTGTGCGCATGGCGGGGCAGGAGGCGATCACCGGGTTCGCGGTGGCCGTGGTGCGCGAGGACGGCCGTTGGCGTTGCTCGCAGTTGGACACCGGGGCACTGGCGGAGCTGGACGCCGCGATCACCGAGCTGGCGAAACTGCGGTCCACCGGGGCCGTTTTCGGCCTGCTCGCGGTGGATGACGAGTTCTTCGTGATCGTGCGGCCGAGCCCGCGCGGCGCGTCACTGCTGCTGTCCGACGCCGCCGCGGCGCTCGACTACGACATCGCCGCGGACGTGCTCGACCTGCTCCGGGTGGACCCGCCGGAGGAGGACGACGACGCCATCTGGCCCGAAGGCGACCTGGAGATCCTCGCCGACTTCGGCCTGCCGGGCGCCGAGCTGGAGGTGATCGTCGGCGAGGTGGACCGCTACCCCGACGACCAGCTCCTGATGATCGCGCAGCGCTGCGGCTTCGCCGACGAGTTCACGAAGCTGCTCGACGAAGTGTGATGCGGTTCGAAGCCGAGGTCCGGGCCGCCATCGAGGTGGCACGGGGCGCTTTCACCACCGGCGACGTGCCGATCGGTGCCGTGGTCTACGCCCCGGACGGCTCGGTGCTGGCGAGCGCCCGCAACGCCCGCGAAGAACTCGGCGACCCGACCGCGCACGCCGAAGTGCTGGCCCTGCGCGCGGCCGCCCGTGTGCACGGCGACGGCTGGCGCCTGGACGGCTGCACGTTGGCGGTCACCGTCGAACCCTGCACCATGTGCGCCGGCGCACTGGTCCTTTCGCGCGTGTCGCGAGTGGTCTTCGGCGCCTGGGAACCCCGCACCGGCGCGGTCGGTTCGCTGTGGGACGTGGTGCGTGATCCGCGGCTGAACCACAGGCCAGAGGTGTACGGCGGGGTGCTGGAGGGCGAGTGCGCAGGGCTGCTGGCGGACTTCTTCGGTGGTCACCGCGCACACCTGCGTGAGTGACCGGCGATTCCCTTTCCGGTTCGTGGGTACCCGAGGGGGACCAACTGAATGGAGGACTCTCATGAGCCTCGTGGACAAGGCCAAGGACAAGGCCCAGCAGGCGATGGGCGCCGCCAAGGAGAAGCTCGGTCACAGCACCGGCAACGAGGACCTGAAGGACTCGGGCAAGGCGGACCAGACCAAGGGCGAAGTCAAGGAAACCGGCCACGACCTCCGCGACAAGGCCCAGGGCGCGGTGCAGGACCTCAAGGGCAAGCGCCCCGAAGACCGCTGACCAGCCCCCGCTGTCACCCGGTGACGGCCATGCAGTAACCTAGTCGGCGGTAGCGTGTCCGAGCGGCCGAAGGAGCACGCCTCGAAAGCGTGTGACGGGTAACCCCCGTCCGTGGGTTCAAATCCCACCGCTACCGCCAGAGCCAGGCAGAACGCCCGGTGAGTCTCCCAGGACTCACCGGGCGTTTTGTCGTCTGTGGCCTCTTCGGCGTAGGTGTCGGCAGCGTGGACTAACGGTCGTTATAGCGCGACGAACGGTCTGGCTTCTCTCGAACGGGCGTCTGCACGTGCGGCTGCACGTCAAGATCTATCTCTCGGCAATCCCGGTTCCCTGAATGGGTCACCCACCAGAAGCGATTCGTCAGGTCAGGCGATAAAGCACCTGTCGGTGCCTACTTGATCAGGAAAGACGCTCCCCAAATGGGTGACGGCGGCCGATCGAGGGACAAGATTCGGTCCGCCTGGTCGGAATCGAGTAATCGGCCGCCTTTGGGCGCTTGGTTGCCTGCCGGGCTCGACCCGATGGGATCGCCTTCGCCATGATTGTTCCGTGGACGCGGTTCGGGCGACGATTTCCAGGCCCGGTCCACACGCAGAGATGTGGCCCCCTGGTGCAACAGGGGGCCACAAAGGTGCTTGCACCTTCACCAGCCGTTGAGATCCACAGGAAGGAACAAGCGTGACCACGATAGCTTCGCCCGCAGGTGAATGGCCAGAGGACCAACCGCCCGGTCGGGTTGAGAATATTCACGGACGTGAGCCATCGTCCGCCGGCGAAACGAACTTCGTCGGCCTCGACGAACTGCTGGCCGCGGGTGCCGAGGCAGCGCCGCTCCGGCGGACGAGCCAGGAGCCTCGCCGGCACTGCGTCAGCTGGCACGGGATCACCCACCAGTTGCTCTACGGTCGGCGGGGAGCGGCCTGCCGCATCTTCGCGATCCTGCTGACGATCAGCGCGGTGCTGGTCACGGCCGCGCTACTGCTGGGCGAAACGGGTTTGCAGACGGCGATCGGTATCGTCGGCTTCCTCTACCTGCTGCGGCACCGACAGCACCAACTCGCTTCGATCAACAGCTGAAAGCATCGGGCGCGCCGCGAAGTCCTCGCGGCGCGCCTGGCGCGATATCGATTCGAGTCGGTTCGCCGCCACCTGTAACCCCGCTCGTGCCCCCGGCGACTCACCCGCCAGATACACGCCTAGTGAACTCGGGGTGACGTCATCAAAACCTGGCTGAAGTCCCACCTTCTTCCGCTCGTCGCGACGATCATCAGCGCGGCACTGGGCGTTGCGATCAACCTGGCGACCGAACACGTGCGGAACCCGTGGGCTTGGGCCGCGGTGGGTGTCCTTGTCGTGGTCAGTTTCGGCGTCGGCTCCTTGATCGATCGATTCCGGCGGCGGTTGGCTCCGCCGAACGACGAAGCCGCCGATATCGATGGGACCACTGCTGGAACGGTGGTCCAGGGCGCGGGGGTTTCCAGCTACAACAGCAAAGTGCACACCAGTATGACTTTCGGTGGGTCGGCGGGGAACATCAGCTTCGGGCCGTCTCCCAAAGTGGTGCTGAGTCTGGTGCTCGGAGTGGCCATCGTGCTGGCTGCCGTGTTGGTGATCGTGGTAAGCACCCATTCCGTCGTAGTGCGATCGGCAACCCCCGCCCCGGCAGAAACTCCCGTGGCCGGCCCCAGTGAGGCGGAAAGCGGGACGAGCCCACCGTCGGCGAGTCCGTCACCGGCGGGCACGAAGTCGACTTCGTGCCAGAAGGAAGGCAGTGAAGCCACGGTGGGCGACCTGCCCTTCACTTGCACGGTCGAAATGCTGGACTCGACCTGCGGCCTCGGTGGCGACTGGGTGACGGACAAGGATGTCACGAAGATCGCTGAACCGATGCCTTCCGACGCTGCCTCGTATGGCTGGAGAAAATGGCCGGCAGTTTCTGACGGGGTGCAAGCTTCAGGTGGTAGGCAAACCTTGATCGTCCAAGGCAAGGGCGCCGCTCGAGTGGTGTTGACCAAAGCGACGGTGAAGGTAGTGGCCAAACGGCAGCCGGTCACCGGTAAGACGCTCGAACGCGAATGCGGCGGGGATGGGGTATTCCGGAGTATGAGCGTCGAACTCGACAAGAACCCACCCGAGGTGTCCTCGAAGTTCGAGTCGGGAAACGTCATGGCTGACACGCCGGACTACGAAGTGAAACCGATCAAGTTCCCTTACACTGTGGCACTCGAAGATCCGGAGAGTTTCATCATCGAGGGCATTACGGAGAAGTGTGATTGCGACTGGGTGGTGGAGTTGGCCTGGTCCTCGCAGGGCAGAACAGGAACGACGAGGATCGACAACAATGGTGTGCCGTTCCGGACGACGTCCACCGCCAATGCGCCTACCTGCTACGTCCGTGAAGTGATCGAGTGCTGACGGCGCACTACCCCGGGCTTTTCACCGGTTCCGGAGTGGTGCGGCGGGCCAGGCGGTCCAAGGCCAGGTAGGACGCGGCGACGATGATGACGCTGCCCAGGTACCCGGTGATCAGGACGCCCGGGCTGCCCGAGAGCGGCGGTAGCACCACGGCGAAGACGGCCAGGAAACCCACCAGTACGTTGCGCGAGCGGCCCGTCGGCAAGCAGGCGGCCAGGGGGATCGCGGCCCACAGGATGTACCAAGGTTGAACCACCGGCCCGAAGGCGACGACCACCAGCAGCATCGCGCCCAGCGCCGAGACCGCGTTCAGGCGGCCTTTCAGTTGGCGGTGCAACACGAAACCGACGCCACCAGCGATCACCGCGTAGCCGATGATCTTGCCGACGCCGATCATGGTTTGCGTGATGTGCGCCCCGAACAAGGAGCCGACGCCGCCGGTCAGGAAGCCGAACCAGTTCGTGGGGGCCATCCAGCTGTTCACGCTGCCGGACGTCCCGAGAGTCCGGAGCCAGCCGAAGCCGAAGCCGGTGCCGATGGAGACCGCGGCCGAGACCAGGGCCATGCCGGCCACCATCGCGACGCCGACCAGGGCCAGGCGGCCCCAGGTGGCGCCCTGACGACGGGCGATCGCCGTGCCGAGGACGGCCAGGGCGACGATGGCGGGCAGCTTCACCAGCGCCCCGGCGGCCACCAGCAACAAGCCGATCGACATCTGCGACCAGTCGATCCGCGACGACCGCAGGCTTTCCAGGCCGAACGCGGTACCGGCGAGCATCAGGCCCAGCATCAGCGAGTCGTTGTGCACGCCCGCCACGAAGTGCCACAGGACCAGCGGGTTCAGCACACCGAGCCACAGGGCCACCCGTTCGGAGACACCCGCCGCCTTCGCCAGGCGCGGGACGGCCCAGACGATCAGCGCCAAGCCCGCCAGTTCGATGAGCCGGTGCGCGATCACCCCGGCATACGGGTTCTCGCCCACCACCCCGGCGATCCACCGCTGGAGCAGGCTGAACAGCGGCCCGTACGGCGAAGGCGTGTCCTGCCAGTAGCCGCTCACGCGCTCGGTCATCGCGGACCCCGTGCCCAAGGCCTCCGCCGGACCGAAGGTGTACGGGTCCAGCCCGTGCGCGGCGATCTCGCCCTGCGCCAGATAACTGTGCACGTCCCCGCTGAACAGCGGCGGAGCGATCATCAGCGGCGCGCCCCACAGCACCAGGGTCCACCGCAGCCAGCGCGTGTCCGGCAGTTCCATGAGCACGCGGCCGAGCAGGGTCCAGGCCAGCACCAGCAGCCCCATCCCGGCGATCCCCGCCGCGAGCACCGGCGCCCCGCCCTTCACCAGGGTGGTCACCACTAGGAGGAGGACGCCGGCGAAGCCGACCCAGCGCAGTTGATCAGCCCGGAGCATCGCGCAATGCTAGTCACGGCAGCCGCCCGGCGCCCCCCGAATGGCGGATCGCCCAGGAGGGCTGTGGGGAAAGTCCCAGTAGCGGGCCACCCCCAGTTGGTGATCCCCTAACCCCCTAATGGGTGAGTGGGTGAGCCCTCGTTCGGATGAGGGGGATCGCCGCGCGTGATCCCCGATGTCCGTTCGGTCTCGAGTCCATAACGTCAGTCCCGGCACGCGAGCCGGTTTTCGGCGTGGTGCCCTGGACGCTTTCCCGCCAATGAGGAGTTCCACCTTGTCTCTCCAGGACGTGACCCTGCACGACTTCGTGCTCAACCTGCTGACCGACGACGCTGCCCGGTCCGCCTTCGCCGCCGACCCCACCGCCGTGCTGAGCGACGCCGGCCTGGGTGACGTCACCGCGCAGGACGTGCAGGAGGTGCTGCCGCTGGTGGCCGACCAGGCCGGACTGCCGGTCACCGACCTGCTCGGCGCGCTGCCGACCGACGGTGCCGAAGACGCCGTCCAGACCCTCGAGTTCTTCGCCCACCAGGTGACCGGCCAGGTCGCCCCGTTCCTGGGTGACTTCGCCTCCGCCACCCAGATCGAAGACGGCGCCTTCGCCAACAGCTTCGGCTTCGCCAACGAGTTCCTCACCGGTGGCAGCGCCATCGCCGCCGACGGCACCGAGTTCGCCGCCAGCCAGGGCCTGGCCACCGGCCTCGGTGACCTGGGCGTGGCCACCGCCGGTGGCACCGGCGGCCTCGCGGGCAGCCTGAGCTTCGGCAACGACAGCGTCGCCGCCCAGGGCGCGACCGCGGTCGGCCTCGACGGCCTCGCCGCCAGCGGTGGCGTGGGCACCGACGCCGCGGGCGTCGGCCTGGCCGCCGCGGGTGGCCTCGGCGGCGTCGCCGGCAGCACCGACGTCGAGACCTTCCTCGGCAATGCCGACGGCGCCCTCGCCGTGAGCACCGACGGTGCCGCGGTCGGCGGCGGCCTGGAGACCCCGGTCGGCGACCTGGGCCTGCAGGTCGGTGCGGACCTGTCCGGCAACCCGGCCGACGCGCTGAGCCTGTCGGTCGACTCCCCGCTGGGCTCGTTCGGCCTCGACGGCCTCGACGACATCACCTCGTCGCTGCCGGTGGACCTGCCCGAGCTGCCCTCGGAGCTCCCCACCGAGCTGCCCACGGACCTGCCGATCGACCTCCCCGTCGCCAACGAGCTGCCGGGCCTCGACCAGGTCACCGGCGTGGTCGGCAACGTCACCGGCGTGGTCCAGGACAGCCCGGTCGGCGGCATCGTCGACAGCACCCCGGTGGGCGACCTCGCCCCGCAGGTCGGCAACCTGCCGGTGGTCGGCGACCTCACCGACGGTCTGGGCCTCTGAGCCACTGACGCAGTACCCTCCTCGACGCACAGCGAAGGCGGGCACCGGGAACACCCCGGTGCCCGCCTTTCGTCGTCCGCCGTCGGTAACCGTTGCGCATACGTCTTCCCCCGTTCACCCGTCTGGGTAAGGATGCCTGCGTGACCTCGCTCCGACGCAGACGAACCGTGCCGGCCACCCTCGCCGGTGCGGTGGCCGTCTCCCTTGCCGCCACGTTCGCCCCCGCCGCGCTGGCCGTGCCCAGCCCGGACGCGGTGATCGCCGAGGTCTACGGGGGCGGCGGCAACTCCGGTGCCTCCCTGACCACGGACTTCATCGAGTTGGCGACCGCCAACGCCGCGATTTCGCTGGACGGCTGGAGCGTGCAGTACCTGCCCGCGTCGGCGAACCCGTCCAGTCAGTGGCAGGTGACCCCGCTCAGCGGAACCCTGCCGTCCGGCGGCCGGTACCTGGTCGCCGAGGCGAGCGGAGCCGGGGGCACCACCAAGCTGCCGTCGGCCGACGCCACCGGCACCATCGCGCTCGCCGCGACCGCGGGCACGGTCGCCCTGGTCACCGGCACCGAGCGGCTGAGCTGCCGCACGGTGGCCGACTGCGGTGCCGACCCCCGCATCCGCGACCTGGTCGGCTACGGCTCGGCCGTGGTCCGCGAAGGCACCGCCGCCCCGGCGACCGCGAACGGGACCTCCTCGGCACGCGCCACCCTCGCCGACACCGACGACAACGCGGCCGACTTCGCCACCGGCGAGCCGACCCCGGTGAACACCAAGGGGGAGACGCCCGGCGGCAACGAACCCGGGGTTTCCGCGCGGATCCACGACGTCCAGGGCACCAAGCGCCTCTCGCCGTTCGACGGCAAGCGGGTCAAGGACGTCACCGGCGTGGTCACCGCGCTGCGCACCTTCGGCAGCGCGCGTGGTTTCTGGCTCACCGACCCGAACCCGGACACCGACCCGCGCACCAGCGAGGGCCTGTTCGTCTTCACCGGCAGCACCACGCCCGCGGTCAAGGTCGGCGACGCGGTGACCGCGAGCGGCACGGTCAAGGAGTTCTACCCGGACAACCCGGCCAGCTCGAACTACCAGTCGCTGACCGAGCTGACCAGTGCACAGTGGACGGTCGAATCCAGCGGGAACGCCCTGCCCGCGCCGACGACCGCCGGGCCGGACACCGTGCCGGGCGAGCTGGTCGCACAGCCGGGCGGCAACATCGAGGGCCTCGACCTCGAACCGGCCAAGTACTCGCTGGACTTCTGGGAAGCCCACGAGAGCGAGATCGTGCAGGTCTCGGACACGCGGATCGTCGGGCGCAGCACCGAGTACAACGAGCTTTACGTGACCACGAAACCCCAGGAGCACGCGACCGCCCGCGGTGGCAGCGCCTACCTCGGCTACGACCGGCCGAACACCGGCGTGCTGAAGATCGAGTCGCTGATCCCGTTCGCCGAGCGCCCGTTCCCGCAGGCCAACACCGGTGACGTGCTGACCGGCCTGACCTCCGGCCCGGTGGAGTACGACAGCTTCGGCGGCTACACGCTCTTCGCCACCGCGCTCGGCGAGGTCAAGGACAACGGCCTGGTCCGCGAGACCACGCGCAAGCAGCGCACCGGTGAGCTGGCCGTGGCGACCTACAACGTGGAGAACCTGTCCGCGGCCGACGAGCAGGCGAAGTTCGACGCGCTGGCCGACGGCGTCGTCGAGCACCTGGCTTCGCCGGACATCGTGACGCTGGAGGAGATCCAGGACAACAACGGCGCCGCCGCCGAGGGTGACGGCGTGGTCGCCGCCGACCAGACGCTCAAGCGGTTCACCGACGCCATCGTGCAGGCGGGCGGCCCGCGGTACGAGTGGCGTCAGATCGACCCGCAGGATGTCCGCGACGGTGGTGAGCCGGGCGGCAACATCCGCGTCGGCTTCCTCTTCAACCCGGCTCGCGTGTCCTTTGTGGACCGGCCGGGTGGCGACGCGACCACCCCGGTGGGCGTGGAGAAGGAGCGCGGCAAGGCCAAGCTGACCGTCTCACCGGGCCGGGTCGACCCGGCCAACGCCGCGTGGGCGAACAGCCGCAAGCCGCTGGCCGGCGAGTTCGTCTTCGGCGGCCGCAAGGTCTTCGTGGTGGCCAACCACTTCGCCTCCAAGGGCGGTGACCAGCCGACGCACGGCCGGTTCCAGCCGCCCGCGCGGACCTCGGAGGTCCAGCGGCTCCAGCAGGCGCAGGTGCTGCGCGGGTTCGTCGACCAGCTGCTGGCCGCGGACCGCAACGCCAACGTGGTGGTCGCCGGTGACCTGAACGACTTCCCGTTCTCGCCGACCGTGCGGACGCTGACCTCGGGTGGCGCGCTCAAGGCGCTGATCGACACGCTGCCGGAGAACGAGCGGTACAGCTACGTGTTCGAGGGCAACTCCCAGGTGCTCGACCACATCCTGGCGTCGAAGGCCCCGCGTGGCGTCGACTACGACGTGGTGCACATCAACGCCGAGTTCGCCGAGCAGGCCAGCGACCACGACCCGCAGCTGGTCCGGTTCCGGCCGGGCACCGGGAACGCCGTGCAGGACGGCCTCTTCGACCTGCTCGACTGGCTCGAGCAGATCCTGTCGAAGAAGCCGGGCGTCTAGCGAGAACGCCAGCCCAGCTTCAGGATCGCCTGCACCAGGTCCTGGTACGCGGCGCGGACCTCTTCCAGGTAGCGGTCGAGGTACGCGCCGCGGGCCGACGGGTTCGGTCCCGGGCCGGCGCCCGTTTCCAGCCAGGACAGGCGGGAGACGTTGTCCTCGGCCATGCGCCACCAGCGGTTGACGCGCTCGATGGTCTGCGCCTCGCGTTCCTTCGCGGCGGCGACCGCCTGGTGCGCGTCGGCCAGCACGTGCTCCAGTTCGTCGGCCCTGGCCAGCTCCCAGGTGCGGAGGTTCTCCTCCGCGCCGCGGGCCAGGCCGATGATCTCCTTGTACCGCATGGCGGCGCTGGTCATGGGCGCACCTGCTCCGGATCGGGGTGGTGGAAGGGGATCAGCACTTCGGGGCTGGCGTGGGTGGTGCGGTCGAAGAACAACGCGCGCCCCGGCCGCGGTGACCAGTGCACCACCTGACCGGCGCAGAACGGGCTCAGCTCGCTGCCCTGCACGTCCAGTGCCGCCCAGGCGCCGATGTCGTCGGTGCCGGCGAAGCCGAGCGTGTCCTTGAGCCTGGCGATCGCCCGCCACCAGCCGATCGTGTGGAAACCCGAGCCGGGACCCTGCTTCAGCAGCACCCGGAAGTGGTCCAGCCCGCTCTTGAGCACGCCCGGCGCCTTGGCCTCCAGCGCGGGCAGCGCGGCTTCGGCGCCGTAGAGCAGTAGCACGCGTTGCTTGTCCACAGTGGACAGCTGCTCGGCGTATTCGGTCAGCCTGCCGGGCAGGTCGGGCCCGGCGATCGTGGTGACCTCGTGCTGTTCGACCGCCAGCTTCTTGCACAGTTCGTCGACCGACGGCTGGCAGCGGTCGACCAGGTTGCACACCAGGAATTCGACCTGGCCGGGGACGTACTGCTGCGCCAGCGACCGGGCACAGGAGTCCATGATGGACAGGGCTTCGCGGATCGCCGTGCCGAGCACCGCGAAGTTCCGGCCCGGGGTGGGGGACAGCTCCACGACGTGCGCGTCATTGCGCACGCCGATGGTCTGCCCGACGAGGATGCGCGGCCGGGTGTATGTGGGTAGCCGCTCGAACTCGTCGTTCTCCTCCAGCAGCGGGGAGATCGCGCCGTCGAACAGCCGGGGTTCGGCGTTGCTGGCGAAGCGTTCCCACAACTGGCGCTGCAGCTTCGGGAAGACGTCCTTCGTGGAGGCATCCGGCACGTGCGCGAGCTGGTTCCCGTGTGACACGCCCGAATCGTGGTTGACCACCGCGTGCCAGCGTGGCGCGGAGACAGCCGCTTCGTTGGTCTCGGACAGCACCCGGCGTGCCTTCGGCATCGCGATGCGCAGCGTGCACTGCTCGAAGATGGCCGGTTTGCCCCAGAACGCCTCGATGCCCGCGACGTCCTGACTGGCCAGCACCAGGTGGATGCCCTGCGACCGGCCACGCCGCGCGATGTCCTCGAGCAGCGAGGTCGCCTGCGCGGTCACCGTGTCCCGGCCGGCGAAGAGGTACTGGAACTCGTCGATCACCGCGACGATCCGCGGCCAGTGCCCGTGCGGATCCTGTTCCCGCAGGTCGGCGAGGTTGGTCACCTCGTGGTCCTTGGCCGCGGCCGAGCGCCGCCGCAGCTCGTCGGCGAGGAAGCGCAGCAGGGCCAGGCCGAACTCGCGGTCGGTGTTGACGTTCACCCCGACGAGGCGCGCGTGCGGCAGCCAGCTGGCGTCCTTGCGCCCTGGCGCGAGCCCGGCGAACGACACGCCCTCCTTGAAGTCGAGCAGGTAGAGCGCCAGCTCGTCGGGGGAGTACCGCGCGGCGAGGCTGCCGAGCAGGGCGTAGAGGAAGTTCGTCTTGCCGGACCCGCTGGGACCGCCGATCAGCGCGTGCGGGCTGGCGTCGCCGATCACCACCTCGACCGGGTCACCCTCGTAGAACCCGACCGGGGCACGGAGTTCGTGTGCCGAACGTTCCTGGCCGAACTCGCCGGGCAGCAGATCGGCGAACGAGCGCGGGCCGCCCTGCTTCTGGATGAGCGCTTCGGCGAGCCGGGTCGCGGCCATGCTCACCTGGCTGGACGGCAGCGGCGGGTCCAGCGACACCACCAGATCGGTGCCGGTCATGCTGGAGATCGCGCGGCGTTCGTCGATCAGGCTGATGTTCTCCACCGAACCGCCGAGCGTGGTCGGCACGTCCACCAGTATCAGCGAGATCCCGGCCGACAACGCGCTGCTGGCCACCCGGCGCAGGTCACGCAGGCGCTCGGACTGCAGCTCCTCACCGTTGCCGAAGAGCACCGCGATCCGCCACGGCTCCAGGCGCTTGCCGGTGGCCAGGCGCATCGCGCGCAGGGAGGTGTGCCCGCCCTGCATGGTGTGCGCGTGGATGCGGCGGATGTGCCCGGCGAGTTCGTCGAGCAGGTCCTGCAGGCGGGTCGGGTCGCAGACGTTGAGCGCGCCGGTGCGGCTGAGCGGGTAGAGGTTCGGCAGCACCGCGGTGAGCTGGCCGACGTCCCACAGGTGCACCCGCACCGCACCCGGTTCGAAGGTGGACAGCACGCGCATCAGCAGGTTCTCCACCAGCGCGTCCACCGTCGGGCGGGTCTTCGGGGCCGAGGTGATCGACAGGTGCGACTCGTCGAGCAGCGGCACGGCCACGTCGAAGGTCTGCGCCACCCCGGTGGTCTTGCTGTCCACAGTGGACGTGCCGATCCGCCACAGCTCCGGTACCGAGGTGCCGGGGTTGGTGCTGACCCGGCCGAGCCAGTGCCCCGGCGGGTCCCCGGCCGCTCCCGGGGCGGCCCGGCCGACGAGTTCGCGCAGCGTGTTCGGGCCCTCGGCCCAGTCGGCGTAGAACTGGCCGCGGACGGTGTGCAGCCAGTTGACCACGTCGGTCATGCCCGGCTGCCGGGACCGTTCGGCGATGGCTTCGTCCGCGCCCGCCCGCTCGATGCCGGCGCGGACGATCATCCGCTCCAGTTCGAGCTTGGCGAGATCGGCCTCGGCTTCCTGCCGGGCGCTGGCCGCGGCGCCGAGCGCCAGGCCGAGGTGGCGGCGGAGCTGGTCGAGTGCCGCCGTCACGCGTCCGCGTTGCTCGCTACGCTTGCTCATCCCCGCCGCCTCACTAGAGCATGGCCAGATACGTGCCCAGCGCCTCGTCCGCCCCGGCGATCCGGGCCTTGTGCGTGTCGAGCTGGTCGGCCGCCTGGGACAGTTGCGGCGGGATCCAGGGATCCGCCTGCGCCTGCGGGTCGACGATCGCGCGGCGCGCCTCGTTGAGCAATTCGGCCGCCCGATCGAGGTGCGCCACCGCGTCGGCCGCGGCCGCCCGTACCGACGTCAGCCGTTCGTGGAGTTCGGAGACCGACATCGGCGGGCTTAGAGCCGGGCCGAGTAGGAGTCGGCGGCGGAAATGGCGGCCTGGATGGTGCTCTGCGTACCGGTGATGCCCTGCAGTGCCTCGGCGAACATGCCGTGGGCCTGGCCGACCTCGGGCTGGGTGCTGCCCGAAGTCGCTTGCGCCAGCGTAAGCTGGGCTTCCTCGAGCGCTTGGGCGGCCTGCTGGAGAGCGGCGACGCTGGCCGACGCCTTCTCCTTGGAAAGCGCGATTCCTGCGCGGATCTCATCCACTCCAGGCATGGGGCTGCGGACTCCTCGACAAATCGTTGGTGCGTGGTCGTGCCCGGCCTCCGGTGGTGCCCGGCCGCGGCCCGGAACGGGCCGAGCCCCGGACGAGGTGCTGCCCGGGGCCGGTGATCGGCCCGAACACTAGTGGCCGCACGCCCGAACGCCGGACCGATCCCCCCGCAAGATCCATCTGGTGCCAGTATTAACGTCGGTGCCCTTCGCGCCCGGGTGGGACGCGGTGGGCGGCATGCGGCCGCGCGGGATCGTGGCCTCATCTACTGACTCCAACGAGTGGCAGCACTAGTTTCATTGCAGTATGCGGGCCTCGAGCGCGCCGGAGCATCAGGCGAACGGGTAGGACGCGGTAGAGCGCGCTCACGCACAGCGAAAACCCCGGGCAGATGGCCTACCCGGGGCTTCGCAGTTGGCGGAGGATACGGGATTCGAACCCGTGAGGGCTTTTACACCCAACACGATTTCCAATCGTGCGCCTTAGGCCGCTCGGCCAATCCTCCGCCGAGAAGGCTACAGGACCCCCGCTCCCGCCCGGATGCGGGGTCTGAGCTGGGCGAACACCTCGTCAGAAGGTCGGGCAGCCGACCAGGTCGCTGGTGGCGGCGTCGGTGCCGACGACACGCAGGTTTCCCCACAGGCCGGAGGTCACCGTGGTGCAGCTCAGCTGGTCCAGCGCGGTTTTCGGCAGGTCCGCCAGCGGGACCGGCAGGAACACGGTGAGCTGGTCGTTGTAGGCCACCTTCGACGACCTCGGGACGGCGGAGTCCAGGCCGCGGCGCCGTTCCTCGTCGTTGGGGCCGCTGACCACCGCCCGCAGGGTGCTTTCCGGACTGGCCACACCCGGGGTCGCACGGGTGATCGGGTAGATGCGCCCGTCGAGCAGGAAATAAAGGGTCATTTCGGTTTGGTTCCGCCCGGGGAACGCGGGCGCCGGACCAGCGGAAATCACCCCGTCGGTGGGTCGGACACCACAGGCGGTGAGTAGTAGGACCAGTACCAGCGGCAGGATTCGTTTCACCGCGCCACCTCCGTGAATCGGGGCAGGTGCAGGGTGAAGCGCGCGCCGCCTTCCGGCCGGTTTTCCGCGTAGATGCCCCCGCCGTGCATCCGGGCGTTCTCCAGCGCGATGGCGAGCCCGAGGCCGCTGCCGTCGGACCGCGCGCGGGCGCTGTCGGCCTTGTAGAACCGCTCGAACACGTGTGGGAGCACGGCCGGATCGATGCCGGGGCCGTGGTCGGACACCTCCACCAGCACCATCGCGGCGTCCGCGCGCAGCTTCACCTCGACCGGGGGACCGCCGTGCCGCAGCGCGTTGCCCACCAGGTTCGCCACGATCACGTCCAGCCGCCGCCGGTCCACCCTGGCGCCGATGCCTTCGGGCAGCTCGGTCACCAGATCGGGGCTGTCGCGCCAGCCGCGCGCGGCCAGGCTGTCGCCGATCGCGGTGGCCAGGTCCCAGTCGTCGAGCCGCAGGTCCGCGCGGTCGGTGTCGAAGCGGGAGATCTCGATCAGGTCCTGCACCAGCCGCGCGAGCTTGCGCGTCTCCTCCGAGACGAGGCGCGCGGCGACCGCGGTGTCCGGCGGCAGCTGGCCGGCGTCCTCGTCCAGCACGCCGGTCACCGCGCTCATCGCGGTCAGCGGGGTGCGCAGTTCATGGGACACGTCGGCGACGAACCGGCGGGCCGCGGCCTCCATCTGCCGCAGCTCACCGACGGTCCGGTCCAGCGCGACCGCGGTCTCGTTGAAGGTGTTGACCAGGTCGGCGAGCTCGTCGGAGCCGCGGGCCCGCAGGCGGGTGTCCAGTTTGCCCTCGGCCAGCCGCCGGGCGGCGACGTTGAGCTGGCGGACCGGCCGCAGCACCCCGCGGGCGGCGAGCAGCGCCAGTGCGGCGGCCAGCGGGAACACCAGCGCGACGGTCAGCCAGGCCCACTGCGCCAGTTCCTCGATGGCGCGCTGCTCGTCGGACAGCGACATCGACGCGTACACCTCGATGCCGGTCGGCCGGCTGGCGCCGGTGGCGTCGGGGGCCAGCACCGGCATGCCGACGTAGAACATCGGCACCTCGTCGACCAGCACCCGCTGGAACTCGATGTGGTCGTTGCCCTTGAGCGAATCCCGCAGTTCCCGGGGCACCGAGCTGAGCGGCAACCCGCGACCCGACGAGGCGCTGTCCTCGTAGGTGACCAGGGTCGACCCGGTGAGCGCGCCCGCGAGCTGTTCCAGGTCGGCCTGGCCCGGCGGCACGGACAACTGCGGCAGCGTCTCGGTGACCTGGCGCTTGATCTCGTTCATGAAGTCGTCCTGCGCGCTGCCGAGCATGGTGTTGCGGGCGGAGACGTAGCTCGCGCCGCTGGCCGCCGCCGCACCGAGCACGGTGGCCAGCGCGAACGCCGCCAGCAGGCGGGGCCGCAGCCCGGAGAGCCACTGCCACGGCCGGTTCCGGGTCATGGGCGGGCGAACCGGTACCCGAACCCGCGCACGGTTTCGACGTGGCGCGGGCTCGCCGGTACCCGCTCGATCTTCGCGCGCAGGCGCTGCACACAGGCGTCCACCAGCCGCGAGTCGCCCAGGTAGTCGTGCTCCCACACCGCTTCGAGGATCTGCTGGCGGCTGAGCACGCGGCCGGGGGTGCGGGAGAGTTCGAGCAGCAGCTTCAGCTCGGTCGGGGTCAGCGGCACCGGCTCACCGCGCAGGGTGACCACCAGGCCGGTGCGGTCGATCACCAGCTCACCGTACTGCTCGGTGTCGCTCTGCTGCTCGCTCACCGCCCGCCGGAGCACCGCGCGGATGCGGGCGTCGAGCACCCGGGGTTCGACCGGTTTGACCACGTAGTCGTCGGCCCCGGCTTCGAGCCCGGCCACCACGTCGAAGTCGTGGCTGCGCGCGGTGAGCATGATGATCGGCGTGTCGCCGTCGGCGCGGATGCGGCGGCAGGTCTCGAAGCCGTCGATACCGGGCAGCATCAGGTCGAGCACGACGATGTCCGGCCGGTGCTCGCGCAACCGGTCGAGCCCGTGCTCGCCGGATTCGGCGGCGTGCACGACGTGCCCCTGGCGGCGCAGGGCCAGCCCGAGGCCCTCGCGCACGGCGCGGTCGTCCTCCACCAGTAAGACCATGGCCACCCGGTCATTAAACCGACGGGCGCCCGTCCCCGCGATGTGCGCCTGCCTTTGTGGCAAAACCATGACATTACCCGGACGAGACCGCGAAACAGCGCGGCGACCATGGGATTCATGCAGGTCAGTCTGGTCCTTGAAAACTCCATCGGCCCGGCGTCCGCGTCCATGGACGAGGCACCCGCCCGCCCGGCGCGTCACGGACGGCGCAGCCGCCGGATCGCCACGACCCCACTCGCGGGCGCGTTCGGCTGCGTGCTCGCGTTCGCCTACACCTATTGGTTCTTCGTGCTGACCGAGAGCGGGCAGCGCGTGGAGAACAGCACGCTGCTCGCCGGTCGTCCGTCCACAACGGACTCCGTGGCCGGGCTGCTGCGCGACGTCGACTTCGTGCCGCTGCTCGGGGTGACCGCGGTGGTGCTGCCGCTGCTCGCGCTGGCCAGGCGCCGGTACGCGCTGGCCGGTGGCGCGCTGGTCACGCTGCTCGGGTCGCTGGCCGCGGCGCAGTTCCTCAAGCTCGCCGTGCTGCCGCGACCGCGGCTGGGCGACAGCGAGGGCGCGCCGGGGCACAACAGCTTCCCGAGCGGGCACGTGACCGCGGCGATCGCCGTGCTGCTGGCCACCATGCTGGTGCTGCCCCGTCGGTACCGGGTGTGGGCCGCCGTCCCGGGTGCGGTCGGCGTCGCCTGGGTGGCCGCGTCCACCGTGGTGCTCGGGTGGCACCGGCTCAGCGACACGCTCGGTGCGGTGTTCCTGGTCAGCGCCTTGTGCTGCCTGGCGATCGCCTTCCGCGGCACCCGGCGCCCGAGCTCCTTCCTGCCCACGGCCACCGTGCTGGTGGCGCCGGTGCTGGTCGCCGGTGCCGGGTACCTGGCGACCACCGTGGGTGCCGAAGGCGGCGGGGTGCTGGTGGTGGCCGTGGTGATGGCCGTGCTGTCCTCGGTCGTCATGGTGGGGCTGGTGACCTGGCTGATGCTCGGCGACCGGCACCGGGTCCAACGGCCCTAGTGGACCGCCCCGGTTCCCGGCACGGTGTCGACATGGGGGAAGCCGCGGCGGTGAGGACGGGTGGAACCGGGATGCTCGACTCGTTCGGCCAGGAGGTGCTCAACCGGGCCCAGTCGCTCGAGCTGCTGGGCACGGCCGGGCTCGGGCGGGTGGTGTTCACCGATCGCGGTATGCCCGCGGTGCAGCCGGTCCGGTTCGCCCTCGACGAGCACGCGGTCCGCTTCCACGTGCCGTCCACGAGCGTGCTGGCGGCCGCCGCCCGCGGGAACGTGCTGGCCTTCGAGGCGGATTCGCTGACCCCGGACCTGGGCGAAGGCTGGTGGGTCACCGTGCTGGGGCACGCCAACCCGCACGAGCTGACCGGCGGGGAGTGCGTGGTGCGGATTTCCCTCGAAGTGGTGGCGGGACGCCGGTTGCGAGTGGGCCAGTAACGAACAGGGTGCCGAAGTCGACCACTCTGGCGAAAGCTCCCCCTGCCGGACGGGACTGGTGCGCGCCCAGTGAACGACCACGGCGCCCAGCACATGCTGGACGCGGTCATCAGCATCGCCCACGGCGCGAGCGTGCCCGAGATCCTCGACCGGGTGGCCGGCGCCGCGTGCGAGCTGACCGGTGCGCCCGAAGGGGTGGTCCGGCGCACCGGTGCGGGCGCACCCGATGCCGCGGGCGAGCTGGTGGTGCCGATCGACGTCCGTGGTGAGCGCTTCGGCGAGGTCCGGCTCCGCGGCAAGGAATTCACCGAGGCCGACGCCGACCGCGTCCGCATGCTGCTCACCGCGGCCAGCGGGTCGATCGGCAACGCGGCGCTGTACGAGCAGGCCGAGCAACGCGAACGCTGGCTGCGTGCCTCGCACGACGTCACCTCCGCGCTGCTCGCCGGTGAGGATCCCGAGGCCACGCTGCGGCTGATCGCCGAACGCGCGCGGCTGGTGGCCGGTGCGACCGCGGGCGGTATCGCGCGGCCGGTCGACGAGACGGGTGCCGTGCTCTCGTTCGAGGTGGTCGAACCACCGGGGCCGGACGCCGACCGGCTGACCGGGCTGACCGTGCCCGCCGAGGGCACCGCCACCGGGATCGCGTTCACCAGCGGGGAACCGGTGGTGGTGCGCCGCTACGGCGACCACGTCACCGTGCAGCAGTCCGGGTCCGGGCGGGATCTGCCGCCGGTGATCGCCGACCTGGACTCGGCGGTGGCCGTGCCGTTGCGCGTCGGCGGCGAGTCGCTCGGTGTGCTGGTGGTGGCGAAGCTGCGCGACGAGGTGCCGTTCACCGACACCGAGGTCCGGCTCGCGCTGACCTTCGGCGCGCACGCCGCGGTGGCCATGGAGTTCGCCAGGGCCGAGCAGGACCGCCAGCGCCTCGCCGTGCTGGAGGACCGCGACCGCATCGCCCGCGACCTGCACGACCTGGTGATCCAGCGGTTGTTCGCGATCGCGCTCGGCCTGGAGTCGACCGGCCTGCTGCTCGACGAGCCGCGGGTGGCCGGGCAGCTGCGGCGGTTCGTCGACGACCTGGACGCCACCATCACCGAGGTCCGCAACAGCATCTTCGCCCTGCAACAGCCCGCGGAAGGCCTGCGGACGCGGATTTCGCAGGCCTGTGCCGAGGCGGAGGGCAGCCTCGGGTTCGCGCCGCGCGTCGGCTTCACCGGGGCGGTGGACGCCGCCGTGCCGCCCGCGGTGGAGGCCGATCTGTTCGCCACGTTGCGAGAGGCGTTGTCGAACGCGGCACGGCACAGCAAGGCGACGAAGGTGTCGGTGAACGTCGCGGTCGACGCGCAGGGCCGGGGCCTGCGGTTGACGGTGGTGGACAACGGCATCGGCATACCCGCGGCACCGGTCAGGCGCAGCGGGCTGGCGAACCTGACCGCGCGCGCCGAGCGGTGGCAGGGCAGTTGTGCGGTACGGGGCGGGCCCGATGGCGGGACGACCCTCGACTGGGTGATCCGGCTCCCGGAGGTCCGATGACGGTTTCGGTTTTTCTGCTGGACGACCACGAACTGGTCCGCACCGGCCTGCGCACGGTCCTGGAGGCACACGGCCTGGTGGTGTGCGGTGAGGCGTCGACCGCGGCCGAGGCGCTGATCCGGATCCCGGCGGCCCTGCCGGACGTGGCGATCCTCGACGTGCGCTTGCCCGACGGCGAGGGCATCTCGGTGTGCCGCGAGATCCGCGCCTCGATGGAACCACCACCCGCCTGCCTGATGCTCACCTCGTTCTCCGACGACGAGGCGTTGTTCGGCGCGATCATGGCCGGGGCGGCCGGGTACATGCTCAAACAGGTCTCGGGCGGCGACCTGGTCAACGCCGTCCGCACGGTCGCCTCGGGCGGCTCCCTGCTGGACGCGCACCTGACCGCGTCGGTGATGAGCCGCCTCCGCGGCGACGACGGCCCGGCCGACCCGGGGTACGCCCAGCTCAGCCCGCAGGAACGGCGGGTGCTGGACCTGATCGCGGCCGGCCTGACCAACCGCCAGATCGCCGGACGGCTCGGGCTCGCGGAGAAGACGATCAAGAACTACGTATCGTCGTTGCTGCACAAGCTCGGGTTCGAACGCCGGACGGAGGCCGCGGTGTATGCCACCAAGCGCAGGCGGTCCCACCCCTGACCGCGACACCTACCGCACGGTCGCCGCGGCCGGGGTGCACGAAATCGAGGTGCGCCGGTCGCGGTTCCTCTGCGCGCTCGCGCCCGTCGACTCGGCGGAGGCCGCACGCGAGGTGATCGCCGAGCGCCGTCGTGCGGAACCGGCGGCGCGTCACCACTGCCACGCGTTCGTGCTCGACCCGGACGGCCGCACCCAGCGCTCCAGCGACGACGGCGAACCGGCGGGTACCGCGGGCACGCCGATGCTCGAGGTGCTGCGGCGGCGCGGGCTGACCGGGACCGTCGCCGTGGTGAGCCGTCACTTCGGCGGGGTGCTGCTCGGCGCGGGCGGGTTGATCCGCGCATACGGCCAGGCGGTCGCCGACGCGCTCGACGTCGTCGGCACGGTCGAGTACCGGCGGCTGAACCTGCTGCGCGTGAGCGTGGACTACGGCCGCGCGGGCCGGGTCGAGGGCGAGCTGCATTCGTCGAAGTACCGGGTCACCAGCACTTCCTACGACGACGCCGCCCGGTTCGAGGTCGGCGTGCGCCCGGACCAGGTGGCCGATTTCCGTGCCTGGCTGGCGGATCTGACCGGCGGCAGCGCGGCGGTCGAGGCCGGCGGCGAGGACTGGGTCCGCGGGAAAGTCTGAGATTTCCGCGGTATCCGGTGTATCTGGCGGCCGCCGCCGCGCCTCCTTGATTCCGTGGTGCTCGCGGTAGGGCCGTTGGACCCGGACCGGAATGGGGCATGGGGCCCTGGCCGGTCCGCCGCGGACATTGAATGCTGGGAGCGATCCTCGGCTAGCAGGGGAGAGCGCCGATGAGAAAAGTGATCCAGGTCGAAGACATACCCATGTACCTGCGCACGCTCGCCGTGCTCGCGGTACTGCTCACCGCTTCGGTGCACGCGCCGTCTGGCTGGCGCTCCACCGGGGGACCCGTGGCGGTTGTGGTCGTTCCGGCCCAGTCGACGGGGGTGCTCGGCGAGCAGAGCGGGCCGGACGCCGAGCGGACCGGCAACCCGCTGGGCCGCTCCGTCGCGCACTGACCACCGAGGCTGGCTTAATGCGGCACAACGCCCCGGGAACTCCATCGGTCGCCGACCGGGTGCTGGACGTGCTCGACGCGTTCAGCGCGGAGCGCCCCGAACTGACCCTGTCCGAGCTGAGCAGGCGTACCGGCCTGCCCCTGTCCACCACCCACCGCATCGTCGGCGGGCTGGTCCGGCGTGGTGCGCTGGAGCGCGCCGACTCCGGGCGATACCGGGTCGGCCTGTGGTTGTGGGAGGTGGCTTCGCTGGCACCGCACGGCCTCGGCCTGCGCGACACCGCGATGCCCTTCCTGGAGGACCTGCACGAGGCCACCCGGCAGAACGTGCAACTGGCCGTGCTAGACGCACCCGACGTGGTGTACCTGGAACGGCTTTCCGGGCACACGCCGGTGCCGTCACGGGCGGGCGGGCGGCTGCCGGCGCACGCCACCGGTGTCGGGCTGGCGCTGCTTGCGCACGCCCCGGCCAACGTGGCCGAGCGGGTGCTCGCGCGGCCGATGAAGCGGTTCACCGACAAGACGATCGCGTCGCCGGAGCGGCTGCGGCGGGTACTCGCCGACGTCCGCCGCGAGGGCATCGCGATCAGCGACGGCCAGATCGAACTGGTGGGGCTTTCCGTCGCGGCTCCCGTGTTCGGCGCCGAGGACACCGCGGTCGCGGCGATCTCGGTGGCGGTCCCGGCGACCGGGACCGATCCGCGCACGCTGGTGCCGGCGGTGCGAGCGGCGGCCCGGGGGATCTCCCGCACCCTGGGCGCGCCGCGCGCCAAACGGATGGGGCTGGCGGTCGGGGGCCGGGGCTGAGCTGGTCAACCCAGGGTTGACGATGCGCATTCGTCAACTTATGGTTGACGCATGGAGAACCCCGTCAAGCTCGACACGATGATCGAGCTCATCAAGAACCAGCACCCCGGCGCCGACCCGTTGCGGCACCTGTCCGAAGCGGTGCTCGCCGCCGATCACCTGGGGGAGGTGGCCGACCACCTGATCGGCCACTTCGTCGACCAGGCGCGGCGCTCCGGCGCGTCCTGGACCGACATCGGGCGCAGCATGGGCGTGAGCAAGCAGGCCGTGCAGAAACGGTTCGTGCCCAAGGAAAGCGACGGGCAGTCGCTGGCCGAGGTGATGCAGTCGTTCGCCCGCTACACCGATCGTGCGCGGCAGGCCGTGGTCGGCTCGCAGCAGGTCGCGCTCGCCGCCGGGAACGCCCGCATCGAACCGGAACACCTGCTGGTCGCGTTGCTCGGCGATCCGGCGAACCTGGCCACGAAAACCGTGGTGGCACTGGGAGCTTCGCCGGACGAGCTGCGCGCGCAGCTGGTCGCCTCGTTCGAGCCCGCCGCGGAAACCGTGCCGGAGCAAGCCACGATCAGCGCGCGTGGGCGCAAACTCTTCGAACTGACCTCGCGGGAAGCCCTGCGGCTCGGGCACAACTACGTCGGTGCGGAGCACTTCCTGTTGAGCCTGCTGGAACTCGGTGAAGGCCGCGCGGTGGAAGTGCTCACCGAAGCGGGCATCACCAAGGAGAAGGTGGAAGCCGAGATCAGTCGGGTGCTGGCACAGATTCTGGCTCAGCGGCCCGCTTCCGGTACCTGAGGTCGACCAGCCAGGCGTAGAAGACCGAAGGTGCCGCGATGAGCACCGCGTCACCCCAGGTCGCGGTCACCGTGCTCTGGTCGGGAATCGGGGCCCCGCCCGCCAGCACCATGGTGGCGATGTTGTTCACCGCGTGCAGCCCGATCGCCGCCTCCAGGCCGCCGGTGCGCACGGTGAGCCAGCACAGGATCAACGCGAACACGAACAACTCGGCGATGATCGGCGGCGAGGTGTAGCCGTGCGTCGCCACGAAGGCCGCCGAGCTGAGCACCGCGCCCGGCCACGGCGTGCGCATCCAGGCGCCGAAAGCCTGGAGCAGCCAGCCGCGGAAGACGTACTCCTCGGCCGCCGCCTGGAACGGCACCAGCAGCAGGGTGAGCGCCACGATCGACAGGTAGGTGGGCAGGCCGGGCCAGCCGCTGCCGTCCCAGCCCGCGCCCAGCAGCAGGTCGACCACGGCCGCCGCGGCGAAGGCGGCCACCGCCCAGCCCGCGCACTCGGCCAGCCACCGCCACCGCAGCCGACCGTCCACACTGGACACCGTGCCCGCCGGTCGGCGCTCGCCGAACCGGGCGGCGGCGAAGGCGGCGGGCAGGGTGACCGCGAGCGCGCCGAAGCTGAGCACCATTTCCCAGCGTTGGTCGGTGCTCGTGACCAGGGCGTCCGCGAGTGCGGTGAACACGGCGAGGCAGGCGAAGGCGACCGCGACGAGCACCGCCGCGCCGAGCAGCGGCCGCCACCAGCGGTAGGCGGGGCCGCGGGTCTGGAGGTGGTAACTCACCCGGGGCAACTTACCCGCTAGTGGAAAACCGGCTGGTACGCAAGGTTCCTTCGTTCATGCTGTCGAGTGAGTTGGAACTTTCGAAGGGTGTTAATGATTTACCAACAGTGCCTACGCTGCGTGTCATCCCCCGGGGAGGCAAGGGGGCAGCGAGAAGGAGATGCGGATGAAGGCACGTTCTCTGGTCGTGGGCCTGCTCACCGGCGCGGCCTGCGCGGTGGCCGCGGTGGTCGGCGCGACACCGGCCGGTGCCGATGTCAGCCCGTTCATCGTCGGCGGGAACGACGCCGACCAGGAGTACTCGTGGATGGTCTCGCTGCAGGAAGGCGGCAACCACTTCTGCGGTGGTTCGCTGATCTCCCCGGAATGGGTGCTGACCGCCGCGCACTGCGTCCAGGGTTCGTCGGCCGACTCGATCAGCGCGCGGATCGGCAGCAACGACCGCACGTCCGGTGGTGAGGAAGCGCAGGCCGCCGAGGTCATCGTGCACCCGGACTACAACGGCACCGGGGCGGGCGGGGACATCGCGCTGGTGAAGCTGTCCGCGCCGGCCAGCTCGGCGCCGGTCTCGCTGGGCACCACCACCGATGCCGGCACCCAGACCCGCCTGCTCGGCTGGGGCCAGACCTGCCCCGAGCGCGGTGGCTGTGACGCGCCGGTGCAGCTGCAGCAGCTGGACACCCAGCTCGTCGCCGCGGACCAGTGCACCGGCATCGACGGCAGCCTGGAGCTGTGCACCGACAACCCGGGTGGCAACGCGGGCGCCTGCTACGGCGACTCGGGCGGCCCGCAGGTCGTCTCGGCGGGTGGCAAGTACGAGCTGATCGGCGTCACCAGCCGCACCGGCAACGGCGACCCGACCTGCGCCACCGGCCCGTCCATCTACACCTCGGCCCCGGCCTACGCGGACTGGATCTCACAAAACGTCGGCTGACCGCAGCTGAATGCCAGGAGTGGGGCATTACTTGCGTTGATTGCAAGTAATGCCCCACTCACAGCATTGCAGGTGCCCCGAGCGTGGCACTCGGCTTCCCGAACGTGCAGTTCAGCCTCCTTAACGTGAGGTTCGGGTGCCTGAGTGTGGGGTTCGGGTGCCGGGCGAGTCGCACGTTCAGGCAGCCGAACCCCACACTCGTGCAGCCGAGTGCCACACTCCTGCGGCTGAACCCCGCGTTCGTGACAGGAGCCGGAGGGTCAGGCGGGGTGTTCTGGGCGGTCGTCCTTGGCCCATTCGGTGTGGAACGAGCCTTCGCGGTCCACCCGGCGGTAGGTGTGGGCGCCGAAGTAGTCCCGCTGGCCCTGGATCAGGGCGGCGGGCAGGCGTTCCGCGCGCAGGCCGTCGTAGTAGGCCAGCGAGGTGGCGAAGCCCGGGGCCGGGATGCCCAGGCGGGTGGCCGTGGAGACCACCGAGCGCCAGGCGTCCTGCGCGTCTTCGACGGCCTTGCGGAACAGGCCCGCGGTGAGCAGCGTCGGCAGCTCGGTCTCCGAGGCGTACGCGGCCCGGATGTCGTCGAGGAACTTGGCGCGGATGATGCAGCCGTCCCGCCAGATCGTGGCGATCTGCCCCAGGTCGATGTCCCAGCCGTACTCCGTGCTCCCAGCCTGGATCTGGTTGAACCCCTGGGCGTACGCCACCACCTTCGACGCGTACAGCGCCTGCTCCACGTCGTCGGCGAAGCGCTCGGCGTCCGCGCCGGTCAGCTTCGCGCGCGACGGGCCCGCCAGGCCGCGGGCGGCGGCACGCAGGCCGGCGTGGCCCGAGAGCGAGCGCGCGAAGGTGGCTTCGGCGATGCCGCTGATCGGCACCCCGAGGTCCAGCCCGATCTGCACGGTCCAGCGCCCGGTGCCCTTCTGCTCGGCCTGGTCGGCGACCACGTCCACGAACGGCTTGCCGGTCGCCGCGTCGGTGTGGGCGAGCACCTGCGCGGTGATTTCGATCAGGTAGGAGTCGAGCCGCCCGGTGTTCCAGGTGCGGAAGACCTCGGCGATCTGCGCCGGCTCGTAGCCCGCGGCGCCGCGCAGCAGGTCGAACGATTCGGCGATCAGCTGCATGTCGGCGTACTCGATGCCGTTGTGCACCATCTTCACGAAGTGCCCGGCACCGTCCGGCCCGATGTGCGCGCAGCACGGCGTGCCGTCGACCTTCGCGGAGATGTCCTCCAGCAGCGGCCCCAGCGATTCGTAGGACTCCCGCGAGCCACCCGGCATGATGCTCGGGCCGTGCAGCGCGCCCTCCTCGCCACCGGAGACGCCGGTGCCGACGAAGTGCAGCCCGCGCTCGCGCAGGTCGGCTTCACGGCGGCGCGTGTCGGCGAAGTGCGCGTTGCCCGCGTCCACGATCACGTCGCCCTTTTCCAGCAGCGGCGCGAATTCCTCGATCACCGCGTCGGTCGGCGCACCGGCCTTCACCATGATCACCACCTGGCGCGGGCGTTCCAGCGAGTCGACGAACTCCTGCGCCGAGTACGCCGGGACGAACTCGCCCTCCGAGCCGAACTGCTCCACCAGGTCCCGCGTGCGCTGCTCGGAGCGGTTGTGCAGGGCCACCGTGTGGCCGTGCCGGGCCAGGTTCCGGGCCAGGTTGCGGCCCATCACCGCCAGCCCGGTGACCCCGATGCTCGCCTTCTTGGTCATGTGCCGCCTTCCGTATCGATCCTGATCGCAGGTTAGTCGCGTACTCCGGTTACGGGCGAGTTGCCGGACCAGCCTGGCTGGAGTAGTCGATTTCCGCTGCGTGAGAGGGTAATGTCGGAGCGTCATCGCCGATTAATACGAAACCTGTTGAGGGGTGCCGTGGGACTGGCCTGCCAGGTCGGGGGACGCTGATGGCGAGCACCATCACCTCCCGCCGCAAGCAGCTGGGCAACGAGTTGCGTCACGCGCGCAACGCGGCCCGGATGACCCAACAGGCCGTCGCCGACGTGCTGGGCTGCACCCAGGGCAAGGTCAACAAGATCGAGTCGGGCGCGGTCGGCGTCAAACTCGGTGACGTGCGCGCGATGCTGGACGCCTTCGGCATCGTCGGCGACGAGGCCGAGACCCTGATGAACCTGGCCCGTGCCGCGGCTGGGCAGCGCGGGCACTGGTCCGGCTACCGCTCGGTGGTGCCGCACTGGTTCCGCACCTTCACCGACCTCGAACCCGCCGCCGCGGAAATCCTGACCTGGCACGGCGAGCGCATCCCCGGCCCGCTGCAGTCCGAGCACTACATGCTCAAGCAGTTCACCGAAGCGGGTGCCACGGACGTCACCTCACTGGTGCGCAACCGGCTCGACCGCAAGGCCGTGTTCGACCAGCAGCAGCCGCCGTACTACCGGTTCATCCTGAGCGAGGCCGCGCTGCGCCGGGCACCCGGCGGGCACTCGCCCGGCGTGATGCTCGACCAGGTGGAGCACCTGCTCGAACTGGAGAAGCGCGCCCGGGTCTACCTGCACGTGCTGCCCTTCGACGCGCGGCTGGCCTCGGTGCCCAACGACTTCACCATCATGCGTTTTCCCGATCGCACCAGGGATTTCGTCTACATCGAGCATTCCGCCGGCGGGCTGTACCTCGACGACCAGAAGGACTTCCAGCTCTTCGTCGACTCGTGGGACCGGCTGCGTGGCGCTGCCCTGGAGCACCAGGACACCCGGCAGTTCTTCAAGGAACTGGCGGAGCACTACCGCGCACAACTGGCGAAGGACAGTTCGGCGCCCGGGTAGGAAGTTGCCGCCGGGTGTGGCGGCCGCCGTATGCTGGGCCGGGTGATCGCACCACAGGGGGTAGTCGCGCCATGACCGAAAACGACGAGCCGGCCTTCGCCCCGCAGGGCATCGACCTCGAGCGGCCGAACGCGGCCCGCATCTACGACTGGTTCCTCGGCGGTGACGCGAACTGGGCCATCGACCGCGAATTCGGCGAGAAGGCGCTCAAAGCCGTGCCGCACGGGAAGCTCAACGCGCACGTGAACCGCGAATTCCTCGGCCGCGCGGTGACCTACGCGGTCCGCCACGGTGTCACGCAGTTCCTCGACCTCGGGTCCGGCGTGCCGACCGTGGGGAACGTGCACCAGGTCGCCGACCGGCTCGACCCGGACAGCCGCTGCGTCTACGTGGACAACGAGCCCGTCGCGGTGGCGCACAGCCGGATCCTGCTGGAGGAGAACGGCGATGCCAGCAGACACGCCGTGCTCAACGCCGACATGCGTGACGTCGAGCGCGTGTGGACCGAGGCCTTCGAGACCGGGGTGCTCGACCCGGCCAAGCCGATCGGCCTGCTGATGGTGGCGGTGCTGCACTTCGTCTCGCCGGAAGACGGCGGCGAAGCGGCGGTCGAGCGTTATCGCGCGCTACTGCCGCCGGGCTCGCTGTTGATCATGTCACACGGCACGACCGACGGAGTGCCGCCCGAGCATCTGGTTCAGCTCGAGTCCGTCCACGAGCAGTACAAGCAGTCCAGCACCCCCGTCACCCTGCGCTCGCGGGCCGAGTTCACCGCGTTGTTCGGTGACTTCGCGCTGGTGGACCCGGGGGTGGTCTGGCTTCCGCAGTGGCGTCTTGACGAGGCGGAATCCGAGGCTACCGCCGAGGTCGCGCATAATCCGCCAGCGTCCTTCATGCTCGGCGGGGTCGCCAGGAAGGGCTGAGTCCGGCTCTTCGTGGCACTCGGTCGGTGCCAGCAGTCGCACGGTCATGGTTCAGCTCCTCCCGTTCCCGGCGCGGATGTTGTCGATGTTGTCGGTTCGATCCGAAAGCCTGTCCACCCCTGTGTCCTCCCCGGTGAGGATCCCGTGGCCGGTCCGCTTCGCCGTGCTCGCCGGAGTGGAGCCGATGTCTCGCGGCTGTCTCCGTGGTGCGGCGATATCCTGACCGTGCCCCCCATCCCGCTAGGAATAATCCTACTCCTAGATTAATCTTGCTGTCGAGCGATCGACGGGTGATCACCCGGGTGGCCCCACCCGCAGGGCGGATTTCTCACGGAGGGTTGCCAGTAGCAGCCCCACCTGGGCCGGGAGTGGTGGGACCCTGAGACATGCATGGAGGTAGGTCAGATGGCGGATTATCCCCGGGTCACCGATTACGACCCGGGCACGGCCGCGGCGCGGTTCGAGGCCTCTGCCTGGGAGAAGTCCTTCGCCAGTGAGCCCAACGGCGGCAACTGCGTGGAGGTCAACCTGGGCGTGCCCGGCCTGGTCGGGGTGCGTGACACCAAGCTGGTGGAGAGTCCGGTGTTCGTTTTCGACGCCGGCGAATGGAACGCCTTCGTGACCGCGGTGAAGGCAGGTCAGTTCGATCTGCACTGAAATCCCGCCGGGAGAGCCGCGCATTCTCAGCCCGTGGAAGAGAGTGCGCTAATTCACAGATCTGGTCAGAGAATTTTCACCGACCCGTGGAAAAAGCTCTCCCGGCGGTGTGGATCAGCCCGCGACGCGAGTGCGGGTCCGGCGCCAGGCGACGACCAGGAAGCCGATGAGCCCGGCCAGCGGCAACACGCTGATCGACCAGCTCAGCGCCATCGGCGGCCCCGGCTGTTCGAGCACCGGGAGCTTGCTCAGTTCGCCCTCGCCGCGCCCGGCCGGGCCGTCGATGACGAACCGGAACTTCCAGTCGCCCTGGCTGTCCAGCGCCCTGATGTCCAGGCCCCACACGTCCAGCTTGCGCGGGTGCCTGGTCAGCGGGTTGGGCCGGCCCTGGCGGCCGGTCTCCGGGTTGGTGGTGGCGAAGGTGCCGGACTTGTCCGCGATGCCGCCGTCCGGGATGAAGGTGAAGTCCAGTGACTGCATGGCCTTCAGCGGCCAGGTGCTGAAGCCGACGGTCAGCCCGTACGGCCCGGCCTGCACCCGTTCGGTGTGCACGATGTTCACCGGTTCGTAGGCCGAGGCCGGCGGTGCCGAGGCGGCCAGCAGGCCGATCGTCGCCAGCAGCGCGGCCGCGCCGTCGCGGAACTTGCGCATCACACCGTCTCCTTGTCGCGTCGAGGGGCCAGCAGCCGCAGCATTCCGCCGAAGCGCCAGCCGAGAAAGCCGCCGAGCAGGCCGAACACGGCCCCCACTCCGGCGGTGGCCAGGATTTCGCCGGCACCGGCCAGGCGGACGTCGTACAGCCAGGTGTCCTGGAACGGCTGCGCGCCCGCGATCACGAACCCGGCGACGGCACCCGAGAGCGCACCCGCCCAGCGCGGTGCCGAGCCGTTCCGGCCGCTCACCCAGAGCACCAGTTCCGCCAGCAGGGCCGCGCCGATCAGGCACGCCGGCATCAGCGACGGCATCGAAGCCACATCGTCCACGTTGTCCCGCAGCGGCAGGCCGACCGCCGAGGCGTAGGCGTGCGCGGCCCACGGCGAGAACCACCAGGAGAACGCCTGCCAGGCGCTCAGCAGCACGGCCGCGCCGAGTGCGCCGCCGGGCCTGCCGAAGAAGCCGCGGCCCAGCACCACGAGCAGCACCGACAGGAAGGTCATGCCGATGGTGACCGGGCTGATTTCGGTGTCCACCGCGGACAGTCCGAGCACGGTGACCGAACTGAACGACAGCAGCACCGCGATGCTCGCCAGCGTGCCGAACACGCCCCAGCGGTGGTCGCGGGCGGCGGCGAACACCATCACCGTGCCGACCATGGTGACCATCACCGACAGCAGCAGCCCGATGTGCGGTGGCGAGTCGATCACCGCGTCGAAGCCGTAGAGGCTGTGCCACCACAGGTCCCACAGGCCGTACAGCAGGAACAACGCGCCGCCGGTGCCCGCGATGAGGTAACCGACCGGCGCGGCGAAGGTCCGGCCGAACACGCCGACCGCCTTGCCGCCGACCACCTCGTCCACCGGCCGTCCGGCGCGCTGGGCCGCGGTGGTGGACAGCACCACCACCAGGCTGATCAGCCCGGCGATCGCGCTGCCGGTGTAGAGGAACAGGTGCGGCAGGGTGAAGAAGGTGTCCGGGCCGACGTCGTCGTGCCACTCCACGTCCCAGGTCAGCCCGACCAGCGTGACCAGCGTGCCGGCGAGCAGGCCGGAGGCCGGTAACCAGGCCCTCGACGCGCTCCTGGTGGCCGCCACCGAACCGGTGGGCGGGACCGTGAGATCCATCGTTTCCTCCCTTAGTTCCCCACGAGCAGTGGGAAGACGAGTTCTTCGGTGCCGCTGTCCGCACGCAGCCGGACGGTGATCTCCCACTGCCCGGACATCGGCAGCAGGGCCTCCGCGGCGTGGTACCGGCCGGGGACCCGCTCCTGCGCGGGCACCGGCTCCAGTGCGTGGCCCATCTGCGCCATCACCGGTTCGAGCGTCACTTCCAGCCCTTCGACCGGGTGCCCGAACGGATCGGTGACCTCCAGGTCGAACGCGTTCAATCCGGTCTTGGGCTCGTTGACCTGCAGGTTCACCGTGTTGCGGGCCCCGGCGGCGTGCAGGCTGGTCGCACCGTCCGAACTGGACGGCCACAGCAACCAGGCCACCACGGCGAGCACGGCGAGTCCGGCGATCGCCAGCGCGGTCGGCTTCTTCACGGGCGGTCCCCTTCGGGCACCTCGAGTTGGATGGGCGCGGTCAGCACGGCGAAGTCCCGCATGCCCTGGAACCACAGGCGGTACCGGCCGGGCGCCGGGAAGGTGTAGGTGAACCGGACCTCGGGGCCGTAGGCGGCGACCGTCTCGTCCGGCTGCCCCGACCGGCCGGACATCCGCGGCAGGCCGGTCATCGAGTGCACGTGGGCCCAGGTCGGCGCGGTCGCGGCGGCCGTGCCGACCGCGGTCCCGTCGGGCAGTGGCCCGACCACCATCAGGTGCCCGGTCATGCCCAGCCACGGCTGGAGCGTGCCGGTGTCGCCGAACTTCGCGGTCATCGTGGTGGCGGCGTTCGCGTTGACTTCGCCCGCGCTCAGCGTCACCGGGACACCGCCGACGTCCTGCGTGCCGAACCCGGGCGGCTGGGGAGTCGAGGCGGGAGCCGGGCCCTCGACGTCCAAAGTGGACCGAAGTAGCTGGGTGCCGCCGCCGCGCCGGGCGACTTCGGCGGACAGCGCGTACCGGCCGCCTTCGGTGGCGTCGAGCCGGGCGGTGTAGGTGCCGGGCGCCGTGCGCACCGGGTGCAGGTGCCACAAACGCCCGGACGGCCCGATCACCACCAGGTGCACCAGCGCGTTGTGGTGCACCACCAGGTCGTCGGCGGGACGGCCGGTGGCGCCGTCGGTCAGCCGCAGGGTGAACCCGGCGGGCGTGCCGGACACCGCGAGGTTCAGCGGCGGCCGACTAGTGTCCATTGTGGACGGCGGCAGCGCGTACGGGTCGTTCGCCGATTCGATGGTCGGGTCGAGCACATCGCGCGCGGGCGGCGGGATGGTCGACGACAACAGCGCCGCCGAGACCGCGACCGCCAGCGCGGCGACCACCCCGGTCGCCGGAACCACCGCGTGCCAGGACTTCCTGGCGCGCGCCGCGGCGAACAATGCCACCAGCAGCAAGGCGCCCGCCGCAACGAAACCGCCGTACGCCGCCTTCTCCCAGGGCGCGGGGACCTGCGCGGGAACCACGAACGGGATGCGCGCCACCTGCGTGCCATCGCCGACCGCCAGTTCCCACGGGCCCGCATGGTCGACGTTGAGCGTCCCGCTGTACGTGCCCGGGGTCGCGCCCAGGACCACCTGTGTGCTCGCGACCGCGCGTCCCGCCGAAAGCGCGCTCAACTGCAGCGTGCCGGGCGCCGTTCCCGCGTGCGTGATGACGTCCACGCTCAGCGGTCCCGGCACTTCGGTCACCCGCCGGAGCACCACGGTCAGCTCGCGCTCGCCCAAAGTCTGCGCCACGTGCACGTCGGTACCGATCGGCCCGCCGTCGGCTGCCGCCGGGCCCCCGCCCAGCACCAGGCCGAGCAGAACCAGCAGCACGGCCGACGCGCTCCACCCCTTGACCCTCACCTGCCTCAAGTTAGGCAGTCCGGTGGTGCGGCGCGTCACAGCGGAGGGGGATTCCCGTGTCCCCTGCACGGGGGACGACCCCCGGGGTCAGTCCCGGGGAGCCGCCCTGACCAGGCCGTGCTGATAGGCGTAGACCACCGCGTGCACGCGGTCACGCAGGCCGAGCTTCGACAGGATGCGGGACACGTGCGTTTTCACCGTTTCGTCCCCGACATGCAGTTCCTCGGCGATTTCGGCGTTGCTGCGGGCGTCAGCGATGAGCAGCAGGACTTCGCGTTCACGCGAGGTGAGCCGGTCCAGCTCGGCGGGTCCGGCCGGCGGCTCGATGCTGGTGGTGAACCGGGAGACCAGGCGCCGCGTGACCGACGGATCAATCAGCGCGTCACCGCGGGCGACCACGCGCATGGCCGACACCAGTTCCTCGGGCGGCAGGTTCTTCAGCAAGAAGCCGCTCGCCCCGGCGCGCAGCGCGCGGTAGACGTAGTCGTCGTGGTCGTAGGTGGTCAGCACGAGCACCTTCGTCGCGCAGCCGGGCGTGGTCAGGATGGCTTCGGTGGCGGCGAGGCCGTCCAGTTTCGGCATGCGCACGTCGAGCACGGCGACATCGGGCCGCAGGCGGGCCACCTCGGCGACCGCCGCCCGGCCGTCGGACGCCTCGCCGACGCACTCGAGGTCCGGCTGGGTGTCCAGGACCGCTCGCATGCCGGAGCGGAACATCGCGTGGTCGTCGGCGAGCAGCACCCGCGTGTTCATGCGCCGTCCACCGGGAAGGTCGCCGAAATCCGCCAGCTCCGGCCGTCGTCGGTCGGCCCGCTGGAGAACTCCCCGCCGAACAACGCGACCCGCTGGCGCAAGCCCGCGAGGCCACGCCGGGTGCCCTCGCCGGTCCTGGCCGCCGGGCCGGGCCTGATCGGGTTGGTCACGCTCAAGCTGATCTCCTCGGTTCGATAGCACAACTTCACGTCCACCGGCCCGCCCGCGCCGTGGCGCAACGCGTTGGTCAGGCCCTCCTGCGCGACCCGGTAGACCGCGACGTCCACCGAACCGGGCAGCTCGCCGGGCACGCCCTGGGTGTGCAGCCGCGCGGGCAGCCCGGCGGCGCGGGTGCGCTCCAGCAGTTCGTCCAGATTGCCGGTACCCGGCTGGCGGACCGCGGTGTGCTCGCCGTGCAGCAGGTCGAGCATCCGCCGCAGGTCCTCCATGGCTGCCCGGCTGGCCGTCTCCACCGCGGACAGCGACCGGTGCACCGGCGTCTCACCGGCTTCGGCCAGCCCGAGCCGGGCCGCGCCGGCGTGCATGCCGATCGCGCTGACGTGGTGGGAGATCACGTCGTGCAGATCGCGGGCGACCGAACTGCGTTCCTCGGCCACGGCCCGCCGGACCGCGGCCTCCTCCCGCCGTTCCAGCTCGGCGATCTGCGCGCGGCGCTCGGTGGTGTAGCGGCCGACCAGCCAGGGGAGCACGGTGTTGGCCAGCAGGATGGCGCTGAGCAGCCGCCAGTCGCGCCCGGCGAGATTGGCCTCCAGCAGCTCACCGGCCATCGAACCGGCGATCAGCGCCAGCAGCGACGCCACCGCGGGCAGCGTGGTCAGCCACGCCCCGGCGCGGTACCCGGCGATCAGCATGCCCGCGGTGTTGGAGGCCTCGGCGCCGGGCAGGTCGTTGAGCAGGAGGGGTGTGAGCGGGTACAGCAGGGCGTGGCCCAGCGCGACCAGGCCGGAGAGCCGCGCGGGCCCGGCGAGCGCGAGATCGGCGGCGATCGTGCCGAGCCCGATGAGCCACGTCTGCCAGTGGTCCAGCGGCGGCCCGATCAACAGCGCCACGCTGACGTCGGACACCATGCAGACGACCGCGATCAACCACGCCTGGCGCGCCAGCGACCCGGTGATGTCCCGCACCCGCCCGAGCTTGGCACATCCACGCACTTCCGGGGGTTCACAGGGGGCGCACAGGTGTTCCACAGGCGGTGCCTACGCGGGTGGCTGACACTGCTCCCATGACCGGTATGCCTGGCCGCGCGGTGCGCGTGCTCGTCGTCGACGACGAGCCGCCGCTGGCGGAGCTGTTGTCCATGGCTTTGCGCATGGAGGGCTGGGAAATCCGCACGGCGGGCGACGGCACGTCGGCGGTGCGCGTGGCCCGCGAGTTCCGCCCCGACGCGGTGGTGCTCGACGTGATGCTGCCCGACTTCAGCGGGCTGGAGGTGATCCGGCGGCTGCGGTCGGAGTTCGAGCACCTGCCGGTGTTGTTCCTGACCGCGAAGGACGCCGTCGAGGACCGGATCGCCGGGCTCACCGCCGGTGGCGACGACTACGTGACCAAGCCGTTCAGCCTGGAGGAGGTCACCCTGCGGCTGCGCGCGCTGCTGCGCCGCGCGCGGGTGGTCACCTCGGCGACGGACTCGCTGCTCACCGTCGGCGACCTGACCATGGACGAGGACACCCGCGAGGTCCACCGCGACGGCACGCCGATCACGCTGACCGCCACCGAGTTCGAGCTGCTGCGTTACCTGATGCGCAACCCGAAACGCGTGCTGAGCAAGGCGCAGATCCTCGACCGGGTGTGGAGCTACGACTTCGGCGGCCAGGCCAACATCGTCGAGCTGTACATCTCCTACCTGCGCAAGAAGATCGACGCGGACCGCCGGCCGATGATCCACACCATGCGGGGCGCGGGCTATGTCCTCAAGCCTGCGAGCTGAACTGCGGCGACCGTGGTCGCTGCGACGGCGGCTGATCGCCCAGGTGCTGGCCCTGCTTTCGCTGGTCTGCCTGGCGATCGGCGTGGTCACCGAATTCGCCCTGCGGGACTTCCTGCTGGAACGCGTGGACAGTCAGCTGACCGCACTGGACAACCGCCCGCCGCCGCCCGATGAGGCGCTTCCTCCGGGGCGGCGGGTGCGTTTCGAGCTGATGCCGCTCGGGCAGCCGGACGGCACCGTGGTCGGCCTGGTCTACCGCGGGCAGGTGCGGGAAGCGAAAATCCTCGTCAACGGGGAGTACACCGACCTCGGCCAGAACGAAGCCGAGACCTTCGTCGGGCTGACGACTCCGCGCAGGCCGGTCACCGTGACCATCGGCGACCTCGGCGAATACCGGCTGCAGGCGACCTCGGGACCCGAGGGCGAGATCGTCTTCCGGGCGCTGTCGCTGACCGAGGTGAACGACACGCTGTGGCGGCTCGGCTGGATCTTCGGCGGGGTGGCGCTCTGCGGGCTGGTGCTCGCGGGCGGCATCGCCGCGCTGACCGTGCGCCGCACGCTGCGCCCGCTGGACCGGGTCGCGACCACCGCCGCGCAGGTCAGCGAGCTGCCCCTGGACCGGGGCGAGCCCGCGCTGCCGATGCGGGTGTCCGAAGTGGACACTGACATCCGGACCGAGGTGGGCAAGGTCGGCGCCGCGCTGAATAGGATGCTCGACCACGTCTCCGCTGCGCTGGCCGCCCGCCAGCGCAGCGAAAGCCGCGTGCGGCGGTTCGTCGCCGACGCCAGCCACGAACTGCGGACCCCGCTCGCCTCGATCCGCGGGTACGCCGAGCTGACCCGGCGCAGCACCGCCGAACTGCCCCCGGACTTCGTCTACGCGATGGGCCGCGTGGAATCGGAGTCGACCCGGATGACCGACCTCGTCGAGGAACTGCTGCTCCTCGCGCGCCTCGACGAGGGACGGCCCGTGGTGCACGCCCCGGTCGAGCTGTCCGGCCTGGTCGCCGACGCCGTGGCCGACGCGCACGTGGCCGGTCCGGACCACCGCTGGCTGCTGGACCTGCCGCCCGAGCCGATCAGCGTGGTCGGCGAGGCCGGGCAGTTGCAGCAGGTGGTGCTGAACCTGCTGGGCAACGCCCGCGCGCACACCCCGCCCGGCACCACCGTCCGCACCGCACTGTCCACAGCGGACGGTCAGGTGCGGCTCGTGGTGGCCGACGACGGGCCGGGCATCCCGCCGGAGGTGCTGCCGGAGGTGTTCGAGCGGTTCGCCCGCGGGGACACCTCGCGTTCGCGGGCCGCGGGCGGCACCGGGCTCGGGCTGGCCATCGTGGCCGCCGTGGTGGCCGCGCACCACGGGAAGGTGTGGGTGCGGAGCAAGCCGGGCCGCACGGAGTTCTCCGTTGTCCTCCCGTCTCCATGAAGCATTCACTTGTGAGTGGGGTGCGCGTCAGGTAGGCCGGGTTCGGTGTCGGGAGCCGAACTGAGGAGCCGAAATGCCGCTGAACCGTCGGGATCTGCTGCGCGGGGCCGCCGCCGCGGGCGCACTGGGCGTGGCCTGGCCACTGAGCGGCGGGCTCACGCTCGCACAAGCCGAGGAGGCCGCCTTCGCACTCGGCGCCAGCTGGGACGAAGCGCCGTTCACGGTGGGCGTCGCGTCGGGTGATCCACTGCCGGAGAGCGTGGTGCTCTGGACCAGGCTCGCGCCGCAGCCGCTCGCCGAGGAACAGCCGCTGCCGGACACCGTCGAGGTCGAATGGGTGGTGGCGACCGACTCCGCCTTCCGCCGCCGGGTCGCCCACGGAACCGCGCCCGCCACCGCGGCACTCGGGCACAGCGTGCACATCGCGGTCACCGGGCTCGAGCCCGCGCGGCGGTACTACTACCGGTTCCGCGCGCTGGGCAGGACCAGCCGCACCGGCCGGACCCGCACCGCGCCCGACGGTCACGTGCGGCGCGTCCGCTTCGCCTCGGCGAACTGCCAGGCCTTCCACGACGGCTTCTACGCCGCCCACCGCGGAATCGCCCAGGAGGACCTCGATTTCGTGGTGCACCTCGGCGACTACATCTACGAGCACGGCCAGGTCGGCGGCGACCACGTGCGCGACCACGAAGGCCCCGCGGTGACCACGCTGCCCGCTTACCGCAGGCGGCACGCGCTGTACAAGAGCGACCCGTCGCTGCGGGCCGCGCACGCCGCCCACCCCTGGTTCATCACCTGGGACGACCACGAGGTCGTCAACGACTACAGCGGCACTACCCCGGGCCTGCGCGCGCGACGCGACGCCGGGTACCAGTCGTGGTTCGAGCACATGCCGGTCCGCCCCGACCACCCGACGACACCGCAGGTCTACCGGCAGCGGTCGTGGGGCGACCTGCTCGACCTGTCGATCCTGGACCTGCGGCAGTACCGGTCGGCGCAGAACCTGCCCGGCGGCACCATCCTCGGCGGCACGCAGAAGGCGTGGCTCAAGGACCGGATCAGCCACGCCGGCGACGCGTGGCACTGCTGGGTGAACTCGATCATGCTGAGCCAGCTCGCCAAGCCCGGCGGCGGCTACTACTTCACCGACCAGTGGGACGGCTTCCTCGCCGAACGCCGCGAGGTGCTCACCCACGTGCACGACACCGGGATGCCGGACCTCGTGGTGATCACCGGTGACTGGCACTCCGCCTTCGTGGACGACATCCGGCCCGATTTCGACAACCCCGACGCGCCGGTGATCGGCACCGAGTTCACCGCGCACTCGATCTCGTCGGGCGCCTACTCACCGGAGTGGAACGCGGCGAACGGCCCGGTGATGGGCGGGGCGAACCCGCACCTGAAGTACTTCGAGGGCAACCGGTACGGCTACGACGTCTACGAGGTCACGCCGCGGCGGTGGAGCACGCACATGCGGGTGATCGGCGACCGGCGTGACCCGAACTCGCCGGTCAGCACGCTGACCACGTTCCACGTCGACCGCGGCAAGGCCGGTTCGCACGAGGACCGCGGCACTCGGACCTCCCCGGCCCAGTACCGGCGCGATCGATAGGTACACTGGTCGACGGACCCCCGCGGCGTCCATCCTGTGAACCTCCCCAGGGCCGGAAGGCAGCAAGGATAAGCAGGCTCTGACGGGTGCGGGGGTCCCCTTTCGTCTCCGGGGACCGTTGCCCCCTCGGGCCCGTCCGTGGTGTCGGTGGCTGCCGGTAGGCTGCCGCCGTGGCATTAGCGCTGTACCGCAAGTACCGCCCGGCGACCTTCGCCGAGGTGGTGGGTCAGGAGCACGTCACCGAGCCCCTGCGCACCGCGCTCGCGGCCGGGCGGATCAACCACGCCTACCTGTTCTCCGGGCCACGCGGCTGCGGCAAGACCTCCAGCGCGCGCATCATGGCCCGGTCGCTGAACTGCGAGCAGGGGCCCACGCCCGACCCCTGCGGCGAGTGCAGTTCGTGCCGCGCGCTCGCGCCAGAGGGCAGCGGCAGCATCGACGTCACCGAACTCGACGCGGCCAGCCACGGTGGTGTCGAGGACGCCCGCGAACTGCGTGACCGCGCCTTCTACGCGCCGGCCGAGTCGCGGTACCGCGTGTTCATCATCGACGAGGCGCACATGGTCACCACGCAGGGCTTCAACGCCCTGCTGAAGATCGTCGAAGAGCCGCCAGAGCACCTGATCTTCATCTTCGCCACCACCGAGCCGGACAAGGTGCTGACCACCATCCGCTCGCGGACGCACCACTACCCGTTCCGGCTCATCCCGCCGAGCTCCATGCGGGAGCTGCTGGAGCGCAACGTCGAGGCTGAAGGCGTGCCGGTGGAGCCCGCGGTGTTCCCGCTGGTCATCCGCGCCGGTGGGGGGTCCGCGCGGGACACGCAGTCCGTGCTGGACCAGCTGCTCGCCGGTGCCGGGCCGGAGGGCGTGACCTACGACCGCGCGGTGTCGCTGCTCGGGGTCACCGACGTGGCGTTGATCGACGACATGGTCGAGGGCCTGGCCGCGGACGACTCGACGGCCGTGTTCGGCACGGTCGAGCGCCTGGCCGAAGCCGGGCACGACCCGCGCCGCTTCGCCACGGACCTGCTGGACCGCCTGCGTGACCTGGTCATCCTGCGCTCGGTCCCGGACGCGGCCACCCGTGGTCTGGTCTCCGCGCCGGAGGACGAGCTGAACCGCATGGTCGCCCAGGCGGAACGGGCCGGGCTCGCGACGCTGTCGCGGTATGCGGAGATCGTGCACAACGGGCTGCTGGAGATGCGGGGCGCCACGGCTCCGCGGTTGTTGCTGGAGCTTCTGTGTGCTCGCATGCTGTTGCCTTCGGCCGCTGACGGTGAGGCGGCTTTGCTGCAGCGGCTGGAACGGCTGGAGCGGCGGGCCACGGTTGCTCCCGCTCCTGCTGTTGAGGGGGCTCCGGCTCCTTCGGCTTCTGTGGCTCCTTCAGCTTCTGCGGCTTCTGTGGCTTCTGTGGCGTCTGCGGGTGCGTCCGAGCGTTTCCAGCGGCCCTCGCAGCGTTCCGCCGATGCCGCCGAGCCCGCTCCGGTTGCGGCTCCTCCTGCTCCGGTTGTCGCGCCTGCTGCCGCTGTCTCCGCGCCGCCTGCCCCTGCCGTGGTTCCGCCTGCGCCTGAGCCGGAACCGGCTTCCGGGGGTCTGGACGCGGCGGCCGTGCGGCGGGTGTGGCCGGAGTTGCTGGCGGCCATCCGCAAGATCCCGGGCGGCCGCAGCACCGAGGCGATGCTGACGCAGGCCGGGGTGCAGAGCGTCGACGGGTCGTCCGTGGTGCTCACGCACACCGCCGAACCCCTCGCGCGCCGCCTCGCCGAGCCGCACAACTCCGACAAGATCGCCGGCGCCCTACGCGAGGTACTCGGCGGCGAGTGGCGGGTCACCTGCGTGCACGGCAACGCCAAACCCCCAGCGGCGGCAGCGGCGCAGCCGCAACGGCAGGCGCCCCAGCCGCAGCACAGCGCGCAGCAGGCGGCCGAAGAGCGCCCGCAGCAACGGTTCCGGCGCCCGTCCGAGGGCAGGCCGGCGCCCCAGCAGCCGCAGCAACAGTCGCCGCCGGAGCCGCCGAAGCCGAAGGTCGCCACCTCCGAGCCCGACATCCCCCTCCCGCCGGAGCCCGAGGACGAAGACGAATACCTGGAAGCGGCGACCACCCCGCCGCCCCCCAACGGTTCGGTCCCGCCGCCACCGCCGCCCCCGGTCCCCCAGGCGGACGAGGTGGAAGAAAAAGCGCACCGCCTACTCTCCGAACACCTAGGCGCCCGCCCCCTCGACTAACCCGGCCCGAACGCGCGAGTGCAGAACGCAGCTCCCCGAGCGTTGAACTCGCCCACCCGAACGTGAGGTCCGGCTGCCCGAACGTGGAACTCGGCTGCCTGAACGTGCGGTTCGGGTGCGTGAACGTGGGGTTCGGCTTCCTGAGTGTGGAACTCGGCTGCGGGAGTGTGGGACTCGCCCGGAACGCCGCCGCCGAACCAGCCCACCTCCCCGCACTCAATCCCCACGCCCCAGCACCCGAACCCCACACTCAGGCAGCCGAGTTCAACGTTCAGGAAGCCGAGTCCCACACTCGTGCAGCTGAATCCCACGTTCAGGAAGCCGAGTTCCGCGTTCGGGCGGCCGAGTTCGACACTTAGGGAGTCCGGTCCCAGTTTCAGGTGGCTGAGTGTTGCGTTGGGGCGGCCGAGGTTCCGCGGTCAGGTGGCTGGATGCTGGGCTGGTGGGGTGAGTGCTGTGAGTGCTGTGAATGGGGCATTACTTGCGGTGAATGCAAGTAATGCCCCATTCATAGCGTTCAGGCCCAGGGGCCGTTGCCGGTGATTCGGGTGGGGGTGATCCGGGCGATGACGGCGGTGGTGGAGCTCCGGTTCTCGAAGGGGTATTGCGGCAGGTTCAGGTAGCGCTGCGCCTGGGCGTCCATGAGGGCGTCGAACTCGGCCGGGATGTCGGGGCCGGTGATGGTGGCGGTGCCGTGCAGCAGGAGGTACTGGCGCAGCCCCCGCACCTCGTCCGGTTCGTGGTCTTCGATGAGCAGGGTGACCCGCGGATCGCGCCGCAGGTTGCGGGCCTTCGGGCGGCCGCCCTCCATGCCGATGAGGATTTCGTCGCCGTCGCGTTCGGCCCAGACCAGGGAAGCCTGGGGCGAGCCGTCGGGGTTGATGGTGACCACGGTGGCGTGGTGCGTGGACTCGAACAGCCGGTGCGTGCTCTCGGGAAGCTTCATGCGACCGAGGTTAGGAAGCCGACGGGCACCGGCCGGTACCCTGGGAACCGTGGGTGACTTCGCTGGTGGAGCCGATGTTTTCCTCGCCGACTGCCCGGCCAGGCTGGCCGTGGAGATCATCGCCGACAAGTGGGCGGTGGTGGTCGTCTTCGCCCTCAGCCGCGGCCCGCGGCGGCACGGCGACCTGATCGGGCTCATCGGCGGCATCTCGAAGAAGATGCTCACCCAGACCCTGCGCCGCCTCGAACGGCACGGGCTGGTCGAGCGCGAGGTGTTCGCCGAGGTGCCGCCGCGCGTGGAGTACCGGCTCACCGACCTCGGCAGCACGCTGGTGGAGCCGATCGCCGTGCTCACCAAGTGGGCGGAGAGCTGCGGCGAAGCGGTGGTCGACGCGCAGGAGCGCTTCGACGCTCAGGCGCCCAGGTAACTCAGGATCCCACCGGCGATGCCCGCCGCGTACTGCTGCCGACCGTCCGCTGTGGACATTCGCGCGGCTTCGGTGGCGTTGCGCATGTTCCCGCATTCGACGAGGGCCGCCGGGCGTTCGGACAGGTTCAGTCCCGCCAGGTCCTCGCGCGCCGAGAGTCCCTCTTCGCCGAGGTAGTCGGAGTAGCGGAATCCGTTCTCCCGCAAGGAATCCCGCAGCGACCGGGTCAGTTTCGCCGCCGGTTCACCCTGCGCGTCGTTCAACGGCGGCGCCGAGTAGGCGATGTGGAAGCCGTTCGCGCCGGGCGAGTTGTTGCCGTCCGCGTGGATGGAGACCACCGCCGCGGCCTGCGCCGAGTTGCCGATCTCCGCGCGCTTGTCCACGCACGGCCCGACCGAGGTGTCGTCGTCCCGGGTGAACACCACGCGGATTCCTTTGTCCGCCAACAGTTTCCCGGCCCGCTGCGCCACGTCGAAGGTGAACGCGTGCTCGGCGTAACCGTCGTTCGTGGTGGTGCCGGTGGTGTTGCAGGGCTTGGTCCGGCCGCGCCCGGCGGGCACCTTGCGGTTGATCGCCGCCGGGTTGGCCGCGTTGCCGCCGTTGTGCCCCGGGTCGAGCACGACCACCGGCGCTTCGGCAGCGGGCGTGCTGGTCACCGGCGGTGCCGCGGACGACGGCGAAACCACCGGCGGCGGGGCAACCGGCGGCGTAACCGGCGTAACCGAACTCACCGGGGCCGCAGGGGGTGTTTCCGCCGAGCAGCCGGCCACCAGCACCATCACCGTCACGGCCAGCGCCCGTCGAATCACACCGACACCGTGTCACACCGGTGGCCCCGGCTAGGCTGGAGGTAGGCGTACTCACCCGAGCTAGCGATCGGACGGACGAATGGTGCAACCCGGCGGCGGCTTCGACATGCAGCAGATCCTGCAGCAGGCGCAGAAGATGCAGGAGCAGCTGGTCAGCGCGCAGGACGAACTGGCGAAGGCCGAGGTCACCGGCACCGCGGGCGGTGGACTGGTGACCGCGGTGGTCAGCGGCGGTCTCGAGCTGAAGAGCCTGACCATCGACCCCAAGGTGGTCGACCCCGAGGACACCGAGACCCTGGCCGACCTGGTGGTCGCCGCCGTCCGCGACGCCACGGCCAACGCGCAGAAGCTCACCGAGGAGAAGCTCGGCCCGCTCGCCGGCGGTCTCGGTGGCGGCGGCATGCCGGACCTGGGTGGTCTCGGCCTGCCCGGGCTGCCCGGTCAGTAAGGCGTCACCTTGTACGAAGGGGTGGTCCAGGACCTCATCGACGAGCTCGGGCGGCTGCCGGGGGTCGGGCCGAAGAGCGCCCAGCGCATCGCCTTCCACCTGCTCGGCGCCGACCCGGTGGACATCGGCAGGCTGCAGGAGGTCCTGGGCAAGGTCAAGGAGGGCGTGCAGTTCTGCGAGATCTGCGGCAACGTCTCCGAGCAGGCGAACTGCCGCATCTGCCGGGACGTCCGCCGCGACCTCTCGCTGATCTGCGTGGTCGAGGAGCCGAAGGACGTGCTCGCGGTGGAACGCACCCGCGAGTTCAAGGGCCGCTACCACGTGCTCGGCGGCTCGCTCGACCCGTTGTCCGGCATCGGCCCGGACCAGTTGCGCATCCGTGAGCTGCTGGCCCGCATCGGCGGCGAGGAGGTCACGGAGGTCATCATCGCCACCGATCCGAACACCGAGGGCGAGGCCACCGCGACCTACCTGGTCCGGATGCTGCGCGACTTCCCCGGGCTGTCGGTCACCCGGCTGGCTTCGGGCCTGCCGATGGGCGGCGACCTGGAGTTCGCCGACGAACTGACCCTGGGCCGCGCGCTGTCGGGCCGCCGCGCCCTGTGATCGTCGAGCGGGTGCTCGCGGGGCGGCCCGCGCTCGGCGGCGTCCGGCTGGTCGCCGTCGACGGGCCGTCCGGCGCGGGCAAGACCACGCTGGCGGGCAACCTGCTCACCGAATTCACCGAGCGCGGGGTCGACGCGCTCGGCATCGGCACCGACGAATTCGCCACCTGGGACGATCCGGTGTCCTGGTGGCCCCGCCTGCGCGCCGGTGTGCTCCGGCCGCTCGCGCGCGGCCGCGGCGGTGCCTATCGCCGGATGGACTGGACCTCCGGCATCCCCGTCCCGGGTGAGTCGATCACTGTGCGTGTACCCGAGGTCCTGGTGCTCGAGGGCGTTTCCGCGGGCCGGGCCTCGGTGCGTGCTCACCTAACGTGCTTGGCCTGGCTCGATGGTCTGGACCAGGCCACCCGGCTGGAACGCGCCGTTTCCCGCGACGGGGAAAGGGAGCGAAAGCACCTGCGCGAATGGCAGGACTTCGAACTCGGCTGGTTCCTCGCCGACCGCACGGCGGCCGCCGCGACGGTGCGCATCGAGTCCAACGCGGTGCGTCCGTTCGTACCAGTGGCGCCGAAATTCGCCACGCACAGTCATTATTCGTGAGCGCAATGCGCCGACGGTGTCACTCACGTAGCGCGATCGTAACCTCGAGTGCTTAAGTGAGCGCCCGATAACCGACTAGTGTCGGCCACCAACCAATGCGCCGCCCGGCTGTCCGATAACCGGGCGGTCCGATCTGAGAATGTCCAAGGGGTGCCAACATGCTCCAATCGCGAGGCGCTCGAACGCGTCGAATCGCCCTGATCGGGCTATCCGGTGCGCTCGCGCTCTCTGTGACCGCCTGTGCCGAATCCCAGCGTGACGCCGGGGCCGACAACGCAGGCACGTTCATCTTCGGAGCCGCCGGCAACCCGAAGATGTTCGATCCCGTCTTCAACGACGAGGGCGAGACCTTCCGCATCACCCGGCAGATGTACGACACGCTGCTGCAGAACAAGCCGGGTACCGCCGAGGTCGTCGGCTCGCTCGCGGAGAAGTGGGAGTCCAGCAACGAGGGCAAGACCTGGACGTTCAACCTGCGCAAGGGCGTGACCTTCCACGACGGCACCCCGTTCAACGCCGCGGCCGTCTGCTTCAACTTCGACCGCTGGTTCAACATGAAGGGCCAGGCGGCCCAGAGCCAGATGATCTACTACGGCGACGTGTTCGAGGGCTTCGCGGCCAACGAGGGCGACGCCGCCGGCGACCCGGTCTACAAGAACTGCGAAGCCAAGGACGACTCGACCGCCGTTCTGAACCTGAACAAGGCGAAGGGTGCCTTCCCGGCCGCGTTCACCCTGCCGTCGCTGTCGATCTCCAGCCCGGACGCGCTGAAGAAGTACAACGCCGACCAGGTCACCCAGACCGGCGACTCCTTCTCCTACAGCGACTACGCGAACCTGCACCCGACCGGCACCGGTCCGTTCAAGTTCGAGGGCTACGACCAGGGCAAGGGCGAGATCACCCTGGTCCGCAACGACGCCCACTGGGAAAAGGCCAAGCTCGACAAGCTCATCTTCAAGGTGATCAAGGACGAGAACGGGCGCAAGCAGGCGCTCAAGGCCGGTGACATCCAGGGCTTCGACTACCCGGCGCCCGCGGACTACCAGCTGCTGCGCAACGAGGGTCAGAACGTGCTGATCCGCCCCTCGTTCAACGTGCTCTACCTGGGCATCAACCAGTCGGGCAACCCGAAGCTGGCCGACGTGAAGGTGCGCCAGGCGCTGGCCTACGGCATCAACCGCGAGCAGTTCGTGAAGAGCAAGCTGGCCGAGGGTTCCGAGGTCGCGACCGAGTTCGTGCCCAAGGCGATCGCCGGTTACACCGAGGACGTGCCGAAGTACGCGTACGACCCGGAGAAGGCCAAGCAGCTGCTCAAGGAAGCCGGCGCCGAGGGCCTGTCGCTGAAGTTCTACTACCCGACCGAGGTCACCCGGCCGTACATGCCGAACCCGGCGGACACCTTCACCTCGATCTCCGAGGACCTCAAGGCCATCGGCATCAACATCGAGCCGATCGCCAAGCCGTGGAACGGCGGGTACAAGGACGACGTGCAGAAGCACGGCAAGCACGACCTGCACCTGCTGGGCTGGACCGGTGACTACAACGACGCCGGTAACTTCGTCGGGACCTTCTTCGGCCGCGAGAAGCCGGAGTTCGGGTTCAAGAACGACCAGCTGTTCCAGGCGCTGGCGGCCGCCGACGGCACCCAGGGCGACGGCCCGCACGCCCAGGCCTACCAGGGCGTGAACAAGCAGATCATGGAGTTCCTGCCCGCGGTCCCGATCGCGTACCCGACCCCGGCGCTGGTCGTCGGGCCGAAGGTGCAGGGCATGGTGCCCAGCCCGCTCACCGACGAGCGCTTCAACACGGTGAGCCTCGGATAGCCCGAGCCTGCTACACCTAGCCGACCAGGGGCGGGACGCGTATTCTGCGTCCCGCCCCTTGGCCCGCCACCACCTGGGCTATCAAGAGAGACCTCCTTCCCATGCTCCGATTCATCGTGCGTCGGTTGCTACAAGCGATCCCGACGCTGTTGATCCTGTCCATCCTTGTCTTCGCCTGGCTCCGCGCACTCCCCGGCGGACCGGCGGGCGCGTTGCTCGGCGACAAGGCCACCCCCGAGAAGATCGCCGAGCTGAACCAGATCCTCGGCCTCGACCAGCCGATCTTCATCCAGTACTTCAAGTTCCTCGGCCGCGTGCTCACCGGTGACTTCGGCAACTCGCTGATCTCCACCCAGCCCGTGCTCTCCGAGATCGGGTTCGCGCTCCCCGCGACCCTCGAGCTGTCCATCGCCGCGCTGATCCTCGCGGTCGGCCTCGGCATCCCGCTCGGCTACATCGCCGCCCGTTTCCGCGGTGGTTTCCTGGACAACGCCACGATCATGGCCACCCTGGTCGGGGTCGCCGTGCCGGTGTTCTTCCTCGGTTACCTGCTGCAGTTCGTCTTCGCCGAGCAACTGGGCCTGTTCCCGGTCGGCGGACGGCAGGACACGCTGATCGGCGCCACCGACGTGACCGGCTTCGCCGTGCTCGACGGGCTGCTGACCCAGGAGTGGGACGCGTCCTGGGACGCGATCGTGCACCTGGTGCTGCCCGCCGCGGCGCTGGCCACGATCCCGCTGGCGGTGATCGTCCGCATCACCCGTGCCTCGGTGCTCGACGTCCTGAACGAGGACTTCATCCGCACCGCCCAGTCCAAGGGGCTCGCCGGGCCGACCATCCGCCGCCGGCACGTGCTGCGCAACGCGCTGCTGCCGGTGGCCACCACGATCGGCCTGCAGACCGGCCTGCTGCTCGGCGGTGCCGTGCTGACCGAGCGGGTGTTCAACCTCAACGGCATCGGTTCGCTGCTGGCCGAGGGCATCGAGCGGCGTGACTACCCGCGGCTGCAGGCGCTGATCCTGCTCGGCGCGGTGGTCTACGTGCTGGTGAACATGCTGGTCGACATCTCCTACGGCATCATCGACCCGAGGGTGCGTGTGCGATGACCAACATGTTGTCCCGCAAGAAGGACAAGGTCGACGACCTCGCCGCCACCGCCGGGCACAGCCTGGCGCAGCAGGCCATCCGCCGGATGTCGCGCAGCCCGGTGGCGATCACCGGCGCGGTGATCACCGGGTTGTTCGTCCTGCTGGCGGCGTTCGCGCCGCTGCTCACGCCGAAGGACCCGTACGAGCGGTACCTGCAGAGCGAAGTGGCGCTGGGCCAGGGGATCATCCCCGGTCCGCAGTCCGGCTTCCCGCTCGGTGTCGACGACTTCGGCCGCGACCTGCTCTCCCGGATGCTCGTCGGCGCGCAGCAGACCCTGCTCGTCGGCGTGATGGCCACGCTGATCGGCCTGGTCATCGGCATGATCATCGGCGGGATCGCGGGTGCGTTCGGCGGCTGGGTCGACACCGTGCTGATGCGCCTGGTGGACGTCATGCTGTCCATCCCGAGCCTGCTGCTGGCCATCTCGATCGCCGCGCTGGCGGCGAAGCCGAGCCAGTGGACGGTGATCATCGCGGTCGCCATGGTGAGCGTGCCGATCTTCGCCAGGCTCCTGCGCGGCACCATGCTCGCGCAGCGCTCCAGCGACCACGTGCTGGCGGCGACCTCGCTCGGCGTCAAGCGGCACACCATCGTGCTGCGGCACATGCTGCCGAACTCGCTGGGCCCGGTCATCGTGCAGGCCACGCTGACGCTGGCCACCTCGATCATCGAGGCGGCGGCGCTGTCGTTCCTCGGCCTCGGCGACCCGGACCCGACCCGTGCGGAGTGGGGCCTGATGCTGGGCAAGGCGGCCAGGCAGTTCCTGGACATCCGCCCGGAACTGGCCTTCTACCCGGCCATCGCGATCATCATCGTGGCGCTGGGCTTCACCCTGCTCGGGGAGTCCATGCGCGAGGCACTCGACCCGAAGAACAGGCGGTGAGATGACATGGCTCTGCTCGAAGTACGCGACCTGAAGGTCGTCTTCCAGCGCAAGGGCGAGCGGCCGTTCACCGCGGTGGACGAGGTCAGCTTCGACGTCGAACCCGGCCAGACGGTCGGGCTGGTCGGCGAGTCCGGCTGCGGCAAGTCGGTGACCTCGCTGGCGATCATGCGGTTGCTGGCCAAGCGCGGCAACAAGGTCACCGGCTCGGTCAAGTTCGAGGGCACCGACCTGCTCAAACTGGGCGAGGGCGAGATGCGGGACCGGCGTGGCCGGGACCTGGGCATGGTCTTCCAGGACCCGCTGTCCTCGCTGAACCCGGTGATCCCGATCGGCATCCAGGTCACCGAGGTGCTCGAACGCCACCGCGGCATGTCCCGCAAGGCGGCCATGGTCGAGGCCGGTGACCTGCTGGCCAAGGTCGGCATCCCGGACCCGACCCGGCGCCTGACCGAGTACCCGCACCAGCTCTCCGGCGGGATGCGGCAGCGGGCGCTGATCGCGATCGCGCTGGCCTGCCGGCCGCGGCTGCTCATCGCCGACGAGCCGACCACCGCGCTCGACGTGACCATCCAGGCGCAGATCCTGGCGCTGCTGCAGGAACTGGTGCGCGACACCGGCACCGCGCTGATCATGATCACGCACGACCTCGGGGTGGTGGCTGGTCTCTGCGACGAGGTGAACGTGCTCTACGGCGGCAAGATCGTGGAACGGGCCGAGCGGCACGCGCTGTTCGCCGAGCCGCGGCACCCGTACACCCACGGGCTGCTCGCTTCCATCCCGCGGCTGGACGCCGGGCGCGGGGAGAAACTGGTCCCGATCCGCGGTTCGGTGGCCGACAACATTCCGTGGGACGGTGGGTGCGCCTTCGCACCCCGCTGCCCGAACGCGCTGGACACCTGCCGCCAGGTGACCCCGGCGCTGGAGCCGGACGGCGCCGGGCTGCTGCGCTGCCACAACCCGGTGGCGCTGCCGAAGGCGGCCGCGGGGGAGGGAGCCCGATGAGCGAGAACGACAAAGACGTGCTGGTCAGCGTCGAGGGCCTGAAGGTGCACTTCCCGATCAAGCGCGGGGTGGTGATCGACAAGACCGTCGGTTACGTCTACGCCGTGGACGGGGTGGACCTGTCGATCGAGCGCGGGGAGACCTACGGCCTGGTCGGCGAGTCCGGCTGCGGCAAGTCCACCCTCGGGCGGGCGATGCTGCGGCTGACCGAGCCGACCGACGGTTCGGTGGTCTTCGACGGCACCGACGTGGCCAAGCTCAAGGGCGAGAACCTGCGCAAGATGCGCCGGCGGATGCAGATGATCTTCCAGGACCCGCTGTCCAGCCTGGACCCGCGTCAGTCGGTGGAGTCCATCCTGGTCGAGGGCATGCGGGCGCACGGGCTCGACAAGGGCAAGGAGCAGACCGCGGCGCGGTTGCGCGAGCTGCTCAACTCGGTCGGCCTGCCGGAGAGTTCGCTGCGGAAGTACCCGCACGAGTTCTCCGGGGGACAGCGCCAGCGCATCGGCATCGCGCGGGCACTGGCGGTCGAGCCGGACCTGATCGTGGCCGACGAGCCGGTGTCCGCACTGGACGTCTCGGTGCAGGCGCAGGTGGTCAACCTGATGGAGGAGCTGCAGGACCGCCTCGGGCTGACCTACCTGGTGATCGCGCACGACCTGGCCGTGGTGCGGCACATCTCCGACCGGATCGGCGTGATGTACCTGGGTTCGCTGGTGGAGGAGGCCGACTCCGACGCGTTGTACGAGGAGCCGCTGCACCCGTACACCCGGGCGCTGCTCTCGGCGATCCCGGTGCCGGACCCGGTGGTGGAGGACAGCCGGGAGCAGATCCTGCTCGCCGGTGACCTGCCCTCGCCGGCCAACCCGCCGACCGGCTGCCGCTTCCACACGCGGTGCCCGTGGAAGCAGGAAACGCTGTGCGACACCGAGCGCCCGCAGCTGCGGGTTCTCGAAGGCGCGGCGACCGGTCACCGGGTGGCCTGCCACTGGGCCGAAGACATCCGCGACGGCCGGATCAAGCCGCACGAGGTGTCGCCGGAACTGGTCGAGGTGGACGCGGGCGTGAACCCCGACGTCCCGCACGTGGCCTCGGTCGTCGAGGCGATGGACGTGTAGCGGTTGTTGCGATAACGGCCCCACCGGGTTTCCGCCGGTGGGGCCGTTTTCATGGCAACATCACTGTTATGCGGGTCACAGTGCTGGGGGCGTCCGGACGGACGGGGATCCACGTGGTGCGGATGCTGCTGCGGCAGGGTCACACGGTGCGGGCGGGCGTCCGCAGCAAACGCCGTGGCGAGGAAGCCGCCGCGCTCGGCGCCGAGCCGGTGATCGCGGACCTGGCCTCGTTCCCGGAGGCGCTGGTCGACGCCTGCGCCGGGGCGGACGTGGTGATCAACACCGCCGGGGCGGCCGATCCGGACCCGTCCGCGGTGAACCTGGTCGACCGCGACGGTGCCATCGCCGCGGTCCGCGCGGCCGAGAAGGCGGGCGTGGTCCGCTTCCTCCAGCTCTCCGCGCAGTTCGCCGACTCCCCGGACCAGGGCGACCGGCTGGTGCGCTCGTTCCTGCTGGCCAAGCAGGCTTCGGACAGCATCCTGCGCCGGTCCAGCCTGACCTGGACGGTGGTCCGGCCCGGCACGCTCACCGACGACCCGTTCACCGGCCGGGTCCGCCTCGCCGGGCACCTCGAACCCGGGCGGATCTCGCGGCAGGACGTGGCCGCGGTGCTGGTGGCGTCACTGAGCGAGCCGCTCACGGAGAACCGGGGGTTCGACGTCCTCGGCGGCGAGGTCCCGCTCGGCACGGCGCTGGCGTCGATCAGCTGATCCGCTGGTCGAGCCCAGCAACACCCCGCCCACCAGCACCACACCCGCCAGGATCTCCATCGCGTGCGGCCGCTCGCCGAGGAACACGAACGCGCCCGACATGCCGACCACCGGCACCAGCAGCGAGAACGGCGCGACTCGGCCAGCCGGATAGCGCTGCATCAGCAGGGTCCACAGGCCGGAGCCGACGACGGTGCCGAAGAGCACGATGTAGGCGAGCCCGGCCATCGAGGTCCAGCCGGTGGGGGTGGCGATCGTGGCGAGCGCAGTCCAGCCGGCGCCAGGGCCTTCGACCAGCATCGACAACGCGAGCATCGGCAGCGGCGGCACCACGGACATCCACAGCGTGAAGTGCAGCGCGTTCGACGGCTTGGCGCGTCGCGTGCTGAGGTTGCCGACCGCCCAGCTCAGCGCGGCCAGCAAGGTGAGCAGCACCGGCAGGAGCGCGGCCGTCTCGGCCTGCTGCGCGGCGATCACCGCCATCGCGCCCATCGCGACGACGATGCCGACGGTCTGGCGGCGGCTGAACTTCTCGCGCAGGAACACCGTCCCCAGAAGCACGGTGAAGGGCGCCGAGGCCTGCAACACCAGCGACGCCAGCCCGGTCGGCATGCCGATGTCCATCGCGATGAACAGGAAGGCGAACTGGCCGGTGCCGAAGCCGAGGCCGTAGCCGAGCAGGTAGCGCAGCTTCACCTTCGGCCACGGCACGAAGAGGATCGTCGGCACGGCGATGACGGCGAACCGCAGGGCACCCGCGAACAGCGGCGGGAAGTGCCCGAGCAGGGCGTGGATGGCGAGGAAGTTGCAGCCCCAGAGCACGGCGACCAGCAACGCGGTGAACAGATCTCGGCGGGCCATGCCCCTACTGTGCAGCCCGTGATCGTGAAGGACCAGCGAGAATATTTGCAATGACCTTGAAGCGCGTCTTCAGAATTGCTCTAGTCTCTGGGCATGGACATCGGACGCTTGCGCACCCTGCGCGAGTTCGCCGACCGGGGCAGCGTGACGGCGGCGGCCAGGGCGTTGCACTGCACGCCGTCGGCGGTCTCGCAGCAGCTCCGGGCGTTGCAGGCGGAGGTCGGCCTGCCGCTGACCGAACCGGCGGGCCGCGGGCTCCGGCTCACCGACGCGGGCCGCGCGCTGGTCGCCAGGGCCGACGAGGTACTCGCCGCGCTGGAGCGGGCGGAGTCCGAATTGGACACCTACCGCAGCGTGCCGCGCGGGCGGGTCCGGCTGGCGATGTTCCCGTCGGGGGCACTCATGTTGTTGCCGGGCCTGCTGCACCGGGTCGCCGAGTTCGACGGGCTCGAGCTGGACGTGCGCGACATCGACATGACCCCGCCCGAGGTGCCGGGCCTGGTCGCCGACTTCGACCTCGTGGTGACCCACCGCGACGAGCACGCGCCGCCGTTCGGGTCCGACCGGCACGACGTGGTCCACCTGCTGCGGGAGCCGCTGGACGTGGCACTGCCGCCGGGACACCGGCTCGGCGGTGAGAACCGCGTCGACCTCGCCGACCTGGCGGGGGAGCGCTGGATCGGGGTCGACGTCGGGTTCCCGGTGGACGACGTGCTGCGCTCGCTGACCGTGCGGACCGGGGTGCAGCCCACGGTGTTCCAGCGGATCAACGACTTCCGGGTGATCGAGGCGCTGGTCGGGGCCGGGCACGGGGTGGCCCTGCTGCCGCGGTACGCGATCAGCCGCTCGGCAGGCGAGTGCCTGCTGCGGCGCCCGCTCGCCGGAATCCGCGCCGCCAGGCACATCGAGGTGGTGCTGCGCAGGGGCGCGGCGAGCCGTCCCGCGGTGGCCGCCGTGCTCGACGCGCTGCACGCCGAGGTCGCCGCGACGACCGGAGCTTCCGGGTCTTCTGGGCGAATTCCCGGAACCATGCCAGGTTCTGTCATGGTTCGGGCCGATGCTGGGTCTCGTTGAGGAACGACGAGAACGGAGCACGCATGGGAAGCGCACTGTCGGGCAAGGTGGCGCTGGTGGCCGGGGGTACCCGCGGCGCGAGCCGGGCCATCGCGGTCGAACTCGGCCGCGAGGGGGCGACGGTGTACGTCACGGGTCGCACCACCAGGACCCAGCGGTCCGAAGTGGACCGCCCGGAGTCCATCGAGGACACCGCGGAACTGGTGGAACGCGCGGGTGGCAAGGCGATCGCGGTCCGGGTGGACCACCTGGAGAGCACGCAGGTAGCCGAGCTGGCGGCGCGGGTGGACCGCGAGCAGGGGAAGCTGGACATCCTGGTCAACGGCCTGTGGGGCGGTGACGGGTTCCTGGAGTGGGACACGCCCATCTGGAAGCACGACCTGGAAAAGGGCCTGCACCAGCTGCGGCTGGGCGTGCACTCGCACCTGATCACCAGCCACCACCTGCTGCCGCTGATGATCCGGCAGCCGGGTGGGCTGGTGGTCGAGATGACCGACGGCACGCAGGAGTACAACGCGAACTACCGCAAGGGGGCCACGCTGCCGTACTACCTGGCGAAGGCGAACGGGCACCTGCTGGCGATCGGGCAGGCGGCGGAACTGGAGCCGTACGACTGCACGGCGATCGGGTTCACCCCGGGCTGGCTGCGCTCGGAGGCGATGCTGGAGGCGTTCGGCGTCACCGAAGCCAACTGGCAGGACGCGACGGCCGAGCACCCGCACTTCTGCATCTCGGAAACCCCGACGTTCGCGGGTCGCACCGTCGCCGCCCTGGCCGCCGACCCGGACCGGGGCCGCTTCGCGGGTAAGACGGTGAGCAGCGGCCAGCTGGCCCAGCTGTACTCCATCGACGACGTCGACGGCAGCCGCCCGGACGCCTGGCGGTACATCAACGAGGTGGAATCCGTCGGCAAACCCGCCAACCCCACCGGCTACCGCTAACCCCACGGTCACGGATGTGGCCCACCCGCCACATCCGTGCCCCCACACCCGAACCCCACGTTCAGGCACCCGAACCCCACACTCGGGCACCCGAGTTCTACGTTGTCGCACCCGAACCTCACGTTCGGGTAGCCGAACACCACATTCGCGTAAGTGAGTCGCACGTTGAGGTAGCCGAGTCCCGCATTCGAGCAGTCGAGTCCAACATTCGGCCGGGCGAGCCTGTGGTCGGCTGCGGAGCCACCGGCCATGTCACGAATGTGGCTTTCGAGACGTCTGGCGTCTCAAAAGCCACATTCGTGACACCGAGGTCACTCCTGTGGGGCGTTTCGGGCGGCTATGGCGGCGCCGACCTCTGCCAGTGCCGCTCGGACCGAGGCGGGTGAAAGGACCTCCACCTCACTCCCCAAAGAGATCAGCTGGCCGACGGCGATGTGCTCCGTCTCCATCATCAAGCGCGCCTGGATCCAGCCGTCCGCCAGAGGGTGGTGTTCCAGCAGCGACGAACCCATCGACTCCAGGCCCAGCACCTGTGGCAGCCGCCGGAAGGCCCGGGCGCTCAGCCGTAGGGTGACCTCCAGGTGCATGGTCCACCGCTCGAACTCCGCCGACGACCGGCGCCACCAACCGGGCAGGTCGAAGTCCGCGGGCCGCGAGAAGCGCTGGTCGAGCAGCTCCACGGAAGCGATCCGGCCCACCCGGTACGTGCGGATCGCGTCGTCCTCCGGGACGCGGGCGACCAGGTACCAGACCCCCGCTTTGAGCACGAGACCCAGCGGCTCGAGCAGGCGTTCGGCGAGCTTGTCCCGCCGCCGGTAGGAGATCCGGAGCTGCCGCGACTCCCACACCGCCCGCGTCACCGCGGCCAGCGAGTCCGCCGGGTCCTCGCCGCGGAACCAGCCGGGCGCGTCCAGGTGGAAGCGCCCGGCCACGTGTTCCGCCTGCTCACGCAACTCCTTCGGCAGGCTCGCCGACACCTTCGCGTGCGCCGCCGACACCGCGGTTCCCAGGCCCAGCGCGCCCAGCGCCTCCGGGACGCCGAAGGCGAAGATCGCCACGGCCTCCCGCGAGGTCAGCCCGTCGAGCCGGGCGCGCCAGCCGTCGACCAGGCGCACCCCGCCGTTGCGGCCCTGCTCGGTCCACAGTGGAACGCCGGCGTCGCGGAGCGCGGCCAGGTCGCGGTGCATGGTCCGCTCGGACACGCCGAGCTCGCCGGCCAGTTCCGCCGCCGTCGCCCCGCGTTTGCGTTGCAGGGTGAACAACAGGGCGACCAGCCGCTCGGCGCGCACGTCCGCCTACCGGTGCGAGCGGTTCACCGCGGACACCACGGCCCGCAGCGAAGCCGTGACGATCGACGGGTCCACGCCGACGCCCCAGAACACGCGGTCGTCGATCGCGCATTCGATGTAGGACGCCGCCTTCGCGTCGTCACCGGGGGTGAGCGTGTGCTCGCTGTAGTCCAGCAGCCGCAGGTCGAAGCCGACCCCGGCCAGCGCGTCGAAGAACGAGGCGATCGGGCCGTTGCCGCGGCCGGTGATGTCGTGCTCCTCACCGTCCACCCGGACCGTCGCGGCGATCTCGTACTCGCCGCCGCCGTTGTCGGTGACGTGCTGGCGCACCAGCTCCAGCGGCACCTTCGGCTCCAGGTACTCGGCCGAGAACGCGGTCCACATGGTGGCCGGGTTCACCTCGCCACCGGCGGTGTCGGTGTGCCGCTGGATGGTCTTGGAGAACTCGATCTGCAGCCGCCGCGGCAGGTCCAGCTGGTGTTCGCTCTTCATGATGTAGGCCACGCCGCCCTTGCCGGACTGCGAGTTGACCCGGATCACGGCCTCGTAGTTGCGGCCGACGTCCTTCGGGTCGATCGGCAGGTACGGGACCTCCCACGGGTGCTCGTCCACCGGCACGCCCGCCTTCTCGGCGGCCTTGCCCAGCGCGTCCAGCCCCTTGTTGATCGCGTCCTGGTGGCTGCCGGAGAACGCGGTGAACACCAGGTCACCGCCCCACGGGCTGCGCTCGGGCACCGGCAGCTGGTTGCAGTACTCGACCGTGCGCTTGATCTCGTCCATGTCGGAGAAGTCGATCTGCGGGTCGATGCCCTGGCTGTACAGGTTCATGCCCAGCGCGACCAGGTCCACGTTGCCGGTGCGCTCGCCGTTGCCGAACAGGCAGCCTTCGATCCGGTCCGCGCCCGCCTGGTACCCCAGCTCGGCGGCGGCGATGCCGGTGCCGCGGTCGTTGTGCGGGTGCAGCGACAGGATCACCGAGTCGCGGCGCTCCAGGTTGCGGTGCATCCACTCGATCGAGTCGGCGTAGACGTTCGGCGTGGCCATCTCGACGGTGGCGGGCAGGTTCAGGATCGCCGGGCGCTCGGGGGTCGGCTTCCAGATGTCGGTGACCGCGTTGCACACCTCGGCGGCGTAGGACAGCTCGGTGCCGGTGTAGGACTCCGGCGAGTATTGGAAGCGGAAGTCGGTGTCGGAGTACTTCGCCGCGTACTCGACCACCAGCTCCGCGGCCTGCAACGCGATCTTCTTGATGCCCTCGCGCTCCTCGCGGAAGACCACGCGGCGCTGCAGGATCGAGGTGGAGTTGTAGATGTGGACGATCGCGCGCGGGGCGCCCTCCAGCGCCTGGAAGGTGCGCTCGATCAGCTCCGGGCGGCACTGGGTCAGCACCTGGATGTGCACGTCGTCGGGGATGGCGCCTTCGTCGATGATCTCGCGGACGAAGTCGAAGTCGGTCTGGCTGGCGGCCGGGAAACCGACCTCGATCTCCTTGTACCCCATGCGCACCAGCAGTTCGAAGAACTTGCGCTTGCGGGCGGGCGACATCGGGTCGATCAGCGCCTGGTTGCCGTCACGCAGGTCGACCGCGCACCACAGCGGCGCGCGCTCGATGCGGCGGTCCGGCCAGGTGCGGTCGGCTACGTCGATGTTCTCGACCAGTTCGAACCACGGGCGGTAGCGGTGCACCGGCATGGAGGTGCCGCGCTGGGGGTTCCACCGGGGCTGGTCGGCCGGGGCGGGCCGGGACGGCTTGCGAATCCGGCTGGCCGCGGGCTTTTCGGGCGTGCTCATGATCTGGCTACTCCTGCTGCTTCGGACTTCGGGGAACGACCGGCGCGGTGTTTTGCCAGCACCACAAAGCCCCGCGACGAGGAGCCGGTCTGGTCAGGCCCCGTCGCGGCAGCGAAGCAGGAGAGCGCGTGCCACGCCGGTCAGCTTAACCACGGTCACGGCTCGGGAACAAACCCGCGATCATTACTCACAAGTAGCCCCCGGTGCGGTCGCCGTGCGAAACTGCCTGGCATGGGTGAGCACTCCGAGAAGCCGGTGAAGGGTCACGACGAGGCCCCGACGCAGGCGTTGCCCCCGGTCGCCGGCACGCCGGCGCGCGCGGAGATGTTCCGCGAAGAGGAGGCGCTCCAGAAGGAGGCCGCCAAGGAGCAGCGCCGGGCGAACCGGCGTGCGACCAGGCTGCGGATCGTCGGCCTGCTGGCCGCGATCGTGCGCTGGGTCGGCCTGGTCTTCGCGCTGGTGTTGGCCGTGCACGTGATCCTGGTGGTCGGCGGCGCGAACCCGGACAACGGCATCACGCAGTTCATCGGCGACTGGGCGGAGCCGCTCGCGCTGGGCTTCGGCGACCTGTTCACCAACATCTCCGACCCGAAGGCCCAGGTGCTGGTCAACTACGGCATCGCGGCGATCTTCTGGCTGATCGTGTCGTCGCTGGTGGCGAAGATCATCCGCCGCGTGGGTGGCGCCTGATCCGCTAGAACGCCTGGCCCCAGGTCTCGGTGAAGGCGAATTCCGACAGCGGCACCCGTCGCCTCGCGGCTGTCTCGCGGTCCCGGCGCCGCTCCTCCAGTTGAGACGGGTCACCCAAGGTGCCGACGGCGATGGCGACCAGGGGAGTCACGTCGTCCGGCAGGTCGAACTCGCGCCGCACCAGGTGGGGGTTGAAGCCGGCCATCTGGTGCGCGACCAGGCCTTCCGCGATCGCCTGCAGCACCAGGTTCTCGCTCGCCAGGCCCAGTCCGTACTCGGCGTACGGGATGTCGCCCTTGTCGTTCGCGGTCACCACGGCGCCGATCAGCAACGCCCCCGCGCGGTGCGCCCACGACTGGTTCCCCGAGTTCAGCGTGCCGAGGATGCCCTCGAACGTCTTGTCCCCGCGAAAGCCGACCAGGTACCGGGCGGGCTGGGTGTTGCCGTAGGACGGCGCCCAGCGCGCCGCCTCGAGCAGGGCGGTCAGCTGCGCCCTGGTCACCACGGCCGTCTCGTCCAGCGCCCGCGGGCTCCACCGCCGCCGGATCAGGTCGTGGACCGGCACACTCGTCTCGGCGTCCTTCATCAGATCGCATACTGCCAAATCGTCAGCGAATACGCGCCGAACCACGCGCTGGCCACGGCCGCCGCGCACAGCGTCAGCACCACGGTCGACGTCCGGCGCTTCGCCAGCGCCAGCGCGAGCGGGATGAGCAGGGTGAACGCCGGCACCAGCAGCCGCGCCTTGGAGTTCATCAGCCCGTTCGAACCGAGGTCCATCAGCAGCACCCCGACCCCGTAGAGCACCAGCGGCAGCTCCAGCCGCTGCTTGATCGCGATGACCACCAGCACCAGCGCGGCCACCAGGATCGCGATGGTGGCGATCTCCAGCACGTTGCCCGACCGGCCGAGCGCCTTGCCCGCGAAGGTCACCGTGGCCTGGCCCCAGTCGAACCGCGAATCCCACCCGCGCCGCTGCAGATCGGTCCACGCCTGCAGTTGGTCGAACCACCCGGCGTGCGGGCGCAGCTGCACGCCCACCCAGGTCAGGTAGCCGACCAGGCCGACCGGCGCGACCAGCAGCCCGGCCAGCGGGTGCCAGACCTCGCGCTTGCGGACCACGTGCAGCAGCACCGCGACGCCGACCGCGAGCAGCACCGCCGCCGCGGTCGGGCGCACCAGCCCGGCCACCGCGGTGCAGGCGCCCGCGGCCAGCCACTGCCGGTCCAGCACGAAGACCAGGGCCCACGCGGCAGCCGCGCAGAACATCGACTCCGAGTAGGCCATCGACAGCACCACGCCCATCGGCGAGGCCGCGAAGAGGACCACGAGGATGTAGCCGACCCGATCCGAGCCACCGCGGATCATCCGGCCGAGCTTCATCAGCGCGTAGGCGGTCACCACGCCGAAGAAGCCGCTGAGGAGGAAAGCCGCCGTGGGCAGCGCGAGGCCGGTCAACTCGGTGAGCCAGCGCACCGCGGTGGGGTAGCCGGGGAAGAAGGCGAGCGGGGTCTCGAAGCTGCGGCGGCCGAAGGCGTCCACCAGACCCGGCGGCACGCCGGCGTAACCGCCCTGCGCGATGCCGAGGAACCACTGCCCGTCCCACGCCGTCAGCGAGTCGTGGGTTGTGGTGTTGTTCACTCCGGAAAGGACGGACAGCACCAGCACCCCGAGCTGGCGCACCGCGAGGAAGAGGATCGCCGGCAGGAGGAAGAACCCCGCTCTGCGCAGCCCGTCCCGGCGTTCGTCCGGCTGCCGGTGATGCGCACCGCCGGAATTCCCGTCACGGCCCGCCCCGGCCGCGCCGGTGAGGTCGGTCACCGATGTGCTGGACACGCCGGACAGCCTAGTCGAGCAGGCCATTCGCAGTGGTCGCGGCCACACGACGGCACGCCCGGACGGCCCGATCCCGGTAGGCTCACCGACTGAGTCGAATTCGATGGAGCGGGCTCGGCGCCCGCTCGGCGAGGAGGTTCGGGCCGTGGCGCTCGTAGTCCAGAAGTACGGCGGATCGTCGTTGGAGAGCGCTGATCGGATCAAGCGCGTGGCCGAGCGGATCGTGGCCACGAAAAAGGCCGGGAACGAGGTGGTGGTGGTCTGCTCGGCGATGGGCGACACCACCGACGAACTGCTCGACCTGGCCCAGCAGGTGAACCCGGTTCCGCCGGAGCGGGAGATGGACATGCTGCTCACCGCGGGTGAGCGCATCTCCAACGCGCTGGTCGCGATGGCCATCTCCGCCCAGGGCGCGCAGGCCTGGTCGTTCACCGGATCGCAGGCGGGGGTGGTGACCACGGCCGTGCACGGCAACGCGCGGATCATCGACGTCACCCCGAGCCGGGTCAGCGAAGCACTGGAACAGGGTTACGTCGCGCTGGTCGCCGGGTTCCAGGGCGTGGCGCAGGACACCAAGGACATCACCACGCTCGGCCGCGGTGGCTCGGACACCACCGCGGTGGCGCTGGCCGCGGCGCTCAACGCCGACGTGTGCGAGATCTACTCCGATGTGGACGGTGTGTACTCGGCCGACCCCCGCATCGTGCCGGACGCGCGCAAGCTGGATTCCGTGCCGTACGAGGAAATGCTGGAGCTCGCGGCGAGCGGCTCGAAGATCCTGCACCTGCGGTCGGTGGAGTACGCGCGGCGCTACGGCGTGCCGATCCGAGTCCGTTCTTCCTACAGTGACAAGCCGGGCACGACGGTGACCGGATCGATCGAGGAGATCCCCGTGGAACAAGCGTTGATCACCGGTGTGGCGCACGACCGCTCCGAAGCCAAGATCACGGTGACCGGGGTGCCGGACCACGCCGGTGCCGCCGCCCGGATCTTCCGGGTGATCGCCGACGCCGAGATCGACATCGACATGGTGCTGCAGAACGTCTCCAACACCTCGTCGGGGCGCACGGACATCACCTTCACGCTGTCGAAGGCCAACGGCCCCAAGGCGGTCGCGTCGCTGGAGAAGATCAAGGAGGAGCTGGGCTTCTCCTCGGTGCTCTACGACGACCACGTCGGCAAGGTCTCCCTGGTCGGCGCCGGCATGCGCTCGCACCCCGGGGTCACCGCCACCTTCTGCGAAGCCCTGTCCAAGGTCGGGGTGAACATCGAGATCATCAACACCTCCGAGATCCGCATCTCCGTGCTGATCCGGGACGCGCAGCTCGACGACGCGGTGCGCGCCATCCATGACGCATTCGAACTGGGCGGCGACGAAGAAGCCGTCGTCTACGCGGGAAGTGGTCGATAGAAATGGCTCCTGTTCTGGCTCTGGTCGGTGCCACCGGCGCGGTGGGCACCGTGATGATCGACATCATCAACAACCGGGAAACCGTGCCGTGGGGCGAAATCCGGCTGATCGCGTCGGCGCGCTCGGCGGGCAAGAAGCTCACCGTTCGCGGCGAGGAGCTGACCGTCATCGAGCTGACCGCGGAAGCCTTCGACGGCGTCGACGTGGCGATGTTCGACGTGCCCGACGAAATCTCCGCGGAATGGGCGCCGGTCGCGGCGGCCCGTGGCGCGGTGGCCGTGGACAACTCCGGCGCCTTCCGGATGGACGACGACGTGCCGCTGGTGGTCCCCGAGGTCAACGCGGACAAGGTCGGCGAGCGCCCGCGCGGCATCATCGCGAACCCGAACTGCACCACGCTGTCGATGATGGCGGCGCTGGGCGCGCTGCACCGCGAGTTCGAGCTGAAGGAACTCGTGGTGGCCTCGTACCAGGCGGTTTCCGGTGCGGGCAAGGAAGGCGTCGACCGGCTGTACGCCGAACTCGAAGCGGTCGCGGGCAAGCCGGTCGGGGTGTCCGCCGGTGACGTGCGCCGGACGCTGGAGGCGGCCGGTCTGTCCATTTCGGACTCCCCATTCCCGGCGCCGCTGGCGTTCAACGTGGTGCCCTCGGCCGGTTCCTACAAGGGCGACGGCTGGTACTCCGAAGAACTCAAGGTGCGCAACGAATCCCGCAAGATCCTGGGCATCCCGGACCTGAAGGTCTCGGCGACCTGCGTGCGCGTCCCGGTGGTCACCACGCATTCGCTGGCCGTGCACGCCACCTTCGCGCGCGAGGTCACCGTGGAGGAAGCGCACAAGGTGCTCGAAGCGCAGCCGACCATCGTGCTGGTGGACGACCCGGAGAACGGCGTGTTCCCGACGCCCGCCGAGGTCGTCGGCGAGGACCCGACCTACGTCGGCCGGGTGCGCCAGGCGCTGGACTTCCCGAACACGCTGGACTTCTTCGTGTGCGGGGACAACCTGCGCAAGGGCGCGGCGCTGAACACCTACGAGATCGCGGAAACGCTCGCTCCGCAACTGGGCTGACCGGTTCGTCTGGGAAGGCCGTGGGTGCCCCTCACCCACGGCCTTTTCCGCGCCCGGATCAGGGGCGTCGGGCCCGGCGGCAGGCTTCGCCGCGGGCGAGCAGGAACTTCAGGCGGGGGAACTCGTCGTCGTGCCAGATCCACGCGTCGGCGTGGCGGCCGACGTGGCGGAACTGCTCCACGGCCTGGTCGTAGCGTTTGGTCTCGAGCAGCACGAGCGCGGCGATGCTGCGATCGGTGCGGGCGTACGGGCTCGTGGCGCCGTCGCCGGACAGCCAGGCGAGCAGCGCGTCGGTCTGCTGGTGGATGCGGCGGTCCAGCCAGACCTTCGGGTTCTTCGTCGAAGCTTCGTAGGCGGCCTGCAGCGGCAGGGACGACAGCGCCGGGTGGTTCGCGGCGGCCGCTTCGGCGAAGCCGAACATCTGCTCGTCGGAGCCGGCCCACTTCGCGCACCAGTACTGCAGCGCCTGGTCGTGCCCGGCGCGGTGGGCGGGGGCGCGCGCGACCAACCCGGCCCACCACTGCCGGAAGCGTTCGTGCCCGACCTGGAGCCCGCGGGCCATGGTGACCAGGCTCAGCCACGGCGTGGGGTCCTCGGGGACCGCGTCGCACGCCAGTTCCGCGGCTTTGTGCGCGTCGATGAGCGCCCGGCGGAAAGCGGCGAACTGCTCGGGTGAGGTGTCCGAGGCGCGGGCCGAACCGCGGCGGTTCCAGGCGAGCCGGACGAGCGCCTGCGCCTGCACCACCAGCGCGTTGACGTCCCCCGGCGCCTGGGCCCGCCAGGTTCTCAGCCAACTGTTGTCCTCCGCCGCCACCTCGGCCAGCGCTTCCACCTCGGCCGCGCGCCGGTCCCAGTCGGTGCGCTCGGCCAGCGCCGCCGCGGCCGGTCTCCAGTCCCCGGCTCTGACCGCCGCCACCGTGCGGCTTTCCGGTGCCGCCACGGTGATCTCCTCGTCCGGGAACAGGCCCCACCGCCGCACGTCCGGCTGTTTCCCTTCCAGGAGAACGAGTTCCTCGGTGCTGATGGTGGCGCTGAGTTCGTCATAGCTGATGCCGCGGCGTTTGGCCTCCTTCGACAGCGCGCGCATGAGCCGGATTTCACGGGGGAGGGACAGCAGGGACAAGGCGTGCTCCAGTCTTCGGTTAGGTCGCGCCTTTATCGCAGCTCACCAGGGTATTGTTGGCCGGATGTGACCTGCGTCACCGGAGTAAAAACGGTTGAGCTGAACGGCCGAACGGGTGATTCTGGGTTGGTCGGAATTTCCTGGGGAAAGGAAACAGCCATGTACACCGCGGTGGACGGCGCACGCGTGCCGATCCGGATGTGGGCGGACCCGCGTTCGGTCGAAGAGCAGGCGATGCGCCAACTCCACAACGTCGCGAACCTGCCGTGGGTGCACGGGGTCGCGGTGATGCCCGACGTGCACTACGGGAAGGGCGCCACCGTCGGCAGTGTGATCGCGATGCGCGACGCGGTGTCCCCGGCGGCGGTCGGGGTCGACATCGGCTGCGGCATGAGCGCCGTGCGCACCTCGCTGACCGCGGCCGACCTGCCCGACGACCTCGGCAAGCTGCGGCGGCGCATCGAGTCCGCGGTGCCGGTCGGCTTCGGCATGCACCGCAACCCGGTGAACCCCGCGCGGGTGCACGGAGTCGGCGGGTGGTCGGAGTTCTGGAACCGCTTCGGCGAGCTGCACGCCGGCGTGCAGGACCTGCGCGAGCGCGCGCACCGGCAGGTCGGCAGCCTCGGCGGCGGGAACCACTTCATCGAGGTCTGCCTGGAGCAGGGTGGCGCGGACGAGGGGCGGGTGTGGCTGATGCTGCATTCGGGTTCGCGCAACATCGGCAAGGAACTGGCGGAGCGGCACATGGGCGTGGCGCGCAAACTGCCGCACAACGCCGACCTGCCGGACCGCGATCTGGCCGTTTTCGTCGCGGGGACGCCGGAAATGCAGGCGTATCGGCGTGATTTGTTCTGGGCGCAGGACTACGCCGCGCGGAACCGGGCGACGATGGTCGCACTGGTGAAGCAAGCGCTCAAGGACGAGGTGCCGCAGACGACTTTCGACGACGCGATCTCCTGCCATCACAACTACGTTTCGGAGGAGACGTACGACGGTGTCGAGCTGCTCGTGACGCGGAAGGGCGCGATCCGGGCGGGTTCGGGGGATCTGGGGATCATCCCGGGCAGCATGGGGACCGGTTCGTACATCGTGCGCGGGCTGGGGAACGCGGACTCCTTCCAGTCGGCTTCCCACGGCGCCGGGCGGCGGATGTCGCGGACCAAGGCGAAGAAGCTGTACACCGCCGCGGACCTCGCCGCCCAGACCGACGGCGTCGAATGCCGCAAGGACTCGGGTGTGGTGGACGAGATCCCGGCCGCCTACAAGGACATCGACTCGGTCATCGCGGCCCAGTCGGACCTGGTGGAGGTCGTCGCCCACCTGAAGCAGGTCGTCTGCGTCAAGGGTTGAGCGCCTGGTACGTCGTGCGTGCGCACATCGCTCAGTATGTGCGCACGCACGCAATTACCTATACTTTATCCGTGCACACCGAGGACTTGGGCGCGGCCGCCTGGCGCGCCATGGTGCTGGCGCACGACGCGGCGCTGCGCGCGATCGACGCCGACCTCGATCGCGCCGGCCACCTGCCGCTGACCTGGTGCGACGTGCTGCTGGAACTGGACGGCGCCGAGTCGGGCCGGTTGCGCATGCAGGACCTGGGCGAGCGCGTGGTGCTCAGCCGCACGCGCGTGAGCAGGCTGGTGGATGAGATGGCCCGGGCGGGTCTGGTCGAGAAGGTCCGCGACGAGCGGGACCGGCGCGTCCACTGGGCCACGATCACCGACGCGGGCCGCGGGCGCCTGGCCCAGACGACGCCCGCCTACCGGGCCGGAATCGATGCCCACTTCGGTTCGCACCTGAGTGAGAAGGAAAAGCAACTACTGGCGACGGTGCTGACGAAGGTGCACCACGCTCATCAGCGCTCGACCCTCTCGTCGCGGCGGTAGCCCTCTTCGGCGGACTTCATCCACAACACCACCGGTTGTCCACAGATCCGGTGCATCCCCCCTGCGCCCCCGCCGATCTCGGTACGCTGGGTTCGGGGACGCCCCCCCAGGGAAGGGCGGGGGATGTACGGGGGCGGAAACGACCACAAAAAAGGCCTCCCGTCCTGGGGGTGTCGGATTCGAGTAGGTTGGGCGGTATGACCAAATTTGCTGGACGACACCTGATCGGGATCGCGGTGCTGGGCTTGGTGCTCGCCGGGTGTGACGAGGTGTCCCAGGCGGTGAACCAGGCCAACAACGCCACCAGCAAAGCCGCCGCGTGCACGGAGGCGTTGGGGATCGCGAACTTCGATCCCAGTGTGGACCCCGCGCAGCTCCAGGCGCAGGCCGGCGAGAAGGCCACCAAGCTGCGCGAGCTGGGCAACCAGGTCGCCGAGCAGGACGTGCAGCAGACCCTCTTCGCGATGGCCGATTCCTACGTCGAGCTCGAGCAGCAGAAGTCCGACCAGCTCGGCAACGTCAACGACTGGCTCCAGCGCAGCCTCACCGATCTCGAGCAGCTGCAGAAGGCCTGCCTCTAGGAAGCCACCGCCGTTCGCGTGCGGAAGCGGAGTCGCAGCAGGATTCCGGTCGAGGCGAGCAGGAGACCGCCGAGGCCGGAGGCCGCGAAGCCCCAGCCCGGCGACGAGTGGTCCATCACGAATCCGACCACCGGACCGCCGAGGGCGAGGCCGATGCGCGTCGCCGAGTCCTGCAGGCCCATCGCTTCCCCGCGGACGCGCACCGGCGCCAGCGAGGTGACCGCCTCCGTGGTGGCGGCGATCGTCGGCGCGCACACCACGTTCGCGGGCACCAGTACCAGCGCCAGCAGCCACCACGGCGAGTCCACCAGGCCGACCGGGATGGTCAGCACCGCCAGCAACACCATCAGCGTCACCTGCGACAACGACCGGTGCACCGCCCCGTGCACGATGCCGCCCGCCAGCGACGCCACGCACATCACCGCGATGACCACACCCGTCCAGCCGACCTCGCCGTTCTCCCGCAGCGACGCCAGCGCGGCCAGTTCCATGCCGACCAGTACGAACAACGCGCCGACGGCGATCAGCAGGGTGGCGGTCAGCTCCGCGCTCAGCCACGACCGCAGCGGCGGCCGCGTGCCGGTGATCGTCTCGTGCCCCGCGCGCACCGGCGGGTTCGTCAGGTACAGCAGCGCCGCCACCACACCGGACAGCACGCCGATCGAGGTCAGCGCGACCGCCGACGAGAACTGCGTGCTGAGCAGGATCCCGGCCGCCGGACCGATCATGAACGTCACTTCGAGCGACACGGTGTCCAGCGAGTACGCCGTCCGCCGCTGCGTCTCCGGCACCAGCGCGGAGAGCACCTGCCGCGCGATCGAGCCCGCGGGCACGGCCAGCACCCCGGCGGGCAGTGCGACCAGCACCAGCGCCAGGTACGGCAGGTGCGGGGTGGACAGGAAGTAGGTGGCCGAGACCGTGCCGCAGACCAGCACCACCGGCCGCAGCCCGTACCGGTCGATCATCCGGCCGACCAGGGGCGCTCCCAGTGCACTGCCCGCCGTGGACGCCGTGCCGACCAGTCCCGCCTCGCCGTAACCGCGGCCGAGGTCGCTGACCACGTGCAGCGTGAGCGTGATCCCCATCGCGGTGACCGGCAGCCGCGCGAAGAACATCAGCAGCATCGAGCTGGGTACTGACGGCAGCGCGAGCAGGCGGCGGTAGGGCTGGAGCGGCACGAAGCCGATCACACCAATTCCTGGTACACCCGTGCAAGTTTTTTAGCCGAGCCCACAGGTTTTCTTGACTCGTTCCAGAAAACTGGGCATGGTGGGAGGTGCTCCCGAGCTCCACCCCGCCACTACGAGGAGGCCCCGGCGTGACCCAGCCGACCACCAACAACGTGGGCATCCCGGTCGCCAGCGACAACGATTCGCTGACGCTGGGGGCCAACGGCCCGATCCTGCTGCAGGACCACTACCTCATCGAGAAGAACGCGCAGTTCAACCGCGAGCGCGTACCGGAGCGCGTGGTGCACGCGAAGGGTGGTGGCGCGTTCGGCTTCCTCGAGGTGACCGAGGACGTCAGCCAGTTCACCAAGGCCGCGTTGTTCCAGCCGGGCACCCGGACCGAGAGCGTGATCCGCTTCTCCTCGGTGGCCGGGGAGAACGGCTCGCCCGACACCTGGCGCGACCCGCGCGGCTTCGCGGTGAAGTTCTACACCTCGCAGGGCAACTACGACCTGGTCGGCAACAACACCCCGGTGTTCTTCATCCGCGACCCGATCAAGTTCCCGGACTTCATCCACTCGCAGAAGCGCCGCGCCGACAACCACCTGCGCGACCACAACATCCAGTGGGACTTCTGGACCCTGCGCCCGGAGTCGGCGCACCAGGTCACCTGGCTGATGGGCGATCGCGGCATCCCGTCGAACTGGCGTGAGATGAACGGCTACGGCTCGCACACCTACCTGTGGGAGAACGCCGGCGGCGAGAAGTTCTGGGTCAAGTACCACTTCAAGACCGACCAGGGCATCGGCTACCTGACCCAGGCCGACGCCGACCGCATCGCCGGGGTGGACTCCGACTTCTACATCCGCGACCTGTTCAAGAACATCGAGAAGGGCAACCACCCGAGCTGGACGCTGCACGTCCAGGTGATGCCCTACGCCGACGCCGCGGACTACCGGTTCAACCCGTTCGACCTGACCAAGGTGTGGCCGCAGGGCGACTACCCACTGCTCAAGGTCGGCCGCTACGTGCTCGACCGCAACCCGTCGAACTACTTCGCCGAGATCGAGCAGGCCGCCTTCGAGCCGTCCAACCTGGTGCCGGGCATCGGCCCGTCGCCGGACAAGATGTTGCAGGGCAGGCTCTTCGCCTACCCGGACGCGCACCGCTACCGCATCGGCGCGAACTACACCCAGCTGCCGGTCAACGCGCCGAAGTCACCGGTGCACAGCTATTCGCGCGACGGTCAGATGCGCTTCAACAATCCGGGCGACCCGGTCTACGCGCCCAACTCGTTCGGCGGCCCGCACGCCGACGCGAGCGAGACCGCGTCGGCCTACGGCGTCGAGGACGAGGTCATCCGCTCGGCCTACAAGCTGCACGCCGAGGACGACGACTTCGGGCAGCCGGGCACCCTGGTCCGCGAGGTGATGGACGACGAGCAGCGGGACCGGCTGGCGAGCAACATCATCGGCCACGCCTCGAACGACGTCTCCCAGCCGGTGCTCGAGCGCGTCTTCGAGTACTGGCGCAATGTGGACAAGAACCTCGGCGACAAGGTCGCCGCGGCGTTCGGGAAGTAGGACCCCCGCCCGTCGAGGGCGGACGCTCCCACCACACAGCGGCCCGGTGAGTCCTCGGACTCGCCGGGCCGCTTCACGTCAGCTCTTCTTCTTGCTCAACCCGAGGCGCAGCGCGCCCGCGGCTTCGGCGGTGGCTTCGCGGAAACGGCGGCCGATGCCGAGGAAGTTCACGTAGCCGTGGATCAGGTCCTCCTGTCGGTTCAACGCCACCGGCACGCCCGCCTCTTCGAGCTTCTTCGCGTACGCCTCGCCCTCGTCCCGCAGCGGGTCGAACCCGGCGGTGGCCAGGTAGGCGGGCGGCAGTCCACTGAGGTCTTCGGCCAGCAGGGGCGACATGCGGATGTCGGTCCGGTCGACGCCTTCGGGGGCGTAGTGGTCGGCGAACCAGGTCATCTGGGCGTCGGTGAGGAAGAAGCCGTTGCCGAAGATCTCCCGCGACCGGCGACGCGTGCTCATGTCCACCGCCGGGTAGAACAGCAGCTGGAACGCCGGGGCCGGGCCGCCGCGCCGGGTCGTCACGAGCGCGGTGACCGCCGCGAGGTTACCGCCCGCGCTGTCCCCGCCGACCGCGATCCGCGCCGGGTCCGCGCCCAGTTCGCCCGCCTTGGCGTGGGCGTAGTCGAAGGCCGCCAGCGCGTCCTCGGCGGCGGCCGGGAACGGGTGCTCGGGCGCCAGCCGGTAGTCCACCGACAGCACGCGCACACCGGCGTGCTTGGCCAGGAAGCGCGCGGTGTTGTCGTGGCTGTTCCTGGTGCCGACCACCCAGCCGCCACCGTGGAAGAACACCAGCAGGCCGGACGGCTCGGGCAGCCCGTCCGGGGTGTACAGCGTCGCCTCGATACCGCCCGCCGGCGCGGGAATCGTCAGCTCGCGGGTGTGCACCGGCTCGATCGGCTTGCCGCTGACCAGGTGGCGGGACACGTCCAGGTCCGCGCGCGAGCGCTCCACCGACTGCCCGGCCAGCTCGGCACCGGTGAGCTGCTGCAGCCGCAGCAGCAACTGCGCGTCGAGCGCCAGTTCCTGCCCGTCCAGCCGGATCGGCGCCCCGGCGATCAGCCGTTTGACCGGCGTCGGCAGGGCGTAGAGCAACTGGGCCGCGGCGGCTTGCACGCGGATCTGCACGGGCACGGTCATGGTGGGTTTCCTCCCGGCCGAGATACTGGCGGTATGAGGCTACTTGCCAGTAGCACCGCTCGCCAGGGGGTGGTGTGACGCGGAACTCGGGTGGAATGCCTGGTCCTCCAGTTAAGTGGAGGGGCTAGCCTCGAATGAGTGAGTGGTGACAGGCTTGCCGGGGACGTGGAAGGCGCGGTGATGGGGATGGCCATCAAGGTGGTGGGCCTCGGCGGCTCGCTGCGGGACGGTTCCCAGACCGAGCGCGCCCTCCGCCTGGCGCTGGCCGGCGCCGAGAGCGCGGGCGCGGAAACCCTCGCGATCACCGGCTCCGACCTGGCGCTGCCCTTCTACGACGCCGGGGAGATCGACCGCACGCCGGAGGCGGCGTACCTGGTCGAACAGGTGCGCACGGCCGACGGCGTGATCATCGCCTCACCCGGTTACCACGGCGCCCTGTCCGGCCTGGTGAAGAACGCCCTGGACTACATCGAGGACCTGCGCGGCGACGAACGCCCGTACCTCGACGGCCGCGCGGTCGGCCTCGCTTCGATCGCCTTCGGCTGGCAGGCCTCGGTCGCCACGCTCGCCCAGCTCCGCACCATCACGCACTCCCTGCGGGGCTGGCCGACGCCGCTTGGTGGCGCGATCAACTCCGCCGAGGTCAAGTTCGACGAGGGGGGCGGCTGCTCCTCGGAGAAAGCCGAGTTCACCCTCCGCACCATCGGTACCCAAGTGGTGGAATTCGCGCGTTTCCGCGCCGGGCACTGATTCGGCAGACCGCACCCGGGTATCCGCCCGGGTGACGCCTGTCATGGTGCGGCATTTTCGGCCCTCCACCTGGCGTTGTACGGGGTGACGACCCGATGCACCCGACAGCGGAGGAAGGCGAGGAGATTGGTCCAGGCGCTCTACACCGCCGAGGCGGTGGCCCGTGGTGAAGGCCGGGACGGCGAGGTCACCTCGTCCGACGGGGTCATCGACGAGACGCTGGCCACCCCCAAGGAGCTCGGCGGTCCCGGCGGGGAACACACGAATCCGGAACAGCTCTTCGCGGCGGGCTACGCGGCCTGCTTCCACAGCGCGCTGAAAGTGGCCGCGCGTCAGCTCGGCGTCGACCCCGGTGCGTCCGAAGTCACCGCGCGGGTCGGCATAGGCAAGAACGATCAGGGGAAGTTCGAACTGAGCGTCGAACTCGACACCAAGCTCAGCGGCATGGAACAGGGCAAAGCAGACGAACTGGTGACCCAGGCGCACCAGCTCTGCCCGTACTCCAGCGCCACCCGCGGCAACATCGCGGTCGAGGTCACCGCCACCACCACGGATTGAGAGGACGGCACACCATGGCAAACGCGCCGATCAAGAGTCCGCTCAGCGAGAGCGACAAGGAAGTCACCGGGAACGTGCTGCAGGCGACCCTGGTCGACCTCGTGGACCTGTCGCTGATCGCCAAGCAGGCCCACTGGAACGTGGTCGGGAAGAACTTCCGCAGCGTGCACCTGCAGCTCGACGAGCTGGTGGACACCGCGCGGACCTACACCGACTCGGTCGCCGAGCGGGCCAACGCCATCGGCATCTCGCCGAACGGCAAGGCCAAGACGGTGGTCGCCAGCTCGGGCCTGCCGGACTACCCGGAGAACTGGCAGTCCGACGAGAAGACCGTCGCCGCCATCGTCGACATCCTCGCCGAGCTGATCCAGCGGCTGCGCAAGCGCATCGACGAGACCGACAAGAGCGACCTGGTCACCCAGGACCTGCTGATCGAGATCACCAACAAGCTCGAAGAGGCCCACTGGATGTGGCAGGCCCAAGCCGCCTGACCCCGTCCCAGCTAGCCTGACGAATGCTATGAATGGGGCATTACTTGCAATGGATGCAAGTAATGCCCCACTCCTAGCGTCAGGCCAGGTCGAGGGCGCGTTGCGCGAAGTGGACCTCGATGGCGGTCTGCTTGACCGTCTCGGCGATCACCAGTGAGCCGTGGCCGGCGTCGTAGCGGTAGAACTCGTACGGCGCCGAGCGCGCGCCCAGCTTGTCCAGGTAGTTCTCGATCTGCCGGATCGGGCAGCGCGGGTCGTTGTCCCCGGCCAGCACCAGCACCGGCGCGGTGACCGCGTCCACGTAGGTGATCGGCGAGCACTCGCGGTAGACCGCGGGCACGTCCTCCGGCGAACCGCCGAACAGCGCCCGGTCGAACGAGCGCAGCTGCTCCATCTCGTCCTCGTAGGCGGCGACGTAGTCCGCCACCGGCACCCCGGCGATCCCGGCCGCCCAGCGCGCCGGTTGCGTGCCCAGCGCCAGCAGCGTCAGGTACCCGCCCCAGGAAGCGCCGTTGACCACGCACTTCGCCGGGTCCGCGAGTCCATTTTCGACAGCCCAGTCGTGCACCGCGGCCACGTCTTCCAGCTCGGTCAGCCCGGGACGGCCCTCGATCGCGTCCCGCCACGCCGAGCCGTAGCCGGTGGAGCCGCGGTAGTTCACCTCGACCACCGCGAACCCGGCGTCCAGCCAGGTCGCGCGGTAGGCGGAGAACCGGTCCTCGTCGGCCGCGTGCGGGCCGCCGTGCAGGGCGAACACCGTCGGCAGCGGACCGTCCGGCGCGCCGACCGGCCGCGAGTACAGCGCGTGGATCCGGCCGCCGACACCTTCGACGAAGGCGTCGACCACCGGCGCCGACTCCGGCGCGGGCTCGCCCGGCGGGGTCAGCAGCACGCGCTCGTCGCCGTCGGCCGTGCGTGCGCGGATCATCGGGGGCTTCGCCGCGTTCGACCACGAGTACTCGACCGTGCCGTCCGGGCGGACGCCCGCGCCGCCGATGCGCCCCGGCGGGGTGTCCAATGAGGACAATTCGGCGGTGGACAGGTCGTACCGGTACAGCGAGCTGCGGCCCTGGTGGAAGTGCACCACGAGCAGCGCGTCGGCCTGCGGGTACCACCCGGCGCTCACCTCGCCGGGCAGGTCCAGTTCCAGCTCGGTCTCGGTGTCCGCAGCGGTGTCCCAGACCAGCAGTTCCTCGCGGCCGCGGCGCTCGTGGAGCAGCAACAGGCGCTGGTCGCCGGACACCGGCGAGAACTCCAGCGGGGTCAGGCCCTTGCCCTCGCCGTCCCACTTGTCGGCGACGGTGGCGAAGTCCTCGGTGCGCAGCACGCGGACGGCCGGGTGGCGCGAATCACCGTGCTCGGAGTGCGCGATGGCGACCAGCGTCTCGTCGCGGGACAGCCCGGCGATGCCCGCGTCGTCCTCGTGGCGGTAGAAGGTCTTCGTCTCGGTGCCGGTGCGCGCGAACAGCTCGCTGCCGTCGTCGGTGGACACGCCGACCACCACGACGCGGTGCCCGATGTCGAGCCCGGCGGAGTAGCCGTCGTGCACGTCCGGGATCGCGGGCTCCGCGGTGCCTTCGCCGTCGAACGGCTGGCGCACCCACGAGCCGAACTCGTCGCCGTCGGTGTCGTTGAACCACCAGATCCACCGGCCGTCCGGGGAGGGCACGGCGTGCATGGTGCCGTTGGGGCGGTCGGTGACCTTGCGGTGGGCGCCGGTGGCGCGGTTCCAGGCGTAGACCTCCCACACACCGCTGGCGTTGGAGACGTAGATGCTGGCGTCCGGCGCGTCGACGGCCCAGTCGGGCGCCGACATCCGGGACGCGCCGAAGCGGGCGCGCCACCGCGCTTCGGCGGCCTCGTCGTCGAAGAGGCGGTCAGGGACCTGGGCGGGTGGGTACGGGGTGCTCACGGCTCGATCCTGCCAGCTTGGGCCATCGGGGTGGGGACCCCGGGCTCGGAGAATCTTTTGCTCGAACGTGTCGTGCTCTGGCCGTACTGTGTGCGGAGTGCAGGAGGCATTCGCGCCGGGACGGCCCCCGTTCGAGCTCTCGGAGGTGTCCGCGCGCGTCGGCGCCGAGCGGACGGCGTTCGTCCTGCGCTGGATGCGGCCGGGGATGCGGGTGCTGGACCTGGGCTGCGGCACCGGGGTGACCACGCACGGCCTGGCCTCGTCGGCCGACGAGCTGCGGGTGGTCGGGGTGGACCACGTGCCCGGTCCGGTGGGTGAGACGGCGGGCTACGCGGTCGGCTCGTCCATTGTGGACTTCGTCGCCGGTTCGGAGTACGCGCTGCCGCTGCCCGACGGGAGTTTCGACCTCGCGTTCGCGCACGGCCTGTTCGAAATGGTCTCGCGGTCCGAGGTGGTGCTGTCCGAGCTGTGGCGCGTGCTGCGGCCAGGGGGTGTGCTCGCTCTGTCCACACCGGACTGGAGCCGGGCGAAGCTGCGGCCGAAGACGGCGAACGTGGTGGCCGCGCTGCGCGGTCACTACCTGCTCCGCCGCCGCGACGGCGGGGACCCGTTCGCCGGGCGCCACATCGCGGACAAGGTGGCGAGGGCGGGTTTCGGCGGGGTGCGGGAGCACGTGCGGTACCGCGCGGACCTGACCTACCGGGAGCTGTCGCGCGAGGTGGAGAACGGCCTGATCGCCGGCTTGGAGTCGGCGGGCGCCGACCACCCGCAACTGGCGAGCGCCGCCCGCAGCGCCTGGGTCTGGTCCCGCGCCGGAGACGGCCAATTCAGCCAATGCTGGGTAGACATAATCGCCAACCGATAACCCCACCGACCACGCCACTCCCAACACCGCCAGGACGCCGCACCACAAGACCAACCAAGCCCCGGCTGCGCCCGGGGAATGGCACGGCGGGCCGGTGGCCGGGTCCTTCGGGAATGTGGTGCAGGTCGACGGTGGCGCAGTGGTCACGCGGCGGGCGAGAGCGGCGTCGGTGACCACCGATCCGGCACCGGCGTCGTCGAGCACCTCAAGATCAGCTGCACCCCGCCACCCGGGGGTCCAGGGGGCTGGGGCCCCCTGGCGGGGGTCCGGGGGTTCGACCCCCGGGGAAACACAAAGAAGCCCTTGTTCGCGTTTTCCGCGAACAAGGGCTTCCTCTACTGTGCGTCGGGGTGGCGGGATTTGAACCCACGACCTCCTCGACCCGAACGAGGCACGCTACCAAGCTGCGCCACACCCCGAGGTACTGCTTAACGGGTCGTGGAGAAGTCTAGCGGACGTCGGTGCGGGCTTTGCGGCGGGTGGCCTTGTGGACTTCGCCGGGTCGTTCGTCCCTGGCGACCAGGGTCAGCAGGCTGGCTTCCGGCGGGCAGGCGAAGCGCACCGGCGCGTACGGCGAAGTGCCCAGACCAGCGGAAACGTGGAGCCACATGTTCGCGCCCCAGCGGGAGAGGCCGCGGGCGCGGCTGCGGTCGAGGGCGCAGTTGGTCACCAGCGCGCCGTACCCGGGGATGCGGAGCTGGCCGCCGTGGGTGTGGCCGGCGAGCACGAGGTCGTAGCCGTCGGCGGCGAACGGGTCGAGGACGCGCGGTTCCGGTGAGTGCGTGACCCCGATGCGCAGCGCGGCGCCGCGGTCGGCCTCGCCGGAGATGTCGGCGTAGCGGTCGCGGTGCAGGTGCGGGTCGTCGACCCCGGCGGCGAACACCTGCTGCCCGGCGACCTCCACCGTGCGCCGGACGTGGGTCAGGTCCAGCCAGCCGTGTTCGATCAGCGCGGCCCGCAGGTCGCGCCACGGCAGGTGCAGCCCGTGGATCAGTTTCTTGCGGCCCTTCGGCATCAGGTAGCGCGCCGGGTTCTTCGGCTTCGGGCCGTAGTAGTCGTTGCTGCCGAAGACGAAGATCCCGGGCACTCCGAGCAGCGGGTTGAGCGCGCGCAGCACCGACGGCACGGCCTGCCGGTGCGCGAGGTTGTCGCCGGTGTTGACCACGAGGTCCGGCTTCAGCTCGCTGAGCGCGGCCACCCACTGCTGCTTGGACCGCTGGCCGGGCAGCATGTGCAGGTCCGAGATGTGCAGCACCTTGATCGGCCGCGATCCCGGTGCCAGCACGGGGATTTCCTCGGTGCGCAGAGTCCAGTGCCTGCGCTCGATCCCGGCGGCGTAACCGATCCCGGCCGCGCCCAAGGCGATCGTGCCCAGTGCGTAGTTGCGGATCCGCCTGCCCCGCCGTCCGGTTTTCCCAGTACTACCCTGCGTGCTCACGTCATCCACAATACGGTGTCACCGACCTGCCCGGGTGAGGATGTCGTCTCAACGGCCTACCGGATCAGCGGCGCCCGGCGCGCTCGAAGCGCGGATCGGACGGCGGCAGTTGCATGGGCTCCTGTCCTTCCAGGATCTTCGACATGGCCCCGAACCACGTGCGCGCCGGGGTTTTGCCACCGAACATGTTCCCGGTGCCGCAGGTGTAGACGTTCCCGACACCGCCGTCGCAAATACCGCCCTTGCCGCCTTCGGGCCGGAACACCATCGCCGCACCGGCCAGCTGCGGGGTGGCGCCGACGAAGGTCGCCGAACCGTTGCCCTGCGTGGTGCCGGTCTTGCCGATCATCGGCCGGTTCCAGCCGACGCCAGAGGCGGCGCCCGCCGAAGTGCCCGGCGGGATCTCGTCCTTGCTCATGCCGATCGCCAGCGAGTTCGCCAGCGGCTCCTCGATCACCTGCTCGCAGGCCTGCTCCTTGATCGGCACCGGCTTGCCGTCGCGGTCGAGCACCTGGGCGATCGGCGTCGGCGGGCACCAGACCCCGCCGCTCATGATCGTCGCGGCGACGTTCGCCAGTTCCAGGCCGGAGGTCGGGCTCGGGCCGAGGGTGAACGAACCCTGGCCGGGGGAGCGCTCGCTCGGGCTGAAGAACACGCTCTGGCTGACGTTCTCCCCGGATTCCTGCGAGTCCGGCTTCACCGGGCCACCACCGAGGTTGCTGGCCATCGTGTCGCGCAGGCCGAGGCGGCTGGCCATCTCCACCACCGGGCCCATCCCGGTCTGTTCCTCGAGGATGACGAACCCGGTGTTCGGCGAGGTCGCCAGCGCGTTCTGCAGCGTCATCGACCCGCCGTAACCGTCACTGGCGTTGCTCAGGCAGTAGGCGCGGGTGCCGCGGGCCACCGTCGGGCACTGGGGGCCACCACCGGTGAACACCCTCGAAGTGTGGAATTCCGGGGTCTGAATGGTGCTGTAAATGCCCGCGACGCCCTTTTCCATCGCCGCCGCGGCGGTGAAGATCTTGTAACTGGAACCCGCGCCTCCGGTGTTGTAGATCCCCGAAGGCAGGGCGTACGTGGTCTGCCCGCTGTTCGCGTCCGTCCCGTAGTCGCGGTTGGCCGCCAGTGCCACCACCTCGTGCCGGTCCTTGCCGGGTTTGACCAAGGAAAGCGTGTTCGCCACGTTCTTCTGGTTCTTCTTCACCTGCGTTTCCGCAGCCACCTTGGCCTCGTGGTTGGCCCGCTGGTCCATGGTGGTGCGAATGGTGTACCCGCCGGTGTACAGGTCGTCCTTCGACATTCCGCTCTTGAGCAGGTAGTCCTCGACGTACTGGCAGAAGAAACCGTTCTCCGGGCCGGCACCGGTGCAGTTCGCGGCCGGCTTGCTCGGGGCGTCCTCGACCACGCCGAGCGGTTCCTTCTTCAGCTTCTCCGCGTCCGCGCGGTCGAGCTTGAAGTTGTCCACCATGCGGTCGAGCACCAGGTCGCGGCGCTCTTTGGCGCGCTCCGGGTTCTTCCACGGGTCGAACATGATCGGGTTGTTCACCAGCCCGGCCAGCAGCGCCGATTCCTTGGCGTCGAGCTCCTTCGGCGTTTTGTTGAAGTACGCCTTCGCCGCGCCGCCGATGCCGTAGACCTGCCGCGAGAACTCGACCACGTTCAGGTAGCCGGCCAGGATCTGGTCCTTGCTCATCTTCGTTTCGAGCTGGATGGCGATCCGGGCTTCCTTGAGCTTTCGCGCAATGGAAGCTTCCTGGGCTTTTTCCTGACCGACCTTGTTGTCCCGGTAGACCACGTTGATCAGGTAGTTCTTCACGTACTGCTGGGTGAGGGTCGACGCACCCTGGGTGTCCCCGTCGCTGGCGTTGGAGATCGCCGCGCGCATGGTGCCCTTCCAGTCCACCCCGCGGTGCTCGAAGAACCGGCGGTCCTCCACGGAGATCAGCGCGTACTTCATCGCGTCGGAGATCTCGTTCGCCGCGGTCGGGATCCGGTACTGCGAATACAGCGTCGCGATCGGCTTGCCGTCCTTGTCGGTCACCGTGCTGACCAGCGGCGGGGGGTCGGTGGCGAGCTCCGACGACATGCTGTCGACGGTCTCGCTCGCCTGGTTGGAGACCACTCCGGCGGCACCGGCCACCGGGAACAGCACACCGGCTACGAGCACCCCCGCGAGCAGGCAGAGGCCGAGCAATTTGAACAGTCCGTCCGCTTTCCGCACGCGCCCCAGCCTACGCGTGCCCCGTGTGGCAGGAGTGACCTCGTCGGGCGTGTGCAGAGGTAACGAAAGACCACCGGCAACTTGGCGGGGGAACCGATGGCCAATACAGTCCGTCACAACTCACGGAAGAAGCCAACGGATGGGTGAGTCCGGCGTGACCCGGACTGGTCGGTTCGGCGGTACCGGTGGCCAAGGGAGGGCCCCCGGGAGTCGACGTGAGCACAGGGAGAGACCGGCTCGCGGGTACCCAGGGTGTTCAGGCACCCCGGACAGGCCCGCCTGCGGGATCGAACAGGTAGGGAGCTTGGGGGCATGGAAAACAACAACAAGGTCGATTGGCGAGTCCACGCGTCCTGCCGGGACACCGATCCGGACGAACTGTTCGTCCGGGGTGCCGAGCAGAACCGGGCGAAACTCGTCTGCATGGGGTGCCCGGTGCGCACCGAATGCCTGGCCGAGGCGCTGGACAGCCGGATCAGCTTCGGGGTGTGGGGCGGGATGACCGAACGGGAACGCCGCGCGCTGCTGCGCCGCCGCCCGGACGTGGGGTCCTGGCAGGAACTGCTGATGACGGCCAAGCGCGAATTCGCCGGGATCGACGCCGAAGAAGCCGAGGACGCCGTCCGGGTCGGTTAGCCGCCGGCCAGCCGGTCCCCGATGTCACGCAGGCCGTCGAGGTCGTGCACGTCACTCGGCAGCGCGGGCACCCCCGCCACGGGGACCCCCGGATGGGCCTTGGTGAACCGGGCCAGCAGCCGCCGCTCGCGGTCGGCCAGCGCCACCCGGTCGGCGTGCAGCCGGAGCACGGCCACCGCCAGCGGCGCGGTCTTCTCCGAGCGTTCGAGCGAGTCGGCCGCGGCCAGTGCCTTCGGCGCGGTCAGCTCGGCGAGCACCGGGTGGGTCCGGTTCGCCACCAGCCCGGCGAGCGGCATGGACTCCTCGGACAGCCGGTCCACGAAGTAACTGGCCTCGCGCAGGGCGTCCGGCTCCGGCGCGGCCACCACCAGGAACGCGGTGCCCTGCGAGCGCAGCAGTTCCGCGGTCTTGCGCGCCCGCTCGCGGAAGCCGCCGAACATGGTGTCGAAGGCCTGCATGAAGGCGGAGGCGTCGGTCAGCAGCTGCCCGCCGATGATCGTCGAGACGGCCTTGGCGAACATGCTGAACCCGGCGCCGACCACCTTGCGCAGGCCCCAGCTGCCCGCCTTCGCCGGACCGGTCAGCAGCCGGATCATCCGGCCGTCGAGCGCGGTGGACAGCCGGGTCGGCGCGTCCAGGAAGTCCAGTGCGGACCGGCTGGGCGGGGTGTCGACGATGATCAGGTCCCAGTCGCCGCTGGCGGCGAGCTGGCCCAGCTTCTCCATCGCCATGTACTCCTGCGTCCCGGAGAACGAGGTGGAAATGGTCTGGTAGAAGGGATTCGCCAGCAACTGCTCGGCGCGTTCCGGGCCGGCGTGCACGCGCACCATGTCGTCGAAGGTGCGGCGCATGTCGAGCATCATCGCCCACAGTTCGCCCTTGGGCTCGAAGCCTTCGACGCTGACCTGCTTGGGGTGGTTGCCCAGCTCGCGCAGGCCCAGCGCCTGGGCGAGGCGGCGGGCCGGGTCGATGGTGAGCACCACGGTCTGCCTGCCGCGCTCGGCCGCGCGCAGGGCCAGCGCGGCCGCGGTGGTGGTCTTGCCGACGCCACCGGAACCGCAGCAGACGATCACGCGGGTGTTCTCGTCGTCGATCAGCGCGTCCGTGTCCAGCACTTCGGCCATCAGCGCACCCCCTGCTCGAGCAGTGCCTCGGCGAGGTCGTAGAGCGCGGCCACGTCCACGCCGTCGGTCAGGTCCGGCAGTTCGATGGTCGGCAGGTCCGCTTCGGACAGTTGCTCGCGGGCGCGCTGCTCGGCGGCCACGCGGATGGCGTGCTCCACGGTCTCCTCGACGAGTGCTTCCAGCGTTTCCTCGTCCAGCGCCAGCCCGGCCGAGGCCAGGCCGTCGCGCACGCGGGAGGCGTCCACCCGGCCGTCGGCGGCGGCGGTGATCGAGCGGGCCGGCAGCCGCGGCGGGCGGACCCGGTTGACCAGCACCGCGCCCGGGCGCAGATCGGCGCCGTCGAGCTCGGCCACCGCCTCGACCGTCTCACGCACCGGCATCTCCTCGAGCAGGGTGACCAGGTGGACGGCGGTCTCGCCGGAGTGCAGCAGCCGCACCACGCCCTCGGCCTGGCCGCGGATCGGGCCGGTCTTGGCGAGGTCGGTCAGCGCCTTGGTCACGTCCAGGAACTTGACCACCCGGCCGGTGGGCGGCGAGTCCACGATCACCGCGTCGTAGGAGTAGCGGCCGTCGGACTCGGTGCGCCGCACGCATTCCTTGATCTTGCCGGTGAGCAGCACGTCGCGCAGGCCGGGCGCGAGCGTGGTGGCGAACTCGATCGCGCCCATGCGCCGCAGCGTCCGCCCGGCGAAGCCCAGGTTGTAGAACATCTCGAAGTACTCGAGCAGCGCGGCCTCGGCGTCGATGTGCAGGGCGCGGACCTCGCCGCCGCCCGGCGCGGAGGCGATCCGCTGCTCGGCGTAGGGCAGCGGCTCGGTGTCGAAGAGCTGCGCGACCCCCTGCCTGCCCTCGACCTCGACCAGCAGCACCCGGCGCCCGCCGTGGGCGAGCGCCAGCGCCAGCGCGGCGGCGAGCGTGGTCTTGCCCGTACCGCCCTTGCCGGTGACGAAGTGGAGCCGGGCTCTGGCGAGTTCGTCGGTCCAGCCGGCCGGGGGAGTGGTCACGTCGCCAGCCTAAATGAGCTCCTACCCGGTGAGCAGCAGAACGCCGACCGCGGCGACGACCGCCACAGCCGCCACCCAGCTCGCGATCGGGGGCAGCACGGTGAGAACCAGCAGGGTGAGCACGGCCAGCGCGGTCAGCGACACCGCGCCCGAGAGCAACACGGACGCGGAGGACTGTGTCCGATCACGCACCTTCGCCATGATCATCGGGACCGCCGCCAGCCCGGCGAGCACCAGCAACGCGGCCGCGACGATCCGCCAGGTCTCCACCCGGCCAACCTACTGCGCCCGGGTTCGTCCCCGGCGGGCTGGACGGGGTCGTTACGCTCGCGGCCATGAGCGCCAAATGGGAGTACGCGACCGTTCCGCTGCTGATCCACGCGACCAAGCAGATCCTTGACCAGTGGGGCGAGGACGGCTGGGAACTGGTCACCGTGCTGCCGAACCCGACCGGTGAGCAGCACGTCGCGTACCTGAAGCGGCAGAAGGGCTGACCATGAGCTGGAGTGCCAGGCTGGCCGAACTGGGCATCGACCTGCCCGGGGTGGCCGCACCGCTCGCCGCCTACGTGCCCGCGGTGCGCAGCGGCTCCCACGTCTACACCTCGGGCCAGCTCCCGTTCGTCCAGGGCGAACTCGCCGCCACCGGCAAGGTCGGCGCCGAGGTCAGCCCCGAAGAGGCCAAGGCGCACGCGCGCACCTGCGTGCTGAACGCGCTCGCCGCCGTGCACGCGCTGACCGGCGTCGACTCGATCACCCGCGTGGTCAAGGTCGTCGGGTTCGTCGCCTCCGCCGAAGGCTTCACCGGGCAGCCCGCCGTGATCAACGGCGCTTCGGAGCTGCTCGGCGAGATCTTCGGCGAGGCCGGTGTGCACGCCAGGTCCGCCGTCGGCGTGGCCGAGCTCCCGCTGGGGGCACCCGTGGAGATCGAAGTCATCGTGGAGGTTTCGTGATGGACCCCGACATCGAGCAGGCGACGCACGAGCTGCTCCTGCGGCTCGCCGGCCGGCTGCCCGACAAGACGCTCTGGCGCTTCCGCGACTGGCTCGCCGAGGGCGCGATGGCCACCCTCGCGCGGACCATTCCAAGATCTTTGCTCAAGCACAGCATCGACCTCGATCAGCCCGAGTACCGCCTGCTTGTCGCTGGATTGATTCCGCACGGCGCCGATTGGCACCAGGTCAGTTCGACCCTTGGGGTAGACGACGGCAACGAGAACCGGTACACATTCACGAAGAGTGCCCCCGAACGGGTGAACTCCGTCGACTCTGTGTCCGTGGTCGTGCACGCAACGTTGCGTGGTCGCCCAGACGTGGGTGAGGTGCGGGCGAGCTGGCGGCATAACGGCACTCCGGGTGATCGTGAACCCAAGAGGGTCCTCTTGGTGAGCGCGGTGTCCGGAATGCCGAGGCTGACCGGTGAGCTGCAGCGGGTATTGCGTGTGCTGGGGGACGAGGAACCCAGCATCGAAGTGCTTCCGCCGCGGTTCGAACTCCCCGAGTACCACCGAGCCGCGCTGGCGAACTCGGAACTCGTCTGCGTGGGCGCCGTGGACGCCGGGCATCGACTCGTCGCCGCGTAACGGCTCGCTACCTCCAGCGAGCTTGGAGGGAGAGATCGCGATGGTGGAGGCCCACGACGGGCTCGGTGTGCCGCTCCGGCTGCACAACCTGCTGCTCGCCATGGCCGGCCGCCTCGACGACAGTGCGCTGTCCGAGGCACGGGAACTGGTCGCGCGTTCGCGCCTCGACGAGGCGGCCGAGCTGACCGCCGGCGCGTTGATCGCCGGCAAGATCCCGGTCCGCTCCGTCGAGCAGCGCGAACTCGCGCTGATCCTGGAGATGAGCCGCTCGGACGCCACACTGGTCGACGAGGTGCTCATCGACGAGAACGAGCCTGACATCACGCACCGGTTCACCGGGGAGAACGAGCCGGAGCGCGGCATCGCCGACGCACTGGACCGAGCCCTCCAGGTGCTGCCGGACCTGCGTTCGGTGCACGCGGTCTGGCGGAACACGCCGGCCGGGAGCGTGCCCGGTCCGCTGCCGCAGCGGGTGGTGCTGGTGGAGATCGGCCCCGAGGGGCACCCACCGGCCGTGGCCTTCCGGGTGGACACCGCGCTCCGCCGGGTCGGCATCCGGTCCGTGGTCGAGGTGACCGGCCCCGGCGCCGACCGCACCGGCTACTACAAGCACGCGATGACCTCGGCGAACCGGGCCTGGCACGCCGGGACCGCGCCGTCGGGCGCCCAGGCGCCGTCGGCGGTCTCCGCCGCGCCCGCCAAGGCTTCCGCGCACAGCCCGGTCCCGGTGGCCTCCGCCGAGTCGTCGAAGCCCCGGCACGAGCTGGTCGACGACCGGCTCCCCGAACCGCCGGTCGAGCAGCAGCGCACCGAAGTGGTCCAGCGCCCCGAACCGGCGCCGGAACCCGCTCCGGTGGGAAAAGCTGAGCCTCCTGCGATCACCGCCGCACGGCAGGAGGCACTCAGCCACCAGGCCGAGTTCGGCAGCGGCGTGGAGAGCACGACGGACATGAGCTCGGCCGAGGTCGCCCAGTTGCGGCGCGCGCTGGCCGAGGACCACGAGACCGGCCGCGCGATCGCTTCGGCGAAGCTGCCCGGTGGTGATGTCGTCGAGCTGCCCGAACTGGACCTCAACGACCCAAAACTCAGCGATCGGGACCGCAAGCTCCTCCGGGAGCTGCACGCGGAGCTGGCCCAGCGGGAGCGGGCGGAAGCGGCTCGCCTGCGCCTGAACGGGGCGGGCAGGGGCGGGGAGGGCAACCGGCGCTGGGTGGACGGTTTCTCCGGCGCCTGAAGCGGTTCGGGCGGCCGCGGTGACGTATGTTGCGGGACGTGGCCGAACTACCTGACGAGGTCGTCGTCGACCTGACCAAGATGCCGCTGACGTCGTCTTCCGACCTGCCGACCCCGGAGGGGCCTCCGGTCACTCCCAAGGACGCCGCGACGGTCGTGCTGCTCCGCGAGGGCGGGCCGGGCGTCGAGGTGTTCCTGCAGCGGCGCGTGGCCGCGATGGCCTTCGCCGGCGGCATGACGGTGTTCCCCGGCGGCGGGGTGGACAAGCGGGACGCGGACGCGTCGATCAGCTGGGCCGGTCCGGACGCGGCTTGGTGGGCGTCGAAGTTCTCGTGCTCCGAGTCGCTCGCGCGCGCCCTCGTGTGCGCTGCCGTGCGCGAGACCTTCGAAGAGTCCGGTGTGCTGCTGGCCGGCACGGAGTCCACTGTGGTCGCGGACACCGCCGAGTTCGCGGGCGTGCGTGATCGGCTGATCTCGCGGGAGCAGTCGCTGGCCGGGTTCCTGGCCGAGGCTGGGCTGACCCTGCGGGCGGACCTCCTGCGCCCGTGGGCGAACTGGGTGACGCCGCCCCAGGAGAAGCGGCGCTACGACACGCGGTTCTTCGTCGCCGCGCTGCCCGAGGGCCAGCGGGCGGACGGCGCCACCACCGAGGCCGACGCCTCCGGCTGGCAGGCGGCCGCTGACGCACTGGGCGACGCCGAAGCCGGTCGCAGCACGCTGATGCCGCCGACCTGGTTCACGCTGACCGAGATCGGCGAGTTCACCAGTGTGCGGGAGGCGTTGACGGCGGAGCGCTCGATCAAGAAGATCACGCCGACCCTGGTCCGTGAAGGCGACCGGGCCCGGATCGTGCTGGAGCCGTCGTGACCCATCCCGCCTACGGTGTGCTGCGCCAGGTCTCGCCGACCGCGTCGGTGGTGCTGGAGAACAACCCGTCGTCGATGACGCTGGAAGGCACGAACAGCTGGGTGCTGCGGGCGCCGGGGGCGTCCTCGTGCGTGATCGTCGACCCGGGTTATGACGACCGGGCGCACCTCGCGCAGCTGGCCGCGTGCGCGCCGGTCTCGCTGATCCTGCTGACGCACCACCACCCGGACCACGCCGACGGCGCACCCTGGCTGGCTTCGGAGGTCTCCGCGCCGGTGCGGGCTTTCGACCCCTCGCTGTGTGCGGGCGGCGAAGCGCTGCGGCCGGACGAGATGATCTCGGCGGCCGGGCTGGAGATCGGGATCCTGCACACGCCGGGCCACACCGCCGATTCGGTGTCGCTCCGGGTGGGCGGCGAGGTCCTGACCGGGGACACGATCCTGGGCCGCGGCACCACGGTGCTCGACGACCTGGGCGCATACCTGGGCTCGCTGCGCCTGCTGGCCGAACTGCCGCCGGGCACCCTGGGCCTGCCGGGCCACGGCCCGGAACTGCCGGACCTGGCCGCCACCGCGCGGGAGTACCTGGCACACCGGGAACAAAGACTGGACCAGGTGCGGGCGGCCCTTCGTTCACTGGGCCCGGACGCCACACCGAGGCAGGTCGTCGAACTGGTCTACGCGGACGTGGACCGGGCGCTGTGGCTGCCCGCCGAACACAGCGTCCGAGCCCAGCTCGACTACCTGCGCACGCTGTAGCTGTGCCGCACAGCCGACATCCCGAGTTCGTGCCCGCCGAGGATTTCCTGGGCGGGCTCGCCGACCTGCCGCGGACGGATCCGGCAGAGTTCTTCACCGAGCTGGACGCGGTGGTGGACCCGGATCCCTTCCGTGCCGCTGGTGAAGGCGAACAGCCGCGTCAGCGCGGTTGCATGGGCATGACGTAGTACCGCAGTGAGGTGGCCGCCGTGGTCAGGATGGTGGCGCGCAGGCCCGGCTGGATGGCGAGGACGACCTCCCCGCCGGTGAAGGGGCGTAGCGCGTCGAGCAGGTAGCGCGCCTGGTACGACGGGGCGAGCCGGTTGCCGTCCACTGTGGACTTGACCTCCTCTTCGGCTTCCCCGGCGCGCGGATCGGTGCCCGCGACGCGCACCGAGCCGTCCTGCACGCCGAGGGTGACGACGCCGCGCGGGCCCGCGTAGAGGCTGGTGCGGCGGACGGCCGCGGCCAGCGCGTCCGCGGCGAGGGTGAGCCGGGTTTCCACGGCGCCGGTGGAAATGCTGTCCTCCGTGAGGAAGCCGCCGTCCAGCACCGCGGTGGTCACCGTGCTGCGCCCCCAGCTCAGGCCGAAGCGGTTGACGTCGGCGTGCACCGAGACGCTGCCGCTGACCTGCTTGCCGACCTCCGCGAGCAGGGCCGCGGGCACCAGCGCGTCCACCTCGCCACCGGACCACGGCACCTCGGCGGCCGCCATCCGGAACCGGTCCGAAGCCAGCAGCGACAAACCGCCGGGCCCGGAGCGGACCCGGACCCCGGTGAACATGGGCAACGCGTCGTCCCGAGCCGCTGTCGGGGCGACCGCGGCCAGCGCACGGGACAGGAGTCCGCCGTCGAGCGAACCGACCACCGGCAGCTCGCCGCCGTCCAGGTACGACGACCGGTCCAGCAACGGCAACGCGAACCGGCCGCGTGCCGTGCGGATGGCGAGCCGTGAACCTTCCACGACGAGCCGGACCTCCGGCTCGTCCAGCACCTTCAACGTCTCGGCGAGCGGCCGGGCGGGCACCAGTACCTCGCCGTCGGTGTGCGTCAGCGCGGTGCAGGCCAGCCGCACGGCCCGCTCGTGATCGTTCCCGGCCAGCACCAGCCCGTGCGCGTCGGCACGCAGGAGCAGGCCAGGACCGCCCGATGGCAGCAGGCGGACGGCTTCGGCGAAGGCGGCGGCCAGTGCCGAGCTGGGCGCGGTGAGGTCCATGCCGCGCAGGTTAGGCGGCGGCACCGACAAGTTCGGCGGGTGCGGTCGTGGTGGCCGGGCGGATGGTCCGTCGCAGGCTCCACACCACGGCGGCCAGCGCGACCGCGGCCACCCCGGCGGCGAGGAACGAAGCGGGCGGCCCGCTGGCCTCGACCAGGTAACCGCTGACCGACTGCCCGAAGGCCAGGCCCAGCGTCACCGAGGTGATCACCCAGCCGAACGCCTCGGCGGCGGTGCCCTCCGGCGCGACCAGTTCGATCGCCGCCGAGTGCGCGGTGGACTGCGGGGTGATCAGCGCACCCGCGCCGAGCATGGCCAGCGCCAGGCCCCAGAGCGAACCGGGCAGCGCGAGCAGCGCCACCAGCACGCCGAACGCGGCGAGCAGCACCGGCAACCGCAGGCCCATCGACCGCGGCCACGGGCGCAGGCTGTACGCCACGCCGAAGACCACCGAGCTGACCGACCAGGCCGACAGCAGCAGCCCGCCGACCGTGGCGTGCCCGGCGTTCGTCGCCGCTGCCGGGACGGCGACCTCGACGAAGCCGATCACCACGCCGAAGCCCAGCGCGGCCACCGCGAGCGTGCGCATCCCGGGGCTGGCCAGCGCGCCGAGCAGCGGGCGCCGCCGCGACGGGGCCGCGCCCCAGGCCCGGACGACCGGGCTCAGCGCGAACAGGGTCGAACCGGCCACCATCACCGAAGCGCCGACCACCAGGCCGGTGCCCGGCCACGGCGCGGCCGCCAGCGCGCCCGCGAAACCCGGGCCCAGGATGAAGAAGACCTCCATGCTGATCGCCTCGTAGGAGAACGCGGCGCTCCTGGCCGGTCCGGCGGGCACCAGGCGTCCCCACAGCGCCCGCGAGGCCGAGCCGACCATCGGTTCGGTGATCCCGATCCCGCCGGCGAGCAGCACCAGCAGCGCGGTCGGCGCGCCCGCTTCGATGAAGGTGATCAAGGTCGCCACCGCGCCCGCGAACAACGTGGTGGTGATGAGCAGCGGCCGGGTCGGGCCGAAGCGGTCGATCAGCCGTCCCTGCACCACCGAACCGGCGGCCACGCCGACCAGCGAACCGGCCGAGACCAGCCCGGCTGCGGCGAACGAGCCCGTCTCCCGCTGCACGTAGAGCAGTGCGGCGATGCCGATCATCGCGATTGGCAGCCGGGCGAGCACGGACGCGACCGCCGGGCCGCGGGAACCCGGCGCGGTCAGCGCCGTGCGGTAGTCGGCCAGCGTGGTGCGGCCACCGGAGGCGGAGTGGGACATGCGTACCAGTATGCCGCCGACTGGTACGTCTGTACCACTTATTTCCTGGCGACCTTCGTCACCGATTCGTGACCACAAATCTTCCGCTGATGTGGGATGAGACGGGAATGAATCCGGCGCCGACCGCGTTGAACAGGCAAGAGGACAGGGCGGGCACCGTCCGCGTTGGGCCAAACGGGTCTCGGTTGCATAACGAACCGCGTTTTTTGGGTTGAACGGCGCAACAAACTACGGCGCTTGGCGTCCTTGAGGGTGAACGGCCTTGAAGTGAGGGGTGGGGGCCGTGTCATGGTGGATGGATCTCAGAACTGCAGAGGACTTCTCAGCTCCCTCCGGCACACGGGTCGGGGCCTGCCACCGGAGGGCGGGGAGCGCGGATCGTCGGGGGATGGTCCGCGCACGGCATGAGGGGCCGGTGCGCCACGTCGGGGGTGGCGCCCGGCCCCTCATGTTGTGTCAGAACAGGGGTCTGAGCAGCTCGGCTACCGGGCCCGCCTTGCCAGTCGCTCCGGGTCCAGGATCAGCACGCTCTTGCCTTCGAGCCGCAGCCAGCCGCGGTGCGCGAAGTCGGCGAGCGCCTTGTTGACGGTCTCGCGCGAGGCGCCGACGTACTGGGCGATCTCCTCCTGCGTCAGGTCGTGGGTGACCCGCAGCAGCCCGGCTTCCTGGCTGCCGAAGCGCTGGGCCAGCTGCAGCAGCGCCCGCGCGACGCGGCCGGGCACGTCGGTGAAGATCAGTTCGGCGACCATGTTGTTCGTCCGCCGCAGCCGCCGGGCGACCACGCGCAGCAGCTGCTCGGCGATCTCGGGGCGGGTGGAGATCCACTGCCGCAGCGCCGGGCGGTCCATCATCACCGCGCGCACCTCGGTCACCGTGGTGGCGCTGGACGTGCGCGGCCCCGGGTCGAAGATGGACAGTTCGCCGAACATGTCGGACGGGCCCATGATCTGGAGCAGGTTCTCCCGCCCGTCCGCGGACTTGCGGCCGAGCTTCACCTTCCCGGACTGGATGATGTACAGCTTGTCGCCGGGCTCGCCCTCGCTGAAGATCACGTGGCCGCGGGGGAACTCGACGCTCTCCAAGGTCTGCGCCAGCGCTTCAGCCGCGGCAGGTTCCACCCCCTGGAAGATGCCCGCGCGGGCCAGGGTTTCGTCCACCTCGTGCCTCCTCATCGGTGGCGACACCGCGGTTCCAGGACGGATGAGCGTGTCGCCGATCACTTGCGTGCAGTGTAGGGCGTGCCAGCGAGATCGCCTCATGGCTCGCCGGAGCCGGGGCGATCGGTGTTCACCCGCACACCCCCCATCGCGCGGACGAGAGGAGCAAAAGACGATCTCGGTGGCGGCAGAGCTTAACTCCGCACCCGGCGGGGCCGCAGCTTGGCCGCCCGTCCGCCGAGCCGGCGCAGCCGGAACAGCTCGAGCGCCCGCCCGATGCCGTGTCCGTGCAGTGCCCTGATCTCGTTGGGCTGGGCCTGCTCCAGGAACTGTTCGACCTCTTCCTCCTGCACGGCCACGTGCCGGAGGCGGCTCTCCACGCGCTCCATGATCAGGGCGAAGAACATGATCACGAGCGGTACCGCGATAACGAACCAGACGGTCATAGCTTTCAGATCCTCGCTTGCGGCTCGGTCCTTTTCGCGCCTGAACTGATGGCGCCCGTAGGCTATCGGGGTGCCGCCCGATGCCCGTAAAGCCCCCCGTATGGGTGGCGCCCCCGCCCGATCCGTCGATGGCGAAAGCCGCCTGGCATTGGTGAGACGCGTCCGGCGGATGAAACGTTGCCTCGATCAGGCGTATCCCGACGCGCACTGCGAGCTGGACTTCACCACCCCGCTGGAGCTGCTCGTCGCGGTGGTCCTGTCCGCGCAGACCACGGACGTGCGGGTGAACCAGGTCACTCCCGCGTTGTTCGCGCGCTACCGCACGGCCGCCGACTACGCCGGCGCCGACCGCGCCGAGCTGGAGGAATACCTCCGACCCACCGGTTTCTTCCGGGCGAAGGCGAACTCGGTGATGGGCCTCGGGGCCGCACTGGTGGAACGGTTCGACGGCGAAGTGCCGGGCAAGCAGGCCGATTTGATCACCCTTCCCGGTGTCGGCCGGAAAACCGCGAACGTGGTACTCGGCGACGCGTTCGGTGTGCCGGGAATCACGGTCGACACCCATTTCGGGCGACTCGTGCGCCGCTGGGGCTGGACCGATCTCGAGGACCCGGTGAAGGTCGAGCACGCGATCGGCGAGCTGATCCCGCGCAAGGAGTGGACGATGCTGTCCCACCGGACGATCTTCCACGGCAGGCGCGTCTGCCACGCCCGCAAACCGGCCTGCGGGGCCTGCCCGCTGGCCCGCGACTGCCCCTCCTACGGCACCGGCCCGATCGAGTTCGAAGAGGCCGCGAAGCTGGTCAAGGGGGAGGAGCGCGAACACCTGCTGGCGATGGTGACCGGGTCTTGACCACGGCGACCAAGTGGGCCGTCGCGGTCGGGGTGCTGCTGCTCGCGGTGATCGTCGCCGTGCTGCCGAACCGGGACGGGACCGCGCCCGCCGAGGACCTCGGCCCGGCGCGCGCGAAGGCGGCGCTGGCCGCGTGCACGGCCGTTACCCCTGGTCAGGCGCTCGCTGGGGTCAAGGCGGACTGCCTGGGTGACGGCGGCCAGGTCGACCTCGCGGCCGCGGTCGGCCCCGGTCCGACGCTGGTCAACATCTGGGCCACCTGGTGCCAGCCGTGCCGCACCGAGCTGCCGGTCCTCGCCGCCTACGCGGCCGAGCCCGGGGCCGCGCGCGTGCTCACCGTGCAGGTCGCCAGCTCGCCGTCGGACGGCCTGGAACTGCTCGCCGAGCTGGGCGTCCGCCTGCCCGCCGTGTACGACGGGGACGGGCAGACCGGGCCGGTGCGCAGTGCGCTGAAGGTCCCGCCGGCACTGCCCGCGTCCTATGTGGTCACCCCGGGCGGGGAGGTCCGGTTCATCGACAACCCGCGCCTGCTCGCCGACGTGGCCCAGGTGCGCGAAGCCGTCGCGAGATATGCCGCATGACTGAGAACGGACCGCTGGTCGACGCCGAGAGCGTGCCGGAGTGGCTGCGCGGGCTGGTGGCCGCGAGCGGGAAGGTGGACGCGTCGGCGTTCACCAAGTTCCAGCCGCCGCGGGGCACGAAGACGCGCCCGGCCGCGGTGCTGGTGCTGTTCGGCGAGGGCCCGCGTGGTCCGGACGTGCTGCTGCTGCGCCGCGCCGACACGCTCGACTCGCACGCCGGTCAGGTCGCCTTCCCCGGTGGTGGCGCTGACGAGGACGACGGCGGACCGGTCGGCACGGCCCTGCGCGAGGCCGAGGAGGAGACCGGCGTGCTGCCGTCCGGGGTGCGCCCGGTGGCCGTGCTGCCCGACCTTTGGGTGCCCGTCTCCGGCTTCTCGGTGACACCCGTGCTGGCGCACTGGGTGAACCCTTCGCCGGTCCACGCCGTAGATCCGGGGGAGACCGCGGCGGTCGCGCGGGTCGCGATCGAGGACCTGCTCGACCCGGCCAACCGGTACCAGGTGCGCCGCACGGGATACGACTGGGTGGGGCCGGTGTTCGACGTCGACGGGCTGTTCGTGTGGGGCTTCACGGCCGGCCTGCTGGCCGCCGTGCTCGACCTCGGTGGCTGGTCACGGGAATGGGACAAAACTGACGTACGGGATCTCGATCAAGCGCTGGCCGCGCACGCGGCACGGGCTCGGGCGGTGTACAACGGTGGCTCCGTGGAGAGGGAGCGATCGTGAACTGGGTTGACGTGCTCGTGGTGCTGCTGGCGGTGCTGGCGGCGGTTTCCGGGGCGCGTCAGGGGGTGCTCGTCGCCCTGCCCGCCTTCCTCGGCGTGCTCATCGGGGCTGTCGTGGGCATCCGGCTGGCGCCGCTGATCGTGGACCTGTTCGACAACCCCGCGCTGCGCGTGGCGGTGGTCGTCGGCGTGGTGGTCTTCCTGGTGGCGCTGGGCGAGACGCTCGGTGTGTGGGTGGGCCGCAAACTGCGGAACAAGATCAGCTCGCCGAAGCTGTCCGGAGTGGACAACACGCTCGGCGCGATCGTGCAGGGCCTGGTGGTCTTCGTCGTCGCCTGGCTGATCGCGGTCCCGCTGACCAGCGTGGCCGGCCTGCCGGGGCTGGCCAAGGCGATCAACAACTCGACCGTGCTCGGCGGGGTCGACCAGGTGATGCCGGATTCGGCGCAGGGCCTGCCGAACGAGCTGCGCAAGCTGCTCGACGCGTCCGGCTTCCCGTCCATCGTCGCGCCCTTCCAGCAGGCACCGAAGGCGGACGTCGCGCCGCCCGACGAGAACCTGCAGGCGAGCACGGTGGTCCGCCAGCTGCGCGGCAGCGTGCTGAAGGTCCGCGGCAACGCGCCCGCCTGCTCCCGCGCGCTGGAGGGCAGCGGTTTCGTCATCGCGCCGCAGCGGGTGATGACGAACGCGCACGTGGTCGCCGGGACCGACGAGACCGCGGTCGAGACACCGCAGGGCAGGCTCCCCGCCCGCGTCGTCCACTTCGACCCGGCGACCGACGTCGCCATCCTCGCCGTGCCGCGGCTGGAAGCCGAGCCGCTGGAGTTCGCCGACCGGCCCGCGCAGGCCGGGGACGACGCCATCGCGCTGGGCTACCCGCTCGACGGCCCGTACACCGCGACCTCGGCCCGCGTGCGGCAGCAGATCACCCTGCGGGGACCGGACATCTACGACACCAACACCGTGCAGCGGGACGTGTTCACCGTGCGCGCCGGGATCCGGAGCGGGAACTCCGGCGGGCCGCTGGTGAACCCGCAGGGCGAGGTGATCGGCGTGGTGTTCGGCGCGGCGGTGGAGGACCCGGACACCGGGTTCACGCTGACCGCCGCGGAGGTGGCGCCCGAGGTGGCGGGCGCGCCCGGCTACGGCGCCGCCGTCAGCACCGGCCCGTGCGCGGCCTAGCGCCTAAGCCTTGGCGAGGAACTGCGCCAGGATCTCCGTGGTGCGCTTCGGGGCTTCCAGGTGCGGGTAGTGGCCGACGCCGGCGAGTGAGGTGAACACCGAGTCCTCGCCGCGCCAGCGTGCCGACGCCTCGGCCGTGCGCGGCAGCACGCACCGGTCCTCCTGGCCGTGCACCTGGAGCACCGGCACCGGGCTCGGCTTGTCCGCGGCTTCGGTGAACCGCCTGCCCTCGCCGCGGAACTGCGCGCGGAAGGCCCACCGGTAGTACTCGAGCGAACTGTGCGCCACCCCGGGCACCTGCATCGCCTGCCGGAACTTCGCGGCGGCTTCGGTGAACTCGGCCGTCTCCGTCCACTGGGGACCGGACCAGCCGCGCATCAGGCGTTCCACCTCGGCCGCGTCGTCCCGGACCAGCTTGCGTTCCGGGGCCATCGGCACCTGGAACCCGAAGAGGTGGCCGAGCGCGCGGGCCTGGTTGCCGCCCCGGCCGCGCCAGGCTGTCCTGGTCACCGAGCCACGCAGGGCCAGTGGGTGCGCGGCACCGAGCGCGCCGACGGACGCGGCGATCCGCGGGTGCAACGTGGCCGCGGTCCAGGCGAGCATGCCGCCCCAGGCGTGCCCGATCAGGTGCGCGCGGCGTTCCCCGAGCGCCTTGACCAGCCCGGCGACGTCACCGGCGAGGGTCCACGCGTCATACCCGCGTGGTGGTTTGTCGGAATCCCCGTAGCCGCGCAGATCCGCGGCGACCACCCGGAACCCGGCCTCGGCCAGGCCGGTCAGCTGCCGGTGCCAGGTCCACCAGAACTCGCCGAACCCGTGCAGCAGCAGTACGAGCGGCCCGGTGCCCAGCTCGGCGACGTGCAGCCGGATGCCGTTGGCCGAGACGTCGCGATGGGTCCATGGCCCGTCGATCCGGACGATCGAGGGATCGGGACCTGCGCGCACGGCTGGCTCAGTCGCGCACCGCGGGGAGTTCGTCCCCGGAATGCTGACGCGGCTTCAGCGCGGCGGCGGTCTCCTTGACGCTGTCGATCGTGCGTTCCGGCGCGCGGATCTTCTTCACCTTGCGATAACCGAGGAAGCCGAACAACGCGGCGACCACGAGCATCAGCGCGAACACGATGCCGAACGCGGCCCAGCGCACGAGCCACTCCGACAGCAGTTCGCCGAGGAAGAAAAAGAAGAAGAACGAGCTGTACAGCGCGACGACCAGGGCGATGACGAAGAAGACGCTGCCCTTGACGCCCTTCTTGACCTCGCCGACGACCTCCGATTTGGCCAGTTCGACCTCGGCCCTGACCAGCGTCGACAGGTGCTGTGTGGCGTCCTTGACCAGCGCACCGATCGACTGGTCCCCGTTGCGCTCGCGGTCGTCGGACAGCGGGAGGTAGGGGACGGCGCCCATGCCATCGGCATCGTTGAGTTGGTGCTTGGGGCTGCTCACGGGCTTCATCGTGCCACGTGCCGGTTGATCGGGCGCGGCGGGCGCGCTATTGGTCGTCGGTGTCTTCGGTATTCGCGTGGACCCGGCTGCGCCGCAGCAGCAGCGCGGCGGCGGCGAGCGAGGCGATCGCGGAGGCGATCAGCACGGCGGCCTTCGCCTGCTCAGCCTGATCGCCGACCAGCGCGAGGTCGGCGATCAGCAGGCTGACGGTGAAGCCGACCCCGCCGAGCACGGACAGCGCGGTCATGTCCCGCCAGTCCATGCCCCGCGGTTTCGCCGCGAACCCCAGCCGGACGGCCAGCGCGCTGGCGCCGAGGATGCCGACCACCTTGCCGCCGATCAGCCCGATCATCACCGCCAGCGGCAGCGCCGAGGTGAACACCGCGGCGAGCGCGTCGCCGTCGATTTCGATGCCCGCGGCGAACAACGCGAACAGCGGCACGGCCAGCGCCGCCGACCAAGGCTGCAGCCGGTGCTCCAGCCGGAGCGCCGGCGCGTGCTCCTCGCCGTCGTCCGGGCGGACGCGGGTGAGCAGGCCGAGCGCGACCCCGGCGATGGTGGCGTGGATGCCCGCCGAGTGCACGGCGACCCACGTGATCACCGCCAGCGGTACGTAGATCCACCACGCCCGCACGCGCCGGTGCTGCAGCCAGGCGTAGAGCGCCAGCGCCACCAGCGCGACGGCCGCGGCGAGCAGGTTGAAGCCGGTGGTGAACAGCACCGCGATCACGATGATCGCGCCCAGGTCGTCGACCACCGCCAGGGAGAGCAGGAAGACCCGCGCGCTGCTCGGCAGGTTCGACCCGGTCAGCGCCAGCACGCCGAGCGCGAAGGCGATGTCGGTGGCCACCGGGATGGCCCACGCGCGGTCCATGCCGGGCTCGCCCCAGCCGATGGCCAGTGCCACCACCGCGGGCACGACCATGCCGCCGAGCGCGGCGAAGATCGGCAGGATGGCCTGTTTGAACTTCGACAGCTCGCCGACCACCAGTTCGCGCTTGAGCTCCAGCCCGGCGACGAAGAAGAACAGCGCGAGCAGGCCGTCCTTCGCCCAGTCCCCAATGGACAGATCCAGGTGCAGGAAGTGCGGGCCCAGCGAGAAGTCCCGGATGGCTCGGTAGGTGTCGCCGAGCGGCGAATTCGCCACGAGCAGCGCGATCGCGGCCGCGGCCAGGAGGATCAGCCCGCCGGTGGTCTCGGTGCGCAGGTAACGCGCGAACTCGGCGGCCTTGGCGGGGAGCCGGGGTTCCGGTGTGCTCACGAGTGCTCCGTTTCCGGGGGTCGGTTGTTGCCTTGCCGACCAGACTTCCCGGCACACCTTTACGGGATTTTAGCGCCCGAACGGGTTGTCCCGGTGGCGAACGTGGGGCGCGCCACGGGTGACTTGTCAGACAGCACCGTCAAGACGACCGGACCTGTTCGTTGTTCACCGGCGGTCCTAGCATTCGCTTCGACAACGATGTCTCGGAAAACAGGATGGACACATCGTGAGTACTACCTCTACCGAGGTCGGCAAGGACAAGGGGTTCTTCGGGCACCCACGAGGGCTGGCGAACCTCTTCGGCGTGGAGATGTGGGAACGCTTCTCCTTCTACGGGATGCAAGGCATTCTCGCCATCTACCTCTACTACGCGACCACCGAAGGTGGCCTCGGCCTGGAGAAACCGACCGCGCTCGGCATCGTCGGCGCGTACGGCGGCCTGGTCTACCTCTCCACCATCGTCGGCGCCTGGATCGCCGACCGCCTGCTCGGCTCCGAGCGCACGCTGTTCTACAGCGCGTTGCTGATCATGGCCGGGCACATCAGCCTCGCGCTGCTCCCCGGGTTCGCCGGGGTCGGCGTCGGCCTGGTGTGCGTCGCCCTGGGCAGCGGCGGGCTGAAGGGCAACGCCACCGCGCTGGTCGGCGGACTCTACGCGGAGAACGACGAACGCCGCGACGGCGGCTTCACCCTCTTCTACATGGGCGTCAACGTGGGCGGCTGGATCGGCCCGCTGCTCACCGGGCTGGCGCAGGAGGAACTGGGCTTCCACTACGGCTTCGGGCTGGCCGCGATCGGCATGGCCGCCGGGCTGGTCCAGTACACGCTGGGGCGCAGGAACCTGCCCGAAAGCGGTCGCGTGGTGCCGAACCCGCTGCCCGCGAACCGCCGTCCGCTGGTCGTGGTGGTCGCGGTCGTGGTGGTGGCGCTGATCGTGGTGGCGGTGCTGACCGGGTTCGTCACCGCGGAGAACCTGTCCGACCGCACCATCCTGGTGATCATCGTCGCCTCGGTCGCGTACTTCGCGGTGTTGCTGACGAGCAAGAAGACCACCCCGCTGGAGCGCAGGCGGGTGGCGTCGTTCATCCCGATGTTCATCGCCAGCGCCGCGTTCTTCGCGTTGTTCCAGCAGCAGTTCACCGTGATCGCGGCTTACACCGACGAGCGGCTGAACCGGAACCTGTTCGGCTGGGAAATGCCCGTTTCGTGGATGAACTCGGTGAACCCGGTGTTCATCCTGCTGTTCGCGCCGGTGTTCGCCGCGATCTGGACGAAACTGGGCGACCGGCAGCCGTCGTCGCCGGTCAAGTTCGCGCTGGGCACCGCGCTCGCCGGGGTGTCGTTCCTGCTGTTCCTGCCGCTGGCGGGCGGTGGCCCGGCATCGACGCCGCTGCTGGCGCTGGCCGGGATCATCCTGGTGGTGACGTGGGCGGAACTGAGCCTTTCGCCGGTGGGGTTGTCGCTGTCGACGAAACTGGCGCCGGCCGCGTTCCAGACGCAGATGGTGGCGCTGAACTTCCTTTCGGTCGCGCTGGGCACGGCGTTGTCCGGCTGGCTGGCGCGGTTCTACAGCGCGGAGAACGAAGGACCGTACTTCGGCACGCTGGGCGCGATCTGCATCGGGATCGGGATCCTGCTGGTGCTGGGGTCGCCGTTCATCAAGAAGATGATGTCCGGGGTGCGCTGAGGCGTGGCATCATGGAGGCCGCTTTTCCCGTCGCCGAGGGGGACTCTTGCGGGACCGGATCTATGCCTTGCTGACCACCGCGGTGGGACTCTTCCTGCTGGTCGGCGGCATCGTGGCCCTCAGCGATGACACGGCGAAGTGCGGCAGCCAGACGATCAGCGAAGGCGGCACCTGCACGGAAACCTCGTGGCGCACGGGTCCCTCGAACGAGCGAACCCTGGCCGAACAACGCGGGGAGAACACCAAAACCACCTGGTTCCTCCTCGGCGGCGGCGCCTTCATGCTGACCGGCGGGGCCTTCTGGACCTACACCCAATTCCGGAAGCGCCCCGCCGACCCGCCCCACGCCTGAACGAATGCTATGAGTGGGGCATTACTTGCATTCAACGCAAGTAATGCCCCACTCCTAGCGTTCGCGGCCGCCGCCCGATTCCCCGAATGTGGCTTTCGGGGCGGATTCGGCCCCCAAAGCCACATTTGTGTCCCGCTGGGCGCGGGGCTCGCCCGGGATCCGGTGTGAGCCGGGCGAATTGCACGTTCGTGCAGCCGAGTTCCACGTTCAGGCAGCCGAATCCCACACTCGGGCGCCCGAGTTTCACGTTGAGGGGCTGGAGCCAGTCAGGTCCCAGCGTTGGCGGGGGTGGCGGTCAGCCGATGGGCTCTGGGAGGGGGCGTACTCGGTAGGCCAGGTCGATCGAGTTCCCGGTTTTCGGGTCGCTCAGTTCGACTTTCCAGGAAGCGCTGAACTGGTCCACGCCGTGGTGCATGGGGATGGTGCCGGAGATGAGGACCACGCCGGGTTCGTACCAGCCTCGGGTGCGTAGGACGTCCAGCCAATAAGCAGGTGTCAGCAGTTCCGCGAGCGTCCCGTGTTGGATTTCCGTGTCACCGGCCCAGGCGCGTAGGACCAGTTCATCCAGTCGGTCTTCCACGTCGACCAAGCGCCACGCCTGGCGTGCCAGGACGTCCGGGCCGGCGTTCTTGCTCCAAGCCACCCCGTGCACCTCGAGCGCCCGGTCGGTGTGGTCGCACGCGGCGGTCAGCAGGACGTCTTCCGGCGACGGGCCGGTGATCACCAGCGCCCATTCCGCCTCGCCTGAGGTGCGGGCGTGTTGCACCGGGACCTCGTCGGTCTGGCTGGCCAGGTACGGCGCCACCGGGTACAGCGCGGGCGTGGTCGACGGCGCCGGGACACCCAGTTCGGCCAGCTCGGCCACGTGCGCGGCGACGTCGTCCTGGCTGCGGCCGGCGTAGCCCGCGTTCAGCAGCGTGTGCACTTCCGTGTGCACCTCGCTGCCGTCCGGCAGGGTGAAGCTGAGCCGTGGGTACTCCGGCATGGAACCTCCTGACCTGGTAAAACTCACTTGGGGCTTGCGCATGCAAGATGTATACAACCAGTATTACCGCAACTCGGCACCACGGCCAAACGGGATGTGAGCGATGACTGCACAAGAACAGGTGGACGGCCGCTCGCTGCGGCGCGCCTTCGCGGCGAGCCTGTCCGGGACCGCGCTGGAGTGGTACGACTTCGCCGCCTACTCGGTCGCCGCGGCGACGATCTTCGGCGAGTTGTTCTTCCCCGCGGGCGACAAACTGGCGGGCACCATGGCCGCCTTCTCCACCTACGCCGTCGGCTACCTGGCCCGCCCGCTCGGCGGCTTCGTCTTCGGCAGGCTCGGCGACGTGATCGGCCGCAAGCGCGTGCTGGTGTTCACGCTGATCCTGACCGGCGTGGCCACCTTCCTGATCGGCGTGCTGCCGACCTACGAGAACATCGGTGGCTTCGCCGCGGTGCTCCTGGTCGCGCTCCGGTTCGCCCAGGGCGTCGGCATCGGCGGTGAGTGGGGTGGCGCGGTCCTGCTCTCCAGCGAATTCGGTGATCCACGCAAACGCGGGTTCTGGGCGTCGGCCGCCCAGGTCGGACCCCCGGCGGGCAACCTGCTCGCCAACGGGGTGCTCGCCCTGCTGGCCGTGTTGCTCACCGAAGCCCAGTTCAACTCGTGGGGCTGGCGGGTCGCGTTCCTGCTGTCCGGCGTACTCGTCCTCTTCGGACTGTGGATTCGCCTGAAGCTCGAAGAAACCCCGGTGTTCAAGAAGATCGCGGAGAAGGGCGACCGGCCGCAGGCGCCGATCTCCGAGGTGTTCCGCGACGAACGCCGCGGCCTGGTCGCGGCCGTGCTGATCCGCGTCTGCCCCGACGTGCTCTACGCGTTGTTCACCGTCTTCGTGCTGACCTACATGACGCAGGAACTGGAGATGTCGCGCAGCGAGGGGCTGACCGCGGTGATGATCGGCTCGGCGTTCCAGCTCGTGCTCATCCCCGCTGCCGGCGCGCTGTCCGACCGGGTCAACCGCCGCAAGCTGTACCTGGCCGGCACGATCGCCGCCGGGATCTGGCCGTTCGTCTTCTTCCCGATGGTCAGCGGTGGCTCGTTCCTCGCGGTGGTGGTCGGCATCGTGCTCGCGCTGGTCATCCACGCGCTGCTGTACGGCCCGCAGGCCGCGCTGGTCACCGAGCAGTTCTCGCCGCGCCTGCGCTACACCGGCAGTTCACTCGGCTACACACTGGCCGGGGTGGTCGGCGGGGCGCTCGCGCCGCTGCTGTTCACCGCGTTGTTCGCCGGGTTCGGCACCTGGCTGGCGATCGCCGGGTACGTGCTGCTGACCGCGATCGTCACGATCATCGGCGTGCTGCTCGGCCGCGACCCCGACCCGGCGGAGTACGAACCCCGCGAAGACGCCGATCAGCTGGTCAACTGAAGTTTGAGGGTGGTGCCGAGGTGGTGGTCGATGGCGGCGTGCGTGGCGGCGAGGTCCTGCGCCGCCAGGCCGTCGACGATCGCCCGGTGCTCCTCGCAGACGGCGAGCTGGCGGTTCGGGCAGGCGAACAACGCGACCAGCCCGGCCCGCAGCTGCCGGTCGCGCAGCCCGGCGTAGGCCTTGCTGAGCATGGCGTTCCCGGCGGCGTCGATGAGCAGGGTGTGGAAAACCGTGTCCAGCTCGATGAACTCCCTCGCCTGCGCCGGATCGTCCACATCGGACTGACGCTGGAGCGTGGCCCGCATCTGTTCCACCGGTGCCCCGCCCCCGGCGATCGTCTTTTCCGCGGCGAAGCGTTCCATCATGCCGCGCAGCTCGATCAGTTCGGAGAGGTCGCGGCCGGTGAGCGGGGCGATGTAGGCACCGCGGTTGGGCACGAGCTGCACGAGGTCCTCGGCGGCGAGCATCAGCAGTGCCTCGCGGATCGGCGTGCGCGAGACGCCGATGCGGGTCGCGAGCTCCTGCTCGCTGATGAACTGGCCCTGGGCTTCGGGGTCCGGCAGCACCGAACCCTTGAGGAACTCGTAGGCCTTCTCGCGGCCGGACCGGGCGGCCATCCATCCCCCTAGATTTGTATACGACCTGTATACGAATAGTACATGCCACGCAGCTGGAGGACGTGAGCCGAATGAAGGAACACCGCTACGCCATGACCGTCACGTGGACGGGCAACCAGGGCGAAGGCACCGCCCGCTACCGCGACTACTCGCGGGCGCACGACGTCTACATCCCGGGCAAGCCGGTGCTCGCCGGTTCGGCGGACCCGGCCTTCCTGGGCGACCCCACCCGCTGGAACCCCGAGGAACTGCTGGTCGCCTCGCTGTCGGAGTGCCACATGCTCTGGGTGCTCGCCCTCGCCGCGGCGAAGAAAGTGGTGATCACCGGCTACACCGACGAGGCGGACGGCGTGATGGTGGAGGAGCCCGACGGCGGCGGGCAGTTCCGCGAGGTCACGCTGCGGCCGGTGGTCACCGTGGCCGAGCCGGGCATGGTGGCGGCCGCGGAGGAACTGCACGCGGCCGCGCACGCGAAGTGCTTCATCGCCCGGTCGATGAACTTCCCGGTCCGGCACGAACCGAGGACGCTGGCATGAGCGACTGGCGTATTTTGTCCACTGTGGAGGGTCAGCCGCTGCTCGGTGGCACCGGCACCTTCCGCACCAGGGAAACCGTGGATTCCGGGCTGCTGTACGAAATCCGCTATCCGGCGGGCGTCGGTTCGCCGGAGCACCGGCACGACCACGACAGCACCATCTACCTGCTTTCCGGTGAGCTTCGCGGCACGATCGACGGCCGCGAGGTCCGGCTCGCCCCCGGGGAGACGGTGGTGCACCCGCGCGACGTGCCGCACACCGTCGAGGCGGTGGTGGACAGCCACTGGCTGGAGTTCAAGTCACCACTGCCGTGGCGGACGCCGTTGAGCACCTGAAAAACGGAATCGGGGCTGCCGCGATTGGTCGCGACAGCCCCGATTCCTCTGTGGAGCAGGTTCTACTGCTCGAGTTCCGCGAGGGCCTTCTTGGCCTCTTCGAGCTCGGCCTCGAGCTGGGCCACCTTCTGCGCCTGCTGCTCGCGGGCGGCGTTGATGACCTCGTCGATCGGGCCGGAAAGCTCTTCGTGCAGCTCCTTGGCCGCACGGGACACGGCCGCGGCCGGGATCTCGATGCCCCGGGCGATCCACTTGCTGCCGTGCTTCAGCTCAGCCTGCCATTCGCCGTCGGCGGTGCCGGTGACGGTCAGCGTCAGCTCGACCGTCCGGGTCTTCTTCGCGGTCGTCGGGCCCTTCGGGCGACCGCGCTTGGGCTTGGCGTCCTCGGTTGCCTGGGGAGCCTCCGCCTGGCCGTTCTCGGAGACCGGCTCCGCGGCCGGCGCCTCGGGTTCTGTCAAGGAATCCACGGTCATCGCAGGTCTTGTCTCCTTGCCGCATAGATGGGTTCTCCCAGCGCGACAGCCTAGAACATGCGTTCGATCACCGCGCGCCGGGGGTGGGCAAGCGTAGCGGACGTCGCTATAGTCGAGTTCGACTAGCCGACTTCGACTATTGGAGCCCTCGTGCGTGCCCGCCGCACCCCGCTGAACCTCGCCGTGCTGAGCCTGCTCAACGAGCAGCCGAGGCATCCGTACGAGTTGCAGTCCCTGATCAAGGAGCGGCACATCGCCGACGTGGTCCGGATGCGCGGGGGCTCGCTCTACGACGCCATCGCGCGGCTGGTGACGCTCGGCTTCATCGAGGTGTCCGGCACCACGCGCGACGGCGCACGGCCGGAACGCACGGTGTACGCGATCACCGACGAGGGGCGTACCGAGTTGTTCGCGTCGCTGCGCGAGTACGTCGGGGAGCGGGCGGAAGAGTACCCGGTGTTTTCCGCCGGATTGGCGCACATCGGCCAGCTCTCCCGTGCCGAGGCGGAGGAACTGTTGCGGCGACGGGAAAGCTCACTCGCCGAGCTGACCGAGACGTGGGCGAACGGGCTGCGTGACGCGCTGGCGTCCGGGCTGCCCAGGGCGGTGCTGCTGGAAGTGGAGTACGCGCAGGCGATGCGCCGCGCGGAGTTGGCCTGGTTGAGGAAAGTTCTCGAGGATATGCCCGAAATGGACTGGACTGGGGGTTGTGCATGAACAAGGTGGCACTACCGCGTGGGTTGCGCACGGTCAACCGCGTGGTCAAAGCGTTGCTGGGCACCGGCATCCGAATCGGCGACATCCACGTGCTGACCGTGGTGGGGCGCAAGAGCGGGCAGCCGCGGAGCACGCCGGTCACACCGTACGAAGTGGACGGTGAGCGGTATCTGCTCGGCGGTTATCCCGGCGCGGACTGGGTGCACAACGCACGGGCGGCCGGCGAAGGCACGCTCGCGCACGGCCGTCGCAAGAAGCGGGTGCGACTGGTCGAGGTGCCGGTGGCGGAGCGGGGGCCGATGCTGCGGGCGTTCCCGGAAAAGGTGCCCAACGGCGTGGGCATGATGGTGAAAGCGGGCGCCGTCACCGAGGGCAGCCCCGAGGAGTTCGCGGCGAACGCCGACCGCTTCACGGTGTTCCGGGTCGTGGGCGCGTAACCGCCCACGACCCGGAAACCGGGTCATTCGTCGGACTTGCCGGAGTTCAGGCCGGACGAGATCAGGTCCATCACCGACGAGTCGGCCAGCGTGGTGACGTCGCCGACCTGGCGGTTCTCGGCCACGTCGCGCAGCAGGCGGCGCATGATCTTGCCCGAGCGGGTCTTCGGCAGCTCCGGCACGACCATGATCTGGCGCGGCTTCGCGATCGGGCCGATCTCCTTCGCCACGTGGTTGCGCAGCGCGGTGATCGCCTCCTCGCCCTTGGCCTCGTCCTGCGCCACGTTGCCGCGCAGGATGACAAAGGCGACGATGCCCTGCCCGGTGGTCGGGTCGGTCGCGCCGACCACGGCCGCCTCGGCCACCGTCGGGTGCGACACCAGCGCCGACTCGACCTCGGTGGTGGAGATCCGGTGCCCGGACACGTTCATCACGTCGTCCACCCGGCCGAGCAGCCAGATGTCGCCGTCGTCGTCGTACTTCGCGCCGTCACCGGCGAAGTAGAAGCCCTGGTCGGCGAACCGCGACCAGTAGGTCTCGCGGTAGCGGTCGTTGTCGCCCCAGATGCCGCGCAGCATCGACGGCCACGGCTGGTCGAGCACCAGGTAGCCACCACCACCGCGGCCGACCTCGGTGGCCTGGTCGTCGACCACCTTCGCGGAGATGCCCGGCAGCGCGCGCTGCGCCGAACCCGGCTTGGCCGCGGTGACGCCCGGCAGCGGCGAGATCATGATCGAGCCGGTCTCGGTCTGCCACCAGGTGTCCACGATCGGCGCCTTGCCCGCGCCGATGTTCTCGCGGTACCAGATCCACGCCTCGGGGTTGATCGGCTCACCGACGCTGCCCAGCACGCGCAGCGAGGACAGGTCGTACTTCTCCGGGATCTCCTTGCCCCACTTCATGAACGTGCGGATCAGCGTGGGCGCGGTGTAGTAGATGGAGACCTTGTACTGCTGGATGATCTCCCAGTGCCTGCCCTCGTGCGGGGTGTTCGGCGTGCCCTCGTAGACCACCTGCGTGACGCGGTTCGCCAGCGGGCCGTAGACGATGTAGGTGTGCCCGGTGACCCAGCCGATGTCGGCGGTGCACCAGTAGACGTCCTCGCCCGGCTTGTGGTCGAACACGGTGTGGTGCGTGTACGCGGCCTGGGTCAGGTAACCGCCGGAGGTGTGCAGGATGCCCTTCGGCTTCCCGGTGGTGCCGGAGGTGTAGAGGATGTAGAGCGGGTGCTCGGCGTCGAAAGCCTCCGGGGTGTGCTCCTCGGACTGCGAGTCGACCAGCTCGTGCCACCACAGGTCGCGGCCCTCGGTCCACGGCACCTCGGTTTCGGTGCGGCGCACCACGATGACCTTCTCCACCGACTCCGCGCCCTCGAGCGCCTCGTCGACGTTGGCCTTCATCGGGGCGGCCTTGCCGCGGCGGAACTGCCCGTCGGAGGTGATGACCACCCGCGCCTGGGCGTCGTCCACGCGGGACCGCAGCGCGGTGGGGGAGAAGCCGCCGAACACCACGCTGTGCGTGAGGCCGAGGCGCGCGCAGGCGAGCATCGCGACGATCGCCTCGGGCACCATCTGCAGCTGGATCGCCACGCGGTCGCCCGCGACCAGGCCCAGGGAAGCCAGAGCGTTGGCGGCCTTGGAAACCTCGCGCTTGAGGTCGGCGTAGGTCAGGTCCCTGGTGTCACCCGGTTCGCCGACCCAGTGGATGGCGACCTGGTCGCCGTGGCCGTCGTCGACGTGCCGGTCCACGCAGTTGTAGGCGACGTTCAGCTTGCCGCCGGCGAACCACTTGGCGAACGGCGCGTCGGACCAGTCGAGCACCTGCGTCCACTTGGTTTCCCAGTGCAGCCGTTCGGCCTGCTTGGCCCAAAACGCCTCGCGATCGGCGTCGGCTTCGGCGTAGAGGTCCGCGGTCGCGTTGGCCCGGGCGGCGAATTCGTCGCTGGGCGGGAAGGTCCGGCTCTCGTTGAGCAGATTGTCGAGCGCCGGCGACTGCTCGGTCATGGTGCGCTGCCTCCTGAATCGCGAAATCCTCGGCTACCCCGGGGGCACCGTAGCGACGTTGGTACCCGAAGTAAAAGGTTGCCTTGAGGTTACACACGCGCAGGTCGATCGGCTGGTACGAGAAAATGCCGCCGGTGGGCCGCCGGGCGCGGACGAACGGCGCCTCAGCCCAGACGAGCGGCCAACCGGTCGCGCACGAACGGCCATTCCGGTTTGGTGACGGAGTACAGCACGGTGTCCCGGATCGAGCCGTCCTTGCGGACGCGGTGCCCGCGCAGCACACCCTCCTTGACCGCGCCGAGCCGCTCGATCGCGCGCTGCGACTGCTCGTTGCGGATGTCGGTCTCCCACGACACCCTGTTCGCCTCGATCTCGTCGAAAGCGTGCTGCAGCAACAGGAACTTGGCTTCGGTGTTCACCGCGGTGCGCTGCCACGGCCGGCCGATCCAGGTGTGGCCGATGCTCAGGATCCGGTGCTTCGGCACGATCCCGTAGTAGGAGGTGGTGCCGGCGACCGCACCGGTCCGCACGTCGACCTGCGCGAAGGCGACGCGGTCCGGGTCGGCGAGGATGTCGGCGACCATCGCTTCGGCTTCGGCGCCCGTCTCCGGCCGGAACACGCTCAGCCAGGTCCAGACCACTGGGTCGGACCCGGCCTCGCGCAGCCCGGCGGCGTGGTCGGTGGTGAGGGGTTCGAGGCGCACGTGCTTGCCGACGAGCGTCGGCCGCCGGGTCCATTCGTTGATCACAGGCTCGAACCTACGAAGTCAAGTGGACGCGGCACAGAGCCATTTTCACCCGATTACAGCAGGCCACTTGGCCTGTGCCTATGCTCGGGAAGTGGCAGAACGCGAAGAGCTGACCTGGGAACTGTTCGGTGAGGCGAGCCGGGCGCTGGCCGAGGAGGTCGCGGGCAGCGGGTACGACCCCGACCTGATCCTCTCCATCGCGCGCGGCGGGCTCTTCGTCGCGGGCGCGCTCGGGTACGCGCTGGACGTGAAGAACCTGCACGTGATGAACGTGGAGTTCTACACCGGGGTCGACCAGCGCCTGGACCTGCCGGTCATGCTGCCGCCGGTGCCGAACGTGGTCGACCTGACGCAGAAGAAGGTGCTCATCGCCGACGACGTGGCCGACACCGGCGCCACGCTCAAGCTGGTCCGCGACTTCTGCGTCGACCACGTGGCCGAGGTGCGCTGCGCGGTGGTCTACGAGAAGCCGCACTCGGAGATCAGCAGCGACTACGTCTGGCGCCGGACGGACAAGTGGATCAACTTCCCGTGGTCCTCGCAGCCGCCGGTGGTCAAGCGGGACGCGCAGGTGCTGGACGCATGACCGATCCGCTCGCCCCGCTGCTGGACCTCGAGGGCGTCGCCGCCGCGGTGAAGTCCGCGCAGGACGCCGTGTTCGCCGTGCACCGCCACCCGGCGAACCTGCGTGCCGGTGCCGCGACCGCCGCCGAGGCCTCGGTCCGCGCCGCCCGCGCGTCGGCCGGGATCGACGGTGGTGACCCGGACATCCCGGCGGAGGGCTCGGTCAGCGACCCGGTGCTCGCGGGCTCGCTGCGCGTGGCCGAAGCCGTGGAGTCGCTGCTGCCGGTGTGGCGCCGGGCGCCGCTGCAGGCGCTGGCCAAGCTGCACGTGCTCGCCGCCGCGGACCTGACCGCCGACGCCGACTCGCTCGGCAGGCCCCGCCAGGGCACCGCCGAGCGCCTCGAACTGCTCGGGCAGCTGGTCACCGGCGCGACCTCGGTGCCGGGACCCGTGCTCACCGCGGTGGTGCACGGCGAACTGCTCACGCTGCGGCCGTTCGGCACCGCGGACGGGGTGCTCGCCCGTGCCGCCGCGCGGCTTTCGATGGTCGCCACCGGACTCGATCCGAAGGCGCTCACCGTGCCCGAGGTCGCCTGCTTCCGGCACGTGCGGAAGTACACCGCGGCCGCCGAGGCGTTCGCCTCGGGCGAGCCGGACGGTGTGCGCGAGTGGTTGCTGTTCTGCTGCCAGAGCTACGAAACCGGCGCGCGCGAGGCGACCGGTATCGCGGACTCGGCAGGTTGAGGGGGCTCGCTCAGCTGGCGCGCATGTGCAGCGACGCCAAGGCGTTGCGCACGTGCCCCTGGTTGGCTTCCAGTGCCTTGCCCGCCGTGGTGGTGTCCACTCCGGACAGCAGGTGCACCAGCGCGACCTTGAGGTCGTCACCGGACTCGGCCAGCGCTTCGGAGCAGTCCTGCTCGCTCATCCCGGTGGCCTCGCGCAGGATGCGCACGTTGCGGCCGCGCAGCTTCGCGTTGGTCGCCCGCATGCTGACCATCAGGTTGGAGTAGGTCCGGCCGAGCTTGATCATCGTGGCGGTGGAGAACGCGGTCAGGATGATCTTCTGCGCGCTGCCCGCCTTCATCCGGGTGGACCCGGCGATGGCTTCCGGACCGGTGTCGACCGCGATCAGCACGTCCACGCCCGGCACGTTCTGCGAACGCGGGTTGCCGGAGACCAGCGCGGTCCGGCAGCCGGCCTCGGAAGCGGCCGCGAGCGCGCCGAGCACGTACGGGGTGCGCCCGGAGGCGGTGAGGCCGAGCACGAAGTCGCCCGGCTCCACCGATTCGCGGAGTTCGGCGGCACCGGCGGTGTCGTCGTCCTCCGCGTTCTCCACGGCCTGCCGGAGGGCGCGGGGCCCACCGGCGTGGTGCGCGACGAACCAGTCGGCGGGCACGTTGAAGGTCGGGACGAGTTCGGCCGCGTCGAGGGTGGCGAGTCTGCCGGAGGTGCCGGCACCGACGTAGTGCACGCGGTGCCCGCCCCGGAGGGCCTCCACCGCGAAGTCCACCGCGCGGGCGATCTGCGGCAGCACCGCGTTGACCGCGTCCGGGACCAGCTTGTCCTCGGCGTTGAGCGCGCCGAGGATGCCCACGGTGGACATCAGGTCGATGTCCATGGTGCGCGGGTTCCGCTGTTCCGTCGGGGAGTCCACCTGGACTACCTGGCGGCGCAGGCCGACGAGGGGCCGAACTGTGTCCTTCACCTTCACATCACTCATTTCCCGGTCTCCCTTGGCCGGCGACGGCCGTCCGGCCGGACGCCGAGCCGGTGGTGGCCGACGGCGTCACGGGTGGCGTCCAGCGCGGACACGGCGGCGTCCATGTGCCGCTGCGCCACGCCGATGAACATGCAGTCGATGACGGTGAGCTGCGCGATCCGGCTGGCCGTGGCCCCCGAGCGGAAGGTGGTCTCCCTGGCCGCGGTGGTGAGCACGTGGTCGGCCACCTCGGTGATCGGGGAGCGGGGGAAGTTGGTCAGCGCGACGGTGATGGCGCCGTGCTCACGGGCCACGCGCAGGGCTTCCACGGTGTCGGTGGTGGCCCCGGTGTGCGAGATGCCGACCGCGACGTCGCCGGGCTTCAGCACGGCGGCCGAGGTCAGCATGATGTGCGTGTCGGACCAGGCGAAGCTGACCCGGCCGATGCGGTGCAGCTTCTGCTGCAGGTCGGCGGCGACGAAGGCGCTGGCGCCCACGCCGTAGACGTCCACCCGGCCCGCGCCGGCGATGAGCTCGATGACCCGCTGCAGGGCGGCCACGTCGAGCTGGTCGGCGGTCTCCTCGACCGCGCGGGCGTCGGCGAAGCTGACCTTGCCGATCACCGCGGCCAGGTCGTCGTCCGGGCCGATCTCGCCGCCGAGGTTGCGGCTGGAGTGGGCCTCGGACCGCGCGGTGTCCGCGGCCAGCGCGATGCGCAGCTGCGGGTAGCCGCCGACGCCGATGGCCTTGCAGAACCGGGTCACCGTGGTCTCACTGGTGTTCGCGGCCAGCGCGACCTCGGTGATGCTGCGTCTGGCGACGTTGGAGGGGTCGTCGAGGACGACTTTGGCCACGCGCTGCTCCGCCCTGGCCAGACCGGGCAGCAGCGACCGGATCCGGACCAGCGGGCTGGCTTCGGACTCCCGCACGACGGCGGGCGTTTCCGGGGTGGAGTCCGCGGCGGACTCAGGGCTGGTCACCGTGGGAAACTTACTAACCGTAGGAATCTGCGACAAGGCAACCCACACCCTTCGAGAGGAGTGCCACCCGACGGTGTCACCTGGTCGGGCAGCGCGAACTTGGTTGCTGTGAAAGTCGCTAACCAGGTCGAAGATGTTAACGTTCACTTGTTAACAACTTCGCAACTTGCTACACCCAGTGAAACTATCTGCGTCGGCTGGGCCGAACGGGTAACGAAGTTGTGACTAGTCGTAGAAGATTCAACATCTTTGCGCCCGTTCAATGAGCGCTTGGTGACTCAACGACTACGCAACTGCCATCTCTCCGGCGTTACAGCTTCCGGCGCGCGTTCCAGGTCGAGGACGGCATTACCGGACACAACGGCCTTAACGCCGTCCAAGAGCACGCCCCGGGCCGTGTACGCCTTGTCGGTGGTGTAACGCCAGCGCAGGGCCACAATTTCACTCGGGCGCACCAGTGCGCTGACGGCCCACCAAGATCGGTGTCCGGTGCCCGACAGCGCCGTGACCTCCCCGCCGGGCGCGCCCGGGCCGACCGCCCGGAGTGACACCGGCTGCCAGCTTGTCCCGTCCACCGTGGACTCCAGCACGAGCTGATCGGTCGGTTCGGTGTCCACGAAGGCGTCGAAGGTCACCCGCAGTGGGCGGCTACCGAGCGTGAGCGGTTTCGTGGTGAGGGTGGCCGTGGAGAGGTTGCCGATTTCGGTGAACCACGCGTCAGGGCCGTGCTTGGGGGGCACCGCGAGCGAGCGCGCCAGCCCGGTGGCCCAGGTCTCCCTGGCGATGTTGATCGAGCCCCAGGTCCGGGTCGGGTGCACCCGGTTGGTCAGCAGGATGGCGATCGAGCGCGAGGTCGGGTCGATGACCAGCGAGGTACCGGTGAACCCGGTGTGCCCCGCGGTGGCCGGCGAGGTCAGGCCGCCCATGTACCAGAGCTGGTCCAGCTCGAAGCCGAGCCCGTGGGCGTTGCCTGGGAAAGCCTGGTTGTAGTCGGTGAGCATCTGGCGGACGCTGTCCTCGCGCAGGATCCGCTGCCCGTCGTAGGCCCCGCCGTTGAGGATCGCCTGCCCGAGCCGGGACAGGTCGGCGGCGGTGGAGAACACCCCGGCGTGCCCGGCGACGCCGCCGAGCGACCAGGCGTTCTCGTCGTGCACCTGGCCGCGGATCATGCCGCGGTCCGGCACGGCCATGAACTCCGTCGCGGCGACCCGGTCGAGCTTCTCCGCGGGCGGGTTGTACCCGGTGTCCACCATGCCCAGCGGCTCGGTGATGCGCTCGCGCACCCGCGCGTCCAGCGGCTGCCCGGTGAGCCGCTCGACCAGCACGCCGAGCGTGATCAGGTTCAGGTCGGAGTACTTGTAGGTGCTGCCCGGCTCGTACATCGGCTTGACGTCCATGACCGCCTTGACGCGCGCGGCCTTGTCCGGCCAGTCGCGCCACAGTGGCAGGAACGGCTCCAGCCCGGAGGTGTGCGTGAGCAGCTGCCCGACGGAGATCCCCGCCTTGCCGTTCACGCCGAACTCCGGCAGGTAGGTGGCCACCGGCTCGTCGACCCGGACCTGCCCGGCCTCGATCAGCTGCATCACCGCGAGCGAGGTGAACAGCTTCGAGATCGACGCCAGGTCGAAGATGGTGTCCATCCGCATCGGCACCTGCTGCCCGGCGGGCAGCTCGGTACCGGCGCCGTCGGCGTAGCGCAGCGCGGACCCGGCCGTGTGCGTGTTGACGATCATCCCGTCGTGGATCTGCACGCCGACCGCGCCGGCGAACAACGGGTGCCCGGTGCTGTCCGGCCGCGTCCAGGCGTCGATCTTCTGCTCGGCGGCCACCAGCGGCGCCGGGTCGAGCCCGGCCTCCTCGGGCGTGGCCGGGCGCAGGGTGGTGCCCGGCGGGGCGAAGCCCAGCTGCGGCCGGTCGAACCGGCCGGCCACCGCCTCGCCCTCCGCGGCGACCACGCTCGAAGTCATGCCTGCCATGGTGACCGCCGCGATCGCGAGCAGCGCGCCGAGCCTGGTCCGCATCGGTACCCCCTACCGGTAGAGCAGGTACTGCCGCCGCTTCCGGTCGAAGTCCGCCAGCTCGCCCTGCCACGAGCCGACGATCTCGTCCACGCCCACGCCCGCGTCGACCATGGTCCGCAGGCGCGTGGAACCGGAGAGCTTGTCGATGAAGTTGTCCGGCCGCCAGCCGAACAGGTCCGGGTGCACCTGCTTCGCGGTGACCAGCATGGCCACGCCGGTGCGGATCGCGTCGAAGGCCCGCGCGTCGGTGACGGTCAGCTGGACCCCGCCGCAGGTCTCCCCGACGAACTTGTGGAACGTCGGCACGAAGTAGTTCTCGCGGAACCGCGCGCCCGGCAGGTTCAGCTCGTCGAGCGCCTCGCGCCAGCGCCAGTCCAGCTTGGGCGCGCCGATGATCTCGAACGGCCTGGTGGTGCCGCGGCCCTCGGAGAACACGGTGCCCTCGAACAGGCCGGTGCCCGGATAGGCGAGCGCGGTGTCCGGCGTGGGCATGTTCGGGCTCGGCGGGGTCCACTGCAGCCCGGTACCGGCGAAGAAGGTGTCCCGCCGCCAGCCCCTGACCTGGATGATCTCCAGCTTCGCCAGCTCCACGCCTTCGGCGGGCAGGAACTCGCCCTGGAAGAAGCGGGCCAGCTCGCCGACGGTCATGCCGTGCTGCTGCACGATCGGCTTGCGGCCGATGCCCGAGGCGAACGCCGGGTCCAGCATCGGCCCGTACGCCTTGCCGCCGAGCGGGTTCGGCCGGTCCAGCACGACGAAGGCGGCGCCGGTCTTCGCGGCGGCCACCATCGCGGTGTACATGGACCAGATGTAGGTGTAGAAGCGGGCGCCGACGTCGGCGATGTCGAACACCACGGTGTCCACGCCCGCTTTGGTCAGCATCCCGGCCAGCTTCGTGGCGTCGGCGCCGTACGCGTCGTACACCGGGACACCGGTGCGCGGGTCCACGTAGTCGCCCTCGGAGCCACCGGCCTGCGCGCTGCCGCGGAAGCCGTGCTCCGGCCCGAAGACGGCGACCGGCCGGACACCGGCGGCCACCATCGAGTCGACCGTGTGCTCGTAGTCCGCCAGCACGCCCGTCGGGTTGGACAGCACGCCGACCTTGCGCCCGGCGAGCGGCTGCCAGCCCTGCTTGGCCAGCTGGTCCGCGCCGGTGACCACGCCGTGGTGCTGTGCCGCGTTCTCCTGCGCGCTCGCGCTGCCCACGGTCAGCAGTGACGCCGCCGCCGCGCCGCCGAGCAGGCGCCTCCTGGTGAAGCCCATCGCGTTACCAGCCCAGTCCGTGGCCGAAGGGGAAGAGGACCTGGCCGTCGGCCGCCGGGATGTTCACCGGCAGCTTGCCCTGCGGCGCCACCTCACCCTTGAGCACCTTGGCCAGCGAGTTCATCGTGACCTCGCGCCAGTCGTAGGTGACCGCCCAGGTCGGCACGTCCGCGTACCCCGGGTCGTACGGCTCCTGCACGCCGACCGCGATGACCGGCTTGCCGGTGGCGAGCAGGCTCTTGACCAGGTTGACCTGGTTCGCGCTGGTGCGCAGGCCGCTGGTCAGCACGATGACGGTGTCCGCGGCGTTCGCCGCTTGGACGGCCTTCGCCACGGTGTCGGCGTTCGGGCTGGTGCCGGTGGACAGGCCGGTGGCGCCCAGCGCCTTGGCCAGCGCGGCGACCGGCTCGGCGCCGTAGCCGGGGTAGTCGGGCCGGTTCCAGCCGGTGACCAGCACCTTGCCGGGGTTCTGCAACGGCAGCAGGTTCGCGTCGTTGCGCAGGACGGTGGTCGTGCGGTCGGTCAGGGCCTGCACGTCGGCCAGGTGCTGCGGGGTGCCGACCTTGCCGGCGACCGCGTTCACGTCGGCCATCGGCTTGGCGAAGACGCCGCGCTTGAGCTTCAGCTTGAGGATGCGGATGACGCTCTCGTTGATCCGGTCCTCGGTGATCCGGCCGCTCTTCACCGCGTCGAGCACGCCGTTGATCGCCACGTCCAGGTGCGGCGGCATGAGCATCTGGTCGACGCCCGCTTCGAGCGCGAGCACCGGGATCTCGTGGTCCGGGTGCAGCTTCCGCACGCCCGCCATCTGCAGCGAGTCGGTGACCACGACACCGCGGTAGCCGAGTTCGCCGCGCAGCAGGTCACCCATGATCGGCTTGGACAGGGTGGCCGGGTTCCCCGACGGGTCCAGGCTCGGCACGGTGATGTGCGCGGTCATGATCGAGTCGGCGCCCGCGTCGATCGCGGCCTGGAACGGCGGCAAGTCGATCTCGCGCCATTCCTGCTCGGTGCGGTCGATCTGGGGCAGGCCGGTGTGGCTGTCCTCGGCGGCGTCACCGTGGCCGGGGAAGTGCTTGGCGGCGGTGGACACCGTCTCGGTCGCACGCCCCGAGCGCTGGTAGCCGTCGATCTCCGCGGTGACCAGCGAACTGGCCAGCGCCGGGTCGGCGGAGAACGACCGCGAGCCGATCACCGGGTTGAGGTGGTTGGAGTTGATGTCCGCGTCCGGCGCGAAGTTCTGCGAGATGCCCACGGCCCGCAGTTCGTGGCCGTTGATGGTGGCCAGCCGCTTGGCGTCCTCGGTGCTGCGGCCCGCGCCGATCGCCATGCTGCTGGGGAACTCGGTGGCCGGCTTGCCCAGGCGGGTGACCCGGCCGCCCTCCTGGTCGATCGACAGGATCAGCGGCAGCCGCGCGTTCGAATCCAGCGCGGCCCGCTGCAGGCCGTTGGAGAACTTCGCGAGCTGGACCGGGTCGTCGATGTTGTCGGTGCCGGGGTTGTTGAAGTAGATGACCCCGCCGACGCCGAACTTCTTGACCACTTCGGCGGCGGTGCCCACGCCGTACTTGGTCTGGTTGCCCGAGTGCACCTCGTCGGCCGACTTGCCCCAGACGTCGGCGACGAACAACTGGCCGACCTTCTGCTCCAGCGTCATGCCCGCGAGCGACTGCCGCGCTTCGGCCGTCTCGGCTTCGTCCAGCCGTTGCGCCGCCTGCTCCCGCTTCACCGGGCTGTCCGCCGGGTTCATCGCGGAGGCGGGAACGGCCCCCGCGAGACCGGTGGTGGCGAGCAACGCGGCGAGCGAAGCGGCGACCGCATGATGCCTCCGGGGGTGGTTTCGCGTGCGCGCGATACTCACGTCGGCCTCCCTGTTCCGTTCTTCTTGCTGACAGGTATAGCCGGTGTGGCGTGGGTGACTCACTTGAATGGACCGGCATCGGGAAGCTACTCACCGGAGCTGGGCAGGTCAACGACCCGCTGTGCCGTTCGGAGTACGCAGCGCTCACACCGTGACTCCGGCGTGTCATGAATATCGTTCAAGCCCCGAACGTGCTGCAGGCGGTACCGACGAATCGGCACCGCCTGCTCGCGCGAACTGCTGGGTTACCAAGCGTGCAACTCCAGTCGTACCTACCTGGACTCGGCGTCCGGCGTCCCGGTACGCAATCCCTAGACGACAAGCCTCCCGCGGCGTGCTGCGCGTGGGTGCCCGGAGTCCGCGCACGGAGTTCTTTCGGGGTGGAGTGAGGCTTCTCTTCGCCTCGTCCCTGGCCGACAAGATGTCCGCACTCACTTTGTACGCCAGTGACGCCGGTCACTTCAAGGGCTTGATCGGGTGCACCGGTACAGAGACCCGATTCAGTGACCCCCGCACCCGCTGTCACCAGCGGTTAGGGCATCCGGGTGGAGTTTCAGGGCTTGCTTTTCCGGCGTTTGGCGAGGCCGTACCAGGTGGCGCCGGCGGCCACCGCGCCCACGCCGATGCCGACCGCGAGCGCCGGGCCCACGAGGCGGGTCCGCAGGGGGACGGGGTGGGTGAAGGCGAGCACCGGCCAGCCGCGTTCGGCCGCCAGCCGGCGCAGCAGCCGGTCCGGGTTGACCACGTGCGGGCTGCCGACCACTTCGAGCAACGGGATGTCGGTGCTGGAGTCGGTGTAGGCGGCGCAGTCGGCCAGGTCGTACCCGCGCTCGGCGGCCAGCCGCTTCGCCGCGACCGCCTTGTTCTCGCCGTAGCAGTAGAAGTCGACTTCGCCGGAGTAGCGGCCGTCGACGATCTGCATCCGCGTGCCCACGCTGTGGGTGGCGCCGAGCATTTCCGCGATCGGCGAGACCACCTCCTCGCCGGTCGCGGACAGCACGATCACGTCGTGGCCCTTCTTGCGGTGCTCGGCGATCAACTCGGCTGCTTCGGCGTAGACCAACGGATCGACGACGTCGTGCAGGGTCTCGGCGACGATCGCGCGCACCTGCTTCACGTCCCAGCCGCGGCACAGCGCGGAGATCTCCGCGCGCATCCGCTCGGTCTTGCTCGCGTCCGCTCCGGAAAGCGAGAAGACGAGCTGCGCGTACGCGCTCTTCAACGCGGCGCGACGGTTGATCAACCCGCGGCTGAGCAACGGTTTGCTGAACGCCAGCGCGCTGGACGAGGCGATGATCGTCTTGTCCAGGTCGAAGAACGCGGCCACCGGGGACGCCGGCGGCGTGAAGCGGGGATCTGCCACCCCCCAACCATAAGCGCGGCCCCGGGGTGGGCCCGACACCGTCCCGCGCGGGGGGTTGAAAATCCACGACAGGGACCGGTCGTGGATCCGTAGTTCCGTTACCGAATTGTGGGCGTCTTGAACAGCGATAACGCGCTGATCCGGTGGTTACAGTGGACTGGCCCGGTGTCACCCGGGCCGGTTCAGTCCGACCCCCCGGGGCTGGACCTCCAGCGACCCCCGCCCCTCCCCCCCTGGCGGGGGTCGCTCTATTTCCCGGGCTCCCCAAGTTGTCCACAGCAGGCCACTTGTCCACAGGGGACCCACCTCGATCTTGTCCCGCCCCGCCCACCCGGGCGACCGTGGAAGCCGGGCCACCCCAGGCCCGCCCAGCGGAAAACGGGGGGACAACTGTGACCGGAAATCGTGCGCTCGTCGTCGCGGCCGACACGGTCGTGCTCGACGAAGTACTGCGCCTCGCCGCGGTCGCGAATTGCGAAACCGAGTGCGTGCCCGATCTCGTCGCCGCCCGGGCGCGCTGGAAAGAAGCGCCACTGGTACTGGTCGACGAGGTGGCCGTCGCCGAAGACGACCCGGTTCACCTGCCGCCGAGAAAAGGCGTGCTGGTGGTGTGCAAAGGCCCGCCCGCGCCGGGTACCTGGCAACGCGCGTTCGCCGTGGGCGCGCAACAGGTGCATTCCCTGCCCGATGACGAAACCGCGGTGCTGAAGGCGTTCGCCGAAATAGTCGAGGGCCCGGCGCGCCCCGGCGGCCGCGTGCTCGCGGTGGTCGGCGGCCGAGGTGGCGCAGGCGCTTCCGTGCTCGCCGCGGGCATTGCCACCACCGCGGCGTCCGCCGGGGAAAACGTCCTGCTGATCGATTGCGATCCATTGGGCGGCGGCCTGGATGTCCTTTTCGGCGCCGAAAACCACCAGGGCCTGCGCTGGCCGGCATTGCGGGTGGATTCCGGGCAGATCCTGTTGTCCGCATTGGAAACGGCGTTACCCCATCGCGATTACGGCACCGGCCGCATCCGTTTCCTGTCCACCGGTGAGAAAGGCCCGGACCCCAGCGGCGACGCCATCGCCGGCGTGGTCACCTCCGCCCGCCGCGCGGGCCGCCTCGTCATCTGCGACCTACCCCGCCACCTGGGTGGCGGTGCCGCCGAAGCCGCCGCCCGCGCGGACCTGGTGCTCGTGGTCGTGCCGCCGGAAGTACGAGCCTGCTCGGCCGCCAAACGGGTCGTCGACCTCCTACGCCGCACCGGCGCCGACGTACGCCTGATCGTCCGGGGCCCATCCCCGGGGGACCTCACCGCCGCCTACGTCTCCGCCACCGTCGACGTCCCCCTACTCGCCGAACTACGCACCGAACGCCGCCTGGCCCATGCCATCGAAAAGGGCCACTTCCACCCCAAACCCCACGGCCCCCTCCACACCACCGCGTCGACCGCCCTAGCCACCCTGACCACCCTCCCGGAGCCCACCCCATGACCACCCCACCCCCACCCGCGCCCCTTCGGCTGTCGACCCCATCCCGGACGCCCCTGCGGCCACTCATCCCAAGGTCGGTCTCGTCCGCGACGCCTCAATCGCCCCACACGACGGCCTCGACCTGCGCCTCTCCGCCAGATCCGGGGTCGGCGGCGTCGCTCGTGAGCCGAGCGCCCGATCCACTGCAGCCAATCCAGTCGGCCAACCAGCCCCATCGGAGTCCATTCGCGACCCCCAACGTTCAACCCACACCAGCCGCGCCCAAGCCTCCGAGGCTCAAAGCGACCGAGCCTCGCCCAATCCCGGAAGCGGCCGAGCTCGCGGAGCGCATCCGCACCTGCCTCGCCCGTGACGAAGCCCGTCCCCTTTCGCTCATCTCCGCCCCCTACACACCCACCGACATCGACCATTTCCCCACCCACTGCCAACGAGGCCCGAGCAAACCGGAGCCAGTGTCATGACCGCCGATCTCCTTGAGCGCGTTCGAAGACGCCTCGCCCGTGACGGCGCCGGGCCCACCGCGCTGGCCGAGGCGGTGCGCGCCGAGGCGACCGGCATCGCCGGGCACGAGGAGTTGCTCGAGACGCTTCGCCTCATCCGGCACGAGTTCGTCGGCGCCGGGCCTCTCGAACCGCTCCTGTCTGATCCCGGCGTGACCGACGTGCTCGTGACCGCACCGGCCGAGGTCTGGGTCGATGGCACTGAAGGGCTCAAGCGGACCGACATCACCTTCGCCGATGAGGACGCGGTCCGGCGGCTCGCGCAGCGACTGGCGCTCAACGCCGGGCGGCGGCTCGACGACGCCCAGCCCTTCGTCGACGGCTGGCTTCCCGGATCCGGGCCACACGGCCGCATTCGGCTCCACGCCGTCCTGCCGCCCCTTGCTCCCGACGGGACCTGCCTGTCCCTCCGCGTGCTCCGCCCGGCGGTGCACGACCTCGCCGAACTCCAGCGGCTCGGCACCTTCGGCGCGACCGGGGCCGCCGTGCTCCGGTCGATCATCGCCGCGCGACTGGCCTTTTTGGTCACCGGCGGCACCGGCGCGGGCAAGAGCACCCTGCTCTCCGCGTTGCTGGGGCTGGTCCCGGCGACCGAGCGCATCGTCTGCGTCGAGGACGCCGGTGAACTCCAGCCCTCGCACCCCCAGTTCGTCCGGCTCGTCGCCCGTCCGCCCAATGTGGAGGGTGCAGGCGAGGTCACCCTACGCGACCTGCTCCGCCAGGCGCTGCGCATGCGGCCGGACAGGCTGGTCATTGGCGAGGTTCGCGGTCGCGAGGTGTGCGAGCTGCTCGCCGCGCTGAACACCGGGCACGAAGGTGGCGCAGGCACTCTCCACGCCAATTCGCCGACAGAAGTCCCGGCTCGGCTCGAGGCGCTGGCTGCGCTCGGCGGCTTGTCCAGGGACGCGGTCCACAGCCAGGTCGCCGCGGCGATCCGGGTGGTGCTGCACATGGTCCGCGGCCCGGACAACACCCGGCGCCTCACCGAGATCGCCGTGGTGCGCCGAGGCGGCGACGGTCTCCAAGCCCTCACGGCCTGGCAAGACGGGATCTGGACCGAGCACGGACCCGCCCTGCGCGGCCTCCTTCCGGGAGGCGCCCGATGCTGACGCTCACCCTGCTACTCGCCGCGGCCGCGCTGCTCACCTGGCCCGGCCGAGCCACCGGAATCCGACTCCGAGGGCGAACGCCCCGGGCAGTGGGCGACCGCGGCCGTCTACTCGCGACTGTCTTAGGTGGTGCCATCGCGTTGTTGGCGGCGTTCTTCGTGCTCGGCCCGGCCGGTCCGGTCGTGGCCCTGGTGCTGGCCGCGGCGGGCCGGTACTTCTGGAAATCGGCGGCCACCAGCAAAGCCCGCATAGCCGCGGCCGCGAGCATGGCCGAGGCCATCCGCACGATGGCGGCCGAACTCGACGCGGGCGCCGATCCCGCCGTGGCTGCCGAGTCGGCCGCCATGGACGCGCCACCTCCGGTCGCGGCGGCGGTCCGAGCCGTCTCCGGCGCGGTCCAGGTCGGCGAAACCTCGGTACGTGAGGTGCCTGGATTGCCCGAAGGGGCCGTCGGTCAACTCGCCCGGTCCTGGACGCTGGCCCAGCGCTACGGGCTGCCGATGGCGAAGGTGCTGGGTGCCGTCCGGCGCGATCTCGACGCGAGCGTGGAGTTCGCCAAGCGGACGCATGCCGCGATGTCGGGCCCGAGGACCAGCGTGCTGGTTCTCGCCGTGGTGCCACTGCTCGGGATCGGTATGGGCGAGGCGATCGACGTGCAGCCGTTGCACATGCTCGCCCACACCGGCCTCGGTCAGGTGGCGCTCGTGCTCGGTACGTCGTTGATGGCCGCGGGCCTCGCGTGGACGGCCCGCCTGACCAGGGTGGCGCTATGACCGCCGTCGCGGTGGCGTTGCTCGCCGGAGCCGTCGCGCTTTGGCCGGGCAGAACCCGGGTGCCGCACGAAGCCGAGCGCCGTCGCTACCCGCGGCTGCTTCCCGAACTGGCTGCGGTCGCCTTCGCGTCGGTGCTGGCGGGGGTGTGGGGCATGACGGTGGCGGTGGCGGTCGTGCTGATCGCGCGATTCGCCGCCGGACGTCCGCGGGCGCCGTCCGCTGCTGATGCGCGTCGCCTTGCGACTTGCTGGGATCTGCTCGCCGCGGCTCTAAGGGCTGGGTTGCCGGTGCCGGTTGCGATCCGCGCGGTCGCGCCGGGAGCGCCTGCCGAGGTGGCCGCGACGTTGCGATCGACAGCCGAACTGCTCGCCTTGGGCGCGGATCCGGCCGAAGCCTGGAAGTCGGCCAGCACCTGCGCCGACACCGCTGAACTGGCGAGAGCCGCTCGTCGCACCGCGAAATCCGGGGCGGCGTTGGCCGGGGTCGCCGAGGTGATGGCCGAGCGGGTCCGCGCGGCCATGGCGGACCGGACCGAGGCTCGCGCGCAACGGGCAGGCGTGCTCGTCACCGGGCCGCTCGGGCTCTGCTTCCTGCCCGCGTTCCTCTGCCTCGGCCTGCTGCCCCTGCTCGCCGGCCTGGCCGGACAACTGCTGTGAACCCACGAAAGGAAACCCATGGACGCCGGTTCGTCGACCGTCGAATACCTCATGGTCACGCTGGTCGCCGTCGCGATCGCCGCGGTGCTCTATTCGCTGGCCACCAGCGACATGGTGGCCGGGTTGCTGGCCGACCTGCTCGAAGGCGCATTGCAGGGGCAGACGTGAGGCCGGGCGATCGTGGCGCGGTGAGCGTCGAGGCGGCCATCTCCATCAGTGCGCTGACGGCCTTCTTCCTCCTGCTCATCGGCGGCCTGGTGGCGATGGTCGACCAGCTGCGCTGCGCCGACGCGGCTCGGGAGGCGGCTCGGCTGGTAGCCCGCGGGCAGCCGGAGTCGGCTGAGCGGGCGGTGCGCGAGATCGGGCCGGTCGGTGCCGAGTACGCCGTGCGGCCGGAGGGTGACGCGTTCACCGTCGAGGTGGTGGCAGGCGCCAAGCTCCTGCCGGGGTTGCGGCTGCACGGTCACGCCTACGCGGTGTACGAGCCGGAGGTGGCTCATGCGCCGGGATGACGGGATGGCCACCGTCTGGGCGGCGTCCGTGATCGCCGTGCTGACGGTGGTGGTGGCCGCGCTCTACGGGATCGGCGTGGTGGTCCTCGCCCGGCAGCGGGCGGTGGCAGCCGCCGATCTGGCGGCGCTCGCCGCCGCCGGAGCCGCGGTCGAAGGGGTGGAGGCGGCCTGCGCGAAGGCCGGTGCGGTGGTCGCGGAAATGCGGGTGGAGCTGGCCGGATGCCGGCTCGACCGGTGGGACGCGTTGATCGAGACGCGGGCTGCGCTGCCCGGCCCTCTGGCCCGGTTGCCACCCGCTTCCGGGCGGGCGCGAGCTGGGCCGGTCGACAGCTCGTCGTGAGATCTGCGACGAACGGCAGGGCTGACCGGTCCCACCGCTCGCGCGTACGGCGAACGGTCACCCGGAGCCACGAGCAGCGGTCGGCGCGGCGCGGTGAGCGGTATCACGTTCTGTTGCGTGCACGTACCACTGTGTGCTTCGGCCTCGGTGCCGGAGGGGCGAAAACCGTTGTGGCGGCGAGGAAATGTCCGCTTCCGGTGAACAGGAGGTGTCGCCGGGGCCGCGATTCGGCCGATCTTCGGTTCGCCGATCCCCGGCGATTCGTTCGTCGTCCGATTCGAACCGGCTGCCGCGCCGGTACTTCCGGCCTTGTGCAAGTTGCCGTTTATTTGAGTGCAGAGCCGCTCACGCGGTCAAGCAGCTAGGAGAGCAGGCAGGAATGTTGGACACAGACTGGTCGGATTGCTGGCGCGGTGCCTTCCGCATCGAACTGCGCGCCGAAGCCATCGGACTCGCCGGGCGTGGCTGGCCGGTGCTGCCGGGCACCTACCCGGCGGTGGGGGAGTCGGTGACTGACCAGACCGGGGCCGACCCCGACTGGCAGACCCCGGTTCCGGTGCACCAGAACTGGCAGGACGAGGTCGGTGCCCACCCGCACCGGGTCGCGGCCTGGTGGACCGAGGCGCCGTACAGCCTCCTGGTCGCCACCGGCACCGTGGTCGATGCGGTCGAGGTGGACGACCAGCTGGGTCGCCGCGCGGCCGGTCTGCTGCGCGCGCTCGGCCAGCCGGCGCCGATCGTGGCGATGCCGAACGGCCGGTGGCTGTTCCTCACCACCGCCTCGGCCACCGGGTGCCCCGCCGAGCTGCGCGACCGCGAGTCGGTCCGGTACCACGGCGAGGGCAGCTGGATCCCGCTCCCGCCGACCCCGTTCGAGCACGGTGTCGTGCACTGGCGCGTCAAGCCCGAGGTCTGGGGCTGGCGACTGCCGGACGCGGCCGTCGTGCACGACGTGCTCTTCCGCGCGCTGGCCGGCGCGCGGACTCAGCTGGCCGTCGCCGAACCGTCGGCGGCCTGATCGACCCCGTGACCACGCGGGACCTCGTGATGACCAACAGCCCCTAGCACGAGATCCAGCACGGTCACCGCCCCCGCCTTGTCCAGTGGTTCGTTCCCATTCCCGCACTTGGGCGACTGAACACAGGACGGGCACCCCGCCGGGCACTCGCAGGAGACGATCGCCTCCCGCGTAGCGGCCAGCCAAGGGACCAACGCGGCAAAACCGCGATCGGCGAATCCCGCACCCCCGGGATGGCCATCGTGCACGAACACCGTCGCCTCCCCGGTGTCAGCGTGCAGCGCGGTTGACACACCGCCGATGTCCCAGCGGTCGCACGTAGCGAACAGCGGTAGCAGGCCGATCGCCGCGTGCTCGGCGGCGTGCAGGGCACCGGGGATTCGCGCCGACTCGACCCCGGCGCGACCCGGTGCCCTGCACCCGGCTTCCCGGTCCCCACCGGAGAGCAGGTCGTCATCGATCGTGTACCAGACGGCCCGCGTGCGCAGCACCTGTTCCGGCAGGTCCAGCGCGACCTGGTCGAGCACCGCGCCCGACGGCAGGCGGCGCAGGTAGCCGACCACCTGCGAGGTCACCGCGACCTCGCCGAGGCAGACGGTCACCCCGCCGAACTCCCGGCGCTCGTGCGTTTCCAGCACGGCGATGTCCACGACTTCCCTGGCCGAGGTGCTCCACTCCGGCTCCTCGGCGTGCACCATCGCCAGGCCGGATTCCAGGTCCAGCTCGTCGACCACGTAGGACGAACCCTGGTGCAGGTACAACGCGCCGGGGTGCACGGTGTTGCACGCCGAGCCCGGGTCGACCGTGCCGAGCAGGCGGCCGGTGTCGCCCTCCACCACGGCGATCGGTTCGCCGCCGGAACCGCGGATATCCACCTGGTGCTGCGGGCGGTCCCGCGAGGTCCAGTACCAGCCGCTCGACCGGCGGCGGAGCACGCGATCGGCGACCAGCGAATCGAGCACCTCGCGGGCGGTGTCGCCGCCGAAGGCATCCAGTTCGCCGGTGGTCAGCGGCAGTTCGGCAGCTGCGCAGGCCAGCTGCGGGGCCAGCACGTACGGGTTGCCCGGGTCGAGCACGGCTGTCTCCACCGGGCGCTCCAGCACGGCGGCCGGGTGGTGCACGAGGTAGGTGTCCAGCGGGTCGTCGCGGGCGACGAAGACGACGAGTGCCTGGTCACCCGAGCGGCCGGCCCGCCCGGCCTGCTGCCAGAACGAGGCGAGCGTGCCGGGGTAGCCGGCCAGCACCACGGCGTCCAGGCCGGCGATGTCGACGCCCAACTCCAGCGCGTTGGTCGTGGCCACGCCGAGCAGATCGCCGTTGAGCAGCGCCTTTTCCAGTGCCCGGCGCTCTTCCGGCAGATAGCCCGCGCGGTAGGCGGCCACCTTCTCCGGCAGCATCGGGTCGACCTCGGCGAGGATGCGGCGGGCGCCCAGCGAGGTCAGTTCCGCGCCGCGGCGGGAGCGGACGAAAGCGAGTGACCGGGCGCCTTCGATGACCATCTCGGCGAGGATGCGCGAGGCTTCGGCACCGGCCGAGCGGCGGACCGGGGCGCCGTTCTCACCAGCCAGTTCGTCGAGCAGCGGCGGCTCCCACAACGCGACCGTGCGGGCACCGCGTGGCGAGGCGTCTTCGGTGACCGGCACGCAGTCCACCCCGGTGAGCCGTCCGGCGAACTCCGACGGTTCGGCGGTGGTCGCGGAGGCGAGCACGAAAACCGGGGAGGCGCCGTAGTGCCGCGCCACCCGTTGCAGGCGCCGCAACAGCAGCGCGACGTGTGAGCCGAACACCCCGCGGTAGGTGTGGCACTCGTCGACGACCACGTAGGACAGCTTGCGGAAGAACCGCGCCCAGCGGCCGTGCGCGGACAGGATGCCGCGGTGCAGCATGTCCGGGTTGGTGAACACCCAGCGCGCGTGCGCGCGGACCCAGTCGCGCTCGACCATCGGGGTGTCACCGTCGAACGAGGCCGCGCGGACGCCTGGAATGTCCAAAGAGGACACTGTGCGGAGCTGGTCGGCGCCCAGCGCCTTGGTGGGGGACAGGTACAGCGCGCACGCCTTCTCGTCGGCGGTCAGCGCGGAGAGCACGGGCAGCTGGTAGGCCAGCGACTTGCCCGACGCCGTGCCGGTCGCGATCACCACGTTCCGCCCGGACCACGCCGCCTCGGCCGCCTCGATCTGGTGCGTCCACGGCCGCTCGACCCCCGCCGCGACGAACGGGCCGGTGACCGATTCGGGCGCCCACGACGGCCAGTCGCCGTAGCCGGCCGCGCGGGCGGGCAGCTCGGCGACGTGCGTGACCGGGTTCTTCGCCTCCGGGAGGCCGGCGGTGATCCGGGACAGCAGGTGCCGCCCTCGGTCACGGCTCGTCGCTGGTCGCACCCGAGGAGCTTCGCACAGTGCCCCGACAGTTTCCGATGTGTGTTGGGGGGCAACAAGAACGGTCAAGTGAGCAAGGTCACGGCCTTCACGGAGCGTGTTCTCGACGGGACGCCTTGCCGACGGCACTCGCAGTACCAATACACTCCGGCGAACCACACCACTTGTGGTGTAGATCCCATGTCGGCGTCGACACGGCTCCCATCGAGCCTGGTCACGCCGATTACAGGCGACATTTCCAGGAGGACGAATGTCCCGGCAGTTCCTCGCGGAGGGCCCAGTGCTCTCCGGAGGTGACTACAGCATCGTGGCTGTGGTCGCCGTGGTCGCCCTTGCCGCACTGGTCGTTGGCTATTTCCTGCTCAAGGAGGTGCTGGCCGCCGGCCAGGGCACCGAGAAGATGCAGGAGATCGCCAAGGCGGTGCAGGAGGGCGCGGCCGCCTACCTCAAGCGCCAGCGCAACACGCTCGCCATCTTCGGCGTGGTCGTGTTCCTGCTGCTGTTCGCGTTGCCGGCGGAGGACCTGAACGAACGCATCGGGCGTTCGATCTTCTTCCTCGTCGGTGCGGGGTTCTCGTTCGCGATCGGTTATCTCGGCATGTGGCTCGCCACGCAGGCGAACCTCCGGGTCGCGGCCGCGTCGCGCGAGGACGGCGGCAGGGAGAAGGCCATGCGCATCGCCTTCCGCACCGGTGGTGCGGTCGGCATGGCGACGGTCGGTCTCGGCCTGTTCGGTGCCGCGGTCGTCGTGCTGGTGTACGCGGGCCAGGCACCCAAGGTGCTCGAAGGTTTCGGCTTCGGCGCCGCGCTGATCGCCATGTTCATGCGCGTCGGCGGCGGCATCTTCACCAAGGCCGCCGACGTGGGCGCGGACCTGGTCGGCAAGGTGGAGCAGAACATCCCCGAGGACGACCCCCGCAACGCCGCCACCATCGCCGACAACGTCGGTGACAACGTGGGTGACTGCGCCGGGATGGCCGCGGACCTGTTCGAGTCCTACGCGGTGACCCTGGTCGCCGCGCTCATCCTGGGCAGTGTCGCCTTCGGTGTCGACGGGCTGCTGTTCCCGCTGATCGTGCCCGCCATCGGCGTGATCACCGCGGTGATCGGTGTCTACATCACCAAGGCGAAGGTCGGCGAGAGCGGGCTGACCACGATCAACAAGGCGTTCTACATCTCCGCGGTGATCTCCGCGGTGCTGTCCACCATCGCCGCGTTCGTCTTCCTGCCCGGCACCTTCGCCGACTTCGGCACCGAGTTCGCCGCCACCACCGGCAACCCCGCGGTGATCGCCACCCTCTCGGTGATCATCGGCATCGTGCTGGCCGGCGTCATCCTGTGGCTGACCGGCTACTTCACCGGCACCGAGTACAAGCCGGTCAAGGACGTCGGCCAGACCTCGGAAACCGGGGCGGCCACGGTCATCCTGTCCGGTCTGTCGGTCGGGTTCGAGTCGGCCGTCTACACCGCCATCGTGATCGGCGGCGCGGTGTTCGGCGCCTACCTGCTGGGTGGTTCGGTCGCGTTGTTCGCGGTCGCGCTGGCCGGCACCGGCCTGCTGACCACCGTCGGCGTCATCGTCGCGATGGACACCTTCGGCCCGGTTTCGGACAACGCGCAGGGCATCGCCGAGATGTCCGGTGACGTGGACGAGAAGGCCGCCGGCATCCTCACCGAGCTGGACGCGGTCGGCAACACCACCAAGGCGATCACCAAGGGCATCGCGATCGCCACGGCGGTGCTCGCGGCGACCGCGTTGTTCGGTTCGTACCAGGACTCGATCCGCCAGGCGCTCGAAGGCGTCACCGGGGCGAGCACGGACGCGATGAAGTGGTTCGTCAGCGACATCGTCAGCCCGAACACGCTGGTCGGCGTGCTGCTCGGCGCGGCGGTGGTGTTCCTGTTCTCCGGGCTGGCCATCAACGCGGTCTCCCGCGCGGCCGGTGCGGTGGTCTACGAGGTGCGCCGCCAGTTCCGCGACATCCCCGGGATCATGGAGGGCACCACCCGCCCCGAGTACGGCCGGGTGGTCGACATCGTCACCCGCGACTCGCTGCGGGAGCTGACCACCCCGGGTCTGCTCGCGGTGTTCGCGCCGATCGCCGTCGGCTTCGGCCTCGGCACCGGCGCGCTGGCCGGTTACCTGGGCGGCGCGATCGCCACCGGCACGCTGATGGCGGTGTTCCTGGCCAACTCCGGTGGGGCGTGGGACAACGCGAAGAAGCTGGTCGAGGACGGGAACCACGGCGGCAAGGGTTCGCCGGCGCACGAGGCGACCGTCATCGGTGACACCGTCGGTGACCCGTTCAAGGACACCGCAGGCCCGGCGATCAACCCGCTGATCAAGGTGATGAACCTGGTGTCGCTGCTGATCGCGCCCGCGGTCGTGCAGTTCTCCATCGGCGAGGACGCTTCGCTGGGCATCCGGCTGGCCATCTCGCTGGTCGCGGTGGCGATCATCGTGGCGGCCATCGTGGTGTCGAAGCGGCGGAGCACTTCCATCACCGACACCTCGAACGACGCGGAGCCCGCCAAGGCTTCCTGACCGCGTCCGAGTCGACGGGCCCGTCCGCACAACGGTGTGCGGACGGGCCCGTTCCACGTGTGGTGGAGGCGGCCCAGCGCGCTGCGCTGATCGGAGTACGCTCAGCGCCCTCGTCTGCACACCCCGAATCGAAGGAGCACAGATGAGGCAGAAGGCTTCGCGCCTCGCCATCGCCACCGCCGGACTCGGCCTGGCCCTGTCCCTCACCGCCTGCGGTGCCGACCAGCCCGCGGCGAACAACACGGCGGCGCCCACCCCGGCGCCGTCCACCGCGTCGCCCGCTCCCTCTTCCGCCGCCGCGGCCGATGCGGCCACCGGTGCCTGGGTGAACGACTTCTGCGGGGCGCTGTCCCCGCTCGCCGAACTCGGCCAGTTGCAGCCGCCGGAGATGCAGCCCGGCGACCTCGCGGGCGCGCGCAGCGCGGTGGGCGACTTCCTCGGCAAGATCGAGGGCAGCGTCGGCCCGGTGGTCGACGACCTCGAGAAGCTGGGCACGGCCCCGATGCAGGCCGGTGAGGACGCGAAGGCCTCGGTGCTGGAGCTGTTCAAGCCGGTGCGCGACGAGGCCAAGTCGGCCAAGGAGAAGCTGGACGCCGCGCCCGCCAGCGACGCCAACGCGGTGAAGGAGGCGGCGACCAGCCTGCAGAACGTGGGCCAGGGCCTGCAGAAGGCCAGCACCGGCATGTCCTCGGCGAAGGGCACGGCCGAGGTCGAGGCCGCGGGCAAGGACCAGCCGAACTGCCAGAAGCTCAACGGCTGACCCAGTTCGTCCACGGGGGGGTCTGGTCGGGCAGAAATTTGCCAACCGGGCCCCCAATGGGTTGCGATCACCCCTGGGCGCTGTACCGTCGGATGCGGCTTTGCCCCCGGTGTCACAGGAGGTGTAGGCGTTGCGGCCCCGGATGGGTGTTTTCGCCGCGGTGGTGGGTGTCGGTGTGCTGCTGGGTGCCTGCGGGCAGCCGTCCGGCGAGAACGGGACCGGAACGCTGGTCGAGCCGGGAGCGCAGCCGCGGTCCGCGCCGGACGGCGATCCAGCGGTGACCTGGACCAACCAGTACTGCGGTGCGGTGGTGGGCCTCCTGGAGACGATGGCCGGGATGCCGCGGGTGGATCCGACCAGCCCGCAGACCGCCGCGAGCACGGCCAGCGAAATGCTCGGCACGCTGGTCGGCGGCCTGGACCGCACGCTGGTGAACCTCAACGGCCTGCCTGCCTCGCCCGCGCCGGGTGGCGACGAGGTCAAGCAGGCGGCGGTGAACAGCTACACCGATATTCGCGAGCGCGTGCAGCACGCCAAGAACCAGCTGGACACCGCCGGGCCGGGTACGAAGGACGGCCAGGCGGCCATCAGCGAAGCGGGCAACGCCCTCGACCAGATCGCGACAGCCGACCTGCTCAGCGGCCTCAGCGCTTCGCCCGTGCTGCAGACCGCCAGCCGTCAGGCGCCGACCTGCAGTTCCCTGACCGGCGAGAGCAGCTCGCCCAGCCTCGCCACCCCGCCGCCGCCGACGGCCTGAGCCCGGCGGTCGTAGCGGCGCGGTTACTATCCATACTCGAACGAATGTTCTAAACTGCCCGCGTGCGGCAGATCTCGTTCTTCTCCGTGGAAGCGAGTGGGCCACGGTTGTCCGACCTCGCCGGGGTGCTCTGCGCGCAGGGCAGGCCGACCGCCTTCGGGCGGACGGCGGCGCGCCTGCAGGTGGTCGTCGAGCAGCCATGGCGGGCGCGGCTGCTCGCGGCCGAGCTCGCCTGGCGTGGCGTGCGGGTCACGCTGACCCGGGCCGAATGCGGGAGTCCGCTGGTCCGCACGGCCTTCCAGGTCGACCTGCTGCCGATGGCGAACGCCTGGCTGGACGGTGACGAGAAGGTGGTGCCGCCGGGGTTCCGGCTCGACGGCGGGATGCTCCGGCTGTGGGCGCTGGCCGCCGGGCGCAACGAGTCCCGTGGCTACTTCTTCCCGTTCGATCCGGAGGTCCCGCAAACGCATGCGCCGCTCACCGCCGCGCTCGCGGCGGCGGGGGTGCCGGGGCCGGTGGTGGGCCCGCGCGGCGGCGGTCCGGCGGTGCGGGTGACCGGCAGGCGGCGGCTGGACACGCTCACCGAACTGATCGGGGATCCGCCGCCCGGCGCCGAAGCGCTGTGGCCGGGCGGCGCGATCGAAACCCCGGTCGAGAACCCCGCGGCCGCTATGGCCTGAGCAGCGAGAACCCGGGCTTGGGCAGCTCGCAGCCCGGCCGGTTCAGGTCCACGCGGCTGCCCTCACCGACGCACGCCGGGATGTGGTGGGTCTGCTGCCCGTAGTTGATGCCCTGGCGCACGGTCACGTTGCCCTGCTCGTCCACCTCGCAGGGGTTGTTCATGGTGCACTCCCCGCCCGACTCGTTGCCGGTGTTGTTCACCCCGACGACCTTGCCGCTGCCGGCGTCCACGATCGGCGAACCCGAGGTGCCGCCGATGGTCTGGCACTCCGGCGTGTACCGGATCGAGTCCCGCCAGGTCCAGTCGCCTTCGCGCAGTTCGTGCACGAATCCGTCCACGGAACAGCGGTAGATCTTCTGCCAGTAGCCGGAGACCACGCTGATGGGCGTACCGGCGCTGGGCCGCTCGGCCAGTTCGAGCGCGGAGATCCCGTACGACTGCTCTATCTGGGTGTAACTGACGTCGAGGCGGTAGAGCGCGGCGTCGGTGCCGGTCATGGTGGCGTACTCCAACCGGTTGGCCCGCAGTTGCCCGACTGCGCCGCTGCCGTCCGCCGAAAGCAGGGAGAAGGTGCGCGTGGACGGCTGGTCGACGAGTACCTCACCGGCGTCCGGGAAACCCTCTTCCAGGCAGTGGCCGTTGGTCAGGACGAGCGCGGGGTCGTCCGCGGCCGCGGTGGCGGTCTTCACCACCGAGCCGGAGCAGTTCGACAGCGCGACCGCGCCGGCGAAGTCGACGGCGGTGCTCGCCGCCGCCGGGAGCGCGCTGACCAGCGCGAATCCGGCTGTCGCGGCGAAGGTGGCGCCCAGCAGGCGTCGGATCATCGGGAATACCTTTCCGGTCGGGCGGCAGGTGCCAACGCAGAGGGTAGGCGATCGATTACCCAGGGGCCGATGGTTATTCCGGTGGACGATGTGTGTTAGCTCTGGAAAGGGAAACGTCCACGGCCCGCCGGCCGATGCGCTGGACGTGCGGTAATCGGCGTGTTGCGCCACCTGTGCGGACACGAACGGGCGGTGGCGTGCACACTGGCGGGTCGAACAGGCGTCGCGGTGACGGCGGCGAGGGATGAGCGGAGAGCGGAACAGCGTGGCTGGATCGACACGGACGAAGAAGACTGCGGGCAGCGATGGCGCCGCGGGCGGCCGGGCGACGAGCCGCGGCGCCGGGAGCAACGGCGCCGTGCGGCGCCTGGTGATCGTCGAGTCGCCGACCAAGGCCCGCAAGATCGCGCCCTACCTCGGCCGCGACTACGTCGTGGAGTCCTCGGTCGGCCACATCCGTGACCTCCCGCGTGGGGCCGCCGACGTGCCCGCCCAGTTCAAGGGCGAGTCGTGGGCCCGCCTCGGCGTGGACGTGGACAACGACTTCAAGGCCCTCTACGTGGTCACCCCGGACAAGAAGTCCAAGGTGACCGAGCTGAAGAGCCTGCTCAAGGACGTCGACGAGCTCTACCTCGCCACGGACCCCGACCGCGAGGGCGAGGCCATCGCCTGGCACCTGCTGGAGACGCTCAAGCCCAAGGTGCCGGTGCGGCGCATGGTCTTCCACGAGGTCACCGAGCAGGCCATCCAGGCCGCCGCGGCCAGCACCCGCGAACTGGACGGCGACCTGGTCGACGCCCAGGAGACCCGCCGCATCCTGGACCGGCTCTACGGCTACGAGGTCTCGCCCGTGCTGTGGAAGAAGGTCATGCCGAAGCTGTCGGCGGGCCGCGTGCAGTCGGTGGCGACCCGGATCGTGGTCGAGCGCGAACGCGAGCGGATGCGCTTCACCTCGGCGTCGTACTGGGACATCTCCGCGACCATGGACGCGGGCCCGGACGCCTCGCCGCAGACCTTCCCGGCGCGGCTGCTCTCGGTCGACGGCTCCCGTCTGGCGGCCGGTCGCGACTTCGGTCCGGACGGGCAGCTCAAGGCGTCCGCCTCCGAAGTGCGCATCCTCGACGAGACCGGCGCGAACCAGCTGGCGCAGGCCCTGCGCGACCAGGCGTTCGCCGTCTCGAGCGTGGAGGAGAAGCCGTACACCCGGCGGCCCTACGCGCCCTTCATGACCTCGACGCTGCAGCAGGAAGCCGGGCGCAAGCTGCGGTTCTCCTCGGAGCGCACCATGCGCACCGCCCAGCGCCTGTACGAAAACGGCTACATCACCTACATGCGTACCGACTCCACGACGCTGTCGGAGACGGCGATCCAGGCGGCACGCAGCCAGGCGGCGCAGCTGTACGGCAAGGACCACGTGGCCGACAAGCCGCGCCAGTACACCCGCAAGGTGAAGAACGCGCAGGAGGCCCACGAGGCGATCCGCCCGGCCGGTGAGGTGTTCCGCACCCCCGGTCAGGTCGCCGGGGAGCTGGAGACCGACGAGTTCCGGCTGTACGAGCTGATCTGGCAGCGGACCATCGCCTCGCAGATGGCCGACGCCAAGGGCACCACGATGTCGGTCCGGATCACCGGCAACGCGACCTCCGGCGAGGAGTGCGTGTTCTCCGCGTCGGGCCGCACGATCACCTTCGCCGGGTTCCTCAAGGCCTACGTCGAGGCGGTCGACACCGAGACCGGTGGCGAGGCCGACGACAAGCAGAGCCGCCTGCCGCAGCTGGTCAAGGACCAGGCGGTGACCGCGACCGAGCTGAGCCCGGACGGCCACACCACCTCGCCGCCGGCGCGGTACTCGGAGCCGAGCCTGGTCAGCAAGCTCGAAGAGCTCGGCATCGGCCGCCCGTCCACCTACGCCTCGATCATCAAGACCATCCAGGACCGCGGGTACGTCTGGAAGAAGGGCTCCGCGCTGGTGCCCTCGTGGGTGGCCTTCGCGGTGATCGGCCTGATGGAGCGGCACTTCGAGCGGCTGGTCGACTACGACTTCACCGCCGGCATGGAGGACGAGCTCGACCGCATCGCCGCCGGTGACGAGCAGCGCACGCAGTGGCTGTCGAAGTTCTACTTCGGCGGCGACATGGGCGTGGACGGCTCGATCGGGCGGCTCGGCGGGCTGAAGAAGCTGGTCGAGGGCAGCGTCGAGGACATCGACGCGCGGGAGATCAACTCGATCCCGCTGTTCAACGACGACGAGGGCCGGACCGTGGTGGTCCGCGTCGGCCGCTACGGGCCGTACCTGGAGCGCGAGGTCGACGGCGCTTCGCAGCGGGCGAACCTGCCCGAGGACCTGCCGCCGGACGAGCTGACCACCGAGATCGCGGAGAAGCTGTTCTCCACCCCGCAGGAGGGGCGCTCGCTGGGCACCGACCCGGTCAGCGGGCACGAGATCGTGGCCAAGGAAGGCCGTTTCGGGCCGTACGTGACCGAGGTGCTGCCCGAGCCCGAGCCGCTGCCCGAGGACGCGACGGCCGCGCAGAAGAAGGCCGCGAAGGCGAAGCAGCCGAAGCCGCGCACCGGTTCGCTGTTCAAGTCGATGTCGATCGAGACGATGACCCTGGAGGACGCGCTCAAGCTGCTGTCGCTGCCCAGGGTGGTCGGCAAGGACCCGGAGTCCGGCGACGAGATCACCGCGCAGAACGGGCGCTACGGGCCGTACCTGAAGAAGGGCACCGACTCGCGCTCGCTGGAGACCGAGGACCAGCTGTTCTCGATCACCCTCGAAGAGGCGCTGAAGATCTACTCGGAGCCGAAGCGCCGGGGACGGCAGGCCGCCGCGAAGCCGCCGCTCAAGGAGCTGGGCGACGACCCGGTGTCGAAGAAGCCGATGGTGGTCAAGGACGGCCGCTTCGGCCCCTACGTCACCGACGGTGAATACAATGCGACGCTGCGCAAGACGGACAGCATCGAGTCGCTGACCGCCGAGCGGGCCTCGGAACTGCTCGCCGAGAAGCGGGCGAAGGGCCCGGCGCCGAAGAAGAAGGCCCCGGCCAAGCGCAAGGCACCGGCGAAGAGCACCACGACGAAGGCGAAGTCGACGGCCAAGTCCAAGAGCTGACTTCGGGGCGGGCCGGGTCCGGTGGGCGGAAAACCTCGCCCATTGGGCGGATTCGGCCCGCTCGATCGTGGATACCCTGGAGGGTGACCCTTGCCAGGGACCACGAGGAGTGTGCGGTGGCCGACGGAAAGCTGTACGACGGCGACGGGACCCAGCCCCCGCCTCCGCCTTCGGCGTTCGCCGACCCGATGACCGGCCTGGCCGGTTCCGCCGATGGCGGGTCGGCGGCCGACGACGTGGAGCGGATGGAGATCGCCCAGCCGATCCAGCCGGACACCGACGCGGTCCGGGAGATGGTCCGCGCGGCGATGGCGAACGAGCCGGACCTGTTCGGCCCCCGGACCTCGCCCGAAGCCGGGGCCACGGAGGCCGCCACCCCAGCGGCCCCGCCCGCGCCGGAGCCACCCACCCCGGCGACCGGGCTCCAGGCGCCGATGGGCGTGATCCCACGTCAGCGCACCTGGCCCGCCCGGCCGCAGAACCTGATCCGGCAGCGTCTGCGTGGTGCCCGGCAGTCGGCCGCGCAGAAAGCACCCAGGGCACCGCGGCCGCGGACGCCCGCTTCGCGCGGGTCCGCGGGCGTGGCGATCGCCGTGGTGCTGCTGATCCTGTTCGTGGTGATCGCGATCCAGCTGGTCTCCAGCCTCGTCAGCGGGATCGCCGGGATCTTCACCTGATCCGTTCCCCCGCACCCTCCTGCCGCGCCTCTCAGCCGACCCGGGCTACGCTGACCCGCGAATGCCGGGGTATCCGTCGGGCGAGGTGGGACGATCAGTGAGGGCACGGGCGTGACCGCGGAGGCGGACGCGAAGCCGTCGGCGAACACGTCGACGATCTACCGCGCGCGCCGGGTGCTCGCGATCAAGCCCTTCCGGCGGCTGTGGGGGGTCACCGGTTTCTGCAGCACGGCCGACTGGCTGCAGCTGCTCGCGGTCTCCGCGCTGGCCAGCAACATGGCCAGCGGGTACGTCGCGAAGAACTTCGCCTTCAGCAGCGTCATCTTCACCAGCCTGATCCCCGGCCTGCTGTTCGCGCCCCTGGGCGGGCTGCTCGCGGACCGGTTCGACCGCCGCAAGGTGATGGTGGTGGCGGACGTCTTCCGCGCCGGGCTGCTGCTGTCGATCGTGCTGGTGGACACGCTGTGGTGGATCTACGCGGCGATCTTCCTGCTGAACTGCGCGGCGAGCATGTGGATCCCGTCGAAGGACGCGGCCGTGCCGAACCTGCTGCGCCGCCCCGAGCAGGTGGAGACGGCCAACCAGCTCGGCCTGGTGATGACCTACGGCGTGTCGGTGCTCTTCGGCGCCGGCCTGTTCACCGTGATCACCGGCGTGCGCACCACCTTCCACCTGCCGGACGACCTGCTCGGCGCGAACGGGGTGATCAAGCTCGGCATCATCATCGCCGCGCTGTTCTACCTGATCAGCTGCCTGAGCATCGCCTTCCGGATCCCCGAGCTGTCGCTGCGGAACGTGCACACCCCGCCCCGGCGCAGCGAACTGCCCCAGTCGCCGGAGGAGCAGCCCGGCTTCTTCCAGATGATCAAGGAGGCCGGCGGCTACATCCGCACCACCCCGCTGGTGCGCGGCCTGCTGATCGGCATGATGGGCGCGTTCGCCGCCGGTGGTGCCGTGGTCGGCTCTGCCCAGACCTACGCGCTGAGCCTGCTCGGCGGGGAGAGCGCCTGGGGCCTGCTGCTCATCTCGGTCTTCCTCGGCCTGATCGCCGGCATGGTCGGCGCGCCGAAGCTGGCGCGGCGGCTGCCGCACGACCGGCTGTTCGGCATCGCCATCGTGCTCGCCGGGCTGGCGCTGATCCTGGTCGCGCTGTCCCCGCACCTGGCCGTGTCGATGATCGTGGTGGCGGTGGTCGGCGCCTGTGCCGGCGCGGCCTTCCTGACCGGCGTGACGATCATCGGCTCCCAGGTCGACGACGCCATCCGCGGCCGGATCAACGCGATCTACCAGTCCATGCTCAAGGTGGTGCTCGGCGGCTCGATCGCGCTGGTGCCGCTGCTGGTCGGCCTGGTGCAGCCCCGCGAGGTCCAGGTGTGGGGTGGCCCGATCATCGTCGACGGCACGCGCCCGGTGATGCTCGGCGGCGGCTTGCTGGCCGCTCTTGTCGGGGTCATCGCCTATCGTCAGATGGACTCGCGCCGGAGCGAGCCGATCCTGTCCGACCTGCGCAACGCGCTGCGCCGCCGCCCGCGGCGGGTCAACGGGCTGTTGATCGCGGTGGAGGGCACCACGGCGACGGACACCGCCAGCCAGGCGGCCAAGCTGGCCGAGTGGCTCGACGGCGGGCCGCGCACGGTGGTGCTCGCGGCCGACCCGGCGCTGGACGAGCAGCGGCTCGAAGCGCTGCTGTCCGGGGCGTCGCTGTCGGGCGCGCGGGCGCAGGCGCTGGCCGCGGCGGCGGTCCGCGCGGACATCGTGGAGCGGGACGTGCAACCCGCGCTGGACGCCGGATCGGTGGTGGTGATGGAGCGGTTCGTCGACTCGCCGCTCGCGCACCTGTCCGCGGTGGCCGGGCTGGACGCGGAGGAGTTCGAAGGGCTGGCCGACTGGGCCACCGGGCAGCTGCGCCCGGATGTGACGGTGCTGCTGGACGCCGCGCCCGACGTGGTCGCGGAACCCACCCAGAAGCACGTGACGGACCAGCAGTGGCGCGTGCAGCACGTGCTCACGGAACTGGCTTCGGCCGATCCGGAGCGGTACGTGGTGGTCGACGCCGAAGGTACCGAGGACGAGGTCAGCGAACGGGTGCGGACGGCCGTGCGGGCGGTGCTGGTGGGGCCGTACGCCGGGCTGGCGCCCGTGGTGGTGGAGGAGGGCACGGCGTGACTTCCGGCGTCTGGTCGCAGTTGGTGGGCCAGGAGCCCGCGGTCGAGGTGCTCTCCGCGGCGGCGGCTTCCGCCGCGAAACTGGTCGACGGGGAGACCAAGGCGGCGGGCGCGATGACGCACGCCTGGCTGTTCACCGGCCCGCCCGGGTCGGGGCGGTCGGTGTCGGCGCGCACCTTCGCCGCCGCGTTGCAGTGCATCATCGGCGTCGGCTGCGGGGAGTGCCCCGGCTGCCGCACGGCCTTGGCGGGCACGCACGCGGACGTGAAGCTGGTCGTGCCGGAGGGCCTGTCGATCTCGGTGGCCGAGATGCGCGCGCTGGTGCAGGCCGCCGCGCGGCGCCCGACCACCGGGCGCTGGCAGGTGGTGATCATCGAGGACGCCGACCGGCTCACCGAGGGCGCGGCGAACGCGCTGCTCAAGGCGGTCGAGGAACCGCCGGAGCGCACGGTGTTCGTGCTCTGCGCGCCGTCGGACCACCCGGAGGACATCTCGGTGACCATCCGGTCGCGGTGCCGGCTGGTGAACCTGCGCACGCCGTCGGCGGCCGCGATCGCCGAGGTGCTGATCGAACGTGACGGGGTGCCGCCGGAGCGCGCGCAGTGGGCCGCTTCGGTGTGCGGCGGGCACGTCGGCCGCGCGCGACGGCTGGCCACGGACGAGAACGCGCGCGAACGGCGGGAATCCGTGTTGCGCATCCCGCTGGGCCTGCGGACCCCGTCGGACGTGTTCACCTGCGCGGACGGGCTGATCAAGGTCGCCGAGGCCGACGCGTCCGAGGAGAGCAAGGTCCGCGACGAGTCCGAGAAGTCCGAACTGCGCACCGCGATGGGCGGCGACGCGACCGGCAAGGGGCTCGGTGGCGCGAAGCGGGCCGCGGAAGCCGCGGTGAAGGCGCTGGAGAAGAAGCAGAAGTCGCGCTCGACGCGGACCCAGCGCAACACGCTCGACCTGGCGCTGATCGACCTGGCCGGGTTCTACCGCGACGTGCTGGTCACGCTGAGCCGGTCCGGGGCGTCGCTGACGCACCCCGACCGGGCCGGCGACATCACCGCCGCCGCGCGCCAGTGGTCACCGGAATCGACGCTGCGCCGGCTGGAAGCGGTACTGGAATGCCGCGAGGCGATCGAGTGGAACGTGAAGCCGCGCATCGCCATCGAGGCCATGGTCACCACCCTGCGCCAGGGCTGACGCCCCGGCGCAGGGTGCGCGATCAGCTCCTGGGGCGCGGCGAAGGCTTGACCGCGGTGGGTGCCGGTGCGGGCTTGCGGGTCCGGCGCGGCAGTGCGGCGACCATCACGACACCGATCAGCAGCAACGCGGTCCCGGACCAGAACAGCGGCACGGTGGCGTAGGCGGCGCTGGTCTGCGCGAGTTTCTTCGGCACACCAGGCGTCTCACCACCGCCGGGCGGCGGCGTGGTGGAAGTGCTCCCGCACTCGACGCCGTTCTCCGGCGCGTACGCCCGCGCCACCTGCTCGCCGAGCGTCAGCTGCGCCAGCGACGAGGGCAGCGAGGCCCCGGCCGCGCCGAGCGAGTCCTTCAGCGCCTTGGTCGGCAGCACCTGCAGGTCGAGCAGGCGGGCCGCGGCGCCGAGCTGGAAGCCCTTGAACGGGTCGGTCATGTCGAGCTTCTTGTCGTCGAGCTGCGCGATGCCCAGGCGCAGCACGCCGAGGTCGAGCACCTTGCCCGCGGTCTCGCCGATCGGCTGCACGCCCTTGGTCAGCGTGGACACCAGCCCGCCGACCACCGGCACGCTCTCCAGCGGGCCGAACTGCTGGGTCAGCCCGTCCAGCGGCAGGCCGACCGGGATGTCCTTGGTCGGGTTGGCCGCGTCGAGGGTGTAGAGGACCTTGCCCTGGCGCTCCACGGTGAGCACCGGGGCGGTGTACTCCACCTTCGAGGTCTCGCGCTTGCCGGTCGAGGTGACGCGCAGCGTCGGCTGGCTGGCCACCTTGATGGTCAGCTCGAGCGGGGTGCCCTTGAGCAGGTTGATGTTCGCCGCCTGCAGGGTCGAGGTGGACTCGACCGCCTTGTTCTTCGAGCCGGGGATGTCGACCAGGCGCACGGTGGAGCGGGCGGACAGCGTGTTCGGCAGGCTCAGCAGCGCGTTGGTGCCGTCGGCGCTGGTCTGCCCGCCGCCGGAGAGCAGCCCGCCGAGCGCCTGCAGGCCCTTGCCGGGCTCGAAGCCCTGCGCGAGCTTCGCGCCGGCGGGCAGTTGCAGGTTGGGCAGGCCGATGTTCGGCAGCGACGGGATCACGTTCAGCACGGACAGGCTGGCGACCTCGGTGGCCGCGTCGGCGATGGTGCCGACGCACGGGCCCTCGGTCGCGCTCCAGCGCGCGTGCGCGCTGCCGTTGAGCAGACCCACGTTGAGCAGCGGGTTCTTCGGGGCGTTCAGGCCACCGGTGCGGGGCTCGGCGTTGTCCGGCAGCGCGGTCTGCACCAGCGAGCCCGGCGCCTGAGGCGAGTTGCCCGCGATGGAAAGGCCCAGCGGTGAGGACTGCGCGACCGAACGCTCGTAGGAGAGGTACGCCTCGGAGTTCGCCTGCGCGCTCGCCAGGCCCATCCCCGCCTCGAGGGCGGCTTGCTTGGGCAGTTCCTCGCCGAGGCCGGGCAGGATCGCGTTGGTCGGCACGGCGTTCGGCAGCAGGCGCAGCACGCCCAGCCCGGTGCCCGCGTCACCGACCGCGTGCCCGAGCGGCTGCGGGTTCGACGGCTGGGTGATCGGTGCCTGGCCCGGGTTGTTCGGCTGGGGGATGGGCGTGGTGGGGATGGTGGTCTGGGCCATGGCTGGCACGGCGGAGAGGACGAGCACCGCTGCCGTGAGTGGCAGGGCGAGCGTCCGGGGCAGACTCGACCGCATCGGCGGGGTCCTCCTGAGCTGGGCAGGCGCTGGTGCCGTGCTTAACGACGGCGGGGTGGTGAAGTGACGCCGGAGGTTACCGTTACACTGGGAACCGGTCCTGCCGCCTTAGCTCAGTCGGCCAGAGCGATTCACTCGTAATGAATAGGTCAGGGGTTCGATTCCCCTAGGCGGCTCCACCGCTCACCAGGGTCTTTCCGGAATCCGGAGAGGCCCTGGTTGCTTTTGTGCCCTCCTCGCAGGACTCCCGGTATCGCCGAGATTCACCCGATCGTGCGGGTGAGCAGGGGGTGCCGGGCCAGCAGTTGGTCGATGTGGTCGATCAGAGTGGGGAAGAGTTCTCGCTCCGTGCGGATGTGCTGCCAGCTTTCGACCATGCGGGCCGCCGTCTCCAGCACGAGGTCGCGCACGCGATCCGCGCTGACTTCGGTCGTGTCGGCCAAGCGCCGGAAGCAATCGAGATCGACCCGGGTGGACGTCCTCTCCCCGCCGAGGGGGAAGGTCAGCGGGGCGTGCCGCAGTGAGCGGTAGACGCTGGAGCAGACCAGGTCGTAAGCGGGCGACAACTTCGCGGTGCGCCCGTCCGCGTACCTGAGCGACCAGTTCTTCAGGTGCGCGTCCGTGTTGCCCATCAGCACCATCGCCACCAGCCGGCGGACGTATTCGTCGAACGAGTCGTCCCCGGCGAGAGCGAGCACCAGTGCACCGATGCCCTCGTAGGTGGCGTTCCGATCACGCAGGGCGGGTGGCTGATCGGCGACCTGGGCCAGGTCCTCGATGTGCACCCGCCGATTCCCCGCGCGGTCGAACCGCTGCACCAGGTAGACCAGGGCTTCCTCGTCCAGCACGCTGTCGAAGATCTGGGGCACGCGGCTGACCGGCCGGAGTTCGACCTCCGGCACATCGAGGCCGCAGGCGGCGGCCCAGCGCATCATCAGGTACTCGTTCTCGCAGAGCCGGTCGAACGCCCGGTCCGGCAGCTTCGCGATCAGTTCCCCGGTCTGGCCCCGGCCGGGCAGGGTGAACCGTTCACCGCTGCGGATCAGTGACATCTTGGGCTGCGCCCCCGCCAGCGCTGACAGGTGCAACCCGCCGGCGTCCACCTCGGGCTTGTTCGGCGGGATCAGCACGCCTTCTTCGGGGACGTCGAGCGCTCGCACGGAGACCGCGCCCGGGAGATCGGCGCCGAGCATGAGCAGTAGCCGGGCGTCGTCGAGGTGGCGGTCACCGAACTGCGCGGCGTAGTACCGCCGCAGACCGCTGCCCTGCTCCGGGAGCAGATTGGCGAACCAGTGCGGCAGTCCGACCGGGTTGGCGAACCGGTGCCTCGGCCGTTCCTCGAAGACCTGGCCGAGCACCTCGTGTTCGCGGGCGGACAGCTCGTCCGTGTAGTCGAAAGAGCTGCCGCCTTTGGCGAAGCTCAGTTCGCCGACCTGACGATCCCCCAGCAGGACGACGGCCCGGCCGGTCACCGGCCTACGCATCGTGTGCTGCCTTGCCCAGCAGGCTGCGAGCCGAGAACGAATCGCGGGCGCCCCACTCCGCGTTGCGATCGACTGTGGCGAGGACCGCCTGGGACAACAATTCCGCGCGATGCGCGCCGAAACCGTCGTAGTCGTTGTCGAGCAGGAGTTCCCTCGCCGTGGCATCGATCAGATGGCTGGCCAGCGTCTCCTGATCGGCCAAGTGAAAGGCGCGTCGGTCGGTCGGACGGTGCAGCAGGGCTCCCGGCCAGCCGGGAACTCCCATCAGCTCGTGCAGCGGCTCCCCGCTGTCGAAGATCTCCGCCGCGCTGAGGGGCGCGTGGTTCTCGTCGAGGTGCCGTGGGCCCGCCGACCAGAGACCGAGTGCGTTGAGGCGGTCGGAGGCTTGCCATTCCGCGTGGTGGTCCAGGTCGGGAACCCAATCACCCATCGCCGCCGGGGCGGCTTCGAGCAGGCCGAGAACCGCGTCGCCCGGCGATGTCGCGGTGCTCACCCGTGAGAGCGACGCGTCCGGGGGCGGCGCCGGCTCGAGGATGGCCATCCGCCACACCCAGCGGCGGAACAGTTCCGCGGTGCGTTCCTCGGGCTGGCCGAACTTGGCTACGAACGCGGCGAGCACGAGCAACATCGAGTCGTGGGGCAACAGCCGCAGGTGCGGGATGTGCACGTCCCGGCGCAGTGTGGTCGCGACCTGGAAGAGAACCTGCTGCGGAGATGGCCCGTCCGCCGCGGCGACCGCTTGTACCGTCCGGCGAACAGCTTGGAGCCGCTGTGCCGAGACCCGGCCGAAGCCTGCTCGGTCGAAAGCGGTGTCGCTTGCCGGGCTGCTGGCGCGTGCCAGGTCCTGGTCGGTCAAGGACCTCGACGACGTGTTGATCCTGCGGAAGATCTCGACGTTGTAGCCCTGGCCGGCCGGGTCGATCAGGTGCGCCGGGAAAGGGGCGTCGGCGAGCGTCGATGCCAGTTCCTCGATGGCCTCGTGGTGGCGATCGAGAAGCCAACCGGTGTTCTCCCGGACCCAGTCGAACCTCCGGCCGGAGTTGAACAGGGTGCGCAGGGGCAGCCAGGATGCCGGTGCGGTTTCGCTCGCCTCGCTGACCTGTCTGGTGTCGAGATCGACGCCGACCTCGAAGCGGGGATCGCTGCCGTCGGTCGTCGGGGCGAGTGAGCCGACGAGTGCGGTGACCCGTTGCAGGCCGTCGATGATCCACAGCGCGTGCTCGCGAGCCGGGGCGTCCACCACGACCGGGCCCAACGCCAGCGTTTCCGCTTCCGCTGACTGCTCGGAAAGGAGCAGCATGCCGACCGGGTAGCCCCGCAGCAGGCTGCTGAAGAAGTCGATCACCTCGGAGGCGTCCCAGACGAACGGGCGCTGGAACGCCGGTACCCGGATCTCGCCGCTCAAGGCCAGGTCAACGAGCTGTCGGGCCGAATACGTGCGCAACCTCGGGATGTTCGCCACGGTCACCTCCTTCAGGGCATGAGGCTAGCGGCTGTGCCGCAGCGGAGCCGGTACGTGCGTGCCCGACTCGCCCGTGGTGAGCGGGTGATGTCAAGCGTCTTCCGTAGGTGACGGGACTTGGTTAATCACTGGCAACCTGAGCCGGGCTACGGGTAGTTACGGCGCTTTGAATCCGTAGCGCTACGGATTGTGCCGACCCCTCTTGGTGAGCAGGGTGGGTCGACAGGCCTTGTTCCGGGCTTGACGACGAGGAGAGCAGATGCGTAAGAGAAGAAGCGTGGCGGCCGCGCTGTCGGCTGCCGCCCTGATCGCGACGGCGGTGGCGGCCAGTCCTTCGGTGGGCGCGGCACCGGACACCGCCGCGGCCGAAGCGGCGACGCAGACGGACTTCTACGAGGTACTCGGCACGAACTCCCCACAGCTGCGGACGAAGGTCTCCGCCACCGGCGTGGACGTCGTCACCGCGGGCGAGACCACCACGATCATCGGCACCGGGAGCGAGGCGCAGAAGCTGCGCGGACTCGGCTTCCAGGTGGAGAAACGGCCCGGGTTCGAGCAGTACCGGGCGAACCGCGCCGCCGACGTGACCACCGCGGCCGCCGACTTCCCGGCGGGCGACGAGAACTACCACACCTACGCCGAGGTGGTCGCCGAACTGCAGCAGACCGTCACCGACCACGGCAACCTGGTGAAGCTGGGCAGCATCGGCACCTCCTACCAGGGCCGCAACCTGCCGGTGATCAAGATCAGCGACAACGCCGGCACCGACGAAGCCGAGCCGGAGGTGCTGTTCACCTGCAACCAGCACGCCCGCGAACACCTCACCACGGAGATGTGCCTGCACATCGTCAAGCGGTTCACCGACAAGTACACCACCGACACCAACGTCAAGAACCTGGTGGACACCAAGGAGATCTGGGTCATCCCGACGGTGAACCCGGACGGCTCCGAGTACGACATCGCCGGCGGCAGCTACAAGATGTGGCGCAAGAACCGCCAGGGCCAGGGCACCGACCCGAACCGCAACTGGGGCCACAAGTGGGGCTGCTGCGGTGGTTCCTCGGGCAGCCCGGGCAGTGAGACCTACCGCGGCACGGCGGCGTTCTCCGCACCGGAGGTCAAGGCCGTGGCGGACTGGGTCGGTACCCGCCGGGTCGGTGGCGTGCAGCAGATCAAGTCGCACATCGACTTCCACACCTATTCGGAGCTGGTGCTGTGGCCGTTCGGCTACACCTACGCCGACACCGCACCGGGCATGACCGCGGCCGAGGCGCAGAAGTTCAAGACCCTCGGCCAGCAGATGGCCGCGACGAACGGGTACACGCCGCAGCAGGCGAGCGACCTGTACATCACCGACGGCTCGGTGGACGACTGGATGTGGTACGCCCACAAGATCCTGAGCTACACCTTCGAGATGTACCCGAAGGGCTCGAACCCCGGGTTCTACCCGCCCGACGAGGTGATCCCGGCGCAGACCGCCCGCAACGACAAGGCCGTTGACATCCTGATCAACGCCTCGCTGTAACCGCATAGGGTGGGGCTCATGCCGCTGTTCTCCTTCGAGGGCGTGAGCCCCACCGTCCACCCCGATGCCTGGATCGCCCCGACCGCGACGCTGATCGGCGCGGTGACCGTCGAGAAGGACGTGTCGATCTGGTACGGCGCCGTCATCCGCGCCGACTTCGGGAAGATCATCATCCGTGAGGGCGCCAACATCCAGGACAACTCCGTCGTGCACGTCAACGACGGCGTGTGCGAGATCGGCCGGAACGTCACCGTGGGGCACATGTGCCTGGTGCACGACTGCACGGTCGGCGAGCAGGCGTTGATCGGCAACGGCGCGACGATCCTGGACCAGTCGCAGATCGGCGAGCGCGCGCTGATCGCCGCCGGGTCCACGGTCACGCCGAACACCGTGGTGCCGCCCGAGGTGATCGCGATGGGCAGCCCGGCGAAGAAGTTCGTGCCGCTGTCGGATTCCGCGCGTGGCTGGGTCGAGCACAACGCGGTCATCTACAAGCAGCTGGCGCGGCGGCACGCGGAGGGCATCGAGCCGATCGAGGGTTGACCCTCCTCTGACTGGAGTGCTTAGCGTGCCGGGACATGGCACCGAAGAAGCTCCAGTTCCGCACCACCCTGCAACTCCCGGCCGGTGAGGCGCCGGTGGTCGACCTCGGCAAGATGCTCGGGCAGACCGGCGTCAACCTGGTCGAGGTCAAGCGCACCTACGACGCGGCCACCGCCGCGCAACGCGGCGACATCGTGCCGGTGGTCGTCTCGGTGTTCGAGGACCGCTCGTTCGAACTGGCCTACAAGACCCCGCCCTCGCGGGGCATGGTGCTTGCGCTGGCCCCGGTCGGTTCCCTCGTTGAACGGGAGGCGCTGGTTCCGGTCGGCTTCCGCGTGGGGCTTCGGCCGGAAGGGTGGTTGGCGCTGTGCGCGTCGGGGGATGGGTGGGCGTCGACTAGAGTTCGCGGGGCAGCAGCGACTGGCGCCTTGAGGTGGAGCACCACCGGGAAGCGAACGCAACGGCCCCGCACCGCGCGCCTGGGTTCGGGTCGTGGACCGTCCATGGAGACGACAACCATGACGCACCAGCCAGCCCTGCCCACGCTCGCCGCCACCGATCCGGTCATCGCCGGTCTGGTCGAGGACGAGGCCCGCCGCCAGCACGAGAAGATCCGGCTCATCGCCTCGGAGAACTACGTCTCGCAGGCTGTGCTCGAGGCCACCGGCACGGTCCTGACCAATAAGTACTCCGAGGGCTACGCCGGCAAGCGCTACTACGAGGGCCAGCAGCTCATCGACCCCGTCGAGACGCTGGCGATCGACCGTGCGAAGGCGCTCTTCGGCGCGGACCACGCGAACGTGCAGCCCTACTCCGGCTCCCCGGCGAACCTCGCGGTCTACCTCGCCTTCGCCAAGCCCGGCGACGCCGTGCTCGGCATGGCGTTGCCCGACGGCGGCCACCTGACCCACGGCTGGAGCGTCTCCGCCACCGGCAAGTGGTTCGACGCCGTCCGCTACGGCGTGCGCAAGGAGACCGGCCGCGTCGACCTGGACCAGGTGCGCGACCTGGCCCGCGAGCACCGCCCGAAGCTGATCTTCTGCGGTGGCACGGCGATCCCGCGCACCATCGACTTCCCGGCGTTCGCCGAGATCGCCCGCGAGGTGGACGCGGTGCTGGTCGCCGACATCGCGCACATCGCCGGTCTGGTCGCCGGTGGCGCGCACCCGTCGCCGGTCGGGCACGCGCAGGTGATCACCACGACCACGCACAAGACCCTGCGCGGCCCGCGCGGCGCGATGATCCTGTCCGACGCCGACCACGCGAAGGCCGTGGACAAGGCGGTGTTCCCCGGTCTGCAGGGCGGTCCGCACAACCACACCACCGCCGCCATCGCGGTCGCGCTCGGCGAGGCGTCGAAGCCGGAGTTCCGCGACTACGCGCACGCCATCGTGGCCAACGCGAAGGCGCTCGCGGAGGCGCTCATCGAGCGCGGCTACGACCTGGTCTCCGGCGGTACCGACAACCACCTGCTGCTGGTCGACCTGACGAACAAGGCGATCGGCGGCAAGCCGGCCGCGCAGGCGCTGGACCGGGCGGGCATCGAGCTGAACTACAACACCGTGCCGTTCGACCCGCGCAAGCCGTTCGACCCGTCGGGCATCCGGTTGGGCACCGGCGCCATCACCACCCGCGGCTTGCGCCCGGAGCACCAGGTGCAGGTGGCCGAGTGGATCGACCGCACAGTCACCGCGGCCGCCGCCGATGAGCAGTCCACTGTGGACGTCGTGGCCGCGGAGATCCGCGAGTTCCTCGGCGCCTATCCGATCCCGGGCTACACCGCCTGATCCCCGCCTCTCGCCGCCGCGGTCACTGGCCCGCGGCGGCGAGCCTGCGGTCGGCCAGCACCACCTCGCCTTCAGCCGGGGTGACCCAGCGCACAAAAATTTAGTTGCACGATACAAGGGGATCTGGGAATACTTGCGTAGGTCATGTAGTTGAATGACGCAAGCAAATAGGGCCCGCTGGGGGCACGATCCGAGGAGCGAGACATGGCCGAACCCACCGCGACGACCGAGCCGGCGGCTCGGGGAGGGCTGTCGCACCGGCAGATCCTCACCGTGCTCTCCGGCCTGATGATGGGGATGTTCCTGGCCGCGCTCGACCAGACGATCGTGTCCTCGGCGATGAAGACCATCGCCGACGAACTGCACGGGCAGACCCTCCAGGCCTGGGCGACCACCGCCTACCTGATCACCGCGACCATCTCCACCCCGCTGTACGGCAAGCTGTCCGACCTCTACGGCCGCAAGCCGATGTACCTGACCGCGATCTCGCTGTTCCTGGTCGGCTCACTGGCCAGCGGCATGGCGGGCTCGATGTACGAACTGGCCGCCTTCCGCGCCTTCCAGGGCCTGGGCGCCGGTGGCCTGATGTCGCTGGCGCTGGCCATCGTCGCCGACATCACCGCACCCCGGGAACGCGGTCGCTACCAGGGGTACTTCATGGCCGTCTTCGGCATTTCGAGCGTGCTCGGGCCGGTGGTCGGCGGGGCCTTCGCCGGGGTGGACTCGTTCGCCGGGCTGGCCGGCTGGCGCTGGGTGTTCCTGATCAACGTGCCGGTGGCGCTGCTCGCGCTGGTGGTGGTCACCCGGGTGCTCAACATCCCGCACACCCGCGTCGAACAGCGGGTGGACTACCTGGGCGCGGCCACGCTGACCGTGGGCCTGGTGCCGCTGCTCATCGTCGCCGAGCAGGGCCGCGAATGGGGCTGGGGCTCGCTGACCTCGGTGCTGATGTACCTGGTCGGCGTGGCCGGGCTGGTGGCGTTCGTGCTGAACGAGCGGCGGATGGGGGACGCGGCGCTGCTGCCGCTGCGGCTGTTCCGGCGCCCGGCGTTCGCGCTCAGCTCGGTGGTCACCTTCGTGCAGGGCGCGGGCATGTTCGGCGCGATGATGTCGCTGCCGCTGTACCTGCAGATCGTCAAGGGCGCGACGCCCACCGAAGCCGGGCTGCAACTGCTGCCGCTGACGGCCGGGATCATGGTGGCGAGCCTGCTGTCGGGCCGGATCGTGGCCTCGACCGGGCGGTACAAGGTGTTCGGCGTGATCGGCCTCGGACTGATGACGGCGGCGATGTTCCTGTTCAGCACGATCGGCGTGGACACCCCGCTGGCGATCGTGATGGCGATGGCGTTCCTGATGGGCCTCGGCCTCGGCGGCGCCTTCCAGACGCTGACGCTGGCCGCGCAGAACGACGTCGAGCCGACGGACCTGGGCGTGGCGACCTCGTCGACCACCTTCTTCCGCCAGATCGGCGGGACCGCGGGCACGGCGGTGTTCCTGTCGATCCTGTTCGGTTCGGTGGGGGACCGGATCGTGGCGGCGGTGGCCTCGGCTTCGGCGAGCCCGGCCTACACGGCGGCGCTGGCGAACCCGGCGAACGCGGAGTTCGCGACGCGGCTGTCGAGCGGGCAGCTGGACCTGAACGACACGTCGTTCCTCAGTGGACTGGACCCGGTGCTGGCGCGGCCGATCCTGGAAGGCTTCTCCAGCGCGATGAGCACGGTGTTCCTGGTCGGCGGCGTGGTGCTGGCCGCCGGGTTCGTGCTGCTGTGGTTCCTGCGGGAGACGCCGCTGGCCGAGAAGTCGGCGCTGGAGCTGCGGCAGGAAGCCGAAAAGGACCTGGTGCCCGCACTGGCGCACTAGGGCCGGAATGCAATGAGTGGGGCATTACTTGCATTCAATGCTAGTAATGCCCCACTCATAGCGTTCGTCTCAGTGCTCGCCGTTGTCCGCGGCGAGCTTCGCCAGGCGGTCCTTCTCACGCTCGTAGGAGCGCTCGATCTCCGACTCGGCCTCGACGCGGCCGACCCAGCTGGAGCCCTCCACGCTCTTGGCGGGCTCGAGGTCCTTGTAGACCTCGAAGAAGTGCTGGATCTCGAGCTTGTGGAACTCGTTCAGGTGGTGGATGTCCCGCAGGTGCTCCAGGCGCGGGTCCGCCGCGGGCACGGCGAGGACCTTGTCGTCCGGGCCCTTCTCGTCGGTCATCCGGAACATGCCGATCGCGCGGCAGCGGATCAGGCAGCCGGGGAAGGTCGGCTCCTGCACCAGGACCAGCACGTCGAGGGGATCGCCGTCCTGGCCGAGGGTGTCGTCGATGAAGCCGTAGTCGGCCGGGTACTGGGTGGCCGTGAACAGGGTGCGGTCCAGCTTGATGCGCCCGGTCTTGTGGTCCACCTCGTACTTGTTGCGCTCCCCCTTGGGGATTTCGATCGTGACGTCGAACTCCACGCCGATCCTCGCTGATCTTGTTTTGGCAAGCCCGAGCAAAGGCGGGCGGCTCACCGGTTCGTTGGCTTGACACCACTAGTGTGGACCACGCGTGACCACGGACCCGCACCGATGGGTTCTTGGTGTGAGCTGGGGGACACCGGAGGAGGGTGCGTGCCGGACAGCAGCAGGCCCGACGAGCCGGGGTGGCCGTCGGACGACCACGACGGAACCCAGTCGCTCGCGGAGCAGGACACCCTGTGGGTGCGGCGGCCGGGGGCGGAGGCGCACCCACAGGCCACCCAGCCGGTGCAACACCTGAAACCGCAGGGCTCGCTGTTCCAGCCTGCCGCCTATCCGGAGCCGGAGGAGCAGTCGCCGCAGTGGCCCGCTGAACAGGCTCAGCAGTACTCGGGTCAGCAGGCAGCCGTACGGCAGTGGGCGGAGCAGACCGCCGCCCTGCCGCACCCCGGGCAGGAGCAGCAGGCGGGGAGCGACAGCCGGCCGCCTTGGCAGCGGAACGCGGAGAACCAGCCGCCGCAGAACTATCAGGGCCAGCAGGGTCAGTCGGAGCACGGGGACCCAGGCTCCCAGGGGCAGCGCGGGCCGGGGAGCCAGCAAGGCCGCCAGGACTACTCGGACCAGCAGGACTACTCGGGCCGGCAGGGCTCGCCGGGCTACCAGGAGCAGGCGGGTCAGCAGGAGCAGCGGAGTCCGCAGGGTTCGACTGGCCAGGGCTACCCAGGACAGCCCGGTCGCCAAGGCGGCCAGCGTGAGCAGCAGGGCCACCAGGACCAGGCGAGCCAGCAGGGGCGCTCGGGTCAGCCGGGCTACCAGGGCCAGGGGTTCCAGGGCGGCCAGCAAGATCCGCAAGGCCAGCCGGGGCAGCAAGGCCACCGGGACCAGCAGGGTCACCCTGGCCGCCAGGGGCAAAGCCAGCCCGGGCAGCAAGGTCAGGGGCACCCGGGACAGCTGGGTCTGCTGGGCCAGCAAGACCCAGGCCAGGATCGGCAGGGCCAGGGCCAGCCGGGACAGCAAGGCCACCCTGGCCAGCAGGGACAAGGCCAGCCGGGGCAGCAAGGTCAGGGGCACCCAGGTCAGCAGGGCCAGGGGCAGCAGGAGGGGAATCGGCCCCAGGTGCCGGTGGTGCCGGCGGTGGTGCACGCGCAGCCCATGCGGATCGAGCCGTCCGGGGAGCAGCGGCCGGCGCCGGCGACGACCGGGGCCGAGGAGGGGCCGCCGGCGGCTACCGAGGTGGAGCCCAAGCGGCGGCGCAAGTGGCCGTGGATCGCGGCGGCGCTGGTGGTGTTGCTGGTGCTGGGCGGCGGGACGGTCGCCGCGGTGCAGCCGGCGGTGGCGAACCGGCTGGAGCTGCCGTGGGCGCCCAACAAGCCCAAGGGTGACCCGCCCGCGGCCCTCGCGGTGAACCGCCAGTTGCAGGCGCCGGGCCCGTCCGCGCCCAGTCCGACGCCCGAAGGGGTCGCGGCGGCGCTCAAGGGGCCCGCTGCCGCGGCGGCGCTCGGCACGCTCAGTGGCAGTGTGATCGACCCCGCCACCGGCACCGCGCTGTGGGCGAAGGACGCCGACAAGCCGTTGACCCCCGCTTCCACCACGAAGGTGCTGACGGTCGCCGCCGCGTTGCTGGCGGTGGACCACGGGCACCAGATCTCCACCAAGGTCGTCCAGGGCGCCGACCCGGGCACGGCGATCGTGGTCGCGGGCGGCGACCCGACGATCAACTCGCTGTCCGACGGCAAGGACTCCATCTACCCCGGCTCCGCGCACCTCGACGACCTCGTCAAGCAGGTCATGGAGGCCTCCGGCGGCAAGATCAAGCAGGTCCAGCTCGACCTCAGCGTGTTCCAGGGTGAGACCTTCGGCCCCGGCTGGGCGCCGGAGGACGCGCCATCCACCTACGCCGCGGTGGTCGAGCCGGTGATGCTCGACGGCGGGCGCAGCAGCGCCACCGACGAGAAGTCCATGCGCGTGGCCAATCCGGCGAAGTCGTTCGCGGACAAGTTCGCGAGCAAGCTCGGCGCCACGGCCGGGGGCAACGCGAAGGCACCCGAAGGCGCCAAGGTGCTCGGCGAGATCAAGTCCGCGCCGCTCACCGAACTGATCAGCAACGTGCTGAACCACTCCGACAACCTGATGGGTGACGCCGTCGCCCGGCAGACCGCGCTCGCCACCGGCGAGAAGGGCTCGTTCGAAGGCGGCGCCAAGGCCACCGAGGAAGTCCTCAAGAAGAACGGCTTCGACCTCCAGGGCGTGGAGCTGTTCGACGGCAGCGGTCTCTCGGTGGACAACCGGATTCCCGCGAAGGTGCTCGCCGAGGTGCTCTCGGTGGCCGCCGCCCCGGACGGCAAGGATCCACGCACGGCCAAGCTCCGGCCGCTGCTGGGCGACCTGTCCGTGGCCGGGGGCAGCACCGGGCGCCTGGTCAGCCGCTACACCTCCGGGCCGGAGGAGGCCGGCAAGGGCTGGGTGCGGGCCAAGACCGGCACGCTGTCCGGGGTGAACACGCTGGCCGGGGTGGTCCTGGACAAGGACGGGCACCTGCTGGTGTTCGCGCTGATGTCGCTGGGCTCGGAGTCCGACGCCGCGCGCAGCGCGCTGGACGCGGTGGTCGCCGAGTTGCGCGGTTGCGGCTGCCGATAAGCCGTATCGTCGAAGGCATGACCGTCCAGTCCCCGAAGTCCCCGGAAACCGCAGGCGAAACGGACCGCACGAGATCGGTGGTCGACTGGCGGCTGGCCGCGGCCACCGGCGCCTTCCTGGTCCGCAGTGGACCGGTGGTGCCGCGGGCGGAGGCGGAGACCGCGGTCACCGAGTTGCGCGAGCTGACCGTGGAGGCCGAGGCGCACGTCCGCGAGCTGACCGGGCTCGGCGACGGGTTGCCGCTGCTGCCCGGTGAGGTGGTCGACCGCCCGGCGTGGGTCCGCTCGGCCGCCGCCGGCCTCGACGCGCTCACCAGCAAGGCACTGGCCAGGGAGAAGGGGCCGTTCGCGCCGGTGCTCGCCGCGGGTGCCGGGGTGCAGACCGGTGTGGTGCTGTCGTTCCTGGCCTCCCGCGTGCTCGGGCAGTACGACCCGTTCGGCGGGCCGGACAAGGAAGGCCAGTTGCTGCTGGTCGCGCCGAACGTGGTGGCCGCGCAGCGCGCGATGAACGTGCCCGCCAAGGACTTCCGGATGTGGGTCTGCCTGCACGAGTGCACCCACCGGCTCCAGTTCACCGCGGTCACCTGGCTGCGTGACTACTTCGCCGACGAGGTCGAGCGCCTGGTCGGCGGGCTCGCCGACGCCGACGGCTTCGGTGACCTCCTGGGCAGGCTGCCGGACACGATCAAGGACGTGAAGAACCGCCGGAACCTCGCCGAGCTGTTCCAGTCACCGCAGCAGCGGGCCGTGTTCGACCGGCTGCTCGCGCTGTCCACGCTGCTCGAAGGGCACGCCGACTACGTGATGGACGCGGTCGGCCCGGCCGTGGTGCCGAGCGTGGCCACCATCCGCGGCCGGTTCACCGAGCGGCGCAAGGGCGGTGGCCTGCTCGACCGGGTCCTGCGCAGCCTGCTCGGCATCGACGCGAAGATCCGCCAGTACGCCGAGGGTGCCGCGTTCACCAGGCACGTGGTCGCCCACGCCGGGATGGACGGGTTCAACGCCGTCTGGACCTCGCCGAACACGCTGCCCACCCGGGCGGAGATCGCCGATCCGGACGCCTGGCTGCGGCGCATGGGCCGGTGAAGCCGGATCCCGCGGTCGCCAGGGTCCGCCGGGCGGTCCGGGAGTTCTTCGGCGAGCCGGTGCGGACTTCGGCGCTGACCACGGGTGAGCTCGGGGTCGCGGTCTCGGGTGGGGCGGACTCGCTCGCGCTCGCCGAGGCCGCCGCGTTCGTCGGTCACCGGATGGGCCTGCGGGTGCGCGCGCTGGTGGTGGACCACCGGCTGCAACCGGGGTCCGCCGAGGTGGCCGAGCACGCGGCGGCGACCGCGAGCAAGCTCGGCGTGGACGAGGCGACCGTGCTGCCGATCGAGGTGAGCGGTCCCGGTGGACCCGAGGCGGCGGCACGCAAGGCCAGGTACGCGGCGTTGTCGGCGGCCATGCCCGGGGCGCTGGTCCTGCTCGGGCACACCCGTGACGATCAGGCGGAGACCGTGCTGCTCGGGCTGGGCCGGGGTTCCGGCCCGCGGTCGGTGTCCGGCATGCGCCCGCTCGACCCGCCGTGGGGACGCCCCTTGCTGGAGCTGCCGCGGTCGGCGACCGAAGCGGCGTGCGCGGCGCTGGGCGTCGAACCGTGGTCGGACCCGCACAACGCCGATCCGCGCTTCACCCGCGTCCGCCTGCGCCGCGAAGTGCTGCCACTTCTGGAGGACGTCCTTTCCGGTGGCGTGGCCGCCGCGCTGGCCCGTACGGCGAAGCAGTTGCGCGAGGACTCCGAGGCGCTCGACCAGCTCGCCGACGAGGTGCTGCTCAACGCCCGCAACGGCCCGGTGCTGGAGATAGAGCCCTTGCTCACGGCGCCCGCGCCCCTGCGCCGGCGGGCGCTCCGGCGCTGGTTGCTCGACGCCGGGGTGCGTGAGCTGACCGACGCGCACCTGCGGTCCGTCGACGACTTGGTCGGTGCTTGGCGAGGACAGGGTGGTGTGTGGTTACCCGGCGACTTGGTGGCCGGGAGGGCGCATGGCAGGCTGAGCCTGCTCCCACCCGGACGGACCTAGAGCTAAAGGGGATCCCCGTGTACGAAGGCGACATCGCCTCCGTGCTCATCACCGAGCAGCAGATCAACGACAAGATCACCGAACTGGCCGAGCAGGTCGCCGCGGACTACCCGCCCGGCGGCACCGACCTCCTGCTCGTCGGCGTGCTCAAGGGCGCGGTCATGTTCATGACCGACTTCGCCCGCGCGCTGCCGGTGCCGGCACAGCTGGAGTTCATGGCGGTGTCCTCCTACGGTTCGGCGACCTCGTCGTCGGGCGTGGTGCGCATCCTCAAGGACCTCGACCGCGACATCGCCGGGCGGGAGGTGCTCATCGTCGAGGACATCGTCGACTCCGGGCTCACCCTGTCCTGGCTGCTGAAGAACCTGGCCAGCCGCAACCCGGCCTCGCTGCAGGTGTGCTCCCTGCTGCGCAAGCCGGAAGCGGTCAAGGTGGACGTACCGGTCAAGTACATCGGCTTCGACATCCCGAACGAGTTCGTCGTCGGGTACGGCCTCGACTACGCCGAGCGCTACCGCGACCTGCCCTACATCGGCACCCTGGACCCGAAGGTCTACTCCTCCTGACCGGCGGAAAAACGGGGAACCACATCACCGGAGAACGCGTCATAGGTCGGCATCGGGTGCGTTAACCTATGCGAAGGACGGATCTCGCCGCGCGTGGACGCGGCCCGGACTGGGGACAGGAGAGGCAGGATGGGGAACAGCAGCTTGGCGGACGCCGCCGCCTTCCGCAACGCCGCGGCCACCGGCCAGGTGGGGGTGGACCCCGACGCCGCGCAGACCGTGCTGAACAAGATCCGCACGGGCAAGGACGCCGTCGAAGCCCTGATCGGTGGGGCGGGCACGCTCGCCGAGCCACCGAAGCTCGGTGCCAACCCGGTCGGCCAGGCCATCGCCGCGAAGGTCTCGGAGCGCGCGGACGGCGGCGGGGACTCCTACGCCACCGCGCTGCGCAACCTGCTCTTCCAGTACGAGCAGGCGGAGCAGGGCATCCTCGCCGCGATGAAGCACTACCAGGACTTCGAGCACGACACCGTCAACGCGCTCAACGGCCGCGCGTGAGACTCAGGGGGTAATCGAGCATGGCACCGCAGGATGGGTCGAACGTCCCACTCGGGGACAACTCGTCGACCGTCGACATCGTGGAGAGCGCCCGCGGCCGGTCCGACGGCCCCGACATGGGTGCCGACCGCGCGATCACCAACCCGCCGAACTGGCAGGCGCAGGAGAGCCAGCAGCTCTACGAAGGCGCCACGGTGAACAACGACCCCGGCACCGCCGAGGCCACCAGCCAGGTCTGGACCCAGCACAGCAAGGAGCTGAACCAGGCCGCGAACGACCTCTACAACGCGATCAGCGAGCTGGGCGCGGCGTGGGTCGGCCAGGGGGCCGGTGCGGCGCAGGGCACGCTCGTGGCCATCGCGAACTCGAGCTCCACCGCCTCGGAAGCGGCCAGCACCATGTCCACCCGGCTGGCCCAGCAGGCCGCCGCGGCGGCCGAGGTGAAGAAGATGCCGGCCCCGATGAAGTTCGACCCGCAGAAGCAGACCGAGGCCATGCTGGCCGGCGGCCCGGCGGCGATGGTGGCCGACATGAAGGCCCAGTCGGACGCCGCGGACGAGGTCAAGGCCCAGCAGGTCGCCTTCTTCAACCGCTACACCCAGGCGATGTCCGAGGTGGACAGCACCACGCCGAGCTTCGGCCCCGAGTCGCTCGGGCTCAAGGCGTACAGCGGCACCGGCCCGTCCGGGCTCGGCCTGACCGGCGTCGGCGCGGGTGTGTCCTCGGTGGGCGGTGCCTCGGTGACCGGTCCGTACGGCGCGTACGGCGCCGGGTACTCCGGTGCGGAGACCACCGGTCTCGGCAACAGCTCTTCGGCCGCTTCCGGGGTCGCCCCCGGTTCGTCGGTCAGCTCGGCCACCACGCAGGCCGGGTACACCGCGCCCGGGCAGGGCGTCGGTGTCGGCACGGGTGCCGGTGCGGTCCCCTCGGCGCCCGCCGCCCCCGCCGCTCCGGCGGGCAGCCCGGCGTCCGCGCTGGGTGCGGCCGGCCTCGGCGGTGCCGCCGGGCTCGCCGGTGGCCGCGCGCTGAGCAGCGGCAACCGCAGTGGTGCCACCCGCTCCGCGTCTTCGGAGACCGGTGCCGCCGCGCAGGCCCAGCCGAACAGCGCCGCCAGCGCCGCGCCGCAGAACCCGGGCCTGGTCTCGCCGGGCGGCACGATCGGTGGCCAGGGTGCGCCGCCGATGGGCATGGGCGGCATGGGTGGCATGGGCGGTGCCCACGGCGCCCAGGCGCAGGAGGAAGAGGAGCACACCCACGCTTCGTTCCTCATCGAGCCCGACCCCGACGACGCGTTCGGCGCGAACGAGGCCACGCCGCCGCCGGTGATCGGTGCTTGGACCGACGACGAGGACCGTTAATGGCGCAGGCGGAGCTGCTGACTCCGCTGGAGCTCGACTTCCTGTGGGAGTCCTACGGCAACGCCGAGTTGCCGTACCCGCTCAAGGCCCGCTCGCACGGCGACACCGTCGACGAGCGGGCCACGCTCCGGCAGCAGGTGCTGACCGGCCTGGTGCAGCGCGGGGTGGCCGACAGCCGCGGCCGCCCCGAGCCGCACATCGAGGACTGGTTCGGCGTGCTCGCCGGCGCGGAGCTGAGCCTGGATTCGGTGCACATCCCGAACCCGGGCATCGAGCCGCTGCTGGCGGTGGCTTCGGCGCTCGGCGGGCAGGGCCTGCTCGCCGTGCAGGACCATCGCGGCCTGCACCTGCACCAGACCCCGGTGGACGGGCTGGCCAGCGCCATCGTCGGCCTGCTGCCGCCGGCGCCGCGCGGCAGTGAGAAGTCCATCACCGTGCCGCTGGAGCAGCTGATCTCCGGGTCCGGGGTGGACTTCATGCAGCGCCGCGCCCCGGCCGGGGCCGACGGCCGGTCCAGCGCCGACGACGACCGCAAGGCACTGGCCCGGCTGCACGCGCAGCCGCGCCTGCGTGGCGGGCAGATCGGCGCGAACGCCCGCAACCGGACGGGCGGTAGGGTGCGCACGCCGGTGCTGAGCTGGTTCGACACCGAGTCGGGCCGGTACTTCACCCAGGCCACCCGCGGCCGCGACGGCCGCGACTGGATCACCATCGCCCCCGCGGACGCCGCCACGCTGCGGAACCGGCTCGGGGAGATGCTCGCGGGAGCCGCCAGCGACGCGGGCGCCGCCCGCATCTGACCCGAAGGAGGAGCGCGTTTTGGCCGCCGCACAGGAGTTCTTCTCGCCGATGGCGTTCGACTTCCTCTGGGAAGCGATGAACCTCGGAGAACTCCCGTACCCGCTGCGGGTCCGCTCGCACGGGAACACCGAGGACGAGCGGATCGCGCTGCGCCAGCGGACGAACGCCGAGCTCAAGGCCCGCGGCATCCGTGACGCGCACGGCAGGCTCGAACCGCACGTGGAGGAGTGGCTGACCCTGCTGGCCCGCCCCTCCGCCAGCATCGACGCCCTGCACATCCCCGACTTCCAGGCCCCGCCGGTCGGCGTGCTCGCCGCCTCCGACGGCCGCGACGCGGTGGTCGCGGTGCAGGACAACGACGGCATCTGGATCCGGCCGGCCTACCCGGAGAGCCTGGTCTCCTCGGTGGTGGACCTGCTGCCCGCCGGTCCGCGCGGCACCGAGGCGTCCATCACGCTGCCGTTGCAGGAAGCCATGCGCACCCCGCCGAAGCGGCCGGTGCTCTCCGGCGCCGCCAAGGAGGGCGAGGCCGGGGGCCGGGGCCGTGAGCGCCGCCGCCCGTCGCTGGCCGACCGCCCGTCCGACCCGCGTGAGGCGTACGCCCTGCTTTCCGGGCAGCCGCGCATCCGCGGTGGTCAGCTGGCCGCGAACACGCGGAACTCGCTGGGCACCCGCCGCCGCTCGCCGGTGCTGGCCTGGTTCGACACCGCCACCGGCCGTTACCTCAGCCTTTCCCGGCCCGGGCGCGATGGGAGCGAATGGGTGACGGTGGCCCCCGCCGACCCGAAGACGCTGCGCAGCCGCCTGGGTGAGATGGTGGCCACCCTCGCCGAGACCCGGTAGGGAACACGGACGGGCACACATCCGTTGACCTGCGGGAGGCTCGCAAGGGTGCCCGTCCGGTGTGGGCGGTACCCTGGTGGGACGCGAGCCCCGTGTGCCGCTGAAGTTGTCAAGATCGTGACGGCGGATGTCACACAAACCGCCTAATCAGGGAGGGCTGAGGCCACCACGGCCGAGTCATATGGACCGGAAGCGCCTGCTCAAGAACCCACTGCTGTGGATCCTGGCCCTCGTGCTGCTCTACTTCGTGTTCTCCACGATCTTCGACAGCGATCGCGCGTACACGCAGACCCCGACTTCCCAGGCGATGGCCCAGGTCACCGGCGGGAACGTCAAGGAAGCCAACCTCGAGGACAAGGAACAGCAGCTCAAGCTGACCCTGGCCAACCCGATCGAGGTCGACGGCAAGCAGGTCACGCAGATCCGCACGCAGTACCCGGCCGAGGCCGGTGACGAGCTGTACAACGGCCTCATCCAGGCCAAGAACAACGGCCAGCCGATCAAGTACGCCACCACGGTGAGCCAGGACTCGATCTTCACCCAGCTGCTGATCTACATGATCCCGCTGGCGCTGCTGCTGCTGTTGCTGATGTGGATGATGAACAACGCCCAGGGCGGCGGGAACCGCGTCCTCAACTTCGGCAAGTCGAAGGCCAAGCAGCTCAACAAGGACATGCCGAAGACGACCTTCGGGGACGTCGCCGGTGCCGACGAGGCCGTCGAAGAGCTGTACGAGATCAAGGACTTCCTGCAGAACCCGGCGCGCTACCAGGCGCTCGGCGCGAAGATCCCGAAGGGCGTGCTGCTCTACGGGCCGCCCGGTACCGGTAAGACGCTGCTGGCCCGCGCGGTCGCCGGTGAGGCCGGTGTGCCGTTCTACACGATCTCCGGGTCGGACTTCGTGGAGATGTTCGTCGGTGTCGGTGCCTCCCGGGTGCGCGACCTGTTCGAGCAGGCCAAGCAGAACGCGCCCTGCATCATCTTCGTCGACGAGATCGACGCGGTCGGCCGCCAGCGCGGCGCCGGCCTCGGCGGCGGGCACGACGAGCGCGAGCAGACGCTGAACCAGCTGCTGGTCGAGATGGACGGCTTCGACGCCCGCGGCGGCATCATCCTGATCGCCGCGACCAACCGCCCGGACATCCTGGACCCGGCGCTGCTGCGCCCCGGCCGGTTCGACCGCCAGATCCCGGTGTCCGCGCCGGACATGCGCGGCCGCCGGGCGATCCTCGCGGTGCACTCCAAGGGCAAGCCGATCGCGGAGGGCACCGACCTCGACGCGCTGGCCAAGCGCACGGTCGGCATGTCCGGTGCGGACCTGGCCAACGTGATCAACGAGGCCGCACTGCTCACCGCCCGCCAGAACGGGCACGTGATCACCGACGCCGCGCTCGAGGAGTCGGTGGACCGGGTGATCGGCGGACCGGCGCGCAAGAGCCGGATCATCTCCGAGAAGGAGAAGAAGATCACCGCCTACCACGAGGGCGGGCACGCGCTCGCCGCGTGGGCGATGCCGGACATCGAGCCGGTGTACAAGCTGACCATCCTGCCCCGCGGCCGGACCGGCGGGCACGCCCTGCTGGTGCCCGAGGACGACAAGGAGCTGATGACCCGCTCCGAGATGATCGGCAGGCTGGTCTTCGCGATGGGTGGCCGGACCGCCGAAGAGCTGGTCTTCCACGAGCCGACCACGGGTGCTTCCTCGGACATCGAGCAGGCGACCAAGATCGCCCGCGCGATGGTCACCGAGTACGGCATGAGCGCGCGCCTCGGTGCGGTCAAGTACGGCCAGGAGCAGGGCGACCCGTTCCTCGGCCGCTCGGCGGGCCGACAGGCGGACTACTCGCTCGAGGTCGCGCACGAGATCGACGAAGAGGTCCGCAAGCTCATCGAGACCGCGCACACCGAGGCGTGGGAGGTGCTCAACACCTACCGCGACGTGCTCGACGAGCTGGTGATCGAGCTGCTGGAGAAGGAAACCCTGCAGCGCAAGGACCTCGAGCGCATCTTCACCTCGGTGGAGAAGCGGCCGCACATCACCGTGTTCAACGAGTTCGGGGAGCGCAAGCCGTCGGACAAGCCGCCGATCAAGACCCCCGGCGAGCTGGCGATCGAGCGCGGCGAGCCGTGGCCCCCGCCGCAGGAGCAGCCGGTGGCGCGCCCGGCGCCGACCCCGGTCGGCACCGCGCCCGGTGGTGGCGACCTGCCTGGCGGTCCGCCGCACGGCAGCCCCCAGCCGCCGCTGAACCCGAACCCGTTCGCCCCGCCGCCGCCCGGTGGCTACCCGAACGGCGCCCGGCCCTACGACGGGCCGAACGGCACCGCGCACTGGCCGCAGCCGCAGCAGTACGGCGGGCAGCCGCCGTACCAGCCGGGCAGCGGGCAGAACCCGTCCGGGCCGCCGCACTACGGCGCGCCCCCCGGGTGGACCCCGGCCACCTCACCGGGTGGTCAGCCGGCCCAGCCGTGGCGTCCCGCCGACCAGCCGCCGCCCGCCGATCAGGGTCCTCAGCAGCGGCCCGAAGGTGACGATCAGGACGGCCAGCAGCGCCGCTGAACCCGGGTCAGCGATGATGGACCCGTGTTCGATCAGGATCGTGCGGAGAAGGCCGTGCGCGAGCTGCTGCTCGCGTGCGGCGAGGACCCGGACCGCGAAGGACTGAAGGAGACGCCCGCGCGCGTGGCGCGGGCGTACCACGAGATGTTCGCCGGGCTGTACAGCAACCCGGATCAGGTGCTGGACCGCACCTTCGACGAAAGTCACGAGGAGCTGGTCCTGGTCACCGACATCCCGATGTACAGCACCTGCGAGCACCACCTCGTGCCGTTCCACGGGGTGGCGCACGTGGGCTACATCCCGAACTGCCACGGCAAGGTGACCGGGCTGTCGAAGCTGGCCCGCCTGGTCGACCTGTACGCCAAGCGCCCGCAGGTGCAGGAGCGGCTGACCTCGCAGGTCGCCGACGCGCTGGACCGCAAGCTCGAGCCGCGCGGGGTGATCGTGGTGGTCGAGGCCGAGCACCTGTGCATGGCGATGCGCGGCATCCGCAAGCCGGGTGCGCGCACCACCACCTCGGCGGTCCGCGGGATCCTGCGGACCTCGCCGACCACCCGTGCCGAGGCGCTGAACCTCATCAAAGGCCGTCGATGACCTGGGCGCTGCCCGCGCCGGGGCGGTGCGCGGTGATGGGCGTGCTGAACGTCACGCCGGATTCGTTCTCCGACGGCGGCCGCTACCTCGACCTCGACGCCGCGCTCGCGCACGCCCGCGAGATGTGGGCGCGGGGCGCGGACGTGATCGACGTCGGCGGTGAGTCGACGCGTCCGGGTGCGTCCAGAGTGGACGCGCCGACCGAGACCGAGCGGGTGCTGCCGGTCATCCGCGCGCTCGCCGAGGAGGGCGTGGTGCTCTCCGTGGACACCACGCGGGCCGCGGTCGCGGCGGCGGCGGTGGACGCGGGCGCGCGGATCATCAACGACGTGTCGGGCGGGCTGGCCGATCCGGACATGGCGAAGGTCGCCGCGGCGGCCGAGGTGCCGTGGGTGCTGATGCACTGGCGCGGGCACAGCCGTGAGATGACGAAGCTGGCCGTCTACACCGACGTGGTCGCGGAAGTCCGGGCGGAACTGTCCGAACGGGTCGACGCCGCGCTGGCGGCCGGGGTCGCCGAAGACGCCATCGTGCTCGATCCGGGACTGGGCTTCGCGAAGCAGGCCGAGCACGACTGGGCACTGCTGCACGACCTGGATTCGTTGCTGTCACTGGGTTTCCCGGTGCTCGTCGGGGCTTCGCGCAAGCGGTTCCTCGGCCGGTTGCTGGCGGACGACACCGGCGAGCCGCGCCCGCCCGCCGGTCGGGAGCACGCCACCGCCGCGGTGTCCACACTGGCCGCCGCGGCCGGGGCGTGGGGGGTGCGCGTCCACGAGGTCGGCGCCACTTTGGACGCCGTGGCCGTCGCCGCGGCCTGGAGGCGGGGATGACCGATCGGATCACGCTGACCGGGCTGCGGGTGTTCGGGCGCCACGGGGTGTTCGAGCACGAGAAGCGCGACGGGCAGGAGTTCGTCGTGGACATCACCGTGTGGCTGGACCTGGACGAGGCGGCCGCGACCGACGACCTGACCAAGACGTTGCACTACGGCGAACTGGCGCAGCTGGCCGCGGACATCGTCGCCGGGGAGCCGTACGACCTGATCGAGAGCGTCGGCGGCCGGATCGCCGACGAGGTGATGAAGGACTCGCGGCTGCACGCGGCCGAGGTGACCGTGCACAAGCCGTCGGCGCCGATCCCGCTCACCTTCGACGACGTGGCGGTGACGATCCGCCGGTCGCGACGAGGGCCGCGGGGATGAGCCGCGCGGTGCTCTCGCTCGGGTCGAACCTGGGGGACCGGCTGGGTTTCCTGGCTTCGGTGGTGACCGCGCTGCGGCCGGTGGCGGTGTCGAGCGTGTACGAGACCAAGCCGTGGGGCGTCGAGGACCAGCCGGACTTCCTGAACGCGGTCTGCGTGGTCGACGATCCGGCGCGCGACCACTGGGCCTGGCTGCGGGCCGGGCAGGAACTGGAGCGCGCGGCGGGCCGGGTGCGCGAACAGCGCTGGGGTCCGCGCACCCTGGACGTCGACGTGGTGACCGTCGACGGGGTGCGCTCGACGGACCCGGAACTGCTGCTCCCGCACCCGGGCACGCCGACCCGGGCGAGCGTGCTGATCCCGTGGCTGGAAATCGAGCCGGACGCCGTGCTGCCCGGCCACGGCCCGATCGCCGCACTGCTCGAAGCACTCCCGGAGGACGAACGCGCGGGCGTCGTCAAAACGGTCGCCACGCTGGAGTCCCCGAAGTAGACCGGATTCGGGGATATCGGCGCCGACGAGGTCGTGCTGTACTGCCTCGCGGGCGAGCTCAGCTGATCGCCGCCCGCATCGCCTCGGTGAGCCACTGCACGGCGGGTGCCTGGGTGGGGATCGGCGGCCAGCCGTTGATGATCCCGAGCAGCTGCCAGTACCGCTCGGCGCGTGGATCACCGCCTTGACCGAATCGCGTCAGAACCTCACGCCGATATAACATGTCGTCCGGGTCCCGCTCACCCGCCGAGGCGTTGAACAGTTCGTCGGCAATGGCTCGTCCTTCCGGCGAATCCGGCGCTAGGCCGGATGCCAGCGCCTCGTTCGCCCGGCTGAACAGGGCGGTGTAGTCCGGTTGGTCTGCGGGCGCCATCGATTCCCCGGCGTCGCGCGCCGCCGAATGGGTCTCGCTCAGCCTGCGGATCAACGCCCGGAAGTCCGGGTCGCCGACGAGCTCGGCGAACTCGATCCACGCCTCGAGCTGCTCGGCCGTCGGGTCGTCGGGCAGCTCGGGCTTCGCCGAGCGCATCCGGTCGTAGAACTCCTGGTTGACGTTGAGCCCTTCGATCATCTCGTCCCAGAATTCGTCGATCAGCCGCCTGCGTTCTTCGTCGGACATCGAGGCCAGCCTGTTCATCAGTTTCACTTCCTCCAGTTCGGAACCGCGTTTCGCGACCGCGCGCAGGACCGATCGCCGCAGCTTGAGCCGCCGGATCTGCTCCTCGATCGCGTCGACGTGCACCGCGGCCAGCGCGGCGACGGTGGTCTGCCCGCCCAGCGCGCGTTCCACCTCCGGCAGGCCCAGGCCCAGCTCGCGCAGGGTCTTGACCAGTTCGAGCCGGGCCATCGCCTGCGTGTCGTAGAGCCGGTACCCGGCGTGGGTGCGGCCGGTCGGCGGCAGCAGGCCCTCGTCGGAGTAGAACCGGATCGTCTTCACCGGCAGGCCGGTGCGCCTGGCCAGCTCACCGATGGTGAACCGGGGCGTGGGCGCGGTTGGCACAGAAGGCATGCTGAACCCTCCAGTCACTGGAGAGTCAAGCCTGCCAGCTGTGGCTGGGTACCGTGGCGCCATGCACTTCACCAGGCCCCGCGAGCTCGTCCTCGCCGGGCTGATCGGCCTCGTCCTCGGCTTCGGCCTGTTCGAACTGTTCTACGGCGAGCTGCCACGGTTCCCCCTGCTCGCCGGGCTGCCGCTGCTGATCCTGGCCGTGATCGAGGTCATCCTCGGTGTCACGCTGCGTAGTCGCATCCGGGCCGGACGGGTGCTGGACGCCATCGGCATCGCCCGCGCGGTCGCGCTGGCGAAGGCGTCCTCACTGCTCGGCTCGCTCATGCTGGGTGCGTGGCTGGGCGCCTTGGCGTACCTTGTCCCGCGAGGCGGTGAACTCGCCGCCGCCGCTGATGACACGCCTGGCGCCGCGGTGGGGGCGCTCTGCGCGGCGGTGCTCATCGGCGCCGCGCTCTGGCTGGAGCACTGCTGCCGCGCGCCGGAACCGCGTGATCCCGATCATCGTGGGTACCCGACCGGTTAACGCACGGATATCACCGCTCGAAGTACCGAATGGGTCTCGGTCGGGTTACTAGAAGGTACGGTATTGAGCATGACTGGCGTGGGTGACGACTCGCGCGGCCGCCGTTCGGGCAGGCCGTGGCTCGTAGTCGGCTTTGCCCTCGCGGTCGCCGCGACTGCCGCTCTCGTGCTCGCCCAGGACCTCCGCTGGCTGCGGCTGGGCATCATCGCCGCCCTCTGGGCCGCGTTGATCGGTGCCTTCATCGCCGCCAAGTACCGCAAGCAGGTGACGACCACCGAGGACGAGGTCGCACAGGCGCAGGCGGTCTACGAGCTGGAGCTGGAACGGGAGATCGCCGCGCGCCGCGAGTTCGAGCTGGAGCTCGAGGCGGAAAGCCGTGAACGGGCGCAGGAGGATTCGCGCGAAGAGCTCGACGCGCTGCGGTCCGAGGTGATCGCGCTGCGGGAGAGCCTGCAGTCGCTGTTCGGCGGCGAGGTGCTGTTCGAACAGGTCGCGCTGACCGCGCAGGCCACCAGGATGCGCTCGCTCAGCGAGGACCAGCGGCTGGTGCAGGCCTCCGGCTCGGTGTCGAAGCCGGCGCAGATCGGTTCCGGCAAGCAGTCGGTCGATCCGGACACCGGTGACCGGCCGACCGAGCTGATCGAGCGGGTGATCGAGCGCAAGGTGGTCACCCACCCGGAGCGCCGCCGCCGGATCATCGACGCGGAGACCGTGCAGAAGCCGGGCGAAAGCTCGCAGAGCCTGCCGAACGTGCTCAACCCGCCGTCCGCGCAGCAGCAACACCACCAGCCCCAGCCGCACCAGCACCAGCCGCAGCCCCAGCGCCGTCAGGAACCGCCGGAGGACGCCGGCCCGCCGACCCGGCGGGTGCGCCCGGCGGACACCGTCGGCTCCGCCGCCGCGCGCGCCAGCAAGGCCGCGGGCGAGGCCAGGGCGGAGACCGCGCGCCGCCAGGCGAAGCAGGCCGAACTGGACAACGCCGCGTCGACGAAGCGTCGGACGCCGCCACCGCCGCAGCCGGAGGAACGCCGCCCGCGTCGCGAGGACATGACGCGCCCCGGCATCACCCCGCCGCGCCCGGCCGCCAAACCGCAACCGGCACGGGCCCCCGAGCCGGTCAAGCCGAAGCAACCGGCCCCGAAGCCCGCCGCCGCGCGTGCCGAACCGGCCGACCGCTACCTGCCCACCGGGCGCCCGACCGAGATCTCGAAGGAGTTCGACCTCGACTGGGCGGCCGAGCCGACGTGGGAGTCCGGTCGCCGCAACGGCGCCCCGGCCGCCCGCGGCAACGGCACCTCCCGCAACGGCGCCCCGCCGCCGCGCACGGGTGGCCGCCGCCGCGCCGAGCACACCGGTGAGTACGAAGCCGTCCGGCCGGAGCCCGCGCAGCCGAAGCAGCCGGAGCCGAAGCACGAGCCCGCCAGGGGCGCGCACCGGCCGCAGGAAGCCGCCGCCCAGCAGAACCCGCCGGTGCGGGCCGTCCAGGGCGAAAGCCGCCCGGGTGGCCGCCGCCGTCGGAGCGAGGAAGAGGGCTACCAGTCCTCGGCGAACCTGCCGCTGCCGAAGCCGGCCGCGAAGGCCGAACCCGCCCAGCCGGTCAACGGCGGCGGGCGCAGGCGGCGCGCCGAGGGTGAGCCGCCGTCCTGGGAGCGCCTCGCCGAGGCGGCCCCGGCCAACGGTTCCCGGCACTCCGGCGGGCAGTCCGGAGGCCACTCCGCCGGGCACTCGAAGGCCGAGGAAGAAAAGCCCGAAGGCACGCACGCCGCCGGCCGTTCGGTCAACGAACTGCTCGCCGCGCACGGTGCCGGTGGCACGACCCCGCGACGCCGGCGCCGAGCCGAAGACTGACGCGCGCTACCCCGGGCGGAGGACACAGCGCTCGTCCGGACAGCACTGCGTAGGGTCTGCAGACCGTGATCGCGACTTCGTCGGTCCAGCGACGGCCCAGGCCGCGCCGGATCACCGTGCTGCTCCCGGTGCTGGGGCTGATCCTGCTGGCCCTGTGCGGCCTGGTCCTGTTCGGCGTGCTGACCTCGCGGGTCGGCGTGCTCGCCGTGGTGATCGGCGTGGTGGCCGCGCTGGTCCCGGTCGGGGTGGTCACCGCCGTCTTCCTCTGGGTGGACCGCTGGGAGCCCGAACCGGCCAAGCTGCTGCTGGTCACCTTCGCCTGGGGTGCCTTCGTCGCCACGGCCACCGCGCTGCTGATCAACAACACCGCGGAGACCGTCGGCGACCTGCTGCTCGGCAGCGGCAACGGCAGCACGTTCAGCGCCGTGGTGTCCGCGCCACTGGTCGAGGAGGCGGCCAAGTCGGCCATCGTGTTCCTGGTGCTCCTGCGGCGCCGCAAGGAGTTCGACGGCGTGGTGGACGGCATCGTCTACGCCGGGTTCTCCGCGGCCGGGTTCGCCTTCACCGAGAACATCTACTACTTCGGCCGGGCGTTCGCGGAGAACGGCTTCGGCGACGGCTCGCACGCGGGTGTGCTCGCCGCGTTCATCCTCCGCGGTGTCCTCTCGCCGTTTACGCACCCGCTGTTCGCCGTGTTCACCGGGCTCGGCATCGGGCTGGCCGCGCGCTCGGTGAGCCGTCCGGTGCGGGTGCTGGCGCCGCTCGGCGGTTACCTGGCCGCGGTCGCCCTGCACGCGCTGTGGAACGGCGCGGCCACCCTCGGCGGGGCCGAGGCCTTCCTCAACATCTACTTCCTGATCATGGTCCCGATGTTCATCGGGGTGGCCATGCTGGTGGTCTGGCACCGGCGGCGCGAACAGCGGATCGTGGCCGCCGAACTGCCCGCGATGGCCACCACGCGCTGGATCGCACCGTCCGAAGTGGACCTGCTGGCCAGCCTGCCGGGACGGCGGAAGTGGCGGCGGCAGGCGGCGAAGGAGTCGGGCCGGGCCGCGGGCCGCGCGGTCGGCACCTACCAGTCGGCGGTGACCGAACTGGCCTTCCTGCGCCGGGCGATGGCCACCGGGACGGCACCGCCGGACGCGGAGAGCCACCACGGGGAACTGGTCGCCACGCTGCGCTCGGCGAGGGCCGAAGCGGTCCGGTTGTCCAAGCGGAGCAGGCCTTCGCGGGGGAGCCGGACCGGGTGAAGCTCATCACCTCCCTGCCGACACCGCCCCCGGTGACGGCTAATCTCCCAGTCTTCCGGCGGCGGGGGCGCGATGGGGCGGGACCGGAACGCATGAGGGAGCATCAACCGGTATGAGCGTCGGAGACAACCGCGCCATGGATCGTCCGGCCAGACTCGCCGTCGGCGTGGTTTCGGCCGGTCGCGTCGGCAGCGTGCTCGGGGCCGCGCTGACCAGGGCCGGGCACACCGTGATCGCCGCCTCCGGACTTTCGGCCGCTTCGGTCCGCCGGGCCGAACGCCTGCTGCCCGGGGTGCCGCTGCGGCCGCCGGACGAGGTGGTGCGCAGCGCCGACCTGGTGCTGCTGGCGCTGCCGGACGACGCGCTGGCCGGCATGGTCCGCGGCCTGGTGGCCACCGATTCCCTGCGCCCCGGCCAGATCCTGGTGCACACCTCGGGCGCGCACGGGGTGGAGATCCTGGCCCCGGCGGCCGAGGTCGGCGCGCTGCCGCTCGCGCTGCACCCGGTGATGACCTTCACCGGCCGCGAAGAGGACATCGAGCGGATGGCGCACTGCTGCGTCGGCGTGACCGCCGCCACCGGTGACGACGCGGCGTGGAACGTCGGCGAGGCGCTGGTGATGGAAATGGGCGGGGAGCCGGTGCGCATCCCCGAACCCGCCCGCCCGCTCTACCACGCCGCGCTGGCGCACGGCGCGAACCACCTGGTCACGCTGATCGCCGACTGCGCGGAGCTGCTGCGCGGCGCCGGGATCGCCGACGCCGAGCGGGTCCTCGGACCGCTGCTCTCCGCGGCATTGGACAATGTGCTCCGTCAGGGCGATCGCGCGCTGACCGGTCCGGTGGCCAGGGGTGACGCCGGGACCGTTCGGGCGCACCTGGACGTGCTGGCCGAACGCGCGCCCGGCATGTCGGCTTCCTACACCGCGCTGGCCCGCCGCACGGCGGCCCGCGCGGCGGGAGCCGGCCTGCTGGCCACGGACACCGCGGCCGAACTGACCGGCCTGCTCGACGACCACGCCCGAGGGGCTGATTCCTGAATGACCACACCGAAAACCGCGCCGAAGTTCACCAGGGGCGGGCTGAACAGCTACCACCGCGCCGCCGACCTGCGCCGGGTCACCACGGCTCTGCGCCGGGTGGGTCACCAGGTGGCGCTGGTGCCGACCATGGGCGCGCTGCACGCCGGGCACCGGGAGCTGCTGCGCCGGGCGAAGCGGCTGCCGAACACCGTGGTCGGCGCCTCGATCTTCGTCAACCCGCTGCAGTTCGGCGCGGACGAGGACTTCGACGCCTACCCGCGGCCGCTGGAGCGCGACCTGGAGGTGCTGGCCGAGGCCAGGGCGGAGTTCGCCTTCACCCCGGTCGCCGCCGACCTCTACGGCGAGAACGCCCAGGTGACGGTCCACCCCGGACCGCTCGGGGACGAACTGGAGGGCGCCTCGCGGCCAGGGCATTTCGCCGGGGTGCTCACGGTGGTGGCGAAACTGTTCCACATCGTCCGCCCGGACTACGCGTTCTTCGGCGAAAAGGATTACCAGCAATTGGTCCTGATCAAGAAGATGGTCGCGGACCTCGATTTCGAGACCAGGGTGATCGGTGTTCCCACGGTGCGGGAAGCCGACGGGATGGCCCTGTCCTCGCGTAACGCCTATCTTTCCGGCACCGACCGGACGGACGCGGTGGTGCTGTCCCAGGCGCTGACCGCGGGGGCGCACGCCGGCCGCGAAGGCGCGGAGGCGGTGCTGGCCGCGGCTCGTGCCACGCTGGCCGCCGTCCCGCAGGTCGACGTCGACTATCTGGAACTTCGCGGGAACGATCTCGGCCCGGCCCCCGTCGATGGGGAAGCACGGTTGCTGATCGCCGCACGCGTGGGCCGCACGCGCTTGATCGACAACGTATCCGTCCTGCTCGGCGCGGCCGCCGAGCACGGCATGCCAACCGGGGAGTAGCGCAGCACATGTACCGCACGATGCTGAAGTCCAAGATCCACCGGGCCACGGTCACCCAGGCGGACCTGCACTACGTGGGCTCGCTCACGGTCGACGAGGACCTGATGGAGGCGGCGGACCTGCTGCCGGGCGAGCAGGTCTGCATCGTCGACGTGACCAACGGCGCGCGGCTGGAAACCTACGTGATCACCGGCGAGCGCGGCAGCGGCATCATCGGCATCAACGGCGCCGCCGCACACCTGGTGCACCCGGGTGACCTGGTCATCATCATCTCCTACGCGCAGCTCGACAACGCCGAAGCCGCCGCGTACGACCCGCGGGTGGTCTTCGTCGACGCCGACAACCGCGTGCTGGTCAAGGGCAGCGACCCGGCCGAGGTGCCGGACGGTTCCGGCCTGCTCAACGGCTCGCTGCCGGTGATCCAGCAGGACATGGACCCGGCCGGTTTCCCGGTCGCCGAGACGGTCGACGCCGCGCGTCTCGACGCGCTGCTGCAGGAACAGTCCGAACGCTGAGTGGGCGGTTTCACGCACGCCGGAAACGGCGTGCGTGCCCCGCGTTCCCCTGGATTGCGCCCACCCGTCGCCCACCGCCACCCTCAACGGAGCTCCGCGCAGTTTCAGTAATCCGGTTGGCGTAGCCGACCAACGGGTTCGTACCCTGTGCGCATGAGCGAGAACCCCGCATCCGACCTTGCGAATGAAGACGACCTGCCCGAACAGATGCGCGTTCGGCGGGAGAAGCGGGAGCGGATTCTCGCCGAGGGCATCGAGCCCTATCCGGTGGAGGTGCCGCGCACGCACGGACTCGCCGAAATCCGGGCGGCCCACCCCGATCTGCCCGCGGACACCGCGACCGGGGAACGGGTGGGCATCACCGGCCGCGTGATGTTCCTGCGGAACACCGGGAAACTGTGCTTCGCCAGCCTGCGCGAGGGCGGCGCCGAACTCCAGGCGATGATCAGCCTGGCGAAGGTCGGCGCGGACGCACTGGCCGCCTGGAAGTCCGATGTGGACCTGGGTGACCACGTGTTCGTCACCGGCGAGGTGATCACCTCCAAGCGCGGTGAGCTGTCGGTGATGGCCGACGGCTGGCGGCTGACCTCGAAGGCGCTGCGGCCGCTGCCGGTGGCCCACAAGGAACTGGCCGAGGAAACCCGCATCCGGCAGCGCTACGTGGACCTCATCGTGCGCCCGAAGGCGCGGGAAGTGGTGGAAACCCGCGCCGGGGTGATGCGCTCCCTGCGTGATTCGTTCCACCGCCGCGGCTTCACCGAGGTGGAGACGCCGATGCTGCAGACGCTGCACGGCGGGGCCGCGGCCCGCCCGTTCGCCACCCGGTCCAACGCCTTCGACATGGACCTCTACCTCCGGATCGCGCCGGAGTTGTACCTCAAGCGCTGCGTGGTCGGCGGTATCGAGAAGGTCTTCGAGATCAACCGCAACTTCCGCAACGAGGGCAGTGACTCCTCCCATTCGCCCGAGTTCGCCATGCTGGAGTACTACGAGGCGTACGCCACTTACGACACCAATGCGGTGATGACCAGGGAGCTGGTGCAGGAAGCCGCGGAGGCGGTCTTCGGCACGCAGGTGGTGACCCTTTCCGACGGCAGTGAGTACGACCTGTCCGGCGAGTGGACCGCCCTGACAATGTATGGCTCGCTGTCCGAGGCACTCGGTGAGGAAGTAACCCCGGAGACCCCGGTGGAGAAGTTGCGGGCCTTCGCCGCCGCCCGCGATCTCGAACTCGATCCCAAACTCGGGCACGGCAAACTGATCGAGGAACTGTGGGAACACCTCGTCGGTGATCACCTGCACGCCCCCACATTTGTCCGGGATTTCCCGGTGGAGACCTCCCCGCTGACCAGGCAGCACCGCTCCCAGCCGGGGGTGGCGGAGAAGTGGGACCTCTACGTTCGGGGATTCGAACTGGCGACCGGGTACTCCGAGTTGGTCGATCCGGTGGTCGAACGGCAAAGGCTCGTCGCGCAGTCCCAGCTGGCCGCGGCGGGCGATAGTGAGGCCATGCGCCTCGATGAGGATTTCCTTCGTGCCCTTGAGTACGGAATGCCGCCGAGCGGTGGAGTCGGAATGGGTATCGATCGCTTGCTGATGGCGCTGACCGGGCTCGGTATCCGGGAGACCATCCTGTTCCCGCTGGTTCGACCCGAATAACCCAATCGAGATTTGCGTTTACTCGCGGGAGCGAGTATTAATGTCTTAACCGAGAAGCTCCTGTCAAGGGGCTTGTGGCCCCACCCGATCTTTCCTGACCAAGTTGCGAGCTAGCCCTAAGCAGGAGGAAACCCCAATGGCGCAGAAGGTCCTTGTCTCACTTGTGGACGACCTGGACGGTTCGGAGGCCGAAGAGACCGTCGAGTTCGGTCTGGACGGTGTGAGTTACCAGATCGATCTGTCGGCCGACAATGCCGAGGAACTGCGCGACGCGCTGGCCCAGTACGTCGAGCACGCCCGCCGTGCCGGTGGCCGCAAGCGTTCCGGTGGCCGCCCGGCCACCAAGGCCGTCGCCCGCCCGGCCACCGTCGACCGCGAGCAGAACCAGGCCATCCGGGCCTGGGCGCGCAAGAACGGCTATCAGGTTTCCGACCGCGGTCGCATCCCGTCCGAGGTTGTCGAGGCCTACCACAAGAAGAACTGAGTTCCACCCGCTTCTTCCTGCCAGGGGGCATCGGCGTCGGTCGCCGGTGCCCCCTTCGGTCATGCGCACCGCGGAATAATGGTGGGCCGGTTCACCACCGCTTCACCGCCTCGGCCGATCGCGATCGGCTGCTTAGCGCAGGCGCCCGCCCGGTCAATTCGCTGGTTGCGCAGGTTTTGCCCGCGGTAATCGGCGGATGGACTATTCCGCCTTGATGGGTGGTCAACTCGAACGGCCCGGCTTGTCGCGTTTGTTCTAGACCGCCGCCCGGCGGGTGTGCGCTAATCGGCGCATGCCAGAACTCCTTCCGCGCGCCGCCGATCGGTTCACCGGGATCGTCCGCGCTATCGAGCCAGCCGACTTCGGCGCCCCCACCCCCTGCGCCGACTACGACGTCCGGGCGCTCCTGCGGCACCTTTTGTACTGGGGACCATTCCTGCTGGCCGCCGCCCGGCGCACGGAAGCGCCTGCGCCGGCGGGTGGCGAGGTCGCGCTGGACCTGGGTGAGGACTGGGCCGACCGGCTCGACCGGCAGGCCGCCGACCTCACCGAAGCGCTGCTCCGTCCGGGTGCCGGGGACGGCATGACCGACTTCGGCGGCAACCCGCTGCCCGCCTCGATGCTCTACGCCATGGTCTACGACGAGTTCGTGATCCACGGCTGGGACCTGGCCACGGCCACCGGGCGGCCGTTCGACCTCGAAACCGAGATCGCCACGGACCTCTACGAGCTGCTCGTGCCGACCGCGGACATGGCGCGGGAGATGAAGGTGTACGGCCCGGAAGTGCCCGTGCCCGCCTCAGCGCCGATCCTCGACCGGCTGCTCGGCCTGACCGGACGTGACCCCTCCTGGACACCACCCGTCCGATAACGACCGTTCCAGGCGCTGTCCTGCAAGTCACGGTCGCGCTCTCCGCGCCCAGGTGGTCCCTGGCGGCACGGGCGAGTTCGGCCGAGTACGGCCAGTACGAGGCCGAATCGCCCGCACCGCCAGGAACCGCCTGGATCACGAAGCCCATCGACCAGACTCACCGGACAGCGCCTAGCCCCGGGAACAGGTGCGGGGGCAGCCTTCGCATTCGGCTTCGGCCGGCAGCAGGTAGGAGAAGCAGCAGCTTTCCCGCCGCCGCACCCACTCCCGCTGGTCGTTCAGGCGCAGGGTGGACGCCGAAGTCAGTGGCGCGTACGTGGCGTCGAGCACGAAAGCGGCGTCCGCCACCCCGGCGCCTTCGTCCCCGCCGTGGCGGCCCGCCCACCAGAGCGAGTTGTCGAGCGCGTCCGTCGCCGCGGCCCAGAGCGTCCGCTTGCCCAGCGGGCTCACCTGCCGGTACGCGCGGACGAACTTGGCGGCGTGCGCGATGTAGTGGCTCCGCAGCATGGCGACCAGCTCGTGCTCGTCCGCGACCACGGTCGCCTCCGGCAGCGACGAGCCGGGGTCGCTCGGCAGGCAGTAGAACTCGGTGCCGAGCACCGCGATGCCGTCCGGATGCGGCCGGTCGCCGGAGAGCTTGAACGCCAGTTCGGCGGGGCGCAGCGTGGGCACCCGCCGCTCGTGGTGCAGCAGGAGCGCGGCGGCGTAGGCGGGGACGTGCAGGTACCACGACATCACGTACCCGGCGGCCGTCCGCTTCGGCGCCTCGCCGTGCCGCGCGCGCAGCCAGTCGCCGAGGAGGTCGTGCCAGCGCGTGAACAGGCCCGGCTCGGCGAGGAGCTCCCCGCAGCGCTGCCACTGCCCGCGGCTCGGCCCGTGCGGCAGGTCGAACCGGATGCCGGCCCGGCTCTGCAGGCCGTCGACCCGGCGCAGCGATTCCGCCAGCCCGCCGACCGCCACCCGCGTGAGGTCACCGGGACCGCGGAACGACATCGAGCCTCCTGCCGGGGCTGTTCGGGTGATTAGGCCTGCCTTACCTTACCGAAGGTCGTCGGACCTGCCACCCGGGTTCCCCGAAAGTGGGAGGAATCCCTGTCTTCGTGTTGTTCGCGCTGAGCGGACAGCGCGGTGCCCGCGGAATCCTGCGGCTACCTGCGACGTTGGACCTCACGTCAACCATCAGCGGAAACATCGGGAATCGAGCCCGGCCCGACGACGGGCGGGTATGCCGACTGACTGGGGCACCAACTGACGTAGTGGTACGCCAGCGCGACCGCATGGCTACTACAGTGGTCTTACGGTGCTGAACTCATCGTGGAAGGAATCGGTGGGTACTCACCGCCGGCGCAGCAGTCGAGGGAGTGGGAATGTTCGAGAGGTTCACCGACCGCGCGAGGCGGGTGGTCGTCCTGGCCCAAGAAGAGGCCAGGATGCTCAACCACAACTACATCGGCACCGAGCACATCCTCCTGGGTCTCATCCACGAGGGTGAGGGTGTCGCCGCCAAGGCGCTCGAGTCGCTGGGCATCGCCCTGGAGGGCGTTCGCCAGCAAGTCGAGGAAATCATCGGCCAGGGGCAGCAGGCGCCCAGCGGGCACATCCCCTTCACGCCACGGGCGAAGAAGGTGCTGGAGCTCTCGCTGCGCGAGGCCCTGCAGCTCGGCCACAACTACATCGGCACGGAGCACATCCTGCTCGGGCTGATCCGCGAGGGCGAGGGCGTGGCCGCGCAGGTGCTGGTCAAGCTCGGCGCCGACCTCAACCGGGTCCGCCAGCAGGTCCTGCAGCTGCTGTCGGGGTACCAGGGCAAGGAGCCCGCCGAGGCCGGAGGCGGCCGCGGCGAGGGCACCCCGTCGTCCTCACTGGTGCTCGACCAGTTCGGCCGCAACCTGACCTCCTCCGCCCGCGAGGGCAAGCTGGACCCGGTGATCGGGCGCGGCAAGGAGATCGAGCGCGTCATGCAGGTGCTCTCCCGCCGGACCAAGAACAACCCGGTGCTGATCGGGGAGCCCGGCGTCGGCAAGACCGCCGTCGTCGAGGGCCTGGCGCAGAACATCGTCAAGGGCGAGGTCCCGGAGACGCTGAAGGACAAGCAGCTCTACACCCTCGACCTCGGCTCGCTGGTCGCCGGTTCCCGGTACCGCGGTGACTTCGAAGAGCGCCTGAAGAAGGTGCTCAAGGAGATCAAGACCCGCGGCGACATCATCCTGTTCATCGACGAGATCCACACCCTGGTGGGTGCGGGTGCCGCCGAGGGCGCGATCGACGCGGCGTCCATCCTCAAGCCGATGCTGGCCCGTGGTGAGCTGCAGACCATCGGGGCGACCACGCTCGAGGAGTACCGCAAGTACGTCGAGAAGGACCCGGCGCTGGAGCGCCGCTTCCAGCCGATCCAGGTCGGCGAGCCCTCGCTCGAGCACACCATCGAGATCCTCAAGGGCCTGCGTGACCGGTACGAGGCGCACCACCGCGTCTCGATCACCGACTCGGCGCTGGTCGCCGCGTCCACGCTGGCCGACCGGTACATCAACGACCGATTCCTGCCGGACAAGGCGATCGACCTGATCGACGAGGCCGGGGCCCGGATGCGCATCCGCCGGATGACCGCGCCGCCGGACCTGCGCGAGTTCGACGAGAAGATCGCCGACGTGCGCCGGGACAAGGAATCGGCCATCGACGCGCAGGACTTCGAGCGCGCCGCGCGCCTGCGCGACGAGGAGAAGACCCTGCTGGGCCAGAAGTCCGAGCGGGAGAAGCAGTGGAAGGACGGTGACCTGGACGTCGTCGCGGAGGTCGACGACGAGCAGATCGCCGAGGTCCTGGCCAACTGGACCGGTATCCCGGTGTTCAAGCTCACCGAGGAGGAGACCACGCGTCTGCTCCGCATGGAGGACGAGCTGCACAAGCGGATCATCGGCCAGGAGGACGCGGTCAAGGCCGTGTCCCAGGCGATCCGCCGCACCCGCGCCGGCCTGAAGGACCCGAAGCGCCCGTCCGGTTCGTTCATCTTCGCCGGCCCGTCCGGTGTCGGTAAGACCGAGCTGTCCAAGGCGCTGGCGAACTTCCTGTTCGGCGAGGACGACGCGCTCATCCAGATCGACATGGGTGAGTTCCACGACCGCTACACCGCTTCGCGGCTGTTCGGTGCCCCTCCCGGGTACGTCGGCTACGAAGAGGGTGGCCAGCTGACCGAGAAGGTGCGGCGCAAGCCGTTCTCGGTGGTGCTGTTCGACGAGATCGAGAAGGCGCACCAGGAGATCTACAACACGCTCCTGCAGGTGCTGGAAGACGGTCGCCTGACCGACGGCCAGGGTCGTACCGTCGACTTCAAGAACACCGTGCTGATCTTCACCTCGAACCTCGGGACCTCGGACATCTCGAAGTCCGTGAGCCTCGGCTTCCAATCCGGAAACGACGTTTCGTCGAAGTACGAGAAGATGAAGCAGAAGGTCAACGAGGAGATGAAGAAGCACTTCCGGCCGGAGTTCCTGAACCGGATCGACGACATCATCGTCTTCCACCAGCTGACCAAGGACCAGATCATCCAGATGGTCGACCTGATGATCGCGCGGGTCGAGACGCAGCTGAAGTCCAAGGACATGGACATCGAGCTGACCGACAAGGCGAAGGCGCTGCTGGCCAAGCGCGGCTTCGACCCGGTGCTCGGCGCCCGGCCGCTGCGTCGCACCATCCAGCGGGAGATCGAGGACCAGCTGTCCGAGAAGATCCTGTTCGGCGAGGTGCAGGCCGGTCAGATCATCGTGGTCGACGTCGAAGGCTGGAACGGCGAAGAGGGCGAGAAGGACGACCAGGCGAAGTTCACCTTCCGCGGTGAGGCCCGGCCGTCCAGCGTGCCCGACTCCCCGCCGGTGAGCATCGGCGCCGGCACCGGTGACGACCACCAGGAAACCGACGGCGAGTAGCAGTTCACGCAGACGAACGGCGCCCCCGGAGCCTCCGCTCCGGGGGCGCCTTTCTCTTGGTTGGGGGCGCCGGGGTGCCTCCGGGGACACAAATGTGGCTTTGGGGGCGGATTCGGCCCCCAAAGCCACATTCGTGTCGCCTACCCGCCTCCGTGACCCCCCGTCCACCTCCATCCCCGGGCGCTCGGGTCGCCTCGTCTGGAATGGTGGGGGAGTGCGCGTAGTCCTCCTCGGGCCCGTTCGTGTGTATGCGGATGCAGGGCCTCCGACCGCTCTCGGTGGTGCGCGCCTCCGCATGCTTCTCGCCCGCCTCGCGCTCGCCGCCGGTCGTGTGGTCACGGCCGAGACCCTGGTCGCCGATCTCTGGGGTGCCGAGCCGCCCGCGGATGCGGCCAACGCCCTCCAGTCCCTCGTCTCCCGCCTCCGCAAGGCGCTGCCCGAGACCGGCGTCCTCACCTCGGCCGGTGGCGGTTACCAGCTGGCCGCCGACGTCGACGCCGCTCGGTTCGAGACCCTCGCCGCGCAGGGGCGTGCCGAGCTCAAGGGGCGTCCGGCGAAGGCCGCGGCCCTGCTCGGCGAGGCGTTGGCGCTCTGGCAGGGCCCCGCCCTCGCCGACATCCTCGACGCCGAGTTCGCCCACGCACCCGCCGCCCGCCTCGACGACCTCCGGACCGCCGCCCACGAGGACTGGTTCGAGGCCGAACTCGCCCTCGGCAGGCACGCCGAGATCCTCGCCGACCTCGAAGCCGCCGCCGGACGGCACCCGCTCCGCGAGCGCCTGGCCGCGTTGCGCATGCGTGCCCTCTCCATGGCCGGACGCCAGTCCGAAGCCCTCGCCGTTTTCGACAAGGTCCGCCAGACCCTGGCCGACGAGCTCGGCGTGGACCCGTCGCCCGAGCTGACCGAGACGCACCTGGCCGTGCTCCGCGGCGAGCTGCCGCAACCGGCCAAAGCCGCCCAGCCCGCCGCCTTCCCCGCCCGCCTGACCAGCTTCGTCGGCCGCGACGACGAGTTGGCCACCCTCGCCGCCCGCCTCGCCGAACACCGGCTGGTCACCCTGGTCGGACCGGGTGGCGCCGGGAAGACGCGCCTCGCCACCGAGGCCGCGATCCGGCACCCGGACGCGGGGCACGGCCGCGCCTGGTTCGTGCCGCTCGCGGGCGTGCGCGATGCGGCCGACGTGCCCGCCGCGGTCACCGCCGCGCTCGGCATCCGCGATCGCCGCGTGATCGACAGCGCCTCGCTCGACCTGAGCGTGCCCGACGTGCTCGACCAGATCGCCGAAGGGCTCGGCCACCGCCCGTGCCTGCTGCTGCTCGACAACTGCGAGCACGTCATCGATGCCATCGCGGAGCTGACCAGCGACCTGCTCGCCCGCGTACCCGGCTTGCGCGTGCTGGCCACCAGCCGCGAAGCGCTCGCGATCACCGGCGAGGTGCTGTGTCCACTCGGCCCGCTCGGGCTGCCCAGCCGCGAGGTCCCCGCCGACCGCGCCCCGGCCGTGCGCCTGTTCACCGACCGCGCCACCGCGGTCAGCCCGGCCTTCACCCTCGACGAGGGCACCACGGCCGCGGTCGTGGAGATCTGCCACCGCCTCGACGGCATGCCGCTCGCGCTCGAACTGGCCGCCGCCCGCCTGCGCTCGATGACCGCGGCGCAGATCGCCCAGCGCCTCGACGACCGGTTCCGCCTGCTCACCTCGGGCAGCCGCAGTGCCCTGCCGCGTCAGCGCACGCTGCGCGCGGTGGTCGAGTGGAGCTGGGACCTGCTCGAGGAGCCGGAGCGCGTGCTCGCCAGGCGGCTGTCGGTGTTCTCCGGCGGCGGCACCATCGAGGCCATCGAAGGGGTCTGCGACGGCGACGTGCTCTACGTGCTCGGCTCGCTGGTCGAAAAGTCCATTGTGGACGCACGACCGGACGAGCTCGGGCAGCCGCGTTACCGCATGCTCGAAACGATCCGCGCCTACGCCGACGAACGCCTGGAGGAAGCAGGCGAGCGCGAGACCTACCGCCGTAGGTACGCGACCCACTTCCTCGACCTGGCCGAGCGCGAGGAACCGCGGCTGCGGACCCCGGAGCAGCTCGAAGCGATCGCCGTGCTCGACGCCGACTACGACAACCTGATGGCCGCGCTGCGCTGGGCGATCGGCACGCGTGACGTCGAGATCGCGCACCGGCTGGCGCTGGCCATGCTCTGGATCTGGATGGTGCGCGGCCAGCACCCGCAGGCCGTCGAGGTCGCCGCGGAAGTGGTCGAACTGGGCGACGAACTACCCCGGTACGCGGCCGCGATCTTCCGGCTCATCCAGGCCATGACCCAGGTGATCATGTTCGGCACCGAGAACGCGCCGGACTTCCGGGCGATGGTGGACGAATGCGTGGAAAGCGGGGCCGCGGACCGCTACGCCATGCTGGCGATCGCGCTGCCCATGGTGTCCTTCGTGGCCGGGGACTACGAACTCGCGGACCGCGAAATCTCCCGCGCCCTCGACAGCGGGGACAAATGGGCCCGCGCGTCCGGGCTGTGGGTGCACGGGTTCGTGCTGGGCGATCGTGGCGAGCGTCAGGCCGCCCATTCCGCCAGGACCAGCGCGCTCAGCGAGTTCGAGGCGCTCGGCGACCGCTGGGGCATGAGCATGGCGTGGACCATGGTGGCCGACGACCACTCGCTGCGTGGTGACCACGCCGCCGCCATCGAGGCCTTCGAACGCGGTTTCACGCTGGCGCGTGAGCTGAACCTGGCCGAGGAGATGGGGCAGCAGTTCTGGCGGCTGGCCATGGAACGCGCCCGGTCCGGCGATCTGGTCGGCGCCTGGGCGGAAATGGCCAGGCTGGAACAGCTCAGCGAGGAGCACGCCAGCGACGAGAACGCCATTTTCCTGTTGTACGGCAAGGCGGAACTGGCCCGGCGTGGCGGCGACTCCGCCTACTGCCGCGAGGTGCTCGCCGAGTTGTCGGCCCGGCCCGTGGAAACCCCGTTCCCGCCCGGCACCACGCTGGAATGGGCCAGCCGCGGCCTCGCCGCCCTCGCGGTGACCGAAGGACGGCTGGCCGACGCACGCGGGCACATCGTCGCCGGCGCCCAGTCGGCCACCAGCCGCCGGGACGTCGCCGACCTGGCGCGCAGCGCCGAACTGCTGGCCATGGTGCAGTACCGCGAAGGCGCCGCGGCCGAGTCGGCGGCCATGCTCGGCATCAGCACGCGACTGCGGGGGGTGCTCGACCTGGGCGAGCCCGAAGTGCGTGAACTGATGGCGAACCTGACCGCCGAACTCGGCGAGCCCGCCTACGAAGCCGCCTACCGGTACGGAAGCCAACTGTCCAAAGAGGACGCTATTGCCGAGTTCCTCGCGCGGGCGGCGGACAGCGGACTCAGGTGACGCGCTTGCGGTAGGACCGCATGGCCAGCGGGAAGAACACCGCCAGCACGGCGGCCATCCAGGCCAGCGCGCCGAGCAGCGGACCGGTCACCGCGCCACCGTTGAGCAGGCCGCGCAGGGCGTCCGAGAGCAGGCTGACCGGGCTGATGTCGGTCCACGCCTGCAGCCAGCCCGGCATCGTGTCCGAGGGCACGAAGACGTTGCTGCCGAAGCTCAGCGGCATGATGAACACGAACATCAGCCCCTGCACCGAGCCCGGCGTGCGCATCAGCATCCCGACGAAGACCGAGATCCAGCAGAAGCACAGGCCGAACAACACCACCAGCCCGGTAGCGGCCAGCAGCGACAGCGGATCGGTGGCGATCCGGTACCCCATCACCGTGGCGACCACCAGCAGCACGACCAGGCAGACCAGGTAACGCACCACGTCCGCGAGCACCGCGCCGAACAGCGGGGCGGACCGCGCGATCGGCATGCTGCGGAACCGGTCGTAGAGACCCTTGGACACGTCGGTGTTCATGTGCACGCCGATGGTCAGGCTGACCTGCATGATGTTCATCACCATCACCCCGGGCACCACCATGGTCAGGTAGGCGCCGGTGTCGCCGGAGATGGCCCCGCCGAACAGGTAGACGAACATGGCCAGGAAGACGATCGGCATCAGCACCACGTCGGCCAGCTGCTCGGGGTTCTTGCGGATCTTCAGCACCCCGCGCCAGGCGAGGGTGAGCCCGTGCTTGAGGCTCCTGGCCGGGCTGACGTACCGCGGTGGCGGCGCGGCGATCGCTGTGGTCACACCAGGCTCCCTTCTCGTTCGGTGGTCTCCTCGGCGGCGTGCCCGGTCAGCGCCAGGAACACCTCGTCCAGGCTGGGCAGGCGCAACGCCAGTTCGTCGGCGGTCACCCCGGCTTCGTCGAGCCTGCGGACCAGGGTGGACAGCAGCATCGGGTCGGCCACCGGCGCGGTGAGCAGGCCGGTGGCGCTCTCGCGGTTCGGGCGGACGCCGGTCAGCTCGCCGAGGATGCGCTCGACCAGGTCCAGGTCGGCGGCCGCGGTCGGGCGCACCTGCAGGGTCTGCCCGCCGACGCGCCGCTTCAGCTCGTCGGAGCGGCCGTTGGCGACCACCCGGCCGTGGTCGAACACGGTGATCGTGTCGGCCAGCTGGTCGGCCTCCTCCAGGTACTGCGTGGTCAGCAGGACCGTCGTGCCGCCGGCGACCAGCGCGCGGACCACGCCCCACACCTCGTTGCGGGCGTGCGGGTCGAGTCCGGTGGTCGGCTCGTCCAGGTACAGCACCCGCGGCCGGCCGACCAGGCTGGCGGCCAGGTCGAGGCGCCGCCGCATGCCCCCGGAGTAGGTCCGGATCGGCCGGGTCGCGGCGTCGGTCAGCTCGAACTGCTCGAGCAGTTCCTTGGCTCGGGCCCTGGCGTCGGCGCGGCTGAACTCCAGCAGCCGCCCGATCAGCACCAGGTTCTCGGTGCCGGACAGGTCCTCGTCCACCGAGGCGTACTGCCCGGTGAGGCCGATCAGCCCGCGGACCCGCACCGGGTCCTTCACCACGTCGAACCCGCCGACTTCGGCGTGCCCGGCGTCGGGCTGGATCAGCGTGGCGAGGATGCGGACGGCGGTGGTCTTGCCGGCGCCGTTGGGCCCGAGCACCCCGACCACCTCGCCGGTCGGCACCTCCAGGTCCACCCCGTCCAGCGCCTTGGTCTCCCCATAGGTCTTCACCAGGCCTTCGGCCCGGATCGCGTGCGACATGTCCTCCTCCTTCACGTGTCGCGTTTCGCCGCTCACCATGGCCGCGCGACCTGGCAGGCCGCGCACAGCGCGCTGTCAGGCCCTGTCAGCGGATCCGGGCATACTGGCGGCATGATCGATCAGCAGGAGGCGCCGCCGCGCCAGGTGCGCGCGGGTGCGCGCGTGGTGACCGGACTGCTGGTGCTCGCCACCGTGCCGCTGGTCGTGCTCGCCGCGATGCGCTTTCTCGGCATCGACGGCAACGCCTACACCACGGCGGCACTGGCGCTGACGCCCTACCTGACCGTCGCCGGGTTCCTGTTCGGCGTGCTGGCGCTGGTGCTGAAGCGGTGGAAGGTCGGCGCGGTGGTGCTCCTGCTGGTCGCCGCGCTGGTGTCGGTGCTGGTGCCGCGGATGGTCGCCGAGGAACAGCCAGGGGTGACCAACGGCCGCGACCTGCGGATCATGGCGTCGAACCTGTTCCTCGGCCGTGCCGAAGCGCAGTCCATTGTGGAATTGGTGCGGGCCAACCAGGTCGAGGTGCTGAGCCTGCTGGAGCTCAGCCCGGCGATGGTGGGTGACCTGGAGCGCGCGGGGTTGTTCACCCTGCTGCCGCACCGGGTGCTGCACCCGATCCGCGGTGGCGCGGGATCCGGCCTGGTCTCGAAGTACCCGCTGACCGAGCTGCAGCTGGCGGGGCCGTCGAAGCTGCGCCAGCCGAGCGCGCGGGTCGAGTTCGGCGACGGGACCGGGGTGGAGGTCGTCGCGGTGCACCCGATGCCGCCGGTCGAGTCGCCGGAGGACTGGAAGGCCGAACTGGCCGGGTTGCCCGAGCCGACCGCGGACCTGCCGGTGCGCATCCTGGCCGGGGACTTCAACGCCACCTTCGACCACGCGTCGTTCCGCGAGCTGATCGACGCCGGGTACGCCGACGCGGCGGCGGAACTGGGGAAGGGCTACCGGCCGACGTGGCCGGGGAAGCTGTTCCCGCCGCCGGTGACCATCGACCACCTCCTGGTCGACGACCGGGTCGCGGTGCGCGACTTCCAGGTGTTCGACGTCGCGGCCAGCGACCACGACGCGGTGTTCGCCCAGCTCACCGTGCCGGTGTGAGCCGGGCGTCGATCCGGGAGAGCGCGTCGAGCGAGCTGAGGGGCAGCGAGACGCCGCGCCCGTGGCGCACGTCGGCTTCCCGCGGGTTGATCCGGATCAGCCTGCCGGTGGCCGCGCTGGCGAGTTCGGCGTAGCGGCGCACGGTCGGCACGGCCTGGCCCGCGCCGAGTTCGACGACGACCAGGTCGCGGTGCTTCCGGCGCCATTCGGTGAGCGCGGTCAGCGGGCCGTCGCTGCGGTCGGGGAGCCAGCCGAAGTCGCCGAACATCAGGATGTTCGGGCGCGCCAGGCCACCGCAGTCCGGGCACGCGGGCAACGGGTGCCGGGCGCGCATGGTCTCCGGATCGACGTCCACCTCGACGTCCGCGGGCCAGATCCGGTCGGTGCAGCCGGTGAAGCACTGCAGGTGGTGGATCGACCCGTGCACCTCGCCGACGTGCCCGTCCGGCCAGCCTGCCTTCTGGAACTGACCGTCCACATTGGAGGTGAACACCCGGGAGCCGCCGGGCATGGCCGCGCCCCACTTCCGGAGCAGCTCGAAGCCGGGGTGTGGCACGGTTTCGCGGTACAACTGGAGGCGGTGGCCGTAGAAACCCCAGGCCAGCTCGGGATCCGCGCCGAAGTGACCGGGGTCGGCCAGCTCCACGAAGCTCAGGCCGAGGCGCGCGTACGACGGGTAGGCACGCCAGAAGCCTTCGTCACCACGGAAATCGGGCAGTCCGGAGTCGACGCCCATGCCCGCGCCCGCGCAGACCAGCAACGCGCCCGCGCCGCCGATCCACTCGGCGGCGCGCTCCACTTCCTGGCTCACGTCTGTGCTAGTCGGTGCTCAGCACGACCTCGAATTCGAGCAGGCTCGCGCCGCTGGCGACGGGCTTGCGCTGCCCACCGTGGGCCTCCTTGGCCGGGCCGTCGGCCCACGCCTTGAAGTGCTCCTCGGTCTCCCACTTGGTGTAGACGAAGTACCGGTTGTCCCCGGCGACCGGGCGCAGCAACTCGAACGAGATGAAGCCGGGCTGCCCGTCCACCGCGTGGAGGCGGTTCGTGAACCGCTTCTCCAGTTCGGGGCCGGCGCCCTCGGGGACCTCGATTGCGTTGATCTTCACCACTGCCATGCCCCCAGCCTAGCGGCGAAGGGAGCCGGGGTAGAGGTGCTCGTCGTCGGGGAGGGTGGTGCCGCGGAACCAGGCGTCGAAGAAGGGGGCCAGGTCGGTGCGGCCCGCCTTCTCGGCGATGAACGCCTCGAACTCCCGCCAGGTGGCGTTCCCGTCCTTGTGCAGCGCGGGCCATTCCTTCAATGCCGCGGCGAAGGGTTCGTCCCCGATCGTCCGCCGCAGGGCGTGCATGGCGAGGATGCCCTTGTCGTAGACACCGTCGAATTCGGCGCCCGCGGTGGCCTCGTGCAGTTTCGCCGACCACAACCGTGTGCTTTCCCGCGTCCGGTCGAGGGTCGAGTGGTACTGCTCGTCGAGGTCCGCGCCCTCCTTCGCCTCCGCCCACAGCCACTGGCTGTAGCTGGCCACGCATTCGTTCAGGCACACGTCCGACCAGTCCCGGACCGACACCGAGTTCCCGTACCACTGGTGCGCCAGCTCGTGCACCACCGTCTCCAGGTCCGCCCAGTTCGCGTAGGTCGGCCGCCCCTGCGTTTCCAGCGAGTACCCGATCCGGTCGTCGGTGTAGATGCCGCCGGTCGCGGTCTGCGGGTACGGGCCGAAGCGCGACGCCAGGAACTCCACCGCCTCCGCTGTGCGAGCCGCCACCGAGCGCTGCTCCTCCGCGCCCGGCGCGTACGCGTTGACCAGCGGTTTCCCGTCCGGCAGCGTGCTCCGCTCGAAGGTGAACCGGTCGATCGCCACGGTGGTCAGGTAGCTGGCGACCGGGGTGTCGTCGCGCCAGGTCGAGGTGGTCCAGCCGTCGGCGGTCGCGGTCTGCTCCTCGACCCCGCCGGACACCACGGACCAGCCCTCCGGCACCCGTGCGGTGACCCGGAAGGTGGCCTTGTCGCGCGGGGTCTCGTTCACCGGGTACCAGTACGCGGCCGAGTGCGGCTGCCCGACGACGTAGGCCCCGCCCGACGGCGACGGGTGCCACCCGCCCGCGCCGAGCCCTTCCTCGCCGGTGCCCGGGACGCCGGAGTAGCGCACCCGCGTCTTGAACGTCCGCCCAGTTGCAAGCGTTTGCGCCGGGGTGATCACCAGCTCGAAGTCGCTCTCGCGGGTGAACTCCGCCTGCTGCCCGTCGACCTCCACCGACGCCACGTCCAGTCCGCGCAGGTCCAGGTTGAACCGGTTCAGGTCCTGGGTGGCCTTCGCCGTGACGGTGGTGTCGCCGTCGAGCCGCTGGGCGGGCGGGTCGTAGGTGATCGACACGTCATAGCCGAGTGCGTCGTAACCACCGTTGCCGTCGTTCGGGTACGCCGGGTCACCCGCGCCGGGCGCGCCGGCCGAGGCGACCCCGGGCTGGATGGTGTCCGACGCGGGTGCGTCCGGACCGCCCGGGGAGCAGCCGATAATGAGCGGCACCAGGCCACAGAGGACGAGGTACTGGCGGCGGCGCATGGGCGGGAGCATAGATGGACCGGCGTGACACTGTTGTTGACTTCGGCGGCGAGGGGCCCCCGATCGTGTTGCTCCACGGGCTGATGGGCCGCGCCCGCACCTGGTGGCCGGTCGCGCAGTGGCTGAAGCCGTACGGGCACGTCGTGGCGCTGGACGCCGCCGGGCACGGGCGGGCCGCGAAGACCGGGCCGTGGCACACCGAGCGCTTCGTCGACGACGTACTCGACACGATCAGGTGGCTCGACGAAGGCCCCGCCATCGTGATCGGGCATTCGATGGGTGGGCTGCACGCCTGGGGTGCCGCGGCCACCGCGCCCGAACTGGTGCGCGCGGTGGTTTCCGAGGACATGGCACCCGACCAGGTCGGCAAGAGCGTGGACGAATGGCGTTCGTACTTCGATTCCTGGCCGGTCCCGTTCGAATCACTCGCGCACGTCCGCGCGTTCTTCGGCGACCTCGGCGACTACTTCACCGAATGCGTGGTGGAACGGGAGGACGGCTTCCACCTCGCGGCCGAGCTCGAGAACCTGTACGAGATCGCGGGCGAATGGGGCGTGCGCGACTACTGGTCCATTGTAGACAAAGTCGGCTGTCCGCTGCTGGTAGTCGAAGGCGGGCGGGGCTCGATGCCGCCGGGTCAGCAGGCCGAGGTCGCGGCCAGGGCGGTGGACGGCAGGCACGTCGAAGTGCCCGGTGCGCACCACGTGGTGCACCTCGCCGCGCCCCGGGCGTACCGGGGCGCGGTCGAGGCCTTCTTGTCCGAAGTGCTCAGCCGTTGAGCAGTTCTTTCCACGCCTGCGTGGAAAGTTCGGGAGTGCTAGAGGAACGCGCACCGGCGGCGTCGGTGAGCACGGCGGCCGCGCGGGCCGCCTCGCTGTCGGTGCCCGGCTTCACCGGACGCGCCAGCTGCGGCCAGATGTCGGCGCCGAAGAACCCGGTCTCGTCGACGTGCGCCGAAGCGGTGCACTGGTGCGGCTCGATCCGGCGCGCGGCGACGAGCCCGGCCACGGCGTCCTTTGTGGACTGACCGAAGACCCCGTCCGTCGGCACGTTCGGCGCTCCGGAGTCACGCAGCAGGTGCTGGGCGGCGAGCACCTTCGGCCCGGTGTCGCCCGGCTTGAGCAGCGGCCATTCCAGCGGCTGCTCGACCCGCGTGCCGAGCGCGTTCCCGACCGCCGTGCGCAGTTCGGGCAACCGGCCGTAGAGCACCCCGCCGGGGCACTCGGTGGAGTTGAAGTCCCGGTGCCCTTTGATGTTCGCGGTGCCGATGCCGTACTGGCTCGCCATGTACGCGACCAGCTTCACCAGTGAGTTCCACAGCGCCGGCGTCACGTCGACCTCGGTGTAGAGACCCTCGTTCTCGATGCCGATGACCTGGCTGTTGTACCCGCCGACGTTGGCGCCCTGGACGTGCTTCGTTCCGCCCCGCAGGGTTTTCAGGCTTTCGTGCCTGCCCTCGGTGATGTGGCCGCCGCGGCTGTTGGTGAACTGCTGCCCGGTGTCGATCCAGCCCCGGGTGTCCATGTGGAAGTTCTGGATGGCCCGGGAGGCCCAGTAGGCGCGCTCCAGGGAGAAGTCGCTGGTGTTGCCCGGGTCCACGGTGTGGTGCACCACGATGTAGGTGGGCTTGTGGTTCTCGATGGTGATCGCCCCGCTCGGCGGGCGGGCGCCCCAGGCGGCGGTGCTGTGGATCGTCGGTTCCGGCGCCGCGCCGGCGGCGAGTTCGGCGTTCGCGGCACGGGCGGTGAGGCTGCCGAACGCGCCGACGGCGGTCACGGTCAGCCCGCCCTTGAGCGCGGTTCGTCGGTCGAAACCCGGGTTTCCGGCCATGTGTCGATCTCCCTCGGACAGGGCGCGGCGGCGCGCGCGGCCCCACCGGCCCAGATCGTTTTCAGGCGGTCATTCGGTTATGCGCAGGTGTACATCGCAGGGTGCGCTCCGGAACCGTAACCGCAGGCGCAGCCACAGACAATAGATAACCAACTTTGGTCTGGAAATGTGGGAAGCTGCCCTAAAGATCAATGTTCACCTGGGAGAGCGAACAACCCCGCGGCCGTTTGCTCGACCAGACCGTCCACCAGTAGCGAGTCCAGGCACCGGTCCCGCTGCCCGGACTGCGACCACACGAGGTCCAGCCGGGCCTTCTCCACCGGCCCCTCGGTGCCGCGCAGCACGTCCAGCAGCAGGCCCCTGACCTGCCGATCGGTGCCGGCGAACTTCTGCACGACCTTCGGCGGGCCCGCGTAGGCCGGGCGCCCCGCCCGCTGCCAGGCGCACTCGTCGTAGAGCGGGCAGTCGGCGCAGCGCGGCGTGCGCGCGGTGCAGATGAGCGCGCCGAGTTCCATCAGCGCGGCGGACAGACGGGCCGCGCGGTCCGCTTCGGGCGGCAGCAACGCTTCGACGTCGTTCATGTCGCGGGTGTTCGACGGCGGCCCGGCGTCACCGGCCCCGTGCACCGCGCGCGCGACCACCCGCCGGACGTTGGTGTCCACCACCGGGGCCCGCTTGCCGTACGCGAAGGTGGCCACCGCCCGCGCGGTGTAGGCGCCGATGCCCGGCAACGCCAGCAGGGTGTCCACATCGGACGGGACCACGTCGCCGTGCTCGGCGGCGATCACCCCGGCCGCGGTGTGCAGCCGCAGCGCGCGCCGCGGGTAGCCGAGCTTGCCCCAGGCCCGCAGCACCTCGCCCTGGGAGGCGGCGGCCAGCGAGGACGGCAGCGGCCAGCGCGCCATCCACTCGTGCCAGATCGGCTCGACCCTGGCCACCGGCGTCTGCTGGAGCATGATCTCGCTGACCAGCACGCCCCAGCCGGTGCGCTCGGGGTGCCGCCACGGCAGGTCGCGCGCGTGGGTGGCGAACCAGTCGATCAGGGTGTCGGCATCAATGGACATTGGTTGGATTTTAAGGTCGGTCTCCTGGGGCCTCGTTCGTCGGGCTGGTGAAAGCCCGTCCGACGAAGGAGACGAAATGACCACCAAGATCGCCTTGGACCGGTTCGAACAGCTGCTCACCGCCGTGCCCGCCGACGGCTGGGAACGGCCCACACCCTGTGCGAAGTGGGCGATCGCCGACCTCGCCGGGCACGTCATCGCCGTGGTGCGGCTCGGTCGTGAACTCGTGCTGGGGGCTGAGTTCCCGCAGGCAGGGGAGGAGACCCGCGAGGCCGACCCGGTGGCCGCGTGGCGGGAAGCGCGTCAGGGACTGGAGGACGTGCTCGCGAAGGCGGACCCCGCCACCGAAGTGGCCGCGCCGGTCGGCCGGGTGCCGTTGCCCACCATGCTCGACACGTTCTTCCTCACCGAGCTCGTGGTGCACAGCTGGGACCTGGCCACGGCACTCGAGGTACCGCCCGCGCTCGACCCCGAACTGGTGCGCAAGGTGGACGACTACGTACGCCCGTTCGGCGGCGAAGGTACGGACGGCGTGTTCGACCCGGCCGTCCACAGCGCGGCAGGCGCCGACGAGACCACGCGCCTGGTGAACCTGCTGGGGCGCGTGGCTTAGGCGCTGTGTGGTGGGTCTGGGCGCGGAGAGCGCGACCTTGACTCACCGGACCGCGCCTAAGGGCCGAACCACATCTGCTCGGCGGTGCGCGGCGGGGCTGAGGACGAGCGGACCTTCAGCTCCGTCGGCAGGGTGATCACCCGCGGGGCCCCGTGCTCGGCCGAGGCCAGCAGCAGCTTCCCGGCTGCCCTGCCCTTGTCCAGCACGGGCTGGTGCACGGTGGTCAGGCCGTGCCGCTCGGCCTCGGCGATGCCGTCGAAGCCGGTCACCGTCAGCTCGGCGGGGACCCGCAGGCCGCGGCGGTCGGCTTCGGCGAGCGCGCCGAGCGCCAGGATGTCCGAGGTGCAGATCAGGGCGGTGACCTGCGGATACGCGTCCAGCAGCTGCCGGGCGGCGGAGGCGCCGTCGTCCACGGTGTGCTCGAAGCGCTCGACCACCGGCACGCTCGCCCAGTCCACGCCGACCGCCTCGAAGGCCTTGGCCAGCGCGGCGAGGCGGGTGCGCTGCACGTGGAAGTGGGCTTCGCGCTGACGCGGCACCGAGGCGAAGTCGTCGTTGCGCTCGCGGGCCAGCCGCATGCACAGCACGCCGACCTGGCGGTGGCCGAGTTCGACCAGGTGGTTGGCGAGGCCGGTGATGGCGGCGGCGTCGTCCGGGCCGACGCGGTCCACGCCCTCGACCCGCGGCTGGTCGACGATCACCGTGGGCACCGGCCGCTGCAACACCGCGGCGAGGTGCGGGTCGTCGTCGGGTACGGAGTAGACGACGAACCCGTCGACCCCGGCGCGGTGCACGGCCGCGACGTCCTCGCGGCCCGGGCTGGCGGGCACCAGGTGCAGGCCGACGCCGGCGTCTTCGCAGGCCAGCGCGAGGCCTTCGAGGACTCCTATGGCGGCGGGGTCGCGGAAGGCGTAGGAGAGGTTCTCGGTGAGCAGCAGCCCGACCGCGCCCGCCTTGCGGGTGCGCAGCGACCTGGCCACCGGGTCCGGGCCGGGATATCCCAGCCGTCGCGCGGTTTCCAGCACGCGGCGGCGCAGCTCGGGGGAGAGCTGATCGGGCCGGTTGTAGGCATTGGACACCGTGGTCCTGGACACGCCCAACTCGGCCGCCAGTGACGCCAGCGTCGCCTGCCGCCTGGTGCGAATTGGACGACCCATCCGGTCACCGTAACGGTTCAGTTCCCGATGGTGAAGCGGGTGCCTGGTCACAGTTGATCTGCCCCCATCACCCGATGCGGTAAAGTGAATTCGACAACGGTTTCCATTAGCTACTGGCGGTGCACGGACCGCCCCCGTTCAGGAGAACCACCATGACCCCTCGCCGCCCGTACCGCCTGGCCGCCACCACCACGGCTGTCGCCGCGCTCGCCTTCGGGGCGGTGGCCTGCGGCAACGGTGAGCAGGCCGCCACCGCGGACGGCAAGGTCCCGGTGGTGGTCTCGACGAACGTCTGGGGCAGCGTGGTCACCGCGGTCGGCGGCGACAAGGTGTCGGTGAAGGCGATCATCGACGACCCGAGCGGCGACCCGCACTCCTACCAGTCCACCCCGGAGGACGCGGCCGACGCCGCCGGCGCCCGGCTGCTGGTGGCCAACGGCGGTGGCTACGACGAGTTTTTCACCCAGATGGCTGACCAGGCCCCGGAAGCCCGCAAGGTGGTCGCCTTCGAGGTCAGCGGGCACGCCCACGAAGAGCCCGCCTCCGAAGGTTCCGAAGCCCACGAGGCTCACGAAGGTGAAGCCCACGCCGAAGAGGGCCACGCCCACGAGCACGGCGAGGTCAACGAGCACGTCTGGTACGACCTCCCCACGGTGAGCAAGGTCGCCGACCAGATCGCCACCCAGCTGGGTGAACTGCAGCCCGCCGACGCCGGGGTCTTCACCGCCAACGCCACCCAGTTCAAGGGCAAGCTCGACGAGCTGACCAAGCAGACCGGGCAGATCGGCACCGCCAACCCGGACCGCAAGGTGGTCGCCACCGAGCCGATCGCGCACTACCTGCTCGAGACCGCGAAGGTCGCCGACGCCACGCCGCCGGAGTTCGCCAAGGCCATCGAAGAGGAGTCCGAGGTGCCCGCGGCCGCGCAGGACGCGATGAACCAGCTCGTCTCCGGCAAGCAGGTGCACGCCGTGATCAACAACGCGCAGACCACCAGCCCGGTGACCGAGCAACTGGTGACCACCGCGAAGAACGCCGGTGTGCCGGTGGTCGACGTGACCGAGACGCTGCCCGCCGGGGTCACCGACTACATTGCCTGGATGACCCAAGAGGTGAACGACTTGGCCGCGGCGCTGGGCCGATGACCCGGCCTGCCGTCGAAATCTCCGGCGCGCGCCTGCGCTTCGGCGAGCGCACGCTGTGGTCCGGTCTGGACCTCCAGGTGCAGCCGGGGGAGTTCCTCGCCGTGCTCGGCCCCAACGGGTCGGGCAAGACCAGCCTGCTGCGGGTCCTGCTCGGCCAGCAGGGCCTGACCGCGGGCTCGGTCCGCGTGGCGGGGCACGCGCCCGGCGGCAGCAACCCGAACATCGGCTACATCCCGCAGCAACGCGCGCTCGACGAGGGCCTGACCCTGCGCGGCACCGACCTCGTCGGCCTCGGCCTCGACGGGCACCGCTGGGGCACCGGCCTCTTCGGACTGTCGAAGCGCCGCCGCCGGATCGCCGACGCCCTCGAATCCGTCGGCGCCGAGGCCTACGCGAATTCGCCCGTCGGCCGCCTTTCCGGCGGTGAGCAGCAACGGCTCCGGGTGGCGCAGGCGCTGATCGGCGATCCCGAAGTGCTGCTCTGCGACGAGCCGCTGCTTTCGCTGGACCTCGCGCACCAGCGGGTGGTCAGCGGCCTGATCGACGAGCGGCGGCGCGAGGCCGACACCGCCGTCCTGTTCGTCACGCACGAGATCAACCCGATCCTGTCCTATGTGGACCGGGTGCTGTACCTGGTGAACGGGGAGTTCCGCATCGGCACCCCGGGCGAGGTGATGAGTTCGGCGACGCTGTCCGAGCTGTACCGCACCCACGTCGAGGTGCTGCGGGTCGGCGGGCAGATCCACGTCGCCGGCGCGCAGAGCGCGCTCTGCGAGGACGAACCCCACCACCTCACCGACCAGGTTTCCTGAATGGACAAGCTCTTCGACTTCGCGCTCACCGGGCGCCTCCTCGGCCTGCCCTTCGTGCAGAGCGGGCTGCTCGCGGCCGCCGTGCTCGGGGTGGTCGCCGGTCTGCTCGGCCCGCTGATCGTGATGCGCCGGATGTCGTTCGCCGTGCACGGCACCGCGGAACTGGCGTTCACCGGCGCGGCGGGCGCGCTGCTGCTCGGCGTCGGCGTGGAGTACGGCGCGCTCGCCGGTGCCGTCGTCGCCGCGCTGCTGCTCGGCCTGCTCGGCGGCCGGGAGTCCGAACGCGACTCGGTGATCGGCGCGATCCTGTCCTTCGGCCTCGGCCTCGGCGTGTTGTTCCTGTGGATCTACCCCGGGCGCGCGGCGAACAAGATGGGCATCCTGACCGGGCAGATCATGTCGGTGGACTCGGTCGACGCCACCGTGCTGGTGGCCGCCGCCGCGGTGGTGCTGGCCGTGCTCGCGGTGATCTACCGGCCGCTGCTGTTCGCCAGCGTGGACCGGTCGGTGGCGCTCGCGCGCGGCGTGCCGGTGCACACGCTGTCGGTGGTCTTCGCCGTGCTGGTCGGCATCGCGACCGCGATCGGCGTGCAGATCGTCGGCGCGCTGCTGGTGGTCGCGCTGATGGTGACCCCGGCCGCGGCGGCCGCGCGGGTCACCGCCAGCCCGCTGCGCGCGACCGTGCTGGCCATCGTGTTCGCCGAAGTGGCCGCGCTCGGCGGGATCGTGCTCTCGCTCGCGCCCGGCGCCCCGGCCAGCGCCTTCGTCACCGCGATCTCGTTCCTGATCTACCTGGTCTGCCGGACGATCTCTTACGTTCGTGGGCGTGCCCGCAAACGGGAGCAGGTCAGCGAATCGGTTTCGCGGCCAGCTGCGTCCGCACCGAGTCGATGAACCCGTCCTGCAGGAACGGCAGGTTCCCGGCGGCGATCCCGCGCTCGACCACCTCCAGCACCACCACCTCGGAGTCGGCGAAGGCCTTCACCGCGGCCGAGGTGTCGTTGCGCTGGTTGTGGTAGGCGAGCAGGGTCACGTCGCTGAACGCGGCGGTCAGGTACCGCGAGCTGACCTTGATGAACGAGTCGCCGTAGAGCAGCGTCTTCTTGGTCACCATGCCGGGCAGCGGGCGCTGCGTGCGGCGTTGCGGGTCCTCCATGTTGTCCACCGGTTCGGCCGCGCGGTCGTCGACGCCGTCGGGGCGCAGCTCGTACTTGGTGTTCGTCTTCGGCGCGCGCTTGCCGAGCAGCGGCGGGAGGTCGGCGTCGATGGTGTAGTCGCCGAACAGCGGGGTCTGCCAGAGGCGGGTCACGCCCGGCCGGATCGCCTCGGCCACCTGCCGCGACAGCACGATCGCGCCCTCGTCGGTCCAGTGCGAGTCGTTCGACGGGTAGATCGGGCGGTTCATCTTCCGCTGCGCGTCGTGGAGGTACGGCTGCAGGTCGACCGCGCCGGCCTGGCCGATGATCCGGTTCCACAGCTCCGGCGTGGCACTGGTGACGCAGTCCTTGCCGGGGTAGGTCGATGGCAGGTGCTGCGGCACCATCGTGGTCTTGTCCGGGGCCACCACCAGCACGAACTGGCGCCCGGAGTCCTCCACCGCGGCCCGCAGCTTGGCCAGCTGGCCGGTCGTTTCGGCGAGGGTGCGGGTCGGTGAGCACTTCGCCTCGGCGTCGTAGCCGTAGTACAGCCAGCCGTCCGAACCCTCCACGACCTGCCGGAACCCGGCGTCGCCGTTGGTCGGCCCGCCCGGTCCGACCGGCGGCTGCGCCCCCGGGGGCGGCGGCGGGCTGCCCGGCAACGGCCCGGACTTCGGCGCGCCACCCTGGTCCAGCGGGGCCGATTCGCCGAACAGCGTCCGGCTGATCCCGTCCGCGGCCTGGATCGCGCCACTGCGGAAGATCAGCTGGTCGGTGGCCCATTCGGGCAGGTCGGTGACCATGCCCCAGCCGTCGGAGAAGCTGGGGAAGGACTTGAGGCTGTGGTTCTCGATCTCGGCGGGCCGGGCGCCGAACACCCAGAGCAGTGTCGGCGTGACGAAGAAGGCGAGTGCGCAGATCAGCGCCGTCCGCTGGCGGCCGCTGTGGCGGGGCCGGTAGAGGGCGTGTTCGCGGGGCAGCCAGGCTTCGTGCACCGCGGGCAGCTGCTGGGGTCGTCGGGACACGCCCCCACCGTACTCAGTGGAGCATGAGCAGGACCTGCAGTTCGCCGACGAGGAAACCGATCACCCCGCCGACCGCGATCAGCTTCCACTCGTCCTGGCGGAAAGCCGGGCGCAGCAGGTTCTCGTACTCCTGGGGCGTGAGGTTGAGCATGCGCTCCTCGACCATGTGCGCCACGTCCATCGCCCTGGTCAGGTAGCCCTCGGCGTACCGGACGGTCTCCGGCAGCCGGCGCACCGCCCGTTCGGCCGCCGCCTGCTTCATCTCCGCCAGCCGCTGCGGGCCGATGGTCAGCGCCACCACCGGCCTGGCCAGGCTGGTCTGCTCGTCGATGGCCTTGGCCACCATGCGCTGCACCATCGCCACCAGCCGGTCCGACCGCGGGCCGCGCAGGATCGCATCGACCAGGTTGTGCACGGTCAGCACCTCGTGGGCGATCAGCTCACCGTACTGCCGCGCGACCTCGGTCCGCCGCTTCTGGAACTTGCCCTGCAGCGTCACCCGCGGCAGCACGCGCACCGGTTCGCGCGGCACGAAGATCAGCTTGATCGCCAGCCAGTCGGTGAACAGCCCGATGCAGCCACCGAAGATCGGCAACACCCACGGCTCCTTGGTCACCGCCCACACCACGGCCTGCACCAGGCCCAGCCCGAAGCCGAAGTAGATACCGGTGCGCGCGATGAACGCCATCTCCGGGCGCGAGGTCTCCCGGATCAACCGCACCAGCAGGGCCTTGTCCCTGGTCAGGTGCTGGACGGTCATGTCCTTGACGTCCAGGATCTCGTCGAGGTTCTCCCGGATCTCCAGCATCAGCTCGCGCACGACGCGCGGGGACGACGCCTGCAGCTGCTTGATGATCAGCTCCTGCGCCATCGTGGGCAGGGCTTCCCACATCCGCGGGTGGTACTCGGCGAGCACGTCCCGCGCGATCTCGTCGACCGCCCGCAGCAGCGGCTGCTCGAGCTCACCGGCGATCTTGTCCGGGTCGATCCGGTCGACGATCTCCTTGAGGTCGAGCAGGTTCGCGGTGAGCAGGTCGGTGGCCACCGACGCCATCCGCCCGCCGTGCTTGGGCACCACGCCCTGCCAGCCGAAGAACGGCTTGAGACCGACGAATTCGAGAGGCCGGAACATCATCTCGATGGCCACGCGCTTCGTCACGTACCCGATCAGCGCGGCGATGAACGGGATCAACGCGTACAGCGGCCAGTGCTCGGCGAAGTCAGCCAGCACCGCGTCCACCGTGTCCCCCTCACTGCTGTCGCGTGCACGGTAGCTGGGGCTTTTGGGGCTGCTGGGAGGGGGCCGCCCCGGATTTTCATTGTGACTACGGCGAGGATGACCTTGTCAAGGCGGGAAAGATGCCTTGACAAGGTCATCCTCGCCGTGTTTTTGGCTGTGGACCGGGGCGGGGTGGGGGGGTCTGGGCGGATTCCCGGCGGGGTGCCCGGGCGGCGGTTGTGCTGGTGGGCTGGTGGTGGCGGTTGGGCTGGTGGTGTGCGGCTGGGCGGGTCCCTGGTGAGGTGCCCCGGGTGGCGGTTGCGCTGGGGCGGGTGGCCGGTGGGGCGGTTGCGCTGGTGGCGGCGGCGGTGTTGGTGGCGGCGGCGGTGTTGGTGGGGGCTCGGCTGTGTCACGAATGTGGCTTTGGGGGCCGATTCCGCCCCGAAAGCCACATTTGTGTCCGGTGGGGCTGGACATCGGGCGGGCGGTCAGTGCAGTAGTAGGAGCACCTGTAGTTCGCCGACGATGCCGCCGATCACGGCGCCCACCGCGATCAGCTTCCATTCGTCCTGCCGGAACGCCGGGCGCAGGATGCCTTCGAACTCCAGTGGGCTCAGCCGGGTCATGCGGTCCACGATCGTGTTGCGCACGTCCAGTGCTTCGGTGGCGTACTGCTCCAGGTGCTTCACGGTCTCGGGCAGGTGCTCGATGGCCTTCGCGGCGGCGGCTCGTTTGAGTTCCTGGTACTCCCGGCCGCCGACGGTCAGGGCGACCAGCGGCTTGGCGATGCTCGCCTGCTCGTCGATGGTCCGCTGCACCTCGCGCTGGATGAGCGCGAACAGCCTGTCCGACTTGGGCCCGGTGAGCACGGCTTCCAGCACGTTCGACATGGTCAGCACCTCGTCGGCGATGAGGGTGCCGTAGTCCTGCGCGACCTGCGTGCGGCGCTTCTGGAACAGGCCCTGCCAGCGGAAGAACAGGAAGCCCTTCGGCTCACGCGGGAAGAAGATCATTTTCAGGGCGAGCCAGTCAGTGACGAAACCGGTGAGGAAACCGAACAGCGGCATGATCAACGGTTCCTTGGTCAGCGCCCACGCGGCGAACTGCACCAGGCCGATGACGAATCCGAAGTAGACACCCGATCGGGCGATAAATCGGAGTTCCGGCTGGGCCACCTCTTCGATCAGCCGGACGGTCAGCGCCTTGTCGCGGACCATCGCCTCGATCAGCATGTGGTCCACGTCGAGGACGTCGTCGATGTTGGCGGAGACCTCGCGCAGCAGCCGCGCGACCACCTTCGGTGCCTGCGCGCGGATCCGGTCGAGCAGCAGGCGCTGCGCCCTGGCGGGCAGCAGTTCCCACAACCGGGGCTGGTGCTGCTCCATCACCTCGCGGGTGACGTCCTCGACCGCGCGCAGCAGCGGCTCTTCCAGCTCGGCGACCATCCGGTCCGGATCGAGCCTGGCGAACAGTTCCCGCGGGTTCACCAGGTGGCTGGTGAGCAGCGCGACCGCGGTGGTCGCCATGCGCCGCGCGTTCGCCGGGATGACGCCCTGCCAGCCGAGAAAAGGCGGTATGCCGCGGAATTCGAGCGGTTTGAACATCATCTTGATGGCCACGCGTTTGGTGACGTAACCGATGAGCGCCGCGATGATCGGCATCGTCGCGTAGACGTGCCAATGCGCGACGATGTCGTCGAGGATGGCGCCCACGGACCCTCCACTCGTTGGCCGCGCGACAACAGTAACCGATACCCCAGATGGCGGTATGGGCTGCGAGCCCTCGCGTCACTACAGTGCACGAATGGTTGCTGCCGACAAGACCGCCCCGGCTCCGGCTCCCGGCCCCGCCCAGTTCGAAATGACTCGCCGCGGATACAACCAGCGTCAGGTCGACGAGCGCTTTTCGCGCATGTCGGCCGACCTGAAAGCCGCTTCGCGAGGTCGTGATGAGGCGCTGGCTTCGGTCGCCGAGTTGTCCAAGGCGCTCAGCTACGCGCAAAAGGAACTCGATGACGCAAAGGGCGGTCTCGCCCGGCTGACCGCGAGCCCCACCGGGGCCTCCGCGATGGCCGAGCGGGTCCGCATGATGATGCAGCTCGCCGAGGAGGAGATCGCCGAGCTGCGCGCGAAGGCGGAGGAAGACGCCGCCGCCACCAGGGAAGAGGCCGACAAGTACTCGCGCGACGCCCGCCGCGCCGCCGAACAGCTGGCCAAGGACCGCACCGCCGAGCACGAGCAGCTGCTCGCCGACGGCCGCGCCGAGATCGAGAAGCTCAACGAGGCCGCCGCCGAAGACCGACGCAGGCTCGACGAGCAGGCGCAGGGCCGCCGCGACGAGGCCGACCAGAAGGCCACGGAGGAGCTGCTCGCCCGCAAGTCCGAGGCCGAAGCCGCGCTGGAGAAGCAGGAGTCCGAGGTCATGGCGCAGGCGCAGAGCCTGCTCGCCGACGCCGAGAAGAAGCTCGCCGCGGCCACCAAGGACCGCGAACTGGCGCTGGACCTGCGCCGCCGCGTCACCGAACGGATCAGCGCCGCGCAGAGCGCCGTGCTCGAAGCGGTCAAGCAGCTCGGCCCGCCCGAGCCGGAGGAAACCGAGCAGGCCCAGGCGCCGGTGAAGACCCCGTCGCCGAAGCCGTCACCGGTCAGCTCGTCGTGACCGCGTGAAGTTCGTCGTCGATCCAGCCACGATCGTGTAGTTCGCGGCAGAACCGGTGGTAGTTGGCCGAGAGCGCCGGCTGCTCGGCCACCACCGGTTCCACCAGCGTGCCGCCGCCGGTCGCGCGCAGCCCACCGGGCCGCACGCCGGCCGCGGCCAGCAGCGCCGCGCCGTAGGCCGGATCCCCGTGCGGGGCCACCTCGATGACCAGTCCGGTCAGGGTGGCCCTGAGCTGTGTCCACAGCAGACTGCTGGTGCCGGGGCCGGTGGTCAGCAACGGTCCGGTGGGCTCGATGCCCAGCCGCCGCAGGTGGTCCAGCGCGAGCCGCTCGACGAAGGCGGCGCTCTCCAGCCGGGCGCGGTGCAGCTCCACCTCGTCCGCCGGTTCGGCCGTGGTGTGCTCGCGGCTTTCCCCGGTGGTCCGGCTTTCCCGGTAGACCACCAGCTCGGCGGGCCCGCGGGCGGCAGCCGCCTCGTCCAGCCGCTCGGTGTCCTGGAACGGTTCCGCGCCGAGGTCCGAGGTACCGCCCGGCAACCACCAGCCGTTCGGGTGCCGGTGGTTGTGCAGCGTCCCGCTGGGATCCGGCACCAGCGCCTCGGTCACTCCTTTGAGGACATACGTCGGCCCGAGCAGGGCGGCGAACCGGCCGGGGGAGATCGCGCCCGCGGCGATCTGCCCCGCGCAGCTCGCGGTCATCCCGGCCACCACGGGGCAGTTCTTCGGCAGGCCGGTCAGCGCGGCGGTGGTGCGGGAGACGGTGCCGAGCACGGTCGCCGGGGCAGCCACCTCCGGCAGCCACTTCGACGGCACCGCGAGGGCGTCGTGCACCTCGCTCGCCCATTCACCGGCGAGCGGGTCGTAGCCGGTCCACAGCGCGTTCGCGGCGTCCACCGCGACCCGTGAACCGGTGAGCTGCTGCCCGATCAACTCCGGCACGTGCCGGATCCCGGCTGCTTCGCGGGCGTGCTCGGCGAGCCAGGCGACGCGGCCCAGCGCGGCCGTCGGCGGCAGGCTCAGCCCGAGCGCCGCCCAGCGGGAAGCGCCGAGTTCGGCGGCCCGGCTGTTGAACTCGGCGCCGCGCAGGTCGTCCGGGAGCAGCGCCGGACCGGCGGCCAGTCCGCGCCGGTTGACCGGGACGATCGTCCCCGAAGTCGCCGTGACCGCCACCGCGCCGATCTCCGCGCGCGGCAGGTCCGCGGTGACCTGGCAGAGCGCGCGCTCGACTGCGGGCCACCAGGTACGGGGGTCGTGCTCGCTGCGCCCGGCGCCGCGGCGGACCGGGGCGGGCAGCGGGACCAGCGTCGAGGCGAGAAGGTGGCCGTCTTCGGCGACCGCCAGTGCCTGGACCCCCGGGGCACCGAGGGTCGCCACGCCGATGCCGATCGTGATCGAGGTCAGAGTACTCACCGTGCCGAGTCGCCGTTTCGCTTGATTCTCGCAGGTTTGCCCGGCGGTGGCTGCCCGAACACTCGCTTTCCGCCGTTGAACAATGTGTTGACCCGCATAGGTGAGTAGGGCAAGCAACCTTCTGAGCTTTGCCTGAGACTTTCGCTACGGTTCTGTCGCGACCCCACTATTTTTTGCCGGTCGCCGATATTTTCTCGCTGGCGATCTTCGAGCGGGGTGAATGTGGTGCCTGGGGTTGGTGGGGAATTGTCGAACTCGGACGTCCGGCCGTGGTGGTGGCGGGGCGCGCCGTTCATCCTGCTGCCGCTGGTGATCATCGGCGGCTTCCTGGTGGCGTTCGGTTTCCTGCACCCCCGCATCACCGCCGCGCTGGCCGATTCGGACCAGGCCGTGCGGACCGCCGCCGAAGACGGCTCGATGGGCGCGGCCTACACCCCGGGCAGCCTGCTGCTCCTGGCCGAAGCCGGGGAGGTGCACCGCGGTGACGTGGTCGTGGTGGACGCCGGCGCGTGGCAGCGGGCGGGGCAACTGGTCAGCCGGGTGATCGGTCTCGGCGGTGACACCGTGGTCTGTTGTGACCAGCAGGACCGAATGACCGTGAACGGAATTTCCGTGCACGAAGAGTACCTCGGCCCGGATCTCGGGGCTTTCCCCTTTTCGGTGAATGTGCCGCCTAATTCCGTGTTCCTGCTCGGGGACAACCGGGGAAACGCGTTCGATTCACGGGCATTCGTGGACACCCCGGAACTCGCCGCGCTGCCGCTGACCGCGATTCGCGGCCGGGTGGTCGCCGAGCGGGTGGGCGACGAAGATCGGAGCCTGCCGCAGTCCGCCGCCTTCGTCGCCGCGGGCCTGGCCGAGCCACGACCCCCGGAAGCCCCGCCGGGCCCCCTCACCTGGGCCGTCACCACGGGCATCGGGTTCGGGGCCGCCGCCGTGCTGATCGGTGTGGCCATGGTCGTCGCGCGTGGGCTCAGGAAACGAGCTTCCGGTGGTCCTCGTGCAGTCGCGTCGGACGCGGCAGATTCGGCTTCTTGATCTCGGCGAGCGCGGCTGGCCCGAGGCGCTGGCGGCGGGAGAAGCCGTACTGCTGGGTGTCGGTGACCTTGCTGAACTCGAGGTCGTCCGGCTCCACGCCGATGCCGTAGGCGAACAGGTACTCGTCGTTCAGCGCGTCGGAGAAGGCGCACCAGGCGCCGGCGAAGCGCCACACCTTGGCGGCGAGGAGTTCGCCGTCGAGTTCCCAGGAGGCGTTCTCCCAGCGCGCGTGGTTGGCCGCGGCGTGCTCGACCTCGCCGACCACCGCGTCCAGCACCGGCTCCGGGCGCTGGTCGGGCGCGCCGGGCAGGGTGAAGTTGGACATGGCGAAGGCGGCGGTGAAGGCCACCTGGCTGAGCCGGTCCGCGCCGGGGGCGGTGTGCAGGTCGTCGTGGCGGGCGCGGGCGGCCGAGCCGGTGAAGACCGCGGCCGCGTTCGAGAAGTGCCCGAGCCAGGCCGCCCAGAGCGGCTCGCCGACCTTGCCCTCGAGCGCGGACAGCCAGCGTGAGCCCTGCCAGGAATCGCTCAGGCCGTAGAGCGCGAAATCGAGCGGGGGAGAATCGTCGACGCGGTCGGGCATAACTCGGAGTTTCCTTTCCGGTGCCGGTCGACGGGCGGACCCGGATCTTCTCATTCCGGTGTGGAGCGGGCAACCAGCCCCCGGTCGACGGCCGGGCTTTACCTCGACCTTGCTTGACGTCCTACGGTCGCTGAAGTGCGACGACTTCGGAAGGAACGTGGATGATGAGCATCACCGTGCTGGGTCTGGGTGAGATGGGTTCGGCGCTGGCCGCCGCCTTCGTGGCGGGCGGGCACCGGACGACGGTGTGGAACCGCACGCCGGGCAAGGCGCCGGCGGGTGCGCGGGAGGCCCCGACGGTCGCGGAGGCGGTCGCCGATGGCGGCCTGATCGTGGTCAGCGTGAAGGGCAACGCGGTCGCGCAGTCACTGCTGGCTTCGGCGGGCGACCTCCGTGGACGCTCGGTGCTGAACCTGACGGACGGCACCTCCTTCGAAGCCAGGGAGGTCGCCGAATGGGCGGTTTCAGCCGGGGCTGAATACCTGCACGGGCAGATCATGACCATCGCCCCCGGTATCGGCCACCCGGACTCGGTCATCTTCTACGGCGGTTCGGCCGAGGTCTTCGATCGTTACCGGTCCACTTTGGACCTGCTGGGCGGCCGCGGCACCCACATCTCCACCGACGCGGGTGCCCCCACCCTGTACGGCATGGCCGTGCACGACACCATGTGGGGCGCCCTGAACGGCTTCCTGCACGCCGCCGCCCTGCTGACCGACGCAGGCATTCCCGTCGGTGATTTCATGGCGAACGCCGCCCCCTCCATGTCCGCCCTCCTGGGCCACCTGCCCATGCTCGCTTCCGAAGTGGACAGTGAGCGGTACGCCATCGATTTCGGTGCCCTGCAACACCACCTGCCCTCGGTCGACGACCTGCTCCGAGAAAGCGCGGCCCGCGGCATCAACGTCGACTTCCCCGCCTACACCCAACGCCTGGTCACCACGGCCATCGAAAACGGCCACGCCCACGACAGCTATTCGCGCCTGATCGACCACTTCCGCAAAGCCGGATGAGACTATTTGCTGAGCTTCTCCACGAGGCCGGGAGCCGGCAGCCAGGCGAACTTCTTGCCCGCTTTGACACGCAGCAGGAAGCCTCGCTCCTCGAGTTGGCCGAGATCCTTGCGGGCCGTCTCCTCGGACACCCGATGGCTGCGGCCGTGTGACCTCGCCGTGTAGTTCTGGCCGGGGTTCTTGACCGCGTTGTCGAGCACAGCGACCTGCCGGTGGTTGAACTCGCCGGGGAGGGTGGCCAAAGATTGTTGGATGAGGCGAGCCTCCTCCATTTTGGCCGACAGGTGCTGTTGCAGGTCCTCGATCGCCCGTTTGAGCACGTCGAGGTGGTAGAGGAAGAAGTAGGTGAGGTCGTTGGTGTCCTGCTCGGTGTGGAGGAAGCTCCGGGCGTACCGAGCAGGCGCTTTCCGCAGTATTTTGGACACCGTGAGGAACTCGGTGAGCCAGAAACCCTGGTTGAGCATCGACCAGTAGAAGAGTGTGCGCGCGGTTCTGCCGTTCCCGTCCTCGAAGGGGTGTTCGTACCCGATCATGAAATGGATGGTGAGTGCGCGGAGTACCGGTGGCAGGTAGGCGGAGCCGGTTTCGCCGTTCGCGAAGTCGCACAGCTTTGCCATGCGCTCGGGCAGCAGTTCGGCAGGCGGGGGCCGGTGCAGCAACTTGTCCGTCTCGTCGAGCACGTTGATCCGCTCCTCGTCCGGCGACTGGAAACGGCCGGACGCCGCCGGATTCTCGAGCGTTCCCTCGGTGACGATGCGGTGTATCTCGCAGATGAGTTCCGGGGTGAGCTCTTCGTCCCGGAGTTCGCCGATGCGAGTCATGGCGTGGTAGTTGTTGACGATCATTCTTTCGCTGACCGTGACGGGTTCGCGCCCGCTGCGAAGCATCTCCTTCGCCACGCTCCGTTCGGTCGAGGCGCCTTCCAGTTGGCTGGAGGTGATCGCTTCTTCGATCAAGGAGCTGATCAGGTACCGGTCGCGGGTGTCGTGATCGGTGACCTGTTCGCTGATGCTGATCTGCCCGCTGGCGTTTCTCGTGATCTCCTCGGACAGGCGCAGCACTTCGTCGGGTAGGGCGTAGGCGAAGGGTTCGCCCTGCACGTCGGCCAGCGGGATCTGACGCAGGACGCTGTTCCGGCGCAAGCGCGTGGCCAGCCACCATTCCTCCACGTCGAACCCCTCCGGCGGGGCGCGGAAGCGCAGTTCGTCCCATGGCAGGTACGGCGCCTGGCTGATGTTGATGGGGCGGTACCGGGTCAGCAGTTCGAGCAGGCGCCGGGGCTTGTCCTGCTGGAGCCGGTTGAGGAGCGTGGACAGGTCGGGCGGCGGCATCGGGGTCTTCACGAGTCACCGTCCTCCCGGGTCGCGGCAGCAGGTCCAAGCCAGTCTACGACTTGGCGCAACTGCATCTTCAAGCTTCCGCCAAGTTGCGCCAACACTGGGCGCAGGCACTTTGCCCACCAGATGTGCCCTTCATAATGCGCTCACTGACTACATGTGCCACCCAGAAGTTACGCCAACCTTGCACCAAGTTCTGCCAACACTTGGCGCAACCCGACCAGGTCGTCAGAACTGGTAGTAGAGGAACGGGCTGAAGGTGCCCGTGGCCACCAGGATCGACGCGTACACCAGGCCCACCGTCATCACCGCGATCCGCAACCCGGTGGCCGGTTTGCTTCGGGAGGATTCCAGCAACGGGCCGGTCACCGGGTGTGCGGGCAGGAACACGACGACCATCGCGACCAGCAGGAGCACCAGTCGCTGGTTCGTCAGCGCCGAGGCGACCACGTCCGTCAGGCCGTCGAAGTCGGGCAGGAGCATGTGCCCGATCATGTTCAGCGCCCGCGGCAGGTCCGCCGACTTGAAGAACACCCAGCCGAAGACGACCAGCACGAAGGTCAGTGCGCGCCGGGCGATCATGGCGTAGCGGTCGGCCGGGGCGGCCGACCAGCCGAAGGCGCGTTCGATGATCAGCAGCGCGCCGTGGAAGGCGCCCCACACCAGGAAGGTCCAGTCCGCGCCGTGCCAGAAGCCGGTCAGGACGAACACGATGCACAGGTTGCGGTACGTCTTCCCCGCACCACCACGGTTACCGCCCAGCGGGATGTAGACGTAGTCCCGGAACCACCGCGACAGCGACATGTGCCACCGCCGCCAGAACTCGGTGATGGTCACCGACGAATATGGCCGCGCGAAGTTCTCCGGCAGCCGGAACCCGAGCATGCGCCCCAGCCCGATCGCCATGTCCGAATAACCCGAGAAGTCGAAGAACAACTGCAGCGTGTACCCCAGCGCCCCCAACCACGCCACCGCGAACGTCATGTCACCCGGCGGCGTGGAAAAGCAGGCGTCGACCATCGGGCTGATCGAGTCCGCGATGATCGTCTTCTTGCACAGCCCGAGCGCGAACCGCGGGAAGCCGGCGGCGATGTCGTCGAGCCGGTGCGACCGGTGCTGCGGCAGCTGGTCGGCGATCTCGCGGTACCGCACGATCGGCCCGGCGACCAGCTGCGGGAACATCGAGATGTACGTCGCGAACGACACCGGGTTGCGCAGCGCCTTCCGCTCACCGCGGTAGATGTCGACCACGTACGAGATGTGGTGGAAGGTGTAGAACGAGATCCCGATCGGCAGGGCCAGCTGCACGATCGGGAAGTCACCGCCGAGCGCCTGCGCGAACCACGCGATCTGCTCGGTGGCGAACCCCGCGTACTTCCACACCACCAGCATGCCGACGTTGAAACCGATGACGCACAACAACAGCACGCGCCGCCGCGCGTCCCGGGTGCGGTCCCATTCGTGCGGCTCCAGCGACGGCCCGGCCAGGTAGTTCAGCACCATGCACGCCAGCAGCAGCAGGGTGAACACCCCGGCACCGCTGGCGTAGAAGATCAGGCTGCCGACCGCGATGATGCCGTTCCGCCAGCTCCGCGGGCACACCAGCACGGCGACCAGCACCGCCGGCATGAAGTACCACAGGAACAGCGGCGAAACGAACGACATGGCCGAGCGGCTCCCCCTGGTGACGTGTCAGTTCTGTGACCTTAGCCGAGGGGAACCGGCGTCAGCGGTCAGATCCGCCCGGTCACGCGCCGCAGTCGAGCCACTTCGGCCAGCAACACCCCGGCCGCCACCGAGGCGTTCAGCGATTCCACGCCCGCCGCCATCGGGATCGACACCGTCGCGTCGCAGGTTTCGCGCACCAGCCGCGACAACCCGCGGCCTTCCGAGCCCAGCACGATCACCAGCGGGTCGGTCGCCAGGTTCAGCTCGTCGATGTCCATCGAGCCGTCGGCGTCCAGGCCGACGATCATCAGGCCTTCCTGGGCCCACGACTTCAGCTGCCGGGTCAGGTTCGTGGCCATCGCCACCGGCAGCTTCGCCGCCGTGCCCGCGCTCGTCCGCCACGCCACCGCGGTCATGCCCGCGCTGCGACGGCCCGGCAGCACGACCCCGTGCGCGCCGAACGCGGCCGCCGAGCGGATCACCGCGCCCAGGTTGCGCGGGTCGGTCACGCCGTCGAGCGCCACCAGCAGCGGCGGCTCGCCGGAGTCGCGGGCGGTGACCAGCAGGTCGTCCGGGTGCGCGTACTCGAACGGCGGCACCTGCAGGCCGAGGCCCTGGTGCATGGCCCGGTTGGTCTTGCGGTCGAGTTCCTCGCGCGGAATCTCCAGGATCGAGATGCCCTTGTCGCCCGCCATCCGCACGGCCTCGTTGACGCGGTCGTCGGTCTCGATGTTGAGCGCCACGTACAGCGCGGTCGCCGGCACGTTCGCGCGCAGCGCCTCGACCACCGGGTTGCGCCCGGCGATCAGCTCGGGGGCGTCGGCCTTCTCGGCGCGGCTCTTCGCCGCGCGCGCGTTCGCCGCGGCCTTCCGCTGCTTCGGGTGCCCAGGGCGCATTTCGGCCTTGGGGGTCGGGCCCTTGCCTTCGAGCCCCTTGCGCCGCTGGCCGCCCGAACCCTTGACGGCACCCTTCTTGGTGCCCTCCTTGCGAATCGCGCCGCGACGCTGGGAGTTGCCTGCCATTGCTACGAGTCCTTAAGGGTCCACTGTGGACCATTGGGGGTGTCCTCCACCGAGACACCCGCGTTGAGCAACCACGCGCGCACCGAATCCGCGAGCGTGAAGTCCTTTTCCTTGCGCGCCTGCTGCCTGGTCTCCAGCAGCCCGCCGACCAGATCGGCCAGCGCCTGGTTGGCCGGGCTTTCCTGACCGGCCGCCCAGCGCGGGTCGAGCGGGTCGAGCCCGAGCACGGCGGTCATCCCGCGCACCGAAGCGGCGAGTGCACGCGCCCGCTGGTTATCGCCGGAGTCCAGCGCCGCGTTGCCGTCGCGCACGGTGTTGTGCATCACGGCGAACGCCTGCGGGGTGGACAGGTCGTCGTCGAGCGCCGCGGTGAATTCCGCGGGCAGCTCGCCCGGTTCGACCGCGCCGGTCGCGCCCGCCACGCGCCGGAGGAACTGCTCGATCCGGCGATACCCTTGCGCCGCCTCGGAAAGCGCCGCGTCGGAGTACTCGATGGTCGAGCGGTAGTGCGGCTGGATCAGGTAGTAGCGCAGTTCGACGGCGCGGTAGTCGCGCAGCATCTCCGGGATGGCGACCACGTTGCCCAGCGACTTCGACATCTTCTCGCCGGACATGGTCACCCAGGCGTTGTGCAGCCAGAAGCGGGCGAACGGGTCGCCCGCCGCGTTCGACTGCGCGCGCTCGTTCTCGTGGTGCGGGAAGACCAGGTCGACGCCACCACCGTGGATGTCGAACTCACCACCGAGGTACGCGGTGGCCATCGCCGAGCACTCCAGGTGCCAGCCGGGCCGTCCGTCACCCCACGGTGTCGGCCACGACGGCTCGCCGGGCTTCGCACGCTTCCACAGCGTGAAGTCGCGGGGGTCGCGCTTGCCCTCACCCAGGCTCTCGCCCTGCTGGACGTCGTCGAGCTGCTGGCCGGAGAGCGCGCCGTAACCGTCGAAGGACTTCACCGAGAAGTACACGTCGCCGCCGGCGGCGTAGGCGTGCCCGCCATCGATCAGCCGCTGCATCAGCTCGATCATCTGCGTCACGTGGCCGGTGGCCCGCGGCGCGATCGAGGGCGGGAGGCAGCCGAGCGCGGTGTAGGCGTCCTCGAAAGCGCGCTCGTGCGTCGCGGCCCATTCCCACCACGGCCGGTCGTTCGCCGCCGCCTTGGTGAGGATCTTGTCGTCGATGTCGGTGACGTTCCGCACGAACAGCACGTCGAGTCCACTGTGGACAAGCCAGCGGCGGAGCACGTCGTAGTTCAGCGCGCCGCGGACGTGCCCGATGTGGGGAACCCCCTGCACGGTGGCACCACACACGTAGATCGACGCCGTTCCGCTGCGGGCGGGCTGGAACTCCCGCGCACTCCTGGACGCCGTGTCGTATAGGTGTAGGGCCACGCCGAAATGGTACGGGCTCGCCGTGACGGTGGTCGCACCGATGCGGGTCAGAGCAGCTGGTGGGTCCTCAGCGCGGTCAGCAGGGCGTCCGGGCGCTCGGTCGTCGGCAGCGGGTCGACCAGGGCGAACGCGCAGCCCAGCGCCCGCGCACCGCCGTCGGCCTCCTCGGCGTCACCGATCATCAGCGCCTCCGGACCGGTGACCCCCAGCTGGTCGAGCGCGGCCTGGAAGATCTCCGGCTGCGGTTTGATGGCGCCGACCTCGAAGGACAGCACGAAGGCGTCCACGTAGGCGTCCCAGCCGCGGGCGGTGAAGGCCGGGCGGATGTCGAAGGCGATGTTGCTGATCACGGCGACCTTGACGCCGCGACCGGCGAGCCCCTTGAGCACCGCCTCGGTGTCCGGGTACGGCGTCCACATCGCAGGATCGATCAGCCGGGTGTAGAGCGCCTCGCGCTGCTGCAGGTTCGGCACGCCGGACTGGCGCAGCACGTCGAGGTAGACCTTGCGGTGCAGTTCGACGTCGAGGTCGCGGTTCTCCCAGGCGTGCTGGTGCTCGTCGTCGAAGTGGGCCACCTGCCCGACCGGGGCGGTCATCCGCCGCATCAGCTCGGTCTGGGCTTCGAGGTCCAGCGGTGCGCCGCCGTCGTCGGTGAGGTCGGTGAGCCAGGTCTCGTCCTGCTCCAGCCGGAAGACGGTCCCCGAGAAGTCGAACATCGCCGCAGTGATCGTCACGGCGTCAGGCTACCGGGATCAGCAGGGCGGTGGCGATCGCCGCGATCCCCTCACCGCGGCCGGTCAGGCCGAGGCCGTCGGTGGTGGTGCCCGCCACACTGACCGGCCCGCCCGCGGCTTCGGACAGCACCTTCTGCGCTTCGTCGCGGCGCTTGCCGATGCGCGGCGCGTTGCCGATCACCTGGACCGCCGCGTTGCCGACGGTGAACCCGGCTTCCTCGACCCGGCGGCGGGCTTCGGCGAGCAGGTCGACGCCGTGCGCACCGGCCCAGCGGGGATCGCCGGTGCCGAAGACCGCGCCGAGGTCGCCGAGACCCGCGGCGGAGAGCAGGGCGTCGCAGAGCGCGTGCGCGGCGACATCACCGTCGGAATGCCCGGCGCAGCCGTCCACGCCTTCCCAGTGCAGACCGGCGACCCAGCAGTCGCGACCGGCTTCCACCGGGTGCACGTCCACACCCTGGCCGACTCTGGGGATCAACGGGAGCCTCCGGTGGCTTCGGCGAGCGCCGCCTCGGCGAGCGCGAGTTCGAACTCCGACGCCAGCTTGGCGGCGTCGGGATGACCCTCGATCAGCCGGACCCGCGCGCCGAGCCGGTCGAGCAGCCGCTCGGGGCCGTGCTCGGCGAGTTCGGGGCGCAGGTCGGCGTGGAAGGCCATCGGGGTCTGCAGGGTGCGCAGGCGCGCGCGATCACGGGTGCCGGTGATGCGGGCCCCGGCGTCGACCAGCTTGACGGTGTCGGTCATCGGCAGCACGGGAACGGCGGCAGGCGCACCACCTTGCACGGCCGTGACCACCGCTTCGACCAGCGAGGCCGGGGTGCGCGCGCGGGTGGCGTCGTGGATCACCAGCACTTCGGAGGGTGTTCGGCCGACCACGTGCACGGCCCGCCGGAGTGACTCGCTACGATCCGCGCAACCGCGAAAAACCCGGTACCGGCCAGCGGCCTCGGGTACGACTAGAACCGCCGACTCGCTTTCGGCGAGCCGACGGTCCGAATCCAGCACTATCGTCAGATCTACACAGCCGGAACAGATCAGGCCACGAACCGCATGAGTGAGCAGTGCTTCGCCGCGCAGGGACGCGAGCGCACCCTGGCTGGTGTCCGCGACGAGCAGTGCCGCATGGTTCATCGCCGTGAGCTGACCGGTGGTTCCGCCGCTCAGACCGCCGCGGTTTCCAGAACCTCGTCGAGCAGGACCTCGGCCTTGCCTTCGTCGGTGCCCTCGGCCAGTGCCAGTTCGCTCACCAGAATCTGCCGTGCCTTGGCCAGCATCCGCTTCTCGCCTGCCGACAAGCCACGGTCCTTCTCACGCCGCCAGAGGTCGCGCACCACTTCGGCCACCTTGTTCACATCGCCGGAGGCGAGCTTCTCGAGGTTGGCCTTGTACCGACGAGACCAGTTCGTGGGCTCCTCGGTGTGCGGCGCACGCAACACGTCGAACACGCGATTCAGACCGTCCTGCCCGACGACATCCCGCACGCCGACGATCTCGGCGTTGTCTGCGGGCACGCGAACGGTGAGGTCCCCTTGCGCGACCTTGAGGACGAGGTATTTCTTCTCCTCGCCCTTGATCACGCGGGTCTCGATCGCTTCGATGAGTGCGGCACCGTGGTGCGGGTAGACGACGGTCTCTCCGACCTTGAAAACCATGTGTCCTCTGCCCCTTTCGCTATCACCATCCTAGCACGGCTCGACTGACACCATCTAGCGCCCCGAGTTCCGTCGTCGCAGGTCAGCGGCCGGATCGTGGGCCGGACGGGGGTTGACAAACGTGCATTTCCCATGCTCATGCAGGTGAGCCGCAAATCGCGGCCCGGCCGCCGGGAAATCCACTTAGGACCATTGATCTTCGAATCCGCCGCGCACAACGGGCCACCGGGTTCGGCCGCGCGCGGGAGGCCGGGCTACCCTTCGCGGGGAATCAGGACGCGCAGGAGGGACACGAGACCGTGAGGCAGCAGAAACGACGCGTGCTCGGCGTGGCCGCGCTCGGCCTTGGCGCGGCGCTGGCGCTCGCGGGCTGTGGCGCCGGTCAGATCACCCAGACCGACACCCAGCTGCCCGCCGTCACCGGTGGCTTCGCCGACCTCGGCAAGCTCGCCGTCCGTGACGCGAAGCTGACCTTCCCCGGCGAGGCCGCGTACTACCCGGCAGGCGCCGACGCCCCGGTGGAACTGGTCGTGGCGAACAACGGCCCCGCCGACGACGAACTGGTCGCGGTCACCGCCGAAGGTGCCACCGGCACCGAGATCCAGGGCTTCAAGGCGGTCGTGGCGGGCAGCAAGCTGACCGTCAGCCCGATGGCGAGCCTGCCGCACGACCACGGTGCCGCCCCGGCGACGCCCGTGGCGCCCCCGGCCCCTTCCTCGTCTTCGCAGCAGCCGCCGTCTTCGCAGCAGCCGCCGTCTTCGCCGCAGGCGTCGTCGAGCGGTCCGGCCCAGCCGCCGGCCTCCGGTTCGCCCGCCCCGCCGCCCCCGCCCCCGCCCGCGGACGCGGTCGAGGAGCACCCGGTCGGGCACGCGGTGATCAACCTGCTCGGCCTGAAGGCGCCGGTGTACCCGGGTCAGACCCTCAAGGTCACCCTCACCTTCCGCAACGCCGGTTCGGTCGTCGTCGACGTGCCGATCGCCAGCTCCACCCGGCCGCGCCTCGAGCACGGCGGCGAAGGTGAGCACGGCACCGACCACGGTGGCGAGCACGGCAACCAGGCCGGTGCCCCCGCCGAGCACGGCGCCCCGCCCGCTTCCCACTCCGGCCCGATCGAGGGCGAGCACGAGAACCACGGCGGTTGAGGTCTTCGAAAACTGTCGGTGCTCGTCGCTAGCGTGAGCGCCCGTGGCTAAGAAGAGCAGTACCTCGTACCGCTGCGGCGAGTGCGGTTACGAGGCGGCCAAGTGGGTCGGCCGGTGTCCCGAGTGCCAGGCCTGGGGCTCGATCGAGGAGCGCGGGGACGCGCGTCCGGCGATCGCGCGCATCGTGGCCGGCGCGCCCAGCGCACCCGCGCGGCCCATCGGCCAGGTCGACGTCGAAGCCGCCAGGGCCCGCCAGACCGGTGTGCCCGAGTTGGACCGCGTGCTCGGCGGTGGACTGGTACCCGGTGCGGTGATCCTGCTCGCCGGTGAGCCGGGTGTCGGCAAGTCGACCTTGCTGCTCGAAGTCGCCTACCAGTGGGCCGCCGGCAAGGCCGGCGAGCACCCTTCCCTGTACGTCACCGGCGAGGAGTCCGCAGGCCAGGTCCGCCTGCGGGCCGAACGCACGGGAAACGTCCACGAACAGATGTTCCTCGCTGCCGAGAGCGATCTCGGCGCGGTCGTCGGCCACGTCGACGACGTCAAGCCCGGTGTGCTGATCGTCGACTCGGTCCAGACCATGTCCTCCCCGCAGGCCGAGGGCGCGCCCGGCGGGGTCACGCAGGTGCGCGCCGTCACAGCCGGGCTCGTCGCGCTGGCCAAGGAACGCGGGCTGCCCATCATTCTCGTGGGGCACGTCACGAAAGAGGGGTCCATCGCCGGGCCGCGCGTGCTGGAGCACCTGGTGGACGTGGTCCTCCAGTTCGAGGGCGACCGCCACTCCACGCTGCGCATGGTGCGCGGGGTGAAGAACCGGTTCGGCGCCGCCGACGAGATCGGCTGCTTCGAACTCAAGGACAACGGCATCATCGGCGTGCCCGACCCGTCCGGGTTGTTCATGAACCGCACCACCGAGCCGGTCTCCGGCACCGCGATCACCGTGGCGATGGAGGGCAAGCGCCCGCTGATGAGCGAGGTGCAGTCGCTGGTCGCCGAATCGACGCTGCCGCAGCCGCGCCGCGCGGTGAGCGGGCTCGACTCCTCACGCGTGCAGATGGTGCTCGCGGTGATGGAGCGCCGCGCCGGGCTGCAACTGGCCAAGCGCGACGTCTTCCTGGCCACGGTCGGCGGCATGAAAATCACCGAACCCGCCGTGGACCTGGCGCTGGTGCTGGCGATCGCCTCCTCGGTGGCCGACGTCGCGTTGTCGCCGCGGCTGGTCGCGGTCGGCGAAGTGGGGCTGGCGGGGGAGATCCGGCGCGTGTCCAACGTGGGCAAGCGCATCGCCGAGGCCGCCCGCCTGGGCTTCACGCACGCGCTCGTGCCGCCGGACTCGGGCAAGTTCCCGCCCGGCATCCGGGTGCTCGAGGTCGCCGATGTCGGCCTGGCGCTCTCGGCTGCCGAGCACGCGCGCGCCTGAGTATTTCGGCTCTGCCTGAAACGTCTTGTGCACCGTTGCCCGCTTTCTTCAGGATGTCCGCTATTCGACGGAAAATAACCGACGAAGTAACTGGGGAAGGAGCAACAAGTGCAGCGTAGAGGTTTCCTCCGGGCGGTCGTCGGGGTCGCCGCGGCGAGTGCGCTCGTCCTGCCGGGTGCCGCGTTCGCCTCGGCCCCCGCCGCGGTCGCGCCCTCCGACGTCCGGGTGGCCGGCGCCAAGTCGCTCAACGTCCAGTACCAGGTCCAGGAGACCGGTTACTGGTGCGGCCCGGCGGCGGCGCGGATCGCGATGTCCGCGCGGACCGGCGCCCTGCCCTCGCAGGGCGACCTGGCCGCCCAGATGGGCACCACGGAGAACGGCACCGACCACATCGGCCAGATCGCGAACGCGCTCAACGCCAACCTCGGCACCACCTGGTACGAGGTCAAGGAGATGCCGAACGACCCGCCGTCGCAGGCGCAGAAGGACCTGCTGTGGCAGGACATCGTCACCGACGTCGACAACGGCTACGCGGTGGTCGCCAACATCGTCGCCCCGCCCGGCAACCAGCCCCCCGGCTACCCGCCGGACCAGACGATCTACCACTACTTCACGGTGATCGGCTACAACAGCGACAACATGACGGTGCACATCGCCGACTCGGCCAACTTCGGGGGCAACCAGATCTACTGGCTGTCCTTCGACCAGCTGGCTTCGCTGATCCCGCCGAAGGGTTACGCGGCCTGACCTGAACGCGTGCGGCGCTCCCGGTGGAATTGCCACCGGGGGCGCTTCGCCGTGCGCGGAACAAAAACCAATACCTACTTTGGTAGGGGGCCGATCGGGTGACACCGGCGACACGGGTCGGCATTTTCCGGACTATTTCCCACGTGTGACGGAAACCAACCGGCAACGCACTGGGGAAGGAAACTCCGAAATGATGAGACGCAAGGTTCTCGCCGTGCTCACCGCGGTGATCGCGGGAATCAGCACCGCGCCCGCTCTCGCTTATGCCGCACCCGCCGCTGTCACCTCCCGCCCGGCCGAAACGGCCGAGGTGGACATTTCGAAACTGCCCGCCTTCGTCGAACTCAACGTGCGCCACGAGTGGCAGCAGACGGGCTACTGGTGCGGCCCGGCCGCGACGCGGATGGCGCTGTCCGCGCGCATGTCCAACCCGCCGTCCCAGGCCAGCCTCGCCCAGCAACTTCCCACGCACACCGGGGGAACCGACCACATCGGCCAGGTCACCAGGGTGCTGAACAACAACCTCGGCACCGGCTGGTACGAGACCAAGGAGATGCCGAACGACCCACCGACCGCGGCCCAGCGGAACCTGCTCTGGCAGGACATCGTGCTCGACATCAACAACAATTACCCGATCGTGGCCAACATCGTCGCGCCGGCGAACAACCACCCGCCCGGGTACCCGAACTACACCGTCTACCACTACTTCACCGTGACCGGTTACAACAGCGACAACATGACGGTGAAGATCGCTGATTCGGCCGGCTTCAGCCAGGGCGTCTATTGGCTCAGCTTCAACCAGTTGGCGACGCTCATTCCGCCGAAGGGGTATTCCGCGTAGAACTGTTTCAGCCTCAATTGAAACCGCGTGACAGGAACCGGACGCCGTCGTTAGCATGCCGCGACTTCCGGCGTCCGGTTTCTGTCGGTGCCCCGGCGTAAGCTCCCGCCTGTGATCCGAACCACACTGGGAGGCGACTGATGGAAGCGCTGCTCGCGATCGGCACGCGCAAGGGGCTCTGGCTGGCCAGGAGCTCGAACTCGCGGGCCGACTGGACGGTCACCGGCCCGCACCTGCCGATGACCGACATCTACGCGCTGGCGATCGACACCCGTGGCGGCGCGCCGCGGCTGCTCGCCGGGGTGATGAGCCAGCACTGGGGGCCGGGGGTGGCCACCAGCGACGACCTCGGCGCCACCTGGCAGGAGCCGGAGCAGGCGCCGATCGCCTTCCCGGAGGACACCGGGGCCGCGCTGGAACGGGTCTGGCAGCTGACGCCCGCGCCGGAGCCGGACGTGGTCTACGCCGGGGTCGAGCCGTCGGCGTTGTTCCGCTCGGCCGACGGCGGCAAGTCCTTCGAGCTGGTCCGCGGGCTGTGGGACCACCCGCATCGTCCACAGTGGACGCCCGGCTTCGGCGGCATGGCCATCCACACCGTGCTCCCGCACCCGACCGAACCGCGGCGGCTGACCGTGGCGATGTCCACCGGCGGCGTCTACGACACCACCGACGGCGGGCAGACCTGGGCGCCGGCCAACCAGGGCATCCACGTCAAGTTCCTGCCGGAGGAGTACCCGGAGTTCGGGCAGTGCGTGCACAAGGTGGCCCGGCACCCGGCGCGGCCGGACCGGTTGTACGCGCAGAACCACCACGGCGTGTACCGCAGCGAGGACCACGCGAAGAGCTGGCAGTCGATCGCCGACGGGCTGCCGTCGGACTTCGGCTTCGCCATGGTGGTGCACCCGCACAAGCCGGAGGTCATCTACAACTTCCCGTTGCAGGCGGACGAGCACCGCTTCCCGCCGGACGGGCGCTGCCGCGTCTACCGCAGCGAGGACGGCGGCGACCACTGGACCGAGCTGTCCGGCGGCCTGCCCGACAGCGGCTTCTACTCCGCGGTCCTGCGCGACGCCATGTGCGTGGACGACGCCGACCCGGCGGGCGTGTACTTCGGCTCACGATCGGGTGAGGTCTGGGCCAGCGCCGACGAGGGGGACAGCTGGCAGCGCGTGGTCGAGCACCTGCCGGACGTGCTCTGCGTGCGGGCCGCGGTGATCTAGGTGGTCCAGGTCCACCTGCCGTCGATGCTGCGGCCGATGGCCGGGGAACAGACCGTGCTGGAGGTCCAGGGCGCCACCCTCACGGCGGCCCTGGACGAACTGCGCACGCGGTACCCCGCACTGGAACGCCGGCTGCGGGACGAGTCGGGCGCCCTGCGGCGCTACGTCAACTTCTACGTCGACGGCGAAGAATGCCGCCGCCTCGCCGGCCCCGACACCCCCCTCACCCCGCACACCGAACTCATGATCATCCCCTCCGTAGCCGGCGGCTGACCCCACCCAACCGCGAACCTCGGCCACCCGAACGCAAGTTCCACCCACCCGAACGCGAGGTTCACCCACCCGAACGCGAGGTTCACCTGCCCGAACGTGGGGTTCACCTACCTGAACGTGGGGTTCACCTGCGCGAACGTAGAACTCGGCTGCACGAACGTCCCTCTCACCAAGTGGACCCCCACCCGAACCCCACACTCACGCACCCGAACCTCACGTTCAGGCGCCCGAGTCTCACACTCAGGTAGCCGAGTTGCACGTTCAGGCGCCTGAGTTCCGCACTCGGGTAGCCGAGTTGCACGCTCGGGCGGGCGAGGGCCACGCCGGGGGTGTGCGGTTTGGGTGGGTGGGGTGGGGTGGGGTGGGCGTGCGGGAGGCACGCCCACCGGGAGGTTATTGGGCCAGTAGGTTGGCGCAGCGGATGAGGCCGATGTGCGAGTACGCCTGCGGGTGGTTCCCCAGCGACCGTTCCGCGATCGGGTCGTACTGCTCCGGCAGCAGGCCGGTGGGGCCCGCGGCGTCCACCAGCTGCTCGAACAGTTCTTCCGCCTCGGTCCGCCGTCCGGTGAGCAGGTAGGCCTCGACCAGCCAGGCGGCGCAGATGTGGAACCCGCCTTCGCTGCCGGGGAGGCCGTCGTCGCGGTGGTAGCGGTAGACGGTGGAGCCGCTGCGCAACTCGGCTTCGATGGCGGTGACCGTGGACTGGAAGCGCTGGTCGCCCGGGTCGATGAGGCCGGTGAGCCCGACGAACAGCGACGCCGCGTCCAGGTCGGTGCCGTCGTAGGCGGTGGTGAACGCCTGCACCTCGTCGTTCCAGCCGTGCTCCAGCACGTCGGCGGCGATGGCGTCGCGCAGGCTGGGCCACGCCGCGGGGATCTCCCGGTCGTAGATCTCGCCCAGCTTGATCGCGCGGTCGATGGTCACCCAGCCCATCACCCGGGAGTACACGCGGTGCCGCGGCACGTGACGCTCTTCCCAGATGCCGTGGTCCGGCTCGTTCCAGCGCCGGGTGACGGCCTCGGCCATCGCCCGCACCATCTGCCAGTCCTGGTCACGCAGTTCCCCGCGTGCCTCGGCCAGGGTGACCACCAGCTCCACCACCGGCCCGAACACGTCCAGCTGCACCTGGTGGTTCGCCAGGTTGCCGACGCGCACCGGCCGCGAACCCGCGAACCCGGGCAGCGACTCGATCACCGCTTCGGCGCCGATCACGCTGCCGGACAGCGTGTACAGCGGGTGCAGCCGTTCCGGGCCCGCCAGCGTGGCCAGCACCCCGTGCAGCCAGCGCAGGTAGCCGTCGGCCTCGTCCAGCGAACCGAGGGTGACCAGCTCGCGAACGGTCATCGCGGCGTCGCGGATCCAGCAGTAGCGGTAGTCCCAGTTCCGGACGCCGCCGATCTCCTCCGGCAGCGAGGTGGTCGCCGCGGCGAGCACGCCGCCGGTGTCGGTGTTGCACAGCCCCCGCAGGGTCAACGCCGAACGCGACACCAGTTCCGGCTGCACGGTCGGCACCTTCAGCGTGGCGGCCCAGTCGCTCCAGTACGCCCCCGCCCGGGCCCGGCGGTCTATTTCGGACAGTTCGTGCGCACCGAGATCCGTGGTGCCGCAACGGAGTTCCAGGACGACCGGGCGTTCCGGCTTCGGCTCCACCAGCGCCACGGCGGTGTCGTGCATGCCGTCGGAGTTGATTTCCCAGCGGACACCGGGCGCGCGCAGCACGATCGGCTCCGAGGTGCCCAGCACCCGCAGGCCGTCCTCCTCGGTGACCAGCCGCACCGGCACACCGCCGAACTCCGGCCGCGGCGCGAAGACCACCTGAGCCGCGGCTTCGCCGGAGATCACCCGGACGATGTCGGTGCGGTGCGGCGGGCTGTCCGGCTCGAGGTAGTCGGTGACCAGCAGCCGCGACCAGCGCGTCTCCACGGTCATCGTGTTCGGCAGGTACCGCTGGCCCAGCGGCAGGCCGTTGCGGTGCGGCTTGATCGAGAAGTGCCCGGCACCCGGGCCGCCGAGCAGGTCGGCGAAGACCGCGGGCGCGTCCGGGCCGGGGTGGCACAGCCAGGTCAGCTTGGCGTCCGGGGTCAGCAGCGCCACCGAGCGCTCGCTGGCCAGCATGGAGATCCGCTCGATCGGCGGCGCCTGCTCGCCGTAGAGCCAGTGCCGCCGCTCCTCGAGCAGGAAGGCGAGCACGGTGGCCACGTCGACGGTGTCCGGAACCCGGTAGGTGGCAAGGCTTTCCCCGTCACCGACCTTGACCCCGAGGTCGGGGCCGGAGAGCCGGGCGAAGGCCTTCTCGTCGGTGACGTCGTCGCCGAGGAACACCGCGGCGGTGGCGTTGACCTGGTGGCGCAGCGTGTCCAGGGCGCGGCCCTTGTCCGTCTGCACCACGGCCAGTTCGACCACCTCCTTGCCGTCGGTGGTGGTCACCCCCTGCCAGGTGCACGGTCCATTGTGGACAGCGGCGAGCACCCGGCGGCCGGCGTCGTACTCGGCGCGGCGCACGTGCACGGCGATGCTCGCGGGTTTCACTTCTAGGGAAACACCTGGAACATCGAGCACCAGCTTCTCGAGTTCGGCTTCGAGCTTGCGGTGCAGCTCTCGGGCCTTCGCGTCGAGCGCGTGCACGAAGCCGATGTCGAACTCGGAGCCGTGGCTGCCCACCAGGTGGACTTCCGCCGGGAGCCGGGAAAGCGTGGCGAGATCGCGCAGCGCGCGGCCGGAGATGACCGCGGTGGTGGTTTCGTGCAGGCCGGCAAGTGATCGCAGGGCACCGACCGACTCCGGAAGGGGGCGGGCCTCGTCCGGGTTGGACGTGATCGGAGCCAGCGTGCCGTCGTAGTCGCAGGCGACCAGCAAGCGCGGCGTCCGCGCGATCTGCACGATCGCACGCCGCAGCTCGGCGGGCAGGGCCTCGGCGGTCAACACTCCTCCTAGGAGCAGGTACGTGGGGTATGGGAGTTGGGCGAGTTCAGGCGGAGGGCTCGGACCCGAGTGCTTCCAGGAACGAGCGCGCCCAGCGGTCGACGTCGTGGGTGAGGACCTGACGTCGAAGCGCGCGCATTCTCCGTCTTCCCTCGGCCGGGTCGAGCGTAATGGCAGCCGCCAAAGCGCTCTTAACCCCGTCGAGATCGTGGGGGTTGACCAGGAAGGCACTGCTCAACTCGGCCGCCGCGCCGGCGAACTCGGAGAGCACCAGCGTGCCCCCGAGGTCGTGGCGGCAGGCCACGTACTCCTTGCAGACCAGGTTCATGCCGTCGCGCAACGGGGTCACCACCATCACGTCGGCGGCGGAGAAGAACGCGGCCAGCTCCGTCCGGTCGACGGACTGGTGCAGGTAGTGCACGACCGGGTGACCGACGCGGGCGAACTCGCCGTTGATCCGGCCGACCATCTGCTCGATCTCGCCACGCATGCGCTGGTAGTGCTCGACCCGTTCACGGCTGGGCGTGGCGAGCTGGATGAACGCCACGTCCTCCGGTTTGACGCGGTCTTCCTGCAGCAACTCGTGGAAGGCCTGCAGGCGCAGGTCGATGCCCTTGGTGTAGTCGAGGCGGTCGACGCCGAGCAGCACGGTCTTCGGGTTGCCGAGGTCGCGGCGGATCTCCGCGGCGCGGTCGGCCACCTTCTTCGTGCGCGCCAGGGTGTCCAGCCCGGCCGCGTCGATCGAGATCGGGAACGCGCCCACGCGCACGGTCCGGTCGCCGACCTGGACCACACCGGGCCGCGACCGCACGCCGACCGCACCACGGCTGGGCTCCAGGCCGATCAGCTGACGGGCCAGCCACAGGAAGTTCTGCGCGCCACCCGGCCGGTGGAAGCCGACGAGGTCGGCGCCGATCAGCCCGCGCACGATCTCCGCGCGCCACGGCAGCTGCATGAACAGCTCGACCGGCGGGAACGGGATGTGCAGGAAGAAGCCGATCCGCAGGTCGGGCCGCAGCTCGCGGAGCATGCTCGGCACCAGCTGGAGCTGGTAGTCCTGCACCCAGACCACGGCGCCTTCGCCGGCCACCTTCGCGCTGGCCTCGGCGAAGCGCCGGTTGACCTTGACGTAGCTGTCCCACCAGGCGCGGTCGAACACCGGCCGGGCCACCACGTCGTGGTAGAGCGGCCACAGCGTGGCGTTCGAGAAGCCCTCGTAGTAGTCGGTCACCTCTTCGGAGCTGAGCGTGACCGGGTGGAGCACCAAGCCGTCGTCGGAGAACTCGTCGACCTCCACGTCCGGCACGCCGGGCCAGCCCACCCAGGCCCCCTTGCGGGAGCGGAGGAAGGGCTCGAGCGCGGACACGAGCCCACCGGGGCTCGCGGTCCAGCGCTGGGTCCCGTCGGCGGAGCGGTCGAGGTCCACCGGCAACCGGTTGGCCACCACGACGAATTCGGCGGCCGTGCTGACAGGCTCGGTCATGGGTCGCAGACTATCGCGCCCCGGCGGGGGGTAGCTGACCAAGAGAGGTGAGACTTGTCCCGGAGGATCACCCGGCTCGCGGTTCCGGCTACTCCACGCGGCCGGTCTTGGGCCGCAGCGGGCCCGCCATCCGGGGGCCTGCCAGCTTGCGCTCGAGCCTGCCGAGGCTGGTGCGCACCGGCTGCGCGAAGTACTCGCCGAGCACCACACCCGCGGCCAGCGCCAGCCCGACCGCCACCGCGGTCATCAGCGTGCCCAGCTCCCCGCCCGGTTCGACGCCCATCTCGTACAGCCCGCGGTAGGTCGACAGCCCCGGCAGCAGCGGGGTGATCCCGGAGACCGCGATGACCAGCGGCGTCTCCTTCAGGCGCCGCGCCAGCACGCCGCCGGAGAACCCGACCAGCGTGGCGGCGACCGCGGAAGCGGTGATCTGGTCCGCGCCGAGCAGGCCCAGCACGCCGTAACCGACGCTGCCGACCGCGCCCGCCGCGGCCGCGATCAGCAGCGACCGCAGCCTGGCGTAGCTGGCCAGCGCGAAGCACAGGGCCGCGCCCGCACCGGCGATCACCATGATCGGCAGGTCCAGCGCGGTGTTGCTGTAGACGGCGGGCGGCGGCGTCTTCTGCACGATCGCGAACAGCGGCGCGGTGTTCAGCGCCAGCACCACGCCGGTGATCAGCCCGGCGGACATCATCGCGACCTCGGTGGTGCGCCCGGCCGCGGTGACGTTGTAGCCGGTGATCGCGTCCTGCACCGCGGAAACCGTGCTCAGCCCGGACAGCAGCACGGTGATCGCCGCGGCGACCACGATGGTCGGTCTCTCGATGGGCAGCAGGTTGGTGTTGACCACCAGCACCGCGGCCAGTGTCGCGATGAAGCCGCCGACCACCTGCTGGAAGAAGAACGGCAGCGCGTACCGGTTGAGCACGCGGCCGACGCGGTCGATCACCGAGCTGATCACGAAGGCGATCAGCGCGGTCGCCCAGTCGCCGCCGATCAGCAGCGAGATGAACGCGGCCATGGCACCCCAGGCCAGGGTGGACACCCAGCGGCGGTACGGGTGCGGCCTGCTGGTGATCAGCTCCAGCTCGGTGTAGGCGTCCTCGGCGCTGACGCGGCCGCGGGTGACTCGCTGGACCAGGCTCTCGGTGTCGGTGAGGCGGCTGTAGTCGAGGCCGCGGGCGCGCACCACGCGCAGCGCGGTCACCGGCGAGCGCTCGGAACCGCGGTGGCAGGTCACCGTGATCGAGGTGAAGATGACGTCGACCTCGCAGTGCGGCAGGCCGAGCGCCGAGGTCAGGGCCAGGATGGTCGCGGTGACGTCGGAGGCGCCCGCGCCGCTGGACATCTGCACCTCGCCGATGCGCAGGGCGAGGTCGAGCACGAAGTTGACGGTGGAGTCGTCCGGCAGTGCGGGACCGATCGCGGTCTCCTGCGTGGCCGCCGGCTGCTCACCGGTGTCGGCCTCGAGGATCTGCCACGCGCGGCTGCGTGGCTCGGAACCGCTGTCGCGACGGCGGCGGCGGGTTCTCGGCGGCCGCTCGTTCGCCGGCGCTTCGAGGATCTGCCAACCGCGCTTGCGATCAGCTGCCCGGCCACGCTGGTTGATCTTCATCTACCCGTCCACCTCCCTGGTCATTCCCGGGGACCATCGACGCTCGGCCTCCGACCGTTGCATGATCGGAACCGTGGCGTCCACCACGTTCTGCCCCAGGGTTACCGATCACCCGGTCCGGGTAATCCGGATCGATCAACGCGACCGGGTGAAGGAGTGGTGGATGGGTCTCCACGGCGAGGAACTGACGTTCGGCGTCGAGGAGGAATTCTTCCTGGTCGACGCCTCGGGACAGCTGGTACCGCGCGGGCCGGAGCTGGTCTTCGGGACCGAGGAGCGCGGCGGTGAGCTGCAGCAGGAGCTGATCAGGTCCCAGGTGGAGACGGCGACCGACGTGTGCCGCACCGCCGAGGAGGTCCTCGGGCACCTCACCCGGATGCGAGCGGACCTGGCCGCGAGCGCCGCCGAGCGCGGCCTGCGGCTGCTGCCGAGCGGCACGCCGCTGCTGCCGAAGTCGTCGCACGAAATCACCCAGAAGGAGCGCTACCGGGAGATGGCCGACCGGTTCGGCGCGATCGCCCGGTCGAGCGCCACCTGCGGGTGCCACGTGCACGTCGAGGTGGCCGACCGGGAGACCGCGGTGCGGGTCAGCAACCACACCCGCGCCTGGCTGCCGGTGCTGCTGGCGCTCACCGCGAACTCGCCGTTCTCCGGCGGCGCGGTCACCGGGTACCGGAGCTGGCGGCACGTGCTGTGGTCGCGCTGGCCGTCGGCCGGGCCGCCGCCGATGTTCGTCTCGCTGGAGCACTACGAGAACAGCGTCGCCGCGATGCTGCGCAGCGGCGCGATGATGGACCGGGCGATGCTGTACTGGGACGTCCGGTTGTCCGACAACCAGCCCACGCTGGAGTTCCGCATCTGCGACGTGGCCGCGACGCCCGAGGAGGCGACGTTGGCGGCGGTGCTGATCCGCGGACTGGTGAACGTGGCGCTGCGGGACGTCGCCGATGCCCGCACGCCGGTGATCGTGCCCGACGAGGTGCTGCGCGCGAACCTCTGGCGGGCGGCGCGGGACGGGCTGAACGGTTCGTGCCTGCACCCGGAGAGCGGTGAACTGGTGCCGGTGTGGGCCGTGCTGGACGAACTGATGGCCGGCCTGCGGGACGCGCTGCGGACGACGGGGGACCTGGAGTTCGCCGAAGGAATGCTCGCCCGGCTGCGCTCCACCGGCGGTGGAGGGGACCGGCAACTGGCCGCGTACCGCACCCGGAACCGCGTGACGGATGTCGTGGACGAGCTGTGCGTGTGACATCTATATACTGCGGAGCACAGGCCGACATAGCTCAGTTGGTAGAGCAGCTGTCTTGTAAACAGCAGGTCAGGGGTTCGAGTCCCCTTGTCGGCTCCATCTTTGGCCCCGCCTCCGGCGGGGCGGCGAGGTCGCTTTTGAGCCGTTCACCGGACTGGGGCGCGCCGTGCCGCTGGGCGGCCCGACGCGCCCCAGTCCGGTGAACGGCGCGACCTCGCGTGGGTGTTTCAGGGGCGGTGGGTGAGCAGGCCTCGTAGGTCGTCCAGGTCGCCGATGACGAGTGGGTGCTCGCCGGTGCGGATGAGGCCGCCGGGCAGGGTGCTCAGCGTGGTGTCGACAGAACCCGAGAGCGTCGCGGCGCCGTGTTCGACGTTGCCGTCGACGACCTCGGCGGTGGTCTGGGTGCCGTGCAGCACACCCTCGCCGAGCGGGGTCAGCGGCGGCTCCTCGGCACCGGCGGGCATGGCGGCGCCGAGTGCGGTACCGGCGATCACGAGCGGCAGCGCCAGGCGGGCGGCCAGCCGGGACTTGTTCACGAAGTTCTCCTTCAACGGTGACGCGATGTGCGGGGTGCGTCCACTGTGGTCTCCGGAGGTCGTCGCGGCCAGCGCTGCCACACGATGAGGGCGTTCTTTAGCCCAGCAGGGTGGTCAGGTCTGTGGTATTCAGCTCGACCCCCAGCGAGCGCAGCACCCCGTCCAGTTCGGCCGGGGGCACCGGTTCCTTCGTCACCTCACCGTTCGCGTGCTCGGTGGTCAGCTCGTCCCCGACGAGCCGCCTGCTGAGGCGGTCGCCGCGCGTCATCACCACGAGCTGCCCGGTGAACGGCGACTTCGGGTGCGTGGAGACGTAGTGGTGCGCCACCTCGTAGTCGATCTGGTGCTGCGGCAGGTCGTCCGTGGCGTGCAACGGCACCCACTCGCCGTGCTCGTGCCGCCACAAGGTCCACAGTGGACCTTCGCGGGTGATCCGGTGGAGCCAGCCGTTCTGCTCCTGCTCCACGCCGTCGACCAGCGGCATCGCGGTGACCAGCCCGGTGCCGAAGCCGACGTCGACGAGGTGGTCGACGCCGGCGACCCGCACGATCACCACCATGTGCGTCCGCGCACTCGGCTTCTCCGGGTCCACCCGCGCCATCCGGCGGCGCACGTCGAACCCGAGCGATTCGAGTGCGGCGGCGAACAGGAGGCTGTGCTCGTAGCAGTACCCACCGCGACGGCGGTGCACCATCTTGTCGGCGATCACCTTCAGCTTCAGCCCCGGGTGCGGGCCGAGCAGCACGTCGATGTTCTCGAACGGGATCGACCGCACGTGCGCCTCGTGCAACGACCGCAGCGCCGCGGCCGACGGGCGCACCTTCTCGTGCCCGATCCGCGCCAGGTAGGCGTCGAGGTCCAGGTCCGCGCTCTGCCACTCACTCATGGTTCTCCATCCCCAGGGGTGCGTTGTCGCTTCGATGCTGCAACCTCCACCCCACTCGAGGTCTAGAGCCGAACCGCGGTCCCGCTGACCGAGATGCCGCCGGTGGCCGGGATGTCGACCAGCAGGCGGCTGGGGCGGCCCAGGTCCTCGCCCTGGTGGATGGTGATCCGGCCGGTCGTGCCCAGTTCACGCAGGTAGGCGCCGAACGCGGCGGCCGAGGCGCCGGTGGCCGGGTCCTCGTAGACGCCGCCGGGTGGGAACGGGTTGCGCGAGTGGAAACCCTCCGGGCCTGCCCAGACCAGCTGCACGGTGGTCCAGTCCTCCCGGGCCATGAGGGCGCCGAGCGCGTCGAAGTCGTAGTCCAGCTTGGCCAGGCGCTCACGGGACCCCGCGGCGAGCACGAGGTGGTGCGCGCCGGCGAAGGCGACGCGCGGGGGCAGCGCCGGGTCGAGGTCGGCGGCGTCCCAGCGCAGTGCGGCGAGAGCCTCCTCGACCAGCGAAGGGGGCGCGTCACGCACGGAGGGCGCCACGCTGGTGAGCGTCGCCAGCAACTGACCGTCCTCGTGCCGCGTCCGCACGACGACCTCGCCCGCCTGCGTCCGCAGCGCCAGCGTGCCGACGCCGGAGCGTTCGGCGTGCGCCACCGCCGTCGCGATGGTGGCGTGCCCGCAGAACGAGACCTCGGCCAGCGGGCTGAAGTAGCGGATGTGGTTGTCCGGCAGCAGGAACGCGGTCTCCGAGTACCCCAGGTCCGCGGCGATCGCCAGCATCCGCGCCTCGTCCAGGCCGGTGGCGTCCAGCACCACCCCGGCCGGGTTGCCGCCTTCCCCGTCGACGTCGAAGGCCGTGTACCGCTCGATGTTCGTCATGCGTCCAGCTTGCGGCCGCACCTGCCATCATGTCCAACGATCAGTTTCGATGCCGACGATCGGGGATACCGATGGACACCCGCCTGCTGCGCAGCTTCCTCGCCGTGGTCCGCACGGGCAACATCACCGCGGCTGCCGGAGAGCTGACCTTCGCCCAGTCCACGGTCACCGCCCACGTCCAGGCGCTGGAGCGGCTCGCGGGCACCCGGCTGCTCGACCGGCACCCCGCCGGGGTCACGCCCACGCACGCCGGTACCAGGCTCGCCGAGCACGCCCGGCAGTTGCTCGACCTCGAAGACCGGATGTTCGCCGAGGTCGCCGATCGACGGCCCGCCGGGCCTGTGCGGCTGTACGCGCCGGAGTCCGTCTGCGCCTACCGGCTGCCGTCCGTGCTGCGCGAGATCACCCGGCGCCTGCCCGAGGTGCGGCTCACGCTGGTGCCCGCGCCGACCCGTACGGCTGTGCGGGCGCTGGGGGAGCGGCAGGCCGATCTCGCGCTGGCACTGGAGCCGTCCATTCGATACTCCACAGTGGACAGTGTGGACCTGGGTAGGCAGCGCATCTCACTGGTCGCACCACCGGACACACCGTTGCCGAGGACCCGCGCGATCACCGCCGCCGAACTGACCGAAGCCGGGGTGCTCCTGCTCGAACGCGGGTGCGGTTACAACGACGAGCTGGCCGAGATGGTCGCCGACACCCCGCCGCGGTACGGCGGGGTCGAGGTGGTCAAGCGGTGCGTGGAGGCCGGGCTCGGGCTGGCGCTGCTGCCCACGGTCACGGTGGCGCCGGAGCTGGAGGCCGGGCGGCTCGTCGAGCTGCGGTCGCCGCCGATCGCGCGCTACCACCTGTGGCTCCTCCGGGGGCGCGAGCAGTGGGCGTCTCCCGCGGTCGAGGCGGTGGCTGAGTTGCTCACCACACTATGCACCTAGTTGCATTGCACCTGGTTGCATATTAGCCTCCGAAACCATGGCCCTCGAACACGCGATCCTGGTTTCGCTGACCGAGCGGGCCGGCTCCGGCTACGAGCTGGCCCGCCGGTTCGACCGGTCCATCGGCTTCTTCTGGGGCGCCACCCACCAGCAGATCTACCGCGTGCTCAAGCGCATGACCGAGGCCGGCTGGCTGTCGAACGAGCTGGTCGCGCAGGACGGGCGACCGGACAAGAAGGTCTACCGCGTCAGCGCGGACGGCCACGCCGAGCTGCGGCGATGGCTGGGCGAGCCGAACGAGCCCGCGATCCTGCGCGACGAACTCGCGGTGAAGGTCCGCGGCGCGAGCCTGGGCGACGCCGCCGTCGTGCTGGCCGAGGTGCGCCGCCACCGGGACCGGCACGCCGAGCGCCTCGACGTCTACCGCGAGATCGAGAAGCGCGACTTCCCGGACCCGCGCGGGCTCAGCGGGCAGGACCTCCACCAGTACCTCGTGCTGCGCGGGGGTGTGCGCGCCGAGCAGTCGTTCGTCGAATGGTGCGACGAGGTCGCGGAAGCACTGGAAAGGGATGGCCGATGACCGAGTACCCGAACCTGCTCGCCCCGCTCGACCTCGGGTTCACCACGCTGCGCAACCGCGTGGTAATGGGCTCGATGCACACCGGGCTCGAGGATCGCGCCCGTGACGTGGGCAAGCTCGCCGAGTACTTCGCCGAACGCGCTCGCGGCGGCGTCGGCCTGATGATCACCGGCGGTTACGCGCCCAACCGCGAGGGCTGGCTGCTGCCGTTCGCGTCCAAGCTGACCACGCGTGCCGAAGCGAAGCGGCACCGCCGTGTCACCAGTGCGGTGCACGAGGCGGGCGGCAAGATCGCCCTGCAGATCCTGCACGCGGGCCGGTACGCCTACCACCCGCTGAGCGTGTCGGCGTCCGCGATCAAGGCGCCGATCAACCCGTTCCGCCCGCGCGCCCTGTCCGATCGCGGGGTCCGGCGTCAGATCGACGACTTCGCCCGCTGTGCCGCACTGGCCCGCGAAGCCGGGTACGACGGCGTCGAGATCATGGGTTCCGAGGGCTACTTCATCAACCAGTTCCTCGCGCCACGCACCAACAAACGCGCCGATCGCTGGGGCGGCTCGACGGAGAACCGGCAGCGGCTCGCGGTGGAGATCGTGCGCCGCGTGCGGGCGGCCGTCGGGCCCGACTTCATCATCGTCTACCGGCTGTCCATGGCCGAGTTCGTCGAGGACGGGCAGACCTGGGACGAGATCGTCGCGCTGGGCAAGGCCGTCGAGGCGGCCGGGGCGACCATCATCAACACCGGCATCGGCTGGCACGAGGCCCGCGTCCCGACCATCGTCACCTCGGTGCCGCGCGCCGCGTTCACCGAGGTCACCGCGAAGTTCAAGCCGCACGTGGACATCCCGGTGATCACCTCGAACCGGATCAACATGCCGCAGGTGGCCGAGGAGGTGCTCGCGCGCGGTGGCGCGGACCTGGTGTCGATGGCCCGGCCGCTGCTGGCCGATCCGGAGTGGGTGCGCAAGGCCGAGGCCGGGCTGAGCGACGAGATCAACACCTGCATCGCCTGCAACCAGGCCTGCCTGGACCACGCGTTCGTGCACAAGAAGGTCTCGTGCATGGTCAACCCGCGGGCCGGGCGCGAGACCGAACTGGTGCTGCTGCCCGCGCGGCGGAGCAAGCGCGTGGCGGTGGTCGGCGCCGGTCCCGCCGGGTTGTCCGCCGCGGTGAACCTGGGGCAGCGCGGGCACCAGGTGGAGTTGTTCGAGGCCGAGGACGAGATCGGCGGTCAGTTCGGCATCGCCAGGCGCATCCCCGGCAAGGAGGAGTTCGCCGAGACGATCCGCTACTACCGGCGTCAGCTCGACCTGGCCGGGGTCAAGCTGCGGCTGAACACCCGGGCCACCGTCGCCGAGCTGACCGCGTTCGACGAGGTGGTGCTGGCCACCGGCGTGACCCCGCGCGTGCCGGCCATCCCCGGGATCGGCCACCCGAAGGTTCTGTCCTATGTGGACGTCGTGCGGCACGGGAAGCCGGTGGGGGACAGGGTCGCGGTGATCGGGGCCGGGGGCATCGGCGTGGACGTCAGCGAGTTCCTGACGCACACCTCCTCGCCCGCGCTGAATCTGGCGGAGTGGCAGGCGGAGTGGGGCGTGGCCGGCGGCGCGCTGGCCGAAGCGCGGCCGGAACCGTCACCGCGCAAGGTGTACCTGTTGCAGCGCAAGGACGAGCGCATCGGCAAAGGACTCGGCAAGACCAGCGGCTGGGTGCACCGCGCGGCATTGAAGAACAAGGGCGTGGAACAGCTGGTCGGGGTCAACTACGAGCGCATCGACGACGACGGCCTGCACATCAGCTTCGGCCCCCGGCACGAGCGACCACGGGTGCTGGACGTGGACACCGTGGTCGTCTGCGCCGGACAGGAGCCGGTGCGGGAGCTCGCCGAGCAGCTGGACGGCCTACCCGTACACCTGATCGGGGGAGCCGACGTGGCCGCCGAACTGGACGCCAAACGGGCCATCGACCAGGGCACCCGCCTGGCCGCGGTGATCTGACCCGCGCGTCGGTACCGCTCGGACGGGTTTCGGCCGCATACTCCGTTCGTGATGAGGTCGCGGTGGGTGTTCATGGTGTTGCTGGCGTTCGTCTCGGCGTGTGCTCCCCCGGTGGAGCCGGCGCCCGCCGAGCCGGGGGTGGACGCGGGGCCGCCGCGGCAGCTGCTCGACCAGCTGGTGATCGCCGAACGCGGCAGCATGGACGGCTACGACCGCGAGCAGTACCCGCACTGGTCCGCGCACGACGGCAACTGCAACACCCGTGAGCTGGTGCTCAAGCGCGACGGCGAGAACGTGCAGGCCGGTCCCGACTGCGCACCCGACTCCGGCAAGTGGGTCAGCCCGTACGACGGCGAGACCTGGACCAAGGCGTCCGATGTGGACATCGACCACATGGTGCCGCTGGGGCACAGCTGGGTCAGCGGCGCGCGGTCGTGGACCGAAGAGCGGCGGGAGGAGTTCGCCAACGACATGGACCGCCCGCAGCTGCTCACCGTCACCGACAACGTCAACCAGCAGAAGAGCGACAAGGCCCCCGACGAGTGGAAGCCGCCGCTGGTGTCCTACTGGTGCACCTACGCCGGTGACTGGATCGAGGTCAAGCACCACTACGGGCTGACGGTCACCGAGCGGGAGAAGACGGCGCTGTCGGAGATGCTGAACCGGTGCTGAACTCCCGCGCGCGGTGCGCGAGCAGCGTGCCGCCCGCCATCGCCGCGGGCAGCACCACGATGCCCGCGAGCGGGATCAGGCACAGCAGGTAGGTGGGCGTCGCGAAGCCGAGGGTCATCGCGCGCTTGCCGCCGAGCGTCCGGCGCCGCACCTTGAGGTTCAGCCCGCGGCGGGTGAACGGGATCGCGGTCAGCTCGAGCGCCAGCAGCCAGGCGCCGACCAGCGCGGCGACCACCGGCACCACGGTCTGGCCGAGCACCGGGATGAACCCGGCCAGGAACAGCGGGATGCCGAACAGGATCGCCAGCAGCACGAGCAGCAGGGTGTCGCGCAGGCCGAGCCACGCGGACCGCGCCCAGCCGACCTGCTGCGTGCCGGGTACGCCGCCGAGTTCGTGGTCCTCGACGTGCTCGGCGATGGCCTCGTAGAACGGGCCGCCGAGGATCAGCGTCAGGCCGGAGAACAACAGCAGCGAGATCGCCACGGCGGCGACCACGATGGACACCCCGGCGGCCACGCGGAGCACGGTCTGCCAGGTCTGCGACCAGTCGTCGGCGAACGGGGTGGCCCAGGTGATCAGGTCGTCCGCGTTCAGCGCGAGCGCGAGGATGCCGCCGAAGAGCAGCAGGCTGGTCAGCAGCGCCGGGATCGCGCCCAGCAGGAACAGCTTGCCGTTGCCGAAGACGAGGCCGAACCCCCTGGCCAGCAGCCCGGCACCGGTACCGAAGTCACGCAGCGTTTTGCCCACCGCGCGAGCTTAGTGGTCCACGAGCCGTGACCGGGGTCGGCCGAGTGCTAGGAGTGGGGCATTACTTGCATCCATTGCAAGTAATGCCCCACTCATAGCGTTTCACCTTGGGGGCTTGGGCGGCCTGAACGTGGGGTTCGGCGGCCTGAGTGTGAGGTTCGGCTGCCTGAGCGTGCGGTTCGGGTGTCTGAACGTGCGGTTCGGGTGTCTGAGTGTGGGGCTCGGCTGGGGGTGGGGGCGCCCGGCGAGGGGGTTACTGGGGGGTGCGGCGGCGGCGGTATTCGCCGGGGGGTAGGCCGGTGGCGTCCCGGAACAGGCGGGTGAAGTGCGCGGCGTTGACGAAGCCGCAGCGGGCGGCGATCTGCGCGATCGACTCCCCGCGGTGCGCCGGGTCGTCGAGCAGCTCTCGTGCCCGTTCCATGCGCGAGTGCCGGATGAACTCGGCGATGCCGCCGCCCTCGCCGGTGTCCTCGAACAACTGGTAGAGCCGCCGCCGGGAGACCGCGTGCGCGCTGGCGACCGAGGTCACCGACAGCCCGGGGTCGGCCAGGTGCTGCCGGATGAACCGCTCGACCTCCTGCCGCCGGGTGGAGCCGGTCCGGGCGCTGCCGCCGCGCGGGCCGACCGAGCGCAGCAGCAACTCGGCGAGCCCGGCCAGGTAGTGGTCGAAGCCCGCCGCGTCGATTTCGCCGGACGGCTCGTCGGCCGGTTTCCCTGGCAGGGTGTTGACCACCAGCCGCGTGAGGAGTTCGCCGACCGGCAGCGGGCGGAACAGCAGTTCCTCCACCGCCCGGTGCGGCAGGTGCACCGCGGCCGCGTCCACCCGGACCGCCCACCACTCGTTGGGTCCGTTGTGGACGATGGAGTGGGGGACCGAGGAGGTGCTCACCATCAGCTGCCCGGCGGGCACGATCAGCCGCCGCCGGTTGACCAGCACGGTGCGCTCGGCGGTGGCGCACAGGGTGAACAGCAGCCACTCACCGTCCTCGTCGTCCGGGTTGACGTGCCAGATGCAGCGGTCGAGGTCGTAGGCGCCCGACCCGATCGCCGCGCTCAGGCCGGCCCGCACCCTCATCCGGGCCGAACTGGGCTTGAGCCCCCACAGCACGCCCTCCACGCGGGCCCGGCCGATCAGCAGGGCGGCGACCTGTTCCACGTCGCCGTCCACCGGACCCTTGGCGGAGTTGAACTCCAGCGCGTACACCGCGCTGAGCGGCGCGCCCTGCCCGGAAGAGGGGTGCGTCATCACCCACCTCCCTTCCCCACCGCCATTATGCGTCCACTTGGGCTGGTTCCGCCCGATGTGGACGGATGGACAAACATTCCGTACCGATGGGCAAAGGCCTTCCGCGGGCTGCGCAGATCCGCAATAGCGGCGCACAACTGGGCAAAGGAATCCGATAAGCGGGCTGTCTAGAGTGGCGGGAACTCGCCGGAGATTTTTCTCCGCGCCGCCGCCGAGGAGGAAACCATGTCGTACGTCACCGAGGGGCAGCAGGCGGGCAGAAGCGTCGAACGGTCGCTGCACCTGCGATCTTTCCCGGCTTTCGACGAACGCCCGGCGCCGCGGCCGGAGGTGCCCGCGGCCGTCGTGGTCAGCCCGGTCCCGTTGATCCGCGAAGGAATGGCCAGGGCGCTGGAACAAATCTTCGGGCGCGTGGTCGTGCATTCCGCTACCGATCTTGAAACCGCCACCCGTTTGGCCCAGCGTATTGGTGACGGACTGTTCTGGGTGCACGAGAAGGCTTATCCGCACCTGGGTTTCGTGCAGGTCTTCGCCCGCCGCCGGTCCACCCGCGGCATCGTGGTGATGCTCGACCCGGGTGGCGACCGGCCGGTCCCGGTCCGGGTCAGCGAGGCCGTGCGCGCCGGTGCCACGGTGGTGCTGGACAGCGCGAGCCCGGCCGACGTGCTGGCCACCGGCCTCCGGCGGGCGGTGCACGGGCAGAACTACCTCTCACCGCGCCTGCGCCCCGGCTTCACCGACGCCACGGCGACGCCGTCCGCCCGGCCGCCCGTGAGCCCGCTCACCGTGCGCGAGTCACAACTGCTGCGGCTGATGGCCGAAGGACTGGACAACCGGACCATCGGGGAAACGCTGAACATTTCCGTGGAAACCGTGCGCACCCACGTGAAATCCATCCTCAAGAAGCTGGTGGCGCGCAACCGGTGTGACGCCGTCGGGCGCGCGTTCCGGCTCGGGATCGTGGAACCGGACGCACTGCCGCCGGTCCGGTTCAGCGCCTGAAAAGGCCGCCTACCCGCCGCGGAATTCGCTCGGCCTGGCGCCGAAGGTCCGGGTGAAGACGCGGCTGAAATGGGCGTGGCTGGTGAATCCAGCCTGACGGGCGATCGCGCCGATGGTTTCGTTCGTCCGGCGGGGGTCCGCCAGCATTTCCTTCGCCCGGACGAGGCGGCGTCGCCGGACGTACCCGGCGACCCCGTCCTCGTCTTCGAAGATCTGGTACAGCGCGCTGCGCGAGATGTGATGGGCGGCGGCGATCGAGTCGACGTCCAGGCTCGGGTCGTCGAGCCGCTGCTGGATGTACTCGCGGATCTGCTGTTTGCGGACCTGCTTCGGCTCGTGGCCGGTGGTCCGGCCGAGCTGGGAGCGCACCACCAGGTCGGCCAGGCCGGTCAGGTAGTTCTCCGCGCCGAGCACGTCCAGCTCGCCGGATTCGGCCAGGCTGTCGGCGGCGGTGGTCAGCAGAGTGCGCAGGGCAGGCGGCAGCGCGGTCGGCCGCCGGCGCAGGCGATCCAGCTCTCGGCGGGACACGGTGAGCCGGTCGGCCGCCACCCAGAGCCCGGTGGCCAGGCCGCGGGCGCGGCTGAGGGCGCGGAACGGTCCGGGTGCGGCGATCAGCAGTTCGCCGGGGGCGTGCATGATCTCCTGCCCGCCGGTGGTGACCCACCACGGCGAGTGCTCCAGCACGTAGAAGCCGACGAACTCCTCGGACTCCTCGACGGACACCCGCACCGGCGGCAGGTCGGCCTGGGTGATCTTGCCGGTCGGCGAGCTGACCAGGGTCAGCCGCGCCTCGCGGTCGGCCTGGTCGCGGGTGGCCGGCTCGATGGTGGCCAGGCCCGCGGTGGACAGCTGCAGCGAGGCCTCGAACTCCGGCCATGCCACGCCCTCGGGTGCCGAGGACAGGCGGCACCGGTGCACCTTCGACATCCCGTACCACCTGTGCATCGGCACCTCCGCCCGCCGCGTCTCGCAAACGATTTCCCGAGCCAGGCGTGCCCCCGAGCGCACCTGGTCCGGTACGGGTGTGACGTCCGGACCAGGCGCCCATCACGCGGATTCGATGTGATTCAGGTCATACATCTACGACGGGCAGGAGTTCAGCATGGTCTGCAGCGCCGACTTCTCCGCCGACTGCGCCCGCAGGCCCCAGTAGTGCTTCGAGCGGATCCACATCTTGGCGTAGGTGCACCGGTACGAGGACACCGACGGCTGCCAGGACGCCGGGTCCTGGTCGCCCTTGGACTGGTTGACGTTGTCGGTCACCGCGATCAGCTGCGGGCGGCTGAGGTCGTTGGCGAACTGCTGGCGCTTGCTGGTGGTCCACGAGTTCGCCCCGGAGCGCCACGCCTCGGCCAGCGGCACGATGTGGTCGATGTCCACGTCCGACGCGTTCGTCCAGGTCGCGCCGTCGTACGGGCTGTACCAGCTGCCGGAGACCGCCGCGCAGGCCGAATCCTGCACCACGTTCCGGCCGTCTCTCTTGAGCACCGTCTCGCGGGTGTTGCAGCTGCCGGACACCGTGGACCAGTGCGGGAAGAGATCGCGCGAGTAGCCGCTCAGGCTGCCCTCGGTGGCGACGGTGAGCGAGTTCAGCTCGGACTGCGCGGTGGCCTTGCTCGGGATGTTCGGCGGGGTGGCCGCGGCGGGCGTGGTGAGCGTCACGGTCATGGCGGTCGCCGCCAGTGCGGCGGCGACAGCCGAAGCGGTCCATCGGGTCACGGTTCCTCCAGGTGGGGACAGGGATGAACCCTGTGACCGTGGCGGATCCGAGTTGCACCGCGGTCGCCGGTGCGTAACCGATTCACGACGGTTGGTGGAAACTTTCCGCATGGGTGAAGCCGGGCGATCGGAACGATCCGGGCAGGCGGGTCGTTCCCCGCGCATGCGTCGGGCGAAGGTGGAACTGCCGGTACCGGTCCACGGTCTGGTGGTGGTCGCCGGGATCCCGGGAGCGGGCAAGAGCACGCTGCTCGCCCGCGCGGAGAACGAGGCCGGCGCCAAGCTGCTCGACTCCGACCAGGTACGTGCCTGGTTCAGCCGGGTGCTGCCGCCGTGGGTGCGCTACCGCTGGTACCGGCCGCTGGTGCACCTCGGGCACCGCTCGCGGATCCTGCTGTTCTCGTTGCGCCGCGGCCGGGCGGTCGTGGCCCACGAGCCCGCGACCAGGGCGAGCACGCGGCTGATGCTGATCGTGATGGCGTTGCTGGCCGGGCGGAGTCGTCACCTGCTGTGGGTGCACACCACGCCGGGTGAGGCCGCGGCCGGTCAGCGGGCGCGGGGGCGGGTGCTCGCGGAACGGTCGTTCACGCGGCACGTGCAACGGGCGGCGAAGGTCGAACGCGCACTCGCGGACGGGTGTCCCCCGCGTGGGTGGCACACGGTCGAAATCCTGGAACGACCGCCACTGGACACGTCGATAGTGCTGCGTTCTCGCTGATCAGCGGAGTTATCCACAGGTGTTGTCCACATGTGGGTGAAGAGGGGATCACCCCGGGTCACCAGCCGCTGGTGGCCGATCGACGTCCGCCTTCGCCCTGCGCCAGCGCCTCGGTCAGCTCGTCCCTGGCGCGGAACACGCGGGACCGGATGGTGCCGACCGCGCACTCGCAGATCTCCGCGGCTTCGGCGTAGGACAGGCCGGTGATCTGGGTGAGCACGAACGCTTCGCGCCGGTCGTCGTCGAGCTGGCCGATCAGCTGCTGGAGCACCACGAGCCTGCCGTGGTCCGGCGCCTTCGCCTGCTCGGCCTCGGCCATCCAGTCCTCGACCGGCGTGGTGCGCGGACGGCGGCGGTTGCCACGCAGGTGGTCGGCGGCGACGCGCTTGGCGATGGCCAGCAACCACATCCGCGCGGGGGAGCGCCCGGCGAACCGGGGCAGCGCGGCGAAGGCACGCAGGTAGGTCTCCTGCACCAGGTCCTCGGCGGCGCCGGGGTCGGACAGGTAGCTCAGCAGGCGGTGCAGCTGGTGCCGGGTGGCGGCGACGAACTGCTCCGCGGCGCGCCGGTCGCCGCCCGCCGCGCGGAAGGCGTGGCGGGTGATCTCGTCGTCATCCACAAGGGATCACCCTAAGCGGTGGTCCGACCACGACGCCATGACCGCCTCGGGATGCGGGAACTTTTGTCTCGGCGCCGACGACTGGACAACCATGGAGTGTTCGACCGTTCGCGAGGGGATTTCGGCGACGCTGGACGGTGAGGATCCGGGCGTGCCGGTGGCCGAGCTGGAGGCGCACGTCGACGGCTGCGCCGACTGCGCGGCCTGGCGCGAGGCGGCGGCCGGGATCACCCGGCTGGCCCGGCTGGCGCCGGTGGGCGACCCGCCGGTGGTGCCGGACCGGGTCTACGCCAGGGTCAGCGCGAAACCGGGGGTGGATCGGCTGCGGTGGGCACTGGTGCTGGTCGCGGTGTGCCAGTTCTCGGTGGTGGTCTCGCAGTTGCTGGGCTCGATGCCGGGGCTGACCGGGGACGCGCACGGCGGGCACCTGCAGCACGAGACGGCGGCGTTCAACTTCGCCATCGCGATCGGGCTGCTGTTCGTGGCCGCGCGGCCGTACCGAGCGCGGACGCAGTTGCCGCTGTTGCTCAGCTTCGCCGGGGTGCTGCTGTTCCTGTCCACTGTGGACGTATTGGGTGGCGAGGTCGGCTGGTACCGGTTGAGCGGGCACGTGCCGTTGCTGGTCGGCGTGCTGTGCACCATCCTGCTCGGCTTCGGCCGGTGGCGGGCGCCGGAACCCGGCAGCCACGCGCGGGAGGACGCGGACACCTTCACCGCCACCGCCGACGCCGAACCCGCACGGGCCCGGCGCCGCACCCGGTCCGACCGCCACCAGCCACCGGCGGCGAAGCGGGTCGCCTAGTTCTTGTGGGCGCCGGAGAGGGCGCGGACCACGGCGATGCACTGGTCTTCGACGTAGTCCAAGCCGCCTTCTTCGGCGATCCGGCGGGCTTCGGGCGAAAAGATGTCCTGCTGAAGCCACAACGCTTTGGCTCCGATGGCCACCGCCTGCCGCGCGATTCCCGGCGCCTCGGCGGCCGGGCGGAACACGTTGACGATGTCGATCGGTTCGGGGATCTCGCTTAACGTGCGGTAAGCGGGTCCTCCGAGCAGCCGCTCGGCACTCGGGTGCACGCCGATCACCCGGAATCCGGCTGCCTGCATCGCCGCGGGCACCGAATGCGCGGCCTTCATCGGATTCGTGCTCAGCCCGACCACGGCGATCGTCCGGTGCTCGGTGAGCAGGCGCTCGGCCAATTCGATCATGTTCGCCTCCTGCGAGTTTCAACGAATTCCGCTGATCATTGATTCCGCGACGCGAAATCGATGCGCGCATTCGGCGGCGCCGGGCGTAAAATCGGCGCCGGCGAAGGAGGCGTCATGAAGACGATCACCCGGAAGCACCAGGGGATGCGGTCATGACGGGCGGAGCCCGGCGGTACGGCCGCCGGTGCCGGCATGACTACGAAGTCGCGGAATCGCACCACGCCCCGGAACAGCACGCGGTGCCGCACCAGCAGCAGGGGGCGGAGCAGCCAAGACGGTCGGAGAGCCCGGCAACGGGGGAACGGGGTCCGGACCGGCCACGGCGGTGATGGGGCGGGAGGGGTGTGGCTTCAGTCGGTCCGCGGGACCGTGCGGCGAATCCACAGCAGGCCCAGTACCGGCAGCACCAGGGGGATGAACAGGTAGCCCTTCCCGTAGACCGACCACACCGTGGCGTGCGGGAAGGCTTCCGGGTCCAAGAGGCTGAAGGTGCCGATGGCCAGCACGCCCGCCAGTTCGAACAGGCACGAGACAGTGGCCAGGGTGCGGCCGCCGCGGCCGCCGCTGGCCAGGCCGAAGGTGGCGAAGATGTACACCACGGCGGCCACCGCGGACAGGGAGTAGGCGAGCGGGGCCTCGTCGAAGCGGGTGAGGATCTGGACCACCGAGCGCGAGGTCGCGCCGATGGCGAAGATGGCGTACAGCGCGACCAGCACCCGGCCGGGGCCGGTGCGGGTGGTGGGTTTCGTTTCAGGCACCGCGCAACTCCCAGATCTGCTGCATCCGCACGATCATCACCGGCAACGCCAGGCAGGCCACCACCAGCACCCCGGTGCCCCACCGGGTGCGCTCGGCCATCGACCACAGCACCGCGATCGGCAGGATCACCAGGATGCCGATCAGGTAGGCGAGGAACTCCGGCCCGTCGACCGGCCGGTCGGTGTTCGCGAAGTTGACGATCCCGGCGACGGTCTGCACCAGCAGCGCCGCCTCGAGCACCGCGAGCGCGCCGTACATCGGCCCGTTCGGCGGGCGGTTGCGCAGGACGTGCACCAGTGCCCACACCGCACCCACCAGGGTCGCGATGATCAGGGCGGTCGCGAGGCCATCGATCATGATTTCACCGGGTCCAGCCTAACTAGCCCAGATCCGCGTCGACGAAGCACCAGCGCCAGCTCTCGCCGGGCTCGAAGCTGCGCATCACCGGGTGCCGGGTGTCGTGGAAGTGCGCGCTCGCGTGCCGGGCGGGGGACGAGTCGCAGCAGCCGACGTGTCCGCAGGTCAGGCACAGGCGTAGGTGCACCCACGACGTGCCGTCGCGCAGGCATTCGGCGCAGCCGTCCGGGGTCTCCGGTTCGGTGTCGGCGGGGGCTTTGGCCAGGTGCTTGCAGCTGCCCGCGGTCGCGGCGGGGGTGCTCAGCTCGCGTTCGTCGTCCAAGTCGATTTCCTCGGGTTCGGTGAGCATGGACTCCTCGATGTCGAGAGCCTCCAGCACACGGCGCAGCACCTCGTCGTCGATGCGGCCGGTCTTGCGTGTGTCGAGCAGGACGGTGCGTTCGGCCTCGAGCATTTCGCGGCGCAGTCGCGTGTAGACGTCGCTCGGGGTCTCGTTCAGCTCGCTCTGGCGGCCGAGCTGCTCCCACGCCGCGTCCGACCGGTGGTTCAACCGGTCGCGCAGCCGGTCGACCACTTCCTCGGGATCCTCCGGGCGGCGCACCCGCTCCAGCTCGTCCAGCGCGGCGCGGGTCATGTCGTGCAGCAGCGCCGCCTCCTGGAGCGCGTCCTCGGCGGGGTCGGGCGGCGGCAGGCCGAGCCGTCGGACCAGCCTCGGCAGGGTCATGCCCTGCAACAGCAGCGTGCCCGCCACCACCACGAACGCCGCGAGCACCAGCACCGACCGGTGCGGGGTGTCGGCGGGCAGCACGAACGCGGCGGCCAGGGTGACCACCCCGCGCATGCCCGCCCAGGAGATCACCGCCGAGTACGACCACGGCCACGCTTTCCCCCGCAGCAGCCTGCGGATGGTGCCGATGCCGAACATCCAGGCGATCCGGGTGAGCACGGTCGCCGCCAGCACCGCCGCGCAGACGCCGATGAGCGGGCCGATGCCCAGCTCCGAGCGGCCGGCCTCCTCCAGGATCCGGCGCAGTTGCAGGCCGATCAGCAGGAAGACCAGGTTCTCCAGCAGGAACTGGATGGTGCGCCAGTTCAGCCGGTTGGCCAGCCGGGACGAGCCGGAGAGCATGCGCGGCTCGTGGTTGCCCAGCATCAGCCCGGCGATCACCACGGCCAGCACGCCGGAGCCGTGGATCTCCTCGGCGGCCAGGTACGCGGCGAACGGGACCACCAGCGAGGTCGCGGTGTCCAGCACGGGGTCTTCCATCCGCGCGCGCAGCAGGTAGGCGATCTTCCCGCCGACCAGGCCGACCAGGATGCCGCCGCCTGCGGCGAGCAGGAAGTCCCCGCCGACCTCGAGCAGGGACACCGAACCGGCGATGGCCGCGATCGCGGTACGCAGCGCGACCAGCGCCGACGCGTCGTTGAGCAGGCTCTCGCCCTCGAGGATGCGGACGATCCGGCGCGGCATGCCGACCCGGCGGGCGACAGCCGTGGCGGCCACCGCGTCCGGCGGCGCCACCACCGCGCCGAGCGCCAGCCCGGCGGCGAGCGGCAGGCCGGGGATGACCAGCCAGGTGACCAGGCCGACGCCGATCGTGGTGAACGCGACCAGTCCGACCGACAGCAGGCCGATCGGCCCGCGGTTGCGGCGGATGTCGACCAGCGAGGTGCGGATCGCGGTGGCGTAGAGCAGGGGCGGCAGCAGGCCGAGGAGGACCACCTCGGGGTGCAGTTCGTAGTCGGGCACGCCGGGGATGAACGAGGCACCGACCCCGGCGAGCACCAGGCACAGCGGCTCCGACCAGTCGAACCGGCGCGCGATCGCCGTGACCACCAGCACACCCACGACAAGCCCGACGATCTGGGCGGCAATCTCCACGAGCTACATCATCCCCCGCGCCCCGCACCTCCGCTGATGCCGTGAATGTGGCTTTCACGGCACTTTCCCGCCTCGGCGGCCCCGCTACGGCCCCTTCGATTGCTATGAGTGGGGCATTACTTGCATTCAACGCAAGTAATGCCCCACTCATAGCATTCATGGGGGCCTTGGCGGGCTCGGGCAGCGGGTGTGGGGTTCGGGTGCGGGGACGTGGGACTCGCCCGGGGGTTAGGGCTGGCGTAGGCCGGTGAAGGCGATTTTGCAGAGGGCGTCCGCGAGTTCCTGGGCGGAGGCGCCGCCGCGGGGGCGGTACCACTCGATCAGGGAGTTGACCATGCCGAACAGCAAGCGGCTGGTGACCGCCGGGTCCACGTCGGGGCGGACATCGCCTTCCGCTTCGGCGGCCTTCACCAGGTCCGTCACGATCCGGTCGAACTCGCGCCGACGGGCCAGCGCCGTCCGTTCCACCTTCGTGTTCCCGCGAACTCGCAGCAACAACGTGACGAACGGCAGCCGGTCCACCAGTACCTCGACGCTGCCCCGCACCAGCCGCTCCAGCCGGTCGATCGCCGGGCCGTCCGCTTCGGCGACCTCGTCGGCCACGGCGAACAGCCCGTCGAGCGCGCGGTCCACGGCGAGCCGGAGCATCTCCTCCTTGCTCGGTACGTGGTGGTAGATCGCCGACTTCGTGATGCCCAGCTTCTTGGACAGGTCCTCCATGCTGGTGCCGTCGTACCCGCGCTCGTTGAACAGCTTCACCGCGACGGTCAGCAGCGACTCCAGGTCGTACCCGGGCCTGCCCCGCCGCGCGGGCTTCGCCGCCGTCATGCCCGCTCTCGCCGGTCGAGCACGCGCCGCATCTTGCCCATCGAGCGTTCCAGGGTGTCCGGGTCGACCACCGAAACGTCCACGGTCACGCCGACCCGGTCCTTCACCTCGCGCACCAGTTCCGCCGCCGCGGCGGCGCGCTGCGCGGTGGTCGCGTCCTCGCGGGCCTCGACGTGGACGGTCAGGTGGTCCATCCGCTCCGGCCGCGTCAGCACCAGCTGGAAGTGCGGGGCCAGTGCCTCGGTGCGCAGCACGATCTCCTCGATCTGGGTGGGGAACAGGTTGACCCCACGCAGGATGATCATGTCATCGGTGCGCCCGGTGACCTTCTCCATCCGCCGGAACTCCGGCCGCGCGGTGCCCGGCAGCAGCCGGGTCAGGTCACGCGTGCGGTACCGGATGATCGGCAGCGCCTCCTTGGTCAGCGAGGTGAACAGCAGCTCGCCGATCTCGCCCGCACCCAGCACGTGCTCGTCGATCGGGTCGATCACCTCGGGGTAGAAGTGGTCCTCCCAGATGTGCAGCCCGTCCTTGGTCTCCACGCACTCCTGCGCCACCCCGGGGCCCATCACCTCGGACAGCCCGTAGATGTCGACCGCGTCGATGCCCATGCGGTCTTCGATCTCCGCGCGCATCTGCTCGGTCCACGGCTCGGCGCCGAAGATGCCCACCTTCAGCGAGGTGGACCGCGGGTCGATGCCCTGCCGGTCGAACTCGTCGAGCAGGGTGAGCAGGTAGGTCGGGGTGACCATGATGACGTCCGGCTCGAAGTCGACGATCAGCTGCACCTGGCGCGCGGTCATGCCGCCGGACGCCGGGATCACCGTGCAACCGAGCTTCTCGGCGCCGTAGTGCGCGCCCAGGCCACCGGTGAACAGGCCGTAGCCGTAGGCCACGTGCACCTTGTGCCCCGGCCGCCCGCCCGCCGCCTCGATCGAGCGCGCCATCACCGTGGCCCAGGTGTCGAGGTCGCGTTCGGTGTAGCCGACCACGGTGGGCTTGCCGGTGGTGCCGCTGGAGGCGTGGATCCGGCGGACCTGGTCCTGCGGCACGGCGAACATGCCGAACGGGTAGTTGTCGCGCAGGTCGTGCTTGGTGGTGAAGGGGAACTTCGCCAGATCGGCCAGCGACCGGCAGTCCGACGGCTTCACCCCGGCCTCGTCGAACTTCCTGGTGTAGAGCGGCACGTTGCGGTAGGCGTGCTCGAGTGTCCACTGCAGACGTTCCAGTTGGACGGCCTGGAGCTCGGTTCTGTTCACGACTTGTCCTTCGGTTCGATCACGCGGCTGCGGCCGCGGAACTCCGCGATCACCGCGCCGTCCGCCCGGCACACGGTCACGTCGTAGATCCCGTTGCGCCCGTAGCGGGTGCGCTCGGCCGCGGTCGCGGTGAGTTCGTCACCGAGCCGGGCCGGCGCCACGAAGTCGATCTCCGCGCCGGCCGCCACGGTCACCGGGCCATGGCTGTTGCAGGCGCAGGCGAAGGTGGTGTCGGCGAGCAGGAAGAGGTAGCCGCCGTGGGCGAGGTCGTGCCCGTTGACCATCGACGAGCTGACCTTCATCCGCGCGACGGCCCGCCCGCCGGCGGCTTCGACGAGTTCGATGCCCAGCGCCCTGGACGCCTCGTCGGCCTCGAACATGCGCTGGGCGGCGTTGGTATCCATCGGCGCTCCACTCTTGCTAACTGACCGAATGGACGGTTAATAATGTTTCCGGTCGATGGCGGTGTCAAGTGTGGAGGTGCGCGTGGAAGCGATCGGGGTGATCGGCGGTGGCCGGATGGGGGCCGGGATCGCGCAGGTCTTCGCCGCGACGGGGGCGCGGGTGGTGGTCGTCGAAGGCGACGCCTCGGCCGCCGACGCCGCGCGGGAGCGCGTGCTGACCGGGCTGCGGCGGGCGGCCGAGCGCGGGAAGCTCGACGGCACCCCGGAAGAGGTCATCGAACGGGTGAGTGTGTGCACCGCGATCGACCAGCTGCCGTCCGACGCCGCGCTGGTCGTCGAGGCCGTGCCGGAGGTGGCCAAGCTCAAGGTCGACGTGCTGACCGCCGCGGAGCGGGCCGTCGGCGAGGGCACCGTGCTGGCCACCAACACGAGTTCGCTGTCGATCACCGAACTGGCCGCCGCGCTGGCGAAGCCGGACCGGTTCCTCGGCATGCACTTCTTCAACCCGGTGCCCGCCTCCAAGCTGGTCGAGGTGGTGCTCGGGCCGGAAACCGCGGCTTCGGTGCGCGACCAGGTGCTGAACTGGGTCGGCGTGCTCGGCAAGAGCGAGGTCGTGGTCCGGGATTCGCCGGGCTTCGCCACCAGCAGGCTCGGCGTGATGCTCGGCCTCGAAGCCATCCGCATGCTGGAGGAGGGCGTGGCCGACGCCGAGTCGATCGACCGCGCGATGGAGCTGGGCTACCGCCACCCGATGGGCCCGCTGCGCTCCACCGACCTGGTCGGCCTCGACGTGCGCCTGGCCATCGCCGAGTACCTGGCGAGCACCCTCGGCGACCGCTTCGAGCCGCCGCGGCTTCTGCGGGAAAAAGTGGAAAAGGGCGAGCTGGGCCGCAAGACGGGCAAGGGTTTCCACGACTGGAGCTGAGCCATGCCGGACGTCTTCGATCCGACGGTCTTCGCCGGCGGCCTGCCGCACGAGGCCTTCCGCGAGCTGCGGGACACCGCCCCGGTCGCCTGGCAGGAGGAGCGGGAGGTGCTCGGCTGGCCCGCCGGACCCGGCTTCTGGGCGGTGACCCGGCACGCGGACGTCAAGCACGTGCTGCGCACACCCGAAGACTTCTCGTCCTGGCTCGGTGCCACGCAGATCCGTGACCCCGAGCCGGACGACCTGGCGTTCATCCGCCGGGCGATCCTCAACATGGACGCGCCGGAGCACAACCGGCTGCGCAAGGTCGTCGCCGCGGTGTTCACCCGGAAGCGGCTCGAACGCTCGGCCGAGCGGATCGCCGAACGTGCGCGGCGGCTGATCGGCGCGGTCGCGGACCGTGGCGGATGCGACCTGCCGGTCGACGTGACCGACGACTTCCCGCTGCTCAACCTGGCCGACCTGCTCGGCGTGCCCGCCGAGGACCGCGAACTCCTGCTGCACTGGACCAACCGGGTGATCGGCTACCAGGACCCGGAGCACGCCGAGGTGATCCTCGGTGACGACGGCAAGCCGCTCAACCCGCGGTCTCCGGCGTTGCTCGCGGACATGTTCGCCTACGCGCGCGAACTCGCCGACCGCAAGCGCGCCGAACCGGGCGACGACCTGATGACCGCGCTCGTCCGCGCCGACCTCGATGGCGCCGAGCTGGACATGTTCTTCTTCCTCGTGGTGATCGCGGGCAACGACACCGTGCGCAGCGCGCTGCCCGGCGGGGTGCACGCCCTGGTCGAGCACCCCGAGCAGTACGCCCGCCTGCGCGAGCACCCGGAACTGCTGCCGTCCGCGATCGAGGAGATGCTGCGCTGGCACCCGCCCGTGCTCAGTTTCCGGCGCACCGCGACCAGGGACGTCGAACTCGCTGGTCAGCTCATCCGCGCCGGTGACAAGGTCGTCGTCTACCACGCGTCCGCGCACTTCGACGAGCGTGTGTTCCGGGACCCGTTCGAGTTCGACCTCATCCGCGAGCCGAACGACCACCTGGCCTTCGGGCAGGGCCCGCACGTGTGCCTCGGCGCCCACTTCGGGCGGTTGCAGATGCGGATCTTCTTCACCGAATTCCTGCGTGCGCTGCCGCAGGTCCGCCTGGCCGGGGAGGTCCGGCACCTGACGTCGAACTTCATCAACGGCGTGCTGCACCTGCCGCTCGCCTGGGGCGGATAGCTGGTGTTCACCGGCCCGCCCGGCTACAGTACTTACTGAACGTACGGTTGGTAATTCCGGGAGGTCGGACTCGATGGCAGTGCTCCGCAGCTACGTCTCGGGTGGTTGGCACACGCCGGACGCGGAAGGCGTCCCGCTGCACGACGCGGTCACCGGGGAAGAGGTCACCCGGATCTCCTCGGCCGGGATCGACATGGGAGCCGCGCTGGCGCACGGCCGCCGCGTCGGTGGCCCGGCCCTGCGTGAGCTGACCTTCCACCAGCGCGCGAACCTGCTCAAGGCGCTCGGCCTGCACCTGCGCGAACACCGCGACGAGCTGTACGCGCTGTCGGCACGCACCGGTGCCACGCTCGGCGACTCGAAGTTCGACGTCGACGGCGGCATGGGCGTGCTGCTGAGCTACGCCAGCAAGGCCAAGCGCGAACTGCCCAACGACACCGTCTACGTCGACGGCGCGGTCGAGCCGCTGAGCAAGGGCGGCACCTTCGCCGGCCAGCACATCTGCACGCCGATGCGGGGTGTCGCGGTGCAGATCAACGCCTTCAACTTCCCGGTCTGGGGTCCGCTGGAGAAGTTCGCGCCCGCCTTCATCGCGGGCGTGCCCAGCCTGGTCAAGCCGGCCAGCCAGACCGCGTACCTGACCGCGCGCCTGGTCGAGCTGATCATCGAGTCCGGGCTGCTGCCCGAGGGCGCGCTGCAGTTCGTCGCGGGCGGCGCCGGTGATCTGCTCGACCACGTCACCGGGCAGGACCTGGTCTCGTTCACCGGTTCCGCGTCGACCGCGCAGCACCTGCGGGCGCACCCGGCGGTGGTGCGGCATTCCGTGCGGTTCACCGCCGAGGCCGACTCGTTGAACCTGTCCGTGCTCGGCCCGGACGCCAAGCCCGGCACCACCGAGTTCGACCTGTACGTCAAGCAGCTGGTCACCGAGATGACGGTCAAGGCGGGGCAGAAGTGCACCGCGATCCGGCGCGCGTTCGTGCCCGCCGAACTGATCGACGACGTCGCGCAGGCGGCGAGCGAGCGCCTGGCGAAGGTGACCGTCGGGAACCCGACCAGCGAAGGCGTGCGGATGGGCGCGCTGGCCAGCCTGGAGCAGCGTGAGGAGGTCCGCCGCTCGCTCAAGTCGCTGCTCGACGCCGGTCACATCGTCTTCGGTGACCCGGAGCGCGTGGACGTGGTGGACGCCGACGCCGAGCGCGGCGCGTTCATCTCGCCGGTGCTCCTGCGTGCCGACGACGCCGACCGCGCCGAGCCGCACGAGGTCGAAGCATTCGGCCCGGTGTCCACGCTGATCCCGTTCACCAACGTCGACCAGCTCATCGACCTGGCCGCCCGTGGCCAGGGCAGCCTGGCCGGATCGGTGGTGACCGGCGACACGGCGTTCGCGCGAGAGGTCGTCCTGGGGGTCGCGCCGTGGCACGGCCGCGTGCTGGTGCTCGACGCCGACGACGCGAAGGAGTCCACCGGCCACGGCTCGCCGATGCCGCAGCTGGTGCACGGCGGCCCGGGTCGCGCGGGCGGCGGCGAGGAGATGGGCGGGATGCGCGGCGTGCTGCACCACCTGCAGCGCACGGCCGTGCAGGGCAGCCCGAAGGTGCTGGCCGCGGTGACCAACCGGTGGGTGGAGGGCGCCGACCGGACGGCCACCGAGGCGCACCCGTTCCGGAAGTCGCTGGCGGAGCTGAAGATCGGCGACTCGGTGACGGCGGGCCCGCGCACGGTGACGCTGGAGGACATCGAGCACTTCGCCGAGTTCACCGGGGACACCTTCTACGCGCACATGGACGAAGAGGCTGCGAAGGCGAACCCGTTCTTCGGTGGCCGGGTCGCCCACGGGTACCTGATCGTGTCGTTCGCCGCCGGGTTGTTCGTCTCGCCGGAGCCGGGCCCGGTGCTGGCGAACTACGGCCTGGAGAACCTCCGCTTCCTGACGCCGGTGTTCCCCGGTGACGAGCTGACCGTGACGCTGACGGCCAAGCAGATCACCCCGCGGGAGAACGCCGAGTACGGCGAAGTGCGGTGGGACGCCGACGTGACCAAACAGGACGGTGCCTCGGTGGCGAAGTACGACGTGCTCACGCTGGTGGAGAAGGAGGCGAAGTGACCGCGGTCGCCGAACTGTCCGAAGAGGACCTGCAAGCGCACTTCGAGCACACCATCGCGCGCGATCAGCGGATCGAGCCGCGCGACTGGATGCCCGAGGCGTACCGGAAGACGATGATCCGCCAGATCGCCCAGCACGCGCACTCCGAGATCATCGGCATGCAGCCGGAGGGCAACTGGATCACCCGGGCGCCGTCGCTGCGCCGCAAGGCGATCCTGCTGGCCAAGGTGCAGGACGAGGCCGGGCACGGGCTGTACCTGTACTCGGCGTCGACCACGCTCGGCGCCGACCGCGCCGACCTGACCGACAAGCTGATCAACGGCAGGCAGAAGTACTCCTCGATCTTCAACTACCCGACGCCGACCTTCGCCGACGTCGGCGTGATCGGCTGGCTGGTCGACGGCGCGGCGATCTGCAACCAGGTCCCGCTGTGCCGCAGTTCCTACGGGCCGTACGCACGCGCGATGATCCGGATCTGCAAGGAGGAGTCGTTCCACCAGCGGCAGGGTTACGAGCTGCTGATGACGATGATGCGGGGTACGGATGCGCAGCGTGAGATGGTGCAGGACGCGGTGAACCGCTGGTGGTGGCCGTCGCTGATGATGTTCGGCCCGCCGGACGCCGAGTCGCCGAACACCGCGCAGTCGATGGCCTGGAAGATCAAGCGCCACACCAACGACGAGCTGCGCCAGCGGTTCGTGGACATGTCGGTGCCGCAGGCCGAGGCGCTCGGGGTCACCTTCCCCGACCCGGACCTGAAGTGGAACGCCGAGCGCGGGCACTACGACTTCGGCGAGATCGACTGGTCCGAGCTGAAGCGGGTGATCTCGGGCGATGGTCCGTGCAACGCCGAGCGGATCGAGCGACGCCGCAAGGCACAGGAGGAAGGCGCGTGGGTGCGCGAGGCAGCTGCCGCGCACGCGGCCAAGAAGGGGGCGTCGGCATGAAGCACGACTGGCCGCTGTACGAGGTCTTCGTGCGGGGCAAGCGCGGGCTGAACCACGTGCACGTGGGCTCGCTGCACGCCGCGGACGACGAGATGGCCGTGCGGCACGCGCGTGACCTGTACACCCGGCGCAACGAGGGCGTGAGCATCTGGGTGGTCAAGGCCGCCGCCATCACCGCGTCCAGCCCGGACGAGAAGGACCCGTTCTTCGCGCCCAGCGGCGACAAGGTGTACCGGCACCCGACCTTCTACGACATCCCCGACAACGTCCCCCACATGTGAGCGCCTGATGTCCTTTGACAACGCGTACGAAGCCCTGAGCGAAGGCACCGACGACTCCCGCTGGGCGTTCGGCACCGGCTTCGACGACCCGCTGTCCGGTGTGGACACCACGGTTCCGTCCGGAGTGGACGCCGCCGAGCTGGCCGCCTACTGCCTGATGCTCGGTGACGACGCGCTGGTCATGTCGCACCGGCTGCAGGAGTGGTGCACGAACGCACCCGAGCTGGAGGACGAGGTCGCGCTGGCGAACATCGGCCTCGACCTGCTCGGCCAGGCCCGGCTGCTGCTGGCCCGCGCGGGCAAGGCCGACGGCACCGGCCGTGGTGAGGACGAGCTGGCGTTCCTGCGCGACAGCGGCGGGTTCCGCAACGTGCGCCTGGTCGAACTGTCCAATGGGGACTTCGCCTTCTCCGTCGCCCGGCTGCTGGTGTTCAGCACCTGGCGCTTGGCGCGGTTCCAGCGGCTCACCTCGTCGGCGGACCAGGTGCTCGCGGCGATCGCGGCCAAGGGCGTCAAGGAACTGGTCTACCACCGCGACTACGCGGCACAGTGGACGGTCCGGCTCGGCGACGGGACCGAGCTGTCGCACGAGAAGATGCAGGCCGGGCTCGACGCCGTGTGGCCGTACACCGCGGAACTGTTCGAGGGTGCGGATGCCGAGTTGCGCGCCGAGTTCGACGACGTGCTCGCGCAGGTGCTTTCCGCGGCCACGCTGCGACTCCCGTCCGCCTCGCCGGTCGCCGAGAGCGGCGGCCGCGAAGGCAGGCACACCGATGAGCTGGTTTCGCTGCTCGCCGAAATGCAGAGCGTGGCCCGCGCGCACCCCGGAGCGACGTGGTGAGCGCGCACGCCGTGGCCGAGACGGTCACCGATCCCGAGCTGCCGATGGTGACGCTGGCGGAGCTGGGTGTGCTGCGTGAGGTGTCCGAAGAGGACGGACGGGTGACGGTGGCGATCACGCCCACCTACACCGGCTGCCCGGCCATGGACACCATGCGCGACGACCTGGAGCACGCGCTGCGGCACGCCGGGTACCGCGAGGTCGAGGTCCGCACGGTGCTGCACCCGGCGTGGACCACGGACTGGATCAGCGAATCCGGCCGCCGCAAGCTCGCGGAGGCGGGGATCGCGCCGCCGGGTACCGCGCCGAAGCGGCCGTCCGGCCCGATCCCGCTGACGCTGAGCGCCCCGCGGCCGCGGACCACCTGCCCGCACTGCGGTTCCGCGGACACCGAACGACTGTCGGAGTTCAGCGGCACGGCCTGCAAGGCGCTGAACCGGTGCCGCGCCTGCGCCGAGCCCTTCGAGCACTTCAAGGAGATCTGAGTGACGACGACGAGGACCCGCCGGCGCTCGGAGTTCCACCCGCTGCGGGTGGCCGGGGTGGAGCGCCTGTGCGACGACGCCGTGGCCGTCACCTTCGACGTCCCCCCGGAACTGGCCGAGGAGTACGCGTTCCTGCCGGGGCAGTCGCTGACCCTGCGACGGGTGGTCGGGGATCGCGAGGAGCGCCGGTCCTATTCGATCTGCGCGCCCGCCGGAGCCCGGCCGCGGATCGGGGTGCGCGAGGTCCCGGGCGGCATGTTCTCCAGCTGGCTGGTGCACGAGGTGGCCGCCGGGGACGTCGTCGAGGTGCTGCCGCCGACCGGCAACTTCACCCCGGACCTGGACCAGGCCGCCCACCACGTGCTGATCGCGGCCGGTTCGGGCATCACGCCCATCCTGTCCATCGTGGCTTCGGTGCTGGCCGACCCGGCGTCCTCGGCGACGCTGTTCTACGGCAACCGCCGCACCGACACGGTGATGTTCGCCGACGAGCTGGCCGATCTGAAGGACCGCTACCGCGAGCGCCTGGAACTGGTGCACGTGCTGTCCAGGGAACCGCGCGAGGCGGAGCTGTTCAGCGGGCGGCTGGACGGCGAGAAGCTGAGCGAGCTGATCGACCGGCTGATGGTCGCCGAGCGGGTGGACCACTGGTGGCTGTGCGGGCCGTACGGCATGGTCACCGACGCGCAGGACGTGCTGGAGCGCCGCGGTGTGCCGCGGGAACGCGTGCACCAGGAACTGTTCTACGTGGACGACCTGCCGCCCGCGCCGGTGCGGCACCCGGACGCGCGCATCGAAGGCCCGAGCAGCGACGTGACCATCGTGCTGGACGGCCGGGCCACCACCGTGCCGCTGTCCCGCGAAGAGTCCATCCTGGACGGTGCGCAGCGGCTGCGGCCGGATCTGCCGTTCGCCTGCAAGGGCGGGGTGTGCGGCACCTGCCGGGCGAAGGTGACCGACGGGAAGGCCGACATGCGGCGCAACTTCGCCCTCGAACAGTCCGAAGTGGACGCGGGCTTCGTGCTCACCTGCCAGAGCTTCCCGTCGGCCGACCGGCTAACCGTGGACTTCGACTCGTGACAGGCTGACCTGGCGCAGCAGCACCGCGACCAGCGCGGCGGCGACCAGCAGCACACCGGCCCCGATGAGCATGGTGACGCTCATGCCGTCGGTGAACGCCTCGTGCGCACCACGCAGGAAGCCGGGAGCCACCTCGGGCGGCAGGTTCGCGGCGACCGCGACCGCGCCGCCGAGGGTGTCGCGCGCGGCTTCGGCGGCCTCGGCCGGTAGCCCGGCGGGCACCTCGACGGCCGACCGGTAGACCGCCGCGCCGATCGTGCCCAGCACCGCCATGCCCAGCGCACCACCGAATTCGGTGCTGGTCTCGGACAACGCCGAGGCCGCGCCCGCGCGCTCCGGCGGTGCGGTGGCCAGCACCACCTCGGTGGCCAGCACGGTCACGACCCCCATGCCCAGCGTCATCAGCCCGCCGCCGGCGAGCAGCAGGGGCAGCCCGCTGTCCGGCGTGGAGAAGCTGAAGACCACGTACCCCGCCGCGCTGATCGCCAGGCCGCCGCCCATCAGGGAGGCCGGGCGGACCTTCGTCGCCAGCACGCCGCCGAGCGCCAGCCCGGCGAACATGCCGATCATCGTCGGCAGACTCCACAGTGCGGCCGCGAGCGGGCTGAACCCGAGCACCGACTGCAGGTACTGGGAGCTGAAGAAGGCCAGGCCCATCATCGCGAACTGGGTCACCGTGGTGGTGGCGATGGCCGTGCTGAACCGGCGGCCGGCGAACAGGTTCAGGTCGATCAGCGGGTCTGCCTGCGAGCGTTGCCGCTGGACGAACACCACGCCGACGGCGAGCCCGGCGATCAGCGCGGCGATCGCCCGCCAGTCGCTCGCCCCCGCGGCCAGTTCCTTGATCCCCCAGATGATCGGCAGCACCGCGGCGAGCGAGAGTCCCGCGCTGACCAGGTCGAACCGGCCCGGCCGCGGATCGGTGAACTCGGGCAGCAGCAGCGGCGCGAGCACCAGCATCAGCACCATCACCGGCACGTTGATCAGGAACACCGAGCCCCACCAGAAGTGTTCGAGCAGCACCCCGCCGACGATCGGGCCGATCATCACGCCCCCGCCGAACCCGCCGGTCCAGATGCCGATCGCGGTCCGGCGCTGGTCCGGATCGGTGAACATGTTGCGGATCAGCGCCAGGGTGGACGGCGCCAGCGTCGCCCCCGCGATGCCCAGCAGCGCACGGCTGGCGATGAGCAGTTCGGGGCTGGTGGAGAAGGCGGCGGCCACGGAGGCCAGGCCGAACAGGGCCGCGCCGCCGAGCAGCAGCTTGCGGCGGCCGATCCGGTCGCCGAGCGAACCCATGGTGATCAGCATCCCGGCCAGGAGGAAGCCGTAGATGTCGATGATCCACAGCAGCTGCGTGCTGCTGGGGGTGAGGTCCTCGCTGAGGAACGGGATCGCGTAGAGCAGCACGCTCATGTCCATCGACACGAGCAGGCAGGCCAGTACGAGCACGGCGAGGCCGAACCAGTCCTTGCGGCTGGCTTTGGCGGTCATGGTGACTTCCCCTCGGAATACGGTGTACGCGGAGAGCGTGCGTACAAGATACGCATGCCGTAAACGGGCGCACAAGCAGCATATGTGCAGGTCAAATCGTCACGCGGCTATTTCGTCACGGCTACTGTGGTAGCATTTCGTCACGAGAAGGGTGCGTGTGGAAATGAGCTGTGTGGAATGCGGTGAGCCGCTGGAGGTGCCCACGCGGGGCCGCCGGCCGCGCTACTGCTCGCGGTCCTGCCAGGCCAAGGCCTACCGCGCGCGGGTGGCCGCCGGGGCGACGGTGGCGCGCCCGGCGGACCCGGACCGGGCGCTGACGGTCGAGGCGATCGTCCAGGCGGCGATCGACGTGGCCGACGCCGAAGGCGCGAACGCGCTGTCGATGCGCCGGATCGCCGCCGAACTCGGCGCGGGCACCATGTCGCTCTACCGGTACGTGCCGGGCAAGGACGAACTGCTCTCGCTCATGGTCGAAGAGGTGATCGCCCGGCAGTCGCCGCGCTCGCCGGGGCTGACCGGCTGGCGGGAGCGGATGACCGCGATCGCGCGCTACGACTGGGAGTTGTACAAGCGGCACCCGTGGGTGCTGCCGTTCGTCACCACCCCGCGCACGGTGCTGCTGCCCAACATGACCGAAGAGGTGGAGTGGGCGCTCGCCTCGTTCGACGGGCTCGGCCTGTCCGCGGTGATGAAGTTCCAGCTGGTGCTGACGGTCAACCACTACACCAGCGGGATCGGCCTGCTGATGGCCAACGACTGGGAGGCGCGGCGGGCGTCCGGAGTGGACATCGAGCAGTGGTGGGAGACCACCGGCCGCGACCTCGCGGGCACCGTGGTGGCCGAGGACCACCCCCGGCTGAGCGAGCTGATGTCGGAGCAGTCCGAGATGACCCTGTTCGACGAGACCTTCGAATTCGGCCTGGCCAGGGTGCTCGACGGGATCGCGCTGCTGCTCGACCGGTGATGACGAACGTCATCCGCGGTAGTCCACATCGTCACCTGGTGATCCTTCCCCGTTCGCGAAATGCTCACCTCGTCAATCGGGAAAAGGAGCAAATCGGTGCGGAAACTCATTTCGGCTGCCGTTGTGTCCATCGCCGCGGCCGGTGGCCTCGGCCTCGCCGCGATGCCGGCTTCGGCCGGTGTGCTGGCGGGCAGCTGCAGCTCGGGCAATTTCTGCCTGTTCGAGAACAACGACTACAACAACGGCAACACGAACCACTGGCTCGACCTCCGAAGCGATGACTGGGACCTGAACAACAACTACTGGGTCGGCTCCAACGACAGCATCGACAACGAGACCAGCTCGGTGAAGAACCGCCGTGGCTGCCAGGTGCGGTTGTGGCAGCACGTGGGCGGCACGGGCGCGCACACGCGGATCGAGAACAACCAGGACGACGGCTTCCTGTCGAACAACGCCATCGGCGACAACCGGCTCAGCGCGGTCGACATCTGCGCGCCGGACCTGTAACCAGCCGATTCGTGGGTGCACCGGGCCGCCGGTGCACCCACGATCGCTCCCGTGGAAGGAGTCGTCGTGCGTGCCCGGATCGCCCCTGTGCTGCTCGGCCTGCTGGCCCTCGCCGGCTGTGCCGGGGAGGAACCACCACCGCCGCTGCCCGCCGAGGCGTTGCCGGTGAGCGGTTTCGTGCTGCCCTTCGACGAATACCAGCTCGCCGCGCCGGATCGGGTCACCGTGGAGAAGGCGCGTTCGACGCTGGCCGAAACCTGCATGCGCATGCGCGGTTACGAGGTGGACATTCCGGAGATCGGCGGTTCGAACGCGGTCGCCGGAACGGAAAACAGTCGCCGATACGGTTTGGTGGACGAATCGGTGGCGACGCGTTTCGGTTACCATTTCCCGAGTGACGAGGCGAGCGAGAAACGGTCGTTGCGGCAGCAGGAATGGGAAGCCGGGCTGAGCGAGGAAGTACGCACGCTGCTCGACGGGGAAAACGGTTGCTCGGACGAAGCCCAGCGCGAACTGCGCAAGGACGCCCCGGTCGCCGACACCGGCTGGCTGGCCGATCAGGACTTCAGTGCGCTGGAGGAGTCCGCCAAGCTCGCACCCGTGGTCGCCGCACGGGAGGCCTGGCGCACCTGCATGGCCGGGCACGGTTTCGCCTATGCGACTCCGGAAGACGCGATCGCCGACGCGAAGTGGCAGCTCGATTCCCCGGCGCCCTCACCGGAGGAGGTGCGGGCCGCGCAGGTGGACGTGGGCTGCAAGCAGTCCACCGGGCTGGTGCGGACCTGGTATGAAGCCGAAACCGCGCTGCAACGGCAGGTGGTCGAGCGCGAGCGGACGCGGTTCGACGAGTTCGAAGCAGCCAACCAGGCGAGGGTCGCCAACGCCCACCGCGTGCTCGGGAGCTGATCCGGGCTCCCGGCGTGTTCGGTGAGGCGGCAGAATCAGCCCATGGATCCTGCGGTGGTGGCACTGGACATCGGCGGCACGGCGATCAAGGCCGCGTTGCTCGACCGCGACCTGACCGAGTTGGCGGTGCTGCGGCAGCCGACCGCGCGAGCGCTCGGCGGGCACACCACCGCGGCGGCGGTCGCCGAGCAGGTGGTGGCGATCACCGCGGAACTGACCGGCGGGCGCGCGCCCGCGGGCGTCGGCGTGGTGGTGCCTGGCATCGTCGACGGCGGGGTGGCGCACTACTCGTCCAACCTGGGCTGGCGCGACGTGCCGTTCGAAGCGATCCTCGCCGAACGGCTCGGGGTGCCGGTGGCCTTCGACCACGACGTGCGCGCGGGCGGGCTCGCCGAGGCGACCGCGGGAGCCGCTCGTGGCGTGGCCAACTGCGCGTTCCTGCCGGTGGGCACCGGGATCGCGGTCGCGATCATGATCGGCGGGAAGCCGTACGCGGCAGGCGGGTACGCGGGGGAGATCGGGCACGCCGACGTCGGCCACGGCCTGCCGTGCCCGTGCGGTGCGGTCGGGTGCCTGGAGGCGGTCGCGTCGGCCTCGGCGATCGGACGGCGGTACGCCGAGCGGACCGGGCGGCCGGACGAAGGCGCGCGGGTGGTGGTCGACGCGGCACGAGCCGGTGACCCGGACGCGAACGCGATCTTCGACGAGGCCGTCGACGCGCTCGCCCGCGGGCTGCGCCTGCTGACCACGGTGGTCGCCCCGGAGGTGGTCGTGCTCGGGGGCGGGTTGTTCGGCGCGGGGGAGTTCCTGGTGGAGCCGGTGCGCCGCGCGCTGGCCGGGTACCTGACCTTCCAGCGACCGCCCGAACTGCGGGTGGCCGAACTCGGGGATCGCGCCGGTTGCCTCGGCGCGGGGCTGCTCGCCTGGCAGGTGACCGATGCCGCTCGTCTCGGCGCGTGAAATCCTGCGGCCCGGCCGGGTCGCGTTCGACGTCATCCAGCTGGAGCAGCTGACGGCGGTGATCGACGGCGCACAGGCCGTGCGCTCGCCGGTCCTGCTGCAGATCAGCCGGGCCGCGGTGCGCTACCACGGCGCGCTGGCCCCGATCGCCGCCGCCGCACTGGCCGCGGCGAAGTCGGCGACCGTCCCGGTGGCGCTGCACTTCGACCACGTGGACTCGCTCTCGCGCATGACCGAGGTGGTCGAGCTGGGCTTCGGCTCGGTGTTGTTCCGGGTGTCCACTTCGGACTTGGCGGTGACGCGGGAGGTGGTGGAATACTGCCACCGCAACGGGGTCTGGGTGGAAGCGGGCCTAGGCGGCCGGGTCGACCCGGCGAACGCCGGCGAATTCGCCGCGGCTACGGGGGTGGACACGCTGGCTGTGGGGGCGCGGGATGGTATGCCGGACTTGGATCTGATCTCGCGTTTGCGTCGGCGGACTGGTGTGCCGTTGGCGCTGGCGGACTGTCCGGTTGGGACTGATGGGGAGCTGGTTGCCGCTGTGCGTGCGGGGATCATGCGGTTGACGTGTGCGGATTTGGTGCGACGGGTGTTCGCTGATGGGGTGATGGAGTACCGGCACCGGAACCCGGCGGTGCATGATCCTTGTGCTTACTTGAGTGCGGGGCGGGATCGGTTGGCTGCTGAGGTCAGTCGGATACTGGAGTTGCATACGGTGTCTTGATCGTTGGGGTCCGCCCCGGTTTTTTAGTGTGACTACGGCGGGATTCCTTTGTCAAGGCGGGAAAGCGTGCCTTGACAAAGGAATCCCGCCGTGTTTTTGGCTGGGGACCGGGGCGGGATGGGGGAGTGTGGGCGATTGCCGGCTTCCGTTGCCGGGTCACGTTTGTGTGGTGCTGGGGTCGTGTGGTCGGGTCGCGTTGCTGCCGGGGCGCGGGTGTGTGGTGCTGGGGGTCGCTTGGTGTGGCCGGGAGGCGCGTTTGGTGCCGTGAATGTGGCATTCACGGCATCAGGGGAGGGGGCCGATGTCACGAATGTGGCTTTGGGGGCCGAATCCGCCCCCAAAGCCACATTTGTGTCATGAGCAGACGGCGCCTTGGGCGGCGGAGCCCACCAGGCGTGCGTACTTGCCGAGCACTCCGGTTCGGTGGCTCGTGGGGGGCGTCCAGCCTTCCCGGCGGCGCGCGAGTTCTTCGGGGCTGACTCGCAGGTCCAGTGTTCGCGCGGTCAGGTCCAGGACGATCGGGTCGCCGTCGGCGACGAAAGCGATCGGGCCGCCGTGTGCTGCCTCGGGGGCCACGTGGCCGACGCACAATCCCGTGGTGCCACCGGAAAAGCGTCCATCGGTGAGCAGCAGGACATCCTTGCCCAGCCCTGCGCCCTTGATCGCGCCGGTGACCGCGAGCATTTCGCGCATGCCCGGGCCGCCGCGTGGGCCTTCGTAGCGGATTACCACCACATCACCGGCTTGCAGCGTGGGCAGGGCGTCCATCGCGGCCTTCTCGCCGTCGAAAACCCTTGCGGTGCCTTCGAAGAGCGTCGAGTCGAAGCCTGCGCTCTTCACCACCGAGCCTTCCGGCGCCAGGCTGCCGTGCAGGATGGTGAGGCCGCCGGTCGGGTGGATCGGGTTGGACAGTTTGCGCACCACCTCGCCGTCCAGTTCCGGCGGCGCCAACTCTTCCAGGTTCTCGGCGAGGGTCTTGCCGGTCACGGTGAGGCAGTCGCCGTGCAGGAGGCCCGCGTCCAGCAGGGCCTTCATCACCACCGGCACCCCGCCGACCCGGTCCACCGCGGTCATCACGTGCCGCCCGAACGGTTTCACGTCGGCCAGGTGCGGGACCCGGTCGCCGATGCGGGTGAAGTCGTCCAGGGTCAGTTCGACCTCGGCCTCGTGTGCGATGGCCAGCAGGTGCAGCACGACGTTCGTCGAGCCGCCGAGTGCCATCACCACGGCGATCGCGTTCTCGAACGCCTCGCGGGTGAGGATCTGCCGAGCGGTGATGCCCGCGGCGAGCAGGCCGACCACGGCCTCGCCGCTTTCGCGCGCGAACCGGTCGCGACGGCGGTCCACCGAAGGCGGGCTGGCCGAGCCCGGCAACGACATGCCCAGCGCCTCGGCCGCGCAGGCCATGGTGTTCGCCGTGTACATCCCGCCGCACGCGCCCTCGCCCGGGCAGATCGCGCGCTCGATCTTGTCGACCTCTTCACGCGTGATCAACCCGCGCGCACACGCGCCGACCGCTTCGAAGGCGTCGATGATGGTGACCTCACGGCCGTCCACTGTGCCCGGCAGGATCGAGCCCGCGTAGAGGAAGACGGCGGCCACGTCGAGCCGCGCGGCGGCCATCAGCATGCCCGGCAGGCTCTTGTCGCACCCGGCCAGCAGTATCGCGCCGTCCAGCCGCTCGGCCTGCATCACCGTCTCCACCGAGTCCGCGATCACCTCGCGGGACACCAGCGAGAAGTGCATTCCCTCGTGCCCCATGGAAATCCCGTCGGACACCGAGATGGTGCCGAACTCCATCGGGAAGCCGCCGCCGGCGTGCACGCCCTGCTTGCTCGCCTGCGCCAGCCGCTGCAGCGACAGGTTGCACGGGGTGATCTCGTTCCACGAGGACGCGATGCCGATCTGCGGTTTCGCGAAATCGTCGTCCCCCATGCCGACGGCGCGGAGCATGCCGCGCGCCGCCGCTCGTTCCATTCCGTCGGTGACGTCCCGGCTGCGTGGTTTCAGATCGGCCATCGGGCCATTCTGTCCGGCACGCGGGCCGGGCGCGAGTCCGTGTGTGCGCTGGGCCGTTGCGGGTACCAAGGACAGCAGGTCGAGCCGGTGCCCGGGCGCCAGTTCGGCCGAGGCCCCGCAGGTTGTGCAGTCCAGCCTGCGGGGCCGTCATTTGACAGGTTGTATGCCTTGCGGGCTATATTCCCTGAGTGGCAACTACGTTCGAAGTGCTGGCCGAGCCCCGCCGCCGGGAGATCCTCGACCTGCTCCGCGCCGGGGAACGACCGGTCGGGGAACTGGTCGACCGGTTGACGCTCACCCAGCCCACGGTGTCGAAACACTTGAAGGTGCTGCGCGAAGCCGGACTCGTCGAAGTCCGCCAGGACGCGCAGCGACGGTGGTATCGGCTGTGCCCCGAGCCGCTCGCCGAGATCGACGCGTGGCTCGCGCCGTACCGCGCGCTCTGGAACTCGCGCCTGGACGCGCTCGAACGCCACCTCGAAACCATGCCCGATGAGGAGGACCCGTCATGAATCCGGCCGTGTTGAGCGCCATCGGTGACAAGCCGGTACTGCGGTTCGAGCGCGAGCTCGCGCATTCACCCGCCAAGGTGTGGCGCGCGATCACCGAGCCCGCCGAAATGGCGCGGTGGTTCCCGGCGTTGATCGCCGCCGAATTGAAGCCCGGCGCGAAGATGGAGTTCACCTTCCCCGGCGAGGACGAGCCGAGTTACGGCGAGATCCTCGAATACGACTCACCCAAGGTGTACGCCTTCCGCTGGAACGCCGACGTGCTGCGGTTCGAGATCCTGCCCGCGGCGTCCGGCTGCGTGCTGGTGTTCACGCACACCATGGCCGAGGGCGCGCGGTTCACCGCGCACCGCACCGCGGCGGGCTGGGACACCTGCCTCGCGGCGCTCTCCGCGGAGCTGGACGGGCGCACCGAGGAACCGCTCGACCACCGTCCGCTCATGACTTCCTACCTGCGTGAATACGAGGTCGCACGCGGGGAGGTGACCGACGACGGGGTGGTGTTCCGGCTCGACGTGGTGTGGCGGGCGTTCGACACCGTGTGGGCCGCACTCTCCGGGGGGAAACCGGTTGAAGTCGGGCAGGAACCGCCGCTACCGTTCACCATCGGCCCGGTGCCGGCCGGTGAGGTGACCGCGGTGGACGCGCCGCAGGACCTGACCTACCGGTGGCTCCACGACGGCGAACCGGCCGGACTGGTGCGCTGGCGCCTCGTCCACGATCCCGAACTCGCCACCCACGTGGAGCTGACCCAGACGATCCCGGCGAAATTGTCGGGGGTGCGCGCTACGGTTCTGGCCGCCTGGCAGATCCGGCTCGAGCAGTTGTTCACCGAGCTGGTCCTCGGGGACCGGCCAGCCTGGCCCGAGCAGCGCTTCGCAGAACTAGTCCAGCGATACCGGTGATCGACCCTTGGGGGTTCCATGGATTTGGCGATCGAGGCCAGTGGCCTGGTCAAGACGTTCGGCAAGACGAGAGCGGTGGACGGGGTCGACCTCGCCGTCCCGGAGGGGCGCGTCTACGGCTTCCTCGGGCCGAACGGCGCGGGCAAGACCACGACCATCCGCATGCTCGCCACCCTGCTGCGCCCGGACGGGGGATCGGCGCGCGTGTTCGGGCACGACCTGGCCACCGAGGCCGACGCGGTGCGCAAGCGGGTCAGCCTGACCGGCCAGTTCGCCTCGGTCGACGAGGACCTCAGCGGCATGGAGAACCTGGTGCTGCTGGCCCGGTTGCTCGGGTTCTCGCGGCCCGCGTCGAAGCAGCGGGCGACCGAGCTGCTCGAGGCGTTCGGGCTCGATGAGGCCGCCGAGCGGCTGGTGAAGACGTACTCCGGCGGCATGCGGCGGCGGATCGACATCGCCGCCAGCATCGTCATCGCCCCGGACCTGATGTTCCTCGACGAGCCGACCACCGGCCTCGATCCACGCAGCCGCAACCAGGTCTGGGACATCGTGCGCGCGCTGGTCGCCGGCGGCACCACGGTCCTGCTGACCACGCAGTACCTGGAGGAGGCCGACCAGCTGGCCGACCGGATCGCGGTGATCGACCGCGGCAAGATCATCGCCGAAGGCACTTCGGGGCAGCTCAAGGCATCGGTCGGCACGGGCGCGCTGCACGTCCGGGTGGCCGAGCCGGAAATGCGCGAGGAAGCCGGTCGCGTGCTCTCCCGGGTGCTCGACGTGCCGATCGAGCACGATTCCGATCCCGTGGCGCTGACCGTGCGCGTACCCGAGCCGGACAAGGTGGCCGCGGCGCTGGCCGAACTGCCCGCCGCCGGGGTCAAGGTGGCCGCCTACTCGCTCGGGCAACCGAGCCTGGACGAGGTCTTCCTGGCGCTCACCGGGCACACCGCCGAAGAGACCGAAGAAGAGCTCGAGGGGAGCGTGGCATGACCACCACATCCGCACAGGCCACGTCCACCCAGGTCGTCGACGACGGGCTGCTCAAGGCACTGGCCACCCGCGAACGGCCGCCGAAGCCGAGCGCGCTGTCCACCTCGTTCACCTTCGGCTGGCGCGCGCTGCTGAAGATCAAGCACGTGCCGGACCAGCTGTTCGACGTGACCGCGTTCCCGATCATGATGACGCTGATGTTCACCTACCTGTTCGGGGGTGCGCTGGCCGGTTCCACCGAGAACTACCTGCAGTTCTTCCTGCCGGGCATCCTGGTGCAGAGCGTCGTGATGATCACCATGTACACCGGCGTCGGCATCAACGAGGACATCTCGAAGGGCATCTTCGACCGGTTCCGCTCGCTGCCGATCTGGCGGCCGTCGGTGATCGTCGGCGCCTTGTTCGGCGACGCCATCCGGTATCTCCTCGGCGCCACGATCACCATCCTTTTGGGGCTGCTGCTGGGTTTCCGGCCCGGCGGCGGGTTCGTCGGGGTGCTGGCCGGGGTGGCCATGCTGCTGGTGTTCTCGTTCAGCCTGTCGTGGGTGTGGACGATGTTCGGGCTGAAGTTGTCGACGTCGAAGTCGGTGATGGGCTGGAGCATGATGGTGCTGATGCCGCTGACCTTCGGCAGCAACATCTACGTCGACCTGGCGACCATGCCGTCGTGGCTGCGCACGGTGGTCGAGGTGAACCCGGTGACGCACCTGGTCAGCTCGGTACGCGGTTTGATGCACGGCACGGTTGAGGGTTCGGACCTGCTGTGGGTCTTCGGTTCGTGTGCGGTGCTGATCGCCGTGTTCGGCCCCATCACGATGCGCCTGTACGGTCGCCAGCGCTGATTTTCTCTGCGGCCCCCGCGACTCTTGTGCCCTGTCCCTTGTCGCGGGGGCCGCTTCAGCCCTACCCTCGGCGCTAGAGCGATCTATCAAGTCGGGGAGCGACCATGGATGACCGGGGTTTGCGGATCCTGCGCTGGGTGCTGGCGGGGAGCCTGCTCACCACGGGCCTGCACTACGCGCACAACACGATCCGCGCGGAGGACTACCCGCCGGTGGACGGCCTGAGCCTGGCAGCCACCCAAATCCTGGTCGGCGCCGGCTGGTTCGTCTTCGCCGCCTTCGCCGCACTGGGCTACTCCGCCTACACCCGTCGGCGTTTCTGGGCCGCGAACGCCTACCTGGTGGTCTTCTCGCTCTCGGGCCTGGCGAGCCTGGGCCACTTCCTGTTCGGGGTGCCGGACATCCCCGCCTTCTGGTTCGCCACCATCTTCACGGACCTGCTGTCGTCGCTGGTCCTGTGGACTTTCGTGACCTGGACCGCCATCCGCATCCGCACCACCGCACCCCAACCCGCCTGACACTCCTGCGGCCTGGCCGCCTCATCTCGGCTCCTGCGGACCGGCGGAATTGCCTACCCGAGTGTGGAGTTCGGCTGGCTGACTCACTTGCGCGAGTGTGTGTTTCGGCTGCCTGAGTGCGAGATTCGCTTGCCTGAGTGTGAGGTTCGCCTACCCGAATGTCGAACTCGGCCACTTGAATGCGGGACTCGGCTGCCTGAGTGTGGGACTCGGCTGCCTGAAGGTGGAACTCAGCTGCGGGAGCGCGGAACTCGGGTGTCTGAACGTGGGGTCCGGGTGCGCGAGTGTGGAATTCGGCTGCCCGGGTGTGTAACTCGGGTGCCTGAGTGTGGGACTCGGGTGCGCGAACGTGGGGTTCGGGTGCGTGGGTGTGGGGTTCGGGGTTTTGAACGTGGGGTTAGGTGTTGTGGGTTCGTAGGGTGCGCATGGCGTCGGCCAGGGAGGTGGAGGCGGCGGTGCCCAGGGGGGTCAGGACGATCTTGCGCAGGATTTCGGCGCAGGCCCGCCGCGCTTCCAAGGCCACGGACAGGCCGTGGTCGGTGAGCACGGCGTAGGTGACCCGCCGGTCGTCCGGGGAGGGGACGCGGCAGATGAGGTCCGCGGCCACCAGGCGGTCCGCCACCTTCGTGAAGCCGCCGCTGGACAGGGCGGCTTCACCGGCCAGGCGGGTCATCGGCATGCGGTTGTCCGGCGAGCGCACCAGCCGCAGCAGGATGTCGAACGAGGCGGGCGCCAGGCCGAAGCGGTCGGCGATCTCGCCCATCAGTTTGTTCTGCGTGGCCAGGTAGCCCTCGATCACCAGGCCCCACCAGGTCACGATCTCGTCGTCGTCGGTACACGGATCCGGTCGCGTCACGAGCGCGAGTGTACCCCAAATCTCTCGCCGGAATATATCTTGCGCGCGAGAGGTTATCCGGTTAGCTTGAGAGCACCCCCGCTTCCCGAGGAGTAGCGATGTCCATCAAGACCAGCGGCCTCCACCACGTGACGGCCATCGGCGGCGACCCCCAGCGCAACGCCGACTTCTACCTCCGCACGCTCGGCCTGCGGCTGGTGAAGACGACGGTCAACTTCGACGACCCCGGCACCTACCACCTCTACTACGGCGACCAGTCCGGCAGGCCCGGCACGCTGATGACCTTCTTCCCGTGGAAGGACGCGCCCAGCGGGCGGCACGGCACCGGCCAGGCGACCACCACCTCCTTCTCCGTGCCGGAGAACTCGATCGGCTGGTGGAAGCAGCACCTCGAGGCCACCGGCCTGCGCACCAGCCGGGTGACCAACCGCGACAACGAGGACACGCTCTCCTTCGTCGACCCCGACGGGCTCAAGCTCGCGCTGGTCGCGCACCCCCAGGGCGACCCCCGCGACCCGTGGGACACCCCGCTCGTGCCCGCGCAGCACGCCATCCGCGGCCTGCACTCGGTCACCCTCTCGGTGTCCCAAGAGGACGCGACGGCGGGCATGCTGACCGACGGCATCGGCCTGAGCTTCGTCGAGCAGGACGGCAACCGGTTCCGCTTCGCCGCCGGTGAGGGCGGCCCCGGCGCGCTGGTCGACGTGCTGGTCACCCCGGACGCGCCGCGCGGCCTGGTCGCCTCCGGCACCGTGCACCACGTGGCGTGGCGGGTGCCCGACGAGCAGACCCAGGTGGCCTGGCGCGAGGAACTGGTCGACCGCGGGGTGAACGTCACCTCCATCCTGGACCGCCAGTACTTCCGCTCGATCTACTTCCGCGAGCCCGGCGGCACCCTGCTGGAGATGGCCACCGACGAGCCCGGCTTCGCGATCGACGAGCCGCTGCTCGAGCTGGGTCGCGCGCTGAAGCTGCCGCCGTGGCTGGAGCCGACCCGTGAGCAGATCGAAGCCTCGCTGCCGAAGCTGGAGCTGCCCGCCGAGAACGACATGGAGCGGAAATGACCGACCTCGCACTGGAGCACAAGTTCGTCGAGGGTGACCCGTCGGCGCCCGTGCTGCTCCTGCTGCACGGCACCGGCGGCGGCCCGGACGACCTGGTCGGCCTGGCCGGGGAGCTGCACCCGGGGGCGTCGTTGCTGGCGCCCGCCGGGCCGGTCTCCGAGCACGGCGCCGCGCGGTGGTTCCGCCGCCTGCGCGAGGGCGTGTTCGACACCGAGGACGTCGTCTTCCGCGCGAACCAGCTGGCCGACTTCGTGCAGGAGGCGCGGGCGCGGTACGGCCTGCAGGACCGGCGGCTGGTCGCGCTCGGCTTCTCGAACGGCGCCAACATCGCGGCCGCGACCGTGCTGCTGCGCCCGGACGCGCTGACCGAGGCGATGCTGTTCGCCGCGATGTCGCCGGTGCCGGACCCGCCGGCGCACGACCTGCGGGGCACCCGGGTCTTCCTGTCCAACGGTGAACGCGACCCGATGGCCCCGCTGACTTCGACCGGGCAGTACGTCGAGTTCCTGCGCGAGCGGTCGGCCGAGATCACCGAGCACCGGCACGCCGGTGGGCACCAGATCACCCTCGACGGCGTGGCCGCCGCGAAGGCCTGGCTCGTGGTGTGATGGAAGCGACGGGCGTCCGTTCGGCCTACCGAACCTACTGACAAGTAGTATCCGGGGCGTCAGGAGGGGAGGGGCGCCGTGGGTGCTCAGGAGAACTTCGCCGAGCGTGCGGGCAGGCTGGCGAGCATCGCCGCCCGTGCCGGTTACACGCTCGGCAAGCGCCTGCCCGGTGCCGACGCCGCCGAACGCGGCCTGCGCTCCCTCGAACGGCTCGCGCTGACCGAGCTGCGCAAGCGGCTGGAGGAGGTCGACGACCCGTACCTGGCCGCGTTGAGCGCAGCCTCCGCGATGAACGTCGGCAACGGGCGGCACATCCAGCCGCCGCTGACCGGCGAGATCCGCGGCACGGTGGTGGTGATGCCGTCCTCGGACAGCATCGAGCCGCTGCGGGCGGCGATGGCCGAGCTGCTGAACCGATCCATCGGCTTCGGCCGTGAGCGCGCCCGCGAGTACCTGTACGCGATCATCCTGCGCCAGCTCACGCCGGACGAAGCCCGCATCCTCTCGGCGCTGTCCGACGGCGCGCCGTTCCCGCTGATCGACGTCACCGAGCGCACGAGCCTCGGCGGCGCCGGCCGCGTCGTGCTGCGCAACGCCTCGACCGTGGGCAAGGCGGCCGGGGTTACGCTGCTCGACCACGTGCCCAGTTACGTCACCCGATTGCTCGGTCTCGGCCTGGCGGAGCTGGACGAGGAAGTGCCCGAACTCGAGACCCAGTACGAAATCCTGATGACCGACGACCTCGTGCGGGCCGCGGAGAGCTCGGTCAAACGGGTGAAGTTCGTTCGCCGGACCGTGCACATTTCGCGGCTCGGCAAGGAGTTCTGGGCTGCCTGCGATCCGGCCCGAAGCTGAGCATTGTCCCAGGTGGACGCCCGTGTGATCATGAGCCATGAGCGGCATCGTGGAGGACTTCGCCCGCAACTGGCCGCTCTACTGCTCCATCCCGGTGATCGCCGCGCTGATCGGCTACACCACCAAGCTGGTGGCCATCCGGATGATGTTCCAGCCCCTGGAATTCGTTGGTGTCAAACCGTTCTTCGGCTGGCAGGGCGTGGTGCCCAAGCGCGCGGCCCGGATGGCCGGCATCGCCTGCGACACGATGACCCAGCAGCTGATCAAGCCGACCGACGTGCTGAACCGGCTGGATCCCGAGCGCATCGCCAAGGAGATCGAGGAGCCGCTGCTGGCCGGGCTCGAGGAGATCGTGCGCGTGGTGGCCGCCGAATACCAGCCGGGGCTGTGGGAGTCGCTGCCGTCGCGGGTGCAGCGCCTGGTGATCACCCGCGTGCAGGCGGACGCCCCGCGCATGGTCGCCTCGCTGATGGACGGGGTCACACAGGACGTGGACAGCGTCTTCGACCTCAAGGACATGGTGGTCACCAGCCTGGTCAAGGACAAGCGGCTGCTCAACCGCATCTTCCAGGAAGCCGGTGACCAGGAGTTCAAGTTCATCGCCCGCTCCGGCATCTTCTTCGGCGGCGCCATCGGGGTGGTCCAGATGGTGGTCTGGATCCTGTTCAAGGTGCCGTTGATCATGCCGTTGTTCGGCCTGTTCACCGGCTGGTTCACCGACTGGCTGGCGCTGAAGATGATCTTCTACCCGAAGCAGCCGAAGCGGTACCTCGGCTTGTTCGAGTGGCAGGGCCTGTTCCTCAAGCGGCGTGCCGAGGTCTCGGAGTCCTACGGCGCGCTGATCGCCAGGGAGATCATCACCCCGCACAACGTGATCGAGGCGGTGCTGCGCGGACCCGCGTCGGACAAGGTGCTCGCGCTGGTCCAGCGGCAGGTGGACGCGGAACTGGCCCAGCACACCAGCCTGGCGCGGCCGCTGGTGGTGCTGGCTGTGGGCAGCAAGCGGTACCAGGCGATGAAGCTGCGGATCTCCGAGCTGATCATGGCGCGGCTGCCGGAGACGATGACCTACGTCGAGGACTACGCCGAAGACGCGATGGACATCCGGAACCTGCTGATCACGAAGATGAAGGAGCTGAGCCCGGAGGAGTTCGAGGGCCTGCTCCGCCCGGCGTTCCAGCAGGACGAATGGATCCTGATCGCCACCGGCGCGGTGCTCGGCTTCGCCGTCGGCGAGGCACAGGTGCTGCTATTGGAACACTTCTCCGCCTGATACCTTTTCCCGGTGTCGAACCCGAGTTCGAAGGAAATGGCGGACGCGGTCGCTCGTTCGTGGCCGGAAACCCGCGCGGACGACGAGCTGACCCTGCTCTGGGGCTTCCTCGATTTCCTGCGTGCGACGGCGGTCAACAAGGTCGCCGGGCTGAGCCGGGCCGAGGCCGCGGGGACGCCGTTCCCGGCGTCGCCGGAGATGAACGCGCTCGGTGTGCTGCGGCACCTCACTGCGGTCGAGCGGTGGTGGCTGACCATCGTCGGCGGCGGGAGCGACCTGCCGGACCTTTGGGGCGACACCGCCGACCACGACCACCTGTTCCGCCTTGGCAAGGAGCACTCACCGGCCGAGGTCGTGGCCCTCTACCAGCGGGAATGGCGGATCTCGCGTGAGGCGCTGGCCGGGCTGGCGGCCGACGACCCGGTCCGCCGCGAGGGTGAGGACCGGACCGTGCGATGGGTCCTGACTCACCTGATCCAGGAGACCGCCCGGCACGTCGGGCACCTCGATGTGCTGCGCGAGTTCGCCGACGGCGAGGTCGGCGAGTAGGCTGCTCCCGCTGGGAAAAGTACCGGAGTACCCAGGACGTGCTTAGGCCAAACGTGGACTTTGGGTCGCGTCTCGTGAGCGCTGCCACTACCGTGGCCAAAGTGAAACCGCTTCGTCACGAAGCGGCGTCGGCAGGCTGCGGGATTATAGTCCAGCGAAACCGCCGATCCTACGTTACTGTTGCCATACTCACAGGGTTTTCTGCGTCTGCGCAGGTAGCGCGGGTGTACTAGTCCGTTCGGGCTGATGCCCCTTTGCGATTCTGTTAAGTTCGTTCGACATGTCCGGAAAGCACTTGATCGAATCCCCGACCAAGGCAGACGGTGCCGAACTCTGGCGAATCGCGCGCGATTCGCAGAAGCTTGATCTGAACTCGGCGTACGCCTATCTGCTGTGGTGCCGCGATTTCGCGGACACCTCTGTCGTCGCGCGCGACGACGGCGCCGCGGTCGGGTTCGTGATCGCCTACCGCAAGCCGTCCGATCCCGAGACGGCGCTGGTGTGGCAGGTCGCCGTCGACGCGTCCCAACGCGGAAAAGGGCTGGCCGGAGCGTTGCTCGACGCGTTGTTCGACCGGCTGGTCGGGCAGGGCGTGCGCTACCTCGAGACCACCATCACCCCGGACAACCAGGCGTCCATCAAGCTCTTCGAGTCCTTCGCGAAGCGCTGGGAAGCGGATCTGGAAAGCGCAGAACTGTTCGCTTCCGCCGATTTCCCGGACGACGACGGTGCGCACGAGCCAGAGGACCTTTATCGAATCGGGCCGCTGGCGCGCAAGTGATTCGCACATGGCCAATGGGGAAACTCCACAGGGACGGACGGAACTGGCGATGAACATGGAAATCTTCTCGAAACTCGAATCCGAGGTACGCAGTTACAGCCGCGGCTGGCCGGTGGTCTTCGACCGCGCGCAGGGCAGCAAGCTCTTCGACGAGACCGGCAAGGAGTACCTCGACTTCTTCGCCGGCGCCGGCGCGCTGAACTACGGGCACAACAACCCGGCGCTCAAGCAGGCGCTGCTGGACTACATCGCGCGCGACGGCGTGACCCACGCGCTGGACATGTTCACCGTGGCCAAGCGCGACTTCCTGCAGACCCTGCAGGACAACATCCTGCTGCCGCGGGAGCTGGACTACAAGGTGGTCTTCCCCGGTCCCGGTGGCGCGAACGCCGTCGAAGCCGCGCTCAAGCTGGCCCGCAAGGTGACCGGCAAGGAGTCGGTCATCAACTTCACCAACGCCTTCCACGGCATGACCCTGGGTGCGCTGTCGGTGACCGGCAACTCGATGAAGCGCGGCGGCGCCGGCGTCCCGCTGGTGCACGCCACCCCGATGCCGTACGACCGGTACTTCGACGGCGCCTACCCGGACTTCCTGTACTTCGAGCGGCTGCTCGAGGACTCCGGCAGCGGCCTGAACGAGCCCGCCGCGGTGATCGTCGAAGCGCTGCAGGGCGAGGGTGGCATCAACGCGGCCCGGCTGGAATGGCTCAAGGGCCTGTCCGACCTGTGCGAACGCCACAACATCCTGCTCATCCTCGACGACGTGCAGATGGGCTGCGGCCGCACCGGCCCGTTCTTCAGCTTCGAGGACGCCGGCATCAAGCCGGACATCGTCTGCCTGTCGAAGTCGATCGGCGGCTACGGCCTGCCGCTCGCGCTGACGCTGATCAAGCCGGAACTCGACGTGTGGGAGCCCGGCGAGCACAACGGCACCTTCCGCGGCATCAACCCCGCGTTCGTCACCGCGGCCGAAGCGCTGCGCGTGTACTGGAGCGACGACAAGCTCGAGCGGTCGACCCGCGCCAAGGGTGAGCGGATCGCGTCGGTCTTCGACGAGATCGTGCAGACCTACCCCGAGGCCAAGCTGGTCGCCAAGGGCCGAGGACTGGCACGCGGCCTGGAATTCCAAAGTGGGGAACTGGCCAACTCGGTGTGCGCGGAGGCCTTCGAGCGTGGTCTGCTGATGGAGACCTCCGGGCCCGACGGTGAGGTGATGAAGCTGCTGCCGCCGCTGACCCTCAACGACGCCGAGCTGGAACAGGGTCTGGAGCTCATCGGCGAGTCCATCCGCGCCGTGCTGACCAAGTAGGAAAGTGAAGGAGACACGACCTTGATCGTCCGCACCCTCGACGAGATCACCGACACCGACGCCGACATCAAGACGCCGAACTGGCGCAGCAAGCGCATCATCCTGGCGAAGGAGAAGGTCGGCTTCTCGGTGCACGAGACCACGCTCTACGCGGGCACGGTCAACGACTTCTGGTACGCCAACCACATCGAGGCCGTGTTCGTCTACGAGGGCGAAGGCGAAGTGGTCAACAAGGCCACCGGCGAGCGCCACGAGCTCAAGCCGGGGTCGCTGTACCTGCTCAACGACCACGACAAGCACCAGGTGCTGCCGAAGACCGACATGAAGACCGTCTGCGTCTTCAACCCGCCGGTCACCGGCCGCGAGGTGCACGACGAAAACGGCGTGTACCCGCTGGTGACCGAAGAATCCTGAGCGAAAGAGCACGATTCGAGGAGGCGAGCAGCTTGACTCTGATGGACACCCGGATCGGGGACGCCTACCCGACCCGACTCCCGGCCGGGGAGGCCGGGGCGATCGACCGCCTGGACCCCACGGTGTGGGGCGGCGAAGCCGACGGTCCGATCGACGCCGCCACCCTGGCCTCGCACGACGCCAAGGGCTACTCGATGGTGGAGGGCCTGCTCTCCCCCGCCGAGGTGCAGGCCTACTGGCAGGAACTCGTCCGGCTGTCCGGGGACGAGGCGCTGAAGGCGGACGAGCGGGTGGTGACCGAGAAGGCCAGCGGCGAGGTCCGCTCGATCTTCGAGGTGCACAAGATCAGCGAGCTGATCGCCGAGCTGGTCCGGGATCCCCGCGTGCTCGACCGCGCGCGGCAGATCCTGGGGTCCGACGTGTACGTCCATCAGAGCCGGGTCAACTACATGCCCGGGTTCCGCGGGAACGGGTTCTACTGGCACTCCGACTTCGAGACCTGGCACGCCGAGGACGGCATGCCGGTGCCCCGGGCGGTCAGCTGCTCCATCGCGCTCACCGACAACTACCCGTTCAACGGCGGGTTGATGGTGATGCCGGGTTCGCAGCGCACGTTCGTCCAGTGCGCGGGTGAGACCCCGGAGGACAACTACAAGTCCTCGCTCAAGGAGCAGAAGGTCGGCGTTCCCTCGGAGCACGAGATCGCCAAGCTCGCCGCCGAGCACGGCATCGAGCAGTTCACCGGGCACGCCGGCTCGGCGCTGTGGTTCGACTCGAACATCATGCACGGGTCGGGGAACAACATCACCCCGTACCCGCGCTCGAACATCTTCCTGGTGTTCAACAGCGTGGACAACGCGGTGGTGGACCCGTTCGCGGCCGGAAAGCCGCGCCCGGAGTTCATCGCCGCCCGCGATTTCACGCCGGTCCGGCGCTGAATTCGCGGCAGGCTGCGAGGGGTGGCTCTTCAGTAACCCTTCGCAGCCTGTTACGTTGTCTCCGTCACGGTTCGCCGGTGATGCGGCGGTTACTCCTCGCTCGGGGTGAGCCCTGCCCGCACCGGCACGTGGCAGTCGGCAACACCGCCCTGCACCATCAGATCGGGACTGATGGTGCAGGGCGATGTTGTTTCTTCAGAGCACTTCGAGAGCGGCTCGGGCGGAACTGATCTTCATCACCAGCCGGTCCTGCGTCTGCTTGACGGGGATGAAGCCGAACCGGGTGTAGAAGGCGGCCGCGTTCTCGTCGATGGCATCCACCACGATCAGCCTGCCGCCATAAGCTTGCGAGGCGCCGATGATGCGACTGATCGCGTCGTAGAGGAGTTCCCCGCCCAGTCCTTGGCCGTGCAGCGACTGGTCCAGTGCCAGCTTGGCCAGTAGGTAGCCGGGGATGGCCGAGCTGTAGCCGGAAGCTTGTCCTCCGCTGAGCTCGACCCGGGCGACCATGGTCGGCGCGATCGCGTAGTAGGCCCGGATCTCCTTGCTTTCGGGCTCGGTCCACACGTTGGTCCGCGCGGTGTCCGCGCGCTGTGCCCGCAGTGCTTCGTTGGCCAGCCACCGGTTCAGGTCGGCGATCTTGCAGTCGAACTCGGCGGAACTGTGGTGCTCGGTCAAGAAGCGGGACTCGAAGGTCACTTGCGTTCGAACCGCCTCGGCCGGGCAGCCACTTCGGCCAGCTTGGGTGCGGGATCGGCGACGTCCAGCGAGTGCAGCAGACCGTCGAACTGGTCCGCGGGCATCAGCGTGATCGCGGTTCTGGCGAGTACGTTCTGCGCGCGCTGCACCGCGGCGCTGCGGGTGAAATCCGACAGCGTCTCGTGGACGTGCTCGGCCGCGCTTTCCAGCAACTGCCGGTCAGCGCTGCTCATGCGCAACTCCACGCGATCGTTCTTGGTGGAACTCATGCCTCGTACTGTACGGCAGATGTACGGACAAGCCAAGGTGGTTGCCGCCGATCGGAGACACGCCGCCTTCTGCCGTGTTTGCGAGTAACGTCTTGCCCTGCTCGTCCACGACGCAGGGGAGGCGTAGTGAGCGAAGGGGATTTCGCGTCCCGGCAAGCCTGGTTCCAGCTGCTCGGGCCGGTGCAACTGCTCGCGGGATCGCGGCCGGTGCCCGTCGGCGGGCCGGGGGTCCGGGGGCTGCTGGCGCTGCTGGCCTTGCGTGCCAACAAAGTCGTTCCACTGGACGACATCATCGACGCGCTCTGGGGCCACGACCCACCGGCGACCGCGCGGACCATCGTGCACGGCAACGTCTCGCACCTGCGCCGAGTGCTGCGGTCCATCCAGGGCGACGGCGGTGACGGCGCGCGGATCCACACCCGCCCGCCCGGCTACCAGCTGACCGTCGACCCGTCGCAGATCGACGTCCACCGCGCGCGGGCGCTGCTCGAGTACGCCACCGCCGCCGGGGCCGAGCGCCGGGCGTCCGTGCTCGCCGAGGCGCTCGCGCTGTGGAAAGGTCCCGTGCTGTCCGGTGTGCCGGATTCGGTGCACGCGCCCGAATTGGAGGACCTGCGCCTCGCGGTCCACGGCGCCCGCGTGGACGCCGACCTCGAACTCGGGCGGCACGCCGAGCTGATCTCCGAGCTGACCACCATGGTCCGCGAGAACCCGTTGGCGGAGCGCACGATCGGCCAGCTGATGCGGGCGCTCTACCACGCCGGGCGCCGGGCCGACGCGCTCGCGGTGTACCGCCGCGCGGCCCGGCACGTGGTCGGCACGCTCGGCATCGACCCGGGCGCGGAGCTGCGCGAACTGCACGACCGCATCCTGCGCGACGACCTCACCGATCCGGCGTCGTCGAAGGAACCACCGCCGCGGCTGGTCCGCGTGACCCCGGCCCAGCTGCCCGCCGCGATCCCCCGGTTCGCCGGCCGGGAAGCGGAACTGGCCTGGTTGGACGGTCTGACCGAGCAGGCGCGCCACGGCGTCAGCGTGGTCGGCGTGGTGACCGGGGCGCCCGGCGTCGGCAAGAGCACGCTGGCGATCTCGTGGGCGCACCGCAACGCCGGGAACTTCCCGGACGGCGTCCTGTTCGCGTCCCTGCGCGGGTTCGACCCGGCGCACCCGCCGCTCGAGCCGGGCGACGTGTCCACCCAGTTCCTGCTGGGCCTCGGCGTGCGGCCCGCCGAACTCCCGGAGAAGGCGCACGAGCGGATCGCGCTGTACCGCTCGCTGCTGTCCGACGCGAGCGTGCTCGTGGTGCTCGACGACGCGCGTTCGGCCGAGCAGGTGCGCCCGCTGCTGCCGCCCGCGGCCGGGTCGGTGGCCGTGGTGACCAGCCGCGCGCGCCTGGACGGGCTGGTGGTCGCCAACGCGGCCCGCATCCGGGCGCTGGAGACCATGCCGCCCGCCGACGCCGTGCGGTTGATCGAGGAAGTGGCGGGGCCTGGCGACTACGACAAGCTGGCCGAGCTGTGCGGGTACCTGCCACTGGCCCTGCGCGTGGCCGGCGCTCGGCTGGCTGCTAGTCCACAGTGGACTGTCGAAGACCTGGTGGCGGAGCTGGCCGACGAGCGCACCCGGCTGACCGCGCTGGACGTCGCCGGGGCGGACGTGGCCCAGGCGAGCGTGCGGGCCGCGCTGGACGTGTCCCACCGCGGGCTGCCGGAGGCGGTCGGCGCGTTGTTCCGGCTGCTCGGCGCGTTCACCGGGGTGACGATCGGCCCGCACCTGGCTGCGGCGATCGGCGGTACGGCGGCCCCCGAGGCACGACGGCGGCTGCGCACGCTCGCGGCGTACCACCTGCTCACCGAGGTCGGCCGTGACGTGTTCGCGCCGCACGACCTGATCCGGCTCTACCTGCGCGATCTCGCCGAATCGGAGCTCGCCGCCACCGAACGCGAGGCCGTGCTGCGGCGGTCGGTGCGGTACTACCGGGCGGCGGCCGACCGGGCGCGGCGGCGGCTGCTGCGGATCGTGGACCCCCTCGACTTCACCAGTTCACTGCCGGAAGAGGCGTCGCCCGCGCTGTCCGGTTTCGACGACGCGCTCGACTGGTTCGCGCTGGAATGGCCGAACCTGCTGGAAACCTGCGAAGCCGCCTACCGCGCCGGCCGGTTCGAGGACGCCTGGCAGCTCGCGCGCGTGGTCCACACCTACCGCGTGGTGCGGCCGTTGCGCGACGAGTGGACCGGCCTGGTCGAACTGGGGCTGGCGGCGGCGAAGGCGTCCGGGAACCCGCTCGCGCACTGCTGGATGCTCATCTCGCGGTGCGCCATCGCGCTCACCTTCGGCGTCGACGGCGGCGGGCTGGCCGACGCCGAGCACGCGCTGGAACTGGCCGTCGAAGTCGGGGACAAGCGGCTGCTGGTGTCGGCGAACATCCACGTGGGCGCGGCGTTGAGCAGTTCGCAACGGTACGACGAAGCCATCGAGCGCCTGCGGCAGGCGATCGACGAGACCGAGCGCACCGGCGATCTCGCGCTGCGCGGGCAGGCGCTGAACAACTGCGCCGAGGCGGAAAAGCTGTCCGGCCGGTACGCCGAAGCGATCGAGCACCAGCTCGGTTCGCTGGCGATCGACCGCGAACTCGGCGACGACAGTTACGCAGTGGTATCGCTGAACAACCTGGCGGAGCTGTACCTGGGCACCGGCGAATTGGCCGAGGCGGAACGCTGCGCGCATCAGGCAATCGACCTGACCACTAGTCGTGGATTCGTGTTGCAGGAAGGCGTTTCGCGGGCGGCATTGGGCCGCGTGCTGCGGGCCCGCGGTGACCGGTCCCAGGCCTTCGACCAGCTCAAACTCGCCGAAGAACGGTTCCGGGACGCGGGGGCGCCGTGGCCGGCGGAACTCCGTGACGAACTGGCCGCAGCGGCGGAATAGCGGTAAGTCACCATCCCCATCCAGTGAGCGGAAGATTCTCGCGGACAGGTGAAATATCTACTTAGTGAACTCTTAGCAGGGCGGCGACGCTCACGCGTAGTGTTCGAAACGCGGTGATCGTCCGGCGGCCGGGGAGGGCCGAGGGGCCGGCGATCACCGCGGTTTCCGCGGCGTGGTGGGACGCGTGGGAGCCATCGCGCCGGACCGGCCAGGGGGAGGGTCCGGCGTGCACCGGCCGGCCGGCGCGCCGAGGGGGAGCGCCGGCCGGCCGTCATGCGTGCAGCGTGGGCCGGTAGACCAGTTCCTGGATGTGGCCGTCGAGCGTGCGGCTCTCGAGCAGTTCGAGGTCGAAGTCCGCCGCGTCCCGGAAGACCGGGTCCACCCCGGTCCGCCCGGTGAGCACCGGGAAGATCGTCACCTGCACGCGGTCGACCAGCCCGGCGGCCATCAGCGTGCGGTTCAGCGACAGGCTGCCGTGCGAGCGCAACGGCACCTCGGACTCCTCCTTGAGCCGGGTGACGATGTCGACGGCGTCGCCGCGCACGATGGTCGCGTCCGGCCAGTCGAAGGTGCCCTCCAAGGTGTTCGACACGACCGTGGCAGGCAGGTCCCGCAGCCGGGTCACCCACGGGTCGAGGACCTCGCCACCCTCGGTGCCCGAGGCCAGCATCCGCACGTTCGACTGGAACGTGGTGGCCCCGAAGACCATGCGCTGCTCCTCGCGGTACAAGCCGAGGCGGTGTCCGAGCAGCTCCGGGCCCTGCTTGCCCCAGTAGCCGCCCCAGTCGCCGCTGCTGTTGTGGGAGCCGAAGCCGTCGAGGCTGGAGAAGACGTCGAAGGTGTAGGTGGCGGTCATGGTGCGCTCCTCGGGGTGCGGTCGGTGGGTCTCTCACCTTGGCTACGAACGGGAGCGCCCCCGTTCGACACCGCGCCGCCCTCAGAAGAGGCTGGTTTCCGGGGTTATTTCGAGCAGCTCGTAGACCGGGCGGCCGCGGCGGCCGTCGATGGTCGTGGTGCGCACGACCCGCAGCCGCGCGGTGACCGGGCGGTCCAGGTTCAACTTGATCTCGTCCAGCAGGTCCGGCGCCACCGCGCCCTGGACCGTGCCGCCGGACTCCCGCTCCAGGTAGAAGATCCGCCGCCGGGTGCGCACACCGTCGAGACGGCCGGAGACCGTCTCGTACCCGACCTCCTCGCGCGACTCCCGCAGGCTGCCGCGCAGCACGCGCGCCTGCTCGGTGGTCATGCTGCGGGCCACGTCCTCACCGGCCGTGGTGGTCAGCTGCATGCCGATGCCCGCGTTCTTGGTGACCGCCGCGACGATGTCGCTGACCGCGTTGCGCACGGTGTCCCGCTGCAACAGCACTGCGTCGAGCGCGCCGTCGTCGGAACCGTTGGCGGGCAGGAAGTCGCACAGTTCCTTGACCGCGCGCTCGGACAGCGTCTCGATGCCGTCGTGGATCAGCGCGTCGGCGGGTTCCGGCTCGGGGAAGCCGAAGAACAACGTGTTGCCCGCCTGGCCGCGCTGGATCAGCGGCGCCTTCTCGCGGTCGGCCGGCTGCACGTAGGTGATCTCGCTCTGCGGATCGCGGATGATCCGGCCGATCTTGGCCGTCGCGTCCTGCAGGGCGCGGCCGATGTCGGAGAAGGTGTAGGCGTCCTGCTGCGACGACCCGAGCACCGACACACGCAGCAGCGGTGACCGGGAGGTCCGCTCGAACTTCGCGTGCGCCGCCATCGCCGACGCGCGGGCGAGGTCGTCGAGCCAGGTGCCGCCGGGGATGTCCTCGGCCAGCTCGCGGAACTTGTTCACCAGCGCACCTCCGCGTACCCCTTGACGAGGCCCTCGATCGGGCCGTACGGGCCGCGCACCGAGGACCACGTCTGCGCCCAGACCTCTTCGTGGCCGGGGACGCAGAGGTAGCCGTCGAGCAGGCCGCCGACCGGTTGTACCTGATCGAGGTACATGGCGGGCTGGCCGATGATCGCGCCGCGCAGGGTGACCATGCCGTAGAGCGCGGCGCGGGCGGCGCCGTCGAGCTTCTTCAGGCTTCCCCACTCGTCCGGGATGAGCACCACGTCGACGGTGCCCGGCGGTTCGTTGGACCACAGCGCGAGCCCGCCGTCGACCCAGGCGCGGCCGGACGGGATGACCCGGCAGACGACGCCGAGATAGCTGCTCAGCGCGCTGAACAGGATCTCGCGCTCGTTCTGGTAGGGCGCGTCGCAGACCAGGCGCTCGTAGATATCGGCCAGATCCGCCGGATGCGCGCCGGGTGGGAGCACCCCGTCCGCGGTCCAGTGCGGCAGCGGCATCGACCCTCCTCGAATGGACAGCCGAAATTACCAGTCGCGCCGACGCGGCTCCGCAGGCGGCCAGTCCTCGTCGGTCGGCCAGGCCGGTTGGGCGTTCTCCACCGGCCAGTCCACTTGGTGCCGGCTCTCGCTTTGCTGTCGGTGGTGGCGGCCGTCCTCGTCGTCGCCCGGGTAGCCGTTGGCGACCGGCTGCCCGCCGGGATAGGGCTCGTCCGCCGGATAACCCTGGTCGGCGGACGGCTCGCCGGGATAGCCGTTGCTCTCGGTCTGGCCGCGGGGATAGCGGGGGTCGGCGGGTTCGTCGCCCGGATAGCCGTTGGCGGCGGGGTAGCCGTGGTCGGCCGGGGCGCTGCCGGGATAACCGGTGTCGGTGGACGGCCCGCCGGGATAGCCGTTGGCGGCGGGATAGCTGTGGTCGGCCGGGGTGCTGCCGGGATAGCCGGTGTCGGCAGGGGCGTCGCCGGGATAGCCGGGTTGGTCGCCGTGGTAGCCGTTGGCGACCGGCTGCCCGCCGGGATAGGGGTCGTCGCCGGGATAGGGGGCGTGGGCGGGTTCGTCGCCCGGATAGCCGGATTCGTCGCCGTGGTAGCCGTTGGCCGCGGGGTAGCTGTGGTCGGCCGGGGCGCTGCCGGGGTGGCCGTGGTCGGCTGCGGTGTCGGCGGGGTGGCCGTTGGGGGCGGGCGGGTCGCTGGGGTAGCCGGTGGCGGTGGAGTAGCGGTGGTTGGCGGCGGGGTGGTCCTCGGCTGGGTAGTCCTCGTCGGGATAGCCGTCGTGGGCGGCGGGGTAGCCGTTGGCGGCGTACTGGCCACCGGGGTAGGCCGCGTAGCTGTGCCCGCTTGAGCCGGGGTAGGCCTCGTCGTCATCGTCGGGGTAGGTGTGGTCGGCGTTGAAGAGGCCGGTGCCGCTGGAGTGGGCGCTGCGGGGGTAGACCTCGTCGTGGTCGTCCGCGGGGTAGGTCGCGCCGACCTGGCCGCCGGCCGGGTAGGGCGCGTCGTAGTCGTCGCTGGGGTAGTCGTAGGGGGTGGGCTGGTCATCGGCCGAGTGGGTGAGCAGGACGGGCTCCTCCGGCTCCAGCGACGGCGACCCGGCGGACTCCAGCGGCGGCAGGGCAGCGGGCTCCCGCGACGGCGGCCCGGCTGGCTCCAGTGGCGGCAGAGCCGCCGCCTCCGCGGCGGCCAGCTGCTTCCGGTGCACCGCCCCCAGTACCAGCCAGGTCAGCAGCACACCCAGCCCGAAAGCGGCCAGCAGCCACAACCAGATCTGGCCGAACAACCACAACATCGCCCAACTCCCCCTACTTGACCGTGATCTCGACCCGGCGGTCGTCCCCACCGCCCGCCTTGGGTCGTGTGTCCCCGTAGCCCTTCGCGCTGATGCGGTCGCCGAGACCGAGCAGTGCGGCCACCGCCTCCGCGCGCTGTCGCGACAGCTCCAGCCCAGACTCCTCGTCCCCCGGCGTCTTCGCGACGTGCCCGCCCACTTCGAAGGTGGCCGAGGCGGGTGCCTTCGCCAGTAGGTCGCGGATCTGCCCGACGGTGTTTTCACCCTCCGGGGTGAGTTCCGCGGTGTCCGGGGTGAAGGTGATCGGGTGCGCGGCCAGCACGCCGTCGATCTCGGCTTGCAGCTCACCACCCGCCGCGGCGTCCGCGGGCTGCCCGGCGGGCGCCGCGGCAGGCGCGCTCGTGGCCTGCGTCATCTCGGCTTTCAGCCGGGCGCCGTCCGTCCAGGTGATCACCAGCGCCATCGCGGCGGTCACCACCAGCGCCAACGGGATCAGCAACAGGCGACCGGACATGCCCCGACCATAACCCGAGCGGTCTTCGTCAGTACGGCCGAAGCGCGGAATCCGCCGCGTGCAGGTGGCGTACCAGCGCCTCCGGAGCGCCGGGTGCGCAGGTGACCTGGGGTTCGGCCCCCTTGCCCTCGGTGACGAACGTCATCACCCGGCCGCGCCCGGCGAGGTCCAGCACGGTCAGTGGCGCACTGCGCCGACGCGAGCCGCCGCGGTCCGGGCGTGCGGCGTGCAGTTTGTGCACGCCGGTCCGCCGGGTCCTGGTCACCTCGGTCACCGCGTCCGCATTCGACCGCGGCACGCGCAATTCCGGCACCGGCGCGGGCGGCACCCGCGGCAGCGAGTCCACCAGGCTGCGTTCGGGGGCGTCGAACTCGGCCTGGTCGAGTCGCAGGTGCGCGTCGTCGCGGAACACCCGCACGGCGCTGCCGAACTCGTCGGTCGCGACCAGCACCCCGGCCGACCGGCCGGAGTCGACCAGCCCGACCCAGCCGTAGAACTCGCGGTCGGCCTCGGCCAGCACCTTCAGCACGTCCTTGAAGTGCCTGCTCAGCACGCCGTTGCGGGCCAGCCCCGCCCGGGTGAGCCCGTCGAGGATGCGGTTCTCCAGGTCCCGCTGGGTGTCGGTGTCGGCCCAGCGCTCCTCGATGCCGATCACCGGGTGCAGCGGCCCCAGCCCCTGCCACTTCCACGCCTGCCGGAACACCGCCAGCGGCAGCACGATCGGCCGCGGCACGCGCACGCTCACTGCCCGATCACCGGCGGCGCCGTCCGCTCGTCGGTGCCGAAGATCGCGTCCGGATCGGCTTCCTCCAGGTAGGAGGCACGACGGTGCTCGCCGTCCTCACCGCCCTGGCCGCGTCCGCCGCCACCACCACCGCCGCCGCCCATGCCGGAACCGGCGCCCCCACGAGCGGCTGGACCGCCCTGCGCGCCACCCGGCGCACCCGGACCGCCCACGCCGCCCGGCAGGCCCGCGCCGGCCCGGCCACCGGCACCGGGCGCCCCGGAGGCACCACCGCCGCCGCCCGAGCCACCGCCGCCGACACCGGCCGACGGGATGCCGCCGCCCGGCCCGAAGGCACCCGCGCCGAAGTCACCACCGGCACCGCCACCGCGGGGGCCGAAGCCGCCACCGCCCGGCCCGATGCCCGGAAGGCCGGGCCACGAAGGCTTCGAGGGCTTCGACGACGGGGGCGGCTGGTATCCGGACGGCGTGGTGCCGACCGGAATGTGCGGATTCGGCGGTGGCTGAAGCGGCGGTTGCACCGGCGGCTGGACGGGCGGGGGAATGTTCGGCTGCGGAATGCCCGTCTGGGGATGACCGGTGAATCCGCTGATGTGCGTCGAATCGTCGCTTTTCTTTTCCGGAAGCCGGTATTTACCGTCGTGCCCGGGATCATCCGGTTCACCCGGTTTGCGGGGTTCGACCTCGAAATCATTTCCGCTGTACCCGGGCACGTGGCCGTAGTCGGCGACCATCGACGCTTTGTTGTCGTCACTGGTCTGCACGTAGGCCGAGTACTTCTCGCTGTTCTCCGAGACCTGCTGGTTGCGCTGGTTGATCTGGTCCTCGGTGTCGGTGTCCCACGGGGTCGCGCTGTCCCAGAACCCCTTCTCCGGCACGTCGTTCGACACCTGGTGCAGCGAGGACTTCAGGCTCTCGAAGCTGTGCACCTGGTTCTGCACGACCTCGGAGTTCGTCTTCAGCGTCTTCGCCGCGATCTCGGCGACCGTGGCCAGCGGCTGGATGTTGGCGCGGGCGGCGTCGGAGGCGCTGCCGGTCCACGCCGATTCGAGCTTGGCCACCAGCCGCCGCGCGCCGTCTTCCAGCTCGCGCTGCTCATCGTGCTGTTCGAGACCCAGCTGGCGCGCTTCCTGCAGGCTGGCCGGGCCCGCGCCTTCGCGGACCATCCGCACCAGGTCGCCCGGCGGGATGAACGCGCCGTCCTCTTCCAGCTTCTTCAGGTACTCGTCGAGCCCGGCCCACGGGCCGCCGTCCCCCAGGAACCACCCCATCAGTGCTCGCCGGCCTTCCGCGCCGCGGCGGCCGAGTTCGCGTCGGTCTCCTCGACGTTGCCCAGCGCCTTGTTCAGCTTGCCGACCAGGTCGCCGAGGTACTTCGACTGCAACCGCAGGTGGTCGAGGTAGCTGACGCCGGTGAGGTTCGCCGCGGCCACGTACCGCTCGCTCGCCGGATCACGCCCCGGCGGGGTGATCCGGCTGAGCGGCTGGGTCGCCATGATCTGCTTGTCGACCAGCAGCCGCAGCTGCTTGGCCTCGGTCAGCACGGTGATCATCTCGCTGCGGCTCATGGCGAACCCGCCGGCGGGCGGACCGGCAGCCCCCAGCTGCGAGTCGGTGATCACCCACGGCACCGCGTCCAGCCACTGGCCGGCGTCGGTGGGCTGCTGCCAAGTGGACACGACGAAACCGCCTCCCCCAGTAATTCCAGGTAGCGGACACTAGCCGACCCCCGAGGCCCGTGTCCGCCGAATGGCTCAGGGCGAGGGCTGGGAGTCCACCAATCCACCATCCGAGGGACGCAGCGGGTCGAGCCGGGGCCGCTTCGGCGTGAGCCCGTCACCGAGGGACTCACCGCGCAGCTGGCGGCGGATCCACGGCAGCAGGTGCACCCTGGTCCACTCCAGATCGGACCGCCGCAGCGAGATCCAGGTGTCCGGTGCGGTGGCGGCGGGCCACGGCTCGCGCCAGTCCTGGTCGAGCGGCACACCGAGCACGTCGGCGGTGCACAGCGCGATCCGGCGGTGGCCCTCCGGGGTGAAGTGCAGCCGGTCGTCGCTCCACGCCCGGCGGTCGTGCAGCGCCTCCATGGACCACAGGTCGACCAGGTGCGCGCCGTGCCGCTCGGCGATCGCGCGCAGGTGGGCGTTGTAGATGGCCACCTTGCCGCGCAGCCGGTTCATCACCGACATCACCTTGGTGTCCGGTCCGGTGAACACCGCCACGGTGATCCCGGCCGAGCGCAGCGCGACCACGGCCTCCTCGAAGCGGGCGGCGACCGCGTCCACGTCCACCCCGGGCACCACGATGTCGTTGCCGCCGGCGCACAGCGTCACCAGGTCCGGCTGGAACTCCAGTGCCACCGGGATCTGCTCGTCGACGATCTCGGCGATCATCTTGCCCCGCAGCGCCGTGTTGGCGTAACGGAAGTCACTCCGGCCCCCAGCCAGAATCTCGGCCAGCCGATCGGCGAAGCCCCGGAAACTGCCGTCCGGAAGCTCGTCGTTCAGCCCTTCGGTGAAGCTGTCGCCGACGGCGACGTAGCTGTCAAAGCCATACAATCTGGGTCTCCCTCCACCCCGTGCCCTGCGAAAAACTCCTCCGTAGCCGGGTTCAACACTCGAAGATCGCCCCACAATCCCGATTGCCGCAACCTCTGTTTTGCTCGGACGTCACAGTGTCGTACGCCCGGAGCCATCTTGGCACCCGTAATTAGACGCCCTCAGGCGGGCGCCCGGCATCATCCCCGGGAATGATCTAGGTGTACCCGGGCGTCCGCCGAAAGGTAAGGGTGCCCTTCCCCTACGGTTTGAGGCAGGCTGTAGGGGTGACGGAGCCGCCTGTGACCGAACCACGCGAGTCCCTGGCCGAACTGCTCGGCGGGCGCAAGGGCGCACTGGACGCGAGCGTGCCGCCGGCCGCCTTCGTGGTCGGCTGGCTGGCCGCGGATTCCTCGATCGCCTGGGGGGCCGGCGTGGCGATCGGGGTCGCCGTGCTGCTCGGCGTCTTCCGGCTGGTGACCGGGGACAAGGCGCGCGCGGTGGTGGTCAGCCTGGCCGCGGTGATCGCGGCGGCGCTGATCGCGCTGCACACCGGGCGCGCGGAGGACTTCTTCCTGATCCAGCTGCTGTCCAATGTGGCCAGTGCGCTGCTGTGGGCGGCGAGCATCGTGGTGCGGTGGCCGCTGCTGGGCGTGGTGGTCGGCTTCGCGCTCGGGCAGAAGACCCGCTGGCGCCGCGATCCCGAACTGCTGCGCGCGTACTCGCGGGCGAGCTGGGTGTGGGTGTTCGGCCAGTACACCCTGCGCGTGCTCGTGTACGGCTCGCTGTGGTGGAGCGGTCAGGTGGTCGCGCTCGGCATCGCCAGGACGGTCCTCTCCTGGCCGCTGGTGGCGCTCACCCTCGCGGTCAGCGGCTGGGTGCTCCACCGGGCGCTGCCCGCCGAACACCCCGGCCTGCGGCACCCGTGGCTGCCCGAAGAGAAGTAGACGGCCCCCGGCGAGGGGGGAGGGTCCGGGGGCCGTCGTCCACCGTACTCGTAAACCACGTGCGTAGTCGACGTGCGCTACCGGATTTCCAGCACCGGTCGCGGAGCGTTCTCACCGAAGGCGTCCACTGCCGCCAGCCAGGCGGCACCGAGTACGCCATCGGTGGCGGAACGGATGTCGAGGGCACTCAGCGTTTCCCTTACCCGCGCGCCGACCGGGCTGTCCCCGACGAGCACGCTGCCGACGATGACCACCGGGGTGTCCTCGCCGTCTTCTCGGGCCGCGAGTGCGTTGGCCACCAGCAACTCCGCCGCGCGGTCGGTGATTTCCCGGGCTGTGGCGTCACCTTCGGCGGCGCTCGCGCTGACCAGCGGGGCGAACCGGGCGAGCCGGATCGGCGATTCGAAGTTGCACGTGGTGATCAACCGGCGCGAGGTGAGCAACCGGTCGGTTTCGGTCTGCGCGCGCAAGGCGTCCAAATCGGACATGTGCAGTGCTTCGCGGAGCACCGCGGCGGGCAGCCCTTCGAACGGACCGCCTGTGGCGAGTGCGGCCAGTGTGGACCGCACGGCTTCGCGGCCGATCCAGAACGCCGAACCCTCGTCGCCGAGCAGCCAGCCGTACCCGCCCGCGGTGGAGACCAGGCGCCGCTTGCGGATGCGGGCCGCGATCGAGCCGGTGCCCGCGACCAGCACGGTGCCGTCCGGGGCGTCGGTGGCCGAGGCGAACGCGGCCTCGGCGTCGGCGACCATGCGCACCGCGGTGCCCAGCCCGAGCCCGGCCCACGCCTCGTCGAACACCTTCGCCATCGCGGGATCGGTCAGCTTGCTCACCCCGGCCATGCCGACCACGCACGCCCGGACCGCGGCCGGATCGGCGTCGCGCAGGGCGTCGCCGATGGCGGCCGCGATGTTCGCCGCCGCCTGCGCCGGCGGGTGCGCGTTCGGGTTGGCACCGCCCGCGCGGCCGCTGCCGAGCACGATGCCCTCGGCGTCGACCGCGAGCGCGCGGGTGGACGTCCCGCCCGCGTCCACACCGACGACGCAGGGGCGGCTGGGGTCACTCACTCAGGGCCTCCTCGCAACACGAGGGTGAACTATGCCGTGAAACAGGTCACTAGTCACTGTCCTGCGAGTCAGGGTCGCGCTCTCCGCGCCCAGGAGGCCCCTGACGGCACGGGCGAGTTCGGCCGAGTACGGCCAGTACGAGGCCGAATCGCCCGCACCGCCAGGAACCACCTGGATCACGAAGCCCATCGACCTGACCCGCAGGACAGCGCCTAGTCACCCATCGTGGCGAGTGGATCAGCGGGTTTTAGTGACCTTGTTGAGTCCGCGCGGCCGGTCGGGGTCGCCGCCCCTGGCCAGTGAGAGGCCGAGCGCCAGGCTCTGCGCCGGGAGCACGTCGAGGATCGGGGCCAGTTCCTCGGCCACCGGCGGCACCTCGATCCGCAGGGCGGCGGGCACGTCGGCGGCGGCCGAACCGATGGCCAGCACGTCGGCACCCCGGCCCGAGACCGCGTCGAGCACGTCGCGCATGGCGTCCCCGCCCTTGCCGCGGTTGGTCAGCGCGAGCACCGCGGTCTCGCCGTCGATCGCGGCGACCGGGCCGTGCAGGAGGTCGGCGCCGCTGTAGGCACGCGCGGCGAGGTAGCTGGTCTCGGCGAGCTTGAGCGAGGCCTCCAGCGCGGTCGCGTAGGAGTAACCGCGCCCGGCGGTGATCACCCGGTTGACGAAGCGGTAGCGGTCGACCGCGCGCTGCACCCCGGCCGCCGAGCGGTCGAGGGTCTGCTGGGCCAGTTCGCCGAGCCCGTCGGCGTCCGCGCCCTTGCCGCCGCGCACGGCGTCGATGAGCAGGTACAGCGCGAGCAGCGTGGCCGAGTAGGTCTTGGTCGCGGCGACCGCCTGCTCCTGGCCCGCGCCGATGTCCACGGCCAGCTCCGCGGCGGCGCTCAGCGGTGACGACGGAGTGTTGCTGACCGCCACGGTGCGTGCGCCCTGCTTCCGCGCCGCCTCGGTGAATTCCACCAGATCAGGTGAACCTCCACTTTGGCTCACCGTGACCAGGAGCACGTCGCGCAGGTCCGGAGCGGCTCCGTAGAGCGTCACGGTGGACGGCGAGACCAGCCCGGCGGGCAGCCCCAGGAGCACCTCGATCAGGTACTTGGCGTAGAGCGCGGCGTGGTCGCTGGACCCCCGCGCGGCCAGCAAAGCGAAGCGTGGCGGGTGTTTCGCGATGGCTTCGGCCACCCCCGCGATCTCGGACCGGCGCTCACGCAGGGCCGCCAGCACGGCGGGCTGTTCGGCGATTTCGGCGGCCATGTGCGCGCCGGGCTGCGGACCCTCTACGGTCGTCATGCGTCTCCTCACATAGGTCTAGACCAATGCTAGCCGGTCGACCTGGTTCCGTCGAAGAGTACTTTTTCCCTGAGGAGTCGCGCGTGTTGTGAAGGAGCCGCTCATGTTGGAGACATCACCGCCCGGGGAACCCGGCTCGGCCACCGGGACCCGGGGGCAGCGCGAGCCGAAGTACTGGGCTCTGAAACAGCACCTGCTGGACCTGCTGGACGCGCTGCCCGCCGGGTCGTCCATCCCCACCGAACGGGCGCTGGCCGGCGAGTTCGGCGTCTCGCGGACCACGGTCCGCCAGGCGCTGGCCGACCTGACCGTGGAGGGCAGGCTGCACCGGGTGCAGGGCAAGGGCACGTTCGCTGCCGAGCCGAAGTTCGCCCAGCGCCTGCAGCTGTCCTCCTACACCGAGGACATGCGGGCGTCCGGGCGCGAGCCGTCGTCGAAGCTGCTGGAGATCGACGAACTGCCCGCCGAGGGCGAGCTGGCGAAACTGCTCGGCATCCGGGCCGGGGCGAAGGTGCTGCGCATGCGCCGGCTGCGCCTGGCCGACGCCGAGCCGATGGCGCTGGAGACCACGCACCTGCCGCTGGGCCGGTTCCGCGGGCTGCGCAAGCACGTCAGCGCGGGCGGTTCGCTGTACGCGGTGCTGCGCGAGCAGTTCGGCGTGGAGATGGAGCGCGCGGAGGAGACCATCGAGACCGCGCTCGCCGGGCCGCAGGAAGCCGAACTGCTCGGCGCCGACGTCGGCATGCCGATGCTGTTGCTGTCACGGCACTCGTTCGCCGCCGACGGCAAGCCGGTCGAGTTCGTCCGCTCGATCTACCGCGGTGACCGGTACAAGTTCGTCACCACGCTGAATCGGCCGTGACCTCCCCAGACCTCGTCCGCTGGGGGACACCGGCCGCGCGTGGCGTGCTCGCCACGACCATTCTCGGGTCGGGCATGGCCATGCTCGACGGCACCATCGTCAACGTCGCACTGCCGCGGATCGGCGGGGAGCTCGAGGCCTCGGTTTCCGGTCTGCAGTGGATCCTCGACGGCTACCTGCTGGCGCTGGCGTCGCTCATCCTGATCGCCGGCTCGCTCGGCGACCGGTACGGGCGGCGCCGGGTCTTCGTCATCGGCGTGGTCTGGTTCGGCGTGGCGTCCGTGCTGTGCGGGCTCGCCGTGTCCACCGAGATGCTCGTCGCCACCCGGATCCTGCAGGGGATCGGGGGAGCGCTGCTCACGCCCGGTTCGCTGGCGATCCTGCAGTCGGCGTTCCCGCGGGCCGAACGGGCCAGGGCGATCGGCGCCTGGTCCGGCCTCGGCGGGATCGCCGCCGCGGTCGGCCCGCTGGTCGGCGGCCTGCTCGTGCAGCTGTGGTCGTGGCGGCTGGCGTTCCTGATCAACCTGCCGATCGCGGTGGTCTGCGTGTGGCTGGCGCGCAAGTACGTGCCGGAGTCGTGCGACGAGCAGCAGCACGCCGGACGGCCGAACGTGCTGGCCTCGGTGGTCGGCGCGCTGGGGCTGGCCGGGGTCACCGCGGCGCTGGTCGAACTGCCGGTGCGCGGGGCCGGGGACGTGCTGGTGGCCGGGTCCGGGGTGGTCGGGCTGGCCGGGCTGGTGGCGTTCGTGGTGATGCAGCGGCGGTCGGCGGATCCGCTGGTGCCGCCGCAGTTGTTCGCCAGCCGGACGTTCACCGTGGCCAACGCGCTCACGCTGGTCGTCTACGCCGCCCTGGGCGGCGTGATGATGTTGATGGTGTTGCAGCTGCAGGTGTCGCTGGGGTATTCGCCGACCGCGGCGGGCTTGGCCGGGCTCCCGATCACCGTGGTGATGCTGGTGCTCTCGGGCTATTCGGGACGGCTGGCGCAGAAGATCGGGCCGCGGCTGCAGCTGGTCGTGGGCCCGATGCTGGTGGCGGCGGGCATGCTGTTGTTGCTCCGGGTCGAGCCGGGCGCGTCGTACCTGGGAGCCGTGCTGCCCGCGGTGACCGTGTTCGGGCTGGGGCTGGCCACGGTCGTGGCGCCGGTGACGGCGACCGTGCTGGCCGCCGCGCCGGACCAGTACGCCGGGGTCGCGTCCGGGGTGAACAACGCCGTCGCGCGGACCGGCGGGCTGCTGGCCGTCGCCCTGCTGCCCGCGGTCGCGGGCCTGACCGGGGCGGCCTACGCCGATCCGGTGGCGCTCACCGCGAGCTGGCGGACGGCGCTGCTGGTGTGCGCCGGGCTGGCCGTGGCCGGTGGCCTGGTGGCGCTCGGCGTGCGCAACGACGTGCTCGGCGGGGAGCCCGAACCCGAGCACGACCACCCGGAGCCGGGGGAGTGCCTGCACTGCGGGGTGGAGGCACCGCCGGCCGCCTACGCGCGGTCACGCCCGGAGTAGCTCGGCGAACAGCTCGGCGTCGATGTTGCCGCCGGAGACGACGGCGACCGTGCGGCCTTCCGGCAGTTCCGCGCGCCGGAAGAGGTAGGCGGCGGTGGTCACCGCGCCGCTGGGCTCGGCGACCAGGTGCGCCTGGGTCGCCAGCACCCGCACGGCGGCGCGGATCTCGTCCTCGCTGACCGTGACGATGCCGTCGACGACCCGCTTGAGGTGCGCGAAGGTGAGTTCGGACGGCTGGGCGCGCAGGCCGTCGGCGATGGTGCGCGCCCGCCAGTCGACCGGCCAGTCCACCCGGTTTCCCGACAGCAGGCCCTCCGCGGTGTCGGCGGCGAGTTCCGGCTCGACCGCGTACACCTTGGCCGTGGGCACCAGTGCCCTGATCGCGGTGCCGATGCCGGAGGCGAGCCCGCCGCCGCTGACCGGCACGAGGACCACCTGCACGCTGGGCAGGTCCTCGGCGATCTCCAGGCCGATGGTGCCCTGGCCGGCGATCACCTCGGGGTGGTCGAACGGCGGGATGAGGTTGAACCCGTGCTGGTCGGCGAGGGTCTGCGCGGCGAGTTCGCGCTGCGCGATCGGTACTTCGATGACCTGGGCGCCGTGCGCGGTGGTGGCCTCGACCTTGTTGCGCGGGGTGCTGTCCGGGACCACGATCACCGCGCGCACGCCGAACATCTTCGCCGCCGCGGCGACCGCCTGCGCGTGGTTACCGCTCGAGTAGGCGACCACCCCGCGTTGCCGCTGGGACTCGCTCAGCGCCGCGATGGCGTTGTACGCGCCGCGGATCTTGAACGCGCCGATCCCCTGCAGGTTCTCGGCTTTGAGCCAGAGCGGCGCGCCGGTGGCCCAGTGCTGCGGCAGCAGGGGGGTGCGGATCGCGGCCCCCGCGATGCGGCCGGCGGCGGTCCGGATGTGCTCGAGGGAGATCAGCTGCATGGCGGGAGTATGCCAAGGATCGGGCCGCCGTGGGGTGCTGGTCCATTGTGGACAGTGAGGGTGGCGGGGCTCACCATCGGGCAACGCGGGGAGCATCCCGTGCGACTTAATCGTTGGGAGAAAGAGCGAAAACGCAGGGGCGGAGAAGAACGGATCCATGTCAGAGGAGAAAGAGACGAAGTCAGGTATCAGACCGATCCAGGTGGCCGCGGCCGCCTTGGCGGCGGTGACCGCCGCCTTGCTCGGCTCGACACTGGGCGTGGCGGGCACCGTGCTCGGCGCCGGGTTGGCCAGTGTGATCACCACCGTGGGTGGCGAACTGTACGTGCGTTCGCTCGAACGGACCAAACTCGCCGCGTTGCGCGCGCGGACACTGACCTCGCGAACGCAGGTGGTGACCGTTGAGTCCCCTTCGGACTCGAAGACCGCTACCTCGGAATCGCCGGAAACGCCGGAGACCGAGGAGCAGGCCGTCAGCCGCCTGCGCAAGCTGCGCTGGCCACTGCTCATCGGCACCAGCGTGGTCGGCTTCGTGCTGGCCATCCTGGTGATCACCGGGTTCGAGTTCGCCACCGGCGGCAGCATCTCCGGTGGTGGCGGCAGCACCATCGGCCACATCGTCGGCGGCGGTGGCACCCGGGGCGGTGAACCGGCCGAGCAGGCCCCGGCCTCGGAAACCCGGGAAGCCCCGGCGAGCACGCCGAGCGAGTCCGCGCCGAGCGAGTCCGCCGAGCCGACCACCACGGCCCCGGCCGAGCCGTCGGACGAGCCGACCAGCAGTGCCCCGGAACCGCCGGTCACCACGACCACGAAGCCGCAGCAACCGAGCGCCCAGCCCAGCACCCCGCAGGGCTGACCTCCCACCCGGAACCGCCCGGCGACCACCCGTCGCCGGGCGGTTCCGCGCACCAGGGCGCCGGGAATTCGCCCGAGCGGAATGCGAAAACGGACATGCGCAAATGTTCCCCGGGCAGAAACTGGACAGCACCTTTCCGGCTGCTCTTGCGACGTTCGAGCTAACCTGCCGGGCAAACCCCCGTAACGCGCGGCCGATGCGGAAAAATACCCCGGCATGGCGCATCGCGAGGCGACGTCGGGGGGAAGAATGATCACAGCCGTGCCGTGCACCGGCGCGGATTTCTGCGAAGAGATTTCCGGTGCGGCCGACACCTCGTTCCGTCGTTTCTACGAAGGCGACCCGCCGTCGAGACGCGTCCATTCGACGCCGAACTTCGAACTGCTGGCGGACCTCTCGCCGTTGACCACCGGGCACCTGCTCCTGTTGCCCAAGCGGCACTACCTCTCGTTCGCCCAGGTGCTCGGCGAGCACCAACGCGAGGCCGTGGCACTGATCGAGCGGGTGCGCTTGCTCTACCGCGAGGTTTTCGGCGAGCCATTGTTCCTCGAACACGGTTCCAGTACCGGTCAGGTCAGCCACGCCTGCATCACGCACGCGCACCTGCACCTGCTCCCCGTTTCCGGACCCGCGGCGGACCGGATCATGCTCGCCGACGGACTGCGCTACCACGACCTGGATTCGATCACCGAGCTGGCCCGGCCACCGTGGCCGGATTCCGCCTATTTCCTGCGTTCGCACGAAGGTCACTGCCGCGTTTACCTGCCGACCACCCAGCGGCGGCAGTACCTGCGCTCGGTCGCCGGTTCGATTCTTTCGATCGACGACCCGGAATGGGATTACGCCGTGGTCATGCGCAAGGACGCGCTCCGCTCGACCATGCGGCGGGTCCGCGACTGGCCTGCCCGGCTCGCCATGGAGGAACCCCGTGCCCGATGACCGCGCTCTTTCGGACGAACCGACCAGACTGGCGGAAACCGTCGTGCCGCTGTTCGGCCGTCAGCTCGACGCCTTCACACCGGCGGACTGGCCGGACCGGAGTCGCGTGGATCTGGTGGCGGGGGTGGACGCGCAGGACGACTGCGCGGTCTACCGCTTCCACGGCGACCACGAGCTGGTGGTCGGTTCGGACTACGTGCGCGGGCCGAAGTTCCGGCTGTACGAGATGGGGTACCTGGACGAGTACGACCTCGGCTACTACCTGGTCGCGGCGAACCTGAGCGACATCGCCGCGATGGGGGCCAAGCCGATCGGCGTGCTGTCCGTGGTGCGCTACCCGCCGGAAATGACCGATGTGGTGTTCCGGCGGGTGCTGGAGGGCATCCGCGACGCCTGTGCCGCCTCCGGCTGCCTGAACGTCGGCGGCGATATCGGCGGGGCCGAGCGGCTCATCCTGTCCGCCTCCGCGCTCGGGGTCTGCCCGTCCGGCGGGGCGCTGTTCCGGACCGGCGCGAAGCCGGGGGACGCGATCTGCCTGACCGCGCCCACCGGGTTCGCCGGGGCGGCCATGGCGTACCTGCGTGCCGCCGACCCCGATCCCGGGATCGAGGAGAAGCACCTCGGCACCATGCTCGACTACTGGCGCCGCCCGGAGGCGCGGATCGACAGCGGCATGGCCCTCAGCGCCAGCGGGGTGGTGACCAGCTGCCAGGACACCTCGGACGGGCTCAAGGCCGCGCTGGAAGGCGTGGCGCAGGCGGGTTCCGTCGGGGTCGAAGTCCGCGAGGAGGCGCTGCCCATCCCCGGCGCGGTGTCCGCGGTCGCCGCGCACCTCGATCTCGACCCCCTGGCCGTCGTGCTCGGCGATTCGGTCGACTTCGAGCTGGTGTTCACCGCACCTGCCGACCAGCTGGCCGCGTTGTCCGGCGACCTCGACTTCCACCGGGTCGGCGTGGTCACCGAGCGGCGTGACGTCGTGCTGGTCCGGCCGGACGGCACGCGTGGCGCACTGCCCGGCAAGGCGTGGCGGCACGCACCGGCCGACGTCCGAGCGTGAAGCGGTCGACAGCCAGGCTGCTGGACAAGACCGTGGTGTTGTCGGCGACGCTGGCCTTGGCGGGCAAGGCGTACCACGTCCCGTCCCAGCCGTTCTGGGACGCGCTGGTCGTCGCCCAGCCCTCCCTGATGCTGATCTTCCTGAGCGTCGCCGGGATCTTCGGCGTGCTGACCCCGTTCGAGAGCTGGCAGGTGCGGAGCCTGGCCGACCGCAGCGTGACCATGCGGCGCTACATCCTCTCCAGTTTCGGGAAGCTGCTGGAGCTCAGCGGGGACATCGAGCCACCGCTGGAGACCGGTGACCTGGCGTTGCACGTGTGGCGCAAGCGGCGCACCCTGCGTCATCCGGTGCGCGGCGTGCTCAAGCGGCTCGGCACCTACCGGATGTCGACCTATCCGAACACGCGGTCCTTCACCCCGGCGCGCGGGGTGGGGGTGGTGGGGCTGTGCTGGAAGGAGGACTGCGAGACCGCCTTCGACGTCGAACCGCTGGCGCAGGAGCTGACCACCGAGGAGGAGTTCACCCGCTACGTCGAGGAGCACAAGCACCGCTGGGTGATGAACCTGACCTGGGAGGAGTTCAAGCGGGTCCGGCACCGCGGGGCCGTGTTCGCCACGCCCATCCGGAACGGGCGCAACCGGTTCGTCGGCTGCGTCAGCCTGGACGCGAGCCACGGCTTCGACGTGCTCAACCGCACGGAGGTGTGGGAGGAGATGACCGCGCTGAGCCTCTACATCGGCCGCGAGGAGTTCGAGTGCATCTGAACGAGGACACCACCGGCCGGATCACCCGCGCGACCAGGAAGCTCTACAACGAGCACGCGGACGAGTACGCGGTGACGACCGCGACGCTCGACCAGTTCCCCGGGCTGGACCGGGACCTGGACCGCTTCGCCGTCGCGCTCCCCGCCGGTCCGGTGCTGGACCTGGGCTGCGGGGTCGGCCGGGACACCGAGTACCTGGGGTGCCGCGGCCTGGTCGTGGTCGCGGGGGACGTCAGCGAGCGCATGCTGGAGCTGACCCGGTCCCGGTGCGCCCCGGCCGGGGTGGTGCAGCTCGACCTGCTGGACCTGCCGTTCCCCGGTGCCGTGTTCGCCGGGGTGTGGGCGTGCGCGAGCGTGCTCCACGTGCCGCGGGGTGACCACCGCCGGAGTTTCACCGAGATGCACCGGGTGCTCCGGCCGGGGGGACGGGCCGCGATCAGCTTGCAGGCCGGCAAGTTCGAAGGCTGGAAGGACGGCAAGCGCCTGGCGTGTGCGCGGTGGTTCTCCCAGCGCGTCCCGGAATCGGTGGAGGCGGAACTGCGGTCCGTGGGGTTCGCGTCGACCACCGTCCACCGCAGTTCGCGCGACACCTGGTTCATCGCGACCGGCCACAAGGGCTAGGCACTGTCTTCGGGTTGCACCTTCCGTAGCGGCATGTGGTCCAGTGGACCCACGTCCCGATCTGTCGAAAGAAGGTCCCTGTTCATGCATTTGTCTTTCACGCCACCCCGCCAGGTCAAGATCGGGGACGCGGCGGCCTTCGCCGGCAGCACACCACGGGCGATCCGCCACTACCACGAGATCGGCCTGCTCCCCGAGCCCGAGTGGGGCGGTGACGACCGCCGACGCTACGGGTACGAGGACATGATCCGCCTGCTGTGGATCCGCAAGATGGCTGACGCCGGGATCGCCCTGGACGACATCCGTGACGCCTTCACCACCGGCATGGCTTCCGCCGGTGCGGACAGCGGAGACGGTATCGCGGGCATCCTGGAACGGGGCCTGCTCTCCGACTTCGTCACCGACCGGCTCAAGGGCCTGCCCGAAGGCTCCCTGCGTCAGGCGGACCTGGACACCCTGCTGGTCACCGAGCGGATCTTCGGCCCGCTCGGCGCGGCCGTCCAGGCCACCCGCTTCATCGTCCTGGCCACGCATCCCACTTTGCGGGAGAAGTCCGACCGCGTCGATGACGCCGAGGAGGCACTCGACGACAGCGTCGCCGTCGATGATCCACGGGTGGCTCGAGTGGCCGCCGAGCGGCACGCCTTCGAGAACGCCCTGCACGCCGTCATCGAAGAGTCCGGCCTGGACAAGGACGACGATGCCCTCTTCGACACCTGGGACACCATGCACCCGGCTACCGCCGATGACGAGGCCGACCTCGGCTCCATGAGCGCGTTCGAAGCCATCGGCAAGATGCCCTACGACTTCTCCCCGGCCCGCCTGCGCTGTAGGGAACTGGCCGAAGATCTGTCCGCCCAGGACTCACCCGCCACCTGAAACACGCCTAGGCGCTGTCCTGTAAGTCTGGTCGATGGGCTTCGTGATCCAGGTGGTTCCTGGCGGTGCGGGCGATTCGGCCTCGTACTGGCCGTACTCGGCCGAACTCGCCCGTGCCGCCAGGGGCCGCCTGGGCGCGGAGAGCGCGACCTTGACTCACCGGACAGCGCCTAAGCGCCCCATTCGTCCGGATCGGTGCCCGGCAGCACGTGCCGGACGCCGCCGCGCGGATCGGGCACGTCGCCGTCGTGGCGGGGGATCAGGTGGATGTGCAGGTGGTCGACCGTGCGGCCGGCGGCCCGCCCCTCGTTCACGCCGATCGTGTAACCGTCCGGCTGGTATTCCTTGTCCAGCAGCTCGCGTGCCTCTTTGAGGATGGCGTGCGCGGCGGCGGCTTCTTCACCGCTGAGGTCGAAATAGCTGGCCACGTGCCGCCAGGGCACGATTTCGACGTGGCCCTTGGCGGCGGGGTAGTTGTCCCAGCGGACGTAGAACAATTCCCGGGCGATCACCACACTGTTCACCAACGGGTCGCCGACTTCGCAGAACAGGCAGCCCAGCACGTCGTCACCGTCCGATCGCCGGGTGTTGGCCGGGCACGTCGGGGTCAAAAACCCTGTGTCGTTGTCGATCATGGATTCGCTACACCCCGGTCTCGGCAGACGGAAACCATTCGCCCCACCACCTGCGCCACCGACAGTTCGGTGGTGTCGATCTCGACCGCGTCCTCGGCGGGCACCAGCGGCGCCACCGGCCGCGACATATCGGCCTGATCACGCCGGATGACGTCTTTCAGCACCTCTTCGTAGGAACCGTGCCCTTCTTGGCGTACGCGGCGTTCGGCCCTTATCTCCGGTTTCGCGGTCAGGTAGAACTTGGCGGGTGCTGTGGGGAAGACCACAGTTCCGATGTCGCGGCCCTCGACCACGCAGCGGGCCTGCACGCGGGCCCACTGGTGGATCAGTTCGGTGACGCGGCCGCGCAGTTCGCCGATCCTGGCCACCGCGGAAACCGCCAGGTCGACCGGATTCGATCTCAGTTCCTGGGGTCTGTACCGGCTGGAGGTGAACAGGTTGCCGGTCCGGCTTTCGTCGATCAGCCGGTCGCACAGTCCGACGACGGCCGAGCGGTCGTCCACCGGTACCCCGCGGCGGATCGCCTCGTAGGCCACGATGCGATACGTGCGCCCGCTTTCCAGGTACCGCAGGTCGAAGGTGTCGGCCAGGGCCAGGCAGGTGGTGGTCTTACCGGCCGCGGCAGGCCCGTCCACGGCGATGACCACTGTTTTCCCGCTGTCGCCGGACATGGTTGTTCCCCCTTGCGAGTAAAAGACGGCTTGTGGAGGGCCAGAGGTTACCAGGGAAATTCTCGGCGAATGGCAAAGAGAAATGGCACTTTTCGGTGTACCTGGCGTGACGGAGAATGCATTCTTCCGGGCGTTCAAGTGACCCAGCGTCATGGCTGAACAGATCAAGGGCGGCCCACCTCACTCAATCGAGGGGTGGCGTTTGCCGAGTTCCCTGGCACCGGCCGAGCACATGATGAGGAAGGCGGTGGTGCGGACGTGCCTCGCCGTCGCACTTGCGCGTCTCCTCGCGTGGCGCGGAAACCGGTGACCCGATTATGGTGCTTTCACGCCACCGCGACGAGGGGTTTCCACGAATTTCGTCCTCCGGACTCGCGCCACTGGCGGTGAGTTTCCGCCCGCCCGGTCAGGTGAAAGATTGGGTGCCCAGCCGAAGTAATTTACGCGAGTGCGGATTTCAACGCGTGCGCCGCCGCTCGGGGGTCGTCCGCTTCGGTGATCGCGCGGACCACCACGACGCGGGAAGCGCCGGCTTCCAGCACTTCCGGCAACCGCGGCAGGTCGATGCCGCCGATGGCGAACCACGGGCGGGGCGTGCCCAGCGAAGCGGTTTCCCGCACCAGGTCGAGGCCCGGCGCTTCCCGGCCCGGTTTGGTCGGGGTGGGCCAGCAGGGGCCCGTGCAGAAGTAGTCGACGCCCGGTTCGGCGGCGGCCGCGCGGGCCTGTGCGCCGGAGTGGGTGGAGCGGCCGATGACGACCTCGTCGCCGAGGATGCGGCGGGCGAGCGGCACCGGGATGTCGTCCTGACCCAGGTGCAGCACGTCCGCTCCGGCGGCCAGTGCGACGTCGGCCCGGTCGTTCACCGACAGCAGCGCGTCGTGGCGGGCGCACGCTTCGGCGAACACCTCCAGCGCCGCCAGTTCCTGCTTCGCCTCCAGCGGTGACCCGCTGGTCTTGTCCCGCAGTTGCACGATGTCGACCCCGCCGGCCAGCGCCGCGTCGAGGAACTCCGCGAGGTCCCCGTGCGCCGAACGCGCGTCCACGCACAGGTACAGCCGCGCCTCGTCGAGGCGCTTCCGGATCTCGTCACCATTCAGCCCAGGCATGGTCGCGACGGTACCCGGTGTGTACCGTGGAATCGTCCGCACGGGAGCCCGAGGCACGGGCTGAGAGGGAGCTGCCGCTCCGACCGTGGAACCTGATCCGGGTCATGCCGGCGCAGGGAGCGTGATTTCCATGAAGCGAAAACACCGCGTCACCGTGGTCGGCGGCGGCATCATCGGCCTCGCCGTGGCTTGGCGCGCGAGGACCGCGGGCCACGAGGTCACCCTGGTCGACCCGCACCCCGGCCGGGGCGCGTCCTGGGTCGCGGGCGGCATGCTCGCGCCGGTCACCGAGGCCTGGCCCGGCGAAGAGGACGTGCTCACCCTCGGTGAGGAGTCGCTGCGCCGCTGGCCCGAGTTCGCCCGGCGCCTCGGCGGCTGCGGCCTGTCCGAGCGGGGCACCCTCGTCGCCGCGCTGGACAGCGCCGACCTGGGCGTGCTCGACCAGCTCTCGGCCTACCTCAACCACGCGGGCCGGTCGGCCGAGAAGTTGACGAGCCGACAGCTGCGCAAGCTCGAACCCGGCCTGGCGGGCTCGATCCGCGGTGGTCTCGCCGTGCCGGGTGACCTCTCCGTGGACAACCGGGCCCTGCTCGAGGCCCTCGGCCGGGACCTCGACCCGATCCGCGAGCAGGTCGTCGAACTCGGGCCGGAGACCGTCCGGACCACCGAACGCACGCTGACCAGCGATCTCGTCGTGCTCGCCGCGGGCGCGTGGAGTGCCCGGCTGCACCCCGCGCTGGCGAACGCGGTCCGCCCGCTCAAGGGCGAGATCCTGCGCCTGCGCTCCCGGCGCACCACGCTCCCGCCGCCCGCGCACACCGTCCGCGCGTTCGCCGAGGGGCGGCCCATCTACCTCGTGCCGCGTGCCGGTGGCGAACTCGTGCTCGGCGCGACCCAGTACGAGGCCGGGTTCGACGAGGTGGTCACCGCCCGCGGCGTGCGTGAGCTGCTCGACGGCGCCGAGCGCGTCTTCCCGGCGATCGCCGAGTACGAGCTGGCCGAGACCGCCGCCGGGTTGCGGGCGGCCAGCGTGGACAACCTGCCTTTCGTCGGCAGGCTGCCCGACGGGGTGTTCGCCGCGACCGGGCACCACCGCAACGGCCTGCTGATGGCGCCGATCACCGCCGACGCGGTGCTCGCCGCGCTCGACGGCACACCGCCGCCACCCGGGGTGGCCGCGGCCGACCCGGCCCGGCTTCGTGAGAAGGAGAGTGTCTGATGCGGATCGTGGTCAACGGCGACGAACGGCAGTTCCCCGACGGCACCACCGTGCGGGAGCTGCTCGAAGCGCTCGGGATCGGCGAAAAGGGCGTGGCCGTCGCGGTCGACGCCGACGTCATCGCCCGCCGCGACTGGGCCGGGTTCGTCCCGGCGGACGGCAGCTCGCTCGACATCCTCACCGCGGTCCAAGGAGGCTGACATGACCGAAACCGGCGACCAGCTGCTCATCGGCGAGCACAAGCTGAACTCCCGGCTGATCATCGGCACCGGCGGCGCGAGCAGCCTCAGCTCGCTCGAGCGCGCGCTGGTCGCCTCGGGCACCGAGCTGACCACCGTGGCGATGCGGCGGGCCGACGCCGAAGGCGGGTCCGGGGTGCTGGAGTTGTTGCGGCGCTTGGGGATCAAGCTGCTGCCGAACACCGCGGGCTGCCGCAGCGCGGCCGAGGCGGTGCTCACCGCGCGGCTGGCCCGCGAGGCGCTGGACACCGACCTGATCAAGCTCGAGGTGCACGCCGACGACCGCACCCTGCTGCCCGACCCGCTGGAGACGCTGGACGCCGCCGAGCAGCTGGCCGCCGACGGCTTCACCGTGCTGGTGTACACGAACGACGACCCGGTGCTGGCGCTGCGGCTCGAAGAAGCCGGGTGTGCCGCGGTGATGCCGCTGGGTGCCCCGATCGGCACCGGGCTCGGCATCCGCAACCCGCACAACATCGAGCTCATCGTGTCCAGGGCCCGCGTGCCGGTGGTGCTGGACGCCGGCATCGGTACCGCATCGGATGCCACGCTGGCGATGGAGCTGGGCTGCGACGCCGTGCTGCTGTCCACTGCGGTCACCCGCGCCCAGGACCCGGAGCGCATGGCGCTGGCGATGCGTTCGGCGGTCACGGCCGGCCGCCTGGCGCGCGGGGCGGGCCGGATTCCGCAGCGGTTCTGGGCCCAGGCCTCCTCGCCACCCCGCTGAGCGGAAGGCCTCCATCACAATCACGGTGGGTTCACGCGGAACCACGGGTGGCGGCACGTATGGTTGACGGCACTTTCGACCACTCGGGGCTGATCCGCGCCACACCTTGTGTGCGCGGTAAGGAGCGTGAGGTGACCACGTCACCGTCTCAGGACGTGTCCGGCCGGCTTTTCCTGGCCGTGGGCAGGCTTTCCCGCTCGCTGCGGCAAGCGGGGGCGCCCGGCCCCGGCCACGGCGCGATCTCCGCTTTGGCCACCCTGGTCAACTACGGGCAGCTGCGCCTCGGCGACCTCGCCGCGAAGGAGGGGGTGGCCGCGGCGACCATGTCGCGGATAGTGGCCGCGCTGGTGGAGGCGGGGTACGTCCGCCGCGAGTCCGACCCGATCGACCGCCGCGCGTGGCTGGCCACCGCCACCGAGGAAGGTGAGCGCATGGTTTCCGGCGTCCGGTCGACCCGGGTGCAGGAGCTGAACAGGCGGATCGACCGGCTGCCGCCCGAGCTGCGGGAACGGCTGATCGGCGCGCTCCCCGCCTTGGAGGCGTTGCTGTCCGACGACGAAGACGCCTAGCGGTCGCGGTCGCGCAACTCGGCGACCTCGGCCCGCAGCGCACGTAGTTCGTCCAGGATCTCGCGGTTCGCCGCGGCCTGGGCCTGCGTCTGCTTGTCCTCCTCCTCGCGGAGTTCGTCGCGCAGTTCGTCCTCCATCGCGCTGACCACCACCGCGATGAACAGGTTCAGCACCGCGAAGCTCGAGATCAGGATGTAGACGACGAAGAAGATCCAGGCCGCGGGTGCCTGCGCCATCACGTCGTCGGCGATCTCCGGCCACGCTTCGCCGGTCATCACCTGGAACAGGGTGAACAGCGAGGTGCCGAGGTCGCCGAAGTGCTCCGGGGTGATGTCGCCGAACAGCTTGGTGGCCATCACCCCGGCGACGAAGATGATCAACGCCAGCAGCGCGGCGATCGAGGCCATGCCCGGCACCGCGGCGAGCAGGCCGGTGACCACCTTGCGCATGGACGGCACCACGGAGATCAGCCGCAGCACGCGCAGCACCCGCAGGGCCCGCAGCACGGCGAACGGCCCGGTCGCCGGGACCAGCGCGACACCGACCACGACCACGTCGAACAGGTTCCAGGCGTCCTTGAAGAAGGCGCCCCGGAAGGCCCACAGCTTCACGCCCAGCTCGGCCACGAAGATGCCCAGCGCCAGGTAGTCGAGGGTGTGCAGGAGGGTGCCGTGCTCGGCCACCATCCGCGGCGAGGTCTCCAGGCCGAGGGTGACCGCGTTGCCGACGATCACCGCGATGATGAAGTTCTGGAACCGCCTGCTCTCGACGAACGCGCCCACCCGCTCACGGGTCACGCGCGGTCCTCCGGGGCGAGCCGCCAGAACGCCGAGACCGGGCCGACCTTGGCGCCCATCGGGTACGAGTGCGCCACCGCGTTGCTGACGAACCACTTGCCGAACTTCGCCGCCTCGACCACCGGCATGCCGCGCGCGAGGCCCGCGGTGAACGCCGAGGCCATCGCGTCGCCGGCGCCGTGCGTGTGCGGGGTGGAGAACCGCGGCCCGGGCAGCTCGACGAAGTCCTCGCCGTCGAAGAGCAGGTCGACGCACTCCGGGTCGCTCACCAGGTGCCCGCTCTTGACCAGCACGTACCGCGGGCCGAGTGCGTGCAGGGCGACCGCGGCCTCGCGCATGCCGTGCCGGTCGGTCACCTCGAGCCCGGTGAGCAGGCGCACCTCGTCCAGGTTCGGCGTGAGCACGGTGGCGCGGGGGAGCAGCAGTTCGCGCAGCGCGCCGAGGCCTGCGTCGTCGAACAGCGGGTGCCCGTGCATGGACGCGGCCACCGGGTCGACCACGAACGGGATGCGCCGGTCGCGGCCGATCTCGGCGGCGTCGCAGGCCGCGGCCACGGCCTCGATGATCTCGCCGGAGGCGAGCATGCCGGTCTTGGCCGCGCCCACGCGCATGTCCGCGGCGACCGCCTCGATCTGCCCGGCGACGATGTGCGGCGGCAGGTCGGTGCGGTCGTGCACGCCGAGCGTGTTCTGCACGGTGACCGCGGTCACCGCGACCAGCCCGTGCACCCCGCAGGTGAGGAAGGTGCGCAGGTCGGCCTGCAGTCCGGCGGCCCCGCCGGAGTCGGAGCCGGCGATGGTCAGCGCGGCAGGCGGGCTGGTGGCTTCCGTCATGCCCCCAGTGTCCCGCCCTGGTCAGGACCCCGGCGAGCGGGTGAGCCGGATGACCGGGATCTCGCGGTCGGTTTTGGCCTGGTACCCGGCGAACCCGGTGTGCTCGCCCGCCACCTTCGCCCAGACTTCGGCCCGGCGCTCGCCCGTCAGCTGTTCCGCGACGACCGGGATCTTGGTGCCACCGACTTCGATGGTGACCCGGTCCGGGTGCTTGGCGATGTTGTAGTACCAGGCCGGATTGCGGGCCGAGCCACCGGCGGAGGCGATGACCAGCCAGCCGTCGCCGTCGCGGAAGTAGGCCAGCGCGGTGGTCCGCGGCTCACCCGACTTGGCGCCGATCGCGGTCAGGTACAGCACGTCCATCCCGCGGAACTTGTCGCCCTGCTTGCGGTGCGAGTTGATCAGGCGGCGCCGGAGCACCTTCATCGCCCACATCATCGCCTTGCCGCCGCGCGTGCCGCGGGTGCCGTTCTTCACCGGAACGATTTCCATGACAACCATCGTATCTACAATCGTTAGGGCGTCAACCGGCGGAGTTACACTGGGCCGGTGATCTCGGAGAGTGAAGCGACCCGGGCGTGGGGGAACCTGCACCAGCTCTACAGCGCCATCCGGCGGCTGCTCGACCAGGGCATCGAGGCCGAAGCCGGCTGCTCACTGGCTGATCACGACCTGCTCACCGCCCTGCGCGGCAGCCCGGACCGCCAGCTGCAGATGCTCGAACTGGCCGACCGGCTCGGCGTCACCCGCGGCGGGCTGACCCGGATCGTCGACCGCCACGTCGACCGCGGCTGGGTCCGGCGGGACCGGCCGGAGCACAACCGTCGCGAGGTCTACGCCGTGCTCACCGAGGCGGGCGACCGGACGCTCGTGCAGGCACGCGAGGTCTACGTGCGCGTGCTGTCCGAGACCCTGGGCGCCCACCTCGACCCGGACGAACTGGACGCTTTCCAGCAGTGCAGCCGAAAACTCGTGCACGAACTGTCAACGACCGGCTGCTGCCCCGGGCTGGTCGTGAGCGAGCCGCCAGAACGGTGAGACCGGGCCGACGCCGGCGCCGAGGGGGTAGGCCTCGGCGACCGAGCGTTCGATGAACCGCTTGCCTGCTTCGACCGCGTCCGGCACGCCAAGGCCCTTCGCCAACCCCGACGTGATCGCCGAGGCCAGCGTGTCACCACCGCCGTGGGTGTGCGGGGTGTCGTGCCGCGGGCCGGTCAGCTCGATGCACTGGACGCCGTCGGAGAGCAGGTCGGTGCACTCCGGGTCCTCGTAGAGGTGCCCGCCCTTGACCAGCACCCACTGCGCGCCGAACTCGAGCAGGGCGCCGGCCGCCTCCCTCTGGCTTTCGCGGCCGGTCACCTCCACCCCGGTGAGCAGGCGCACCTCGTCCAGGTTCGGCGTGACGAGGGTGGCGCGCGGGAACAACTCGGTGCGGATCGCCTCGAGCGCTTCCTCACGCAGCAGCGCGTCACCGTGCATCGATGCCGCGACGGGGTCCACGACGAACGGGATCGCCGCGTTCCGTCCGATGTGGACCTCGTCGAGGGTCTTCGCCACCGCCTGGATGATCTCGGCGGTGGCCAGCATGCCGGTCTTCGCCGCGTCCACGCCCATGTCCGAGGCCACCGCCCTGATCTGCGCGGTGACCACCTCGGCCGGGATCTCGGTGAACCCCTGCACGCCCAGCGAGTTCTGCACGGTGACCGCGGTGATCGCGGTCATGCCGTGCACCCCGTTGGCGAAGAACGTGCGCAGGTCGGCCTGGATGCCCGCGCCACCACCGGAATCGGAGCCGGCGATGGTCAGCGCGGTGCGCGGCGTGGTGGTCACGGGCGCTCGACCACCGGCAGGTAGACCTGACCGCCCTTGGCGCCGAACTCCGCGGACTTCTCCTGCATCCCGGCCTCGATCGCTTCCACTGTGGACAGTCCGTGTTCCTCGGCGTACCTGCGCACGTCGTGGGTGATCCGCATGCTGCAGAACTTCGGCCCGCACATGGAGCAGAAGTGCGCGGTCTTGGCCGGTTCGGCGGGCAGCGTCTCGTCGTGGAACGAGCGCGCGGTGTCCGGGTCGAGCGCCAGGTTGAACTGGTCGTTCCAGCGGAACTCGAAGCGCGCCTTGGACAGCTCGTCGTCCCACTCCTGCGCGTACGGGTGCCCCTTGGCCAGGTCGGCGGCGTGCGCGGCGATCTTGTAGGTGATCACCCCGGTCTTCACGTCGTCGCGGTTGGGCAGGCCGAGGTGCTCCTTCGGTGTGACGTAGCACAGCATCGCCGTGCCGTACCAGCCGATCTGGGCCGCGCCGATGGCCGAGGTGATGTGGTCGTAGCCGGGCGCGATGTCCGTCGCGAGTGGACCGAGGGTGTAGAACGGCGCCTCGCCGGTGAGCTGTTCCTCCAGCTCCACGTTCTCCTTGATCTTGTGCATCGGCACGTGGCCGGGGCCTTCGATCATCACCTGGACGTCGTGTTCGCGGGCGATGTGCGTGAGTTCGCCGAGGGTTTCCAGTTCGGCGAACTGCGCGCGGTCGTTGGCGTCGGCGATGGAACCGGGGCGCAGGCCGTCACCGAGGGAGAAGGTGACGTCGTACTGCTTCAGGATCTCGCACAACTCGGCGAAATGCGTGTACAGGAAGGATTCCCGGTGGTGCGCCAGGCACCACGCGGCCATGATCGAGCCACCGCGCGAGACGATGCCGGTGACCCGGCGGGCGGTCAGCGGTACGTACCGCAGCAGCACCCCGGCGTGCACGGTCATGTAGTCCACGCCCTGCTCGCACTGCTCGATCACGGTGTCCCGGTAGACCTCCCAGGACAGCTTTTCCGGTTCCCCGTCGACCTTTTCCAGCGCCTGGTAGATCGGCACGGTGCCGACCGGCACCGGCGAGTTGCGCAGGATCCACTCGCGGGTCTCGTGGATCCGCTTGCCGGTGGACAGGTCCATGATGGTGTCGGCACCCCAGCGGGTGGCCCAGACCATCTTGTCGACCTCTTCCTCGACCGAGGACCAGACCGCCGAGTTGCCCATGTTCGCGTTGATCTTCACCAGGAAGTTCTTGCCGATGATCATCGGCTCGCTCTCCGGGTGCCTGCGGTTGACCGGGATCACCGCGCGGCCGCGGGCGACCTCGTCGCGCACGAACTCGGGGGAGACGCGCTCGCGGGCGGCGATGAACTCCATCTCCCTGGTGATCACGCCCGCCTTCGCCCAGCCGAGCTGGGTGTTGTGCTCACGCCCGTCGGCCCACCCGGCCCGCAGCCGGTGAAGTCCACTGTGGACATCGATGGTGACGTCGGGATCGGTGTACGGGCCCGAGGTGTCGTAGACGTCGAAGTGGTCCCCTGTGGACAGATCGATCCGCCTCGCCGGGACGCGGAGGCCGGATTCGGTGCGGTGGTACACCTTGTGCGAGCCGGTGATCGGCCCGGTGGTCACGGTCGGTGTGACGGTGGCGTCATTTTCCAGTGTCGTCAACGACATTCACTCCCTACGCCGGCATTACCCGGTCAGGTTCATGCGGTCGGCGGCACCGGGTCCCGTGGACAGGACACCAGCCACCCTCTCAGCCCGCCAAGGCGCGAGCTCCCGCGGTTGCGGTGTTCGGTTGTCCCCCGACCATGCCATGCCGACCGCCGCCTTGCCAAGTGACCCCGGCTGTGGGGGTTCTGCCAGAAACTCACCTGTATGGGGCATGCGCGGTTTTTCGGCACCGAGCAGAATGGGCCAGCTTCTGTAACGGTGCAGATTGGGGCGAGCATGCGAAGGCCGTTGATCCTCGCGTTGACCGGGGTGCTGGCCGCGGGATTGTTACCCGCGGTGGCCGCGGCGGAACCGGAAGGTGGTGCGGCCCCCGGCGGGCCCGGCGCCCACCCGCTTTGGCTTCCCGCCGGGAAAACCGGCTTCGGCGGGTCCCGCGACCAGGCCAGCAACGTCTGGTTCACCCTCCACAGTGGTCAACTTTCCGACGTCTACTATCCGGACCTCTCCACGCCGAGCATCCGCTCGCTCGGCTTCGTGGTGACGGACGGTAAGAGTTTCGCGGCCACCGACGCCGACGCGAAGTTCGAGCAGGTGCGGCGTACTTCGCCGGACGGGCTGACCTACGAGCAGACGATCACCGACGAGAAGAAGCGCTGGAAACTGCGCAAGACCTACGTCACCGACCCCGAGCGCGCGAGCGTGCTGGTCGATGTCGATTTCACCTCGCTGACCGGCAAGCCGTACCAGCTCTACGCGGTGCTCGACCCGGACCTCGACAACAACGGCACCGACGATTCGGCCCGTACCGAGGGCGACACCCTCGTCGCCACCGACGGCAAAGTCACCTCGGCGCTGGCCGCGAACCCCGCGTTCACCAAGACCAGCAACGGTTTCTCCGGCACCTCCGACGGCGCGACCCAACTGCTGAAGTCGTTCCAGCTCAAGAGCTACGACACCGCGGGCAAGGGCAACGTGGTGCAGACCGGCCAGTTGGCCGCCGACGGGCTGAAGTCGCGGCGGGCCACGCTCTCGCTCGGCTTCGGCGAGCAGGCGGCCGCCACCGCGAAGGCCTCGCTGAAGACCGGGTTCGGCCCGGCCCGCAAGGCGAACGAAGCGGGCTGGCGGAACTACCTGCGCGACCTCAAGGACGTCCCGGCCTCGGTGGCGGGCAAGCGCGACCTGTACAAGGCGTCGATGCTGATGCTCGCCGCCAGCGAGGACAAGCTGAACCCGGGCGCGTTCATCGCCTCACCGAGCATGCCGTGGCAGTTCGGCGACAACGGGCCGGGCTGGCTGCCCTCGGGCACCTACCACCTGGTCTGGCCGCGGGACCTCTACCAGATCGCGACCGGCATGCTGGCCGCCGGCGACGAGGGCGCGGCCCAGCGGTCGATCGAGTACATGTTCACCAAGCAGCAGCAGGCCGACGGGCACCTGGCGCAGAACACCGACGTCGACGGCACCCCGTACTGGACCTCCATCCAGCTCGACGAGACCGCGTTGCCGATCGTGCTCGCGCAGCAGGTCGGCATCGACGCGGAACTGTGGCCGAACATCCGCCGGGCCGCCGACTTCCTGATCGACTACCGGGGCCCGAACGGACAGGCGTCCCCCTGGTCGCAGCAGGAACGCTGGGAGGAGCAGGACGGGTACTCGCCGTCCACCATCGCTTCGGTGATCGCCGGGCTGGTGTGCGCGGCGGAACTGGCCAAGGAGCACGGCGACGCGGCGTCGGCCGAGCGGTACCTCGCCAAGGCCGACGAGTTCAAGGGCAAGCTCGCCGAGTGGACGGTGACCACGAACGGCCCGCTGTCGGACGACCCGTACTTCGTGCGGTTGACCAAGGACGGCAACGCGAACAACGGCACCGTCTACAACCTGGGCAACTCCAGCTACGACGCCGACCAGCGCGCGGTCGCCGACGCCGGCTTCCTCGAACTGGTGCGCCTGGGCATCTACGCGCCGGACGACCCGGTCATCCGCAACAGCCTCGCGGTGGTCGACAAGGAGATCTCCTACACGACGCCGACCGGCCAGTTCTGGCACCGCTACACCGGCGACGGCTACGGCGAGCGGGCGGACGGCTCGCAGTGGGAGATGGAACTGCCGCCGGGTTCGCGGCAGACCTTCGGGCGGCTGTGGCCGCTGCTGGCCGGTGAGCGCGGCGAGTACGAGCTGGCCAACGGTGAGCTGGGCGCGGCGAAGCGGCGGCTGCGCGACCTCGGCCGGGTGGCCGGGACCGGCGACACCATGCCCGAGCAGGTGTGGGACGAGAACGCGCCGTCGGGCCGGCCGGGCTTCCCGACCGGCAAGGGCAACCAGTCGGCGACCCCGCTGGCCTGGACGCACGCGCAGTTCGTCCGGCTCGCGTGGTCGGTGCAGGAGAAGAAGGTGATCGAGCAGCCCGCCGCGGTGCGGTGCCGCTACCTCGGCGCCTGCTGACCGGTCACGCCAATGCCAGGAGTGGGGCATTACTTGCGTTCATTGCAAGTAATGCCCCACTCATAGCATTCAGTCCTCCGGGTCGGCCTCGGGGTCGTGGTCCGGGTCCGGCAGCCAGGCGTTGCCCGGCACACCCCACTTGTTGCGCTTGAGCATGCGCTTGGCCTCGCGGGCGTACCGGCCGACCAGGCGGTCCAGGTAGAGGTACCCGTCGAGGTGGTCGGTCTCGTGCTGCAGGCAGCGCGCGAAGTAGCCGGTGCCCTCCACCTCGAGCGGGTTGCCGTCGAGGTCCTGGCCGGTGACCTTCGCCCAGCTCGCGCGGCCGGTCGGGTACGACTCGCCGGGGGCGGAGAGGCAGCCCTCCCAGTCGTCGTCCGGGTCCGGCATGGTCTCCGGGATGTCGGAGGTCTCGAGCTTCGGGTTGACCACCACGCCCTTGTGCCGGACACCCTCGTCGTCGGGGCAGTCGTAGACGAAGATGCGCAGGTCCAGGCCGATCTGGTTGGCCGCCAGGCCGACCCCCTGCGCGGCGTACATGGTCTCGAACATATCGTCGGCCAGCGTGCGCAGCTCGTCGTCGAACTTGTCGATCTCACGCGTGGGCTGGTGCAGCACGGGCTCGCCGGCGATCACGATGGGGTGGACGGTCACGGTCCGGGAGCTTACCGAGGGTCTCGCCGTGACGCGCCGGGTGTGATGCCGGGACGGGGAGCTACGCGCGTGATCTAATGGGCGCCGCGGAAACGACAACCGTGTGATTCGCGCACGCAAGCGAACCTGATTGCGAGGGCCCAGATGGACGCCGCGGAGTCGATGGCTCGCCGTCGCCGCCCGGCGGACGCCGGCCCGGCCGGGCTCTCGGCGCGCGAGCAGGAGATCCTGGCGTTCGAGCGGCAGTGGTGGAAGTACGCCGGCGCGAAGGAACAGGCCATCCGGGAGCTCTTCGCGATGTCGTCCACGCGGTACTACCAGGTGCTGAATCAGTTGATCGACAAACACGAGGCGATGCAGGCCGACCCGATGCTGGTCAAGCGCCTGCGCAAGACGCGTGCCGCCCGCCAGCGGACCCGCGCGGCACGACGGTTGGGGATAGATCTGCCATGAGCTGGTTCCAGGGGCGGCCGCTGCGGTTGGCCGGCTTCGTACTGATCGCGCTGGCCCTGGTGGCCGCCGTGGCCGGCGGAGTCGTCTCGCTCAACGGCGGCAACGGTGGCGACACCGCCTCGCCTTCGCCCACCTCCGAAACGCCACCGCCGGGCGACACCGGCAGCCCGCAGAACCCGCCGCCCGCGTCCCCGCCGCCCGGCTCGCCGGAGGTCCTGCCGCCGACGCAGCCAGGGCCGTCCACGCCGCCGCCGGGTGACCCGAACAACCCGCAGAACCCGCCGCCGGGCCAGCCGGGTCAGCCGGTGCCGCCCGCGCCCGGTGCCGGTACGCCGGAGGAGCAGGCCGCGGCGAAGTGGGTGACCGTGCGGGTCTACAACAACAGCACCATCCACGGCCTCGCCGCCCGCGCCGGGGACGACTTCCGCTCGCAGGGGTGGGTCGTCGCCGAGACGAGCAACTACTCGGGCGGCATCATCCCGACGACCACCGCGTACTTCCGGCCCGGCGTGGCCGACGAGGAAACCGCGGCGCGCGCTCTCGGGGCAGCCTTCGGTATGCGGGTGGAGCCGCGGTTCGAGGGCATCGCGGGGTCGAGCGGTGGGGTGATCGTGATCGTGACGAACGATTACGGGTCTGCTGATACGAAGGGCAAGTAGGCCTCGTTTCTGCCCCCCGGTTTTCGATTGTGACTACGGCGGGGGTTCGGTTGTCAAGGCGGGAAAGATGCCTTGACAACCGAACCCCCGCCGTGTTTTTTGCTGAGGACCGGGGCGGGAAGGGGGAGTGTGGGCGCTCTCCCTTTGGCTCGTCGGGTCGCGTTTCGCTGTCCCGGGCCGGGCCGGGCCGGGCCGGGTCGTGGCTCGTGGGGTCCCGTTGGGCGCCCGGCTTCGGCTCGCGAGGGGCGGGCGCCCGGGGCATGTGCGAGAGGGCGACGTGTCACGAATGTGGCTTTGGGGGCCGAATCCGCCCCGAAAGCCACATTTGTGTCGGTCGGGGTGCGGTGAGTGTGGGGTTCGGCTGCGCGAGTGTGGGACTCGGCTTCCTGAGTGTGCGACTCGCCCGGGCCGGGCGAGTCGCACGTTCGTGCAGCCGAGTTGTACGTTCAGGAAGCCGAAACCCACGTTCGTGCGGCCGAAAGCCACATTCGTGACAGGGGGTTAGTCGGCGCGGTTGGCGGCGTAGGTTTCCAGGGCGGCCAGCTGGGCCGGGTCCAGTGAGGGGCGGACGGCGGCGCGTGCTTTGTCCAGGTGGGCGGCGGTGACCTCGGTGGCGTCCAACGACTCGCGCATGGCGGTGAGAGCGGCTTCCCGGATGAGGGCGGCGCAGTCCGCCGCCGAGTAGCGGTCCAAAGTGGACGCGATCCGGTCCAGGTCCACGTCGTCGGCCAGCGGGGTGTTCTTCGAGTTGGCCCGCAGGATCGCGGCCCGTGCCTCGGCGTCCGGCGGCGGGACGTAGACCATGCGCTCCAGCCTGCCCGGCCGAAGCAGCGCCGGGTCCACCAGTTCCGGGCGGTTGGTCGCGCCGAGCACCACGACCTCGCGCATCGGCTCCACGCCGTCCAGTTCCGTGAGCAGTGCGGCGACCACCCGGTCCGAGACGCCCGAGTCGCTCGACTGACCCCGTCGCGGGGCCAGTGCGTCGATCTCGTCCAGGAACACCAGTGAAGGCGCGGCTTCGGCGGCTCGGCGGAAGAGTTCCCGCACCGCGCGCTCCGACTCGCCGACCCACTTGTCCATCAGTTCGGCGCCCTTGACCGCGAACACGTTCAGCGCACCGGTCCCCGCGAGCGCGCGTACCAGGAAGGTCTTGCCACCGCCGGGAGGGCCGTACAGGAGCACGCCCCGCGGCGGCGCGACGCCCAGGCGGGCGAAGGAGTCCGGGTAGCGCAGCGGCCAGAGGACGGCCTCGGTGAGCGACTGCTTCACCTCCACCATGTCCCCGACATCTTCGAGCGTCAGCCCGCCGGTGGCCAGGTTGTCCGAAGTGGACATCGAGATCGGCCGCACGCTGGACACCGCGTCGAGCAGGTCCTGGGCGCTGATCACCGGTTCGTCGGTATCGCGCTGCCGCAACGCCGCCCGCAGCGCGGCCTCCCGGCGCAGGGCGATCAGGTCCACCGCGACGAACCCCGGGGTCCGCTCGGCGATCGCGCCGACTTCCACGTCGCCGTCGAGCGGGACGTCACGCAACAGGATGCGCAGCAGTTCCGTGCGCACCTTGGCATCCGGCAGCGCGAGCGAGAGTTCGCGGTCGAGCAGGTCGCCGCCACGCAGGCGCGGGTCGACGGCCTCCGGGTGCGCGGTCGTCGCGATCAGTGCCACGTCCGTTCGGGTCAGCGCGCCGCGCAACTGCTCCAGCAGCACGGTCGCCACCGGCGGCGGGGACGACGCGGGCAGCAGCGCGTCGATGTCGGTGATCAGCAGCACCGCGGGCGTCGTGCCGTTCGCGGTCCGCTCGATCGCCTCGTTCAGCCGCGCGGCGGCCGCGTTCGGCTCCAGCACGGCGATGTTCGGCGCGGCCAGCGTCACCACGCGCACCTGCTCGGCCTGCCCGACCGACCGCACCAAGGTCGTCTTGCCGACGCCTTCCGGCCCGGAGACCAGCACGCCGAGCCGGGCCGAGGTGCCCAGTTTCGCCAGCAGTTCAGGGCGGTGGAAGGCGAGTTCGAACCATTCGCCCAGTCGCCGTGCGCAGCTCGACGCACCGGCGAGGTCGGCGATCGGCGGCACCGGCTCGTCTTCGGCCTCCTCGACGACCTCGGCGTCGATGAAGTCGTCCACAGTGGACTTGGGTGCGGCCGCGGTGACGGTGACCGTGGTACCGGGGCGGGACGGGGATTCGGGGGCGGGCACCGCGTCGCCGGTGCGGGCGCCGTCGCGCCAGGCGACCACAGTGGACGGTCCGACCGCGACCGGGCCGGACGGCTCGGCGGCGGTGATGGTCAGCAGCTCACTGGTCCACGTGCCACCGATGGCGTTCGAAAGCTTGCTGCGCACGGCCGGCACATCCGCGCCGGGCGGGGGCGCGAGGTCTTGGGGGAGCAGGGAAACCGCGTCCCCGACGGTCAGCACCTTGCCGATCAGGGCGAGCCGCACGGTGGCGGGCGGCAGCGAGACGCTCGCCAGGCGGGAACCGGCGACGGTGACCGACTTCGCGGCGGAGACCTCCGCCGGCGCGACTACCACTTCCGCGCCTTCGGTGACCCCGAGGTTCGACATCGTCACGTCGTCGAGCAGCACCACCCCGGGCGGGCCGTCGCCGTCGGAGGGGGCGGCCAGCGCGGCGCTCACGCGGGCGCCGGTCAGGTGCACGGCGTCCCAGGCGTGCAGGCCCAGCGCGTCGAGCACCTCGGGGTGGAGGCGGACCACACCACGGCGGGTGTCGGTCGCGGACGGGCTGTGGCGGACGGTCAGCGTGATCTGCGGCGAACTCACGCCGACGACCCTAGTCGGACCGGCCCTGTCCGCGCCTCAAGCCGAGGCTGCGCCAGCTGCGCTTGCGGTCGTGGCGCCCGCGCGGGCCCTGGCTGACCTCGTGGGTCCCGTTGCGCCGGACGGCTCGCCGGGCGGCACCGGCCACCCGGCGGCGCAGCGGACGGCGCAGGCCGAGCCGGCGCGCGCTGCGGGCCCGGCGGATCGCCCGGCGTTCGCGGGCGGGCACGTCCCAGGCTTCGGGGTGCCGGGCGAGCCAGCGGAAGCGGCGCACCGCGTAGGGCACGTGCACCAGGTACAGCAGCAGCGCCGCGGCCAGCGCGACCAGCGGGTACAGGATGATCGTCGCGGCCAGCACGCCGACCAGTACCAGCAGCGGCCCGACCGCCTTCGGCGCCACCTTGACCGTCTTCAGCGACAGCGTGGGGATCCGGCTGATCGCCAGCGCGGCGATCGCCACCGTCCACACCAGCACCACCACCTGCGAGGACCACCAGCCCTCGCCGAACTGCAGGCTGAGGGTGAGCGGCAGCAGGACCAGCAGCCCGCCCGCCGGGGCGGGCACGCCGACGAAGAACTCGGCCGCGTACGGCGGCTGCTCGGTGTCGTCGAGCAGGGTGTTGAACCGCGCCAGGCGCAGGATCATGCAGACGGCGAAGATCAGCGCGGCCACCCAGCCGATGCGCTCGCCGTCGGCGTGCCAGACGTAGAGCACCAGCGCCGGGGCCACGCCGAAGGAGATGCCGTCGGCCAGCGAGTCCAGCTCGGCGCCCATCTTGGAGGTCGCGTCGAGCAGGCGGGCGATGCGGCCGTCGAGGCTGTCGAGCACCGCGGCGATGCCGATCGACGCGATCGCCATGGCGTAGTTCCCGGTGAGCGCGAACTGCACGGCGGACAGCCCGGCGCACAGCGCGAGCACGGTGATCGCGTTCGGCAGCAGCCGAACGCCCGGATTGGTCCGGACGGTCACGGCGGGCCCCCTAGGATCGCGCTGCCGGGAGTTCGGCCAGCACGGTCTCGCCGCCGATCGTCCGCTGGCCCTTGCTCACCAGCACCTTGCTGCCGGGGGGCAGGTAGGTGTCCACCCGCGAGCCGAACCGGATGAGCCCGTAGGTGTCGCCGGCGGTGACCTTCTCGCCGTCGCCGACCTCGCACAGGATCCGGCGCGCGACCAGCCCGGCGATCTGGGTGACGACCAGTTCGTGGCCGTCCTCGGTGCGCAGCAGCAGGGAGTTGCGCTCGTTGTCGTCGCTGGCCTTGTCCAGGTCCGCGGAGAGGAACTTGCCCGGCCGGTAGGCGACCTTCTCCACCACACCGCTGGCGGGCACGCGCTGGACGTGCACGTCGAACACCGACAGGAAGACGCTGACGCGCATCCGCGGCTCGGCGGGCAGGCCCAGCTCCGGCGGCGGGGTGGCCTCTTCGATCAGCGAGACCAGGCCGTCGGCGGCGGCCAGCGCGAGCCCGGAGCGGGCCGGTGGCACGCGGGCGGGTTCGCGGAAGAAAGCGGCGGTGGCGACCGTGCCGAGCCCGGCGAGCAGGCCGAGCGGCTTGGAGAACCGGCGCAGCACCAGTGTCGCGGCGAGCCCGCCGAGCACGAAGGGCCGTCCGGCCCGGTGCATCGGTGGCACGGTCTCACGCGCGAGGGTGATCGCGTGCTTGATCGGGTTGGCTGGCGCGTTGGTTCCGGCGCTCATCTCTGCTGAATCCCCGGGGGTCGTGGTCGGCGGACGGCTTGCCCGCCGCGTGGTGTGGCCACGCTACCGCCCGACATCGGCTGCCGGGTTACCGACCGGGTACGTGCACCCCCCGACGAGTGCACGCGCCCGGTACCGACGGCTGAATACCCGCGGAAGCCGAATTGTATTCCACCCACCGGCAGCCTGACCACTGTTCGTGTGGAGGTGATGACCAAAAGTCATCAGTTCAGAGCAGTAGGACGTTCACTTCGGACCCCTTTGGTGCCTCTGTGACGTCCTCCGGCAGCACGATGAGGCAGTTCGCCTGGGCGAAGGCGGCCAGCAGGTGTGAGCCGGGGCCGCCGCGCGGACCGACCTCGCCGGTGACCTCGCCGTCGGAGTGCGAGTAGAAACCCCGGCGGAACTGGGCTTTCCCAGCCGGTGAACGCAGTGCCTCGGTCAGCTTCGCGCGCACCCTCGGACGGTCCACAATGGAGTGTCCCATCGCGGCGAGCACCGCGGGCCGGACGAAGACCTCGAAGGAGACCAGGCTGCTCACCGGGTTGCCGGGCAGGGTGAACACCGGCACGCCGTTCCAGCGGCCGAGCCCCTGCGGGCCGCCCGGCTGCATGGCCACCTTCCGGAACTCCACGCCCGCGCCGGTCAGCGCGTCCTTGACGACCTCGTACGCCCCCGCGCTCACCCCGCCCGAGGTGATCAGCAGGTCCACCGACGCCAGCCGCGGCTCGATCACCGCGCGGAACTCGGTCACGTCGTCGACCACGCTGCGGATGGTCTCCACGTGGCAGCCGAGCGCGCGCAGCGCGGCCACCAGCATCACGCTGTTCGACTCGTAGATCTGCCCGTGCTTCAACGGGGCCGGCGCGGTGACCAGCTCCGAGCCGGTCGACACCACCAGCACCCGCGGCGCGGTGAACACCGCGAGCGAGTCGAGGCCGACCGCGGCGGCCAAGCCGACCTGCGCCGGTCCGAGCAGGGTGCCGCGGGTCAGCGCCGTGGTGCCGCGCTGCACGTCCTCGCCGGTGCGCCGCAAGTGGTTCCCCGGCGGCACCGCGGCGAACACCTGCACGGTTTCCACGCCACCGTCGGTCTTTTCCACCATCACCACGGTGTCGGCGCCGGGCGGCATGGGCGCGCCGGTCATGATCCGGTGCGCGGTGCCGGGCAGCAGCGGTGGCGAATCCACCCGCCCGGCCGGGATGTCCTCGGCGACCGGCAGCGTCACCGGCGCGCTTTCGCTCGCCCCGGCCACGTCGACCGCGCGCACCGCGTAGCCGTCCATCGCGGAGTTGTCGAACGGCGGCAGCGACACGTCCGCCGTCACGTCCTCGGCGAGGACGAGCCCCGCGCAGTCGGCCAGTGGCAGGCGCACGGGGGTCCGGCCGCCGAGCAGCGCGGTCACCTCGGCGCGGTGGTGTTCGACGGAGATCACGCGGACCATCCTCCCCGGCCCGGCCCGTCGTGCAAGACTCTCCCCGCCGCACGGCGATTCGACATGAGGTCACGGAGGGGTTCCATGCAGGTCAATGTCCGCCAGCAACCGTCGTTCGCGGTGGCCAGGCTGTCGCTCGCCCCCGGCGAGCCCGCCCAGGTCGAGGCCGGCGCGATGATGGCGACCAGCTACGGCGTGCAGGTGCAGTCCAAGGCGCAGGGCGGGCTCATGAAGGGCCTCGGCCGGGCCTTCCTCTCCGGGGAGTCCTTCTTCATCTCCACCTTCACCGCCCCGCAGAACGGTGGCTGGGTGGACGTGGCGGCCAACCTGCCCGGCGACATCCAGGTGATCAACCTCGACGGCCGCACCGGCTGGTGCGTGACGAAGGGCTCCTGGCTCGCCTCCTCGCACGCGGTGACCACCGAGACCCGCTGGGGCGGTTTCGGCAACCTGGTCGGCGGCGAGGGCGGCTTCCTCACCCACGCGCACGGCCAGGGGCAGCTGATCGTGGCCTGCTACGGCGCGCTCGAGACGGTCACGCTGCAGCCGGGCGAGGTGATCACCGTCGACTCCGGGCACGTGGTCGCCTACGCCGACACCGTGCAGACGCAGACCCGCAAGGTGGCCAGCGGCTTCATCCAGTCGATGAAGAGCGGCGAGGGGCTGGTGTTCGACTTCGCCGGTCCCGGCCAGGTGCTGACCCAGACCCGCAACCCGGCGGCGCTGTCGGCGTGGATCGTCGCACAGGTACCGCAGCGGTAGGGCGCGAAGATGCGGGTGCACACGCGGCACACGCCTGCCTTCGGCGTCGCCAGGGTCGTGCTCGGCCCCGGCGAAGCCGTGCAGGCGGCCGCGGAAGCGTTGCTGGCCAGCAGTTTCGGCGTGGCGCCGAGCGCGCCTTCGCGCAAGGGCGGCCCGGTGGTCTTCACCGCGCCCGCCGAGGGCGGCTGGGTCGACCTCGCGCCCAAGCGGGCCGGTGACGTCTACCCGCTGGAGTTCGACGGCACCCAGGGCTGGTGCGTGGCGAAGGACGCGGTCCTCGCCCGGCCCGCCGGGGTCCGCCGCGACCAGCACTGGCCCGCGCTGCAGTCGCTGTTCGGCGGCGACGGCGGGTTCCTCGACCACTACGCCGGGGTCGGGCCGCTCATCCTGAGCTGCACCGGCCCGGTCGAGGTGTTCAGCCTGGACCCCGGCGAGATCGTCACGGTGACGCCCGGCTTCCTCGTCGCCTACCCGGACAACGTCCAGGTTCGCTTGCGCGCGATCGACCCGTCCGGCCCGCAGTCGGTGCGCACCGGGGAGGGGCTCGCGCTCGATTTCGCCGGTCCCGGCCGGGTGCTCGTGCAGGCTCGGAGTGCCCGCTAGTGCAGGCGATTTTGCGCCGATTTGACCATTGCCGGGCCCGTTCGATCCGGTAGCGTGAATCCACCTCACCCTTGGCTTCGGCGTGCACTACAAGGAGGACGGGCGTGGCGAACGGCACGGTCAAGTGGTTCAACTCGGAAAAGGGCTACGGCTTCATCGAGTGCTCGGACGGCCCGGATGTGTTCGTCCACTACTCGGCGATCCAGGCCGACGGATTCCGCACCCTGGACGAGGGGGACCGGGTCGAGTTCGAGGTCCAGTCGGGCCGGGACGGCCGCAGCCAGGCGGCCGACGTCCGCAAGGTTCCCTGAGCCCGTCCACCGGGTGAAAACCGCCGAGACGCCGAACCGGGAGCGGCTGCCGTGGACAGGGCATTAGGCTGCACGGCGTGACAGGCGATGTGTCGGGGGACCTCACCGGTCGCCGGCTGGGCAACTACCGCATCGACGGGGTGCTCGGCAAGGGCGGCATGAGTGTGATGTACCGGGCCACCGACGTGCGACTGGGTCGCAAGGTGGCGTTGAAGGTGATCGGCGAGCACCTGGGCGCCGACGCCGAGTTCCGCGAACGGTTCGTCGACGAGGCGCGCAGCACCTCGGCGATCGACCACGCCAACGTCGTCCCGCTCTACGACTTCGGCGAACTCGACGGCATGCTCTACATCGCCATGCGCCTGGTCGACGGCAAGGACCTCGCCGGGCTGATCAACGGCGCGCCGATGGCCCCGGACCGCGCGCTGGGCCTGCTCGAACAGGTCGCCGACGCACTGGACACCCTGCACGGCCGCGGCCTCGTGCACCTCGACGTGAAACCGGCGAACGTGCTGGTCACCAGCCGCGAATCGGCCCGCGAGCACGTCTACGTCGCCGACTTCGGCCTGACCAGGCGGGGCGCCACCGGGCACCGCACCCGCGGCGGCGACTTCCTCGGCTCACCGACCTACGCCGCGCCGGAGCACCTGCGCGGCGAACCGCTCGACGGCCGCACCGACCAGTACGCGCTGGCCTGCGTGCTCTACGCCTGCCTGACCGGCAGCCCGCCGTTCAAGGGCGACGTGCCCGCGGTGATCAAGGGGCACCTGCAGGGCGAACCGCCGTCGGTCTCGCGGGTGGTCTCGCTGCCGCCCGCCATCGACGAGGTGATCCGCAAGGGCATGGCGAAGAGCGCGGGCGACCGCTACACCAGCTGCGTGGAGCTGGTCGCCGCGGCCCGCCGGGCGCTGGAATCCGCGCAGCCGGTCGCCGCGGGCCCGCCGTCGCACGTGGCCACCGGGCCGCCGTCGCAGCCGCAACCGGTTGCCGTCAGCTCGCCGGGCCAGCAGAGTGCACCCCAACCACGACCACCGCAGGGCGAGGGGGCCCGGATGCACCCGTACGGACAAGGCGGTCCTCAGCAACCGCAGCAGCAGCCGCCGCCCGGGTACGGGCCGCCGCCCGGCATGCCCCCGCAGGGGATGCCACCCCAGGGGATGCCGCCGCAAGGCATGCCGCCCCAGGGTTACGGCACCCCGCCGCCCGGGTACGGCCCGCCGCAGGGCATGCCGCCGGGACCGCCGCCCGGATACGGCCCGCCGCCCGGCGACCCGATGCGGCTGCGCCCGCCGTCTCCCGCGGGAATGTCCCCGTGGGAGGAGAAGAAGAGCAGCAAGGCCTGGCTGATCTGGCTGATCGTCGGGCTCGTCGTGGTGGCCGGTGGCATCGTGCTGGTGCTGTTCCTCACGCAGGGCGGCGACAGCGCCGGGGACGCCCCGACCGACCGCGGCACCAACCAGCCCGCGCCGTCCATCCCGGTCGGCGAGGGTCCTGCGACCGGGCAACCCGGCGAGACCGGCGGCAACAAGCCACCGCCCACCTCCATCCCGATCAAGCCGGGCGGCTGACCAGCACTTCTTGCACTCGCCCCGGGGGAGTGCTAAACAGGCTTTAGCACTCGATACGTTAGAGTGCCAGACGGGCGGTACCGATCGCCCGCCTCATGGTCGGGACGGTGAGGCCGAGCCCGGGAAACCGAGCCGGTCGTCCGTCGCGGGCACCGAACCTGGCCGAGGAAGTGTTCCTGCCGCCGCTGTGCCAGTGGCGGCGCCCAATATCGGAGGACCACACCGCAATGGCCAAACTGATCGCGTTCGACGAGGACGCCCGCCGCGGTCTTGAGCGCGGCCTCAACACCCTCGCCGAAGCCGTCAAGGTGACGCTCGGCCCGCGTGGCCGCAACGTCGTGCTCGAAAAGAAGTGGGGCGCGCCGACGATCACCAACGACGGTGTCTCCATCGCCAAGGAGATCGAGCTCGAGGACCCCTGGGAGAAGATCGGGGCCGAGCTCGTCAAGGAAGTTGCCAAGAAGACCGACGACGTCGCGGGTGACGGCACCACCACCGCCACCGTGCTCGCCCAGGCCCTCGTCCGCGAGGGGCTGCGCAACGTGGCCGCCGGCGCTGACCCGATCAGCCTCAAGCGTGGCATCGAGCAGGCCGTCGAGGCCGTCATCGAGCAGCTGCACAAGGCCGCCGTGCAGGTCGAGACCAAGGAGCAGATCTCTGCTACCGCCTCGATCTCCGCTGCCGACCGCACCATCGGTGAGCTGATCGCCGAGGCGCTGGACAAGGTCGGCAAGGAAGGTGTCGTCACCGTCGAGGAGTCGAACACCTTCGGGCTCGAGCTCGAGCTGACCGAGGGCATGCGCTTCGACAAGGGCTACATCTCCGGTTACTTCGTGACCGACGCCGAGCGCCAGGAAGCCGAGCTGGAGGACCCCTACGTCCTGCTGTACGGCTCCAAGATCTCGAACGTCAAGGACGTGCTGCCGCTGCTGGAGAAGGTCATCCAGTCCGGCAAGCCGCTGCTGATCATCTCCGAGGACGTCGAGGGCGAGGCGCTGGCCACCCTGGTCGTCAACAAGATCCGCGGCACCTTCAAGTCCGTCGCCGTCAAGGCGCCCGGCTTCGGTGACCGCCGCAAGGCCATCCTGCAGGACATCGCGATCCTGACCGGTGGCCAGGTGATCTCGGAGGACGTCGGCCTCAAGCTGGAGAACGCCGACCTGTCGCTGCTGGGCCGCGCCCGCAAGGCGGTCATCACCAAGGACGAGACGACCATCGTCGAGGGTGCCGGCGACGCCGACCAGATCCAGGGTCGCGTCAACCAGATTCGCGCCGAGATCGAGAACTCGGACTCGGACTACGACCGCGAGAAGCTGCAGGAGCGGCTGGCCAAGCTGGCCGGCGGCGTGGCCGTGATCAAGGCCGGTGCCGCCACCGAGGTCGAGCTCAAGGAGCGCAAGCACCGCATCGAGGACGCGGTGCGCAACGCCAAGGCCGCCGTCGAAGAGGGCATCGTCGCCGGTGGTGGCGTCGCGCTGCTGCAGGCCGCCGAGGCCGCCTTCGCGGGCCTGAAGCTCGAGGGCGACGAGGCGACCGGCGCGAACATCGTCAAGGTCGCCGTCGAGGCTCCGCTGAAGCAGATCGCCATCAACGCCGGCCTCGAAGGCGGCGTCGTGGTGGAGAAGGTCAAGGGCCTGCCGCAGGGTCACGGCCTGAACGCCGCCACGGGTGTCTACGAGGACCTGCTCGCCGCCGGCGTGCCGGACCCCACCAAGGTCACCCGCTCCGCGCTGCAGAACGCCGCCTCCATCGCGGCGCTGTTCCTGACCACCGAAGCCGTTGTCGCGGACAAGCCGGAGAAGGCCTCGGCCGCCCCGGCCGACCCGTCGGGCGGCATGGGTGGCATGGACTTCTGAGTCCAGCCCTTCGCTAGTCACCAAGGCCCGGCCCACGTACACGTGGGCCGGGCCTTCGGTCTTCGCTTGGCCCCTCGCGGCCCCCGGGGGGACACAAATGTGGCTTTCGGAGCGGAATACGCCCCCAAAGCCACATTCGTGTCCCTCCCCGCCCCCTCGGGAAGCCGGGTTCGGCTGCCCGGCCGCGGCACTCACGCTCCCGAATGTCGATCTCGCCCGCGCGAATGTGGGGTTCAGCTTCCTGAACGTGGGACTCGCGCTCGCGAACGTGGGGTTCGGGTGCCTGAACGTGGGGGTCAGGGGGTGGGGTCTTCGGGCATGAGGAGCCAGCAGGCGGCGTAGACGAGAACGGGGGTGCCGACGCCGAAGATGGTGGCGGCGACCAGCAGGATGCGCAGGATCGCGGCGTCCACGCCGAGCATGCGCGCCCAGCCGCCGCACACCCCGGCCAGCATCTTGTCGCTGCTGCTGCGGCGGAGCTTCTTGGTCTCTGGCTGGTACACGTTGTTCGTCATGCGTCCATGGTGTGGCCGGGCCTGGCCCGCCGACATCAGGGAACAGCCCTGGCCCGACCCGGAATCGGGACCCCGAGGATGTGGTTGGCTGCGAGGTATGACGGTTCGGAAAACGGCGCTCTGTCTCGTCGCGCTGGCCCTCCTCGGCATGGGGACGGCGAGCGCCGCGGGCCCGGCGAAGCAACCCCGCAGCGAACTCGACCGCGTGCTCGCCCGCGGCGAGGTGAAGGTGTGCAGCACCGGCGACTACCGCCCGTTCACCTACCGCGACCCGGCGACCGGGCAGTGGAGCGGCATCGACATCGACATGGCCGGGGACCTCGCCCAGCGGCTCGGCGTGCGGCTGAAGCTCGTCCCCACCACCTGGAAGACCCTGGTGGACGACCTCGGCCGCACCTGCGACCTGTCCATGGGCGGCATCTCGATCACCCTCGACCGCGCCAAGCGCGCCTTCTACACCGAGCCCTACGTCCGGGACGGCAAGACCCCGATCACCCGCTGCGAGAACGCCGAGCGCTTCCAGACCCTCGAGCAGATCGACCAGCCGGGCGTGCGCGCCATCGTCAACCCCGGCGGCACGAACGAGCAGTTCGCCGACGCCAACCTCAAGCAGGCGACCATCGTCCGCCACCCGGACAACAATACGATCTTCACCGAGATCATCGAGGGCCGCGCGGACCTGATGATCACCGACGCGGTGGAGACCCGCTGGCAGGCCAAGGAGCACCCCGAGCTGTGCTCGGTCCACCCCGACCAGCCGTTCACCTTCGCCGAGAAGGCCTACCTGCTGCCGCGCGGGGACGTGGTGTTCCAGGAATGGGTCGACCAGTGGCTCAACCTCGCCCGCCACGACGGCACCTACGACCGGTTCGCCGCCGCCTGGATCGGCTGAACGCGCGCCAGCCGGTCGAGCCACCAGGCCCGCCGGGCGTCGTCGGCCCGGACCGCCTCGAACCGGTCCGGCTCCGGCGCCCGGCGCGGCACCGGCAGGTAGCCGTCCACAGGGGACAGTGGAGTGGAGGTGACGTCGTCGGTCAGCAACGCGGCCGTGCCCAGTCCGCAGGCGAAGTCCAGCGACGGCAGCGCCCCGGCCAGCGCCAGCCCGGCGGCCAGCCCGACGCTGCTCTCCACCGCCGAGGACACCACGCACGGCAGTCCGCAGGCCTCGGCCACGCGCAACGCCCGCCGCACCCCGCCGAGCGGCGCCACCTTGATCACCGCGACGTCGGCGGCCCCGGCGACGGCCACCTTCAGCGGGTCCTCGGCCCGCCGGATCGACTCGTCGGCGGCGATCCGCACGTCGACCCGGCGTCGCACGGCGGCCAGTTCCTCGATGGACGCGCACGGCTGCTCGGCGTACTCCAGCCCACCCGCCGCGCGGTCCAGTTCGCGGATGGCGTGCACCGCTTCGTCGACCTCCCAGGCCATGTTGGCGTCCACCCGGATCGCGCCGCCCGGGCCGAGTGCCGAGCGCACCGCGGCCACCCGGTCGCAGTCCTCGCTCAGCGTGGTGCCCGCGCCGGCCACCTTCACCTTCGCCGTCCGGCAGCCGGAGGCGGCGACCAGTTCGTGCGCGCGCTCGGGACTGAGCACGGGCACCGTGGCGTTGACCGGGACGCGGTCCCGCACCGGCTCGGGCCAGCCCCGCTCACCGGCTTCCACCGCGGAGGCGAGCCATGGCACGCTCTCGGCGTCGGAGTACTCGGCGAACGGGCAGAACTCACCCCATCCCGCCTCGCCCCGCAGGAGCAGGCCTTCCCGGGTGGTGATGCCGCGGAAGCGGTGCCGCATCGGCGCCGCGTAGACCAGGACCGATGACGTGGACAGGGAGGGCATGGACCACATGGTGGCAAACCCGGGCCCGGCGCTCGAGTTCGGCGTGCTCGGCCCCGTCGAGGTGCGCGCGGGCGGGGCGCCGGTGCCGGTCGGCGGCAGCAAACCGCTGATCGTGCTGGCCGGGTTGCTGCTGCGGGCGAACCGGGTGGTCACGGTCGAGGAGCTGTCGTGGTGGCTCTGGGACAGCGACGAGACGCGCTGGTCGAAGGGCGCGCTGCAGACCTACGTGCTGCGCGTGCGGCGTGCGCTCGGTGACCACGCCCGCATCCGCACCGAACACGGCGGTTACGTGCTGGAGGTGGCGCCGGAAGCGCTCGACCTCGGCCGGTTCCGGGCGAACGCCGAACGCGGCAGGCAGGCCGCCGAGCGCGGTGAGCTGCGCGAAGCCGCGGTCGCGTTCACCGACGCGCTCGTCCAGTGGCGCGGGCCCGCGTTGTCCAATGTGGACTCAGACGCGCTGGTCCGCGACGAGGTCAGCCAGCTCGACGACGAACGGCTCGGCGTGCGCGAACAGTGGGCCGAGGTGATGCTCGGGCTCGGCGAGCACCACGCCGTCGTACCCCAGCTGATCGCGCTGGCCAGGGAGAACCCGCTGCGGGAACGCCTGCACGAGCAGCTCATGCTCGCCCTGCACCGGTCCGGGCGGCAGTCCGACGCGCTGGCCGTGTACCGGTCGATCAGCGCGGCGCTGACCGAGGAGCTGGGCCTCGATCCGGGACCGTCGCTGCGGCGCGCGCACCAGGCCGTGCTCGCCGGTGAGCACGGCACGTACACCCGGCAGCGCGGGGAAACGCTGGTGCCACGCCAACTGCCCGGCGACTTCGCCGGATTCATCGGCCGCCACCAGGCGCTTTCACGCCTGCGTGAACTCGTCCGCGCGGAATCGGCGCCGATCGCGTCGATCGAAGGCATGGGCGGCGTCGGCAAGACCACCTTGGCCGTCCACTTCGCACACGAGGTCGCCGAGCGCTACCCCGGCGGGCAGCTCTACACCGATCTGCGCGGGTACGGCCCTGGCGGTCCGCTCGAACCGCAGGCGGCGCTCGAAATGATGCTGACCGCGATGGGCGTGCCCGCCGACGAGATGCCCGCCGGGCTGGCGCAGCGCTCGGCGTTGTGGCGCACGCACACGGCCAGCCGCCGTGTCCTGGTGGTGCTGGACAACGCGGGCAGCACCGAGCAGGTGCGCCCGCTGCTGCCCGGTCCCGGTTCGCTGGTGCTGGTGACCAGCCGGTCGCGGCTGCGGTCGATGGCCGCGGTGCACGGCGCTCGCCGCATCCCGCTGGACGAACTGCCGGTGACGGACGCGGTGGAACTGCTCGCGGGCATCGTCGGCCAGGACGCGGTGCGGGCCGATCCGATCGCCGCGCGCGAGTTCGCCGCGCGCTGCGGCCGGTTGCCGCTGGCCATCCGGATCCTGGCCGTGCGGGCGTCGCAGTTCCCCGAGGTGCCGCTGGCGGAGTTCGTCGCCGACTTCGACCGCGAGCAGGACAAGCTCGATTCGTTCGACCTCAACGACGGCGACGAGACCGATCTGCGTGCCGTGTTCGCCCGCTCGTACCACGCGCTGGACGAGTCGTGCGCCCGCTTGCTGCGGCTGCTCGGGTTGCCGGAGGAGGCGCGGGACTTCACCGCCGCGTCGGCTGCCGCGCTCGCCGGGGTCGGCCTGCGGGAAGCGCGGATGAGCCTGGACCGACTGGCCTCGGCGCATCTGATCGCCGAGCCGCGGCCCGGCCGGTACCAGTTCCACGACCTGATCCGTGAGTTCGCCGCGGACCTGTGCCGCCGCACGGAAACCGAGGACACCCGCACGGCCGCGCTGCACCGATTGCTGAGCTGGGCGCTCGACAGCACGCGCGCCGCCGCGGTCAACCTGCGGCCCGGTCGCCGGTACGACCTCATCCCGGTGCGCGAGCTGGTGCCGTACGAGACCTTCCCGGACCGCGCGGCCGCGTTGACCTGGCAGGACGCCGAAGTGGGCAACCTCGCCGCGCTGGTCCGGCTGGCGAATCGGATCGGCGCGCACGACCAGGCGTGGCAGCTGGCCTGGCTGTTGCAGTCGTACTTCGTGGTCCGGACCCCGTTGCACGCCTGGAAAGCCGTGTTCGATATCGCGCTGTCTTCCGCGGTGGCCTGCGGTGACCGGCGCGGGCAGGCGGGCATCCTCAGCGGGCTCGGCGTGCTGCACGGTGTGGCGCGGGAGGAACCCGAGGCCATCCGCTACCTGCTGCAGGTCCTCGCCATCCAGCGCGAGATCGGGGACCGCGAGGGCGAGGCCAGGGTGCAGTACAACCTGTCGATGGCCTACCAGAACACCGAGGAGCCGCACCGGTCGCTGGAGCACGGCGAGGAGGCCATCCGGCTGGCGAGGGAGCTGGGCGTGGGCTCGCTGGAGGCGAACAGCCTGCAGGCGATGGCCGACACCAGCACCTACCTCGGCAGGCACGCCACCGCGCTGGCGCTGGTCGACGCGGCGCTGGACGTCTGGCAGCGGATCAACGAGGCCGACAGCCAGCCGTTCCTGGTGCACAGCCGGGGACGGGCGCTGCTCGGGCTCGGCCGCACCGACGAGGGCATCGCCTGCGTGCGCCAGTCGATCGACATGTTCACCTCGCGCGGGGAGCTCTACGAGGCGGGCGATGTGCTCGCCCAGCTCGGCACCATCTACCTGCACCTCGGCGATCGGGAAGAGGCGCGCGCCCACTGGCTGCGCGCGGTGCACGTGCTGACCGAGAGCGGGCATCCGTTCGCCGAGGACGTACGGGCCAAGCTCGCCGGGCTGGTCGGCACGGACATGCCCACGCGCTGACCCCCAGTAGTGCAGCGCGTGGGCACTTCGCCCGTACGAGTACTCAAGCGCACCCCGCTCACTGACGGCTGACTCCTCGCTGTCACCGCTGATCATGGGCGCCACCTGCGCTAACATCGCGTGTGCGCAGGGTGCACGGGAGGTGGGATGAGGGCCGTCGTGCTGACCGGTCCGAGCAGGCTCGAGGCGATCGAGCTGGATCCGCCGGAGTGCGGTCCCCACGAGGTGCTGCTGAGCATGAGCGCGCTCGGGGTCGGTGACCAGGACGTGGCCGCCTTCCGCGGGCGGCGGCCGGTCGGTTCGCTGCCGTGGGTGCTGGGGCGGCAGGGCGTCGGGGAGATCGCCGCGATCGGTGAGCGGGTGACCCGGCCGTACCGGCTGGGGCAGCAGGTCGTGGTCGAGCCGGATTTCTGCTGCCGTGGTTGCCGTGCCTGTGCGGCCTGGTTCTCCTCGGCCTGCGCCGAACGGGAGTCGATCGGCCTGGACCGGCCCGGGCTGCTCGCCGAATTCGTCGCGGTGCCCGCGCACTTCACCTGGCCCGCGCCGCGTGCGGTGCCGCACGAGGACCTGGTCTGCGTCGAACCGCTGGCCGAAGCGGTGGCCGCCACGCGACGGGCGGCTGTCCAACCACGTCAGCGCGCGCTACTGCTCGGCGCGGACACCCGGGGCTTGTTCCTGTGCCTGGTGTTGCGGGCGCGTGGGCTCGAGGTGATCGTGCGCGACCCGGTCACCGAGCGCCTGGACCTGGCGTGCTCGCTGGGCGCCCTGCCGTGGACCGCGGGCGACGACGAGTTCGACGTGGTCTTCGACAACTCCGGCAAGCGCACGGCGCTGGCCGAGGGCATCGGCGGCCTCCTGCCCGGCGGCACGGTCATGGTGCTGACCGGCGCCGCCGCGCCACTGGACAACGCGGAGGTGCTGAAGCGGCAGCTGATCGTGCGCGGTTCCCGCGGTTACGACCACCCGACCGACTTCCCGGCCACCGTCGACGCGCTGGCCAGCGGCGAATTCGCCCCCGGCAAACTCGCGCGACGGCGGTATTCGCTGCAGCGGGCGAACCGGGCCTTCGAGGAGGCGGCGGTCAACGTGGCCAAGCCGTGGCTGTCCTACGACTGGTGATCCTCGGCCAGTTTGGCCTGGCCGGCCAGGTAGGCGCGGCCGACTTCCATGGTGCGCGGGGCGAGCCGGAAGAGGCGGTTGTGGCGCGTGAGGTAGCCGAGCTCGGTCAACGTGAGCAACAACCGGCGCGCCGTCGCCCGATCCAGGCCGGTGGCCTTGGCCGCTTCGCTCAGGGTCAGCTCGGGTCTGTCCGCGCTGAACGCGTGCAGCACCGCCATGGCTCTGGCGACGGACCGGACGAAGTGTCGGCCGTGGGACATGAGTACGCCCTTTTCTGACCAGCTGTGCGTATCGCGAACAATCCTACGGCTTATCGCCGATCTCCGCCGTCGGCAATCCGAGGAAGAAGCACGGAAGCGCTCGCTGATAGGCGGGACCTTGGGCAAACTCGCGTCTGCCAGCCCATAATGCGAAGCCACGCGCTCGGCGCGGTGGCCGAGGCCGTCGCTGAGTTCCTGGCCGCCGCCGCGGTCGGTGGTCTGCTGGGCGGGTCAGTCGGTGGCTTGCTCCGGGGTGGTCAGGTCGAGGCCGAGCAGGTCTCCGAGGTGGGTGGCGTCGCCGGGGGCTTTGACTTTGATGTCGTTGTCGAAGTACACGTAGACGTCCAGGTCCTTCCGGTGCCAAGCGCGGACCTTTGTGGCCCACTGCTTGAGGACCTTCTCCGAGTAGCCGCTGGCGTAGAGCTCCTCGTCGCCGTGGAGGCGGACGTAGACGAAGTCGGCGGTGACGTCCTCCATCAGGGGCCAGTTGCCGGCGCTGTCCGCGACCACCAGGCCGATCTTGTGCTTTCGCAGCAGCTCGACGGCCTCATCGGACTCGAAGCTCGGGTGCCGCACCTCCAGCGCGTGGCGCAGCGTGCGGTTGCGGCCCGGGGAGGTGTGGGCCTCGCCTTTGAGCTTGTCGTCGTGTTCCTTGGCGAGGGCCGCGGCGGCGCGGGTGGTGCGTGGCAGCTGGTCGAAGAACTCCGTGAGCCGTTCGGCGTCGAAGGCCAGGCGCGGCGGGAGTTGCCACAGGAACGGGCCGAGCTTGTGACCCAGCGCCAGCACGCCGCTGGCGAAGAAGTTCGCCAGCGGCGTGCGGACGTCGCGCAGTTGCTTCATGTGCGTGATGAACCGGCCGCCCTTGACCGCGAACACGAAGTCGTCCGGGGTCTCGGTGAACCAGGTGCGGTACCGCTCCGGGCGCTGCAACGAGTAGAACGAGCCGTTCAGCTCGGCCGTGTTGAACCGGTGCGACAGGTACTCCAGCTCCCGCCGCTGCACCAGGCCCTTCGGGTAGAACTTGCCCCGCCACGGCCCGTACCGCCAGCCCGAGGTGCCGATCCTGATGTCCGCCGTCACAGCAGCAGGGCTAACCCGCCGCGAAGGCGGTGAAACTCAGCGCAGGTCGTCGGCGTCCCGGATCGTGTACGCGTAGCCCTGCTCGGCCAGGAAGCGCTGCCGGTGCGCGGCGTACTCCGTGTCGACGGTGTCCCGCGCGACGACCGAGTAGAAGTGCGCCTGGCGGCCGTCGGCCTTCGGGCGCAGGAGGCGCCCCAGTCGCTGCGCCTCCTCCTGCCGCGAGCCGAAGGTGCCCGAAATCTGGATCGCCACCGACGCCTCGGGCAGGTCGATCGAGAAGTTCGCCACCTTCGACACCACCAGCGTGGCCAGCTCGCCGCGGCGGAACTTGTCGAACAGCTCCTCCCGCTCCTTGTTCCTGGTCGACCCCTGGATCACCGGCGCGTCCAGCTCGGCGCCGAGCATCTCCAGCTGGTCCAGGTAGGCCCCGATGATCAGCGTCGGCTCGCCGCGGTGCTTGTCCACAATGGACTTGATCACCGGGGTCTTGGTGTTCGCGGTGGCCGCGAGCTTGTACCGCTCCTCGGGTTCCGCGGTGGCGTAGAGCAGGCGCTCGTTGTCGGTCAGCGTGACCCGGACCTCGACGCATTCGGCGGGCGCGATCCAGCCCTGCGCCTCGATGTCGCGCCACGGCACGTCGTAGCGCTTCGGGCCGATCAGCGAGAAGACGTCACCTTCACGGCCGTCCTCGCGCACCAGCGTCGCGGTCAGCCCCAGCCGACGCCGCGACTGCAGGTCGGCGGTCATCCGGAAGACCGGCGCGGGCAGCAGGTGTACCTCGTCGTAGACCACCAGGCCCCAGTCACGCGTGTCGAACAGCTCCAGGTGCTTGTACTCGCCCTTCGACTTGCGGGTGATCACCTGGTAGGTGGCGATGGTGACCGGGCGGACCTCCTTCTTCTCCCCGGAGTACTCGCCGATCTCGTCCTCGGTCAGCGAGGTCCGCGCGATCAGCTCGCGCTTCCACTGGCGCCCGGCCACGGTGTTGGTCACCAGGATCAGCGTGGTCGCCTTGGCGTGCGCCATCGCCGCCGCGCCGACCAGGGTCTTGCCCGCGCCGCACGGCAGCACGACCACGCCGGACCCGCCCTTGAAGAAGGCCTGCGCGGCCTGGCGCTGGTACTCGCGGAGCTGCCAGCCGTTCTCGTCGAGGTCGATCTGGTGCGCCTCGCCGTCGACGTACCCGGCCAGGTCCTCGGCGGGCCAGCCCGCCTTGAGCAGCATCTGCTTGAGCCGCCCGCGCTCGGACGGGTGCACGGCCACCGTGTCCGGGTCCAGCCTGCTGCCCAGCATCGGGGCGATCTTCTTGCTGCGGGAGACCTCTTCGAGCACCGCGCGGTCGGTGGTGGTCATCACCAGGCCGTGTGCCGGGTGGTTGGTGATCTGGAGCCTGCCGAAGCGGGCCATCGTGTCGACCACGTCGATCAGCAGCGGCTGCGGCACCGGGAAGCGCGAGTAGGAGGTCAGCGCGTCGACCACCTGCTCGGCGTCGTGCCCGGCGGCGCGGGCGTTCCACAGCGCCAGCGGGGTCACCCGGTAGGTGTGCACGTGTTCGGGGGCGCGTTCGAGCTCGGCGAAGGGCGCGATGGCGATCCGGGCGTCCTCGGCACGCGGATGGTCGACCTCGAGGAGCACGGTCTTGTCGGACTGGACGATCAGCGGGCCATCGGTCACGCCCTCCTTTATACGTTCCCCCGGGTTCCGCTGAGCCGAAGACTCGGGGGAACGTGCCTCGTCGGGAGGCGTCATCGGCGCCCGGGCTGGCTACGATGGACGGGTGGTGGAACAGCTGGGTCTCCGGGAGCGCAAGAAGCAGCTGACGCGACGCCTCATCTCCGACACCGCGATCGACCTGTTCCTCGCTTCGGGGTTCGACACGGTCTCGGTGGCCGAAGTGGCCGACGCGGCGGAGGTCTCCAAGCGCACGCTGTTCGCCTACTTCCCCACCAAGGAAGACCTGGTGGTGCACCGGTTCGCCCACCACGAGGGCGAGAACGCGCAGGTGGTGCGCAGCCGCACGGCCCGGCAGACGCCGCTGATCGCCCTGCGCGCGCACTTCCTGGACGGGCTGCTCCGGCGCGACCCGGTCACCGGCCTCAACGACGACCCGAACCAGATCGCGCTGTACGCCATGGTCGTCGCGACGCCGAGCCTGTCCGCGCGGCTGCTGCAGTTCTACGAGGGCAGCGAGCGCGAGCTGGTGAAGGAACTGGTGGGCGGGGACGGCGCCGACGACCTGATCGCCCGGCTGGCCGCCGCGCAGATCGTGGCCACGCAGCGCACCCTGCTGATGGACAACATCCGCCGTCTGACGAACGGCGCTCGCGCCTCGGACGCCTACCCGGACGCGGTCGCGGACGCCCGCAAGGCGTTCAAGCTCCTGCGCAGCGGCCTGGCCGAGTTCGGCCTGGGCTAGTTGGCCGCCGGGATCAACGCTTGCACGTCCAAGCGTTGTTTCAGCACGCCCGCGCTGTGCATGAGGTCCGCGACCCGTTGCAGCCGCACGCCGCTCAGCGAGCTCGGGTAGCTGCCCAGCGAGACCAGCGCGGCGGTGTTCGCGTTGATGCCGGCGAACGACGGCAGCGCCTGCCGCACGATGGCCGGGTCCGCGGCCTTCTGCTGCGCCTGGCTCAGCAGTGAGCGGAACAACGCCAGCGTGCGCGGGTTGGCCTGGGCGAACACGGCGTTCGACGCGTAGGCGGACACCGGGAACTCGAGCGTCGCGCCGCGGGCGGTGTCGGCGAGCACCTTCGCGCCGAACTCCTGCTGCGCCAAGGTGATCTGCGGCTCGACCAGCCAGGCCGCGTCGGCGTCGCCGTCCCGCAATGTGGACATCATCTCGTCGGCGCCACGCTGGGTGAATTTGATGCGGCCGGCCTCCACCCCCGCGGTGGCCAGCACCGAGCGGGTGGTGAGCGTGCCGAGCCCGTCCAGGGTGTCCACCGCGATCGTCGGCGCACGCTTGGCGGTGGGCGAGTTGTACGCCGAGCCGGGCAGCGTCACCAGCGCCATCGTGCCCGCGCCCGCGGTGTACGCCTCGCCCTGGAGTTGAAGCGCCACACCGTTTCCGGCGGCCTTGAACAACGCGACGTCACGGCCGAAGGCGACGTCCAGCTCACCGGCGGCCAGCTGGCCGAGTCCTTCGTCGGCGCCGGCCTGCTCGACCAGTTCCACCTTGAGCCCGGCCCGGGTGAACAGGCCTTCGGCTACTGCCATTCGGAGCGGGGCACTCTCGATCGGGTTACCAACACCAACACGGAGAGTGTCACGTTCGGGCGCGGCCGGGGTGGCCTGCGGGTTTGTTTCGAAGGCCGAACAGCCACCGAGCGCGACCGTCAGCGCCACGACCAGCACTGCCGTGACGGCTCGCCGCGCTCCGGTGCCCATCGCTGCCTCTCGTAGCCGGGAAAACTCGCATCTGTTTGGAGCTTAAAGGCTTCTGCCCATACCATCGCCGCAAGGGCGGTGCTGGCGGACAGCTACCATCGGACTACTCGAGTCGTGCACTACTCTCCAGTAGGTTACCGGCGGCTGGCCCGCGTTCGAACGAGCTGGGTGGAAAAGGAAGCCAGGTGAACCGTCGCGGAAACGAGCCCCGAAAGGGTTATGCGACGGATTCCACATCTGCGCAGAGTTTGACCGGGGACCCCGGCGGCCGGTGGCGGCTGCGCAACTGGCGGCTGCGCACGAAGCTGTTCGCCGTGCTGCTGATCCCGACCATCGCGGTGATCACGCTGGTCGGCCTGCGGGTGCGGCTGGATCTCGGCGAAGCGGGCAGGCTGGCCGAAGCGGCCACCCGGGTGAAGGTCGACACGGCACTCGCCGAGCTGACCCACCGCCTCCAGCGTGAGCGCGACCTCACCGTCCGCTTTGTCGCCACTGAGCGGAAAACCGGCATCGACGAGTTGCGCGGGCAGCGCGACAAGGTCAACGAATCGCTCGGGGCGTTCGAACGTGTGCTGAGCGATACCGAATCCGGCTTGGCCCCCGAGGTCGCCGCCGATTTCGGCCGACTGCGCGATCAGCTGGCCGGGCTGACCGGCCTCCGATATGCCGGGGAGTTCTCCAATTTCCCGCCGGATTCGGTGCTGCGGTCCTACAGCGACCTGATCACCGCCACGCTCACGGTCGGTGATCAATCCGCGGCCGAGATCACCGATCCGGGACTGTCCCGCCTGCGACTGGCAGTGAACGCGCTGGCCAAGGTGAAGGACACGATGTCGGTCAAGCGCGCGGTGCTCGCCGAAGCGCTGGCGCAGGGGTCGCTCAGCGTGGACCGCACGCGGGCGCTGCTCGGCGCGGAAGCCGAATTCGAGGCGGCGCGGGAGGATTTCCGCCAGTTCGCCACGCCGGAGCAACGCCGGATGTACGACGACACCGTGCTCGGCATGGTCGTGGACAACGGCAACAACATGGTCGAGTCGGTGCTGCGCCGGTCCGAGACCGACCAGCCGCTGACCGGTCTCGATCCCATTCAGTGGGATATCGCGTCGACCTACACCATCAACCTCGTGCGCCAGGTCGAGGACGCGCTGCAGCAGTCCAGCCAGACCCGCACCGACACGCTCGCCGCCGACGCCAGGGCCTCGGCCATCCGCGACTCGGCGATCGTGCTCGGCGTCGTGTTGTTCGGCGGGGTGCTCGCGGTGATCGTCACGCGCTCGCTGCTGCGGTCGCTGCGGATCCTGCGCCGCAGCGCGCTGGAGGTCGCCGAGCACCGGCTGCCCGCGGCCGTCGAAGGCATCCTCACCGACCCGGAACCGCCGTACCCCGGCTCGCCGTCGGCGCCGCGGATCGCGCCGGTCCCGGTGTTCAGCAAGGAGGAACTGGGCCAGGTGGCCAGGGCCTTCGACGCGGTGCACGGCGAGGCTGTGCGGCTGGCGGGGGAGCAGGCTCGGCTGCGCGAGAACGTCAACTCGATGTTCGTCAACCTGTCGCGGCGCAGCCAGGAGCTGGTCGAGCGGCAGCTGTCCGTCCTGGACCGGATGGAGGCCGACGAGCAGGACCCGGACATCCTCGGCGGCCTCTTCGAACTGGACCACCTCGCCACCCGCATGCGCCGCAACAGCGAGAACCTGCTGGTGCTCTCGGGGACCGATCCGGCGCGCGAGGTGGCCGGGCCGGTCAGCGCGGACGAGATCATCGGCGCCGCGTTGTCGGAGGTCGAGCACTACCAGCGGATCGAACTGCCCGCGGCGCCGGAGCTGACCGTGCGCGCGGAGGCGGTCAGCGACCTGGTCCACGTGATCTCCGAGCTGCTGGAGAACGCCACCGCCTACTCGCCGCCCGCCACCACGGTGTCCGTGGTGAGCCTGGTGCTCGACGACGGCGGCTGGCGGATCGACATCGTGGACCGGGGCAGCGGGATGGCCGAGGCGGAGGTCCGGCGGACGAACGCGCGCCTGGCCGACCCGCCGAAGGTGGACGTCGAGGTGTCGCGCCGGATGGGGCTCTACGTGGTGGCGCGGTTGTCCAACCGGCACAACATCGACGTGCGCCTGGCGAACCGGCGCACCGGCGGCATGACCGCGACCGTGGTGGTGCCGCCGGAGCTGGTCAGCGTGTCGTCCCCGGTCTCGCTGCTGCCGCCCGAGCCGGTGGCGGTGCTGCCGTCGTTCAGCGAGCCGCCCGCCGAGATCGTGGTGGCCCGGCCGGAACCCGAGCCGCGGTACGAGCCAGAGCCAGAGCCGGAACCCGAGCCGGAACCGGAGCCCGAACCCGAGCCCCAGTTCGAGCCGTCGTGGCCCGACGAGGCCTACGACGAGCCCTACGAGCCGGACTGGCCCGCCTACGACCCCGAGCCGCCGGAGCCGCGACGCCCGATCGACCCGCCCGCCAGGGCGCCGGTGCACGAGTTCGAACCGCCGGAATGGCCCACGGAGGACGACGTCGAAGTCGAGGACGAGGCCGGTATCGACGGCCCCACCGAGCGCATGCCCGCCTACGCCGAGGTGCTCACGCGCTGGTTCCGCGACGCGGAGGGGCCAGGGGAGGAGCCGGCCGCCCGGCACCGCCGCGCGAACGCGGAGCAGGCGGTGCTCACACTGAGCCCCGACGCCGTCCGCGGCCGGATGTCCAGTCTGCAGAACGGGGTCGAGCGCGGTCGTTACGTGCGCGACCGGCAACGGGAGAAGGGACTCGAGTGAGCCGCGACCAGGGGTTGCTGGAAGTGATCGCGCTCGACGCGCGGGACGCCGAACAGGCCCAGCTCGGCGGCGCCGACCGCGTCGAACTGGTCACCGACATGGCGCTCGACGGGCTCACCCCGTCCGACGCGGTGGTGCGCGAGGTGCTCGCCGCGACCGACCTGCCGGTGCGGGTGATGCTGCGCGAGTCCGGTTCCTTCCTGGCGGCCAATCTGGACGCCCTGCGGGCTCGCGCGAACGAGCTGCTGGCCTTGGGCGCCAAGGAGTTCGTGCTCGGCTTCCTCACCGAGGAGGGCAGGGTCGACGAACTGGCCACCCGCGCGCTCGTGCGGGATCTCCAGGGCGCGAGCTGGACCTTCCACCGCGCGGTCGACAACGCTCGTGACGTGCGCGGTGCCTACGCGAGGGCCGCGCGCCTCGGCTGCGACACCATCCTCACCGCCGGGCACGCCGACGGGGTCACCGAAGGTGCCCGCGTGCTCGAACAGCTGGCCTCGCACGAAGAACCGCCGATGTTGATGGCGGGTGGCGGCCTGCGCGCGGACCACGTGGCGCGGTTGCGCGAGGCCGGGGTGCGGGCGTTCCACGTCGGGTCCGGGGTGCGGCCCCTCGGCTGGGTGGAGCCGGTCGACGCCGACGCCGTGCGCCGGTGGTCGGAGCTAGTCCACGGCTGACCGCTGCACCAGGAGCAGCCCGGCCGAGGTGAGCACGGTGAGCGCGCCGCCGAACAGCAGCACGCCGATGGTGCCGAGGGAGTCGACCCACAGCCCGCCGAACAACGCGCCGAGCGAGATGGACACCTGGAACGCGGTGACGAACAGGGCCCCGGCGATCTCCCGGCGGTCCGGCACCGCGCTGCCCAGCCAGATCTGCAGGCTCACCGGCACCGCGCCATAAGCCGTCCCCCAGACCAGCAGCAGCGCGATCAACCCGGGCAGCGTCTGGCCCACGATCGGGAAGAGCAGGAGTGAACCGCCGAGCCCGGCCGCCGCGACGATCAGCGTGCGGCGTGGTCGCCGGTAGGCGGCGGTGCCGCCGAGGAAGTTGCCCGCGAACCCCGCGCCGCCGTAGGCCAGCAGCAGCGCGGTGATCAGCGCGGGCGGGGTGCCGCCGGACTCGCGCAGGATCGGCGTGATGAAGGTGTACGCGCTGAAGTGCCCGATCACCAGCAGGAACACCGCGACGAAGCTGATCCGGATCTCCGGGTGGCGGAACAGGGAGAGCAGGTCGCCGAGTTTCGTCGTGCGCGCGGCGGGCAGCGCGGGCAGCAGGAACGCCTGCACGATGAGCACGCCGAGCGCGACCACGCCGAGCACCGCGAAGGCCGTGCGCCACCCGGCGAGGTCGCCGAGCAGCTTGCCGGCGGGCACGCCCGCCACGGTCGCCGTGGACACCCCGGCGAAGATCGTCGCGGTGGCCCGGCCGACCACCGCTTCCGGCACCAGCCGCACGGCGATCCCACCCGCGATCGCCCAGAACCCGCCGACGCTCAGCCCGACCAGGATGCGCGCGATCAGCAACACGGTGAAGTCCGTCGCGATCGCGCTGACCAGGTTCGCGGCCACCAGCAGCGCGCTCAGCCCGGTGAGGATGAGCCTGCGGTCGAACCGGCTCGCGGCCACGGTCAGCGCGGGCGCGGCGAAGGCGGCGACGAACCCGGGCACGGTCAGCGTCAGCCCGACCGTGCCCTCCGAGACGCCGAGCGCCACGGCGATCTGCGGCACCAGCCCGACCGGGAGCAGTTGGGAGGTGACGATGACGAAGGTCCCGACCGTCACCGAGAACACGGCGAGCCAGTACCTCAGCGGAGTCCGGGTTTCCTGCTGCACGCCCACGGGCGCAGGGTAAGCACCCGTTCTAAAGCGAGGATTCAGACGATGCCGGGATCGGCGGGTGCGGCCACGTGACCGACCCGGCGCTCCCGGCGTTCCAGCCACCGCCCGAGCCTCGACAGGGTGAAGTTCACGACGAAGTAGATCAGCGCGACGACCAGGTAGGTCTGCACCAGGTACCGGTTGTACGAGGCCAGCTGCTTGCCGATGGTGATCACCTCGGCGAAGCTCAGCACGTACCCCAGCGAGGTGTCCTTCACCGTGCCGACGGTCTGGCTGATCAGCGACGGCAGCACGTGCCGCAGCGCCTGCGGCAGGATCACGTGCCACATCGCCTGCCTCGGCCGCAGCCCGAGCGCGGCCGCCGCTTCGCCCTGACCGGCGTCCAGCGACAGGATGCCCGCGCGGAACACCCCGGCCAGCTGCGCCGACCGGTTCAGCGTCAGCGGCACCACCAGCTTCCACAGCGTCGGCAGGTCCAGCCCGTACCGCGGCAGCGCGAACAGCATCATGAACACCATGAGCAGCGCGGGCACCACCCGGAACACCTCGATGTAGGTGCGCGCGGGCAGCCGGATCCAGCGGCGCTGCGACAACCGGCCCAGCGCGAGCAGCAGGCCCAGCGGCATCGCCAGCACGAGCACCAAACCGGCCGCGAGCAGCGTGCCGCCGAGGCCGTTGAGCAGGTACTTCCACATCGGCCAGGTGCCGTAGGGCTGCCACTTCGCCGGATCGAGCTGGCCGTTCACGCCGAACTGGTACAGCGCGAAGGCCAGCGCGCCCAGGCCCAGCAGGAACGCGAGCGCGGTGGCGATCCGGATCCGGCGCCTGCCCCTGGGCCCTGGCTCGTCGAAGAGCACGTTCACCGGTGGATCACCAGCTTCTTCTCCAACCGCGAGGTGACCAGCGAGATGAGCAGCGCGAGCAGGCCGTAGACCACCCCGGCGCCGATGTAGACCGGCAGCGGGTCGGAGGTGATCACGTTGACCGCGTTGGCCGCGGCGGTCAGCTCGAACAGGCCGGTGCCCGCGGTGAGCGCGGTGTTCATCAGCAGCCCGATGGTGATGTTGCACAGCGGCTGGAGCACCGAGCGCAGCGCCTGCGGCAGCACCACGCTGCTCTGCGTGCGAAGGAACCCGAGCCCGAGCGCCCTGGCGGCCTCGGCCTGACCCTTCGGCACGGAGTTGATGCCCGAGCGCAGCGCTTCGGCGTAGTAGGCCGCCGAGTACAGGGAGAGCGCGAGCACCGCGCAGAGGAACAGGTCGAAGTTGATGGCGATCTCGGGCAGCGCGAAGATGATCAGGATCAGCCAGAGCAGCAGCGGGATGTTCTGGAAGACCTCCACGTACGCGATGGCGAAGGCCCGCAGCGGCTTGACCGGCGACACCCGGCACGAGACCACCACCAGCGCGACGAGCATGGCGCCGGTGAAGGACAGCACGGTGAGTTCGATCGTGGTGAGCACACCGCGGCCGAAGTCGGGGAGGTGGTCGAGGAAGACGTTCATCCTGGTGGGGCCTGCCCGGGGCGGGCGGGAGCACGCGGCCCCCGCCCACCGGCGGATCAGGAGCCGGCGACCGAGCCGATGGCGGGCGGCGCCGGGGTCTCACCCGGGATGACCGTGCCGAGGGACTCCTCGTACGCCTGCTGCCACAGCCCGGCGTCCTGGATCTTCTTCAGCCAGTCGTTGACGAACTTCTTGAACGCGTCGTCCCCGTGCTTGATGCCGATGCCGTACGGGTCGTTGCCGAAGGTGCCGGAGGCCAGCTGGATCTTGTCGTTCAGCTTGGTCTCGCCGGCGATCACCGGGAGGTCCTTCACCCAGGCGTCGCCGCGGCCCTGCTCCAGCGCCTGCACGCACTCCGGGTCGGTGTTGAACGAGATCTGCTGCGCCTGCGGGGCCAGCTCCTTGACCACCCCGGCGCCGGTGCTGCCGGTGGCGACCAGCACCTTCTTGCCGTTGAGGTCCTCGGGCCGGGAGATGTCCGGCTTGCCCTTGAGCGTGGCCACGGCCTGGCCGGAGATGAAGTACGGCCCGGCGAAGGCCACCTTCTCCGCGCGCTTGGCGGTGATCGAGTAGTTCTGGATGACCGCGTCCACCGTGCTGTTCTGGATCAGCGCTTCCCGGATCTGCGGGGTGGTGGTGATGATCTTGCGCTTGGGCTCGCCCAGGATGTACTTGGCGAGCAGCTTGCCGAGCGTGGCGTCGAAGCCCTCGGCCTCACCGGTGGTCGGGTTCTGCTGGGACATCAGCGGGGTCTCCAGCGAAGCACCGATGAACAGCTCGCCCCGCTGCTTGATCGCCTGCGCGGTCGGGCTGGCCGCCAGCTCCGCCTCGGTGGCGACCGGCGCGCGGTCCAGCATGCTCTGGGCGGCGCTGTTCGTGCCCGGGACCGCGTCGGTGCCGCCGGAGCAGGCGCCCGCCGCCGCTCCCAGCGTGACTACCGCGCACACGAGCGCGATCCTCCTGCGCGTCGAAGACGCCTTGGCCATGGTCGACTTGTTCCTTCCTCGACTAGCCACCGTGCGCCGGTCCGAGCGGTGTCACTCCGGAGTGCTACTTCTGGTAGCACGTGACGTTCCGGGCTCACCCAGTGGTGCGAAGCGGGCACACGGCGCTTTGGGCCGAAGAATGGTTCAGTCCTCCGGGGCGCGTCAAGCAGGGGTGATCCGCGTCGCGACCCGTCGGGGACTAGGGAAAACACTGTTTCCACAGGTCCGGGCCCGCCTCCCACATCCTGGGAACAGGCGCTCGTCGCCAAAATTTCACCCCAAGATCACCAGGTCAGCGGGAAGATCACCGTAGTGCTGGGGAGCGAATTTCGGTCGCTTGACAGTTGCTCCGTTCGCGGGAGTGACGCAGGTCGCCCTGCTTCCGTTTCGCGCTTGTTATCGATACCCTCTAGCCCCAATCGGGTGATCGGTGTCATGTGCCCGGCTTGGGGTGGCCTCGGCGTGCCGGCGACCCAGCCGGGCGGATCGGGCTGCCCGACCTCCCGGCGCGTGGGAACCTGGTTGCCACCGGACGGATGCAACGAAAACGGGAAGGAACTCCTCGGTGCCCCAGCTCACGAGCGGGGAGCACGGTCGCAAGGCGGTGTCCTCGGCGCACCCTCGTGTCGCAGAAGGTAATGACGCGGCAACTCAGGACGGCCCGAACGGAGTAACCACGTCGCGGGCCGGCGCCTCCTTCACCCCGCCACCGGGGGGTCAGCGGACCCGTGGGCTGAAGAACTGGCGCGTGAGCAACAAGCTCATCGTGGTGTTCCTGCTGCCCACCATCGCCGCGCTCTTCCTCGGTGGCCTGCGGGTCTACAACGGTTTCGAGGACATCGGCGTCTACGACCGCGCCGAGCAGCGCATCGCGCTGAGCCAGAAGGTCGCGAGCACGGTCGACGAACTGCAGTCCGAGCGCGAGACCATGTCGGCCTGGATCGTCTCCGGCCGCCCGGCGGGCCGCGGTGAGCTGGACGACCAGATCGCCAGGACCGACCGCGCCTCCGCCACGCTGCGCGAGGCGCCGGAGGTCGAGGGCATCGACGACCCGGTGACCACCGCGTTGTTCGGCCAGGCCACCGCCCGCCTCGACGGCCTCGGCCAGCTGCGGGTCTCGGCGAACGACACCTCCTTCGCCGCGCTGGCCGCGCTCGAGTCCTACGCCGGTGTCATCGACGCGCTGCTGGCCGTCTCCGACGAGTTCGGCGCCGACGTCACCGACAAGGGCCTGCAGGACCGGCACGACGCGCTGGCCGCGCTGTCGCACGCCAAGGAGTACTCGGCCCAGCAGAACGCCTTCCTGCGCAACGCGGCGATCCGCGGCAGCTTCGAGCCCGCGGAGCTCTCCAGCATCAACACCGCCGAGGCGAACCTGGTCTCGCAGATCGACGCCTTCACCAACGTGGCCACCCCGCAGGCCCGCCAGGACTACTCGAACACGATCACCGGTGAGCTGGTCTCCCGGCGCTTCCAGTACCAGCAGCTGGCGCTGCTGCGGGCCGAGGCGAAGATCAACGTGGCGATCGACCCCGGCGCGGTGGCGCAGTCCTCGGCGGCCACGCTGAACCTGATCAGCCAGGTGGAGAACCGCCTGCTCGACGAGGCGGGCTCCTACACCAGCGGGCTGGCCGGTACCGAGCAGCGCACGACGATCCTGGTCTCGGCGGGCATCCTGGCCGGACTGCTGATCGCGCTGACGCTGATGTTCGTGGTCGCCCGCTCGATGCTGCTGCCCCTGCGCAGCCTGCGGACGAACGCGCTCGAAGTGGCCGAACGGCACCTGCCGGAAGCGGTCCGGAAGATCATGTCGGAGTCGGACCCGAAGGCCGCCGCCGAGCGCGCCATCGACCCGGTGCCGGTGCACACCACCGAGGAGATCGGCCAGGTGGCCCGCGCCTTCGACGTGGTCAACGCCCAGGCCGTGCGCCTCGCCGCCGAGCAGGCGATGCTGCGGGAGAACGTCAACGGCATCTTCGTCAACCTGTCCCGCCGCTCGCAGCGGCTGGTGGAGCGCCAGCTCGGCGTGATCGACCGGCTCGAGGCCGACGAGCAGGACCCGGACCACCTCGCCAGCCTGTTCGAGCTGGACCACCTCGCCACCCGCCTCCGTCGCAACGGTGAAAGCCTCCTGGTGCTCTCGGGTGCCGGGCTGGCGAAGTCGGTGCCGCGGCCGGTGCCCGCCGCCGACGTGATCGGCGCCGCGGTGTCCGAGATCGAGCAGTACTCGCGCGTCGAGGTCGGCGTCATCCCGGACGTCGCGGTGCAGGGCCTGACCATCCACGACCTCGTGCACGTGCTGGCCGAGCTGCTGGACAACGCCGCCTACTTCTCCGAGCCGGAGACCAAGGTGACCGTGCGCGCGGTGATGACCCGCCGCCGCGCGCTGGCCATCCAGGTCACCGACAAGGGCGTCGGCATGTCCGACGACCAGATCACCGAGGCGAACCGCCGCCTGGCCGACCCGCCCGACCTGGACGTCTCGGTGACCAGGCGGATGGGCCTGTACGTGGTCGCGCGGCTGGCCCAGCGCCACGGCATCGAGGTGCAGCTGCGGGAGAACGAGGACATCGACGGCGGCATCATCGCCAGGGTGGTCGTCCCGCCGCAGCTGCTGACCACCGTCCCGGTCACCGAGCGCCCGCGGTCCGAGTCCTCGATGCCGAACATGGCCCCGCTCGGCAGGCAGCAGCCGCAGAGCGCGCTGGGCGCAGACTCGCTGACCTCGCCGATGACGCTGACCCCGCTGACCCCGGCCGCGCCGCCCGAGCAACCGGCCGAGATCAGCCGCCCGCAGACCCCGGTGCCCGCGGCGCCGCCGTCCGGGCACACCGGCTCCGGCGGCCTGGTCGCGCTTGACCAGCCGATCAGCCTCGACGACCTGGTCCACGGCTCGTCCAGCGCGGCGGGCCCGTTCCTCAGCGACGCGCCGGAGCCGCCGCAGGCCGCGCCGCTGGCCGCCTCCCAGCTGCCGAAGCGGCCGGTGGACGACCTCGGCTTCCCGGTCGACGAGTTCGACGAGAACGCGCACCCGACGGTGACCAGCAGCCCGGTGTCCAACGGGGCGGGCCGGGTCGAGCGCGCCGACTCCAACGGGCACGGTCCCGAACAGCCCTTCCCGCTGGCCCTGCCCACCCGTGAACCGACCTTCGTGCCGCCCATGGGCCGTCCCGAGCCGGACGACTCGGCCGAGGGCGCGCGCAGCGCGCTCGAGGACGACGTCCCGACTCGCCGGTTGCCGATCTACCAGTCCGTGCTCTCCCGGTGGTTCAGTGAAGCCGAGGAGACCGAACCGGAAGAAAAGCCCGGCTGGCCCGTGGACTCGCCAGAGGAGGCCGCGGCCGCGCCGGAGGGGCGAGAGGGAGCGGGTGTGAGCGATGGTGGATGGCAGAGCGCCTCGGACGAGGGGTGGCAGGCCGCGCAGTCGCTGCTGGAGGACAAGAGCGAGGAGGTCACCGAGGCCGGCCTGCCCAAACGGGTGCCCAATGCCTACCTGGTCCCCGGATCGGTGACCGGGGAATCGACGGACCAGAGTGCTTTCACCGATAATTCCTCCGCGCAGGCGGAAGCAGCTCCGGCACTGACGACCCGATCTGCTTCGGTCGCGCGCAGCCGGATGGTCAGCTTCCAGCGGGGTTACCAGAGCGGCAGGCATGCCGTCCAGGAGAATCCGGAGGCCGGCCACACGGAGCCGGACACGTACGCGGACGTCGCAGAGGGCGGCGCGGCGGAACGACCTACTGAACCAAGCGCGAAGGAGTGAGAGTGACACGGGCGGGGTCAGTGCAGCCGGGCGGGCAGCCGCAGCCTGGTAAGGCGGTGCCGCAGCCGGGTGCCGGTCAGCAGGGCAGTTTCGCTTGGCTCATCACCGATTTCGTGCACCGGGTACCCGGTGCCGCGCATGCGGTCGTGGTCTCGGCGGACGGCTTGCTGCTGGCGGCCTCACGAGGGCTGCCGAAGGACCGGGCGGATCAGCTCGCGGCCGTGGCGTCCGGGCTGACCAGCCTGGCGCGCGGGGCGGCGAAGGTGTTCGACGGTGGAGCCGTCGCGCAGACGGTCGTCGAGATGGCCAACGGGTTCATGTTCCTCATGTCGGTTTCGGACGGCTCGTGCCTGGCGGTGCTGGGCGCACCGGACAGCGACATCGGGCTGGTCGTCTACGAGATGACCCTGCTGGTCGAACGGGTCGGCCAGCAGATGACCCCGGAACTGCGCGCTCAGCTGCAGGGCGCTGCCCGCCGCTAGGGCGGGCCGCGGGACACAGAGGAGATAACCGTGGACTCGGGGCGCTCGAGAGGCGAACGTCGTTTCGACGACGACTTCTCCAGTGCGCGTTGGCCGAATGAGTCGGACAACTCGAACATTTCGGACAGCCGTGGGGGCGAGGTCGCAGGAGAGGACTGGAAGAGCTTCCGCGATCGCATAGATCGCGAATGGCGGTCCAGGAGAGGCGGGGAGGACCTGCCGCCGGAGCCGGCGGCCCCCGATCCGGCCTCCTGGCTCGATCCGGGGGAACCACCCGCCACGCGCGGGCCCGCCGATTTCAACGTCGACGACTTCCGCGACCGCCTGCTCAGCGGGCCGGTCTCGGAGCTGTACGGCGTCGGCGGCGGTTCGCTGCGGGACGCGGCAGGCGGGTTCACCGCCTTCGGCGGCCCCGACGAGCCGGAACCCGAGCAGTTCATCCCGTCCGCGCGCCCGAGCACGCCACCGGAAGAGCCGGTGGAGACCTCCGGACTGGTCCGGCCGTACTTCCGGACCGGCGGGCGGACCAAACCCACCTACGACCTGGCCATCGAGGCCTTGATCTCGACCAGTGAACGGGGCAGGCTGATCGATTCGGTCCGGGTGCCCGAGCACCGGTCGATCTGCGACCTGTGCCTGGACACCCGGTCGGTCGCCGAGATCGCCGCGCACCTGCGGCTGCCCCTCGGTGTGGTGCGGGTGCTGATTGGTGACGTCGCCGGACTCGGCCTGGTTCTCGTGCACAGCGGGAACACGGTCGTCGGGGACCGGCCGAGTATCGAGTTCATGGAAAGGGTGCTCAGTGGGCTTCGGAGAATTTAGCTCCGACGCGAACACGTCGGCGGCCGCGGGTCCGACCTCGTCGGCGAAGATCGTGGTGGCGGGCGGGTTCGGGTCGGGAAAGACCACGCTGGTGGGTGCGGTCTCCGAGATCGACCCGCTGACCACCGAGGCCTCGATGACCGAGGCCAGTTCCGGCGTCGACGACGTGTCGGCGACGCCGAACAAGACGACCACCACGGTGGCCATGGACTTCGGCCGGATCACCCTGGACTCGGACATCGTGCTGTACGTGTTCGGCACGCCGGGCCAGCACCGGTTCTGGTTCATGTGGGACGACCTGGCGCTCGGGGCCATCGGCGCGGTCGTGCTGGTGGACACCCGGCGGCTGTCCGACGCGTTCCCGTCGATCGACTTCTTCGAGAACCGGAAGCTGCCGTACGTGGTCGCGATCAACTGCTTCGACCGCCTGCTGCACCACCAGATCGAGGACGTCCGGCACGCGCTGACCATCTCCCCGTCGGTACCGATCATGGCCTGCGACGCGCGCGAGCGCGACTCGGCCAAGCAGGTGCTGATCTCGGTGGTCCAGCACGCCATCCAGCACGACACCGCGTTGCGGGCGGGCTGAAGTTCCTCCTTTTCACCGCGGGGCGGGGTCGAACCCTGCCCCCGACGCGAATACGCTGGTCGCGGGAAGCGTCGCGCCGGGTAGTCGCCGGAGCAAGGGAGGGACAGTGATGGCTACCACCTCGCCAGGTGGGTTCAGCTGGCTCGTCACCGACTTCGTGCGCAGGGTGCCGGGTGCCGCCCATGCCGTGGTGCTGTCCGCGGACGGACTGTTGCTGGCCAGTTCGGACGGGTTGCCGGTGGCGCGGGCGGAGCAGTTGTCGGCGGTGTCGTCCGGGCTGGTCAGCCTGACCCAGGGCGCGGCCAGGTGTTTCGAGGCGGGAGTGGTGAACCAGACGGTGGTGGAGATGGAGCGGGGCTACCTGTTCCTGATGTCCATTTCGGACGGTTCGAGCCTGGCCGTGCTGGCCGCGCCGACCAGTGACATCGGCACCGTGGCCTACGAGATGACCCTGCTGGTGGACCGGGTCGGCCAGCAGCTGACCCCGGAGCTGCGTGCGCAACTGCAAGGCGGGGTACGCGGCTGAACATGGGCACCCCTGGGAACTTCGGGCTGGATCCGCAGCCGGTGAGCGCCGACTGGGACGCGCTGCACGCCGGCAGTGAACGCGAGGCGCTGGACTCGCCGAGCCGGTTCGACATCGCCAAATACACCACGGGCCGGTTCTCCCTCCCGGTTTCACCACCGCCGCCGCCGCCCGAACCCGAGGCCCCCTCGTGGCCCTCGCACGAACCCGACCCGGAACCCGCGCCGATGCGTGCCATGGCCCCGGTCCGCCCGGCCGCCCGGCCACCCGCCCCGGTCTGGCCCGCGGGCCGCGCTTCGCGTTCGCTGGTGCGCCCGTACGCCCGGACCGGTGGTCGTACGCACTCCGCGCACGACCTGGCGCTGGAAGCGCTGATCTCCACCACGGACCAGGGGCGCGCGCAGAACGCCGCGCTGCCGACGGAGTACCGGCTGATCTGCGAGCTCTGCTACGACACGCATTCGATCGCGGAGATCGCCGCCTACCTGCGCCTGCCACTGGGCGTGGTGAAGGTCTTCGTCGGCGACCTGGCAGACGCGGGCCTGGTACTGATCCACCAGTCGAGCCTCATCCAGGGCGACCCGTCCGCCCGAGAATTCATGGAACGCGTCCTCCAAGGCCTACGAGACCTCTGACCAATGCTATGAGTGGGGCATTACTTGCATTCAACGCAAGTAATGCCCCACTCATAGCATTCGCGCACCCGAACCCCACGTTCGCGCACCCGAGTTCTACGTTCAGGCACCCGAACTACACGTTCAGGCAACCGAACTACGCACTCGGGCGGCCGAGTTCCACTTTCGCGACCCGCGTCAGTCTTCGACGAGGGCGGCGGAAGTGATGCGGTGCAAGGGGTATCGCTCGTTGTCCGTGCTCTCCAGCATGCCGCCGCCCACCCGGATCGGGGTGACCACCCGTTGTGCCGCCGTGCCGTGGGCGTCGACGAAGCCGATCCACACCTCACGCCGTTCCCGCGTGGCCTGGGCGAGCAGCGCGAGCGTCATCGACGTGTCGGCACCGCCGCCACCGGGGGCGCGTACGGCCGTGCCACGCCGGGTGCCCGCGGCGCGGTCGCCCGCCCGCAGGTTCGTCACGATCGACGCGATCTGGTCGCCGCCCGGTGCCGTCGGCTCGGCGAGCACGCGCCGCGCGTTCCGCCCCCTGGCGGGGATCCGGCGTCCCCGGTCGCGGTTGAGGTCGACCACCCGCCCGTCCGGACCTTCGGCGGCCGGGGCGAATCCCGCCGCGCGCAGCCCGTCGAGCACCTCGGCCAGCGGGTAGGTGCTGATCAGCACGGTCGGCGCGATCTTGCGCAGGTCCAACTGCTCGGCCGCCGGGTTGCTCAGCACCTCGGCGAGCAGCACCTCGTCGTCGCAGCGCAGGAAGGACGCGGCCACCCCGCCGCGCAGACGGCCGTGCCGCCGCGCCACGTCGTCGATCATGTACGTCAGCGACTGCGGCACCGGCGTCGCCGAGCGCTCGCGGAACAACGCGTGCAGCTCCGCCGCGGTGCGCCCGGTGTCCAGCGCGCGCCGGACGGAGGTCTCGGTGACGCGGTAGACGGTGGCGTGCCCGGAGGACTCGATGTCGGCCACCGCGGTGATCTCCGTGGCCAGGTCGGCTTCGAGCGGGCCGGGCGCGACCACCGTGAGATCCGCCTGCACCAGCACCTGGCTCACCGGATCCGGGAGCGCGTCCGCCATCGCGAGTGTCGCATGTGGACGATCGTCCTCGAGCAGTGCGCCGGCGGCCGTGGTGAGCGCGCCGAGCGCGACCAGGCCGAGCGCGGTCGCCTCGGACATCGTCCAGCGCACGTTCTCGTCCCGGAACCGGCCACCCCGCCGCGGCGCCCGCCAGGCCAGCGCGGTGACCAGCTCCTCGACGCTCTTCACGCCGGTGCCCGCGGGCAGGTCGGCGAGCGTGGCCAGCACCCGGCGGCGGCCGGCTGGCGCGAGCGGGCGGCGCAGGTCCTCCGACAGCGGGGCCAGCGGCTTGTCCTTCGCGTCGCGCTGCCCGGCGAGACCGGGGGAGCGCGGCAGGTCCAGCCACGCCTGCGCCAGCATCGCCCAGCGGGCCGCCGGTTCGGAGGCGAGCCAGCTGTCGGCGAGCACGGTCGGCACCCATTCCGGGGTGCCGCTCTGGTCGTCACCGGCCAGCCCGGCGCCGACGGCGACCTCCGCGACCAGCGTCGCGCGCTGGTCGTCGGCGTCGAGCTCCTTGCCGAGCTTGCGCAGTTCGCGCACGCCGAGCCCGCCCGACTTGAGCACCGGCGGCGGCTGTTCCGACCACAGCGCGATCAGCCGTTCGGTGTGCCGGATGAACTCCATCGCCTCCCCGGCCGCCGCTTCATCCACTGTGGACTTCTGGTGCGGGTGGGTGGGCAGCTCCGGCTCGGTCAGCTGCGCGGCGCTGAACGCGTGCCCGCCACGCAGCAGGACGCCGACCTCGCGCGGGAGTTCGACGGTGGTGTCGTCGCGGCGCAGCAGCAGGCCGCGGGCGAGCAGCTTCTGCACCGGGGTGGTCGCCGCGTCGAGCGGCACCAGCGCGCCGGCGTCCCGGGTGTTGCCGATCGGCGGCCCGGCGGCGAGCTTCTGCAGCAGCGCGCGTTCGGCCTCGGTCACCTCGTCGACCGCGGCCGCGAGGTCCACACCGGCCAGTGCCCTGGACGGCGTGCCGAGCCCGGCGGGGAACGGGCCGAGCGCCTCCCTGGCCGTCGGCGGCACGCGGACCGCGTCGTCCTCACCCCAGGCGAGCGCGCGGTCGCGCAGGCGGTCCAGTCCGGACTTCGACGGCAGCCCGAGCAGACCGTCCACTTCGGCGCGGGTGACCGCGGCGGTGTCGGCACCGGCCAGCAGCAGCGCGTCGAGCACGGCCAGGGTGAAGGTGTCCAGGTCCTCGCAGGCACGGGCGATCGAGCCGGGCGTGCCCGCGCGGGTGGCCAGCACCGTGCTGTTGGACGGCGGCGGGGTCGCCAGGTCGCGCCGGGTCTGCAACAGCGCGGCGAGCGTTCCGTCCGGTCTGGAGCGCAGCCAGTCCGCCAATGAGGTTCCGGGCATCCGTCACAGAATATCGCCTGTTCGGACCCGCGCCCGGGTCACCTGGCACACTGGACCCGCGAGTTCGAACCATGGAGGACGACGTGGCGAAGGCCAAGACCGGTAAGAAGAACGGCATCGACCCCACCTGGCCGCACGTGGCCGAGGGGGAGCACCCGGTGTCGGAGCTGGCCGCGGACCGCCAGGGCGCGCTGTCCCCGTTCGGCGACGTCACCTTCCCGCTGGACTCGGTGCCCTACGTGCACCCGGAGACCGAGATCAACAAGTAGCGGTTACCGGCCGGTAAACCGGCAGATCGCCAGTGTCGGCGATCACCGGACTAGGGTTTGTGCACCACTGTTCCAGCACAGATCGCGGGGGTTCTCCCATGCCGGTTCCCGGTCCCGGTTATTCGATCACCGTCCGAGTCGAGGCGCCGTCTTCGGCGAGCGCGGCGGGGGACCTGACCAGCGCGGTCGGCCGCGTCGGCGGCGTGCTCACCGCGTTCGACGTGGTCGAGTCGCACCCCACCTCGATCGTGGTGGACATCAGCGCGAACGTGCTGTCGGCCAACCACGCCCAGGACATCACCGAGGCGCTCGACGCGATGCCCGGCGTCCGGGTGCGCAAGTTCTCCGACCGCACCTTCCTGATCCACCTCGGCGGCAAGATCGAGGTCACGCCCAAGGTCGCGCTCCGCAACCGTGACGACCTCTCCCGCGCCTACACCCCCGGCGTGGCCCGCGTCTGCCAGGCGATCGCGGCCAACCCCGAGGACGCGCGGCGCCTGACCATCAAGCGCAACACCGTCGCCGTGGTCACCGACGGCTCGGCCGTGCTGGGCCTGGGCAACATCGGCCCGGCCGCGGCGCTGCCGGTGATGGAGGGCAAGGCGGCGCTGTTCAAGAAGTTCGCCGACGTGGACGCCTGGCCGGTCTGCCTGGACACCCAGGACACCGAGGAGATCATCAGCATCGTCAAGGCGCTGGCGCCGGTCTACGCGGGCATCAACCTGGAGGACATCGCCGCGCCGCGCTGCTTCGAGATCGAGGCGCGGCTGCGCGAGCTGCTCGACATCCCGGTCTTCCACGACGACCAGCACGGCACCGCGATCGTGGTGGTCGCCGCGCTGCGCAACGCGCTGCGGGTGGTCGGCAAGCGCATCGAGGACTGCAAGATCGTGGTCAGCGGGGTCGGCGCGGCCGGCTCGGCGATCATCCGCCTGCTGCTGCGCAAGAACCCGGGCGACATCGTGGCCGCCGACATCGACGGCATCGTGCACGCGGAGCGCGGCAACCTCGACGACAACCTGACCCAGATCGCCGCGGCCACGAACAAGGAGGGGCTCTCCGGCACCCTGCACGACGCGCTGGTCGGCGCGGACGTGTTCATCGGGGTCTCCGCGCCGAACCTGTTCGGCGCCGAGCAGGTCGCCACCATGAAGGACGACGCGGTGGTGTTCGCGCTGGCCAACCCGGACCCGGAGATCGACCCGCTGGAGGCGCAGCGGCACGCCGCGGTGGTCGCCACCGGCCGCAGCGACTACCCGAACCAGATCAACAACGTGCTCGCCTTCCCCGGCGTCTTCCGCGGCCTGCTCGACGCGCACGCCCGGCACATCGACGACGAGATGCTGCTGGCCGCGGCCGACGCGATCGCCGACGTGGTGGACGGCGAGCGGCTCAACGCCTCGTTCATCGTGCCCAGCGTGTTCGACTCGGCGGTGGCGCCCGCCGTCGCCGAAGCGGTGAAGAACGCCACGCGGGTAGTCTCCGGCGGGTGAGCGAACTTACGCACGTCGACGCGGCGGGCGCGGCTCGCATGGTCGACGTCTCCGGCAAGGACCCCACGGTCCGGATCGCGCGGGCGAGCGGCGTGGTCCGCACCACCGCGGAGGTGGTCGGCCTGCTGTCGTCGAACGGCCTGCCCAAGGGTGACGCGCTGGCCACCGCCCGGATCGCCGGGATCATGGGCGCCAAGCGCACGCCCGACCTCATCCCGCTGTGCCACCAGCTGGCGCTGTCCGGGGTGGAGGTCGAGTTCACCCTCGGCGAGGCGGAGGTCCGGATCCTGGCCACCGTGCGGACCAAGGACCGCACCGGCGTGGAGATGGAGGCGCTCACCGCGGTGGCGGTGGCGGGCCTGACCGTGCACGACATGATCAAGGCGGTGGACCCGGCCGCGTCGCTGGACGAGGTGCGGCTCGATCGCAAGGAGGGCGGGAAGACCGGCCTCTGGGAACGTCCTGGTTCGGCGGGAGGTGGCCGGTGAAGCGTGCGGCGAGGGTGATCGTGGCGTCGAACCGGGCGGCCACCGGGGTGTACCCGGATCGGACCGGCCCGGTGATCGCCGACTGGCTGACCCAGCGTGACTACGAGGTGCCGGACCCGATCGTGGTCGAGGACGGCGAGCCGGTGGCCCGCGCGCTGCGGGCGTGCCTGGCCGAGGACGTGCACGTGGTGATCACCACGGGCGGGACCGGCATCACGCCGACCGACCGCACCCCGGAGGCGACCGCGCCGTTGCTGGACTACGAACTGCCGGGCGTGGCCGACGCGGTGCGGGCGGCCGGGCTGCCCGCGGTGCCGACGGCGGTGCTCTCGCGAGGTCTCGCGGGGGTGGCCGGGCGGACGCTCGTGGTGAACCTGCCGGGGTCACGGGGTGGGGTCAAGGACGGGCTCGGGGTGCTGGAGGGCGTGCTGGACCACGCTGTGGAGCAGCTGCACGGGGGCGACCACGTGCCGGCCGCCGCCGGAGTCTCCGGGGCCCGGATCGCGCTGGCCGCGGTGACGGATGAGCCGATCTCGGCGTCGGAGCACGCCGCTCTGGTCGGGGACGACGCGGCGGGGGCCGTGGTGACGTTCTCGGGGGTCGTGCGGGACCACGACGGCGGGAAGGGCGTGACGGGCCTGGTGTACGAAGGCCACCCGAGCGCCGGCGATGTGCTGGCGCGGGTGGTCTCGGAACTGGCCGCCCGCTTCGACGGGGTGCGGGCGGTGGCCGTGAGCCACCGGATCGGCACGCTGGCCATCGGGGACGTCGCCCTCGCCTGCGCCGTCGCCGCCGACCACCGGCGAGAAGCCTTCCTCGCCTGCTCCGACCTCGTCGACGAGGTCAAGGCACGGCTGCCGGTGTGGAAACACCAAACCTTCACCGACGGCACCGACGAATGGGTCAACTCCCCCTAACCCCACGTTCAGGCGCCCGAGTTCAACGTTCGGGCGCCTGAACCTCACACCCGTGAGCCTGAACTCCACGTTCCGGTAGCCGAGTGTCACGTTCGAGCGCCCGAGCCCCGCGCTCGTGCGGGCTGTGTGGCGCGCTGGCAGCCCGAGAGTCGCGAACCCGAGACCCACACTCCAGCAGCCGAACTCCACGTTCAGGCAGCCGAATCTCACATTGGGGAGGCCGAACCCCACACTCGGCGGCGCCTGCCCCTCCCGTTCGCCGAGGCTCCCTGGCTTCGAGTGGGCACCCGCGTGCCCGAGCGCCGGACTCGGCCAGCCCGAATGTCGCCCTCGCCTGCCTGGACGTTGATTTCGCCTGCCTGAGCGTGGGACTCGGCTGCCCGAGCGCAGAACTCGGCTACTCGAGTGTGGAACTCGGGTGTCTGAACGTGGGGTTCGGCTGCGCGAACGTGGGGTTCGGCTTCCTGAGTGTGAAGTTCGGGTGTTTGAGCGTGCGACTCGGGTGCGCGAACGTGCATCTCGGCTGCGTGAGTGTGGGGTTCGGGGGCGCGAACGTGGGATTGGGGAATGGGGTGGAATGGGCGGGGGGTTATTGGGGGGTTGCGGTGTGTGGTGGTGGAGCGCGAAAAGGCCCCACCGCCCAGGGGATCGGCGGTGGGGCCTTTTCGCTCGTCACGGCGTTATCGGGCCGTGATCGCACACACGGAGCTTACTTGGTGGCGATCTTCTGGCCGACCACGATGAAGTCCGCGTTCGGGATGAACTCCTTGTTCAGCTCCTGCAACTTCGAGAAGCCGCCGTCGACACCGTGCGCCTGCGCGATCTTCGACAGGGTGTCGCCCGCGACCACGGTGTAGTCGCCGGCCGGGTTGGACTTCGCGACGCCGGTGGTCACCGGGGCCGACTTCGGCGCGGCGGCGGCCGGGGCCGGAGCGGACTTCGGCGCGGCCTTCTTCGCGGGGGCGCTCTTCTTGGCCGAGCCACCGGTGTTGGTGCCCTTGTAGCTGGCCGACGAGCCGCCCTTCTTGCCGCAGGTCGGCCAGGCGTTGATGCCCTGACCAGCCTTGACGCGCTCGGCCACGGCGATCTGCTCCTCGCGGGAGGCGTTGTGGGCGCTGCCCTTGCCGCCGTAGGCCTTCCAGGTGCTCGGCGAGAACTGGAGCCCGCCGTAGTACCCGTTGCCGGTGTTGATGGACCAGTTGCCGCCGCTCTCGCACTGGGCGATGGCGTCCCAGTTGGTGCCGCCTTCGGCCTGCGCGGGGGTCGCAGCGATGGCGAGCGGGGCGCCGACAGCCATGCCGGCGATCGCGACGCGGGCGATGTGCTTGGTGGCGGCGGACATCTTGCGGTGCTTGCCTCGGTAAGCCATGGGATTACTACTCACTTCCCGCGCCTGCTGAACTCGGGGTGTTCTCGTCGTCCCTGTCCGGAAAGTTTTCTTTCGCTCGGGGTATGGGCCGGGATTCCGCCGGACAGGGTTCGGCGCTTCGGAATCCCGGTGTTGCTCTGGTCGGTCGGGGCCAACCGAAAAGCGACGGTACGTAACCTTCGCCGTGATCGGAAATTAATCGGGGTGTGAGCTACGTCACTGTAACGGGGCGCAACCTTCGACGATTCGCGCGTTTTCGCAGCTCAGCTGGCCGTTACCGGGCCGTTTCCTTCCCGAGATCATTCACTGATCGTGAGGCTTGGGTCACGTGAAAACCCTCGTCTAGGCCGTTGGTGGAGATAACCGAACTGTGTGGTTTACCGGCCGGAATCGCGGAGGAATGCCGCCAGGCCGGACAGGTCATCGGTGTTGATGTGGTCCACACCCGCGGCCACGAGTTCGGTCCACACGGCTTCCCGCGCCGGACCGGCGGCATCGGGTGTGGCCCAGAACCGTACCCGTTGCCCGGCAGCGTGCGCGACGGACACCACGTTCCGCAGCCGGGCGCGCTCGGCGGGAGGGAACTCGCCCGCGCCGGTCCAGCTGAACAGCTTGGTCCAGTTCTCCGAGACCAACGGCGTCAGGCGGGCGTCGGAACCGGGCCCCAGATCGTCCGTGGCGGCGATACGGCCGTCGTAGAAGGCCAGACGGTGCCTCTCCGCCGAGAGGACCGCACGCGGCCGGTTACCGGACAACACGACCTCGACGGCCTTCTCACGGACCCAGCCGTCCCGGTAGGTGGTGAAGAGGAAGGAGTAGCGCGGGGACGCCAGGACCCGCGAGAGGGCCGCGTAGGTGTCCTCCGCGCCGCTCTTGAGGTCCACCAGCAGCTGGAACGGCGTCCGCCGCGGGTAGACGTGCCCGAAGTTGCGCAGCACCCGCTCACGCAGCGGCTCCAGGTACAGCGCCTCCAGCGTGCGCTCCGGGGTCACGTCCTCCGGGTCGTGCGCCACCAGCAACTGCCCGCCGACCAGGTAGATGTCCGCCTCGACGCTGGTGAACCCCTGGTCCAGCGCGTCGTGCAGCGGCCGCGCGTGCTCATAGTCGTTGTGCGCGTGCGCCTGCGCGAGCGGCCGCACCCAGGCAGCGGCCGACGCGGGCGTGGCGAGCCCGGCCACGGCGAACGCGGTCAGCAGGAGCACGAGGAGGCGGCGCATGCGCGTCAGCCTCGGCGAGCGTGGCGTCCGGTGGGTGACACCGGGGTTAACCGCCGGCGAAAGGCGGCAGGACGTCGAGTTCGGCGCCGTCGGGCAGGCGGTAGGAGGTGTCGCGCACCGCGACGCCGTCCAGCAGGAAGCTGGCCACCTCGAGCACTTTCGGCAGCCGCTCGGGGTGCCGCTGCCGCAACTGCTCGACCGCCTCGGCCACCGACGAGCCGGAGGGCAGCGTGAGCACCTCGCTGTCCACCCCGGTCGCGGCCCGCGCGGAGGCGAAGAACCGCACCTGGACCGTGGTCACCCGCATCAACCGCCGATCGCGCTCATCGGCCGGATCGGCTGCGCGAACCCGGCCTCGTTGATCTCGTGCCCGGCCAGCTTGCCCCACATGGCGGTCCGCCAGGCGCCCGCTATTTCCTCATCGCGCGCGCCCGCCCGCAAGAGGACACGCAGGTCGGTCTCTTCGTTGCTGAACAGGCAGGAGCGGATGGAGCCGTCCGCGGTCAGCCGGGTGCGCTCGCAGGCCGAGCAGAACGGCCGGGTCACCGAGGCGATCACGCCGACGTCACCGGGACCGCCGTCGACCAGCCAGCGTTCGGCGGGCGCGCCACCGCGCGGCGCCTCGCTCGGGGTCAGGGTGAACTCGGTGCCGAGCAGGCCGAGGATGTCCTCGGCGGTGATCATGCCGCCGCGGTCCCAGCCGTGCTGGGCGTCCAGCGGCATCTGCTCGATGAACCGCAGGTGGTAGCCGTTGTCCAGGCAGAACCGCAGCAGCGGCACGGCCTCGTGGTCGTTGACCCCGCGCATCAGCACCGCGTTGACCTTCACCGGCGACAAGCCGGCGTCGCGCGCGGCGGCCAGGCCCTCCAGCACGTGGCGCAGCCGGTCGCGGCGGGTCAGGCGGGCGAAGGTGTCGCGGTCGATGGTGTCCAGCGAGACGTTGATCCGGTCCAGCCCGGCGGCGACCAGGCCCTCGGCCCGTTTCGCCAGGCCGATGCCGTTCGTGGTCATCGACAGCCGGGGTTTCGGCCGCAGCGCCGACACCTCCGCGATGATCCGCTCGAGCCCCTGGCGCAGCATCGGCTCACCGCCGGTGAGCCGGATGTCGGTCACCCCGAGCAGTTCGACCGCGATCCGCAGCAGCCGCAGCAGCTCGTCGTCGCTGAGCACCTGGTCGCCGGGCAGCCAGTCCAGGCCCTCGGCGGGCATGCAGTAGGTGCAGCGCAGGTTGCACTTGTCGGTCAGGGACACCCGCAGGTCGGTCGCCACCCGGCCGAAGGTGTCGAGCAGGCCGGGGTGGTCGGGCCGGGGCTCGGCGGATTCCTGCCGCTTCCCGGTCACCCGGGGGATGCCTAGATTCACCGCCGTCACCCTGTCCAGCGTAGTGCGAATCCGCCGAGCGGTGGTCGAGCGAGAAACGAGGATGATGGCGCATCCGCAGTTGCGGAGCTAGCGTGGCGAACATGCCGCAGTTTCGGTTGGCCGAGGTCGCACGCCTGCTCGGCGTCAGCGACGACACCGTGCGCCGCTGGGTCCGCGCTGGCCAGTTGACCGCACTCGACGACAGCAGCGGGCGCAAGGTGGTCGACGGCGCCGAGCTCGCCGCGTTCGCCAAGGCGCAGGCGGACGAGCCGCCGGACCCGTCGCGGGTCGGCCGGTCCGCGCGCAACCGGTTCGTCGGGCTGGTCACCGAGGTGGTCCAGGACAAGGTGATGGCCCAGGTGGAGATCCAGTGCGGGCCGCACCGGGTGGTGTCGCTGATGAGCAGCGAGGCCGTCACCGAAATGGGGCTGAAACCGGGCTCACTCGCGGTCGCGGTGGTGAAGGCCACGCAGGTGATCGTCGAGACCCCCGACGGCTAATAAGGTGGCGCCCATGAGCGACGAACCGCGCTGGAGCTATCTCAGCGACATGGACGGGGTGCTGGTCCGCGAGGAGCACCTGGTGCCCGGCGCCGACGAGTTCCTCGCCGAACTGAAGGCCAACGGCATCGGCTTCCTGGTGCTGACCAACAACTCCATCTACACCCCGCGCGACCTGCGGGCGCGGCTCGCCCGGACCGGCCTGGACGTGCCGGAGGAGTCGATCTGGACCTCCGCGCTGGCCACCGCCGAGTTCCTGCACCGCCAGCGCCCGAACGGCTCCGCCTTCGTCATCGGCGAGGCCGGGCTGACCACCGCGCTGCACGAGGCCGGTTACGTGCTGACCGACCGCGACCCCGACTACGTGGTGCTCGGCGAGACCCGCACCTACAGCTTCACCGCGATCACCAGGGCCATCCGGATGATCGAGGCCGGGGCGAAGTTCATCGCCACCAACCCGGACGCCACCGGCCCCAGCCTGGAGGGCTCGATGCCGGCCACCGGCTCGGTCGCCGCGCTGATCGAGAAGGCCACCGGCCGCCAGCCGTACTTCGTCGGCAAGCCGAACCCGCTGATGATGCGCTCGGCGCTGCGGGCGATCGGCGCGCATTCGGAGCACACGCTGATGATCGGCGACCGGATGGACACCGACGTGCACGCCGGGATCGAGGCCGGGCTGGAGACCATCCTGGTGCTCACCGGGATCTCCACCAGGGAGAGCGCCGAGCTGTACCCGTACCGGCCCACCCGCGTGCTCGACTCGGTGGCCGACCTGATCGGGCGGACGAAGGATCCCTTCGCGCAGGGGTGACGAACCTCTCGAGTGAGCAGGCCTTATCTTCGTGGGATGAACGATGCCGGTGCGGCGGGACCGCCGACCTATGTGGTGGGTGACGTGCACGGGCATCGGGACGGGCTGGCCGGGGCACTGCTCGCGAAGGAGCTCGTCGACGACAGCGGCGACTGGGCGGGCGGCAAGAACCGCGTCTGGTTCCTCGGCGACTTCGTCGACCGCGGGCCCGACGGCGTCGGGGTCATCGACCTGGTCATGCGGTTGCAGGAGCAGGCCGCCGAGGCTGGTGGCGAGGTGCAGAGCCTGCTCGGCAACCACGAGATCCTCCTGCTGGGCAGGCACCGCTTCGGCGACACCGAGGTCCCGTCCGACTTCGGCCCGCGCAGCTTCGGCCGCAGCTGGGAGATCAACGGCGGGCAGCAGTCCGACCAGGAGAAGCTGACCGAGCGCCACATCGAGTGGCTGGTCGAGCGCCCGCTGCTGGCCCACGCCGAGAACTACCTGCTGATGCACTCCGACACGCTCGAGTACCTCGAATGGGGCGCCGACGTGGCGGAGATCAACGAGAACGTCGGCGAGGTGCTCGCCGGCGACGACATCTCCGAGTGGTGGGAGGTGTGGCGCCGGATGACCACGCGCTACGCCTTCCGCGGGCCGAACGGGCCGGAGATCGCGCAGCTGCTCCTCGAGCGGCTCGGCGGCGAGCGGATCGTGCACGGGCACAGCGTGATCGCCGACCAGCTCGGCATCCACCCGGCGCAGATCGAAGCGCCGTACCTCTACGCGGGCGGCAAGGTGCTCGGCGTCGACGGCGGCCTGTTCGTCGGCGGGCCGTGCTTGATCGTTCCCCTGCCTTGGGATCCGGAGGAGTAGAACTCCCAGCGGATGGGAGATCTTGACCATCGTCCGGACGCAGGTCCATAGTCCTCCCATGTCCGAAACCCAGGGTCACCGTTGTGTTGTCCCGCGGACGAGGCGGTCTCCTCACCGCCTGGTCGGTTGCGGCGTCTGCGCGCTGCTCGTGCGTCGTGGTCGCTACGGCTCCCCGCCGAAGTAGCGCGTTCTTCCCGCGCTAGCACCGATCCCTTCGCACAGTGAGGAAATGCGTTGTCCGTAGACCTGCCGATTCGTGCTGCCCTGCGCCCGGCCCGCGTTCCCGCCGATGGCATCCTGGAAGGCCCGCGGGTGCTGAACCGCGGCGAATCCCGGCCCTACTCCCTGTTTTCGCTCACCCCGCTCGGCCCGGTGATCGGGGCCGAGATCGACGGCGTCGACCTCGGTGCGCCGCTGACCGCCGACCTGCGCGCGGAGCTGAACCGCGCGCTGCTGGAGTGGAAGGTGCTGTTCTTCCGCGACCAGGACATCACTTCCGCCCAGCAGCGGGATTTCGCGCGCAACTGGGGTCCACTCGAGACGAACCCGTTCATCCCGACCGGCGACAGCGAGCAGGTGACCCGGTTCGCCCGCAGCTCGGCCATGCCCGGGTTCGAGAACATCTGGCACACCGACGTGACGTTCCGGCCGGAACCCGCGCTCGGTTCCGTGCTGCGGTTGATCGAAGTGCCGCCGTTCGGCGGTGACACGATGTGGGCCGACATGGCCGCCGCCTACGACAACCTGCCCGAGGACGTCCGCGCGCGGATCGACGGGCTGACCGCGGTGCACGACTTCATCCCCGGCTTCGAGCGCTTCTCCGACTTGGATTTCCTGGCCGCGCACCAGGAGCAGTTCCCGCCGGTGGAGCACCCGGTGGTGCGCACGCACCCCGAGTCCGGGCGCCGGATGCTGTTCGTGAACCAGGCGTTCACCACGCACATCGTCGGACTGGAGCGCGAGGAAAGCGATCGGCTGCTCCGGTTGCTGTTCCAGCAGGCGCACGTGCCGGAGTTCCAGGTGCGCTTCCGGTGGCGGCCGAACTCGGTGGCGTTCTGGGACAACCGCGCCACCCAGCACTACGCGGTGAACGACTACTTCCCGCACGCCAGGGTCGCCGAACGCGTCGCCATCGCCGGTGATCGCCCGTTCTAGCCGACTTTGGTCGGGAACCCACCTGATGTGGTGGGCCGGTCGGCCGCGCTGAGCAGCCGGTCGACCGGCTGCCGGGCAAAACTGTGAAAACCTCACTCTTGAGGGTTTGTGGCGGGGGCGGTTCGCTTCGAGGAGCGGAAGAACCCGTACCCCCAGTGAGGAGTTTCCAAAGTGTCGACTCCGAAGGCCTTCAGATCCGTACTGGCGGCGCTCGCGCTGCTGTTCCCGCTCGTGCTTTCGCAGGTGGCCACGAGCCTGCCCGCGTCGGCGGCCGAAGTGGCCGTGCGCACGGTGTACTACGACTCGAGCGGGGCGGCGGAGTTCAAGGCCGCCGTGGACGCCGGTGCCGCGGTGTGGAACAACAGCGTGCGCAACGTGCGGCTGGTGAAGGGGTCGCCCGCCGCCCTGGTCATCGTGGCCGACAACGGGTGGCCGCGGGCGCAGACCACCTCGCTCGGCCGGGGCAAGATCTGGTTCGGCCGCCAGGCGGTGAACCAGGGTTACGACGTGACCCGGATCGCCGCGCACGAGATCGGCCACATCTTCGGCCTGCCGGACCGGCGGACCGGGCTGTGCCAGGACCTGATGTCCGGTTCGAGCGCGCCGGTCTCGTGCACCAACCCGAACCCGAACGCCAAGGAGAAGGCCGAAGTCGAGGCCAACTTCGCCGGTTCGCGCGCGGCCGCGGACTTCCGGGGCTACTACGACGAAACCCCGGTCGCCGCGTTCTGACGGGCCTCAGCCAATGCTATGAATGGGGCATTACTAGCAATGGATGCAAGTAATGCCCCACTCCTAGCGTTCACGGCATCGGCACGATTTCCTTGCCCAGCGGTACCAGCGACACCGGCACGAGCTTGAAGTTGGCCACGCCCAGCGGGATCCCGATGATCGTGATGCACAGCGCCAGCCCGGTGAGCAGGTGCCCGATCGCCAGCCACCACCCGGCCACGACGATCCAGATGATGTTGCCGACGACCGAGGCCGCCCCGGCGCCCCGCCGGTCGACCAGGGTCCGGCCGAACGGCCACAGCGCGTAGTTCGCCATCCGGAACGCGGCCCGGCCGAACGGGATGGTGATGATCAGGATGTGGCAGATGATCCCCGCGATCGCGTAACCCACCGCCATCCAGAAGCCGCAGAGCACCAGCCAGATGACATTCAGGATCGTCCTCATGCCCCCATTGTCCCGTGAAGTCCGGGTCAAGCGTGGAGGTCGCCGGAGAACACCGTCACGGCCTGGCCCGCGAGCGTGACGCGATCCCCGTCCAGCGCCACCCGCACGATGCCGCCGCGCGGCGATGCCTGCTCGCCGACCAGCTTCTTCCGGCCGAGGCGCTGGGCCCAGTACGGCGCCAGCGTGCAGTGCGCCGAGCCGGTCACCGGATCCTCGTCGACCCCCTTCGCCGGGGCGAAGAACCGGCTGACGAAGTCGATCCCGTCCCGGTCGCCGGGCGCGGTGACGGTCAGCCCGCGCACGTCCATCGCCCTGATCGCCGCGAGGTCCGGCACCAGTTCACGGACCTGAGCGGCGCTTTCGGCGACCACCAGCAGGTCGAACCGGCCCTTGGCGACGTGCTCGACGGTCACCCCCGGCAGCGCGTCCCCCGGTGCGACGTCCACCGGCTCGGACGGGTCGGCCGGGAAGTCCATCCGCACCCAGCCGTCCGCCGCGGTGCAGCGCAGGTCGCCGCTCTTGGTGCGGAAAATCTGGTCGCCGCCGAGCACGTGCGCGGTGGCGAGCGTGGCGTGCCCGCACAGGGCGACCTCGGCGACCGGCGTGAACCAGCGCAGCGGCTTCGCGCCTTCGGCTGTCGTGACCACGAAGGCGGTCTCGGAGTGCTTCAGCTCCGCGGCCACGGACTGCATCCAGGTTTCGTCGGCGGGGGAGTCCAGGAGCACCACGCCCGCCGGGTTGCCGGCGAAGGCGCGGTCGGTGAACGAGTCCACGAGGTACATGCGCATGCCGTCGAATCTACGATGGGAGGCGCGTCAACGCCGACCTGCTGGAGGAACCATGCCCGCTGTTCCGAGTTACTCCTCCGGGACCTCCGACGTGCCCCTGCTCGGTGACACGATCGGCGGCAACCTGGCCCGCACGGTGGAGAGATTCGGCGACCGCGACGCGCTGGTCGAACGGCTCACCGGCCGCCGGTGGACCTACACCGAGCTGGCCGCGGACGTCGACGCGCTCGCACTCGGGCTGGTCGCGCGCGGCATCGTCAAGGGGGACCGGGTCGGCATCTGGTCGCCGAACCGGGCCGAGTGGACGCTGCTCCAGTACGCGACGGCGAAGATCGGCGCGATCCTGGTCAACATCAATCCGGCGTACCGCTCGCACGAGCTGAAGTTCGTGCTCAACCAGGCCGGGGTGCGGTTGCTGGTGGCGGCCGAGTCGTTCAAGACCTCGGACTACGCGGCGATGATCGAGGAGGTCCGGCCGGAGTGCGCGGCGCTGGAGCAGGTGGTGCTGCTCGGCAGTGAGGCGTGGGATTCGTTGCTGGACAACGATCTTGACGTCGGCCGGCTGGAGGAGATCGCGGCGACGCTGGGTGCGGACGATTCGATCAACATCCAGTACACCTCGGGCACGACCGGGTTCCCGAAGGGCGCGACCCTGTCGCACCACAACATCCTGAACAACGGCTTCTTCGTCGGCGAGCTGTGCGGGTACACGGAGGTCGACCGGATCTGCATCCCGGTGCCGTTCTACCACTGCTTCGGCATGGTGATGGGCAACCTCGCGGCGACGACGCACGGCGCGTGCATGGTGATCCCGTCGCAGGCCTTCGAGCCCGCGGCGGCGCTGGCCGCGGTGCAGGCCGAGCGGTGCACCTCGCTCTACGGGGTGCCGACAATGTTCATCGCGGAACTGTCCGAACCGGACTTCGATTCGTATGACTTGAGCAGCCTGCGCACCGGGATCATGGCTGGTTCGCCTTGCCCGGTCGAGGTGATGAAGCAGGTGATCGAGCGGATGGGCATGGCCGAGGTTTCGATCTGCTACGGAATGACCGAGACCTCACCGGTGTCGACCCAGACGCGCGCGGACGACTCGGTGGAGCGGCGGGTGTCGACGGTCGGTCGCGTGGGGCCGCACCTGGAGGTGAAGGTGGTCGACCCGGAGACCGGGCTGACGGTGCCGAGGGGGGAGCCGGGCGAACTGTGCACGCGCGGGTACTCGGTGATGCTCGGTTACTGGGACCAGCCGGACAAAACAGCCGAGGTGATCGACGCGGCGCGGTGGATGCACACCGGCGACCTGGCCATCATGGACGACGAGGGCTATTTGAGCATCACCGGCCGCATCAAGGACATGGTGATCCGGGGCGGGGAGAACGTCTATCCGCGGGAGATCGAAGAATTCCTGTACACGCATCCGGATATCTTGGACGCCCAGGTGATTGGGGTGCCGGATGCGAAGTACGGGGAAGAATTGATGGCTTGGGTTCGGTTGCGGGAGGGGGCGCCGGTGTTGACGGTTGAGGCGCTCCGGGAGTTTTGTACGGGGAAGTTGGCGCATTACAAAGTGCCTCGGTATGTGCACGTGGTGGATGAGTTCCCGATGACGGTTACCGGGAAGGTGCGGAAGGTGCAGATGCGGGAGGAATCGGTTTCTTTGCTAGGGCTGTGATGTTCGGGGGCCACCCCGGTGTTTAGTGTGACTACGGCGAAGGCCTCCCTGTCAAGGCGGGAAAGATGCCTTGACAAGGAGGTCTTCGCCGTGTTTTGGGCTTTGGACCGGGGATGGGGGAGGGTGGGTGGCTCAGGTGCTCCCGTGTTGTGGCCGGGCGGCGGTCGTGAGGTTGGTGCCGTGAATGTGGCTTTCACGGCGGAATGTGCCGTGAAAGCCACATTCACGGCATGAAGGGGCCCGGCGAGTGTCACGAATGTGGCTTTGGGGGCGTAATCGGCCCCCAAAGCCACATTTGTGTCGCGCGGGCGAGGGTTAGGCGAGGGCTTCGGCGAAGGCTTTGGCGTCTTCTTCCCCGAAGGTTTCTTCCAGGATCTCCGGGGTGTAGTCCAGGTCGATCTGTTCGACCGGGGTGCCCCGCGCGGATTCGATGGCGCCCAGCCGTCGTTGGGCGCGGTCGGCGGCGTACGCGATGAATTCCTGCGGATCGTTGTCGAACGGCCGCGGTTCTTCGAACTGGTCGTTCACCCATTCGATCATGCCCAGCGCGAGCGGCAACAGTTCACCCATCCGTTGTTGCACGACCTCCCACAGCGAATCGTCCGCGGCTACGTGGCGGCGGCAGGTGAAGGTGCCCCAGGCCATGTGCCGTCGCTCGTCGTCACCGATTCGGCGGACCAGCTCCTGCATGCCGGGCAGGATGTTGCGCGAGGTGCACACCTTCTGCCAGGCGTAGTACCCGGTCAGCGCGAGGCTGCCTTCGACGACGTGGTTGTAGGTGACGCTCGCGCGCACCTGGTTGGCCGGGCTCGGGTCCGACGCCAGCACGCCGAGCGACTGCGGCAGCTCTTCGTAGAAAAGCTTGCGGTAGTACGGGTTTTCCGCCACGTACGGGTGCAGGTCCTCGGTCAGGCCGACGGCGTCCATCCACCGGCGGAAGACCTCGGTGTGCTTGGCCTCCTCGAAGCAGAACTGGCTCAGGTACATCTCGTCGCCGAAGCGGCCGGTGGCCGCCATCGCCTTCATGAAGGGCTGGATGTCCTCGGTCACCGCCTCCTCACCGGCGATGAACTGGGCGCACAGGTACGTCGCCGAGCGGCGTTCGTCGTCGGAGAGGGTGCGCCAGTCGGCGGCGTCCTGGCTGAAGTCGATGTCCGCGGGGTTCCAGAACTTGGCGTTGCCCTTGACGAACAGGCGCAGCGGGAACGAGTCCCAGTTGAGGCCGCCCCGCCGCAGGGAGCTGAAGCCGCTGCGCAGTTCCGTGGTGGTCATAGAAAACCTCTCACTCCGGTGTGAGCGCTGTGGACGAGGAGTACTTCTCGATCGCCGGGGCGATCACCGCGCACACCTGGTCCGCCGCCTCGGCGGGGGAGTGCGTCGGCAGCACGAGGTGGCTCAGGTTGAGCCGGACCACGGTTTCCGCGAGCAGGTCGACCTGCTCGTCGTCGAGCCACGGTGCGCGCGAGCGGTAGTGCTCGGCGGCCGCGTCGGCCGCGGCGCGGAGCACGGGTTCCGCCCGCGTGGTCAGCAGCGGCAGCAGGTCCTCCGCCGGGCCGGCGCCGAGCGCGGCGGCGACCAGCGGGTTCTCCCGCGCGTGCTCGATGGTGAACACGGTGGCCGCGCGCACGCCGCCGAGCAGGTCCGGCTCCGCGTCGAACCGCTGGTGGATGCCGTCGAGCAGTTCCGCGGTGGTGCGCAGCGCGACCGCCTCCACCAGCGCGGCCTTGGTGCCGAACTCGTTGTAGACCGTCTGCCTGCTCACCCCGACCCGCGTGGCCACGTCGACCATCCGCAGCGCCGCGTAGCCCTTCTCGACCAGCAACGTCGTGGTCGCGACGAGCAGTTCTTCGCGCAGGGAGGCCTTGGCTCGCTGGGTGAAGGACGTGACCTCGGACACACCTTCAGCTTGACACAGCGCCCGCATATGTCAAGGCCGTTGACTTCATCCGAAGCGCTGTCAAATCGGCTACCGTGCAGGCGTGGGGATCACCGTGGGGTTCGACCTCGACATGACCTTGATCGACCCGCGGCCCGGCATGGTCGCGGCGCTCGACGCGCTCGCCGAGGAGTCCGGCCTGCCGCTGGACGGCGAGCACTTCGCCGCCAACCTCGGCCCGCCGCTGGACGCCGTGCTCCGCGGGTTCGAGGCGCCCGAGGAGCGCATCCCCGAACTGGTCGACCGCTTCCGCGAGATCTACCCCGAGCTCGTCGTCCCCAGCACGGTGGCGCTGCCCGGCGCCCACGCGGCGCTGGACGCGGTGCACCGCGCTGGCGGGCGCACGGTGGTGGTCACCGGCAAGTTCGCGCCCAACGCCGCGCGGCACATCAAGGCGCTCGGCTTCGAGGTGGACGTGCTCGTCGGCGAGCTGTGGTCGACCGGGAAGGCCGCCGCGCTCACCGAGCACGGCGCCGAGGTCTACGTCGGCGACCACCTCGGGGACATCAACGGCGCGCTGGCCGCCGGTGCCGTGCCGGTCGGGGTGACCACCGGGCCCTGCAGCCGCGCCGAACTGCTCGAAGCCGGGGCGGAAGTGGTGTTCGACAGCCTGGCGGAGTTCCCCGCCTGGCTGGCGGGACTCAGTCCGCGCGCTTAGCCGCCTTGCGGTGCTCGCGGACCAGGGCCCACAGCCCGAGTCCGAGGCCGAGCGGCGTGATGACCCCCGCGCCCGCGCTCAGCCAGACCGGCAGGTCCTCCAGGCCCGCCGCGAACAGCACGAAGACGGCGAGCACCGCCAGCATGCCGACGGCGAACAGGCCGATCCCGGCTCGCATCAGCAACGGCTTGGTCCGGGGCGCGCTCTCCATGGGCTCCAGATTAGAGCGCGACGCGGTGTGTCCGGTATGTGCTTCGCTTCACCGGAGGGTGGGGGATACGCTTGTAGGTACGCGCGTCTGGGTACGCCCCTGGCGCGCGTTCGTCGTGCATGGCTGCGCGACGGGTACACGTGAGTGAAGGAACGGGTGAGGGCAGTGCCGACCGGCAAGGTCAAGTGGTACGACGCGGAAAAGGGTTTCGGTTTCGTCACCCAGGATGGCGGCGCGGACGTCTACATCCGGAAAGCCGCGCTACCGCAGGGCGTAGCGGCGCTCAAGGCCGGTCAGCGGCTGGAGTTCGGGGTGGCCGACGGCCGCCGCGGTCCGCAGGCGTTGTCCGTCCGGCTGCTCGACCCGCCGCCTTCGGTGGCGGAGGCCCGCCGCCGTCCCGCCGAAGAGCTGCACGGCCTGATCGAGGACATGATCAAGCTGCTCGAGCTCAAGGTGCAGCCGGACCTGCGGCGCAACCGCTATCCGGACCGCAAGCACACCAAGCAGATCGCCGAGATCATGCGCGCGGTGGCTCGGGACCTGGATCCCTAAGCCCCGGCCTCGATCTGGAGCGTCCAGATGCCGCGGACGACGAGCTGCGGGTTGCCCTGCTCGTCCTCGATGGCCGCCCCGGTGGCGTCGATCGCGGTGGCCGCGCTGATCTGCTGGATCTCGACCACCACCAGCTGGTCGCCGGGGCCCGCCGTGGCGGTGTAGGCGTGCTGCTCGCCGGGGGAGAAGAACTCCTGCTTCACCGGCTGCAGCGCGCCCGACGCGTCCTGGTACTGGACGTTGACCAGCCACGGGGTGTCCACGATCTCCTTCGGCAGCGAGATCTGCACCGGCTTGCCGGGGCGCACCTTCAACCGCGCCTCGGCGCCGTCGTCCTGCTCGCAGGAGCTCACCCGCTCGTCGCAGTGGATGAACGGGCCGGTCCGCACGGTGTTGCCGTCGGCGAAGAAGGTCACCTCGGGGCGGGGGACCGGGGAACAGCCGGCCAGCACGAGGGCACCACCGGCGAGCACGGCCAGAACACGACGCATACCCCGGACTCTACGAGCCCGCCGGTCCGCGCGAAGGAGCCGGTCCCCCGCTGCGCACGCCGCGCGGCGGGGTGTCGGTGGCGTCCGGCCGGAGTGGACGGTCGCCGCCGAGACCGGGGATGAGCGTGCTGCCGCGGTGCACCATCATCGTCTGCGCCACGCCGAAAGCCAGCAGCACCGAAATCACCAGGAAGCCGATCCAGTAGCTCGCGGGCAGCAGCAGGCCGACCGCGCCGCCGAAGCACCAGGCCAGCTGCAGCACGGTCTCCGACCGCCCGAACGCCGACGCCCGCGACTCCTCCGGCAGGTCCGCCTGGATCACCGCGTCGAGGCTGATCTTCGCCAGCGCGCTCGACGTGGCACCGACCAGGCCGACGATCGCCGCGGTGGCCAGCCCGGCCAGTATCGCGGCGAGCACGGTCGAGGCCAGTGTCGCGGCCGCGCAGCCCATCACCACCTGGTCGGGCTTGCCGAAGGTCATCCGCGAACCCAGCGCGTTGCCGAGGAAACCGCCGGCCCCGGCCGCGCCCCCGATCACGCCGAGCAGCAGCAACTGCATGAACGGGCTCTGTCCGCTGCCCTCGGTCTGCGCCTTCACCGCGAACGCGGCGAACAGGAACAGGAAGCCGGTGACCAGCCGGATCGAGCCGTTGGCCCACAACGAGACCACGATCTGCCTGCCCATCGGCTGGCGTTTCTTCTTCTGCGGGTGCGCGCCGAGCGAGGCGGGGATCTCGCCTTCGGTCACCTCGACCCAGGACGGGATGCGCATCGCCTGCACCGCCCCGACCACGCAGATCGCCGCGGTGAACCACAACGCGCCCGCGGAGGTGAACAGGCCGTTGATCCCGGCCGCGATCGCGCCGAACACCCCGCCTGCCACCAGGCCGAACACGGTCAGCCGGGCGTTGGTCTTGGACAGGGTGATCTCCGGTGGCAGCACCCGTGGCGTCACCGAGGACTTCAGCACCATGAACGATTTGGACAGCACCATCTTGCCGAGCGCCGCCGGGTACAGGCCCCAGTCGTCGAAGTGCAGCGCCATGAACACGCACATCAGCGCCTGACCGGCCGAGGTGGCGCACATGGCCAGCCGCCGCCCGCGCTGGATGCGGTCCAGCGCCGGGCCGATCACCGGGGCGACCAGCGCGAACGGGGCGATGGTGATCAGCAGGTAGAGCGCCACCTTGCCCTTGCTCTCGCCGCTGCTGGCGGCGAAGAACAACGTGTTCGCCAGCGCGATGGCCATCGCGGCGTCGCTGGCGTAGTTGAGCATGGTCGCGTAGGTCAGCGAGGTCAGCCCGGACTTGTCCGCGCCGTCGGCCTTGGCCGCGCGCTGGAACGCGTCCACCGCCTGGCCGGTCAGCTGGCGGCTGCGCAGCGCGGCGACCCTGGTGACCGTCAGCTTCTTCGGCAGCCGCGGCAGGCTGCGGCCCCGCGGGGGTTCGGCGGGTGCTTCGAATCCGTGCGCGGCCTCGGTGTGCTCGGACTCCTCGAAGGAGCGTCGCTGCTGCTCGTTCGCGAAGCCGCCGGAGTCGTAGCGCTCGTGCTCACCGGAGTGCCCGCGCGGGCGGTTCAGCGGTGGCGGCGGGACCGGCGGCAGGTTCGACCGGGTGCCCTGGCGCGGTGGCGGGGGCGGCGGGGGTGCGTGCCGTTCGCGCTCGCGTTCGCGTTCGCGGCGGACCGGCTGGGTCAGGAAGTGGTCCGGGTTCGGCGCGTAGGACGGCGGCGGGGTCGGGATGGCGCCGGTGGGTGCCTCGTCGGCGGTCGGCACCCGGCGGGGCTCGCGCGGCGGCGGGTAGTCGGAGGCAGGTGTGCGAGAGCGCGGGTAGCTCTGCTCGGCGGGCGCCGGGCCCCCGGACCGGTCGGCGGGCATGACGCGCGTCGGCGGCCGCTCGCGCGAAGGCGGCGGCGGGGGCGGATCGTGGCGGGTGGTGCTACCGGGTTCCGGGGTCCACTTGCGCTTGCCCTTCTTGCCGGCGCGACCCTTTCCCGACCGCGAGGACGAACCGAAACGCATCACACCTGCAATCTTGCCGTACCACCGGTCGCCTTCGCCGGGTCAAGGCGCGGTGGGGACGAACTTCACCCGGAACATCTTCGGCCACAGCTTGCCGGTGAGCAGGAACTCGTCCGTACCCGGCACGGCGGCGATGCCGTTGAGCACGTCCGCACCCCCCGCTTCCGGCGCGCTGAGCAGGCCGGAGGCGTCGATGTGCCCGGTGATCGCGCCGTCCGGACCGATCCGGAGGATCTCGTCGGTCTGCCAGACGTTCGCGTACACCGAGTCGCCCACGCACTCCAGTTCGTTGAGCTTATCCCGCTGGACGCCCACCGAACCCGTTTCCGCGAAGGTCGCCGGATCGCGGAAGGTCAGCTCGGCCGAACCGTCGCTCGTCACCAGCCGCCCGGAGTCCTGCTGGCAGATGCCCCAGCCCTCGCCTTCGTAGGACACCCGGCGCCGCTCGGTCAGCGTGGCCTTGTCGTATTCGATGGCGGTCTGGTTCTGCCAGGTGAGCTGCCAGACCGAGTCGCCGGTGACGGTGATGCCCTCACCGAACAGCGGCGAGGGCAGCGGGATCTCGGTGACCGGCGGCTGCCCGAGCGGGCCCACGCGCAACGCGGACTTGCCGACCAGGCCGGTGCCCTCGTAGAGCGTGCCGCCGTCCAGTTCGAGGCCCTGGGTGAAGGCACCGGCGTCGTGGGCCAGGGTTTCGAGCACCTCCACCCGCAGCTGTTCGGTCACCGGACCCTCTGTGCTGTTCGCGGCACAGCCGGTCAGCCCGATCGTCAGAGCGAGTGCCGTAGCAACTGGAGTGCGCACCTGCCCAGCTTCCCACGAACGCGTGCGGCATCATGGACACCATGACGCTGCTGCTGACGTTCGACGACGGTTCCTTGCGGGAGTCCCTGGTCGAAGCCGTCGAGCTGGCTCGCGCGGCCGCCGAGCGGGACGGAGGGGCCGAGCAGGTGGGGGCGCACGCCGGCGTCGAGCGTGAGGACGCCGTGTCCATCACCCACCTGTTCGAGGCACACGTGCCCGGGTACCGCGGCTGGCGCTGGTCGGTCACGGTGGCCACCGCGGGGGCCGGCGAGCCGGTGACGGTGAGCGAGGTCGTGCTGCGACCAGGGCCGGAGGCGCTGACCGCGCCCTCGTGGATCCCGTGGGAACGCCGCGTCCGCGCCGGTGACCTCGGGGTCGGGGACATCTTCCCGGCCGACGAGAACGACCCCCGGCTGGCGCCGGGCTACCTGGCTTCCGACGACCCGGCGGTGGAAGAGGTCGCGCTCGAGGTCGGGCTCGGCCGCGTGCACGTGCTGTCGCGCTACGGCCGCGAGGACGCCGCCACCCGCTGGCACGGCGGTGAGTTCGGTCCCCGCTCGGACATGGCGCGCAGTGCGCCGGGGTCCTGCGGCACCTGCGGGTTCTTCCTGCCGCTCGCCGGTTCGCTGCGAGCCGGGTTCGGTGCCTGCGCCAACGACATCTCCCCGGCCGACGGGCACGTGGTCGACGTGGAGTACGGCTGCGGGGCGCACTCGGAGATCCGCGTCGAGGTGACCTCCTCGGTGCCGGTGGCCGAACTGGTCTACGACGACTCCATGCTGGACACGACTCCGGCGGAGGAAGAGAATCTCGCGAGTGACAAGTCCGAGTGACCCCTTCGGCACCGAGAGCATCCGCACCCCCGTACTGACCGCCTGGCGAGATTCGCCGACGAGGTTCACCGAGGACACGAACACCGAGCGCGACCTGCGCGTCGGTGGCTACCGGGACCGCCTGTTCGTCGAACTGGCGCAGAACGCCGCCGACGCCGCCAAGCTGGGCGGCAGGCCCGGCACGCTCCGGGTGTCCCTTGTGGACGGTGAGCTGCGGGTGGCCAACACCGGTGCGCCGCTGGACGCGCCCGGGGTGGCCTCGCTGGCTTCGCTGCGGGCGTCGTCCAAGGGCGCGGGCCTGGTCGGGCAGTTCGGCGTCGGCTTCGCGGCCGTGCTGACCGTGACCGACGAGCCGCGCGTGGTCTCCAGGCCGGGCGGGATCCGGTTCTCCGCCGCGCAGACGCGTGCCGAAGCCGGTCGTGAGGGCGAGGTGCCGGTGCTCCGGCTGCCGTGGCCCACCGAGCCGGACGAGCCGCCGCTGCCCTCGGGCTTCGACACCGAGGTCCGCCTGCCCCTTCGGTCCGATGTGGACGGTCCGGCGCTGCTGGCGGAGCTGGACTCCGCCGCCGAGGACCTGCTGCTCGCCCTGCCGTGGCTGAACCGCGTGGAACTCGACGGCCGGGTGTGGCTGCGGTCCGAGGTCGCCGGGGCGCTGGTGATCACCGCGCCCGACGGCAAGACCCGCCGCTGGCTGACGCACGGCTCGCTGGACATCGACTGCGTCTGGGCGGTGCAGGTGCTCGCCTCGGGCGAGCCGATCCCGCTGGAGTCGAGCGTGCTGCACGCGCCGACGCCCACCGACGAGCGGCTGTCCCTGCCCGCGCGCCTGATCGCGGCGATCCCGATCGAGCCGTCGCGGCGCCGGGTGCTGCCCGGGCCGGGCGTGCGACCGGCGCTGGTGGCCGCCGCGGCCGCGTACCCGGGGCTGGTGCGGAAGATGCACGCGGAGTACCGGCCGGCGCTGGTGCCTGCCGCCACCTTCCCACTGTCCGAAGTGGACACGACGCTGCGGGAAATGATCACCACGCGGCTGCGTGAGGACGCCTGGCTCCCCGCGGCCGAGGGCGACGACCTGACCGGCGGCCGGGCTCGCGTGCTCTCCGCCGAGTCGCCGAAGCTGGTGAAACTGCTGGCCGAAGCCGTGCCGGGGCTGATCGCGCTGTCCGGGCCGAAGGTGCAGCGCGCCCTCGCGCCGGTCGGGGTGGAGCCGATCTCCCTCGCGCAGGTGATCGAGCAGATCACCGGCATCGCGCGTGATCCGTCGTGGTGGCGCGAGCTGTACGACCAGCTGCTGCCGTTGCTCGAAGCGCACACGGTGTCCGCCGACGAGCTCGGCGGGCTGCCGGTGCCGCTGGTCGACGGCCGCACGCTGCCCGGTCCACGCGGCTCGCTGCTCTTCGGTGCCGCCGATGATCTGCTCGAACTGCTCGCCGAGGCCGGAATCGGCGGTCTGCGGCTGGTGCACCCCGACGCCGCGCACCCGCTGCTGGAACGTTTGGGTGCCAAGCAAGCCGAAGCCCGCGACCTGCTGGAGTCGCCCGCCCTGCGGGACGCCGTCGAGCGGGGAGCCGAGGGCTCGGACGTGGTGCCGCTGGCCGGGGCCGTGCTGCGACTGGCCTACGAGGCACCGGTCGACTGGCTGGGTTCGCTCGTGCTGCCCGCCGAGCACGGCTGGCGCCGGGCCGAGGAACTGGTGCTGCCGAGTTCGCCGTTGCTCAAGGTCTTCGACGCCGACGCGATCGGTGAGGACGCCCCGCTGGACGTGCTCGACGCCGACTTCGCCGAGGACTGGCCGGCCGACGTGCTCACCGGCGCGGGCGTGCTGGACACCTTCGTGCTGCAGGACGACGAGGACGAGCCGGAGGTCCGCGACCTCGACCTGGTCGCCGACGACCGCTGGCCGGACGCGCTGCGCCTGCTCGCCGCGCGGCCGAACACCTGGCGCGTGCTGGCCCGGCCGGACAGCCGGACCGCGCGGTGGCTCGCCGTGCACGCCGAACTGGGCGGGCGCGCGCCCGCGGAATGGCGGATGCCGTCCGCGACCACGCTCGCCGGGCTCTACGACCCGGTGCCGGACGTGGACCTGCCGGACGAGGTGCTGATCGCCGCCGGGGTGCGCACGACGCTGGGCATCACCGACGCCGACGACGTCGCCGAGCTGATGGACCGGCTCGCGGACGCCTCGCGCGAGGTCTCCCCGGGCTTGGCGGCCCGCGCGCACACGGTGTTGGCGGACGCCGAATTCGCGGATGACTACGTGCCTTCGCGCGTGCGGGCCCTGGACGGTTCGGTGTGCGACGCTGAGGACGCCGTGGTGCTGGACACGCCGTGGCCGCTCGGGGTGCTGCCCGCGTCCCGGGTGGTCGCCGCGCTACCGGGGGCCGAACGGGCGGCGCGCTTGGCCGACCTGCTCGACCTGCCGCTCGCCGCGGAGAAGGTCGCCGAGGTGCGGGTCGACAGCGAAGGCGAGCTGATCCCGTGGCGGGAACTGGCCGCCGTGGTGGTGGTCGCCGACCTGCTCGGGCTGGAACTGCCCGAGGGCGGGGTGCACATGCACGAGGAACTGACCGTGGCCCACGGCGACGCCTCGGTGGCCGTCCCGTGGTGGTTCGACGGCGGCCTGCACGCGGCCGACACCTCGGAAGGCCTGGCCCGGGCACTCGCCTGGGCGATGGACCGCTGGGACGACCGGCACACCATCACCGCCTTCCTGGACGAACCGACGGCGGAAAGCCTGCACGCCTAACCCCGCCGAGCCCCACGTTCAGGCGCCCGAGTTCCACACTCCTGCAGCCGAACCCCACACTCGCCGCCCCGGCACTCCGCGCTGGAACGCTAGGAATGGGGCATTACTTGCGTTGAACGCTAGTAACGCCCCACTCATAGCATTCGGGATCGGCTGGCCTGAGGGCCCGAGTGTGGAACTCGGCTACCTGAGTGTGGGGTTCAGCTTCCTGAACGTGGGGTTCGGCTGCACGAACGTGAGACTCGCCGGGTTCCCGCCGCGTCTCGGGCGAGTCCCACATTCAGGCGCCCGAGTTCCACACTCGTGCAGCTGAACCCCACACTCGCCGCCCCTGGCGGGACACAAATGTGGCTTTGGGGGCCGAATCCGCCCCCAAAGCCACATTCGTGTCCACTGGGCTCCGCCTCGGGACTCGGCTGGCTCGAGGGCCTGAGCGTGGAACTCGGCGCCCCGAGCGTGGAACTCGGCGCCCTGAACGTGGAACTCGGCGCCCTGAACGTGGGATTCGGCTGCCTGAGTGTGGGGCTTGGCTTCCTGAACGTGGGGCTCGGGTGCGCGAGCGTGGGGTTCGGCTGCCTGAGTGTGGGGTTCGGGTGCGTGAGTGTGGGGGTCGGGTGTGGGGTCAGGTGGCGCGTTGGGCGGATTTGGAGCCGCGGCGGAAGGCGGCGCGTTGCCAGGTCATGATGCCGAGGCCGACGAAGCCGAGGCCGACGCCGGCCACGCAGGTCCACAGCCACACGTCCGAGGCGGCGCCGTTGACCAGCTTCAACACGAGCAGCACCAGGAAGGCCAGCGCCCACAGCCCGGTGCCGGCGACCACCACGGGCCAGAGCGCGATCCAGCGCTCCGGTAGCTCCGGAGTGTGCTGAAACCCGCTCTTTACCCCGCCGGAATTGATCGATTCGGCCACGTCAGGCAGGGTACCCGGCGTCGGCACCACAGCGGAGGCAGGGAAACCCGGGATGAAGCAGAGGATCGATGGCTTCTTCAAGATCAGCGAACGCGGCTCCACCCCGGGCCGCGAGATCCGTGGCGGCGTGGTCACGTTCGTCACGATGGCCTACATCGTGGTGCTCAACCCGCTGATCCTCGGCAGTTTCTCCGCCGAAGACGCCGGCGCGCACAAGGACGCCTTCGGCGCCATCCTCCCGGTCGGGCAGGTCGCCGCGGTGACCGCGCTGGTGGCCGGGGTGATGACCATCCTCTTCGGACTGGTGGCGAACTACCCGTTCGCCATCGCCACCGGCCTCGGGGTGAACTCGCTGGTCGCGGTCACCATCGCCCCGCAGATGAGCTGGCAGGCCGCGATGGGCCTGGTGGTGGTCAACGGCCTCGTGGTGCTGCTGCTGGTGGTGACCGGGGTGCGGACGATGGTGTTCAACGCGGTGCCCGCCCCGCTCAAGGCCGCCATCGCCGTCGGCATCGGCCTGTTCATCTGCCTGATCGGCCTGGTCGACGCCGGGTTCGTGCGGCGGGTGCCGGACGCGGCGAAGACCACCGTGCCGGTCGGGCTCGGCATCGACGGTTCCATCGCCTCCTGGCCCACCGCGGTCTTCGTGTTCGGCCTGGTGTTCACCGGCATCCTGGTGGCCAAGAAGGTGCGCGGCGCGATCCTGATCGGCGTGCTGACCGCGACCGTGCTCTCCATCGCGCTGGAGGCCATCGTCGACGCCGGGCCGTCGCAGGGTACCAACCCGCGCGGCTGGAACCTCGGTTACCCGGGCCTGCCGGACAACGTGCTCGGCGTGCCGGACCTGTCGCTGGTCGGCGAGTTCAACTTCGACGCCTGGGTGCAGATCCCGGCGATCTCCGCCGCGCTGCTGGTGTTCACCCTGGTGCTGACCGACTTCTTCGACACCATCGGCACGATGACCGGCCTGGGCAAGGAAGCGGACCTGATCGACAAGGACGGCCAGCTGCCGGGCGTGGGCAAGGCGCTGTTCGTGGACAGCGCCGCGGCCATCGCCGGGGGAGCGGCCTCGTCCAGCTCCAACACCGTCTTCGTGGAGTCGGCGTCGGGCATCGCCGAGGGCGCGCGGACCGGGCTGGCGAACGTGGTGACCGGCCTGCTCTTCCTGATCGCCATGTTCTTCACCCCGCTGTACGAGGTGGTGCCGGTGGAGGCCGCCGCGCCCGCGCTGGTGATCGTCGGCGCGCTGATGATCCGGCAGGTCACCGAGATCGACTTCGGCGACTTCTCCATCGCCCTGCCCGCGTTCCTGACCATCGCGGTGATGCCGTTCACCTACTCCATCGCCAACGGCATCGGCGCCGGGTTCGTCAGCTACGTGCTGATCCAGGTCGCCATCGGCAAGGCCCGCCGGGTGCACCCGCTGATGTGGGTGGTCGCGGTCGCGTTCGTGCTCTACTTCGCCCTCGGCCCGATCCGGGCGGCGCTGGCCTGAGGTACGCCTCACGGCGATCGTGAGGTATGCTAACTATATGCCCGACAGTGTGCAGGACCGGTCGCTCGCGAGCCGCCTGCGCCTGTCCGTCGTCCGGTTGAACCGGCGGCTCCGGGCGCAGAGCGCGACCGAGACGATCTCGCTCACCCAGATCTCGGCGCTGTCCACGCTGCACAAGTGCGGGGCGCTGACCCCGGGGCAGTTGGCGGCCAAGGAGGGCGTGCAGCCCCCGTCGATGACCAGGGTGATCGCGGCGCTCGAGGAGCTCGGGCACGTCGAACGGCGGCCGCACCCCACCGATGGCAGGCAGGCCATCGTGGAGCTGTCGGAGACCGGGCTGGCCTACATCCGGCAGACCATCTCCGTGCGGGAGGCCTGGCTGGACGCGCAGTTGGCGGAACTGAGCGGCGAGGAGCGCGAAGTGCTCTCCCACGCCGCCGAGATCATCGACAGGATGGCGGGGAACTAACAGCGGTGCCGAGGAACCTGGGTAGCGAAGCCGAGTCCACTCCCACGACGACAGCTACCCGGGAAGCGGTACCCCTTCCCGCGACCGCCCCACGCCGGTCCGGCACGTTCAGCTCGCTCAAGGTCCGCAACTACCGGCTGTTCTTCAGCGGCCAGGTGATCTCCAACATCGGCACCTGGATGCAGCGCATCGCGCAGGACTGGCTGGTGTTCACCCTCAGCGGCAACGACCCGGTCGCCCTGGGCATCGCGGTGGGCCTGCAGTTCACCCCGATCCTGTTCCTCTCGCTGTGGGCCGGGGTGCTCGCCGACCGCGCGGACAAGCGCAAGCTGCTGATCGGCCTGCAGGCCGTGGCCGGCACGCAGGCGCTGGTGCTCGGCATCCTGGACATCACCGGCGTGGTCGAGATGTGGCACGTGTTCGTGCTGTGCTTCGTGCTCGGCTGCGTGGCCGCGATGGAGGTGCCGACGCGGCAGTCGTTCGTGGCCGAGATGGTCGGCCGCGAGCACGTGGCGAACGCGGTCGCGCTGAACTCCACGATCTTCAACATGGCGCGGATCGTCGGACCGGCGATCGCCGGTTTCGTGATCGTCTGGGTGGGCACCGGCTGGCTGTTCCTGGCGAACGCGGTGAGCACGCTGGCCGTGCTCGCCGGGCTGCTGCTGATGAACCCCGACAAGCTCTTCCGCGGGCCGCGGGTGGAACGCGCGAAGGGGCAGCTGCGGGAGGGCCTGCGGTACGTGCGGCGGCGGCCCGACCTGATGACCGTGATGGTGCTGGTGTTCTTCGTCAGCACCTTCGGCATCACCTTCTTCACCTCGCTGGCGATCGTGGCGGCCAACGTGTTCGGCACCGAGGCCGACGGCTACGGCCTGCTGTCCACGCTGCTCGCGGTCGGCACCTTCACCGGGGCGCTGATGTCGGCCAGACGGGGTTCACGCGGACGCCCGCGCGTGCGGGTGCTGCTGCTCTCCGCCCTCGCGCTCGGTCTCCTGGAGGTCGTCACCGGGTACATGCCGACCTACTTCGCCTTCGGCATCGCGCTGATCCCGCTCGGCTACGCCACCATCACCTTCCTGAACACGGCGAACGCGCTGGTGCAGACCGCGGTCAGCCCGCAGATGCGCGGGCGCGTGATGGGGCTGTACGTGCTGGTGCTGGTCGGCGGCAACCCGATCGGCGCGCCGATGACCGGCTGGATGGCCGAGGCGTTCGGCGGCCGGTCGCCGTTCATCATCGGCGGCGCGATCTCGGCGTTCGCCGCGCTGGTGTGCGCGGTGATCCTGGTGCGCCGCGGTGGGGTGAGCCTGCCGCGGCGGCGCTTCCCCGGGCTGCGCGTGCTGGACCGGCGCGCTTAGCGAACGCGTAGCGCCCGGCGGCACGCTCCTCGGTGAACTCATCACTGGGAGGAAACATGCAGCTCAACAAGTTCGGCCGGGCGCTGGTCTTCGCCGCGGCGCTGGCCTTCGCCGGGACCGCGGGCACGGTGACGGCTTCGGCCGAGCAGGCCCCGCCCGCCGACCTGTACAGCGAGATCACCGCCGCGGACATCGCCGACCCGACCGCGCTGCTCGGCCCGGAGGCCGACGGCGGCTTCGAGGCCGCGCAGACCGCCAACGGCGCCATCAACTGGTTCAAGAACCGCGAGGGCAGCACCGCGTACCAGGGCTACTGCGAGCGCGCCGTGCGCCTGGCCTGGAACCGCAGCACCCACCACGCGAGCGCGATCGCGCACTGGCGGTCCTCCGACGGCGCGCGCCACACCACGGGCACCCCGCCGCGCGGCGCCTTCGTCTTCTGGAACATCTCGGCATATGGGCACGTCGGCCTGGCCGACGGCAGCGGTGGCGTGTGGGCGACCAGCGTGAACGGCAAGATCGGGCACGCCAGGCAGGGCTACTTCGCGAACTACCTCGGCTGGAAGCCGGGCAACAGCAACTGACCCTTGCGCGGACGAATCAGGTTAGGCTAACCTCAACTCGCCCGCTTCGTGGTGGGAGCGGCAGTCAGTTCGGGAACGGACGAGGCCTCGCAACCGGGAACCCCGGGAGCGGGGCCTCGTTCATGTCCGGGGTACCCGCCGGGTGCGCTCGCTGTCAACGGGTCAACCGGGTTGTCCACAGTGGACCCGATGTCCGCCGACGGAAAACGGGGCCCTCCCGGTGTGGGAGAACCCCGTTCGGCGAGCCTTCGTTCAGGAAAGCAGCAGGCCGTTGCCACCGGCAACGGCGTTGTCGAACCGCTTGCTGATCTCGGCCCAGTTGAAGATGTTCCACAGCGCCTTGACGTAGTCCGGCTTCACGTTCTTGTAGTCCAGGTAGAACGCGTGCTCCCAGACGTCGACCAGCAGGATCGGCGTGGTCGGCAGGATCAGGTTGTTGTGGTGGTCCTTCAGCTGCTGGGTGATCAGCGTCTTGCCGATCGGGTCCCAGGAGAGCGCGCCCCAGCCGTTGCCCTGGATCGTGGTGGACACGGCGGTGAACTGCGCCTTGAACTTGTCGAACGAACCGAACGCCTCGTCGATGGCGGCGGCCAGCTCGCCGGTCGGCTTGTCGCCGCCTTCCGGCGACAGGATCTTCCACCACACCACGTGGTTGGCGTGCCCGGCCAGGTTGAAGGCCAGCGTGGTCTCGAGCCCGACGATGGAGCCGAAGTCGTCGGCTTCACGGGCGGCCGCGAGCTTGTCCAGCGTGTCGTTCGCGCCCTTGACGTAGGTCGCGTGGTGCTTGCTGTGGTGCAGCTCGTTGATCTCGCCGGAGATGTGCGGGGCGAGGGCGCCGTAGTCGTAGTCGAGGTCGGGAAGCTCGTAGCGGGCCATCGGCCCTCCTTCTTCTTGATCGACGCAGAGTGTACTGGCGCTGCCAAACCTAGTGCCATTCACCAGGCCGGGGCGAGCTGGGTCGCCCGCTGGGACACCGCCTCCGGTGGCGGTACCCCGGGGGGCCGCCGCCGTAAACCCACCCTCCTACCTCGAGCCAGGTGGAGGTCAACGCGGTGTGATCAGGCCGACTCGAGCCCGGTCGCGTCGGCCAGGTCGGCGAGCACGGCGATGTTGAGCTCGAAGGCGAGCAGCGTCTCGTCGATGATCCGCCGCCGTTCCTCGACGCCCCACGGCGCCGCGTCCAGCAGGGCGCGGTAGCGCTTGCGGAACGCGCTGGGGCTGCCGGCGCTCTCGAAGTCGTAGAACAGCGCGCCGGGACCGGTGACGCCGTAGGTCTTCTTGAGCAGCGCGCGCACCACCTGGCCGCCGGCGAGGTCGCCGAGGTAGCGGGTGTAGTGGTGGGCGACGTACCCGCCCGGCCAGTCGGCCATCCGGCCGAGCCGGTTGACGTAGGCGGTGGTCGCGGGCACCGGCTCGATCTTGTCGGCCCAGTCCTCGCCCAGCAGGAACGCCAGGTCGGCCTCGAGCGCGGGCAGCCGGCGCAGCTCGTCGATGACGAAGTCGCCGCCGACCGGGTCGCCCGCCATGGCGTCGGTGACCTGCTCCAGCGCGCGGTAGATGAAGAAGTACTGGGCGGCGAGCAGGCCGTAGCCCTCCAGCGTGAGCGAGCCGCTGAGCAGGGCGTCCATGTAGCTGGAGTGGTGGGCGCGCTCGTGCACGGCCTTGGTCGAGCCGCGGAGGGATTCGGAGAACGGGCGCAGGGCCAGTTCCTCGGTCACCAGTGCTGCCATGGGACGCCCTCCTGACGATCTGACAACCTGTCAGAAAGAGCGTAGGTGATATTCGCCGGTAAGGCTACCCTTATTTACCGGTCTTCACCCCGACCGCGCGCAGGATGAACCGCACGGCACCGGCGATCGCGGCGTCCAGCTGCTCGGCGGGCACGTCGATGATCTGGCGGCTGGCCAGCGCGGAGGTGATCATCGGGATGAGGATGTCGGGATCCTCCTCCGGCAGCCGCCCGGCCGCCATGCCATCGGTGAGGATCGTGCGCAGCCGCTCGGTGATCGGGTCGGCGTGCGCGGCGATGCGCCGGTAGGACGCCGGGCCGAGCGTGGTGGCCAGCGCGCCGCCCGGGGGCAGGTGGTACTCGGACAGCGCGCGCAACTGCAGCCGGACGAACACCGCCAGCTGGTCCACCGGGTCGCTGGCCGCGTCCACCGCGGCTTCCAGGCGCCGCACGTACTGCGCGGCCTCCTCCTCGACGAAGGCGACGAGCAGGCTCTCCTTGTCGGGGAAGTGGTTGTACATGGCCGTGCGGCCCAGCTCGGCCTCGGCGGCCACCCCGGCCAGCGTGATCGCGTCGAAGCCGCGCTCGTAGAGCTGGTTGCGCAGGGCGGTGAACACCCGGGCACGCACCTGCTCGCGGTGGGCGTTCAGCGAGCCGCCGATGATCTTGGGCATCCGACCTCCCGGGAAGCGGCCCATTCTATCCCGGCGGCTCCCCGCGCCCCGGCAGCCAATGCTATGAGTGGGGCATTACTTGCAATCAACGCAAGTAATGCCCCACTCCTAGCAATCGAAGTGGGCTCAGTCGGCCGAGGGATCGCCGGGGGCCACCTGGATCACGGAGCCGATCGACCGGACGTGCGGGACAGCGCCTAGTCGCCGGGCCAGGCGTGTACCGGTTCTTCGGTCTGCGCCAGTTCGAGGTAGCGCGCGAGCATGCTGGCCAGCGCGGTGTCCCGGTCGGCTCCGCGTTCCTCGGCGCGCTGCACGTGTTCGCGTTGCCAGCGGGCACCGGTGCGCCGGGTCAGGCAGCGCTGTTCGATCACCCCGAGGTACCGCTCTCTGGCCACATCGGACACTTCCGACTGCCGCAGCCCCTCGTGCGCGAGCGGGAGCAGGATGCGCAGCACCAGTTCGTCCGGCGGGATCCAGCCGATGCCCGGCCAGTACAGCTGGGCGTCGAGCCCGCTCCTGGCACCCGCGTACAGGTTCTCTTCGGCTGCCTGGAAGGACATCTGCGTCCAGACCGGGCGGTCCGCTTCGGCCAGTGCGCGCTGGGCGCCGTAGAAGAACGCCGCGTTGGCCATCGTGTCGAGCACCGTCGGCCCGGCGGGCAGCACCCGGTTTTCCACGCGCAGGTGGGGTTTCCCGTCGACCACGTCGTAGACCGGCCGGTTCCAGCGCCAGACCGTGCCGTTGTGCAGGCGCAGTTCGCTCAGCTTCGGCGCCTGCCCGGATTCCAGCGCCTCGACCGGATCCTCGGCATCCGTTTCCGGCAGCAGCCCGGGGAAGTAGCGGACGTTCTCCTCGAACAGGTCGAAGATCGAGGTGATCCAGCGCTCGCCGAACCACACCCGCGGCCGCACGCCCTGGTTCTTCAGCTCATCCGGCCGCGTGTCGGTGGCCTGGAGGAACAACGGGATCCGCGTTTCGTGCCACAGCGCCTTGCCCAGCAGGAACGGCGAGTTCGCGCCGAGCGCGACCTGCACGCCCGCCAGGCACTGCGCGGCGTTCCAGTGCGGGGCGAACTCCTCCGGTGAGACCTGCAGGTGCAACTGGACCGAGGTGCACGCGGCCTCGGGCAGGATCGACTCGGCGTAACTGCGCAGTCGCTCGGCCTGCTGCCCCGGCAGCGCGGTGCCCTCGATCGACAGCACGGTCTGCTCGCCGCGCGCGGCGAAGATCTGGTCGTTCAGCAAGGAATAACGCGCGTTCGGCGTGAGCCACTTCTCGTCGAAGTGGTCGTGCGTCAGCGTCGGCAGGATGCCGATCGGCGCTAGGTGCGAGTGCTTCTCGCGGGCCTTGGCACCGGCCCTGGTGAGGTACGACCGCAGCTCGTCTTCCAGTTCCAGCGCGGAATCCCCGGCCAGCGGCCGCGGCGGCACGTTGAGTTCGATGTTGTGCTGGCCCAGTTCCGTGGTGAACGACGGGTCGTCCAGCGCTTCGAGCACCGCGGCGTTGGTCATCGCCGGGCGCATCTTGCCGTCCACCAGGTTCAGTTCGACTTCAAGCCCGATGTGCTTGCGGGGGAAGGAAAAACTCCCGTCCGAGAGCATTCGCGCGAGGGTGTCCAAGCAGCGCTGGACTTTCCGCCGGTAGCGCCCGCGGTCGCGGGGGTTGAACGGGTCCGCTGACACGTCCTTGCCCATGCCCATCCCTGTTCTTTCCGGCCGAGGCCGCCCGAGTCCTGTGGTGGTTTGCCAGCCCGGCGGACAACCGTTGCACAGCCCCTGCAGATGAGCTAGGCCCAAAGCGGTGCTGTGAGTTACCTTTCCTTAACTATCCGCGATAATCATCCGTTTGCACTAGACCGCCGTGGTCGTTCGGCCCACCTCGCGGTGGGACGAGCGGATGGCAGACTCGCCGGGTGGCGCACACCATTCACATCCATGACCCGGCAGATCCCCGGTTGGACGACTTTCGAAACCTTTCGACCGCGGATCGGCGGCCGGATCGCCCCGGTGGCCGCGGTTTCGTGATCGCCGAGGGCACGGTGGTGGTGCGACGGCTGCTCGAATCCGCTTACCCGGTACGGGCGTTGCTCGGTGTTCAGCGACGGATCGAGGAGTTGACCGAGGAACTGGCGCCCGCCGAGGTGCCCGCGTACGTCACACCGGCGGAAACGATGGCCGACGTGGTCGGGTTCCACCTCAACCGCGGGGTGCTCGCGGTCGCGGACCGGGCACCGCAGCCGGACGCGCGTGAACTCGTCGCGCGGGCGCGGAAACTGGCGGTGCTCGAAGGCGTCGGCGATCACGAGAACCTGGGCTCGATCTTCCGCAACGCGGCGGCGCTGGGCATCGACGGCGTGCTGATCGGGCCGGGGTGCGCCGATCCGCTGTACCGCCGCAGCGTGCGGGTGTCCATGGGCAACGTGCTGCGGGTGCCGTTCGCGCGGCTGGAGCCGTGGCCGGACGGGCTGGGCCTGCTGCGGGACCACGGCTTCCGCGTGGCCGCGCTGACCCCGCGACCGGGCTCGGTGGACCTGCGTGAACTGCGGGCCCCGGCACTTGAGCGGGTGGCTGTGCTGGTCGGTTCCGAGGGGCCGGGACTGACCGAAGAAGCACTGGCCGCGGCCGATCTGGCGGTCCGGATCCCGATGGCCGAGGGCGTCGACTCGCTCAACGTGGCCACCGCCGCCGCCGTCGCGTTCTACGAACTCGGTGGCGCTCGGTAGGTTTGGACGGGACGGACGAAGATCAGGAGGCCGGCGGGTGGAGTTGCGGGTCCGTGGTGAGCGCGCGGTGCTGGGCGAGGAGGCCGACCCGCACCAGGTCGCGCTCGGCGCCGACCTCGCCGACGCGCTGCACGAGTGGGCCAGGGTCGCCGCCGCCGTCCGCCGTTCCAGCCCCGACCGCGAGGCCGCGGCTGTGGTGTCGCAGCGCGGTCGCCAGCTCGCCGGGCGGGTGGCCGAGGTGACGGGTACGCCGGTCTACTACGTCGACCCGGTGACCGACGCGGGCTCGGTGATCCCTCCTCCGGAAGCGTTAGTCCGCGAGCCGCGCCCGCCGGAGCCGACGCCGTGGGCCACGGGCCTCACGGTCGCCGCTTTCGTCGCGGTGGTGGTCTTCGTCGCGATGCTCGCGCTGGCGCGGACGCTGGCCGCGGAAACGAGCGGCCTGCTGGCCTTCGTCGCGGCGGTGCTGGTCACGGCTGGCCTGGCGCCTTCGCTGTGGCTGGGCCGGAAGCTGCCCATCCTGCGATGGGTGGTGCTGGGCGCCGCCGGGGGACTCGCCTTCTCGTGGATCGGCGTCCTGGCGGTCGTGTTCGGCTGAGGCCGGTGTCACGAATGTGGCTTTCGAGACGTTTTTCGTCCCCAAAGCCACATTCGTGACATCACGGCTCGTCTGGCTCGGCGTCTGGTTCGTCCGGCTCGGGTGGGTCGATCAGCTCGCGCACGCCGCCGGTGAACCCACCCCCGACCGGGCCCTCTTCTTCGGCCGGGTCGAGCGGTTCGTCACCGTTCTCGGGTTGCGTCAAGTCAACCGCGCGAGGAGCGGACTCCGAGCAGGACGTCCTCCCAGGCGGGTACGGCCGGCCTGCCCTTCTTCTTGGGCGGGCGCGGCGTCGCCTTGGCGGCTTCGACCTGCTCTTCGACCCCGGGCAGCGGCAGTCCACCGTCGCCGGCGGCGACCACGGCCGTCTCACCGGCGACCTCGGGCACCTCCGCGACCGGCGTCTCGGCCACCTTCTCCGCTTCACCGTCCAGCGTGGGCTGCTCTTCCTCCACCGGCGCGGGCGCGGACGGCCTGCCGAGCGCGTCGACCGCGCGCAGCGACCGGTAGGCGTTCGGGTCCATCAGCGCCTGGGCGTTCTCGTCCAGCGCGGAGACGGTGCCGCCGTGCGCACCCGGCGCGAAGCACCAGTGCGCGCGGTTGTCCGAGCGGCCGGTCTGCCAGTTCAGGCACACCACCCACTTGCCGTCCTCGCCCTTCCACGAGTCCCAGCTGGCACCGGTGTAGTCCTGCCCGAACACCCCGAAGGCGTAGGCGACCACCTCGCCGAGCGTCTGCACGTCGGGCCCGTCCTCGCGGACCGGGTGCGCGGCCTGGGCCATCTCCGCCGTGCGCGAGCGCTCCAGCAGCACCGGGTAGGCGAAGCGCTCCACCCGCGCCACCGGGATGCCCCCGCTGTTGGCGACCTGCTCGACGGATTCCCCGGCCCGGATCCGGGCCTGGATCTCACGTGGACGCATCTGGCTCTCCAGCTCGATTTCGATCTGCCCCAGTCGCGTGATGTCACCGCGGGCAGCGGCCCGCAGGCGTTCGTCGGCGGGCAGCAGGAAGCGCTCACCACGGGCCGTGTCTTCGCACACGATGGACCGGCCGTCCTCGTGCAGCCCGACCACCCTCAGCGCTCGCACCTTCCTCGCCTCCCCGCTGCTCTCCACTCCGTCAAACCGTGGCCGAAATCGCTCAACCCTGTACCGCACGAGGCTCACTCGTGTGGGTGTCCAGCCTACTTCGGCGCGTCGGCTTGACGTGGTAGGCGCGCCGATGCTTGTGCCATCCGTTCGACATTCCTGGGGTGATCTTGCCGAAGTCCGGCGATCCGCGCTCGCCGACACGCGGAGTGATGGGTCATCTCGATTCCGGTAACCACACCCCGACCACGAGCCCGCCGGATTCGGCGGGCTGGGCGTAGACGCTCCCGTCGTGCGCCTGGGCGACCGACCGCACGATGGACAGGCCGAGCCCGGCGCCCGACGCGCCGCTGGTGCGGTCGTGGTCGAGCCGCCGGAACGGCTCGAACAGGGCGGGGATGGCGTCGGCGCGGATCACCGGGCCGGTGTTCTGCACGGTCAGCGCGGGATTCCGGCCGATGCGCAGGTGGACCGCGCCGCCGGGCCGGTTGTAGCGCACGGCGTTCTCCACCAGGTTCGTGACCAGGCGTTCCAGCAGCACCGGGTCACCGGCGACGGTCCGTTCCGCGGTGTCGATGGTGACCGTGACCTCGTGTTCTTCGGCCAGCGGACCGAGCGCGCGCACCACGTTCGCCGCCACCTCGCCGAGCTGGACCGGCACCCGGCTCGGCAGTCCCCGATCGCTGCGGGCCAGCGTGAGCAGGCCTTCGATCATCCGCTCGCTGCGCTCGTTGGTGTGCAGCAGGTGCTGCCCGAGCCGCCGCACCTGCGGGGTGACCTCCGGATCGGCCAGCGCCACCTCGATCAGCGTGCGCTGCACCGCGAGCGGGGTACGCAGTTCGTGCGAGGCGTTGGCGACGAACCGGCGCTGGCTGTCGAACGAGCCCGCGAGCCGGTCGAGCATGCGGTCGAAGGTGTCGGCCAGTTCCTTCAGCTCGTCGGACGGGCCGTCGAGGTTGATCCGCCGGTCCAGGTTCTCCGCGCCCAGTCGGCGCGCGGCCGAGGTGACCTCGTGCACCGGCCGCAGCACCCGGCTCGCGGTCAGCCAGCCCAGCAGCACGGCCAGCCCGGCGGCGATCACCAGCGCGACGCCCGACTGGAGCAGCAGAGTGGACAGGGTCGAGCTGCGGTACTCCTCGAGTGAGGTGGTGACCACCTCGATCGTCGGTGAGGTCGGGTACACCTGCGTGTCGGACGGGACGGCGGGCCCCGCCGCGCCCGCCGGCTCGCGGGCCGCCACGGCGGCGGACGCAAACGGTTGCGTGGCCGGGAGCGTGGTGCTGACCAGCAGGTAGTTGATCAGCAGCAGGATGATGCCGGTGACCAGGAACAACCCGCCGTACAACGCGGTCAGCTTGGTCCGGACGGACAGCCGCAGCCCGCTCACGAGCCGAACCGGTAACCGGCGCCGGGCACCGTCTCGATCAGCCCGGGCGCCCCGAGCTTGCGGCGCAGGGTCATCACCGCCACCCGGACGGCGTTGGTGAACGGGTCGGCGTGCTCGTCCCACGCCTTCTCCAGCAGCTCCTCGGCGCTTACCACCGTGCCCTCCGCCCGCATCAGCACTTCCAGCACGGCGAACTCCTTCGGTGACAACGGCAGGAACCGGCCGTCCCTGGCGGCCTGGTGGCGCGGCAGGTCCAGCACCACGCCACCGCCTTCGAGCACCGGCGGCAACGCCGGGCGGGCCCGCCGCGACAGCGCCTGCACCCTGGCCACCAGTTCGGCGAAGGCGAACGGCTTGGTCAGGTAGTCGTCGGCACCGAGGCCGAGCCCGGTGACCCGGTCCTCCACCTCGGCCGCCGCGGTCAGCATCAGCACCCGCGCCACCCCGCCGCTGCCCAGCACCGCGCGGCACACCTCGTCGCCGTGCACCACCGGCAGGTCGCGGTCGAGCACCACCACGTCGTAGGCGTGCACCCCGATCCGCTCCAGCGCCTGCGCGCCGTCGTAGCAGACGTCCACCGCCATGGACAGCCTGCGCAGTCCCTCGGCGACGGTGTCCGCCAGCAGCCGTTCGTCCTCGACGACGAGCACCCGCACCCAGGCCTCCCTGTTCTCTTCGTGCGCACAGTCTCCGCCAAGGGGGGATAAGCGGGAGATAAACGACTTCGCTTAACGGGCGCAGACCGCCGGATCCGTAGAAATCCGTCCCACGGTTACCAGTGAGGAGACGGCATGAGGTTCAGGTACGGACTGGTGCTCGTGGCGGCGGCGTTGTCGCTGGCCGCCTGCGGGGGTGAGGACCCCGGCGGGGACGGCGTGGCCAGCCTCGACGGCACGAACACGGGGAACAGCCAGGCCCCGGCCGAGGCGGACGACGAGTTCACCCACGACGAGCAGCTGGCCTTCGCGCGCTGCATGCGGGACAACGGCGTGGACATGCCGGACCCGGTGGACGGCGGGATAACCATGGGAGCCACGGGTCCCGACGAGGCGCCGAAGATGGAGAAGGCGCACAACGCGTGCCGCCACCTGCTGCCCAACGGCGGTGAGATGAAGCCGCCGACCGCCGAAGAGCTGGATGAGATGCGCAAGACCGCCCAGTGCTTCCGCGACCACGGCATCGACGTGCCGGACCCGGATCCGGCGAACCCCGGGATGGCCATTCCCGGCGGTGACCCGGAGGACCCGAAGACCAAGAAGGCCTTCGAGGAGTGCGCGGGCGAGTCCGTGCCGATGGTGCACACCGAGCCGGGGGAGTGAGCGGCCGCTGTGACGGAGATCGAACAGGTGCGCCGCGGCCGGCGCACGCGGTGGCTGCTGGCGGCGCTGGCCGGGGTCGCGGTGCTCGGCACCGGCGCGGTCGTGGTGGTGGCGCGGGTGGCCGCCGGCTCGGCCGACGAGGGGCCACCGCCCGCGGCACCGGTGGAGACGGTGGAGGTCACCAGGGACGACCTCGCCGAGCAGGCGAAGGTGGACGGCACGCTCGGCTACGGCGCCGAACGCGAGGTGGCCGGGCGCAAGCCGGGCACGATCACCTGGCTGCCGGGTGCCGGTGAGGTCGTCGACCGCGGCGAGCCGGTGTACAAGGTGGACGACAAGCCGGTGCCGCTGTTCTACGGCGTGGTGCCGTTCTACCGGGAACTCGGCGAGGGCGCGGGTACCGGCCCGGACGTGAAGGTGCTCGAAGAGAACCTGCGCGATCTCGGGTTCGGCGGCTTCGGCAAGCCGGACGAGAAGTTCACCGCGGCCACCGCGACCGCGGTCCGCAAGTGGCAGAAGTCGCTGGAGCAGGAGCAGACCGGCAGGGTCGCGCCCGCCGACGTGGTGGTGGACAGCGGCGCGCTGCGGGTGTCCTCGGTCAGCGCGAAGCTCGGCGGCGAAGGCACCGGGCCGCTGCTCAAGGCGACCGGCACCGAGCGCGTGGTCACCCTGGAGGTCGAGGTGGCCAAGCAGGGCATGTTCAAGACCGGGGACAAGGTGGACCTGTCGATCGCCGGGGGCAAGCAGGTCAAGGGGACGGTCTCGGCCATCGGCACCGAGGTGGAGACGGACTCCGGGGAGGAGAACGCGCCGGGTGCCGAGGAGAAGCCGAAGGTCGCCGTGACGGTCACGCTGGACGACCCGGCCACCGCGGGCTTCGACGCCGCGCCGGTCGAGGTGGTCGTCACCACCGGGCAGCGCGAAGGTGTGCTGGTGGTGCCGGTCGGGGCGCTGCTCGCGCTCGCCGAGGGCGGGTACGCGGTGGAGGTCGTCGAAGGCGCGCAACGGCGGCTGGTGGCGGTCGACCCCGGGTTGTTCGCCGGGGGCAAGGTGGAGGTCAGCGGGGACGGGCTGGCCGAGGGCACCAAGGTGGTGACCACTTCATGACGCCGGTGCTCGCGGTGCACGCCGCCGGGCGCACGTACCCCGGTGGGGTGCACGCGCTCCGCGAGGTGTCGCTGTCCATCGAGGACGGTGAAATGGTCGCCATCGCCGGGCCGTCCGGCTCCGGCAAGTCCACCCTGCTGCAGTTGATGGGCACGCTCGACCGGCCGAGCACCGGCCGGATCGAGGTGGGCGGGCTGGACGTGGCCGACCTGTCCGACCGGCAGCTGTCGGCGTTGCGCTCGCGCTGGATCGGGTTCGTGTTCCAGCAGTTCTTCCTCAACGACGGGGTGTCCGCGGTGGACAACGTGGCCACCGGCCTGCTGTACGCCGGGGTGCCGCGGCGGCGTCGCAAGGAGATGGCGCTGGCCGCGCTCGACCGCGTGCACCTGGCCCACCGGGCCGGGCACCTGCCGAGCGAGCTGTCCGGCGGGGAACGGCAGCGCGTGGCGATCGCCAGGGCCGTGGTCAACCGCCCGCTGATCCTGCTCGCCGACGAACCCACCGGGAACCTCGACACCGGCAACGGCGCCTCGGTGCTGCGGTTGCTCGCCGAACTGAGCGACGACGGCACCACGGTCGTGCTGATCACGCACGACCGCGACATCGCGGCCGGGGCACCCCGGCGGATCGAGGTGCTCGACGGCACGATCCGGCTCGACACCGGCACCCCGGCCGGAGCACCGCGGTGAAGCCGCCGTCGCCTTCCCGGCTCGGCCCGGTGGACCTGCTCTCGCTCGGTTCCCACGGCATGCGCACGCGGCCGTTGCGCGCGGTGCTTTCCGCGCTGGGCATCGCGATCGGCATCGCGGCGATGGTCTCGGTGCTGGCGATCCCGGAGTCCAGTGCGAAGGCGCTGCGGGAGCAACTGGCCGCGCTGGGCACCAACCTGCTGCGCGCGGAACCGGGGCAGACGTTCTTCGGCGAGGACGCGGTGCTGCCGGACACGGCCGTGCCGATGGCCGAGCGGATCGGGCCGGTGCTCGGCGCGGCCGCGACCGGCAACACCGGGAAAACCGTGCGCCGCACGGACAAGGTCGCCGAATCGGAGACCTCGGGACTGTCCGTGCAGGCCGCGAACCCGGACCTGCTCGGCCTGCTCGGGGGCACGCTGAAGGCCGGTGAGTTCCTGGGCGCGGCCAACGCCGACTACCCGGTGGTGGTGCTCGGCTCGGTCGCGGCGACCCGGCTCGGCATCGACCGGATCGACGCCCAGCAGCGGCCGCAGGTCTGGATCGGTGACCGCTGGTTCACCGTGATCGGCATCCTCGACCCGATGCCGCTGGCCGCCGAGATCGAACGCGCGGTACTGGTCGGCTGGACCGCCGCCCAGCGCCACCTCGGCTTCGACGGGCGCCCCAGCACGGTCTACGCCAGGGCCGAGGAGTCGCGTTTGGACAGTGTGCGGCAGGTGCTGGCGGCCACGCTGAACCCGGCGCACCCGGACGAGGTCAAGGTGAGCAGGCCGTCCGACGCGATCGAGGCGCAACGGCTGACCGAGAACACCTACAGCGCGTTGTTCCTCGGCCTCGGCGGGGTCGCGCTGCTGGTCGGCGGGGTCGGGGTGGCCAACACCATGGTGATCTCGGTGCTCGAACGACGCCGGGAGATCGGCCTGCGCCGGGCGCTCGGGGCCACCAGGAGACAGGTGCGCGGGCAGTTCCTCACCGAGTCGATGCTGCTGTCCGCGCTCGGCGGCGCGTCCGGGGTGCTCCTGGGGGTGCTGGCGACCGCGGGGTATTCGCTGAGCCAGGACTGGCCTGCGGTACTCCCGGTACCCGCGCTGGTCGGCGGGGTCGGGGTGGCGGCTGTCGTGGGGGCGGTGGCTGGGGCTTATCCGGCTATGCGAGCTGCTCGGTTACCGCCTACGGTTGCCTTGGCCTGACTTCGGGTGGGGCCCGCCCCGGTTTTTTAGTGTGACTACGGCGAAGGCCTCGATGTCAAGGCGGGAAAGATGCCTTGACATCGAGGCCTTCGCCGTGTTTTTGGCTGTGGACCGGGGCGGGGTGGGGGTCTGGGCGGTGCTCCTGCTGGGAGCCCCGGGCGCGAGTCGTGATGGTGGGGGGCGGGGCTGGCGAATGCTATGAGTGGGGCATTACTTGCATCCATTGCAAGTAATGCCCCACTCATAGCATTGGGACGGAGGGACTGCGAGCGGGCTGGGCGGGCTCGTGTTGGATGTTCGGGTGAAGCGCAGGTTGGAATCCGGCGACACGGGCCGCCGTACGCTGGTCGGGCTGGTGGTCGTCGAACTGGTGTTGCTGGCCGTGGTGCTGGTGTGGAAGCGGCTCGACGGGCTCGATCTGGACGTCTACCGGATCGGCGCCGAGGCCTTCTTCACCAGCGGTGATCCGTACGGCCCGCTGCCGCCCACCCGCAACGGGACCTGGCTGCCGTTCACCTACCCGCCGTTCGCCGCGATCGCCTTCGCGCCGCTGCTGGTCATCCCGCTGGACGTGGCGCTGGTGGCGATCACCGTGGTCGGCGTGCTCGCGCTCGGCGTGGTGATCGCCCTGAGCCTGGCCGACTACCAGCCGAAACTGCTCGCCGCCGGTGCCGCGGTGCTGGGGGTGCAGGCGGTCGCGCTGGTCAGCGAGCCGGTGCGTGCCACGCTCGGCTTCGGCCAGATCAACCTGCTGCTGATGCTGGTGGTCGCGGTCGACCTGCTCGCCACCCGCCGCTCACGCGGGCTGCTGCTCGGCGTGGCGGCCGCGGTCAAGCTGACCCCGGCCGCGTTCGTGCTGTTCTTCCTGCTGCAGAAGGACTTCAAGGCAGCCGCACGCGCCGTGGTGGCGTTCGCGGGGTGTGCGCTGGCCGCGTGGCTGGTGGCGCCGTCGGCCTCGGTGCACTACTGGACCGAGCTGGTCTTCGCCGGTGAGCGGATCGGCGACCCCGGGTACATCGGGAACCAGTCGCTGCGCGGCATGATCGCGCGCTTCGGCTTCGCGACCGGGACGCAGACGGTCCTCTGGGCGGGCGCGGTGCTGGTCACGCTGGCCGTGACCGCGCTGGTCGTGCGCCGGGCGCTGGCGGGTGGCAACCCCGTGCTGGCGATGTTCGCCTGCGCGCTCGGGGCGCTGCTGATGTCGCCGGTGTCCTGGACGCACCACTGGGTGTGGAGCGGCCCGATCGTCGGCCTGCTGGTGCTGCTGGCCGTGCGGGACCGCGACCGGGTGCGGCAGGTGGTGCTGCTGGGGCTCGCGGCGCTGTCGGTCTACGTCTTCCTGGACAGTCCACTGTGGAACAACCGCGAGGTGTGGCCGCTGCGCGAGAGCTACGTGCTGCTCGGGGCGCTGCTGCTCGCCGCGATGGCGTGGGTCGCTCGAACTTGTCGGACCCCGCGGGCAGAATGACGGACATGCTGCCAACGACCGAGTTCGCCCTGCTGCGCCGCCTCGCCACGGAGCAGTCCGCCAACCGCGCGCCCTCACTGGTCGCGGCCATCGTCCGCGACGGGGAGATCGCCTGGTCGGGCGCCCGCGGCACGGTCGGCGACGGCGCACCGGACGAGGACACCCAGTACCGCCTCGGCTCGATCACCAAATCGATCGTGGCCGCCGAGGTGCTGCGCCTGCGTGACGAGGGCAAGCTCGACCTGACCGACGCGCTGGACAAGCACGTCCCCGGCACCGCGCTCGGCGGGCAGACCGTCGCGCAACTGCTGTCGCACACCGGCGGGGTCACCGCCGAGTCGCCCGGTTCGTGGTGGGAGCGCAGCCCGGGGGCCGACTTCGCCGCGCTCGACGCGAGCCTCGGCGCCGACGAGATCAAACTGCGCCCCGGCGCCCGGTTCCACTACTCCAACGTCGGCTACGGCCTGCTCGGCGAGCTGGTCTCCCGCCTGCGCGGCACCAGCTGGCTGGACGCGCTGAACACCGGGATCCTCACCCCGCTCGGCATGACCAGGACCACCCCGCACCCCGAGGGCAAGCACGCGCAGGGCTGGGCGGTGCACCCGTTCGCCGACGTGCTGCTGCCCGAGCCGTCGCCGGACGCCGGCGCGATGGCGCCCGCCGGGCAGCTCTGGTCCACCGTCCGCGACCTGGCGACGTGGACCGCGTTCGTCGGCGGCCGCACCGGCGAGGTGCTGCGCCCGGAGACCGTCGCCGAGATGCGCGAGATGGCCGCCGTCGACGACGGTGACGCCTGGAGCTCCGGCTACGGCCTCGGCCTCCAGGTGCTCCGGCACAACGGGCGGCGGCTGGCCGGGCACACCGGGTCGATGCCCGGCTTCCTGGCCGTCACGCTGATCGACCCGGCCACCCAGACCGGCGTGCTGGCGCTGGCCAACTCGACGGCCGGCGTGGCGATCATGTCGCTGGCGCTGGACCTGCTGACCATCGCCGACGAGTACGAGCCGCGGCTGCCCGCCGAGTGGCGGCCGTCGGAGGTCTCGCCGGAGCTGCTCGCGATGACCGGGCTCTGGCACTGGGGCCCGAGCCCGTACCACCTGCGTGTCCTGCCCGGAGGCTGGCTGGACCTGAGCCCGGCGAACGGCGCCGGCCGCGCGTCGCGGTTCCGCCCGCAGCCGGACGGCACCTGGGTCGGGCTCGACGGGTACTACACCGGCGAGACGCTGCGGGCGGAGAAGGGGCCGGACGGCACGGTCACGCACCTCGACCTCGCCACGTTCGTGTTCACCCGCACCCCGTACGACCCGGCGGCCCCGGTGCCCGGCGGGGTGGACCCGCAGGGGTGGCGGATCGGGTGAGAGACTGCGCACATGACCGACGTCGCAGCGTTGACCATTCCGGAAGACCTCAAGCCCGCTGACGGCCGCTTCGGCTGCGGACCGTCCAAGGTGCGCGCGGAGCAGCTCGCCCACCTGGCCGCCGACGGCGCGGCCCTGCTGGGCACCTCCCACCGCCAGAAGCCGGTGAAGTCACTGGTCGGCCGGGTGCGCGCGGGGTTGAGCGAGCTGTTCTCGCTGCCCGACGGCTACGAGGTGGTGCTGGGCAACGGCGGCACCACGGCGTTCTGGGACGCGGCCGCGTTCGGCCTGGTCCGCGAGCGGGCGCAGCACTTCACCTACGGCGAGTTCTCCTCGAAGTTCGCCACGGTGACCAAGGGCGCGCCGTTCCTGGCCGACCCGATCGTGGTCAAGTCCGACCCGGGCACCGCGCCGGAGATCGCCTACCAGGCCGGGGCGGACCTGGTCGGCTGGGCGCACAACGAGACCTCGACCGGTGTCGCGGTGCCGGTACGCCGCCCGGAAGGCAGCGAGGGCGCGCTGGTCGCGATCGACGCCACCTCGGGCGCGGGCGGTCTGCCGGTCAAGGCCGAGGACTTCGACGTCTACTACTTCGCGCCGCAGAAGTCCTTCGCCTCCGACGGTGGCCTGTGGCTGGCCCTGATGTCGCCCGCCGCGGTCGAGCGGGTCGGCGAGATCGGCGGCTCGGACCGGTGGGTGCCGGAGTTCCTGTCGCTGACCACGGCGCTGGACAACTCGCGCAAGGACCAGACGTACAACACCCCCGCGGTGGCCACCCTGTTCCTGCTGGCCGACCAGATCGAGTGGATGCTCGGCAACGGCGGTCTCGAATGGACCACCTCGCGCACGGCCGACTCGTCCACCCGGCTGTACCAGTGGGCGGAGAAGACCTCGTACACCACGCCGTTCGTGTCCGACCCCGCGCTGCGTTCGCAGGTGGTCGGCACCGTGGACTTCAACGACGAGGTGGACGCCGCCGCCGTCGCGAAGGTCCTGCGGGCCAACGGCATCGTGGACGTGGAGCCGTACCGGAAACTGGGCCGGAACCAGCTGCGTGTCGGCATGTTCCCGGCCATCGACCCGGACGACATCACCAAGCTGACCCAGTCCATCGAATGGACCGTCGACCACCTCTCCTGACGAGGCGTCACGGATGCGGCTTCCCCGGCGCCGCATCCGTGACCGGTCAGGACGGCAGCAGGCCCAGCGACATCGCGGTGGTGACGGCGGCGGTGCGGTCGGAGACGTCGAGTTTGCCGAACACCCGCAGCAGGTGCGTTTTCACCGTGGCCTCGCTGATGTGCAGGTCCCGGCCGATTTCCGAGTTCGTGTGTCCCCGAGCCACCAGGCGCAGGACTTCGACCTCCCGCGGTGAGAGCGTGGGACCGGAGGGTGTGCGCACCTGCTTCACCAGGCGTCCGGCGACCGAAGGCGCCAGGACCGTCTCACCCCGTGCGGCGGCACGGATCGCCCCGGCGAGTTCGGCTCGGGAGGCGTCCTTCAGCAGGTAACCGGCGGCACCCGCCTCCACGGCACGCAGGATGTCGGCATCGGTTTCGTAGGTGGTCAGCACGACCACCCGCCGCGTGGGGTCGGAGCGCAGGATCTGCCGCGTGGCGCCGACGCCGTCCAGGCCCGGCATGCGCAGGTCCATCAGGATGACGTCCGGCTGCTTGACGCGGTTCAGCGCCACCGCCTCCTCGCCGGAGCCCGCCTCCCCGATCACCGTCAGATCCGGTTCGGTGTCGAGCATGCCGCGCAACCCCTCCCGCACCACGGGATGGTCGTCCACCAGCAGGATCCGGATCACGCAGGCACCTCCACCACCAGCTCGGTCCCCCCATGTGCTCCACTGTGGACGGACAGTTCGCCGCCCACCTGCCGTGCCCGCGCGGCCATCCCGGCCAGGCCGTAACCGGACCGGGGTGCGTCCGGGTCGAAGCCGACCCCGTCGTCCCGCACGGTCAACCGGACCTTCTCGTCCACAATAGACAACTCGAGCGAGACCGTGGTGGCGTGCGCGTGCCGTCGTGTGTTGTGCAGTGCTTCCTGAGCCGCCCGCAGCAGCACCACCTCCGCGGCGGTGGCCAGTTTCGGCAGTGGACCGTCGATCCGGCACGTCACCGTGAGCGCGGTTTCGGCGGCCAGCCGGTCCGCCTGCCGCCGGACCGCGTCGGCCAAGGTGCCCGAGGTGAGCGCGGACGGCGTCAGCGCGGCCACCATCGAGCGCGCTTCGTCCAGGTTTTCGCGGGCGGTCCGCGCGGTCAGTTCCAGGTGCCGCCGCGCGGCCGCCGGATCGGTGTCCAATTCGGACTCGATCGCCTGCACCAGCGCCACGATGCTGGTGAACCCCTGTGCCAGCGTGTCGTGGATTTCCCTGGCCAGCCGCTCGCGTTCGGCCGCCGTCCCCGCCTCGTGCGACAACCGCGAGACCTCCGACCGGCTGGCCGCGAGCCGCTCGATCAGGACGGTCTGGTCCTCCTTCTGCTGCGCGATCCGGTGGACGAACAACCCGAGCATCAGCGCCAGCGCGCAGAAGATCACCCCGGCCGGGATCGTGGTGGCGAGCTGCTCGGCGATGTTCCCGCCGCGGCTGAGCGAGATGAGGCCGGGCATGAAGCTGATCAGCACCACCGCCACCACGGACGTGCGCAGCGACAGCAGCCAGAACACCTGTGAGATGACCGACGGGGTGATCCAGGCGGCGCCCGGCGCCAGCAGCAGCGCGCCGAAGAAGAAGACGAGCACCCCGGTCACCGCGAGCACGCCCACCGGCGTCGAAATCTCGCCCGCCGTGCGGACCAGCGGCCGGTGCCCGAACCACCAGTACCAGCCGAAACCGGCGACCAGCAGCGCCGAGCCGCCGGTCCGCTCCGGCAGCGGCTCCGCCGCCTGCAACTGCAGCGCGATCAGCGTGGCCACCAGCACGAACAGGTAGAACAGCTCCCAGTACCGCAGGAGCTTCAGTTCGACCGGTTGCTCCAGCGGAAGGTCAGCAGGCACAGCAGCAGGCCCGCCACGCACCAGGCGCTCAGCACACCCGCGGTCAGCCCCAGTTCCCATTTCCCCGCCAATTCGTAGGCCGCCAGTTCGTCCGGGAGGAACACCGAGCGTAAGCCCTGGCAGATCCACTTCACCGGGAACAACGAGGACACCGCGGTCATCGCGGGCGGCAGCTGGGAGATCATCACGAATACCCCGGAGGTGAACTGCAGGCCGAGGAAGACGATCTGGCTGGCCGCCGAAGCGCCGTTCACCCCCTTGGCCACCGAGCTGACCGCGATGCCGAGCATCCCACAGCCGATCACCCCGAGCACGAACACCCACAGCAGGGTGAACCAGTCCAGCGGGTCGGACGGCAGCCGGACGTCGAACATCACCATGCCGACGACCAGCATCACCAGCACCTCGGCCACGCTCGCCACCGCGACCAGGAGCAGCTTGCCGATGAAGTAGCTGGTCGCGGGCATCGGCGTGCCGCGAAGGCGCTTCAGCGTGCCGTCCTCGCGGTCGAGCGCGACACCGGTGCCCATGGTGACGAACGAGGTGGAGATGATGCCCGCGCCGATCATGCTGGCCGCGAACACCTGACTCGAGGTGATGGACGAACCCGGCAGCGTGTCGCCGAAGATCGAGCCGAGCAGGACCAGCAGGAACGCCGGCAGCGAGAAGGTGAAGATGACGAATTCCTTCTGCCGGAAGAACTGCCGCAGTTCGGCGGCGCCCCTGGCCAGCCCGATGGACAGCGTGCTCGGCAGGGTGCCCGCGGTGGTGCTCATGACTGCTGTCCGATCAGTTCGAGGTAGGTGTCCTCCAGGCTCGGCCGCGTGACGGTCAGGCCCGCCAGCTCTCCACCCCCAGCGGAGAGCCGGCGGACCAGCTCGGTGGGCGTCGCCGTGCGGCGTTCCTGCGGTCCGCCCGCGTCTTCCCAGCGCACAGTCGCTTCGGCCCCGGCGCGGCCGCCGAGCGTCGCCGGGGTGCCCTCGGCGACGATCTCGCCGCGCGCGATCACCGCGACGCGGTTCGCCAGTGCCTCGGCTTCGTCGAGGTAGTGGGTGGTGAGCAGGATCGTCGTGCCGTCGAGCGCGAGCAGCCGGATCAGCTCCCAGAACTGCCTGCGTGCCTCGGGGTCGAAGCCGGTGGTCGGCTCGTCGAGGAACAGCAGCTCGGGACGGCCGATGATGCCGAGCGCGACGTCGAGTCGCCGCCGCTGCCCGCCGGACAGCGCCTTGACCCTGGCGTTCGCCTTCTCGGTGAGCCCGACCTGCTTGATCACCTCGTCGGGGTCACGCGGACGCGGGTAGTAGCGCGCGAAGTGCCGCACCGACTCGGCGACGGTCAGCTCGGCCGCGTCGGTCGCGGTCTGCAGCACCATGCCGAGCCGCGCGCGCCAGGTCCGGTCACCGCGACCGGGGTCGACGCCGAGCACGCTGGCCTCACCCGCGGTCCGGCGGCGGTGTCCTTCCAGGATCTCCACCGTGGTCGTCTTGCCGGCCCCGTTCGGCCCGAGCAGCGCGAAGACCTCGCCCTGCCGGATGTCGAGATCGATGCCGCCGACGGCCGTGTGGCCCGGGTACTCCTTGCGCAGCCCGCGCACCCTCACCGCAACTTCCATGCCGTTCAGCCTGATCGACGCGGCGCGCACGCGGGACGACCAGCGGATGGAACCCGGTTGTCCCCCGAACGGTGGACACCGGCTCAGCGAGGGGTGACCAGCTCGCGCAGGGCCAGGTCCAGCGACTGCAGGAGGCTGGTGTGCACCTCGCCGCCGGGAGTGGTGTGGAGCATGCGGTTCGCCATGCCTTCGGTCAGTGCGATCACCAGTTCGGCGAGCGCCGCGGCGGGGAGGTCGGTGCGGAAGTCGCCGTTGTCCTGGCCGTGCTGGAGGAACTCGGTGGTCACCTGGAGCGTCCAGGCGTAGTCCTCGCGCAGCTTTTCCGCCCATTCGGGCCGGGTCGCGGCCTGCACGGTGAACGCCAGCGCCACCAGCAGCTCCGACCGGGTCTGCGCGTCCAGCGGCAGCGCGGCGAGGATGTGCCGCCGCAGCACGTCGAGCAGGGGGCCGGTGGTGTCGAGCCCGCGCCAGCGTTCGACCAGGACGAGGCCGGTCAGGTCGAAGGCTTCGCGCAGCAGTTCTTCCTTGCTGGAGAAATACTTCTGCACCGCGCCGGCGGAAATCCCGGCCTCGGCGGCGACCGCGCGGATGCTCACCGCTTCGATGCCTTCGCGCGCGACGAGCGTGAGCAGCGCCCCGGCGATCTCACGCTGGCGTTCGGCTCTGTCGACCACCTTCGGCACCTCGTCACCGTACCTTGACGCCGGGTTTAGGATACGATCGTATTCTCAAACAGGGGGACGGGGCATGACTTCCGTGGGGGAACGCGCCGGACGGGACCGGCTGGCCGCCGGGCTGACCAGGGGGCCGGCCGAGGTGCTGGACTTCTTCCTGCCGCTGTGGGCGGGCAGCCACCTGGCCGCGTCGGCGGCCGAGGTCGGCGCGCTCACCGCGCTGGAGACACTGGTCTCGTTCGCCGTGCGGCCGGTGGCCGGTGCGCTCGCCGACCGGTACGACCGCGGCAGGTTGGCCACCCTCGGCGCTGTCCTCTATGGACTGTCCTTTGTGGTGTACGCGGTGACGCCGTCGATGGCCTACGCCTACGGGGCGGCGGTGCTCGGCGGAGCGGGTGGCGCGCTCTTCTGGGTCGCGCTGCGGGCGCGGGTCGGGGAAGGCCTGCGTGAGGACGACGGCGCGTTCAGCAAGCTCTTCGCCGCGGAGGGCACGGGGACCTGGATCGCGTTCATCGCGGCGATGTCGCTCGTCGCCCGCGTCGACTACCGCGGTGTCTTCGCGCTCGGGGCGGCTGCCTGCCTGGTCGCGGCGGTGGTGCTGGTGCGCTCCGGCGCGAAGGGCACGCCGATGCCGGACGACGCGCCGAAGTTCCGGCAGCTGGGCGGGCGGCTGTGGCCGATGCTCGGGCTCGTCGTGGTCACCGCGCTCGCCGAGGCCGGGGTGGCGTTGTTGCTGCTCATGCACCTGCAACGCGGGCACCAGCTCGAACTCGGCGAGATCGCGGCCGTGTTCCTGCCCGGGTTCATCGTCTACAGCGTGCTGCCCGACCACCTGCACCGCGTGGTGCGGCGGGTCGGGCGGCGGAAGGTGCTGTCGCTGGCGATGGTGTGCAGCGCGGTGTTCGCGGCGGCGCTGTCGTTCGCGCCGAGTCCGCCGGTGCTGGCGGTGTTGTGGGTGCTGTCCGCGGTGGCGTTCGCCGCCGCGGTGCCGGTCGAGCAGGCGATCGTCGCGGAGGCGGCGGGCGTGAGCCTGGGGCGTGGCATGGGGATCTACGAAGGCGCGACGCTGCTGGGCGCCACGATCGGCACGTTCACCGCGGGCCTGCTGTACTCGGCGGGGGACGGCTGGTGGGTCGCCTGCCTGGGGGCCGCCGGACTGTTGCTGGGCACGTCCGTGCTGGTGCCGAAGGCGGTGGCGCGGGTGGGCGTGGTGGACCGACCGGTGGTGGTCGAGCCGGTGGTAGCCGCCGAGCCAGAACCGGAGCCCGAACCGGAGCCGGAACCCGAGCCAAGAGCCGAGTCGAAGAAGCCAGGCTGGCGCAATTGGGCCATCCACGCGACGGTGTTCGTCGTGGCGCAGGTCGCGTTGGCGATCGCCGGGTACAGCTGGCCGCTCGCCGCACTGGGCAGCGACGACCTGCACTTCATCCTCAACGACAGCGGCCACTGGCTGCTCGACGCGGGCCGGATCTGGTGCCTGGTCTTCGTCGTCGACACCGTCTGGACCGGCTGGATCCTCCTCCGGAAGAGGGATGGCTGACTTGCTGACAATCTGTCTAACATGACGGAATGTCTCACAAGTGGGTGACAGCCAGCGACGGCGTGCGGCTTTCGGTGCGGGAGGCCGGGCCCGCGGACGCGCCGGTGGTGCTGGCGGTGCACGGGTATCCGGACAACAGCTCGCTGTGGGACGAGATCGCCACCGAGTTGCGGGCGCTCTACCGCGTGGTGGTTTACGACGTCCGCGGTGCCGGTGAGTCGGACAAACCGCGCGCCCGCCAGGCGTACCGGCTCGACCAGCTCGCCGCCGACCTCGCGGCGGTCGCCGACTCGGTCAGCCCGGACGCGCCGGTGCACCTGCTCGCCCACGACTGGGGCTCGATCCAGGCCTGGCACGCGGTCACCGGCGACTGGGCACCCGGCCGGATCGCCTCGTTCACCTCGATCTCCGGCCCGAGCCTGGACCACGCCGGCGCCTGGTTCCGCGCCCAGCTGACCCGGCCGACGCCGAAGCGCCTGCGCAACGCGCTCAACCAGTTCCTGCACTCGCAGTACATCACCGGTTTCCAAGTGCCGCTGGTGCCGGAACTGCTCTGGCGCACCGGCCTGATGCGACGGCTGATCGCCCGGATGGAGCCCGCCGAGAAGGCGCCCGAGGTCTCCGACGGCATCCACGGCCTCAAGCTGTACCGCGCGAACATCCTCTCCCGGCTCAGCCGTCCGGTCCCGCGGGCCGCGAGCATGCCGGTCCAGGTGCTCGCCCCGACCGGCGACGGGTTCGTCAGCAGCCCGATGCAGACGGAGATCGAGCGCTGGGTGCCGGACCTGCGCGTCCGGCGGATCATTGGCTCGCACTGGGTGGTGCGGTCGAAGCCGGGCCTGATCGCCCGCGCGGCCACGGAACTGATCGAGTACGTCGAAGGCGCGCCAGAGCCGCGTGCGCTCGCGCGGGCGAGGGTGACCGCCAAGGCACGCGGCCGGTTCGCCCACCAGCTCGTGGTGGTGACCGGTGCGGGCAACGGGATCGGCCGCGCCACCGCCCAGGCTTTCGCGAGCGAAGGCGCCGAAGTGGTGGTCACCGACGTCAACGCCAAGGCCGTCGCGGAGACCGCGCGACTGGTGCGCGGGCATGAGTACACAGTGGACTCTTCGGACGGGGAAGCGGTGCACGCCTTCGCGAAGGCGGTGCGCGCCGAACACGGTGTGCCGGACATCGTGGTGAACAACGCGGGTATCGGCGTGTCCGGCCCGTTCCTCGACACCGGCGTGGACGACTGGGAACGCGTGCTCGACGTGAACCTGTGGGGGGTGATCCACGGCTGCCGCGCCTTCGCCGAGCAGATGAAGCAGCACGGCGAAGGCGGGCACATCGTGAACCTCGCCTCGATGGCGGCCTACCTGCCGTCCAAGATCCTGCCCGCGTATTCGACGTCCAAGGCCGCGGTGCTGATGCTCAGCGAATGCCTGCGCGCGGAGCTGGCGTCGGAGCACATCGCGGTGACCGCGATCTGCCCCGGCATCGTCCACACCGGCATCACCGACCGCACCCGCTTCGTCGGCGTGGACGAGGTGGAACAGCGGCGGCGGCAGCGCAGGAGCACCAGCCTGTACGCGAAGCGGAGCTTCGGCCCGGAGAAGGTGGCGCGCGATATCCTGCGCGCCGTGGAGAAGAACACGGCGGTCGCACCGTCCACACCGGAGGCGAAAGCGGCGCTGGTGCTGTCCCGGCTGACACCGGGCGTGCTGCGGGCGGCCGCCAGACTGGACCTCACGCCGAGGTGAACCGCAAACCCCGGCGCATGTCGCGCGAAGCCCGGCGCGAGGACCTGATCGCCGCGGCGCTGGACCTGTTCAGCACCAATCCCCCCGAGCAGGTCTCGGTGGACGACATCGCGGCGCGCGCGGAGGTGTCCCGGCCGCTGTTCTACCGCTACTTCTCCAGCGTCCGGGAACTCCAGGTGGCCGCGCTGCGCACGGTCACCGACGGGCTGGTCGACCGGCTCGCGGTCAGCGCGGAAGGGCCGCCGCTGGACCGCCTGCGGGCGGTGGTGCGCGGGCTGATCACGGTGGCCGGTGAGTACCGCGCGGGCTACATCGCCTTGCTGCGCAGCGGATCCGTGATCGCCACCTCGGAAACCGAGGCGCTGGTGGACCAGGTGCGCAACCGCGCGGTCCAGCTCATCCTCGCCGAGGCGCGGGTGACCGAGCCGTCACCGATGCTGCTGGTCACCCTGCGCTGCTGGACGGCGGTGGTCGAAGGCACGCTGCTGAGCTGGTTGCAGGAAGGCGGCCTGCCGCGCGACGAGCTGGACACCTGGCTGGTGGACCAGCTCGTCGCGATGCTGGCGGTGACCGCCGCACACGACCCGGCGGCGGTTGTGTCTTTGGCCTCGCCTACCGCTTGATCGAGTCCCAGCCTTCGACCTCTTCCGGCTGACGCGGGCCCGGGCCGACGTACTTGGCCGACGGGCGCACCAGGCGGCCGGTCCGCTTCTGCTCCAGGATGTGCGCGGCCCAGCCCGCCGTCCGGGCGGAGCTGAACATCGCGGGCATCATGTGCAGCGGGACCTGCGCGAAGTCGAGGATGACCGCGGCCCAGAACTCCACGTTCGTCTCGATCGCGCGGTCCGGGCGGCGTTCGCGCAGCTCGGCCAGCGCGGCCTGCTCCAGCGCGGCGGCCACTTCGTACCGCTCGGCACCCAGCTCGCGGCAGGTCCGGCGGAGCACGCGCGCCCGCGGGTCCTCGGCGCGGTAGACCCGGTGCCCGAAGCCCATCAGGCGGTCCTTGCGGTCGAGGATGCCCTTGACCACGGCACGCGCGTCACCGGTGCGCTCGGCCTCGGCGATCATCGGCAGCACGCGCGCGGGCGCGCCACCGTGCAGCGGCCCGGACATCGCGCCGATCGCGCCCGACAGCGCCGCCGCCACGTCCGCGCCGGTCGACGCGATCACGCGGGCGGTGAAGGTGGAGGCGTTCAGGCCGTGCTCGGCGGCGGAAACCCAGTAGGCGTCCACGGCCTTGACGTGCGCGGGGTCCGGCTCGCCGCGCCAGCGGACCATGAACCGCTCGGTGATGGTGCCCGCCTCGTCGACCCTGGCCTGCGGGACCGCGGGCTGGCCGACCCCGCGCGCGGACTGCGCGACGTAGGACAGGGCCATCACCGAGGCACGGGCCAGCTGGTCACGGGCGTCTTCGTCGCTGATGTCGAGCAGCGGCTGGTAACCCCAGATCGGCGCCAGCATGGCCAGCGCGGCCTGCACGTCGACGCGGACGTCACCGGTGTGCACCGGGATCGGGAAGGCCTCGGCCGGCGGCAGGCCCTGGCCGAACCGGCCGTCGACCAGCAGGCCCCAGACGTCGCCGAAGGTGACCTTGCCCGCCAGGTCCTCGATGTCGACGCCGCGGTAGCGCAGCGCGCCGCCGTCGCGGTCCGGTTCGGCGATTTCGGTGCGGAAGGCGATCACGCCCTCCAGTCCCGGGCGGAAGCCGTCGTCCGCCTCCGCGGGCGGTGCTGGTGATACGGGCGCTGTCGTCACTTGAACGGAACCTTTCGATGCGCGTTCCCCGAATGATCTGGCGTGCGTGGCGCGGCAGGGGACGGCGCTTGCGCCCCTTCGCGCGATGGACAAACCATCCTCCTGTCACCGGCGCGGATCAATCGAAAGAAGTCGTGGTTTCGGTCACGATTACGAGAACGATTCAGACGATCGGGTGTCCTTGACGTAAATCCTGTGTTTCGGGAACCGGTCCGGCGGGCCTACCGGTGGTAGACCTCTAGCCATGCACCTCTCCCCGCAGGAACGGGACAAGCTGCTGGTCCACGTGGCCGCGGACGTGGCACGACGCCGGCTCGAGCGCGGGGTGAAGCTGAACTACCCCGAGGCGGTGGCGTTGATCACCGACCACGTGCTCGAAGGCGCGCGGGACGGCCGCACGGTCAGCGAGCTGGTGGCCAGCGGGCGAACGGTCCTCAGCCGGGACCAGGTGCAGTCCGGCATCCCGGAAATGGTGGATTCGGTGCAGGTCGAGGCCACCTTCCCGGACGGCACCAAGCTCGTCACCGTGCACGATCCGATCGTCTAGGGAGCGCGGCGCATGCGGCCAGGAGAGATCATCACCGGCGACGAGCCGATCGAGCTGAACCCCGGGCGCGACCGGGTCACCCTGCGCGTGCGCAACACCGGCGACCGGCCGGTCCAGGTCGGTTCGCACTACCACTTCGCCGCGGTCAACCCGGCGCTCGAGTTCGATCGCGCGCGGGCGGCTGGCCGGCGGCTGGACATCCCGGCGGGCACCTCGGTCCGGTTCGAACCGGGCATCGAGCGCGAAGTGGTGCTGGTGCCGATCGCCGGTCGCGGGGTCGTCCCCGGACTGAGGAAGGACTGACCGTGCCGCAGATCGATCGCGAGCGCTACGCCGAACTGTTCGGGCCGACCGTCGGCGACCGGATCCGGCTGGCCGACACCGACCTGCTGATCGAGGTCACCGAGGACCGCAGCCGGGGCCCGGCCTCGGGCGACGAGGTGCTCTTCGGCGGCGGCAAGGTGATCCGCGAGTCGATGGGCCAGGGCATGGCCACGCGGGCCGAAGGCGCGCCCGACCTGATCATCACCGGGGTGGTCGTGCTGGACCACTGGGGTGTGGTCAAGGCGGACGTCGGCGTGCGTGACGGCCGGATCGTCGGCATCGGCAAGGCCGGGAACCCGGACACGATGGACGGGGTCGATCCGGCGCTGGTGATCGGCCCGGCCACGGAAGTGCTGGCGGGCAACGGGAAGATCCTGACCGCTGGGGGCATCGACTGCCACGTGCACTTCATCTGCCCGCAACTGGTCGAGACCGCGCTCGCTTCCGGGCTGACCACGCTGGTCGGCGGCGGCACCGGTCCGGCGGAGGGAAGCAAGGCCACCACGGTCACGCCCGGCGCCTGGAACCTCGGGCGCATGCTGCGGGCGATGGACCAGCTGCCGATCAACATCCTGTTGCTGGGCAAGGGGAACACCGTGCGCGCCGAGGCGCTGCGCGAGCAGCTCGTCGCCGGGGCGGGCGGGTTCAAGCTGCACGAGGACTGGGGCACCACCCCCGCCGCGATCGACGCCTGCCTCACCGTGGCCGACGAATCCGGGGTGCAGGTGGCGATCCACACCGACACGCTGAACGAGGCCGGGTTCCTGGAGTCCACTGTGGACGCCATCGGCGGCCGGTCGATCAACGCCTACCACACCGAGGGCGCCGGTGGCGGGCACGCACCGGACATCATCCAGGTCGCCGGGCTGCCGAACATCCTGCCGTCGTCGACGAACCCCACCCGGCCGCACACCGCGAACACCCTCGACGAGCACCTCGACATGCTGGTGGTCTGCCACCACCTCAACCCGTCGGTGCCCGAGGACCTGGCCTTCGCCGAGAGCCGCATCCGGCCGACCACCATCGCCGCCGAGGACGTGCTGCACGACCTGGGCGCGATCTCGATGATGAGCTCGGATTCGCAGGCGATGGGCCGGATCGGCGAGGTGATCATCCGGACCTGGCAGACCGCGCACGTGATGAAGCGCCGCCGGGGCGCGCTGCCGGGGGACGGCGCGGCGGACAACCTGCGGGCTCGTCGTTATGTCGCCAAGTACACGATCAACCCGGCCATCGCGCACGGCATGGACGGCGAGATCGGCTCGGTGGAGGTCGGCAAGCTGGCCGATCTGGTGCTGTGGGAACCGAAGTTCTTCGGCGTGCGCCCGCACGTGGTGCTCAAGGGCGGGTTCGCGGCGTGGGCGGCGATGGGGGACGCCAACGCCTCCATCCCGACCCCGCAGCCGGTGCTGGCGCGGCCGATGTTCGGCGCGTCGGGGGTGGTCGCGGCCGAAACCAGCCTGACCTTCGTGGCACCGGAAGCGATCGACGCCGGGGTCGCCGACGAACTGCGGCTGGCCAGCCGGGTGGTGGCGGTGGCGAACACGCGTTCACGCGGCAAGGCGGACATGGTGCTCAACGACGCGCTGCCGGACATCCGGGTGGAGCCGGACAGCTTCGCGGTGCACGTGGACGGTGAGCTGATCGAGCCGCAACCGGTGGACGAACTGCCCATGGCACAACGGTATTTCCTGTTCTGATGAGAAGCACCGACATCGCCGCGCTGATCATGGCCGACTCCCGGTTCCCCGGGGGTGGGCACGTGCACTCCGGTGGGCTGGAGGAAACCGTGGTGCGCAAGCTCGTCCGCGCCGAGCGGGACCTGCCTTCGTTCCTCAGTGGACGGTTGCGCACGGCGGGGCTGCTCGCGGCTTCGTTCGCCGCGGCGGCCTGCCGCCAGTCGGACTGGGCGCTGCTCGACGCCGAACTCGACGCACGCACACCCTCTGCCGCGCAACGGGAATCGTCGCGTGCGCAGGGCCGCGGGACCGTGCGCGCGGGCAAGGTCGCGTGGCCGTCACCGGTGCTGGACGAACTGCTTCGGGTAACGCCGCGGCCGCACCACCCCATCGCCGTCGGCGCGCTCACCGGGATCGCCGGGGGAGCGCCGATCGACGCGGCGCTGGCGGTGGCCTACCTCGCGGTCAGCGGCCCGGCGAGCGCGGCGGTGCGCCTGCTCGGACTGGACCCGTTCGTGGTGAACGCCGTGGTGGCCCGGCTTTCCGGCGAACTGCACGCGGTCGCCGAAGACGCGGCCGCCGTCGCGGGGGAACACCCCGCCGATCTCCCGGCGCCGGGTGCGCCGGCGCTGGACCTGCTCGCCGAAGCGCATTGGCGCGGACACAAGGAAGAGGTGCGTCTCTTTGCCAGCTGACGGACACGGACACGGACACGGCCACGGGCACGTGCACCCGGTCAACTTCGATCCCACCGCCACCGAGCCGGACCAGTTCCCGGCCGTGTCGATGGACGGGCGGCCGTACCGGATCGGCATCGGCGGCCCGGTCGGCAGCGGTAAGACCGCGCTGGTCGCGGCGTTGTGCCGCGCGCTCGGCGACGAGCTGGACCTGGCCGTGGTGACCAACGACATCTACACCACCGAGGACGCCGACTTCCTGCGCAAGGCCGGGGTGCTCGACCCCGAGCGGATCGAGGCCGTGCAGACCGGGGCGTGCCCGCACACCGCGATCCGCGACGACATCACCGCGAACCTCGACGCGGCCGAACGGCTGGAGGAACGCTTCCCCGGCCTCGACCTGATCATCATCGAAAGCGGCGGGGACAACCTGACCGCGGTGTTCAGCCGTGGCCTGGCGGACAGCCAGGTCTTCGTGGTCGACGTGGCGGGCGGTGACAAGGTGCCGCGCAAGGGCGGTCCCGGGGTCACCACGGCGGACCTGCTGGTGATCAACAAGATCGACATCGCCCACCTGGTCGGCGCGGACATGGCGGTGATGACCTCGGACGCGCACCGGATGCGCGGCGAGCTGCCGGTGATCACGCAGTCCCTGGTGGACACCCCGGACGCGCCGGCGGTGGCGGACTGGGTGCGCTCGCTGGTGCCGGTCCGGGCGGGGTGAAGGCCACCGCGCGACTGGTCGCCGAGCTCGGCCCCGACGGCCGCACGGTGTTGCGTGAGCTGCGCTCGATGGCGCCGCTCACGCTCTTCCCGCGTCGGCGGTTCACCCGGGATGCCCTGGTGCACCTGGTCAACTCGGCGACCTCACCGCTGGGCGGTGACGAACTGCGGCTGGTCGTGCGGGTCGGCACGGGAGCGCGGCTGACGCTCTCCGGGGTGGCCGCGACGCTCGCGCTGCCCGGTCCGCGCGGGGAGGCGAGTTCGTCCATTGTGGACATCTCGGTCGAGGACGGCGGTTGGTTCTCGTATCTGCCCGAGCCGACCGTCGTCACCGCCCGCGCACGGCACGTCGCCGAGCTGCACGTTTCGCTGACCGGTGATGCCGCGTTCCGGGCCCGCGAGGTGCTGGTGCTCGGTCGCGAAGGCGAGTCGCCCGGGCGCCTGACCACCACGCAGCACGTGGTGCGGGACGGCCGCGCGGTGCTGCGGCAGACCCTGGACATCGGCGACCCGGCCCTGGGCGCGAGCCTCGCCTACCTGGCCGGACGCCGGGTGCTCGCCTCGGAAATCCTGTTGCTGGACGAAAAGCCGGTGGAACCGACCGGCGGTGAGTGGTGGTCGGTCAGCCCGCTGGCCGGGGGCGGCGCCTTGGTGACGGCCCTCGCCGACAGCACCGTGGAGGCCGAGCGGATGCTCACGAGCGGGTGATCGCGGCGAGCATGACGCCCTTCAGTTCGGCGGCGATGGCCTCCACCGGCAAGGGCGGTTCGTGGGCCTGCCACTCGCGGAGCAGGCCGGTGGCCGCGCCGACCAGCGCGATCGACGTCAGCCGGTAGTCGCGGACGGGCGCGAGGCCGTGCCGTGCCGCGCGCTCGGCCTCGGCGGCGATGAACTCGGCCCAGCGCGTGACCCAGTCCTGGTGCTGGCGCTCCAGTTCGGGGCTCACGCCGACCGCCTCGACGTAGTTGAGCCGCGGCAGGCGCGGGTCGGCGGTCACCGTGGCGACGAAGACGTCCAGCGCGGCGGAGATCCGGGTGACCGCGTCCAGCTCGCCCAGCTCGTCGAGCTTGGCGCCGACGCGTTCGTAGGCGGCTTCGTTGATGCGGGCGTGCAGGGTCAGGAGCACCTGTTCCTTGCTGCTGAATTCCTCGTAGAAGTTCCGAGTGGACACGCCGGCGTCGGTGCAGACGCGGGCGATCTTGGTCTGGGCGTAGCCGTCCGAGGTGAAGCGTTCGAGCGCGGCGGCGAGCAGCTTCTCGCGGCGTTCGGCGCGGCGCTGCTCGGGAGCGATACCGCCGTAGGTGCGAACCACCCGACCTCCAACCGGTGAATTTCGGTAACCAGGATTGCCAAATCATAGCCAACGGCCTACATTGCGAAAATCCTGATTACCACTACTCCCTCGGGAGCAATGATGCGCCGAGTCCTGGCCGCCCTGTCCGTCGTACTGGTGGCGTTGACCGCCGGTGCCCTTCCCGCGCAGGCGGCCAGTCCGCCGGTGCCCTCGGAGGACCCCTTCTACACCCCGCCCGACCAGCTCACCGGCGCGCCGGGCGACGTGCTGCGGCAGCGCTCGGTCGAGGTCAAGGTCGGCCCGTTCCCGGCGCCGGTGAAGGCCTGGCAACTGCTGTACCGCTCGACCTCGGCGACCGGTGAGGCGAACGCGGTGTCCGGCACGCTCCTGGTGCCGCCGGTCCCGTGGACGAACGGGCCGCGTCCGCTGGTCACCTACGCCGTCGGCACGCACGGCATCGGGGACGCGTGCGCGCCCTCGTACAAGCTGCGCGCCGGCACGGAGAACGAGGTCGCGCTGATCGGGCAGGCGCTGAGCAAGGGCTGGGCGGTCGTGCTGACCGACTACGAAGGCCTCGGCACGCCGGGCACGCACACCTACGCCACCGGCCAGTCCGAAGGTCGCGCGATGCTGGACGCCGCACGGGCCGCGTTCAAGGTGCGCGAGGCGGGGCTGTCCGCCGACGGGCCGGTCGGCGTGTTCGGCTACTCGCAGGGCGGGCAGGCGGCGGCTTTCGCCGGTGAACTTCAGCCGTCGTACGCGCCGGAGCTGGACCTGACGGGCGTCGCGGCGGGTGGCGTGCCCGCCGACATGACCGCCGTGGCGAAGTTCAACGACGGCGGCCCGGCGTTCGGCCTGGTCCTCGGTGCCGCGACGGGCCTGTCGACGGCGTACCCGGAGGTGCCGTTCTCGTCGATCCTGAACGACCGCGGACGGAAGCTCGTCGACCGGATCCAGGACGCCTGCACCCTCGAACTCGGCGCCGCCGCCCCGTTCGCCCGGCTGCGCGACTTCGTCACGGTGCCGGACCCGCTGAGCGACCCGCGCTGGCAGGCTCGCCTGACGGAAAACCGCGCGGGCGACCGTACGCCGACAGCGCCGGTTTTCCTGTACCACGGCACTTTGGACGAACTGATCCCGTTCAACGTGGGCAAGGCGCTGCTGTCGCGGTACTGCGAGAAGGGCGTGACGGCGCAGTGGCAGACGCTGCCGTTGCTGGAACACATCGGCGGCGTGGCGGCTGGCGGTCCGCTCGCTATCGAATGGCTGGGGGAACGGTTCGCCGGGAAGGCTTCCGCTTCGTCCTGTTGAGGCTCCCTCCCGGTTTTTCATTGTGACTACGGCGAAGGCCTCGATGTCAAGGCGGGAAAGATGCCTTGACATCGAGGCCTTCGCCGTGTTTTGGGCTTTGGACCGGGATGGGAAGGGGAAGTGTGGCTGCTCCTCCAGTTCCCCTGCCCGGTTCCCGTTGGCACCGTGGCTCTCCGGGTTCGGGGCGAGTTCTACGCTCAGGCACCCGAGTTTCACGCTCGTGCAGCTGAACCTCGCACTCCCGTAGCCGAGTTTCACACTCGGCGTGCCCGGCGCCGGGCTACCGGGGACACGAATGTGGCTTTGGGGGCCGAATCCGCCCCCAAAGCCACATTTGTGTCCATCGGGCCGCCCTGATGTCACGAATGTGGCTTTCGGGACGTTGGATGTCTCGAGAGCCACATTCATGACATTGCGGGGGGCGTATTCACGGCATGGGTGGGCGGGCGACGGGCATGGGTAGGTCGACGGGGGAGGCGCCGGGGTGTTGGCACTGGTCGTGGCAGGTGGCGTCCAGGGTGCAGCACAGGGAACAGATGGCCCCCTGTTGCCGTGAGCAGTCGGCGACGTCCGGCAGTTCATAGGCATCGCCGCACACCGTGCACTCGTGCGTGGCCCGTAGGTCTCCCGTAGCCACCGTGTTCGGGCGCGCCAAGTAGTACCGGCCCCCGGTCAGGCGGGCCAGCAGCGGGACGCAGACGACGGCGATCACCAGCGCCAGCAGCGGGCTGAACGCCGCCAGGTAGACCCCGAAGGCCCCGAAGTACGCGGTGATCGAGACCGCCGAGGCGAACACCATCGAGCCGAAGCCGACCGGGTTGATCTTGTGCAGGTAGGCCCGCTTGAACTCGACATACCGGGGCGACCACCCCAGCGGCTTGACGATCAGCAGGTCGGCGCACACCGCGCCGATCCACGCGATGGCCACGTTCGAGTAGAAACCGAGGATCTTGTTCAGCAGCGCGAACGCGCCGAACTCCATCAGCGCCAGCGCGATCCCGCAGTTCACCAGCACGTACCAGACGCGACCCGGGTGGCGGTGGAGCACGCGTGAGAAGAAGTTCGCGAACGACAGCGAGCCCGAGTAGGCGTTCGTCGTGTTGATCTTGATCTGCGAGACGACCACGAACAGCGCGGCGAAGGTCAGGGCCACCGGGCCCAGCGCCGGCTTGACCGCTTCGAGGTAGGGCGCGATCGGCTCCAGCGCGTGTGCCTCGCCGACCGCTCCCAATGCGAGGAACGCCAGTAGCGCGCCGCCGATCTGCTTCGCGGCGCCGAGGATCACCCAGCCGGGGCCCGCGGCGAGGACCGCGGCCCACCAGGAGCGCTTGTTCGCCGCCGTCTTCTCCGGCATGAACCGCAGGTAGTCGGCCTGTTCGCCGATCTGCCCGATCAGCGACAGCGCCACCCCCATGCCGAAGCCGAACCCGATCGCGGAGAACCCCGACCCGGCGCCCGAGGTTCCGCCGAACGAGGCGAACTCCGCCAGCCGGTCCGGCTCCCGCACGGCGACCACCACGAACGGCAGGATCAGCCCGGCGATCCACAGCGGCTGCGTCCAGGTCTGCATCTTCGCCAGCGCGCCCATCCCGTACAGCGCGAACGGCAGCACGATCAGCGTGGACAGCAGGTAGCCGATCGGCAGCGGCACGCCCAGCGCCAGGTCGAACGCCTGGGCCATGATCGAGCCTTCGAGCGCGAAGAAGATCACCGTGAAGCTGGCGTAGACGAGCGAGGTCAGCGTCGAGCCGAAGTAGCCGAACCCGGCGCCGCGGGTGAGCAGGTCCATGTCCACGCCGTACTTGGCGCAGGCCGCGGCGATCGGCGTGCCGGTGACGAAGATGACCAGCGCGGCGGCGAGGATCGCCAGCACCCCGGAGGTGAAGCCGTAGCTGAACACGATGCTGGCGCCGATGGCGAAGTCGGCCAGGTAGGCGATGCCGCCGAGGGCCGTGGTCGCGACCACGAGCGGGCGCCAGCGGCGGAAGGAGTGGGCGGCGAAGCGGAGGGAGTAGTCCTCGCGGTTCTCGTTGGCCGCGAGCTTGGCGTAGCGCCGGCGGGGTTCGGTTTTCGGGGTTGGAACGGTCTCCGTCATGGGTACCTCCAGTCCGGTAAACAGACCGAAGGTAGGGACGTGGTTTTGCGCCCGTGTGGCGTCAGGTAAGCGGTGAGTTACGAGTGGGCGACAACGAGGTGGCAGGAGTCACCGTTCTGTGGGTTTCGCCACCACGTCCCCACCGCCTACCGTCGGGTGCACATTGACGGCCCCACAGGGCACGGAGGTTGCGGAACATGCCGGAGCTCGACAACGCGAACGGTGCGGCCGACGTAGCCATCCGGCTGCCCGGCATGCGGGTGGCCTACGAAGGCGAGTCGCTGGACGAGGGGAACCTCGCAGGCACCTGGACCGAACAACTGCAGTCCTGGCTCGACCAGGCGATCTCGGCGGATGTCCCCGAGGCCAACGCGATGGTGCTGGCCACCGCCGACGGTGAGGGCCGCCCGTCCTCGCGCACGGTGCTCTGCAAGGGCCTCGACCAGCGCGGGGTCGTCTTCTACACGAACTACACCTCGAACAAGAGCCACGACCTGACCGTCACCCGGTACGCCTCGGCGACCTTCCCCTGGTACCCGCTGCACCGCCAGGTGCACGTCCGCGGCGAGGTGGAGAAGGTGGACATCACCGAGACCGCCGAGTACTGGGCCTCCCGCCCGCGCGGGTCGCAGCTGGGTGCCTGGGCCTCCCCGCAGTCGCGGGTGGTCGACGGCCGCCGCGCGCTGGACAACGCGCTGCACGCCATCGAGCGCCGGTTCGCCGACGTGGAGCAGGTGCCGTTCCCGCCGCACTGGGGTGGGTGGCGCATCCGCCCGGACGTGGTCGAGTTCTGGCAGGGCCAGCGCGACCGCCTGCACGACCGGCTGCGTTACGTCCGCACCGACGACGGCTGGAAGATCGAGCGGGTCGCCCCGTAGCGACCGTGCCCGTAGCGGAAATCACGCGACCGCAAGAGCTTAGCGGCGCTAAGCTCTTGCGGTGAGCGCCGGCGCGGAGACCAGGAAACCGAAGGGCGCGCGCAAGGTACTCGGTTCGATCGTGATGGACACGCGTCCGTTGCGGATCCCGGCCTTCCGCCGTCTCTGGCTGACCACCGTGGTCACCGCCATCGGCAGCCAGCTGACCGCGGTCGCGGTGCCCAAGCAGGTGTTCGACCTGACCGGTTCGTCCGGCTGGGTCGGCCTGACCGGGGCCGTGGCGCTGGTCCCGCTGCTGGTTTTCGGCCTGTGGGGCGGGGCGATCGCGGACACCGTCGACCGCCGCAAGCTGCTGATGGTGACCAACACCGGCATCGCGGTGACCGCCGCGCTGCTCTGGGCGCAGGCCTTCTTCGCGGTGAACTCGGTCTGGGTGGTGCTCGCCCTGCTCGGGGTGAACCAGGCCTTCTTCGCGATCAACATGCCCACCCGCAGCGCCGTGGTCTCCCGGCTGGTGCCCGAGGAACTGCTGCCGTCGGCGATCGCGCTGCAGAGCACGATGAGCCAGTTCGGCGCGGTGTTCGGCCCGCTGGCCGCCGGCGCGCTGCTCCCGGTGGTCGGTCTGTCCACTTTGTACCTGGTCGACACGGTGGCGCTGGCGCTCACGCTGTGGGCGGTCTGGAAGCTGCCCGCCATGCTGCCGCTGTCCGGGCTGGTCCGCCGGGCGGGGCTGCGCGACGTGCTCGACGGCTTCCGCTACATGGCCACCCAGAAGGTGCTGCTCGCCTCGTTCGTGGTCGACGTGATCGCGATGGTGTTCGGCATGCCGCGCGCATTGTTCCCGGAGATGGCCGAGCGGACCTTCGGCGACCCGGCGGGCGGCGGCCTCGCGCTCGGCTGGCTCTACACCGCGATCCCGCTCGGCGCGATGCTGATCGGGCTGATGTCCGGCTGGCTGACCCGGATCAGCAGGCACGGCGTGGCCGTGGTGATCGCGATCATCGCCTGGGGCCTGGCGGTGTTCGCCTTCGGCCTGACCGACTCGCTGTGGCTGGCGGTCGTGTTCCTGGCACTGGCCGGTGCGGCCGACATGGTCAGCGCGATCTACCGGATGGCCATCCTCCAGGCCGCCTCCACCGACGAGATGCGCGGCCGGATGCAGGGCGCGCTGACCGTGGTCGTCGCGGGCGGGCCGCGCATCGCCGACCTGTCGCACGGCTGGGCCGCGGCCGGGGTCGGCACGGCCGCCGCGACCAGCGGCGGCGGAATACTGGTGATCCTCCTACTCCTGGTCGCGGTGCTGCTCCTGCCCGCTTTCTGGCGGTATCGGGCCCCCGTCGCCAAGACGTGACGAAGAACTGATCAATTCGGACTGTCGGTCACGGAAGTGATGCGGCACACTCTTGCCGCATGGCGGACACGACGACAACCGAGCCCGAGCAGACCGGTCCGGCCGGTCAGCCGAGCCTCAAGCGGGTGATGGGCTCCAAGCTGCTGCTGTTCTTCGTGGTCGGGGACATCATCGGAACCGGCGTCTACGCGCTCACCGGGCAGGTGGCCGGCCGGGTCGGCGGGGCGCTGTGGCTGCCGTTCCTGATCGCGTTCGTGGTCGCGTTCATGACCGCGTTCAGCTACCTGGAACTGGTGGGCAAGTACCCGCAGGCGGCCGGTGCGGCGCTGTACACGCACAAGGCCTTCAAGATCCGCTTCCTCACCTTCATGGTCGCCTTCGCGGTGATGTGCTCCGGCATCACCTCCGCCTCCTCGGCGGCGAAGGCGTTCGGTGACACCTACCTCGCCGAGTTCATCACCGCGCCGATGCCGCTGGTGGCCATCCTGTTCGTGATCGGCCTGGCGGCGATCAACTTCCGGGGCGTCGCCGAATCGGTGAAGACCAACGTGGTGCTGACCTGCATCGAGATCGCCGGGCTGCTGATCATCATCGGGGTCGGCGTGTGGGCGGTGCTCAACGGCAACGGCGACGCCTCGCGGCTGACCCAGTTCGACACCGAGAACCAGACCATGCTGGTGGCCATCACCTCGGCCACTTCGCTGGCGTTCTTCGCCATGGTCGGCTTCGAGGACTCGGTGAACATGGCCGAGGAGTGCAAGGACCCGATCCGGATCTTCCCGAAGGCGATGCTGTGGGGCATGGTCATCGCCGCCACCATCTACATCCTGGTCTCGGTCACCTCGTCGCTGCTGGTCCCGGCGGACGACCTGGAGGCCGCCAAGAGCAGCGCGCTGCTGAAGGTGCTCGACGTCGGCGCGCCGGGCTTCCCGCGCGAGGTCTTCTCCGCGATCGGCCTGTTCGCCGTGATCAACTCGGCGCTGATCAACATGCTGATGGCCAGCCGCCTGCTCTACGGCATGGCGAACCAGCGGATCATCCCGAAGGCGCTGGGCACGGTGCACCCGTTCCGCCGCAGCCCGTGGGTGGCCATCGTGTTCACCAGCCTGATCGCCATCGGCCTCGTGTCCTTTGTGGACATCGGTGTGCTGGGTGGGACGACGGCGTTGCTGCTCCTGGTGGTCTTCGCCATCGTCAACGTGGCGGTGCTGGTGCTGCGCAAGGAAAAGGCGGCGCACAAGCACTTCAGGGCACCGACGGTCATCCCCATCCTGGCGGCGATCTTCTGCGTGTACCTGGTGACCCCGCTGTCCGGACGACCGGCGAGGGACTACACCGTGGCCGCCATCCTCCTGGCGGTCGGCCTGGTGCTGTGGGGGATCAACTGGCTGGTCATGCGGGCTACGCATTCGGAAGCGGATCGGGAGCCGATCGAGCCGCCGGTGGGTTGAGTTCGGGCTCCACCCCGATTTTCTAGTGTGACTACGGCGAAGGCCTCGATGTCAAGGCGGGAAAGATGCCTTGACATCGAGGCCTTCGCCGTGTTTTTGGCTTTGGGTCGGGGTGGGAGGGGGGAGTGGGTGGCTGCTCTCGTGTGTGTGCCCCGGGTGGCGTTGCGCTGGGGGCCCTGGGGCTGCTGGGGGACACAAATGTGGCTTTCGGGGCGGAATCGGCCCCCAAAGCCACATTCGTGACATCGGGCCGTTCGTCAGGGGCGTTGGGCGTGGCGTAGTTCCAGGGGGTCGTGGGCGGAGAAGACGGTCACCTCGTCCTGGTGGCCGATCGCCAGCTCCCGCAGTCTGCCCAGGTTCTCCAGCCGGGCGGTCCGGTCGGTCTGGGTGAGGTTCTGGAACGTGGTGAGCACCGGCGGGCAGTGCGGCTGCCCCGGGTTGAGCTGGCCGTGGAAGAAGTACGCGTCGCCGGCGTGCAGGAGCCAGCCGTCGCCGGTGTCCACGGCGACGCCCGCGTGGCCCATGGTGTGCCCGGCCAGCGGCACCAGCAGGATCTCCGGCGGCAGCCCGGCGAGGTCGCGGACCGCGTCGAAGCCGAACCACCGTTCGCCGGGGTCGGCGTAGGTGCGCCACTTCGGGCCGTGCTTGAACTGCGCCTGCTGGTACCGCATGCGCTCGGCGGTGTTGGCGGGCGCGGTCATCGCCCGGTGCTCGCGTTCGTAGACGTGCACGGTGGCGTGCGGGAAGTCGGCCAGGCCGCCCGCGTGGTCGAAGTCGAGGTGGGTGAGCACGATGTCGCGCACGTCGCCGAGGGCGTACCCCAGTTCGGTGACCTGGTGCGCGGCCGAGTCCTCCCGTCGTGGCCGTGCGCCGAGCAGCCAGCGGGACGGGCCCATCCAGGGCCCCGGCTGCTCGAGCGCCTGGAGGCCGAGGCCGGTGTCGACCAGCACCAGTCCGTCGCCGGTCTCGATCAGCAGGCAGTGGCAGACCAGCCGGGCCCGGTGGACCGCACCGCCCTGGCCGTCGACCAGCCTGCCGCCCGCGGGGCGGAATGTGCCGCAGTTCAAGTGATGCACCTTCACCAGGAACAAGCTCGCGCACCCGGGCCGGAAAGTCCAGCACATTGCCGCCTAGATCATGGTCAATGGATTAGACCAAATCTAGAGCACAATACTCGAGAGTAGGCATTGACAAAGTCGGGATTCTGGTTCGGGCACGAGGCAGCCTGGGCATCTCGGCCGGAAGTCTCAGCGCCTCTGGGAGTGTCTTGCGTCCGCCGTGGCGACTTCTTGACCTGGCCAAATCCCTCGCTAGGTAGGTCGTGGGGGCCGATTCGTCGTTACGCGTTCTTCAATGTGATGCCAATCACTATGTAGTTTTATTGACTTGCTTCATCTCAGTACGATCGTACGGATTTTCAGGCCGACCGGCTGATCAGGGCCGATCTGTGGATCCATTGTCCACTTCGGACAATTGCGCTACGGAATCGCTAAAGGGTGATTGTGGTCACATAGGGATCGCACCTGTGTCTACAGGGTTCTGCAACGTAAGGTCTTCATCAACCGGTCGGGTACGGCCGGTTGCCTGCTTGGCGGCGACCGCTGCTCCCTTGCTGCGCTTCTCTCTTCCACTTCTGCTCGGGCCCCACCCGGGTGGTCCCGAGGGTGGACCCGAGAGGAGGTGAGCAAGGTGCCCAAAAGGCGATGGGTCAGACGGTCGCGCAAGAAGCGGGCGTCCGGCAGGAAAGGTCAGACCTTCGAAGTGAAGGCCCGACTCTTCCTGCTGGCTGTGAAGACTGTCCAAGCAGCTCTTGAGCTGTGGGACACGGTGAGCGGGTTGTTCGGCTAGCTCACCACTGTCGGTCGGGCGGGTACCAGCCGCTCGGCCGACTTTTCGCCTTCTCTGGCAAGTCGTTTCCCTCTTCGTGATCGTTACTATTTCGAAGACGGTGCGACTCGCTCTTTCTATGAAAACAAAATCGGCTTCCGGACAGGGCAACCTGTGATGCGTCTAACACTCCAATGGCCTAATGTGACATTAGGCCAATCGGGTAGCGGCTCGTCAAGGTCGTTACGCTGAAAGAGTGAAGATCGATGTTGTCTGTTATCAACACGTTACTTGACGTGTCTCTTGTCGCAGGTGAGCGCACTACGTTGCGCGTACGGATGGCACGTCAGTGAATTACGCGTGGGAATTGCACGCAGACAGTTCATGTTCTTGAATGGTGTTCCGTCCTCCGGGATTGCGCTTGTCAAGCTAGATCAGCGCCGTCCACGCACGCGCTCCTCCGCGCAGGGGCGTACAGCCGCACACCGGTAGATTGGTGCCCCATGGCCAATCCCACAGGAGCACAGTTCGAGATCACCCGCGGCGGGGCCCGGGCGGTCGTCACCGAGATCGGCGCCGGCCTGCGGGCCTTCGAGATCGGCGGGGTGCCGTTCGTGGAAACCTTCGGTGAGGACGAGAAACCGCCGAAGGGCGCCGGGCAGGTGCTGCTCCCGTGGCCGAACCGCACCAAGGCCGCGCAGTGGGTGTACCAGGGGGAAAAGCAGGAGTTCGAGGTCACCGAGGACAAGCGCGGCAACGCCATCCACGGCCTGACCCGCCGCGAGGAGTGGGAGCTGCTGGAGCACGCCGAGTCGTCGATCACCATGGCCGTCGACGTGCCGGTGCAGCCGGGCTGGCCGGTGCCGCTGCGCGCGACGATCACCTACGAGATCGCGCCGCGCGAGCTGACCGTGACCCACGAGATCCGCAACGAGGGCGAGTCCGCGATCGGCGTCGGCCTCGGCACGCACCCGTACTTCCGCATCGGCGACACCCCGACCGACGACCTCACCCTCACCCTGCCCGCCACCCGCGTGCGGCCCTATGACGCCGACGCGCAGATGCCGTACAAGGAGGAGCAGGACGTCGAAGGCACCGAGTACGACTTCCGCGAGGGCGTGATCCTCGGCGGCGTCGACCTCGACACGGCGTTCGGCGGCCTCACCGCCGAGGACGACGGCAACCACCACTTCCGCCTCTCGCACGAGGACAAGCTGGTCGACGTCTGGGCGGGCCCCGACTTCAAGTGGGTGCAGGTGTTCACGCCCGCCGAACTGGTCGGCCGCGGCCGCGGTGTCGCGATCGAGCCGATGACCTGCCCGGCGGACGCGCTGAACACCGGCACCGACCTGATCGAGCTGGCCGAGGGCGAGTCGTGGACCGGGAGCTGGGGAATCCGGGTGTCCTGAGGCGGTTCGCCGTCCCGTTGGCTAGCGTGTCGACCATGGTGAGCGCGATTGTTGGTGGCTACGTGGTTCCCGTCGACGGCGAGCCGATCGACGGGGGCACGGTCCTGATCGACGGCGGGCGGATCACCGCCGTCGGTGCCGAGGCCGAGGTCGACATCCCCGAGGACGCCGAGCTGATCGACGCGTCCGGGAGCTGGGTCCTGCCCGGGTTCTTCGACGCGCACGCGCACCTCGGCGTGCACGAGGAGGGCGAGGGCTGGTCGGGCAACGACGTCAACGAGATGACCGACCCGAACGGCGCCCGGTTCCGCGCGATCGACGGCATCGACCCCACCGAGCCCGGCTTCGACGACGCGCTGGCCGGCGGGGTGACCAGCGCGGTGATCAAGCCGGGGTCGGGCAACCCGATCGGCGGGCAGACCGTCGGCGTGAAGACCTGGGGCCGGACCGCGCTCGACATGGTCTTCGCCGAACACGTCAGTGTGAAGAGCGCGCTGGGGGAGAACCCGAAGCGCGTGTACGGCGACAAGGGGCAGACGCCGTCGACCAGGCTCGGCGTGGCCGCGGTGCTGCGCGAGGCGTTCACGAAGGCGCGTGACTACGCCGCCCAGCGTGAGCACGCCCGCGGTGAGGGCAAGCCGTTCGACACGGACCTGACCAAGGAGGTGCTGGCGAAGGTCCTCGACGGGGAGCTGTACTGGGACCAGCACGTGCACCGGGCGGACGACATGGTCACCGCGATCCGGCTGGCCGACGAGTTCGGCTACAAACTGGTGATCAACCACGGCACCGAGGGACATCTGATCGCCGACCTGCTCGCGGAGCGGCAGATCCCGGTGATCCTGGGGCCGCTGTTCACCACGCGCAGCAAGGTCGAACTGCGGAACCGGACCCTGCGCTCGGCGGGCATCATGGCGCGGGCCGGGGTGAAACTGGCGATCACCACCGACCACCCGGTGATCCCGATCAACTTCCTCGTCTACCAGGCGGCCCTGGCGGTCAAGGATGGGCTCGACCCGGAGACCGCGCTGCGCTCGCTGACGGTGAACCCGGCGGAGATGCTCGGCTTGGATGACCGGATCGGCGCACTGAAGCCGGGCCTGGACGCCGACGTGGTCATCTGGTCGGGTGACCCGCTGGACGTGATGAACCGGGCCATGCGCGTGTTCGTCCGGGGCCGCGAGGTCTACCACTTCGACGAGACCCGCGGCGAAGGCGTCGTCGCCCCACGCCGCTACCGGGAAAGCTGACCGAGGTCGATCTCCAGCGGAAAGGGTTCCGGCAGGGTGGTCCTGCCGGACACCTCCGGCGCGTTCTGGTACCCGAACCCGGGCGCGAGGTGGCAGGCTGTCAGGGACATCGGCGCGCTCAGGTCGACGATCCAGTAGTGCGGAATACCCGCGTCGGCGTACTCACCGTGCTTGATCACCGTGTCCGTGCGCCGCGAACTCGGTGACACGATCTCGATGACCAGCAGCACGTCCTTCGCGCAGATGAGCTGCCCGCTTTCCTCCGCGCGCCGAACCCCGGCGAGCTCGGCGACGATCAGCTCGGGCCGCCGGGAGAACCCCGGCTCCTCCGGCCCCGCCAGCTCCAGATCGATGTCGATGTCCTGGACCACGACCAGGTGGTCAGGCAGTTGCCCGGCCAGCTGCTTCGCCAAATGGAATGAGGCGATGTTGTGGGCTGGACGAGGGCTGGGGGGCCTCAACAGGCGGCCTTCCTGAAGCTCCGTGTAGCCATGCTCGGTCTCACCGAGCGCGGCGTACTCCGCGACCGTCAGCAGATGGTCCACCTCGAGCGGCTGCGGCACGGGCTCCGGCAGGGCTGTCACGGCATCTCCTCACGTCTGGTCGCAACCTATCAGTGGCCTAGGCCAGTTGTCGCGGGCGTCCCTTGCCAGTCAGGTTAGTCCGCTCGGCATCCGGCGAGGGCGTGCTCGCCGCCTCTTCGACCGGAGGGACACGAATGTGGCTTTGGGGGCGGATTCGGCCCCCAAAGCCACGTTTGTGTCCATCGCGGGGCTCGGTTCAGCGACGGGTGAAGGGGCTCCCTCGTCTCTCGTCCGCCGCCTAGGTTGCAGTGCGAAGCGGTACCGGACTGGGGATGGAGTGAAACATGGTGTCACGCAGGTTGGGCGCGCTGGCCGGGGCGCTGGTGGCGGCGGGAACGCTGGCGGGGGCGGCGCTGCCCGCGCAGGCGGTCGAGAGCAACGCGCTGCCGACGGTGCAGTTCTGGGTGCACGCGAACTTCGACGGCTCCGGTGGCGGGTGGGGCACCGGCGCCGGCTTCGGGCAGTGCGTGCAGCTCGACGAGTTCTACAAGAACAAGTTCTCGTCGCTGAAGACGTCGAACACGGTCATCCTGTTCGACGGGGACGGGTGCAGCCTCGGCTCGGCCACCTTCACCCAGGAGGCCGGTGGCTTCGGCTGGATGAACGACCGGGCCAACTCGTTCAAGATCATCTGACCCCGCCGGGAGCTGCGGCGGCTGCTCAGGCCTTCCGCAGCTCCCGCGCGATCACCACGCGCTGGATCTGGTTCGTGCCCTCGAAGATCTGCGGCACCTTGGCCTCCCGCATGTACCGCTCCACCGGGAAGTCCCGCGTGTACCCGGCCCCGCCGAGTACCTGGACGGCGTCCGTGGTCACCTTCATCGCGGCATCCGTGGCGACCAGCTTCGCGATCGACGCCTGCCGCTGGAACGGCAGTCCGCGGTCCCGGCGGCGGGCCGCGTCCAGGTACATGGCGCGCGAGGATTCCACCGCCGCGGCCATGTCGGCCAGCATGAACTCCACGCCCTGGAACTCGATGATCGACCGCCCGAACTGCGTACGGCCCTTCGCGTAGGCCACCGCTTCGTCCAGCGCCGCCTGTGCCAGGCCGACCGCGCACGCGGCGATCCCCAGCCGTCCCGAGCTGAGGGAGGCGAGCGCGATCTTCAGCCCGTGCCCCTCCTGGCCGACCAGCCGATCGGCCGACACGCGGGCGTTCTCGAACCGCATCTGCGCGGTGGTCGAGCCGGTCAGGCCCATCTTCCGCTCGGGAGTGGACGCCGAGAGGCCCGGCGTCGCGCCGTCGACCAGCAGGCAGGAGATGCCGCCGCTGCCCGGTTCGTCCGAAGTGCGCACCATCGTGGTGTAGAAGTCCGCCTCACCACCGTGCGTGATCCACGCCTTGGTGCCGTTGACCACGTACTCCGAGCCGTCGAGCCGCGCGCGGGTGGACAGGGCCGCCGCGTCCGAGCCCGCCTGCAGTTCCGACAGCGCGTACGCGCCGAGCAGGCCGCCTTCGAGCATGTCCGGCAGCCACTGGTCGCGCTGCGCGTCGGTGCCGTGGTGCGCCAGCGCGAAGCAGGACATGGTGTGCACCGACAACCCGACGCCCACCGACATCCACGCGCCCGCGATCTCCTCCAGCACCTGCAGGTAGACCTCGTACGGCACCTCGCCGCCGCCCCAGCGCTCCGAGTACGGCAACCCCAGCAGGCCCGACTTGCCGAGCAGGGAGAACTGCTCCCGCGGGAACCGGGCGGCGTCCTCGTACTCACCGGCCAGCGGCGCCAGCTCGTCGCGCGCGATCTCGCGGGCCAGGCCGAGCAGGTCCTCAGCCTCGGTGGTCGGAAGCAGACGCTCGGCCGGCATTACTGTCCTCCACGATGAGAAAAGCTCAGAGTACTGAAAACAGTACTGCGGGACAGCTCAGAGTACTGTATCGACATGGCTGATGTCGATGCCCGCGCACGGGCACCCCGCAGGCAGCCGACCGCGCGGCAGCGCGCCCTGCTCGCCGACCTGGAGGAACTCTTCCTCGCCGAGGGCTTCGCCGAGTTCACCCTCGACGACCTCGCCACGCGGATGCACTGCTCCAAGTCGACGCTGTACGCGCTGGCGCCGAGCAAGGAACAGCTCGCGGTGAAGGTCGTCGGCCGGTTCTTCCGCGGCGCGGCCGAGCGGATCGAGGCGAGCATCGCCGACCTCGACGACGCGCGGCAGCTGATCGGCACCTACCTCGACGGCGCCGCCGAGCACCTCAAGCGCGCCTCCCCGGAGTTCATGCGCGACATCGCCGAGTTCGCCCCCGCGCGCGCGGCGTACGAGCTGAACAGCCGGGCCGCCGCCGAGCGCATCCGCGGCTTCATCAACAAGGGCGTGCGCGACGGCGTCTTCCGCACGGTCCAGGCCACGCTGATCGCGGAAATGGCCGGGTTGATCATCGAGGGCATCCAGACCGGGGTGATCGCCTCGCGGGTGGAGGTCTCCGACGCCGAGGCGTTCACCGCGCTCGCTGAACTGCTTCTGGGTGGGCTGGCGGCGGGGTAGCATCCTCCGCGTGATCGTTGTCGGTGGTGAAGCACTGGTCGACCTGGTGCCCGGAGAGTCCAATCTGGACGGTGGCCTCCGGCCGCTGCTGCCCCGCCTCGGCGGTGGCCCGTACAACGTGGCGCTCGCCGCGGGCCGCCTCGGCGTGCCGGCGGCCTTCCTCTCGCGGGTGTCCACCGACCGGTTCGGCGAGGCGCTGATCGCCCGCCTGCGGGCCTCCCAAGTGGACACCACGCTGGTGCAGCGCGGCGACGAGCCGACCACGCTGGCCGTGGTGGCGCTCGACGAGACCGGCTCGGCGCACTACACCTTCTACACCGAGGGCACCGCGGACCGGTTGTTCACCGATCCCGGCCCGCTGCCCGAGTCGGCCAGGGTGCTCTCGCTCGGCACCCTCGGCATGGTGCTCGAACCCGGTGCTTCCGCGTACGAATCCTTGCTGCGCCGGGAATCCGAGCGCGGTCTGCTCACCGCGCTGGACCCGAACATCCGCTCCGCCCTGATCGCCGACCCGGCCGCCTACCGCGCCCGGTTCGCCTCCTGGCTGCCGCACGTCCGGCTGCTGAAACTTTCGGTGGAGGACGCCGAGTGGCTCGCGGACGGCGCCGACGCGGTGACCGCCGCCCGCTCCTGGCTCGACGCGGGTGCCGGTGCGGTGGTGCTCACCCACGGCGCCGACGGCCTCTCGGCGCACACCCGGGAGGGCGAACCGGCCCGCGTCCCGTCGGCTCCGGCGCGATTGGTCGATACCATTGGCGCCGGTGACACCGTGCAGGGCGCGCTGCTGGCCTGGTTCGCCAAGCGGGACGTGCTCGACCCGGCCGCGCTGGACGCGGCCGGCTGGACCGAGGCCCTCACCTACGCCGCCCGCGCGGCGGCCGTCACCGTCTCGCGCAGCGGCGCCGAGCCGCCCACCGAGGCCGACCTGGACGCGCCCGGATAGCGGTAACACTCACCAGGCGTGTGAATCTCGTCGCAAACCGTTCGTCACGGATAACACAGTGGCTGCGCGAGGGGCCCTCTCTCGACTAGCGTAGGGGGGAATTCATACCCCAGCGGGGCGGTGTGCAGCGAGGCCAACGGCCGCCTCGCGCGTGACATGAGGCAACCTGTGCGACCTGCAGGCGCCGCCGGCCCGTGTGAACAGTGAGAGGGACTTTCATGTCGGACGCTACGTCCGCGCCGAGCGGCTCCCAGACCGTTTCGCTGCGGCTGCCGAATGGCGAGCACGAGCTGAAAGTGGTTCACGCTGTCGAGGGCGCCCCCGGTATCGAACTGGGCAAGTTGCTGGCTTCCACCGGGTACATCACGCTCGACCCCGGTTTCGTGAACACCGGCGCCGCCTCCTCGTCCATCACCTACATCGACGGTGACGCCGGAATCCTGCGCTATCGCGGTTATCCGATCGAGCAGCTCGCCCAGCACTCCAACTTCATCGAGGTCTCGTACCTGCTCATCTACGGTGAGCTGCCGACCCCCGCGCAGCTGGAGCAGTTCACCTCGAAGGTGAACCGCCACACCCTGCTGCACGAGGACCTCAAGCGCTTCTTCGACGGCTTCCCGCGGGACGCGCACCCGATGCCGGTGCTCTCCAGCGCGGTGTCCGCACTGTCCACCTTCTACCAGGACTCGCTGAACCCGTTCGACGAGCCGAACGTGGAGCTGTCCACGATCCGCCTGCTGGCGAAGGTGCCGACGCTGGCCGCCTACGCCTACAAGAAGTCGATCGGGCAGCCGTTCCTCTACCCGGACAACTCCTACGGGCTGGTGGAGAACTTTCTGCGGATGACCTTCGGGCTGCCCGCCGAGCCCTACGAGGTCGACCCCGAGGTCGCCAAGGCCCTCGACCTGCTGTTCATCCTGCACGCCGACCACGAGCAGAACTGCTCCACCTCGACCGTGCGCCTGGTGGGTTCCTCCGAGGCCAACCTGTTCGCCAGCATCTCGGCGGGCATCATGGCCCTGTTCGGCCCGCTGCACGGCGGGGCGAACAGCGCGGTGCTGGACATGCTCGAGGGCATCCAGGCCGACGGCGGCGACGTGGCGCAGTTCGTGAACCGCGTGAAGAACAAGGAAAAGGGTGTCCGCCTGATGGGCTTCGGGCACCGGGTCTACAAGAACTACGACCCGCGCGCGAAGATCATCAAGACCACCGCGGACTCGATCCTCAACAAGCTCGGCGTGAACGACGAGCTGCTCGACATCGCGAAGAAGCTGGAAGAGACCGCGCTCTCGGACGACTACTTCATCGAGCGCAAGCTCTACCCGAACGTCGACTTCTACACCGGACTGATCTACCGGGCGCTGGGCTTCCCGACGCAGTACTTCACCGTGCTGTTCGCGCTCGGCCGCCTGCCCGGCTGGATCGCGCACTGGCGCGAGATGATCAACGACCCGGCCACCAAGATCGGCCGCCCGCGGCAGATCTACACCGGCGAGAAGGAGCGGGACTACCGCCCGATCGCCGACCGCTGAGCCGTACCGGACTCGTGAGTGCGTAAGCGTTCTCCGCACTCACGAGTCCTTTTTTGTGCCCGGGAACTAGTGTCTACAGTGGACGGTCAGCCCCGGAGGGCCTCGGTCAGCTTGACCCGGCTGCCGGTGCGCAGCACCGCGTTGCGGTAGATCTTGCCGCCCAGCCAGGTGAACAGCGCCACCGCGGCGACGGTGAGCACCAGCGCCAGCGCGACCTCCCAGCCGGCCACCACCCCGGCCGCGATCCGGCCCGGCATCAGCACCGGCGAGAGCAGCGGGATGAGCGACAGCCACGCGGCCAGGCTGCTGTCCGGGTCCTGGATGAGCACGTTGAAGCCGACCAGGAAGCCGATCAGCAGCACCATGGTCACCGGCATCATCGTCGACTGCATGTCCTCCTGGCGCGAAACCAGCGCGCCGGCCCCGGCGAAGATGGTGGCGTAGAGGAAGAAGCCGAGCAGGTACCAGACCAGGCCCCAGACGATCGTGCTGGTGGCCACCCCGGACAGGGTGATCACGCCGGAGATCGTGGTCATCGCGAGCGCGGCCCCGGCGAGGATCAGCAACTGCGCCAGCCCGACCAGGCCGAGCCCGATCACCTTGCCCAGGAGCAGCTGCCACGGCCGCACGGTGGACAGCAGGATCTCCACCACCCGGCTGGACTTCTCCTCCACCACGCCCTGGGCGACCAGCGAGCCGTAGGTGGTGATGCTCATGTAGAGCAGGACGACCATGGCCAGCCCGATGGCGAGCCGCTGGCCGCGTTCGGGGTCCGGCTGTTCGAGCTGGGTGACCTTGACCGTGGTGGCCTGGACGGCGGCCAGCACCTGCTCCGGGTCCCCGACCGCCTGGGCCAGTTCGGCGCCCAGCACCTCGTTCTGCGCGATCTGGTTCAGGATGGCGCCGAGCCGCGGGTCCAGCTCGTTCTTCACCAGCACCTGGAGGTCGGCGCGGCTGCCGGTGAGCACGGCGTCGAGCTCGTCGTCGGCGACCTGCCCTCGGGCGTCGTCGAGGTCGGTCACGGTGACCGTCTCGATCTCCCGGTCGAGCAGCTTTCCCTGCTGCTTCAGCGTGTCCGCGATGCTCGCGGTCTGTCCGGCGAGGCCGACGGTGCTCTTGTCGGCACCGCTGAACAGCGACGCCTGCAGCAGCACGTACCCGCCGAGGAAGGCGAGGATGAGCAGGGTGCCGATGACGAAGGACTTGGTGCGCAGCCGGGTGTTCAGCTCGCGTTGCGCGACGAGCCGGACCGCGGTGAAGCCGCCTGCCGAGCGGGTGGTGGTCATCGGGCCTTCTCCTCGGTGACGACGTTGCGGAACAGTTCGGTCAGCGACGGCTGGCGGCGGCTGAACTCGGTGACCGGGCCGGTGGCCAGCGCGGCGGCGAGCACCGCCTGGTCGTCGGCGCCGGGCTCGAGTTCCAGCTCGGTGGTGGGGCCGTCGCTGAGGACGCGGGTGCCGGGCACCCCGGCCGCCCAGCCGGGCGTGGCACCCGGTGCGGTGATCCGCAGGCGCACGGCCGCGTCGGCGGTCAGTTCACCGACCGCGCCGGTGGCCACCATGCGGCCGTTGCGGATGATGCCGACCCGGTCGCACAGCCGCTCCACCAGGTCGAGCTGGTGGCTGGAGAAGACCACCGGTACGCCGTCGGCCGCCTTCTCACGCAGCACCTCGCTCATCACGTCCACGGCGAGCGGGTCGAGGCCGGAGAACGGCTCGTCCAGCACCAGCACCGCCGGGTCGTGCACCAGCGCGGCGGCGAGCTGCACGCGCTGCTGGTTGCCGAGGCTGAGCTTCTCCACCTCTTCGGTCCGGCGCTGCTTGAGGCCGAGCCGGTTGATCCAGTACTCGGCGCTGGTGTGCGCCTGGTCGGTGCTCATGCCGTGCAGGCGGGCCAGGTAGACCAGCTGGTCGAGCACCTTCATCTTCGGGTACAGGCCGCGTTCCTCCGGCATGTAGCCGATCCGGGTGCGGGTGCGGTGGTCGACCGCGGAGCCGCCGAAGCGGACCTGACCGGCGTCGGCCGCCAGCACGCCGAGCACGATGCGCATGGTGGTGGTCTTGCCGGCGCCGTTGCTGCCGACGAAGCCGAACAGCTCGCCGCGCACGTCGAAGCTGACCTGGTCGAGGGCTAGCAGGTCGCCGAAGCGCTTGGAGACGCCGTCGATCTCCAGCCGGTTTTCAGACATCGGATTCCTCCCCGGTACCCGGTTCGATGAAGTCTTCTGGGTCGTCGTCGGGCAGGCTCCAGCCGAGGACGAAGGTGGGCGTGGAGGCGCCCAGCACGGTCAGCGCGGCCAGCATCATCGCACCGCGGTAGGCCGCGCCGGCGGTGTCCGCGATCACCATCAGGTAACCGAAGGCGATGGCGACCAGGAAGAACATCGCCTGGTAGCCGATGTAGTTGATGCGGTGGCGCCAGGCGCGCTCACGCTCGTCGAGCAGGGCGGAGAAGGCGGTGCTCATCCGGCCGGTCAGGACGCGCAGCAGGACGAACCCGGCCGTCCACACCAGCAGCCCGCCGAACCACAGCACGGCGAAGAGCCACCAGCTCCGCTGCTGCACGATCAGCGCGGCGCCGATGATGATCAGGTTGCCGAGGAGCAGCAGCAGCGTGATCCGCCTGCGGTGGCGCCGGGTCCGCCACCGGAGGAGCTTGCGCGCGCGTTCGCTTTCCTTGCGCTCCTGGATTTCCAGTTGCTTCGCCCATGAACTGCTGAATCTTTCGCGTAGTGAGGTCATGGGTTCCCCCTCGAATAGACCTGTGTGGACAGTGGGGTGAACGGCTGCCGGTTGAACACCGCTTCGACCGGGAGGCCGAACACCTCGCAGATCCGGAACGCCAGATCGAGGCTGGGGTAGTGGTCACCGCGCTCCAGCGCGCCGATGGTCTGCGGATTGACCTCCACCGCCTCGGCGAGCTGCGCCCGGCTCATCCCCCGCTCGGCCCGCAGTACCTGGAGCCGGTTGTGGATCGGCAGCTCCTTGCCACGTCTTACCGGACTCATGGACCACACTGTTGCAAAAACCCAACGACACGTCAACTAAACGCAACAGACACGTCCCACTACCCGCGGTGGCAATGCTATGAGTGGGGCATTACTAGCATTGGATGCAAGTAATGCCCCACTCCTAGCGTTCAGGGGCGGGGGTCAGGTTGGGCTGGGCAGGCCTCGTAGGGAGCGGTCCACCAGGTCGGCGACGCGTTCCCGGGCGGCGGAGGCGTCCGCCGGGACCAGGCCCAGGCGGGTGCGGCGCTCCAGGACGTCGTCGACGTCCAGGGCGCCTTCGTTCCTGATGGCCCACACGACTTCGGCGCCCGAGATCTCGCTGCCCGCGAACACCGGCTCCGCCAGCGCCGGGTCCAGTTCGCCGATCGCGGCGATCCGCGGTGCTTCGGTGCCGTACTTGACCACCAGCCGCCGTGGGGCGTCCACAGTGGACAAGCGCGAGCGTGGCGCGGCGCCCACGAGCGGCAGTTTGTGCGTGGTCGACGGGCCCGAGTGCAGTCCGGCCGCGTCGACGGCGTCGGCGGCCATGCGCCGGTAGGTGGTCAGCTTGCCGCCGACCACGGTGAGCACGCCGTCCGGTGAGCGCAGCACGGCGTGCTTGCGCGACAGGTCCGCACTGCGGCCGCCACCGGGCATCGCGATCAGCGGGCGCAGCCCGGCGAACCGGCCGACCACGTCGGCGTGGGTCAGCCGCCGCGCCAGCGCCGACGAAGCCACCTCGAGCAGGAAGTCCACATCGGACTCGGGAACCGTGGGCACCGAAGGGATCGGGCCGCTGACGGGTTCGTCCGTCAGTCCCAAGTAGACGTTCCCGTCCGGCTGCGGCAGCAGGAAGACGAACCGGTTGGTCTCCCCGGGCACGCCGATCATCACCGAGCTGACGCTGGTGCCCGCCGCGGCTCCGCGCAGGATCAGGTGCGATCCGCGTGACGGGCGCAACCGCACCGATTCGACCAGCTCGCCCGCCCACACACCGGTCGCGTTGATCACCTGGCGCGCCTGGACTTCCAGCGTCTGCCCGGTCAGCTCGTCCCGCGCCTGCACGCGATCGGCCAGCAGCTTCGTCGCGCGCACCCGCGTCAGGATCCGGGCGCCGTGTGACGCGGCGGTGCGCGCCAGCGCCACCACCAACCGGGCGTCGTCGGTGAGCGCGCCGTCGAACGACAGCAGGGCGCCACGCAACCCGTTGCGCCGCAGGCCGGGTGCGAGCGCGAGCGCCTCGTGCCGGGTGATCGTGCGCGGCCGGGGCAGTACGCGACCCGGCGTCCTGGTGGCGCGCCGGAGCACGTCCCCGGCCTGCAACCCGGCCGAGATCACGCTCTGCTGGGCACGCGAAGTCGTGGTGTGCAACGGGAAGAGCTGCGGCAGCGTGCGGGTCAGGTGGGGCGCGGTGACGGTCATCATGATGCCGCGCTCGACCGCGCTTTCGTGCGCCAGCGCGAAATCACCCTTGGCCAGGTACCGCAGGCCACCGTGGACCAGCTTGCTCGACCAGCGCGAGGTGCCGAAGGCCAGGTCGTTCGCTTCGAGCAGCACCACGGACAGCCCGCGCGCGGCGGCGTCCAGCGCGATGCCCGCGCCGGTCACCCCGCCCCCGACCACCGCGAGGTCGACCCGCTCGCCGCCGGCCACCTGCGCCAGCTCGGCGCTCCGCCGGACGGCGTTGAGGGAAGCCGGGTTCACGGCCGCAAAGCCGCGTCGAGCAGGTGCCGGAACTCGCCGAGCAGCGCTTCTTCGTCCACATCGGCCGTCGCGGGCCGCAATGAGAGCACGAACGACTGGACCACCAGCAGTATCGCGCGCACCTGGGCGGCGGTTTCGCCGCGGCGGATGGTGCCGTCGGCCCAGCCCGCCGCCAGCAGCGCGGCGATCACCTGCTCGGCGAGGCGCTGAGTGCCACCGAGGCGGTCGACGATGTAGGGCAGCACCAGTTCGGCGTCCACGTCGAGCACGATGCGCATGAGGGGGTCGCCGACCAGGGCGCGCACGGCCTCGACGGAGCTCTCGACCAGTCTGCCGCGCGCGGTCGCCGCGGCCCCGCCGCGGGCGCTCGCGCCCTGCAGCAGCGCGCCGAATTCGCGCGTCATCAGGGCCGCGAGCACGCTGCGGACGTCCGGGAACCGGCGGTACAGCGTCATCCGGCTCACCTTGGCGGTGCGGGCGATCTCGGCGAGCGTGGTGCGGCGCACACCGACCGCGAGCACGCATTCGCGAGCCGCGTCGAGCAGCACGTCGTCGGAAACCCGGGTGGCGGCCTGCCGGTTGCGGGTGTCGGCCAGTGCCGACGCGCTGCGAGCTGCGCTTATGTTACGTTCGACAGGCATGTGTAACACTATACCGGTGAGCGAACTAGTTGACCACCGCCTGCGGGGCGCGTGGACGCCCGAGGGCGCGGACGCGGCCCACCTCCCGGCGAAGGCGATGCGCTGGCTCACCGAGCGTATCGGGAATCCGGGTGATCCCGCACGGGTCATTCCGCCCGCCGGACTGCGAGTACCCGAATCTTCGCTGGCAGCGGACGCGGAAGAGGCCCTGCGTGACGTCGTCGGCGCCGCGCACGTGCAAACGGAGCGTGCGGAACGACTGAGCCGCGCGGGTGGGTTGTCCTATCTGGACCTCCTGCGCCGGCGGCACCCCGGCGAGCTGCCGGTGCCGGACGCGGTGGTGCTGCCCGCGGACCCGGACGAGGTGCAGCGCGTGCTCGAGGTGTGCGTGCGGTTCGACCTCGCGGTGGTGCCGTTCGGCGGCGGCACCTCGGTGGTCGGCGGGGTCCGGGCGGCCCGCGGGGACAAGGCCGCGGTGATCGTGCTCGACCTAGTGCGGCTGGACCGGCTGGTCTCGGTCGACCCGGTGTCCCGGATCGCCGTGCTGCAGGCCGGGGTCCGCGGCCCGCAAGCCGAGGAACTGCTGGCGGAGCACGGGTTCACGCTCGGGCACATCCCGCAGTCCCACGAGCGGGCGACCATCGGCGGGTTCGCCGCGACGCGGTCCGCCGGGCAGGCGTCCAGCGGCTACGGCCGGTTCGAGGACATGGTCACCGGCGTGCGGCTGGCCACCCCGTGTGGACAGTGGCGCCTCGGCGTCGCGCCGGCTTCGGCGGCCGGGCCCGACCTGCGGCAGCTCGCCGTGGGCAGCGAGGGCGCCCTCGGCGTGCTGACCGAGGTCGGGCTGCGGGTGCGGCCGGTGCCGAAGGTCCGCCGGTACCAGGGTTACGTGCTGGACGGCTGGGACACCGCGGCCGCGCTGGTGCGGCGGCTGGCCCAGTCGGGTGCGCTGGCCGACGTGACGCGGTTGTCCGATGAGGACGAAACCGAGGTTTCGCTGTCGTTGAGCGGCGGCTGGAAGACCGCGGCCGTGAGCCGTTACCTCAAGGCACGCGGGGTTTCGCGGCCCTGCCTGCTGATCCTCGGCTGGGAAGCGCAGTCAACCAGGGAGATCGCGCTGCGCCGCGCGGAAACCGGGCGGCTGGTGCGGGCGGCCGGTGGCCTTTCGCTCGGCAAGGCGGCGGGGGAGTCCTGGCGCAAGGGCCGGTTCAACGGGCCGCGGCAGCGGGACGCGCTGCTCGACCTCGGGGTCTGCGTGGAGACGCTGGAGACCGCGGCGCACTGGTCCTCAGTGGACACCCTGCGGGACGCCGTGCGCACGGCCCTGCGGGATTCGTTCGATTCCTCGGTGGTGATGTGCCACATTTCGCACGCTTACGAAACGGGTGCTTCGCTCTATTTCACCGTGCTCGCCGCGCGTTCCGTCGAGGACCCCGAAGGGCAATGGCTGCGTGCCAAGAAAGCGGCCAGTGAGGCGATTACCGGATTGGGTACCATTTCGCACCACCACGCGGTGGGAATGGACCACGCGCCGTACCTGGGTGAGGAAATCGGCGAGATCGGGCTTTCGGTGCTCGCGGCCGCGAAGGCCGCGGTGGATCCGACCGGGATCATGAACCCGGGCAAGCTCATCGGCTGATGGACGGTCGTGAGTGCGCGGGGGTACCAGGCACCCGCGCACTCACGACCGTTGGTTCACCGGTTCTTGCGGTCGCGGTCCCGGTCACGCAGCTTCGAGTCGTCGTCGATCTCGATCTGCTCCTTGCGGAGCTCGCCGGTGACGGTCTCGGTGTCGGTCACCCGTTCCTTGCCCATCCGCACCCGCTCCACCGGCACGGCTTCCTTGCGCACCACGGGCTTTTCGGCGTGCAGGATGACGTCCTGCTCCGCCTCGCCGATCCGGGCCTTGCCCGCCTCGCCGTCGGTGATCGGCTCGCGCTCGATGTGCACCTCTTCGTGGCTCACCGGTACGGAGACCTGCTGCTCCTCGGTGACCACGTACTTGCGCAACCGCACGCGCCCGGCCTCGACCTCTTCGGTGCCGACGTTGAACCGCTCCTCCGAGCGGATCATGTCCTCGCCACCGCGCTGCTTCTCGGCGTCGCGGAGCTCGTGCTTGGCGGCGGTCGCTTCCTTGCCCTTGCCGGTCATCCCGGCGGTCGTTTTCTTGTCCCTGCCGGTCATCCCGGCTGTTCCCGCGGCTCCGGTGGTTCCCGCCATGCCGCCCATTTCGGCCTTGTCGCGGCGCATGCTGTCGCGCTTGCGGTCCGCCCGGTCCTCACCGGCGCGGTCGCGCTGCATCGGCAGGCCGTAGTAGCGGTACAGCTCGCCACTGTCCTCGGGGGACAGATGGCCGTCCGCGTCGATCTGCGGGGCGTCGGTCACCTGGTCCTTGTCCACCTGGACGTGCAGGCCGTCGTTCGCCAGGTCCGCGCCGTCGAGTGGGACGAAGCTCTCGCGGTGGCCGAACAGCCCGGTTTTCACCGTCACCCACTCCGGCTGGTGGGTGTCGTCGGAGAGGTAGACCGTGCCCACCTTCCCGATCTTGCTTCCGGCCGGGTCGACCACGGGTGAGTCGATGAGATCCTGCGGGCGCATCGTGCCGGTCATGGCTACCGCATCCTTTCGCTTTGCTGGATTAGTGCGGGTCTGCACTCACGATCATCCCGCCGTTGCACAGCTGCAACCGGCCGACACAAACGAGTGAAGGACCCGGGGTGGAATCACAGCAATGCGATTCACGAAATAGGGGAAATCCGCGAATGGGAGGTTTAATCGGATTCGATGACCGTGACCTCGAGGCCGTGCGACTCCGCGGTCTCCCCGGTCATGGCCCCGGCCTGGGCCTGTGGCACCTCGGCGGTCCGGATCGGACTTCCGCCGACCAGCAACGGCAACCGGATCGGTGACGCCGCCACGTAGGCGAGGACGTCCGGCAAGGACGCGCCGTTCGCCAGGGTTACCTCGCCCGTGTGTACCCGCGCGAGGTGATACCGGTTTCCCCGGCCCTCGCAGACGTCCAGCACCCGCAGCTGCTCCGGCGTCGCCAGCCAGACCGCGTGCTCCTCGACCACGCCCGGCATGGCGGCCAGGGTGGCCGGGCGCTGGTCGTCGACCACGCGCCGGCCCGCCGCCCACACCGCGGCGAGGCCGGTGCACTTCGCCTGCAGCACGGTCACCGCGCCGGTGAGCCCGAGCGCCCGCCGCAGCCAGGTGATCTTCGCCGGGCAGGCGTTCGAGCCGTAGGCCAGTACCGGGAGGCGCCCTTCGAGGTCGGGCGGGTCCGGCACCTCGTACCCGGCGCCGTCGAGGTGCACGAAGGAACACCCCGGCCGGGCCCCCGGATACGGCTCGGCGGGGTAGTCCTCGTCGTCGAACAGCTTCCTCAGAAGGTCACCACGCTGCGCAGCACGTCCCCGGAGTGCATCCGGGCGAACGCCTGCTCCACGCCGTCGAGCGGGATCCGTTCGGTGACGAACTTGTCCAGCGGCAGCCTGCCCTGCAGGTAGAGGTCCACCAGCAGGGGGAAGTCCCGCGACGGCAGGCAGTCGCCGTACCAGGACGACTTCAGCGAGCCACCGCGCGAGAAGAAGTCGATCAGCGGCATCTCCAGCCGCATGTCCGGGGTCGGCACGCCCACCAGCACCACGGTGCCCGCCAGGTCGCGCGCGTAGAACGCCTCGCGCCAGGTCTCCGGGCGGCCGACCGCGTCGATCACCACGTCCGCGCCGAAGGAACCGGTCAGCTCCTGGATGGCCTCGACGACCTCGTCCTCGGACTTGCCCGCGGCGTTGAACGTGTGCGTGGCGCCGAAGTCCTTGGCCCAGGTGAGCTTGCGCTCGTCGGTGTCCACCGCGATGATCCGGTCCGCCCCGGCCAGCCGGGACCCGGCCACCGCCGCGGCACCCACACCACCGCAGCCGATCACCGCCACCGAATCGCCGCGGCCCACCGCGCCGGTGTTGATCGCCGCCCCGATGCCCGCCATCACCCCGCAGCCGAGCAGCCCGGCCACCGCGGGCTCGGCCTCGCGGCTGACCTTCGTGCACTGTCCACTGTGGACCAGCGTCTTCTCGAGGAAGGCGCCGATGCCCAGTGCCGCACTCAGTTTCGTGCCGTCGGCGAGCGTCATCGGCTGGTGGGCGTTGTGCGTGGAGAAGCAGTACCACGGCCGCCCGCGCTTGCAGGCGCGGCAGGTGCCGCAGACCGCGCGCCAGTTCAGGATGACGAAGTCGCCCGGTTCCAGGTCGGTGACACCGGCGCCGACCTGCTCGACCACCCCGGCGGCCTCGTGGCCGAGCAGGAACGGGAACTCGTCGTTGATCCCGCCCTCGCGGTAGTGCAGGTCGGTGTGGCAGACCCCGCAGGCCTGCACCGAGACCACCGCCTCACCCGGACCGGGGTCGGGCACGAGCACCGTCTCCAGCGAGACCGGCTCGCCCTTCACCCGCGAAACCACGCCCTGGACTTCGTACGGCATGCGACCACCTTCCGCGTTCGGGTCAGTCCCCCGAACTCTGCCACGCCCCCCACCCCCATCGCGACATCCGCACGACCCGGCCTGCCCAACCCCAGCCGCAGGCCTGCCCTGAATGCTATGAGTGGGGCATTACTTGCATTCAATGCAAGTAATGCCCCACTCATAGCATTGCGGGGTACTCGGGGCGGCGAGTCCCACGCGGAGGTGGCGGGGTTACTTGGGTGGGGTGATCAGGTAGACGACGCCGCCTGGGCCCGAGGCGACGTTGCCCGAGGCGGTGTACCGCTTGGTGCGCTGCCAGATCTTCTCGAACTGGTCCCGCTTGTACACGTTGCGCACGGTGTCGTTGCTGTTCGTCGCCGGGTCGTTGACGATGACGTCGCCCTCGGCGGTGAAGCCGACCACCACGAAGATGTGCCCGGCGGTGCCGTACCCGGCGCCGTCCAGTTCCTCGGCCAGGAACGACTGCGAGGTGATCACCGGGATGCCCTTGGCGATGTAGGACTCCAGCTCGTTCAGCGAGTGCAGCCGGGTGATGTGCCCCTTGAGCCCGAGCGAAGCCGCGTAGGCGGTGTTGAACGGCCAGTTGCCGGTGCCCTCGTACGAGTAGTCGTAGGTGAAGCGGGCACCGTGCGCGACGGTCGGGTCCACGTAGTCCGCGGGCAGCCACGACATGTCCTCGGCGCTCGGCCTGCGGCCCCAGAACTCGGTGACCATCGCGGTCGACGTCGGGCTGCACCAGCTCTGCCCGCCACCGCCGAACTCCGGGTATTTGCCCTTGTGCAGGTTCTGCGCGTGCCGTGGCACCGCCAGCTCGATCCCGGTGGCCACGCCCGGTTCGGTCGGCTCCACCTCGAACCGCGCCGGCACGTTCGACGCCATCGCGCCGAGCGAGCTGACCGTCGGGGTGGCCGCGCTGCCCGCTTCCCGGTAGAGGGTGGCGCGCACCTGGTACGAGCTGAGCGTGACGCCGTCGTTGGCGACGAGGGTGTCGACGCTGACCGAGGCGTGTGCGTCGGACTGGCCGTCGACCGTGGTCCGGTGGATGTCCTGGTCGCCGGAGGCCCACTGGCCGAGGATGTACCAGGCGGTGTTCTCGCCGGTGGCCGTGGTCGCCTTGACCTCGACCTGCAGCCAGGTCTTCGCCGGGGTGAGCGCGTTCCACGAGGCGATCAGCTCGGTGGCGTCGAAGCCGTGGCGGTAGTCCGGGGAGGTCCAGCGGCCGTATTCGTAGGTGCGCGTGGTGCCCAGTGCCGGTTCGGTGCGCTCGACGGTGCCGATCGGGCGGGTCAGCCGCAGCCCACCGGGGCCCAGCGCCACACCGTCGAGCGTGCCCGCGCGGAAGTCCCTGGTCGAGGCCCACTCGTGGTAGTCGATCGCCTCGTCCTGCACCGGTGGTGCGGCGCTCGCCGGGGCGGCGGTCGTGGCCAGCAGGCCGACCGAGAGCAACGACAGCAACAGACGTCCACGCATGCTTTTCACACCCTCCAGAACCGGACTCCCCGGGTGTCAGAGATTTTCACCGGTCGGCCAGCTGGTGTAAACCACTTGCCGGGCGCAGGTTCATAACACCGCCTGGGTCTGCGTGACCTTGGCGATCAGCTTCTCCGCGCCGTCGCGCACCTCGGTCTCCACGACGATCACGCGCCGCCCGGCGTGCAGCGGCTTCGACGTGGCCACCACGTGCCCTTCGCGGACCGCGCGCAGGAAGTTCGTCTTCGATTCGATCGTGGTGGTGCCCTGCGCGCCCTCGGGCAGGTTGAGGAAGGCGCAGACGGCGCCGGTGGTGTCGGCCAGCGACATCAGCAGCCCGCCGTGCAGCGCGCCCCCGGTGGTGGTCAGGTCCGCCGACCAGTCGATCCGGCCGCGCACCCGCTCCGCCGTCGCCTCGGTGATGTGGACGCCGAGGCGGGCGGCGAACGGGATCAGCTTCGAGAAGTCGTCGGTCATCTGCTCACGCTAGCGGGTTCACCAGCAGCAGTTCGGTGTTCCGGTCGGCGGGCTGGCCCAGGCGGATCGGATCGGCGTGGATGTCGTTGTAGGAAAGCTCGCGGTACAAGGACGCAAGCGCTTGCGCCGAGGTGTCGCCGTAGTCGGCGGCGTAGGGTGCGTCGGCCTCGACCAGCGTGGTGAACAGCGAGAGCGTGCCGTCGCCGTTGTCGGCCACCTCGATGATCCGCGCCTGCTGCGGGAAGTCGATGTGCGAGGCGGTGTTGATCTCCCAGAAGCTCTGGGCCGGGGTGGCGCCGGCGTGCGCGACGATCCCGTTCAGGTGGGTGTGGCCGTTGACCCACGCGAGCACGTTGGGGAAGCGCTTGAGCAGGCCGACGAAGGTGTCGCCGTTCAGCCGCGGCTCCAGCGGGTGCCGCGAGTCGGGCAGGATGTTGCCCATCGTGTCGCTGGTGTGGTGGCTGAACAGCACGAACAGCTCGTCGGTGACCTGCTGGGTGACCTTGTTGCCCCAGAAGTCGTAGTACTTCGAGCTGCCGCGCTGCAGCGTCTTCTCCACCCAGAGGTACTGGCCGAGGCCGATCGAGCCGTCGGCGAGCCCGGCCAGCGTGGTGGTGTCCAGGCTGATCCCGGTCAGGCCGGGGGCGATGCGGAACGTGTAGTAGACGTTGCGGCCGTCGGCGTTGTCGCCGGTGAAGCCGTGGCCGACCGGCCCGGGGCCGGTGTTCGACGCGTCCAGGTGGGCCTGCACGAACTCGGCGGTGGAGAAGGTGCGGCGGCGCTCGTCCGGGGTGACCTCGCGGATCGTGCCGGTACCGCCGAACAGCTGCGCCACCGGCACTCCGCCGCGTTCCAGCGAGGCGGCGAGCTTCCTGGCTTCGCTCTCGTCCTTGCCGATGACCTTGTACCGGCCGGTGTACCAGTGGTCGATGCCCGGGATGTTCGCCGGCAGGCTGCCGACCGGGGTGTTGTCGTGGTTGCCGAAGGTGCACAGCCACGGGATGTCCAGGCCGGGGGAGTCGTACTGCGCGATGGCCGCGTCGAGCAGGCCGGGCAGCTGCGGGAAACCCTTCTGGGTGTACGCGTCGTCCAGCGGCTTGCCGGGGTTCCAGTACAGCGGCGCGCCGGAGTCCTGCACGCCCTCGTAGCGGTCCGGATCGCCGGTGTTGGGGGTGACCGTGCCGCCGTTGAGCGTGTCGAGGAACCACTTCAGCTCGATCTGCTCGTGGTTGTCGGTGTTGTCGCCCGTGGTCATCATGAAGTCGAACCCGCGCCCGGTGAACGGGCCGCCGGGCAGGCCGTTGACCCGGCGCAGCAGCGAGGTGGTGGCGGCGGGCCCGAGCGCCTCCTGCGGGCGGTGCGCCGAGCCGGTGAACGGGTGCAGGTACTCGAACCGCGCCGGGCTCTGGACGTCCGTGAGGTGCATGTCGGTGAACTGCACGAAGGACGCCCTGGCGGTGCGCCGGTCGTCGCGGCCGGACTTCGCCGCGGTGATGTCCTCGCGCACCACCAGCGGCCAGCCGGGGCCCGCGGTGAGCCTGCTGTACGCCGGACCGGGCGTGACCGGCGTGGCGACGGCTTCGAGCGTGGTGCCGGCCGTGCTCACCGCCCGCGCGGCGCTGTAGCCCATCGCGCGGTCGATGGCCGAGGCCAGCGGGGTGCTCAGCAGCAGCCCGGCACCCGTGGCCCCGGCCGCCGTGACGAATCCGCGCCTGCTCAGTCCGCTCATGCGGTCACTCCCCAGTCATCCGGTGGTCTCGTGCACGCTGGCGCACGACGTTAACCACCGGATGAACCCCGGGGAAGCCGAACGCGAATAATTATCACGTTCGGCGTAGTCCCTTCGTCGCCTACAACTGCGAGACGTCGAGCCTGCCCTCGGTGTGGAACGCCCGCAGCCGCTTCTTGTCGAACTTGCCGACGCTGGTCTTGGGCACCTCCTCGATGAAGGTCCAGTTCTCCGGCAGCTGCCACTTGGCCACCTTGCCCGCCAGGTACTCGCGCAGCTCCTCGGCCGTGGCCGTCTGGCCCTCGCGCAGCACCACGGCCACCAGCGGCCGCTCGTCCCACTTCTCGTCCGGCACGCCGATGACCGCGGCCTCGGCCACCGCCGGGTGCGACATCACCGTGTTCTCCAGGTCCACCGACGAGATCCACTCGCCGCCGGACTTGATCACGTCCTTGGCGCGGTCGGTCAGCGTCAGGAAGCCGTCCGGGGTGATCCGGCCGACGTCACCGGTGCGCAGCCAGCCGTCGTGGAACTTCTCCGGGTCGACCTCGGCGCCGCCGTGGTAGGCCGCCGCGATCCACGGCCCCTGCACCTCCAGCTCGCCGACCGCCTGGTCGTCCCAGGGCAGCACTTCGCCGTTGTCGCCGATCAGCCGCGCCTGCACCGAGGCGGGGAAACGGCCCTGCGTGTAGCGGTAGCGCCAGCGCTCGTCGCCGGTCGCGGACTCCGGCGGGCGCGCCACGCTGCCCAGCGGGGAGGTCTCGGTCATGCCCCAGGCGTGCAGGACCGGCACGTCGTAGCGCTCCTCGAAGGCGTGCATCAGCGACGGCGGCGCGGCCGAACCACCGACGACCACCTCACGCAGGTGCGAGATGTCCTGCGGCTTGGCGTCGAGGTACTGCAGCAGGCCCTGCCAGATCGTCGGCACGGCGGCGGCGAAGGTCGGCTTCTCGGCGGCGAGCAGCTGCGCGATCGGCTCCGGCTGGAGGAAGCGGTCCGGCATCACCAGCGTGGCGCCGACCATCAGCGAGGCGTAGGGCAGGCCCCACGACATCGCGTGGAACATCGGGACGATCGCCAGCGCGGAGTCGGACTGGGCCAGCCGCATCGAGTCCGACATGCAGACCTGCATGGAGTGCAGCCAGATCGAGCGGTGGGAGTAGACCACGCCCTTGGGGTCACCCGTGGTGCCGGAGGTGTAACACATCGCGGCGGCCGACCGTTCGTCCACTTCCGGCCAGTCGAACTCGCTGGACTGCTGGGCGAGGAGGTCGGCGTAGGAGTGGACCTGCACGCCGTCGGGTGCTTCGAGCGTCGAAGCGTCACCGTTGGCGACCAGGACGTGCCGCACGGTCTTCATCTGCGGCAGCTGCTTGGCGAACAGCGGCACCAGCGTGCCGTCCACGATCACCACGTGGTCTTCGGCGTGGTTCGCCACGAAGACCAGCTGCTCCGGGAACAGCCGGATGTTCAGCGTGTGCAGCACCGCCCCCATGGCGGGCACGGCCAGGTAGGCGGCCAGGTGCTCGGCGTTGTTCCACATGAAGGTGCCGACGCGCTGGTCACCGGTGACGCCGAGGCCGCGCAGCGCGTTCGCCAGGCGCGCGGCGTGCGCGCCGAGTTCGCCATAGGTCTCCCGGCGGGACTCTGTACCGGTCCAGGTGCGGACTTCGCTCTGGGCGTGCACGCTGCTGCCGTGGCGCAGCAATTTGCCGAGCGAAAGTTGCCCATCCTGCATCGTGCTCAACATCGACGTCTCCCGATCGGTGCTCCGGTGGACCAAACCTGGCCCGACTCTAAACCGAGTGAAGCCGATCGGGCAGTGTCGCGAGGCCGTCCGGGACCGGCTGTGGCCGAGTTGTGAACGGTCCTTCGGACGAGTGACGCCGCGGCCGTTGCTCCGTGCGCGTACTTGTCCGCGGATTTCCCGGCATTTCTTTGGTGCCAACAAAATCGACTGTCCGGAAAATCGGTTACCGGATCTCGGGATGATCACCCTGGCGATGGGTGGCGCGGCTGATCTCGCTCCCAACCGGACAGTGGGACGGGGTGTTTCCGCAGGCCGGGGCGGGGGATGTGGGGTTGCCCGGACGGGCAAGGACGGGTACTAAGTGCGTGTCGGTTGCACAAGGGTGGGCCTCGTGGCGTTTACTGGGCCGGTGGTACGAGGTGGCCTGGCCAGCGCATGAGCCAAAGCGTGCGTCGAGACTTCCGGCCACCGCCGCGACAAGCGGACACCTGAGAAGGAAAGGACTAATACGTTGGCTCTGCCTACGTTGACGCCGGAGCAGCGTGCCGAAGCCCTCGCCAAGGCGGCCGAGGCTCGTAAGGCCCGCTCCGAGCTGCTTGCTTCGATCAAGTCCGGCAAGGAGAGCATCGACAAGGTGCTGCTCCGCGCCAAGGAGGACAAGACCATTGGCAAGACCAAGGTCACGCAGCTGTTGAAGGCCGTGCCCGGGCTGGGCGCGGTCAAGGTCGCCGCTCTGCTCGAGCAGGCGAAGATCCCGGAGGACCGGCGCGCCGCCGGGCTGGGCGACGTCCAGCGCCAGGCGCTGATCGACGCGCTGAAGTAGTTCGCGCAGCTCACAGGCGTGCGAGACCGGTGACGGGCGCTCCGTCACCGGTCTTCGCGCACGTCCTCAGGTGGTGCTCTTGCTCACTTAACCCCGACCGGCCTCGGACAAACCGAGGTGGCAGGCGGAAACTCGGAGGTGGACGCGGAGAGGCCGCCGAGAGGGAGTGAGCCGATGACGGCTACGGCGCACGAAGGTGCACGGGTGGCGGACCTGCTGGACGGCTACGCCGCCGGCGACTTCTTCTTCGGCACCGAGCGCCGCACCCTGCTGGGTTCCGGAGTGGACGGTGCACTGTCCGAACGGGACCCGGTGGTACTGGCCGAACGGGTGCGTGAGGCGCTGGCCGACCCCGATGTGCCACTGGCGGCGGGCATCCTGCCGTTCGACACCGGCCCGGACGCGACTTACCCCGGGCACATCCTGCTTCCCCGCGAGGTCCGGATCAGCGGACCCGCACACCCCGCCGCGGCTTCCCTTCCACAGGCCGGAATCGGCGTCCCGCGTTCCATGCGCCCGGTTCCCGAACCGGCTGCGCACGTGGCCGCCGTGGCTCGCGCGGTGGAGATGTTGCGTGACGAGCGGTTGCGCAAAGTCGTCCTGGCCCGGGTGCTCGACCTCGAATTCGACGAGCCGATCCGGCCCGAAGCGATCCTGCGCAATCTCGTGCGGGGTAACCCGGCCGGGTTCACCTTCGCGGCGCCGTTGCCGGGTGGCTCGACATTTGTCGGTGCGACACCGGAACTTCTTCTGTCACGTTACGGCGATCGCGTCTTCTCGCACCCGCACGCCGGATCGGCGCCGCGCTCGGCCGATCCCCGCATCGACGCGGAGAACGCGCGGCGGCTCGCGGAGTCCGCAAAGGACCGTCGGGAACACGCCGTGGTGATCGAAGACATGGTGGAGGTTCTGCGGCCGTTCTGCACGCGGCTGCGCGTAGCGCCGACGGAAGTCGTTGGCACACCGACGATGTGGCACCTCGGCACCACGGTCACCGGGCGGCTCACCGATCCGTCCATCACCGCGCTGCGCCTCGCGGCCGCACTGCACCCGACCCCGGCGGTCTGCGGCACCCCGACGGAAGCGGCGCGGCGCGTGGTGGGGGAACTGGAACCGTTCGACCGCGGTTACTACGCGGGGGCGGTCGGCTGGGTGGACGCCGCGGGCGACGGGGAATGGGCGGTGGCGATCCGGAGCGCGGAAGCCGCCGAACGCTCACTGCGCCTGTACGCCGGCGGCGGCATCGTCGCCGACTCGGACCCGGAAGCCGAACTCGCCGAAACCACCGCGAAGTTCGAAACCGTCCTGCGCGCCATGGGCCTGGGCCACCCCTGACCCCCGCCGTTCCAATGCTATGAGTGGGGCATTACTTGCGTTCATTGCAAGTAATGCCCCACTCATAGCATTCAGGGGCCTTCTGCCGCGGCGGGCTTGAGGCTCCGAGCGTGGGGTTCGACGTTCTGAACGTGGGGTTCGACGTTCTGAACGTGGGGTTCGGCTTCCTGAGTGTGGGACTCGCGTGGGAGTGTGGTGGCTAGGCCGTCCAGGTGGCGGGTTAGGGCGTGTTCGAAGAGGCCGTCCAGGTCGGCGACGACGTCGTGCGGGATGGTTGCCAGCAAAGGGAATGCGCCGCTGTGCATCAGTTCGCTGGTCCGGTTCTCGCGGGCCAGCCACCACAGGTCGAAGGTTTCGCCGGTGTCCTGCTCGGCTTCGATCTCGGCGGCCCGCGACATCGCCGTGGTGATCACCAGTGCGGGCAGGATGATCGCCTCCCGCGCCCTGGTCGCCGCGGACAGGCCGAGGCCGTCCAGTGCGCGCAGGGTCCATTCCGTGTACGCCATGGCGTTCGGCAGCAGCAGCGGCCGGGTGAACGAGATCACCCTGGGCAGCCAGTGGTGCCGCTGCGTGAGTTGCCACAGCAGGCGCGAGACCAGTTCCAGCTTGGCGCGCCAGCCGTCCGGCCCCGGATCGGGTAGTTCGGGCTCGCCGAACACGGCGTCGGCCATCTGGGCCACCAGTTCGTCCTTGCCCGCCACCTGCCGGTACAGCGACATCGGGCCCACGCCCAGTTCGGTCCCGAGCCGTCGCATGGACACCGCGTCCAGGCCCTCGGTGTCGGCTATCCGGATGGCGGTGCGGACGAGCTGTTCCCGCCCCGGCACCGGTTCGCCGCTTTCCCGGCGCCGCTGACCCGCGCGGGCGCTGACCACGGTGCCGGAGCCGACCCGGGTTTCGAGCAGTCCGGCGTCGCGCAGGATGGCCATCGCCTTGGTGGCGGTCGCGACGGCCACGCCCCACTCCTCGGCGACCCGGCGGATGGACGGCATCCGATCACCCGCGCGCAGCTCACCGGCGGCGATGCGGGCTTGGACCGAGTTGACGATCCGGCGGTACGGCGGGTCCGGCATGCCGACAATCGTACTAGTTCGCTAGGGCGGATTACTAGCACAGAGTCTGAGAGAAAGCCATGAATGCCAACGAAAAGCCCCGAGAGCTAGGACGATACAAATACGGTGTATTCATGAGCGAGATCGTTGCCGGTGGACCCGGCGAATTCATGACCGTGCGGCACCTGTGGGTGTCCGGCAGCCAGGCCGAGATCGGCCGGGCGCTGGCCGCAGAGGCCAAGGCGCACCACGGCTGGCAGCCGCTGCCCGCCGATCCGACGATCAGCCGCGCCCGCCGCGCGTGGTTCGAACGCCACTGGCCGCAGCACCACGCGCGCCTGGCCGGTGCCGCCGAGGTGGCTGGTGTGGCGCCGGACGACGAGCGGGTGCACCTGGACGCGCTCGCCGGGGTGCCGCTCGGCTCGGGCTGCTCGGCGAGCTGGTGCGCGCCGTCCGCCTCCACCCACGGGCTCGTCGGGCGCAACTACGACTTCTTCACCGTCGGCTGGGAGACGATGTTCGCGCTGATGTCCGGCAGCGAGCCCCCGGAGGGCGAGCCGCCGGCGGCTTCACGCCCGTACGTGGTCACCAGCGTGCCCGACGACGGGCCCGCCGTGACCTTCGTGACGATGAACGAGCTGGACTGCGCGATGGACGGCATCAACGAGCACGGCCTCGCCGTGGTGCTGCTGATCGCCGACGCGGAGAACGCGGGCGCGCCCGTGCCCGCCGGGCCGCAGGTCGGGCTCAGCCCGGCGCAGCTGCCCCGGTTCCTGCTGGACACCTGCGAGAACGTCGAGCAGGCCAAGACGGCGCTGCTCGGGGCCAAGCAGTACGACCTCGGCGTGCCGCTGCACTACCTGATCGCGGACGCGTCCGGCCGGGCCTTCGTCTGGGAGCACGCGCACGGCGGCGTCGAGCACATCGTCGAGCCGGACGGCGACGCCCTGTGCGTGACGAACCACCTGCTCCACCGTCCCGCCGACCCGTCGCGGGACGGTGAGGAGACCATGTTCACCCACGACCGCCTCGATCGGCTGGACAAGCGGACGAAGTCGGGCCCGATGTCGGCGTCCCTGCTCCGCGACGCCCTCGACGAGGTGCGGTTCACGCCGGGGGCCTACCCGCTGCGCACCCTGTGGCGCACCGTGTTCGACCTGGGGGAGCGGAGCATGGCCACGCACTTCTACCTGGGCGACGCCGCGGACGGTGAACCCCGGTACAGCCCGGAGCTCACCTTCCAGCCGGTGCGGTAGTTCAGGCGGGCCAGACCGATTCGGTCACCTTGATCTCGTCGGTGGTCAGGATCGCCACGGCGGCCCGGTAGCCGAGGCCCGGGTTGAGGTCGGCCATCCGCGTGCCGTCCGGGGTCAGGGATGCGTCGCCGGAGTGGAGGAGGCGGGCGGGTTCGCCGAACGGCGAGAGGGTCAGCGCCTGGAGCGGGATCTTCAGGCCTCGCCCGGTCGCCTTCATCAGGGCTTCCTTGCGCGTCCAGTAGGTGAAGAACGCCTCCGTCCGCTCCGGCGCGGAGAGACCGTTCAGGGCCGCGCGCTCGTCGGCGTTCAGGGCGTATTCGATGAGCGAATCGTCGGCCCGCCGGGTGGCGGTTTCCACGTCCAGGCCGAGCGGCGCCTCCGCGACCGCCAGGCCGATCCAGTCGCCCGAGTGCGAGATGGAGAACCGGAAGTCCGCGCCCGGCACCCGGGGCGGGCCGTGGGGCTTGCCGCAGTCCTCGCAGGTCGCGTCCAGCTCGATGGATCCAGGGGAGCGGCCCAGCCGCTCCCCGGAGACCGTTTTCGCCAGCACGCGCCCGGTCAGGAAGCGCAGTTTGTCCTCGTCCTTGCGGTACGCCTGGTACCGGTCGACCTCTTCGGGGGCCAGCAGCGCCAGCCGGTCCGCGGTGGCGGGCAGCGGTGCCGCCCACCAGACCGTGCAGTCGATCACGAACTCTCCTTGGTCGCCACGGGTTGGGTGTCCTCACCATGTTCGTCGAGCAGCGTCGCCTCGTCGAACGGCTGCCGTCCGGCGAGCACCTCGTGCACCTGCTCCCGGTCGATCTCGCTGGTCCAGGTGCCGATCAGCACGGTGGCCACCGCGTTGCCGGCGAAGTTGGTCAGCGCCCGCGCCTCGGACATGAACCGGTCGATGCCGACGATGAAGCCGACCCCGTCGACCAGTTCCGGCCGGTGCGAGGACAACCCGCCCGCCAGCGTGGCCAGCCCGGCGCCGGTCACCCCGGCGGCGCCCTTGGACGCGATGATCATGAACACCAGCAGCGAGATCTGCTCACCGACCGACAGCGGCGCGTTGAGCGCTTCGGCGATGAACAGCGAGGCCATGGTCAGGTAGATCGCGGTGCCGTCGAGGTTGAACGAGTAGCCCGTCGGCACGGTGATGCCGACCACCGGCTTGCTGACGCCCAGGTGCTCCATCTTCGCGATCAGCCGCGGCAGCGCCGATTCCGACGACGAGGTGGACAGGATCAGCAGGAACTCGCGGCCGAGGTAACGCAGCAGGGAGAACAGGTTGATCTTCGCGATCAGCCAGGTCATCAGCGCCAGCACCACGAAGACGAAGATCGCGCAGGTCAGGTAGAAGCCGACCATGATGACGGCCAGGCTGCGCAGGGCCGCCCAGCCGGTCTCGCCGACCACCGCGGCGATGGCGCCGAACGCGCCGACCGGTGCCGCCCACATGATCATCGCCAGGATGCGGAACACCAGCCGCTGGATGTGCTCGACCCCGCGCCGGATCGGCTCGCCCTTCGTGCCCAGCTTCTGCAGCGCGAACCCGGCGAGCAGCGCGACCAGCAGGGTCTGCAGCACCTCGCCCTCGGTGAACGCGGAGACCAGCGTGGCCGGGATGATGCCGAGCAGGAACTCGGTGGTCGACTCGCTCTCCTTGACCTGGCTCTGGCCGGACTTGGCGATCGATTCGGTCAGGTTCAGCCCGTCACCGGGGTGCAGGATGTTGCCGACCACCAGGCCGATCACCAGCGCCACGGTGGACATCACCAGGAAGTAGCCGATGGCCAGGCCGCCGACCTTGCCCACCTTCGCCGCCCTGGTCACCGAGCCGACGCCGAGCACGATGGTGCAGAAGATGATCGGCGAGATCATCATCTTGATCAGGTTCACGAACCCGGTGCCGAGCGGCTTGAGCTCCTTGGCGACCTCCGGTGCCAGGAAGCCGACCACGCAGCCGAGGAACACCGCGGCGATCACCGCGATGTACAGGTAGTGCGTCCGGTCGCGACGGCGCGTCTGCGGCGGTTCGGTCGCCATTTGCTCTCCTTGCCCGGGCCCGGTGATCAGTTTTCCGCGGGAAACCTACGGCAACACCTGGTCTTCGTACAGCCGAGTGCTACCGTCGACTAAGCAAGCGCTTAGTCAGATGCGGGAGGCCGGCCGATGGACTTCACCCTCAGTGTCGAAGAACGGGAAGTGCGTGACTGGGTGCGCACTTTCGTCCAGCGGGAGCTGGTCCCGCTCGAGCAGGAGGTGCTGCGGCGCGAGCGCGCCGGGCAGCCCGGCCTGACCGGGGACGAGCTCACCGCTCTGCAGCTCAAGGCCAAGGAATCCGGGTTCTGGGGTGTGCTGACGCCCGAGAGCTACGGCGGCATGGGGCTGTCCGCGGTGATGACCGCGCTACTGGAAGCCGAGCTGGGGCGCACCTTCGTGCAGTTCCGCTTCGGCGGCGCGGCGGACAACATCCTGTTCCACGCCAACGAGGAGCAGAAGGAGCGCTACCTGCTCCCGACCATCTCGGGCGAGCGGAAATCGTGCTTCGCGATCACCGAACCGGGGGCGGGCTCGGACGCCAAGGCCATCCGCACCTCGGCGCGCAAGGTGGGCTCCGACTGGGTGATCAACGGCGAGAAGACCTTCATCACCGGGGGCAACGAAGCCGACTTCACCATGGTCTTCGCGATCACCGACCCGGAGAAGGGCGCCGACGGCGGCGTCACCTGCTTCCTGGTCGACCGCGACATGGGCTGGCGCTCGGAGTACATCGACACGATGGGCGAGTGGGGCCCGGCGGCGCTGGTCTTCGAGGACGTCCGGGTGCCGGAGAGCCAGATCCTCGGTGAGCTGGGCGGCGGGTTCAAGCTCGCCATGCAGTGGATCGGCCAGGGCCGCTACCTGCTGCCCGCGCGGGCGATCGGCTCGTGCGAGCGCCTGCTCGGCATGGCCATCGAGCACGCCAACACCCGCGAGACCTTCGGCGCGCCGATCGCCGACCGGCAGGCCATCCAGTGGATGATCGCCGACTCCGGCGTGGAGCTGGAGGCGCTGCGCTGGCTGGTGCTGCACGCGGCCTGGCAGGTCGACCAGGGTCTCGACTCGCGGCACGCGCAGTCCATCGCGAAGCTCTACGGCGGCGTGAAGGCCAACGAGATCGTCGACCGCGTGCTGCAGATCCACGGCGGCATGGGTTACACCCGTGAACTGCCGATCGAGCGCTGGTACCGCGAGCTGCGGCTGCTGCGCATCTACGAGGGCACCGACGAGATCCAGCGCCGCACCATCGCCCGCAACCTGCTCAAGGGGCACGTCAAGCTGGGCGGGGTGCTGGGGTGAGGACCAACGCGGTCGTCGTGCGCGGTGACGAGCCGGCGCGCGTCGAGGAGATCACCCTGCGCGAGCCGGGGCCCGGCGAGGTGCTGGTGCGCGTGGTCGCGGCGAGCCTGTGCCACTCGGACCTGTCGGTGATCAACGGGACGCTGGCGCACGAGAAGCCCGTCGTGCTCGGGCACGAGACCTCCGGGCTGGTCGCCAGGACCGGGCCGGACGTGGAGGGCTTCGCCGAGGGCGATCCCGTGCTGCTGCTGTGGAATCCGCCGTGCGGCGACTGCTGGTACTGCGAGCAGGGCGAGCCGTACCTGTGCGAGAACACCGCGCGGCACTGGGCTGGTTCACACGGTGTGGACGGTGACGGCGCCAAGGTCCACCCGTGCCTCGGCGTCGGCGGTTTCGCCGAGTACACCGTGGTTCCGGCGTACGCCTGCCGCCGCCTGCCCGCGGACATCCCGCTCGACCTCGCCGCGTTGCTCGGCTGTGCGGTGACCACCGGCGTCGGCGCGGTGCTGTCCACCGCGAACGTCCACAGTGGTCAGTCGGTGGTGGTGGTCGGCCTCGGCGGCGTGGGCCTGGCCGCCGTGCAGGGCGCGCGCATCGCGGGCGCGAACCCGATCATCGCGGTGGACCGGGTGGAGGAGAAGCTCGCGCTGGCCGCCTCGATGGGTGCCACCGACACGCTGCTCGCCGGGCCGGAGGTGCGCAAGCAGGTCAAGGCGCTGACCGGCGGCCGTGGCGCGGACCACGTGTTCGACTGCGTGGGGCTGGCCGCGACCCTCAAGGAGGGCTGGAAGACCGCCCGGCGCGGGGGCACGCTCACCGTGGTGGGCATCGGCGGGAAGACCGAGGTGGTCGAGTTCAGCTCGATCGAGCTGTACCACTTCGCCCGCAGCATCCTGACCTGCGTGAACGGCTCGTTCGACCCGGAGCGCGAGCTACCGGCCTACATCGAGCACGTGCGAGCGGGCCGCCTCGACCTGCCGGCGCTGGTCAGCAAGGAGATCGGCCTGGACGGGGTGCCCGCTGCCCTCGGCGAACTCGCCGAGGGCAAGGTGGCCCGCGTACTGGTCAAACCGGGGGCGTGAGCGCGCAGGGCTGCGGGGAGGCAGCCCTGCGCACCACGCGCGGAGGGGCTAGGTGGACTGGGCGCGGACGGCGAGGGGGACGCCGGCCAGGTCCTCCTCGTTGCAGAGGAGCTTGAGGTCGTAGTACGGCCGGCCTTCTCGCTCGTCGTAGTCCAGGTGCAGGGCCAGTACGTCGATGGGCTCACCGAGCCATTCCTGCGCCTGGCGGAGCCAGGTCGCGCAGCGTTCCAGCGCCGCGGGCAGATCGTCGTCACGGAAACCGACCGGGCGATACGGTACGTCCTGTACCTGATCACGGGGGTTCGCCGGGGTCGGCAGACCGGGAGCGAGACCGGATTCGTCCAGTTCGAGTTGGATCGTGTGCTCAGTCACCCTTCGAGCGTCCCCCAGTAATGCCGTCTGAGCAAGGCGCCGCGTGCGGATTTGGCGTGTTCCACACGTCCGCGACCACCGCTCGGCAATATCGGAGATCCGGATCGGGCCCGTTACCGGTGCTTTCCAGCGCCCGCAGCGCCAGCCGGGCGTATTCGGCGGCCAGCGCCTCCAAGGTGAGCGGTCCGCGTGGGGAATACCACCGGGAAACGCCGTTGCACATCTCCAGCAGCGCCAGCCGGGTGATCGACGGCTCGTCGGCGGTGAACACCCCACCGGCGATGCCGTCGGCGATCGCGGACGCCCACAGCCGCTCGTAGGCGTCCCGCAGGCGCACCACCGGTTCCTGCGCGGCGGGGGAGAGCGCGCGCAGTTCGTTGTCCACCACCCGCGTCTCATCCGGTCGCAGTGCGTGGCTCATCACGTGCAGCGCGACCAGCCTGCCGAGGCGTTCCCGTGGATCCGCAACACCTTCGGTGGCCTTGGCTGCCCCATCGAGCAGCCGTTCCAGGCATTCGCGCATGATGACCGCGAGCAGTTCCTCCTTGGTGCCCATGTAGTGGTAGAGGCTCGCCGAGGACAGCCCCGCGGCCTGCGCCAGGTCGCGGATGCCGGTGCCGTGGAAGCCCTTCTCCGCGAACAACCGGACCGCCGCCCCACGGACCCGGTCGCCGGTGGTCACGGCAGCCACCGCGACTCCGTTCTGTCGTAGGCGCCCGCACGCGGGTCTTCCTTGCGCAGTTCGCCCTTGGCCACCCGCTCGGACGGGGTCAGCGGCAGGGTGTCGGCGTAGACCCAGAACCGCGGCACCTTGAAGTACGCCAGCTTTTCCCCGCAGAAGCTCGCGAGTTCCTCCGGGTCGACCGCGCGCTCGCCGGAGAGCACCACGTACGCCTTGATCTCCTCGCCACGCAGTTCGTCCGGGACGGCGATGACCGCGGCGAGCCGGACCTCCGGGTGCAGCAGCAGCGCGCGTTCCACCTCGTCGGCGGAGATGTTCTCGCCGCTGCGCCGGATCATGTCCTTCGTCCGGCCCACGTAAAATACGCGGCCGCCGGTGTCCATGTGCGCCAGGTCACCGGTGTGGAACCAGCCACCGCGGAACGCGTGCGCGGTCGCCTCCGGATCGTCGTGGTAGCCCTGCATCAGGCCGATGCCGCGGATCAGCAGTTCCCCGGTTTCCCCGCGCGGCAACGGCTTGCCGTGCTCGTCGGCGATCATCACCTCGCGGGCGGAGTTCGGCCTGCCGATGCCGCCGGTGCCGACCAGTTCGTCGTGGTCGGCCACGGAGACCCGGATGTCGCTGCCGGTCTCGGTCATGCCGAACGCCTCGAACCACGGCACGCCCCAGCGCGCCTCCAGTTCGGCGTGCAGGTCGCGGGGGATCGCGGAGGCGAAGATGGCCCGCACGTGGTGCTCGCGGTCCTGCGGGGATTCCGGCTGCCGCAGCAGCAGCGTGGGCATCAGGCCGAGGCAGTAGAACCAGGTGACCCGGTGTTCGCGCACCTTCGCCCAGAAGGTGGACGGGTGGAACCGGTCGAGCACCACCAGCTTCGCCCCGGAAGCCAGCCCCAGCGCCACGTTCCACTGTGGATCGATGTAGTGGAACGGCTGCGCGGTGAGCAGCACGTCGCCGGAGTACACCTCGGGATCGTGCAGCACCAGCGACTTCGCCAGCGTGGTCCAGTAGCGGTGTGGCAGCACGCAGCCCTTCGGCGCGCCGGTGGTGCCGGAGGTGTACTGGACGTTCGCCGCGCGCTCCCCGGCGGCGGTGAATTCCCGCGCGGGCCCCGTTTTGGTCAGCTCGTCCGGCGTGCGCACGGTGCCTTCCGGGGCGATGGTGGTGAGCAGGTCGACGAATTCCTCGGCGGCCACCACGAGCTTCGCGCCGGAATGGGTGAGCACGTGCGCGCCGTCGAGCTCGCGGTAGTTCGTGTTGATCGGTACCAGGCTCGCGCCGAGTTTGGCCAGTGCGAGCCAGAGCAACGGGAATTCGGGCTGGTTGCGCAGCATCACCGCCACGCGGTCGCCCTCTTCGACGCCCAGTTCGGCCAGTGCGATGGCGAATTCGGTGCTCTGCGCGTCGATGTCGGCGAAGGTGAGCCGGTCGCCGGTGGCGTCGAAGTGCCAGGCTTCCTTGTCCGGCCACTGGTGAGCGGCCCTGGTGACCAGCGCGACCAGGTCGTCGATCTCCTCGAGGCCGGTCATCATCGGTTCCGGAAGTCGTCGGCCGACTTGGCGAAGTCGGGGGAGGTCTCGGTGATCAGCGCGTGGGCGACCTCGAGTTCCAGGGTGGCCTCCAGCGCCGAGTCGATGCCGTGGTCGATGGCGCGCTTGGCCAGCGTGACCGCGGCCGCCGGCCGCTCGGCGAGCTTCTCCGCCCAGTTCAGCGCGGTCTCGTGCAGGTCGTCGTCGCCGGTCAGCTGGTTCACCAGGCCCATGCCCTTGGCCACCGGCGCCTCGATCTTCTCGCCGAACAGCAGCAGTTCCCTGGCCTTGAGCGGACCGACGAGCAGCGGCAGGAGGCGCGAGGCCGCCCCGGTCACGCTCAGCCCGAGGCCGACTTCCGGGAAGGCGAACACGGCGTCCTGGGAGGCGAGGATGAGGTCGCAGCCCAGCGCGAACTCGGCTCCGGCGCCCACCGCGTACCCGTGCACCGCGGCGACCACCGGCTGCGGCAGGTTGCGCAGCCGCCGGGTGACCTCCTGCAACCGCTCGATCCGGTGCCGCGAGTCGCCCGTCTGGGTCGGTTCCTTGAGGTCGTGACCGGCGCAGAAGGCGCGCCCGCGCCCGGCGAGCACCACGGCCCGCGCGCCGGAGCCCGCCACCGCGTCCAGTGCGGCCAGCAGGTCCTCGACGAGTTCGGCGGAGACGGCGTTGAGCCGGTCCGGCCGGTTCAGCCAGAGTTCGGCGATGCCCTTTTCGACGGTGAGTTCCACGGTGCCGGTCATGGGCTCAGCCTAGACGTCCGATCGATCGATCGATAGGGTGAATTCATGCAGGTGGACGCGGTGTACGAGAACGCGCGGGGGTGGACCGGCGAGTCCAGGACCGACGCGCTCGCGGTGCTGCACAGCCGGGTGGTGGCACTCGGGGACGACGCGCGCGAGCTGTCCGCCCGCAGCCGGGTCGACCTGGGTGGTGCCTCGGTGGTGCCCGGGTTCCACGACGCGCACAACCACATGGCGTGGTTCGGCATGGGCCTGGACGACGTGCCACTCGGTCCGTGCCGCAGCGTCGGCGAGGTCTACGACGCCATCGCCGCCCGCGCCCGAGAGCTGCCGCCCGGCGCCTGGATCGTCGGCAGCGGGTACGACCAGAACAAGCTCGACGGCGGCCACCCCACCCGGCACGGCCTGGACCGGGCGGCGCCCGAGCACCTGGTCCGGCTCAAGCACACCTCCGGGCACATGACCGTGGTCAACTCGCGGGTGCTCGACCAGTTGGACCTGGGGCAAACAGGGCGAAGCTCCGTTGAGGGTGGTGGCGGGCGGCGGGCGGGAGTTCCGGTCGGCGGGGACGTGGTCACCGACGAGCACGGCTCACCGACCGGACTGCTGCGCGAACAGGCCCAGCTGCTCCTGCGCCCGCTGACCTACCCGACGCCGCTGGAGACGGTCGTCCGCGGCCTCGGCCGGGCGTCCCGGCGGTACCTGTCCGAGGGCATCACCAGCGTGCAGGAGGCGGGCGTCGGCGGTGGGCTCGTCGGCGAGACACCCGCGGAGGTCGCCGCCTACCAGCTCGCCCGCGAACGCGGCCTGCTCGGCGTGCGCGCCACGGTCATGGTCGCCTCCAGCGTGCTGCACGACCTGGAAGACGTCGGTTTCGGCATCGACCTGGGCATCCGCAGCGGGCTCGGTGACGAGTGGCTGCGGATCGGGCCGATGAAGCTGTTCGCCGACGGCTCGCTGATCGGCCGGACCGCCGCCATGCACGACGACTTCGCGAACGACCCGGGCAACCGCGGCTACTTCCAGGTTCCCGAAGACGAACTCGCCGAGACGATTCTGCGTGCGCACCGGGCGGGCTGGCAGATCGCCACGCACGCGATCGGCGATCGCGCGGTGACCACCGTGCTGGACGCCTACGAAGCCGCGCTGGCCGCGCACCCGCGCGCCGATCACCGTCACCGCATCGAGCACTGCGGGGTGCTGCGGCCGCAGGAGGTCGCGAAGCTCGCCGGGCTGGGGCTGATCCCGTCCCCGCAGGGCCGGTTCGTCAACGAGATCGGTGACGGCATGCGCGCGGCGCTCGGGCCGGAGCGCGAAGGCTGGTGCTACCGGCTTCGCAGCATGCTCGACGCGGGGTGCGTGCTGCCCGCCAGCTCGGACCGCCCGGTGGTGGACGGCGCGCCGCTGCTCGGCCTCAACGACATGGTTCGGCGCGAGACCGCCGCGGGGTACGTGCTCGGCCCGCAGGAGCGCCTGACCCCGGAACAGGCCCTGCGCGCGTACACGCACGGCTCCGCCTACGCCGCCTTCCGGGAGCACGAGGTCGGCACGCTGACGCCGGGCAAGCTGGCCGATTTCGTGGTGCTGTCAGCGGATCCGACGGTGGCCGAAAGCCTGCCGGAGGCCAGGGTGCTCGCGACGGCGGTCGCGGGCGAGATCGTTTACGAGGAGGACTGATGCCCGTTCGCGACGCGGTCGCCGGCGACATCGAGGAGATCTGCGCGCTGATCGAGGAGCACGCGGTCTACGAGGGCAAGGACGACCTGAAGCTGGACCGGGACGAACTGGGCGGGTTCCTGTTCGGGCCGTCGCCGAAGGCCTGGGTGCTGATCGCCACGCCGCCGGATTCGGCCGAGGTCGCCGGGTTCGCCTTCTGCTCGTGGAACTTCTCCACCTGGGAAGCCCGTCCCGGGATCTGGCTGGACGACCTGTTCGTCCGCCCGGACCACCGCCGCCACGGCCTCGGCCGCGAGCTGCTCGACGAGCTGGCCGCCCGCACCCCCGGCCGGGTCGAATGGGACATGCAGGACGGGAACGCCAAGGCGGAAGCCTTCTACACCCAGCTCGGCGCCGAACCGGTCCCCGGCTGGATCCGCTACCGCTGGCGGCCCGGCCGGAACCCGTAGGCTGTGGGGCATGTCTGACAGCACCACTCGGCGGTCGTCGTCCATCGAGGACTACGTCCGGGCGATCTACGGGCTGGTGGAGCGCGGCGAGGCGGTGTCGAACACCTCGCTGGCCGGACGGCTGGAGGTGAGCCCGTCCTCGGTGTCGGGCATGGTCACCAAGCTGGCCCAGCATGGCCTGGTCACGCACGTGCCGTACCGCGGGATCGAGCTGACCGCCGAGGGCCACCGGCTGGCCCGCGCGGTGCTGCGGCGGCATCGGCTGATCGAGACGTACCTGGTGTCCGAGCTGGGCTACACCTGGGACGAGGTGCACGCCGAGGCGGACGCGCTGGAGCACTCGGTGTCCGACCGGCTGATCGACCGCATCGCGGCGAAGCTGGGCAACCCGGTGCGCGATCCGCACGGCGACCCGATCCCGGCCGTCGACGGCAGCATCGAGGAGTTGCAGACAGCCATCCTCGACGAGCTGCAGCCGGGCGTGGTCGGCGAGATCGTGCGCGTCTGGGACACCGACCCCGACCTGCTGCGCTACCTCACCGAGCACGCGATCAACCTCGGTGAGCGCATCGAGGTGGTGGAGCGCCAGCCGTTCGGCGGCCCGATCGTGGTCAAGGTCGGCTCGCCGCCGGACGCCGCCACGCACGCGCTCGGCAAGGAGATCGCGCAGGCACTCAGCGTGGCCGTCCGCCCCCGTTGAAGTCCGGTCAGGACCTTCGCCCCGGTTGGGGATTCGCCGTCCCGCCCGGGCATTGTTGCGCTTTGGGAGCGGGCCTACCGATCAAGCCGCCGCCGGGAATACGCTGCTGGGCCGGGTACCAGGAGCGGAGTCGCGATGACCGTGCGCACCGAAAGCCGTGAGGTCCGGGTCCTGCTGGAGAGCGGGCCGTTCGCGGCCGCGCTGCGCGCCGCCATCCGGGCACGGGGACTGGGCCTGGAGCGCATCCGGTTCCGGCTGCTCGATCGCGGCGTGCCGGTCAGCCTGGCCACGCTCAGCTACTGGCAGTCGGGTCGCTGCCGCCCGGAACGACCCGAGTCGTTGGCCGCGCTGACCGAGCTGGAGGACGTGCTCGAGGTGCCGCCCGGCTCGCTCACCCGCCTGCTCGGCCCACCGCGGCGGCGGACCTCAGCCGCCTTTGCTGCACCACGCCCGCCCCGATCGCGACCGCGGTGACCAGCAGCGTCAGCAGCATGGAGGTCCGGCTGGACTCGTTGACCAGCATGGCCACCACCACCGCGGCGAGCACCACCACGACCAGCAGCGACAGCACCGGGAACGCCCACATCCGCAGCGACAACCCGGCCTCGCCGTCCTCGCGGCGCACCCGCAGCCTGCCGCGGATCTGGGTGGCGGTGATCCACAGGTAGACGATCAGCGCCACCGCGCCGGAGGAGTCGATGAGGAAGGTGAACACCGTCTCGGTGGGCAGGAAGTAGTTGGCCACCACGGTGGCGAAGCCCATCGACGAGGACGCCAGCACCGCGCCCACCGGCACCCCGCGGCGGTTCGTCCGGCCGAACACCGGTGGCGCCTCCCGGCGGCCCGCCATCGAGTAGAGCATGCGCGAGGAGGCGTAGACCCCGGAGTTCAGGCAGGACAGCACCGCGGTCAGCACGATCAGGTCCATGACCACGCTCACCGCCGGGAAGCCCAGCTCACCGAGCACGGCGGCGTACGGGCTGGCGGTGACCTCGGCGGAGTTCCACGGCAGCAACGTCACCACCACCAGGATCGACCCGATGTAGAAGACCAGGATCCGCCACACCACGCTGCGCATGCTCTTGCGCACGGCGTCCTCGGGGTGCTGCGCCTCGCCCGCGGCGACGGTCACCATCTCGGTGCCGAAGAAGGACAGGAACACCACGGTCATCGCGGTCAGCACCGCGCCCCAGCCGTTGGGCAGGAAGCCGCCCTGGCCGGTCAGGTTGCTCATCCCGGGCGCCGGGTGGTCGCCGAACAGGCCCAGGATCGCGCTCACGCCCAGCGCGATGAAGAGGGCGATCGCGCACACCTTGATCATCGCGAACCAGAACTCGAACCGGCCGAACGAGCGCACGCTGACCAGGTTCACCGCGGTCAGCGTCGAGGTGAAGAGCAGCGCGGCCAGCCACGACGGGATCGACGGCACCAGCTTGATGGTGATCGCGGCACCGGTGATCGCCTCGAAGCCGATGATCACGCACCACTGGTAGGCGTACAACCAGCCGATCGTGATGCCGGCCCACGGGCCCAGCTCGCGGGTGGCGTAGGTGGCGAACGACCCGGTGTCCGGTGAGGCGACCGCCAGCTCGGCCAGCATCCGCATCACCAGCACCACGACCACACCGGCCACCACGTAGGCGATGAGCACGCCCGGACCGGCGGTTTTGATGGCCTTGCCGCTGCCGACGAACAGCCCGGCGCCGATCACCCCGCCGATCGCGATCATCGACAGCTGCCGGGTGCTCAGCGCGTGGTTCAGTTCGCTCATGCCGCCCCCTGGACCCTGATCGACGTTGGGGGCAGAGTTTGATCTCATCACCGGTTCGGGTCAAATCAGGGACGGGGAGTGGGATGCGCGCGGTGGTGTTCGAGGAGTACGGGGTTCGTCCGGTTTTGCGCGAGGTGCCCGATCCCGTGCCGTCCGCCGACGGCGCGGTGATCACCGTCGAGGCGACCGGCGTGTGCCGCAGCGACTGGCACTCGTTGCAGGGGCACGACTCCAGCGTCCGGCTGCCGCACGTGGCCGGGCACGAACTGGCCGGGCGGATCCTTTCCTTGGGGCCCGGCGTGCGCGGGTGGTCGGTCGGTGACCGGGTGACCGTGCCGTTCGTGTGCGCCTGCGGGACTTGTGCGCAGTGCGTGGCGGGGCACCAGCAGATCTGCGACCGGCAGTTCCAGCCGGGCGCCACGCACTGGGGTTCGTTCGCCGAGCAGGTCGCGATCGACTGGGCCACGGCCAATCTGGTGCGGCTGCCCGACGAACTCGGTTTCGTCACCGCCGCCGCGCTCGGCTGCCGGTTCGCCACGGCGTTCCGCGCGGTGGTGCGACAGGGGGAAGTCCGTGCGGGGCAATGGGTTGCCGTGCACGGGTGTGGTGGCGCGGGAATTTCGGCGGTGATGCTCGCGGTGGCCGCGGGCGCGCGGGTGGTCGCGGTGGACCTCTCGCCGGCGGCACTGGCGCTCGCCGTCGAGCTGGGTGCCGAGGCCACCGTCTCCGGGGGTGACACGGCTTCGGCGGTCAAGGAGATCACCGGCGGCGGGGCGCACCTTTCGCTGGACTGCGTGGGCTTGCCGGTGACCTGTGCCGCTTCCATCTCCTCCCTGCGGAAGCGGGGGATCCACGTGCAGGTCGGGCTGATGCCACCGGAGCAGGGCGTTCCGCCGATCGCCATGCACGAGGTGATCGCGGGGGAGTTGCGGATCGTCGGCACGCACGGGCTGCAGGCGCACGAATACCCGGAAATGCTGGGGCTGGTGGCGTCCGCCGGGCTCGATCTCGACCGGCTGATCGGCCGCCGGATCAGCCTCGACGAGGTGCCGGACGCGCTGGTGGCGATGGACGAACCGGTGGCCGCGCACAGCGGCGTGACTGTCGTCGACCGCATGAGCTAGCGAAATTGTCGGTGCTGGCCGGATCATTCCCCGGGTGGCATCCACGGGCGAACGGCTGATCGGCACCGACGAGATCGACGAGCCGGAATGGGCGGCGGTCGATCGGCGCGTCGCTGCCTCGAGCACCTGGGCGACGTTGCGGGCGATGCCGCGCGCCGCCGCGATGGTGGTCGGGCTGGCCTGGCAGACCTCGCCGCGGCTGACCGTGCTGCTCGGCGTGCTGCAGGTGCTGTCCGGCTGCGTGACCGCGTTCGGCCTGCTCGCCACGGCGGACGTGTTCACCCGGTTGCTGGAGGAAGGGCCGACGCCGGACCGCGTGCTCGGGTCGCTGCCCGCGATCGGGGTGCTGGTCGCGTCGTACGCGGTGCGCGCGCTGCTGGAGTCGGCGGTCGGCGCGGTGCAGGGCGAGCTGAAGCCGCGGGTGGAGCGGCTGGCCGAGGACGAGGTGACCGTCGCCGTGGTCACGGTCGACCTGATCGCCTTCGAGGACGCGGACTTCCGGGAACTGGCGCGGCAGGGCGGGCAGTACGGGGTGCGGGCGGTGGCGCAGAGCGTCACCCGGTTGTCGGACCTGTGCTCGTCGCTGATCGCGATGCTGGCGGCGGTGGTCACCGCGGGGCTGCTGAACCCGTGGCTGGCGCCGGTGCTGCTGGTCGCCGCGGCGGCGGACGGCTGGGCGTCGATGCGGGTGGCGAAGCTGAACTACCGGACGTTCCTGCACATGGTTGGGCGGCAGCGTCGCAAGTGGATAGTCGACGACGTGCTCACCGGGCGGGACGCGTCACTGGAGCGGCACGCGCTGACGCTGCAGTCGCCGCTGCTGGCCGAGCACCGCGCGTTGTGCGACGAGCTGACCGAGTCGGACGTGCGGCTGGAGCGGCAGACCACGGTGATCCGGTTGCTGGGCCGGGTGCTGGCCGGGCTGGGCACCGGGCTGGCGTACGTGGTGCTGGGGTGGCTGCTGTACACGGGCGCGATGGACCTGGCGCTGGCGGGCACGGCGGTGGTGGCGATGCGGACGGCCTCGTCTTCGCTGTCGAACACGATCTACGCGGTGAACTCGTTGTTCGAGGAGTCGTTCTACGTGGATTTCCACCGGGAGCTGAAGGAGCAGTCGCGCCTGCGGGCGCGGCCTTCGTCCGGGGTGCCCGCGCCCCGGAACCCGGCGACCATCCGGCTGGAGGACGTCTCGTTCACCTATCCGGGGCAGGAAAAGCCCGCGCTGGACGGGATCTCGCTGACCTTGCGGCGAGGTGAGGTGGTCGCGCTGGTGGGGTCGAACGGGAGCGGCAAGACCACGCTGGGGAAGGTGCTGACCGGCCTGTACCTGCCGACGAGCGGCCGGGTCTACTGGGACGACGTGGATGTCGCCTCGGTGGACGCGTTCTCGCTGCACGAGCAGGTCGCGGTGATCTCGCAGGAACCGACGCGATGGCCGATGACCGCGGGGAACAGCATCCGCATCGGCCGCCTCTCGCGCCCGTCCTCGGGTCCACAGTGGACCGCCGCACTGACGAACTCGGGCGCCGACGAGGTGCTGGACGAGTTGCCGAAGGGGCCGGACACCGTCGTCTCGCGCTACTTCAAGGACGCCCAGGAACTCTCCGGGGGCCAGGCGCAACGGTTCGCCGTCGCGCGCGGCATCTTCCGCGACGGCGCCATCCTCGTCGCCGACGAACCCACCGCGGCCCTCGACGCGAAAGCCGAAGCCCGCGTCTTCGCCGGCCTGCGACACGCCACCACCACCGACGACGGCACCCGCCGGACCACCGTCCTGGTCACCCACCGACTGGCGAACATCCGCCACGCGGACCGCATCCTCGTCATGGACGCCGGCCACTCATCCAAGACGGCACCCACACCACCCTCATGCAAACCCCAGGCCTATACCGCGACTACTACACCCTCCAAGCCACCCCCTACACCTAACCCACCCGCCCCCACGTTCAGAAAGCCGAACCCCACCCTCCCGCACCCGAGTCCCACGCCCACACCCCCGAACCCCACGCCCACGCCCCCGAACCACACGTTCGTGCACCCGAGTCTCACGTTCGTGCACCCGAACTTCACGTTCAGGCCCCCGAACCACACGTTCGTGCACCCGAGTCTCACGTTCGTGCACCCGAACTTCACGTTCAGGCCCCCGAACCACACGTTCGTGCACCCGAGTCTCACGTTCGTGCACCCGAACTTCACGTTCAGGCCCCCGAACCCCACGTTCGTGCACCCGAGTCTCACGCTCGTGCACCCGAACTTCACGTTCAGGCCCCCGAACCCCACGTTCGCGTGCCCGAGTTTCACGCTCGGGCTCCTGAACTTCACGTTCAGGGAGCCGAACCCCACATTCCCGCACCCGAGTCTCACGTTCGGGCACCCGAACTTCACGTTCGGGAGGCCGAATCCCACGTTCGCGTGCCCGAGTCTCACGCTTGTGCACCCGAACTCCACGCTTGCGCACCCCGCATTCGTGCGCCCGAACTCTACGTTCGGGAAGTCGAGTGCTGCATTCCCGCAGCCGAGTCTCACGCTCGTGCGCCTGAGTCACGCACCCACGCACTTGAACCCCACGTTGAGGAAGCTGAACCCCACGTTCGCGCACTCGAGTCTCGCATTCAGGAAGCCGAAGTCCACGTTCAGCAAGTCGAGTGCGCCGAACTCGGCTGCGTGAGCGTGGGGCTCAGCCACGTGAACGTAGAACTCGGGTTTCCGAACGTGGCGCTCAGTTACTGCAACGCAGAACTCGGCTGCGTGAAGGCGCGGTTCGCTTGCCTGAGCGTGAGACTCGGGCACCTGAGTGTGGAGTTCGGCTGCGGGAGTGTGGGGTTCGGCTTCCTGAACGTGAGATTCGGATGCGCGAGGGTGGGAACCGGCTGCGGGAACGCAGCTCAGGCAGGCAGGGGGAAGCGTAGGTGGACACTCGAAGGCGAGACGTCACCGTGGGCGTGTCGCGTAGGTGCGTGCCTTAGCCCGGTTTCCGCACACCCGCATGCTGCACCACCGCCGCGCGCCTCGGGGGGACGAGTCCCAGAAGGCCCAGTAGCAGTTGTCCCCTGGGCACAGGCGTAGCCGTTGCCATGAGCCGGCCGCCTGCGCCCGCGCGTATCCGATGGCCAGCTGGGTCAGGGCCCGCATGATGGGGTCAGTCGCCTGGGGTTCGAAGTCGGGCCCCGAACTAGCGGCGAAGGGCAGGCGCGCGAAGCAGCTCACGTCCACCGGCTCAACGTCCGCGTGGTTCGCCAGTGCCAGCCCCCGCAGGGTCGACCGCAGCGAGAGGGCCAGGCGAAATTCGCGGGCAGAAGCTGGGCCCGAATCCACCCCGAAACGCGAGGCCAGCCAAGTGGTCAGGGCCGACGCATCCGTCAGCTCGTCCGTCCCCTCCTCGACATCCATCGAGTTCACGAACGCCAGCACCGGCTCCAGGTACTCCGGCAGCTCCAGCGGCGCCACACCAACCACCTCCCGGCTTGACAACCCCAGTGTAACCGGTAGAGGCTAATAACCGGTTAAGCGCCTCAACAGGTTAGGAGATCCGGTGACCACGCAGGCCCCGCCGCAGCTTCGCAACGAGTGGTCGTTGCTGGTCTTCACCGCCACCACCAACCTCGCCGACGCCGTCACCAAGGTCGCGCTGCCCCTCCTCGCCGCCTCACTGACCCGCTCCCCGACCCTCGTCGCGGGCGTCGCGGCGATGCTGTCCCTGCCCTGGCTGCTCACCGCGCTGCACATCGGCGTCCTGGTCGATCGGCTCAACCGCCGTAGTCTGATGGTCACCGCCGAGGTGGCGCGCCTGGCGTCGATCGGCGTCGCCCTCGCGGCCTACCTGACCGGCACGCTGTCCCTCCCGCTGATCTTCGGCGTCGCCGGGGTGCTCGGCGTCGCGGAGGTGGTCGCGTTGACCGCGGGCGCCTCGATCATCCCGGCAGCCGTCGCGCCACTCCGGCGGCACAAGGCGACCGCGCGCATCACCGCGGTCGAGTACCTCTGCAACGGATTCGTCGGCGCCCCCGTCGGCGGCTTCCTCGTCGCCGCGGGCGCCGGGCTCGCGCTCGGCGTGACCGGGCTCGTCTACGCCGCCGGCGCGCTGCTCCTCCTCATGCTCGCCGGGAACTTCGCTGCGAAACCCGTTGAACGCCGCTCCATCCACGTCGAGATCCGCGACGGCCTCACCTTCCTCTGGGAACACCGAGTCCTCCGCACCATGGCCCTCCTCGTCGCGGTGATGGCCGGTGCGTGGCACGCCTGGCTGGCGATCCTGCCGCTCTACGCCGTCGCCCCCGGACCGCTCGGCTTCGACGCCCGTGGCTACGGCCTGCTCCTCACCTGCCTCGGCGCGGGCGGCGTGCTCGGGGCGCTCATCGTCGGCCCGGTCAACCGGCTGGTCGGCCGCCGCTGGGCGATGTTCGCCGACCTGGTCGGCTCGGTGCTCCTCGTCGCTGTGCCCGCGTTGTGGACCAGCGCCTGGGCGGTCGGCGCGGCCGCGTTCGCCGCCGGGGTCGGCGGCACGATGTGGACGGTCAACGCGCGCCTGCTCGGCCAGGAACTGGTCCCCGACCACCTGCTCGGCCGGTTCAACGCCGCCTACCGGCTGGTCAGCTGGGGTGCCGCGCCGGTCGCCGCCGCGCTCGCCGGGGTGCTCACCGAACTCGCCGGCTTCAGCGTGGCGTTCGGCTTCTTCGCGGCTCTCGGCGTGCTGACCATCGTCCCGTTCTTCCGGATCATGACCGCCGAAGCCGTCGAATAACGTGGAAGTAGGGCGAACCCCACCGTCCATGCACCGGCGCACCCCAGTGCCCCGGCCGCCACCACGCGGGACGCTCGCCCCATGACCGTAAGGCGTATCGCGCGCTGGAGCGCGACCCATCCGTGGCAGGCCATCGTGGGGTGGCTCGCCTTCGTCGCGATCGCCTTCACCGCAGGCACCCTCACCGGCACGAACCAGGCCCAGGGCCCGGACTTCTGGATCGGGGAGGCGGGCCGGGCCGAAGCGACGGCCGCCGAGGGCGGGGTTTCCCGGCCACCGGTGGAAAACGTGCTGATCACGCCCGCCGCCGCACCGGTCGCCGCCGAGGTCGCCCAGCGGGTGCGTGGCCTCGAAGGCGTGGCCGACGTCGCCGCGCCGGAGGTCTCGCCGGACGGCCGCAGCCTGCTCGTGGTGATCACCATGGCCGGTGACGACCAGCAGGCGGGTGACCACGTCGAACCGGTCCTCGAGCAGACCGCCGCGGTGGCCGCCGCGCATCCGGAGGTCCGCCTGGTGCAGACCGGCGACGCGTCGGTGGAACGCGGTCTCAGCGCGCAACTCGGCCAGGGCGTGCTGGTCACCAAGGCCATCACGCTGCCGGTGACGCTGCTCATCCTGTTCCTGGTCTTCGGTTCACTGCTGGCCGCCGGGATCCCGCTGCTCCTCGCGCTCACCGCGATCCTCGGCTCGGTCGGGCTCTACGGCCTGGCCTCGGCGTTCTTCCCGGACGCGGGCGGCGCGGTCACCAGCATCCTGCTGATGATGGGCATGGCGGTCGGCGTCGACTACTCGCTCTTCGCGCTGAAACGCGTGCGCGAGGAACGTGAACGGTCGAACGGAGAATTGAGCCATGTGGCCGCGGTGGAAATCGCCGCCGCGACCTCGGGACGCGCGATCGTGGTGTCCGGTGCCGCGGTGATCGTCTCGCTGGCCGGGCTCTACCTCGCCAGTGACGTCATCTTCTCCTCGATCGCCACCGGCACGATCATCGTGGTGGCGGTCGCCGTGCTCAGCGCGGTGACCGTGCTCCCCGCGCTGCTGGCGAAGCTCGGCCCGCGCATCGAAGGCAAGCGCCACGCCCGGCCGGCCAAGCTGTGGGACCGGCTGCTCCGCCCGGCCGTCGAGCACCCGGTGCCGACGCTGCTGGTGGGCCTGCTGCTGATCGGCGCGCTCGCCATTCCGGGCTTGAACATGAAGCTCGGCGTCGAAGGCATCAACACCTTCCCACGCTCGGTGCCGGAAATCGCGGCCTACGACGAACTCGTGGCCGCCTTCCCCGATCGCGGCGCGTCGCACATGGTCGTCATCCGCGGGGAGACCGCCGAGCGGGCAACCGAGGCGGTCGCCGGGCTGCGCACCCCGGACTCGCGTGTTGTGTCCTCTGTGGACGGCAAGATCCAGCGACTGGAGCTGCCGATCCCGTACTCGGCGGGCACCCCGGAGGCCGACGGCTCACTGGCGCAACTGCGAGCCCAACCGGTGCCGCCGGGGGTGTCGATCGCGGTGTCGGGTGAACCCGCTCGCGGCGTGGACTACTCGACGCACCAAGCGGAACGGCTGCCGTGGGTGGTCGGGTTCGTGCTGCTGGCCACGTTCCTGATGATGGCGCTGGCCTTCCGCTCGCTGGTCATCGGCGCGCTCGGCCTGGTGCTCAACCTGCTTTCCGTGCTGGCCGCGTGGGGCGCGCTGGTGGTCGTCTTCCAGAGCACCTGGGCGGAAGGCCTGCTCGGTTTCACCTCCACCGGGTTCATCGGCTCCCGCACCCCGCTGATGCTCTTCGCGATCCTTTTCGGACTGTCGATGGACTACCAGATCTTCGTGGTGAGCCGGATCCGGGAGGCGGTCGCCCGCGGCCTGCCGACCAGGGAGGCGGTGGTCGACGGCATCACCGGCTCCGCGCGCGTGGTGACTAGTGCCGCGCTCGTGATGGTTTCGGTGTTCGTCGGCTTCATGTTCATCGACCGGATCGAGATGAAGCAGATCGGCCTCGGGCTGGCGCTGGCGGTGCTGCTGGACGCGGTCATCGTCCGGATCCTGCTGCTGCCTGCCGCGATGTCGTTGCTGGGCCGGGTTTCCTGGTGGCCGGGCCGGATTCCGGCGCCCGCACCGGCACTCAGGACCCCGGCAGGTCGAGTCTGATCCGGCAGCCGGATTCGCCGACCACGGCGATCCGGCCGCCGTGCAGTTCGGCGACCCACCGGGCGATGGCGAGACCGAGCCCGGTGCCGCCGTCGCCCGCACGTTCCCCGCGGGTGAACCGTTCGAAGACGCGCTCGCGGTCGGCCGGTGCGATGCCCGGCCCGTCGTCGGCGACCTCGATGGCGAGGCCGGAGCCGACCGCGGTCGCGCGCACGCGGACCTCGCCGTCGGCCGGCCCGTGGCGGACGGCGTTGTCCAGCAGATTCGCCACGACCTGGTGCAGGCGTTCCCGATCGGCGAACGCCCGCGCGCCGGGTGGGCTCACCTCGACGGTGAACCGCACGTCCGCCCGGGTTTCCGCGACGGCTTCCCGCAGCAGCGGCTCGATTTCGAACGATTCCCGGTGCAGCGGCTGGACTCCGGCGTCGATCCGCGACAGGTCGAGCAGCTCGGTGACCAGCCTGCCGAGCCGTTCGGTCTGCCCGAGCGCGGTCTTCAGCGCGTCTTCGCCGGTCACCCCGTCGACGGCGTTCTCCAGCACGGCCCGCAGCGCGGTGATCGGCGTGCGCAACTCGTGGGAGACGTTCGCGATCATCTCGCGCCGCTGCTGGTCGGCGGCGCCCAGATCGGCGGCCATCCGATTGAATGCCAGTGCCAGCTCGCCCACCTCGTCACGGGAGGTCGCGCGCACACGCCGCGAGTAGTCGCCTCCGGCCATCGCGCGGGCGGCCGCGGTCATCTGCCGCAGCGGTTTGGTCATGCCGTGCGCCAGCACCTGCGTGGTGACCAGCGCGATGACCAGCGCGGCCAGCGCGGTCCGCGGTGGCAGCCAGCCGATCTGGTAGCGGAAGAACACCAGTGCCGCCCCGGTCGCGCCCATCACCAGCAGGCCGAGTTTCAGCTTGATGGAGCGGACCGGGTCGAGCGGCCGGGGCAGGCTCATCGGGCCTCCAGCGCGTAACCGACGCCGTGGACCGTGCGGATCAGGTCGGCGCCGAGCTTGCGGCGTAACGCTTTCACGTGACTGTCCACTGTGCGCGGTGGGCCTTCCCAGCCCCAGACCTGCGAAACCAGCTCTTCGCGGGTGACCACGGCGTCCGGGCGTCGCGCGAGGTTGGCCAGCAGTTCGAACTCGATCGGGGTCAGGTGCGATTCGCTGCCCGCCCGGCGCACGCGGCGGCGTACCGGATCGATCTCCAGATCACCGACGACGATGCGCTCGGGCTCGGCCGCCGCCGTGCGCCCGGCGCGCCGCAGCAGTGCGTGCACGCGGGCGGCCAGTTCGCGGATGGAGAAGGGTTTGGTCAGGTAGTCGTCGGCGCCGACGGCCAGCCCCACCAGCAGATCGTTCTCGTCGGCGCGCGCGGTGAGCATCAGCACCGGCACCGGGCGGCGGGCCTGGATGCGGCGGCACACCTCGAGACCGTCGTACCCGGGGAGCATGAGGTCGAGGACCACCAGGTCGGGCTCGGTCGCTTCGGCGGCGGCGACCCCGGCCGGTCCGTCGTGCGCGAGCTGCACCTCGAACCCCTCGGCCCGCAACCGGGCGGCGACCGATTCGGCGATGGTCCGCTCGTCCTCCACGATCAGCACTCTTCGCTGCATGCCCGAACTCTAGGCTGAACAGGGAAAATGCGGACAACCGCACACCTGAGCGAATCGCGACTCGATTTTGTCGGACCCGGGTGCGAACATGTGTTCGTGTCCGATCAACATCAACTGCTCGCGCGGGTGCGCAAGCTGCTCGCGAAGGCCGAGGACCCGGCGGTCACCGAAGCCGAGGCCGAGGCGTACAACACCAAGGCGGCCGAGCTCATCGCCCGCTACGGGATCGACCGCGCCGTGCTGGCCGCGGCCGGTCGCCACACCGACACCATCACCAGCGTCAAGATCCCGATGCACAACCCGTACAGCAAGGACAAGGCCCAGCTGCTGAGCTGCGTGGCCGACCCGCTGCGGTGCCGGGTGGTGCTGCTCTGCCGCGGCCAGACCGTGCAGGCGGTCACCGTGTTCGGCTTCCGGTCCGATCTGGACCGGGTGGAACTGCTGTACACCAGCCTGTTGCTGCAGGCGACCACCCAGCTGGCCAGGGTGCGGCCGGGCTGGGCCGGGCAGGGGCAGACGGTCGCGGCCTACCGGCGCACCTGGCTGGCCGGGTTCTCCTCGGCCGTGCGCCTGCGTCTCAAAGCCGCGGAATCCCGAGCCGTCGCCGAACACGACGAGCCCGGCGGCGCCTCCGCCGAACTCATCGTGCTGGACCGGAAGAAGCTGGTCAACGACGCCTACGACGCCCAATACGGCAGGCTGCGCAAAGCCTCGCCCCGCCACCTCTCCGGCACCGGCTACACCGACGGCCACTTCGCCGGCCGCCGGGCGAACCTCGGCACCACGCACCTGAAAGGCGGTGGTATCGCGCTACCCGCCCGCACCGCTTCCTGACCCCGGCGCCCTCTCGCCGCCTTAGTCCGGTCGACGCCGGGTGCTGGATGACGCATGCCTGCCGGGCTGGTCGCCGCCGCCTGGGGTGGGCTTGCCGGTTAGCCGCGGCGCCTGGCTTCGGCTCGGGTTGGCTGCTGCCTGCCCCGATCGCGTGCCTGGTCAGGCTCGGTGGGAGCCTGGGCGCGCCCCAGGCCCGCCGGGCTGATTGGCGCTCGCCGTTCGGCCGCGATGCCCGGCTTCGGCTGGGGTGGCTGCTGTCCGCCCGATGACGCGCCACGGCTGGTCAGGCTTGGCGGGTCTGGTCGCCTGCGCCCGGGTAACGCTGGGTGCTGAATGGCGCCGGGCTGACCGCGGCCGACTGGCGTGGCCTGCGTCGGCTTGCCGTTCGGCCGCGGTGTGCACCCGGCTGAGGCGGCTGCCTGCCCGATCGCGCGCCTTGTTCGGCCGACTGGCGTGGGGCGCCGTTCAGCCGCGGGCGCGGGTGGTCAGGCTCGGTGGACCTGGAACGGGGAGAAGCTCTGCGCCACCGGCATCAGTTCGAGCACGTTCACGTTGACGTGCGCAGGCTGCGCGGTGACCCAGTGCACCGATTCGGCGATGTCCTCGGCGGTCAGCGGCTGCATGCCCGAGTACACCTCGTCCGCCCGGCTCTGGTCGCCTTCGAATCGGACCACGGAGAACTCCGTGCCGCCCACCATGCCGGGTTCGACCGACGTCACGCGCACGCCGGTGCCGTGCAGGTCGCTGCGCAGGTTCAGGGTGAACTGGTGCACGAAAGCCTTCGTGGCCCCATACACATTGCCGCCGGGGTACGGGTAGGTGCCTGCGACCGAACCCAGGTTGACCACGTGCCCACGACCCCGCTCGACCATGCCGGGCAGCGCCGCGCGGGTGCAGTGGACCAGGCCGGCGCAGTTGGTGTCGATCATCTGCTGCCAGTCGTCCGGGTCGGCCTGGTGCGCGGGCTTGAGGCCCTTGGCGAGACCGGCGTTGTTGACCAGCACGTCCACCTCGGCGAAGGCGGCGGGCAGGTCGGCGAACGCCGCGGTCACCGCCTCGCGGTCACGCACGTCCAGTTCCAGCGGGTGCACCGAATCGCCCAGTTCGCCGGCGAGGTCGGCGAGCTTGTCCGCACGCCGCGCGGTGGCGATCACCTTGGCGCCCTCGGCGGCGAACCGGCGGACGATCGCGGCGCCGAAACCCGCGCTGGCCCCGGTGACGAAGACGGTTTTCTGTCGCGTACTCACGAGCCGAACCGTACTTCCCCGCCCCGGGCACCCGCGACCGAAGAGAGAAAGGCCTCAAGCGCGGCGTCGAACTCGTCGCGCCGTTCGAGGTTGGGCATGTGCGCGGCCCCCTCGATGACGACCAGCTTCGAACCGTCGATGCGCCGGTGCATGAGTTCGGCCTCCGCGACCGGCGTGTACTCGTCATCCGAGCCCACCACGATCAGCGTGGGCACCGCGACCGTGCCGAGCGATTCCACGTAGTCCAGGCGTTCCGCGCGACCCCGAAGCGCCGCCGCCGCGCCTTCCGCCGGTGCACCTCGCATCATGCCGAGCACGTGCTCGCCGACGGCGGGCAGCGCCACCAGATTGTGCGGCGCGACCATCTTCGGCAGCACCTCGCCGGCATACGCGCCGAGTCCCTCGCGCAGCAGCCGGTCGGCGGTCTCGTTCCGGACCCGCTTGCCCGCCTCCGTTTCCCCGACCGGCGAGGTGTCGGCGAGCAGCAGCCCGCGCACCCGCTCCGGGAACAGCCGGTGGAACTCCATCACGATCTGCCCGCCCATGGAGAGGCCGCCGAGCACGATCCGGTCCACGTCGAGCCGGTCGAGCAGTTCACCGAGATCGCGGGCGAAGGTCTCCAGGTGGGTCTTGCCCGGCACCACGGTGGTCTCGCCGTAACCCCGCAGGTCGGGCGCGATCACCCGCCACTGGGCACCCGCGAACCGCTCGATCTGCGGCTGCCACATGGACCGGTCGAACGGGTGCCCGTGCACCAGGACCAGCGGCTCGCCGGTGCCCTGGTCGGTGTATTCCACCGAAATTGCATCGAGGTCAATTCTGGGCATCGTGCCTGCTCTCCAGTAGTGGGTTGACAATCGCAGGCTAAGCCCGAGTAGATTGCCTAGGCAATGAAAACAATTACCTCGGTGCAATTTGGGACAATGCATGGATGACTACCGGCTGATCGCCGACCGCCTCGCCGCCGACATCGGCGAGGGCAGGCTCCGCCCCGGCGACCGCCTGCCGCCCCAGCGCCGGTTCGCCCGCGAGCACGGCATCGCCCCGTCGACCGCGACCCGCGTCTACAGCGAGCTGGTCCGCCGCGGGCTGGCCGTCGGCGAGGTCGGCCGCGGCACCTTCATCCGCGCGGCGAGCCCGCCCGCCGATCCCGCGCTCGCCGACCCCGCTGCGGCCCCGATCGACCTCGAACTCAACTTCCCGCTGCTGCCCGAGCAGGCGGAGTTGCTGGCCAAGAGCCTGAGCGGGCTGCTCCGGCCCGAGGCGCTGGGGGAGGGGTTGCGGCCGACCACGCCATCCGGGACGGCGGTGGTGCGCGAGACGTCGGCGGCTGCCTTGGCCCGCGGTGGCTGGACGCCCGATCCCGGCAAGCTCCTCTTCGCCGGCAACGGCAGGCAGGCGATCGCAGCGACGTTCAGCGCGCTGGCCGGGATCGGCGAGCGCGTCGCCGTCGAAGCGCTGACCTACCCGGTGGTCAAGGCGATCGCCACGCGGCTCGGCATCACCCTGGTGCCGATCGAAGTGGACGCCGACGGGATGGTGCCCGAGGCCGTGCGTGCGGCCCACCGGATCAGCCCGCTGCGGGCGGTGTACGTGCAGCCCGCGGTGCAGAACCCGCTCGGCCTGACGATGTCCGCCGGGCGGCGGCAGGCCCTCGCCGAGGTGCTGACCGAACTCGGCGTGCCCGCGATCGAGGACGGCATCAACGGTTTCCTCCGCGACGACCTGCCGCCGCTGCTCGCCCTCGCGCCCGAACAGGTGATCCTGGTGGACAGCCTGTCCAAGCGGCTCGCACCCGGCATGAGCCTGGGCTTCGTGGTGCCGCCGGACCGCTTCGCCGACCGGATCGCCGCCGCGCTGCGCTCGGGTGGCTGGACCGCGCTGCGGTTCGGCATGGAGGTCGCCACTCGCTGCATGGCCGACGGCACGCTCGCCGAGATCGAGGCGGCGAAACGCCTCGACGCGCTGGCACGGCAGGAACTGCGGGCGGAATGCCTGGCGGAGTTCAGCGTCCGCGCGGATCCGCGGTCGTTCCACTGCTGGTGGGACCTGCCGGAGCAGTGGCGGGCCGAAACGTTCGTTGCCGCGGCCGCCCGCCGGGGCATCGCGGTGAGCCCGGCAGCGGCGTTCACCGTGGGCGCCGGTCATGCCCCCAGCGCGGTCCGGCTCGCCTTGAGCGGTCCGCCGCCAGCGCAGCTGAAAGCCGCGTTGGATCAGCTGGCCGCACTCGCGCGTGGCACGGCGGAAGACGCCGGGACCGAATGACCCGGATCGGACAGGTGCAGCACCTGGTAGCGGATGCCGTCCGAGACCAAAGGTTCGCCGTCGTACAGGGTGAACCGCGTCAGTTCCCAGCGGCGAAGGTCGACAGCCAGCACGGTGGTGTACACCGAGTCGCCCACGGCAAACTGGGCGCGGGCCACCGCGTCCGCGGGTGCTTCGCCGTCCACAATGGACTCGGACGTGCGGATGGCGGTGGTCGCCCTGCGTGCCGGGCCGCGTGCCACCTCGATCCCCAGCCAGTGCGCGATCGGCGGCCTGCCGAAGTCGTCGCAGAGGCCGCGGAACCCGTCGCCCCACAGAAACCGGTTCATCCCCTTGGTCGAATCCCACCAGTAGAACGGCGCGTACTGGTTGACCGGCGACCCGTGCACCCCGCGCTCCCGCACGCAGTACGCCTTGAACCCCAGGCCGTCGAAGGCGTCGAGCGCGCTGCCCCTGGTCGCCACGCGGTGCCGGATGATGCCCATGTCGTAGTCGGCGGGCAGGGTGATCTCGTACTGCATCGCCTGCATCAGAGCCTCCGGACGAGCAGGTTGAGCACGCCTTCGACGGCCCGTTCGAACCCCTCGGACGAGCCGGACGCCCGCGCGAGCACGTACCCGCCCTGGAGCGTGGCGACCACGGTGGCGGCGGTGTCGGCCGGGTCGAGCCCGGCGAATTCGCCGTCGGCCTGGCCTTCGGTGATCACCTCGGCGAGCCGGCTTCGCAGCCAGTCGAAGGTCTCCTCGACCGGACGGCGCAGCGCGGGGCTGCCCACCACGTCGGGATCCTGGGTGAGCCTGCCGATCGGGCAGCCGCGCAGGATCTGCCGTTCACGCTGCAGGTAGGCGGCGATGCGCTCGGATGGCTTGCCCGGCCCGGAAAGTTCGCTGTCGGCCTGGGCGCGCATGGCCTCGGCCGTGCGTTCCACCGCGGCCAGCGCGAGTTCGGGCTTGCCGGCGAAGTGGTGGTACATGCTGCCCTGGCCGGCGCCCGCGTGCTGCTGGATGGCCTTCGGGCTGGTGCCGACGTACCCGCGTTCCCAGAGCAGCTCGCGCGTGCTCTCGATCAACCTGTCGCGCGTGTCCATCCCCAGACCGTACATACCAGTAGGTACAACAGGCAACACCGTGACCGGATCGGTCCGCATCGAGGCCGGATCCGGTCTGGTGCGGGCGTCGCCGCGAGGCGCAGGCTGAGTGCATGAACCGAGCCCTTCTGGTGATCGACGTCCAGGAATCGTTCCGGCAGCGGGACAACTGGCGGCACGTCTCGAACCCGGCGATCGTCGACCGGGTCAACCGGCTGGTGACCGCCGCCCGCGCCGACGGCGACCTGGTGGTGTGGGTGCTGCACAACGAGCCCGGCTCCGGCGGGGTGTTCGACCCGGCCGGCGGGTTTGTCCGGCTCATCGAAGGGCTCGAGCCGGAGCCCGGCGAGCCGATGGTGCACAAGACCGCGCACAACGCCTTCACCACCACGAACCTGCAGCAGACGCTGACCACGCACGGCGTGCGCGAGGTGGTGATCAGCGGAATCCGCACCGAGCAGTGCTGCGAGACCACCGCACGCGTCGCCTCCGACCTGGGCTACGAGGTCACCTTCGTCACCGAGGCGACCGCGACCACGCCGCTCCCGCACTGGGACGCGCCCGCCGACCGCAGTGCCGACGAGGTGCTCGCCGACCCGCGCACGCTCCAGACCGACGAGATCATCGCGCGCACGGAGTACGCCCTGGCGGGCCGGTTCGCCACCATCCGGACCGTGGACGAAGTGGCGGGTACGCTGACCAGATCGTGACCACTGTAATGCCCGGGGGGCGACCCCCGAACCCCCGAACCACTGTCGCTTTTCTGCTGGTGCCGAAGCTGCACCTGCTCGATCTCGCCGGGCCGGCGCAGGTGTTCTCCAGCGCCGGTGACCTCGGCCTGGGGTATCGCCTGCGCTACCTCGCCGAACGCCCGCAAGTGCCGACGGCACAAGGGATCCCGGTGGGCGCGGAAGTGGACTGGCCGGAGCTGACCCGGGACGACATCCTGCTCGTCCCGGGTTGGCGGGCGCCCGAACTCCCCGGCACGGGCCCCATCGCGGCGGAGACGCTGGCCCGGATCCGCGCGCACCACGACGCGGGCGGTCTGGTGGCGAGCGTGTGCGCGGGGGCCGACGCGCTCGGCCGGGCCGGACTGCTCGACGGCCGTCGCTGCACCACCCACCACGGGTTGCAGGAAGAGCTGGCGCGCCGGTATCCGCTGGCCACGGTGGTGCGCGACGTGCTCTACGTGACCGACGGCCAGGTGGTCACCTCGGCCGGGATCGCGAGTGGCATCGACCTTTCCCTGCACCTGATCGCCGTGCGCCACGGGCCGGGCGTGGCCGCGCGGATCGCCCGCGAGATGGTCGTCTACGCCCGCCGCAACGGCGAGGAACTGCAGGCCAGCGCCATGCTCCGGCATCGCGACCACCTCAACGACGCCGTGCACCGGATCCAGGACCTGATCGACGAGCGGTTCGCCGAGCGCCTGCGCCTGGCCGACCTCGCGCGGTCCGCGGGGTGCAGCGAGCGCACGATCACGCGGTTGTTCGGCCGGGTCACCGGGCTGACCCCGTTGCGCTACCAGCAGGTCCTGCGGGTCGAACGCGCCGAGCACCTGATCGCCCAGGGTGTGACCGTCGAGCACGCGGCCCGGTCGGTCGGCTTCGAGGACGCGCGCATGTTGAGGCGCCTGCGTTCCCGAGGCTGAACACTCCAGTTTGAGTACCCGGCGTGCTAGCCTCGGGGCCCGTACTCAAATTTGAGTGATCTCCGGAAGGTGACCCGCCGTGGAGAAGACCATCCCGCTGCTGCCCTGCGTTTCGATCACCGAGACGCTCGACTTCTACTGCTCGCTCGGCTTCGAAGTGACCTACCGGCAGAAAGCGCCCAACGTGTACGCGGTGGTCGATTTCGAGGGGGTAGAACTGCACTTCTACGTGCTGAAAGGCTTGGCGCCGCAGGACAACTTCAGCACTTGCTACGTGCTGACCGATCGGGTGGACGTGCTGTACGAGCGGTTCACCGGCGGCCTGCGCGCGGCGCTGGGCAAGGTGCCCTCGCGCGGGACGCCGCGGGTCAACCCGCTCAAGAACCTGCGTTCGGGCGCCCGGCAGTTCATCGTGATCGACCCGTCGGGCAATTACGTCCGCATCGGCCAGCCCTTCAGCGCGCCGAACAACGGGCTCGCCGAAGGACCCGTCGAGGGCCCGAAGCTCGGCCGCGTCCTGGAGACTGCCACCATGTTGGCCGACTCGCGCGACGATCCACATGCGGCGGTGCGGACGCTCGACCGGGCGCTCGCGCTCGACGAGGAAGTGCCCGCGGTGCTGCGTTTCCGTGCGCTGGTACTGCGTACCGATCTGGCGCTGCGGCTGGGCGACGAGGACGGGGCGCGGGCGCTGTTGTCCGAAGTGGACGGTTTCGGGCCGGTTGGTGACGGCGAGGCGGCCGACGAGGTGCGGCGCGTCGAGGAGCTGCGCGAACAGCTCACGATCGGGTGAAGCGAACGTGAACCAACTTCAACGCAGATAAACCAACTCGAAACGCTTGATAACCAACATGCTCGCGGTTACGCTGAGGAGGCTCCTGGCGCCTGATCGAAAGGACGGAAGCGTGCTCAGCACACGAGTCACCATTGGTTCTTCGGTCGGTCTGCACGCGCGGCCGGCCCGGTTGCTCGCCGAGGCCGCCGGCAAGCAGTCCGCCTCCGTCCGCATCGGCCGCTCCGAAGACGCACTGGTCGACGCGGCGAGCATCCTCGCGGTGATGTCGCTCGGCGTCGGCGGCGGCGAAGACGTGGTGCTGGTGGTGGAAGGCGAAGGCGCGGAAGAGACGCTGCGCGAGCTTTCCGAGCTGCTGTCCCAGGATCTCGACGCCACGGTCCCCGCCTGAGCCATCTAGCCGAAGTCCTAGTCCTCGTCATGCATCGTGGGAAGCGTGACGACACCTACGGCACTGACGGTGGTACTGGCAGGCGGTTCGGAACTGTTCACCGCGGACGGTTGCCCGCTCGACATCGATGATCTGGACGAGCCGGCGGAAGTCGAATTCGTCCGTTCTCCCGAACCCCCACGAGCGGCGGGACACGCCGAGTGACCCCCAGCGCTCGGCGTGTTCCCGCGTAATCTCTACGCGGCCGGTGCTTTCTGTTGCAGCGCAAGCACTTCTGTCACATCCCCGCGCCGACGTGAGCGGTGACCGCGTCGGTCAGCGGCTGGTGGATCGCGGGCGCCAGGTAGTGGCCCATGCCGGGGATGGTCGTCAGCCGCGCGCCCGGGATCGACTCGGCGAGGTGCCGCGCGTGGGGCGGCGGGTGGATCGGGTCCAGTGGGGCCTCGATGACCAGCGCGGGCGTGGTGATGCCCGCCAGGTCGGCGGCCCGCTTGGTCCAGTCCTGCCGGATCTGGCCGTGTGGGTGGTCCTCGACCGGCTCCTCGTCCGCCGCGTGTGCGCGCACGCGATCGATCCGTTGCTGTAGCTCGCTCTCGTCGAAGGGGAGCTGGTCGCCGGAAAGCCGCCGGTAGAACTCGATTTCCGAGACCGACGCGGGATTGAAGGCGAGTTCGACGAACCAGCGCTCCGGCGTGGGCAGGCCGTCGAGCGTGGGCTCCCCGGTGAGCGCGCGTTCCCAGTTGCCGAAGAAGTCCACGTCCATCGCGCAGCTGCCGAGCAGGGTGATCGCGGTCAGTCGTTCGCGGTGGTCCAGCGCGAGCAGCTGGCTGACCGCCGAACCCATGCCGAACCCGAGCGAGTGGGCGCGTTCGATGCCCCACCCGTCGAGCACCGCGACCGCGTCGCGGGCCAGATCGCCGAAGTCGTAGGGATTCGGCGGGAACTCGCGGTGCGTGGAGCGTCCGGTGTCGCGGTAGTCGTAGCGGAGCACCAGGTGCCCGGCGTCGGCGAGCAGGCGCACCAGATCCTCCGGCCAGTCCATCGACGACTGGCAGTCCCCGGCGTTCAGCAGCAGCGCCGGGGCATCGGGTTCGCCGATCGCCTGGGTCCACAGTTCGACGTCGCCGGATCGGATGATTCGTTCGCGCATGCCCTGGAACGTACGCAGGTGAAAAGCCGCCGTGCACATAGAAATTTGCTTGTGTGAAGGCGTGCCGGTGGTGCGCCCGCGTACCGGAGGTGAAGGGTGGAGGTCGTCACCTTCGAGGGAGAAACCATGAGATTCATGATCCTGCTCAAGTCCGACGAGTCGAACGACAGCGGCCGGGCGCCCACCGAAGCCGAACTCACCGAGATGGCGAAGTTCAACGAGGAGATGGTCGGCGCCGGCATCCTGCTCACCGGCGAGGGGCTCGCGCCCAGCTCGCAGGGCGCACGGGTGAAGCTGAGCAACGGCTCGGCGACCGTCACCGACGGGCCGTTCACCGAGGCCAAGGAACTGATCGCCGGGTTCTGGATGATCGAGGTGCCCTCGCTGGAGGAGGCGCTCAGCTGGGTGAAGCGGGTCCCCGGCCCCGACCAGGAGATCGAGGTGCGGCGCGTGCTCGAGGCCGAGGACTTCGGCGAGGCCTTCACCCCGGAACTGCAGGAGAAGGAAGCCAGGATGCGCGCGGCCGCCGCCGAGCGCACCGACGGCTAGCCGACCTCGAGCACGATCTTCCCGAGCACATGGCCGTCCTCGCTGAGGCGGTGCGCGTCGGCGGCCTGTGCCAGGGGGAAGGTCCGCGCGATGGGCAGGCGCAACTTCCCGGCGTGCAGCAGCGGCAGCACCTCGGCGAACACCTCCGCGGCCGGCACCTTTTCGTTGCCACCGCTGGTGAAGTGCACGCCGTGGTCGGCGGCGCTGCCGTCGGCGATGGTCACCACCTTGGCCGGGTCGCCGGTCAGCGCCACGGATTCCTTCAGCACGCCGCGTCCGGAGCCGTCGAGCACCACGTCGATGCCGTCCGGCGCGGCTTCGCGGACCCGGTCCACCCAGCCGTCGCCGTAGGCCACCGGGTGCACGCCGAGTTCACGCAGGACCTCGTGCCGCGCCTCGCTGGCCGTGCCGATCACGGTCAGGCCGCGGGCGATCGCCAGCTGCCCGGCGACCAGGCCGACCGCGCCCGCCGCGGCGTGCACCAGCAACGTCTGTCCTGATTGGACGTTGAGGTACCGCAGGGTGCGCGCGGCGGTCTCCGACGCGACCGGCAACGCGGCGGCTTCCTCGAAGCTGAGCCAGTCGGGCTTGTGCACCAGGCTGTCCGCACGCGCGATGACGTGCGTGGCGAGCGCGCCGGAGCCCACGCCGGCGAAGACCTCGTCGCCGGGTGCGGCGGTGTCCACGTCGGGGCCGACCGCCTCGACCACGCCCGACGCCTCGACGCCGGTGCCGCGTGGTTCGGCCAGTTCCTGACCCGGCGTGAACAGGCCGCGGCGGATCTTCCAGTCGACCGGGTTCATCCCCGCGGCCCGGACCGCGAGCCGGACCTCGCCCGGTCCGGGTTCGGGCAGGTCGATCTCTTCGAGCCGGAGTACTTCGGGTCCGCCGTATTCGGCGTACCGGACTGCCTGTGCCATGTTGTCCTTTTCCCAGGTTCAGACGAGCAGGAGCGTCTTGCCGAGCACTGTCCTACTTTCCATTGTGGCGTGTGCTTCGGCGGCTCGGGCGAGCGGAAACGTCCGGCCGATCACGGGCTTCACCCGTCCGGCGACGGCTTCGGCGAGCGTCCGGGCGATGAAGACGCGCAACTCGTCCGGGCTGAACTGCACCTGTTCGATGCCGGTCACTTCGACGCCGCGGCGGTCGGCTTCGGCGGTGTCCACTTCGGCGAATCCGCCGCTGGGCACCCCGTAGGCGAAGAACCGGCGAGTGGCCGTGGCGAAGGCGGCCTGGCCGATGTCGCCGCCGACCCCGTCGAAGACGATGTCCGCTTCGAGGCCGTCGACCCAGTCCCCGGTGCTGTAGTCGACGACCACGTCGGCCCCGAGTTCCTTGGCCAGCCCCAGTTTTTCGGCACCCCTGGCGGCCGCGGTCACGTGCGCGCCGGCGGCCTTGGCCAGCTGGACCAGCAGGCTGCCCAGTCCACCGGCGGCCGCGGTGATCAGCACGCGGTCGCCTGGCCGCGGTTTCGCGGCGTCGACCAGGCGCAACGCCGCCGGTCCGATCTGAAGCAGGGCCGCGGCGGTCCGAACATCGAGCCCGTCCGGGACTTCGACGAGGTTCCCGGCGGGGACGAGCGCCTGTTCCGCGTATCCGCCGCCGCTGATGCCGGCGACGACCTCCTTGCCCACCCAGTCGCGGTCGACACCTTCACCGACGGCCAGCACCCGCCCGGCCACGCCGGTTCCCGGCACGTACGGCGGCGTCATCCCGAAGTACTCGGCTCCCCAGCCGCCTCGCAACTGGGTTTCGAGGAACAACACATCCGCGACGGCCACCCCGACCACCGCCTCCCCCGGCCCCGCGACGGGGGCCGGGACCTCGTCCACCCGCAGCTTTTCGGGTCCCCCGAACCCGCTGACCCGAACCGCTCTCATCGTTGTCACGGTCCGAGCATCCAACCTCCAGTAAGGTGGAGATCAAGCGAGAGTGGCGTAGAAGTTCCGGAGGTCGTCGGCGAGCACCTTCGGCGCCTCGTGCGCGGCGTAGTGGCCACCGGTGTCGTAGGAGTTCCAGCTGGTGATCCGCCGGTGGTCGCGCTCGGCGAACCGGCGGATCGACTGGAAGTCGCCCGCGAACATGGCCAGCCCGATCGGGGTGGTGGTCGGCCCTTGCGGCTCGGCTCCGGTGTGCGCTTCGGCGTGCGCGTCCTCGTAGTAGAACCGGATCGCCGAGCCGGAGGTGCCGGTCAGCCAGTGGATGGCCACGTTGCCCACGACGAACGCCGGGTCGAGGGCTTCGCCGAAGAGCTGGGCGTTCCAAGCGAGCAGGCCGACCGGCGAGTCCGCGAGCGCGAAGGCCAGCGTCTGCGGACTCTGGCTGTGCAGCTGGTTGAAGGCGAAGTGGTTGTCGTAGAACCACTGCAGGTGCTGGAGCGCGGCCTGGTCCGTCTCGCTCAGGTCGGCCATCTCGGCGGGATCGCCGGAGGGGAACGAGAAGAGCTGCGTGACGTGGACGCCGGTGACGTGCTCGGGGTCGACGCGCGCGATCTCCGGTGAGATCAGCGAACCGGCGTCGTTGCCGACCGCGCCATAGCGCTGGTACCCGAGGCGGTTCATCAGCTCGGCCCAGGCGCGGGCGGTGCGGAAGCGGTTCCAGCCGGTGGTGCGGGTGGGGCCGGAGAAGCCGAAGCCGGGCAGGGAGGGGATGACCAGGTGGAACGCCGGGCCGCTGTCCGGCTCGGTCAGGAGGTCGATGATGTCGAGGTATTCGAGGACGGTGCCGGGCCAGCCGTGGCTCAGGATGAGCGGCGTGGCGTCCTCGCGGGATGAGCGGACATGCAGGAAGTGGATGTCCTCGCCGTCGATCTCGGTGACGAACTGCGGGTACGCGTTGAGGCGGGCTTCCAGCGCGCGCCAGTCGAACTCCTCGCGCCAGTGACGCAGGAGCTCGCGGACGCGCTCGACCGCCATGCCGTAGTCGCTGCCGGTGCCGGGGAGTTCGTTCGGCAGGATCGCGTGCTCGAGGCGGTCGGCGAGCTGGTCGAGGGCGGTCTGGGGGATCTCGATGCGGAAGGGACGGATCACGGTGGGCTCCTGTGGGTACTGAGTGGAACGGAATGTTTCGTTCTGATTAGAGAGTAGCAGAGCGGAACAGTCTGTTCCAGTGTTACCCTGGTTCGCATGGCAACTACGCAGAGCAGCGGGCTGTCGGGACGCCGTCAGCAGGCCGCGCAGAACGACGGCATCATCCTCGAAGCCGCCCGCGAGGTGTTCTTGGCCGACCCGAAGGCGCCGGTGTCCGCCGTGGCGAAGCGCGCCGGGGTGGGCATCAGCGCGTTGTACCGGCGCTACCCGGGGAAGGAGGACCTGCTGCGGCACCTGTGCCACGAGGGCTTGCGGCGCTACAACGCCGAAGCCGAGGCGGCCCTCGAGGAGGAGGACGCCGGGCGCGCGTTCACCGGCTTCGTCGAGCGCGTGGTCGACGCCGACGTGCACTCGCTGACCGTGCACCTGGCAGGCACCTTCACCCCGACGGCCGAGATGGGCGCGGACGCCCTGCGCTCCAACGAACTGGCGACCACGCTGGTCGACCGCGCGAAGGAGGCGGGCGCGCTGCGCGAGGACGCGGTGCCGCAGGACATCGGGCTCACCCTCGAAGCCTGCGCCGCCATCCGCGTCGACGACCCCGCCCGAACCCGCCAACTCCGGCGTCGAGTGCTGGCCATGCTGTTGCGCACACTGTCGGCCCCTTCGGACCCGCCACTACCCGGCCCGCCACCACAACCGGGTGAGCTGAGCGGCCGCTGGAAGCCCGCGTAACCGGAAATCCACTAGAGGTGGGAGTGGGTGGGCCGGTGGGGTGAGGGATCGCGATTAGCGTGGGGTGCGCTCGCTGCCCGACCTCGACAGGAGACGAAGACGATGGCCAGGATTGTGGTGTTCGGCGGGACCGGGTACGCCGGCGGCAAGATCGCCGCCGAGGCGGAGGGGCGTGGCCACGAGGTGGTTCGCGTGGCCCGCAAGGAACGCGCCGGCGTCACCAGCGGTTCAGTGCACGACGAGGCCTTCGTGCTGGACGTGGCCAAGGGCGCGGACGTCATCGTCGTCGCGGTGCCCGCCGCCCCGGCTGACGGCAAGAGCCTGGTCGACGCCGTCCCGGCGCTCGCCAAGACCGGCGCCCGGATCGGCGTGGTCGGGGGCGCGGGCAGCCTGCAGGTCTCGCCCGGCGGTCCGCAGCTGGTCGACACCCCCGCCTTCCCGGCCTTCGCGAAGGGCGAGGCGCAGGCCCACGTCGGTGTGCTCGAAGCCCTGCGCGCGCTCCCGGACGACGTCGACTGGTTCTACGTCAGCCCCGCGCCCGCGTTCGGCTCGTTCAATCCCGGCGAGAAGCTCGGCCGCTACCGCGTCGGCGGCGACCAGATCATCGGCGACAGCATCAGCGGCGACGACTACGCGCTCGCCTTCGTCGACGAGGTCGAAAAGCCCGCTCACCAGCGCCAGCGCTTCTCGGTCGCCTACTGAGGCAGCACCACCGACACCACCAGGCCGCCGCCGTCGCGCGGGTGGGCTGTCACCTCGCCGCCGTGGGCCTTGGCGACCGAGCGGACGATCGACAACCCGAGCCCGGCGCCCTTCGCGGTGGCCAGGCGGTCGGTGGCCAAGCGCCGGAACGGCTCGAACAACGCCGGGATCTCGTACTGCGGCACCACGGCGCCGGTGTTGCGCACCTCCACCTCGGCGCGCCCGTCCGCCCCGGTGCGGCTGACCACGTGCACCCAGCCGCCGGTGTTGTGCCGGATGCCGTTCTCCACCAGGTTCTGCACCAGCCGCTCCAGGAACACCGCGTCCCCGGTGGTCATCGCCTCCGCGGCGTCGGCGCGCACCTCGATCCCCGCCCGCTCGGCCTCCGCCGCGGTCTGCGCGACCACGTGCGTCACCACGTCGGCCAGGTCCACCGGCCGCCGATCCAGGATCTCGTTCTCCGAACCGGCGAGCAGCAGTAGCCCGTTGATCAGCCGCTCGTGCCGCGTGTTGATTTCCAGCAGAGTCTCGCCGAGCTGCTTGACGTCGGGTGACGCGGTTTTCCGGTGCATCGCGACCTCGACCAGCGAGCGGCTCACGGTCAGCGGGGTCCGCAGTTCGTGCGACGCGTTGGCGACGAAGCGACGCTGACCGTCGAACGACCGGTCCAGCCGCTCGACCATCGTGTTGAACGCGCCCGCCAGGTCCTTCACCTCGTCGTCCGGCCCGTGCAGGGCGATGCGCTCGTGCAGGTTCCGGTCGGCCGCCGGTGCCGTGGCGATGCGGCGCGCGGTGTTGGTGACCTGGTGCAACGGCACCAGCACCCGCCCGGCGACCAGCCAGCCGAACCCGGCAGCCAGCCCGCCGACTACCAGCAGCGCGATGCCGCCCTGGGTGAACAGCGAGGTCGTCGCCGCGTCGTGGAGTTGCTCCTGCTGGTCCCGCATCCACTGCTCGGCGCCGGTGCCGTACAGGACGTCGCCGTTGCCGGTCATCACCACCAGGTGCTTGCGGCCGGGTCCGGGTTCGGGCAGCTGGCTCTTCGAGACGATCTTCGGCCCGGTGCCGGTCAGCTGCTGGTTGAACAGCGCGTAGGTGACGCCGAGCAGCACGAGACCCGCGACCAGGAACAACCCGCCGTAGATGAGCGTGAGCCGGGTGCGCAGCGTGACCCGCCGGGGACGCAGGCCGGTCACGGGATCCGGTATCCCACACCGGTGACGGTCTCCACGACCGACGGTTCGCCGAGCTTGCGCCGCAGCTTCAGGATGGTCAGCCGGACCACGCCGGTGAACGGATCGACGTGCTCGTCCCACGCCTTCTCCAGCAGGAACTCCGCCGACACCACGGCACCGTCGGCACGCAGCAGCTCGGCCAGCACGGCAAACTCCTTTTTGGACAGTGGAACGTAGTGGCCGTCGCGGAAGACCTGGTGGCGCGCGGGATCGAGGGTGATGCCCGCGCGGGTGAGCACCGGCGGCGCGGCCGGACGGGAGCGCCTGCCCAGCGAGTGCACGCGGGCGGCCAGTTCGGGGAAGGCGAACGGTTTGGTCAGGTAGTCGTCGGCGCCGAGCGCGAGGCCGCCGACCCGGTCGGTGATCTCCGCGGACGCGGTCAGCATCAGCACCCTCGCCGGTGACTCCGAGCCGACCACCTCGCGGCACACGTCGTCGCCGTGCACCACCGGGAGGTCGCGGTCGAGCACCACCACGTCGTAGGCGTGCACGTGAAGCCGTTCCAGCGCGGCACCCCCGTCGTAGGCGATGTCCACCGCGTGCGCCTCGTCCCGCAGCCACTCCGCGATCGCGTCGGCGAGCAGCGGCTCGTCCTCGACCACCAGCACCCTCATCCGCGCATGATCCCCGATCGCGGTGTTTCGTCCCCGTTAGCGAACGCGGAAACCCTGCGGAAACGGCCGTTCGGCTTGCATCGGCTCCCACGATTCCCGACACAGGAGGACTGATGCGACGGCTCACCCTCGGCGCGCTGACCGCGCTGACCCTGCTGCTCACCGCGTGCGGCGCCGACGACGGCGGTGACCAGGTGGCCTCGGCGGGGCAGCCGGCCACCGGAGCACCCGCGAGCGCCGCGCCGGCCGGAGAAGCCGGTGACATGGGCGTGAAGTTCGCCCAGTGCATGCGCGAGAACGGCGTGGACATGCCCGACCCGGAGCCGGGCAAGGGCGTGCAGCTCAAGCTCGACGGCAAGATCCCGAAGGAAGTGGTGGACAAGGCGCAGGAGGCCTGCCGCCAGTACAGCCCCCAGGCCAACGGCAAGGCGAACCCGCAGCTGCAGGAGAACGCCCGCAAGTTCGCCGAATGCATGCGGGCCAACGGGGTGGAGGCCTTCGCCGACCCGGACCCGAACCAGGGCGGCATCCGCATCGACAAGAAGCAGGCTGAGGACCCCGACTTCGAGAAGGCGCAGGAAGCCTGCAAGGACCTCATGTCGCTGCCGGAGGGCAAGTGATGCGGAGGAAGGTCGCGGCCGGGGTGGCCGTGGTGGTGGTGGCCGGCGCGGCCACCGCGGGCATGCTGGTGTTCACCCAGACGCGGAGCGAGGCGGGTGACACCGCCGCGAGCGAACTGCCGCCCAGCACGGCGGAAGTGGCCCGGCAGACGCTCAACGATTCGCACGACGCGGACGGCGAACTCGGCTACGGCGTCACCACGACCATCAGCAACCGCCTGCCCGGCACGCTCACCTCCGTGCCGGAAGGCGACGCGAGGATCGCGCGCGGGCAAGCACTGTACAAAGTGGACGACAAGCCGGTGGTGCTGATGTACGGCTCGATGCCCGCGTACCGGAACCTGGCCGACGGGGTCGAGGGGCTGGATGTGCGGCAGCTGGAGGAGAACCTGCGCGAACTCGGGTACACCGGCTTCACCGTCGACGACGAGTACACCTCGGCCACGGCGACCGCGGTGGCGAACTGGCAGGAGGACCTGGGGCTCGACGAGACCGGGATCGTCGAGCTCGGGCGCGTGGTGTTCGCCGACGGTGAGTTGCGAGTGGACAGTGTCGAGGCCAAGGCGGGCGAACCGGCCACGCCGGGTCAGAAGGTGCTGACGCACACCGGTGTCGCGAAAGCGATCACCGTGGAACTCGAGCCCGCCGACCAGCGACTGGCCAAAGAGGACACCGAGGTGCAGGTCGAACTGCCGGACGGCAAGAAGTTCACCGGCCGCGTCGACGAGGTGTCCACGATCATCCAGCCGGGCGAGGGGCAGAACGCGGAGCCGACGACCAAGGTCGAGGTGATCATCGGCTTCGACGACCAGCAGGCCGCCGAGTCCTACGCGCTGGCTTCGGTGGACGTCACCTTCACCGCGGACAAGCGCGAGAACGTGCTCACCGTCCCGGTGGCCGCGCTGCTGGCGCTGGCCGAGGGCGGTTTCGGGGTGGAGGTCGTGGAAGGCGGCGCGACCCGGTACGTGCCGGTGGACACCGGGTTGTTCGCGGACGGCCGGGTGGAGATCTCCGGCAGCGACATCACCGAGGGCACGGTGGTGGGGGTGCCGAAGTGATCTCGCTGACCGAGGTGAGCAAGACCTACCCCGGCGGGGTCGCCGCGCTCAGCGGGGTTTCGCTGCGCGTGGAGCAGGGGGAGCTGGTCGCCATCGTCGGGCCGTCGGGCTCGGGGAAGTCGACCATGCTGAACCTCCTGGGCACGCTGGACCGGCCGACTTCGGGGGACGTGCACATCGACGGCTACGACGTGGCGAAGCTGTCCGACGCCAAGCTGTCGGTGCTGCGGGCGCGCCGCATCGGGTTCGTGTTCCAGCAGTTCCACCTAGCTTCCGGCGTTTCGGCGCTGGAGAACGTCGCGGATGGCCTGCTGTACACGGGTTTGCGGGCCGGGGAGCGGCGACGGCGGGCGTGTGCCGCGCTGGAGCGCGTCGGGCTGGCGCACCGGATGGACCACCGGCCGCACGAACTCTCCGGCGGGGAGCGGCAGCGGGTCGCGGTGGCCAGGGCGGTGGCCGGGGATCCGCCGCTGCTGCTCGCCGACGAGCCGACCGGCGCGCTGGACACGGTGTCCGGGGAGGGCGTGATGCGGTTGATGCGGGAGCTGAACGCGGCGGGCACCACGGTCGTGATCATCACGCACGACCGGGACATCGCCGATTCGCTGCCGCGGCAGGTGCGGATGCGTGACGGTCAGCTCGTGGGGGTGGGCTGATGGCGGACGTGCTCGCACCGGCGCGGATGTGGCCGCGTGATGTGCTGAAGGTGGGGGCGATCGGGCTGCGGACGCGGCCGATGCGGGCGTTCCTGTCCGCGCTGGGCATCGCGATCGGGATCGCCGCGATGGTCGCCGTGGTGGGTATTTCGTCTTCGTCGCGGGCTGAGTTGGACCGCACGCTCGACGCGCTGGGCACGAACCTGCTCACCGTCGCGCCGGGTACGACGATGATGGGTGAGCAGGCGCAGCTGCCGATGGCGTCCGAGGCGATGACTTCGCGGATTTCGCCGGTGGAGTCGCTTTCCGCGGTCGGCCGGATCGAGGACGCGAAGGTGTTCCGGTCGGACATGATCCCCGAGACGCAGACCAACGGGCTGTCCACCTACGCCGCCCGTAGCGACCTGCTGGCGACGGTCGCGGGGCGGGTGCGGAGCGGGAGCTGGCTGAACGACGCGACCGGTTCGTACCGCGCCACCGTGCTCGGTGCGGTGGCCGCGGAACGCCTGGGCATCGGCCAGCCGGGCGCCCAGGTGCTGATCGGCGGCGAGTGGTTCACCGTGCTGGGGATACTGGAACCGGCGGAACTGGCTCCGGAACTGGACGCCGCGGCGCTGGTCGGGTGGCCGGCCGCCGAGGCCTCGCTGTCCTTCGACGGGCATCCGACGACCATCTACACGCGGTCGCAGGAAACCCAGGTGGAGTCGGTGCGCTCGGTCCTCGGTGCGACGGCGAACCCGGAAGCGCCGAACGAGGTGGAGGTCTCGCGCCCGTCGGACGCGCTGGCCGCCAAACAAGCCGCCACCGAAGCCTTCACCGGCTTGCTGCTGGGCCTGGGCGCCGTGGCCCTGCTCGTCGGCGGTGTCGGCGTCGCGAACACCATGGTCATCTCGGTACTGGAGCGACGCGCGGAGATCGGCCTGCGCCGCTCGCTGGGCGCCACCCGGGGCCGCATCCGAAGCCAGTTCCTCGCGGAATCCCTCCTGCTCTCCCTCCTGGGCGGCGTGGGAGGAGCGGTGCTGGGTGCCGGCGTCTCCATCGGCTACGCGTTCTCGCGGGACTGGCCCGCCGTCATCCCACCCTGGTCCCTCGGCGGCGGCATCGCCGCCACCCTGCTGATCGGTGCCCTGGCAGGCCTGTACCCAGCGATCCGCGCCTCACGGCTTTCTCCCACTGAAGCCCTGGCCACCCCATGACCAAAGCGGCGGGGCCGCCGAAGGCGTTTCCGCGGCCCCGCCGCCACGGTCACGGCTCGTACTGGACCTGTGGGTGGTCGTCGGCTTCATCGTTGCCGTTGTTGCCCGCCGTGTCCCCGAAGCGATCGACCCTGTTCGAATTCCAGCCGCCGCCCAGTTCTTCGGGGCTGTTCCGGTGTCGAGGGCCGCCGTCGACGCGGTAGTCGAGGCCTTGCCCGCCCGGGTGGTGGGCGTCCAGCAAGCCCTCGTGGCGGTTGGTCGTCCCGCCCAGCGCACCACCGACCGAGCCGGTGGAACCGCCCGCCACGGCGCTTTTGATCAGGTCTTCGCCGCGTTTGCCGTTGACGAAGTCGTTCGCGATGTTGCCGGACGCCCCGGCGAGCGCGCCTTGCGCGGCTCCCCGTGCCGCGGCGCTGCCGAAGTAGGCGGAGTTGTCGCCGATGGTGTTGGCCACCCCGCGGGACAACCACCGCGATGGTTGCACCGCCTCAGTTTCCCCGGCCTCGTTGGTGATCCTGGTGATCGGCCGGTTCGCGGCCCGGATGCTCGCCGCGGTCGCCGCTCCACCGGTCAGTCCGCCTGCGGCCCCCGCGATGGCACCCGCCTGAATGGCTTTACCAGTTTTGCCCGCGTCCCATTCGTCTCGATTCCCCGTTCCGGTCTGGAATGCCTGGATGGTGAGATCGACCCCGAGGTTGATGCCCACGTTGATGACGATCTGCTTGAGCAGCTCGGTCAGCAGCCGCATGGCCACCACCCTGGTCGCCGCCATCGCGATCGGGATGCCCGCCGTGCTGGACCCGAGCGTGCCGACCGCCGAAGCGATCAGCAACGCGATCTGGATGGCCAGGATGACCAGCGCGGCGATGATGCTGAGCTTGGTGTACTCGATGCTGGTCGCGCTCTTCCGGCAGGCGTCGGCGATCTGGCGGCAGAGCTTCGCCAGCTTCGGGTAGTCAGCGTCGTCGCCCCGGGTGAAGCCGTTCCAGTGCCGGGTGAGATCCGCCGCCGCGTCGGATTTCATCCCGGCGAGCGCGACCTTCGCGGCGGCGTCACCGTCCTGGGCCACTTCTTCGACCGATTCCGCGGCTTTCTCCCACAGCTCGCCCAGGCGGCGCAGCGCGGTCTCGTCGCCTTTCGGCCACGAGGTGCCGATGACCTTGTCGGCCAGCCACTTGACCTCGCCGGGAACTTCGATCCCCATCGGGGTTCCTCTCAGTCGCTCAGCTGCCGTTTGGTCCTGGCTTCCTGCTCTTCCCAGTCCTTCGCGGCGATTTCGAGCGCGACGCCGGTTTCCGCGGTGGAGCCGGCGATCGTGGTGAACCCCTCCTTCGCCTTCTCGACCGCGGGCAGATAGCCCTTGGCGAACGCATCGCCGATGCCGTCGCTACCCCAGGGCGCGCCCTCGCCCTGCCCACCGGCGAAAAGGGTCTCCATCGCCTGCTTCAGGTCGTCGGCGGCCGCCTTGAACTTCGGTGCGGCCGCCCGGAGCACATCCGGGTCGATCTTGGCTGTGGTCACTGGTATCCCCTCTGCATGATTGAGCCGAGCGGTTCGTCCTCTTCGGGGTGCTGGGGGCGGGGGCGCGGGCGTGCCGGTGGGGTGGGGGGTACCGGTGCCGTTGCCTGGCCCCCTCGGCCAGGCAACGGCACCGGCGGGTTCAGTGCGCTCAGCGAAGGTGCGCCGGGAAAGAGGTCCGGGAGGTCTGGCATGCCTTGGCGCACCGGGGCGAGTACGGCTGCCGACTTCGCTTGGGCGGCGGCCGCGGCCGCCTGGATGGTCTGCACCACCAAGTGGCCCAGGCGGTCGGGGGTGGTGCGGAGCAACGCCGACTGGGCGAACCGGACGCTGGTCACCACGCCGGTCGCGTTCACCGCCACCGAGACCTGGCCGTCCGGCGACTGCGCCTCGCCGGTGGCGTTCGCGGCCTCCGCCTGCGCGGCCTTCAACTCACCGGTTTGCTTGCGCAGGCCCGCTAACATGTCCTCGACCTGGTCGCGCAGCGCGGCGTTGCGCGCGTCCAGCTGATCCTGTTCCACGCGGTACCTCCCTGGTCGGCTGGAGTCCGAAGTTAGTGCGGGCCTTGGAGGGGCGGTGCCGGTCGATCAACCCACACCGGGTGGCCCCGCCGAGCGCGAAGTCGAGCGCGCCGGCCGCCGGTACGCCGTCATCGTGCGGACCGCGGTGCTCCTTTCGGTCGCCTCCCTGACCTTGTTCACCGTGCCCCTCGACCGTTCGGTGGCCGTGGTGCTCGCACTGGCTTCGTGGAGCGCGTTCTACTGGGGCCGCGCGTCGCGGGTGCTGGTGCTCGACACCGCGGTGATCGCGGTGCTCTGCCTCGGCGCCCGGTGGATCGACCCGGTGGTGCTGCTGCACGACAGCACCAGCTGGGTCCTCGTCGCGGTGTCCATCACCGCGGTGTGCCACCAGTGGCTGTGCGAGCCGGTGCCGGGGTTCGTGCTCACCGTGGTGTTGATCGCGGCCTACCTGGCGGGCTCGGCGATCGCCGACCCCGGCGGCTGGACCGCGTCCTTGCCGCTCGGGCTGTGGACGCTGGCCGAAGCCGGGTTGTCGCGTGGGCTGCGCGTGCTGGTGCGCAAGGCGAGCCGGGCGGTGGACCGGGGGACGGCCGTGGGGGAGCGGGTGCGCCGCGAGGCCGAGATCGCCGCTGCTCGCCGTGCCGACGAACGCGAGCACCTCGCCACCATGCACGACACCGCCGCCGCCACGCTGCTGGCGATCGGCACGGGCATGGTCACCGGCCGCGAACCGTGGCTGGCCGATCGTGCCGCACGGGACCTCGACGTGCTCGCCGGCCGGGCGGAACTGCCGGAAGGCCAGGTGGACCTGGCCGAACTGCTCGACGAGGTGGCCCGGCACAGCCCGGTGGACGCCGAAATCCGGGTCACCGAACCGATCTGCCTGCCGACGAGACCGGCTGTCGCGTTGTGCCGAGCCGCCGGGGAGGCGCTGGAGAACGTCGCCCGGCACGCCGGAGTCGCCTCCGCGGTGGTCACCCTGTGCCGTACGGGTGACAGCGTCCGGCTCGAAGTCACCGACACCGGCCGGGGATTCGACCCGGCGGCGGTCCCCGCGCAACGCCACGGACTGTCCAGGTCCATTGTGGACAGAGTAGCTCGGATCGGCGGGACCGCCGTGGTCCGCAGCGCGCCCGGCAGCGGCACCACGGTCGAGCTGGCGTGGCATGGCTGAACTGACGGTCTCCCGGCTCTTCCGCGGCCTCCGCCTGGCCACCCTGCTCATCACCGCGGTCACCCTGTTCGGCCTGAACCTGCCGCTGCTGCTGGCGAACGCCGAGGTCTACCGCTCTTTCGCGGTCGAGGTGGCCGCCTTCGCCGTCCTGGCGATGGTCGCCGCGGTCACGGGCGTGCTGATCTGGCGCGACCGCCCACTCGGCCGGTGGCGCTGGCCGGCGCTCGGCGCGGTGTTCGCCGCGTCGGTGGCCGCGGTGTCGGCCGTGCCTCCGGAACTCGTGGTCACCGAGGCGGAATGGTCCTACGGCACGATCGGCTGGTGCTGCCTGCTGCTGCTCGCCGACCACCGGTTCACCGCGGTGTTGCTGGCACTGGCCGCGCACCAGGTGTTCAGCTTCGGGCAGCTGATCGCGGTCGGGCAGGCCGACCGGCTGACCCTGGCCGGCCTGGCGACCGTGTCCATCCTCGTGCTCGGGTACCAGCTCACCGTGGCCGCGGCGACGGCCGCGCTGCACCGGCTGGCCCGCCTCGCCCAACACACCGCCGTGCAGGAGGAACGCATCCGCACCGCGGAAGCCGTGGCGGACCAGCTGCACCGCGATCGCCGTACCCGCTTCGAGGAACTGGCGACGAGCACCGTGCCGCTGCTGGCCGGGCTCGCCGCCGGAACCCCGGTGCGCGACCGCGCGTCCTACGCCGTGGAGGCGGCCAGGATGCGCCGCCTGTTCGCCGAAACCGACGACGTCGACGACCCGCTGCTGCACGAGCTGCGTGCCTGTGCGGAAGTGGCCGAACGCAAGGGAGTCACGGTGTTCCTCGGCACCTGGGGCGAACGACCGGAGCTGTCCGTCCCGGTCCGCCGCGCGCTGACCGAACCGGTGGCGGCCTGCCTCGCCGCCACCGTCGCCGAAGCCAGGGTGACCGTGCTGGGCACCCCGGGCACCGCGACCGTCAGCGTGGTGACCGACGCGCCACCACCCGTCCGGCTGCCCTCGTCCGCGCAGGTCACCGTCACGCACCGCGAATCCGGCGGCAAGCACTGGGTGGAGGCCGCGTGGCCGGCGAAGTGATCACCGCGGTGGTCATCGACGACCACCCCGCCATCGTCAGCGGCATCGAAGCCTGGTGCGCCGCCGCGGAACCGCCCGTGCGGGTGGTCGACTCCGGTTCCACGGTCGCCGTCGCCTGGCTCGACCCCGGCAGCGAAGCCGACGTGATCGTGCTCGACCTCCAGCTCGCCGCGCCCACCCCGGCCTACGGCGACCTGCGCAGGCTGGTCGACGCCGGCCGTCACGTGGTCGTCTACACCATGCGCGACGACAAGGACACCGCCCTGACCTGCCTCGACATCGGCGCGTCGAGCTACCTCACCAAGGCCGAGGGCCCGGCGCACCTGGTCGCCGCCATCCACGCCGCCGCCCGGCAGTTGCCCTACACCCCACCCTCCATGGCGAGGGCGATCGGCGTGGACACCCGGCCCGACCGGCCACGCCTCAGCGCCCGCGAGGTCGACGTGCTGGTCAACTGGTTCGCCTGCGAGTCCAAGGACATGGTCGCCGAGAAGCTCGGCCTCTCGGTGCGCACGGTCAACTCCTACATCGACCGCGTGCGGATCAAGTACGCCAACGCGGGCCGCGCGGCACCCACGAAGGCGGGCTTGGTCGCCCGTGCCATCCAGGACGGCCTGGTTCGCCTCGAAGATCTTTAGTTGTCAAGCAGCACCCGGAAGAACGCACGCACCTCCCGCACGAACGACTCCGGTTGTTCGAGTGCGGCGAAGTGCCCACCCCGCTCGGGTTCGGACCAGTAGACGATGTTCGTGTAGCGGTTGGCGGCCCAGCGCCGGGAGGGGCGCGGGGTTTCCCTCGGGAACAGGGTGCAGCCGGTGGGCACGTCGATCAGGTCGCTGGTGGCCTCGGTGAACCACTTCTGCACCTGCCGGATGCTTTCCCAGTACAGGCGCGCGGAGGAAGCACCGGTACCCGGCAGCCAGTAGATCATCACGCTGTCCAGGATTTCGTCCTTGGTGAGGACGCTTTCCAGGTCACCGCCGCAGTCGGTCCAGGAGCGCAGTTTTTCCACGATCCACGCGCACAGCCCGACCGGTGAATCGACCAGGGAGTAGCCGATGGTCTGCGGTTTGGTGGACTGCTCGGCGGAGTAGCCGTCCTCCCATTCGCTCGCGTGCCGCAACGCGTCGAGCGACTGCTGCTCGGCTTTGGTCAAGTCACCGAAGGTGTCCGGATCGGGGGCGGCGAGTGGCGGCATGAGGTGGATGCCGATCAGCCGTTCCGGCGCCTGAACCGCCATGCACGTGGTGATGCTCGTGCCCCAGTCACTGCCCTGGGCACCGAATCGCTCGTACCCCAGCTCGCTCATCAGCCGCAGCCACGCCCCGGCGATCCGTTCGATGCCCCACCCCGGCTCGGCGGGTTTGTCGCTGAAGCCGAACCCCGGGATCGACGGGCACACCACGTGGAAGGCGTCGGCGGGATCGGGTGGATCGGTCAGCGGCTCGATCACCTTGAGGAACTCAAGGATCGAGCCGGGCCACCCACTGGTGAGGACCAGCGGTGTGGCGCCGGGGTGCGGCGAGCGGACGTGCAGGAAGTGGATGCCCAGCCCGTCGATCTCCGTCCTGAACTGGGGGAGCGCGTTCAGGCGGGATTCCACGCGCCGCCAGTCGTATCCGGTGGCCCAGTAGTCGCACAGCTCGCGCAGGTACGCCAGCGGCACGCCCTGCGACCAGTCGCCGACCGTCTCGGCCTCTGGCCAGCGCGTGCGCAGCAGGCGATCGCGGAGGTCGAGGAGCTCCGCTTCGGGGACTTCGAGTCGGTGGTCGATCACGATGGGGACGATAAACGGGTGCCCCGACAGTTTCGCGTTGGTAGCGTCGCGCGGTGCCTTCGACCGTCTTCGTAGACCACACTTTCTCCCTGCCACTGAGCCATGATCACCCGAATGGGGAAAGAATTGAGGGCTACGCCCGAGAGGTCCGGACGCGCACGGATCTGCCGTGGCTGCTGTACCTCAACGGCGGTCCGGGCTTCCCGGCGCCACGGGTGCACGGCGACGAGGGCTGGCTGCGGCGGGCGCTCGCGGACTACCGCGTGCTGCTGCTCGACCAGCGCGGTACCGGCCGGTCCACCCCGCTCAACCGGCACACCCTGCCGCGCCTGGGACCGCACCTGCACCACTTCCGCGCGGACTCCATCGTGCGCGACGCCGAACTGATCAGGCGCTCCCTTCTGGGGGACGAACCGTGGTCCGTCCTGGGCCAGAGTTTCGGCGGCTACTGCACGGTGACGTACCTGTCCCTCGCGCCGGAAGGCCTGCGGGAAGCCATCATCACCGGCGGCCTCCCCGGCGTCGAAGCCGACGCGGACACGGTCTACCGGCACCTCTACCCGGTTGTCGCGGCCAAGACGAAGGCGCACTACCAACGCTTCCCCGGCGACCGCGCCCAGGTCAGGCGGGTCATCGAGCACCTGAACGACGACGAAATCCACCTGCCGGGCGGTCGTCTGCTGACCGCCGACGCGTTCCGGCTTCTCGGCAATCTGCTGGGCTCCAGCACGGGCAGCCGCCAGCTGCACTACCTGCTGGAGGACCCGTTCACCGCAGGCCGGCTCTCGGACGCGTTCCTGATGCAGGTCGAACGCGAGCTGTCCTGGACGAGCACTTCCCCGATCTATTCGCTACTGCACGAGGCCACCTACGCCCAGCACGGCAGGACGGACTGGGCCGGGGAGCGGGTGCGTGCCGAGTTCCCGGACCTGGACTTCCTCGGCGAAATGATCTACCCGTGGATCTTCGACAACGACCCGCTGCTGCGGCCCTTCCGCTCCCTGGCTCACGACCTGGCGCAACACCACTGGCCGCCGTTGTACGACCTGGATCGCTTGCGGGCCAACGAAGTCCCCGTCGCCGCCGCGATCTACGCCGACGACCTGTACATCGCACGGAACCTCTCGCTGGCCACCGCCGAGCTGATCCGCGGCCTACGCCCCTGGCTGACCGCCGACCACGGCCACGACGGCCTGCGCGTGAGCAACGGCGCCGTGCTGGACCACCTCCTCACGAGCCTTCGTCGGGAATGAGGGCGGCGCCGTCCCAGGTGAACCGCGCGGTGGTCACCGCGTCGTCGCCATCGGCGCCGGTGATCAGCTGGTGGATGCCCACCCCGCTCAACTCGGCGTAGGTGCACCACTCGTGGTCCGAGGTGAGCATCAGGTCGAGGTCCAGCGCGGACAGCAAGGCGAACACCTGCCCGCGGTTCGTGGTGTCCACGCCGACGAAGACCTCGTCGAGCAGGATGACCCGCGGCGCCTCCGGCACGGCTTGGTAGTGCGCGGCGACGGCGGCGAACAGCGGCAGGTGCAGCGCGATCGCCTTCTCCCCGCCGGACAGCGCGCCGTGCAGTTTCCTGGTCAGCAGCTCCCAGCCGTTGCCGTTGGCACGATCGACCTTCACCACGAACCGGTGCCAGGCGGTGTAGTCGAAGACCTGCGCCAGCTGCTCTTCCCAGGTGGCCGCGGTGTCGTCGGACCTCGCCTGCTCGATGCGCTCGCGGAAGAACCGGTGCAGGGACTGCCGGTCGGCCTCGGAGAGCCGGACCGGGTCCTTGAGCAGCAGTTCCCTGGCGGTCTTGGTGCCGGGCGGCAGATCGGGCGCGACCTGCCAGACCAGGCGCACGGCCACCTTGGACGCGGTGCGCACGCGTTCCAGCCGGGCGTTCATGCCGTCGACCAGTTCGTTGGCCTGCCGGATCCGGGCCGCGAGGTGGCGGCGGGTGTCGCCGGTCAGCGTCTGGTCGAACAGCTCGCGTTCCCGGTCGGTGATCTCGTGGCGGCTGTCGTCGGCTTCGGTGTCCAGAATCTTCAGCAACTCGGTGGCGCCGACCCGGACCCCGTCGACCACCGCGGTGAAGATCTGCACGTCCTCGTCGGTTTCGAGGTCCAGGTCCGCCCGTGCGCTCAGTGCGCTGCGGCAGGTGTGCACCGATTCGGACAGGCGGTGCAGCGCGTCGCCGATGTTCTTGGGGGCGTGCGGCATGCTCGGCCAGGCCGTGGTGACCAGCCGGGCCGCGTCCAGCGCGGCGCGCACCCCTTCGGAGCCGCGCAGGGTCTCTTCGAACTTCGCCAGGTCGTCGAGCCCGCTGTCGGCCGGGAAGACCCCGGTGGCCAGCTGGCGGAACCGGTGCGCGGCCGCGTCACGCCTGGTCGAGGCGGCTTCGCGGGCCTGCTCGTCGATCTCGCGCCGAGCCCCGAGCTCACCGACTTTGGTGGCCAGTTCGTTGACCTCACGCGAGGTCGCCCGCAGCTCCTCGGCGAGGCTGCGCAGTTTTTCCCGTAGCGCGGCGATTTCGGCCAGTACTTCGCGGTAGTCGACGCCGAACGTGCTGTCGACTGCTTCGAGGGTCGCGGCGAGTTTCTCGTGGCGGCTCTCGGCCTCCGCCGCTTCCTCTTCGCGCGCGCTCGCATTGGCCGCCGACCGCTGGGCCTGGTTCCGTGAGGTGGCCAGCACTCGCCGCGCTTCCAGCAGCTTCTCGTGTGCTTCCAGCCAGGTTTCCGCCTGTTCGTGGAAGACCGTGACCGCGGATTCCAATGTGGACAGACCGGTGCGCTCGGCGGGCAGGCCGTGTTCGGCGGCGAGGCTGGTCAGCTGCCGCAACGCCCGGGTCACCTCGCCTTCCCTGGCCGTCACCGTGTCGACGCGCTCTTGGACGATCCGGTTGGCCGACCCGAGATCGGCCTCGGCGCGGGTCAGCACCTGCGTGGCTTCGATCAGCGGGCCGTGGCCGGGCCGGGCGGCGCGTTCCGTTTCGAGCACTTGACGACGGGTGCGCAGCGAAGCCAGCCCTCGTTCGAGGGAGGCGATTTCCGCCTCATAGTCAGAAAGCTGGTCTTCCAGGTCCTGGATGCGGAGCTCTCGTGCACGACGGCGAGCGGTCGAGCCGATGAAGGACGGCTGCGCCTTCTGCCAACTGCCGGTGAGGTTCCCGAGCCGCCAGCTCCCGTCCGCGCCGATCGCCGCCGGGGAATCGGGCAGCTCCTCGCCGTACGCTACCGACGTCAGCAATCGCCGCACCGCCCGCGAATCCTCGCTGCCTTCGGGGATGAGCACGTCGGCGAGTGAGCCACCGGTGACCGGCACCAAGGCGTCCGGATCGGCGAAGATGTCGTGCCCCTCGATCTCGCCGCGTGGACCGAGCCACGCGTCGAGCAGGCCGGACGCTTCGAGCGCCGCTTCGATGCCCGCGCGCTCGCTTTCCGCTGTGGTGGCGGCGAAATCGACCAACCGCCACAGCGGCGCCCCCGGCATCCGGCTCCGATCCGCTGTTCTGGTGGCCGGGGCGGCCGGCGGGATGTCGCGTTCCGTGCTGAGCCGGGCCGCTTCGGCGGCGACTTCGTCCCGCTTGGTCCGTGCGACCTCCAGCGCCGCGCTCCGGCTCGTTTCCAGCGTGGTGATCTCCTGCTGGGCGCTCAGCGACGCCGTCTCGACCAGCGCCAGTACGGCCGATTCCGACTCCGCCTGCTCGGCCAGCGCGGACGGGTCCTCGAACCGCAGCTCGTGGCACCCGGATGCCCACTCCACCAGGCGGGCGCCGAATTCGAAGAGCACGGTCTCGCGCTCCACCGCCGCCGTGTCGAGCTTCTGCTGGGCCGTGGAGAACGTCGTCCTGGCCTGGTCGAGGTCGCTTTCCGCCTGGTGCCGCAACGCCACCGCGTGCTCGTGGAAGTCGAGCGCCTTGCCGACCGCGCTGAGCTGCTCACGCTTGGCGCGTACGGACGCCCGCAGCAATGGTCGGCCGGGCTCCCGGACCAGCTCCGCGTGCACACTGCTCATCGCGGCCCGCGCGGCCGCGTGCCGGATGTCCGTCCGTTGCACCTTCTCGGTCTCCGCCTGCCGGTGTTCGGCCTGCTCAGCGGCTTGTTCCGTGGCGCGGTCACCGTCGGCTTCGGTGCGTTTGCGGTGGGCGTCCTCGCGAATCCTGGTCGCTTCGACCCTCGCTTCGCGGGTGCGCTCACGCAACCTGTCCAGCTCCTGGCCCTGCTTGTACGCGTCGCTCTCCGTCAGCCCGGCTTTGCGCGACTCGGCAGTGCCGATCTCCTTTTCGAGCGCTAGCACGCGTTCTTCGGCGGCCCGTTTCCGGGCTTCGACCTCGGCGTGTTCCTCGGCGGACGCCTTCGCCGCCTTGGCGGAGTTCTCCAGGTCGTTGGTCGCCGTGGTCAGGACGGCCGCTCCCGCGCGAAGCACCCGCTGCGCGTACGTCTTCTGCCGTGCGGCGAGGGTGCGGGTTGCCGCGACCTCTTCTTCCAGCGTGGTCAGCTTCTCGCGCTGGGCATCGAGCCGCTCGAATCCCTCGGCGAGGTCCGCGATTTCCTGCTGGTCGAGCGGGGGCAGCGCCCGGGAAAGCAGGTTCGACAGCAGGCCGGGGTCGAGGCGCTGTGACAGCTTCGGCGTGCGCAACTGCAGCAGTGCCAGGATCAGCGCCTCGTACCGCTGCTCGCTCAGCGACGGGAACAGCGTGGTGCGGACCTCGGTCCGGTAGTCGGTCGCGCTGCCGTGCACGGTGCCGCTGCCGTCCAGGTGCTCGGCCAGCGCGTTCTTGGTCAGCGGCTGCCCGGCCTCGTTCACCAGCTCGAGGTCGTGGCCGATCCGCAGGCCGGTGGTGAAGTACTCGGGGTGCACGGTGGTGGTGTGGCTGCTCGCCTGGAGCCGGGCGCCGCAGGTGAACCAGCGTTCGCCCGCCCGGAACTCGAGCCAGACGTAACCCACCCTGGTGGTCCCGGTCGCGCCTTCGCCCATCAGGTTCCAGTGCATGGTCCGTTCACCGGTGCCGAAGGTGGACAGCCGGTTCGCCCGCAGGTTCGCGTCGAACAGGAACGGCAGCAGCACCTCGAGCGCCTTGGACTTCCCGCTGCCGTTGGGGCCGCGGAGCAGCAACCGTCCTTTGTGGAACTCGAAGACCTCGTCGTAGTACCGCCAGACGTTGAGGATGCCCGCCCGCGTGGGAACCCAGCGCGAGGGCGGCGCCTGCGGCTCGTCGGCGGCGCGGTGCGGCAGGGCGGTGACGGTCATGGGGTCGTCCCCTCGGTGGTCCTGGTGGCGGAAACGGCGTACCGCGCCGCCGCGGGCAGCGGCCGGACCACGCCCGCGGTGACCCGCACGAGGTCGAAGTCGGTGAGCACGGCCAGCGCGTCGGCGGCCAGCTGGCGCGTGCCCTCGTCACCGCGGTAGCTCTTGGCCCACCGCGGGAAGCGGTCGAGCAGGGCCGCGGCGGTGAATTCGAGCTGCTCCACGGTCGCGGGCCCGCTCATCGTGTCGAGCAGCAGCAGGGCGGCGACCTTGGCGTTGGCCACGTCGTCCGGGAAGCGGCTGTCGGTGGCGACGGAGTCGACGTCGATCAGCAGCACGCCCTCGGCCCGCTCCTCCAGCAGGAACCCGCCCAGCTCGGCGGCCTGCCGGAGCAGGCGGCGGCCGGTGGGGGAGTTGAGGTACGCCTGCTCGTCGGCGGACAGGTCGTCGAAGTAGACCACCGGATCGTCGACCAGCCTGCGGAAGACCGAATGCCGCAGCCACAGGTTCCGCTGGACGTCCGAGGCGCCGGGCGTGTCCTCGTGCCGGCCGGCGGACAAGCCGTACCGGCGTTCCCTGGAGACCGCTTCGAGTAGCTCTTCGAACCGCAGGGCGACGTCCTCCGCCGGTACCGCCAGTTGTGACGGGCCGACGGGCGCGGCCAGCAGCCGCAACAACAAGGTCGGGTCCACGCGGTAGAGGACCTTCGCCTCGGCCGACTCGACGAAGGTCTCGGTCACCCCGTCGACGACCTCGACCGCGCCGTAGGACTCGAGCAGCCGGAGCACGTCGACGAAGGCCATCCGCTCGCTCCGGCTCGACGCGTCGAAGGTGGTGACCACCTCGTCCGCGTTGGTGGCCCTGGTGATCCGGTCGGCCAGCAGCCCGATGGTGGTCACCGGCACCGACTGCAGTTCGGCGGCCACCACGCAGAGCAGCACGTACCGGCGGCGGTCGAAGGGCGCCCGGCCGGACCGCAGCCGCCGCGCGGGACGGCTGGCGTCCGCGGCGACGCGCACCTTGACCAGCCGCGCGTACCCGAGCCGCGGCTCGACCGTCAGCGTCCAGCCGCAGTAGTAGTCGAACCACTTGCGGATCGGTTCGCGGCGGCGTCGTACCAGGTCGAACACGTCCGGCGCGGAACGTTCCGTGATCAGCGGCGTGGAGAGCAACCAGCGGATGCCGTAGGCGACTTCTTCGCGCTCGGCCGTCACCAGCTGGTTGGCGAGCTGGCTCATGTGTCGTCTCCGCTCGCTCGCCGCCGGAGTTGCCCGGCCGCCCGGATCTCGATCTCGTAGTCGGGCCCGCGAAATTCGCCGCGCGGGGTGGTCAGCACCGCGATTGCCCCGTCCTGGGGCGGGCGCAGCAGGATCTCGATCCGGCCGTCCGAGGTGGTGCTCCGCCGGGTGCCGCCCGCGCCGGGACCGGTGGCCAGCGCGTTGCCCAGCAGGTCCAGCAGGCGTTCGAAAAGCGCGTGGTCAAGCCGCTCGAACGCGGAAAGCCGGATCGCGCCCCCGGTGTCGAGCATGTCCCAGGCGGCTTCCAACTCGGCACGCTCGGCCAGTGCCTGCTCGGCGCGTGCCGCCTTGATCGCCGCGACATCGCGGACGCGGCCGGTTTTGGTGAAGCGTTCGGCTTTCCCGGCCGACCGCAGCAGCGGGGAGACCGCCACCGGCGGGATCTCGTGCCAGGAGGCGGCCGGGCTGACGAGCTCGGGATCCGGGTGGGCGAGGTGTGCGTGCCGTGCCGAGCTCAAGCCGAACATGGTCGTCCACAGGCGGTGCAGGTCCTCCTGCGCCGGGACGACCGTGAACCACCTGGCCAGCTCGCGGAAGTCGGCGACCGCGCTGCTGGAGCGCCGCTTGGATTCGGTGATCCTGGCGAGCACCTGCAGCAGGGTGATGATCGCGCGCCGCGCGACCAGGTGCAGCTGCTCGACCCGGGGAGCCGAACCGTCCGTCGGCCGGAACCACGCGCGCAGCCCCTCCCAGCGGGCGCGGCGGTGCGCCAGCCAGGCCGGGCCGGGATCGGTGCCGGTCAGCTGGGGGAGGTCGGCGCCGAGCAGCGCGCGCTGGTGGAGCAGGCCGACGCCGTGTTCCTCGATCTTCCCGATCCGCGTGGCGATGGCGTGGGTGCGGGGCTCCAGGTTCGTCAGGAACTCCTCGAGGTAGGCGACCGTCGACGCCTTGACCTCGTGAAAGGTGGTGAGGTCGGCGCCGTCCGCGCGCAGCAGGCGCTGGAGCTCGCCGTTGAACTGCTTGGTGTTGCCCCGCAGGGCTTCCAGGTGCCCTTCCAGTTCGGTCAGCGTGCTGAAGACACGCCGGTCGGAACCGGTGTCCAGCTCCTGGACCAGGTCGCCGAGCCGGTCGGAGATCGCGTCGAGCACGGCTGTCTGCAGTGCGCCGGTCGAGGCCAGCAGGCTCATCGCGTGCACCACGCCGGCGAAGGCCGCTTCTCCCTGCCGGGTCAGCGAGTACTGCAGGTTGCGGCGCTCGTACTCGCTGGCCGTGCGGTAGTTCTCCGAGTGGTTCTGGGTGACGTCGACCAGGTTCCAGGTGCGGAGCTGGTCGAGCGCGGAGGCGAGGTCGTTGTCGTCGAGGGCGTCGAGCCAGCCGATCGAGCGCAAGCGCGCGCGGACGTCGTCGAGCCCGAGCGCGGTCTCCAGCCGCTCGTTGGCCTCGCCGAAGGCGTGCAGGACCGCGACGTAGAGCTCGGCCCGGTCGCCGCTGGTGAAGCGGAACATCTCGGGCGGGACGCGGATCGGGTCCATGGCGACCACGGTAGGTGGTGATACCGACAGTTACCGGGAGGTGGGCAGTTCTGTGAGCAAAACCGGGGCCACGCGTTCCTCGGAGACCGTGGTGCCGACGCTCCTCAGGTGGCCGGCGAGCGCCGCGTCCCACGGCACGTCGGTGACCCGGCCGACCGGCGGCCCGTCGCCGATCGCGGCCGCGGCGAGGTAGTCGTCGCTGGTCATCCGCCACGGCCGCGCGCCGGTCCGCGCGATGACGTTGGCGGCGATCCGCAGGCCCTCGCCGTCGAAATCCCCGTGGTAGTGGAGGTTCGCCTTGGCCAGTTGCCGCAGCAGGAGGATGCCCGCGCTGCTCGGCCAGCCGGAGGTGCAGACCATCGGCGGGCAGCGGTCGCCGAAGCGGTCGAGGGCCAGCGCCAGGACGCTGGGGTTCTCGAAGATCCAGACGTCCTGTGGTGGCTCGATTTCGCTCTTCCGGAGTTGCTGCAGGGTGAGGACGGCGGCTTGCCCTGCGTCGGCGCATACCCGCAGGATCCGGTTCGCGACGTCTTGTCCGGTGGTTCGAAATCCGGTGGCCAGGACGGTGGAGGACAGCTCGTCGTCCGCGATCCCGGCCCGCTCCCAGATCGCGCGGCGATCCTGGGCGTTCTGGGGCTGCGGCAGGTCGTAGATGGCGGTCAGGGCCTTCTGGACCAGGCCGGTGAGCCGCCTGCCGTCGTCGAGGGCGTGGGTCTCACCGAGCACGTTCTCGGCGAAGACCGGCAGCGGCACCCCGGCAGCGGGGAGGCGGGAGAGCACTTCGAGGGCCTTCTCGAGCTCCTGCTTGTCGGCCCTGATGGTCGCGGCCCAGTCGCCCAAGGCGGGCTGCGCTTCGACGACAGGGTGCGTGGCGAGCCAAGTACGCAGCTCAGCGCGTTCGTCCGCGGCCTTCCGGCGCTCAGCCGCACGATCACCGATGGGCCCTCGCAGGTCGGTGAGGACGGTCCGGAGGTCCTGGCCGGTGGCCTCCTGCACGGCCTCCTGGAGTCGTGGCAGGGAGATGTTGGCCTGGGGGCCGGGGAGCTTCTCGAGCCCGAGCAGGTCGGCGATGGCCGCCTGCTGATCGGCGTCGAGGGGCCCGACCCGGACGCGGCTCACCGGCAGCCCGGACGACAACCTCGTGTGGACCGCGTGCCACAACGGCGTCAGTTCGGGACGGAAGTTCACAGTGGTCGCAGCATAGACTCAGGCACGTGAGCAGGGATGCGCGTGAGCTGGGGAGCGCATGGACCAAGTTCCAGCGGCATTCGTTTCCGCGCCCGTCGCCAGCACTGGCTCGGTACGTGGACCGCTACTGGGTGGTTTCGTGGGATTACGAGGAGCCTTACCGGCAGCTGATCGTGCCCTATCCGAACGTGCACCTGGTGTTCAACCGCAGTGGTGGCGCTTACGTGAACGGTGTGGCGTCCGGGCATCAGATCCGGGTGCTTTCCGGCGCGGACGGCGTCTTCGGCGTGGCGTTCCGGCCGGGCTGTTTCCGCCCGTTCCTGGGACGCTCGGTGTCCGAGCTGACCGACACCGCGGTGGACGCCTCCACGGTGTTCCGCGGCGAGGTGCCGGATGCCCCCTCCGTGGCGGCGGTCGAGGAGTTCCTGCTGGCCCAGCAGCCCGCCGCGGATTTACGAGCTGATTCGGCTGCCGAGGCTGTGAACCTGATCATCGCGAAACCCGAAATCACGCGTGTCGCCCTACTGGCCGATGCACTGGGCACGAACGCGCGGGCCCTGCAACGACTTTTCGCCGAATACGTCGGCATCGGCCCTAAGTGGGTAATCCGGCGATACCGCCTGCATGAGGTCACCGAACGCCTGTCCACCGGTGGTGTCGTCGACTGGGCCGCGCTGGCCGCGGACCTGGGCTACGCGGACCAGGCCCACTTCACCCGGGACTTCAAATCCATGTTCGGTGAATCGCCCACCCATTATGCTGAGCGCTACTAAGGCTCCGGCGTCCCGCCCGGCGATGCGGAGCCGAACTCTCCTCTCCGGGATGCTGCTCGTGCTCGGCATGATGCGATCCTGTGGTGGCGATCGAGGTGGGCGAACGCTCGGTGCGGGAACTCGCGGCCCCTCGCCGTTCGAACGAAAATGTCATGGGTAGCCGCCCGGTCGATCAGTTGACAGTTGTTCACCGGGCTGGTCAGAAGTTGGACAAATTCCGGTCGGCTCGGCGAGTCGGCTGGCGACGGCGCTGGGTGTCGGTCGGCTGGAGACGGAGGCGATGCACAGTCGGTAAACAACCGTGATCATTCGCAGTGCTGTTGCTACAGGAAGGATATGTTGCAATGGTTCGAGGTGGGCCTTCGTTCCGGCGACAATATTTTGTCGTCGGCCGCTTGTTGTGACTAAAACCAACCCGGTCTCAATGAAAGTTGATTCGCTCGACGCGCGAAGACGATGGGCGCAGTCGCGCGGTGGTGGCCGACCTGACAGATGAGCAGGGCTGTCGCCTCAGTGTTCCGGCCACTCGGGTCGCTCAGCCGAGGCGGTGGCCCGCCAGTGGGGCGCCCGGGCCCGACACCCAGGAGCGTCAGAGGATGGGCACGGGTCCGAGCAGTGGCTTCACAATGCATGTTTGGTAGTGTAAAGGTCAGTTTCACCTTGTAGTAGTCAGGTGACGCCCGAGTTCACGCCGTCTAGCCTGTGGGGGCTTCCGCTGCCCGACAGCATCCCGACACGATGGGGCGCAGCCTCGCCCCAGTTCGCACGACAGTTGGTTCACTGGAACCGAGCTAGATTCTCGAAGCAGGTCGGCCGAGTCCCGCGCGGCTGGCTTTCCCCGGGGCCCGGTGGCCCTCCGTGCGGGCAACGCTGATTGCTTGCAGGAGAAACTCGATTGGGAGGTCAACCGCTCATACGGTCTTACTCCCGGCGAAGACCTGGTCGCCCACCCCGACATGATCCCCGGATTGAACGTTGACGAGCAAGCATTCGAGGTCGTGCTGGCCGAGCGCTCACACTTCGAATGACACAACGACTTGGTTCAAGCGGCAAGGCGCCGCAATCACCACCGAGATGCCACGTGAGTGACCCGCTGAGTACCACGACACGGTGTCGTCACCACTGCAGCGTTCGACACGTTCTGGTCATTCGTGGAACCGGGCGCGAGCTTGTAACGCTCTGTGGTCGTGGCCGATATAGGTGATACATTTGAAGATTCATCACTGCTAGGGGAGGCGCGGTGGCAGACGCCGAGACCATAGTTACGATCGAGACCGCCAGTCGCCAGTACGTTCGCACGGACCCGGTGTTTCTCGAACACGTCGTGGAGTTGCGCGACGACCTAGTCAGGGCAGGCATCGAGGTGGTGAGCGGCGACGGGCGCGGACAAAAAGGGTTCGGTGACGTCGAGCCGATCGTCCAGGCGGTCGTTCTCGGCGGGCCCGGTCTGCTCGCCCTGTGCGGCGTGGTCAAGCTGTGGCTCAAGCAGCGCGGCGGCCGCCTGCTCCGGATGACCGTCGAGGTGAGGGACGGCAAGCACGTCGTCGAACTGGACGGGAAGAACGTATCTGACGAGACGTTGCTTGCGTTCTCCAAGGACGTGGCCAAGCGGCTGGAGTGACCGTGGCTGAGGAACACCGCGCGCTGCTTGTCGGCGTGCACGCATATATCGATGGCAGCGGTTTCAGCCGGCTGAAGGGCCCGCCCAACGACCTGCGCGCCCTCTACGACGTGTTACGCGACCCGCAGGTTGGCCTGTTCACGGTAAAAGAGCCTCTGGCCAACCCCACCACGGGGCAGTTGCGCGTTGGCGTGCAGAAGTTCCTCGGCGGCGCGGACCGCAACGACCACCTGCTGCTCTATTACAGCGGCCACGGCGAGACGAGCGCACGCACCAAGCACCTGTGTCTCACCTCCGCCGAAGCCGAGAAGGTGGCGCTGGACGGCAGCAGCCTCGCATTCGACGAGCTGTACGAATGGGTCAAGGAGTCGCCTGCGCGGTCCGTCACCGTGGTGCTGGACTGCTGCCGGTCCGGCATGGCGTTCAAAGGCAGCGCTCCGGACTTCAGCGAGTTCGATGCGCTGTTCGCTGACGAGGCGCCGCGGCAGAAGGCGGTGAAGGTGCTCACTGCTGGTATCGGGTTCGAGAACGCGCTCGACGCCGAGCGCGACAAGGAGCTTAGCCCGTTCACGGCACGGCTGATCGAGGCGTTGAAGGAGACGGCCGAGCCTAATGACCGGGGTTTGGTGTCGTTCGGGAGCGTCGTCGCCGCTATGCGTGCGTCGACTGGCCCGGACGATCCGTTGCTGCAGGATTGGGGCACGGGCGGGCCGGAGGGCCCGCATTTGGCGCAGCGGTCGAGTTACGTGAAGATTGCGCTGGAACGGGCCGGGCTTCAGGAGGCGACGTTGCAGCGCTCCGCCGGCGCGGTGCGCAATGGCAAGATCGTGCACGTGCCGGTTAAGCAGGTCGACGACCTCGTGGAACGGCTCAGCGCAGGGCACCCGGCCACCATGTTTGTCAGCGGCCCGGTGGGCAGCGGCAAGACGTGGATTCTCTGCGATATCGTCGACCGCCTCGCCGCGCAGGGTTGGCTGGTACAGGAGTTCGTGCCATCGCGGGAGCCGGAGGATGCGCAGAAGCTACTGGCAGCGTTGAAGAAGCGCTGCGCACAGTTGCGCGCATCAACGGAGGGGCCGTGTCTGCTCGTCATCGACGGCATCGAGTGGAGCAACGTGTGGGCTGAGTTCGTCACCGGTCTCCAGGAAGTGACCGAGCGCGACGGCTTCGGCGCGAGCGTACTGGCCTCGCTGGAGATTCAACGCGGACAGATCCAGCCCGACCACGAATACAAATCTTGGAGGACGGGCGGCGACCGGGACGTCCAGTCGGTCACAGGGCGCAGCGTCGACGAGTTCGTGGCAGAGGTTCTGTCGCCTGCGCACAACCCAAGCGTAGTGGACTGGCCTTCCGACCAACTGAACCGTGCCCGCCTCGCCCTTAGAGCCCAAGTCGGCACAGATTTATGGGCGATTATCCACCTCGGGTCTCGGTGGCACGACCCGGACGCCGAGGAGGCGGTCATCCGCGCTGTGTGGGAAGAGCGGATCGGCGAGATCACACCTGAACAGACCGAGGCGTTGCACACGGTCGCCGCGCTGAGCCGGTTTAATCTATGGTTCCCGCTGGTTGACGCGCTCCGCGCGGGCGAGACGACTTTGCTCGGGCTTGGGCCGGAGTTCAGTCGCAAGAACGACGCAGTCCGGCTCAACAGTGGTTTTTTGTGCCGAGCCATCCTCGCGCGGCAGGTGCGAGGCGGCGAGGTCGTGTTTTCCTTCCAACCAGGCGCGGCCGACCCGGCAGCCCGCCGCGTAATCACCGGTTATCTGCGGTCGCTGCTGAGCCTGCCGCATCGACAGCAAGACGTGATCACCACGCTCAGCCGACTTCGCTACGACCGGCGCGTGCTGACCCACGTCGTACGAGAGTTGAGCGTGGCGACCAGGCGCCGACCTAGCGCATGGGACTTGTGGTCGGACGACTGGGAGGACCTGGCGGCCGTTGCGGAGATTTTGTCGTTCGTGCGGACGGCCCTACCGCCGGATCAGTCCGGTGAACTCGGCGGCCGGCTCTGCAGGTTTGTGGTGACGAATCCGCTGGCTGGCGTGCGCCTACCGACCGCCGTGCTGACTCTGGAACTCCTGCGTGCCCTGTACAGCGGCCGCAGCAAGTCCGCGTCGCTGGACGAAGCGCAGGATCGTCTGATCACTGTCGCGGAAGGTCAGCTCGTCGACCACCGCTGGCCTGCGAGTCTGCGCCGCCGGTTGCTGTGGGTGCTGAGGAAGCTCAAGCGGTTGGACGAACCGACCGTGGCTCGCCTCGGGCCGCTGCTGTTGCGTCCGGTAAGCCCGCCGGAGCTGACGGATCTGGTGCTGGCGTTCGAGTTCACGAGGATCGCCTCGCCTGGCCTTCCTGTCGATGCGCTGCGCGCCACGTTGGCCAAGTGGGAGGTTGTCGCCGAGGATCTAGTGCGCGCGCCGGAGGTCGGCGACAGACTGCGTGGCCCGGAGCAGTTGGCCGTGCGATGTGTCCTCGCGCGGCACATCTTCGACGATGCGCTGGCCGCCGCATTGGAGCGGCAGCTCAAGGACGAGCTGCGTACCACGAGCGCCGTGCAGCTCAACCAGATGCTCGGCACGTGCACCCGGATGGACCGGCGGTTCACCTCTGAAATCATCGGCACGGTCGACATCGACCGGTGGTCCACCACCGTCTACCGCAACGCGTCGGCGCTGACCGTGGCGCAGCTGGTGAACACGTTGAGCAAGGTACGCCCCGACCTGGCCGTACGTACCCTGTCCCTGCCGGACGGCACGGCCGATACCACGCTCGCGAATCAATTGGCCGCGGCGATCGCACCTAACGGCGATGCCGTCAGCGCAAGCATTCTGCTTAAGGCCGCCGCCAAGTGTGAGGAGCAGCGCGGCGTCCTCGACGGCGGCTTCACGCAGCACTTCGCGAGGGCGCTGGGAGAGCAGTTCCTGGTCGACACACTCGCCGACAACAATCGGCTGGCCATAGTCGGGCACCTCATCGAGGGGTTCGCCTGGTCTCGGACTGGCGCACTCGAATCCGTGCGGCAGAAGGTCCTCGGCATCATCGAAGACCAGATCGAGCACTCCGGTTCTGAGAATGGCGCACGCCTTGCGCTGATCCTGTCGGAGCCGGACATTCTCGACAAGTCGTTCATCACTGAGTTGAGAAGCCGGGCGGTGGTGCTTCGCTCAACGGTGTTGAGCCGTATGCTCAACACCCACAATCCAGGGGCACTCACCGCGTATCACGAGTTGGGCGTGCAGCTGTTCCCAGGTATAGAGAACAGTTTCGCCGCCGAGGTGGAGAAGTCTGGCACCTCGTGGCGCGAGACCCGGATGTTTGACAACCTCGCTGGCGAAGGCAACGTGGTGCTCGCGCTGCGCGCCGCGAGAGCTGTGGCGGCGACGCTCGTGCTTAGCGGCAGACACGAGGCTGGCTCGGCGATCCTGGACGCTTACCAGCACGCATACCAGACGGACCGGCCCGGCCGGATTTGGTCGGCCCGGGTGTTCGACGCTGACGACGTTGACCTCGCCGAAGCGCTGCGGCATCTACGAGTGCTGCGCGCGGGCGAGGCGAGGCGGATAGTGGAAGCTAACGAGTTCCGATTGTCTCAGACGGCCCACCGCCTCTCAGCGCGTGAGTTAGCCGATCTAGTCAACGCCACCGCCGAGATCTCCGTCGAGGCAGGGGAGCGCTTGGTGAGGGCCGCTGACGCGGTATTGCTGAAGGACGCCTTGGACGAACTCGACGTGGGCGGCGACCTGTTTTCGCAGGCGGCGGCGCTGAGCAGCCTGGCGGCGGCCGAGGACCGGCTGTTCGTCCGCGTCGTGCCGCAGGACGCAGCCGACCGTTTTCGCCGCTCGTGGACCGGCCAAGTCCAGGTGATCAACAATCCAGCGCTGGTCCAGTCTCTGATTCGGGTCGCTGGCAACTCCGGCCGCGAAGCAGCACTGACAGTGGCCCGCACGGCCAATCTTCGTTCGCTGAAACGTCGGCTCGATCGCTTGAACGTGGCTGACGCTGCTGGCTTCGCCCAATTGGTGTGTGTCCTGGCCGAGGTCACGCCCCACGTGCTGCCCGACCTCGTGGGCGAAACCCATGCCCACTGGCTTCTCCTAAAGTCTCCGATCGATGTTCTGGCCCGCCTGGCTGAAAGCTTGGTTGCCTCCGGTGCGACCGCTGCGGCGGGGGTCGTGAACGCCTTATCGCTGCGCTTGAACATGACACCCAATGAGATTCCGATACGCCACCAGGGTCGTTACTGGCTGGCTGCTGGCTGGGTCGCGTGGACCGCGGTGGCGAAGCTGGGCTGCCGCCTGCGCTTGGACTACGAACTCGACGCCAGCACCCTCGGCGCACTGGTCCCCTACGTTCGCCTATGGGCCCTGGCGTGGTTTGAGCAGGACGAGTGGACGAAAACTGCCATCGCTAGGGCGTTGGACCTTCTGGAGGCTCTGGCGAGCCCGCCCGGTTCGCCGGCGGCTGCCGCTGCGATCCTGACCGCCTGCGAGGCCCTGGGCGTCGAGCCACCCCTGTGCGGCGCTACAAACCTGGAGAACTGGTACCACGCCTTGGACGCCGAGAACCATTGGGTTCGCGCTCTGCTGAACGCGTCCCAACCAGGCACTCGTCTGCACCAGGCGTTCACAGCAGACTGGTCGCCGTGGAGCACCCATCGCTTACACGCGAGACTCACCTGGCACTCCCACGGCTGGCGTGCCGTGCCCAGCGAGTCTCTGACACTGCTGGTGGATCTGACCAGAGATTCCAACCGTCAGGCCACGAGTAAGAAGCCGAAGTGGACCTCGGCCTGGCAACGCGCCGATTGACTATGCCGTGGTCGTCGGGCATTTACGACCGCGCACGTCCCCCGGTGCACGAGGAGCGTGCGCTTACCCTGCTGCTTTTAGTTCTCGCGACCGGAGCAGGCATGCCTACCAGAAGCTTTATGCTCAGCGATATGCCACCTGAACTGGGTGTATGCAGCTCTCGGCATGCCGTAGGAGCGGCCCACGCGGCCACACCCCGTAGGATACCAACGGAGGCGGAGCCGACCTGGGAATACGCGTTTCTGCCACTATGTCAGCCTTGAGGGAGGAACAGGGCTGAAATGCGGAAACGCTTGAGCGCTTTGTGCCCCCGGCAGGATTCGAACCTGCGACACCCGCTTTAGGAGAGCGGTGCTCTATCCCCTGAGCTACGAGGGCGGGGACGTGCGGGTCCCAGCCTACCGGGCCCGGCGCCGCGGCAGCAGGCCAGGGGAAAGATCAGGGATTGATCACGACGCGTCATAGAACCGCCTGGGCGCCGTCACCGTATTGCCGGATGTCACCAGCGGGTGTGGCTCGCTTCGAAACCGACGCTACCCCTAGGTAACCTTCGGCGATGGGATGCGGGGACCCCGCGTCCCCCCGGCAGCCGGAGGCGTCCGTTGATCAAGGTGATGTTTGCCGACGACGAGGAACTGGTCCGTTCGGGCCTGCGCGCGATGCTGTCCGGCGCCCCGGACATCGAGATCGTCGGGGAGGCCAGCGACGGCAGATCGGCCGTGGAGACCGCGCGCCGCTTCCACCCCGACGTCGTGCTGCTCGACATCAAGATGCGCGCCGCCGACGACGGCATCCGGGCGCTCAGGGCCATCCAGGCCTTCCCCGAACCACCCACCGTCGCCATGCTGACCACCTTCGACATCGACGAGTACGTCAGCCTCGCCCTGCGGCTCGGGGCCAACGGCTTCCTCCTCAAGGACATCGACCCCGCCGCCCTGCTCCGGGCCATCCGCGACCTCGCCCGCGGCGGAGCCGTGCTCGACCCCGGCGTGGCCGCCCGCATGGTCAACGCCCACCGCGACGAGCAGCGCGCCGCGCAACCCGCGCGCAAGCTGCTGGCCTCCCTGTCCGAACGCGAGCGCGAGGTCGTCGGGCTGATCGGCCAGGGCCTGTCGAACGCCGAGATCGGCGGCAGGCTGCACCTGTCCGAAGCCACGGTCAAGGGGTACGTCAGCGCGGTGCTGTCCAAGATCGGCGCGGCCAACCGGGTGCAGGCGGCCCTGCTCGCCTACCGCGGTGGCCTGATCGACTGAACCCGTGCTCATCGCGCTGGAGATGATCGGGCTGGTGGCCTTCGCCGGCTCGGGCGCACTGGCCGCCGTGCAGGCGCGGCTCGATCTCTTCGGCGTGGTCGTGGTCGGCCTGACCACGGCGCTCGGCGGCGGCATCATCCGCGACGTGCTGCTCGGCCTCACCCCGCCGACCACCCTGCGCACCTGGCCCTACCTGGCGGTTTCCGCCGCGACCGCGCTGCTCGTCTTCTTCTTCCACCCGCAGGTCGCGCGCCTGCGCCGGGCCGTGCTGCTCGCCGACGCGCTCGGGCTCGGCGTGTTCGCCACCGCGGGCACCTCGACCGCGCTGCACGCCGGCGCACCGGTCTACACCGCGTGCCTCATTGGCATGACCACCGGTATCGGTGGTGGTGCCGTGCGTGATCTGCTGCTCCGCGAGATCCCGCTCGTGCTGCGCAAGGAGATCTACGCGGTCGCCGCGCTGGCCGGGTGCGTGCTGGTCGGGGTGGGGCACCTGCTGCGGCTCCCGGCCGGGCTGGTCATCACCGCGGCGGCGGTCACCACCGTCGCGATCCGGGTGCTGGCGCTGTGGCGCCGCTGGAACGCGCCGGTCGCCAAGGGCACCCCACCGAGTTCATTCAGCTGATTCCGCGCGTGCTCTTAGGACTGTCTCAGACCGGCGGGTAAGACTGTGCCCATGCGCATTCTCGTTGTCGACGACGACCGGGCGGTCCGGGAGTCGCTCCGCCGCTCCCTGGAGTTCAACGGCTACCAGGTCGAACTGGCCAGCGACGGTGCGATGGCCCTCGAGTCGATCATCGCCAACCGGCCCGACGCGATGGTGCTCGACGTGATGATGCCCCGCCTCGACGGGCTCGAGGTGGCCCGCCGCCTGCGCAGCACCGGCGACGACCTGCCGATCCTGGTGCTCACCGCCCGCGACACCGTCTCCGACCGGGTCTCCGGGCTGGACGCGGGTGCCGACGACTACCTGCCCAAGCCGTTCGCGCTGGAGGAGCTGCTCGCCCGCCTGCGTGCCCTGCTCCGCCGCGCCAGCCCGGAAACCCAGCCCGGCCAGCAGGCCGAGACGCTGTCCTTCGCCGACCTCACCCTGGACCCGGGCACCCGCGAGGTCCGCCGCGGCGAGCGCGACATCAGCCTCACCCGCACCGAGTTCGCGCTGATGGAGCTGTTCCTCTCCTACCCGAAGCACGTGCTCACCCGCGGCCGCATCCTCGAGGAGGTCTGGGGCTACGACTTCCCGACCTCGGGCAACGCGCTCGAGGTCTACGTCGGCTACCTGCGGCGCAAGACCGAAGCCGGTGGGGAACCGCGCCTCATCCACACCGTGCGCGGTGTCGGCTACGTGCTCCGCGAGACCCCGCCGTGAGCAGTGGAGTTCCCACGGTCGTGGTCGGGCAGGACCCGACGCCGGAGGCGGGCCGCCGCCGGTTGTCGCTCGGCTTCCGCGTCACCATGCTCGCCGCGGTCTGCGTCGCCGGCGCGGTCGCGCTGGCTTCGTTCGGCGCCTACTTCACCGTGCGCGACAACCTGTACAGCCAGATCGACGAGAGCCTGAACGCGCGCGTCAGCACGGTGCTCAACGACCGCGACGTGATCCGCACGGGCGGCGCGGAGATCCCGGGCTACATCTTCAAGCTCGCCGACGTGCAGTTCGACATCATCTACTCCAACGGCGAGAGCGCGCTGCGCGACCAGATCACCGACCGCCCGCCGATCGGGCCGCAGGAGCGGCAGGTCGCGGCCAGGACCACCGGGCAGTCGATCCGCACCGACGGCCGGACCGACTCGCGCGTGCTGGCCGTGCCGTACGAGGTCACCGGCGGCACCCCGCTCGCGCTGGTCATCGCCCAGCCGCTCGAGGGCACGAAGCGCACGCTCAACGAGCTGTCCGTGGTGCTGCTGCTGATCGGCGGTGCGGGCATCATCGTCGCCGCGCTGGCCGGGACCGTGGTGGCCCGCGGTGGGCTCCGGCCGGTCGAACGGCTCACCCAGGCGACTGAACGCGTGGCGAAAACGGGTGATCTGACGCCGATCCCGATCAGCGGTGACGACGAGCTCGCCCGGTTGACCCACAGCTTCAACACCATGCTCGGCACGGTCGCCGAGTCGCAGGAACGCCAGCGCCAGCTGGTCGCCGACGCCGGGCACGAGCTGCGCACCCCGCTGACCTCGTTGCGCACGAACCTGGAACTGCTGCTGGCGGCCAACCGCGCCGGCGCGCCGAAGCTCGCGGACTCCGACCGGGTGGACATCGAGGCCGACATCGGCGCCCAGCTCGACGAGCTGACCCAGTTGATCGGCGACCTCGTCGAGCTCGCGCGGGCCGACGAGCCGCGCGCGCAGTTCGAACGGGTCGAGCTGGCCGAGGTGGTCGAGCGCGCGCTGGACCGGGCGCGGCGGCGTGCCGGTGAGATCGAGTTCGATGTGGACCTGCGGCCGTGGGTGCTCAGCGGTGATTCCAGTTCGCTCGAGCGGGCGGTGTTGAACCTGCTGGACAACGCGGTGAAGTTCTCCCCGGTCGACGGGCACGTGCGGCTGCGGCTGTACCCGCTCGGTGACGGCACCGCGGTGGTCGAGGTCGCCGACTCCGGCCCCGGCATCGCCGAGGAGGACCTGCCGAAGGTGTTCGACCGGTTCTACCGCTCGTCCGAAGCCCGTACGCTGCCCGGATCCGGGCTGGGGCTGGCCATCGTCAAACAGGCCGCCGAACGCCACGGCGGCACGGTGTACGCGGGGCAGGCACCGGGCGGTGGCGCACTGCTGACCATCCGGCTCCCCGGAGTCCCCGGCTGAGAATCCTGACGATCGCGGCGGGTGTTTGATCGTGTAGGATTTTGTGTAGTTGATGGGGTTCGGGATGGAGTCGACAAAGTGCTGGCGCGGCAGCGACAGGCGGTGATTCTCGAAGAGGCGCGGCGGACCGGAGCGGTCCGGGTCAGCGACCTCGTCGGCAGGCTGGGCGTATCCGACATGACGGTACGCCGGGACCTCGACGTGCTCGCCAGCCGAGGGCTGGTCGAGAAGGTCTACGGCGGCGCGACCTCGGTGATCGGCAAGAGCACCGACGAGCCGGGCTTCGAGGCGAAGTCCGTGCGCCAGCGCGCGCAGAAGGAGGCCATCGCCGACCTCGCCGCCGGCCTGGTCAAACCCGGCACGGCGATCGGCATCTCGGCGGGCACCACCACCTGGACGCTGGCCAGGGCGCTGGACGCGGTGCCGGGGCTGACCATCGTGACGAACTCGATCCAGGTCGCCGACGTGCTGCGCGGGTCCAGCCAGCCCGACCGCACCGTGGTGCTCACCGGCGGGGTGCGGACCCCGTCCGACGCGCTGGTCGGCCCGGTCGCGGTGAACAGCCTGCGCTCGCTGCACCTGGACGTGGTCTTCCTCGGGGTGCACGGCATGGCCGACGGCCCCGGCTTCACCACCCCGAACCTGACCGAGAGCGAGACCGACCGGGCGCTGGTCGAGGCGGGGCGCCGCCTGGTGGTGCTCGCCGACCACACCAAGTGGGAGACCGTCGGCATCTCCACCATCGCCGATCTCGACGAGGCCGACGTGGTGGTCAGCGACGACGGGTTGTCCGAACGCGCCAGGGAAATCCTCAGTGAGAAAGCTGGAGAGTTGATCATCGCGAATGTGCCGGGGGACGACGAGTGAAGCGCACGTCGCACAAGCTCGCGGACGGCCGGGAGATCATCTACTTCGACGCCGACGAGCACGCCCCGCCGCGCGACGCGGTGGACACCAGGGACCTGCCGCCGGTCGCGGCCGCCTCGGAGATCCGGCTCGACCCGCTCACCGGCGAGTGGGTGGCGATGGCGGCGCACCGCCAGACCCGCACCTACAAACCGCCTGCCGATCTCTGCCCGCTGTGCCCGACCAAACCGGGCAAGCCCAGCGAGATCCCCGAATCCGACTACGAGGTCGCGGTCTTCGAGAACCGCTTCCCGTCCTTCTCGCAGGGTGTCTCCGGCGCCGAATCCACTGTGGACGGCATGCCGATGGTGCCGCTGGCGCCGGGCCGTGGCCGCTGCGAGGTGGTCTGCTTCACCAGCGACCACGACCGCTCGTTCGGGCAGCTGAGCCCGCGCCAGGTGCGGACCGTGGTGGAGGCCTGGGCCGACCGCACCGCCGAGCTGTCCGCTTTGGACGGTGTGCGCCAGGTCTTCCCGTTCGAGAACCGGGGTGAGGAGATCGGCGTCACCCTGCACCACCCGCACGGGCAGATCTACGCCTACCCGTTCGTGACGCCGAAGACCGCCCGCATGCTGGAAGTGGCCCGGGCCTACCAGGCCGAGCACGGCAGCCACGTGCTCGGGGACGTGCTCGCCGCCGAGCAGGCCGCGGGCAAGCGCGTGGTCGCCCGCGGCGCGCACTGGACGGCTTTCGTGCCGCCCGCCGCGCGCTGGCCGGTGCAGGTGCAGGTGGTGCCGCACCGCCAGGTGCCGGACATCCCCGCGCTCACCGACGCCGAACGCGACGACTTCGCGACCGTCTACTTGGAAGTCCTGCGCCGGTGTGACGCGCTTTACTCCCGGCCACTGCCGTACGTCGCGGGCTGGCACCAGGCGCCGGTCGGCGCGGGCCGTGAGGACTGGTGGCTGCACCTCGAGCTGTTCTCCGTGCTGCGGAGCAAGGACAAGTTGAAGTACCTTGCTGGTTCGGAGTCCGGGATGGCTGTCTGGGTCAACGACACCACCCCGGAACAGATCGCGGAGAGGCTGCGCGCCGCGCTCTGAGCCGTTCTGGTGCAACCCACAGCTTCGGCTCAGGTGCCTCTCAGGACCGGAGCGCATGGTGGAGACATGACCGAGAACGACCCGCACGGCCAGGGGCCGGAAGCTCAGGACAAGCCGGATAACTCCGCTGGGAACGAGTACGCCGCGCCGAATCCGTGGTCGGCGCCGAGCGCGCACTCGGAACAACAGCAACAGCAGCAGAACCCGTACGCGACCCCCGGTCAGCCGTACTACCAGCCGTACCAGCCGGGCACGGCAGGCTACGGGACCCCGCAGCAGCACCAGCCCCAGCCGCAGCGCGGGCAGGGTGGCGCGGGCAAGCTCGTCGCCGGGGTGGCCGTGCTGGCGCTGCTGGTCGGCGGTGGCGCGGGCGCGGTCGGTGGTTACCTGGCCTCGGACGGCGCCACGCAGTCGGCCAGCTCGCTCGAAGCCCCGCAACCCGCCAGGCAGACCGGCAACGCGCCGGCGGGTTCGGTCGAGTCGGTGGCCCAGAAGGTGTCGCCGAGCGTGGTCCAGTTGCAGGTCGCCGGCCGGGGTGGGCAGGCGAACGGCGGCTCGGGCTTCGTGATCGACGCCAACGGCTACGTGCTGACCAACAACCACGTGGTGGAGAACGCCGCGAACGGTGGCGGGCAGATCCAGGTGGTGTTCCAGGACGGGCGCAAGGCCCCGGCGACCGTGGTCGGCCGGGACCCGAGTTCCGACGTGGCGGTGGTGAAGGCCGAGGGCGTCAGCGGGCTGACACCGGTCGAGCTGGGGCGCTCGGACGATCTGAAGGTCGGCCAGGGCGTGGTCGCCATCGGTTCGCCGTTCGAGCTGTCCGGCACGGTGACCTCGGGCATCGTCAGCGCGCTGCACCGGCCGGTGCGGGCGGGCGGCGAGCAGGGCAGCCAGTCCACCGTGATGGACGCGGTGCAGACCGACGCGGCGATCAACCCGGGCAACTCGGGTGGCCCGCTGGCGAACATGGACGGCCAGATCATCGGCATCAACTCGGCCATCTACAGCCCGCCGAGCAGCGGCCAGCAGCAGGGCGGCAACGTCGGCATCGGCTTCGCCATCCCGATCGACCAGGCCCGCCGGACCGCGGACGAGATCATCAAGACCGGTCAGGCCACGCAGACCTTCATCGGGGCGACCGTGACCGACGCGCAGGAAGGCGGCGCGTCGATCCGGGAGGTCACCCAGGGCAGCCCCGCCGAGCAGGCCGGGCTCAAGGGTGGCGACGTGGTGACCAAGATCGACGACCGCGTGGTGGACAGCTCGGACGCCCTGGTTGCGGCCATTCGGACGAAAGTTCCGGGCGACAAGGTGAAATTGACGCTGTCCTCTAATAATGTGATAGAAGTCACGCTCGGTGGGCAACCGGTCCCGACCAACTAGACGCTCGGTCGCAGTGGCGACCGAGACCAACTCCCGGCTCGACCCCCAGGGGCCGGTGGAGGAGAACCGCGGGTGACCCGACCAGGTCACCCGCGGTTTTTTCGTGCCTCCACCCAGGGCTTGACCAGGGTGAACAGGGCGGCGGCGAGCCAGACGGCGGCGAGCGTGAGGCCGAGGCCGAGCCAGGTGTCGCCGTCGTGCAGGCCGGGGCTGGGCGGGGTGCCGTAGGTGCGCCACAGCAGTGGGACGGCCAGCAGGCACAGCACCCCGGTGGCCGCGCCGCCGACCAGCACCGGCGGCGAAGCCCAGCGGCTGATGGCGTACCCGGCGACGGCGATCAGCGGCGCGAGCAGCAGGTCGTGCACCAGCGGACCGGCGACCAGCCAGATGCCGACCGGGATGTCGGCCAGCGGCACCAGCAACGTCACGCCGTAGACCAGCGCCGCGAGGCCCGGCAGGGCGAGCAGGAACCTCATCGGACCTCCAGTCGCCGGACCCACTTCGTCTGCAGCACGCCCGGCCGGTTCGGCGCGATCACCCGGCACGGATACCCGTGGTCGGGCGGCAGTTCCTCGCCGTCGAGGGTGAGCGCGAGCAGGGTCAGCGGGTCGGCGGTGTGCGTACCGGGCAACTCGCTGGTGGCGTACAGGCCGCCACGTTCGAGGGACAGCACGCGCACCTCGGCGCCGGGTTCGGCGCCCGCAGCCCGCAGCAGGTCGGGGAACGCGACTCCGCTCCACACGGCCGAGTGACTCCAGCCTTCGACGCACGCGATCGGCAGTTCCGCGGTGGTCTGGGGGAGTGCGGCGAGTTCGGCGCGGGTGAACGATCTGGTCCCGGCCGCGGTGGCGACTTCCAGGCGCCACGCCGGATCCCGCGCGGTGTCGAGCACGCCTGCCGCCGCCGCGGTCCGGTTCACCGGCAGGTCCTTGCCCGAACGCCACGAGAGGCCGGAGATGTTGCGCAGCAGGGGAACCGTCGCGCCCGCGGTCGCCACCACGGCCACGCCGGTGACCAGCCAGGTGGACCGCAGGAATCCGCGCCGCGACAACCCCGGCGACGGCTTTTCCGGCTCTTTCGGCCCGCGCACGATCGGCAGTTTGACCGCGACGTGCACCACCACCGAACCGATCGCGATCCACGCGACGGCGTAGTGCAGCGACGGGAAGTAGAAGTCCCACGGGTAGTTCTGCGCCACGTTCAGCAGGCCCGTGACCAGCTCGAAGAAAGCCGCGCCGGACAGCACCAGGATCGACAGCCGTTCGAGCGCGTGCGCGACCGATCGCACCGGCGGCTTCTCGAACAGTTTCGGGTAGACGGTCCACAGCTTCGCCAGCAGCAGCGGGATGGACGCGATGCCGCTGATCACGTGCAGTCCCTGGGTGATCCGGTAGAGGTGCACCGGGCGGCTCGGCCAGCCGAACCAGCCGGGCGGGTGCTGGATGAGGTGGCTGAGCAGGCCGGTGAGGAAGCAGATCCCGAACGCGATGCCGAGCGCCACGCCGATCCGGGTGGTGACTGCGGGCGAGTGCGCTGCCGCGTGGAAGCGGTTCACGCCCGCCTCAATTCGGCGAACCAGCGGTGTCCGCTGATGCCCGTCCATTCCGGACGGAAGCCGGTGCGGTCCGCGATCCCGTCGATCGCCTCGGCACCGACCCAGGCCCACGGGAACCACGAACCGCTGCCGATCCGGACGTCGCTCCGCCGCAGGCCACGGCCGGGCGGGTCGAGTTCCACCAGCACCGAGCCGTCCGCGCCGAGCAGTCGCCGGACGCGGTCGAGCAGGGCCACCGGGTCGCCGCCGATGCCGATGTTGCCGTCGGCGAGCAGGACGTGCCGCCAGCGGCCTTCGCCCGGCAGCGTCCGGAAGAGATCGCGGTGCAGGGCGAGCGCACCGCGGGCCCGGGTCAGCCGGACGGCGACCGCCGAATGGTCGACGCCGAGCGCGGTGACCCCGCGGTCGGTCAGCGCGGCGGTGAGGCGGCCTGGACCGCAGCCGAGGTCGAGGGTCGGTCCGGTGCAGCGCCCGAGCAGCAGCTCGTCGCCGGCGCCGGGTTCCTCGCTCCACCGCTCGGCGGGCAGCCGCACGCGTTCGCCGGTGCCCGACTCCAGCCAGCAGGGGCCGCCGAGCAGGCCGGTGTCGAAGGCCGTCATGCCGCCTGCCCCAGCACGGCGGCGGCGAAGCGGCCGTTCGTCCGCGACGCCACGGCGATCGCGTCCGCCATCGTGTCCACATCGGACAGACGGCTGGTGATGCCGATGGTGAGCCCGTCGAGCGCCTTGCGGGTCAGCGCGCCGGTGTCCGGCCTGGACATCGGCACGTCGACGAGTACGGCGGCCTGGAGCGGGTCGCGCAGGCCCAGCGCCCACCAGCCGCCGTCGTCGGCGGGGCCGAGCACGGCCTCCCGCTCGTCGAGCCGGGCGGCGGTGGCAGCGAGGAGGTCCGGCGTGACCTGCGGTGTGTCCATGCCGATCTGCAGCACGGGCAGGCCGGGGCAGCGGGCCGCGGTGTCGGCGTGCGCGTTGGCCAGCCGTTCGCCGAAACCGTCTCCACGCTGGGGAAATGCCGTGGTGTGCTGCAGCGCGGCGGTGATCTCGGTGCGGTTCGCGGCCTGGTCGAGTGCGCCGGTGAAGGCGACCACCGGCACCGCGCCCGGGGTGGCGAGCACGGCGTCGAGCGTGTCGAGCAGGGACGCGGCGGCGATGGCCGCGGCCTGCTCGGGCGTCGCCGGCGGGCACAGGCGTGTCTTGGCGAAGCCGGGCACGGGCGACTTCGCGACCACCAGCAGGGCGAACGCGGTCATCGGGCGAGCACCCGCCCCATGTCGCGGACCGCGCGCAGCGTGCCACGCACCGAGCCGGAGACCTTCGACTTCGTGCCCTTGGCGCGTTCGCGGTAGCTGACCTCGAACTCCTCGATCCGCCAGTCCGCGCGACCGGCCTTCACCAGCAGTTCCAGCGGATAGCCGAAGGCGCGATCGGTGATGCCCAGCGCGAGCAGGTCCGCCCGGCGCGCGACGCGGATCGGCGCGATGTCGCTGACTTCGAGTCCGCGCCTTCGCAACAACGCCGCGAGCAGGGCGTTGCCCGCCTTCGCGTGCCACGGCCAAACCCCGCGTTCGACCGGCACCCTCCTGCCGACGGCGAGATCGGCACCGCCCTGGACAGCGGCCACCAGCCGCGGCAGTTCGCGCGGATCCAGCGAGCCGTCGGCGTCGAGGAAGGCGACCAGGTCGGTCGTCGCCGCTTCGAGTCCACTGTGGACTGCCGCGCCATAGCCACGCCGCGGTTCGTGGACCACCTTCGCGCCCAGGGCCGCGGCGATCTCCGGCGAGCCGTCGCCGGAGCCGTTGTCGACCACGATCGCTCGGTAACCGTCGGGCAGCGCGCCGAGCACCCCGGGCAGCGCGCCCGCTTCGTCGAGACAGGGAAGTATCACGTCGACCATCACGGTCGGTCACGTTAGGTCCGCAGTGGACACTGAGAAAGCCTTGGCGTGCTTACCGAATTGTGACAGCACTCAGGTTCTTACCGGGTGGTGACATCTGCCGCCCGCGGCTCGACGGGCGGTCATCGCACGGCTTACCGTGCGCTGGTGGTCGACGTCCAGCCGCGCGAGTCCGTCGCGCTCCGAAGCGATCTGCTCGCCGTCGGCGCCGCCGCGGTACTCGTCGCGCTCGGCACCGCGCTCGGGATCCACTTCAACCGCCCCGGCTCCGGGGTGGTCATCTTCGCGTTCGCGCCGCCGCTCTACGGCGACTGGCTGCCACGCGTCGGCCCCGGCTCGCTGTTCGCCGTGGTGCTCGCCGCGGCCGTGGTGATGTGGGGACCTTCGCTGGCCGAACGGCTTTCGTGGCGGCCGCTGCTCGCGCTCGGCTACGGCGTCACGGTCTGCTGGACGATGGCGCTCGCGCTGGTCGACGGCTTCCGCACCGGGTTCGCCGGGCGGCTCGAAAGCGACCACGAGTACCTGCACGAGGTCCCCGGCATCACCGACATCCCGGTCATGCTGCGTGAGTTCAGCTCCCGCATCCTCGATTTCCAGCCCGATTCGTGGACCACCCACGTGTCCGGCCACCCGCCCGGCGCGACGCTGGTCTTCGTCTGGCTGGACCGCGTCGGCCTCGGCGGCGGGGCCTGGGCCGCAACCGTTTGCGTGCTGGTCGGCTGCCTGTTCGCGGTGGCCGTCCCGGTGACCGTTCGCGCGCTCGGACGGCCCGAGGCGGCTCGCGCGATGCTGCCGTTCGTGGCGCTGTTCCCCGGGGTGATCTGGCTGGGCGTCTCGGCGGACGGGCTGTTCGCCGGAGTGACCGCGACGGGGATCGCGCTGCTCGCGTTGTCCCGGCGACGACCGCCGCTCGCCCTGCTCGCCGGGGTGGTGCTCGGCTTCGGGATCTTCCTTTCGTACGGGTTGGTGCTCATCGGCTTGATCGCGCTCGCCGTGGTCCGCAGCTGGCGTGCGCTCGGGCTCGCGCTGGTCGGCGCGCTGGCGGTGGTGGTGGTGTTCGCGCTGGCCGGGTTCTGGTGGCTGGACGGCTACCACCTGGTCGTGGAGCGGTACTACCAGGGCATCGCCAGCGAACGGCCGTACGGCTACTGGGTCTGGGCGAACCTGGCGTGCCTGGCGATCGCGACCGGCCCGGCGCTGGTCGCCGGGGTCCGGCGCACGGTCGCCGGCCGCTGGTCGGATCCGGTGGTCCTGCTGGGGCTGGCGGCGCTGCTGGTGGTCGCGTTCGCGGACCTTTCCGGGCTTTCGAAGGCCGAAACCGAGCGGATCTGGCTACCGTTCGCCGTGTGGCTGCTACCCGCCGCCGCCCTGCTTCCCGCCCCCGGCAGGCGTGGTTGGCTGGTCGCGCAGGCGGCGACGGCGCTCGTGGTGAACCATCTGGTCTTCACGTACTGGTAGGAGCTGGCATGACGCAGGAGAGCGGTCGCGTGCTCGTGGTCGACGACGACGAGACCGTGCGCGACGTGGTGCGCCGGTACCTGGAGGTCGCCGGGTTCACCGTCGAGGTCGCCGGCAGCGGCGAGGACGGGCTGCGGTCGTTCGCCGAGCGGGCGCCCGACCTGGTGGTGCTCGACGTGATGATGCCGGGCATCAGCGGGCTGGAGGTGTGCCGCCGGTTGCGGCGGACCAGCCAGGTGCCGGTGGTGCTGCTGACCGCGCTCGGCGAGGAGGAGAACCGGATCGCCGGGCTCGAACTCGGCGCCGACGACTACGTGACCAAGCCGTTCAGCCCGCGTGAGCTGGCGCTGCGGGTGGTCTCGGTGCTGCGGCGGGCGCGGATGCCCAGCCGTCCCGTCACGCCTGCCGAGGAACTGCGCGACGGGGATCTCGTGCTGCGGACCACCGCGCGGGACGCCACGCTCGGCGGTGTCGAACTGCCGCTGACCGCGCGCGAGTTCGACCTGCTGGCCTTCTTCCTGACCCACCCCGGCACCGCCTATTCACGCAGCGATCTGCTGGAGAAGGTCTGGGGCTGGGACTTCGGCGACCAGTCGACGGTGACCGTCCACGTGCGACGGTTGCGCGAGAAGATCGAGCCGCAACCGGCGAAACCCGTGCGGGTGGCCACCGTGTGGGGCGTCGGCTACCGCTACGACCCGGTGGCCGCGCGATGATCGAGTCGGACGAATCCTTCGGCGCCATGCTCACGCACGCGTGGCACATCCTGCCGTTCGCGCTGCTGTTCGCGTTGCCGGTGACCGTGGTGGGCGGGCTGCTGCTCTACCGGCTGCGCCGCGGTTCGCTGGCCAGCACGCTGACCGTGCTGGTGCTGATCCCGCTGGTCGCCACGCTGACCGGGGTGCTCGGGGTCAGCGGGTTCATGTTCAACTCCACGCTGACCACGATGCTGCTGGTGTGCCTGCTGGTCGCGCTGGTGACCGTGCCCTGCGCGATCCTGTTCGGCCGGGCGATCGCGCGGCGCAGCGTCTGGGAGCGGGAAGCGCGGGAACGGGAGCGCGCGGCGGAGGCGTCGCGTCGCGAGCTGGTCGCGTGGATCAGCCACGACCTGCGCAGCCCGCTCGCCGGGATCCGCGCGATGGCCGAGGCGCTGGCGGACGGCGTGGTGTCCGAGCCCGCCGAGGTCGCCGGATACGCGCAGCGGATCGGCGGCGAGACCACCCGGCTGTCGGGCATGGTGGACGACCTGTTCGAGCTGTCCAGGATCACCGCGGGCGCGCTGCGGCTGACCATGTCCGCGGTACCGCTGCAGGACGTCGTCAGCGACACCATCGCCGCGCAAACCCCGGTGGCGCACCGGAAACGCGTGCGCGTCGAAGCGTATGCGCAAGGGGCGCCGGTGGTCAGCGGCAGCGACCCGGAACTGGCGCGGATCGTGCGGAACCTGGTGTCGAACGCGATCCGGCACACCCCGCCGGACGGCACGGTCGCGGTGCAGATCGGGGTGGACGGCGCGGAGGCGCTGATCGCGGTCGACGACGGCTGCGGCGGCATCCCCGACGACGAGATCGGCCGGGTCTTCGACGTCGCCTTCCGCGGCACGCGAGCCCGGACGCCGGAGCGCGACGGCGCGGGCGGCGGGCTCGGCCTGGCGATCGCGAAGGGTCTGGTCGAGGCACACAAGGGCCGAATCCTGGTGCGCAACCACGGCCCCGGCTGCCGTTTCGAAGTGCACCTGCCGCTGGCGGTCTAGCAGCCTCGCAAGGGGGCGGTGGCGAAGTCGGCCACGCCTTCAGCGAAGCCGACGCTCGCGGTGAAGCCGAGCAGCTTCTCGGCGAGTGCGGGGTCGGCGACCACGTGGCGTACGTCGGCCGGGCGCGCGCCGCCGATGATGCGCGGTGTCGGGCCGCCGCATGCTCGGGTCAGTTCTTCTGCCAGGTCGCCGACGGTGTGCGGTACGCCGGAGCAGATGTTGACCGCGGTGATCTCCTCGGGCGGCTCGGCGTACAGGGCTCGGACGTTCGCCCTGGCGATGTCGTCGACGTGCACGAAGTCGCGCCGCTGACGGCCGTCCTCGAGCACGGTCGGTGCTTCGCCACGTTCGAGGGCCGAGCGGAAGAGGGAACTGACCCCGGCGTACGGGGTGTTCTTCGGCATCCGTGGGCCGTAGACGTTGTGGTAGCGCAGGGCCCACACCTGGCCGCCGGTCTGCCGGGCCCAGGCGCCGGCCAGGTGTTCCTGGGCGAGCTTGGTGGCGGCGTACGTGCTGCGCGGGTTCAGCGGCGCGTCCTCGGGCACGAGCCGTGATTCGAGCTGCGCGCCGCAGCGGGGGCATCGGGGCTCGAACCGTCCGGCGTCCACATCGGACTTCAGCCGGGGCGCGGGCGGGACGGTGCCGTGCTCGGCGCAGGCGTAGCGGCCCTCGCCGTAGACGACCATCGAGGAGGCGAGCACCAGCTTGCCGACGCCCGCGCGGTGCATGGCCGCGAGCAGGACGGCGGTGCCGTAGTCGTTGTGCCAGGCGTAGGCGGGTGCGTCGGACGGGTCGACCCCGTGCCCGACGATCGCCGCCTGGTGGCAGACGGCGTCCACGCCCCGGAGGAGTTCCGCGAGCAGGTCGGCGTCGGTCACGTCGCCGTGGACGAAGCGGTGCTCGCCGAGGTAGTCCGGGGTGTCCCGCGCATGCGCGGTCGGGGCGAGGTTGTCGAGGAGGACGGGCTCGTCGCCCGCCTCGGTGAGCTGGTCGGCGATGTGGGAGCCGATGAACCCGGCGCCGCCGGTGAGGAGTACTCGCACGCCGGTCACGCTAGGGGCGGGCGGTGGCTTCGCGGCAGCGTCGCGAGGCATCCGTCAGACTTCCGTCACATCCCCGGCGGCCGGGAGACGCGCGGTGATCGCGTGGTGCGGATTAGCGCTACGGTGGGCACATGGAACGCAGTGCACAACGGCTGGGCCGTGCCCTTGTGGTGATCGTGGACGACCGTGCCGCCCACGGCGAGGTCGACGACACCGCCGGTCCGCTGGTCACCGAGTTGCTGGAAGAGGCCGGGTTCATCGTCGACGGCACCGTGGTGGTGCACGCCGACACCGTGGCCATCCGGAACGCGCTGAACACCGCCGTGATCGGCGGGGCCGACCTGGTGGTCACCGTCGGGGGCACCGGCGTGTCCCCGCGCGACGTGACGCCCGACGCCACCGCCGGTGTGCTGGACCGCCCGATCCCCGGGATCGGCGAGGCCCTGCGTTCCTCCGGCCTGGCCGCCGGCGCGGTCGACGCGGGTATCTCGCGGGGCCTGGTCGGGGTGTCCGGCAGCACGCTCGTGGTCAACCTGGCGGGCTCGCGGGCCGCGGTGCGCGACGGCATGGCCACGCTGTCGGCGCTGGTGCCCTACGTGATCGACGAACTCTCCGGCCTGAACGAGTCCTGATGACCGAACCACCGGCCGACCGCGATCGCCGCCGGGTCGAGGAGATCTTCGGGGACGTGCTGCCGGAGACCACCTCCGACGAACGCGACCCGGATCCCCCCGGCGGCGACCGGGACAGCTGGTACCACGAGAACCGGCCGCCCCACCACGATCGCTGAGGTTCGCGTCCTCAGTCGGTGTCGTGGTGGTCACGCTGCTGCTGGCGGAGCAGGTCGCGGATCTCCTTGAGCAACTCGACGTCGGTCGGCTCGCTGGGGCCGGTCTCCTTGCCGCGCTTGCGGCGTTCCTGCACCTTCTGCAGCGGCAGCACGAACAGGAAGTAGACCACCGCGGCGACGATCAGGAAGTTGATGCCCGCGTTGAGCACGCCGCCGAAGTCCAGGAAGGTGCCCTGGTTGCTGGCGAAGATGTAGAAGCCCAGCCCCTGGGCGGCGTCCGACCCGCCGATGGCGTTGATCAACGGCTTGATCAGCCCGGTGGTGAAGGCGGTCACGATCGCGGTGAACGCCGTGCCGATGACGACCGCCACCGCCAGCTCGACGACGTTGCCGCGCATCAGGAAGTCTTTGAAACCTTTGAGCACAGGTATTTCTCCTTTCCGGCGGGGACCAATCGCCACCGGAGCGTAATGGCAACCGCACTCCCCGGCGCGCCAGAACCCACCCGCTCACCCGCGAACCTCGCCAGCCCGAGCGCGGCGCCCTCCCGAACGCAGAACTCACCTGCCCCAGCGTGGGGTTCGGCTTCTTGAACGTGGGGTTCGGCGTCCTGAGTGTGGGACTCGCGTGCCTGAGCGTGGAGTTCGGCCGCCTGAACGTGTGTTTCGGCCACCCACGAACCCCACGTTCGCGCACCCGAACCCCACGTTCGCGCACCCGAACCCCACGTTCAGGCGTGCGAACTTCGCGTTCAGGCGGTGAGTTCCATATTGGTGGCGAGGGGCGTCGCTGGTGGGCAAGGGCGGAAGAGGGGGAGACGGCGTCGGGGCTAGGCGGGGTGGCGAGGTGAGTGGCGTGGCGAAGTGCGGCTGTGCTGGGTGCGGCATGGATGGTGGGTGGGGCGGGTGCGTCAGGGGGCTGGGCACGGATGGGCTGGGGGCGTTGGGGGCAGGCGGGGTTAGCGGAGGGTGATGGTTACGGGGGTGTCCAGGGCGGCGGAGGCGAGGGGGGTGGCGGCCTCGGTGGGGACGGCGATCAGGACCAGCGGGCCTTTGGTGGCGTTCGAGCGGAGTGTCGGGGAGTCGCCGGTGGGGGCGACGACGGTGACCACGGTGACGGCGGAGGCCAGTTGCCGGTGGTGAGCGTCGGCGGCGACGACGTCCACACGGGTGCCCGGGTGCAGTAGGTCGGCGACATCCGGGTCGGCCAGCCGGATGGGCACGGTGGAGGTGCCGGGCGGGCCGTGCGACGGGGACACCAGGCGGACATCCGTGAGGGGTTCACCGGCGCGTGCCGCGCTGGTCAGCAGGCGCTCGCCGGACTCGCGGAAACCGGACAGCGCACCCGACGGGCGCAGCTCGCCGGGGATGTGGATGACTTTGGTGTCAGCTGCGGCCAACAGGGTGCCCGGACTCAGATCGCGCGCGGCGACCAAGGTGGGTTCGCCGGCCGGGCCGGGTGGTATGAGCACCGGTGAGAGTGCCAGTGCGATGGCGCTCAGCGCGAGCAGCGCGGCCAGTGATATCCGCAGGCGACGGCTGTTGACCAGCGCGTTCAGGCGGTCGGCCAGGTCTTCGAAGAGGTGCACGATGCCCCCGTTGTCCGGTGGGGGATCGGCTTGGTGATCCCCCGCGCCTTTTCGACGTTAGGGCGCGGGGGTGGGGCGGGCGAGGTGCTCAGGTGGGACCTGTGGACAACTCGTCGCCTGTGGACAACTCGGGGGATCAGGAAGCGGCGGCGGTCTTCGTCGTGGTACTGCTGGAAGAGGACGAAGACGACGCCGAGGAGGTGGTCGAAGAAGAACCGGACGAGTCGCTCTTGCTCGAGCTCGAGTCGCTCTTGGCCGCGGTTTCCGCCGGCTTCGAGGACGTCGAGGACGAACTGGACTTCGAGTCGGAACGCGAGTCGTTGCGGTAGAAACCGCTCCCCTTGAAGATCACGCCGACGGCACCGTAAAGCTTGCGCAGCGGACCGGTGCACTGTGGGCACTCGGTCAGGCTGTCGTCGGAAAACGACTGGACCGCTTCGAAACGGTGGTCGCACTCCTTGCAGGCGTACTGGTACGTGGGCACAGCTGCTCCTTCGGACATTGGCACTCGGGGCTCAAGAGTGCTAACCCCAATTGTGCTTCAGATCATTCCCCCAGCGCAAACCAGTGTTCGTCACACCGCTCTGACCTGGTGGAAAGTAGGTTCCCACGATGGCATGCAGGATCAGTGAACTCGTGCTCGACGCCCACGACCCCGCACGGCTGGCCGCCTTCTGGTGCGAGGTGCTCGGTTACGTCGAGCTGGGCCGCGAGGGCGACGACATCGAGATCGGGCCGCCGGACACCGGGTTCGGCGGGCCGCAGCCGACGCTGGTCCTCAACGCCTCGACCGACCCCAAGCCCGCCAAGCTGGGCCTGCACATCGACGTGAGCCCGACCGACCGCGACCAGGAAGCCGAACTCGCCCGCCTGCTCGCGGCCGGGGCCACCCACGCCGACTGCGGACAGACCGGCGAGGAGAGCTGGTACGTGCTCGCCGACCCGGAGGGCAATGTGTTCTGCCTGCTCAAGAAGCAGATTCCGGCAGCGTAAGGGGAAGGCGGACGAGGCCACGTCCGGGCAGTAGGACGCCGCTCATCAGGGCGTCGTGCGGTTCGGCGGGCAGTCGTGGCACCAGCTCCTCGTCACGCACGATCGCGACCAGATCAGCGCGCGAGGTGGCTCCGAGCGAACGGTCGTAGAACCCGGCGCCCCGGCCCAGCCGGACGCCGTGGTGATCGACCGCGAGCGCGGGCACCAGGACCAGCTCGGCCAGCTCGACGGCCGACTCGCCCAGCCGGTCACCGGTGGGTTCCAGCACGCCCCGGAACCGGCCCGGCGCCAGCGACGACGAGCCGGTGTACTCGGCCCAGTCCAGTGGCCCGGGCGCGGGCGGCACCACCGGCAGCAGCACCCGTGAACCCGCGGCGAGGAGCACGTCCAGCAGCGCGAGCGAGCCCGGCTCCGAACCGAACGGTACGTAGCCGCACACGGTCGTCGCGTGAGGCAGGTCGGCGACGTGCCGGGCCAGCGCGCCCGCCTCGGCCACCCGGCGCGCGGTCGGCACGGCCGACCTCGCTCCGGTGAGTCTTTCGCGCCACTCCGCCTTGCTCAGGTGCTCATTGCCCGCCGTCCGCACCAGCTCAGGTTAGGCTTTGCGCCCATGACGGGCGCCGAAATCACGCAGACGTTCCGAACCGCCATCGTGCCTGCCGCCGGGCTGGGCACTCGATTCCTGCCGACCACCAAGGCCGTGCCGAAAGAGCTGCTGCCGGTGGTCAACCGGCCGGGCATCGAGCTGGTCGCCGAAGAGGCCGCCGAAGCCGGTGCGAAGCGCCTGGTGATCGTCACCTCGCCGGGCAAGGAGTCGGTGGTCGACTACTTCCGGCCCGCCCCCGAGCTCGAGGAAACCCTGTCCGCCAAGGGCAAGACCGACCTGCTCGAGAAGATCCGCCGCGCTCCCGCCCTGCTCGAAGTCGACGTCGCCATCCAGAAGCAGGCGCTGGGCCTGGGCCACGCCGTCGCGCAGGCCGAACCGAACCTCACCGATGAGGACGAAGCCGTCGCCGTGCTGCTGCCGGACGACCTCGTGCTCCCGACCGGCGTGCTCTCCCGGATGGCCGCGGTGCGGGCGAAGGAGGGCGGCAGCGTGCTCTGCGCCTTCGACATCCCGCGCGAGCAGATCTCCCCCTATGGGGTGTTCGACGTGACCGACACGGAGGACCCCGATGTGAAGCGCGTGCACGGCATGGTGGAGAAGCCGAAGCCGGAGGACGCGCCGTCCACCTACGCCGCGGCCGGGCGATACCTGCTGGACAGGGCCATTTTCGACGCGCTGCGCCGCATCACCCCCGGTTCCGGCGGGGAGCTCCAGCTGACCGACGCGGTGGCCCTGCTGATCGCCGAGGGGCACCCGGTTCATGTGGTGGTCCACCGCGGCGGCAGGCACGATCTCGGGAACCCGGGCGGTTTCCTGCGGGCAGCCGTCGACTTCGCGCTCGACGACCCGGAGTACGGGCCGTCGCTGCGCACCTGGTTGACCGAACGAATCGAGAACGCGAGCCGATGACCGCCCCAGACGCGCCTGACGTCCCCGACGCGCCGAAACCCGCCGCGCCAGCGGAGGGTGTCGCGGAGGAACTCGCCGAGTTCCGCTCCGTCGACGCCCAGATCGCCCTCGCACTGGAAGCCGCGGTACGCCCGCGGCCGGTGCGCGTGGCGATCTCGGAGGCGCAGGGGCTGTTGTGCGCCGAGGAGGTCGTGGCCGAGCACGCGCTGCCCGGCTTCGACCAGGCGGCTGTCGACGGGTACGCGGTGCGCAGCGTGGACGTGCGCACGGCCGGCCAGGAACCGGTGCAGCTGCCGGTGGTCGGCGAGATCCCGGCCGGCTCGAGACAGCCGCGCCGGTTGCAGCCGGGCCAGGCCGTGCGCGTGGCGACCGGCGCCCCGCTGCCCACGCTCGCCGACGCCGTGGTGCCCACCGCCTACACCGATGGGCACCACGCGAAGGTGACCGTGCACAAGTCGGTGCCGTCGGCCGGGTACGTCCGGCGCACCGGCGAGGACGTGCAGATCGGCGACGTCGCGGTGCGCCAGGGCGACACCATCGGCTCGGCGCAGGTCGGCCTGCTCGCCGCGGTCGGCAAGGCGAAGGTGCTGGTCTACCCGCGGCCGCGGGTGTCCATTGTGTCCGTCGGGGACGAACTGGTGGACATCGACCGCACGCCGTCGGTCGGGCAGGTCTACGACGTGAACTCCTACGCGCTGGCCGCCGCGGCCCGCGACGCCGGAGCCGAGGTGAGCCGCGTCGGGATCGTCGCGAGCGACCCGAAGCGGCTGCGCGAGGTGGTCGAAGGCAGGCTGCTGATGTCCGAAGTGGTCGTGGTGGCCGGTGGTGCCGGCGGCAGTTCCGGCGACGAGGTGCACGCGGCGCTGTCCGAGCTGGGCCGCATCGACCTGACGCGGGTGGCCATGCACCCCGGCTCCGTGCAGGGGTTCGGCAGGCTCGGCCCGGACGCGGTGCCCACGTTCCTGATCCCCGGCAACCCGATGAGCGCGCTGGTGGTGTTCGAGGTACTGGTGCGCCCGTTGATCCGCGCGGCACGCGGCACGCGGAACCCGCACCGCCGCGTGGTCGGCGCGCGGCTGCTGTCGCCGATCACCTCCACCAAGGGGCGGAAGGGTTTCCTGCGCGGGCAGCTGCTGCGGGACGAGGCCAACGGCGAGTACCTGGTGCAGCCGCTCGGCACCTCCGGCGCGCACCTGCTGGCCTCGCTGGCGGAGGCGAACTGCCTGATCAACATCGACGAGGACCTCACCGAAGTGGCCGCGGGCGACGAGGTGAAGGTGACCTTCCTGGCGCAGCGCGGCTGACGGGGTGTCGCAGCTCTACGGCGTCGAAGGCCGGCATCCCGGGTGGCCGGCGAAGCTCGGCCCCCTCCGGGTGCCCGCGGGTGTGGTCGTGGTGCGGCCGGTGCGCCTGCGCGACGGTGGCGAGTGGAGCCGCACGCGGTTGCGGGATCGCGAGCACCTCGAGGAGTGGGAGCCCAGCGGCACCGGGACCTGGGCGGAGCGGAATTCGGTCTGGTCGTGGCCGCCGCAGTGGTCCGCGCTGCGCTCGCTGGCCCGGCGCGGGCAGTGCCTGCCGTTCACGATCACCGTCGACGGCCGCTTCGCCGGGCAGATTACCGTGGGAAATGTGATCAGAGCCTCGCTGCGGTCCGCGTGGGTCGGGTACTGGGTGTCCACTTCGGCCGTCCGGGGCGGCGTCGCGACGGCGGCGGTGGCGCTGGTGGTCGATCACGCCTTCGGGGTGTCCGGGCTGCACCGCATCGAGGCGACCGTGCGGCCGGAGAACACCGCGAGCGTCCGGGTGCTGACCAAGGCGGGCTTCCGGCAGGAGGGCCTGCTCCAGCGATACCTCGATGTGGCCGGTGACTGGCGCGACCACCTGCTCTTCGGCCTGACCGCGGAAGAAGCAGGCCCCGGGCTCACCGCTCGGCTGATCGCGGCCGGACTTGCTGACTACGAGTGAGCTTGCCGGGGGTCCGTTACCACATCAAACCGTTTTCACCTAATCCGGTGACAAGTTCCGGAATAAGAACCGGCGAGCCTTCCGGCGATCTGTTACTCCTGTGACTAACGTGACGAACGAAGGAGAGTTCACGTCGGGGGAGGTGACGGGAGATGCCAAGCTCGTTGATCATCGTCGCGCTGGCCGCGGCATGGCTCGTCGTCCTCGTGCCCATGATCGCGCGCAAGCGCCAGGAGATCGCGCGCACCGCCGACTCCGCGTTGGCCGCCAGGGTCGTGCGGAGCGGGAGCACACGCCACGAGGGGCGAGAGGAGTTCGCGATGTCCGAGACCGGGAAGCGCGACCATGACGCCGACGACGACGAGTACGACGAGGTCGACGCCGACCTCGAAGACGAGGTGGACGATCTCGACGACCTCGACGACGTGGAGCCCGCGGGCCGGGACCTGCCGCCGCTGCCGCAGCCGCGCGAGGGCAACCGCCAGTACCGGCCGGGCCGCGGTGGGTACGACCCGGAAGCCGCCGAGATCGCGGCCAGGGCGAAGTACGCCTACCGGCAGCGCGTGGTGGTCATCCTGCTGGTGCTCGCCGTGGTCACCGCCGGGCTGGCCGCGTTCCTGACGCCGCTGGTGTGGTGGGCGCACGGGGCGATCGACCTGGTGCTCGTCGGGTACCTCGCGTACCTGCGACGGCAGGTGCGGATCGAAAGCGAGATCCGGCAGCGCCGGTTGTCGCGCCTGAGCGCGGGCACGAGGGTCACCCGACGGCCCGCACGCGACGACGAGGACACGATGGCGGAGCCGGCGGCCCCGCGGCCGTCGCGCCGCGAGGTCCCGGAACGCAAGCCCTCGCCCACCTCCCGCCTGCGCCGGCACGCCGTCGTGGTCGACCCGGAGGACGAGGACCCCGCCTTCCACGAACTCGACGACCCAGGTCAGCGGTCCTTCCGCCGCGCCGTCGGCGAATAAGACCCCCCACCACGAGCGGCGCACAGCCACTGTTATGCTGAACGAGCTTTCAGGGGCTGTAGCGCAGTTGGTAGCGCGTCTCGTTCGCATCGAGAAGGTCAGGGGTTCGATTCCCCTCAGCTCCACAGATGGCAGGCTCGCGCTCGCGAAGAGCGCGAGCCTTTTCTGTTCCGCCGTGTTTTCTGGGAATGCAACCCCCAGACCCGCCCGGAGGGCTTCGCCCCCGGAACCCGTCGGTGGTCACCTTGTTCTGCCCCGCGCGCGATTTACGAGTGCGGGGCAGTGTGTTTCGCGACAGCGTTGGGGATGGTGCGGCGGCGCGGTGGGGGTTCGGCACAATGCCGGGATGGCTGCAGGATCGTTCGCCGAGTACCTGGCCGGGTTGGATGAGGGGGCGCTGACCGGGCTGTTGCGGGCGCGACCGGACGTGCGGATCGAACCGGTGCCGCGGGGGTTCGAGCAGTTGGCGCAACGGTTGAGTGCGCCGGAATCGCTGGCTGTGGCGCTGCGGTCGGTCGATCGGGACGCGCTCGTGGTCGGGCAGGCGGTGGCCGCGCTGGGGTCGCCTGCCGCGGTCGAGTCGGTGGCGCGCCTCGTCGAGGCATCGGAATCGGCTGTGCGCGTCGCGCTGGACGAGTTGTGCGGGCGTGGGCTGGCGTGGCCGGAGGCCGGGACGGTGCACCTGCCCGAGCGGTTGGCCGAGCACTGGGCGGCCGAGATCGGCGGTGGCCGGTCGCTCGCGGCGATCGCGCGGTCGGCGCTGCTCGCGGATCTGCGGACGTTGGCCGAGACCTTGGATATCGAGACGGCCGGAGTGCGCAAAACGGAGTTGGTCGCCCGGCTCGTCGAGGTGGTGTCCGATGTCCGCGCGATGGTCGACGTGGTGCGTGCGCTGCCCGCGCCCGCGCTGGACCGCGTGGACCAATTGCGCCACGGCTACGACGGTTATACCTCGTTTGGCATCGCTGAGAGCGCCGATCGCGTGCTGGCTGCCACGGGACTGGCGGTGCGCGTGAACAACCGGTGGGAGGTCCCCCGGGAGGTCCGCGTCGCGGCCTGGTTGTCGCAGCAGGACCTGCTGGTGACCGGACGGCCACCGATCGCTCCGGCCGCGGTCGAGACGAGGGCGGCACTGGTCACCGCACAGGCAGCGGTGCGGGACCTGCTCAGCGGCGTCACCGCGCTCCTGGACGAGGCGAGCTCGAATTCGATCGCGGCGTTGAAGAAGGGTGGCGTCGGGCCGCGGGAGCGGTCTCGGCTGGCTTCGCGGCTGACACTGCCGGCCGACCTGCTGGCGTTGGGGATCGACCTCACGTATGCGGCCGGCTTGCTGGGCCGGACGGGCACGGGTTACGCGCCGACCGAGCAGTACGAGAGGTGGCGGGAGGAGCCGCCGGCTCAGCAATGGGCCGAGCTGGCGACCGCGTGGTTCACCCTGGAGCACGCACCGACCAGCCGTGAGATCCAGGGAGACAAGGAACTCCCCTCGGCTTCGGAGGCGGGAGCGCTGCGGCGCGCCCTGCTGCGGGCGGCGCGCGACGGGCTTTCGGTTCGGGCCGTCGGTGCGGAGATCGATTGGTTCTTTCCCCTGCACGGCTATGAAAGCGCGCAGTTACCGGACAAAGTGGACGCTGCCGTGCGGGAGGCGGAACTGCTGGGCGTGGTCGCCACCGATGTGCTGACCGACTGCGGTGAGCAGCTGGTGGCTGTGCTCGATGGCGGGCCTGCCGACGCCGAGTCGGGGGATGGGGCCGATGGGCTGGCCGACCGGGTGGCCGGCGTGCTGGTGGAGACGCCGTGCACGGTGATCCTCCAGTCGGATCTGACCGCGGTGGTGTCCGGCCGGCCGACGGTGGCGGTCGCTCGGCTGCTCGGAGCAGCCGCCGTGAGCGAAGCCCGGGGCGCCGCGGAGGTGTGGCGGTTCAGCCCGGCCAGTGTCCGGGCGGCATTCGACGCGGGGTGGACCGCCGAGCGGTTGCGCACCGAACTGGCGGCGGTTTCGGCTCGTCCGCTGCCGCAATCGCTGGAGTACCTGATCGCGGATGTGGCCCGGCAGCACGGCAAGGTCCGGGTGCGGGGAATGCGCTCGTGCGTGGTCGCGGACGAAACCATGATCACCGAGATACTGCACACCCGGTCGCTGGCGAAACTGTCGCTGGCGCGGGTGGCGCCCACCGTGTTGTCCAGTCCGTACGAATTGGACGACCTGCTGGCGCGGTTGCGTGCGGCGGGACTCTCTCCGGTCGCCGAGGACGCCACGGGCACGGTGATCGTCGAGCAGCGGCAGGAGCACCGTGCGGCCGGACCCCGCCGCGCACTGGCGCGGACCGCGCCCAGGGCACGGCTGGGCGCGGCGGAGCTGGCGAAACACCTGCTCGCGGACCCGGAAGGGGAGGACGGCGCCCCGTCGGAGACGTTCGAGCGGCTGGCGCAGCTGGGTTCGCGCTTGACCGACGCCGAGCTGATCCTGCTGGCCGATGCGCTCGACCACGAGCGGGATGTGCTGATCACCTACCGGAACAAGACCGGTAACCGGACCGTGCGGGAAATCCAGCCGAACCAACTTTACGGCCGTTGGCTGGTCTCCTGGTGCCATTTGCGTGGCGCGGAGCGAGAATTCACGGTGGCCAACATCGAATCGGTCGCGCCCGTGGGCTGATGCCACGGATCATCCGGCGAGCGTGACCGCGGCCAGCTCCCGCCAGTCCGCTTCCGACCCTTCCCGTGCGACCTCGGTGAACCGCGCCTCACCGAGGTCGTGCCGCACGGCCTGCTCGATCCTCGCCGTGTCCGGCTGCGAACGGTCCGGTAGGCCCCGCACGCTGTGGGCCGCCGCGAGTAGCCGGGTGGCTTGCTCGTGCTGCCGCTCCCGCAGGGCCAGGTCCGCGATTCCGACGAGGGCCTGGGCGAGGAGCGGCGCGTAGCCCGCCTCGGAAGCCACCTCCAAAGCCGCGGCGTGGTGTGCGCGGGCTTCGCCGAGATCCTCGGCGAGGTAGCCCCGCAGGTTCTGGAGCACCGCGCGGACGTTCGTCCCCTCGGCATCCTCGCCCAGCATCGTGGTGGCCACGTCGAGTTGCCGGCGCGCCTGTCCGGTGTCACCGCGCCAGCGCGCGAGCTCCGCTTTCGCCAGCGCCAGTTCGGCCAGCAGGCTCGGCCAGACAACCCGTTCCGCGGCCAGCTGCGCTTCGGCCATCGCGGCCGCGCCGGCGGGCTCGTCACCCCGTAGGCAGTGCAACAGGGCCTGCTGCGCCCGGATCCGCACCATGTCTTCGAGGGCACCGACCTCGGTGACGACCACGGCCGCCTGTTCGTAGTACTCGTGCGCGCCCGCGAAATCACCGCGGACAGCGGTCCGGGTCGCCAGTTCGGCGAGGGCGAACGAGATGCCCCACCGCTCACCGAGCGCGCGGAACTCGTCGAGCGCCGCTTCGAAGTAGTCGTCAGCCTCCCGGCCCTCGTGCCCGATCGCCACCCGCACCTTGCCGAGGTGCAGCCGGGCCAGGGCGCGCACCCAGGGGTCCCCGTCGCCGAGCAGCGGTTCGAACGCCGAAGCGGCCGTCTCCGGCGCCTGCACCATGCGCTCCAGCGGACCGGTGAGCCTCAGTGCCGGGTGCGTGCCCCGCGCTCGCTTGCCGCTTTCGTAGGCCTGGTGGATCCACTTCGCCGCCTGGTGCTGGTCGCCCAGCCCGGCGGTCATGAAGGTGACGATGAACGCGTACACCACGGCACGGCTCTCGTCGTCCACCTCGCCGGGCACGGCCGTGGCCGCGGTGATCAGTTCGTTGCCCTCGGCCTTGTGCCTGCCGAGCCACCAGTACCACCCGGCGGCAGCGGCGAGCCGCATCGCCCCACGGGCTTCGCCTGCCGCGATCGCGCCGCGCATCGCGGCGGTGATGTTGTGGTGTTCCGCTTCGAGCGCGGCAAGCCAGTCCAGCTGCTCGGCGCGGCGGAGGTGCGGGTCCGCGGTTTCGGCGAGTTCGGTGAAGCACTCGAGGTGCGCGCGGCGCGCGAGGTCCGCTTCCCGTGCCTCCGCGAGCCGATGCCCGGCGTATTCCCTGATCATGCCGAGGATCCGGTAGCGCGGCGCCCGGCCGCCGTCGATGACCACCAGCGACTTCTCGGCCAGCGCGGTCAGCAGTTCGAGCACCTGCCCCGGCTCGACCGCGTCGCCCGCGCAGACCCGTTCGGCCGCTTCGAGGCTGGCCCCGCCCGCGAACACCGAGAGCCTGCGCAGCACCACTCGTTCGGCGTCGGAGAGCAGTTCCCAGCTCCAGTCGATCACCGCGCGCAGCGTCCGGTGCCGCGGCAGCGCGGTGCGGCTGCCCCCGGTGAGCAGGCGGAACCGGTCGTCGAGCCGGTTGGCGAGCTGGTCGAGCGACATCGTGCGCAACCTGGCCGCGGCGAGTTCGATGGCCAGCGGCATGCCGTCCAGCGCCCGGCAGATGCGTGCCATGGTCGACCGGCCGTCGGCGTCGATCGCGAGGTCGCTGCGGACCGCGCCGGCGCGCTCCCGCAGCAGCTGGACGGCGGGGGAGGACTCGATCTCAGCGGGACCCGCGTCCTCCGCGGGCAGGACCAGCGGCGCGACCGGCCACAGCGCCTCACCGAAGATGGCGAGCGGTTCCCGGCTGGTCGCGAGGATCCGCAGTCGTCGGCATTCCCCGAGCACCCGGTGGGCGAACGCCGCCGCGGACTCGATCACGTGCTCGCAGTTGTCCAGGATCAGCACCATCGACCGGTCCCGGACCGCGGCGACGAACCGCTCCACCGCCTCCGCGTCCGGCGCGTCGCTGAGCAGCCCGTCCCGCAGGCCGAGCGCGGCGAGCGCCGACTGCGCCACGTCACCGTCCACGCTGAGCGGCGCGAGTTCCACCAGCCAGGCGCCGTCCGGCAGGTCACCGAGCAGCGTGCGCGCGGTTTCCGTGGCCAGCCTGGTCTTCCCCGACCCACCGGGGCCGACCAGGGTGGTGAGGCGGTGCTCGGTGACGAGTTCGGCGACCGCGGCGACATCGGCGTCCTTGCCGACGTAGCTGGTCAGCTCGGCACGCAGGTTGGTCTTCCGCACCTCCGCCTGCCGTCCCAGCTCGCCCCGCAGCAACGCGACGTGCAACGCGGACAGTTCCGGTGACGGGTCCACGCCCAGCGTCTCGGCCAGTATTTCCCGCGTGCGCTGGTACACGAGCAGCGCCTCGGATTCGCGGCCGCTCGCGACCAGTGCCCGCATCAGCGCGGCGACCAGCCGTTCCCGCACCGGGTTCGCGGCCACGAGGTCGGCCAGTTCGGTGACCAGCTTCGCGCCGTGGCCGAGGCCGATCTCCGCGTCGTACCGGTCCTCCAGCGCGGTCAGTCGCAGGCCTTCGAGCCGCGTGACCGCCACGTCGAACATCGCGCTCTCCTGCAGGCCGACGTCCTGCATGGCCGCGCCGCGCCACAACGTGAGGGCCTCGCGCAGCTGCCGTGGGTCCTCGTCTTCGCGGGCCCGGCCGATGAGGCGCTCGAACCGCACGGCGTCGACGGCGTCGGGTTCCACCGCCAGCCGGTAGCCGTTCGGCTGGCCGTCGATCGAGCCTTCCGGCAGCACCTTCCGCAGCCGGGAAACCAGGCGTTGCAGGGCATTCGCGGCGTCGGCCGGCGGGTGCTCACCCCAGATCCAGTCGACGAGCGTCGCCTTCGGGACCACCTGCCCCGGGTCGAGCGCGAGCGCGGTCAGCAGCCCACGCAACCGGGCGCCCGGTACGTCGGCGAAGGTGCCGTCAGCCGTGCGCACCTCGAAAGAACCCAGCAACCCGATCTGCACCTGGCCGATCTTGCCACGGCCGTGCCCATGTCAGTGCCGTGTCAGGTACATGGCGGGGCCCCTCGGCCATCGTGGTGACAACAAACCACCACGAGAGGAATCCCGATGAGCCGGACGGTCTCCGTTCCCCACGGCCTCCCCATGGACCGCGACGCGGGCCCCTTCGACCCGCCCAGCGCGCTCACGGAGCTGCGCGAGGCCCGCCCGGTCAGCCCGATGATCTTCCCCGACGGCCACGAAGGCTGGCTCGTCACCGGGTACGAGGCGGTCCGCCAGCTGATGGCCGACACCCGGTTCAGCTCCCGGCAGGACCTCGGCATCGTGCACGTGCCGTACGAGACGCCGGGCATCCCGGCCGCCACCGAGCCGTCGCCGCCGCTGCCCGGCCTGTTCATCGCCATGGACCCACCGGAGCACGGCAGGCTGCGCCGCCGGCTCACCGGCGCCTTCACGGTGAAGCGCATGAAGCGGCTCGAAGAGCAGATCATCGAGATCACCGAGCGGCAGCTGGACGAGCTGGCGCGCCTGGCGCCGCCGGTCGACCTGGTCAAGGAGTTCGCGCTGCCGGTGCCGTCGCTGGTGATCTGCGAACTGCTCGGCGTGCCCTACGAAGACCGGGAGACCTTCCAGGTCAACTCCGCCCAGTTCATGGTCAAGGACCAGACGCTGGAGGAGAAGATGGGCGCGCTGGTCGCGATCAACACCTACCTCGCCGAGCTGGTCACCCGCAAGCGCGCCGAGCCGGGTGAGGACATCCTGTCGGACCTGGCCCGCCACGAGGACCTGACCATCGAGGAACTGGTCGGGGCCGCCTTCCTGCTGCTGCTCGCGGGCCACGAAACCACCGCGAACATGCTGTCGCTGGGCACTTTCGCGCTGTTGGAGCACCCGGAGCAACTGGCCGAGCTACGGGCCGACCCGGGGCTGGTGCCGAACGCCGTCGAGGAGCTCATGCGGTACCTGTCCGTGGCCGACATCTTCTACCGCTACGCCTCGGAGGACCTCGAACTCGGCGGCGAGACGATCGCCGAGGGCTCGACCGTGGTCGTCTCGCTGCTGGCTGCCAACCGCGATCCCGAGCGCTTCGAGAACCCGGACACGCTGGACTTCGGGCGCACGGCCCGCGGGCACCTGTCCTTCGGCCACGGCATCCACCAGTGCCTCGGGCAGCAGCTGGCTCGCATCGAGATGCGCGCGGGTTTCGAAGGACTGGTGCGCCGCTTCCCGGACCTCGCGCTCGCCGTCCCCGCCGACGAAGTGAAGCTGCGGACCGACATGAACATCTACGGCGTCCACGAACTGCCGGTCACGTGGACGAAGACGGCCGAGTAGTGGCGGGGTCGTAGGGGAAGGAGACGTGCTGGTGGACCATCTGCCACTGGCCGTGGCGCCGCTGGAAGATGCGCGTGCATCGTGAGCGGGATTCGGTGAAGGTGCCGTCCGGGAGTTCGGCGCGCAGGTGGTTGATGCCCCAGGCGACGGCGAGGTCGTCCCCGGCCAGTACCCGCAGGTCGGGGACGTGCCATTCGACGGCTCCGGTGCTCTGCTCGAGACCCGTCCGGCAGACCTCCCGGACGGCGGCGACGCCGGTGACCTGCAGCGGTGCTTCGTGTTCATAGGAGACGACGTCCTCGGCGATGTGGGACATCAAGCCGTCCAGGTCCTTGCGGTAGGTGCCGTCGAACCACTCCTCGTGGATCTCGCGGACGCGGGGCTCGCCGTCGGTCGACAGTGGGAACGAGTGGTGTTCGTGGGCGATCAGCCAGCGGCCGGACTTCCTGCGCAACCCGAAGGTCAGGCGCAGGCGCTGATCGCCGAGGTCGTCGGGCATGCCGCAGCGCAGCAGGGCGAAGGCGTAGGCCACGTCTTCGCCGGCGGTGATCTCCAGCGACTCGATCTCGAAGATCGCGCCGTTCGCCTGCCAGTCGAAGAAGGCGGGCCAGGTCTCCCGGTAGGCGGCGATCCCGCGCACGCCCTGCTGCGGCTCCGGCACGTCGAACATCACCACGTCCTCGGTGTGCCCGGCCAGCACGCCGTCCAGGTCGCACTGGTGCACCGCGGTCGCCCACTGCTCGATGAGGGTACGAATCTGTTCGCTCATACCCCTGTTACCCGGCGAACCGGCCGAACTCATCGCGCGACGGTGAGAATCTTCCCGAAGGTGTCCTCGGCGGGCAGCGCGCGCAGGATGGCGTGCGCGAGATTTGCCCGTGAGATCACGAAACCCCGCCGCACCCCGTCGTCGACCGCGGTCCGGTAGTCGCCGCGCGGGCCTTCGGTGAGCCGTGGCGGGCGGATGATCGTCCAGTCCACGGAACTCGCGCGGATCAGTTCTTCCATGCGGGTCATGTCGGCGAACGGGTGCCGCAGTACCCGCTGGACGATCGGTTTCACCAGCACCTTGGTTAGCGGGTCGTCGCCGTCGGTGGCCAGGCCGGAAGCGCTGACCACGACCAGCCGCCGGGTGCCCGCGGCGGTCATCGCGCGCAGGATGCTCGCGGTGCCTTCGGCGCAGATGGTGGTGGGGCCGCGGCCGTTCCGGGTGCCCAGCGCCGAGATCACCCCGTCGGCGCCGGCGACCGCCGGTTCGATCGCGGCCGGGTCGAGCGTGTCGGCTTCGACGACGGTCAGGTCGGTTCTCCCCAGTTTGGACGGGTCTCTGACCACGGCGGTGACCTGGTGCCCGGCCGCGCACGCCTGCTCGACGACGTGCTTGCCGGTGGCGCCGGTGGCCCCGAAAACGGTGAGTTTCATCTGCCCTCCAGGTTGGTGAGTGCTTACTAACCACTATAGTGGGTGAGCACTCACCAACGTGTCAACCAGTGTCCATCAGGAGGCGCCTTGAGTACGCGCGACCGGATCCTCGACGCCGCCGCGCAGGTGATGCGCAGCCACGGCCTGGCCAAGGCGACCACCAAGGAGATCGCCAAGGCGGCCGGGTTCTCCGAAGCCGCGCTGTACAAGCACTTCCGCGACAAGACCGACATGTTCCTCGCGGTGCTCGAAGAACGGATGCCGAGCGGCCTGGCCACGCTGATGGCCGGCCTGCAGAAGCGCGTCGGCGAAGACCCGGTCGAGGACGTGCTGGTCGAGTTCGCCCACGCCGCGATCGCCTTCTACGGGCAGACCTTCCCGATCGCGGCCTCGCTGTTCTCCGACCCGCACCTGCTCACCGCGCACCGCGACGTGGTGCACGACCGCGGCAAGGGCCCGCGCCACGTCGGCGACCTGCTCACCGCGTACCTCGAAGCCGAGCAGCGCGGCGGCCGGATCAGCGCGGAGGCCGACCCGCGCGCGACCGCGGACCTGCTGCTCGGTGCCTGCCTGCAACACGGTTTCCTGAGCAACTTCGACCAGCGGTACGACGACGAACCCACTCGGCGGAAGCTCGCCGAGACCTGGGTGCGCACCTTGCTCGAGGGGTCGGGGGCTTCTCGAGCGCGCGTAGAGCCACGTCCGTGACCCTTCCTGCATGCGAAAGATTGTTGCGAGCCTCTTCATCTCGCTGGACGGCGTGGTCGAGGCCCCCGAAACCTGGCAGGGACCGTTCTTCGACGACCGGATGGGAGAGGTCACCGGCGCCCGGTTCGCCGAGGCCGGCGCGCTCCTGCTCGGCCGCAAGACCTACGAGATCTTCGCCTCCCACTGGCCCAACGAGACCGAGGACGCGCTGGCCGGTGTGCTGAACAGCGTGCCGAAGCTGGTCCTGTCCACCACGCTGACCTCGGCCGACTGGACGCCGTCGACCGTGCTCAACGAGGACGCGGCGGCGAAGCTGGCCGAGGAGAAGGCCCGCGACGGCGGCGACATCCTGGTCTCCGGCAGCGTCAGCGTGGTCCGCTGGCTGCTCGCCGAGGGCCTGCTCGACGAGCTGGAGCTGCTGGTCCACCCGACCGTGCTGGGCAAGGGCGAGCGCCTGTTCGACGACACCCAGGTCAACTTCGAGGTGGTCGAGAGCGAGCAGTTCCCCGGCGGGGCGGTCCGCATCATCTACCGCCCGGTGGTTCGATGACCGGGTGAACCGGTGGTGGCCGAAGGGCCCGGCGGGCGACGTGGTGTCGGCCGGGCTCGTGCTGGCGCTCGTGCTGACCTACACCCTCGCGCAGGACGTGCCGCCGGGGCCGTGGGGGCTGGCGCTGATCGTGCTGAGCTGCGGGGTGCTGGCGGTGCGCCGCCGCTACCCGGTGCCGGTCGCGGTGGCCACCATGCTCGGCGTCGGGCTGTACTACCCGCTGATCGGCGCGGGCAGTCCCGTGCTGCTGACGTTGATGATCGCGCTGTACACGCTGTCGGCGCAGGGGTACCTGCGTGCCGCCGCGGTGGTCGCCGGGATCACCGTCGTGGCCACGCTGGCCGGTGAGCTGGCGAGCGCCACCCGGCACGTCGACGACGTCGCGATGGTCATGCTGCTCGGCTGGATCGTCGCCGTGCTCGCGCTCGGCAGGCTCAAGCGGCAGGTCGAACTCGGGCGCGAGGAAGAGGCCCGCCGCCGTGCCACCGAGGAACGGCTGCGCATCGCGCGTGAACTGCACGACGCGCTCGGGCACCACCTGTCGCTGATCACCGTCCAGGCCGGGGCGGCGCTGCACGCGAACGATCCCGGGCAGTCGACCGGCGCGCTGACCGCGATCAAGCAGGCGGGCCGGGAAGCCTTGCGGGAACTGCGATCCACGCTGGACGTGCTGAGAACGCCGGTGGACTCCGCGCCGGGGCTCGACCGGCTCGACGAGTTGTTCGGGCACGCGCGGGCGATGGGCCTGACGGTGACCGCCGAACTGGCCGAGCCGCGCCCGGTGCCGCCGGAGATCGGCCTCGCCGCCTACCGCATCGTGCAGGAAGCGCTGACCAACGCGATCCGCCACTCCGGCGCGAGTACGGTCGTGGTGCGGGTCCGGTACGGCGACGATGGTGAGCTGCGCGTGGAGATCGAGGACAACGGGTCCGGCGGGCCGATCACGCCCGGCCACGGCCTTCGCGGGATGCGCGAGCGGGTGCGGGCCGCGGGCGGGGAGTTGACCATGCCCGCGCGGGACACCGGTCTGGCCGTGCACGCCCGGCTGCCGATCGGCGGACGGCGGTGATCCGGGTCCTGCTGGCCGACGACCAGAACCTGGTCCGCGCCGGGTTCAAGTCCATTTTGGACGGCGAAGCCGACATCACCGTGGTCGGCGCGGCGGCGGACGGGGAAGCGGTGCTGGGCCTGGCCGCGGAACTGCGGCCGGACGTGGTGCTGATGGACATCCGGATGCCCCGCCTGGACGGCTTGGCGGCCACCCGGCGGATCCTCGGCGACCCCCGGCTCGCCGGGATCAAGGTGATCATCCTGACCACCTTCGACCTCGACGAGTACGTCTACGGCGCGTTGCGCGCGGGCGCCAGCGGCTTCCTGGTCAAGGACACCGAACCGACCGAGCTGATCCACGGCGTGCGGGTGGTCGCGCGCGGGGACGCGCTGCTCGCGCCCTCGGTCACCCGGCGGCTGATCGCCGAATTCGCCGGGCGGGTCACCCGGCCCGAACCGAGCCCGCGGCTGAACTCGCTGACCGAGCGCGAACGCGAGGTGATGACCCTGGTCGCGGCCGGGTTGTCGAACGACGAGATCGCCCGGCGGCTGGTGCTCAGCCCGGCCACCGCCAAGACCCACGTCAGCCGGATCATGACCAAAGTGGACGCTCGTGACCGCGCGCAACTGGTGGTGCTGGCCTACGAGGCGGCGATGGTGACACCCCGGTGGACACAACCCGGGTAGTACGGGATCGCCCGTAGGGAACAACTCCGGTGGTAGGGCGGGTCGGGCCGCCGGCATGACGACGCGACGGGGGTCGCTGCCCGAGCCTGTTCGCGTGAACACAACAGTGGTGGAACGAAGTTCGTTCGAACGGCTCGCGGGGTGGTCGCAACGGCACCGCCGGGTGGCCGTCCTGCTCTGGATCGTGGTGCTCGCCGCGATCACCTTCGCCTCGCAGGCCGTCGGCAGCGCCTACGAGGACGACCACGCGCTGCCGGGCACGGAATCCCAGCAACTGCAGGACCGCTACGGCGGGCAGGCCGGGGTGTCCGCGCAGATCGTGGTGCGCCACGAGAACGGCGTGCCGGCCGACCGGGTGGAGCGGATGCTCGCGCAGCTGCCCCATCTCGCCGGGCCGCCGAGCCCGCCGCAATTCTCCGAGGACGGCCGTACCGCCTATGCGAGTGTGCCGCTGGCCGAGGACATCCCGGTCGAGGACACCCGCCGCCTCATCGACACGGCGAAGGCGGCCGAGGGCGACGGGCTGACCGTCGCGCTGGGCGGGGACGCGATCCGGGCGGCGGCGGAAGGCGGTGGCGGACCGGCCGAAGGCGCGGGACTGCTGGCCTCGCTGGTGATCCTCGTGTTCATGTTCGGCTCGATCCTGGCCGCGAGCCTGCCGGTGCTCACCGCGGTGTTCGCGGTCGGCAGCTCGCTCGGCGTGATCGTGCTGGCGTCCCAGGTGTTCACCCTGCCCAGTTACGTGCCGTACCTGATGATGCTGGTCGGCCTCGGGGTCGGCATCGACTACGCGCTGCTGATCTTTTCCCGCTACCGCACGGAAATCCTGCGCGGGGTGGAGCGGGACGAGGCCACCAGGACGGCGTTGGACACCGCGGGCCGGTCGGTGTTGTTCGCCGGGCTCACGGTGATCATCGCGCTGGCCGGGTTGCTGGTGCTGGGCCTGGGTTCGCTGCGCGGGGTGGCGCTGGCGGTGGCGATGACCGTGCTGCTGACCATGGTCGCGGCGGTCACCCTGCTGCCCGCGTTGCTGACCGTGTTCGGCCGCCGCATCGAACGGGCGGTCACCAAACGCGGCAGGGCACCCGGCGACCGGTGGCGGAAGTGGGGTGCGCTGGTGCAACGCCGCCCGTGGGCGCCGCTGCTGCTCGCGGTGGCCGCGCTCGGCGTGCTTTCGCTGCCCGCGCTGGGGATGCGGCTCGGGTTCGCCGACGCCGGGACGGAGTCGCCGGAGCAGCCCACGCGCCAGGCGTACGACCTGCTCGCCGAGGGTTTCGGGCCGGGGTTCAACGGGCCGCTGATCGTGGTGGCCGAGGGTGGCGACCCGGCGGCGCTCTCGCGGGTCCTGGAGGACACGCCGGGGGTGGACACAAGTACGACCACCGGGGGAGCGGTCTCGACCACGCTCGTCTTCCCGGAGAGCGGACCGCAGGACGAGGCGACGCACGAACTGGTCACGCGGCTGCGTGGCGAGGTGCTGCCCGCGTTGGAGGCGCGGACCGGCGGTGAGTACCTGGTCGGCGGGTCGACGGCGGCGGCCGGCGACTTCGCCACCGCGGTCGCGGAGCGGCTGCCGTTGTTCATCGGCGTGGTGGTGCTGCTCTCGGCGTTGCTGCTGCTGGTGGTGTTCCGCTCGATCCTGGTGCCGGTGAAGGCGGCCGTGCTGAACCTGCTGAGCATCGGGGCTTCGCTCGGCGTGATCACGCTGGTCTTCGGCGAAGGCTGGTTCGGCGCGCAGCCCGGTCCGATCGAGGCCTTCGTGCCGGTGATGATCTTCGCGATCGTGTTCGGACTGTCCATGGACTACGAGGTCTTCCTGGTTTCTCGCATGCACGAGGAATGGCGGCGTTCCGGGGACGCGGCACGCGCGGTCCGCGAGGGACTGGCGAACACCGGCGGGGTGATCACCGCGGCCGCCGGGATCATGATCGTGGTGTTCGGCGCGTTCGTGCTCAGCGCGGACCGCATGCTCCAGCAGTTCGGCCTGGGACTGGCGGTCGCGGTGCTGCTGGACGCGGTGGTCATCCGTTGTCTGATCGTTCCCGCGGTGATGCGGCTGTTCGGGGCAAAAGCGTGGTGGCTGCCCACATGGCTGGATCGGCGGCTCCCCAAGGTCGCGCTGGAGCGGTAGAGAGGTCTGCATGCACATGACGCCGGACGAGTTCCGCACCTATGGCAAGCAGGTCGTCGACTGGATCGCCGATTACCGCGGTGGCATCGAGAATCACCCCGTGCGCGCGAAGGTCCGGCCGGGAGAGATCCGGGCCGGGCTGCCCGCGCACCCGCCGGATCGGGGCGAGCCGTTCGACCGGCTGCTGGCCGATCTGGACGAGCGGATCCTGCCCGGCGTCACGCACTGGCAGCACCCGGACTTCTTCGCCTACTTCCCGGCGAACGCGACCGGCCCGTCGATCCTCGGCGACCTGCTCTCGTCCGGGCTCGGGGTGCAGGGCATGGTGTGGGCGACCAGCCCGGCCTGCACCGAACTGGAGACCGTGGTGGTGGACTGGCTGGCGGAACTGCTCGGGCTGCCACCGGGTTTCCGCACCGACGGGCCCGGCGGCGGGGTCATCCAGGATTCGGCGTCGAGCGCGGCGCTGGTCGCGGTGCTCGCCGCACTGCACCGGGTCAGCGGCGGCACCGTCGGCGACGAGGGGATTTCCCGGCGGTACACCATCTACGTCACCTCGGAGACGCATTCCGCGCTGGAGAAGGCGGGCCGGATCACCGGGATCGGGGCGCGGAACGTGCGCGTGGTCGACGTCGATCCGTCGACGCTGGCGATGGATCCGGCGCACCTGGCGGCGTTGCTCGAAGCGGACACCGCCGCCGGGGCCGTGCCGGCCTTGGTGTGCGCGACCATCGGGACCACTTCGACCACGGCGATCGACCCGGTGGCCGCGATCGGCGAAGTGTGCCAGGCGCACGAAGTCTGGCTGCACGTCGACGCCGCGTACGCGGGAGTGGCCGCGGTGTGCCCGGAACTGCGGTGGATCAACGAAGGCGTGGCCGAGTACGTGGACTCGTACGCGACCAACCCGCACAAGTGGCTGCTGACCAACCACGACTGCACGGTGTTGTGGGTGACCGATCGCGCGCCGCTGATCGGCGCGTTGTCAATCCTGCCGGAGTTCCTGCGCAACCCGGCGACCGAATCCGGCGCGGTGATCGACTACCGCGACTGGCAGATCCCGCTCGGCCGCCGGTTCCGCGCGCTGAAGCTGTGGGCGGTGCTGCGGTGGTACGGCGCCGAAGGGCTGCGGGCGCACATCCGGTCCGGGATCGAACTGGCCGGCGGGTTCGCCGCGCTCGTCGCCGCGGACGACCGGTTCGAACTGCACGAGCCGCGCCACTTCGGCCTGGTGTGCTTCCGTCCGAAGTGGACCGACGAGCGGATCATGGCGTTGCTGGAGCGGTTGAACGAATCGGGCGAGCTCTACCTGAGCCACACCAGGGTGCACGGCAGGGTGACGCTGCGGTTCGCGGTGGGCAGCACGTCGACCACGGCCCAGCACGTCCGCGACGCCTGGGCGGCCATCACCGCCGCGGTGGCTCAGGCGGGCCCGAGGTAGGCCTCCAGGGTGACCGCCAGCGGCACGTCGATGGACGGCGCGAAGCTGGCTTTGGCGAGCCCGCCCCACAACCACAGCTCGGCCAGCCCGTGCAGGGCCGCCCACAGCGAGGCCGCGACCAGCCGCGGGTCGGTGTCGCCGGTCGACGCGGCGGCGGCCAGTTCCGCGAAGAAGTCGAAGACCGCACTGCTGGCGCGGACGAGTTCGGCGTCGCCGGTGTCGAGCAGGTCGTGCCGGAACATCAGCTCGAACATCGCCGGGTTCTCCAGCGCGAACCCGACGTACGCCCGGCACGCGGCGATCAGCCGCGCCCGCGGCCGACCGCCGGGCAACTCCTCGCGCCGGGCGTACAACTCGGTGAAGCCGGTGGCCGCGACCGCGGAGAGCAGTTCGGCGCGGCCGGCGAAGTGCCGCAGCGGAGCCCCGTGCGAGACGCCGGTGTGCTTCGCGATCCCGCGCAGCGTGACCGCCTCCACGCCCTCGGCGGCGAGCAGCGCGACCGCGCTCGCGATCAGGCGTTGCCGGGGAGCGGGGCGGAGATCCATGCCCTGATCTCGTCCGTGGAGATCGGCTGCAGTTCCGGGCGCTTCGGCAGGAAGCCGTCGCCGGGGGAGCGGCCGATCAGGCGGTTGCGGACGCGGGTGACGGCGACCGGGCGCACCACGTGCCACAGCCATTCCGCGTGCGCGCGGGTGTTCGGCCGGGCGGGATCTCCCGGCAGGTCGGCCAGCCAACTGGGCTCGAACGGCACCGCCAGCGCGTCGAGCAGGTGCGCGGCGAGGCGTCGGTGGCCGAGGTCGGACAGGTGCAGGCGGTCGCGGCCGAAGTAACGCAGGTCGTCGGCGGCGCGGTCGGGCCAGAGGTCGACCAGCCGGGCGCCGTACCCGGCGGCGGCCTCGCGGATGGCTTCGTTGAGTGACTCGATGCGCGGGCGCAAACGCTTGCCGAACGGCATCCGGTGCGAAATGTCGCTCAGCGTGAACACCACCACGTTCGGCGCCAGTTCGGTGACCCGGCGGACCGCGGTGTCCACGCGACGGGCGATCTCGGCGGAGCCGGAGCCGGTGAGCACGTCGTTGGCGCCGCCGAACAACGCCACGAGGTCGGGTTCGAGCGCGTTGAGCGCGGGCACCTGCTCCGCGGTGATCTGGTCCAGCCGCCGTCCGCGCACGCCCAGGTTGGCGTAGCGGAAGCCGGGCTCGTCCATGGCCAGCCGGGCGGCGGCGAGGTCGGCCCAGCCGCGGTAGCGCCCGCCCGCCGGGTGCGGGTCGTCGAGCCCTTCCGTGCAGCTGTCGCCGAGCGCGACAAAGCGTTCGTAACCCATTCATCTCTCCGTCACCGTGTGTTCAGCCGGGTCCCACTTTGTAGCAAACCGATGTAGACGGTGTCTACTTGTGGTTTGTTGGACCGCATGGAGCTGAGCGAACGGTTCGGGAGTTCGAGCGGTGAGGTGCGCTGGACCAGCGTGGGCGCCGGTCCGCCGCTGGTGCTGTTGCACGGGACGCCGTTCTCGGCGTTCGTCTGGCGGCGGTTCGCCGAGACGCTGGGCGAGTGGTGGCGGGTCTACCTGTGGGACATGCCCGGCTACGGCGGTTCGGCCAAGTTCGACGGCCAGGACGTGTCGCTGGCCGCGCAGGGCCGGGTGTTCGCCGAACTGCTGGCGCACTGGGACCTGGAGCGCCCGGCGGTGGTCGCGCACGACTTCGGTGGCGCGGTCGCGTTGCGCGCGCACCTGCTGCACGGCCGCGCGTACGAACGGCTCGCCGTGGTCGACCCGGTGGCGCTGGCGCCGTGGGGTTCGCCGTTCTTCCGGCTGGTGCGGGAGAACGCGGCGGTGTTCGAGCAGCTGCCGCCGTTCCTGCACGAGGCGCTGGTGCGGGAGTACGTCAACTCGGCCAGCTCGCCGGGCCTGCACCCGGACGTGCTGGCGCGGCTGGCCGAACCGTGGCTCGGCGAGGCGGGGCAGCCCGCGTTCTACCGGCAGATCGCGCAGGCGGACCAGCGCCACACCGACGAGGTCCAGCCGCGGTACCCGGAGCTGGACCTGCCGTTCCTGGTCTGCTGGGGTGCCGACGACCAGTGGATCCCACCGGCGAAGGCCACCGAACTGGCCGGCCTGGTGCCGGGTGCCCGCCTGCGGCTGATCGAGGGCGCCGGTCACCTCGTGCAGGAAGACAACCCGACAGCGCTGCTCGGCGCGCTACTGCCCTTCCTGCGTGCCGAACAGGGATGAATATTTACGAACGGTCGTGCTAATTTCTCGGGCATGACCGAACTGCTGATCAACGGGGTGTTCGTCGGGCAGCCCAGTGTGCTCGGGCACCAGCGCGGCGAGCCCGTGCTCAGTGGCATCACCAAGACCAGGACCGGCGAGGCGCGGCTCGAGCTGTCCGAGGTCAACCTCACCGGTGACGGCCAGGCCGACCTCAGCGTGCACGGCGGCCCGGACAAGGCGGTCTACGCCTACCCCGCCGAGCACTACGAGGGCTGGGTCGCCGACGCCTTCGACCTTGAGGCGGGCGCGGTCGGGGAGAACCTGTCGCTCCTTGGCGCACAGGAGGACACCATCCGCATCGGTGACGTCTTCTCCTGGGGCGAGGCACACGTGGAGGTCTCCCAGCCGCGGACGCCGTGCTACAAGCTCGGCATGAAGACCGGCCGGAAGGACATCATCCCGGCGATGATCGACTCCGGTCGCAGCGGCTGGTACCTGCGCGTGCGCCGGACCGGCACGGTGCCGACCACCGGTGCGCTCACCCTGCTCGACCGCGACGAGGCCAGCCCGACGATCAGCGAGCTCTACCTGATCCTCTACGCCAACCCGGCGAATCTGGACGACGAGCAGCGCGCGGCGTACCTGGAGCTGGCGCGCCGGGCGGTGAAGGCGCCCGCGCTGGCCGAGCAGTTCCGCCAGGGCCTGGCGGGCAAGCTGCTGCGGGTGGAAGCACGCGATGCCGGTTGACGGCAGGCTGGCGCGCGGAGACGCGACCCGGCAGGCGGTGCTCCGGCGCGCGATGGACGTCGCGTCGGTCGACGGGCTCGACGGGCTGTCCATCGGCGAGCTCGCCAAGGACCTGAACCTGAGCAAGAGCGGGGTTTTCGCGGTCTTCGGCTCGAAGGAGGAGCTGCAGCTCGCCACCATCGACGCGGCGAACGCGATCTTCACCGAGCAGGTGGTCGACCGGGTACCCGCCTCGGCGACCGGCGTGGACCGGTTCAGCGAGCTGTGCGAACGCTGGCTGGACTACTCGGAGAAGCGGATCTTCCCCGGCGGCTGCTTCTTCTTCCACACGTCCGCCGAATACGACGCGCGGGACGGGCGGGTGCACGACGCGCTGGTCGCGCGGAGCCGGAACTGGACCCGGCTGCTGGTCGACACCCTGCGCGCGGCCGACGTGGACGACGCGGAACAGGTCGTCTTCGAAGTCGAGGCGCTGGCTCGTACGGCCAACGCCTTCTCCGTGCTGCACGGGAGCCCCGACGCATACCGGCGGGCGCGGATCGGAATCCGCGCCCGCCTGGCCGAACTGCGCTGACTACTTCCAGTCGATCTGCGGCGACCGGTAGAAGTCGATGCCCTGGGCGCTCAGCCGCGGACCCTGCTTCGCCAGCCGGTCACGGTAGTTCTCCCAGTTGTGCTTGGCCTGCGGCGACCAGCCGAGTTCGGCGATCGCGGTCAGCCGCGGGAACGCCATGAACTCGATGTCCTCGATGTTCCGCAGGGTTTCCGACCACAGCGGGGCTTCCACGCCCAGCACGGACGACTCGGGCACACCGGGGACGAACGTGCCCGGGTCCCACTCGTACGCGGTCTTGACCTCGATGTAGCCGGCCCACTTCAGGCCCAGCTTGGTGTTCTCGTCGTACTTCATGTCCAGGTACGCCTTGTTGGCCGGCGAAACCAGGACCTTGCTGCCCCGCTTGACGGCCTCGGCCACCGCGGCGTCGCCGTCCGGCGTGCTCCACCAGTACTGCGGGGTGGTGGTGGCCGGCGAGTTGGCCTTGGCGATCTCGTGCCAGCCGAACGGCTTCTTGCCGTACTTGGCCGTCATCGGGATGACGCGCTCCATGAACTTCTTGAAGTCCTCGTCCGTGGTCGCGTGAGCCTCGTCCCCGCCGATGTGCAGGTACGGGCCGGGCGTCATGGCCGCCAGTTCGCGGATGACGTCCTCGACGAACTTGTAGGTCAGCTCGTCGTCGATGCACAGCGAGGAGTAGCCGACCTCGATGTCCGTGCGCGGCGCCGGGGCGACCCCGTCGCAGTTCAGCTCGGCGTAGGTGGACTGCGCGGCGTTGGTGTGCCCCGGCATGTCGATCTCGGGCACGATGGTGATCTGCCGTTCGGCCGCGTACTTGTTCAGCGCCGCGTAGTCGGCCTTGGTCAGGAAGCCCGCGCCGACGCCGTCCACGCCGGTGCCCGGGCCGCCGCCGACCGTGGTCAGCTTCGGCCAGCTGTCGATCTGGATGCGCCAGCCCTGGTCGTCGGTCAGGTGCAGGTGCAGGTAGTTGATCTTGTACTGGGCGATCTCGTCGATGTAGGTGCGGATCTCGTCCGGCGTGTGGAAGTGCCGGGCCAGGTCCAGGAACGCGCCGCGGTAGCCGAAGCGCGGGTAGTCCACGATCCGCCCGCCGGCCACCGACCAGGCGGTCCGCTGCGGGGTGTCGGCCTCGATCTTGGCGCCGAAGAGCTGGCGCAGCGACTGCACGCCGTTGAACAGCCCGGCCGCGGAGTTGGCTCGGATGGTCACCCCGGTGACGTTCGAGTCGAGCTGGTAGCCCTGGTCACCGATGCGCTGGTCGGCACCGCCGAGCAGCAGCGAGATGCCCGGGATCCACGAGGGGCCGGAGCTGACCTTGAGCGGGTAGCCGGTGGCCGGGCGCAGCAGCCCGGCGAGGTAGTCGCCGACCTGCTTGGCTTCCTTCGAACCCGGCTGGGTGTGGATGCGGCTGAGCGGGGTCAGCCAGAACTTGGTGTGCCCGTTGGGCTTGACTTCGACCGGCGCGGGCAGCACGTCGGTCAGCTGGGTTCCGCCCGCGGTCGACTGGGTGGCCGCCTCCTCGGGTGCCGCGGCGGCGGCTCCCGAAGTGGCCACCGTCGACACGGCCAGTACGGCCGCACCGAGCAAGGCGGACAAGGACAAACGCTTCCTCACGGAGCACCTCCGGCAGGGAGACTAAGAGTGCATAAAGGTATAGACCAATAACTCGGGCAGCACAACGGCCGTTGGAGGGGGTTGAGGAATTTCGCGGCGGTCGCCGGAACGGGGAATGCGTAACCGGACGATCACTCGCTGCGCAGGGTGGTGCGCAGCGCGTCAAGGACGGCGGGGTCCTCGATCGTCGAGGGAACCGGCTCGTCACGGCCGTCCGCGATACCCCGCATGGTCTTGCGGAGAATCTTGCCGGACCGGGTTTTCGGCAGCGCGTCCACAACCGACACGTCGCGGAATGCCGCCACCGGACCGATATCGCGGCGCACCGCGGCGACGAGTTCCTCGCGCAGCCGCTCGCCGTCAATGTCCACTCCGGACTTGAGCACGACGAAACCCCTGGGCAGCTGACCTTTCAGCGGATCACGCACGCCGATCACCGCGCATTCGGCCACCGCCGGGTGTGCGGCGAGCACGGCCTCCATCGAGCCGGTCGAAAGCCGGTGCCCGGCCACGTTGATGACGTCGTCGGTGCGGCCCATCACGAAGAGGTAGCCGTCTTCGTCGAGATAACCGGAATCGCCGGTGAGGTAATGCCCTTCGTAACGCGAGAGGTAAGCCTCGACGTATCGGTCGTCGTCGCCCCAAAGGGTCGGCAAAGTGCCGGGCGGCAAAGGGAGTTTGAGGGCGATGGCGCCTTCGCGCCCGGCGGGCAGGTCGTTGCCCTCCTGGTCCAGCACGCGCACGTCGTACCCGGGCACCGGCACGGTCGACGAACCCGGCTTCACCGGCATCGGCTCGATCCCGCGCAGGTTCGCCGAAATGGGCCAGCCGGTTTCGGTCTGCCACCAGTGGTCGATCACCGGGGTGCCGAGTTTCTCTTTCGCCCAGTGGTAAGTCTCGGGATCGAGTCGCTCACCGGCGAGGAACAAGGTGCCGAACTTCGACAGGTCGTACTTGGCCAGTTCGGCCGCGTCCGGGTCGACCTTCTTGATGGCGCGCAACGCGGTCGGCGCGGTGAACAGCGCCTGGACCCCGTGCTCGGCGATCACCCGCCAGAACGCGCCCGCGTCCGGGGTGCCGACCGGCTTGCCTTCGTAGAGCACGGTGGCCGCCCCGACCAGCAGCGGCGCGTAGACGATGTAGGAGTGGCCGACCACCCAGCCGACGTCGGAGGCGGTCCACCAGACGTCACCGGGGCCGATGTCGTAGATCGCGCCCATCGACCAGGCCAGCGCCACCGCGTGCCCGCCGGTGTCGCGCACGACGCCCTTCGGCTTGCCGGTGGTGCCCGAGGTGTAGAGGACGTACAGCGGATCGGTGGCGGCGACCGGCACCGGATCGGCCGGTGACGCGCCCGCGACCAGCTCGGTCCAGTCCACGTCACGCTCGCCGAGTTCGGCGCGGGCGGCGTCGCGCTGCAGCACCACGACCCGGTCCGGCTGGTGCTCGGTGCCCCGCAGGGCCTCTTCGATGATCGGCTTGTACTCGACCACCCGCGTGGGCTCGATGCCGCAGGACGCGGTCACGATGACCTTCGGCTTGGCGTCGTCGACGCGGGCCGCCAGCTCCTTGGGCGCGAAGCCGCCGAAGACCACCGAGTGCACCGCGCCGAGCCGCGCGCACGCGAGCATGGCGATCACCGCTTCGGGCACCATCGGCAGGTAGATGATCACCCGATCGCCGCGCTCGACACCGAGCGACCGCAGCGCCCCGGCGAACCGGGCGACGGCCTCGTGCAGCTCGCGGTAGGTGAAGCGGCGGGTCGTGCCGGTGACGGGGGAGTCGTAGATGAGCGCGGTCTGCTCGCCGCGGTCGGCGAGGTGCCGGTCCAGCGCGTTGTAGGACGTGTTCAGTTCGCCGTCGGGGAACCACCGGTAGAGCGGCGCGCGCGAGTCGTCCAGCGCCCTCGACGGCTTCCTGGTCCAGTCGATGCCCTCGGCGGCGGCCAGCCAGAAACCCTCGGGATCGGACATGCTCCGCTGGTAGGTTTCGGCGTACTGGGCCATCGGGGGGACCTCCTCGTTGACGATCCGGCACCGACCATCTTGTACCGGTGGCGATGCGCGGGCGAAAGGAAGCACTTGACCAGCGAGAACGACCGGCCGCACCGGGTGCGCCGGGCCTCGCGGGTATCGTGGTCCGCTCGCGCCTGAGACCGAAGAGTCCGTGCCGTGATGAACCTGCCGGGTGACGGCGGCGTCCAACGACAGACCCGACATACTGGAGTCGGGTAGCAGGGCAACGACAAGGAGCGGGAGTGGATTCATTCGCGAGCTCGTTGCTGTCGTTCGCATACGAGGTGTTCGGGCCTGGTTTCTGCCCGGGTGGCGCGGTGTGGGCGACCAGCATGGCGGGCGCGCTGATCGCGTTGTTCCCGGTGGCGGGCGCGGTGATCGTGGCGCTGATCCGGAAGTTCACCGGGAACCGGTACGACCCGACGATGATGGCCGTGTTCGGCCTGGTCGCCGGGTTCTTCACGCTGATCATGCCGTGGTTGCTGTTCATCGGGGTCTCGAGCAACTTCAGCGCGGTGCGCGCCGGTAACGGTGCCGACCTGTCCGCCGGCCTGATGGAGGAGCTGGGCAACAGCCGCTGCGACTTCATCGGCAAGCAGAGCGACTACCTCGGCGGTGGCCAGAACGTCTACGAGGCGCTGTTCTACCCGTCGGGTGGGCTGGCCTACGGCTACTACCTCGGTGCGCTGATCGGGCTGCCCGCGCTCGCCCTGCTGTTCGTCATGCTGCTGGCGCGCACGGCGCTGCGCCGCGGGCCGAAGTGGCCCGCCCGCTTCTTCTGGATCCCGTTCGTGCTGATGTTCTTCTTCAGCATCGGGGTCTCCGCGAACACCGCGGTGCACCTGTGGCTGGGCTTCCTGCCGATCACCGTGCTGGGCATCATGCCGGTGGCGCTGGTCGGCCCACCGGCGTGGTCGACGCTGCAACGCTCGGAACGGCCGCCGGAGCGACGCCCGGTGGAACCGCCGCGGCAACAACCGCCGCCGTACGTGCCGCCGCCCTCGCAGCAGCGTCAACTGCCGCCGCCGCAGCCCCCGAAGGACTACCCGAAGACCGCGCTGGCCCAGCAACCCGAGCCGCAGGTCTCGGCCGCTTCGGAGAGCCCCGGGCTGGCGAACACCCCGGGCCCGATGCCCGTTCCGCCCGGTTCGAGCAGTTCGGGCAGCGGCCGGTACCGCCGGGTCCGGCGACTCGGGCACGGTGGCTTCGGCACCGTGTGGGAGGCCGTGGACAACCAGCTCGGCCGCACGATCGCGCTGAAGATCGCGCACGCGCCGGACCGCGACACGGTGGAGCGGATGCAGCGCGAGGCGCGGGCGCTGGCCGTGGTGAACCACCCGAACTGCGTGAAGGTGTACGACCTGGTCGAGGAGCCGGACGGGCTCGCGCTGGTGATGGAGTACCTGGAGGGGCAGCCGCTGGGTGCCGCCGTCGACACCGGCGGCCCCCTGGACGACGTGGCCGCGGGCCGCCTGTGGGCGACCATGGCAGGCGCCCTGTCGGCGGCGCACGAAAAGGGCGTGCTGCACCGGGACGTGAAGCCGTCGAACGTGATCCTGGATCCCGGGGGCATCGCGCACCTGATCGACTTCGGCATCGCCCGCAGCAAGGGCGACTCGCAGCTGACCGCGACCGGCATGATGATCGGAACGCCGGACTTCACCGCGCCGGAGACAGCCGCGGGCGCGCCCGCGTCCCCGGCCTCGGACGCCTGGCAACTGGCCGCGACGGTCAGCTACGCCCTGTCCGGCCAGCCCCCACGCGGCACGCGGGAAACCCCGATGGCCGCCCTGATGGCCGCGGCCCGCGCCGAACCGGCGAACAAACTGCCACCGCGGAGCGTCCACTCGCGGCTGCTGATCGCCTCACTGGACCCGGAACCCCGACGCCGCCCCACCCTGAACTCGGTGCGGAAGGAAGTCGAAGGCTGGCTCTCGCGGGCAGGAAAATCCCCGGATGGCCCCGTCACCCGAGTAGTCCCACGAGCACACTGACCCCCTTTTGACAGTGCCGCCCCACCCCGCGACACAAATGTGGCTTTGGGAGCCGATTCCGCCCCCAAAGCCACTTTCGTGACAGAGGCGCCCCCCCCGGTAGCCCCCGGCGCAACCGCCACCCGGCCACCAAACGCGAGCATCCGCCCAGCCCCTCCACCCCAGCGCAACCGCCGCCCGGGGCACCCACCAGGGGACCCGCCCAAACCCCCCCACCCCGCCCCGATCCAAAGCCAAAACACGGCGAAGACCTCGATGTCAAGGCATCCTTCCCGCCTTGACATCGAGGTCTTCGCCGTAGTCACAATCAAAACCCGGGGCGGCCCCCGTCCACCTCAGCGAGTCCCAATACGCCCGAACGTAGAACTCGCCCGCCCGAACGTAGAACTCGCGTGCTTGAACGTAGAACTCGGCTTCCTGAACGTGAGGTTCAGCGTAGGGAGTTCAGGTGCGCCCGCACCGGGCCCGAGAAGGCACCCCCGGACGTAGCGTCCCAGTTCGTCGACCAGGTCATCACGCCGCCGATCCCCGGGAAAGCCGTCTCCGGCACATAACCACCGCAATCCGTACGCTTCGCCAGGCAGCTCAGCGCCTTGTTCACCACGGTCGGGTTCACGTATCCGCTGCCCGCCGCCGAGGGCGAAGCCGGCAGGCCCAGCGACACCTGCTCCGGCCGCAGCGTCCGCAGCAGGAAGCAGGCTTGCGCGGTGATGAAGTCGACGCTGCCCTGGTGCACCACCTGGTCGTTGCAGCCGAGCATGCTGCCCGAGTTGTAGTACTGCGTGTGCACCACGGTGATCAGGTCCTTGGTCTGCTCGATCAGCTGCAGGTACCGCCCACCCGGCTGCACGTCGATGGTCTGCGGCGCCATGGTCAGCAGGAACCCGGCTCCCAGGCGCGACCGCAGTTGCTTGATCGCACTGGTGGTGTTCGCGACGTTGAGCCCGTGTTCGAGGTCGACGTCGAGGCCCTGGATGCCGAACGACTGCGCGATCGCGGTGAACGAGTCGACGAAGTTGGTCACGTTCGACGGCGAGCTCAGGTCGACGTTGCCCTTCTCCCCACCGATCGACAGCACGATCGACTTGCCTGCCGCCTTCTTCGCGGCGATGTCGGCCTTGAGGTCGGCGTCGGTGTACCCGCCGACCGCACTGGCCAGCCCCGGGTCCACGCCGAAGGTCACCGCACCCGGTCTGGCCGTATCGGAGTTGGCGAAGGCCAGCACGATCACGTCGTAGGCGGCCGGGACGTCGGCGAGTTTCTGCGGCTTCGCGCCGTTGACGAAGTTCTGCCAGTAACCGGTGAGGTGCTTGTTCGGCACCGCGGCGCCCGCGGTGGCCGGCAGGCCGGTGAGCAGCAGCGCCGCTCCGGCCAGTGCGGCGAACAGGGACCTGCGGAGGGACATGGCCGTCTCCTTTAGGTGGTCTAAACCAATGTCCCCATGGTCGACCCACTGTCACGGAACGGCAACACGACGAAAGTCGGAAAGGTTCAGCGCCAGGACGGCAGCCACAGCTCCGACTGCCAGTGCTCGTTGGTGATCGACACGCCGTTCAGGATCGGCCACAGCCAGGCGAAGTTCGCCACCACGAGCCCCACGTACAGCGACACGACCAGCAGTCCGGTGCCCCGCCGTTCGAAGCCCTGGCGCACCGCGCCGAGTATCTGCCCGAGCGCCAGCGTCAGGCCGAGCACCAGGAACGGCGCCATCGGCGTGGCGTAGAAGAAGTACATCTGGCGGTCGAGGTTGACGAACCACGGCAGCAGCCCGGCCAGGTAGCCGGCCACCACGGCGGCGTAGCGCCAGTCCGCGCGGAACGCCGAGCGCCACAGCCCCCACGCCAGCACCGGCAGCGAGAGCCACCACATGGCCGGGGTGCCGATCAGCATGGTGGCCCGCACGCAGTCGGCCTCGCCGCAGCCGACGGCCTCCGCGCCCGACCCGTAGGAGTAGAGCATCGGGCGCAGGCCCATCGGCCACGTCCACGGCTTCGACTCCCACGGGTGCGGGTCGTTCTCCGGGGTCTTCAGCCCGGAGTGGAAGTCGAGCACGTGCAGCGAGTAGTGCACCAGGGAGGCGAGCGCGTCCGGCACCCAGCCGAAGATCCACCACGGCTGGATGTTGTCGAGTTCCACCAGGTGCCGGTCGGTGCCGGTCTCGCTGGCGAACCAGAACGCCCAGGTGGCCAGGTAGACCAGCACCGGGATGGCGACCAGCGCCCACAGCGCGGGGGCCACGTCGCGGCGCAGCGTGCCCAGCCACGGTCGCGGCACGCCGGCCGCGCGGCGGGCGGCCACGTCGAAAGCCACGCAGAGCAGGCCGAACGCGACGATGTAGTACAGCCCGGACCACTTGACGCCGAGCGAAAGCCCGATCATCACCCCGCCGGTGAACCGCCACCAGCGGAACCCGAGCCGCGGCCCGTACGGCGATTCGTCCGCCCAGCCTTCGCGCACGGCCAGCGCCATCCGCTCGCGCACCTGGTCGCGGTCGAGCAGGAGGCAGCCGAACGCGGCCACCACGAACAACGCGATGAAGATGTCCAGCATGCCCATCCGCGACTGCAGGTGGAGCACGCCGTCGCTGATCACCAGCACGCCGGCCACGCCGCCGAGGAAGGTGGACCTGGTCAGCCGCCGCGCGATCCGGATGACCAGCAGGATGAGCACGGTGCCCGCGAGCGCCGCGGAGAAGCGCCAGCCCCAGCCGTTGTAGCCGAAGAGCCATTCGCCGATCGCGATCAGCTGCTTGGCCACCGGCGGGTGCACGATCAGCTCGTAGGCGTAGTTGTCCTCGTACCCGCCGTTGCGCAGCATCTGCCACGCCTGCGGCACGTAGTGCTTCTCGTCGAAGACCGGCGTGCCCTTGTCGGTCGGGTGACCGAGGTTCTGGAACCGCAGCACGCCGCCGATGAGCGTCAGGACCAGCGTGACCACCCAGCCGCGCAGCCGGTCGGCAGGCATCGCGCGGCCGAGCAGGGTGGCTTCGCGATCGGACCGCGGGGCGTGCTCGTCGACCGGATCCGGGTACGCGCCGTCGCCGGACGAGCGCGTCAGGAGTGCGGTCACGGGGTCCGATCCTAGGCGCTGTCCTGTGGGTCTGGTCGATGGGCTTCGTGATCCAGGTGGTTCCTGGCGGTGCGGGCGATTCGGCCTCGTACTGGCCGTACTCGGCCGAACTCGCCCGTGCCGCCAGGGGCCGCCTGGGCGCGGAGAGCGCGGCCTTGACTCGCAGGACTGCGCCTGGGCGGCGTGCTGTGAGCTCGCCGCGAGTGCCCGGCTAGGCTGCCCGTCATGCCGGAGACCGGGCGGCTGGTGCTCGCCGCGACACCGCTGGGGGACGTGGGCGACGCGTCCCGGCGACTGGTCGAGGCGCTCGCCGCGGCTGACGTCATCGCCGCCGAGGACACCCGGCGCCTGCGCTCGCTGGCCGCCGCGCTCGACGTGACGCCGACGGGTCGCGTGGTCAGCTTCTACGAGGACGTCGAGACCTCGCGGCTGCCGAAGCTGCTCGAAGCCCTCCGATCGGGTGAGACCGTCCTCCTGGTCACCGACGCGGGCATGCCGAGCGTGTCCGATCCCGGCTATCGCCTGGTGGCGGCCTGCGTCGAAGAGGATCTGCCGGTCACCTGCCTGCCCGGGCCGTCCGCGGTGACCACCGCGCTGGCGCTGTCCGGCCTGGCGTCGGACCGCTTCTGCTTCGACGGCTTCGCCCCGCGCAAGGGCGGCGAACGGGCCAAGTGGCTGAGTGGACTGGCCACTGAACCACGCACCACCGTCTTCTTCGAGTCACCGCACCGCCTGGCGAGCACGCTGCGCGACGCCGCGGGCGTGCTCGGCGCGGATCGACGAGCGGCTGTCTGCCGCGAGCTGACCAAGACCTACGAAGAGGTCAAGCGCGGTGAGCTGGGGGAGCTGGCGGACTGGGCCGACGAGGGCGTGCGCGGGGAGATCACCGTGGTGCTCGCGGGCGCGCCCCCGCGGTCGACCAGCGTCGAGGACCTGGTCGCCGAGGTCGCGGAGCGGGCCGCCGCCGGGGAGCGCCTCAAGACGGTCGCCGCCGAAGTGGCCGAAGCGACGGGGGTCTCCAAGAAGGAGCTTTACGACGCCGTGCTGACCGCGCGCCGGTCAGCGAAGTAACGCGGCGACGGCCTCCCGCGCCTTGTCGGCGTCGGGTTCCTCGCCGGAGATGATGTCGGTGTAGATGAACGACTCGGCGATCCGCACGATCAGGTAGGCCAGGTCGTGCACCGGCAGCGGCGGCTCCAGCGTGCCGTTGCCGATCTCCTCGGTCAGCATCGCCTCCACCGCCGCGATGGTCCGGCGCTGCACCAGGCTCGCCTTCGTGGTCAGCAGGCGCAGCGCGCGTTCGGGCTCGCGCCGCAGGAAAGCGCGGAACGGCTGGTCGCTGTTGACCGTGCGCACGTAGGTCCCGACGACCTCGGCGACGCGGGCCCCGCCCGAGCCCCCTATGGCCCGGTTGTGCCGGTCGAAGGCGCGTTCGGTGATCGACCAGATCACCTCGCCGAGCAGCTGCTCCCGGTTGCCGACCCAGCGGAACAGCGTGGCCCGGCCCACCTTCAGCTCGGCGGCCAGCTCCTGCATGTCGATCCGCCGCCCGTCGAGGAACCACTGCCGCGCCAGGGTGAACGCGTCCGTCACGTCCGGTTTGGTGGAGACCACGTATGGAACATAACACGGCATTGTCTCAGCGTGAGACGATCAGTAGGATCGTCTCATCCGACGAGGGAAAGGCTGGCTGGAATGCGTGCTGTGCAGGTGACCGAGTTCGGCGGACCCGAGGTCCTGAAGCTGGTGGAGCTGCCGGATCCGGAGCCCGGTCCCGGCGAGGTGCTGATCGAGGTCGACCACGCCGGCGTCAACTACGCCGACACGCACGCGGCGGAGAACAGCTACCTCGCGCCCACCGAGCTGCCGCTCGTGCCCGGCGGTGAGGTCGTCGGCCGCACGCCGGACGGCAGGCGCGTGGTCGCGCTGCTCCACAAGTCCGGCGGGTACGCGGAGAAGGCCGTCGCCCCGGAGGCGACCACCTACGAGGTGCCGGACGGCGTGGACGACAACGCCGCGCTGGCGTTCATCGTCCAGGGCATGACCGCGTGGCTGATGCTGCGCAAGAACGCCCATCTGGAGGCCGGTGAGTCGGTGGTCGTGCACGCGGCGGCCGGTGGGGTGGGCTCGCTCGCCGTGCAGCTGGCGAAGGCGTGGGGCGCCGGCCGGGTGATCGCCACGGCCAGCTCGGAGGACAAGCGGAAGCTGGCGCTCGACCTGGGCGCCGACGCGGTCGTGGACTCCCGCGCGGAGAACATGACCGACGCGCTGCGCGAGGCCAACGGCGGCCAGCGCGTGGACATCGTGCTCGACATGACCGGCGGCCGCATCACCGACGAGAGCATCGCCGCGCTGGCGCCGTTCGGCCGGCTGGCCTTCTACGGCATGGCCAGCCGCGAGCAGCCGAAGCCGGTGGAGCTGCGCAACCTGCTCGGCCACTCGACCACCATCTCCGGCATCTGGCTGCCGCACGCGCTGCGCCTGCCGGGCAACCTGTTCGAGCGCGGCCTGGCCGAGCTGTTCGAGCTGGCGAAGAACGGCGAGGTCAAGGCGATCAAGGGCGGCGAGTACGCGCTCGCCGACGCACGCCAGGCGCACGAGGACCTCCGCTCCCGCGCGACCACCGGCAAGCTGGTCCTCAACCCCCGGGCGTAGCCAGCAGCCGTTCCAGTGGCGCGGCCTTGTGCAGGCACTCCTGCCATTCGCGCTCCGGGTCGGAGTCGGCGGTGATGCCACCGCCGACGCCCAGCCACAGCGTGCCCGCGTGCACCTCGAACGTGCGGATCGCGACGTTCAGCTCGAGCCCGGCCACCGGGGACACCAGGCCCATCGCGCCGGTGTAGACCCCGCGGGGCACGGGCTCGAGCTCGGCGATCAGGTCGAGCGCGCGGATCTTGGGCGCGCCGGTCACCGAGCCGGGCGGGAAGGTGGCCGCGAGCAGCCCGGCGTCCCCGGTCACCACCCGTCCCTCCACAGTGGACTCCAGGTGCCAGACGCCGGGTGCGGGCCGGACGGCGAGCAGCTCGGGCACCCGGACGCTGCCGACCGCGCACACCCGGCCGAGGTCGTTGCGCACCAGGTCGGTGATCATCACGTTCTCCGCGACGTCCTTTTCGGACCGCCGCAGCTCGCCGGCGAGGTGGTCGTCGCCGGGACCGCGGCGCGGCAGCGTGCCCTTGATCGGCACCGACCGCACCAGATCGCCGTGCCGGGCGAGGAAGAGTTCCGGGGACAGCGAGACGAGCGCACCCCAGTCACCGCTGAGGAACGCGGCCCGGCGCGGGTGCAACCGCCGGACGCCCTCGCCGAACAACGCGCTCGCGCTGCCTTCGAACGTGGTCGAGAACCGCGTGCAGATGTTCGCCTGGAACAATTCCCCGGCTTCGATCGCGTGCACGCAGGCCTTCACCGCGTCGTGGTGTTCGGTGGGCAGGGGCCGGTGCAGTTCCGCCGCCGTCCAGCCGAGCCGGGGTGGCACCCCGTTTAACGTCGCTTCGAGTTCCCGCCGCAGTTCGGGTGGTTCAGCGCCGTCGACCAGGGCTTCGAACCACCACGTGCCGTCATTGCCCAGTCGCAGCACGTGATCCGCCCAGCCCCAGGCGGCGCGCGGCAGGGGAGTCCGCCGTCCGCTGGGATCGGTCAGGTCGTAGGACAGGTAGCCGAACCAGCCACCGCCGACCGCGCCGGGCACCACGTCGTCGACCTCGTCGAGCGGCAGCGAATACGCGTCGGCCACCTCTCCGATCGCCACGCTCGGCGCGAGCACCGCCCGCGAGCCGAACCACTCACCCGACAACGCCGCGGGCGGCGGCAGGCCGAGGGTGCGGGCGCGCGCGTCGAGCAGCGACAGCGCCGCTTCGGGCGCCACCGTCGAGTGCAACGCCGCGCGCACCAACCGCATGGCGGCCATTGTGACCTACCGTCGGGGCATGGTCCGAGTACTGGAAACCAGCCAAGTGGCCCAGATCACCGGCGCGGGCACGGCGAACCGCACCGACGAGCGGTTCGGCATCCACGCCACCGATCTCGGCATCCTCTGGGACGCCGGGGACGGGCGTGTGCTGGTGCTCTTCGGCGACACCTACGGCCAGGGCTGGGGCGGGGACGGCGCCGGGCCGCCGGAGGCCGACTGGCGGTGCAACGTGCTGGCCCATTCGTCCGAACGCGACCTGCGGCACGGGCTGGTGCTGGACGGCGTGGTCGCCAGGGCCGACGGCCTGGCCGCGCAGGTCCTCGCCTCCGCCGACCGCCGCGACGAGGTGACGATCATCCCCAACGCCGGTATCGCGGTCGACGGCAAGCAATACGTGCAGTACATGTCCGTGCGCGCCTGGGGACCACCGGGCCAGTGGCACACCAACTACGCCGGTATCGCGGTCTCCGCCGACGGGGGCGCCACCTGGGAGCAGCCGCGCCGGGCCCGCTGGATCAACCGCGCCGAGGGCGACCACCCGTTCCAGATCGGCGCGTTCGCCCGCGACGAGCAGCACGTGTACCTGTTCGGCACCACCAACGGCCGCTTCGGCCCGGCCTACCTGGCGCGCGTCGATCCGGCGTCCGTGCTCGAACCCGCCGCCTACCGGTACTGGACCGGCGACGGCTGGGGCCGCGACGAGTTCGCCGCCGCGCCGGTGCTGCCGGGGCCGGTGGGGGAGCTGTCCGTGGAGTACAGCGTCCACTTCGGATGCTGGCTGGCACTGCACCTCGACGAGCACCGGGCGGCGATCGTCCTGCGCACGGCCGATCGCCTCGAAGGTCCGTGGTCGGACGGTCAGGTGGTGGTGTCCGGACAGGACCGGCCCGCGCTCTACGGCGGCTACCTGCACCCGTGGGCGCTCGACGGCGACGAGATCTACTACCTGATTTCCCAGTGGGGTCCGTACAACGTCTTCCTGATGCGCACGCGTTTACAGCAGTAGGTCCGAGAGTACGAACGGGTACACCACGGCGTCGTAACCGATCTCGCCGTGGAAGCCCGGTGCGTCGTCACCGCTGCCGTGCTGGTGCACGCCGAGTCGCGAGTGGAACCAGCCGGGACGGCCGGGGATGCCGTTGTGCCGCGCCAGCCAGAGCACCACTTCGGAGTCGGCCCACTTGTCCGGGTGCAGTTCGTGCAGCCACTGCTCGTAACCGGCGTAGACCAGCACCCGCTTGATGTTCGCCGCGTGCCGGATCCCGCGGATCCACGACTTGATGAACCGGTCGCTGATGCCGGGCGCGCGCACATCCAGTGAGGGCGCCAGTGATCCCGGCGCGAACACCCCGAGTGGACTCGCGGTGCGCTGGAAGTGCGTCACCTGTTCGTGGACCGAACCGGGGCGCGCGAAATGCCGGGCGCCGGTGTGCAGTCCGGCCGTCTGGGCGGCCCGCACGTTGCGGATCGCCGCTGTATCGCTCCAGTTCGTGCTTTCGGTGATCGTCACGCTGGAGAACAGGACGCCGTGCGCGCGCACGGTCCGCCAGTCGTCCACGGTTTCGTGGTGGGACAGGTTGATCCCGCGTTCGGGCTCGGGTTCGCGCAATCCGCCTCCTCCCCCGAGGTGGGTGAAAGGCCACCATACGTGCGATCAGCACATATGGCGGCCTCAGCGGACCAGCGTGTCCGAAAATCTCAGACCGTCAGGAGTTCTCCTTCTGGAACGTGCGCACACCCCAGAACACGGACAGCACGGCCATCACCAACAGCGCCACGCACCCGGTGAACAACGCGTCCATGGTGATGTCGCCGCGGAAGGCGGCGCGTTCGGCATCGACCACATGGGAGAACGGGTTGATGCGCGAGAGGTTGTACAGCCACGAAGGCGCCAGCCCGGTGGTGATCGGCACGAGGATGCCGGACAGCAGCAGCAACGGCATCAGCACCGCGTTCAGCAGCGCCGGGAACGCCGTCTCGCTCTTGATCATCAGCGCCACCGCGTAGGACGCCGAGCCCAGGGTGATCGCCAGCAGCGCCACGATCACCAGGCTCAGCAGCACCCCGGTCACCGGAGCGTCCAAGGGGAACACCAGGAACGCCACCACGATGATCAGCAGCGCCTGCACCACCGCCTGGAAACTGGCCGCGAACAGCTTGCCGAACAGCAGGGCGGCGCGGCTGATCGGCGTCACCCGGAACCGCTCGGTGACCCCGGCGCGGTATTCGGCGAGCAGGCTGAAGCCGGCGAAGGAGGTGCCGAACAACGCGGTCTGCACCATGATCGCCGGGGTGAGCACCGCCCACGAGTTGCCCGGCGGGAAGCCCGGCGTGCTCTGGACCACCTTCTCCATCAGCGGGCCGAAGAAGAACAGGTAGAGCAGCGGCTGCATGATGCCGATCAGCACCCACGCCGGGTTGCGCAGGGACAGCGTCATGTCCCGCTTGAAGATCAGCCAGATGTCACGGAACACGAGCGGCCTCCGGGGTCGGGGTGGCGGCTTCCGCGTCACGCAGGGAACGGCCGGTCAGGGTGAGGAACACGTCGTCGAGCGTGGGCCGGTGCACCTGCATCGACTCCATCGCGATGCCGGCGGCGTCCAGCGCCCGCAGCAGTTCGGGCATGGCCACGTCCCCGCGCGGCACCCGGAACCGCACGGTGTCCTCCACAATGGACACCTCGTGCGCGCCGGTCAGCCTGCCGGCGATCTCGGCGGCGGCGCCGGTCGATGCCAGCGGCACCCCGATGGTCACGCCGTCGCCGGAGACCCCGGCCTTGAGCGAGTCGGGGGTGCCCTCGGCGGCGATCTCGCCGTTGTCGATGACCAGGATCCGGTCGCACAGCGAGTCGGCCTCGTCGAGGTAGTGCGTGGTGAGGAAGACGGTCACGCCGTGCTCGGTGCGCAGCGAGCGGATGTGCTCCCACAGGTTCGCCCGGCTCTGCGGGTCGAGCGCGGTGGTCGGCTCGTCGAGGAAGACCAGGCCGGGCCGGTGGATCAGGCCGAGCACGATGTCGAGGCGGCGGCGCTGGCCACCGGAGAGCGTCTTGGTCAGGCGCTGTTCCAGGCCGGACAGGTCCAGCTGCTCGGACAGCTCGGCGCCGCGGGCCAGCGACTCGGCCTTGGTCAGCCCGTAGAGCCTGCCCTGGATCTCGATCTCTTCGATGACCTTGCAGTCCTGCCAGGTGCCCCCGGCCTGGGCGACGTAGCCGATGCGGCGGCGCACGCCGAGCGGGTCGGCCAGCAGGTCGCAGCCGCCGACGGTGGCCTGCCCGGAGGTCGGCTTGAGCAGTGTGGTCAGCATCCGGAGCGTGGTGGTCTTCCCGGCGCCGTTGGGCCCCAGGAAGCCGACGAGTTCCCCCTCGGCCACGTCGATGTCGACGCCCTTGACCGCGTCGACCGTGCGGCCACGGGCGGTGAACCGCCTGGCGAGGCCGCGTGCGGTGATCATGGCATCCCCTCTCGGTAATCAAATTTGACTAGTGGTGCGCCCGGCATGTTTCCCTACCTATCGCCAGCAGGTCAAACGTGATTACCGGGAACGGGGAACGTGGGCGGATCGTCGTCGGCCATCCGGTACTCCCCGGCCTCCAGCGCGGCGACCAGGTCGTGCACCCAGGCGCGGGTGGTCTCGGTCTGCCCGCCCCACAGCCGGTACATCCGCACCACGTGCGGCGGGTGCCCCCACTCGTGCGCGTGCACCGCGGTCTGCAGGATCTCCGCGATCGCGCCGTCGAGCCGGACCTCCATCAGCTTGAGCAGCTCGATCGCCCGGCGGCGGGGCAGCATCGGCATCAGCGCGATGCCCGCGGACAGCAGCGGCCCGGCGTCGTCGGCGTCGGACAGCGCGCCGGAGAGCAGGTGGAAGAACTCCTGCTCGCCCTCGGTGGTGAGCTGGTAGGCCGTGCGGTCCGGCCCGCGACCGGCCTCCGTGCTGACCTCTTCCAGCAGCTGCTCCGCGGCCATCTTCTTCAGCGCGTGGTAGATCGACCCCGGCTGCACGTTGGCCCACTTGTCCGCGCGCCAGCCCAGCAACTCCCGCCGCACCTGGTAGCCGTGCGCCCGGCCGCTGATCCGCAGCACGCCGAGCACCAGCAAGCGGGTCGCGGACAACGAGCCTCCCAGGACAAAACGCATGTGACAGCTTCCGTAGGCTAATCGGGTATGAGCACCCCTGTGTTGACCGCGGTGGCCTGGCCCTACGCCAACGGCCCCCGCCACATCGGCCACGTGTCCGGCTTCGGCGTCCCGTCCGACGTCTTCTCCCGCTACCAGCGAATGGCCGGCAACCGGGTGCTCATGGTCTCCGGCACCGACGAGCACGGCACGCCGATCACCGTGCAGGCCGACAAGGAAGGCCTGACCTCGCAGCAGACCGCGGACAAGTACACCCGCCAGATCGGGGAGGACCTGCGCGGTCTCGGCCTGACCTACGACCTGTTCACCCGCACCAGCACCGGCAACCACGCCGCGGTCACCCAGCAGATCTTCCTGGCCCTGCACCGCAACGGCTACGTGGTGCCGAAGACCACCCGCGGCGCGATCAGCCCGTCCACCGGGCGCACCCTGCCCGACCGCTACGTCGAGGGCACCTGCCCGATCTGCGGTTACGACGGCGCGCGCGGCGACCAGTGCGACAACTGCGGCAACCAGCTGGACGCCGCCGAGCTGATCAACCCGAAGTCCCGGATCAACGGCGAGACGCCGAAGTTCGTCGAGACCGAGCACTACTTCCTCGACCTGCCCGCGTTCACCCAGACGCTGGGCAAGTGGCTGTCCACCAAGACCGACTGGCGGCCGAACGTCCTCAACTTCACCAAGAACCTGGTCGACGACATGCGGCCGCGCCCGATCACCCGCGACCTGGACTGGGGCGTGAAGATCCCGCTCGACGGCTGGCGCGACCAGCCGATGAAGCGGTTCTACGTCTGGTTCGACGCGGTCATCGGCTACTTCTCGGCCAGCGTCGAGTGGGCGCGCCGCTCCGGTGAGCCGGACGCCTGGCAGCAGTGGTGGACCAACCCGGACGCCCGGTCGTACTACTTCATGGGCAAGGACAACATCACCTTCCACGCCCAGATCTGGCCCGCGCTGCTGATGGGGCACAACGGCCAGGGCGACAAGGGCGGCGAGCCGGGCCCGTACGGCGAGCTGAACCTGCCGAGCGAGATCGTCTCCAGCGAGTTCCTCACCATGAGCGGCTCGAAGTTCTCCACCTCGCGCGGCACGGTCATCTACGTCAACGACTTCCTGCGCGAGTACGGCCCGGACACCCTGCGGTACTTCATCGCCGCGGCCGGTCCCGAGACCCAGGACACCGCGTTCACCTGGGACGAGTTCGTCCGGCGCACCAACTTCGAGCTGGCCAACGAGTGGGGCAACCTGGTCAACCGGTCGATCTCGATGGCGCACAAGAACAACGGCGGCGTGCCCGCACCCTCCGCGCCGACCGCGGCCGACGAGGAGCTGAAGGCGCTGTCGCGCCAGGCCTTCGAGACCGTCGGCGCGCACCTCGGGCGCTCGCGGTTCAAGATGGCGCTGGGCGAGGCGATGAAGGTGGTCTCGGCGGCGAACAAGTACCTGTCCGACCAGGAGCCGTGGAAGCTCAAGGAGGACACCGCGCGGCGCGACAGCGTGCTGCACACCGCGCTCCAGGTGGTCTCCGACGCCAACACCATGCTGACCCCGTTCCTGCCGCACTCGGCGCAGAAGGTGCACGAGGCGCTGGGCGGCACCGGCGTCTGGGCGGCGCAGCCGGAACTGCAGGACGTCGAGGACCTCGACATCGACGGCCGGACCAACCCGATCCTGACCGGCGACTACGCCGCCGAGCAGGCGAAGTGGTCGTCCACGCCGATCGAGGTGGGCCGTCCGCTGGCCAAGCCGTCGCCGCTGTTCGCCAAGCTCGACGCCAAGCTGGCCGAGACCGGTCCCGAATGGGCGCCGATCGAGCCGTGAGCAAGAGGGAACTGCCACCGGTGCCGGAGAAGCTCCCGGCGCCGGTGGTCGACGCGCACACGCACCTGGACGCCTGCGGCGCGGTCACCGCGGCGGACGTGACCGCCATGGCCGACCGCGCCGAGGCCGCCGGGGTGACCCGCCTGGTCACCGTCGCCGACGACCTCGCCGCCGCCCGCTGGGCCGCCGAAGCGTCCACTTGGGACGATCGGGTGTTCGCCGCGGTCGCGGTGCACCCCACGCGCACCAAGGACTTCGGCGAGGTGGAACGGTCCGAAGTGGAGCGACTGGCCCGTGGTGAGCGGGTGGTCGCGGTCGGCGAGACCGGGCTGGACTACTACTGGGACTACTCGCCGCACGACGCCCAGCAGGAGGCCTTCCGCTGGCACATCGACCTGGCCAAGCGGCTCGGCAAGACGCTGATGATCCACGACCGCGACGCGCACGACGACGTGTTCCGCATCCTCGCCGAGGAGGGCGCGCCGGAGACGGTGGTCTTCCACTGCTTCTCCGGTGACGGAGAGTTCGCGCGCCGGTGCCTGGACGCGGGTTACGTGCTCTCGTTCGCCGGCACGGTGACGTTCAAGAACGCGCGCGGACTGCACGATGCGGCGCGGATCTCACCGCTCGGTCAATTCGTGGTCGAGACGGATGCACCATTTTTGACCCCCCATCCCCACCGGGGCAGGCCCAATGAGCCCTACTGCACGGCCTACACCGTGCGTTACCTCGCTGAGCTGCGGGAAGAGTCCGTGGAGACGATCTCGGACGCCGTGCGGCAGACCGCCGAACGGGTCTTCCGACTGCCCACTGTTACTTAGGGTTTGACGCATTGCGACAAAGGATCAGCAGCGTTGGGCCATCTGAGGAGTGATGCAGATCACGAGATCGCGGGGGGTGTTTGCGCAACCCCCGAGTCTTCGTTACTGTCCCGTGATCGTGCCGGTCGGTTGCCCGCAGAGGGGCCGCCGCTGGGACACCCACAGTCACGTCAGTGCACGTCGGGGAAGTGCGAACGGGCCCCCGAAGCCCGGGATCACTTGGATGGCGCTGACTGCGGGAGCCGGATAACTGGCGCTCCGGCGCCGAAATGAAGGCAACGGCCTTTTTGTGAAAGGGATCGACCCAGTGACTGGTGGTTACAGGCGCGAGTACTCGCGCCAGGACAACCCGATGAGCACGTTCGCCTCCTCCCGCGGGGGTGTCGGCACGCTCGACTGGCCCAGCCCCGAGGGCGAGCTCGACTTCTCCGACGACCTCAACGTCACCCAGCACGACGTCCTGACCGTGCTCGGCCCCGACGCCGACGCGTTGATGGCCGAGGCCAACGTCGACGTCGACGAACTGATCCGGCTGATCAACGCCGAGACCACGATGCTCCCGCCGATCGTGATCCCGGACGAGATCAGCGAAGACCGCGTCGCCCATGGCGAGCCGATGCCGGTCGAGGCCGGTGTCGTCAAGGCCGTCAAGACGTGGAAGAAGCGCTTCCTCAAGGGCACCGTGCTCGCCGTGCTGCTCACCCTGACCGGTGGCGGCGCCGCCGCGATGGCGATGAACAAGAGCGTCACGGTCGACGTCGACGGCGCGCAGCAGACGGTCAACACCTTCGGCGGCACGGTCGGCGAGGTGCTCAAGGACGCCGGCTACTCGATCGGCGCGCACGACGCGATCTCGCCGTCGCCGGACGCCGCGGTCGCCGACGACACCGTCATCACCCTGGAGCGCGGCCGCCAGCTGAACCTCCTCGTGGACGGCACCCCGCGCGAGTCGTGGGTGCGTGCCACCACGGTTTCCGAGGCGCTGACCCAGCTCGGCCTCGCCGAGGCGGGCAAGGCAGGCACCTGGATGTCGGCCCCCGGCGACGGGCAGATCCCGCTCGAGGGCATGACCCTCGAGATCAAGACGCTGAAGAACGTCACGCTCTACGACGGTGGCAGCGAACCGCGTCAGGTCCAGACCAACGCGGTGACCGCGAAGGAGTTCTTCGGCGAGCTCCAGCTGACGATCGGCCCGGAGGACAAGGTCGACGGCGGCCTGGACTACAAGCTGACCGACGGCGCCGAGGTGCACGTCAGCCGCACCGGCGTGACGGTGATCAACGAGAACGAAGAGATCCCGCCGCCGGTCGAAGAGATCAAGGACGACACCCTCGACAAGGGCAAGACCGTTGTCGAGGAAGAGGGCGAAGCCGGTTCGAAGAACGTCACCTACCGGGTGACGAAGGAGAACGACAAGGAAGTCGCCCGGGAGAAGCTTTCCGAGGAGATCACCAAGGAAGCCAAGCCGAAGAAGGTCCGGGTCGGCACCAAGAAGGCCGCCGTCCCGGCGGTCTCCGGTGGTGCGGTGTGGGACAAGCTCGCGCACTGCGAGTCCACCGGCAACTGGGCCGCGAACACCGGCAACGGCTACTACGGCGGCCTGCAGTTCAACGCCAGCACCTGGAAGGCCTACGGCGGTGGCCAGTACGCCGCGCTGCCGCACCAGGCCACCCGGGAACAGCAGATCGCCGTCGCCACCAAACTCCGCGACGACCGCGGCGGTTACGGTGCCTGGCCGCACTGCTCGAAGAAGCTGGGCCTCTGACGCACCCCCGCTCCACTTCGTGATCGTGGCTTCCCTCCGACGAGGGAAGCCACTTTCATGAGCCCGCCGGGGTGAGCCCGACCCAACCAACCACGCACGCCTAGACTCACCAGCCGTGACCAAACCTGCCGGGCTGCTCGGCCCCGCCGAGATCCGCGGCCTGGCGGCCGAGCTGGACGTGCGGCCGACCAAGAAGCTCGGCCAGAACTTCGTGCACGACCCCAACACCGTGCGCCGGATCGTCGAGCTGGGTGCGGTCACCGAGGACGACCTCGTGCTCGAAGTCGGCCCCGGCCTCGGGTCGCTGACGCTGGGCCTCCTGGCCACCGGCGCGCGAGTGGTCGCCGTCGAGATCGATCCGGTGCTCGCCAAGCGACTGCCGGAAACCGTCGCCGGGCACGCGAAACCCGAGCACGCCGCGAACCTGAACGTCGTCGAAGCCGACGCGCTCAAGATCAACCAGAGTCAGGTGGGCGAGCCGACCACGCTCGTCGCGAACCTGCCCTACAACGTCGCCGTGCCCGTCGTGCTGCACCTGCTCGCCGAACTCCCGAGCCTGCGCCGCGGCCTGGTGATGGTCCAGACCGAGGTGGCCGACCGCATGGCCGCCGGCCCGGGCAGCCGCACCTACGGCGTGCCGAGTGTCAAGCTCGCCTGGTACGGCCGCGCCAAGAAGGTCGCCGCGGTGCCGCGCGCGGTGTTCTGGCCGGTGCCCAACGTCGACTCCGCGCTGGTCGGCTTCGAACGGGTCCAGACCACTCGTCCCGCCGAGCGGAAGACCGTCTTCGCCGTCGTGGACGCCGCCTTCTCGCAGCGGCGCAAGACGCTGCGTGCGGCGCTGGCCGGGTGGGCGGGCTCCGCCGAGCGCGCGGGGGAGTTGCTGACCGCGGCCGGTGTCGAGCCGCGCACCCGTGGTGAACAGCTCACCGTCGACGACTTCGCCAGGATCGCCGCCGCCGCGGAAAACGAGGGTTAACGCCGCTGTTCGTGTGATCTCCGACCACGGACTTGCTTTCCGCGAGCCGGATCGGGTGTACTCCTTGTGCGTCCATCCGGAGCGACTGAGAGGCCTGGCTCGCTGAAGTCGCAGCAACCACCCGCAAGGGCAGGTGCTAACGCCAGGACCGATGGAGGATCCTGTGTATCGGTCGCGAATGCTGACCCGGCGCCGAGTAGTGGATGAAGGTCGCCGCACGGTAAGTGCGTGTCGACGCTCCAACGTCTGACCTAGTAACCACTTCGCCGCTTTCCGGTCTCCGCTCACACCGTCGTCGACTGTTCCGGCGGTGCTTCCTTGTGCCTCGGCGCGCGTTCGCGCCCAGCTGTTGGAGCATTCACGTGATCACGCTCGAAAACCTGACCAAGTCCTTCCCCGGCGACCACGCTCCCGTCCTGGCCCTGCGGGACGTCAACTTCGACATCAACGCCGGCTCGCTCTACGGCGTGGTCGGCCCGGCCGGCTCCGGCAAGTCCACCCTGACCCGGTGCGTCGCGCTGCAGGAGCGCCCCGACCGCGGCGTGGTCCGCCTCGACGGCCTCAACACCGGCACGCTCGACGGCCGCCGCCTGCGGGAGATCCGCCGCCAGGTCGGCATCGTCGACGGCCGGGCCGCGTTGCAGCCCGAGCGCACGGTCGCCGGGAACGTGGCGTCGCCGCTGGAGCAGCTCGGCGTCGACGGCCCGCGCCGCCGCACCCGCGTCGGCACCCTGCTCGACCTCGTCGGCCTGACCCAGCGCGGCGGACAGCACCCCGCCGAGCTGAACCCGGGGCAGCGCCGCCGGGTGGCCGTGGCGAAGGCGCTGGCCACCTCGCCCGCCGTGCTGCTCGCCGACGACCCGACCGCCGGGCTCGGCGTCGAGGACGCCGCCGGCGTGCTCACCGCGCTCGACCGGGCCCGCGCCGAGCTGGGCCTGACCGTGCTCGTCGCCACGCCGGACGCCGGTGTCGTCCGCCGCATCTGCGACGACGTCGCGGTGCTCGAGGACGGCAAGGTGGTGGAGAACGGCAACGTGCTCTCCCTGCTGGTCGACCCGTCGAGCCGCACCGCGCAGGCGCTGCTGCCCGCCATCGAGACCACCCGCGCCCAGTCCGCCCGCTACGACCGCTCGGTCGACGTGGTGCTGATCGGCTTCGCTTCGGTCGGCGCGCTGCTGCCCGAGGCGGCGACCCGGTTCGGTATCGACATCGCCACCATCGGCGGCGGCCTGACCCGGATCGGTGACACCCCGGTCGGCCGCTTCCGCATCGGCCTGCGCGGGGAGCAGGCCGACGGCGCGCTGGCGTGGATCGCCGAGCGCGGCGCCCACGTCACCCACCCGGTCAGCGGCCCGCAGGGCGTCGCCGCCTGATCCAGCGGGAGTCGTGAGTGCCCGGGGCCGGAACGGCCCGGTGCACTCACGGCTTTTTTCCCGCCACGTAGGCTTGGGCCGTGCTCGCTGTCGTTCCGCCTCCAGTCACCGTCCGGGTGCCGTCGAAGATCAACCTGCACCTGGCGGTCGGTGACCTGCGCGAAGACGGTTACCACGAGCTGGTGACCGTGTTCCAGGCGTTGTCGCTGGCCGACGAGGTGACCGTGGCGGTCACCGACGATCCCGGTGTCGAGGTGTACGGCGAGGGCGAGAAGTCGGTGCCCACCGGGGCCAACAACCTGGCGTGGCGCGCGGTGCAGGCGCTGGCCGCGCACGTCGGCCGCGCCGAGAGCGACTCCAAGGTCCGGGTGGTGCTGCGCAAGGGCATCCCGGTGGCCGGCGGCATGGCCGGTGGCAGTGCCGACGCGGCCGCCACCCTGGTCGGCCTGGCCTCGCTGTGGAAGCTGGAGATCACCCGCGACGAACTCGCCGACATCGCCGCGAAACTGGGCAGCGACGTGCCGTTCGCGCTCTACGGCGGCACCGCGCTCGGCACCGGCCGCGGCGAGCGCCTGGTGCCGGTGCTCTCGCGGCACACCTTCCACTGGGTGCTCGCCTTCGACCAGAAGGGCCTGTCCACCCCGAGGGTCTTCACCGAACTCGACCGGCTGCGCGAGGAGGGTGATCCACCGCGGATCGGTTCGCACGCGCCGGTGGTCGAAGCGCTCGCGTCCGGTGACCCGCGGCAGCTGGCTCTCCTGCTGGGCAACGACCTCCAGGCCGCCGCTGTCTCGCTGCGCCCGGGGCTGCGCCGCACGCTGCGCGCCGGGGTGAACGCCGGTGCGCTGGCCGGTACGGTCTCCGGCTCCGGCCCGACCTGCGCCTTCCTCTGCGAGGACGCCGAAACCGCGCTCGAAGTGGCGGCCGAGCTGTCCGGCGCCGGGGTGTGCCGCACGGTCCGGGTCGCGCACGGGCCGGTGCCCGGCGCCCGGATGGTCGGCGGCGAAAACGACCACCGTCCCGTTCCCCCGCAGGTGCACGCGTAATGGTCAACCTGGTCAACCTCGAATCGGTCTCCAAGTCCTACGGCGTCCGGCCGTTGCTGGACAACGTCTCGCTCGGGGTCGGTGAGGGCGAGCGCATCGGCGTCGTCGGCCTCAACGGCGGCGGCAAGACCACCCTGCTCGAAGTGCTCACCGGGATCGCCGGGCCGGACAGCGGCCGGGTCAGCCAGGTGCGCGGGCTGCGCATGGCCGTGGTCACCCAGCGCACCGAGCTGATCGGCGAGACCGTGCGCGAAGCCGCGCTGGCCGCTTACGGCGCCGAGCACGAATGGGCCGCCGACGCCCGCGTCCGGTCCATTGTGGAGGGTCTGGGGATCATCGGGCTGGGCCTGGACAACCCGACGGCCACGCTGTCCGGTGGCGAGCGGCGCCGGGTGGCGCTGGCCGCCGCGCTGGTCGGCGAGCTGGACCTGGTGGTGCTCGACGAGCCGACCAACCACCTCGACGTCGAAGGCGTGCGCTGGCTGGCCGACCACCTGCTGGCGCGCCGGGTCGCGCTGGTGGTGGTCACCCACGACCGCTGGTTCCTCGACACCGTGTGCGGGCAGACCTGGGAGGTCGTCGGCGGGCGGGTCGAGCAGTACGAAGGTGGTTACGCGGACTGGGTTTTCGCGCGGGCCGAACGCGCGCGGCTGGCCGCGACGATGGAGGAGAAGCGGCAGAACCTGGCGCGCAAGGAACTCGCCTGGCTGCAGCGCGGCGCGAAGGCACGCACGTCCAAGCCCCGCTACCGGATCGAAGCCGCCGAGGCGCTGATTTCCGACGTGCCACCGCCGCGGGATTCCGTTGAGCTGATGAGCTTCGCCAGGCGGCGACTGGGCAAGACGGTCGTCGAACTGGAGGACGTGACCCTGGCCGCGGGCGAGAAAGCCTTGCTGGACAACGTGACCTGGCGCATCGGGCCGGGTGACCGGATCGGCCTGGTCGGGGTGAACGGCTCCGGCAAGACCACGCTGCTCAAGGCGCTGGCCGGCGAGGTCCCACTGGCGGACGGGCGCCGGATCGAAGGCAAGACGGTCCGCCTGGCGCACCTGACCCAGGAGCTGGAAGACCTGCCGGGGCACCTGCGCGTGCTGGAGGCGGTCGAAGAGGTCGCCGGGCGCGTGGTGCTGGGCAAGCACGAACTGTCCGCGTCACAGCTGGCCGAGAAGCTGGGCTTCCCGCCAGCACGGCAGTGGACGCCGGTCGAAGACCTCTCCGGTGGCGAACGGCGCCGGTTGCAGCTGGTGCGCCTGCTGATGGCCGAGCCGAACGTGCTGCTGCTCGACGAGCCGACGAACGACCTGGACATCGACACCCTGCAGCAGCTGGAAGACCTGCTCGACTCGTGGCCGGGCACCATGGTGGTGGTCTCGCACGACCGGTACCTGGTGGAACGGGTCTGCGACGCGGTCTACGGGCTGTTCGGCGACGGGCGCATCACGCACCTGCCCGGCGGCATCGAGGAGTACCTGAAGCGGCGCCTCAGTTCGGTGCCGGAGCGGCAGGCCACCAAGCGGGCGCCGGAACCCGCCGACGACCAGCCGAAGCTGTCCTCGGCCGAGGTCCGCGCGCTCGGCAAGGAGCTGTCCCGGCTCGAGCGCAAGCTGGACCAGTTGCACGACAAGGAGCAGAAGCTGCACGCGCGGCTGCTCGAAGCGGCGACCGACCCGGCGAAGCTGATGGAGCTGAACGCTCAGCTGAAGACCGTGCAGGCGGAGAAGGACGAGGTCGAGCAGCGCTGGCTGGAGACCTCCGAAGCGGTCGAGTAGCCCTGCACCTTTAGAGTGAGTCCATGAGTCGGTTCGTGGACACCCTGGTCGCCACCGCGGCCGGGGGCGGTCAGCAGCGGGGCATGGTCACTGGGGAGCCGCAGGAGCCGGTTCGCCGCACCTGGGCGGAGGTCCACGAACAGGCGAAGCGGTTCGCGGGCGAGCTCATCCACCGCGGGCTGGAGCCCGGCAGCGCGGTCGCCGTGCTCGCCGCCGCACCGGCGTTGATCGCGCCCACCGTGCAGGCCGTGTGGCTGGCCGGGGGCAGCGTGACCATGCTGCACCAGCCGACCCCGCGCACCGATCTGGCCGAATGGGCCGAGGACACCCTGCGCGTGCTGCGGATGATCGGCTCGGAGCTGGTGCTGCTCGGCGAGCCGTTCGACGCGCTGGCGCCGGTGCTGACCGAGCACGACATCGCCTTCCACTCGATCGCCGAGCTGGACGCGGGCGAGCCGATCACCGAGCCGGTGCCGATCGGCGAGGACGACCTCGCGCTGCTGCAGCTGACCAGCGGGTCCACCGCCGAGCCGAAGGCCGTGCGGATCACCCACGGCAACCTCTACACCAACGTCAAGGCCATGGTCGAGCGCGCCGAGTTCGACTTCGGCACCGACGTGATGGTCTCGTGGCTGCCGACCTTCCACGACATGGGCATGGTCGGCTTCCTGACCGTGCCGATGACCTTCGGCGTGGAGCTGGTCAAGATCACCCCGGTCGAGTTCCTGTCCGGGCCGCTGATCTGGCCGCGGCTGATCACCAAGTACGGCGGCACCACCACCGCCGCGCCGAACTTCGCCTACGCGGTGGTCGGCAAGCGCATGGCCCGCGCCGACGAGGCGTTCGACCTGTCGAAGCTGCGGATCGCGCTGAACGGCGCCGAGCCGATCGACGAGACGGCCGTGCAGACCTTCGTGGACGCCGGGGCGCGGTTCAAGATGCCGCCGGAGTGCGTGTTCCCGGCCTACGGCATGGCGGAGGCGACGCTCGCGGTGTCGTTCGCGCCGTTGTTCACCGGGCTGACGCTGGACGTGGTGGAGGCCGACGCGCTGGAGGCGCACAACCGCGCGGTGCCGGTGCCCGAGGACGACCCGCGCCGCGGCACCGAGGACGTGCGCTCGTTCGCCGTGCTCGGCCGTCCGCTCGACGGCCTCGAAGCGCAGATCGCCGACGATTCCGGCAAGGTGCTCGGCGAACGCGAGGTCGGCGAGATCCGCCTGCGCGGGCCCGCCGTCACGCCGGGGTACTTCACTGTGGACGGTCCACTGGAGACACAGGACGCCGAGGGCTGGATCGACACCGGCGACCTCGGGTACCTGGTGGACGGGCAGATCGTCATCTGCGGCCGCCGCAAGGACGTCATCATCATGGGCGGGCGCAACATCTACCCGACCGACATCGAACGCGCGGCCACCTCGGTCGAAGGTGTACGCCTGGGCAACGCCGTCGCGGTCCGGCTCGACGCGGGCAGCAGGCGTGAGCGGTTCGCCGTGGTGCTGGAGTCCAAACTGGCCGGCAACGAGGAAGAAGAACGGCGCGTGGCCAAGGAGGTCGCCGCTCGCGTCCGCGACGCGGTGGACGTCCGCCCGTTCGCCGTACTGGTCCTCCCCGCCGGAAGCCTGCCCAAAACCCCTTCAGGCAAGGTCAAGCGGGCCGCCACCGCCACCCGCTACGCCGACCAAATCACCCAAGCCGCCCACTAACCCACCCCGAACCTCACGTTCAGGCACGCGAACCCCACACTCGGGCACCCGAACCCCACGTTCAAGCACCCGAGTTCTACGTTCAGGCACCCGAACTCCACATTGAGGCCCCTGAGCCAGCCGGGTTCGGCAACGCCCCGAATGCTATGAGTGGGGCATTACTTGCAATCAACGCAAGTAATGCCCCACTCATAGCAATCAGCGCTCCGGGTACTCAGCTTCGGACTCGGCGCCAGAGGGATTTGCGGGTGTGCGAGTGTTCCAGCGCGGGCGCGATGTAGGCGTTCGTCGGGGCGTGCGGGGTCCAGCCTTCCCGCGCGGCCAGCGTGCTTTCCACCTGCCGCAGGAAGGCATCGACCTCCTGCTGGTCGTACCCCCGCTTGCCCAGCGGCGGCTTGCCGAACGCGGCCTCGTGCACCTGCGCCGCGGTGAGGTGGTCCTGGCCGTCGAGGGTCTTCGCGACCCGGTCGAGGAAGTCGTCCACCGCGGTCTCGCTGTAACCCCGCGAGCCGATCGGCGCCCGTTGGAACCGGATGGTCAGCACGTCCGCCGCGGTGAGCACCATCATCGCTCCGAATACTGGTCGGCGGGCGCGGACCGCGCCCTGGCGTCGGTGGCCTGCGAGGCGTCACGGGCGGCGGGCACCTGGTGCGCCCGCCAGTCCGTGCCGAGGTGCGAGGCCAGTGCCTCCTCGGCGCTGTCGAGGAACTCGTCGACCTCGCGCTCGTCGTACCCGCGCTTGCCGATCAGCGGCCTGCCGAACAACACGTGGTGCACCTCGGCCGCGGTCAGGTCGTCCTGGCCGTCGAGGGTGCCCGCGATGCGCCGGACGAACTCGTCGACCTCCGGCTTGGCGTAACCACGGCGGCCGATCGGTGTGTTCGCGAAGGCGACGCGCCGGGCGTCATCGGCGCTCAAGGACATGAGGGGTCTCCCTAGGGTGTCGGTTACGTCCCCTGTCCGTCCTAGCCCGCGTGGGGTGGGACGGGGAAGCCCTGCGACCCTAATGAGGGCGCCAAGCCATGCCTTCGGGTGAGCAAGCGAACACCCAGAGTGGCGATCTTCACCCGGCGTGGAAGGCGTTCTGGGCCGCCAGCAGCCCCTTCTCGAGCAGCGCTTCGACGGCGTCGGCGCAGCGATCGAGGTTGAGCGCGAGTTCCTTGCGCTCGACGGTGGAGAAGTCCTTGAGCACGTAGTCGGCCGGGTCCATCCGGCCGGGCGGGCGGTCGACGCCGAAGCGCACCCGGAAGTAGTCCTTGGTGCCGAGCGACTTGGTGATCGAGCGGAGACCGTTGTGCCCGTTGTCGCCGCCGCCGAACTTGAGCTTCAGCGCGCCGTAGGGCAGGTCCAGTTCGTCGTGCACGACGACGACCCCGTCCGGCCCGACCTTGAAGAAGCGTGCCGCCCCGGCGACCGGGCCGCCGGAGAGGTTCATGAAGGACCGGGGCTTGACCAGCGCCACCTTGCGCCCGGCGAGGCGCCCTTCGAGCACCTCGCCACCGCTCTTGTGCGACTTGAACTTGCCGCCCATGCGCGCGGCGAGTTCGTCCAGCACGAGGAAACCGGCGTTGTGCCGGTTGCCCGCGTACCGGGGCCCCGGATTGCCGAGGCCGGCGAGCACGATCTGCTCGCCGGCCCCCGGCAGGTCGACATCCACGAGGGAATTACTCCTCGGTGGTTTCGGGCTCGTCCTCGACCACGCCGGCGCCCTCGGCGTCGACCTGGCTCTCCATGGCGGCCTCGTTCGGGGCCTCGTTCACCGCGACGACCAGGTGGTCGCCTTCGGTGACCAGCTCGGCGCCCTGGGGGAGCTCGACCTGCGAAGCCAGGATCTGGGTGCCGGCGGTGAGCCCCTCGATGGAGACCTCCACCTGCTCCGGGATGTGCAGGGCCTCGACCTCGACCTGCAGCGCGTCCAGGTCGTGCTGGACCAGGGTGCCGGGGGCGGCCTCGCCGGTGAGGACCACCGGCACGTCGACGGTGACCTTCTCGCCGCGCTTGACCACGAGCAGGTCGACGTGCTCGATGTAGTTCTTCAGCGGGTGGACCACGATGGTCTTGGTCAGCGCCAGCTCGACGGAGCTGTCGACGTCCAGGGTGATCACGGCGTTGCTGCCGTTCTCGCGGACGACGCGGGCGAACTCGAGAGCCGGCAGCGACAGGTGCCGGGGGTCCGAGCCGTGACCATAGAGAACCGCGGGGATCTTGCCGGCACGCCGCGTGCGACGCGCGGCGCCCTTGCCGAACTCGGTGCGTGGTTCGACGGACAGACGTACCTCGGACACGGTGAAGCACTCCTTACAAATCTTCAGCGAACTCAGGTGTGATGGGGTCCTGGGGGAGAACCATCTCGGCTGCGCCGGCGGCGAATCCCACGACGTGACTTGGACGCGTGGCGACTCAAGCCGCCGCGTCGATCACGTCGGACACCACCGGGTGCTTGCGTGGAGTCCGCCTCGCCGAGACAACCCGGACAGTGTAGAGCAAGGCGTTCCAGCGGCTTTGCGGCGGGGATCGGGAACCGTTACCGAACGGTGGCGTCGGATGAGTACATTTCGTCTGGCGAAACGAAAGCGAGGGCCGTCATGGGGTGGAGCCGGGTGCGCGGGTGCGCCGTGCTCGCGGTCGGGGCGGCGCTGGCGCTGTCCGGGTGCGAGGTGTCCACCATCGGTGCGGCGGGGCCCGCCGCCGCCGATCAGGCCAAGGCCGACGCGCGGACGGCCCAGCGCGAAGCGGTCAAGGCGGCCGTCGACGACCTGGGCGAGCAGCAGGCCATCGCCTACCGCAGCCAGGTGCGCAACGACGCCGGTGAGCTGGTCGACCTCGCGCTGAACGTGACCAAGAACGGCACCAGCTACGGCGCGCTCGGCGTCGGCGGGCAGGTGGTCAACCTGGTCGAGGCGGACGGCAAGCCCTACCTCTCCGCGCCGGCGGCCTACTGGAAGACCAAGGGCGTCGACGACGCGCAGGCCGAGGAGTACGGCAAGCGCTGGATGTTCGTCGAAGACACCGACCTGCCGCTGAACCCGAGCAAGGTGCTGACCCCGCGCGAGATCCGCACCGCGCTCCACGACGCCTCGCTCGAGCTGGACCAGCTCGCCGACCCGGTCAGGACGCGGCTGGCGGACGGCACGGAGGTCTACGAGCTGGCGCTGCCGAGCGGCAAGCTGCAGGTCACCGCGGTCCGCCCGCACCGGGTGGTCTCGTTCGACGCCGGGCTGGTGGCGAACGTGGGCAAGGCGTTCGGCTCGGGAACGGTGGTCACACCCGGCGGGCTGACCGGGGACGCGCTGGTGCAGTTCAAGAACGGCCTCGGCGGCGCGGTCGACGCGTTCGCGCAGGCCTTCGACTACGCGGCGGAACTGGTGGTGCTGGTGGACGGCAACGACCTCCAGTGCGCGACCAGCGGGTCGTGCACCTCGAACGTCAAGGTGAGCAACTCGATCATCGGCGCGGACGGCCGGGTCTCCGGGGTGCGCGTGCTGGTGAAGGCGGACGTGAGCGCGCCGGGGCTGGGGAGCCAGACGTGCACCGCGGAGGCGACCGCCGCGCCCAACGCCACGGTCGACGTGCCGTGCACGGTGAAGTTCAGCGTGCCGAACCGCACCGCGTCCTACCAGGTGACCTCGATGCCGACGGCGACCGGGGAGGCGATCGCCGCGGTGGACGTGGGTGGGGTCAAGCAGAAGATCGAGGCGGAGTTCGCGACGCTCGGCGGTTAAGTCCGTGATTGCCGCAGGGCTTTGAGGATCGGTGCGAACCGTTCCATCGCCGGTTCGAAGACGGTGAAGTAGGTGAAGCCGAAGCGGTCGCGGAGTTCGTGGACCCGGTCGATGATCTGGTGCTCGGTGCCGATCAGCAGCTGCGGGGCTGCGAGTATCGCGTCCACTGTGGATTCGGCGAGCCCGGCCCATTCCGTTGCGGCGGCCCGTTTGTCGTCGGTGACGACGACGTCCTGGATGAGCATGTTCGACTCGGTGCTCCGGTTGAGGCCGGCGTAGAAGGCGACGCGCTCGGCGAGCTCGGCTTCGGTGGCCAGGCGCCAGATGCCCGGCTCGGCGCCGGGTTTCGGCTTGAGCCCGGCGAACCCGACGATCTGCGCGTGCTCGGCGGCGATCCGGAGCACACCCTTGCTGTGGCCCGCGATCAGGAGGGGCGGCATCTCGACGTCGACCGCTTCGAGGCGTCGGCGGACGTCGGTGATCGTGGTGGTGAGGTACTCGAGGCGGGTGGGGAGGTCCTGCCAGGGCAGGCCCGCGTCGTCGAACTCGGCCTTCATGTGCCCCGCCCCGAGCCCGAGCTCGAACCGGCCGCCGGTGAGCTGCACGGTGGCGGCCACGTCCCTGGCGAGCAGGGCCGGGTTGTGGAAGGGAACGTTGAGCACGAGGGTGCCCACCTTGATCCGCTCGGTCACCGCGGCCGCGGCGGCGATGGTGGGGAAAGGCGCGGGTGCCGTACCGCCGATGTGGTCGGGCACGGTGATGACGTCGTAGCCGAGTTGCTCGGCGGCCCGGCACTTGGCGGTCCATTCGGGGGCGGTGCCGATGGAGCGGAGCGTGACGCCGAATCTCATAGGGGGGACGGTAGGGGGTTCGTGGGTGGGGTTGTGGGGGTTTCGCGTAGGGCTGATTCTTGTGGGGCACCCCGCTTTTTGATGGTGACTACGGCGGGGTTTCCGTTGTCAAGGCGGGAAAGATGCCTTGACAACGGAATCCCCGCCGTGTTTGGGCCTGGGATCGGGGTGGGGGAGGGGGGCTGGGTGCTCCCTGGGGCTTGGGTGCCCGGGTTCGGCTTGGGAGTGGGATGCGCCTGGGGATTGGGCGCCCTGGGTTCGGCTTGGGGAGGTGGCTGGGATGTGCCCGGGGTGCTCCCTGGGGTGCCCCGAGGAGGGACACGAATGTGGCTTTGGGGGCGGAATCGGCCCCCAAAGCCACATTTGTGTCGCGGAGGGGGCGCCGGGTGTCACGAATGTGGCTTTCGAGACGTTCGATGTCCCGAAAGCCACATTCGTGACAGTGGAGGCCGCACGGGTGCCGTGAAAGTGGCTTTCACGGCGTAATTCGCTGTGAAAGCCACATTCACGGCACTAAAAGAGAGAGCGTCAGGCTTGGCCGTCGAAGAGGCTGGTGACCGAGCCGTCTTCGAAGACCTGTTGGATGGCTCGGGCCAGCAGGGGGGCGATCGAAAGGACCGTGAGGCCGGGGAAGCGCTTCTCTTCGGGGATGGGCAGCGTGTTGGTCAGGATGACCTCGCGCGCCTTGCAGTTCGAGAGGCGGTCGGTGGCGGGGTCCGACAGGATGCCGTGCGTGGAGGCGATCACCACGTCCGAGGCGCCTTCGTTCAGCAGCGCTTCGGTGGCCTTCACGATGGTGCCACCGGTGTCGATCATGTCGTCGATCAGCACGCACAGCCTGCCCTCGACCTTGCCGACCACGCGGTTGGCCACGGCCTGGTTGGGCTTGTCCGGGTCGCGGGTCTTGTGGATGAAGGCGATCGGCTTGTTGCCGAGCTGCTCCGCCCACTTCTCCGCCAGGCGCACCCGGCCGGAGTCCGGGGAGACCACGGTGATCGCGTGCTCGGCGTAGGTGGTGTTGATGTGGTCGGCCAGCAGGCTCTGCGCCAGCAGGTGGTCCACCGGCCCGTCGAAGAAGCCCTGGATCTGCGCGGTGTGCAGGTCGACCGTCATGATCCGGTCGGCGCCGGCGGTCTTGAACAGGTCCGCGATCAGCCTCGCCGAGATCGGCTCGCGGCCCTTGTGCTTCTTGTCCTGCCGGGCGTACGGGTAGAACGGCATGATCACGGTGATCCGCTTGGCGCTCGCGCGCTTGAGCGCGTCCACCATGATCAGCTGTTCCATCACCCACTCGTTGATCGGCTGCGGGTGGCTCTGCAGCACGAAGGCGTCACACCCGCGCACCGACTCCTGGAACCGGACGAAGATCTCGCCGTTGGCGAAGTTGTGCGCCGTCTGGGGAGTGATGGTGATGTTGAGGTGCTTGGCCACCTCTTCGGCCAGCTCTGGGTGGGCGCGGCCGGAGAAGAGCATCAGGTTCTTCTTCGGCGTACCGGACTTCGGGCTCATTTCTGCGACTCCCCGTCGTTTTCCACTTCGTTTCGGGCGAGAGCCGCCTCGGCTGCCTCCGCCGCGGGAGTGCCCGGTCGCTTCCGGGCCACCCAGCCTTCGATGTTGCGCTGCGGCCCCCCCGAAACCGCCAGCGCGCCCGGCGGCACGTTCCGCCGGATCACCGCACCCGCCCCGCTGGCGGCACCGTCGCCGACGGTCACCGGGGCGACGTACATGTTGTCCGAGCCCATCCGGACGTGGGAGCCGATGGTGGTGTGGTGCTTGTGCACGCCGTCGTAGTTGACGAACACGCTGGCCGCGCCGATGTTGCTCTGCTCGCCGATGGTGGCGTCGCCGACGTAGCTCAGGTGCGGCACCTTGGTGCCCCGGCCGATGTCGGCGTTCTTGGTCTCGACGAAGGTGCCGATCTTGCCCTTGTCCCCGAGCCGGGTCCCCGGCCGCAGGTAGGCGAACGGGCCGACGCTGACGTTCTCGCCGAGCACCGCGCCCGAGCCGTGCGTGCGGATCACGCTGGCGCCCGCGCCGACCTCGACGTCGGTCAGCGTGGTGTCCGGGCCGATCGTCGCGCCCTCGCCGACCGTGGTGGCGCCCTTGAGCTGGACGCCCGGTTCGATGCGCACGTCGCGGGCCAGCGTCACCCCGGCGTCCAGCCAGGTGGTGGCCGGGTCGACCACGGTGACTCCGGCGCGCTGCCAGGCCCGCACGAGCCGCCGGTTCAGCTCGGCGCCCAGCACCGACAGCTGCACCCGGTCGTTCACGCCCTCGGTCAGCCACGGGTCCTCGACCACCAGCGTGCCGACCGCCCTGCCGTCACCGCGCGCGATGCTCAGCACGTCGGTCAGGTACAGCTCGCCCTGCGCGTTGTCGGTGGACAGCCGGGACAGCCCGTCGGCCAGCACGGCCGCGTCGAAGGCGTAGACCCCGGAGTTGATCTCGGTGATCGCCAGCTGGGTCTCGTCGGCGTCCTTCTGCTCGACGATGGCGGTGACCCCGCCGTCGGCGTCGCGCACGATCCGGCCGTACCCGGTCGGGTCGGGGACCACCGAGGTCAGCACGGTCACCGCGTTGCCGGCGCCGGTGTGCTCGGCGAGCAGCGCGGCCAGGGTCTCGGTGTCCAGCAGCGGCACGTCGCCGTAGCTGACCACCACCGTGCCGGTCAGCTGGGGAGGCAGCGTCGCCAGCGCGCACCCGACCGCGTGCCCGGTGCCGTTCTGCGCTTCCTGCACCGCGGTGCCGATCGGGCGGCCGAGCTGCTTGGCGACCTCGTCCAGGTGCCCGCCGACCGCCTCCCGGCCGTGGCCGACGACCACGACGAGGTGCTCGGGGTCGAGCCCGGCGGCGGCCCGCACCGCGTGTTCGACGAGCGGCCGCCCGGCGATCGGGTGCAGCACCTTCGGGGTGGTCGACCGCATGCGGGTGCCCTCGCCCGCGGCGAGGATCAAGGTTGTCAAAGGCCCGGTCACAACGCTCCTAGCGCTCCTCGTGTGCGTTTCCGCCGGGGCCCGATCCTACGTGTGCTCTCGCAGTCCCCACGCCGGGTCGGTGTCGGCGGGCTCACCCGGCCAGCCCGCGGCGGGCTCACCGGCTTCCAGAAAGGCCGAGGCGACCTGGTTCCCGCCCCGGCGTTTTGCCTGGTACATGGCGGCATCGGCGCGGGAGAGCACCTGCTCGGCCCGTTCCTGCGCGCGGATGGAGACAAGTCCAACCGAAAGGGTTACCCCGTGCGAGAGGTGGTGCGGCAGCGACGCGACGGCCGTCACAGCGCGGCTCAGGGCCTGGGTGGCCGCCGACACCGGAGCCCCGGGCAGCAGCACGATGAACTCGTCACCGCCGTAGCGCGCCACGATGTCGTCCCCGCGCAGGGCGTCGCGCAGCGTGCTGGCCACCACGCGCAGCACGTCGTCACCCTCCGCGTGCGAATGCCGGTCGTTGACGCCCTTGAACCCGTCGAGGTCGACCAGTGCCACGGCGAGCGGGTGTGATGTTGCCGACGAAGCCAGCGCGCGCAGGCGCTCGTCGAGCGCACGGCGGTTGGGCAGCCCGGTCAGCGGGTCCTGCAGCGCCTGCTGCGTCATCTCGCCGTGTTCGGCGGAGAGCCGCTCGTGCTCGCGGCGGGCGGTCAGCGTGGCGATCTGCGACTCGCGCAGCGTCCACAGCTCGGCCTCCAGCGCGCCGGCGTAGTTCAGCAGGAGCGTGGGCGCCAAGGCCGAACTGTCCGATTCCTTGGAGAGGTCCTCGTTCTGGTGCGTTTCCAGCTTCGCCAGCTCGCGCACCAGGTTGAGCCGCATCGACGGCTGGGAGTTGTCCTCGGCGGCGTTCGCGCGCGCCGAGTTCAGCACCTCCAGCGCCTCCTCGCGGCGGCCGATGTGGTCCAGGCACCTGGCCAGCGCGATGGTCACGATGACCTGCTCGTGCGGGTAACCGGGCTCGGTGAGCAGGCCGCGCAGGCGGTCGAGGTGGACCGCGTCGGGTGCGGCCAGCGCCAGCGCGGCGGCCAGCACGCCGACCTGGTCGATCGCGGGCACCCCGGACTTGCGGGGGAACAGCGACTCGGCGAACGGCGCTTCCGCGGCCACCGCCATCGAGGCCGCGGTGCGGAACTTCTCCACCGCCTCGTCGTAGCGGCCGACGCGTTCGAGCCGCAGGCCCCAGCCGAGCATCATCTTGACCCGGTTGATCAGCTGCAGGGTGATCTCGTGCGGCCCGGCGCTGTCGCGGATCGCCTGGTGCGCCCGGGAGATCACCTCCTCCGCGGCTTCGTAGACGCCGAGCTGGTTGAGCACCAGCCAGCAGTCGATCAACGCGCTGGCCAGCAGCTTGTCCCAGGCGCGGCGGCCGAGTTGCACGTCGGGGGTGGCGGAGTCGTCCAGGATGGCCAGTGCCCTGGCGATCTCGGTGAGCGCCGCGTCCTCCTGCTCGGCCAGCACCAGCCGCCGCCCGCGCAGCGCGTGCGCGTCGGCCCGCAGCAGGGCCAGGCCGTGCCTGCGGGTGTGCGCGAGCATCTCGTCGACCTTGGGCTCGGCGTCGGCGGCCATGCCCTTGGTGACCAGGCGGGCCAGGCACACCGACCGGAGCAGCTGGGCGACCAGGATCGGCTCGCCGCGGCGCTGGGTCTCCTCCAGCAGCTCGTCGAGGGTCTCGATGATCTTGACCTGATCGGCGTACTCGCTGCGCTGCACGGTGGCGATGAGTTCGCGGGCACGGCCGACCAGCCAGGCGTCCGACATCTCGATCAGCGCCGGGCGGCGGTGCTGCTTGGGCTCACTCACGTCGTCGTGCAGTGGTTTCAACCCCCTCGGCTGTTTCCGATCGGGCGCGCGTGCTCCGCCGCCAGGATTCGAACCTGAACTGTCAGAACCAAAATCTGAAGTGCTGCCAATTACACTACGGCGGATCGTGCCTGGTCAGGATAGCCAGCCCGGCCCAGGCCAGGCCACACGGGTTGACCTCGCGCGCGATCATGCCTGGTGGGCCCGGCGTCACGCCTTTTGACTCTCCCCAGGCGGCACAACTTCCGGTACCGTAACTTACGGCATCGTAGGTAAGGACACCCTTGGTGATGAGGGGTCCACCGCTAGGAAGAAGTGACGTGTATGACGGCCACCCTTGACCGTTCCGCCTCCGGAGATTCCCCAGCAGCCAAAGGCCCGAAACCGGTCATCGACGGTCAGCGGTCCTTTCCCATCCAGTTCTCGGTCTACCTCGGGGTCATCGCACCCCTGCTGGCGCTGCTGGTCGCGGTTCCCTTCGCCTGGGGGTGGGGCCTGAGCTGGGTGGACGTCGGGCTCTTCGTGCTCTTCTACTGCATCAGCGGTCTGGGTATCACGGTCTCGTTCCACCGCTACTTCACGCACGGCTCGTTCAAGGCGAAGCCGTGGCTGCGGGTGGCGCTGGCCATCGCCGGCAGCATGGCGCTGCAGGGCCCGGTGATCACCTGGGTCGCCGACCACCGCCGCCACCACGCCTTCTCCGACCGCGACGGCGACCCGCACTCGCCGTGGGCCTTCGGCACCACGCCGCTGGCGGTGGCCAAGGGCTTCTGGCACGCGCACATGGGCTGGCTGTTCGAGCGCGACCAGACCAACGCCGAGCGCTTCGCCCCGGACCTGGTCAACGACCCGGCCATCGCGCGGGTGAACCGCCAGTTCGGGCTGTGGACCCTGGTCAGCCTGCTCGGCCCGGCGCTGCTCGGCGGGCTGCTCTCCTGGTCGCTGTGGGGCGCGGTGACCGCGTTCTTCTGGGCCGGGCTGGTGCGCGTCTGCGTGCTGCACCACGTGACCTGGTCGGTCAACTCGATCTGCCACATGATCGGTGAGCGTCCGTTCGCCGCGCGCGACCGGTCGGCGAACTTCTGGCCGCTGGCGATCTTCTCCTTCGGCGAGTCGTGGCACAACCTGCACCACGCCGACCCGACCTCGGCCAGGCACGGCGTGCAGCGCGGTCAGATCGACATCTCCGCGCGGGTGATCTGGCTGTTCGAGAAGTTCGGCTGGGCGCACAGCGTGCGCTGGCCGACGCCGCAGCGACTGGCCCGGCTTTCGACGGAAAGCAAATAAGATTCAGGCCCGGACGGTAGGGTGCCCCGGTGGCGGCCAAACGTCGGGGGAAGCGTGAAGGGATCACCGGGGTGCGTCCAGGCACCCCGGTGACCCGTGTCCGGATGACCGGTGCCGAACGCCGCCAGCAGCTGCTGGACGTGGCGCGGGCGCTGTTCGCCGAAAAGGGGTTCGAGGGCGCGTCGGTCGAGGAGATCGCGCACCGCGCCAACGTCTCGAAACCCGTGGTGTACGAGCACTTCGGTGGCAAAGAGGGCATCTACGCGGTGGTCGTGGACCGCGAGACCCAGCTGCTGCTCGACCGCATGGTGTCCACTTTGCACGGTGGGCACCCGAGGGCGATGCTGGAGCAGGCCGCCGTCGCGCTGCTGTCCTACGTGGAGGATTCGCACGACGGGTTCCGCATCCTGGTGCGGGATTCCCCGGTGGCCAGTTCCACCGGCACGTTCTCCACGCTGCTCAACGACATCGCCAGCCAGGTCGAGCACATCCTGGGGCAGCAGTTCGCCGCGCGCGGGTACGACGAGAAGCTCGCCGCGCTGTACGCGCAGTCGCTGGTGGGCATGGTCGCGCTGACCGGTCAGTGGTGGCTGGACGCGCGCAAGCCCAAACGCGACGAGGTGGCCGCGCACCTGGTCAACCTCGCCTGGAACGGGCTTTCCAACCTGGAGCACAAGCCGAAACTGCGGCTGGGCTAGCGGGTCCGAAGCTCACGGATTTCCGGTATCGTCGGTCTCCCGCCGCCATTGAAAGCGCTTACTGCGAATAGGGGAACCGATGGTGCAGAGCAGGGAAATCGTCGTCACCGGCGGCGGGACCGGGATCGGGTACGCCGTGGCCGCGAAGTTCGCGGCGGCGGGCGAGAACGTCACGATCACCGGACGCCGCGAGAAGGTGCTCTCGGAGGCCGCCGCGCTGCTCGGCGCGAAGTACGTGGCCTTCGACGCCGCGGACGCCGCCGCGGTGGAGCGGGCGCTCGCCGAGTTGCCCGAGCGCGTCGACGTGCTGGTGAACAACGCCGGCGGCAACACCGACCGCATCCGCGAGAAAGCCACCGACCTGGCCGGGGTCGCGGACGCCTGGCGGGCGAACTTCGAGGCCAACGTGCTGACCACCGTGCTGGTGACCACTGCGCTGCAGCCGCGGCTGGCCGAGCGGGCGCGGGTGGTGACCATCGGCTCGATCGCGGCGAAGGCCGGTTCGGGTTCGTACGGCGCGGCCAAGGCGGCGCTGGAATCGTGGAACGTCAACCTCGCCAAACAGTTGGGCACCTCGGGCGCCACGGCGAACATCGTCGCGCCCGGCGTCACCCTGGACACCGAGTTCTTCCAGGGCACGCTGGACGAGAAGTGGCTGGAAAGCAGGCTGTCGGCGGCGATCAACAAGCGTGCTGGGCACCCGGACGAGATCGCTGATGCGGTGTTGTTCGTGGCGGGGGTGGGGGCTGGGCATATTACGGGGCAGGTGTTGCATGTGAATGGTGGGGCTTATTTGAGTTCGTAGCTTTTGGGGCCCGGTTTTCCGCCCCGGTTTTTTAGTGTGACTACGGCGAAGACCCCCATGTCAAGGCGGGAAAGATGCCTTGACATGGGGGTCTTCGCCGTGTTTTTGGCTGTGGACCGGGGTGGGGTGGGGGGGTCTGGGCGGGTGCTCCTGTCGGGTGCCCGGGCGGCGGTTTGGTAGGGGGGCGGCGGGGGGCGAATGCTATGAGTGGGGCATTACTTGCGTTGGATGCAAGTAATGCCCCACTCATAGCATTGGGCGCTGGGGGAGGGAGTGTCAGGCCAGGGTGACGCGCAGGAGTTTGTCGTTGTCCCCGGTCGAGGTGGTCACGTACAGGGCGCCGTCCGGGCCGGTGCGGACGCCGCGCAGGCGGCCGAACTCCGAGTTGAACTCCGGCGGCAGGTACACGTCCGTGACCGCGCCGGGGCCGTCCATGGTGAAGACCAGCAGCTTCTGGCCCCGCAGCGCGGCCAGCACCATCCGCCCGTCCAGTGCACCCCACTGCGGGCCGGTCAGGAAAGCGGCGCCCGAGGGGGCCTCGGTGGTCTTGCCCGAGGTCCACGCCTGCGGCACGGCGTCCGGGAAGCGCTCCAGGTCGGTCATCGGCACGCTTTCGTCGTACTCGTCGACCGTGCCGCCCTGCGAGGGGTCCCACCCGTAGTTGCCGCCCGCCTTGACCAGGCTCAGTTCGTCGAAGTTCGTCGGCCCGTGCTCGGAGACGAACACCTGGCCGGTCCCGGTGCGCACGGCCACGCCCTGCACGTTGCGGTGCCCGTAGGTGTACACGCGCCGCTCGTTCGCGTTCGCCGACGACGCGAACGGGTTGTCCGGCAGGCCTTCCCCGGTCCGCAGGTCGATCCGCAGCACCTTGCCGCCGAGGTTGGTGCGGTCCTGCGGCACGCCAGGGTCGTCCGCCGCGTCCCCGGTACCGACGAGCAGCGCGCCGTCCTCGGCGATCGTCGGGCGGCAGCCGCTGTGCCTGCCGTTCGGGTTCACCGGCATGCCGGTGAGCAGGGTCTGCACGCGCTGCGCGGAAGTTCCGTCGGCGGACAGCGTCCAGGTGATCAGCCGGACGTCGGTCGGCGTCTCACCCTGCTTGTAGTTCTGACAGGTGGTGAACCTGCGCGATTGGGCGAAATCCGGATGGATGACCAGGCCGAGCAGACCGCTCTCGTGCTCGACGAAGAGGTCCGCGAAATCGGCCTTCACCTCCGTCGTGGTCGCCCCCGGCTGGAGCCCGGAAACCAGCGCGAGCTTGCCCGGCCGCTGGGTGATGAGCGCCTTGCCGTCGGGCAGGAAACCGATGTCCCAGCCGTGCGTCAAACCCCCGGCGACCTCCTCGACCTTCAGCGCGAGGCTCGCGGGCTTCCCGGCGGGCGCGGCGTTGGACGGGGGCGCGGACGGCGTGGCGGCCTCCGGCGCGGGGGGTGTGTCGCTGCAGGCCGAGGTGAGCGTGACCAGCGCGGCGATCATCGCGATTCCGGCTTTTCGTGCGGGCATGGACCCCAGCATGCACCGTGGTGACCGGCCGCGAAAGTGTCGGTCGCTCCACGTAGGCTGGTTCGTGACGCACCAGGTGAGGGGAAGTCTGCGGTGAACTCTGCAGTGAACAACGCCGTTCTGTCCGGTCTTGTGGAGTCCACCCTGTCCGGCTCCGCGCTGCGCCCCGTGCTGGACCGCGCCGGGGCACCGATCCTCGAACTGCAGGGGCCGACGGCGGCCCGGCAGCTGGTCGCGGCCGCCCTCGCCGCGCCCGGTGGCGCCGATCGCCCGGTCCTCGCCGTCACGGCCACCGGCCGCGAGGCCGACGAGCTGACGGCCGCGCTCTCGGCCATGCTCGGCCCGGACGCCGTCGCGGACTTCCCGTCCTGGGAAACGCTGCCGCACGAGCGCCTTTCGCCCCGCGCGGACACCGTCGGCCGCCGCCTCGAGGTGCTGCACCGGCTCAACGGGCCCGGCCACGGCGGCCTGCGCGCGGTGGTCTCCACCGTGCGCAGCCTGATCCAGCCGATGGCCCCCGGCCTGGGCACGCTCGCGCCGGTCGACCTGCGGGTCGGCGAGGAGCAGGAGTTCGAGGGCGTGCTCGAACGGCTGGTCGAACTGGCCTACACCCGCGTCGACATGGTGGAGAAGCGCGGCGAGTTCGCCGTGCGCGGCGGCATCCTCGACGTCTTCCCGCCGACGGCCGAGCACCCGCACCGCATCGAGTTCTGGGGCGACGAGGTCAGCGAGATCCGCGCGTTCGCGGTGTCGGACCAGCGATCCCTGCCCGGCGAGATCACCGCGGTCGTCGCGCCACCGTGCCGCGAGCTGCTGCTCACCGCGGACGTCAAGGCCCGCGCGGCCGAGCTGGCGCAGACCCACGCCGCGGACGCCCAGCTGGCCGAGATGCTCACCAAGCTCGCGGACGGAATCCCTTGTGAGGGAATGGAAGCGCTCATCCCGGTGCTGTGCGCGGGTGAGCTGGAGCTGCTCACCGACGCGATGCCGGTCGGCACCCACGTGCTGCTCGCCGACCCGGAGAAGATCCGCGCGCGGGCACACGACCTGGTCCGCACCGGTCAGGAGTTCCTCGAAGCCTCCTGGACCACGGCCGCCGGCGGTGGCGCCGCACCGATCGACCTCGGTGCCTCCGCCTACCGCGACCTCACCGAGGTGGCCGCGCACGCGCAGAGCACCAAACGCCCCTGGTGGACGCTGTCGCAGCTGACCACCGAGGGCCGGGACGTGGTGCACGTCGCGGTCGAGGCCGCGCCCGCCTACCGCGGTGAGTTCGAGCGCGCGATCGCCGACCTGCGCGCGCACACCGCTTCCGGCGGCGCCGCGGTCATCGTGGTCGCCGGGCACGGCACGGCCAGCCGCGTGGCCGAGCAACTGGGCGCGGCCGAGGTCCCCGCCCGGCAGGTGGAGCGCCTGGAGGAGCCGCCGGAGACCGGGCTCGCGACGATCACCTGCGGCGGGCTGTCCGACGGGTTCGCGCTGCCCGGCCAGGCGCTGGTGGTGCTCAGCGAAGCGGACCTGACCGGCCGCGGCGCGGGCGCCGGATCGTCCACAAGGGACCTCAACACCAAGATGCCGTCGCGGCGGCGCAACGCGGTCGACCCGATCGCGCTCAAGGCCGGCGACTACGTGGTGCACGACCAGCACGGCATCGGCCGGTTCGTGGAGATGGTGCAGCGCACGGTCGCCGGGGCCACCCGCGAGTACCTGCTGCTCGAATACGCCTCCTCCAAGCGCGGCCACCCCGGCGACCGGCTGTTCGTGCCGACCGACCAGCTCGACGAGGTCTCCCGCTACGTCGGCGGTGAGCTGCCCACGCTGAACAAGCTCGGCGGCTCGGACTGGAAGAACACCAAGGCCAAGGCGCGCAAGGCGGTCAAGGAGATCGCCGCCGAGCTGGTGCAGCTCTACGCCGCCCGCCAGGCCGCGCCGGGGCACGCCTTCGGGCCGGACACCCCGTGGCAGAGCGAGCTGGAAGACGCCTTCCCGTTCACCGAGACCAACGATCAGCTCGCCGCGATCGACGAGGTCAAGACCGACATGGAACGCGGTGTCCCGATGGACCGCGTGATCTGCGGTGACGTCGGCTACGGCAAGACCGAGATCGCCGTGCGCGCGGCGTTCAAGGCGGTGCAGGACGGCAAGCAGGTGGCCGTGCTGGTGCCCACCACGCTGCTCGCGCAGCAGCACCTGAGCACCTTCGCCGAGCGCATGCAGTCGTTCCCGGTGACCATCAAGGGCCTGTCGCGGTTCACCTCGAAGACCGATTCGGACCTGACGCTCGAAGGACTGGCCGCCGGCGAGGTGGACATCGTCATCGGCACGCACCGCCTGCTGCAGACCGGCGTCCGCTACAAGGACCTCGGCCTGGTGATCGTGGACGAGGAGCAGCGGTTCGGCGTCGAGCACAAGGAGCACATCAAGGCGCTGCGCACGCACGTCGACGTGCTGACCATGTCGGCCACCCCGATCCCGCGCACGCTGGAGATGTCGCTCGCCGGGATCCGCGAGATGTCCACCATCCTCACCCCGCCCGAAGACCGGCACCCGATCCTGACCTACGTCGGCGCGTACGACGACAAGCAGGTCGGCGCTGCGATCCGCCGTGAACTGCTGCGTGACGGCCAGGTCTTCTACGTGCACAACCGCGTTTCGACGATCGAGAAGGCCGCCAAGCGGATCCGCGAACTGGTGCCGGACGCGCGGGTCGCGGTCGCGCACGGGCAGATGAACGAGGACAAGCTCGAGCACCTCATCGAGGGTTTCTGGGCACGCGAGTTCGACGTGCTGGTGTGCACGACGATCGTCGAGACCGGGCTGGACATCTCCAACGCGAACACGCTGATCGTCGAGCGCGGTGACCTGCTCGGCCTGGCGCAGCTGCACCAGCTGCGTGGCCGCGTCGGCCGCGGGCGCGAGCGCGGGTACGCCTACTTCCTGTACCCGGGCGAGGCGCCGCTGACCGAGACCGCGCACGACCGGCTGGCCACCATCGCGCAGAACACCGAGCTCGGCGCGGGCATGGCGGTCGCGATGAAGGACCTGGAGATCCGCGGCGCCGGGAACATCCTGGGCGCCGAGCAGTCCGGGCACATCGCGGGCGTCGGCTTCGACCTGTACGTGCGGTTGGTCGGCGAGGCGGTGGACGTGTTCCGCCGCAGTGCCGGCGCGGAGCCGCTGGAGGACGAGGCACCCGCCGAGGTTCGGGTCGACCTGCCGGTGGACGCGCACATCCCGCACGACTACGTGCCCGGCGAGCGGCTGCGCCTGGAGGCGTACCGCAAGATCGCCGCGGCGGCCGACAGCGCCGCGCTGGACGCGGTGCGCGAGGAACTGGTCGACCGCTACGGCCAGCCGCCCGCCTCGGTGGGCAGGCTGCTGGCGGTGGCGCGGTTCCGGCACGCCTGCCGCGCGTCCGGGGTGACCGAGGTGTCCACGCAGGCCAACAGCATCCGCTTCGCACCGCTGCCGCTGGCCGATTCGCAGCTGGTGCGGCTGAAGCGCTTGTACCCCAAGGCGATGTACAAGGCGGTGACGCACACGGTGTCGGTGCCGAAGCCGACCGAGGGCGCCGCGGGCGGCCGGATGGGCGCGCCCCAGTTGCGCGACGAACCGCTGCTGGACTGGTGCACCAAACTGCTGCGATCGCTGACGAAGGCACCGGCCGCGGTCGGTTGACGAACCGGTCGTTCCCCAGCGGCGAACGGATGTGAGAGGGTAGGCGCTGTGATGCGGATCATGGGTCGCCCGCGGGCGCTGTTTGCCGTCCTGACCACCGGTCTTCTGCTCGCCGGCTGCGGCTCCGGGCCGAGCCAGGTGGACTCGGCCGCGATCGTCGGTGACCGGTCCGTGCCACTGGAGTCGGTGCAGCGGGAAATCACCTGGCTGCTGGAGAACTCGCCCGACGCGCAGCAGGCGCAGCAGCAGCGCAAGCTCGACCTGAACGCCCGCGTGGTGGTCGACGGCCGGATCCTGCACGAACTGCTCGCCGTGGCCGCGCAGCGCGAAGGCCTGCGCGCGGACCCGGCCCAGGTCAACGAACTCATCGAGCGCAGCGGCGGGGCCGCGGCCATCGCGCCGCGGGTGAACACCTCGGTCGAGCGCGTGCCCGAGTTCGTCTCCGACTTCCTGATGACCCAGGAGCTGGGCGCGAAGTACGCCTCGTCGCTGGCGGTGGACGTGATCGGCACGGTGATCACCGAGGAGTCGCCCGGCTCCACCGCGAAGGACCAGGCGCTCACGCTGGCCAAGAAGATCGCCGACCAGCCCGCGCGGGCCGGTGAGGTGATCAGCGAGTCGAACCTGCGGGTGCTGCAGCAGCCGCTGAACGTGGCCGCGACGCAGGGCGAGCAGGGTGGCGCCGAGGCGTTGCCGGGCAGCGCGCTGTTCGGCGCGAAGCCGGGCACCGTGGTCGTGGTGCAGCCGAGCCAGCAGCAGGCGGGCTGGTTCGTCGCGCTGGTGAAGGACCGCACGACCACGTCCACGGCGCCGCAGACGCCGATCGCGCCGGACTCGGAAGCCGTCTACCAGCTCGGCAAGCGGCTGCTGCAACCGATCGCGGAAGAACTCGGCATCAAGGTCAACCCGCGTTACGGCGTGTGGGACGCGGCGAGCATGGCCGTGCTGCCGAACGCCGACGAGGCGACGGGCTACCAGTTCCCGGCGAAGGCCGTGCAACCATTGCGGCCATGAACACGGTCGTCCTGGCACCTGCGGCACTTCCCGCGGTGCTGCCCGCCGCCGCGTGGCCCGCACTGCGCTCGGCCGATGTCGTCTACGCGGCCGGTGACCTGCCCGAGGTGACGCGGGTCGCGCTGGACGCGAAGGCCGCGCCCGCGCCGGAGGAACTGCTGCGCGCGACCGGTGCCGTGGTGCTGGTCGCGGCGGATCGCACCGACCCGGGTGCCGCGGCGCTGCTGGACGCGGGGGCCGCGCTGGTCTCGGTGCCGGTGCCCGCCGTGGTCGAAGCCGTGGCGGTGATGGACAAACTGCGTTCGCCGGGTGGGTGCCCGTGGGACGCCGCGCAGACGCACGACTCGCTCCGGCAGTACCTGGTCGAGGAGACCTACGAACTGCTGGAAGCCATCGAGGACGGCGACCGGGCGGCGCTGCGCGAGGAACTGGGCGACGTGTTGCTGCAGGTGCTCTTCCACGCCCGCGTGGCGGCGGAAGACGGGCAGGACCCGTTCGACATCGAGGACGTCGCCGGCGAACTGGTGGCGAAACTCGTCGGGCGGCACCCGCACGTGTTCGGCGGCGACGAGGTGATCGACACGGCCGAGCACCAGCAGGTCCGGTGGGAAGAGCTGAAGCAGACCGAAAAGCGCCGGGAGTCCATTGTGGACGGCGTGGCGCTGGGGCAGCCGGCCGTGGCGCTGGCGGGCAAACTGGGCCAGCGCACCGGCCGCGCGGGCCTACCGTCCGACCTCTTCCCCGCCGGGGACACCGACGCCGAACAACTCTTCCGCCTGGCGGCTTCCGCCCGCCGAGCCGGCGTGGACCCGGAAGGCGCGCTACGAGCCGTCGCGAAGCGCTTCGCCGCCGACGTCCGCACCGCCGAAGCCTCCGCCCGCTCCGCCGGCGTCACCCCCCAAGACCCCCCCACGTGGCGCCACCACTGGCCCCACTAACCCCCGTCCCCCCGAACCCACACTCTCGCACCCCAACCCCACACTCAGGAACCCGAACCCCACGTTCAGGCACCCGAACCCCACGTTCGCGAAGCCGAACCCCACGTTCAGGCACGCGAGTTCGACCCTCAGGCACTCGAGTTCCGCATTGGGGTGCTGGTGCCGAGTTGGGGTGGCCAGGCTCCGGGGGCCGGGCTGCCGGGTCAGGTAGCCGAGTCCCACGTTCAGGCACCTGAGTTCCACGTTCCCGCAGCCGAGTTCCACTTTTGCGAGTCCGAGTTCGGCATTCGCGTCCTGTGTGCAGGCGGCTGAGCTGACTGTGGGGCTCGGTCGCGGAACCGCGGGACTCGGCTGCCCGAGCGCGGACTCAGCTGCGCGAGTGTGGGACTCGCGTGCGCGAGCGCGGGATTCGGGCGCCTGAGTGGGAGACTCGGCTGCGCGAGTGTGGGGTTCGGCTACCTGGACGTGGGGTTCGGCTGCGCGAGTGTGGGACTCGGGCGCGCGAACGTGAGGTTCGGATGCCTGAAGGTGGCACTCGGGTCCTCGAGTGTGTAACTCGGGTGCCTGAGGGTGGGGTTCGGGTGCCTGGACGTGGGTTTGGGTTTGGGGGGTCGGGGGTGGGGGTTTGGCCGTAACCTGAACGGGTGGTCGAACCTTCGCCTGTGGAGACGTTGCCCGGGCCGCCGTCACCGCGGCGGCGGAGGCCTGGGCGGCTGATGACGCGGCTGGCGCTGGTGGCCACCCTCATCGTGGCCGGGCTGGTGCTGGTCCTCACCATCGGCGTGACCCGCAGCCAACGGGACGAACCCGACAACCCGCCCCTTCCGGTGCCCGATCAGCGGCCCCAGCCGGGCGTCGCGGTGCCCCGGCAGGCGTTGCCGGCGCCTCCGGATCGGCTCAACGCCTCCGATCAGGCCGAACTCGACGCCTGGGCGCAGAAGGTGGCCGCTGCGACCAATGTGTCACCGCGGGTGCTGGCCGGTTACGGCAAGGCCGAGATGTGGATGCGGTCCCAGCAACCCGGCTGCCGCATTTCGTGGGCGATGCTCGCCGGCGTCGGGCGCGTCGAGTCGCAGCACGCCGGGTTCGGGGGCGCCGAAGTCGGCGCCGACGGCCGGGTGAGCAAACCGATCATCGGCATCCCGCTCGACGGGTCCGAAGGCGTGAAAGCCGTCCCCGACACCGACGACGGCAAGCTCGACGGCGACCAGCAGTGGGACCGCGCCGTCGGCCCCATGCAGTTCCTCCCCGCGACCTGGCAGCGCCACGCCGCCCGCGCGGCAGGCGACGGCGCCCTGCCCGACCCCCAGAACATCGACGACGCCGCCCTCACCGCCGCCCGCTACCTCTGCTCCTCCGGCGGCGACCTGGGCACCCCGGACGGCTGGTGGAAGGCCGTGCTCACCTACAACCAGTCGGTCGAATACGGACAGGACGTGTTCAGCGGCGCCGATGCCTACGCCGCCGCCATCCCCGCCCCCTAGGATCGACGACCATGGGGCCCGCATTCCTGTTCGACGAGCAAGCACCCGCCTACGACGCGAACGGTTTCCACGACCGGGTCGCCACCGCACTGGTGGACGGCCTGGGAAACACGCCCGTGCAGACCGTGCTCGACGTGGCCACCGGCACCGGTGCCGCCGCGTTCGCCGCGCTGCGGCTGCTGGATCCGGAAAGCGTCACCGCGCTCGACATCTCCGGCGGCATGATCACCCGCGCCCAGGAGCGCGCGGCCGAGTTCGACCCCGAAGGCCGGATTTCGTGGCTGGTCGCCCCGGCCGTGCCCGCCCCGGCGTCCGATGTGGACCTCGTGCTCTGCGCGTCCTCGCTCCACTTCCTCGGCCTGGCCGCCATCGAAGACTGGCTGCGCGTGCTCAAGCCGGGCGGCCGCGTCGCGTTCACCCTGCCGTTCGCGGGCACCTTCAACCCGTCCGGCCCGATCGCCGGGCACGTGGCCGCCGATCTCCCCATACCGTCCGATGTGGACGAAGCCGCCGCGGTGGCCGCCGGGTTCGCCGACGTGCGCGTGCGACGCTGGGAGACCGACGGCCGCGTCGTCTTCCTGGTCCACGGCCGCAAGCCCTAGGACCGCCGCAACCGCAGCAGGTTGTCGAGACGGGTGCCCGCCTTGCTTTCCGGCTGCGAGACCACCTCGTCCGCCTCGATCCGCCACTGCGGGCCGAGTGCCAGCGACTCCAGCACCTCCGCCGTGGTCGGCAGCGGCCCGTGCTCCGGGTGCTCACCGGCGTGCCCGATGATCAGCAGCAGGCCGCCCGGCGCGACCGCCGCCTGCGCCGCCTGGCCCAGGATGCGGTTGCGTTCGCCGTCCCCGGCCACCGGCGAGTGCAGGAACGCGGCCGACACCAGATCGAACTCACCGTCCGGAAAGGACAGTGTGAAATCGTGCCGCTGCCAGTCGATCCGGTCGGCGACCCCGGCCTCGGCCGCGTGCGCCGCGGCCCGCTTCAGCGCGGTCTCCGACACGTCGGCCGCGGTGACCCGCCAGCCCGTCGACGCCAGCCAGATGGCGTCGCCGCCCTCGCCGCAGCCGAGGTCCAGTGCGGTGCCCGGCCGCAGGTCCGCGACTTCCCGCACCAGCAGCGAGTTCGGCTTGCCCGACCACACCTCGCGCTCGCTGTAGAAGTCCTCCCAGAACTCCGCCGCCTCGCTCATTCGCCCGCTCCGACCAGGTCGGCGTGGATGCCGATCGCGGCTCGCGCCCCGTCACCGGCGGCGGTGATCACCTGCGCCCGCAGGTCGACCACGTTGCCCGCGGCCCACACCCAGCTCACGCTGGTCCGACCGAAGGAATCCACCTCGACCAGCCCGTCCTTCCCGTGCGCGCAGCCGAGGTTCACCAGGATCCGGTCCTTCGGCACGAACTTCGGCGCGACGAACACCGTGTCGCGCTCGACCACCGTGCCGTCGGCCAGTTCCACCCCGCGCAGCCGGTGTTCCTCGGTGCTCAGGCGGGAAACCGCGCCGGTGATCACCTTCACGCCGCGTGCGCTCAGCCGCGCCAGCGCGTCGGCGTCCGGCGGGTTCTCGTGGCTGAAGAACACCACGTCGTCACTCCATTCGCGGAGCAGCTCGGCCTGGTGCGCCGAGTTCGGCGAGGTGCCGAGCACGCCGATCCGCTGGTCGCGCACCTCCCAGCCGTGGCAGTAGGGGCAGTGGTGCACATCGATCGCCCACAGGTCGCGGACGCCGGGCAGGTCGGGCAGCTCGTCGGTCAGCCCGGTCGTCACCAGCAGGCGCTTGGCGCCGAGCAGCCGCCCGTCGGCCAGTTCGACGGTCCGGTCGTGACGCACCGCGCGCACCACCCCGTCGAGCACCTCGCCGCCGTAACCCTCCACTTCGGACCGTCCGATGGCGAGCAGTTCGCCGGGTGGCGTGCCGTCCCTGGAGACGAACCCGTGCACGCCCTCGGCCGGGGCGTTGCGCGGGTTGCCGCCGTCGATCACGGCCACCCGCCGGCGCGCCCTCGCCAGCACCTGGGCCGCGTTCAGTCCGGCCGGCCCACCGCCGATGATGATCACGTCGTAGTCGCTCATGTCCCCGAGCATCCGGGCCTCCCGGCGAATTGGCAAAGTTCTTTGCCGATCTGGCAAAATGGCCCTCATGTCCGAGATCGAGCAGGTGCTCAGCGGTGTCGGCCCCCGGCTGAAGGCGCTGCGGCGCGAGCGGCGGATGACGCTCGGCGCGCTCGCCGAGTCCACCGGCATCTCGCAGAGCACGCTCTCGCGGCTGGAGTCCGGGCAGCGCCGGGCCACCCTGGAACTGCTGCTGCAGCTGGCCCGCGCCTACCAGGTGCCGCTCGACGACCTGGTCGGCGCGCCCGCGGTCGGTGATCCGCGCGTGCGCATCGAGGCCAAGGAGACCAACGGCATGACCACGATGGCGCTGAGCAAGCGCCCCGGTCAGCCGCAGGCGTACAAGCTGGTCGTGCCGCCGCGCGGGGAGGTCGACCTCAAGGTGCACGAGGGCTACGAGTGGATGTACGTGCTCGACGGCCGGTTGCGCCTGGTCCTCGGCGACCGCGACATGGTCCTCGGGCCGGGCGAGGCGGCCGAGTTCGACACGCGGGTGCCGCACTGGTTCGGCGCTGCCGACGACTACCCGGTGGAGGTGCTCTCGCTGTTCGGCAAGCAGGGTGAGCGAGCCCACCTCCGCGCCAAAGCCGGCAAAGGCTAGTCGTTGCCTCGCAACGCGATGCGCGCGGTCAGCTCGGACACGCCGTCCTGGTAGTCGGGCACCGGGTACATCGCGTTCGCCATGCGCATCTGCCCGAGCGCCTCGGCCAGCCGGTCCATCCGCTGCAGCGTGCGCCCGAGCACGAACCGCGCGTAGTGGTCGGTGGGGTCCAGCTCCAGCACCCGGCGCAGGGCGGCCTCGGCCCGGCGCAGCTGCGCGGAAAGGAAGTAGGCGCGTCCGGCGAGCAACTGCACGCTCGGCTTGTCCGGTTCGGCCTCGAGCACCGGCTGGAGCAGCTTCAGCGCTTCGAGCGGCCGACGCGCGCTGACCAGGTCCTCCGCCTTGCGGAACGCCGCGAACCGATCCTCCGCCGGGTCCTGTTCCTGAGCAACCATGGTCCCTTCGACGGTACCCGCGAGCGCGGGCCCGCGCGACGGCCGAGCCGGTGATCAACCCGGCGCGCCGGAGGGGGTGCGGCCCACCGCGGAAGTTCACATGGTGGACTAACCCGTCATGAGCGAAGAGCACGAAGGGGGAACGCGCTACCTCGGGCTGGCGCCGTACCTCTACTACACCGACGCCACCGAAGCGCTGGACTGGCTGGTCAGGGTGTTCGGCTTCACCGAGAAGGTCCGGTACGTCGATTCGTCCGGTGTGGTCTTCCAGGCCACCCTCCAGGCGGGCACGGCCGAGGTGCAGCTCGCCGGCGCCGGCTCCGACTACTGGGAGTCCAAGGGGGTCGACGGCCCGGTCGGGCAGCTCAACATCGTCTACGTGGCCGATGTGGACGAGCAGTACGCCCGCGTCTGCGCGGCGCTCGGTGAGGACGCCGACCTCGCCCCGCCGCAGGACCAGCCCTACGGCGCGCGGGTGTTCACCGTGCCCGACGTCGGCGGCAACAGCTGGACCTTCTGGCAGCAGGTGTCCGACCAGGTCGAGCTGCCGGCGGGCTGGCAGGTCATCCGCAACGGGTGACGTGAGCCTCCAACGGGTGACCCTCGTCAACGGCTACGCTGGGCGGCGTCGTGGCTGGGACAACCGGACGAGGAGCAAGGCGTGGCGGTAATCGAACAGGTAGGCGCGCGCGAGATTCTGGATTCGCGCGGCAACCCGACGGTCGAGGTGGAGGTGGCTCTCGACGACGGCACGCTGGCGCGGGCCGCGGTCCCGTCGGGTGCGTCGACCGGTGAGTACGAAGCCGTCGAACTGCGTGACGGTGACACCGCCCGCTACGGCGGCAAGGGCGTGGAGCGCGCGGTCGCCGCGGTGCTCGACGAGATCGGCCCGGACCTGGCCGGCGTGGACGCGGTCGACCAGCGCATCGTCGACCAGAAGCTGGTGGACCTGGACGGCACGCCGGACAAGTCGCGCCTGGGCGCCAACGCCATCCTCGGCGTCTCCCTCGCGGTCGCCAAGGCCGCCGCGGACTCGGCCGAGCTGGAGCTGTTCCGCTACCTCGGCGGGCCGAACGCGCACGTGCTGCCGGTGCCGATGCTGAACATCCTCAACGGTGGCGCGCACGCCGACACCGATGTGGACATCCAGGAGTTCATGATCGCGCCGATCGGCGCGGAGACCTTCCGCGAGGCCCTGCGCTGGGGCACCGAGGTCTACCACTCGCTCAAGTCGGTGCTCAAGGGCCGCGGCCTGGCCACCGGCCTCGGTGACGAGGGCGGGTTCGCGCCCAGCCTGAAGAACAACCGCGAGGCGCTCGACCTGATCCTCACCGCCATCGAGAAGGCGGGCTACACCCCGGGCCGCGACATCGCGCTCGCGCTCGACGTGGCCGCCACCGAGTTCCACCACGACGGCGCGTACGCCTTCGAAGGCGCGAAGAAGAGCGCCGAGCAGCTCATCGGCTACTACACCGAGCTGGTCGACGCCTACCCGCTGGTGTCCATCGAGGACCCGCTGGGCGAGGACGACTGGGACGGCTGGGTGCGGATGACCGCCGAGCTCGGCGAGCGGGTGCAGCTGGTCGGCGACGACCTGTTCGTCACCAACCCGGACCGCCTCGAGGACGGCATCACCCGCCGCGCGGCGAACGCGCTGCTGGTGAAGGTCAACCAGATCGGCACGCTGTCCGAGACGCTGGACGCGGTGTCACTGGCCACTTCCTACGGCTACAAGTCGATGATGAGCCACCGCTCCGGCGAGACCGAGGACACCTTCATCGCGGACCTGGCGGTCGCCACCGGCGTCGGCCAGATCAAGACCGGCGCGCCGGCTCGCGGTGAGCGCATCGCCAAGTACAACCAGCTGCTCCGCATCGAGGAGACGCTGGCCGACGCGGCCAGGTACGCCGGCGACCTGGCCTTCCCGAGGTTCACCCCGGAGTCCTGATCCACCATGGCCGAGCGCGGCGGGAGAAGCCGGGAGCGCACCGGCGGGCGGGCGAGGAAGTCCTACGCCCGCCGGCCGGAGCGCGTGCACCGGGAAGGCAGGCGAGCCCGGTTGCGGCGGGGCTGGAGCGCGAAACGCGCTTCCGGCGCCGCCCGCGTGCTCGGGCTGTCGAACACCCGCCGCGCGGCGGTCGTGGCGATCGTGGTGTGCGCGCTCGCGTTCACCATCGCCGTGCCGCTGCGCACCTACCTCACCCAGCGCTCGGAGGTCTCCGAGCAACAGCAGCAGCGCGAAAAGCTGCGTGAGGAAGTCGCGCAGCTCGAAGCCCGCAAGGCCGAACTGGCCGACCCGGCGCAGGTGCAGGCCGAGGCCCGCCGCCGGCTGCGGTACGTGATGCCGGGGGAGACCCCGTACATGGTGCAGCTGCCCGAGGACAAGCAGGCCGCGCCGAACCAGCCGCCCGACGAGCAGGCACCGCCGCCGACCGGGCCGTGGTACGAGCGCCTGTGGGACCAGGCGACCGGGTAGCTACGCTGAGCGCCGTGAGCAGCACCGAAACCCCCCGGTTCGAACCCGTCACCGCGCAGGACGAGGCGGTGATCGCGGAACAGCTGGGCCGCCCGCCCCGCGCCCTGCGTGCCGTGGCCGCGCGCTGCCCGAGCGGGCATCCCTCGGTGGTGCAGACCAGTCCGAAACTGGAGAACGGCACGCCGTTCCCGACGCTGTACTACCTGACCTGCCCGCGCCTGTCGTCGATGGTCGGGCGGCTGGAAGCGTCCGGGCTGATGAAGGAAATGACCGAGCGCCTGGCCACCGACGAGGAACTGGCCGCGGCCTACCTGCGGGCGCACCGGTCCTACCTGGCGCAGCGCGACGCGATCGAACCGCTGGGCCACGAAGTCACCGCGGGCGGGATGCCGGGCCGGGTCAAGTGCCTGCACGTCCACCTGGCGCACACGCTGGCCTGCGGACCGGGCGTGAATCCCTTCGGTGACGAGACTTTGGCGTTGTTGCAAGCCGAAGGCTGGCCCTCGGGCGACTGCGCGTCTGTCGCAAAAGGACAGTAACGTTCCACGGGGTGCCGGAGATATGCCCACCGGGTAGGACTCTCTCGGGAAAGGCGTTCTCGGCGTGCGGTTGTTCGGGGTCTCCGGTGCGGTCGGGGAAAAGTCCAGGGAATTCGGCCTGCGCTCTCGGACGGCGCTCGTGGTGCTCGGCGGCACGCTCGCCGTGGCACCCACCTTCGCGCTGACCGGCGGGACCGAGAGCTGGGTCAAGGTGGCCAACCAGCTCGCGCCGCCGCCCGGTGGTGGCGAGCCCGGGTCCGCCGTGGTCGGTGTGGACGGCAGCCTGCCGCAGCCGCCCGATCCCGAAGCGCTGCTCGCCGACGTGCCGCCGCCCGGCCCGCTCGGCATCCCCGGCGGTGCCCTGCGCGCCTACCAGAACGCGGCGAACATCCTCGGCTCCGAGCAGCCCGCCTGCCACATCGACTGGGCGCTGATCGCCAGCATCGGCCGGATCGAGTCGAACCACGCACGCGGCGGTTACCTCGACGCGAAGGGCAACACGCTCGAACCGATCCTGGGCCCGGTGCTCGACGGTGTCGGCCCGGTGGCCGCGATCCGCGACACCGACGGCGGCCGCTACGACGGCGACACCGTGTGGGACCGCGCGGTCGGCCCCACCCAGTTCATCCCGTCGACCTGGCAGGGCTACGCCTCGGACGGCAACGCCGACGGCGAGACCAACCCGAACAACATCTACGACGCCACGCTCGGCTCTGGTCGTTACCTCTGTTCCGGTGGTCTGGACCTGGCGAACCCGGAGCAGTTGCGCACCGCGGTCTTCCGCTACAACAACTCCGACAGCTACGTGACCACGGTGCTCACCTGGGCGCAGGCCTACCGCACCGGCGTGACCCCGCTGCCGGACAGCGACGTGCCGGTGGGGCCGGCGAACCCGGTCACCGAACCCGCGCCCGCCCCGGTCACCCCGCCGCCCGCGCCCGTGGACCCCGGTACGCCGTCGAACCCGCCGGGTCCCGGGGAGCCGGGGCCGTCGCTGCCGCCGTCGCAAAGCGAGCCGCCGCCCACCTGTGAATCGGTTCCGCCGAGCTCGTCGACGCCGCCTTCGTCGACCACGCCGCCGCCTTCCTCCTCGCTGCCGCCGTGTGAACCGAGTACACCGCCGTCCTCCGAGCCGGACGCCGACTCGGGGTCACCGGCGCCCTGAGGACCCGCCCGCGTTCTGTACAACGAAAGAACTAGGCCATTCGGCCGCTCTTTGTTGCCTTCCGATGAACAGAAACCCGGTGGTTGTGGAAATCTGACAGGGCCGCGGGCTTTTGTGCGTTGCCGGTGTTTTCGCCCACTTCACATCCGGCATGCTGAGCTACCTAGTGCGGTAACGGCGCGACGCGACGTGGAGGTCATACGGGTGCGGGTGTGGCAGAGGCGCGGGGCACGCGCCGGACAGACCAGGTCAAGACGGCGGACACGGGCGATGGCATGGGGTGCGCCCCTGCTGGCGTTGCCGCTCATGGTGCCCGGCAGTGGCATCGGCGGGTTCACCCTGCTCGGCGACGCCAGTCCCAGCCGTTATCTCGACGCGCAGGGCCAGCCGGTGGACGCGCAGGGCAACCCGGTCAGCGTGAACGGCAGCCTGCCCAACGGTGACTCCATCGGCCAGCAGCTGCTCGCCGACGCGGGCAACCCGGACGCGCTGAACGGCAACGCCGGGCTGCCGTCGGGTCCGCTGGGCATCCCGGGGTCCGCGCTGAAGGCCTACACGCGGGCCGCCGACCACCTCGCCGCCACCCAGCCCGGCTGCAACATGCACTGGTCGCTGCTGGCCAGCATCGGGCGCATCGAGTCGGGCCACGCACGCGGCGGCAACGTCGACGTCGCCGGCTACACCCGTGCGCCGATCCTCGGCCCGGTGCTGAACGGGGCCGGTCCGGTCGCCGCGATCAGCGACACCGACGGCGGCGCCTACGACGGCGACACGGTGTGGGACCGCGCGGTCGGCCCGATGCAGTTCATCCCGTCGACCTGGCAGGGCTACGCCTCCGACGGCAACGGGGACGGCGACCGCAACCCGAACAACATCTACGACGCCACCCTCGGCGCCGGGCGCTACCTCTGCTCGGGCGGGCTGAACACCGCCGACCCGCAGCAGCGCGCCACCGCGGTCTTCCGCTACAACCACTCCGACTCGTACGTGCGCACGGTGCTGAGCTGGGCCGAGGCCTACGCCGGTGGCGTGCACCCGACGACGGACCACCAGGGCCCGATCCTCGCGGCTCCGCAGGCCCCCTCGGGTGGTGGCGCACCGGGCGAGGTGCCGCTGCCGTCGGTGCCGCCGTCGAGCGACCCGAGCGCACCGCCGTCGACCTCGAACCCGCCGAGCTCGTCGAACCCGCCCTCGTCGTCGATCCCGAGCACGACGAACCCGCCGAGTTCCTCGAACCCGCCGTCGTCGACGAACCCGCCGTCGAGCACCCCGCCGGAGACGACCACGCCGCCGGAGACCACCCCGCCGCCGGACTGCGTGACGCCCGAACCGGGCACCACGCCGGAACCGCCGGCCGAGGGTGAGCCGCCGCTGTGCGAGGACACCTCCTCCGAGGCGCCGACGACTCCCTAGTAGCACCGAAGAACAGGCCGCGCGCAGCTCCGTTGAGGGTGGTGGCGGGCGGCAGGAGGCGACTGCCCACCAGCCCACGCGGGCTGGTGGGCAGTCGTCGTTAGGGTGGACCGCATGCCTCGTGTTGCCGCGATCGACTGTGGGACCAACTCCATCCGCCTGCTCGTCGCCGAGCTGACCGAACGCCATGACGGCACGTTCGACCTGCGCGACCTGCACCGCGAGATGCGCGTCGTCCGGCTCGGGCAGGGGGTGGACGCCACCGGCAGGCTCGCCCCGGAAGCGCTGGAGCGCACCCGCGCCGCGCTGGCCGACTACACCATCGCCGCGCGCCGCAAGGGCGTCGAGAAGGTGCGCATGGTCGCCACCTCGGCCACCCGCGACGCGAGCAACCGCGACGAGTTCTTCACCATGACCCGCGAGGTGCTGGGCACCGAGGCCGAGGTCATCACCGGCGACGAGGAAGCCCGCCTGTCGTTCACCGGCGCGGTCGGCGAGCAGGACCCCGACGACGGCCCGTTCCTGGTGGTCGACGTCGGCGGCGGCTCGACCGAGCTGGTGCTGGGCACCTGGGACGGCAAGCGCGCCGACGTGCTCGCCGCGCGTTCGGTGGACATCGGCTGCGTGCGGATCACCGAGCGCACGCTGAAGTCCGACCCGCCGTCCGCCGACGAGGTCACCGCGGCGCACAAGCTGGCCACCGAGGTGCTCAACGAGGCGTTCGAGGTGGTCGACGTCTCGCGGGCGAACACCTGGATCGGCGTCGCGGGCACGGTCACCACGCTGTCCGCGGTGGCGCAGGAGCTGCCGCAGTACGACAACGAGCGCGTGCACCTGTCGAAGCTGTCCCGCGCGGACATCGACCGGCTCACCGACGACCTGCTCAGCGTGGACCACGCGGCCCGCGCGGCGAACCCGGTGATCCACCCGGGCCGGGTCGACGTGATCGGCGGGGGCGCGGTGATCGTGCGGGCGCTGGCCGAGCAGTTCGCCGAGCGCGGCGGCCCGGCGGAGCTGGTGGTCAGCGAGCACGACATCCTCGACGGGATCGCGTTGTCGCTGGTGTGACAAGTGCGGTGAAGCGTTTGCGGCATTCGGCGGGTTCACGTTGCTCCGTCGGTGTGGGGCTGACGGAGTAATGTGGATCATCGTGATTCTTTCGCAATGATTTGCGTCTGTGGTCTGGCTCACTCGCCCGGCTAGCGTGCCCCTTCATGAAGGCGCGAATGCGGACGATGCGGCCGGCAGTGCTCGCGATGACGACGGCCATGGTGCTGAGCTCGTGCGGGGGCGGTGGCGACGACGCACCCGGCACCGGTGACACCGGGGGCGCCATCTCGGTGTTCAACACCGAACCGGAGAACCCGCTGGTGCCGGGGAACACCACCGAGTTCGGCGGCAGCCAGGTGATGGCCGCGATGTTCACCGGCCTGATCGACTACGACCCGCAGACCACCGAGGTGAAGAACGCGGCCGCCGACTCGATCACCGACGTCGGCTCGAAGGTCTACACCGTCAAGCTGAAGCCGGGCTGGAAGTTCCACGACGGCACCGACGTGCTGGCGAAGAACTTCGTCGACGCCTGGAACTGGACCGCCTACGGCCCCAACGCCACCCAGGGCGCGCCGTTCTTCTCCGACATCCAGGGCTACGACGAGGTGAACCCGGCCGACCCGGACGGCAAGAGCGGCCCGCAGCAGGCCCCGGCGCCCGCCACGGACAAGATGTCCGGGCTCCGGGTGGTCGACGACCACACCTTCGAGGTGACGCTGAAGAGCTCGTCGCCGGTGTTCAAGGTCAAGCTCGGCTACGAGGTCTTCGCGCCGCTGCCGGACTCGTTCTTCGCCGACAAGGCCGCCTTCGAGGCCAAGCCGATCGGCAACGGCCCGTTCAAGTTCGTCTCGCGGCAGGTCGGCACCGAGGTGAAGCTGACCAGGTTCGACGAGTACACCGGCATGGACAAGCCGAAGTTCAAGGACCTGACCTTCCGGGTCTACCAGAGCCGGGAGGCCGCCTACCCCGACCTGGTCGGCAACCAGCTGGACTTCATCGAGGAGCTGCCGCCGAACGCGCTCGCCGGGCAGCAGCACAAGACCGACCTCGGCGACCGCGTGGTCGAGGGCGAGTCGCTGATGAACCAGACGCTGTCCTTCCCGCTGTACCAGGAGAAGTACCAGAACCCGGACCTGCGCAAGGCGATCTCGATGGCGATCAACCGCGAGGAGATCACCACCCGGATCTACGAGGGCAGCCGCCAGCCCGCCGACGGCCTGGTGCACCCGCTGATCAAGGGTTACCAGAAGGGCCAGTGCGGCGAGCTGTGCACGTTCAACCCGGAGAAGGCCCGCGAGCACCTGGCGAGGTCCGGGTTCACCGGCCCGCTGAAGATCATCAGCAACACCGACGGCGGGCACAGCGAATGGGCCACCGCGGCGGCGAACAGCATCAAGAACACGCTCGGCATCGAGTGCGTCTTCGAACCGGCCACCAGCCTCGGCGAGTTCCGCGGGAAGATCAACGCCCGCGAGATGACCGACATGTACCGCGCCGGCTGGGTCGCCGACTACCCGTCGATCGAGAACTTCCTCAACCCGATCTACAAGACCGGCGCCTCGTCGAACGACGGTGAGTACTCGAACCCCGAGGTGGACGCGAAGCTCGCCGCCGCGGACACCGCGGCCTCGGAGGAGGAAGGCATCAAGCTCTACCTCGAAGCCGAGAAGCTGATCCTGAACGACCTGCCATTCGTTCCACTGTGGACGCAGAACACCATCGGCGGGAAGTCCGACCGGCTCTCCTCGGCGAAGTTGAGCGCCTTCCGGAAGCTGGACCTGACCAGCGTCGAAGTGGCCTGAATTGGGCCGGTATGTACTGCGGAGGCTGCTGCAGATGGTGCCGGTGTTTTTCGGCACCACCTTCGGCATCTACCTGCTGGTGTGGGCGCTGCCCGGGGACCCGTTCGCGGGCAAGTGCGGCGAACGGGACTGCCCCGACGCGTTCGTCGCGGCGATGAACGAGAAGTACAACCTGGACGACACGATCTTCGTGCAGTACGGGAAGTACCTGTGGAACCTGTTGCAGGGCGACTTCGGCGAGACCTTCTCCGGGGTGCCGGTGAGCGAGCTGATCGCCAACTCGTACCCGGTGACGGTCCGGCTGGCGGTGGTGGCGCTGCTGATCGAGGCGGTCATCGGCATCACCGCCGGCGTGGTCACCGGCCTGCGGCGGCGCGGGTTCCTGGACAGCCTGGTGCTGGTGTCCACGCTGTTCCTGATCTCCATCCCGGTCTTCGTCACCGGGTACGTGCTGCAACTGCTGCTCGGGCTGGAGTGGGGGATCATCAACCCCACCGTTTCGTCGAAGGCCGGGTTCGGGGAGCTGATCGTGCCCGGGTTCGTGCTGGCCAGCCTGTCGATGGCGTACGTGGCCCGGCTGACCAGGGCGAGCATCGCGGAAACCCGGCGCGCGGACTACGTGCGGACCGCGGTGGCGAAGGGGCTGCCGCAGTCGCGCGTGGTCGGCGTGCACATGCTGCGCAACGCGGCGCTGCCGGTGATCACCTTCCTCGGCACCGACCTCGGCGCGTTCATGGGCGGCGCGATCGTCACCGAGGGCATCTTCAACATCCCCGGCATCGGCGGGCTGATCTTCAAGTCCATCCAGTCCAAGGAGGGCGCGACGGTGACCGGGCTGGTGGTCCTGCTGGTGCTGGTCTACCTGCTGATGAACCTGCTCGTGGACCTGCTCTACGGCGTGCTCGACCCGAGGATCCGCTATGACTGACCCGGCGACCGCGGCGACCGGGGTGTCCGCGCGACCCCGTGGCCTGTTCGGCGACGCGTGGCGCGACCTGCGGCGACGGCCGATGTTCTGGATCTCGTCGTCGATCATCCTGGTGATCGTGGTGATGGCGGTGTTCCCGTCGCTGTTCACCTCGGCCGACCCGAACCTCGGCGACCTGCAGCGCCAGCGGCAACCGCCGTCCGCGCAGGCCTGGTTCGGCTACGACAACCAGGGCTACGACATCTACGCCCGCGTCATCCACGGCGCCCGGGCGTCCATTGTGGTCGGTGTGCTGGCGACGCTGGGCGTGGTGCTGCTGGGCGGGATCTTCGGCATCCTGGCCGGGTACTACGGCGGCTGGCTCGACACGGTGATCTCGCGGATCGCGGACGTGTTCTTCGGGCTGCCGTTCGTGCTCGGCGCGATCGTCATCCTGACCACGCTGAACTCGGCCGGCGACGCCGGTGCGGTGCGGATCGTGGTGCAGGTGGTGCTGTCCATCGCGTTGCTGTCGTGGCCGGTCTCACTGCGGATCATGCGGTCGGCGGCGATCACCGCGAAGCAGCAGGACTACGTGAAGGCGGCGCGGGCGCTGGGTGCGAGCGGCACGCGGATCATCTTCCGGCACCTGCTGCCGAACTGCCTGGCGCCGGTGCTGGTCTACGCGACCATCGCGCTGGGCGCGTTCATCGGCGTGGAGGCGACGCTGTCCTACCTGGGCATCGGGCTTCGGCCGCCGGTGGTCTCGTGGGGTGTGATGATCAACGACGCGCGGACGTACGTGCGCGCGGCCCCGCACCTGCTGTTGTTCCCGGCCGGTTTCCTGGTCACCACCGTGCTGGCCTTCGTCATGCTCGGCGACGCGGTGCGCGAAGCCCTCGACCCGCGGGCGCGGTGATCCACAATGGACAGACTGCTGGAGATCGACGACCTGCGCGTGGAGTTCCGCACCCCGGACGGGGTGGCGAGCGTGCTGAACGGCGTCAGCTACCACGTGGACGCGGGGGAGACCCTGGCCGTGCTCGGCGAATCGGGTTCGGGCAAGAGCGTGACCGCGCAGACGGTGCTGGGGATCCTGGACCGGCCGCCCGCGGTGATCACCGGTGGGGCGATCCGGTTCCACGGCGAGGACCTGCTGACCGCGAGCGCCCGGCGGCAGCGCGAGGTCCGCGGTGGCGGCATCGCGATGATCTTCCAGGACGCGCTTTCCGCGCTGAACCCGGTGTTCACCGTGGGGTTCCAGATCGAGGAGCAGTTGCGGCTGCGCCAGGGCATGAGCCGGCGGGCGGCGCGGGCGCGGGCGGTGGAGCTGCTGGACCTGGTGCACATCCCGAACGCCGCTTCGCGGGTGCGGGAGTACCCGCACCAGTTCTCGGGCGGGATGCGGCAGCGGGCGATGATCGCGATGGCGCTGGCGCTGGACCCGGAACTGCTGATCGCCGACGAGCCGACCACGGCGCTGGACGTGACGGTGCAGGCGCAGATCATGGACCTCCTGGCGGAAATCCAGGCGGAACGCCGGATGGGCCTTGTGTTGATCACGCACGATCTGGGGGTTGTCGCCGAAGTCGCCGATCGGATCGCCGTAATGTACGCCGGTAGGATTGTTGAACAATCCGACGTCCATACCTTGTTCCGATCCCCCGCGCACCCCTACACCGCGGCCCTGATGAACTCCCTGCCCCGCCTGGACCAGAAGGGGCAGAGCCTGACGACCATCACCGGCCTGCCGCCGAGCCTGCTGGACATCCCGCCGGGCTGCCCCTTCCACCCACGCTGCCCCCGCGCCGAAGCCCTCTGCTCCACCACCCGCCCACCCCACCACGAACCCGCCCCTGGTCGGTTCAGCGCCTGCCACTTCGCCACCGAGGTACTCCAAGGTGACTGACCGCCACCCACCCGCGACAGCGCGGCGAAGATGGGCTCGCCACCCGGCGTGCGGGCCGCACCCCGGAAGGCGGTGAAGCGTCATGACTGAACCGATCCTCCGCGTGACCAACCTGGTCAAGTACTTCCCGGTGCGCACCGGCGTCGTGTTCAAGCGGACCGTCGGGCAGGTGAAGGCCGTCAACGGGGTTTCCTTCGACCTCGCGCCAGGCGAGACGCTGGGCATCGTCGGCGAGTCCGGGTGCGGCAAGTCCACTCTGGCCCAGGTGCTCCTCCGGCTCGAGGAACCCACGGCGGGCAAGGCCTACTTCGAGGGCCGCGACATCTTCGCCATGCGGGGCACCGAACTCCGCCGCCTGCGCCGCAACATCCAGATCGTGCTCCAGGATCCGTACACCTCGCTCAACCCGCGGATGACCGTCGGCGACATCGTCGGCGAGCCGTTCGAGATCCACCCCGAGGTGGCCCCCAAGGCCGACCGGGCGCGGAAGGTGCGCGAACTGCTGGACGTCGTCGGGCTCAATCCCGAGCACCTCAACCGCTACCCGCACCAGTTCTCCGGCGGCCAGCGCCAGCGCATCGGCATCGCCAGGGCGCTCGCCCTGCGGCCCAAGGTGCTCATCTGCGACGAACCCGTTTCCGCGCTCGACGTCTCCATCCAGGCCCAGGTGCTGAACCTGCTGGAGGAGTTGCGCGCCGAATTCGGATTGTCCTATGTGTTCATCGCGCACGACCTTTCCGTGGTCCGCCACCTCTCCACCCGCGTCGCGGTGATGTACCTCGGCAAGATCGTCGAGATCGGCACCGAGGACGACATCTACAACCGGCCGTCCCACCCGTACACGCAGGCGCTGTTGTCCGCCGTTCCGGTGGCGGACCCGTCACTGCGCGGTCACCGCCAGGTGATCCGCCTCGAGGGCGACGTGCCGAGCCCGGTGGACCCGCCGTCCGGCTGTCCATTCCGGACACGCTGCTGGAAGGCCCAGGACCGCTGCGCCACCGAGGAACCGGCGCTCGAACTCCGCGCGGGCGGGCATTCCAGTGCCTGCCATTTCGCCGAAGAACGGCACGTCGTTCCCTAACTTTCGTCGGTGGCCGATTCCCGGTGCGCGTCGTACATTCCGCCTACCGCAGTCGTAGGAGGAAATCAGCGTGAAGAGAAGCAAGGTCCTGTTCGCGGCGCTCGCCGTGCCGCTGGCCGCCGGGGTGCTGGCCTCGCCCTCGGTGTCCGCGCAGCCGGACGTTTCCGGCGCCGCGACCGAGTTCACCGTGCTGGCCGCGCCGGGGCAGGGCGTGGCCGACGCCGAGCGGGCGGTCCGCGAAGCGGGCGGCACCGTGGTGAAGTCCAACGCCGCCATCGGCCTGGTCACCGCGAGCGCGCCGGCGAACGGCTTCAGTGAGCGCGTTTCCGCCGACCGCGCGGTGTACGGCGCGGCCAAGGCGCAGCCGATCGGGCACGCTCCCGTGCGCGACGCGGCGCCCAAGGCGGACGTGGTGGAGAAGGAGGCGCGGCAGGCCCCGGCGGCGAAGAAGGGCAAGCCGAACGCGCCCGCGCCGGTCGGCACCGACCCGCTGGACGAGCAGCTGTGGGGCCTCAAGTCGGTCCGTTCCGACCTCGCGCGCACCGTGCAGCCGGGCGACAAGCGGGTCAAGGTCGGCGTGCTCGACACCGGTGTCGACGGCACCCACCCGGACATCGCGCCGAACTTCGACGCGGCCCTTTCGCGCAACTTCGTCCGCGACATCCCGGCCGACGAGGCGGGCAACGAGGTCGACGGCCCGTGCGAGTTCCGCGGCTGCGTGGACCCGGTCAACCACGACGACGGCGGCCACGGCACGCACGTGGCGGGCACCATCGGTGCGGCTGCCAACGGTTTCGGCGTCTCCGGCGTGGCCCCGAACGTCAGCATCGTCAACGTCCGCGCCGGGCAGGACTCGGGCAGCTTCTTCCTGCAGCCGGTGGTCGACGCCATCACCTACGCCGGCGACGCGCGCCTCGACGTGGTCAACATGAGCTTCTTCGTGGACCCGTGGCTGTACAACTGCCAGGCGAACCCGGCCGACTCGCCGGAGCGCCGGCGCGAGCAGCGCACCATCACCGAGGCGGTCAACCGCGCGCTCGACTACGCGCACGGCAAGGGCGTGACGCAGGTGGTTTCGCTGGGCAATCAGCACACCGACCTCGGCGCGCCGCAGCCGGACACCGTCAGCCCGAACTTCCCGGCGAAGACCAACTACGACCGCGACATCGACAACTCGTCCTGCGTGACGCTGCCGGTCGAAGGCCGCCACACCATCGGTGTCTCCGCGTTCGGCCCGTCGCAGGCGAAGGCGGACTACTCGAACTACGGCGTCGAGCAGATCTCGGTTTCCGCGCCGGGTGGTTTCTACCGCGACTACTTCGGCACCCCGTGGTTCTCCACTGTGGAGAACCAGATCCTGTCGACCTACCCGCGCAACGTCGGTGTCGCCGAGGGCATGATCGACGCGGACGGCAACCTCACGCCGGACGGCGTCGAAGCGGGTGTGCAGAAGGCGACCGCGGCCGACGGCCGGGTCGGCTACTACCAGTGGCTGCAGGGCACTTCGATGGCCTCGCCGCACGCCACCGGCGTCGCCGCGCTGATCGTTTCCCAGTACGGCAAGCCCGGCAGGGGCGGGTTCGGCATGGACCCGGACGCCGTGCAGCGCGTGCTCGAGGGCACCGCGGCGAAGATCGCCTGCCCGGTGCCGCGGACCGTGGACTACCTGGACGAGGGACGCGACGAAACCTTCACCGCCACCTGCACGGGTGACACGGCGTTCAACGGTTTCTACGGCCACGGCGCCGTCGACGCCTACTCCGCCGTGACCAGGGGCAAGGAGCACCTGCGCCGCTGAGTTAGGGATTCCCGGAAGTCGTGAGTGCGTAGGATTGTATTTAACGAATTCTACGCACTCACGACTTTTGTCCGCTTCTGCGGTAGAACTGTGCGCACCACCGCGTCCAGGAATTGGGAGTCCGATGACCACGAGCGATGCCGGCCGCCTCGGAGACTCGATCGACAAGGTTTCCGTCGGCCGGGTCTACGACTACCTGCTCGGCGGCAGCCACAACTACGCCGCCGACCGGGCGTTCGCCGACGAGCAGATGAAGGCCCTGCCCGACATCCGCCGGTTCGCCAGGTCGAACCGCGCCTTCCTGGGCCGGGCGGTGCGCTACGCCGTCGACTCGGGCATCCGGCAGTTCGTCGACATCGGCTCCGGCCTGCCCACCCAGGGCAACGTGCACGAGGTCGCCGAGGAGGCCGCGCCGGGCGAATGCCGCGTGGTCTACATCGACAACGAGCCGATCGCCCAGGCGCACGCCGAGATCCTGCTCGAACGCACCGCCGACCCCGAGCGCCACCGCGCCATCGACGCCGACTTCTTCGACGGCCCGCAGTTGTGGCGCCGGGTGCGCAACACCGGCCTGATCGACGAGACCCAGCCGATCGCGCTGCTGGTGGTGGCGCTGCTGCACTTCATGCCCGACGAGACCAAGCCGCACGAGGTGCTGCGCGGCTACATCGACCGGCTGCCGCCGGGCAGCATGGTCGCGTTGTCGCACATCCACGTCGACCCGAAGGACGCCGCGACCATCGCCGCCGGCGACAAGGTCGCGGCCGCCTACCGCAAGCAGACGAACAGCCCGGCGGTGCCGCGCCCGCGCCCGGACATCGAGGCGTTCTTCGACGGGCTCGAACTGACCGAACCCGGCCTCGTCTGGCTGCCGCAGTGGCAGCCGGACGGGGACGAGCTGTTCGCCGACCAGCCCGAGAAGTCGCGTGGCCTGGCGGCCGTGGGCTGGAAGACGACCTAGACGGCCTGTTCCGGCACGGCCGACCGGATGAACGCGCCCAGGTCGGCCGCCTGCCGGACCCGCGAAGGTTCGTGCACGTACATCATGTGCCCGGCCGGGTAGTACGCCCGGTCGATGTTGGCGTGCAGCTCCTCGGGGATTTCGAGGTGCGCGAGCACGTTCTCCGAGCCGAAGTACGGGGTCGCGCCGTCGTAGTGGCCGAAGGCGACGTGGAGCTTCAGGTGCGGGTTCGCCCGCATCGCCGCGCTCAGCGAGCGGACCGCGGACACCGCGCGGCCCTCGAAGTCGCTGTAGGACCACTGCTGGAACACGTTCATCGACAGGATCTCGTAGGGCAGATCGCTTTCGTAGCCCAGTTCGGTGCGCACGTAGTGGTTGAACGCGGCCGAGTAGGCGCCGATGATCCGGGAGATCGAGGCGTCGTCGCTCATGTGCTCGCGGCCGCCGTCCGGCTCCCAGGTGGTGAACCGGCCGTCCATCCGGCCGACGGTCAGCCCGCGCTCGCGCAGCAGCTCGGTGAAGAAGCGGACGTGCTCGATGCGCAGGTTGACGCGGTCCACATAGGACTCGCTGAGCCCGGTCAGCCGCGCCAGTTCACGCACCGCGGCGGTCCGCTCGTCGGTGGTCAGCCGGGCGCCGCGCTGCAGTGCCCACGGCAGGTCGCGCGAGGCGAACTCCTCGGCCTCGGCCAGCACCTCCTCGAGCGGGCGGTCGCCGTGGAAGCCGTGGTAGTGCGCGATCGCCGCGTAGGTCGGCAGGAAGCTGAGGTAGGCCTGCTCGTTGCCCTCGGTGAACCGGATCGAACCCATGTCCAGCACGGACGAGATGAGCAGCAAGCCGTTGAGGTACATGCTGTGCCGCTCCTGCAGGTGCGCCGCCAGTGCGGCCGCGCGCAGGGTGCCGTAGGACTCACCGGCCAGGAACTTCGGCGAGAGCCAGCGCCCGTTGCGGGAGGTCCACAGCCGGATGAGCTCGCCGACCGACTCCACGTCCGGGGTGAAGCCGAGGTAGTCCTTCGGCTTCTCGCCGGTCACCGCGCGCGAGTAGCCGGTGGAGACGGGGTCGATGAACACCAGGTCGGTGTGTTCGAGCAGGCTTTCCGGGTTGTCGGTCAGCCCGTACGGCGGCGGCGCGGGGGAGTCGACGTCCCCGGAGACGACTCGCCGCGGCCCGAGCACGCCGAGGTGCAGCCAGACGCTCGACGAGCCGGGCCCGCCGTTGAACGCGAAGGTCACCGGGCGCGTCGCCGGGTCGGCGTCGTCGAGGGTGTAGGCGACGAGGAAGACCTCGGCCTTGGCGAGGTGCCCGTCGAACTTGCCGTCGGTGAGCACCTCCTTCTTGAGCACCACGCGCCCGGTCTGGGCGGTGTAGGCCAGCTCCCGGTTCCCCGCGGTCAGCGTGTGCCTGGTGGTGACCAGGTCGTCGCTGGGCTCGGGCGGCTTGGTGTCCTCGTCGGTCTTGGCTGTTTCCGGCATGCCCCGAATCTAGATCACAATGGCCGGATGACCCTGGCCGAGATGGATGCCGAACTGATCGACTGCCGGGCCTGCCCACGACTGGTCGAGTGGCGTGAGCAGGTGGCCGAGACCAAGCGGGCGGCCTTCGCCCACGAGACGTACTGGGGTCGCCCGGTGCCCGGCTTCGGCCCGCCCGACGCGGCGCTGGGCATCGTCGGCCTGGCGCCGGCCGCGCACGGCGCCAACCGCACGGGCCGCATGTTCACCGGTGACCGTTCGGGTGAGGTGCTCTACCGCGCGATGTACGACGTCGGCCTGGCCACGCAGCCGGAGGCGCACCACATCGGCGACGGCCTGGAGCTGATCGGCACGCGGATCACCTCGCCGGTGCACTGCGCACCCCCGGCGAACAAGCCGACGCCCGCCGAACGCGACACCTGCGGCCGGTGGCTGGCGAAGGAGCTGGAACTGCTGGCGCCGACCCTGCGCGCGATCGTGGTCCTCGGCGGTTTCGGCTGGCAGGCGCTGATGCCGGTGCTGGCCGCCGCGGGCTGGGCGGTCCCCCGACCACGGCCGAAGTTCGGCCACGGGGTGCGGGTCGACCTGGAGGGTCCGGCCCCGCTGCAGGTGTTCGGCTGCTTCCACGTTTCGCAGCAGAACACCTTCACCGGCCGCCTCACCCCGGCGATGGTCCGCGAAGTCCTCACCCGGGCCAAGACCGCGGCAGGCATCCGCTGAGGGGTGTCCTGACTCACTGCTGTTCCGCAAAGTATGCTGTTCCAGGTGACACGGAACGGGCCGAAACGCGGAACAACCGAGCTGGAGCTCATCCAGTCGGCGGTGCAGGCCGTCCGCGCGGCCTTACCCGAATCCTGGTCGGTCACCGGGGCCGCGGACCTGGACCTGGACCTGGGGCGACGCCCGGACGCGCTCCTCGCTGTCACCGCTCCTGACGGCACCTCGGCTGCCGTGGTGATCGAAACCAAGGGCGCGCTCGCGCCGAGGGACGTGACCAGGGTCGCCGGACAGCTCGCCGCGTACCGGTCAGCGGCCGAGCGTGGGAGCCGTGTCGTCGGCGGAGCGATGGTCGTGGCGCCGTTCGTCTCACCCACGACCCGCGGTCAGCTCGAGCAGCACGGGCTCGGCTGGTTCGACGCCACCGGAAACCTGCGCTTGAGCCTGGAACGGCCTGCCGTGTTCCTGGATCGAGTGGGCGCCGACCGGAGCGGGTTCCGTGATCCGGCGGACCGGCTGCTGAAGTCGCTCCGTGGTCCCGCGGCCGCGAAAGTCGTGCTCGAGCTGTGCGACACGCAGTTGCCGATCGGGGTGCGAGAGCTGGCGGAACGGGCCCGCGTCGGGGTCGGGACGAGCGCGCGGGTGCTGGAACTGCTCGATCGGGAAGCCGCCATCGAGCGTGGTGGAGACGGCGTGGTCGTCTCGGTCCGCAAGCGCGCGCTGATCGATCGCTGGATCCAGGACTACCAGGTCATGGCGTCGAACGAGGTCATCGCGACGCTGGATCCGCGCGGGCTGAGCCATGCGCTGCACGCACTCGAATCGGTGGACGCGCGGGTGGCCGTGACCGGTTCGGCAGCCGCACGTGCCTACCTGCCGAACGGGGTGACACCGGTGGCCCCACTCGTTTCGCTGAGCCTGTACGCCGAGAACCCGCTCGGCTTGATCGACCGGCTGGGGCTCCGCGCCGTCGACCGGGGGGCGAATGTGCTGGTCATGCGCCCGTATGACGAAGTCGTCCTGACGAAAACCCGGACCGTGGACGGTCTGGCGTACGCCGCGCCGGCCCAGGTGACGGCCGACCTCCTGACCGGGCCGGGCCGGTCAGGCGAAGAAGCCGAGCAGTTGCTGGCAGCGCTCGAATCGGAAGAACAGGGTTGGGCACGATGATCCCGCAGGAGTACGTCGAAGCGAGGTCCGTCCTGCTCGACGCCCTCGACGGCCTGGGACCGCACCGCGACGCGATCGTCCTGGTGGGCGCGCAAGCGCTCTACTTGCACGTCGGCGACGCGGACTTCGTGACGGCACCGACGCGGACCTGGTGTTGGTTCCCGACCGGCTGGCGGACGAGCCGTCGATCGCGGACGCCATGTGCGCCGCGGGGTTCGCGCCGGGAGCGCACCCGGGGAGCTGGCTGGGTCGTGGCCAGATCGCGGTCGACCTCATGACACCCGAAGCGCTCAGCGGTCCGAAAAGCCGTCGTTCGGCGAAGCTCCGGCCACCGCACGACGACAAGTGGACCGCCCGCCGGACTCTGGGACTCGAGCCGGCGGTGGTGGACAACGACATCCACGTGATCACCGAGTTGACCGGCGAGAGCACTCGCTCGTTCCGGCTGAAGGTGGCGGGACCTGCCGCGTTGATGGTGTCGAAGGTGGTCAAGATCGCGGAACGACGTGACCAGCCGAACCGGCTCAAGCCCAAGGACGGCCTCGATGTACTCCGGCTGCTTCGCGCGATCGAGACGGCGCAGTTGGCGCGGGGACTGGAAAAGCTCCTGGCGCAGGACCTGTCGCGCCGAGTGGTGGAGCACGCGATGCGTGAGCTGAGGACGCTCGCGACCGGCCCGGAAGAACTGCTGCCGAGCCTGGCCGCCGCCGCCGAGTTCGACGGTCACGACGAGATCAGGATGTCGACGGTGGCATTGGTCGAAGACCTCTTGGCCGAGTTCGACGCGGCAGGCATCCGGTGAACCCGCCCGACGAGGTCGACGCCGGTCGGGTGCTGGTGCGGCGCTGGCGCGTGGCCGACGCCGCGGAATTGCAGCGGGTGGTGGAGGAGGCGCAGGAGCACCTCCGGCCCTGGATGGTCTGGGCCTTCGGCGAGTACCGCGCGATGGACTTCCTCAGCGGCTGTGACGAGAGGTGGGCCGCGGGCCAGTCGTACGCCTACGCGCTGGTCGTCGACGGCCGGGTGGTCGGTGGCGTCGGCTGCGAGCGGCGCATCGGGCCCGGGGGCCTGGAGTTCGGCTACTGGCTGCACCCGGACTGGACCGGCCGCGGCCTGATGACCACGGCCGTCGAGGCGTTGCTCCCGGTCGTGTTCGCGCTGCCGGACGTCGACCGCGTCCAGATCTGGCACGACGCGGCCAACGAACGCAGCGCCGCGATACCCCGGCGGCTCGGGTTCACCGAGGTCGCGCGGCACCACCCGCCACGCGAGGAACCGCGGCCGGGGATGGCGGGCACGGACGTCGTCTGGCAGCTGGAGTGAGCTCGCTCACCGGTGACGGAGAGTGGCCAAACTGACGGAATTCACCCGCTATGGGTTTATTCTGGCCTTACTCGCTCTACGCTCCGCGATTGCCCGACTACGCGAAGCTGCCGCTTGCTGAATCGTTCAATCTTCGGTGGCGACGCTGGTCACAGCAGCGCGGGGTACACGAGCGGGGGCCCTGGATGGGTGCGACCATGGAGGCATGGCAGCGAAGTCGGAACCGACTCGGATCCTCGTCCTCGGCGGCGGATATGTCGGTCTGTACACGGCGTTCGGGCTCCAGAAGATGCTGCGGGCGAACGAAGCGTCCGTCACCGTTGTGGACCCCCAGCCGCACATGACGTACCAGCCGTTCCTCCCCGAGGCGGCGGCCGGCGCGATCGAGCCGCGGCACGTGGTGGTCCCGTTGCGGCGCGTGCTCAAGCGGTGCCACGTGCTGACCGCGCGCGTCACCAAGATCGAGCACGAACGCAAGTCCGTCACCGTCGAGGCGGCCGACGGCCACATCGAGCAGCTGTCCTACGACGTGCTGGTGGTCGCGCTGGGCGCGGTGGCGCGCATCCTGCCCATCCCCGGACTCGCCGAGGAGGGCATCGCCTTCAAGACCATCGGCGAGGCGATCTACCTCCGCAACCACGTGCTGACCAAGCTGGACCAGGCGGCCAGCACCCTCGACCCCGAGCTGCGCAAGCGCCTGCTGACCTTCACCGTGGTCGGCGGCGGCTTCGCGGGCATCGAAGCGCTCGCCGAGCTCGAGGACATGACCCGCTTCGCGACCAGGTACTACGAGAACATCGAGCCGTCGGACATCCGCTGGGTGCTCGTCGAGGCCGCGGGCCGCATCCTGCCCGAGGTCCGCGAAACGCTCGGCGTGTGGACCGTGGAGCAGCTGGAGAAGCGCGGCATCGAGGTCTACCTGTCGACCGCGGCGAAGTCGTTCGAGAACGGGCACGTCGTGCTCTCGGACGGCACCGAGTTCGACAGCGACACGATCATCTGGACCGCGGGCGTGAAGGCCAACCCGGTGCTCGCCGACTCGGACCTGCCGCTGGACAAGCGCGGCCGGCTCGAGGCGACCGCGGCACTGCAGGTCGTCGGGCACCCCGACGTGTGGACCGCGGGCGACAACGCCGCGGTGCCGGACCTCGCGCGCACCGAGGACGACCCGTCGGCCACCTGCCCGCCGAACGCGCAGCACGCCGTGCGGCAGGCGCGCCTGATGGCGAAGAACATCATCAAGGTGCTGCGTGGCGGTCAGCCGAAGGACTACTACCACAAGAACCTCGGCGCGGTGGCCGGTCTCGGCCTGCACAAGGGCGTGGCGGACGCGCTGAACCTGAAGATCAAGGGCTTCCCGGCGTGGGTCTTCCACCGCGCCTACCACGTCAAGGCGATGCCCACCTGGAACCGGAAGATCCGCATCTTCTTCGACTGGGTCTTCGGCGGCCTGCTGCGACGCGAGGTCGTGTCGCTGGGGCAGATCAACAACCCGAAGGACGAATTCACCAGGGCCACGAAGTCCTGACCTGAGCTGCGAAGGCAGGGCCCGGCCGCCTAGGCTGGGCCTCGCCCCCGTAGCCCAACCGGCAGAGGCAGTCGACTTAAAATCGACCCAGTGCGGGTTCGAACCCCGTCGGGGGCACTACTACCCCAGTAGCCCTACCGCGGTGTGACGACCTGAGGCCTGGATCTTCCTAGCCTGTGCGCATGCGCAGACTGGGCACGGTGGCACTGGTGGGTTTGCTGCTCGGCTTGGCGGTCACGCCGGTCGCGGCGACGACGGCGATCGAATGGCGGCGGTGTTCACCGGACGAACCGGCGAACTTCGAGTGCGCCGAGGTTCAGGTGCCGCTCGACTACGCTGATCCGTCCGGCCGCAAGATCGACATCGCGATTTCCCGGGTGAAGGCGACGGGGGATCGTCGTGGCGTGCTGGTGATGAATCCCGGTGGGCCCGGCAGTGCGGGGCTGGACATGCCGGTCACCAAGCAGTTCCCGCCGGAGATCGGGCAGCACTACGATCTGGTCGGCTTCGATCCCCGTGGCATCGGGGCGAGCTCGCCGGTCACCTGCGGGCTGGAGCGCGGGTGGTCGCCGATTCCGTTCGAGCGGGCGAAGTTCGACGAGCACGTGGCGCAGACCAAGGCGATCGCGGACCAGTGCTGGGCGACCCAACCCGATCTGCTGCCGCACCTCACCACGCGCAACACCGCCCGCGACCTGGACGCCATCCGTGCGGCGCTGGGTGAACCGCGCATCTCGTACTACGGCATCTCCTACGGCACCTACCTCGGCGCCGTCTACACGCAGCTGTTCCCCCGGCGGGCCGAGCGGATCGTGCTGGACAGCAACGTGGATCCGGATCGCGCGTGGCGGGGCATGGTCCAGATCTGGGCGGTTTTCGCGGAACGTGCGTTCGACCTCTTCGCGGATTGGGCGGCGGTCCGACAGGAGACTTATGGGCTCGGGGGATCGGTGGATGAGGTGCGGAATACTTTCAGGGGATTGTTGAACAATCTGGATCGTCACCCAGTCACCATCGAGGGCGAGACCTACGACGGGAACCGGGTACGCCTGTTCGCCCGCGGCGTCGGGCAACGCGAAACCAAGAACCTGGAACTCGCCGCGCTGATGCGGAAACTCCTGGACCCCGAGCGGACGATCACCGTGGCCGCCGCGGAACCACCGGCGGACAACCGGGCGGCCGGCTCCCTGGCGGTGATGTGCGGCGACGCGCGCTGGCCGATCGACCCGGCCCAGTACCTGCGCGACGCCCTCCGCGACACCCAGCGCTACCCGATGATGGGCGGCCAGACCTCGAACATCTCCCCGTGCGCCTTCTGGCCGAACCCCGTCGAGCCCCGCACGCGTATCCGCGACAACCAGGCCGAAAGCATCCTCCTGGTGCAGAACGAGTACGACACGCAAACCCCGCTCGAAGGCGCGGCGCACCTGCGTGAACTCCTGCCGGACAACTCCAGGATGCTGCTGGCACAAGGGGCTTGGCGTCACGGCGCCTATCCCGGCCACTGCGCCGACGACACCGTCACCCGCTACCTGCTCGACGGCGAGCTGCCCGCGCAGGACGTGATCTGCTCCTAGGGCACGACGAGGCCCGCTTCGTAGGCGAAAATGGTCATCTGCACGCGGTTCGCCGCGTTGATCTTCGCGAAGACGCGGGTGATGTGGGTCTTCACCGTGGCCTCGCTCAGGTGCAACTCGGCGGCGATCACCGAGTTCGGCTTGCCCTGGGCGACCGCGGTGACGATCTCGCGCTCGCGTTCGGTGAGCGCGTTCAGCCCGTTCATCGCCCGGTGCCGCCGCGGGTTGCTCCGCGCCGAGACGAAGTGGCCGATCAGCTTCTTGGTGGCACGCGGGGAAAGCATCGCCTCACCGGCACCGACCACGCGCACCGCGTCGATGATCTCCTGCGGCGAGCACTCCTTCAGCAGGAAGCCGCTCGCCCCGGCGCCGAGCGCGTCGAACACGTACTGGTCCAGGTCGAAGGTGGTCAGCACGAGCACCTTCGGCGGCCGCGCCAGCGCGGTCACCGCGGCGGTCGCGGCCAGCCCGTCCATGCGGCGCATGCGGATGTCCATCAGCACCACGTCCGGCGCGTGCGCGGTCACCTTCGCCACCGCTTCGTCGCCGTCCCCGGCTTCCCCGACCACGGCGATGTCCCCCGTGCTGCCCAGGATCATGGACAGCCCGGTCCGCACCATCGCGTCGTCGTCGACGAGCAGCACGCGTAAGGGGCGCTGGGTCACCCGGACATGCTAGTGCGGCTCCCACGGCAGCCACGCCCGGAGGGCGAACACGCGCTCGTCGGTCGGTCCCGCGCTGACGTTCCCGCCGAGCAGCGAGACCCGTTCGCTGACGCCGGTCAGCCCGGTCCCCGAGCCCGGCGACGGTTCCGGCGCGGTGGCGGGCAACGGGTTCACCACCTCGATCGACAGGCCGACACCGGGCCCGCCACGCACGGTCACGTCCGCTGTGGACCCCGGCGCGTGCCGCAGCACGTTGGTCAGCGCTTCCTGGGCGATCCGGTAGGCCGTGGTGCCCAGTTGCACGGGCGCGGCGGTCGCCTGGTCGAGCATGATCGTGGCGTTCACCGGCAGACCGGACTGCCGGGCGCCGGCGATCAGCTCCGGCAGGTCGGTCAGTGTCGGTTGTGGACGTTCCGGCGACGGTGAACCCGTTTCCCGGTCGGCGAAACCCTGACCGTCGCGCAGCACGCCGATCACCTGACGCAAGTCCTCAAGGGACTGTCGAGCGGTGGTCCGGACCGTGCGCGCCGCGACGGTCGACGACTCGGGGTCGTGGGTGACTTCGAGCGCGCCGGCTTGCAGTGACAGCAGGGAAAGCCGGTGCCCGAGCACGTCGTGCATCTCGCGGGCGATGCGCGTGCGTTCGGCACGGCGCGTCATCTCCGCCCGCAGCTCCTGCTCCTGGGCCTCGCGGCGGGCGAGGTCGCCGCGCACCCCGCGCACGATGCCGACGGTGAGCGGGATCGCGAGCATGATCGCGGTCAGCACCAGCACGCCGACGATCTGCGCGAAGCCGTACTGCGTGCCGACGATCGCGCCGGCGATCGACACCTCCTCGTGCCGGTTCGCGTCCCTGAGCACCGCCAGCGCGGTGGCGGCGTAGACGGCGCCGGCGGCGGCCCAGAGCCAGTGGTCGCGTCGGTTGGCGGCCAGCGCGGCGAGCGCCACCAGCGCGGCGAGGGCGTCCGCGCCGAGCAGGAGTGAGGGGACGAGCGTGATCCCGGTGATCACCAGCGGCCACTGGTGACGCCAGCAGAGCATGACGGCCGCGCCGATCGCCGCCAGGAAGCTCAGCGTCGACCACGCGTTCGGCACGAACGTGTCGGCCTCGGGCAGGTAACCGGTGGACGCGAAAACGAAAATGCTGCTGATCACGCAAGCGGTCACCGCGAGCACGGTGATCAGCACGCCAAGTACACGCCGGGCCATGGCGCAAAGCGTACGCAGGGGCACCACCCGGCTCATCGGCGAAACGGCTCCCGCGGAATGGGGAAGTGACGACTTTCGTCGTAGTGCCGAAAGGCTATCGGACGACGCGGGGAAGTGCTCCAGGGTGATTGCATGCGCTTCGCCAGTTCATTCGGAAAGGAAATTCTCCCGTGACCCAGCAAACCCCCTACCCGCCGGCCATGCCCTACCAGGCGCCGCCGCAGCAACAGCCGCCCCGCAACGGGATCGGCATCACCGGCTTCGTGCTCGGCCTGGTGGGGCTGGTCTTCTCGCCGATCCCGTTCATCGGCGTGGTCGCCTGGCCGCTGGTGATCCTCGGTCTGATCTTCTCGATCTTCGGGGTGGTGCGGGTCAACAAGGGCGTGGCCACCAACAAGGTGCTGTCCATTGTGGGCATCGTGGCCTCGGTGATCGGCCTCGGCGTGTGCGTGGCCTGGTTGTTCATCTTCAACCAGGCGGTCAACGAGGTGCAGGACGAGTACAACCGCACCGCCGCGGTGACCTACGACGTGACCGGGGACGCGACCGGGGTCGAGGTGACCTACGGCGAGGCGCTGAACCCGATCTCGGAGACGGTCGACACGCTGCCGTGGACGAAGCAGATGGAGAACAAGGGCGTGATCAAGGGCGGCATGCTCACCGTCATGGCGGACGAAACCGGTGGTGAGGTCACTTGCAAGATCACCGTCGACGGCGCCGTCGTCGCCACGAACACCGCTTCGGGCCCGTTCGCCGTCGCCATCTGCACCGGCGCCTGACACTCCCTAGGGCGTTGCTCGCTTCCCTATGCGAGCAACGCCCTCTCTCTTTTTCCCCTCCTAATCTCCCGACAATTTTACCTCCTCTGCTAATCCGCAGATAATCACCGCACTCCCGCACCCGCCCACCTATCCCGCAGATAACTTCACGCCCACTCCCGCCCCATTCCCACCCCCAATTCCCGCACCCGCCCACGCAAGCCCCGCCATTCCCGCCGACCAACTCCCGCCCGACTCCCACGCTCCCGTCCCCGAATCCCACGTTGGTGCAGCCGAGTTCCACGTTCCGGCAGCTGAGTTCAACACTCGGGCGGGTGGGGTGCCGCGTTGGCTGCGGCGAGTCCCACGTTCCGGCAGCCGAGTCTCACGCTCAGGTAGCCGACTTCTACGGTCGCGCAGGCGAATCACACGCTGGCGCAGGCGAGTGCCACGTTCGGGCAAGCGAGTGCCACGTTCGGGCGGCCGGGTTCCACGCTGGCGCAGGCGAGGCCCACGTTCAGGCGACCGAGGCCCACACTCGGGCAGCCGAGTTCGACGTTGGGCGAGCGAGTTCTGCGCTCCGGCAGCTGAGTTCGGCGTTCGTGCAGGCGAGTGCCACGTTCAGGCAGGTGAGTGCCACGTTCGGGCGGCCGGGTTCCACGCTGGCGCAGGCGAGGCCCACGTTCAGGCGACCGAGGCCCACACTCGGGCAGCCGAGTTCGACGTTGGGCGAGCGAGTTCTGCGCTCCGGCAGCTGAGTTCGGCGTTCGTGCAGGCGAGTGCCACGTTCAGGCAGGTGAGTGCCACGTTCGGGCGGCCGGGTTCCACGCTGGCGCAGGCGAGGCCCACGTTCAGGCGACCGAGGCCCACACTCGGGCAGCCGAGTTCGACGTTGGGCGAGCGAGTTCTGCGCTCCGGCAGCTGAGTTCGGCGTTCGTGCAGGCGAGTGCCACGTTCAGGCAGGCGAGATCCACGTTCGGGCGGCCGAGTTCTCGTTGCCGGAGCTCGGGTGGGGAGGGCGACGCCGGCGGTCGGGAGAGGCTACTGGCGTGCGGCGGCTTCGGCTTGGGCGGTGTCGTAGGCGGAGCGGGCTGCGGCGATTTCCTTCTGGTGGTCTTCCGTCCACGTGACCAGCGCCTGGATCGTGGTGTGCAGCGTGGCGCCCAGGGGAGTGAGGGCGTAGTCGACGCGTGGCGGGACCACCGGGTGCACGGTCCGGTGCACCAGGCCATCCCGCTCCAGGTGACGCAAAGTCGTGGTGAGCATCCGTTGCGAGATGCCTTCGATCTCGTGCCGTAGCTCGGTGAAGCGAAGCGTCTGCCGGTCCAGCAACGAGATCACGAGCAGTGACCACTTGTCCGCGATCCGGTCGAGGATCTGCCGCACCTCGCAGTCTTCCCGGACGTGCCACTGCAGCACGCCGTAGTCGTCCTCGGTGCGGCAGGAGTAACTCGGTGAGTTGAAAGTGCCTTCTTCCACGACCACCGATGGTGCCGCAGGATGCCAATGGTTACAAGAAGGAACTGACCGGCCTCGGGGTAACCGAGGCCGCCGAAGGAGCCGAATCGTGTCCGCACCGCTGCTTTCGCCACCCGAACGGCTCACCGGACGCGCGTGGGGCGTCCTCTTCGTCCTGTGCGGGTCGATCTTCCTGGAGGGGATCGACATCGCCATGCTGAACGTCGCCCTCCCGTCCATCCGCGCCGACCTTGGGCTGTCCACCGCGATGCTGAGCGGAGTGGTGAGCGCCTACGTGCTCGGCTACGCCGGGTTCATGTTGCTCGGCGGGCGCGCCGCCGACATGTTCGGTCGTCGCCGGATGTTCCTGGCGTGGCTGGTGGTCTTCCTCCTCTTCTCCGGCCTTGGCGGGCTCGCCACCGAAGGCTGGATGCTCCTGCTGGCGCGCTTCGCCACCGGGGTCGCCGCCGCGTTCATGACACCCGCCGGGATGTCGATCATCACCACCAGCTTCGCCGAGGGACCGGCCCGCAACCGGGCGCTGCTGGTCTACGCGGGCACCGCGGCCGGCGGCTTCTCGCTCGGCCTGGTCGTCGGCGGCCTGCTCACCGCGATCGACTGGCGCTGGGTGTTCTTCGCGCCGGTGATCCTGGCGGCGGTCCTGCTGGTCGCCGCCATCCTGTTGATCAAGGACACCGGCCGCCCGGACCGGACCGGCCACCGCACCGACTTCGCCGGCGCGGTCGCGATCACCGGCTCGATGCTCCTGCTGGTCTACGGCGTGGTGCGGCTCGAGCACCCGGCCGACGGCTGGGGCTGGACGCTCGCCGCGTTCACCGCCGGACTCGCGTCGCTGGCCGCGTTCGTGGTGATCGAACGGCGGTCCCCGGCACCCCTGGTCCGGCTGGGCATCTTCCGCTCGAAAACACTGCTGCGGACGAACATCGGGGCGGCGCTGTTCGCCGGGTCGTTCTTCGGCTTCCAGTTCCTGGTGACGCTCTACCTGCAGGAGCTGCGCGGCTGGTCCACGGTCGAGACGGGGCTAGCGATGCTAGCGATCGGGGCGGAGGTGGTGCTAGCGCCGACAGTCACGCCGCGGTTGGTCAACCGGTTCGGCACCACGCGGGTGGTCTTCGGCGGCCTGCTGCTCGCGGCGGTGGCGTACGCGTGGTTCCTGCCGGTCGGCCTGGATTGGGCCTATGCGGCCATGTTCCCGACGATGCTCCTGCTCGGCATCGCGTTCTCCCTCACCTACGGCCCGTTCACCATCGCCGCCACCGAAGGCGTCGCGGCGGACGAGCAGGGCCTGGCCGGCGGGCTGTTCAACACGTCCTTCCAGTTCGGCGCGGCACTGGGGCTGTCGGTGGTCACCGCGGTGAACGTGGCCTTCCTCGACGAAGCCAACCCGCTCGACGCGTTCCGCGCCGCGTTGCTGGTGCCGCTGGTCGCGACCGTGCTCGCGGCGCTGGTGACCGCCTTCGGTGTCCGCCGGCGGGTGCCCGTGCTGGCCCGGTGAGGACGCCTCAGCAGCCGATCCGGCTGGTGCCGAGGGCGATGTCGTCGAACCAGAACGTGTCGGCGTCGTTGCCGTAGCCCTCCCAGCCGAGCCGCAGATCGGTGACCGCCGGTTGCCAGGCGCGGTTCAGCCACTGCTGGTCGATGTCCGGCGTCGGCGTGCCGTCGACCACCAGGCCGGGCACCTCGGTGGAGTTGAGCCAGGTGCGCAGCTTGCCGTGGTCGAGCTGGAACTCGAAGCAGGACCAGGTGTTCACCGGGAGTGGCGCGCTTTGCGCCACTCCCGCCGGGCTCTGCGCGGGCAGCGTCGCGTCGTCGGACTCGCGATTCCATTGCAGCACTTGGTTTTGCCCGCCGGCGCGCAGGTCGCGGTTGTTGTCGGCGGTGTCGCGCATGGCCATGAAGGTGACGTGCGCCTGGGGCAGGGGAGTGGCGTGGCGGACGTGGAAGCGGCCGTAGAGCACGCTGCCGGTGGTGACGTCGGCGAGGCTGGTGCCGAGGAAGATGTGGTTGCAGTAGTTGCCGCCGCCGGCGACCTTCGCGGACCGGGTGCCGGTGTGGGCGACCGTGGTGTCGATGGTGACCGTGCCGGTGCCCTGGCAGTTGGGCGCGCCGACCGTCCAGCGGCCGCCGGGCGTGGTCATCGCCTCGAAGTCCTCGCAGACAGTGGCGGCGCATTCGGCTCCGCGCGCGGGGGCGACGACCACCGCCGTGGCCGCGGCGGCGCAGGCGATCGCTAAGGCTCCGGCAAGCTTCCGCATGGGCTGACCCTTCGTTGGGAGCGCTCCCAAAACAGGGAACCACGCTCCGGCGAAGCTGTAAAGGCGGCCGATCGGCTGGTGTCTCGGTTCGATCACCGCTGATCAAGGGAAAAACGCCGGAACGGCAGTGTCCGAAGTGGACTCAGGGCTGCAGCAGGCGTCGCGGGCCGGGGCCGTGGGCGGCCAGGCGGTCTTCCGGGTTGATCAGCTGGCACTGGTCGAACGACAGGCAGCCGCAGCCGATGCAGTCGGTGAAGCGGTCTCGCATCCGTTCCATCTTCTCGATCCGGCTGTTCAGCTCCTTGCGCCAGCACTCCGACGCCCGCTCCCAAAACTCCTTGGTGGGCGGTGAATCCGCGGGCAGGAAGTCCAGGACCTCCCGGATCACCGCCAGCGGGATGCCGACGCTCTGCGAAGCGCGGATGAACGCCACCCGCCGCAGCATGTGCCTGCCGTAGCGCCGCTGGTTCCCGCTGGTGCGCCGGCTGCGGATGAGGCCCTCGCGCTCGTAGAACCGCAGCGCGGAAGCGGGTACCCCGCAGCGCTCCACCATTTCCCCGATGGTCAGTTCCTGCGCGACGGCCATGCCGCCAGCGTAGCTCAACCAATGTTCAGGTCGACCGCACCACGAGGTCCCCTGGTCACCGGGACGCAGCGGTCGGCCGAGCCGTTGGACGCGGCCAGCACGCGTTCGAGGATGCCCAGCGAGGTCTCCAGTTCGGAGATCTGCCCGCGGATGCGCTGCCGCGCCACCTCGAGGTCCTTCGCCAGCCCCGGCCCCGGCACGATGTACTCCGCGGTGCCCTCGACGCACGGCAGCAGCTGCGCGATCTTGCTGCTGCACAGCCCGGCCGAATAGAACAGCTGGATCTGCACGACCTTGGCGACGTCGCTCTCCTGGAAACAGCGGTAGCCGTTGCCGTCGCGACCGGGCCGGAGCAGGTGCTCCTCTTCGTAGTACCGCAGGGCCCGCACACTGACACCGGTCCGCCGGGACAGGTCACCGATCCTCATGGACAGAGATTAGCTTGACCCTCACGCCGGTGTGAGGGTCTAACTTCGCGCCATGCCTACCGCAAGCCCGCTCCTGCGCCCCTACCGAGACGGTGCGCTCGTCCTGCCGAACCGCGTCGCGATGGCCCCGATGACCCGGGGCCGCGCCGACGACACCACCGGTGTTCCGCACCCGCTGACCAGCCTGTACTACGCCCAGCGCGCCAGCGCCGGGCTGATCGTCACCGAAGGGATCTGGCCCGTCCGGGTGGGCAAGAGCGGTCCCGGCATCCCGGGGCTCGCGACCGCCGAACAGGTCGAGGGCTGGCGTGCGGTGGCCACCGCCGTGCACGCCGCGGGCGGGCGCGTGTTCGCCCAGCTCTGGCACGCCGGACGCGTCAGCCACCCGTCCGTGGTCGGCGAGCCGACGGTCGCCGCGTCGGCCGTGCGCGCCCGGGGCCGGATCTACATCGAGGGCGGCTGGGCCGAGACCACCACGCCGCGTGAGCTGACCACCGAAGAGCTGCCGCGGCTCGCCGAGGACTACGCGACCGCCGCGCGCAACGCGATCGAAGCGGGCTTCGACGGCGTCGAGATCCACGGCGCCAACGGTTACCTGCTGCACGGCTTCCTCGCCGACAACACCAACCTGCGCACCGACCGCTACGCCGACCGGATCCGGTTTCCGCTGGAGGTCACCGAGGCCGTCGTGGCGGCGGTCGGCGCGGACCGCGTCGGCTACCGGATCTCACCGGGGAACCCGGAGAACGACCTGGTCGAGGCGAACTGGCCGGTTGTCTACCGCGACCTGCTGCACGAGTTCACCCGGCTCGGCCTGGCCTACGTGCACCTGGTCGCCACCGAGGACCGCGTGTTCCCCGAGCTGCGGCCGCACTGGCCGGGGCCGCTCATCGGCAACGTGCACCAGGGGCCGCCGTCGAGCCAGGCCGCGGGGGAGCGGCTGCTCGAGGACGGCCTGGTGGACGTGGTCGCGTTCGGCCGGTTGTTCATCGGCAACCCGGACCTGCCGTCGCGGTTCGCCACCGGGGCGCCGCTGGTCCACGTGAGCGAGAAGCACCACTACGGCTCCGCGCTGGAGGGTTACGTGGACTTCCCCGCGGTCACGACGACGCGGTCGCCTTCTCCGGTGCCGGCTTGACGCCGTTCCCGTTCGGCTGAACCGCGGTCGCGGAGGCCGGTTTCACTTCCTTGGTCTTTTCCGAGCTGGAGGTGGCTGCCTCCGCGTCGGCGGGCGCGGTGACCGACTCGTCCTTCTCGTCCTCGATCGGGTCGAGCGCGCCGGCGCTGCGGCTGAGCACCTCGTCGGCCGCGCGCAGCCGGGCCAGCGCCTGCTGCTGCAGCTCGGAGAGCTTGTTCACCTTGGTGGTGGCGTCGGTCGTGCGGCGCTCGGCGTCCCGCGCGGCCTCGTCGACCAGGCGCTTCGCCTCGGCGGTGGCTTCGTCGAGCCTCCGCTTGGCTTCGGCGGTGGCCTCCGCCAGCCGGCGCTCGGCCTGCTGCTTGCTCGCCGCGCGCTGGTCGGCGACGTGCTTGTCCAGCGCCGCGTGCTCGGCCGACAGCTTGGCGTCGAACTCCATCTCCAGCGACCGGCGCTTGCGCTCGGCCTCGATGTCGAGCCGCTCGCGGTGGCGGGTCGCGTCCACGGTCAGGCGCTGCACCTCGGCGCGCGTGGCGTCCAGTGCGGCGCGCTGCTCGCGCTGGATGGCGTCGGCCTGCTTGTCCACCTCGGCCAGCAGCTTGGTGTAGCGCTCGCGGAGCTTGTCCGCGGCCTCGGTGGTCGCCGTCCAGTGGCTCTCGGCGGCCACCTTCGCGCGCTGGGTGATCTCCTCGGCACGCATCTGGGCGAGCTTGACCGTGCGCTGCATGCGCTCGTCGAGGTCCTCGAGTCGCTCCGGCGGCTTCTTCAGTTCCTCGACCCGCGCGTGCATCTTGCTGATCTCGCGCCGGGCGTTCTCCAGCTCTCTGGCCATCGTGCTGGCCTGCGCGGCGGCCGAATCGCGCTCGGCCATGATCCGCCGCACCTGCGCCTCGACGTGGTCGAGGTACTGCAGCACCTGACTGCGGTCGAACCCGTGCCACGCCTGTCCGTATTCACGACGGAGGGGCAGGAACCCGGTTTCGCGTTCGGAGGACCGTCCAGCACTTCCAGCCATGCCTCCGACGTTACCCGCGTCCGGGACCGCGCCCGCGTTCGACCTGCCCTACCAATGGAATCCCTTGGTCAACCGGGCCAGTGCGGTGGCTGCTTTGGAGAGGTGACGTTCGCCACGGCCGAGCTTGAGCCCGCCCGAACCGCCCGCCGCCGCGGAGTCCGGGAAGATGCGGAAACCCTGGTACGCCACGGCATCGGTGAGCGCGGGGGTGAGCGTGTAGGCCAGTCCGATGGCCTGGCCGATCGGTGTGCCGATGTGCTTCGGGCGGTCCTTGAGCGCCTTCAGCACCATCTCCGCCGCCTGATCGGGTGATTTGGTCGGGAAGGCGTCGTAGATCTTGGTCGGGCGGATCATCGGCGTGCGCACCAGTGGCATGTGGATGGTGGTGAAGGTGATCCCGTCGCCGTGGGTCTCGGTGGCGGCGATGCGCGAGAAGTAGTCGAGCGCGGCCTTCGAGGCGGCGTAGGCGGAAAACCGCGGCGCGATGCCCTGCACGCCGATCGAGGACACGTTCACGATGTGCCCGAACTTGCGCTCGGACATGTGCGGCAGCACGGCGAGGATGAGCCGGACCGCGCCGAAGTAGTTGATCGCCATCGCGCGCTCGTAGTCGTGGAAGCGGTCGTAGGACAGCCTGATCGAGCGGCGGATGGACCGGCCGGCGTTGTTCACCAGCATGTCGATGCGGCCGTGCTCGGCGAGCATGGCGTCGACCGCCTTGCGCACCGACTCCTCGTCGGTCAGGTCCGCCGGGTACACCGAGGCGTGCCCGCCCGCGGTGATGATCTCGTCGCGGACCTCCTCCAGTTCGTGCTGGCGGCGGGCGACCAGCAGCGGCACCCCGCCCTGCTCGGCGACCTTCAGCGCGGTCGCCCGGCCGATGCCGGAGGACGCGCCGGTGATGATCACGCGGCGGCCGTCCAGCTCACCGCGCGGACCGTGCTTGCGCGCGCGGAACGGGTCGAGGTGCTCGCGCCAGTAGCGCCACAGCGCGGGCGCGTAGTCCTCCAGCCGCGGCACCTCCACACCGGACCCGGCCAGTGCCTTGCGCGTGCTCGCCGAGGCGAACATCGACGGGAAGGTCATCGTTTCCAGCAGCACCGGCGGGATGCCGAGCCGTTCGAGCACCGCGTCGCGCGCGAGGGACACGCCGGGGATGTTCTCGCTGAACCGGACCAGCTTCAGCACCCCGCGCGAGAGCCGCTCGTCCAGTTCGGTGGTGATCACCGGGGCGCCGGCGGCCTTGGCGAAGGCGTTGTAGACGTCGGTGACCGGCTGCGGTTCCGGGTTGACCAGGTGGAAGACCTGCCCGTCGAGCCCCGGCTTGAGGCTCAGCTCGACCAGCGCGTCGGCCACGTAGTCGACCGGGACCAGGTTCGTGTCGCCGATGTCCGGCCCGACCAGCGGCAGGCTCGGCAGCGCGGTCAGCCGCGAGATCGCCGGGAAGACGTAGTACGGGCCGTCGATCTTGTCCATCTCGCCGGTGCGCGAGTGCCCGACGACCGCGGCGGGCCGGTAGATCCGGTACGGCACCTCGTGCTGCTCGCGGACCAGGCGCTCGGCCTCGAACTTGGTGCGGTGGTACGGGGTCGGCAGGCGCTGCCCGGCGTCGAACATCTCCTCGGTGAACACGCCCTCGTAGTCACCGGCGACGGCGACGGAGGACACGTGGTGCAACCGGCCCGCGCGCAGGTCGGCGGCCAGCGCGAGCACCTGCTGGGTGCCCTCGACGTTGGCGCGGACGCTTTCCTCGTCGTCGGCGGTGAGGTCGTACAGGGCGGCCAGGTGCATCACGTGGTCGACCTGGCCACGCAGTTCCTCGCGGGTCCGCTCGTCCAGGCCGAGCAGCGGTTCGGTGAGGTCGCCGGTGACCAGTTTCACCCGTTCGGGATGCGGCCAGCCGTCGACGAGCGCGGCCAGCCTGTCCCGCGAGGCCTCGCGGACGACCAGCGTCACCACGTCGACCTCCTCGCGGGTCAGCAGCAGCCGTGTGAAATGGCGGCCGATCAGCCCGGTCGCCCCGGTCACCAGGAAGGTCGCCATTTCTCCTCCAGAATTCGGCCGCACGGAGTCCGCCGGGGCATTGTGCCACCGCGTCCGGGGTACAACCGTGATCAAAGGTCCCTAGTGTGTGCTGCACCGGCCTCGCCGGATATGAGTAAAGTTGTCTTTACCCGACGGGAACCGGCCGGCACGCGCGGTCGTTATACCCGATGCAAGGTGCCAGTAGATCCAGGAGGATCAGGTGCGTTCCAGCAGCAACCCCGCGTTCCGGCGGCTGCCCGTGGGCGGCGGCGGAACCCAGTACGGGCCCAACACGGGCTTCGGCCAGCCGCAGGGTGGCGTGCCCGGTTACGGTCCGCCGCAGGCCCCGGCCGGCTCCGCCGACCGGCCCATGACCGTCGACGACGTCGTCATCAAGACCGGGATGAGCCTTGGTGTCGCGCTCATCACCGGCATCATCACCGCCATCTGGGCGCAGGGTCAGGTCGCGGCCAACGCGATGGGCCCGGTCTTCGGCGCGCTGATCGGCGGCATGCTCGTCGGCTTGGTGATCTCGCTCGTCATCATCTTCAAGCAGAAGCCCAGCGGTCCGCTGACCCTGGCCTACTCGGCCGCCGAAGGGGTGTTCCTCGGCGCCATCTCCGGCGTGTTCGAGATGCTCTACCCGGGCATCGCGCTGCAGGCCATCATCGGCACCGCCGGTGTCTTCATCACCATGCTGATCGTCTACAAGACCGGCGCGGTGAAGGTCACCCCCAAGCTGACCAAGTGGATCATCGGGGCCGTCGTCGGCGCCGCGATCCTCATGCTGGTCAACCTGGTGACCAGCTTCTTCGGCTTCAACCCGCTGCGTGACGGCGGGCCGATCGCGATCATCTTCAGCCTCGTGGTGATCGGCATCGCGGCGTTCAGCTTCCTGCTCGACTTCGACCAGGCCGACCGGATGATCCGCGAAGGCATGCCGTCGAAGTGGGCGTGGTTCGCCGCCTTCGGCCTGATGACCACGCTGGTCTGGCTGTACCTGGAAATCCTGCGGCTGCTCTCGTACCTGCAGAGCGACTAGCCCACCACCACCCTCAGCGGAGCGCTTCGCGCCGCTCTGATTGAGGTCCTCCCCAAGACGGGCGGTATCCGGTGACTCCGGGTGCCGCCCGTTTCGTTTTGCTTCACGTTTCGCTGAAACCGGGGTGCGCGCGGGGGCGGCCGTGTTAGATACGCCGCGTCCCGATCCGTTTCTCATCATTGTGAGGCACCCGTGAGTGTCCCCCCTCCGCCGTCGCAGCCCCAGGCCCAGCCGGGCCCCTACGGTCCGCCGCCTGGGCAGCCCGACGGCGGTTTCGGCGCGCCGCCCCCACCCGCGCCGAAGAAGAACAAGGCGCTCGGCCTGCTGCTGAAGATCGGCGTGCCGGTGCTCGTGGTCCTCGTGGCCGGCGTCATCGGCATCCTGAACTTCGTCGACTCGCCCGCCACCTCCAACGTCGGTGACTGCCTCAACGTCACCCAGTTCAACTCGACGACGGAGCCGACCAAGGCCGACTGCGCCTCGCCGGAGGCGAACCTGCGCATCGGCGCGAAGCTCGACGGCAGCAGCGGTGCCTGCCCGGCGGGCGGTACCTACGACGAGTACACGGTCAGCGGCCGCGGTTCCTACAAGCTCTGCCTGGTGCTCAACGTCAAGCAGGGCGAGTGCGTGGCGAACTTCAGCGCGGGCGAGACCGGCTACAAGCGCGTCCCGTGCACCGACCCGAGCGCCGAGGTCGAGTTCCTGAAGGTCGCCGAGGGCGTGGTCGACGAAGCGCTGTGCGAGGGCACGGAGGCGGAGAAGGTACTCACCTACCCGCAGCCGGCCACCACGCTGTGCTTCCGGCAGGTCCAGGCGTAGCTCCACCCGAGGGCACCTCGTCGCACTCTGTGGGACGAGGTGCCACGGAGCGGACCGGCCACCTACCTTCGGGGCGTGACGACCGAGTCCAAAGTGTCCTCTGCTTTCCCGACCTCCTGCGCCGCACCGGAACCCCGTCCCGAAGAGCCGGTGCGCGTGGTGCCGCTGGCCATCGCCGGCGCGCTCGCCGTGGCGCTGACCTGGTACGTCTGGGCTTCCCACGGCGCGAAGAACGGGGTGCTGCTGGCTCTCGGCTTCGGCCTGGGGCTGGCCCTGTTCCACTCCCGGTTCGGCTTCACTTCGGCGTGGCGTCAGCTGATCGCCGTGGGCAACGGCCAGGGGCTGCGGGCGCACACCTTGTTGCTGGGCACCGCGACCACGCTGATCGCGTTGATCGTCTCCACCGGCTCCGGGCTGTTCGGCTCGGTGCCGAAGGCGACGGGCGGCCCGATCGGGCTCGCGTTGTTCGCCGGGGCGGTGTTGTTCGCGATCGGCATGCAACTGGGCGGTGCCTGCGCTTCCGGCACGTTGTTCGCGGTCGGCTCCGGGCAGTCGACGATCGTGCTGACCCTCGGCGGGTTCATCGCCGGTTCGGTGCTCTACACCTGGGCGTTCCCCTTGTTCGACGGCTGGCCCTCGCTGCCGGGCGTGTTGTTGTCCGACCACGTCGGGTGGTTCGGCTCGTGGTTGATCACCATCGCCGCGCTGGTCGCGATCGTCTACGTGACGAAACTGGTGCAGGCGCGGCGGAACCCGCCACCGGTGGGCGTGGTGCCGACCGCGCGGGGCTTCGCCAGGATCCTGCGCGGCTCGTGGCCCATCCTGGTCGGAGCGGTGGTGCTCGGCGTGCTCGCCGGCGCGGTTTTCCTGGTGTCCGGCGGGATCTGGGGCGTGACCTTCGCCTTCGCCCTGTGGGGCGCGAAACTGCTCCAGCTGTTCGGGCTGCACCCGGAGGCGTGGGAGTTCTGGCAGGGCACGAGCAACGCCAAGGCGCTGGCGAGTCCGGTGTGGACGGACAAGACCACGCTGACCAACGTGGGCATCATGATCGGCGCCGCGATCGCCGCCGCCGCGGCGGGCGCGTGGAAGATCCACAGCCAGATCCCGTGGCGGACCGCGCTGGCCGCGGTACTGGGCGGCGTGCTGATGGGCATCGGCGCGCGACTGGCCGGCGGCTGCAACATCGGCGCCTACCTGGGTGGCATCTCGGTGGGCAGCCTCCACGGCTGGCTGTGGGGGCTGTTCGCGTTGGGTGGGACTTGGGTGGGGTTGAAGCTGCGGCCGTTGTTCGGGCTGGGGAACCCGAAGCCCGCCGACTCGATCTGCTGAACGCTATGAGTGGGGCATTACTTGCAATCAACGCAAGTAATGCCCCACTCCTAGCATTCGCCAGGGGTCAGGAGAGGCGTTCCAGGACCATGGCCATGCCCTGGCCGCCGCCGACGCACATGGTTTCCAGGCCGAACTGCTTGTCGTGGTGCTGCAGCGAGTTGATCAGCGTGGAGGTGATCCGCGCCCCGGTCATGCCGAACGGGTGGCCGACGGCGATGGCGCCGCCGTTGACGTTGAGCCGCTCGATGTCGATGCCGAGGTCCTTGTAGGACGGGATGACCTGCGCGGCGAACGCCTCGTTGATCTCCACCAGGTCGATGTCCCCGATGGACAGCCCGGCCCGCTCGAGCGCCCGGCGCGACGCCTCCACCGGGCCGTAGCCCATGATTTCCGGCGACAGCCCGGAAACCCCGGTCGACACCACGCGCGCCAGCGGGGTAATGCCGAGTTCCTTCGCCTTGACGTCGGACATGATCACCAGCGCCGCGGCACCGTCGTTGAGCGCGCAGCAGTTGCCTGCGGTGATCCGGCCGTCCGGGCGGAACACCGGCTTCAGCCCGGCGACACCCTCCAGCGTGACCCCGGCGCGCGGGCCGTCGTCCTTCGACACCACCGTGCCGTCGGGCAGGGTCACCGGCGTGATGTCCTTGGCCCAGAAGCCGTCGGCGATCGCCTTCTCGGCCAGGTTCTGCGACCGGACGCCGAACTCGTCCATCTCCTCGCGCGAGACGTTCTTCAGCCGCGCCAGGTTCTCCGCGGTCTGGCCCATGGCGATGTAGACGTCGGGCAGCTGCCCGTTCTCGCGCGGGTCGGTCCAGCTGTCCGCGCCCTGCTCGGCGGTCGCCTTCGTGCGGGCCTCGGCCTCGGCGAACACCGGGTTGTGCGTGTCGGGCCACGAGTCCGAGCTGCCCTTGGAGAACCGCGAGACGGTCTCGACGCCGGCGGAGATGAACACGTCCCCTTCACCGGCCTTGATCGCGTGCAGCGCCATCCGGGTGGTCTGCAGGCTGGACGAGCAGTAGCGGGTCACCGTGCAGCCGGGCAGGTGGTCGTACCCCAGCTCCACGGCCACCGCGCGGCCCATGTTGAAGCCGGACTCACCGCCGGGCAGGCCGCAGCCGAGCATCAGGTCCTCGATCGCGGTGGGGTCGAGCTGCGGCACCTTGGCCAGCGCGGCGCGCACCATCTGCACGGTCAGGTCGTCCGGCCGCGTGTTCACCAGCGAACCCTTGTTGGCGCGCCCGATCGGGGAACGCGCGGTGGACACGATCACGGCTTCGGGCATCGTGGGGCTCCTTCTCGTCAACTAAGCGGGCGCTCACCTCCATCCTCCACGCTCAGCGCCGCAGGGCAAGCCCCGGGCCGGTTAGGGTGGAGGCGCGCCCCGACCGGGCGCACCTTTGCGCAGAACAGGAGCCGGGAGTGCAGTACGCCGAACACATCATCGACCTGGTGGGCAACACCCCGCTGGTGAAGCTGAACGCGCTGGCCGAGGGGCTCAAGCCGCTGGTGCTGGCCAAGGTCGAGTACGTCAACCCCGGCGGCAGCGTGAAGGACCGCATCGCGCTGCGCATGGTGGAGGCGGCCGAGCGCTCCGGCGAGCTCAAGCCCGGTGGCACCATCGTCGAGCCGACCTCGGGCAACACCGGCGTCGGGCTCGCCATGGTCGCCCAGCGCAAGGGCTACAAGTGCGTGTTCGTCTGCCCGGACAAGGTCAGCGAGGACAAGCGCAACGTGCTCAAGGCCTACGGCGCCGAGGTGGTGGTCTGCCCGACCGCCGTCGCGCCGGAGCACCCGGAGTCCTACTACAACGTCTCGGACCGCCTGGTCGGCGAGATCGAGGGCGCCTGGAAGCCCAACCAGTACGCCAACCCGGAGAACCCGGCCAGCCACTACCACTCGACCGGCCCGGAGCTGTGGCAGCAGACCGACGGCCGGATCACCCACTTCGTCACCGGTGTCGGCACCGGCGGCACCATCTCCGGCACCGGGCGCTACCTCAAGGAGGTCAGCGACGGCAAGGTGAAGATCGTCGGCGCGGACCCGGAGGGCTCGGTCTACTCGGGCGGCTCCGGCCGGCCGTACCTGGTCGAGGGCGTCGGCGAGGACTTCTGGCCGGAAACGTACGACCGTTCGGTCGCCGACGAGATCATCCCGGTCTCCGACGCCGACTCCTTCCACATCACCCGCCGCCTCGCCCGCGAGGAGGGCCTGCTGGTCGGCGGCTCGTGCGGGATGGCCGTGGCCGCGGCGCTGGAACTGGCCGGGCGCTGCACCGAGGACGACGTGATCGTGGTGCTGCTGCCCGACAGCGGCCGCGGCTACATGGCCAAGGTGTTCAACGACTCGTGGATGGCCTCCCACGGCTTCCTGCCCCCGGACTCGACCGGCGCCACCGTCGGTGACGTGCTCCGCCGCAAGGACGGCGCGCTGCCCGCCCTGGTGCACAGCCACCCCAACGAGACGGTCGGCGAGGCCGTGGCCATCCTGCGCGAGTTCGGCGTCAGCCAGATGCCCGTGGTCAGCGCGGAGCCGCCGGTGATGGCCGCCGAGGTGGTCGGCGCGGTCAACGAGCGCGATCTGCTCGAAGCGCTGTTCACCGGCAAGGCCGCGTTGTCCGACCGGCTGGAGACGCACATGTCCCCGCCGCTGCCGACGATGGGCGCCGGGGAGCCGGTCGGTTCGGCGATGACCGCGCTCACCGCCGCCGACGGCGCGCTGGTGCTCGTGGACGGCAAGCCCGCCGGGGTCGTGACCAGGCAGGACCTGCTCGCCTTCCTCGCCGGGAAGTAGGCCGGTTCCAGCGCGTGGCGGGGTCGGGGCGTTACGCGCACTCCACCCCGCCATCAGATAGCGTGTGCGCGAGTTGAGTGAACAGTTCAGGCCCACGTCAAGGGGGTTCAAGACCCACATGAGTGCTCCGCAGCCACCGGACCAGCCTTGGGGCGGCGGGCAGCCGTCTCAAGGCCCGCCGAGTGGTCCCAACCCGCAGCAGGAAAACCCGTTCGGTCAGGCCGAGCCGACCCAGGTCGTGCAGCCGGGCCAGCCGCCGGCCGGCGGTGGCCAGTTCGGCGACACCCCGGAACCGACGCAGGTGGTCCAGCCGGGGAAGCCCGGCGACGCCGGTGCCACCCAGGTGGTGAACCCGGTGCAGGGTGGCGGTGAGCCTGGCGCGGACTCCACGCAACTGGTGCCCCCTGGCTCGCAGCCGCCACCGGCCATCCCGTACGCCCCGCCCCCCAGCGCGGCGGACAACCCGAACGCGGCCTTCGGCCACCAGCCCGGTGGCGGCTTCGGCGCTCCCGGCGGGTTCGACCCGTCCCAGCAGCAGCAACACCCCGGCGGCTTCGGCGGACCCCCGCCCGGTGGGCCCGGCGGTTTCGGCCCGCCCCCCGGCGGTCCCGGTGGCTTCGGCCCGCCTCCCGGCCAGGGCGGTTTCGGCCCGCCCCCCGGTGGTTTCGGCGGCCCGCCGCAGGGCGGTGGCAATGACAGCAGCAAGATGATCTCCATGATCATCGCCGGCGTGCTCGCGCTGCTGGCCGGGCTGTCGCTGATCGTCAACCTGATCAGTGTGATCGACGTGGCCACGCTGCCCGACCCGTGCGAGCACCTGTCCGGTGCCGCGCTGGAGCGGTGCGAGGGCATCGGGGTCGACTACGGCGTCGGCGCCGGCGTGATCATCATGTGGGTGGTCCTGCTGCTCGGCCTGGCCGGTGCGGTCGGCGGCGCGGTGCTGATCTTCCTGCGCAAGAAGCTCGCGCAGTACGTGCTACTCGGCTCCGGTGGTCTGCTGGTCGTCTTCACCATCGTGGTGGCGGCCATGTACACCTTCGCCGGCAGCCTGATCTTCAACCTGTTCATCGGCCTGCTCGCCGCCGGTGCCGGGGTGCTCGGGTTCTTCCCGGCCACCCAGCCCTACATCGGCATGGAGAGCGGTTCGGCCTTCGGTGGCCAGCAGGGCCAGGGCGGCGGCTTCGGCGGTCCCGGCGGCCCGGGTGGTCCCGGTGGCTTCGGCCCGCCCCCCGGCCAGGGTGGGTTCGGCCCGCCCCCGGGGGGTCCCGGTGGTTACCCGCAGCAGGGCCCGCCCAGCGGTGGCTTCGGCCAGCCGCCCCACGGCCCGCCGAGTGGTGGCTTCGGCCAGCCGCCGCAGGGTCCGCCCAGCGGCGGGTTCCCGCAGCAGGGTCCTCCCGGGCAGCACCAGCCGCCCGCGTTCGGGCAGCCGGGGCAGCAGCCCCCGCCGCCCGGTGGTTTCCCGCCGCCGCCGGGGCAGCAGCCCCCGCAGCAGTGGTGACCGGATAAGCAGCGTCACGGGTGCCCTCGGCCGAACGGCCGAGGGCACCCTTTTTTCGGGCCGGGACCGCTAGGGTGACTGCCTAGGAATCGCGACGCACCTGGGAGATCCCCGTGACGAATCCCTACGGATATCAGGCACAGCCGGGCCCGGGTTACCCCGGACAGCAGGGCTATCCCGCGGCGCAACGCCGGCCCAACGGGGCCACCGCGATCATCGCCGCCGTGCTCGGCCTGGTCCTCGCCGGAACCGCGGGCTACCTGCCGCTCGGCGAGTTGTTCATCGACCTGCCCTCGGGCATGGACATCGGCGACCTGCCCGGCGGCGTGCTCACCTACTACGGCCTGCTCACCGGGTGCGCGGTGTTCTCCCTGATCGGCGCGCTGATCACCTTCTTCCGCGCCACCGCAGGCGCGATCCTGCTGCTGATCGGCGCCCTGCTCGGAGCCGTTTCGGTGTTCCTCGAACCGGTGCTCTGGGATCGCCCGTACGGCCCCTACTTCGAAGCCGTCCTCGAATTTTCCCAGACCGAGGGCATCCTGCGGTTCCTGATCATGGTGCTGGCGCCGCTCACGCTGATCTTCGCGGTGCTGCCCGCCACCTTCCGGTACCTGAGCCACAAACCGCAGGCCCAGCCGATCTACGGGCCGCCGCAGGGATACCCGCCGCAACAGCAGGGCTGGTGACACCGTGCGGACCGCGGTGGCCGCCGGGGTGCTCGCGCTGCTCGGCGGCCTGTGGCACCTGTTCGGCCTGATCGCGGCCGCGGTGGGCCTGGTGACCACGCAGGCGGGCTGGTACCAGCTGGTGGTCGGGCTCGGGCTGAACCTGGTGGTCAGCGCGTTGCTGCTGCCGGGGTCGATCATGCTGTTGCGCCGCCGCCCGTACGGCAGGCTGATGGTCATCGCCGGGGTCTGCGCGGCCCTGCTGAGCTACCTGCTGGCGATCCTCAGCGGGCTCGCCGGGCTCAGCGAAAGCGCGGCAGGCGCCAGTCTCGCCATGGCCGGGGTGGTGCTGATGCTCACCCTCGTGCCCGCCGTCGTCACCCTGGGCCTGGTGCTGGTGCCCGCCACGAGCCACTGGGTCAACCACGGTTCCGGTGGTTCCCCCGATCAGCCGCTCGGACCCGGTTACGCTGACCGACCGATGGAGTGGCCACCCGGCCGGTGAATGGGGAGTACCAGTGACGCAGCCGAACTATCCGCAGTACCCGCAGCAACCGCAGTACCCCCAGTCCGGGGGCTACCCGGCACAGCCGTACCCCGCCGGGCCGCCCGGGTACCCGGGCATGCAGCCGAAGCCCAGCGGCGGCACCGCGATCACCGCCGGCGTGCTGGCCGTGCTCGGCGCGCTGTGGGCGCTGATCTCCCTGGTCGCCAGCATCGTTGTGCTCAGCGAGTACGGCAGCCTGGTGGCGTACTCCTACATCGGCCTCGGCCTCACCGCGATCGAGGCGGTGCTGCTGCTCGTCGGCGGCATCCTGCTGTTCATGAAGAAGCCGGCCGGCCGGTGGATGGTGATCGTCGGCTGTGCGCTGGTGCTGTTGTCCTACGCACTGGGCATGGTGATGACCGCGGTCGGCACGTCGGGCCTGGACAGCTCCGTCGGCGGCGCGGTGATCGGTGGCGCGGCCGTCGGCCTGATCATCGTGGCCGTGCCCGCGATCGCCACGCTGGTGCTCGCGGCCGTCCCGCCGACCGGGCGCTACCTGCGGCAGAACGCCGCGCCGCAGCAGCCGATGGGCTACCCCCAGGGACCCGGCCCGCAGGGCTGGTGAGCTAGGCACGGCAGTATCTCCATGGGGGACCGCCGTGTCCACCCCCGGGTTCGCCGTCCCACCTGTCGGGACGGCGGCTCGCGGGTCGTACCCTGGGATCATGGTTGACGACGTCTTCAGGTTCGGGTTCGAAACGCGCGCGATCCACGCGGGCCAAGAGCCCGATCCGCGAACCGGTGCGGTCATCGTGCCGATCTACCAGACCTCGACCTACGCCCAGGACGGCGTGGGCGGTACGCGCGAGGGCGATTACGAGTACTCGCGCACCGCCAACCCCACGCGCACCGCGCTCGAGCAGGCGCTGGCCTCACTGGAAGGCGGCCGCCACGGGCTGGCCTTCGCCTCCGGCATGGCCGCAACCGACGCCGTGCTGCGCACCCTGCTCCGCCCCGGCGACCACCTGGTCCTCGGCGACGACGCCTACGGCGGCACGTTCCGCCTGATCGACAAGGTGCTCACGCACTGGGGCGTGGAGTACTCGGTGGCGCACCTGTCCGACCTGGACGAGGTGCGCGCGGCGATCCGCCCGGAGACCAAGCTGGTCTGGTGCGAGTCGCCGACCAACCCGCTGCTCGGCATCGCCGACATCGCCGCGCTGTCCGGCCTGGCGCACTCGGCGGGCGCGCGGCTGGTGGTGGACAACACCTTCGCCACCCCGTACCTGCAGAACCCGCTCTCGCTCGGCGCCGACCTCGTGCTGCACTCGACCACGAAGTACCTGGGCGGCCACTCGGACGTGGTCGGCGGCGCGGTCATCACCAACGAGGACGAGCTGCGTGAGCGGCTGTTCTTCATGCGCAACACCTCCGGCGCGGTGCCCGGCCCGTTCGACGCCTTCCTCACCCTGCGCGGCATCAAGACCCTCGCCGTGCGCATGGAACGGCACTGCGACAACGCCGAGCTGATCGCGAACGCGCTGGTCGCGCACCCGAAGGTGGCCAAGGTGTACTACCCGGGGCTGCCGGAGCACCCCGGCCACGAGGTGGCGGCGAAGCAGATGCGCCGGTTCGGCGGCATGGTCTCGTTCACCCACGCCGACGGGGAGCAGGCCGCGCTGGACACCGCCGCGCGGACCGAACTGTTCATCCTGGCCGAGTCGCTGGGCGGCATCGAGTCGCTGATCGAGCACCCGGGCCGGATGACGCACGCCAGCGTGGTGGGCTCGACGCTGCAGGTACCGGCGGAGCTGCTGCGCCTGTCCGTCGGCATCGAAGACAGCCGGGACCTGCTGGACGACCTGCTCAAGGCCCTCGGCTGATTGCTATGAGTGGGGCATTACTTGCAATCAATGCAAGTAATGCCCCACTCATAGCATTGGGCAGCTGCCTCGGGCGCGGTGCCGAACGGGCGCCGCGCCTCAGGGGCGGTAGTTCGAGTGGCTGGCCTCGGTGCCGGTCTTCTCCGGCGTGTGCGGCAGCGAGGCGCCGTCGACGCAGCCACCGATCAGCTCGACGTGGTCGTCGTGGCGCACGTACTGGCCGGGGTCTCCACAGCCGGCGGCGTCCACGGTGTAGAAAGCCGCGCCGGTGAGCGCGATGGCCGAGGCGAGGCCGGCGATCAGGGGCAGCACACCGACCGACCGGCCCGCGGTGGACACCCGTGACATGCTTTCACTCCCTGTGGAAAACCGGTGACGAGCTTCAGGGTACCTGGTCCGGCCAAGGTCCTCTGTCGAAGTCGGTGAAGCTGGCATCATCCCGAGGCATGCAACTGGTTGATCTCGACCGGATCCAGTCGGCCCGGACCCTGTTGGCCGGCGTGGTCCGCAAGACCCCGATGGAGCACGCGCGTGACCTGCGGCGGCTCCACGGCGGTCCCGTCCACCTCAAGTGCGAGAACCTCCAGCGCACCGGGTCGTTCAAGATCCGCGGCGCCTACACCCGCATCCACGGGTTGAGCGAGGAGGACCGCGCGCGTGGTGTGGTCGCCGCGAGCGCGGGGAACCACGCGCAGGGCGTGGCGCTGGCCGCGGCCCTGCTCGGCGCGAAGTCCACCGTGTTCATGCCCCAGCGCGTCCCGCTGCCGAAACTGGCCGCGACCAAGGGATACGGCGCTGACGTGCACCTGCACGGCGACGTGCTGGAGGAAACGCTGGCCGAAGCGATCGCCTTCGCCGAGGAGACCGGCGCGGTGTTCATCCACCCGTTCGACCACCCGGACATCATCGCCGGGCAGGGCACGGTGGGGCTGGAAGTGCTCGAACAGGTGCCCGGCGTCGCGACGATCCTGGTCGCCACCGGCGGGGGCGGGCTGGTCGGCGGGGTGGCTTCGGCGGTGAAGGCGGTGCGGCCGGAGGTGAAGGTGATCGGCGTGCAGGCGGAGAACGCGGCCGCCTTCCCGCCTTCGCTGGCGGCCGGGAAACCCGTCCGGCTGAGCGCGCTGAGCACCATGGCCGACGGCATCGCGGTCGGCGCACCGGGGCCGGTCAGCTACGCGCACGTGTCCCAGATGGTGGACGACGTGGTCACTGTGACGGAGGAGTCACTGTCACGGGCGGTGCTGCTGTGCCTGGAACGGCGGAAGCTCGTCGTCGAACCGGCCGGCGCGGCGGCGGTCGCTGCCTTGTTGCAGCACCCGGGCGCCTTCGAACCGCCGATCGTGGCGGTGCTGTCCGGCGGGAACGTCGACCCGCTGCTGCTGTTGCAGATCATCCAGCACGGCATGACCGCGGGCGGTCGCTATCTGAAGCTTCGACTGCGGGTGCCGGACCGCCCGGGCTCACTGGCCGGGGTCCTGTCGAAGGTCGGCGAACTGGGTGCGAACGTCGTCGACGTGGAGCACTCGCGCATCTCGGGCGCCCTGCGCCTGGGGGAGGTCGAAGTCTCGCTGAACCTGGAAACCCGGGGCCCGGAACACTGCGCCGAGGTAGGCGCAGCCCTCCAACGCGCCGGCTACACCGTCACCTGACCCCGGGATGTCACGAATGTGGCTTTCGAGACGTCAGACGTCTCGAAAGCCACATTCGTGACATTGGTGCCAGGGTCAGAGGTTGCCGCGGCGTTCTTGCTCTCGCTCGATCGCCTCGAACAGGGCCTTGAAGTTGCCCTTGCCGAAGCCGAGCGAGCCGTGGCGTTCGATGAGCTCGTAGAAGACGGTCGGGCGGTCGCCGATGGGCTTGGTGAAGATCTGCAGCAGGTAGCCGTCCTCGTCGCGGTCGACCAGGATGCGGTGTTCCTTGAGGGTTTCGATCGGCACGCGGACCTTGCCGATCCGGGCCCGCAGTTCGGGGTCGTCGTAGTAGGAGTCCGGGGTGTCGAGGAATTCCACGCCCGCGGCGCGCATGGCGATCACGGTGTTGACGATGTCGTTGGTGGCCAGCGCGATGTGCTGGCAGCCCGCGCCGCCGTAGAACTCCAGGTACTCGTCGATCTGCGACTTCTTCTTCGCGATGGCCGGCTCGTTGAGCGGGAACTTGACCCGGTGGTTGCCGTTGGAGACCACCTTGCTCATCAGCGCCGAGTACTCGGTGGCGATGTCGTCGCCGACGAACTCCGCCATGTTCACGAAGCCCATCACCCGGTGGTACCAGTCCACCCAGTAGTCCATCTTGCCCAGCTCGACGTTGCCCACGCAGTGGTCGACCGCCTGGAACAGCCGCTTGGGTGCGCCTTCGGGCCGCTTGACGGTGCTTTCGCGGGCGACGTAGCCGGGCAGGTAGGGGCCGGTGTAGCGGGAGCGGTCGATCAGCGAGTGGCGGGTTTCGCCGTAGGTCGCGATCGAGGCGATGCGCACGGTGCCGTGCTCGTCGGAGATCTCGTAGGGCTCCTCGAGCACGGTCGCGCCCTGCGCGCGGGCGTGCTCGACGCACTTGTCCACGTCGGCGACCTCGAGCGCGAGGTCGGTGACCCCGTCGCCGTGGCGGCGGTGGTGGTCCAGCAGCGGGGAGTCCGGCTTGACCCCGCCGTTGATGACGAACCGCGCCGAACCGGACTTCAGCACGAACGACTTCCGCTCGGGGTGCCCGGTCTCGGGACCCGAGTAGGCGACCAGCTGCATGCCGAACGCCACCTGGTAGAACCACGCGGTCTGCGTGGCGTTGCCGGAGATGAAGACCACGGCGTCCATGGCCTTCACCGGGAACGGGTCGGCCGACGCGTCGTGGTCGACGAGGCCGACGAGCTGACGCAGCTGGTCATAGCTGACGTCGTCGAGTGCGCCTTGTGGGTCGAGTGTGTGCGTCATGCCACTGAGCATCAGCCTGCCGGGCAAGATGAGCAACAGTCGTCGAATTCACTGGGCAGTATGCTCAAGGAAACCGGGAACCCGCCGGTCAGAGTGGACAACCTGCGCAGGAGATCACCCCATGTCCGACGAAGCCCTCGACGACCTCGACGCGCGCCTGCTCCTGCTGCTCACCGACGCCCCGCGCCTCGGCGTGCTCGAATGCGCGCGGCGGCTGGGGGTGGCACGCGGAACCGTACAGGCCAGGCTGGACCGGCTGGCGGCGAGAGGGGTGCTCGGCGGCTTCCCGCCGGAACTGGACCTGGGCGCGATGGGCTACGGGCTGACCGCGTTCGCCTGGCTGGAGATCGCGCAGGGCCGCCGCACCGAGGTGGCCGCGGCGCTGGCGGCGATCGAAGAGGTGTGCGAGGTGCACGCGACCACCGGGCAGGGCGATCTGTTCGTGCGCATGGTGGCCCGCGACAACGACGACCTGCAGCGGGTGATCGACGCGGTGGTCGGCGTGCCGGACGTGCTGCGGACGTCGACCTCGGTGGCGCTGTCCACCCCCGTCCCGCCGCGGGTGCGCCCGTTGCTGGAGCGCACCGCGCGGGGGGCGTAGGGAGTTCAGTCGCGCGCGTGCTCGAGGTAGCGCTTCGCGGACCGCTGCACGATGCCGTGCGCGTCGGCGTTGATGGAGGAGTTCCACCACGCGCCGTGCAGCTTCTCGAACCGGTACGGCTCCAGGATCTCGCCGGCGTGCTTGACGATGCTCGGCCGCTCCGGGATCAGGTTCGGGTAGCTGTACATGAAGCCGACGAACTTGCGGTCGGGGATGACCTGCACGATGTCGCCGGTGAGCAGGGCGCCCTGGCCCGCGGCGCCGTCACGCCAGTGCAGCACGGTGCTGCCGGCGAAGTGCACGCCGAGGTTGATCAGCGTGAGGTCGTCGGCGAGCTGCTTGGTGTCGCCGCTCCACAGCTCGATCGAGTCGTCGGGGCGGGCGATCCAGTCCTTGTCCTTCTCGTGCAGGTAGATCGGCACGTTGAAGGCCTTCGCCCACTCCACCATGGTGGTGTAGTAGTGCGGGTGGCTGATCGCCAGGCCGGTGATGCCCCCGGCCGCCTCGACCGCCGCGACGATCTCGTCGTCGAGGTAGGTGACGCAGTCCCAGAGGAAGTTCCCCGAAGCGGCCTGGACCAGCAGCGCGCGCTGGCCGATGCCGAACCGGGGTTCGGTGCCGATTTCGATCAACCCTTCGCCCGGGTGTTCGATGCGTGCCGAATAGTCACCACTGGCCCGCATGGCGGCGAGAGAGGTCCAGGTTTGGCCGGACTGCGGGACGTACTGGCGTTCGTCCTCGCAGATCTGGCATTCGGTCTGTGGCGTCGCGTACTGGGTCCCGCAGGTCCCGCAAATAGGTAAGTCGCTCAAAACTGCCTCCCAAAGCTTTGCTTCGAAGCTAACCGGAAACATGCGCGCCCGGCCATGGGCACAACTCACGGCCGGGCGTGCATTCTTCAGGTCGGGATCTCAGCTCGGGGAGGAGCAGCGGCTCAGCCGGTGTACGGGACCGCCTTGACCAGCGTCACCTTCTGGGTGTTGCCGTTGGGCAGCTCGTACTCGCGAGCCTCGCCCTCCTTCGCGCCGAGCAGGGCGCGGCCGAGCGGTGACTCCGGGGAGTACACGTCGAGGTCGCCCTCGGCGCCCTCCTCACGGGTGGCGAGCAGGAACTTCTCGTCCTCGTCGTCGCCGTCGTAACGCACGGTGAGAATCTTGCCGGGCTCCGCGAGTCCGTCGTTGGCCGGGGCTTCGCCCACCTTGGCCGCGCGCAGCAGCTCCTGGAGGTGGCGGATGCGGGATTCCTGGTGGGCCTGTTCCTCACGGGCGGCGTGGTAGCCACCGTTCTCCTTGAGGTCGCCCTCTTCCCGGCTGTCGTTGATCTTCGCGGCGATGACCGGACGATTCTCGATGAGTTCGTCGAGCTCGTGCTTGAGCCTGTCGTAGGCATCCTGGGTCAGCCAGGTCACCTGGGTGTCGCTCACGGTCACCATCTCCTCGTCGGGCCTGCCGGTCTTGGGTATGCAAGCCGGCTACCTCGCCCGACGTGGCTCGCCGGCGAGGCAGGAATAAAGGAAAAACACGGCCCACCTCGGGCCGTGCCGGTAGATCAGCATAACACGGACAGCGGCCCCCAGGCCGCTCCACAGACCGTTGAACGGACGTTGACCGCCCCGTTCACCCCGTTGGCCGCTATGGGGTTGACAAATATTCCGGTACTTCGTAAGAGCAGCCGAATACGTCGGCGGTCACCGGGCGGCCGCGGCTTTTGATCACCGCTTTCACCGCGGTGCTGCTCTCTCCCGGCGGCACGAGCACTTCACGCCGCCCGCTCTCCGCGCCGGTGATGTCGCGGACCCGCACGATGCACACCCCGGCGCGTTCCGGCTCGTCGCGGGTCACGTCGACGGTGATCTCCATCGCGTCGCCGGGCAGCTCGGTGAACAACCGGCGCTCGCCCTCGATCGGCGCGGTGCCGAGGTTGGCGTAGGCCAGTACCGCCACCGCACCGCCGACCAGCAGGCCCGCCGCGCTCAGCGCCCACGTCCGCCACCGCTTCGGCGCCGGTCGCTTCGGCTTGCCGTAGCGGCCTTCCGGCAGGCGGGCGGGCGTTTCGGTGGGCAAACCGGGCCTCCGGGCCGTCTTGTCGGGGTGACGGGGACAATGGGGAGAGGAATAGCTGAGGTGAGTATCCGCGTTGGCTGTCTGGGGGCTTGACGTGGGGTCAGCGCAAAGAAGGGACATGCCGTAATGGGGCTTCGGCTGATGGCGGTGCACGCCCACCCGGACGATGAGTCCAGCAAGGGTGCGGCCACGATGGCGCGCTACGTCGCCGAGGGGCACGAAGTACTCGTCGTGACCTGCACCGGTGGCGAGGCGGGCAGCATCCTCAACCCGGCGATGGACCGGCCCGAGGTGCTGGAGAACATGTCGGAGATCCGCCGCGAGGAGATGGCGCGCGCGGCGAAGATCCTCGGGGTGCAGCACCGCTGGCTCGGTTTCGTCGACTCGGGCCTGCCGGAGGGCGACCCGCTGCCGCCGCTGCCGGAGGGCTCGTTCGCCACCGTGCCGATCGAGGAGTCCACCGGCCCGCTCGTCGAGGCCATCCGCGACTTCCGCCCGCACGTGATCATCACCTACGACGAGAACGGCGGCTACCCGCACCCGGACCACATCCGCACCCACGAGATCTCGATGGCCGCCTTCGACGCGGCGGGTGACCCGGACAAGTACCCGGGAACCGGCGACCCGTGGCAGCCGCTGAAGCTGTACTACGTGCACGGCTTCTCCCGCGCGAGGATGACCGCGCTGCACGAGGCCCTGCTGAAGGCGGGCCTGGAGTCGCCGTACGAGGAGTGGCTCAAGCGCTGGAGCGACGACAAGCCGGACGTGATGGAGCGGGTGACCACCCGCGTCGAGTGCGGCGACTACTTCGAGCAGCGTGACGAGGCCCTCAAGGCGCACGCCACCCAGATCGACCCGGACAGCCGCTGGTTCGCCACCCCGCTCGAGATCCAGCGCGAGCTGTGGCCGACCGAGGAGTACGAGCTGGTCCGGTCAATGGTGGACAGCACGGTTCCGGAGGACGATTTGTTCGCGGGCATCGTGGGGGCGGACGAAGGACGCCCCGCCAAGCTCTGAGAAGGTGAGCGCATGAGTTTCGTACTGCCGGACCTGGCCGTGGCACCGGTCACCGCGACAGCGGTGCTGGCCCAGCAGCCCGGCAACGGTGACAACGGCGGCCAGGGCGAGGACTTCGGCAAGTCCTCGCCCGTCGGCCTGCTCGTGCTGATCCTGTTCCTGATCGCCGTGGTCCTGCTGGTCCGCTCGATGACCAAGCACCTCAAGCGGGTGCCGGCCAGCTTCGACAACGACGAGGAACCGGCTCCGGCGAGTGACGCCAAGCCCGCCGAGGCCACTCCCAAGACCGAAGCCCCGAAGGCCGAGACCAAGGCCGAGCCCTCCAGCTAGCCCCCTGGCCGTCCATAGTGGACGGCCATTCGGCCGCGGCGGCTCGGGCCATCCCGGCCGGAATCGGCGACGCCGGAACAGCGGGTAGCCGGCCGAATCCGGCACACCCGGTTTTCCTGGCCGACGCGCCCGTTGAGCCGCTGCGCGGCACCGCTTCCTCTGGAACGCTGGACCCATGTCGAACCGACTCGCCGCAGCGACCAGCCCGTACCTGCTCCAGCACGCGGACAACCCGGTCGACTGGTGGCCGTGGGGGCCGGAGGCGCTCGCCGAGGCCCAGCGCCGCGACGTGCCGATCCTGCTCTCGGTCGGGTACGCCGCCTGCCACTGGTGCCACGTGATGGCCCACGAGTCCTTCGAAGACGAGGGCACCGCGGCGCTGATGAACGCGAACTTCGTCAACATCAAGGTCGACCGCGAGGAACGCCCGGACATCGACGCGGTCTACATGACCGCCACGCAGGCGATGACCGGCCAGGGTGGCTGGCCGATGACCTGCTTCCTCACTCCGGAGGGCGAGCCGTTCCACTGCGGCACCTACTACCCGCCGCGGCCGCGCCCCGGGATGCCGTCGTTCCCCCAGTTGCTGGTCGCGGTGGCCGAGGCGTGGACGGAGCGGCCGGACGAGCTGCGGGAGGGCGCCGGGCAGATCATGGCGCACCTGACCGAACGCGCCGGGCCGCTGAAAGAGTCCGTTGTGGACGATGAAGCGCTGGCCGGCGCGGCGGCGAAACTGGCCGAGGACGAGGATCGGGTGCACGGCGGGTTCGGCAGTGCGCCGAAGTTCCCGCCGTCCATGGTGCTGGAGTTCCTGTTGCGCCACCACGAGCGCACCGGCTCACCCGAAGCTCTGTCTATTGTGGAACGTGCCACGCACGCGATGGGCCGTGGTGGCCTGTACGACCAGCTCGCCGGTGGCTTCTCCCGGTACTCGGTGGATGCCGGCTGGGTGGTGCCGCATTTCGAGAAGATGTTGTACGACAACGCTTTGCTGCTGCGGTTGTACGCGCACCTCGCGCGCCGCACCGGTTCCGAATTCGCCGAGCGGATCGCCGACGAGACCGCCGCGTTCCTGCTCCGCGACCTCCGCACCGAGGAGGGCGGGTTCGCCGCGTCGCTCGACGCCGACACCGACGGCATCGAAGGCCTGACCTACGTCTGGACGCTCAAGCAGCTCACCGAAGTGCTGGGGGAGAAGGACGCCGAGTGGGCGGCCGAACTGTTCCAGGTCACCGAAGCGGGCACCTTCGAAGGCGGTGCCTCGACGCTCCAGCTGCCGCTCGACCCGGACGACGAACCGCGGTGGAACGGCGTGCGCTCGGCACTGCTGCGTTCTCGCGCCGACCGGCCGCAGCCCGGGCTGGACGACAAGGTGATCGCCGCGTGGAACGGGCTGGCGATCACCGCGCTGGCCGAAGGCGGTCTCGCCCTCGGCCGGACGCGCTGGATCGACGCCGCCGCCGAGGCCGCGCGCTTCCTGATGGACAAGCACCTGGTCGACGGCAGGCTGCGCCGCAGTTCGCGGCACGGCGTGGTCGGGGACGCGGCCGGGGTGCTCGAGGACTACGCCTGCCTGGCGGACGGCCTGCTCGCGCTGCACCAGGCGACCGGCGAGGCGCGCTGGCTGGCCGACGCGACCGAACTGCTGGAGGTCGCGCTGACCCGGTTCGCCGACCCCGAGGTGCCGGGTGCCTTCCACGACACCGCGGACGACGCCGAGCAGCTGGTCCACCGGCCGTCCGACCCGGGCGACAACGCGAGTCCGTCGGGTGCTTCCGCGCTGGCGGGGGCTTTGCTGACGGCATCGGCGTTGGCCGGTTCGGCGGCCGCAGGCCGGTATCGGGACGCGGCCGAGCAGGCGGTCAGCCGCACCGGCGCGCTGTCGTCGGAGATCCCGCGCTTCGCCGGGCACTGGCTGAGCGTGGCCGAAGCGCTGCGGGCGGGTCCGGTGCAGGTCGCGGTGACCGGCCCGGACGCGGTTTCGCGCGTGGAACTGGTCGCCGAAGCCGCGCGGCAGGTGCACGGCGGCGGCATCGTGCTCGGCGGGGTGCCCGACGCCGAGGGCGTGCCGTTGCTCGCCGACCGGCCGCTGGTCGAGGGCAAGGCGGCGGCGTACGTCTGCCGCGGTTACGTCTGCGATCGGCCGGTGACCAGCGTGGAGGAGCTGCGCGCAGCGCTCTGACCCCGCCTGTCCGCCGTCAGTGAACGGACCTCGCCTCGCCTGCTTTCCGGCGTAACGTCAGAAGCAACGTAATCATGTAATCAACGTTGCTACGGAGGCAGTGATGGGACGAGGATGGCGCGGAAGAGGCGGCTACCAGCAGACCGAGGTGCCGCCCGCCGATGACGCGGCGGCGTGGTTCGCCGGCCGGTTGCCCGACGGCTGGTTCACCGAAGCACCGCAGGTGACGGTCGACCGGGAGGAGATCCTGCTGGTCGGCGAGTTGCCCGCGCTCGACGCCGACTTCGAGGACGAGGCGGCTCGCGGCGCCGCGGAGTCGGGCCGGATCAGCCGGTTCCGCGAGGAGACGCGGGACGAGCGCATCGAGATCGCCCGCCAGGCGGAGCACCGCTACCAGCGGAAGGTCTCGTGGGGCGCGCGGCTCGGCGGCACGCAGGAGCTGTTCACCACGGTCTCGGCGCCGGTGATGACGCGGCTGCGGCAGCCGGAGCGCCTGGTGCTCGACACGCTGGTCGACTCGGGGGTGGCGCGTTCGCGGTCGGAGGCGCTGGCGTGGGCGGTGCGGCTGGTCGGGGAGCACGCGGACAGCTGGCTCGGTGAGCTGCGGGACGCCATGTCCAAGGTGGACGACCTGCGGTCGAAAGGGCCGGACCTCGGTTGAGTGACGCGGGTCGCGTCGCGTTTGGTTCTGCGGCAGGCTGGTTACTAGTCAGTAGGTAGTAGCCAGCCCTTGGAGGAGCCGTGCCCGACCTCGAAGTCCAAGCCGAAGCGCTGACCGCGGTATTGGACGGCCGGTGGGCCGAACTCAAGCGCGGCGTGCGCGCGCAGATCGCCGAGGAGAAGTTCCGCGACACCACCGAACTGGACACCGAGGCGCACCGGGCGCAGGTGCTGGAGCAGATGCAGGCGCTGGCGCGCACGGACCGGCCGGGCCTGGGCTACGACCCGGAGTACGGCGGTGGCGGGGACGTCGGCGGCTCGCTGACTTCGTTCGAAATGCTCGGCTTCGGTGACCTGTCGCTGATGGTCAAGGCCGGGGTCCAATGGGGACTGTTCGGCGGGGCCGTGCAGTTGCTGGGCACCGCGCGGCACCACGAGAAGTACCTGCGCCGCATCACCAGCCTCGATCTGCTCGGCTGCTTCGCGATGACCGAGCACGGGCACGGGTCCGACGTGCAGAACCTGCGCACCACGGCGACTTTCGCCGACGGCGGCTTCGTCATCGACACGCCGGACGCGATGGCGGTCAAGGAGTACATCGGGAACGCGGCGCGCGACGGCGAGCTGGCGGTGGTGTTCGCGCAGCTGATCACCGGCGGCGAATCCCGTGGTGTGCACGCCTTCGTGGTGCCGATCCGGATCGACGGCAAGCCCGCGCCCGGCGTGACCATCGAGGACTGCGGCAAGAAGGCAGGCCTCAACGGAGTCGACAATGGACGGTTGTCCTTCGACAAGGTGCGCGTGCCGAGGGAAGCGCTGCTGAACCGCTTCGCCGACGTGGCCGAGGACGGCACGTATTCGAGCTCGATCGAAAGCGACAACCGGCGCTTCTTCACCATGCTGGGCACGCTGATCCGCGGCCGGATCAGCGTGGCGGGCAGCGCGGGCAACGCGACCAAGCGCGCGCTCGCCGTGGCGGTCCGGTACGCCGAGCGGCGGCGCCAGTTCTTCAAGCCGGACGGCGAAGAGGTCGTACTGCTGGACTACCGGGCGCACCAACGCAAACTGCTGCCCGCGCTGGCGAAGACCTATGCGCTGCACTTCGCGCAGGAGGAACTGCTCAGCACCCTGCACGACCTGGGTCTCGAACCCCCTGAGCAGGAACAACGCGAACTCGAATCGCGCGCCGCGGGTATCAAGGCCATCACCACCTGGCACGCCACTTCCACCATCCAGATGGCGCGCGAAGCCTGCGGTGGCGCGGGTTACCTGGCGGAAAACCTGCTGCCCGCCCTGAAAGCGGACACGGACGTCTTCACCACTTTCGAGGGCGACAACACGGTGTTGTTGCAGCTGGTCGCGAAGGGTCTGCTCACCAGTTACAAGGAACAGTTCTCGGACCTCAGCCCGTTCGCCACCGTGCGTTTCGTGGCCGAGCAGATCGTCGAATCCGTCATCGAACGCACCTCCGCGCGGAAGGTCGTCGAACGCCTGGCCACCGCGAGCGACGACGACGTCCTGTTCAACCGGGAATGGCACCTGAAGCTGTTCGAAGACCGGGAGGAGCACATCCTGGACGGCGTCGCCCGCCGCCTGCGCAAAGCCGTGGAGGAGGGCGATCCCTTCGACGCCTTCAACGATGCGCAGGACCACGTGCTGCGGGCCGGTCGCGTGCACGTCGACCGCCTGGTGTTGGAAGCCTTCACCGCCGCCATCGCGCGGTGCCAGGACCCCGCCGTCGCGGCGCTGCTGGAACGGGTCTGCGACCTCTACGCGCTGTCGAACATCGAAGCGGACCGGGCGTGGTTCCTGGAGCACGGCCGCCTCACCTCCACGCGCTCGAAGGCCGTGGTCGCCGCCGTGAACTCGCTGTGCGCCGAACTGCGACCGCACGCGCGCACACTGGTGGACGGCTTCGCCGTGCCCGAGCAGTTCCTGCAGGCACCGTTGCTCGACGCTTGAGGCTTTCCGCGGCTCACCGCTGGTAGTTCTCGCCGGAGTTTCAACAGAGCTTTCAACGATACGCTTGAGTCTCATGAGTCAGGACATTCGAGACTTCGTGAACAGCTCCGTGGACGTGCTGGCCTTCGGCGAGCCGACGCACCAGGAACCGGCCTTCGCCCGCGTGCGCAACGACCTGTTCGCGCAACTGGCCGAGCTCGGCTTCCGGTCGATCGCCATGGAAACCGACCGCGTGGCCGCGCTCGCCGTGAACGCCTACGTCCAGGAGGGCAAGGGAACCCTGGACGAGGTGATGCGCTCCGGCTTCAGCCACGGCTTCGGCGAGCTGGACGCGAACCGGCAGCTGATCACCTGGATGCGGGAGTACAACGCCGACCGCCCGGCGGCCGAGCGCCTGGCGTTCCACGGTTTCGACGCGCAAATGGAGACCATGAGCGCGCCGAGCCCGCGGCCGTACCTGGAACACGCGCGGGACTACCTGGGCCTGGATGACGACATCGCCGGTATCGCCGGCGACGACGAGTTTTGGAGCCGCACGGAAGCCGTCATGGACTACGCCCAGTCGCCAGGCGCCGGCCCCGAGGCGGCCCGCCTGCGATGCCTGGCTGATGACATGCTGGTACTGCTGTATTCGCACGCCCCGAAGCTGATCGCCACCACTTCACGCACGGCCTGGCTCAACGCCGAAGTCCACCTCACGGGCGGCCTCGGCCTGCTGCGCTACCACGCCCAATGCGCGAAGCCAGTGGACCCGATGCCCGCGCGGGTCTCAGAACTGGGCGCTGTCCGGGATGCACTGATGGCGCAGAACCTGCTCTCCCTCCGCCGCACCGAGTCCTCCCGCGGCGGGACCATGCTCTTCGCGCACAACAAGCACCTACAGGCGAGCGAGAACACCCTCGACATGTGGGACATGGAACTGTCATGGGCCCCCGCCGGCGCCATCTTCGCGGCTGTATCGGATGAGCAGTACACCTTCGTCGCCGGAAGCCTGGGCCACAGCGACACCATCGCCCTCGGCGCGCCTCCCACCGGTACGTATGAGGCCCACCTGCAGCCGATGTTCGAAACCTGGGGCCTGTGCGCCCCCACGCTCCCGGCACTACAGGTGCGCACCGACACCACCCCGCCACAGGGCTACTTCCCGCTGGACCCGCCCACCCTGAACGACGCCACCGCAGTCCTGCACGTGGCCTGACTCCCGGGCGCGAACAGCCAGGAAGCACCTGGCTGTTCGGCCGTCGAAACCGCTGCTAGGAGTACATGGCGAGCCAGATCGCGATGTAGTGCGAGGCGGCGGCCAGCACGGTGCAGGCGTGGAAGTACTCGTGGTAACCGAAGACGTGGGGCCAGTGGTTCGGCCACTTGACGGCGTAGAAGATCGCGCCCGCGGTGTAGAAGGCGCCGCCGACCAGGAGCAGGACCAGGGCGGCGACGCCGGCGCTGGCCAGCAGTTCCGGCAGCACGAAGACGGCGACCCAGCCCAGTGCGATGTAGATCGGCACGCCCAGCCAGCGCGGGGCGGTGGGCCACAGCAGCTTCAGCGCCACCCCGGCGATGGCCCCGCCCCAGACGATGGCCAGTACGACGTAACCGGTGGGCTTGGACATGGCCAGCAGCGTGAACGGCGTGTACGTCCCGGCGATGAACAGGAAGATCATCGAGTGATCCGCCCGCTTCATCCACTGGTACGCCTTCCGGCTCCAGATGCGGCGGTGGTACAGCGCGCTCACGCCGAACAACCCGAGCACCGTCAGGCCGTACACCGACGTGGCCAGCGCGGCCAGGCCGGACACCGTCGAGGCCGCCAGGGTGACGAGCGCCGCGGCGGCGGCCAGCGAGACGAAGAACGACCAGAAGTGGATGTGCCCGCGCAGGCGGGGGCGGCTTTCGGGGCCCGGCTTCGGTTGTTGCTGCGTGTCGGTAGCGGAGCTCACCCGACCAAGGTTACGGGACCGTAGGCCGGAACACAGTGCTCCGTGGCGCGCCCCACCACCTTCGCCGGGTTGCGTACGCTGTGCCGACGTGAGCGTTCGATCATTCGTGGCCGACATCGTGTACAGCGCGTACTCGCGGCGCCTCATCCAGCAGGCCGCGGGCAGGCACCCCCGGCACATCGCGATCATGCTCGACGGCAACCGCAGATGGGCGCGGGAGGCCGGCTTCACCGACGTCAGCGACGGCCACCGGGTCGGCGCCAAGAAGATCGCCGACTTCCTCAGCTGGTGCCGCGAAGCCGAGGTCGAGGTGGTCACCCTGTGGCTGCTGTCCACCGACAACCTCAGCCGCGCCTCCGACGAGATCGAGGCGCTGCTCGAGATCATCCCGGACGTGGTCGACGAGCTGTCCGGCCCGGAAACCGCGTGGCGCCTGCGCATGGTCGGCGCGCTCGACCTGCTCCCCGAGCACACCGCCAAACGGCTGACGGCCGCCGCCGAGCGCACCGACGAGCGCACCGGCATGGAGGTCAACATCGCCGTCGGCTACGGCGGCCGCCAGGAGATCGCCGATGCCGTGCGCAAACTGCTGCTGCAGCACGCCGACGAGGGCACCAGCATCCGCGAACTGGCGAAGATCCTCGACGTGGACCACATCTCCGAGCACATGTACACCTCGGGCCAGCCCGACCCGGACCTCATCATCCGGACCTCGGGGGAGCAGCGGCTGTCCGGTTTCCTGCTCTGGCAGTCCGCCCACTCGGAGTTCTGGTTCACCGAGGCCTACTGGCCCGCCTTCCGCCGCGTCGACTTCCTGCGTGCGCTGCGTGACTACGCGGTCCGGCACCGGCGGTTCGGCGCCTGAACCCACCGGGCCGTTTCACCTGACCGTGAATGACGGTCCGCGTCCCTCATCCGGCGCCAGACTGGGGAATTCGGGAAAAGTCCACTGTGTCTCGTGATAACGGCACAGTGGACATCGACGTTCCACCCGAACCGGTGAGAGCCGACAATTCCGGCTACCCAGCGTGGTAAATGGCCGTTTCTCACTCCCTGTTCGTAACCTGCGACTGACCGTGAGATGACGGTTTGACGAATCACCTGTGTGGCTGCCTGCAGCGGCCGCCATACGCAGGTAGCTTGCGAAGTGATGGACCGCGACCCCTGCGGGCCATCACGGGAGGCCCCTGGTCGTGGCGGTCGTAGAAGGAGCGGGACATCCGCTCGTGATACGCACGAGTGGGCCGGCACCCGGCCCTCGTGGCCGCGAAGGCTGACGCGCACCGCGTCGACCCGAGCGGACCAACCGGGGCAGTGCCCGGCCCAGCGAGTGCGGGCGTGGTGCCACGCCCACGAGGGAGATGCCGTCGTGACTGCGCAGCGTTTGCCCCGGAAGGCCTCCGGCCGCTCTTCGACCAGTGCCGACGGCACTGAGAAAGTTCTCGAATCCCCAGATTTCCCGCGGCACACCTATGTGCTCGACACCTCGGTCCTGCTGTCCGACCCCCGGGCCGTGACCAGGTTCGCCGAGCACTCCGTGGTTCTGCCGCTGGTGGTCATCAGCGAGCTGGAAGCCAAGCGGCACCACCCCGAACTGGGCTGGTTCGCGCGTGAGTCGCTCCGCCTGCTCGACGACCTCCGGCGCACCCACGGCCGGCTGGACGCCCCGGTTCCGATCGGCGAAAGCGGCGGCACGCTGCACGTCGAGCTGAACCACTCGGACCAGTCCGTGTTGCCGCCCGGTTTCCGCACCGACTCCAACGACCACCGCATCCTGGCCTGCGCGCTGAACCTGCAGGTCGAGCTCGAGACGGTGACGCTGGTGACCAAGGACATCCCGCTCCGGGTCAAGGCGGGTGCGGTGGGGCTCGTGGCCGATGAGTACCGCGCGCAGGAGGTCACGCCCTCGGGGTGGACCGGCATGGCGGACGTCGACGTGCAGCAGCCGGTGCTCGACGCGCTCTTCCACGACGGGCCGGTCACCCCGGCCGAGTTCGGCCTCGACGAGCTGGGTGAACTGCCCTGCCACACCGGCCTGCGGCTGCTGGCCGGCAGCTCCAGCGCGCTCGGCCGGATCACCCCGGACAAGCGGATCCGCCTGGTCCGCGGGGACAAGGAGGCCTTCGGGCTGCACGGCCGGTCCGCGGAGCAGCGGATCGCGCTCGACCTGCTGCTCGACCCCGAGGTCGGCATCGTCTCGCTGGGCGGGCGGGCCGGTACCGGGAAGTCGGCGCTGGCGTTGTGCGCCGGGCTCGAGTCGGTGATGGAACGCCGCGCGCACCGCAAGGTCGTGGTGTTCCGGCCGGTCTACGCGGTCGGCGGGCAGGATCTCGGCTACCTGCCCGGCTCGGAGTCGGAGAAGATGCAGCCGTGGGCGCAGGCGGTGTTCGACACCCTCGGCGCGCTGGTCAGCCAGGACGTGCTGGACGAGGTGTTCGACCGCGGCATGCTCGAAGTGCTGCCGCTGACGCACATCCGCGGCCGTTCGCTGCACGACGCCTTCGTGATCGTCGACGAGGCGCAGTCGCTGGAGCGGAACGTGCTGCTGACCGTGCTCTCGCGGCTCGGCACGGCGTCGCGGGTGGTGCTCACGCATGACGTGGCACAGCGCGACAACCTGCGTGTGGGGCGGCATGACGGGGTTTCGGCGGTCATCGAGAAACTCAAGGGCCACCCGTTGTTCGCGCACGTCACACTGACGCGTTCGGAACGCTCACCGATCGCCGCCCTGGTCACCGAAATGCTCGAGGACCACTAGCAAGTGCCGTGAATGTGGCTTTCACGGCGGAATACGCCGTGAAAGCCACATTCACGGCATCACCAGCCGGACGGGAGGGGGCGGCCTTCGGCGAAGCCGGCGGCCGACTGGATGCCCAGCACCGCCCGCTCGTGGAATTCCTCCAGCGTGCGCGCCCCCGCGTAGGTGCACGCCGAGCGCACGCCCGAGCCGATCGAGTCGAGCAGGTCCTCGACGCCGGGCCGCGTCGGGTCCAGTGCCATGCGCGAGGACGAGATGCCCTCCTCGAACAGGCCCTTCTTCGCCCGCTCGTAGACGTTGTCCGTGCGGGTCCGGGCGCCGACGGCCCGCTTCGACGCCATGCCGAACGACTCCTTGTACGGTCGCCCCTGCTCGTCGTAGCGCAGGTCGCCGGGGGATTCGTGGGTGCCGGCGAACCACGAGCCGACCATCGCGGCCGACGCGCCTGCCGCCAGCGCGAGCGCGACGTCGCGCGGGTGCCGCACGCCGCCGTCCGCCCACACGTGCTTGCCCAGCTCACGGGCCGCCGCCGCGCATTCGGTGACCGCGGAGAACTGCGGCCTGCCGACGCCGGTGGCCATCCGCGTGGTGCACATCGCGCCGGGGCCGACCCCGACCTTGACCACGTCGGCACCGGCGGCGATCAGGTCGCGCGTGCCCTCGGCGGTGACCACGTTGCCCGCGACCACCGGCACCGCGGGCGAGACCGACCGGACCGCCTTCAGCGCGGCGATCATCTTCTCCTGGTGCCCGTGCGCGGTGTCGACCACCAGCACGTCCACCCCGCCGCTGAGCACGGCTTCCGCCTTGGCCGCGACATCGCCGTTGACGCCGATCGCGGCGGCCACGCGCAGCTTGCCGGAGGTGTCCAGCGCGGGCGAGTAGATCTCCGCCCGCAGCGCCGCGACCGGCGTGAGCACGCCTGCGAGCCGCCCGGTCTCGTCGACGCCCAGCGCGAGCCGGTCGCCGTGCTCGTGCAGCCGCTCGAAGACCTCGCGCGGAGCGGTGTCCAGCGGCACGGTGACCACGGCGGGATCGACGATCTCGGACAGCCGCGCGAACCGGTCCACTCCCTGGCAGGCCTCCTCGGTGACCACGCCGGTGGGCCGCCCGTCCGCGTCGACCACGACGACCGCGCCGTGGGCCCGCTTGCCGACCAGGTTCAGCGCGTCGGCGACGGCGTCCCCGCCGGTCAGCACGAGCGGGGTGTCCCAGACGACGTGCCTGCTCTTGACCCAGGCGGTGATGTCGGCCACGGCGGCCGGGTCCACGTCCTGCGGCAGCACCACCAGCCCGCCGCGGCGGGCCACCGTCTCGGCCATCCGGCGGCCGGCGACCGCGGTCATGTTCGCCACCACCACCGGGAAGGTGGCGCCGGTGCCGTCCGCGGTGGCCAGGTCCACGTCGAAGCGGGACTCCACGTCGGAGCGGTTCGGGACGAGGAAGACGTCGTCGTAGGTCAGGTCGTTGGCGGGCCGATGGCCATCCAGAAAGCGCACGAGGAGCCAGGCTACAGGCTGATGGCGGTGCCGGTCCGGTACAGCTCGATGAGCAGGGGCCGCAGCCGTTCGCCGGTGGGCGTCAGGCGGTGGCTGGTGCGCGGCGGGAAGCCCGGCAGCGCGGTGCGTTCGGTGAGGCCGCGGTCGGCCAGCGTGGTCAGCCGTTCGGTCAGGACCTTGGCGGACAGGCTGGGCAGCGCTTCCCGCAGTTCGCCGAAGGAGCGCGGACCGGCCATCAGTTCGCGCAGGACGAGCGTGGTCCAGCGGCCGGAGATCGCGGCCAGCGCGATTTCGACCGGGCAGTCCGGTTCCGGGCGGCGCGTGCGGCCACGGGCGTCCGGCACCAATTCGGCGTCGTAGGTTTCCGTTTGGTGACCTTCGAGGGCGTCGGCTTCGCTGAGCACATGTCCAGTTTGCGCCTCACCGGCGAAGCTTCCCAGCACCCGTTCGTTTTCGCCGACGCCTTCAACAGCGGCGACAGCGACCTCGTCGAGCAGGTCTACGAGCCGGACGCGGTGTTCGTGCGCCGCGACGGCACCAGCGTCACCGGGGACGAACGGCGCCGGGCCAACGAGGAGTTCCTGCGCCTCGGCCTGCCGATCGCCGTGCGCCCGCGCCGGGTCGACGTGGTCGGCGACCTCGCGCTGCTGATCGTCGACTGGACGGTCGGCGACAGCATCAGCGGCACCGCGGCCGACGTCGCCCGCCGCGGGGCCGACGGGCTCTGGCGCTACGTGATCGACAACCCGTTCGGCACGTCAGTCCCAGCCGGCTGAGCCGGACTTCTCGTCGCCGATGGTGGTGCCCCCGCCGTGCCCGGTATTCACCCGGGTGTCCTCCGGCAGCACGAAGAGCTTGTCCTGGATGGACTTCCTGATGGTCGGGTAGTCCGAATAGGACCGTCCGGTGGCGCCGGGGCCGCCGTTGAACAGGGTGTCGCCGGTGAACACCGTGCCGAGGTCGGCGGCGTAGAGGCAGACCGCGCCGGGGGCGTGGCCGGGCGTGTGGATGACCTTGAGCCTGGTGCCCGCGACGGTCAGCTCCTGGCCGTCGGCGAGCTCGCCGTCCGGGGCGCGGTCGGCGTGGGTGAGGTCCCAGAGCACGCGGTCCTCGGGGTGCAGCAGGATCGGCGCGCCGGTGCGGCTGGCCAGTTCGGGGGCCGCGTTGACGTGGTCGTTGTGCGCGTGGGTGCAGACGATGGCGACCACCTTGCGCTCGCCGATCGCGTCTTCGATGCGGGCCGCGTCGTGGGCCGCGTCGATCACCAGTACTTCCTCGTCATCACCGATCAGCCAGACGTTGTTGTCCACGTCCCAGCTGCCGCCGTCGAGTTCGAAGACGCCGGAGGTCACCACGTTCTGCACGATCGCCGTCATGGGCCGGACCCTAACAGTGACCGGGATCACCTTCGAATACTGGCGGTATCTACCGTCCCGTTAAATGACCGGCATGGGTGCGGTCGAACTCCTCGCGGAGCCTCTTGAACTGCGGTGCGGCGCGAAACTGCCGCACCGGATCGCCAAGTCGGCGTTGAGCGAGCAACTCGGCGACCGCCGCAACCGGCCGTCCGCCGAGCTGGTCGAGCTGTACCGGACCTGGGCGCGCGGCGGCGGTGGCCTGCTCTGCACCGGCAACGTGATGGTCGATCCGTCCGCGCTCGGGGAGCCGCGCAACGTCTCCGTGCCGCTGCGGCCCGACGCGGGGGAGTACCGCACCTGGGCCGACGCGGTGACCGGCACCGACGCCCAGCTCTGGGTGCAGCTCAACCACCCCGGCAGGCAGAGCCCGCGGTTCCTCTCGCGTCAGCCGGTCGCCCCCTCGGCGGTGCCGTTCGAGACACGCGGCCTCCGGTCGGTGTTCGTGCCGCCGCGCGAGCTGACCGGCGACGAGATCGAGGCGATCATCGACCGCTTCGCGTTGTCCGCGCTCACCTTCGTCGAAGCGGGGTTCGCCGGGATCCAGGTGCACGCCGCGCACGGCTACCTGGTGTCGCAGTTCCTGTCGCCGCTGACCAACCGGCGCACCGACGTCTGGGGCCGGCAGCGCAGCCGGTTCCTGCTGGAAGTGGTGCGTGCGGTGCGGGCCGCCATCGGGGACGCCGTGCCGATCTCGGTGAAGCTGAACAGCGCGGACTTCCAGCGCGGGGGCTTCACCGAGGAGGAGTCGCTGGCCGTGGTGCGCGAGCTGGGCGAAGCGGGGATCGACCTGCTGGAGGTGTCCGGCGGCACCTACGAGAAGGCCGCGATGATGGGCATGAGCGGCGAAAGCACCGGTCGCCGCGAGGCCTACTTCCTCGACTACGCGACCAAGGCCCGGAAGGTCACCGACGTCGCGCTCATGGTCACCGGCGGTTTCAGCACCGCCGAGGGCATGGCCGACGCGCTGCGGTTCGGCGCGCTGGACGTGATCGGCCTCGGCCGCCCGCTGACGGTCACCCCGGACCTGACCGCGCGGCTGCTCGCCGGCGAGGAGATCACCGCCGAGCGGCTGTGCCCGAAAACCGGGATCAAGCTGGCCGACAGCTGGCTGGAGGTGCAGTGGCACACCCAGCAGATGCACCGGATCGCCGCGGGCAAACCGGTCGACGTGCGACGCGGCGCGCTGCGGTCGCTGGTGCACGCCGGGCTCGGTGACCCGCTGAACGCCTTCCGCCGGGTGCGTGGCTGAAAGATCTTCATGGGTGCGCCCGTGCTTCGCTCCCGATACCGTGAGCGGGCCTGAGCGAACTACAGGGAGACGCACGCATGCTGCGGATTCATCTGTCGACGGCTGATCTCGGACGGGTGCGCGTCGCCCGGCAGCCCGACGAACTGTGGAACGTGGCGCTCGGCCTGCAACGGCTCCGCGTCGCGGACAACTCGACCAAGCTCGGTGGGTGGCGGACCTGGGCCGGTGCCCAGGTGGCCAAGGTGCCCGGTGGCCGCGAGGCGGTGCACCGGCTGGCCACCGTGTTACCCACGCGCGGGTACTTCCCGGACTTCCTCACCCCGACGCGCGGGGAAACCACGCTCGACGACGGGGTCCGCACGCTGCTCGACACCCCCGCCGACCGGGTCGAGGCCGAGCTGCGACTCCTCGGCGACCAGCGCTGGGAGCACACGAAGTGGGTCGCGGAAACCGGCCTGGGACCGCTGGCCGGGGCGATGACCCGGTTCCACGAGGTGGCGATCGCGCCGGTTTCGCGGCAGCTGCGGGCGATGTTCGAGGCCGAGCGCATGGTCCGCGACCGGATCCTGCTCGACCAGGGCGTCGAAGGGCTGCTGGACTCCTTCGCGCCGTTCGCGCGCTGGCGGGCGCCGGTGCTCGAGGTCGACTTCCCGGTGGAGCAGGACCTGGAGCTGGACGAACGCGGGCTGGTGCTGCTGCCCTCGGCCTTCTGCCGGGCCCGGCCGACCAGCCTGCGCGACCCGGACCTGCCGCCGGTGCTGGTGTACCCGGTGGCGGCGGACTGGACCGAGCCGCGGGTGGAGGCCGGCGCGGTCGCCGCGTTGATCGGGCCGACGCGGCAGCAGGTGCTCAGCTGCATCGTGGAATCCGCCGGTGGGCGGACGACCACCGAGATCGCGCGTGAGCTGGGCGTCTCGACCGCGTCGGCCAGCCAGCACGCGACGGTCCTGCGCAACGCCGGGCTCATCTACAGCAGGCGGCTCGGGAACTCGGTGCTGCACGGGCCGACGGAACTCGGGCGAGCGCTGAGCGCCTAAGCCAGCGTGGCGCGCACGGCGTCGATCGTGTCGGCATCACCCGCTTCCTTGTCCGGCCGGTACCGGAGCACCCTGGCGAAGCGCAGCGCGACCCCGCCGGGGTAGCGGGTGCTGACCTGGGCGCCGTCCAGCTCGATCTCCACCACCAGCTCCGGTCGCAAGTAGACGGTCCACTCGTCGCGCTCGCGTTCGAGCTCCTGGAACTTCGCCGTCTGCCAGGTGAGCAGCTCGTCGGTCAGTCCCTTGAAGGTCTTGCCCACCATGATCGGCGGGCCGCCGTCGGGATCGCGGGCGCCGAGGTGCAGGTTCGACAGGTAGCCGGTGCGGCGGCCGTGGCCCCATTCGGCGGCGAGCACCACGAGGTCGAGCGTGTGCACCTGCTTGACCTTGAGCCACGCGCTGCCGCGGCGCCCGGCCGCGTACGGCGAGTCGAGGTCCTTCACCATCACGCCTTCGTGCCCGGCGGCCAGCGAATCGCCGAGCAGCCGCGCCGGGTCGGCCGGTTCGACCTCGCCGGGGATCAGGTGCTCACCGACCACCTTGCGCAGAGCCGCGTTGCGCTCGCGCAACGGCGCGTCAAGCAAATCTTCGCCGTCGAGGTGGAGGCAGTCGAAGAAGTACGGGCGCAGAAGCAGCGCGCGCACCTGCTCGTCACGCGTGCTGCCGAACCGGCTCATCGTCTCCTGGAACGGCCGCGGCCTGCCGTCGTCGGTGAGCGCCAGGGTTTCGCCGTCGAGCACCACCGATTCACACGGCAGCGCGCGCACCAGTTCGACCAGTTCGGCGACCGAACCGGTGATCTCGCGCAGCGTCCTGGTGTAGACGTGCACCTCGTCGCCGTCGCGGTGCACCTGAATCCGTGCACCGTCCATTTTGTACTCGACCAGCGCGCTCGGGTGCTCGGCGATGGCCTCGGTCAGCGATTCGGCGGGGGAGGCGAGCATCGGGCGGATCGGCCTGCCCAGTTCCAGCCGGAATTCGCCGAGCGCGGCTTCGCCACCGGACATCGCGGCCACGGCCGTCGCGGGCAAGCGCCCGGACAGCATGAACGCCCGTCGCACCACGTCACCAGGTACCTCGGCGGCGGCCGCCACGGCGTCGACCATCACCCCTTCGAGGGCGCCCTGACGCAGCTCCCCGGTCATCAGCCGGACGAGGAACTGCTGCTCCTCCTCGGTGGCCTTGCCGAACAACGCCTGCAGTGCCGCTGACCTGGGCTTGGTCGACCCGGCACCGGTGAACTCGGCGATCTCGGTGAGTCGCCGGTCCACCTCGGCGATGGTCAGCGCGGGCTGTTCGGCCGGGGTGACGCCGAGCCCGGCGAGCGAACGCCAGCCGACGCCGATCCGGCCCTGCACCAGCTGCCCGGTGAGGAAACCGACCACCGGACCCAGCTCGCCCGGCTCGGCCGCGCGCAGCACTTCGGCCAGCGTGGCGATCTTCGTCTTGCGAGATCGCGTCGCGCTGAGCGCGGCGGAGGCCTGCACGGCGTCGGCGAGCAACATCCACCCATTGTGCGGTCGACCCCCGACAATTCGCGCGCTCAGGCGCTCCGGCCGTTGGCGACCTCGGCTATCTCGGCGACCACCGCGCGCAACCGGTCCGGTGAGGACGCCGCGTATCCCAGTACCAGTCCGGGAAACGGGCGCCCGGCGGCGGAATGGGCGTAGCCGGAGAGCGCCGGCGCGTGGATGCCGCGTGCCGCCAGTGCCTGGTGCACCTCGGTGTCGTCCGTGCCGTCGGGCAGCCGGAGCACCACGTGCAGCCCGGCCGCGATGCCCACCGGGCGCCATGCGGGCAGTGCGGTGGCGAGCGCGTCGAGCAGCGCGTCCCGGCGCTGGCGGTAGAGCCGTCGCGTGCGCCGCAGATGCCGGTCGTACCCACCGGACCGCAGCATCCGCGCGAGCGCGGCCTGCGGCAGGGGCGCGCAGCCGAGGTCGTGCCGCTTCTTGGTCAGGACGACTTCTTCGCGCAGATCCGGCGGCAGCACCAGCCAGCCGATGCGCAACGCGGGGATGAGGACCTTGCTCACGCTGCCGAGGTAGGCCACACGGGTGGGGTCGAGCGCGCGGATGGCGCCGAGCGCGGGCCGGTCGTAGCGGTGTTCGGCGTCGTAGTCGTCCTCGATGACCAGTCCGCCGGTGCGCTCGGCCCACGCCAGCAGCGCGCGGCGTCTGGTGGGGTGGAGCGCCATGCCGAGCGGGAACTGGTGCGCGGCCGTCACGAGCACCGAACCGCAGCCGGGCTCGGTGAGCTTGCTGATGTCGATGCCGTCCTCGTCGACCGGCACCCCGACCGGTTCGAGGCCGTGGGAGGTGAGCAGGTCGGCCTGCCCGAGGTGGCTCGGATCCTCGACCGCGATCCGCCGGTCGCCGCGTCGGTGCAGCACGGTCGTCAATAAGGACAGGGCTTCCGCCGCACCACTGGTTATCACGAGGTCGTCGGGCGTGGTCGGCAGCGCGCGGACGCGGCCGAGGTAGCTCGCCAGTTCCACCCGCAGTTCGTGCAGCCCGGCCGGGTCGGGATAGCCGAGGCCCGCGTCCGGCAGTGAATTCAGCGCTTCTCGTTCGGCGGCAAGCCATTCCGCGCGGGGGAAGGCGCCGAGCGCGGGCAGGCCGGGCTTGAGGTCGTAACGCCAGGCGGGTGCGGACGCTTCGGTGGCGGCGCGGGTTTCCTGCCCGCCGCCGATGGGAGCGACGCGGGTGCCGGAACCGCGCTCGGCGAACAGGTAGCCCTCGGCGACCAGTTGCGCGTAGAACGCCATCACCGTGCCGCGGGCCAACCCGAGCTGCGTGGCGAGGTCGCGGCTCGACGGCAACCGGGTGTGCGCGGGCAGCCTGCCCGACCGGATCGCTTCGCGCAGCGCGGACTCGGCGGCCTTGCCGGGCCGTCCACCCGCGTCGATGGCCGGGAGCAGCAACTCCCGCAGCGCACTACCGGACACGGGCCGCCTCGCTCATACCTCCCAGTATCTCCGGCGCCCCATCGGCGACCGGGGGAGGACACAAATGTGGCTTTGGGGGCCGAATCCGCCCCCAAAGCCACATTTGTGTCCCAGGAGAGCGGTGATCACATAGTGGAGCACGGGTCATGGAGGGTCGGTGCTCCGGGAAGAGAGCGGCGCACTTAGTGGAGAGCATCGCTCTGTGGTCCAAGTACGCGGCCTCAAAGTGGTCCTGTCGACTGGGCCGCCCGGTGATCAAGCTGGGCGGCATGACAACAACGCTGGCGCCGGCCCGCGATCGGCTGGGCATCGTCGCCGGGGTGACCACCGCGGCGATCGTCGGTGGCTCGGTGCCGGTCACCGGCATGCTCGACGGCTACCCGCTCCTGCTCGGCCAGGCCCTCCGGTACGGGCTGGCCGGGTTGCTCCTGCTCGCCTGGTTCGGCCTGCGCCGCCGGCCGCTGCCCATTCCGAAGTGGACGGACCTGCCCGCGCTCCTCGCGCTGGCCGCGACCGGCATGGTCGGCTTCCAGGCCTGCCTGCTCTACGCCCAGCGCTACGCCGAGCCCGGGCTGGTGGCCGCGGTGCTCGGCGGCAGCCCGCTGGTGCTGGCGGTGGTGGCCCCGCTGCTCGCCCGCAGGCAACCGTCCGCCGCGCCGATCTTCGGGGCGGTGCTGGCGGTCAGCGGGGTCGTGGTCCTCACCGGCGGCGGTGCCACCACCGGCGCCGGCCTTGTGCTGGCCGTGCTCGCGATGCTCTGCGAGGCCTGCTTCACCCTCTTCGCGGTCGGCCTGGTGAAACGGCTCGGGCCGCTGGCCACCTCGGCGTGGAGCTGCCTCGCGGCGGCCGCCGGCAGTGCCCTGCTCTCGTCCTTCGTCGAGAGTTGGCGGCTGCCCGACGCGAGGCAGCTCGGCGCTTTGCTGGTGCTGGCCGTGCTCGTCACCGCGGTCGCGTTCGGCATCTGGTACTTCGCCGTGTCCGTGCTCGGCGCCGACCGCGCCGGGGTGCTGATCGGCGTCATGCCCGTCTCCGGCCTGCTGGTCGCCGTGCTGCTCGGCGCCCAGCGGCTGGAGCTGGTCGACCTGGCCGGTGTCGGACTGGTCGGCCTCGGCGTGCTGATCGGCCTGCGCCGCCGCGTGGGGTGACTACTTGCCGCCGCGCGCCATCCGGAGCACGTCGAGCGCCTCGTCCAGCTGCGCTTCGGTGAGCTTGCCGTCGGCGACGTAGCCGCGTTCGATGACCACTTCGCGGATCGTCTTCAGCTCCTTGAGCGCCTGCTTCGCCACGGCCGCCGCCTCTTCGTAGCCGATGTACTTGTTCAGCGGCGTCACGATCGACGGCGAACCCTCGGCGTACTCACGCGCCCGGTCGGCGTTCACGGTAATCCCGGCGAACACCTTGTCCGCCAGCAGCCGCGAGACCGCGGCGAGCAGGCGCGCGGACTCCAGCACGTTGCGGGCGATCACCGGCAGGTTCACGTTGAGCTGGAAGTTGCCCTGCGCACCGGCGAAGGCCACCGCCGCGTCGTTGCCGATCACCTGCGCCACCACCTGCAGGGTCGCCTCCGGGATCACCGGGTTGACCTTGCCCGGCATGATCGACGAGCCCGGCTGCAGATCCGGCAGCGCCAGCTCGGCGAGCCCGGTGCGCGGGCCGGAACCCAGCCAGCGCAGGTCGTTCGCGATCTTGTTCAGCGAGACGGCGACCGTGCGGAGGTGCCCCGAAATCTCCACCACGCCGTCCTGGGTGGCCTGCGCCTCGAAGTGGTCGCGGGCCTCGGTCAGCGGCAGGCCGGTCACCTCGGCTAGCTCGGCCGCGACCGCGGCGCCGAAGCCGTCGGGCGCGTTGAGGCCGGAGCCGACCGCGGTGCCGCCGATCGGCAGTTCGCCGAGGCGGTCCAGGCCCGAACGCAGCCGCTCGACGCCGAAGCGCACCTGCGCGGCCCACGCCCCGGCCTCCTGCCCGAGCGTGATCGGCACGGCGTCCATCAGGTGCGTGCGGCCGGACTTGACCACGTCCGCCCACTCCGCCGCCCGGCCCTCGATGGTGCCCGCGAGGTGTTCGAGCGCGGGGATGACCTCGGAGAGCACGGCTTCCGTGGCGGCCACGTGGATGGTGGTCGGGAAGGTGTCGTTGGACGACTGCGAGGCGTTGACGTGGTCGTTCGGGTGCACGTCGCGGCCGAGCGCGCGGGTGGCCAGCGTCGCGATGACCTCGTTGGCGTTCATGTTCGACGAGGTGCCGGAACCGGTCTGGAACACGTCGATCGGGAAGTGCGCGTCGTGCCTGCCTTCGGCCACCTCGTCGGCGGCGGCGGCGATCGCGCCCGCGAGGTCCTCGTCGAGCACGCCGAGCCGGGCGTTCACCCGCGCGGTCGCGGCCTTGAGCAGGCCGAGCGCGCGGATCTGGGCGCGCTCCAGGCCACGGCCGGAGATCGGGAAGTTCTCCACGGCCCGCTGGGTCTGGGCGCGGTACAGCGCGTCGACGGGCACCTTCACTTCGCCCATCGTGTCGTGCTCGATGCGGAATTCCTGTTCAGGCATGACCCCAGTCTGGCCCAGGTGAGGCGGGCCTGCGGAGTGGTCTTTCGCACTAGGGTGGCGTGTGACTGCCGACACACCACCACGCACGGCGGAGGGATTCTTCAGGATGAGCGTGCCCGATTCGACCGTGGACCTGGCGATCATCGGAGCCGGGCCGACCGGCCTGTTCGCCGCGTACTACGCCGGTTTCCGCGGGTTGACCACCGCCGTGATCGACTCGCTGCCCGAGGCGGGCGGCCAGGTGACCGCGATGTACCCGGAGAAGATGATCTACGACGTGGCCGGGTTCCCCGCGGTGCGCGGGAGAGACCTGGTCAACTCGCTGGTCGAGCAGGCCGCGCAGTGGAAGCCATCGTACCTGCTGGGGCGCAAGGCCGAGCACCTCAGGCACGTGGACGACGGGCTGGAGGTCGTGCTCGACGGCGGTGAGACGCTGCGGACCGGCGCGGTGCTGATCACCGCGGGCATCGGCGAGTTCACCCCGCGCCCGCTGCCCGCCGGGGATGGCTGGCTGGGACGCGGGATGGTGCACTTCGTGCCTTCGCTGCGTGCGCACGAGGACCAGGACGTGGTCGTGGTCGGCGGTGGCGACTCGGCGTTCGACTGGGTGCTCGCGCTGCACCCGATCGCGCGGAGCGTCACGCTGGTGCACCGGCGCGCGCGGTTCCGGGCGGTGGAGTCGATCGTGCGGCAGGCGCGCGAACTCGGCATCCGGATCATCACCGACGCCGAAGTGACCGAACTGCGCGACACCGGCGACGGCGCGCTCGGCGAGATCACCGTCGAGGTGAAGGGCGGCGGGATGGAAGTGCTGCCGGCGCAGTCGGTGATCGCCGCGCTCGGGTTCACAGCCGACCTGGGGCCGATCGAGAACTGGGGCCTGGAGATCGACCACCGCGCCATCTCGGTCGACTCGACCATGGCGACCGCGAAAGCCCGCGTCTACGCGGCAGGCGACGTCGCCGCGTACCCGGGCAAGGTGAAGCTGATCGCCACCGGGTTCGGCGAAGCGGCCACGGCGGTGAACAACATCGCCGTCGCCCTGAACCCGGAAGCGCATCTGTTCCCCGGCCACTCCAGCAACGCCGAGTAGCCCCGCCGAATGCTATGAGTGGGGCATTACTTGCAATGGATGCAAGTAATGCCCCACTCCTGGCATTGCTCAGGGCGCCGGGGGCGGGGGTGGGGTGGTCGTCGGCGAAGGGGCCGGGGTGGGCGCCGGTTCCGGGGTGGGAGTGGGCGTGGGCGTAGGTGTGGGAGCCGGGGTCGGCGTCGGTTCTGGCGCTGGGGCCGGTTCCGGGGCCGGCGGCGGTGGGGTCACCTGCTGCGTGATCCACGCCGAGTACGCGATCGCCGAGGTGTAGATCGACGGGGCCGTGCCGCAGACGTCGGAATCGTTGCCGGGGCGGCTGGTCACGCCCAGCAGCACCCACCTGCCCTCCACTTTGGCCAGTTGCGGCCCGCCCGAATCGCCGTAGCACGAGCCCGCCGTGCCGCCCGGGTTGTCGGTGCACAGCTCCACCGCGCCGTCGAACGGCACCGCGGCGCACTTCTCCGGTGCCACGATCGAGGTGTCCAGCTGCTGCAACACCGTCGGCTTGTCCCCGCACCCCAGCTTCGCGCACGTCTGCCCCCACCCGAGCAGCCGCGTCGCGGTGCCCGGCGCGGCGGCCACGCCCAGCGGGACCGGCGTCGCCACGGCCGGGGAACTCAGGCGCACCAACGCGATGTCGCCGCGCGCACCGTCCGGGTCGTACTCCGGGCTCACCACCACCGCGGCCACGAGCAGTGCCTCGCCGCCCTGCGTGTGGTCGTTGCTGCCGATCCGCACCTTGAGCATGCCGGGGCTGCGCCCGTCCACGCAGTGCGCGGCCGTGAGCACCCACTCGGGCGCGATCAGCGACGCCCCGCAGTTGTGCTTCCCGGTGCTCGACTGGAGCGAAACGATGAACGGGTACGGCTGGTCGGCCGCCACCCCGCCGACGATGTAGGGCTCCACGGCGGAAGCCGGTGCGGCGGCGAGGAGGACGGCGGCCAGTACGGCGGCGACGCGCTTGATCACGGCAGCGGCGGCACCACGTCGAGCTGGTCGGCGTCGTCGAGGTGACCGTCGAAGTTGACCGACGAATACGAGCGCAGCTTCGTCAGCCGGTGGTAGCCGTCGATCATCCGGACCGTGCCGGACTTCGACCGCATCACGATCGACTGCGTGGTCGCGCCGCCCGCGCGGTAGTGCACGCCACGCAGCAGGTCGCCGTCGGTGACGCCGGTGGCGCAGAAGAACACGTTGTCGCCCTGGACGAGGTCGTCGGTGGAGAGCACGCGGTCCAGGTCGTGCCCGGCGCCGATCGCCTTCTCGCGCTCCTCGTCGTCCTTCGGCCACAACCGGCCCTGCAGCTCACCGCCGATGCACTTGAGCGCGCTCGCCGCGATGATGCCCTCGGGCGTGCCGCCGATGCCGAGCAGCATGTCCACGCCGGTGTTCGGCCGGGCGACGGCGATCGCGCCGGCCACGTCACCGTCCGAAATGAACCGGATGCGGGCGCCCGCCGCGCGCACGTCCTTGATCAGCCCTTCGTGGCGCGGCCGGTCCAGGATGCACACCGTCACGTCGGACACGCCGCTGTTCTTCGCCTGCGCCACGCGCCGGATGTTCTCCGCGACCGGTGCGGCCAGGTCGACCAGGCCCGCGGCTTCCGGCCCGACGGCCAGCTTCTCCATGTAGAACACCGCGGACGGGTCGAACATCGCGCCGCGCTCGGCGACCGCGAGGACCGCGAGCGCGTTCGGCATGCCCTTGGCCATCAGCGTGGTGCCGTCGATCGGGTCCACCGCGACGTCGCAGTCGGGCCCGTCGCCGTTGCCCACCTCTTCGCCGTTGTAGAGCATCGGGGCTTCGTCCTTCTCGCCCTCGCCGATCACCACCACGCCGCGCATGGACACCGTGCCGACCAGCTGGCGCATGGCGTCCACCGCCGCGCCGTCGCCGCCGTTCTTGTCGCCCTTGCCGACCCAGCGCCCGGCCGCCATCGCGGCGGCCTCGGTCACCCGGACCAGTTCCATGGCCAGGTTGCGGTCGGGCGCCTCCCCACGGCGCGTCGCATCGGTGGGCTGGCTGGGGTGGGACATGTTGCCTCCAGGGTCGTCCAGTCGCCCGGTCATCCTCTCAGATACCGGCAGCACACCGGGTACCCGCGAGCATGGGGTTCCTCACCCAGCGTTGCCCTTTTCGGCGGTTTCGGCGCCGTTCTCCACCGAGGCCAGCGCGGCCTCCACCCGCTCGCGCGCGCCGTCCAGGTGGCGCTCGCAAACTTTGGCGAGCTTCTCGCCCTTCTCCCACAGCGCCAGCGACTGCTCCAGGGACAGCCCGCCGGCCTCCAGGTCGCGCACCACTTCGACCAGCTGGTCGCGCGCTTGCTCGTAGCCGAGTTCTTCGGTCACTGTGCCTGCTTCTCCGCTCGACGACGTCCGCCGCAGACTACCGCGCTGGCCATCGCGTTGTCGTAGTCGCTGAAGGCCTTCGCGAACTCCTGGCCGTCACCCTCGGCGATCGCGTCCTCGATCTGGCTCTGTGCACCCGCCACCCGATTGCGGTGTGACACGCCGTCGGTCGACCACCATCGGGTGCCGACGTACAGCGAAGTCGCCTCGGACAGCTGCCGCAGCCGCGGCGCCAGCCCCCACTGCCCGGCGTTCGCGCACCCGGCGATCAGCGCCGTCCAGCACGCGCCCGCCGCCACGTCGGCCTCCTGCGCGCGGAGCAGCACGGCCCCGGCGCCGGCCCTGGCGGCAGCACCGCTGGTCAGGGGCAGGAACTCGTTCGCCCGTGGTTCGAGCACGGCTACCCCTCCTCTCCGCCATCCGTGATCACCGCGCGGAGCGCGCCGTCACCGACGCGGATCCGGACCTCGGCGCCTTCCGACACTTCAGAGACCGATCGGAGGACCCCCAGGTTGCCCGCCGCATCGGAAAACTGCACGACCGCGTAACCCCGTTCAAGGGTCGCCGCCGGACCGAGCGCGGTCAACCGGGCGCGCGCAGCGGTCAGCGCGGTTTGTTCCCTGGTGAGGGTGGAAAGGATCTCGCGGCGGCCGCGCTGGCGCTGGATCTCCACCTCGTCGGCGCGCCGGGCGATCGGCCCGAGCGGGTCGGCCAGCGCCGGACGGCTGCGCAACTGGTCGAGCAGGCGGCGCTGGGTGTCGACCCAGCCGTGCAGCGCGCGGCGGCCGCGGTCACGCATCTGCCGCACGCGCTCGCTCTCTTCCCGCACGTCCGGGACCACGCGCTTGCCCGCGTCGGTGGGCGTGGAGCAGCGCACGTCGGCGACGTGGTCGAGCAGCGGGGTGTCCGGCTCGTGGCCGATCGCGCTGATCACCGGTTTGCGGGCGGCCGAGACCGCGCGGCACAGCGCCTCGTCCGAGAACGGCAGCAGGTCCTCCACGCTGCCGCCGCCGCGGGCGATCACGATCACCTCGATCTCCTTGTCCCGCTCCAGAATGGACAGTGCGTCGAGGATCTCGGGCACCGCGAGGGCGCCCTGGACGGCGGTGTTGATCACCCGGAACCGGGCGCCCGGCCAGCGGGCGTGCGCGTTGACCAGCACGTCGCGCTCGGCCGCCGACGCGCGCCCGGTGATCAGCCCGATGCCCTGGGGCAGGAACGGCAGCCGTCGCTTGCGTTCCGGGGCGAACAGGCCTTCGGCGGCGAGCAGGCGGCGCAGGCGTTCGATCCGCGCGAGCAGCTCGCCGATGCCGACCATGCGAATTTCGCTGGCCCGCAAGCTCAGCGTGCCGCGGCCGAAGAAGTACGCCGGTCGCGCGTTGACCAGCACGCTCGCGCCCTCACGCGGCGGCGGTTCCAGCGAGCGGAGCAGGCCCATCGGGCAGGTGACCGACATGGACACGTCCGCCGCCGGATCGCGCAGCGTGAGGAAGGCCGTCCCGGTGCCGGGGCGGGCGGAGATCTGCGTGACCTGGCCCTCCACCCAGACGGCGCCGAGGCGGTGGATCCAGTCGCCGATCTTGCGCGCCACCGTGCGCACCGGCCAGGGGTTCTCCGCGGTCGAAACCTCGCGAGCCGCGGTTTCGCTCACTGGCCGCCTTCGCCGGGTTGCTGGAGGTTGCCGAGCCGCCGGGCCAGCATGCCGGTGAACGAGGACCGGTTCTGGTGCGCGCGCTCGTAGGTGAGCAGTTCCTCGACCTCTTCGGCGGAGAACCGCCGGAGGCGCGCGCGCAGTTGCGGCAGGGTCAGCTCGTCGTACCCGACGACCCCGGCCGGGCCCGCTTCCTCGACGATCGCCCGTTCTTCGGCGGCCCACGGGTCTTCCGCGGCTTCTGCTTCCGCGGCCTTCGCCGCAGTCGGTTCGGCTTCGGGTTCCGGCGGGGGCGTGCGGTGGCCGTTGCGCGAGGGCTCGTCCGGCAGGTCCTCGTCGAAGGTGGCCCAGCTGGGCGACTCCTCGACCGGGCGCAGGGTGGACAGCACGTCGTCCCCCTTGATCGCCAGCTCGGTGACCTGCTGCTGGACGCGCATGGAGAACTGGAGTACCTGGCTGGCGACGGTGACCGGGAGGCCGGTGAGCTGCCGCGGCAGTTCGCGAGCCCGCTCAACGGTCGTCACCGCGAGGCCCGCCGCGACGCGCAGCGGGAGCGGGAGTGGCTTCATGCCGTACAGCGTGCCGTACCTAGCCCGTCTTGCCCAACTCTGTGTGTTGTTCGGCCTACTCCAACGGACTAGCGGAAGGACCCACGCGTGACCCCGGGCACAGGGGCGCTACCCGTACCCTGGTGGCATGGACTCAGCGACTCCAGGTACCGAGCCCGCCGAAATCGCCCCGATCAAGCCCCGTGACGGCAAGCGCGTGCTGCTCGCCAAACCACGCGGGTACTGCGCCGGGGTCGACCGCGCGGTGATCGCCGTGGAGAAGGCGCTGGAACTGCACGGCCCACCGGTGTACGTGCGCAAGGAGATCGTGCACAACCGGCACGTGGTCGAAACGCTGCGTGAGCGCGGCGCGATCTTCGTCGACGAGACGGACGAGGTGCCCGAGGGCGCGCTCGTGGTGTTCTCCGCGCACGGCGTCTCGCCCGCGGTGCACGCCGAGGCCGCGGACCGCAACCTGCGCACCATCGACGCCACCTGCCCGCTGGTGACCAAGGTGCACAAAGAGGTCAACCGGTTCGCCAAGAGCGACTACGACATCCTGCTCATCGGCCACGAGGGACATGAGGAGGTCGAAGGCACCGCGGGTGAGGCACCCGAGCACGTCCAGCTGGTCGACACCGCGGAGGACGTGGACAAGGTCACCGTGCGCGACCCGTCCAAGGTGATCTGGCTGTCCCAGACCACGCTGAGCGTCGACGAGACGATGGAGCGGGTGGACCAGCTGCGCGAGCGGTTCCCCGAGATCTCGGACCCGCCCAGCGACGACATCTGCTACGCCACCACGAACCGTCAGGTCGCGGTGAAGGCGCTGGCGCCGGAGTGCGATCTGGTGCTCGTGGTCGGCTCGACCAACTCGTCGAACTCGAAGCGGCTGGTCGAGGTGGCGCTGAAGGCCGGGGCGAAGGACGCGCACCTGGTCGACTTCGCGCACGAGGTGGACGAGTCCTGGTTGGACGGGGTCACCACGGTCGGCGTGACCAGCGGTGCTTCGGTGCCGGACACGCTGGTGATGAACCTGCTCGACTGGCTGGCCGAGCGCGGCTACGGCGACGTCGACGAGGTCACCACGGCCAACGAGAAGATCACCTTCTCGCTGCCGAAGGAGCTGCGCAGCACCGTGCGCTGACGGCGCTTTTCCCGTCGTCCCAACGATCATGCCTGTCTAGAGTGGTCTGGATCGTGGTGGTGGCTGGAAGGAACCGGTGTGGCTAGGCCAGTGGTGTGGGGTGTGCTGGGGATCGTCGCGGCTTCGGTCGCCGTGCTCGCGGTGAGCTGCTCGGACGACGAGGAACCGTCCGGCCCGCCGCCGCCGAAGGATCGGGCCCAGTTCACCTCCGACTACCGGCAGCTGTGCGAGAGCCGGATCCCGCTGGCCCAGGCCCCGCCGCCGGCACCGGCCGGGCCACGCCCGGTGGTCGTGTTCGCGACCGAGGAGATCACCAGGGCCGACGAGGTGGGCCGCCCGCCCGCGCTGACCGAGGTGAGCGACATCCACCTGCCGTGGGCAGGCGCCGAGGTGCAGGCGCACGAGGTGCAGCTGGTCGCGTGCTTCAAGCGCATCGGGGCGACCACGTCGGCGGTGACCTGCTCGTACCGGCCGCCGGTGGGGACGGTCGTGGTGCAGGAAAGCCAGTTCGAATACGTGCTCTACGAGGCCAGGACCGGGGCCGTCGTGGACAGCAGGCCGATGGTGCTGGGCAAGCCGGACAACGCCGTCTGTCCGCTGAACGTCGCACTGGATGAAGCCGACCTCACCGCCCGGCCGGAATTGTTCTCCTTGCCGGACAAGCAACTGCTCACCGAACTGATCGGCCCGCACCGTGCGTCGGGGTCCGTACCGGGTTAGGTTCGCCCTGAGGGGCAACGGAAACCAGGAGGACGCTCGATGGAGTATCGCCAGCTGGGCCGGTCCGGGCTGCGGGTCTCGGTGCTGACCATGGGCACCATGACCTTCGGTGGCGGCGGCGTGTTCGCGAACGTCGGTGACACCGATGTGGACGGCGCGCGGCGGCAGGTGGACCTGTGCCTGGACGCGGGGGTCAACCTGGTCGACACGGCCAACGTGTACTCGACCGGCGCGTCGGAGGAGATCGTCGGCGAGGTGCTCGAAGGCCGTCGTGACCAGGTGCTGATCTCGACGAAGGTCCGCATGGGCATGGGCGACGGCCCGAACGACGCCGGCCTTTCGCGCCACCACATCATCACCCAGGCCGAGGCGAGCCTCCGGCGGCTGCGGACCGACCACATCGACATCTACCACGTGCACGAGTGGGACGGTCAGACGCCGCTGGAGGAGACGCTGGAGGCGCTCGACACGCTGGTGCGGTCGGGGAAGGTGCGCTACCTCGGGGTGTCGAACTACGCGGGGTGGCAGTTGATGAAGGCGCTGTCGGTCGCGGACGCGCGGGGGTACCAGCGGTTCGTGAGCAACCAGATCTACTACTCGCTGGAAAGCCGGGACGCGGAGTACGAACTCGTGCCGCTTTCGGTGGACCAGGGGCTGGGGATCATGGTGTGGAGCCCGCTGGCCGGTGGTTTGCTGTCGGGCAAGTACCGGCGGGGTAGCTCGGCGGAGGAAGGCCGGCACCTGGGTGACTGGGACGAGCCGCCGGTGCGGAACGAGGCGCGCCTGTACGACACGATCGAGGTGCTGATCTCGATCGGTGAGGCGCACGGCGTCTCGGCGGCGCAGGTCGCCCTGGCCTACCTGCTGACCCGGCCGGCGGTGAGCACCCTGGTGATCGGGGCGCGGAAGGACTCGCAGCTGGAAGACAACCTGGCTGCTGCTTCGCTGAGGTTGTCGCCTGATGAAGTGTCCTCTTTGGACTCGGTGAGCGCGCCGGAGCTGATCTATCCGCACTGGCACCAGGCGAAGACCGCGGCCGATCGGCTGGGTGGGGCGGATGCTGCGTTGCACGGGTCGCGGTAGTTGGGGGAGCCACCCCGGCTTTTCAGTGTGACTACGGCGGGGCTTGGGTTGTCAAGGCGGGAAAGCGTGCCCTGACAACCCAAGCCCCGCCGTGTTTTTGGCTTCGGGCCGGGGTTGGGGAGGGATGGGTGGTCGGTTTTGAGCGGCCCACTCCTGTATGGGTGTCTGGGGTGCTTGAGGCCGGGATGGTCGAGCCGTGCTGAGCGTTCGGGCTCGGCTGCCTGCGCGTGGGCCTTGGCTGCCTGAACGTGGGAGTCGGTTACCCGCGTGCCGGGGGCGGCTGCCTGAACGCTCGACTCGGCCGCCCGAGTGTGAAGCTCGGCTGCGCGAGTGTGTGCCTCGGCTACCTGACTGTGGGATTCGGCTGTCTGAATGTTCGGCTCGGCTTCCTGAACGTGGAGTTCGGCCGGCCGTCTGAATGCAGGACCCCGGGTTCGCAAGCGCGTGCCTCGGCTGCCTGAGTGTGCGACTCGGCTGTCCGAACGTGGGGTTCGGCTGCGCCCAGGCTCGCGGGTGTGGAGTTCGGCTACCCGACTGTGAAGTTCGGGTGCGCGAACGTGAGGTTCGGCTGCGCGAACGTGAGGTTCGGGTGCCTGAATGTTCGGCTCGACTGCCCGAGCGTGATCCGACTACCCCCCACTGTGAGGTTCGGCTTCGCGAGGTGAGGTTCGGCTGCCTGGGTGTGGTGTTCGGCCGCGTGAACGTGGGTTCAGCTGCCCGAGTGTTGAACTCGGGTGCCCGAACGTTGGCTCGGGGCCTGAACGTGGGGTTCGGGTGCGTGAGCGTGGGGCTCAGTTGCCCGAACGTGCGGTTCGGCTTCCTGGGTGCGGGTTTCGGCTGCACGGATGTGGTGTTCGGCTACGCGAACGTGGCGTTCGGCTGCTTGAGTGTGGGGTTCGGGTGCGCGAACGTGGCGTTCGGCTGCTTGAGTGTGGGGTTCGGCTGCGCGAACGTGGGGTTCGGGTGCGTGAGTGTGGGGGCGGGGGTTAGGGCGTGTCCTGGGGATCTTCATCGGAGGTGCAGGACGATGCAGGCGAGGATGATTTCGGCGCGGTGGTAGGCGGCTCGTTTGGCGAACCGTGTTGCCAAGCCACGGAATTGTTTGAGCCGGTTGAAGCAGCGCTCGACCACGTTGCGGAGCTTGTAGAGGTCAGGGTCGAAGGCCGGTGGCCTGCCACCGGCCTTGCCCTTGGCCTTCCGGCGGGCGATCTGGTCGGCACGTTCGGGAATGGTGGCCTTGATCCTGCGCTCCCGCAGCGCCTTCCGGGTGCTCGGGTGGGTGTAGGCCTTGTCGGCGAGCACCCGCCCGACCCGTACTTTCCGCCCGTCCACCTCGATGTCACGGATGTCGTCCAGCAGCGGAAGCAGTTGCGGGTTGTCCCCGGCCTGCCCTGGCGTGAGGATCACCGCCAACGGCAGACCGGCGGCGTCGACAGCCAAGTGGAGTTTGGTGGTCAGTCCGCCTCGGGAACGCCCGAGGCACTCTCCGTCGACGGCGAGCTCTTCGATCCAGTCCGCGCAGCCCCTTTTTTCCGGGCGCCGGCCGCGTGCTGATGCGCCCGCACACTCGTGGAATCGACACTGATCACAAACTCGATGTTGTCCTCGAGTGTCCCGAGGGAGTCGTCTTTGACGATCACGTGCTCCAGGATCCGGTCCCACGTCCCGTCCGCGGTCCACTTCCGTAACCGCTCATGAGCGGTCTTCCACGGCCCATACCGTTCCGGCAGGTCACGCCACGGCGCACCGGTCCGTTCATGCCACAGGATCGCGTTGATCACCTGCCGGTGACTACGCCACCGCCCACCCCTGCGACCAGTCTCCACAGGCAGCAACGGCGCGATCGTTGCCCAGGCCTTATCTGTCAGCTCACCGCGTCCGACCACACACCATCATCTGCACACGATCATGGAAAAGATCCGCAGGACACGCCCTAGTCGCGGTCTTCGTCCCAGGGGCGGGGGCGTTGGGGCGGGGTGCGGCGGCTGGGTGGGCGGCCGGTGCGGTCGCGCGGGGTGTCGGTGCGGGGTGGGGGTGGGGTGCGGCGCGCCGGTTTGCCGTCGGTGGGGGGTGGGGTGCGCTTTCGGGGTTCACGGTCGAGTGGTTCCCGGCGGCGTGGTGGGTCGTCGGCCGGGCGGCGGCGTACGGCGCCGGTGCCGGTGCTGCTCGCGCCGCCGCTGGCGGGGCGTCGCGGAGGGGTTTCCCGGGAAGAGCGAGCCGGGTCCCGGGTGGCGCCGGTGGCTGGGCGCGCGGGGCGACGGGGAGCGGGGGCGTCATCGTCGGCGGGGCGTGGGCGGGCCTTGGCCGGCGGCCGTGCGGCCTCGGCCGGGCGCGGCTCCTTGCTCGCCGCCGACTTCCCGGACTTCCCGGACGCAGCGGACTTACCGGACTTCACCGGCTTCATCGGCGGGTCCGGGTCGCGCTCGCGGAAGACCCGGTAGAAGCCGAGCGCCAGCGCCGCGCCGGTGGTGATGGCCATCGTGGGGAAGCCGTTGATCAGCGGCGTCGCGATCGCCAGCGCGGTGGAGAACTTGTCGTCGCCCGTCGGCGTGCCCGAGAACAGCAGGGCGGCGGGCACGGTGACGGCCAGGATCAGCGGCGGCTGCACCATCGGGCCGAACAGGCTTCTCCGCTGCACCGCCGCGACCGCACCGACCGCGCCCACGAAGTAGGCGCCCTGGAAGATCAGCTCCAGGTTGTCCGTGATCTGCAGGCTGGCCACCGCGCCGAGCGCGGCCAGCCCGAAGCCCAGCAGCACCGCGCCCCACCACGGCAGACCTCGTCGCGTACCCACGACGGGAAGCTCGTCCCAGGGCACGGTGAAGTCGTCGTCGGCGTCGGGGTCGCTCTGCCGATCGCGTATAGCGGTCACAGGCACACCGTATCCCGTGGTCACGGGTGGAATGCCACCACTGTCTCAGCCCGCTGGGCCAACCGGCGTCATCGGGTGATCGACAATGCCGCCATCAGGGCGAATGCGTGCGCCACCGCGGTGTGACCCGGGCCTCTCCTTGAATCCGTAGCGTCTTGATCAGCGTCTAGGCGAGCTCCTCCCCACGCCGGATCGCGGGCACCGGCGCCGGGCTCGCCGAGGCCTCGGTCAGCGGGGTGACCGCCGCCCGGAAGCCCTCGAGTGCCTCCAGCTCCCGCCGCCGCGCCGAGACGAACCGCTGCAGGTGCGTGCTCGACAGGTTCAGCGCGTCGATCGCCCCGCCCGCCGCCCGGTGCGCCGACGCGGCGGCCTCCCGCACCAGCTCCACGTCCTCGGCCAGCGCCGTCTCGGTCACCGCGAACAACGCCGAGGACGCCAGCACCGCGAACCCGGTCGGCCCGCAGATGAACACCCGCCGGTCCAGCAACCAGCGCAGCAGCTCCGGATCGGTGTCCAGCGCGGCGACCACGGCCGCGTCCGACGGGACGAACATGATCGTCCCGTAGATCGCGTCGGCCCAGCGTGCGTAACCCTTACCGGCCAGTTCCGCCGCCCGCGACCGCAGGTTGCGCACGTGCACCCGCAGCGCGTCCAGCCGCTCCGCCGGATCGTCGGTCTCCACCGCCTCGGCCCAGCACGCCATGCTCGCCTTGGCGTCCACCGGCACCGTCCGGTCGCCGCCGACCCGCAGCACCATGTCCGGTTTCGCCGCCCCGCCACCGGCCAGGTCGGTCTGCAGCGTGAAGTGCAGCCCTTCACGAAGGCCCAGCGCCTTCGCCGTCTCCGCCAGCACCTGTTCGCCCAGCTCACCGCGCCCGCTGATGGAGGCGAACGCGACCTCGTAGCGGCGCAGCGCGGCCTGCTGCGTGTCCACGCGCTTGCGCTCCGCGTCGATCTGCCGGACCGCCGCGTCCGCGCGCCGCACGCTGTCCGTGTAGAGCCGCCAGACCAGGGCGATCCCGATCGCGAGCACCAGCGCGACGGCGACGGCCGCCGTGGTGATCACCGTGGTCACCGCAAGCACACTCCTCAGTTCTCCGGTCGAAGGGGTCTGTGCCCATCATGGCCGACCCCACCGACAGAATCCGGGCGGTGACACGCCCACGACAGGTCCCCGGTCTTCGCGGAGGCAGCGCTTAACTTGAGCAACATGAAGGTCCTGCACACCTCGGACTGGCACGTCGGGCGCACCTTCCACGGCACCGACCTGCTGGCCGAGCAGGAGGCGGTACTGGCCCACCTCGCCGAGGTCGTCTCGGCCGAGGCGGTGGACGTCGTGCTCGTCGCCGGGGACGTGTACGACCGCGCGGTGCCGTCCGCCGAGGCCGTGCGGGCCGCCACGCGCGGGCTGGAGCTGATCCGCGAGGCGGGCGCCCGCGTGGTGCTCACCCCGGGCAACCACGATTCCGCCGCGCGACTGGGTGCCTTCGCCGGTTTCGCCGCCGCGGGCGGGCTGTACCTGCGCACCACCATCGAAGCGCTGCACGAACCGGTCCTCTTCGACGACGACCACGGGCCCATCGCCTGCTACGGAATCCCTTACCTGGAGCCGGAACCGGCGCGGCACGCACTGGGTGTGCCGGACGCGAAGGGCCACACCGGCGTGCTCACCGAAGCCATGCGCCGGATCCGCGAAGACCTCGCCACCAGGCCCGCCGGAACGCGGTCCATCGTGCTCGCGCACGCGTTCGTCAGCGGTGCCGCGCCCACCGATTCCGAGCGCACCATCGCCGTCGGCGGCGTCGAGGACGTCGACGGTTCGGTGTTCGACGGCGTGGACTACGTCGCGCTCGGGCACCTGCACGGCCCGCAGGTCCTCGCCGAGCACCTGCGGTACTCCGGCAGCCCGCTCGCGTACTCGTTTTCCGAGTCGCAGCAACGGAAATCGGTGTGGCTGGTGGAACTCGACGCCGACGGGCTCGCCGACGTCCGCCGCCACGAACTGCCCGTGCCGCGCAAGCTCGCGACCCTGCGCGGAAAGCTCCAAGAGTTGCTCGAATCGCCCGCGCACCAAGAAGTCGAAGAGTGCTACCTCTCGGTCACGCTGACCGACGAGGTCCGCCCGATCGACGCGATGCGCAAGCTGCGCAACAGGTTCGCCTACGCCGTGCACCTGGAATGGGAACCGGAAGGCGGTCGCGCCACCGGTGAACTCAAGTACTCCGAAGCCATCCGCGGCCGGTCGGACCTGGAAATCGCGTCCACCTTCGTCGCCGACTGCCGCGGCGCCGCGCCCAACGAATCGGAACAGGCGCTGCTGACCCGCGCGCTGGAGGAAGCGGGCAAGCTCGAGGCGGTGGGCCCGGAACTATGAGGCTGCACCGGCTGGAAGTCGCCGCCTTCGGCCCGTTCGCGGGCCGCGAGGTGGTGGACTTCGACGCCCTCGGTGCCGACGGCCTCTTCCTCCTGCACGGCGACACCGGCGCCGGTAAGACCACCCTGCTGGACGCGGTCGCGTTCGCGTTGTTCGGCGTGGTGCCGGGCGCCCGCAACGAAGCCAAGAAACTGCGCTGCGAACTCGCCGAAGCCGAGCAGCTGACCGAGGTCGTGCTCGAGGTGACCGTGCAGGGGCAGCGGCTGCGACTGGTGCGCAGCCCCGAATACGACCGTCCTAAAAGGAGCGGGGGCGGCACCACGAGGCAGCGCGCCAAGTGCTCGCTGACCTGGGTCGGCGAAAGCCCGCCGGGGCATCCGGCCGAGGGGCTCACCCGCATCGACGAGGTCGCGCGCACCGTGCAGCGGCTGCTCGGCATGAGCGCGGACCAGTTCTTCCAGGTGGTGCTGCTGCCGCAGGGCGAATTCGCCCGCTTCCTGCGTGCGGACACAGCCGAACGCGAGCAACTGCTGGAGCGGCTGTTCGGCACCAAGCGCTTCTCGGACGTCGAGGCGTGGTTCCGGAACCTGCGGCAGGAACGCATGCGGGAACTGGAGATCCGCCGCCAGACCGTACGGGAATGGGTCGCGCGCCTGTCCCAGGCCGCCGGTGTCGAGGTGCCCGAGGAGATCACCTCCACCTGGGCCGCGGAACTGCGGGAGAAGGCCAATGCCGATGTGGCGCGGGAGTTCGCCGCCGAGACGGCGGCCCGCAAGGCGTGGGAGGCCGCTGATCAGCGCTTGCAGGAGGGCCGCACGTTCGTCGAGCAGGTACGGCGGGTGCGGGTCGCGGTGGCGAACCTCCAGTCGTGGAAGGAAGGCGAGGCGGACCGCAAGCGCTGGACCGCCGAAATCGCGGCCGCGCGCCGGGCGATTCCGGTCGCCGAAGCGGTCGCCACCGAAGAGCGGCTGAAGGAGCGGCTCGAGGAGGTCCAGCAGTCCGCCAGGCAGCGCGCGCAAACGCTCGCGCGCACCAAGGCGACCGTGCCCGAGCTGCGGCAGGAAGCCGGTGAGCTGCGCGAAGAGGCCGGAGCGCTGTCCGGACTCGTCGAGGAAGGCGAGCAGCAGCAACGGGACATGGCCCGCCTCGGCAGGCTCGCCGTGCAGGCCGATCAGGCGAGCACACGGGCGAAAACGCTGGGCGCCAAGCTCGCGACCATGCCGGCCCGGTCCGAGGAACTGCGGTCGCGGGTCGAAGCGGCGACCCAGGCCGCCGCGAAGCTGGACGGCGCGCAGGCCCGTGCCGACGAGCTGGCCCGCGCGGTCGCCTCGGCGAACCGGATCCCGGCCGCGGAAGCAGCCGTCCGTGCCGCGATCGAGGTGCAGGCCAAGGCCGTCGACCTGCACCAGGAGGCCCGCGATCGGCTGCTGGACCTGCGGGAACGGCGGCTCAGCGGCATGGCTGCCGAGCTGGCCGCGAAGCTCGGCGACGGCGACCCGTGCCCGGTGTGCGGTTCCGCCGAGCACCCGGCGCCCGCGCTGGCCGGGCACCAGCAGGTCAGCAAGGCTGACGAGCGTGCCGCCGCCGAGGCCGAGCGGGCGGCCGATGCGGAGCGTCAGCGCATCGTCGAAGCCCGTCACCAGGCCGAAACCCGGCTTGGCGCGGTGCGTGAGGCGTTGCTCGGCCGTACCGCGGAGGACCTCGCCACGGAGTTGACCGAGGTCAGGGCGAACGTCGCGGAACTCGTCGAGCTGGCTGAACACCGCGAGCGCCTGGAGCAGGAGCAGCGCGGGCTGGCCGCCGAGATCGAGCGGCTGACCGAGCAACGGGCCGCGGCCGAGCGCGAGTCGGCGAAAGCGGAAGCCGAGCAGCAAGCGCTTGCGGTGACCGTCGCCGAACGCGGTCAGCGGCTCGAGGAAGCCCGCAAGGAATACGAAGACGTTGCCGCGCGCCGGGCCGCCCTGCTCGCGCGGGTCAAGGCGGTCGAGGAACTGGCTGAGATGCGGGCGGCGGTCGTGGTCGCCGAGGAACGGCTGGCCGAGCAACGCGAGACGGTCGCCGAAGTCCTGCGCCGCGCGGAGTTCAAGACGGTGAAGAAGGCGCTGAGCGCGGTTCGCGACGACGCCGACATCGCGCGGCTGGACGAGGCGCTGGTCGAGGCGGACCGCGCGGCGGCGGTCGCCCAGTCGACGCTGACCGAGCCGGAACTGGCGGGCATCACCGGCGACGAGGTGGTCGACCTCGACGCGGCGCGAGCGGCGTTGGAACGAGCGTCTTCGCAGGTCGAGACGGCCGTGGCCGCACATCGGGCTGCCGCGCGAATTGCCGAGGACCTCGCCTCGCTGGGCACCCGCTTCGACGCCGCGTTGCGCAAACTCGCGCCCGCGGAAGAGGAAGCGGCCGAGTTGGACGCGTTGACCGACGTGGTCAACGGCCGCGGGCAGAACGCGCGGAAGATTTCGCTGCGGTCGTACGTGCTGGCCGCGCGGCTGGAGGAGGTCGCGCTGGCCGCGACGGCCCGGCTGCGCACCATGAGCCAGGGCCGCTATTCGTTCGTGCACTCGGACGCGGCCGGCGCCCGCGGCACCCGCGGTGGCCTCGGCTTGGATGTGCTCGACGACTTCTCCGGCACGGTCCGCCCGGCGAAAACCCTGTCCGGCGGCGAATCCTTCCTGGCCTCGCTGGCACTGGCGCTCGGCCTGGCGGACGTGGTCGCCGCGCAGACCGGCAGCGCGCTGCTGGACACGCTGTTCATCGACGAGGGCTTCGGCACGCTCGACGCCGAGACGCTGGACGTGGTGATGAACGTGCTCGACGAGCTGCGGGCAGGTGGGCGCGTGGTCGGGCTGGTGTCGCACGTGGAAGAGCTGCGCCAGCGCATCCCGACGCGGCTCAGGGTCCGTAAAGCGCGCTCCGGTTCGACGCTCGCGCTACACGCCGGCTGACGCCCGCCACAGGTGCATCCCGGCGTAGGAACGCCAAGGGCGCCAAGGCAAAGCGCGTTCGCTCAACGCGGCCGGGTCACCGGGCAGGCCGAGTGCCACCGCGCCCTTGCGGAGGGCGACGTCCCCGGTGAGCAGCACGTCGGGCGCGCCGAGCACGCGCATCAGCACGTAGTCGGCGGTCCACGGGCCGATCCCGGGCAGGGCCAGCAGGTCGGCGCGGAGTTCGGCGCAGATTCGTCCAACGTGGACAGTGACTTCGCCGGACGCGAGCGCCTCGGCGACCCCGCAGATGGCCTCGATCCGGCGACGCGGCCCACGCAGCACCTCACGTCCGTGCTCGGCGATCGCCTGCGTGGTGGGGAAAAGCCTGGTCAGCTCGTCGGTGCGCTGGGCGTCGGGCATCGGGTCGCCGAGTTCGGCGGTGAGCCTGCCCGCGGCGGTCCGTGCGGCGGCGACGGAAATCTGCTGCCCGAGCATGGCGCGGATGACCAGCTCGTGGCCGTCTGCGGCGCCGGGGACACGCATGCCGGGGTCGTAGACGGGTGCCAGCGCGGGGTCGGCGGCGAGCACCTCGCCGATCGCCTGCGGGTCGGCGTCGAGGTCGAAGAGGCGGCGCACGCGGGTGACGGCGCTGCTGAGGTCGCGGACGTCGGCGAGGTTGAGGTCGCAGCGGACGTGATCGGCTTCGGGCGTGAGGTGCACGGTTCCGGGGCCGTGGGGGAGGCGCAGGGCGCGGGCGTAGGTCCGGGGTCCGGCGTGCTCGACCAGGGGGACCGCGCGCTGGGCGAAGAAGGCGAGCAGGCCGTCGGCGTCGAACGGCGGCCGGTAGGGGAGCCGCAGCGAGAGCCGCATACCGGCGGCGTCGGCGTCCTGGCGTGGGCGCGCGGCCCGGAGCTGGGAGGGCGTCGCGGCGAAGACCTCGCGGATGGTGTCGTTGAACTGGCGGACGCTGGCGAACCCGGCGGCGAAGGCGACGTCGGTCAGCGGCATCGCGGACATCTCGATCAGCAGGCGGGCGGCGTGCGCGCGGTGGGCGCGGGCGAGCGCGAGCGGACCGGCGCCGAGTTCGGTGGTGAGCACACGGCCGAGCTGGCGTTCCGAGTAGCCGAGGCGGCTGGCGAGGCCGGGTACGCCCTCGCGTTCGACGGTGCCGTCGGCGATCAGGCGCATCGCGCGGGCGGCGAGGTCGGCGCGCACGTTCCACTCGGGTGAGCCGGGCACGGCGTCGGGCAGGCAGCGGCGGCAGGCGCGGTAACCGCCGGACTGGGCGGCGGCCGAGGTCGGGTAGAAGCGCACGTTCTGCGGTTTCGGCGTGTTCGCCGGGCAGGACGGGCGGCAGTAGATGCCGGTGGTGCGCACGGCCATGATGAACTGCCCGTCGAACCGCGCGTCGCGGGAGGCGACCGCGCGGTAGCAGCGCTCGGTGTCCCGCCAGAGGCTCACGGTGGTCGGCGCTTCGGGCGCGATGGTCATGGCTCGATCGTGCCACCGGGCGAGTGTCCCGACTGGCGGGAATCCGACGTCACGTCCGCCGTCCGCCGGTCCGGGGCGGGCACGTAGACTGCCAGCCCGTGAGTCTGACCCTCGGCATCGTCGGCCTGCCCAACGTCGGCAAGTCCACCCTGTTCAACGCGCTGACCCGCAACGACGTGCTCGCCGCGAACTACCCGTTCGCCACCATCGAGCCCAACGTCGGTGTGGTCCCGCTGCCCGACCCGCGGCTGGACAAGCTCGCCGAGGTGTTCGACTCGGCGAAGACCGTGCCCGCGGTGGTGTCGTTCGTGGACATCGCCGGCATCGTCAAGGGCGCGTCGGAGGGGGCCGGGCTGGGCAACAAGTTCCTGGCCAACATCCGCGAGGCGAACGCGATCTGCCAGGTCATCCGCGTGTTCGACGACCCGGACGTGGTGCACGTCGACGGGAAGATCGACCCGCTGTCCGACATCGAGACGATCAACACCGAGCTGATCCTCGCCGACCTGCAGACCCTGGAGAAGGCGCTGCCGCGGCTGGAGAAGGAAGCGCGGACGAAGAAGGAGAACCGGCCCGCGCTGGAGGCCGCGCAGCAGGCGAAGGAGGTCCTCGACTCCGGGCGCACGCTGTTCTCGGCGCAGAAGGAGATCGACGGTTCGCTGCTGCGGGAGCTGAGCCTGCTGACCACCAAGCCGTTCCTGTACGTGTTCAACGCCGACGAGGGCGTGCTCACCGACCAGGCGCGGCGGGAGGAACTGGCCAAACTGGTCGCCCCCGCGGACGCCGTGTTCCTGGACGCCAAGGTCGAGGCGGAGCTGCTCGAACTGGACGACGAGGAGTCGGTGCGGGAGCTACTGGAGTCGGTCGGCCAGCACGAGCCGGGCCTGCACGCCCTCGCCCGCGCCGGTTTCCACACCCTGGGCCTGCAGACGTATCTGACGGCGGGGCCCAAGGAAGCCCGAGCGTGGACCATCGCGAAGGGCGCCACCGCCCCCCAAGCCGCCGGCGTCATCCACACCGACTTCGAACGGGGCTTCATCAAAGCGGAGATCGTTTCGTACGCCGACCTCATCGAGGCAGGCTCGATGGCCGCGGCCCGCTCGGCGGGGAAGGTGCGGATGGAAGGCAAGGACTACGTCATGACAGACGGCGACGTGGTCGAATTCCGCTTCAACGTCTGACCGGCGGCCGTAGTATTCGGTGTTCGGTATTGACCGAACACCGAACAGTAGTCACCATGATTACATGGAGTCTCTCGGGAGAGAGCGGTATGTAGTGGGTGCGCTCACCGGTGCGCTTGAGCCACTGGGTCTCGCGTGGCGCATCCCGGCCGAGGCTGATCGGCTCGGTGACGTGATCGTGGTGTTGCCTGATGGAAGAGAACTCGGCCTCCAGCTCAAGTCAGCCGCGCTGATCACAGCTGACAGCCTGCCGGGTCAACTTCGGCGCTGGTCCAAGGGCTCGGAAAGTGCTGTGGCGTCTGTGGCCGTGGCGGACAGGATCACCGCGGACGCCAGGGACGGCCTGAATCAAGCGGGGTGGAGTTGGCTGGACCTGCGCGGTCATCTGCGGTTGACCGGGCCCGGCGTGTTCATCGACTCGGATGTTCCTGCCTTGACGAGCCCGGTCGTCGAGCGGCGAGCGCTCAGCGGCCGGGTCGGTATCGAACTCGCCGCGTTGCTGTTGCTCACTCCCGATCGGGGGATCGGCGTCCGTGCGGCAGCGACGATGTTGTCGCGTGCGCCGAGTTCTGTTTCCGAGGCACTCGCGGCCTTGCGAGCCGAGGGGCTCGTCGACGGGGCCAACAAACCGGAAGTGCCCCATCTCTTCTGGGAACTCGCCGAGAATTGGCAACCGGTCAGCCAGGATGTGGCGAGCATCCCGGGACCTGGTCGCCGAGCGGACAACGCCGCGCTCCGGTTGGGACTGGATGAGGTCGAAACGACCGTCGGATGGGCGCTGACCGAGACGGTCGCGGCGGCCGTGTACGGCGCACCCGTGTCCACTCGTGCCAGCCACCCGCCCGATTTCTATGTCCCGGACCGGGCCACGTTGCGGCGAGCCGTGCAACTGCTGGGAACGGCCACGACGGCCTCTTCGCGGGCAGGCCGTGTTCGCGTCGCTCCCGTGCCGTTGGTGTGCTCTCGTCGAGTCGATGCCACGGCGTGGGCGAAGGACGAGTGGCCGCTGGCGAACCCCCTGTTCGTTGCCCTCGATCTGGCTCAGGACCCTGGGCGTGGCCGGGAGATCCTCGATGGCTGGACACCCCGGGAGGTGGGTGTCCGTGTCTGGTGAGGCTCCCGTGGTCGCACTGGTCGGCAGGTCGATGACGCAGATCGTCAGCGCCATTCCCGTGGTGGCTGAGCAAACGGGCCGTGAGGTGGTGCTGATCGGCGGCCTCGCGGTCATGTGCCGACTGCCGACGCCGTACCGGGCGACGACCGATGTCGACACCGTTGATCGCCGGGCCTCGGGTGAGGACTCGCAGCTCCAACTCCTAGTGGCGGCCGGTGCGACACCCAGCGGACCGGCCGGCGCGCTGGTTCGCACGCCGTGGGGCGAGGTGCAGGTCGACGTCCTCGAGGTCACCGACGCCGATATCGACGCTCTGCCGAGCGATCCGACCGACCGCCTCCACGTCCTGTCCCATGCGTGGGCGGCGTGCACCGCGTCCGCGTTGGTGCTCAGTGCGGAAGGGCTTCAGCCCCTTGCCGTACGAGTGGCCGAGCCCGGTCCCATCATCGCGATGAAACTGCAGTCGGTGATGAATCGTGGCGCCGCCAAAGAGGGAACGGATCTACTGGACATCGTGCGAGTCACACTCGACCGCACCTGCGGTCCGACGTCCCGAGACCAGCTCGAGTCGGCCGACGCTCGGTTGCGCGCCGATGCCCTTCTCCACACCCAGCAATGGTTCGGCCGCTTCGAAGCCCAATCGCTGAGAAAGATCAGGGCGGTACCGGAGGGCCGAGATGTCGAGATCGACGATGTGCGGTTGGTCGGCGACCTGCTCTCCGGGGCACTCGATCGCCAATGAACACCGCTTGGCCGTGCCCATGCGCCACGGAGAAATTGACGAATCACCCGTCGACTGGACCGGATGATTCGTCAGTTCGGTCAGCCGGCGATGCCGAGGAGGATTACGGCGATCAGGGTGGTCGCGGTCGCCACGGTGGTTACCCAGGCGCGCTGGGCGGCGGTGAGGGCGGGGGCGGCGTTGTTCATGGGCGCGTCCTAAGAACTGGGTGCTGTTTCGCCCGGGACACCGCGTTGATCAGGCCATATGTTACTCGGTTGTGGCCGAAGTCACGTCCAGGACCGAGTCGATCTGGGCGGCCAGCGAGGTGTCCTTCGCGGTCAATCCGCCGGCCGAGTGAGTCCAGAGCCGGAAGGTGAGCGTGCGCCACCGGATGTCGATGTCCGGGTGGTGGTCGACGCTCTCGGCGATCTCCGCCACGCGGTTGACCACGGCGATCGCCGCGGGGAAGGACGGTAGTGCCGCCGTCGCCTCCAGTGCGTCCCCGGCGCGGCTCCAGCGGGGCAGGTGGGAGAGTGCTTCGGACAGTTCTTGATCACTCAATAGTTCCGCCATGACCCCATGGTGGTACCCCGGCGGGTACGCTGCACCTTCGCCACGGGAGTCCGGTGCGCCGGGCTGAGAGGCGGGCGCGAGCCCGCGACCGTTCGCACCTGAACCGGATCACGCCGGCGTAGGGAGGTCCGCCCTCGCCTGCCGCCGGTGATCCCGAGCAAGGAGGGGCCCATGACACGCACCGTCCGCGCGGCGGCCGTGCTGTGCGCGGCTGGGGTGCTGCTCGCCGGTTGCACGCTGTTCTCCGGATCCGAGGAACCGGCCGGCGACGACGTGACCACCATCAAACTGGTCACGCACGACTCGTTCGCCGCGCCGCAGGAGATCCTCGACGCGTTCCAGCAGCAGTCCGGCATCCGCATCGAGGTGCTCAAGGAGGGGGACGCGGGCGCGCTGACGAACAAGCTGGTGCTGACCAAGGCCAGCCCGATCGCCGACGTCGCGTTCGGCGTCGACTCCACCTTCGCCTCCCGCGCGCTGGCCGAGGGCGTCTTCGAGCCCTACACCAGCCCGGAGGCCGATCGCGGCCCGCAGCGCTACGCCATCGACCCCGAGCACCGGCTGTCCGCGGTCGACGTCGGCGATGTGTGCGTGAACATCGACACCGCCTACTTCGCCGAGAAGGGCCTGCCCGAGCCGAAGACCTTCGACGACCTCGCCGACCCGCAGTACAAGGACCTGCTGGTGGTGGAGAACCCGGCGACCAGCTCGCCCGGCCTCGCCTTCCTGCTCGGTACGGTCGCCAAGTACGGCCCGCAGGGCTGGTCCGAGTACTGGGGCAAGCTGAAGACGAACGGCGTCAAGGCGGTCAGCAGCTGGGAAATCGCCTACAGCCAGGAGTTCTCCGGTTCCTCCGGCAAGGGCCCGCGGCCGCTGGTCGTCTCCTACGCCTCCTCGCCCGCCGCGGAACTGGCCGAGGACGGCAAGCCGCGGACCAAGGCGCTGCTGGACACCTGCTTCCGCCAGGTCGAGTACGCCGGGCTGCTGGCCGGCGGCAAGCAGGCCGACAAGGCCGGGCGCGTGGTCGACTTCCTGCTCTCGCAACAGTTCCAGAGCACGGTCGCGGAGAACATGTACGTCTACCCCTCGCGCGAGGGCGTCGAGCTGCCCGCGAGCTGGGTGCAGGCGGCGCCGCAGCCGCCGAAGCCCGCTTCGCTGCCGGGTGAGGAGATCCAGGCGAACCGCGAGCGGTGGATCGAGCAGTGGCGCGGACTCATCGAGGGCTAGTTCTCCTGGCGCTTCTGCCCCTCGGTTTCCTGGTCGTCTTCTTCGCCTGGCCGGTCGCCGCGATCCTCGGGCTCGGCCTGGGCGACGGCGGGGTGGCCGAGGTGCTGGGCCAGGCGTCGACCTGGCGGCTGGCCGGGTTCACCGTCGGGCAGGCGGCCGCGTCGACCGTGCTTTCGGTGCTCGCCGGGCTGCCGATCGCGTTCGTGCTCGCCCGGCTCAAGCTGCCCGGCGTCGCGCTGGTCCGGACCATCGTGCTGGTGCCGTTCGTGCTGCCCACCGTGGTCGTCGGGCTGGCCTTCCGCGCGCTCTGGCCGGACGGCGGGGTGCTGTCGATCGTGCTGGCCAACGCGTTCTTCAACGTCGCGGTGGTGGCTCGCACGGTCGGCGGGCTCTGGTCCCATTTGGACAGACGAGCGGAGGAGGCCGCGCGGGCGCTGGGCGCGTCCTCGTGGCAGGCGTTCCGCTCGGTCACCCTGCCGCGCCTGACCCCGGCGATCCTCTCCGCGTCGGCCGTGGTGTTCCTCTTCTGCTCCACCAGTTTCGGCGTGGTGCTCATCCTCGGCGGTGGCCGGTTCCGCACCCTGGAAACCGAGATCTACCTGCGCACGGTCAACCTGCTCGACCTGTCCGGCGCGGCCGCGCTCTCGCTGGTGCAGCTGCTCGCGGTGGTCGCGGCGCTGGTGATCGGTGCCCTCGCGCGCCGCCGCCGGGAGACCGCGTTGCACCTGCGGGCGGCCGCGGAATCGGTGCGACGGCCCGAAGGCCGCGAATGGTGGGTGGTCGCCGCCGCGGTCGCCGTGCTGGGCCTGCTGCTCACGCCGATCGTGGCGTTGCTGCTCAAGTCCAGCATCGCCGGGTTCGAAGGGCTCGCCACGACCGGTGGCGCGTTGCCGGTGTCCGGTTGGGACGCGGCGTTGCGCTCACTGCGGACCGCGACGGACGCGACCGTGCTGGCGATGTGCGTCGGCGTGCTGGCCTCGGTGGTGCTGGTCTCCTTGAGGCGTCTGCCCGGCCGGTTCGCCAGGGGAGCGGGCGAGACCATGGACGCCGCGCTGATGCTGCCGCTCGGTGTCTCGGCGGTGACGGTCGGCTTCGGCTACCTGGTCACCCTCGACGACCTGCCCGGTGACCTGCGCACTTCCCCGTTGCTGGTGCCGTTCGCGCAGGCGCTGGTGATCATCCCGATGATCGTGCGCATGGTGTTGCCGGTGCTGCGCTCGGTCGACGAGCGGCTGCGGCAGGCGGCGGCCACGCTCGGCGCGAGCCCGGCCCGGGTCTGGCGCGAGATCGACTTCCCGCTGGCCGCGCGATCGCTGGTGGCCGCCGCGGGTTTCGGGTACGTGATCGCGCTCGGCGAGTTCGGCGCCACCAGCTTCCTCGCCCGGCCCGGCGAACCGACGCTGCCGGTGGCGATCGCGGCGCTGATCTCGCGGCCCGGCGAACTGAACAGTCAGATGGCGTACGCGGCCTGCGTGCTGTTGATGCTCCTCACCGCCGCCGTGGTGATGGTGATCGACCGGCTCGGGCCGTCGACCGGGGAGTTCTGATGCCACTCACAGCCGAGCACCTGACCGTGCGCTACGGCTCGCTCACCGCCGTCGCGGACGCCTCGCTGGAGATCGGCGACGGGGAAGTGCTGGCGCTGCTGGGGCCTTCGGGCTCCGGGAAGTCCACTTTGCTCCGGGCGATCACCGGACTGGAGCCGCTGAGCGACGGGCGGGTGTGCTGGAACGGCACCGACCTCTCGGGGTTGCCGGTGCACCGCCGGGAGTTCGGCCTGGTCTTCCAGGACGGCCAGCTGTTCCCCCACCGGGACGTCGCCGGCAACATCGCGTTCGGCCTGCGCATGCACCGGGTGCCGAAGGCCGAGCACGCCGCGCGCGTGGCCGAGCTGCTGGAACTGGTGGGACTCGAGGGATACGGCCGCCGCCGGGTGACCGAGCTGTCCGGTGGCGAGGCGCAGCGGGTGGCGCTGGCCCGCGCACTGGCGCCGCGGCCGCGGCTGCTGCTCCTGGACGAGCCACTGTCCGGATTGGACGCCGAACTCCGGGAACAGCTGGCCATCGACCTGGCCGCGTTGCTCCGCCGCGCCGGGGTGACCACGCTGCTGGTGACGCACGACCAGGAGGAGGCGTTCACCCTGGCCGATCGGGTCGCCGTGCTGGAGGGCGGCCGGATCCGCCAGGTGGGCCCGGTTCGCGAGGTCTGGCGGCGGCCGATGGACGAGCGGGTGGCGCGGTTCCTCGGGGTGACGGCGTTCGTGGACGCGACCGGCCGGGACGGCGTCCTCAGCTCGGCGTTCGGCGAAGTCCGGGCGGACGTCGAAGGCCCGGTCCGCCTGGGACTGCGGCCGACCGCACTGCGCGAGGCGGACACCGGGATCAGCGGTGAGGTTGTCTCGCAGGTCTACCGGCGCGACCACGTCCGGCTGAAGGTCCGCCTCGGCGACGGGTCCACAGTGGACGCGGCGGCGCCGGTGCTCGCCGAGCTGGCGGCGGGCGATCCCGTCCGGCTCAGGCTCGATCCGGACGGGATCGCCTTGCTCAGCCGTCCTTCGTGATGATGCGCGCGTACGCCAGCGACAGTCCGATCGCGATGTAGCAGGCCGCCCGGATGGCGCCTTCGAGCAGGCTCGCCGTGGGCACCGGGTCGCGCAGCACGTCGGCCAGCGCCTCCCACGACGAGTTCAGCAGGAACGGGTGCAGCCACGACAGCGAGTCGAGCAGCTGCAGCACCGAGGACACGATCACCCCGCCCAGCACCGAGGCGACCACCAGCATCGGGTGCTCGGTGCAGGCCGAGATCGCCAGCGCCACCGCGCCGATCGCCCACGCCTGCAGCGTCACCCACAGCACGGCGATGGCGATCTTCCCCAGTACCGCGCCGAACCCCGGGGTGGTACCGGAGAGGGTGAAGATCGCGTCGGTCCCGTTCAGGATCACCCCGGTGACCACGCCGACCACGGCCATCGCGGTGACCGCGACCAGCACGACCACGCCGACGCCGAGCGCTTTGACCGCGAGCAGCCTGCCCCGGCTCACCGGGGAGAGCAGCCAGCCGCGCAGCGTGCCGTGCGACGACTCGCCGGCCAGCGCGTCGGCACTGGCCATCGCCGCGGCCAGGGGCAGCAGCAGGCCGAGTCCCATGGTCAGCGCGGCGATCGGCAGCACCAGCGCGTTGCCCGCGGCGGCCACGAGCAGTGAGTCACCACCGTTGTCGGGCCCGCCGGAGCCACCGCTGGGTGGACCGTCCACAAAGGTCAGCCCGATGCCGATGACCGCGGGCATCGCGGCGAGCAGGCCGAGCACCGCCAGGGTGCGCGGACGGCGGAAGATCCAGCGCAGTTCCGCGCGCAGCAGGCGCGGCACGCCGATCGCCCGTGCGGGCGTGGGGTGCGGCAAAGCGGCGATGGCGGTCATGCGCGTTCCTCTGGTTCGGGCTCGTCCTGGGTCAGCCGGGCGAACAGGTCCTCCAGCCCGGTGCGGGCGCGGCGGGCCTCGTAGACCCCGACCCCGGCCTTCACCAGCGTTTCCAGCACCTGCGGCGGGGTGCTGGTGCTCAGGTCCACCCGCACCCCCTCCGGGGTCAGCTTGCTCGGCATCCGGTTCTCCCGCAGCACTTCCATCGCCAGCTCGGTGTCCGGAGTGGACACCAGGAGGTTCGGCGAGCCGGACTCCAGCAGTTCGGCGAGCTCGCCCTGGGCGACCACGGTCCCGGCGTGCAGCACGGCCACGTGCGTGCAGGTCGCCTCGACCTCGGCGAGCAGGTGCGAGGAGACCACCACGGTGGTGCCCGCGGCGTGCAGCTCGGCGATGATCTTGCGGATGTCGCGGGTGCCTGCCGGGTCCAGCCCGTTCGTCGGCTCGTCCAGCACCACCATCCGGCGCGGCACCAGCAGTGCCCCGGCCAGGCCGAGCCGCTGCTTCATGCCCAGCGAGTACCCCCGGTACCGCCGGTGCGCGGCACCGGTCAGGTTGACCCGGTCCAGCGCCGCGGCCACCGCGCTCGGAATGTCCGCTGTGGACAGCCGGGGCTCGGCGGCGGCCATCCGGAACAGGTTCTCCCGGCCGGACAGGAACGGGTGGAAGCCGGGGCCTTCGACCAGCGCGCCGACGTCCGGGAGCGCGCGGCCGGCGCCGTCGGGCATGCGCTCGCCGAGCAGTTCGACCTCACCCTCGGTGGGCCGGACCAGGCCGAGCAGCATGCGGATGGTGGTCGTCTTGCCCGAACCGTTGGGGCCGAGCATGCCGAGCACGGCACCGGCCGGTACGTCGAGGTCGACCTGGTCCACCGCGACCGTGCCGCGGTAGACCTTGCGCAGGCCGCGGGTCTTCGCGGCCAGTGGGACGGCCGAGGTGGCCGCTCCTTCCGGAACGGCCACCTCGGGTACCCCCTGGTGGGTGGTGGTCACTTCGCGCCCAGCGCGTCGATCAGCACCTGCTCCGGCACGGCGCCGGCGGCGAAGCGGCCGTCGTCGGTCAGCAGCGCGGTGCCCACCTTGGTGGTGATCACGTGGCCGGTGCCGAACGGCCCGCTGACCGGCTTGGCGATCTGGCCGAGCAGCGCCTGCACGTCCAGGCCCTCGCCACCGTCCTGGCCCTCGACCGCGGCGGGCAGCTTGCCACCCGCGAGCGCGTCCGCGGGCACGCGACCGGTGATCACCGAGTCCCAGCCCTCGCCGACGACCTGCGGGTCGACCGCTTCCTTGGCCTTGTCGGCCTCGGCCTGGTCGGGCTTCGCCTCCGGCGTGACCTCGTCGATCTTGGCCCCGGCGGGCGGGGTGAAGGCGAACAGGTCGGCGGGCTGCTGCTCGACGGCGAACTCGCTGAAGCCGATCTCCAGCGCCGGCTCGGTGGTGCCGTTGGTCAGCACCTCCAGGCGCAGCGGCAGCCGGGTCTCGGAGTCCACGGCCACGCGGATCTCACGCAGCAGCGTCCGCTCGTCCGGCTTCGGCGTGAGCACCAGCTCGTAGGCCGGGCGGTCGGCGACCCTGGCGGTGCCGTCGACGGTGACCGTGCTGAACTCGCGCACCGCCTGGAGCAGCTGCCCGGCGACCGCGGTCGGGTCGGTGAGCTGCCCGTCCTCGGTCATCCCCTCGTGCTGGCCGTGGCCCGCCCCCGCGGGCAGGGTGACCTTGGTGGCGGTGTTGTCGGCCGAGTTGTACGACCAGACGGTGGCGCCGTCGTGCACGACGGTGTTCTCGGCACCGCCCTGCTTGATCGCCAGCCTGGTCTTGCCGTTGCCGTCGTTGAACACGCGGGCCTCGTCGAGGTCGAGCGTGCCGACGCCGGGCAGGGCGGCGGGCAGGCCGAGCTGCTCGGACACGGTCACCGTGCCGCTCAGCGCGGGTGCCTGTGCGGTGAGCACGGACTGGACCAGGTCCTCGGCGCTGACCGCGGGCAGCTCGGGCGGGGCCTCACCGGCGCCGGCCGGCATGGCGATGAAGGCCAGCCCGGCCAGGCCGATCGCGGTGCCCGAGGCCGCGGCGACGAGTGCTTTCTTCCTGGGTTGCATCTCGTGAACTCCCTGTGGTCGGTAGTGCCAGTGTGGAGGATTCCCGAGTGCCAGGCTTCCCTCCTGAGGCTGAGATGGGGCTGAGATGCCGCGTGATGCTGAGAGGGCGCTGAGAGATCAGCCGCGCAAGCCGGCGATCAGGGCATTCTGAGAACCGTGAAACCACGGGTACTGGTTGTCGACGACGAGCCGGGTGTGCGGAAGGCGCTGCAGCGCGGGCTGCGGGCCGAGGGCATGGAAGTGCTCGCCGCCGCGGACGGGCCGAGCGCGCTCAAGCTCGCCGAGACCGGTGCCTTCGACGTGGTGCTGCTCGACATCATGCTTCCCGGCCTGTCCGGGTACCGCGTGCTGCAGGCGCTGCGGGCGCAGGGCGTGCAGACGCCGGTCCTGCTGGTTTCGGCCAAGGACGGTGAGGTGGACCAGGCCGACGGGCTGGACCTGGGTGCCGACGGGTACCTGGTGAAGCCGTTCTCGTTCGTGGTGCTGGTCGCGCAGGTGCGCGCGGTGCTGCGGCGGGCGGCCCCGGACGGTTCGCGTGGGCCGTTGCGCATCGGGTCGTTGCAGGTGGACCGGGCTTCGCGCGAGGTCAAGTGGGGCGAGGAGCAGGTGGCCTTGAGCCCGCGTGAGTTCGCGTTGCTGGAGGTGCTGGTCGGCCGGGCGGGCACGGTGGTGACCAAGGACGAGCTGCTGCGCGCGGTGTGGGGTGACGAGCAGGCCGCCACCCGTAATGTCGTCGAGGTGTACGTGGGATACGTGCGGCGTAAGCTGGACGCGGTCGGCGGCGGCTCGGTGGTGCGCACCGTGCGCGGGCACGGCTACCTGGCCTCCGACCCGCAGCTCGACGAAGTGCTGACGCCCGGGTGACCTGGTGGAACCGCCGCGGCCTGCGCTTCCGGATCACGCTGGTCTCGGCCGCGGTCACCTTCGCCTGCCTGGCCGGGCTCGCGCTGATCGCCGGGCGCGGGCTGGGGCCGCTGCTCATCCGGTCGGTGGACTTCGAGCTGAACCAGGCGCTGGCCCCGGCCACCGCCGAGGTCGCCGCCGGGCGCCCGGCCACGCCGTTGTCCGGCGTGACCGTCCGGGTGCTGGACATCGCGGGCACGCCGCGCGACGGGCTGCCGCCCGCGCCGGGACTCGGGCCGCAGGAGATCCGCGAGCTGAAGTCCGGCCTGGCCGTGCGGACCGGCGACGAGGGTGACGGCCCGCGCTGGCGGTGGCTCGGCTCGGTGGTCACCGAACCGGACGGCTCGCAGCGGCTGGTGGTGGTCGGTACCGGGCTGGTCGGGTTCCACGAAGCCGTGTCCGACGGGGCGTTCTGGCTGGTCTGGGTGGCCTTGCTGAGTGCGCTGGTGGCGGCGCTGGCGACCTGGCTCGGGGTGCGGTCCGCGCTGGGGCCGGTCACCCGGATGCGCCGCTCGGTCCGGGCGCTGCCCGCCGGGGCGCGGTTGCCGTTGCCGTCCGCGCACGACGACCTGCGCGCGCTCGCCGCCGACTTCAACGAACTGCTCGCGCGGCAGGAGGAGGCCGCGCAGCGGCTGCGCCGGTTCACCGGTGACGCCGCGCACGAGCTGCGGTCGCCGGTGGCCTCGATCCGGGTGCAGGCCGAGGTCGCGGTGGCGAACCCGGATCCGGAACTGGCCCAGGAGACGCTGGCCGACGTGCTCGCCGAGGCCGAACGGCTGTCGGCGCTGCTGGACGGCCTGCTCGCGCTGGCGCGGTCGGACGCGGGGGAGTTGCCCGCCGCCGAGCCGGTCGAACTGGTCACCGAGGCGCGGGCCGCGGTCGCGCGCATGCCCGCGGACGCGCCTGAGACGCGCATCGCCGGTGCGGTCGGGGAGGCGTGGGCGCACGCGTCACACGCCGAGGTGGAGCTGATCCTGAACAACCTACTGCGCAACGCGGCCAGGTACGCGCGCGGGCAGATCGTGGTGTCGGTGCTGGCCGGGCGGTCGAGCGTGCGGGTGGTGGTCGACGACGACGGCCCCGGCATCGCGCCCGAGCACCGGGACCGGGTGTTCGACCGGTTCTACCGGGTGGCCGACGACCGGGCGCGCACCTCCGGCGGCACCGGGCTGGGCCTGGCGATGGTCGCCGAGGCGGTGCGGCGCCGCGGTGGTTCGGTGCAGGTCGGGGAGTCGCCGGAGGGCGGGGCGCGGTTCGAGGTGCGGTGGCGGTCGGCTAGCGTCCCGCGCTTGTGAAGACGGTGGTGGGCGCGGCGATCGTGCGGGACGGGAAGCTGCTCGCGCAGCAGCGGGCCTGGCCGGCGGACGCGGACGGCAAGTGGGAACTGCCCGGCGGGCGGGTCGAGCCGGATGAGTCCGAAGTGGACGCTCTGCGGCGGGAGTGCCTGGAGGAACTGGACGCGGCGATCACCGTGAGGGAGCGGGTCGGGCCGGACGTGCCGTTGCCGGGCGGTTCCGTGCTGCGGATCTACGCGGCGCTGATCGAGCCGGACGTCGAACCGCGGGCCGTGGAACACCGGGACCTGCGCTGGCTTTCCGCCGCCGACCTGGACTCCCTGGACTGGCTACCGGCGGACCGCGTCCTCATCCCGGACCTGACCGCGCTACTCGTGCCAATGCTATGAATGGGGCATTACTTGCAATGAACGCAAGTAATGCCCCACTCCTAGCGTTCAACCGGCGCCGACGAGGCGGAGGGCGGAGGCGAGCCGGTGTTCGCCCCGTTCCGCGGCCCGGGTGGCGCCCTGTTTCCGGATGCGGTCCAGTTCCGCCGGGTCGGCCAGCAGCGCCTGCGCCGCCGTCCGGATGGGTGTGAGCGTCTCGATCACGGCTTCGGTGACCGCCTTCTTCACCGCCCCGTACGAGCTGAAGGAGGCGGCCAGCTCGGCGGGTGAGCCGCCGAGGCAACCGGCCAGGATGTCCAGCAGGTTCGCCAGGCCGGGCCGCGCCTCCGGCTCGTAGACGACCTCGCTCCCACCGTCCGTGACCGCCCGTTTGATCTTGCGCCGCAGCGCGTCCGGGTCGTCGAGGACGAACAGCACCCCGACCGAATCACGCGTCGACTTCGACATCTTCCTGGTCGGGTCGCTCAGGTCCCGCACGCGCGCGGCGGCGGGCGGCAGCACGGCCTCCGGCACGGTGAACACCTCGCCGTAGGTCGCGTTGAACCGCCGCGCGAGCACGCGCGCCAGCTCCACGTGCTGCCGCTGGTCCTCGCCGACCGGCACCTGCGCGGCGCCCTGCAGCAGGATGTCCGCGGCCATCAGCGCCGGGTAGGTGAGCAGGCTCAGCCGCACCCCGGCCTGGCCCTTGCTCTTCTCCTTGAACTGGATCATCCGCGCGGCCTCGCCGTAGCTGCAGGTGCACTCGAGGATCCAGGTCAGCGCGCCCAGTTCGCGGGCCAGATCGGACTGCACGAACACGGTCCGTTCCCCGACCCCGGCCGCGATCAGCACCGCGAGCTGCTCCCTGGCCAGTGACCGCAGCACGGCCGGGTTGTGCGCACCGGTCATGCCGTGCAGGTCGGAGATGAAGTACAGGTCGTCCGGCGCGCCCTCGGCGGCCCAGCGGCGGATCGCGCCGAGGTGGTTGCCGAGGTGGACGTGGCCGGACGGGGTGATGGCGGAGAGCCGGATCACGGGATTTCCCTTCGGGTCGGCGCCGCTCGCTCGAGGTGCCGACACGAAAAACGGCCACCCGAACGGGCGGCCGGTTTGTCACGCGCAAGTCTCAGGCCGCCGTCGGCGGCCACCACATCTGGGACGAAGCGCGCATGCCGCCCACCCTAAGGGATCGGACCCGCATCGACCAGGTGGTGAACGGTGTTCACCCGCGAAGGCCGGAGTTACCGTGAACGGATGTATGTCGTACTGGTCAACTACACGGCACCGTTGGAAGAAATCGACTACGTGCTGCCCGACCACGTCGCCTGGCTGACGCGGCAGTACGAACAACACCACTTCCTCGCCTCCGGCAGGCGCAACCCCCGAGTCGGCGGCGTGATCGTCGCGCGGCCGATGGCGCGCGGGAAACTGGACGCGATCCTGGCCACCGATCCCTTCGCGCTGCAGCACCTGGCGCGCTACGAGGTGATCGAGTTCTCGGCCACGCGGACCGCGCCCGAACTGCACCGGCTGAACGAAGCGCTCACGCACTGAGCGCGCGGGGACCTCAGGCGGCGGTCTTGGCCTTCGCCTTCTTCAGCGCGAGCACCGGGCACTTCTTGCAGCGGGGATCGGACCGGCAGCACTTCTTCTTGACCTTGCCCGCCTTGATCCACTTGCGCACCAGCGCCTTCGGATCACCCTTGTGCTTCTTGCCCACACACACTCCCGAAAACGCCGGTCCCAGGCCCCCAGGCTAGGCCAGTTCCGGCCGGGACACAGGGCGTGGCCCTGGTCACACGGGTGCGGCAGGTATCCTGTTCGTGATCGCGTATGACCAGCGCCGCTCTCGCGTGCCTTGGATTGGCTTCCAACACGGGTATCCGCGGTCGGCCACCCCAATTCCGAAGTATCAGGAGCTCGAGCGTGCCCGCAGCCAGTGTCATCGCCGCCGGGACCGACCGCGGGACGTCCGGCCGGACCCGGCCCGACCTGCGCAACGTCGCCATCGTCGCACACGTCGACCACGGCAAGACCACCCTGGTCGACGCCATGCTCCGCCAGTCCGGCGCCTTCGCCGAACGGGCCGAGATGGTCGACCGCGTGATGGACTCCGGGGAGCTGGAACGCGAAAAGGGCATCACCATCCTCGCCAAGAACACCTCCATCCGGCGCCAGACCGAGGACGGGCCGGTGACGATCAACGTCATCGACACCCCCGGGCACGCCGACTTCGGTGGTGAGGTCGAGCGCGGCCTGGCCATGGTCGACGGGGTGGTGCTGCTGGTCGACGCCAGCGAGGGGCCGCTGCCGCAGACGCGGTTCGTGCTGCGCAAGACCCTGGAGGCCGGGCTGCCGGTGATCCTGGTGGTCAACAAGGTCGACCGCCCGGACGCCCGGATCAGCGAGGTCGTCGAGGAGACCCACGACCTGCTGCTCGACCTGGCCGGTGACATCGAGGACGCCGACCTCGACGCGGTGCTCGACCTGCCGGTGGTCTACGCCTCGGCCCGCGCCGGCAAGGCCAGCCTGGAGCAGCCCGCCGACGGTGGCCTGCCCGAGAGCGAGAACCTGGACCCGCTGTTCGAGACCCTGCTGCGCCACGTGCCGCCGCCCCTCGCCGACCCCGACGGCCCGCTGCGCGCGCTGGTCACCAACCTCGACGCGTCGAACTTCCTCGGCCGCATCGCGCTGATCCGCATCCACTCGGGCAAGCTGCGCAAGGGCCAGACCGTGGCCTGGCTGCGCGAGGACGGCTCGGTGCACTCCGTGCGCATCTCCGAGCTGCTGGTCACCGAGGCCCTCACCCGCGTCCCGGCCACCGAGGCCAGTGCCGGTGAACTGGTCGCCATCGCCGGTATCCCCGAGATCACCATCGGTGACACCCTGGCCGACCTGGACAACCCGGAGGCGCTGCCCCGGATCACCGTGGACGAGCCGGCCATCTCGATGACCATCGGCGTGAACACCTCGCCGCTGGCGGGGCGCAACGGCGGCGACAAGGTCACCGCGCGGCTGGTCAAGGCCCGGCTGGACCAGGAGCTGATCGGTAACGTCAGCATCCGCGTCATCCCGACCGAGCGCCCGGACACCTGGGAGGTCCAGGGCCGTGGCGAGCTGGCGCTGGCGATCCTGGTCGAGCAGATGCGCCGCGAGGGCTTCGAGCTGACCGTGGGCAAGCCGCAGGTGGTCACCAGGGTCATCGACGGCAAGGTGCACGAGCCGTTCGAGCGCCTGTCGATCGACGCGCCGGAGGAGCACCTCGGCTCGATCACCCAGCTGCTGGCCGCCCGCAAGGGCAAGATGGAGCACATGGGCGGGCACGGCACCGGCCGCATCAAGCTGGACTACGTGCTGCCCGCGCGTGGCCTGATCGGCTTCCGCACCGACTTCCTCACCGAGACCCGCGGCACCGGGATCGCGAACCACGTGTTCGAGGGCTACCACCCGTGGGCGGGCGAGATCCGCACCCGGCACAGCGGTTCGCTGGTCGCCGACCGCTCCGGCCCGATCACCGCCTACGCGATGATCCAGCTGGCCGACCGCGGCAGCTTCTTCGTGGAGCCGGGCGCCGAGGTGTACGAGGGCATGGTCGTGGGCGAGAACCCGCGTGCCGAGGACCTCGACATCAACATCACCAAGGAGAAGAAGCTGACGAACATGCGTCAGTCCTCCGCCGACGTGATGGAGACGCTGGCCCGGCCGCGCAAGATGGGCCTGGAGGAGGCGCTGGAGTTCTGCGCCGTCGACGAGTGCGTCGAGGTCGCGCCCGACGTGGTCCGGATCCGCAAGGTCACGCTGGACGTGAACACCAGGGCCAAGGAGCGCAACCGGGCCAAGAACCGCGGCTGACGCTTTCGCGTCCCGGATGCGAGCCGGAACCGGCGGCGGGGGTCGCGCGTCTCCTTGATGGGGACAAACCCGGTGTCGGGGCGATCGCTGTCCATGGCAGCATGGCGGTCCGGCGAGCGAGAGGTGAGCAGTTGCGGTTGAGGCGGGGAACCACCGGGCGCGGCGTGCGCGGGCCGCGGCTGGGCGCCATGGGGCTCCTCGCCGCCGCGGCGCTGGCCGGGTGCACCAACACCCCGCCGCCGCCGGTGGTGAGCACCCCGGTCGCCGAGGAGTCCACGCCGCCGGGCCAGACGCCCTCGCAGATCGTCATCGGCGTCGACGACATCGTGGGCGGGTACAACCCGCACAATCTGGCCGACTCCTCGACCGTGACCTCCGCGCTGGCCGAACTGCTGCTGCCGTCGGTGTTCCGGGCGGGCGAGGACGGCACCCCGCAGCTGGACAAGAACCTGATGGACGCCGCCGAGGTGATCTCGGGCTCGGCGCAGGTCAGCTCGGACATGCCGTTCGTGGTCGCCTACGACATCCGGCCCGATGCCTCGTGGTCCGACGGTGCTCCGATCGCCGCCGAGGACTTCGCCTACCTGGCCAACGCGATGAAGGACGAGCCGGGCGTGGTGGATCCGGCGGGCTACCGGCTGATCTCCGACATCCAGTCCCGCGAGGGCGGCAAGCGCGTCGAGGTCACCTTCGCCAAGCCGTACCCCGGCTGGAAGACCCTGTTCAGCGGCCTGCTGCCGCAGCACCTGTTCAAGGACGCCCCCGGCGGCTGGCGTGCCGCGCTCGAGGGTGGCTTCCCGGCTTACGGCGGCCCGTTCTCCATCAAGACGCTGGACCGCGACCGCGGGGAAATCATCCTGGAGCGCAACGAGCGCTGGTGGGAGAAGCCCGCCGCGGTCGACCGCCTGGTGCTGCGTCGCGCCGACCAGGCGGGCACGGCGGCCGCGTTGCGCAGTGGCACTGTGCAGTTTTCCTTGTCCCGCACCGATTCCACCGGTCTCAAGCTGCTCGGTGAACTCGGTGAGTCCGTCCGGTTGCACACCGTGGCCAAGCCGCGGCTGGCCACCGTGCTGCTGCGTCCGACCGGCGCGGAGTTCGACGACGACCGGGTGCGCGGCGCGATCGCCGCGCTGCTCGACCGCACCAAGCTGATCGACGAGGGCACCAAGGGCGGTGCTTCGGCGCAGTTGCGCGCCGATTCGCTGCTGACGCCGCCGTCGGTGCCCGGTTACCAGCCGACCATCCCGGCGAGCGGGGCGCCGGGCGCGCCCGATCCGGCGAAGGCCGGTGAACTGCTCGCCAACGCCGGTTACACCCGGGATGCGGGAACCTGGCGGGATTCCGGCGGTCGTCAACTGTCCCTTGTGGTCGCTTCGCCGGGGCAGCGGGAGCCGTACGCGACCATCGCCAAGGAGCTGACCTCGCAACTGGTCGCGGCCGGCGTGGACGTGCGCATGATCAACCCACAGCCCCGCGAACTGTTCTCGAACCTGCTCGCCTCACCGGTCGGCGAGGACGCGCAACTGCCGCCCGCCGACGGCGGGGTGGGGGTCGACATCGCGGTGGTGCCGCAGGCCGTGAGCACGAGCCCGGCGCTCACGCTGGCCTCGGAATTCGGCTGCCGCACCCCGGAACCGGAAGCCACCCCGGCGGTGCCGGTGGTCGCGGCGAACCCGGCCGCGTTCTGCGACGAAAGCCTGCAGCCGCGCATCGAAACCGCGCTGACCGACATCGGCTCCCCGGCCGGAGTGGTCGAGACCATTGAGTCGGAGCTGTGGCAGCGGTCCGTGTCGATCCCGTTGTTCCAGCTCGCCGACACGCTCGCGGTGGGCAAGGGCGTCTCCGGCGTGAGCCCCGGACCGCCGATGACCGGGCCGTTCGGCAACGCGGTGAACTGGACGCGCGGGACCAACTGACCGCCCGGGTCGCGGGAGAATTGCGAAGTTGTTCCGCTCGTCACCCTTTGGTCACGATCACCACTGAACTGGTGACCAGGGGGGAGCAGCCTTTCTAGCGTGCACCAACGGCCGGCGGCCACTGCCGCGGCCAGGTGCTAGGAGGGCACAACCGACATGAGGAGAACCAGAGCGGTCCAGGTCGTCTCGGTGCTCGCCGGCGCGGCGCTCGTGATGAGCGCCTGCAGCGGCGGTACGGAAGAGGGCGGTGACCCGAACACCGGCTCGGCCGAGGACATCAAGGGCATGGCCGTCGGGAAGTCGCAGACCGGCGACAACTTCAAGCTCGGTGACGCGCCGAACAGCGACGCCGTCACCGTGGCCATCGACCAGGGTTACTCGGCGTACAACAACGACACCCCGGACGCCAACAGCTCGTACAACACCTTCGTGCTCACCTCGGTGCTGGCCGGGGCGAACGTGCTGGACGGCAACAACAAGGTGCTGCTCAACACCGACGTGCTGGAGTCGTGGACGGTCAAGTCCAAGGACCCGCAGATCGTCGAGTGGAAGATCAAGCCGGGGGTGAAGTGGTCCGACGGGGAAGCCTGGGACTGCGACGACTTCTGGCTGGCCTGGCTCTCGCACAGCAACCAGATCAACGAGGGTGACGCGCCGGTCTTCCAGTCGGCCTCCATCGCCGGCTACGACAAGGTCAGCGCCCCGGTCTGCAAGGACGACCTGACCTTCGAGGCCCAGTTCTCCAGCCCCTACCTCGACTACAAGGGCATGTTCAACTCGACCGCGGTGCTGCCGGCGCACGTGGTGGAGAAGGGCACCGGCATCGCCGACATCAAGACGCTCAACCTGCAGAGCAACCTCGAGGACCTGAAGAAGGTCGCCTCGTTCTGGAACGACAAGTTCAAGAACTTCGACAAGGCGCTCATGCCCGGCTCCGGGCCGTACATGATCACCGCGTTCGACCAGAACGCGCAGGCGGTCACCCTGGAGAAGAACCCGAACTGGATCGGCGCCAAGGGCGGCCCGGCGAAGGTGCTCGTCCGCGGCATCCCGGACACCAAGGCGATGGCCACCGCGCTGCAGAACGGCGAGATCGACGTCGCCTCCTCGGTCCAGCCGGACGTCACCGCGGCCAGCACGCTCAAGAGCCTGGCCGCGCAGGGCGTCAAGTACGGCTCGGCCCCGCGCCTGTCCTTCGAGCACCTCGACTTGAACTTCGCGAAGCCGATCTTCCAGGAGGAGGCCACGCGCAAGGCGTTCTTCGAGGTGGTCAACCGCCAGGAGATCGTGGACAAGCTGCTCAAGGAGGTCCAGGCGGACATCCAGCCGCTGAACAGCCTGGTCTTCTACCCCGGTGAGGAAGGCTTCGCCGACGTCTACAGCGACAAGGCGGGCAAGGGCGCCGAGGCCGCGGCCAAGACGCTGACCGACGCGGGCTGGGTCAAGGGTTCCGACGGCATCTTCGCGAAGAACGGCCAGCGCTTCTCGGTGACGATCACGCACAACACCAACGACCGCCGCAAGCAGACGGTCGAGATCATCATCGCCCAGGCCAAGGCCGCGGGCATCGAGATCACCGACCAGACGGACCCGAACTTCCTCAAGGGGAACCTGGACAAGGGTGAGTACGACATCGCCCTGTTCGGCTGGTCGGCGGCCCCGTTCAAGGCCGAGCAGCCGCCCATCTACGTGCCCAAGGACCAGGGCGGCAGCCAGAACTACCAGAGCCTGAACGACCCGCGGATCAAGACCGCCTACGACAAGGCGATCGCGGCCACCGACGAGGGCGTCGCGCGACAGGGTTTCGCGGAGGCGGACCGGTACATCGCGGAAAACTATGCGTCGCTCCCGCTGTTCCAGACCCCGTCCATGTGGGGCTTCCGGGGCATCGACAGGGTGTTCAACCAGTCCTACAACGGTGCGCTGTGGAACGTCGGCGAGTGGGCCGTCACCAAGTAGGTATGCGCACGACTGAGTGATCATTGACTACACCACGGGGCCGGGTGAACACCCGGCCCCGTGTCGCGTCCGGGGTGCGGTCCGTTGCGCGGTCGGTACCGGCCGGTAACCGTTGTATTTCCGGACGTTGGTGGGAAGTCACCCTTTGGTCACGATCACGCGGTAACTGGTGACCGGGCGTGCCCGCGCTTTCTAGCGTGCACCCGCAGTGCGCCAATTGAGGGTTGCTTGGCGTGACATAAGCTCCGGCTCAACTATCCGGGGCGGGTGGGTCCCCAGGTCCGATGCCCCGGGACCCAGTGCTAGGAGGGCACACGTAAATGAGGAGAAGCAAAGCAGTCTCCGCCCTGTCGCTGGTCGCCGGTTCCGCGCTCCTGCTGAGCGCGTGCAGTGGTGGCGGCGGCAACGAGGGCGGCGACCCGAACACGGGCTCGAGCGCCGATATCAAAAGTATGGCCACGGGCAAGGCCCAGAGCGGCGAGAACTTCAAGCTGGGCGCCGCGGCGAACAGCGACCAGGTGATCGTCGGGATCGACCAGGGCTTCTCGGCGTACAACAACGACACGCCGGACTCGAACAGCTCGTACAACACCTACGTGCTGACCACGGTGCTCTCCGGTGCCGATGTGCTCGACGGCAACAACAAGGTGCTGCTCAACAACGACGTGCTGGAGTCGTGGACGGTCACGTCCAAGGAGCCCCAGATCGTCGAGTGGAAGATCAAGCCCGGCGTCAAGTGGTCCGACGGCGACGCCTGGGACTGCGATGACTTCTACCTCGGCTGGCTCTCGCACAGCGGCAAGGTGAAGGACGGCGAGTCGCCGGTCTTCAACTCCGCGTCCTCCGCCGGGTACAGCCTGGTCAACGAGGCCACCTGCAAGGACGACCTGACCTTCGAGGCCAAGTTCGAGAAGCCCTACCTCGACTACAAGGGCATGTTCAACTCCACCGCGATGATGCCCGCGCACATCTTGGAGAAGCAGACCGGCATCGCCGACATCACCAAGCTGACGCTGAGCAGCCCTCTCGAGGAGCTGAAGAAGGCCGGCGACTACTGGACGAACAAGTTCAAGGACTTCGACCCGGCCACCATGCCGGGCTCGGGCCCCTACAAGATCACCGCCTTCGACGCCAACCAGGAGTCGGTGACCCTGGAGAAGAACCCGCTCTGGATCGGTGAGAAGGGCGGCCCGGCCAAGATCGTCGTCCGCGCCATGAAGGACACCAAGGCGATGGCCACCGCGCTGCAGAACGGCGAGATCGACGTCGCGGCGTCGACCCAGCCGGACGCCACCGCGGCGGGCACCATGAAGGGCCTCGCGGCGCAGGGCGTGACCTACGGCTCGGCCTCGCAGCTGACCTTCGAGCACCTCGACCTCAACTTCGCCAAGCCGATCTTCCAGAAGCAGGAGACCCGCAAGGCGTTCTTCGAGGTGGTCAACCGCCAGGAGATCGTGGACAAGCTCCTGAAGGAGGTCCAGGCCGACGCGCAGCCGCTGAACAGCATCGTCTTCTACCCGGGCGAGCAGGGCTACGTCGACCTGTACAGCGACAAGGCCGGCAAGGGCGCCGAGGCCGCGGCCAAGACGCTGACCGACGCCGGCTGGGTCAAGGGTGCCGACGGCATCTTCGCCAAGGACGGCCAGCGCTTCTCGGTGACGATCACGCACAACCAGAACGACCGCCGCAAGCAGACCGTGGAGATCATCATCGCCCAGGCCAAGGCCGCGGGCATCGAGATCACCGACCAGACCGACCCCAACTTCCTCAAGGGGAACCTGGACAAGGGTGAGTACGACATCGCCCTGTTCGGCTGGTCGTCCGCTCCGTTCAAGGCCGAGCAGCCCTCCATCTACATCCCGAAGGACCAGGGTGGGGCGCAGAACTACCAGAGCCTGAACGACCCGCGGATCAAGACGGCCTTCGACAAGGCGGTCTCGGCGACCGACGAGACCGCCGGTACCCAGGCGTACCAGGAAGCCGACAAGTTCATCGCGGAGAACTACGCGACGCTGCCGCTGTTCCAGACCCCGTCCATGTGGGGCTTCCGGGGCATCGACAAGGTGTACATGCAGTCGTACAACGGTGCGCTGTGGAACGCCGGCGAGTGGGAGAAGACCAGCTAGTCCTGGTCCCTCCCGCTTCACCGATCGACCCGGCGGGGATCGGGGACGGCCACAAGCCGGCCCCGATCCCCTTCGGAAGTAGCTGTTGACGCCCGGTACCGGGGCACTACGGTGTACCTGGAATTCCGGGTTCGGTTGCTTTTCCACGCCGGGCCCCGACGAGGAGCAATTAGTTGAACCTGGTTGTCTACGTACTACGTCGCATCGCGATCTCCATTCCCATTCTGCTGATCGCGACTTTCCTCTGTTTCCTGATGGTCGCCGGCGCAGGCGACCCGCTCGGGGAACTGCGCGGGAACCCGAACGTCAGCCGCGAGGCGGTCGACGAGCTGGCCCGCCAGCTCGGCCTGGACCAGGGCCTGGTGCCCCGGTACTTCGACTGGCTCGGCAGCTTCCTCACCGGTGACTGGGGCGTGTCCATCGCCCAGGGCCAGGGGTTGCAGCCCGTCTTCCCGAAGGTGATGAGCGCCTTCGAGGTGACCGCCCGGCTGGTCATCGGTACCGAGCTCCTCGCGGTGGTCCTCGGCGTGACCGTCGGCGTGATCGCCGCGGTCAAGCAGTACTCCATCGTCGACTACCTCGCGACCACGGTGGCGTTCCTGCTGTTCTCGATGCCGATCTTCTGCGTCGCCATCGTGCTCAAGCAGTACGCGATCGAGATCAACGTGCTGGTTCGCGACCTCGGGTGGGACGAATGGCTGGGCAATCCCTGGCTGCGCACCACCAGTCCGGAGAACCTGCAGGCGGACGGTCTGTTCGACTTCGCCACCAAGTACGTCGGCGCGTTCCTGCTGCCGACCCTGTCGATCATGGCGATCAGCTTCGCGGCCTACAGCCGCTTCCAGCGCGCTTCGATGCTGGAGACGCTGAACGCGGACTACGTGCGGACCGCGCGGGCGAAGGGCCTGTCCTCGTCCCGGGTGATCTTCCGCCACGCCTTCCGCAACGCCCTGATCCCGGTCACCACGCTGTTCTCGGTCAACTTCGCCGCGGTGCTCACCGGGGCGATCATCACCGAGCGCGTGTTCAACTGGAACGGCATGGGCTCGGTGCTGGTCGAGGCCGTGGACCGGAACGACCCGAACGTGCTGATGGGCTGGCTCGTCCTGGTCGCCGCCATGGTGGTGGTTGCCAATCTGATCGCCGACCTGATGTACGGCATCCTGGACCCGAGGATTCGCGTTGGCTGACATGAACTCACTCCTGACCGGTGCGGAAACCGCGTCGGAGGGCACCATGGCCACGCCCGGTGCACCCATGCCGGAGCCGTCCAGCCAAGGCAAACTGGTCCTGCGGAAGTTCGTCCGGCACAAGGCCGCGATGATCTCCAGCGCGGTGCTGTTGCTGCTGGTGCTGATCACCGTGATCACGCCGCTCTTCTGGCCGTACGACTACGAGCAGACCGTGGGCGGCTTCCTGCCGCCGACCGGGGAACACCCGCTCGGCACCACGCAGGTCGGCAAGGACATGGTCTCGCAGGTGCTGCGGGGTACCCAGTACTCGCTGCTCATCGCGCTCACCGTGTCGGTCGTGTCGACCACGCTGGGCGTGCTGATCGGGGCCAGCGCGGGCTACCTGCGCGGGTTCACCGACTCGGCGGCCTCGCGGCTGACCGACCTGTTCCTGATCGTGCCGCAGATCGCGGCGGCGGCCATCCTGGTGAAGGTCGCCGGCGGCGGTTCCTGGTACGTGGTGGCGATGGTGCTGGCGGCCTTCGGCTGGATGCCGATCGCCCGGATCGTCCGCGCGGAAGCCATGTCGCTTTCGCAGCGGGAGTTCGTCGAGGCCTCCCGGGCGGCCGGTGCCGGTACCGGGCGGATCATCTTCAAGCACCTGGTGCCGAACATGGTCGGCAGCATCACGGTGAACGCGACCCTCGCGGTCGCGCAGGCCGTGCTCGCCGAGGCCGCGCTTTCGTTCATCGGCCTCGGTGTGCAGCTGCCGGACACGTCGCTCGGGCGCGTTATCCTGGAGAACTACGCACAGCTACAGGGACGGCCGTGGCTGTTCTTCGGGCCGTTCGTGGTGCTGGTGCTGATCTCGCTGACGATCAACTTCATCGGGGACGGGTTGCGGGATGCCTTTGATCCGCGGCAGCGGAGGATGAAGGCGTAGGTTTCTTGGTTGGGGTTTTGCCACCCCGGTGTTTTAGTGTGACTACGGCGAAGGCCCCGATGTCAAGGCGGGAAAGATGCCTTGACATCGGGGCCTTCGCCGTGTTTTGGGCTTTGGACCGGGGATGGGGGAGGTTGGGCGGACTCGTTGGTCCACTTTTGTGCCCGGCTTCCGGTTTCTGATCTTGTGCCCGGCTTTCGGTTGGTGCTCGGGTTCCGGTTGGTGCTCGGTTTTCGGTTGGTGCCCGGGCCGGTTGGTGCTTGGGTTCCGGTTTTGCTGTTGAACGGGTAGTTGGTGGGGGTGGTCGGCTCTTGTGGCCGGGTGCCGGGGCGTGGCGCGCGGGGGTGCCGTGAATGTGGCTTTCACGGCGGAATCGGCCGTGAATGTGGCTTTCACGGCACGTGGGATGTCACGAATGTGGCTTTCGGGACATCCAACGTCTCGAAAGCCACATTCGTGACAGGGCGGGGGTGGGGCGGTGTCACGAATGTGGCTTTGGGGGCGGAATGTGCTCCCAAAGCCACATTTGTGGCAAAAAGCGGAAGGCCCCCAGGTGAGCCTGGGGGCCTTCGCGGCGAGAGAGAGGGGGGTCAGTCGGCGACGGGGGCCAACTTGCCGGCTTGCCAGGCTTTGCGGCGCTCGGCTTGCAGGATGGGGTCGGCGACCGGGGCGGCGGAGAGCAGGCGCCGGGTGTAGTCCTCCTGCGGCGAGTGCAGCACCTGGTCACGCGTGCCGACCTCGATCAGTTTTCCGTGCTGCATCACGGCGACGCGGTCGGCCAGCAGGTCGACGACGGCCAGGTCGTGGCTGATGAACAGGCAGGCGAACTGCAGACTTTGCTGCAGGTCGAGGAACAGGTCCAGCACCCGCGCCTGCACCGACACGTCCAGCGCCGAGGTGGGCTCGTCGGCGATGAGGAGTTGCGGGTCCAGTGCGAGCGCCCTGGCGATGGACACGCGCTGGCGCTGACCGCCCGAGAGTTCGTGGGGGTAGCGGTTGCGGTAGTTGCCGCCCAGTTCCACGTTGTCGAGCAGGGTCTTCACCCGGTCGTTGAGGGCTTGGCCCTCGACGACCTTGTGCAGCACCAGCGGCTCGGCGATCGACTCGCCGATCGTCATCTTCGGGTCCAAAGTGGACGCCGGGTCCTGGAAGACGATGGAGAAGTAGCGGCGCAGCGGGCGCAGCTCCTTGGTGGTCAGCTTGGTGATGTCCCGCCCGGCGATGAACACCGAACCCTCGGTCGGGTCCAGCAGGCGGATCGCGCAGCGGCCGACGGTCGACTTGCCCGAGCCCGACTCGCCGACCAGGCCCAGGATCTCGCCCTTGCTGATGTGCAGCGAGACGTCGTCGACCGCGCGGTTCTTCTGCTGACCCCGGCGGCCCGGGTACTCCAGCACCAGGTTCTTGATCTCCAGCGCGTACGCGGTTTCCTCGATCTGGGCTTCCAGCTCCTTGTCGGTGAGCCGGATCTCCTCGGTGTCGACCTCGATCGAGGTCTCCTCCAGCAGCCGCCTGCCTTCGGGGCGCTGGCCGAGCACGGGCACCGCGGCCAGGAGCTTGCGGGTGTACTCCTCCTGGGGCGAAGCGAACAGCTCGCGCACCGGCGCGCTTTCGACGATCTCGCCCTGGTACATCACCACCACGCGGTCGGCCAGGTCGGCCACCACGCCCATGTCGTGCGTGATCAGCACGATCGCGGTGTTCAGCGTGTCCCGCAGCTTGCGCAGCAGACCGAGGATCTCCGCCTGCACGGTCACGTCGAGCGCGGTGGTCGGCTCGTCGGCGATGATCACCTTCGGGTCGCAGGCGATCGCCATCGCGATCACCACGCGCTGGCGCAGCCCGCCGGAGAGCTGGTGGGGGTACTGCTTGAACCGGACCGGCGGGTTCGGGATGCCGACCATCTCCAGCAGCTCGATCGCGCGGGCGTCGGCGGCGGACTTCGACAGGTCCTGGTGGGTGCGCAGCGCCTCGCGGATCTGCCAGCCGATCGTGTAGACCGGGTTCAGCGCGCTCATCGGCTCCTGGAAGATCATCGCGATCTCGTTGCCGCGGATCTTGCGGAGCTCGGCGTCCTTCATGCCGCCGAGGTCGGTCTGGTCGAGACGGCGCTCGCCGGTGATCTGGGTGGTCTTCGGCAGCAGGCCGAGCACCGACATCGAGGTCACGGACTTGCCCGAGCCGGACTCGCCCACCACGGCGACGATTTCGCCGGGGGCCACGTCGAAGCCGATCCCCTTGACCGCTTCGACGATGCCGTCATCGGTGGAGAAGGTGATGTGCAGGTCCGAGATGGACAGCACGGAACCCGATGTCGTTGTTGCTTCAGTGCTCACCAAGATGCCCTTCGTGGGGGTACACGTAGCGAGCCCTGCAACAGCGCTTTATCGCCGTACTCGAGGTGCTGCTCGCACGTCACGTTCAACTCTGCCCGGCAGGATATCCGAGGTCGCCCCGCGTGGAATACCGACGCGGGAATTAATCTGAACCCGTGATCTCGCCAGAACCCCGCAGGTTGCTGCTGGTCCACGCCCATCCCGACGACGAGACGCTGACCACCGGCGGCACCATCGCCCGGTACGCGGCCGACGGGACCGAAGTGACGGTCGTCACGTGCACGCTCGGTGAGGAGGGGGAGATCATCCCGCCCGAGCTGGCCCAGCTCGGCTCCTGGGCGGGCGATCAGCTGGGCGGCTACCGCAGCGGCGAGCTGGCCGCGGCCTGCGCCGCGCTGGGTGTCTCCCGGCACCACTACCTCGGCGGCATCGGCCGCTGGCGCGACTCCGGCATGGCGGGCACCCCGTCGGCCGAGCACCCGCGTGCGTTCGTGCGCGGGCTGATCGAGGAACAGGCCGCCCAGCTGCGCACCCTGCTCGACGAGGTGCGCCCGCAGGTGGTGGTCAGCTACGACGACTTCGGCGGCTACGGCCACCCCGACCACATCCGTGCCCACGAGGTGACCATGGCCGCCGTGGCCGGCGCCGAGTCCGTGGTGCGCGTGTTCCACACGGTGGCCTCGGCCGGGGACACCTCGCGCGGCCTGGCGCTGCTCCGGAACCGCGAGGGCGTGCCGTTCCGGGTGCCCGCCGACAGCGAACTGCCCGCCACCCCGGACGAGGTGATCACCACCAGGGTGGACGTGTCCGGGCAGCTGGCCAAGAAGGTGACGGCTCTGCGGGCGCACGCCACGCAGGTGCACGTCGGCGAGGGCGTGTTCGCCCTGTCCAACAACATCGCGCAGCCGCTGGCCACCACCGAGTGCTTCGTGCTGGCCGCCGGGGACGGCGAAGGCGCGGCGACCGACCTCTTCGGGGGGCTGGCCTGATGCGCTGGCTGATGGCGGCGGTGCTGGTCGTGGACGCGGTGCTGCTGGCCGTGCTGGAGCTGTTCTTCCTGCCGATGCGCGCCGACGGCACGCTGCTGCCGGCGCTGGGCGCGTTCCCGGTGCCGCTCTCGCTGGTGGTGGCCGCGGTCACCACGCCACTGCTGGTGCTGACCGGCCGCGCGCTGGTCGGCCCGCCGTTCGCCGGGATCGTGCTGGCGGTGTGGGCCTTCACCGCGATCGCCTTCGCCATGTTCGGGCCCGGCGGCGACCGGGTATTCGTCGAAGACTGGCGTGGACTGCTGTTGCTGGCGGTCGGCGCGCTCCCGGGGGCGTTCGCCGTCGGCGGCTCGGTGCGAGCGAAACAGGAGGCGAAGCTTCGTGGGTGAGGCGATTTCGGACGCTCAGGTGGTCAAGGTGCTGCGGCCGTTCGTGCGCGGTTGCGGTCCGATGCTGGACGCGCTGCGCGAATCCGATCCGCTCGGGTTGCTGGCGCGTGCGGAACGGCGGGACGGCAACCCGGAACTGGACGAGGTCGATCCGAAGCTGCGCGACAAACTGCTCAACGGCCTGACTTCGGTCAAGGTTCCCGGTACCGAAGCCTGGGCCGCGATGGACGCCGAGGAACGCACCCGCTGGTGGGTCAACCGCGTCGGCCGGTTCACCGCGCTGCTCACCTCGATCCCCGGCCTCGGCGGCGCGCTCGCCGACCGGCTGCCGGTGCAGGACGCGCTCGGCGCCGCCGCGCAGGGGCTGCTGCTCTGCGCGATCAGCGGGGAACACGGCATCACCGAGGTCGGCGACCGCGTGCGGCTGATCGCCTGGGTGCTGTTCGAGCGCGACGTCGATCCCGTGCTGGCCGCCGGGAAGGACGCGGCCCACGACCCTTCGGCCGAGGACTCGCGGACCGAGGCGCTGACCGAAGAACTGTCCCAGTCGGAGCACAAGCACGGGCGGCTGACGGTGAAGGCGGCCGCCCGCACGCTGTGGCGGCTCGGGCGCTCGCTTCTGTCCATCGTGGACGAACTGGAGAAGCGCCCGCGCGGGCGGCTGGTCCACCGCGCCCTCGGCATGCTGCCGGTGGTCGGCATGGCCGGGGACTACCTCGGTGAGCGTTCCGGGCTCAAGAAGGTGGCCAAGCGCGCCCGCGCGTGGATCGACCGGGAGGCCCCCGGCGCGGTTCCGGCTCAGTAACGCCAGAACTGGAAGGCGATCTGGCCGACGGTGGAAGCGTTGGAGTTGCCGCCGACCGCGTCGAAGACCAGAGCGGTGAGGTCCCACAGCGCGTTGCCGACCGCGGGCACCGCGAGGATGAGCGCGAACAGCACCAGCGGGGCCCACGGCCGCGCCTTCGCGCCGAACTCCCGCGCCTGCGGCGAGAGGTACGGCTCGATCGCGCCGTAGCCGTCGAGTCCGGGCACCGGCAGGATGTTGATCACAAAGGCGAGGATCTGCAGCGAGGCCAGGTAGCTCAGGCCGATGACCAGTCCGGTCGGCATCGGGATCAGCGCGACCGAGATGGTCAGCACGATGCCGAGCGCGAGGTTGCTCAGCGGCCCGGCGAGCGAGACCCACGAGGACACCGAACGCGACCGCAGCGCCCACCGGTTGATCCACACCGCGCCGCCCGGCAGCGGGATGCCGCCGATGGCCAGGATCAGCAGCGGGATCAGGATGGAGAAGACCGGGTCGGTGTACTTGCGGATGTCCATCGACAGGTAGCCCTTGGCGGCCACCTCGTGGTCGCCACCGCGGTAGGCCACGATGGCGTGGCCGAACTCGTGGAACACCAACGAAACCGCCCAGCCGCCGAGGATCAGCAGGACCGCTCCCGCGGTGCCGGTCCAGTTGCGGTCGCCGATGAACACGCGGCCGGTCAGCTCGTCGAACGGGAACGGGCTCTGCAGGGCCATGAGCACACCGCCGGCGACGGTGACGGCGAGCAGGCCGTAGAACAAGGGGCTTGGGCGGGTGGCAGAACGGTGCACTGGTCCAGTCTTCCCCATCGACGTTGGGTGGCGCACGGCGTGTCCGCTTGCGCGAACGGTTTCGGTTATCCCCCGAACACGCTACTCAGCTTGACCTGACCCGATTACACGGGTGTAATCACAACTGTGTCATTCGTTGGAGCAAGGGGATCAACGGGTGATTGCGGTACCGCCAGCCTGGGAGTGCGTGGAAGCGAGGAGGCGGACATGCGGGCAGCAGTCGACGGAAGGGAAGGGGGCTCGGTCATGGATTGGGGCGAACGCCCGGAGCAGGAACTGGGGGTTCTCACTGATCTTTTCGACCCGGCCGAGGAACAGCAGTGGCAGGAGCGTGCGCTCTGCGCGCAGACCGACCCCGAGGCGTTCTTCCCTGAAAAGGGGGGTTCCACCAGGGAAGCGAAGCGGATCTGCCAGGGCTGCGAGGTGAAGGACGAATGCCTCGAGTACGCCCTCGGGCACGACGAACGCTTCGGCATCTGGGGCGGGCTGTCGGAGCGGGAGCGCCGCAAGCTCAAGAAACGCGTGGTCTAAGCGAAAGTCACCGCAGACGGCGTGTTCGCCCGGGTCGCGTACCCGGACGGGCACGCCGTCTCGCCATGTGAGCGGCCGGGTTTCCAGTCAGTGAGACCCTCCTAACGCGACAGTCGGCCCCGCCGGGGTGGCGGGCCGGGCGCCCCGGCGCTGGCCGTAGGGTGAGCGCCGTGCCGAGCTTCGCCACCGTGCCCGTTCTCGCGGTTTTGGTCTGCCACAACGGGGAAGCGTGGCTGCCACTGGCGTTGTCCGCGCTGCGGCGCACCGGGCCGCGCCCCCGTCACGTCATCGCGGTGGACACCGGATCCACCGACCGCACCCCGTCGCTGCTCGCCGAAGCCGCCGATCCGGACGGCGCGGTGGGCGGGGCGGGCCCGATCCTCGACGGCGTGCTCACACTCACGGGTGAAACCGGCTTCGCCGAAGCCGTCGCCGCCGCGGTGGCGCACGCCACCGATCGCTGGGGCGATCCGGGTTCCTGGCTCTGGCTGCTGCACGACGACTGCGCGCCCGAGCCCGACTGCCTCGACCGGTTGCTGCGCGCGGCCGAGACCTCACCCTCGGCGGGGGTGCTGGGCCCGATTTCCGTCGACTGGACCGATCCGCGGCTGATCACCGAAGCCGGGCTGTCCACCGACGCCTCCGGGCACCGGCAGTCGGTCGCCGGTGATCTGGAGCACCGGCCGGAGCAGAGCACCGAGGTGCTCGCCGTGCCGAGCGCCGGCGTGCTGGTGCGCCGGGGACTGTGGACCGAACTCGGCGGCTTCGACACCGAAATCCCGTTGCTGCGCGAGGACATCGACTTCGGCTGGCGGGCGAACGCGGCGGGCAGCGTGGTGCTGTCCGTGCCGACCGCGCGGATGCGGCACGTCCGCGCGCTGGCCACGGGGGAGCGGACCGCGCACGCGGTGCCGGGTTCGCTCGCCGCCGCCGACCGCGCGCTCGGCCTGCGCACTTTCCTGGTCAACTGCCCGGCGCCGTCGTTCTGGTGGGGACTGCCGCGGCTGCTCCTGCTGTGCCTGCTGCGCGGACTCGGATTCGCCTTGCTGCGCCGGGGAAATCGGGCCGCCGCGGAGTTCCGGGCAATCGGTTACCTCACCAGCGGGCGGGCACGGCTGAGGGCGGCACGCCGGGCGCGGGCCGGTCACCGCGGTTCGGTCCGCGGGTTGCTGATCGGCCGGTACGTCCGGCTGCGCAACGCCACCCGTGCGTCGGTGCTTTCGTTGATCAGGCGGAGGGTGGCGAGCGAGGCCGCGCTCGGCAGGTTGCCCGAAACCACCTCCGCCCAAACCGCCTGGATCCCACCGGAGGCGATGGGCGGGGCGACCGGCGGTCGCCGCCCGGTCGGGCCGGACGCGTTGCCCGCCGGGGTGCGGAGTTCGGGGCGCTCGCTGGTGTCCGGGTTGCGGCGGCCCGCCGGGGTGGTCGCGGTGGAACTGCCCGAGGAGCCTGCTGCCGACGAACCGGAACGGCCGCGGCCGTCGCCCGGTCCGCGGGAGGCTCCGCGCGAACTGGTCTTCGTGGAAGTCAACCGGCGCCGCATCCTCGCCGCGACGGTGTTGTCCCCGCCCGTGGTGCTCTTCGTCGTGCTGACCGCGCTCGCGCTGGTGATGAACGCCGGGCGGCTCGGCTTCGACCTGGCGGGCGGACGGCTGCTGCCGGTCGGCGATCTCGGGCAGCTGTGGTCGGAGTACCTGGCGTCGTGGCACGCGGTCGGCGGTGGCACCGCGGCCGCGGCACCGCCTTCGCTGGCCGTGCTCGGGGTCCTGGGTGCCGTGTTCCAGCCCGTGGGTGGTCCGGCCACGCTGGTCGCGCTGGTGCTGATGCTCGAAGCGCCGATCGCCGCGCTGCTCGCCTACGCCGTCACGCGACGGCTGCGGGTGCACCGCTGGGTGCGGGCCGCGGCGGCGGCCGGTTACGGCCTGCTGCCGTCGGCGACCGCGAGCGTGGCCCAGGGCCGCCTCGACGTGGTCGGCGCGCACCTGCTGCTGCCGGTGGTGGCCGCCGGGATCGTCGCCGTGCTGACCGCCGAGCGCCGGAAGTGGCTGCACACCTCGGTGTTGTGCGCGCTGGGGCTGGCGGTGTTCGGCGCGTTCTCGCCGCTGGGGCACGCCCTCGCGCTGGTCGGTCTGGTGGTCGCCTTCGTGGTGCTGCCCGCGCCGGGACTGCTGCTGCGGCGGGCGGCGTCCGTGGTGATCGTGGTGTTCCTGCCGCTGTTGTTGTTGCTCCCGTGGCCCGTCGTGCTGGTGCGGTACCCGAAGTTCCTGCTGCACGGCCTGGGCGCGCCCGGTGGCGCGCAGCCCGGTCCGGGCGACCTGTTCGGGCTGGCGCCCGGTGGTCCCGGGGCGTGGCCGGTCGGCGTGGTGGTGCTCGCGGCGGCGTTGATGGCGTTGATCCTGCGGCCGACCCCGCGGGCGGTCCCGGGGCTCGCGCTGGCGGCACTGGGCACCGCGGGTGTGGTGCTGGTGCGCTCGGTCGAGGTCGCGGCCACCCCGGGCGGGGTGCTGGTGCCGGGCTTCGCCGGGGTGCCGCTGCTGGTGTTCGGCGCCGGGTTGCTGTGGGCGGTGCTCGCGGCCTGCGAGCGGACCACCACCCCGGCCGCGGCCTGGTTGCCGAAGGCGGCGGCGATCGGCGGCGTGGTGCTGCTCGCCGTGCTGGCCACGGGTGCCGTGGTCGCCGGCCGGGAAGGGCCGTTGACCGCGGGAGGCGGCCTCCGGCTCGCGGACCCGCTGACCAGCGAACTGGCGCAGACCCAGCGTTCGGTCTTCGTGCTGGCGGGCGGCGGCGAGCCGGCGCGGCAGACAGCCGGGCGGCTGCCGTCCTACGGCGACGACGACCTGGTGCCGACCACCGGTGCGCCGGAGCGGCTGGCCGACTGGCAGGTGAACCTGCTCAGCGGGGTCCGGGAGCCGGTGCAGGAAGCGCTGGCGGGGATGGCCGCCGACGGCGTGCTGTTCGTGGTGCTGCCGCCGGGCGTGGACGGCGCGCCGATCCAGGCGATCGCCGACGAGCAGGTGGCCGCCGCGCCACCCGCCTCGGACGGGCGCCAGGTGCTGCGGCTGACCACGGTCGGCGGGCCGGTGGTGCTCATCTCACCGGAGCTGGCGCACCGGGCGGTCAACGGCCGCCCGCCGGAGATCCAGTCGCCCGACGCCTCGGTGGCGGGCACGGCGGTGGTCGACGCGGTGCCGCCGGAGGTCCGGGTGCGGGTGTCGGACGGGCCGTCGGGGCGCATCCTGGTGCTGGCCGCCGACGAGGAACCCGGCTGGCGGGCGACGGTCAACGGCGAACAGGCCGCCATCGTCCGGGCCTGGGGCCACCAGGTCGCGGTCGCCGTGCCGACGCGGCAGTCGGAGGTCGTCGTCGAGTACTCGGGTGGCGGGCGGAACATCCTGCTGCTGGTCCAGGTGGCGGCCCTGCTCTTCGCCGCGCTGACCGCGGTGCCGAGCAGGCGGGGTCACTCGCCTTCGATGACGTCCGGTTCCACGCCGAGGTAGCCGGCGACCTGCTCGACCAGCACGTCGTGCACGAGCTCGGCCAGTTCCGCCGGGTCCTTCGCACGGGCTTCCAGCGGCCGCCGGTACAGCACGATCCGCGCCCGCGTCGGCAGGCCCGCCCGGTCGACCCCGGCCGGGACCAGCCGCGACAGCGGGACCGAGCCGTCGTGCAGCACGCCTTCGGTGTTCGCCGGGCGGCCGTTGCGCCGGACCTCGGGCACGTCGTCGACCGCCACGTCCAGCTTGGTCAGCTCGTGCCGCCACCGGGCCTCGATCGGCTCCAGCGCGTCGAGCACCAGCGCGTCGAACTTCTCCGCGCGGCTCGAAGCCGCGGGCAGCGAGGCCGGGTACAGCGGTCCTCGCAGGCCACGCCCGTGCCGGTCCCGGCGCAGGCGCTGCTGCTGTCGGAATCCACGAGCCATCGCCACGAATCGACAGGGTACGCGCCCGCCGCCACGACCGGTGCACGAGGCGAGAATCCGCCTCACCGGTGCGCCTGCGCGATGTGACGCGTGTTAAGCGCTATCGTCTGACCTTGTGCCGAGCGTACGAAAGTGTTCGCGGACAGGGTGCCTGGAGCCCGCTGTCGCCACGCTGACCTACGCCTACAGCGACTCGACCGCTGTCGTGGGACCGTTGGCGACGGCCTCCGAGCCGCACTCCTATGACCTGTGCGAGGAGCACGCCCTGCGGTTGACCGCGCCGCGGGGCTGGGAGGTCGTGCGCCACGAGGGCGGCTTCGCCGCGCCCCAGCCCTCTGGTGACGAACTCACCGCACTCGCCGAAGCCGTGCGGGAGGCCGGGCGCTCGGACGGGCCCGCCACCCGGGCCGAGCCGGAGGCGCCATCCGGCAGGCGCGGCCATCTGCGGGTCCTGCCGGACCCGATCAAACGCTGATCCACCGACTGTTAATTCAGTACCTGCATCGACCGCCGCACCTCGCCGGTAGGCTTTCCGACGCGCATCGAGCGCACCAGCCGTCGTCGAAACCACCGGGAGAGGGCGTGTCAGACCTGTCGGCCATCGTGAAGGCCTACGACATCCGAGGAGTTGTCGGGGAACAGCTGAACGCCGACCTCGTCCGTGACTTCGGGGCCGCGTTCGCCCTGCTCGTGAAGCTGGACGTGCCCACGGCCGTGGTGATCGGCCACGACATGCGCGAGTCCTCGCCCGGCCTGGCCGCGGCCTTCGCCGATGGCGTCACCTCGCAGGGCCTCGACGTGATCAACATCGGCCTCGCCAGCACGGACCAGCTGTACTTCGCCTCCGGCTCGCTCAACCTGCCGGGCGCGATGTTCACCGCCAGCCACAACCCGGCGAAGTACAACGGCATCAAGCTGTGCCGCGCCGGTGCCGCCCCGGTCGGGCAGGACTCCGGCCTCGCCGAGATCCGCGACACGGTGAGCCAGGGCGTGCCCGAGTTCGCCGGGCAGCGCGGCAGCGTGACCGAGCGGGACGTGCTCGCCGACTACGCCGCCCACCTGCGCAAGCTGGTCGACCTCTCGGCCAACCGCAGGCTCAAGGTCGTGGTGGACGCGGGCAACGGCATGGGCGGGCACACCGTGCCCACCGTGTTCGACGGATTGCCGATCGACCTCGTGCCGATGTACTTCGAGCTCGACGGCAGCTTCCCGAACCACGAGGCCAACCCGCTCGACCCGAAGAACCTGGTCGACCTGCAGGCCAAGGTGCGCGAGACCGGCGCCGACGCGGGCCTGGCCTTCGACGGGGACGCCGACCGCTGCTTCGTCGTCGACGAGCGCGGTGAGCCGGTGCCGCCGAGCGCGGTGACCGCGCTGGTCGCGGTGCGCGAGCTGGCCAAGGAGCCGGGCGGCACGATCATCCACAACCTGATCACCTCCCAGGCGGTCCCGGAGATCGTGCGCGAGCACGGCGGGCAGCCGGTGCGGACCAGGGTCGGGCACTCGTTCATCAAGCAGGAGATGGCCACCACCGACGCGATCTTCGGCGGCGAGCACTCCGCGCACTACTACTTCCGCGACTTCTGGAAGGCCGACACCGGCATGCTGGCCGCGCTGCACGTGCTGGCCGCGCTCGGCGAGCAGGCGGGCCCGCTGTCCGAGCTGACCGCCCAGTACTCGCGCTACGCCGCCTCCGGGGAGATCAACTCCACGGTGGACGACCAGGTGGCGCGCCAGGTCGCGGTCAAGGACGCCTTCGCGGGCCGGTCCGGCGCGCTGGTCGACGAGCTGGACGGGCTGACCGTGCGGCTGGAGGACGGCAGCTGGTTCAACCTGCGTGCCTCGAACACCGAGCCGCTGCTGCGGCTCAACGTCGAGGCGGCCGACGAGCAGGCCGTCCGTGCCCTGACCGATGAGGTTCTGGCGATAGTTCGTGACTGAGGCGAGGGGATTCACGGACCTCGCGGTGGTAAGGAGGAACCATGGCCGTAACGCTTGACGAGCAGCTGCTCGAGATCCTGGCTTGTCCGTCGGAGGATCACGCGCCGTTGCGGCCGGGGTCCCCGGAAGACCCCGAGGCCGACGCGCTCACGTGCACTTCGTGTGGCCGGGTGTACCCGGTCCGCGACGGCATCCCCGTGCTCCTGCTCGACGAAGCCGTCGAGCGGGCCGAACAGGATCCCGCTTCCGATGGTGATTGACGACACGCTGATCGACGACCCGTCGAGACTGGCCGACGTCGACTCGCGGGGCCTGCTCCGCGCCACCGCGATGGCCGGGGCGCAGGTCCGCGCGACCACCGAGGCGGCGGCCGAGCTCGGCCTGGCCGACCGGCTGGACGTCGGCCGCCCGCGGGCGCTGGTGCTGCTGGCCCGGCCGGGGGTCGGGCGCACGGTGACGAACGTGCTCGCCGCGCTGCTCACCCCGACCTGCCCGGTGCCGATCGTGGTCAGCGAGTTCGTGCCGTCCTGGATCGGCGCGCTCGACGTGGTGCTCGCGCACACCGAGCAGGCCGAGGACCGGGAGCTGGCCGCGTCGCTGGAGCGGGCCGCCCGCTACGGCGCGACCGTGGTGCTCTCGGCGCCGCCGGAGGGGCCGGTGGCCGCTTCGGTCTCCGGCCGTGGCCTGCTGCTCGCGCCGCGGGTGCCGGTGCCGCCCGAGCTGTCGTTCCCGCGCGCGCTCGTGGCCGGGCTGCTCACCGCGAACGCGCTGGGCCTGCTGGTCGCCGACGTGGAGTCGCTCGCCGACCAGCTCGACGCCGAAGCCGAACGCGACCAGCCCAACCACGAGTCGTTCGTCAACCCGGCGAAGGCGCTGGCGCTGCAACTGGCCGACCGCACCCCGCTGCTGTGGGGCCTGGACCCGGTCGCGCTGGCCGTGGCCGGGCACGCCGCGCACTCCTTCGCCTCGCATTCGGCGGTGGTCTGCGACGTGGCCGACTACCACCAGGCGCTCGCCCGCCCGGCGCTGCACCGCGTGGCCGTCGGCAGCACCACCGAGCGCGACATCTTCGCCGACCCGGACGAGGGCGGCCTGCCGCAGCCCCGTGTGCTGCTGTTGTCGCTGCGTTCCGGGCCGGGTGCCGAAGCCGCCCGCCGCCAGGCGGAGGACATGCTCGCCGGGGTCGACGTGATCGCCCCCGCCGAGGAGATCGACGCCGACGAGCCCACCAGGGCGGCGGTGCTCGCGCTGCGGTTCGAGCTCGCCGCGATCTACCTCGGGCTGGCCGCGGGGAGCATCGGCGGGGCAGGCCGCTACACGTCCGCGACCGCGTGAGCGGGCCCGACGCAAGCCAGCGCCGGGCGAATCCCGGCCGAAGTGGTGACTAGGTCGCCGAGGAGTTGAGAGCACAGTGGAGCTGCTGCGCAATGCCGTGCGGCCCTACGCATGGGGATCGAGGACCACCATCCCCGAGCTGCTGGGCCGCCCGGTGCCGGCCCCGCATCCGGAGGCCGAACTCTGGATGGGCGCGCACCCCGGTGACCCGTCGAAGGTGGTCGGGCCCGACGGGGTCGAGCGCAGCCTGCTCGAACTGGTCGAGGCCGACCCGGTGGCGCAGCTGGGCGACCGGTGCGCCGGTGCCTGGGGCAACCGGCTGCCGTTCCTGCTGAAGATCCTGGCCGCCGAGGAGCCGCTGTCGATGCAGGCGCACCCGTCGGCCGACCAGGCCGCCGAGGGGTACGCCCGCGAAGAGGCGGCGGGTATCGCGCGTGACGCGGCGAACCGGAACTACCCGGACCCGACCGCGAAGCCCGAACTGGTCTGCGCGCTCACCGAGTTCCACGCGCTGGCCGGGTTCCGCGACCCCACGCGCACGGTGAAGCTGCTCAACGCGATCGAGACACCCGGCCTGGCGAAGTACACCAGCCTGCTCGCCGCGCAGCCGGACTCCGACGGGCTGCGCGCGCTGTTCACCACCTGGATCACGCTGCCGCAGGCCACGCTGGACGAGCTGCTGCCCGAGGTGCTGGACGCGTGCGTGCTGCACGTGAAGGACCACGGCGAGTTCGACACCGAGTGCCGGACCATCCTGGAGCTGGGCGAGGCGCACCCGCGTGACGCCGGGGTGCTGGCCGCGCTGCTGCTGAACCGGCTGGTGCTGCGCGCGGGCGAGGCGATCTACCTGCCCGCCGGCAACCTGCACCTGTACCTGCACGGCACGGCCGTGGAGATCCTGGCGAACTCGGACAACATCCTGCGCTGCGGGCTGACCCCGAAGCACGTCGACGTGCCCGAGCTGCTGCGCGTGGTGGACTTCGCCGCCGTCGAGATGCCGGTGCTCAAGGGCGAGCCGAGCACCTGCGGGGCGGTCTACCGGACCGACGCGCGGGAGTTCGAGCTGTCCAGGCTCGAATGGGCGGCGAGCGACCGGGAGTCCGTGGTCGCCGACTGCGGTGGCCCGCAGATCCTGCTGTGCACCGAAGGCGCGCTGCGCATCCAGGCCGAGGACGGTCGTGAGCTGGAGCTGAACCGCGGGCAGTCGATCTGGCTGGCGGCGGTCGACCCGGCGGTGCGGATCACCCCCACGGGGGACGCGCCGGCGCAGCTGTTCCGTGCCACCGCGGGCACCTGCTGATCCTGGGAGTGCCACGGCCACCCAAATCCGCCGGTGCCGACCTAGCCTGGAACCCATGGAGACGACGAACCCGCTGGGCCAGTTCCTCCGGGCCCGCCGGTCGCAGGCGCGGCCGGAAGACGCCGGCCTGGCGCCCGGACCCCGGCGACGGGTGAGCGGGCTCCGGCGGGAAGAGGTCGCGTTGCTGGCCGGGGTCAGCACGGACTACTACATCCGCCTGGAGCAGGGGCGCGAGCGCAACCCGTCGGCGCAGGTGCTGGACGCGCTGGCGCGGGCGCTGGACCTGGACGAGGAGACAGCGGCCCACCTGCACCAGGTCGCGCGCCCGGCACGCCGCCGCCGTCCGGTCGCCGCGGACCGGGTCAGCCCGAACCTGGTGCGCACCATGGCCGCCTGGCCGGACACCCCGGCCGTGGTGATCGGGCCCTACCTGAACGTGCTGGCGCGCAACGCGCTGGGCGGCGCGTTGTTCGCCGGGCACCAGTACAGCGACGACCTGCTGCGCCTGGTCTTCCTGGACCCCGGCGCACGCACGTTCTACCCGGACTGGGACCGCGTGGCGGTGAACACCGTCGGCGCCCTGCGCGCGGCGGCGACCGACCACGACGACCCGCGGCTGATCGAGGTCGTCGGCGAGCTGTCGGTGAAGAGCGCCGAGTTCCGCAAGCTCTGGGCGCGGCACGACATCCGGCAGAAGACCCGTGAGACCAAGCGCTTCCAGCACCCGCTGGTGGGCCCGCTGTCGCTGGACTACGAAAGCCTGACCGTGAACAGCGCGCCGGGCCAGCAACTGGTGATCTACCAGGCCGAACCGGCCAGCCCGTCGGCCGAAGCCCTCAAACTGCTCGGCAGCCTGGTCGCCAGCAACGCGTGAGCGTGGTCAGGCGGATGTCGTCGAGCGCGTGGCCGATGTCGACCGGGTAGTCGCCGGGTCGCACGTGCCAGCCGTCGTCGGTCCAGGTGGCGAAGGCGCGTTCCGGCAGCGGGATGACCGCTTCCACCGATTCCCCGGGAGCTGCGCTCACCACGGCGAACCCGGCGAGCCAGCGCCGTGGCCGGTCCTCTTCGGACGAACGCAGGTAGACCTGCACGACCTCACGACCCGGCCGGTCGCCGGAATTCGTGACCCGGACGCGCACGCCGTCCGGTTCGACGGTCGCCGATTCGTACGTCCAAGTCGTGTAGCCGAGCCCGTGCCCGAACCAGTACGCGGGCGTGCGGCCACTGCGGTCCCAGGCGCGGTAGCCGATGAAAACGCCTTCCTCGTAAGGAAGAACGCCGCCCTCCGGCCGCACCCGCAACACCGGGCTGTCGGCCATCCGCGTGGGCCAGGTGGTCGGCAGCCGCCCGCCCGGCTCCTCGTTGCCGAACACCACGTCGGCCAGTGCGGTCCCACCGGCCTGCCCGGGGAACCAGGTCAGCAGCACCGCCGCGACCTCGTCCGTCCACGGCATTTCCACCGGTGAACCGGCGTTGACCACCACGACCGTGTTCGGATTGACGGCGGCGACGCGGGCCACCAGCTCGTCCTGCCTGCCCGGCAGCGCCAGCGAAGTCCGGTCCACGCCTTCGGTTTCCACCTCGGGTGTGGTCGCCACGACCACCACCGCCACGTCCGCGCCGGCGGCCAGTGCCGCGGCCTCGTCGAGCAGTTCGTCCTCGGAGGCGCTCGGCGCGGAATGCCCGATACCGAAGGAAATCCAGGCGAATCCCTCGTCTTCTTCCGGTAGGGCGGGCGGTTCGTAGACCAGCTCGACCTCCACCGCGTCCCCGGCGGTGAAGTCCAGTGCGAACCGCTTCTCCTTGGTGGACATGATCGCGGTGACCAGGTCCTCGCCGTCGGGCAGGTGCTTCCCGTCGAACAGCGTCCGCCTGCCCACGGTGAACCGCAGGTCGCCGGCCCCGGTGCAGCTCAGCAAGTGCTGGCCGGACACCGAAGGCACGAACGTGCCGGTGATCGCGACCGTGCCGATCCGCTTCGCGCTGAGCCCGCGCGGCAGGTCGCCGATCCAGCTGACCGCGCCTTCGCCGAGCGGGTACCGCCCCAGCACGTGCTGGTCCTTGTCGCGGACGACCGTTTCCAGCAGGAAGCCGTCGAGCGCGGGTCGCAGTGTGGTGCGCGGGTCGGCGCCCACGGCGTGGCTGATCTCCACACCGTCCGGCGCCGCCGCGCGCAGGCCTTCCAGCGGCGAGACGACCGACGACGGGAACACCGTCGCACTGCCGCCGCCGAGGATCCTGGCCTCGGTCGCCGCCTGCCCGAGCACCGCGATCCGCCGTGGTTTCGTCAACGGGAGCACGGAATTCTCGTTGCGCAGCAGGACGAACGAGCGGCGCGCGATTTCCCGTGCCAGCTCAGTGCCGTCCAAAGTGGAGTGATCTGCGGGAGCCGGGAAGCCGTCCAGTGCCCCGACCCGGCTCGCCAGCAGGAGCACTCGCGCCACCATCGCGTCGACCGTCTCTTCGGCGACCTCACCGGCGCGCACGGCCCGCGCCAGCCTCTTGCCGAACACCGTCTTCGGGCCCGGCATGGCGACGTCGAGGCCGCCGTTCGCGCCGCGCGTGGTGTGCCGGGCAGCCAGCCAGTCGGATACCACGATCCCGTCGAAACCCCACTCGTCACGCAGGATTCCGTTGCACAGCCGGTCGTTCTCGGTCATCAGCGAGCCGTTGACGCCGTTGTAGGCGGCCATCACCGCCCACGGCCGCGCCTCGGCGACGATCTGCTCGAAGGGCGCGAGGTACAACTCGCGCAGCGTGCGCTCGTCCGCGCGGACGTCCACGGTGAAGCGGTCGGTCTCGGAATCGTTGGCCACGAAGTGCTTCACCGCGGCCGCCACCCCGCCCGACTGCACCCCGCGGACGAAGCCGGCGCCGATCGTCCCGGTGAGCAGCGGGTCCTCGGAGTAGCACTCGAAGTGCCTGCCACCCACCGGCGTCCGGTGCAGGTTGACCGTCGGCGCGAGCAGCACGTGCACGTCCTTGCGCCGGGCCTCCTGCGCGAGCAGCCGCCCGGCGCGCTCGGCCAGCGCGCTGTCCCAGGTCGCGGCGAGCGCCGTCGGGCTCGGCAGGGTCACCGACGGGTCGTCGGCGGTCCAGTGCACGCCGCGGACGCCGACCGGGCCGTCCGACATGACCAGCGATCCGAGCCCGATCTCGGCCACCGCCGGCAGCGTCCACACGTCCCGCCCGGCCAGCAACGCGGCCTTGGTGTCCAGGTCCAGTCCGGGCACCAGCTCGGTGATTCGCATCGGCCCCCCGGCGCGGTAGGTGCTGTGACAGTTCCGTTATACGCGCCCGGTCCACCGCTGGTCGCCGTGCCGGACGAAGTGGACTTACCGGAAACCTTCCGCGACTTCCTCGCCCTACCGGGCGCGGACGGGTGCGCTGGCTCTAGGCTGCAACCCGACAATTCGGGTCGACGCTCCAGGGGGCAGTGGTGGCAGCAAGCGGCGGGACCAAGGCGATTCTGGCGGCGTTGTTCGCCAACGCCGGGATCGCGACGGCCAAGTTCGTCGGGTTCCTGATCACCGGTTCGTCCTCGATGCTGGCCGAGTCGGTGCACTCGGTCGCCGACACCTCGAACCAGGGTCTGCTGCTGCTCGGGCAGAAGACCTCGAAGCGCAAGGCCACCAAGGAGCACCCCTTCGGGTTCGGCCGCGACCGGTACTTCTACTCGTTCATCGTCGCGCTGATGCTGTTCACCCTCGGTGCGGCCTTCGCGCTGTACGAGGGCATCCACAAGCTCCAGCACCCCGAGGACCTCAAGTCGCCGATCGTCGCGGTGGTCATCCTGGTGGTGGCGATCGCGCTGGAGAGCTACAGCTTCTACACCGCGATCGTCGAGTCGAAGAAGATCAAGGGCGACGCCACGTGGTGGGGCTTCATCCGCCAGTCCCGCACCCCGGAGCTGCCGGTGGTGCTGCTCGAGGACGCGGGCGCGCTGTTCGGCCTGGTGCTCGCGCTGCTCGGCGTCGGCCTGGCCACCATCACCGGCGACCCGGTCTTCGACGCGCTCGGCACCATCTGCATCGGCCTGCTGCTCGGCGTCATCGCGATCATCCTGATCATCGAGATGAAGAGCCTGCTGATCGGTGAGGGCGCCACCGACAAGGAGCTGCGCACCATCGAGGACGAGCTGGCCGCCGGCAAGGTCGAGCGCGTCATCCACATCCGCACCCAGTACATCGGGCCGGACGAGCTGCTGGTCGCCGCGAAGCTCGCGCTGCGCCCCGGCCTGGAGACCGCCGAGGTCGCGCAGGCCATCGACGACGCCGAGCACCGCGTGCGCGCGAAGGTACCGGCGGCCCGGCTGATCTACCTGGAGCCGGACCTCGACCGGAACCTGGCCGAGCGCGTCGAACGGCACTGACCAGGGCGTCACCGCCCGACCGGCGCTCCGGGGTGGGGACCATTAGGGTGAACCCCCGAACTGGCACCCGCGGAGGAGGTCGACCTTGCCCGGCACGGGGTTGTGGCGCACGAAGTCGGTGGAGCAGTCCATCGCGGACACCGACGAACCGGACACCAAGCTGCGAAGAAACCTCAGCGCCTGGGACCTGACGGTCTTCGGCGTCGCGGTGGTCATCGGCGCGGGCATCTTCACCCTCACCGCGCGGACAGCCGGTGACTTCGCCGGCCCGTCGGTCTCGGTGGCCTTCGTGCTCGCCGCGATCGCCTGCGCGCTGGCGGCGCTCTGCTACGCCGAATTCGCCTCGACGGTGCCGGTGGCGGGCAGCGCGTACACCTTCTCCTACGCCACCTTCGGCGAGTTCATGGCCTGGATCATCGGCTGGGACCTGGTGCTGGAGCTGGCGGTCGGCGCGGCCGCGGTGTCCAAGGGCTGGTCGGTGTACCTGGAGACGGTGCTCGGCTACCTCTTCGGCGATGGCACCCGGACCACCTTCGACGTCGGCGGCCTGACCGTCGACTGGGGTGCGCTGCTGCTGGTGCTCGCCCTGGCCACGGTGCTGACGCTGGGCACCAAGCTGTCCTCGCACGTGTCGATGGTGATCACCGGCATCAAGGTCGCCGTGGTGCTGTTCGTCATCGTGCTCGGCTTCTTCTACGTCAAGGGCTCGAACTACACGCCGTTCGTGCCGCCGTCGCAGCCGGGCGGCGAGTCCGGCGGCGGGGTCGAGCAGTCGCTGTTCTCCGCGCTGCTCGGCGGTGAGGGCAGCACCTTCGGCGCGTTCGGCCTGCTGGCCGGGGCCTCGCTGGTGTTCTTCGCGTTCATCGGGTTCGACATCGTGGCCACCACCGCGGAGGAGACGAAGAACCCGCAGAAGTCCGTGCCGCGCGGCATCTTCGGCTCGCTGGCCATCGTCACCGTGCTGTACGTGGCGGTCTCGCTGGTGGTGGTCGGGATGGTGAACTACACCGAGCTGTCCACCGGGACCAAGGCGGACGGCAGCCCCGACCGCAAGACGCTGGCCTCGGCGTTCTCCGCGAACGGGGTCGACTGGGCGGCGAACATCATCTCGATCGGCGCGCTGGCCGGGCTGACCACCGTGGTGATGGTGCTGATGCTGGGGCAGATCCGGGTCATCTACGCCATGTCGCGCGACGGCCTGATGCCGCGCCGGCTGGCCAAGACCGGCAACCGCGGCACGCCGAAGAACGCCACGCTGATCGTGGGCCTGCTGGTCGCCGTGGCGGCCACCTTCTTCCCGGCGGACAAGCTGGAGGAGATGGTGAACGTGGGCACGCTGTTCGCGTTCATCCTGGTCTCGGCCGGGGTGATCGTGCTGCGCAGGACCCGGCCGGACCTGCCGCGCGCGTTCCGCGTGCCGTGGGTCCCGGTCATCCCGATCGCGGCGATCGTCGCCTGCCTGTGGCTGATGCTGAACCTGACCGTGCTGACCTGGCTGCGCTTCCTGGCCTGGATGGCGCTGGGCGTGGTCGTCTACTTCGCCTACGGCCGCCGCCACTCGCTGCTGGGGAAGCGGATCAAGGACGAGGGCGCCACGGCTTCACCGTTGCCGGTGGACGGGGCGGACCCGAAGAAGAAGTAGGGGCGCCACCCCGGTTTTTCAGTGTGACTACGGCGAAGACCTCGATGTCAAGGCGGGAAAGATGCCTTGACATGGAGGTCTTCGCCGTGTTTTTGGCTGTGGACCGGGATGGGGAAGGGGGAGTCTGGGCGGTGCTTCGGCTTGGGCGGCCGGGCTCGGCTTTTCTGGGGGGGCGTCTTGGTGTCGGGGCCGACCCGGCGAAGGTCTGCTCGCGACACGAATGTGGCTTTGGGGGCGGAATCGGCCCCCAAAGCCACATTTGTGACACTGCCGGTCTAGTTCGGCGAGTGGCGTAGGTCTGCGCGGAAGCGTGGGCGTTCCACCGGGGGTAGGTCGCCGAACAGGGGGAACTGCTCAGCTGCCGGGCGCATCGGCTTACCGGGCAGCTCCAGTCCTGCGGCGCAGGCCACCGCCCGGTCCCATTCCGGGTCCGCCAGGTAGTCCGCGTGCCGGCACACGCCCGGCGCCCACCGGTGCCCTGGCGAGGGCGCGCGCAGCGGGTCCGGCAGCCAGTGGTCGCCGCCGAGGACCACGGCGCCCGAGGTGCCGCACTCCGCGGGCGCGAGCGGGCCGACCGTGCCGTCCGGCAGGTAGCCGACGCCGTGCAGCTTGTCGTCCCTGACCTCGTGCCGCCAGGTGGTCACGCCGCCGCCGAAGGTGTCGGTGCCCCGGCTCAGCCCGCGCCACCGCCCGTCCAGCTGCCCGAACAACCGCGCCAGCGCCTGGTGCGGCAGCACCGCCGGGAACGCCCGCTGGTAACCCCACTGCAGCGGTGACCCCGCGGTCAGCACCCCTACGCGCGACCGGTCGGCCTCCGGCAGCTCCCGCATCAGCCGGGCCGCGGTTACCACGGCCAGCAGACCGCCGAGGTTGTACCCGGCGAGCACCACGCGCGTGTTCGGTTCCTCCAGGTGCAGCCGCGTGCGGGCGGCCAGCTCGGGCACCACCTTCAGCGCGTAGCAGGGCGGCACGGTCGGGTGCGCCGCCCGCGGCCAGAAGCAGACGAGGTCGGCCAGTGCGCCGAGGTGCCTGCTGCGCTCCGGACTGGTCGCCGCCGTGTAGACCACCCGCAGCAGCCCGGCCGCCAGCGCGCCCAGCGCGAACACCCCGAGCGCCGACAACGGGTCCAGCCAGGTCGGCAGCGGCAGGTCGCCGACCCGCACGGTCAGCAGCGCGAGCGTGGCCGCCGACATCACCAGCACCGTGCTCAGCACCAGCTGGTGCAGCCGCCGCCGTTCCCAGGCCGAGCGCGCCCACGCCGCCGCCGCTTCCTCGCAGTCCTCCGGCTTGTCCTGGAGCATGTCCACGACCTTCGGCACGCCGCGCTTGCGCCGCCGCCGCGGCACCGCGCCGGCGAAGCCGACCACGGCGAGCACCGCGGCCACCACGATGCCGACGCCCCAGACCATGGTCAGCAGCGTGTACCCGCGCGGCAGCACCAGGTCGTCGTCACCGAGCAGCTCACGCGCGGCGATCGCGACACCGGCACCGAAGCCGCCACCGAGCAGACCGGCGAGCGCGAGCGCGGGAGCCGAAGCCCAGCCGCCGACCCACGGCCGCAGCCGGCGGGGGAGCGTGTTCCACGCCGGACGGGCCAGCAGCGCGGCAGGGACGAGCAGCAGCGCGAACAGCACCACCACCGCGAGCAGCCCGCCGCCGATCACCTCGACCACGCCCTGCGTGCCGGGCAGCACCTGCGGCAGCTCGCGCACCCGCACCACCACCGCGACCACCAGCACCAGCCCGAGACCGAGCACCAGCCGTTGCGTCCAGCGGCCGATCGCGCGGGTCAGCACGCGCACGTCCAGCACCGCCACCAGCACCAGCCCGAGCACGATCAGCCCGACCGCCACGCCCCACAGCATCGCGCCGAACGCGTCGGACGGCGGGCGCAGTGGACCGCCGAGCGGCAGCAGCGCGACGCAGGCCAGCGCGGAGAGCGTGTGCAGGCAGCGCAGGAGCGGGGTGTCGGGGGAGGTGCGCAGATCGTCGCCGGGCAGCGGCTCCCCTTCAGCGGTGATCGGCTTCGACTGCGCGACCGCCCAGTTCGTCGACGAGATCAGGTGCAGCAGGAAGATCAGCACCAGCAACGGCAGCACCCCGGCGGTGAGCCGGAGCGCGGAGCTCTCCCGCGTCCACGACGGCGCCCAGTCGAGGCAGCCGGTGTTCGGCGCCAGGCACTGCGCCGCGATCAGGTCGAGCGAGATCACCGCGACCTGGCTCACCAGCAACATGGTCAGCGCGAGCGACGCGATCCGCAGCAGGCTGCGGCACACCGCGGCGAGCACCCGCCCGAACCCGCGCTCGGGCACCGGCGGCAGCATCCAGTGCGCCACGTTCGCCAGTGAGAAGGGGAACAGCAGCGCCCACGTGGCTTTCGCCACACCACCGGAGGTCATCCGGCTCCAGAGGTACCCCTCGATGATCCGCGGCACGGTCCGGCCGAGCGCCGGGAGCACCGGGCCGGGGGCCGGGCGGCGGAGCCGATCGGCCGGGCGGGTGAACTGCCCGATCCCGTCGCCCGCCACGTCCACCGCCGCGGTCGCGTCGAGCAGGGCCTCGCCGGTGGTGCCGACCAGCCCAGCCACGCGGATTTCCACCACGCGGGCGTCCGGCCCTGGCATCGGCACGGGAGCTCTCCTCACTCTTCCTCAATCAGGGGTCGAGAAAGACACGGTACTGTTCTGGCGTCCGCGAGCCTTGGAGGAACCACCACTATGTCGTCCGAAAGCGTTGCCGCACGGCTGCAGACCCGCAACGGGATCGACTTCGCCGTCGCCGATCTCGGCCTGGCCGAATTCGGCCGCAAGGAGATCCGCCTCGCCGAACACGAAATGCCCGGCCTGATGGCGCTGCGGCGTGAGTACTCCGAGGTCTACCCGCTGCGCGGGGCACGGGTTTCTGGCTCGCTGCACATGACCGTGCAGACGGCGGTGCTGATCGAGACGCTGGTCTCGCTCGGCGCCGAAGTGCGCTGGGCCTCCTGCAACATCTTCTCCACCCAGGACCACGCGGCCGCCGCGGTGGTGGTCGGCCCGCACGGCACCCCCGAGGAGCCCAAGGGCGTGCCCTGCTTCGCCTGGAAGGGCGAGACGCTCGAGGAGTACTGGTGGTGCACCGAGAAGATGCTCACCTGGGACGGCGAGGGCCCGAACATGATTCTCGACGACGGTGGCGACGCGACCATGTTGGTGCACAAGGGAACCGAGTTCGAGAAGGCCGGCGTGGTGCCGTCGCCGGACGACAACGACCCCGACGAGTGGAAGGTCTTCCTCGGCCTGCTCAAGGAATCGCTGGCCGCGGACACCGGCAAGTGGACCAAGATCGGCGAGGGCGTGCTCGGGGTCACCGAGGAGACCACCACCGGCGTGCTGCGGCTCTACCAGCTCGCCGCCGCGGGTGAGCTGCTGTTCCCGGCGATCAACGTCAACGACGCGGTCACCAAGTCGAAGTTCGACAACCGCTACGGCATCCGCCACTCGCTCATCGACGGCATCAACCGCGGCACCGACGTGCTGATCGGCGGCAAGGTCGCGGTGGTCTGCGGGTACGGCGACGTGGGCAAGGGCGCGGCCGAGTCGCTGGCCGGCCAGGGCGCGCGGGTGATCGTCACCGAGATCGACCCGATCTGCGCGCTGCAGGCGGCGATGGACGGCTATCAGGTCAAGTCGCTGGAGTCGGTGCTGCCCGAGGCGGACATCATCATCACCACCACCGGCAACAAGGACGTGGTGATGGTCGAGCACATGGCGAAGATGAAGCACCAGGCCATCGTCGGCAACATCGGCCACTTCGACAACGAGCTCGACATGGCCGGGCTGGCGCGGTACCCGGGCATCGTGCGCAACAACATCAAGCCGCAGGTCGACGAGTGGGTGTTCCCCTCGGGCCGGTCGATCATCGTGCTCTCCGAGGGCCGCCTGCTGAACCTGGGCAACGCCACCGGGCACCCGTCGTTCGTGATGTCGAACAGCTTCTCCAACCAGGTGATCGCGCAGGTCGAGCTGTTCACCAAGCACGAGGAGTACGACAAGGAGGTGTTCCGGCTGCCGAAGAAGCTCGACGAGAAGGTCGCCAAGATCCACCTCGAGGCGCTCGGCGGTGAGCTGACCAAGCTCACGAAGGAGCAGGCGGAGTACATCGACGTGGACGTCGAGGGCCCGTACAAGCCGGACCACTACCGCTACTGACGGTTCACACCAGCGGGCCCACCGCCGGGCGGTACAGTGCGGCGGTGGGCAGGCTGGTGGTGATCGAGGGGCTGGACGGGGCCGGCAAGCGGACCCTGACGGCGAACCTGACGAAGGCGTTGCACGACGGCGGCGCGACCGTCGGGACGCTGGCGTTTCCCCGCTACGGCAAGAGCGTGCACGCCGATCTGGTGCGTGAGGCGCTGCACCGCGGGCACGGCGATCTCGCCGATTCGGTGTACGGCATGGGGATGCTCTACGCGCTGGACCGCCGCGGCGCGGCCGGCGAGATCCGTGAGTCGCTGGACCTGCACGACGTGGTCCTCCTGGACCGCTATGTCTCCTCCAACGCGGCGTACGCGGCCGCGCGACTGCACCAGGACAGCTCCGGTGAAGTGGTGAAGTGGGTCCGCGAACTGGAGATCGACCGCTTCGGCCTCCCGGTGCCCGACGCGCAGATCCTGCTCCGCGTACCCCGTGAAGTGGCCGCACAACGCGCCGAGCAGCGCGCTCGCGAAGAAGCCGACCGAGCCAGGGACGCGTTCGAATCCGACTCCGGCCTCCAGGACCGCTGCGGTGTCGTGTACGACCAGCTCGCGGCGGAGCACTGGCTTTCCCGGTGGTTCGTGCTCGACGGCGTGAGCGGGGTCGACGCCCCCGCACTGGCCGCGGAACTCCGCTCACTCTGATGTAGACAGTCCGAAGTGGACTGCTCTAGTACTGGAAGTACCCCAGCTGCTCGGAAAGCTCCGCGGCGGCGTCGGCCATCGGCCGCACGATCTGCCGCACGCGCTGGCGCGAAAGCCGGTAGGACGGCCCGGACGCGCTCATCGCGCCGATCACCTCGCCGTGCGCGCCGTGGATGGGCACCGCGACCGCGTGCATGCCCAGCTCCAGTTCTTCGAAGCTGGCGGCGAAACCGTCCTCGGCGACCCGCTCCAGTTCGGTGGCCAGCTCGGCCGGATCGGTGTGCGTGCGCGGGGTGAACTGCTCCAGCTTCCGGCGCAGGATGCGGCGGCGCTCGGTGTCGGGCATGTACGCCAGCAGGACCTTCCCGCTGGACGTGGCGTGCAGCGGGGTGCGCTGGCCGGTCCAGTTCTGCGTGGTGATCGCGGCGGCCCCGCGCGCCTGGCTGATGTTGATCGCGCCGCCCTCGTCGGCCACCGCGATGTTGACCGTCTCCCCGAGCGACTCCGCCAGCGCCTGGCAGGTCTGCCTGCCCAGCCTGGCCAGGTCCATCCGGCCGGTGGCGGCCCCGGCCAGCCGCACCACGCCGAAGCCGATCACGTACTTGCCCCGCTCGCCGAGCTGCTCCACCAGCCCGCGGGCCTCCAGCACGCTGACCAGCCGCGACGCGGTCGACTTGTGCACGCCCAGCTCGGCGGCGATGTCGGTGATCCCGGTTTCCCCCTGGCGCGCCAGCAGTTCCAGCACGCTGATCGCGCGGTCGACCGACTGGACCTGACTCGGGGCGCCCTTGCTCTGCTCGGGGTTCCGCATGGCGCAACACTAACGGCTGAGGTCATCTTCGCTAGGCCGACCGGGTGTATCCGGGGGCTCGCTCCCGGCCCCGGTCAAGCCCGCTTGATCGTCCATCCGGGCTAAGTCGGGGCGATGATCATCGGCTGTTCGCCGGGTCGTGCGTACCCGGACGGCCGTGAGTGCGAGTATGTGAACATGAAGGCACGTGTCTTGGTGGTCGACGACGACCCCGCCCTCGCGGAGATGCTCACCATCGTGCTGCGTGGGGAGGGGTTCGACACCGCCGTCGTCGCGGACGGTTCACGCGCGCTGCCCGCGTTGCGCGAGCTCAAGCCCGACCTGGTCCTGCTGGACCTGATGCTGCCCGGGATGAACGGCATCGACGTCTGCAAGGCCATCCGCGCCGAGTCCGGCGTGCCGATCGTGATGCTCACCGCGAAGAGCGACACCGTGGACATCGTGCTCGGCCTGGAGTCCGGCGCGGACGACTACGTGGTCAAGCCGTTCAAGCCGAAGGAGCTGGTGGCGCGGGTGCGGGCCCGCATGCGCCGCACCGAGTCCGAGCCCGCCGAATCGCTGGCCATCGGCGACCTGACCATCGACGTGCCGGGCCACGAGGTGACCAGGGAGGGCAAGGCCATCCCGCTCACCCCGCTGGAGTTCGACCTGCTGGTCGCGCTCGCGCGCAAGCCGCGCCAGGTGTTCACCCGCGAGGTGCTGCTGGAGCAGGTGTGGGGTTACCGCCACGCCGCCGACACCCGGCTGGTCAACGTGCACGTCCAGCGGCTGCGCTCGAAGGTGGAGAAGGACCCGGAGCACCCCGAGGTGGTGTTGACGGTGCGCGGCGTCGGTTACAAGGCCGGCCCGCCGTGAGCAGACCGTGAGCAGGGTCGCCGCGTTCGGGCGCGGGACCATGACCACGGGCCGCCGCGTGGCCGCCTTCCTCCGCCGCCGGTCCATCGACTTCGGCGAGCTGTGGCGCCAGTCCCTGCAGTTCCGGGTCACCATCTCCACCCTGGCGTTGTCGTCGGCGGTGGTCTTCGTGCTGGGCATGGTGCTGCAGAACCAGATCACCGACCGGCTGATCGAGACCAAGAAGGCCGCCGCGATCGCGCAGACCAGGGCCATCCTGGACGACGCGGAGAGCGAGCTGTCGGGCATCGACGCGGCCCCCGACGAGCTGAAGTCGCGGCTGGGGAACGCGCTCAAGAAGCTCGCCAGCGCGCCCGCGGGCCAGGACCCGACCAGCGCCAGCGCCGGGGCCTTCGAACCGGTGCTGGCCAGCGCGGACCCGAGCAAGTCCAGCGAGACCACCGTGTTCGCGGGCCCGTTCGAGAAGGTCACCCCGCGACTGCGGCAGTTCGTCGAGGGCGAGCAGTTCTCCGAGCAGATCCACACCGCGGGGGTCGAAAGCGCCCGCACCACCTACCTGATGATCGGCGCCCCGATCACCGGCGCGCCGCGCCCGCTGCAGTTGTACCTGCTGTTCCCGCTGACCGCCGAGCAGAACACCGTCTCGACCGTGCAGAACACGCTGATGGTCGGTGGCCTGGTGCTGCTGTTCCTGCTGGTGTTGATCACCAACCTGGTCACCCGCCAGGTGGTGCACCCGGTGCGCCGGGCCGCGGCGGCCGCGGAGAGGTTCGCCGAAGGTGAGCTGGACCAGCGGCTCGGGGTGCTCGGCGAGGACGACCTGGCCAAGCTCGCCGAGTCGTACAACGAGATGGCCGCGAGCATCCAGCGCCAGATCCGGCAGCTGGAGGAGTTCGGCCAGCTGCAACGCCGGTTCACTTCGGACGTTTCCCACGAGCTGCGCACCCCGCTGACCACCGTGCGCATGGCCGCCGACGTGCTGCACGCCTCGCGCGAGCAGTTCCCGCCGGGGCTGGCGCGGTCCACCGAGCTGCTGGTCGACGAGCTGGACCGGTTCGAGGCGCTGCTCGGCGACCTGCTGGAGATCAGCAGGCTGGACGCCGGCGTGGAGGAGCTGTCCGCCGAGCTGATCGACGCGCGGCCGATCGTGCTGCGGGTGGTCGAGCAGGTGCGGGTGATCGCCGGTGACGCGAACAGCGAGCTGGAGGTCGACCTGCCCGAGACCCCGGTCGAGGCCGAGTTGGACTCCCGCCGGGTCGAGCGGATCCTGCGGAACCTGCTGGCCAACGCGGTGGACCACAGCGAAGGGCAGCCGGTGCGCGTGCGCCTGGCCGCCAACGAGCACGCGCTGGCGGTCACCGTGCAGGATTTCGGCGTCGGCCTGCGGACCGGCGAGGCGGGGCTGGTGTTCAACCGGTTCTGGCGCGCCGACCCCTCACGCAACCGCCGCACCGGCGGCACCGGCCTCGGCCTGGCGATCAGCCACGAGGACGCGAAGCTGCACGGCGGCGAGCTGGAGGCGTGGGGTGAGCCGGACCGCGGTGCCTGCTTCCGGCTCACGCTGCCGCTGCGCCAGGGTGAGGAGTGGGAGAGCAGCCCGCTGGACCTGCCGCCCGACGTGCCGCCGGGTGGGTTCATCGGCATCGAACCCGACGAGCCGGCCGGTGAGGTGTCCGTGACGCCGGACCTGGTCGCCGCCGAACGCGAGGAGGCCAGGTGAGGAAGCGTCTGAGGGCGGCGGGGGCGTTGCTGACCTGCCTGCTCCTGCTGGTGGTCAGCGGGTGCGCCACGGTCCCGGAGGAGTCGCAGGCCAGGGTCATCTCGTCCGGCGGCATGGCGACGCCCGCGCCGCCGATCCCCGAGCCGGACAAGGACCTCGACGCGCTCGGCGTGGTCCGCGAGTTCGTCTCGGCGAGCGCGCAGCCGAGCAACGACCACAACCGCGCGCGCCTGTTCCTCGACCCGCCGTCCCGGTCGACCTGGCGGCCGGACCGCGGGCTGACCGTGATGGAGGAGAAGTTCGACACGGTCTACTCGCCGAGCCAGCCCGAGGACCCGAACCGCCGCGTCGTGCTGCTGCGCGGCACCAACGTGGGCAAACTCGGCCCGGACAGCGCGTTCATCCCGCTGCGGGACAGCTTCGAACGCCCGGTGCAGCTGGCCAGGCAGCCGGACGGCCAGTGGCGGATCGTCTCGCCTGCCAACGACATCGTGATCACCGAGCCCGACTTCACCCGCAACTACTTCCGGGTGCCGGTGTACTTCTTCGCCACCGACCGCAACTCGCTGGTGCCGGACCTGCGGTACGTGGTGCAGAAACCGCAGTCCGGGCTGCCGGGCCGGGTGATCGACCTGCTGCTGGCCGGGCCGTCGGACTTCCTCGACGGCGCGGTGAACAACCCGCTGGGGCAGGCGTCGATCGACCAGAACGTGTCCAACGCGGCGGACGGCGCGGTGGTGGTGCCGCTGACCGGGGTCTCCGAGCAGAGTGAAGAGCTGAAACGCCTGATCGTGGCGCAGGTGGTGCTTTCGCTGCAGAGCGTGACCAGCAGCCGGATCAGACTGCTCTCGGACGGGGCGCCGCTGGTGCCCGGCCGCGAGGAGTGGCGGGCCAGCGATCTGCCGTCGTACGAGACGAGTTCGTCCCCGTCGTCCGACCTGCCCGGCCTGATGATCTCGGGTGGTCGCGTGCGCTCGCTCAACGACGGCGCGCCGGTGCCCGGACCAGCGGGTTCGCGGGCTTACGACGTGGTCACCGCGGCGCAGTCGGTGGACGGCAAGCAGCTGGCGGTGATCGAACGCCAGGACGGGCGGTTGTGGCTGCGGGTCGGCGAGTTCGGCAGCGAGCTGGCCAGGACCGAGCTGAACGGGGACAGACTCAGCCGGCCGACCTGGCGGCCCGCGCTGACGGGCACCGGGGAGGGCGGTGAACTGTGGACGGTGGTCGACGGTTCGCAGGTGGTGCGCGTGCTGCGGACCGCGCAGGGCACGTGGGCCAGCCAGGTGGTCAACGCGGACTCGGTGCGCTCGGTGGGGCCGGACATCTCCGCCATCCGCCTCTCCCGGGACGGCACCCGCGCCGCGATGGTGGTCACCGGGCGCCTGGTGGTGGTCTCCGTGGTGCGCACCGCCGACTCGGTGAGCCTGCGCTCGCCCCGGGTGCTCCAGGAGACGCGGCTGTCGGACGTGACGGACGTGGACTGGGCGAACCAGGACAGCCTGGTCGCGATCACCGGCTCGACGGCTCTCCCGGTCGTCCGCGTCCCGGTCGACGGCCTGCGGCTGGACCAGTTCAACCTGTCGAACCTGACGCCACCCCTGCACGCGATCACCGCCGCCCCGTCACGCCCGGTCGTCGTCGCGGACCGCGAAGGCCTCTGGACCGCCTCGGAAGTCGGCGAGGTATGGACGCCGCACGACCACAGCCTCCCGCTGGACACCATCCCCTTCTACCCAGGCTGACACCTGGTCCGCCTCGCGCTGGGCCTCCTGACCAGGCTCTTCAGCCCGCTACCCCACCCCGCGCGAACCTCGAACTGCAAGTTCTTACCACTCGATCCGAGACTGTCGGTCCCCGTCGGCAGGCTCTCGGGCATGACCAACCTCATCGATCTAGTCCTCCCGCCCGTCTGCGCCGGCTGCGGCGCGCTCGGGTCCGCCTGCTGCGCCACCTGCGTCCGCGCCTGGGGTGCGCCCGCGCTCGTGCCCCTGCCCGGACTCGCCGTGTTCGCGCTCGCGGCCTACGCGGGCATCGCCCGCCGCCTGGTCCTCGCGTACAAGGAACGCGGCCGCCGAGACCTCGCGCCGGTGCTCGGCGAGCTGCTCGCGAAGGCCGTACCGTACCTACCAGGAGCGAGGCCGGCGCCCGACGGCCTGTGGTGGCTAGTCCCCGTGCCCTCGCGCCGGATCGCCTCGCGCATCCGAGGCGGTCCGCACATGCTGCGACTGGCGCGCGCCTGCGCCCGCCGGCTGGCTGAACACGGCCATCCGGCCGCCGTCGCGCCGGGTCTCGTGCTGGATTCCGGGGCCAAAGACGCTGCCGGGCTGGCCCGGCACCAGCGCGCGGCCAATCTCGCCGGCCGGATCGCCCCCGAACCGGCCGGGCTGCCTCCGCCCGGCACCCCGGTGCTGCTGCTCGACGACGTGCTGACCACCGGGTCCACGGCGTCGGAGTGCGCGCGCGTCCTCCGCGCGAGCGGCTACCCGGTTACCGCCGGGTTAACGCTCACCAACGCTCACTCATCCGAGTGAAGCTGCGCCGGGAACAATTCGGCACTCCCCGCCCGTTGTCGGGATATGACGCGGTCAGCGAGTCAAGCGCCCTCGGCGGCACATCCCGCCGCAGTGGTGGCTGTTCTCCTTGCCGCTGTCACCGTCGCGAATTCCGAACCCCTTTCACTGAGCCTTTGGCGTGAAAGGCAGTACCGCGCAATGCTCCGAACGGGTCGGAAACTGGCGAGTAACCGGCGTAGTCCATTGCTCGCAGTGACGGCTTCTCACGGCTTGACATCCCCCGGCTCGGGGGCTGTTGCTCCGGGCCAGAGCGGGCTAACGTGCTCCGCTATCAGCAATCCCGGTAGGCGGGGAGGTGACAAGCCCATGTCCCTGGCGCCGGAGGCACGCTGAGCCCGCGTCCGGTCGGCCGCCACGAGACGTCGTGACCGAGTCGGCGGATTCTCTCAGTGAGGCGTACTTCCGCACCGCTCCGGCGGATTCCGAATAACGCAGTCCCGATTTCACCGGCGCCGTAATGCTCACAAGCTCGCAGTCAATTCAGCGAGGGAGGTCGTGTATGGACATCGTCGTGAAGGGCCGTAACGTGGAGGTGCCCGAGCACTATCGGGCACACGTCAGCGAAAAGCTGTCGCGGCTGGAACGCTATGACAAGAAGGTCATCCGTTACGACGTGGAACTCTTCCACGAACCCAACCGCCGCCAGGCGAAGAACTGCCAGCGCGTGGAGATCACCGTGGTCGGCAAGGGCCCGGCCGTGCGGGCGGAGGCCTGCGCCGGCGACTTCTACGCCGCGCTCGACGTCGCGGTGAACAAGCTCGAGAACCGCCTCCGCCGGTCCCACGACCGGCGCCGCGTCCACTATGGACGCCGCCGCTCCGAGTCCGTCGCCGAGGCGACCTCGGTGGCAGGCGGGATGGCCGATTCCGGCAGGCGGCCCGCCGCGAGCACCGCGGTACTGGACGCGCCCGTCCACGACGAGATGCCGCTCGACGGCGAAGCCGCCAGAGCAGGCGAAATCGATGTACCCCAGCAGCGCTGGGACGACGGTGTGGCCGAACACCTCCCCGGTCGCATCGTCCGCGAGAAGCAGCACGACGCGGAACCCATGACCGTCGACCAGGCCCTCTACGAGATGGAGCTGGTCGGGCACGACTTCTACCTGTTCAACGACTCCGAAAGCGGTAGGCCGAGCGTCGTCTACCGCAGGAAGGGCTTCGACTACGGCGTGATCCAGCTCGCGAAGTGAGTTCACCGTGAGCTGAAACCCGTTCCGACCCTGACGGCCCGGCGGCCCGCACGCGCGACGCGTGCGGGCCGCCGGCCTGTCCGAGCAGCATCTTTCGTACGGCGGTGCGTGCACGAACACCGGCACGTTCCCTACGATGGTGGGTGGGCAACCCCCCGAACCCCCCGAAGTACGCATAGTCATAGTGAGGTCTCCTGAGATGGTTCTGAACCGCCTGCTCCGCGCGGGCGAGGGCAAGATGGTCAAGCGCCTGCGCAACATCGCGGACCACATCAACACCCTCGAAGACGACGTGAAGAACCTTTCGGACGCCGAGCTGCAGGCCAAGACCGGTGAGTTCCGCGAGCGGTTCGCCAACGGGGAATCCCTCGACGACCTGCTGCCGGAGGCCTTCTCGGTGGCTCGCGAGGCCGCCTGGCGGGTGATCGGCCAGCGGCCCTTCGACGTCCAGCTGATGGGCGGCGCCGCGCTGCACCTCGGCCAGGTCGCCGAGATGAAGACCGGTGAAGGCAAGACCCTGACCCAGGTGCTGCCCGCCTACCTCAACGCCATCTCCGGCGAGGGCGTGCACGTCATCACGGTCAACGACTACCTGGCCAAACGTGACGCCGAGTGGATGGGCCGCATCCACCGCTTCCTCGGCCTCGACGTCGGCGTGATCCTCTCCGACATGACCCCGGAGCAGCGCCGCGCGGCCTACAACTGCGACATCACGCACGGGACGAACAACGAGTTCGGCTTCGACTACCTGCGTGACAACATGGCGTGGGACATCAACGACTGCGTGCAGCGCGGGCACAACTTCGCCATCGTCGACGAGGTCGACTCCATCCTGATCGACGAGGCCAGGACGCCGCTGATCATCTCCGGCCCGGCCGACCAGTCCTCGCGCTGGTACATCGAGTTCGCCAGGATGTCGCCGCTGATGAAGCCGGACGTCCACTACGAGGTGGACATCCGCAAGCGCACCGTCGGTGTCACCGAGAAGGGCGTCGCCTTCATCGAGGACCAGCTGGGCATCGACAACCTCTACGAAGCCGCGAACACGCCGCTGGTCGGCTACCTGAACAACGCGCTGAAGGCCAAGGAGCTGTACAAGCGCGACAAGGACTACATCGTCCGCAACGGCGAGGTCCTCATCGTCGACGAGTTCACCGGCCGCATCCTGGCCGGCCGCCGCTACAACGAGGGCATGCACCAGGCGATCGAGGCCAAGGAAGGCGTCGAGATCAAGGCCGAGAACCAGACGCTGGCCACGATCACGCTGCAGAACTTCTTCCGCCTCTACGACAAGCTCTCCGGCATGACCGGTACCGCCGAGACCGAGGCCGCCGAGTTCCACCAGACCTACAAGCTGGGTGTGGTGCCGATCCCGACGAACCGGCCGATGGTGCGGTCCGACCAGCCGGACCTCATCTACAAGACCGAGGAGGCGAAGTTCGAGGCGGTCGCCGAGGACATCGCCGAGCGGCACGCCAAGGGCCAGCCGGTGCTGGTCGGCACCACGAGCGTGGAGAAGTCCGAGCACCTGTCGAAGCTGCTGCTCAAGCTGCAGGTGCCGCACGAGGTGCTGAACGCGAAGTACCACGACCGGGAAGCGCTGATCGTGGCGCGCGCCGGGCGCAAGGGCGCGGTCACGGTGGCCACCAACATGGCCGGTCGTGGTACCGACGTCGTGCTCGGCGGCAACCCGGACATCATCGCCGACGACGTGCTGCGCCAGCGCGGTCTCGACCCGGTGGAGCACTCCGAGGAGTACGAGGCCGCGTGGCCGAAGGTGCTCGAGGAGGTCAACGCCGAGGTCAAGGCGGAGGCCGAGGAGGTCCGCGAGGCCGGTGGGCTCTACGTGCTCGGCACCGAGCGGCACGAGTCCCGCCGCATCGACAACCAGCTCCGCGGCCGGTCCGGTCGTCAGGGTGACCCGGGTGAGTCCCGGTTCTACCTCTCGCTCGGTGACGAGCTCATGCGCCGGTTCAACGCGACCATGGTCGAGCGCGTGATGACCACCATGCGCCTGCCGGACGACGTGCCGATCGAGCACAAGATGGTCTCCAAGGCGATCAAGAGCGCGCAGACGCAGGTCGAGCAGCAGAACATGGAGATCCGCAAGAACGTCCTCAAGTACGACGAGGTGATGAACCAGCAGCGCAAGGTCATCTACAGCCGTCGTCGGAAGGTGCTCGAGGGCGAGGACCTGCGCGATCAGGTGATGAACATGCTCACCGAGGTGGTCACCGCCTACGTCAACGAGGCGACCGCCGAGGGCTACGCCGAGGACTGGGACCACGACAAGCTGTGGACCGCGCTGAAGATGCTGTACCCGGTGAAGGTGCAGTGGGAGGACCTGGCCGAGGACACCGACGACCTGGACTCCGAGGCGCTGCGGGAGGCGCTGGTCGCCGACATCCACGAGGCCTACGAGCGGCGTGAAGCGGAGATCGAGTCCACCGTCGGCGAAGGCGCGATGCGTGAGCTCGAGCGCCGGGTGATGATGTCGGTGCTGGACCGCAAGTGGCGCGAGCACCTCTACGAGATGGACTACCTCAAGGAGGGCATCGGCCTGCGGGCGGTCGCGCAGCGTGACCCGCTGATCGAGTACCAGCGCGAGGGCTTCGACATGTTCGACCGGATGGTCGACGCGTTGAAGGAGGACGCGGTCGGGCTGCTGTTCAACCTCCAGGTCGAGCGGCAGGACCCGCCGCCCGCCCCGGAACCGGCCACCGACCTGCCGGTCCCGCTGCCCACCGGTGGCAACGGAGCCGCTCCGCGCGAGAACGGCAGGCACGCGCAGCCGGTCCCGCCGCAGCCGAAGCCCGACCCGGTCCCCGCCGCCCTGCGCGGCAAGGGCCTGGACGGCGGCGCCCAGCGAGGCCTGACCTACTCGGGCCCCGCCGAAGACGGCGGCGTCGAATCCCACGGCGACACCACCGACCCCGGTGACGACGCCGGCGGCACCCGCCGGGAACGCCGCGCGGCAGCCCGGGCCCAAGCCAAAAAAGGCAAAAAAGCCCCCCGCCGCTAACCCACCCACCCAGGGCCACGCACCGCCTCCCGCAGGCCGGTGCGTGGCCCTCGCCACGCCCCCACCCCCACCCCGCTCCGCCACCCCTTCTCGCATTCCCGCACCCGCACAGCCGACTTCCACACTCAGGCAGCCGAACCACACATCGGGGAAGCCGAGTCCCACACTCGCGCAGCCGAAGTCCACGCTCAGGCGCCCGGACTCCACGTTCAGGCAGCCGAGTCCCACGTTCGGGCAGTCGAATCCCACACTCAGGCGCCCGGACTCCACATTCAGGCAGCTGAGTCCCACGTTCGCGCAGCCGAAGTCCACGCTCGGGCGCCCGGACTCCACATTCAGGCAGCTGAGTCTCACGTTCGCGCAGCCGAAGCCACGCTCGGGCGCCCGAACTCCACATTCAGGCAGTCGAGTCCCACGTTCGCGCAGCCGAAGCCCACACTTAGGCGCCCGAACTCCACGTTCGGGCAGTCGAATCCCACACTCAGGCGCCCCACCTCCACGTTCGGGCAGCTGAGTCCCACCTTCGAGCGGCCGAACTGCACGTTGGCGTGCGGGAGTTCAACACTGGCACAGGCGAACCCCGCACTCGGGCTGCCGAGTTCCACGGTCAGATACTCCGACCGCACGCTGGGCGGGGCGAGTTCCACACTCGGGCAGGCGAAGCCCGCATTCAGGCAGCCGAACTCCACGTTGGGGGAGCCGAGGTCTCCTTTCGGGCGCGGGGTCGCGCTTTCGGGTGGCTAGCCCCCACGTTCGGGCAGCCGAGTTCACGCGCAGGCGGCTGAGTCGCCCGCTCAGGCGGCCGAGCCCCACGTTCGGGCAGCTGGCTCCCAGGTTCGAGCGGCCGAACTCCACGTTCGGGGCGCGCGAGTAGCCGATCCCCCCGCACTCGGGCCGCCGAAGCCCCACGCGCCCCCGGGGCACGGGCGAGTGGCGAGCCTGCCACCCAAAAAGGCAGGCGCGCCACCAAAGCCCTCACCCAGCCCGATGCTTGGGCACCTTCGGCTCCCCGATCAGATCGAACGCGACGCACCACCATCCCGAGGCTGTCGCCTCGAAGCGGGCGGCGACGGCAAAGGAGCGCACCCCGCCGTGGACCGTGCCGCAGGTTTCGATGACGCCTGCGACCGGGAAGCACGCCTGGATCGGGGTCTGCAGCGTGTACCGCCGTGCCGTTGTGGTGGTGAGCTTCGCGAAGACGTCCGGTCGCACGAACGGGCGCAGCTGCGCCCGCGGTCTGCGGCCACAGCACAACTCCAGCAGCGCGGTCACCATCCGCTCCAGCGTCAGCCGTCCCGGTACGGGTGGGCCGGGGCGGTGGCGGCCCAGCGGCACCCCCGAAAAAATAGGCAGTTCCAGTTGCTGGCCGACGCCACCGGCCGGCACCGCGCGCAGGCGGTCCGCGGCTTCCAGCGTGCTCAGCGGTCGTACATCCACAGGGCCTCTCCCCAGGTCCCGGGCGGCCACGGGCGGCCACCTCCGCCCCGTAGAGCAGTGAACTCCCTGAATCCGGTCCAAGATCGCCCAACCCGGTGACACCCGGCGGCTAAGGTGACCGCCCATGCTGCGGGGACTCGTACTGGACTACGCCGGGGTGCTCACCGACCCCGATGCCGACGCCCTCTTCCAGGCGGTCGACCTCCTGCGCGATCGCGGGATCAGAACCGCCCTGCTGTCGAACGCGCCGGGGGCCGCCGGGCCGACCAGGCGCCGGTTGGATCCGTTCTTCGACGCGCTGGTCTTCTCCGGTGAGGTCGGCGTCGCGAAGCCGGACGAGCGGGTTTTCCTGCTCACCGCGGACCGCCTCGGGCTGGTGATCGATCAGTGCGTCTTCGTCGACGACTCCGCGGGCAACGTCCGGGGCGCGGTGGCCGCGGGCATGGTCGGCGTGCACCACACCTCGGTCAACAGCACCCTGCTCGAACTGGACGCCCTTTTCTCAGCGTGACCGGCGCACCAGCTCGAAGCACAACACCGCCGCCGCCGCGGACACGTTGAGCGACTCCACCTCGCCCGGCATCGGAATGGACAGCCACCCCGTCGCCAGCTCGCCGACGCCCTCGCTGACCCCGCCGGTCTCGCCGCCGAGCACGAAGACCGCGCGTTCCGGCAGGGACGCCTCGAAGATCGACTCCCCGGCGGACGACCCCAGCGCGTACACCGCGTACCCGGCTTCGGTGAGCAGCGTCGTGGCCTCCTCGGCACTGCCGCAGCGCAGCACCGGCGCCCGGAACGCGACCCCGGCCGAGGCCTTCACCACCAGCGGGTCCAGCGCGGCCACCCCGCGCCGCGGCACCACGATGCCGCCGACCCCGGCCGCCGTCGCGGTGCGCAGGATCATGCCCACGTTCGCCGGCGTGGTGATGCCGTCGAGCAGCAGAAGCCGACCCGGCGGCACCCGGTCGTCCAGCGCGGCGTGCAGCGGGCGCATCCGCGGCGCCACCACGTCGGCGAGCACGCCCTGGTCCTGCTTGCCGTTGCCGGCCAGCACCTTCACCCGGTGCGCGCTGGCCCGCTGGACCGGCACGCCCGACTCCTTCGCCGCGCGCTGGATCTCCGCCGCCGCGGGACCGCGGGCGGTGTCGGCCAGTATCACCTTGTCGACATCCAAGGCCGGGTCAGCCAGCGCCTCCAGCACGGGCTTGCGCCCGTAGACGGTCAGGAACCGGTCCTTCGGGGACACCGCCGAATTCGACTCACGCACGAGAGCATTAGAGCAGGGTGTGTCAGGATCACCGCATGCACGACCGCCTGTCCGCCCTGGACGCGTCCTTCCTCTTCATGGAGGACCCGGTGACGCCGATGCACGTCGGCGGGGTCGCGGTCTTCGAACGGCCCAGCGCCGGCTTCGACTACGCCGAGGTGCTCGCCCTGATCGGGCAGCGCCTCGGCTACCTGCCGCGGTACCGCCAGCGCGTGGTGACCGTGCCGGGCAACCTGGCCAGACCGGTCTGGGTGGACGACGTCGACTTCGACCTCAACTACCACGTGCGGCGCTCCGCCCTGCCCGCTCCCGGCACCGACGACCAGCTGTTCGACCTGGTCGCGCGCCTGGTTTCCCGCCCGCTGGCGCTGGAGCGCCCGCTCTGGGAGGTCTACTTCGTCGAGGGCCTGTCCGACGACCGGATCGCCCTGGTCACCAAGACGCACCAGGCGGTGGTCGACGGCGTCGGCACCATCGAACTCGGTCAGCTGATCCTGGACGAGAGCCCGGCCGAGTCCGAGGAGTTCGAGGACACCTGGACCCCGCGCCGCCAGCCGAGCCGCACGCAGCTCGTGCTCGACGCGGTCACCGAGACCGTGCAGCGACCGGGTGAACTGGTCAACACCGCCAGGGTGGCCGCGCAGGACGCGGTGGCCACGGTCGGCAAGGTCACCGAGGCCATCAGCGGGGTCGCCGCCACGTTGCGCAGCGTCGCCCGGCCCGCGCCGGAGGGGCCGCTGAACGCGCCCGTGTCCGGCGGCCGCATGTACTCCGTGGTGCGCACGCGCCTCGAGGACTTCCGCAAGATCCGCGCCGAGCACGGCGGCACGGTCAACGACGTGGTGCTCGCCGTGGTCACCGGCGCGCTGCGCGAATGGCTGCTGTCCCGCGGGGCCGCGCTCACCTCGGACTCCACCGTGCGCGCGCTGGTGCCGCTGGCGGTCAGCGACGCCGAGACCGAGTACTCCTCGGCGGGCCTGATCGGCAACGAGGTCGCGGCCTACCTGGTCGACCTGCCGGTCGGCGAGCCGAACGCGGTGTTGCGGCTCCAGCACGTCGGGCACGCGATGACCGCGCACCTGGACTCGGGCCGCTCGGTGGCCGCGCGCACGCTGCTGCGCGTCGGCGGGTTCGCCCCGGCGACCCTGCACTCGCTGGGCGCGCGGGCGGCGAACTCGTTCTCCGGGCGGTTCTTCAACCTGGTCATCACCAACTCGCCGGGTCCGCAGGAGCCGCGCTACGCCGGCCCGGCGAGAATGACCGAGATGTTCCCCGTGCTGCCGCTGGCCAAGAACCAGGCTCTGGCGATCGGGGTCACCTCCTACCTCGGAGGTGTCTACTTCGGACTGAACGGGGATCGCAAGGCCGTGTACGACGTGGACCTGCTCGGCGGGATGATCGAAGAGGCGTTGGAAGAACTCAAGGGAGCGGACTGGTGAGGGTCTACCTGCCGGCGACGATCGCCACACTGCGCCGCTTGGTCGAGGACGGGAAGTTCGCCCCGATCAGCGGGACCGGCTTCGCGCTCACCCCGGCGCTGCGCGAGTCCTACACCAGCGGCGACACCGAGGAACTGGAGTACGCCGCGCTGCTGGACGCGGCCAGGGCTTCGCTGCGCCTGATCGCCGCGGAGGACACCGACGAGAAGGACCCGCCGCGGCGCGTGGTGATCTCGGCCGACGTCGAACAGGCGACCCCGCGCCCCGATCTGGACGCCGCGGTGGTTCGGGTCTCCGGTCCGGTGGAGCTGACGCAGATCGCCGCCGTGCACGTGGACACCGCCGAAGCCGAGGCCGCCGTGGTGGCCGCCGCCGCGGTGATCGACGCCGCCGACCTGGGTGACGACGACGCCGAGTTCGCCCTCGGCGAGGCCGAGGACCACGAGCTGGCCTGGTATGCCCCGCAGGAGTTGCCGTTCCTGCTCGAACTGCTCTGACCCCTGTTCCCGTGCCAGGATGGGACCGCGCCCACAAGGCGCCCACCCGGCTCGGAAACCACAGGAGGCGAAGCAAGTCATGGACGCGGTGACATCCGTTCCCCACCCGGTCAACGAACCGGTGCACACCTACGTGCCCGGCAGCGGCGAACGGGAGTCCCTGCAGCGCAGGATCGCCGAACTCGAGGGGGAGAAGCACGAGCTGCCGCAGACCATCGGCGGGCGGCGGCGCTTCGCCGGTGGTGAGGCCTTCGACGTGGTCCAGCCGCACGACCACGCGCACGTGCTCGGGGTCTCGGCGAACGCGACCACCGAGGACGTCGCCGACGCGGTGACCGCGGCGAAGGACGCGGCACCCGGCTGGCGTGATTTGCCCTTCGACGAGCGCGCCGCGGTGTTCCTGCGTGCCGCCGACCTGATCGCCGGGCCCTACCGGGACACGCTCAACGCGGCCACCATCCTCGGCCAGTCGAAGTCGGTGCAGCAGGCGGAGATCGACGCGGCCTGCGAGCTGATCGACTTCCTGCGCTTCAACGTGCACTTCGCCCGCCGCATCCTCGCCGAGCAGCCGATCTCGGTGCCCGGCGCGTGGAACCGGATGGAGTACCGGCCGCTGGACGGCTTCGTCACCGCGATCACCCCGTTCAACTTCACCGCCATCGCGGGCAACCTGCCCAGCAGCCCGGCGCTGATGGGCAACACCGTGGTGTGGAAGCCGACGCCGACGCAGCAGCTGGCGGCGCACTACACCATGGAGGTCTTCGAGAAGGCCGGGCTGCCGCCGGGCGTGATCAACATGGTCACCGGCGACGGGCGCGCGGTCAGCGAGGTGGCACTGTCCGATCCGGACTTCGCCGGGCTGCACTTCACCGGGTCCACCGCCACCTTCAAACCCCTGTGGCGCACGATCGCGGAGAACCTGGACGGCTACCGCGGCTATCCGCGGATCGTCGGCGAGACCGGCGGCAAGGACTTCGTGGTGGCGCACTCCTCGGCCGACCCGGACAAGCTGGTGACCGCCCTCGTGCGCGCCGCGTTCGAGTACCAGGGCCAGAAGTGTTCCGCGGCTTCGCGGGCGTACCTTCCCCAGTCCCTTTGGGACGGTGGACTGCGTGAGCGGCTGGCCGACGTCACCCGCACGGTGAAGTACGGCGACGTGAGCGACCTGTCGATGTTCGGCGGCGCGGTGATCGACGCGCGCGCCTTCGCCAGGCACCGCGAGCTGCTGTCCAGTGTGGACGGTGATCCGGAGTTGGAGGTGCTGGTCGGCGGCAACTGCGACGACCAGATCGGCTACTTCGTCGAGCCGACGGTGCTGGTCTCGGACAACCCGGCGCACCCGGTGTTCTCCACCGAGTACTTCGGCCCGATCCTCGCCGTGCACATCTACCCGGACGCCGAGTACGCGCGGATCCTCGAAGTGGTCGACCAGTCCGCGGCGTACGCGCTGACCGGCGCGGTGTTCGCCGACGACCGCGCGGCCGTGCAGCAGGCGCACCGGGCGCTGCGGTTCACCGCGGGCAACTTCTACGTCAACGACCGGCCGACCGGCTCGATCGTCGGCCAGCAGCCGTTCGGCGGTTCGCGGGCCTCGGGCACCAACGACAAGGCCGGCTCGATGTTCAACCTGCAGCGGTGGACCAGCCCGCGCGCGATCAAGGAAACCTTCGACGCGCCGGCGGACATCCGCTACCCGCACATGGGCTGAGCACGAAAAACGCCCCCGGAGCCGGGCTCCGGGGGCGTTGACCGCGTGCGTACTACTACTTCGGCATCGTCCCGACCTGGTCGGCCGGGGGCGCCTCGACGTCGACCGGCGAACCCCAGTCGGTGTACTTCATGGTCATCTTGGCGTTGCCACCGGGCATCTGCTGGCCGGTCTGCTCGCTCATCTTCTGCATCATCGCGGCCATGTCCATGGTCACCTGGACGGGCAGCTCGTCGGCGTTCAGCCACAGCTCCATCGGCACGACGATGCCGTCGGGCAGCTGCGCGAGGTCCGCTTCGCTGGCGCCACCCATGCCACCGGCCTTCTTCAGGTCCAGGTCGACGAAGTAGTGGCTGACCGGCTGGCCGTCCAGCGTGGCCGGCTCGGCCTTGGTGATCCGGCCCGCCTTCTGGACCATCTCGAGCATCTTGCGCGGGTCGCTCTGCTCGGCCTGGTCCATCGCCTGGCCCAGTTCGGCGGCGTCGGCGCCCTCGAGCTTGACCCACGGCTTGCCGCTGGGGGCCTGGCCCTCCGGCAGCTTCATGAAGATCTGGCCGTCGACCATGCGCATCTCGATGGACATGCCCATCATCTGCATGCTCATGGTCATCTTGCTGTTGGCACCCTCGAAGGAGCCCTGCCCGGAGCCGGTGATCTTCTGGCCGAGCATGTCCATCTCGATGGTGAACTTCGCGGTCTTGGCCTGGTCGGCCCGCGCGGAGGCAGCCCGAACCAGTTCCTGCGCGTCGTTGTACAGCGAGGAGGCCGGCTTGGTGTCGGCCTGCTGGGCCGCGGTGTTCGTGGTGGTCGGCGTGCTCTCGCTGCCACAGGCAGTGAGCGCGAGCAGCAGCGCGAAGCCACTGGCAGCGAGCGCTGTCTTGCGCATCCGGATACCTCTCAGATCTTGTGATCGTCTGGGTGGTTTGTCCCCCAGTAGAGTTACAGCGTTCCAGATACGCGCAAATGGGTGTGCGGGGTTGCCGGAATTTAGGTCACGATTCGAGACCGGCGCGGGAAACAAGCAGCCGTCTGAGTGAAGCCAGGCGTTCCGGTTTGGCGTCACCGTCGGTGACCACGTCGTCCAGTACGCAGTCCGGGTCCTCCGGCGGCCCGAGGTGACCGCAGCCGGACGGGCACTCTTCGGCGGCCGCGGTGAACTCCTCGAACGAGTCCACGATGTCGTCCGGCGTGATGTGGGCGAGGCCGAACGAGCGGATCCCCGGTGTGTCGATCACCCAGCCGTCACCGGGCAGGGGCAGCGCGACCGCGGCGACCGAGGTGTGGCGGCCCTTGCCGACCGCGCTGACCACGCCGGTGGCCAGCGAGGCGTCCGGGACCAGGCGGTTGACCAGCGTGGACTTGCCGACGCCGGAGTGCCCGACCAGCGCGGAGACCCGGCCTTCGACCCGGGCGCGCAGCTCGTCGGGCTCCTCGTCGTGCCGGGTGACGACCGCGGGCACGGCCAGGTCGGCGTACCCGGCGAGCAGTTCGGCCGGGTCGGCGAGGTCGGCCTTGGTCAGGCAGAGCAGCGGTTCGAGGCCGCCCGCGTAGCAGGCGACGAGGCAGCGGTCGATGAAGCCGGTCCGGGGCTGCGGGTCGGCCAGCGCGGTGACGATGACCAGCTGCTCGGCGTTCGCCACGACCACGCGCTCGAAGGGGTCGGTGTCGTCGGCCGTGCGGCGCAGCACGCTGGTGCGCTCGTCGACGCGGACGATCCGGGCGAGCGTGTCCGGGCGGCCGCTGACGTCGCCGACCAGGCCCACCGAGTCACCGACCACCACCGGCGTGCGGCCCAGCTCGCGGGCGCGCATGGCGGTCACCGAGCGGGCCGGGTCACCGTCGACCGCGCAGGTCCAGCGGCCGCGGTCGACCCCGGTGACCATCGCGGTGGAGGCGTCGGCGTGCTCGGGACGGCGCTTGCTCCGGGGGCGGGTGCCCTTGCCGGGGCGGACGCGGACGTCCGATTCATCCAGCTTGCGCCAGTCCCGCTTGCTCAATCGCCCATCCCCTTCGTCCCGGTGGCCGCTGGCTGAATGATCCCCCATCGGACGGACGCCGGTCACGCGGCGCACTCGCCAAGGCCGCCACGACCGTGGAACCATGGCTGGGCCCGTGAACGCAGATCGGAGGTGGGGCGCGATGTGTGGTCGTTACGCCGCCACGAAGAACCCGGCCAAGCTGGTGCAGGAGTTCGAAGCGGCCGACGAGACCGGGGGGCACGCCCCGTCGCCGGACCACAACGTGGCGCCGACGAAGAAGGTGCTCGCCGTGGTGCAGCGCCACCCGCGTGACGCCGATGGCCAGGTCCTCGAGGACGAGCCGTCGGTGCGGACGCTGCGGGTGATGCGGTGGGGCCTGGTGCCGTTCTGGGCGAAGGACCCGTCGGTGGGCAACCGGATGATCAACACCCGGTCCGAGACCGCGCACGAGAAGCCCGCGTTCCGCAAGGCGCTGGCGCGCAAGCGCTGCCTGCTCCCGGCCGACGGCTGGTTCGAGTGGCGTCGCAACGGCAAGGAGAAGGAGCCGTTCTTCATGACCCCGCGGGACGAGTCCACGCTGGTCATGGCCGGGATCTGGGAGAGCTGGCGTGATCCGGAGGACGCCGACGCGGCGCCGCTGATCACCTGCTCGGTGCTGACCACCGACGCGGTCGGCCCGATCGCCGACATCCACCACCGGATGCCGCTGCTGCTGGCCAAGGACAACTGGGCGAGCTGGCTGGACCCCGACCGCGAGGAGATCGGCGAGCTGCTGGCGCCGCCGAGCGCGGAGCTGGTGGACGGGCTGGAGCTGCGGCCGGTGTCGAGCCGGGTCAACAACGTCCGCAACAACGGCCCGGAGCTGCTCGACCGCGCCGAACCGGCGACCGACCTCGACGAGGCCGCGTTGTTCGACGCACCGTCGAAATGACCACCATCCAGATCGACACCGACCACGGCCCGGCGCGGGTCGAACTGCACTGCGCCGAGCAGGGGCGGGCGGTGCTGCTGCTCGGGCACGGCGCGGGTGGGGGCTTCGGCGCGAAGGACCTGATCGTGGTGACCAGGGCGGCGCAGGCGGTGGGGGTGCACGTCGCGCTGGTCGAACAGCCCTATCGCGTGGCGGGCCGCCGAGCCCCGGCGCCCGCGCGGCAACTGGACAACGCCTGGCTGACCGTCGCCGAAGAACTCGCGGACAACCGCTTCGACGGCGAGCCGGTGGTCTTCGGGGGCCGCTCGTCGGGCGCGCGGGTCGCCTGCCGCACAGCCGCGGCGGGGCAGGCGGTGGCCGTACTGTGCCTCGCCTTCCCGACGCACCCGCCGGGGAAGCCGGAAAAGACGCGGCAACCGGAGTTGGATGCGGTCGAGGTGCCGACCTTGGTCGTGCAAGGTGAGCAGGACCCGTTCGGCGTCCCGGCCGCCGGACCACACCACGAACTGGTGGTGCTGCAGGGAAACCACAGCCTGAGCGCAGACCTGGACGGCGTCGCACGGGCCACCTCGGAATGGCTGGAACGAGTCCTGCGCCCCCTCGACTGACCCCGCCGATGTGCCGTGAATGTGGCTTTCACGGCGGAATCGGCCGTGAAAGCCACATTCACGGCACCCGCTCCGGCGGAATCAGGTGCTGGCGATGGGGGCGACGATCGCTTTGGTGAGGCGGATCAGGTCTCCCGGTGCCAGTTCCATTTCCAGGCCTCGCCTGCCCGCCGAGCAGTGGATCGTGTCGAACGACTCGGCCGTGGCATCGATGACCACCGGCAGCCTGCTCCGCTGTCCCAGTGGGGAGATGCCGCCGAGGACGTAGCCCGTGGCGCGTTGGGCCGCCGCTGCCTCCGCCATGCGGGCTTTCTTGCCGCCGACCGCCGCCGCCAGGGCTTTCAGGTCCAGGGAGCCGGTGACCGGGACCACGCCCACGGTCAGGGTGCCGTCCACATCGGCCACCAGTGTCTTGAACACCCGCGCCGGGTCCAGGCCGAGGATCTCCGCCGCCTCGCCGCCGTAGGACTCGTGCCGCGGATCGTGGTCGTACGAGTGCAACTTGTGGGTGATCTTCTGCTTCACCAGCAGCGCCGTCGCCGGTGTGCCCTTGCCCGCCATGGGCGGCACCCTACGACGGGAATGCCCGGGCCTGCCACCGTGTTGAACCCAGCGTGTTGACCAAGGTATCCCCCCGCGAAGAGCAGCTCAGGCGACCGGCCGTGCCCAGCCGACCCGGAGTGGCCCGCGTATCCTCTGGGCAGAAGTACGCACGTCTGCCCGACGTGGATTGGGAAGGGAACGGTTTGCCGAGCACGTCAGAACCCGCCGCCACCGAGGCGGGCACCGAGCAGGAGGACGTCCAGGCCCGGACCGAGCGGTTCGAGCGTGACGCCATGCCCCTGCTGGACCAGCTGTACTCGGCCGCGATGCGGATGACCAGGAACCCGGCCGACGCCGAGGACCTGGTGCAGGAGACCTACCTCAAGGCCTACTCGGCGTTCGCCTCCTTCAAGCAGGGCACCAACCTCAAGGCCTGGATGTACCGCATCCTGACCAACACCTACATCAACGGTTACCGGAAGCGGCAGCGCCAGCCGGTGCAGCAGCCGACCGAGGAGATCACCGACTGGCAGCTGGCCAAGGCGGAGAACCACACCTCGGCAGGCCTGCGCTCGGCCGAGGTCGAGGCCATGGACAAGCTCCCGGACGCCGACGTCAAGGCCGCGCTGCAGCGGCTGCCGGAGGACTTCCGGCTCGCCGTCTACCTCGCCGACGTCGAGGGCTTCGCTTACAAGGAAATCGCTGAAATCATGGACACCCCCATCGGTACTGTGATGTCCCGCCTCCACCGCGGCCGCGCCCAGTTGCGCGACCTGCTCGCCGACGTGGCTCGTGAACGCGGGTTCATCCGCGGGCCCAAGCAGGAGGTGGCAGGGCGATGAACCACTGCTCCGGTGAAGACGGCAAGGCCAAGGTCAACTGCGACGAGGCGCTCGCCGAGATCTACCTGCTCCTGGACAAGGAGTGCAGCCGGGAACACGAGGTCGAGCTGCGCAGGCACCTCGACGAGTGCCCGCCGTGCCTCGAGGAGTACGGGATCGACGAGCAGATCAAGCAGATCCTGGCGCGCAAGTGCGGTGGCGACCTCGCCCCGGACGAGCTGAAGAGCAGGCTCCGCGCGTCGATCCGCAAGACCGTCGAGGAGCGCTCCGGCAAGACGATCGAGCGCACCGAGGTGACGATCGAACGCGTCACCGAATAGCACCGAGCACACGAAGAAGCCCCGGTCACCTGTGGTGGCCGGGGCTTTTTTCCTACGCCGAGCTCAGGCGTTGGGCTTCTTGCCGTGGTTGGCGCCGTTCTTCTTGCGGTCGCGGCGCTTACGAGCTCGCTTCGACATGGATCACTCCTCGGTGGATCTCTACCCGGGCAACCCCCCTAGTGTGGCACGTGCCCTAGAACAGGGGTGTTCGGCCTGGGCGGCGACCCCGGACCTCTGGTTGGATTGGGCTCCCAGCTCGCGCGCAGGAGGGGCATCGCCGATGGCCGAGGAAATCCGGGCCGAGATCGTCGCCAACGTTCTGAAGGTGGTCGCCCACGTCGGTGACGACCTCGAGACCGGGGACACCGTGGTGCTCCTGGAGTCGATGAAGATGGAGATCCCGGTGCTCACCGAGGGCTCGGGCCGGCTTTCGCGGCTCGCCGTCGGCGAAGGGGACGTGGTGCAGGAGGGCGATCTGCTCGCCGTGCTGGAATAGCGGGGTGAGCACTCTCTCCGATCTGCTGGCCGAGAACACCGGGCTGTCCGGCGAAGCGGCCGTCCACCTGCAGTCGGTGGTGGCCGAATGGCAGCTGCTGGCCGACCTGTCGTTCAGCGACTTCCTGCTCTGGGTCCCGGTGGCCGAGAACGTCCAGCCCGACGGCGGCGACTTCGTCTGCGTCGCGCAGGCCCGGCCGACCACCGCGCCGACCGCGCACCCCGAGGACGTGGTCGGCAGCCGGTTCACCGTCGACGAGCACCCGCAGCTGGACCGCGCGATGCGCGAGGTCAAGATCAGCCGCGAGGAGGACCCCCACTGGTACCGCGACCTGCCGATGCGGCGGGAAGCGATCCCGGTGACCTTCGGCAAGCAGGTGATCGCGGTGCTCAGCCGCGAGACGAACCTGGCCGCGCCCCGGGTGCCGAGCCCGCTGGAGATCGCCTACCTCGGCAGCGCGGCCGACCTGTGCCAGATGATCGCCGACGGCAGCTTCCCGGCCGACGGCACGCTCACCGACGTGCACACCAGCCCGCGCGTCGGGGACGGGCTGATCCGGCTCGACCAGTCGGGCACGGTCGTCTTCGCCAGCCCCAACGGGCTGTCCGCCTACCACCGCATGGGCTACGAGTCGGACCTCGTCGGCGTGCGGCTCGCGCCGCTGACCCGCTCGCTGATCCGCGACCCGTTCGACGCGACCGAGGTCTCCCACCGCATCATCGACGCGCTCGACGGCAAGCCGGGTTCACGCACTGAGGCGGACTCACGCCGGGGCGCGGTCGTGCTGTTCCGTGCGCTGCCGTTGCGGCCCGCCGGGCAGCCGGCCGGCGCGCTGGTGCTCGTCCGCGATGTGACCGAGGTCAAGCGGCGGGATCGCGCGCTGCTGTCGAAGGACGCCACGATCCGCGAGATCCACCACCGCGTGAAGAACAACCTGCAGACCGTGGCCGCGCTGCTGCGGCTGCAGTCGCGCCGGACGGCCAGCGAGGAGGCCAGGCTCGCGCTCGGCGAGTCCGTGCGGCGGGTCTCGTCGATCGCGATGGTGCACGAGGCGCTGTCGATGTCGGTCGACGAACGGGTCGATCTGGACCAGTTGCTCGACAACGTGCTGCCGATGGTCGGCGAGGTGGCCACCGCCGAAGGGAGCGTCACGCTGTCGCGGACCGGCACGTTCGGCATCGTGGTGGCCGAGATCGCCACCCCGCTGGTGATGGTGGTCGCCGAACTCGTGCAGAACGCCGTCGGGCACGCGTTCCCCGGCGGACGGCCGGGCAAGGTGCAGATTTCCGCCGAACGGTCGGCGCGCTGGCTGGACATCGTGATCAGCGACGACGGTCAGGGCCTGCCGGCGGGCTTCTCACTGGAGCGCGCGGACGGTCTCGGTTTGCAGATCGTGCGAACGCTGATCGAATCGGAGCTGCGCGGCTCGCTTTCGCTGCGGCCGGGCCGCGCGGAATCCGGCGGTGGCCGACGCGGCACGGAAGCCGCGTTGCGCATCCCGCTTTCCCGTCGTCTCTGAACGGTTCAGCAAGGTTCGGCAAACGCGAACACTTGAGGGCGGGCACCTGAAACGGTGCCCGCCCTCAAACGTGTTGGCGGAGGGACTCAATGGTCCCTGGCGGCCGTGGCGCCGGCGGGTGTGGCGGGCGTCGGCCGCGGGTGTTGCTGGGAAAAACGGTGCTGCAAAACAACAATCAGGCGTTGGTGCGCGTGCTGATGTGCGCACGGCGACGCTTGAGCGCGCGTCGCTCGTCCTCGCTCATCCCGCCCCACACGCCGGCGTCCTGCCCACTGGCCAAAGCCCAGGCCAAGCAGTCGGAAGCGACGGTGCAACGGTGGCACACGGCCTTCGCCGCGGATACCTGGGAGATGGCCGGACCGCTGGTCCCCACGGGGAAGAACAGCTCGGGGTCCTCGTCTCGGCAGGCCGCGTCGTGGCGCCAGTCCATTTTACTGAGCTCCTTCATGATGGCGCGGCAGTCCGCGCCACAGTCGTCATGGCGGTCGTTTTTTGGGGTGCTTGTGAATGCTTTCACGAAGACCCGTTTTCGACAAGGGTTTTCTGCGGATCGGTGAGTCACCTCACCCAGCCGGGCGACTAGCCTGACCTGCGGTTTCAGTCCGAAACTGGCCGCTGGGCGGAAGGGGAGATGCGGTGAGCGGAGGTTTCCGATCGACGAACGGCACTTGGCACTTTGCCGCGCACGATCACCCCGTCGGTGACGCCGGCCGCGGTGACCGTCACACCATCACCGTCAGCACGTCCGGCACGCTGAGAAACTCCACACTGCTCCGCTGACCCATCAGGTCACCGTCCACCTGGAAGTTTACCGGCTCTTCCGCGTCGATGCGCACTATCGCCAGGTCGTCGTGACGAAGCAAACGCTTGCCGCGGTGCTTGCTCTTCGTGCGCAGCGCCTGGCGCGCCTGGTTGAGCACGGTCGGCATGGCCATGCTCCGCAGTGCGAACAATCCCAGCCCGCTGTCGAAGGAGCACTCGGTGTTCAGGTGCACCGGCCGGTCGCCGAGGTAGGTCCACGGGTCGGTGTTGGAGACGAAGGCCGTGCGCACGGCGGCCGGTTCGGCGCCGGGCACCCGCACGGTGAGCGGCGGGCGGCCGTGCGGCGGGCGGAAGTAGCAGGCGAGCGCCATCCGGGTGTACAGCGTCGGGCTCGCGCGCTTGCCGCGGCGCTTCTCCACCCCGGCGACCACGTCGGCGTCCCAGCCGAGCCCGGCGTTGAAGGTGAACCAGCGGCCGTCGGCCAGGCCGAGCCCCACCCGGCGGCTGCGGTCGTGCTCGATGGCCTGCAGCAACTGGTAGGTGGCCTCGACCGGATCCCGCGGCAGGCCGAGCGCCCTGGCGAACACGTTCGCCGAGCCGCCGGGCACCACGCCGAGCGCCGGCACGCGGTCCGCGCGGCCGGGCACGCCGGAGTTGTCCGCCAGGAGGCCGTTGACCACCTCGTTGACCGTGCCGTCGCCGCCGTGGGCGACGACCAGCTCGATCCCGTCACGGGCCGCCGAACGCGCCACCGCGAGCGCGTGGCCGCGGTAGTCGGTCTCGACGACGTCGAGCTTCACCTCGCTGGCCAGCGCGTGCGCGAGCACGTCGCGGCCACCGGGGGAGGTCGCGGTGGCTTGCGGGTTGACGATGAGCACTGCGCGCACTCCCGCAGGGTAGGTCAGAACCGCACTGTTCCAACCCTTCAGCGGGAAGCTGCGAGCCTCGTCACTCGCCGGGCGGTGAGCACTGTGCCGGCTGGCCTCCCTGTCTTCGCGCGCGTGGACCAAGACGCTCGTCGTGACAAGTGCACCCCGGGACCGCCCGGCTCATCAGACGACACCCAGATCTTGACCCGTGCGGCGCCCGGGCGAAAACGGCCGACCGGGTGGCATAACATCGAATGTGTTCACGCACGGTCACCCGTCTCGATTGGACACCGTCAGTGCCGCTCGCCGACAAGTTCCAGCCGGCGCCCCGTGAGGTCCGCCTCGCGGGCGCGCTCACCGCGCTCCCCGGTCTGGCCTCGGTGGTGATCGCGGTGATCCTGCTGGTGAGCGCCTTCGGTGCGGACGGCGCCAGGGCGGGCAACATCTACGCCGAAGCCGGCTACTACGCCGTGCTCGGCGCCGGGACCCTCGCCTGCGGCATCGGGCTCCTGCTGGGCTACACCTGGGCGCGTTCGCCTTCGGTGGTCGTGGCGCTGATGGTGGCCGGGATCGGCTGGTACACCGCCGGACCCTCGGGCCGCCCCGGGTACGGCGTGCCGCTGATCATCGGCGGCCTCCTCGTGGTGGTGCTGCTGTTCCGCCGCCCGTCGCGCGCGTGGGTGCTGGGCATGGCCGAAGGCGAGGACGAGGGTGAGGCCTCCGAGCGCGACGCCGAGCGTCGGCGCCGCGGTCGTGAGGCTTAGAGGCTCTCGGCCAGCTTGCGCAACGGCTCGTCGGTGAGCCGGTGCACGGTCCACTCGTCCATCGGCTCGGCGCCCAGGGCGCGGTAGAACTCCACCGCCGGGTTCCAGTCGAGCACCGACCACTCCAGCCGCGCGTAACCCCGGTTCACGCACTCCTCGGCCAGCGTGGCCAGCAGCGCCTTGCCCAGCCCGGTGCCGCGCTGCTCCGGCCGCACGTAGAGGTCTTCGAGGTAGATGCCGTGCACGCCGCGCCAGGTGGAGAAGTTCAGGAACCACAGGGTGAAGCCGGCGATCCCGCCGTCCACCTCGGCCACGTGGCCGAAGACGGCGGGCTGCTCGCCGAACAACGCGGTGTGCAGCTGACCGGCCGTCAGGTGGCACTCGTCGGGTGCCTTCTCGAACTCGGCGAGGTCGTACACGAGGCCGACCACATCGTCCACATCGGACTCTCTGATCCGGCGGATGGTGAACTGCGACAACGACTTTCCCTTCACTGCGGTGGAATGTTGAGGTGGCGGAGCTGCGGCACGCCGCGTTCGTCGCCGAGTTCGGTGAGCCCGGCGGCCTCCAGCGCGAACCGCACGCCGTCGGTGGCGGCCAGGTCGAGCCAGCGGGCCACCAGCACCCGGCTGAAGTGCCCGTGCCCGACCAGGACCACCGGGCGGTCGGCCAGCAGTTCGCGGATCCGGGTCAGCACGCGGTCGGCGCGGGCGGAGACCTGCTCGGCGGTCTCGCCGTTCGGTACCGGGTGCGACCACACGGTCCAGCCCGGCACCGTCTCGCGGATCTCCTCGGTGGTGATGCCCTCGTAGTCGCCGTAGTCCCACTCGGCGAGTTCCTCGGTGATCTCCGACACGGTGAGCCCGGCGAGTTCGGCGGTCTTCAGCGCGCGCTGCCGCGGGCTGGACAGCACCGCGGGCGTGCCTTCCGGCAGTCGCCCGGCCAGCGTCCGGCCGGCGGATCTGGCCTGCTCACGACCGGTGTCGGTGAGCGGCAGGTCGGTCCGGCCGGTGTGCTTGCCCTGGGCCGACCACTCGGTCTGGCCGTGCCGGAGAAGGAAGAGAGGATGCGCCACAGGTTGGAATATAGCCGCCGGTGTGCTTCGCTACTGATGAGTAACAAGGAGGGTGAGCCGATCGTGCGGACCTATTCGCTGTGGCGGTCACTGGCCGCGAAGCCGGGCGGGACGCTGCTCTTCTCGGCCGCGATGAGCCTGCGTGTGCCGTACTTCCGGACCGTGCTGCCGCACGTGCGGGACCTCCGGCCCGGCCGGTGCGAGGTCTCGGCGCCGAAGTGGTGGGGTGTCCACAACCACATCGGCACCTTCCACGCGATCGCGGCGTGCAACCTCGCGGAGATCGCCATGGGCATGCTGGCCGAAGCGACCGTGCCCCCGACGCACCGCTGGCTGCCCAAGGGCATGTCCGTCGACTACCCGGCGAGGGCGCGGACCGGCCTGACCGCGGTCGCCGAACTCGCGGTGCTGCCGGAGTTCGGTGAGGAAGGCGTCGAGGTACCGGTACCGGTGACCATTCGCGACAAAGCGGGCGAAGTGGTGGTCAGCGGCACGATCACCATCTGGGTCACGAGGAAGAAATAGCCCCGCGCAGTTCCTCGTAGCGCGCCACGCAGGCGTCGTAGGACGGCAGCCGTCCTTCGGCGGCCAGCTGCGCCAGCGTCGGTGCGACACGGTCCTTTTCGGACAGAATCGGCTCGATGTCCGTGGGCCACGGCAGCCCCAGCGCCGGGTCCAGCGGGTTCGCCCCGTGCTCGGCGGCGGGGTTGAACTCGGTGGAGCACTGGTAGGTCATCGCGGTGTCGTCCTCGAGCGCGATGAAGCTGTGGCCGACGCCCTCGGCCACGTAGATCGCGCTCAGGCTCTTCGCGTCCAGCCGCACCGAGTCCCAGCGGCCGAAGGTCGGCGAGCCGACGCGGAGGTCGACCACCACGTCCAGCAGCGAGCCACGCAGGCACTGCACGTACTTCGCCTGCCCCGGCGGGGTGTCGGCGAAGTGGATGCCGCGGATGGTGCCGCGCCGGGAGTAGCTGTAGTTGGTCTGCGCCAGGTGGAGCGGGTGGCCGACGGTCTCCCGGAACACCGCTTCCTGGAACGGCGCGGTGAACAGACCGCGGTGATCGGGGAATTGACGCGGGGTGAACTCATAGCAATCCCGCACGGCCAACTGGCGCACCTGCATGGAGACCACCTTAGGGCAGGGCTTCCCAATCCGGACGGACGTCTTGCTAAAAGCCCGTCCGGCAAGGGAAAACACCGGGAAATGTGACATCAGCCGCACCAGGGGGCCACAACCCCGGATCGGCCTGCCACACTGTCCGGACCGCCGCGTCCGCGGTTCCCCCGCCGGGAGCCGGACCAGATGCAGCCTCACCACGGGCATCGACGGACGCCTCGCCCGGTCGTAGGCGCTACCGCGCTGGACAGCCGCGCTCGAGGAGCCCAAGCAACTAGAGGGACGGCGCCTGCCGTTTCCCTGTTCGACGTCCCGGGAGAAGTCCAGTGACCTACGCACCAGTCGAAGGTTCGGTTTCCGATGAAGACGGAACCATGACGGGAAAAGCCATGAACGAAGACAGCACGCCGGTGACCGACGAGGAGATCTTCACCGGTCACGAAGGCGGCAAGCTCTCCGTCGCCGCCAACCGGCCGATCTCGGTCGCGCGTGATCTGTCCATCGCCTACACCCCGGGGGTGGCCAAGGTGAGCCGCGCCATCGCCGAGGACGCCGAGCTGGCCAAGCGGTACACCTGGGCCGAGCGGCTGGTCGTGGTGGTCAGCGACGGCACCGCCGTGCTGGGCCTCGGCGACATCGGCCCGAGCGCCTCGCTGCCGGTGATGGAGGGCAAGTCGGTCCTGTTCAAGACCTTCGCCGACCTGAACTCGATCCCGCTGGTGCTGAACACCACGGACGTGGACGAGATCGTCGAGACGCTGGTCCGGCTGCGGCCGTCCTTCGGTGCGGTGAACCTCGAGGACATCGCCGCGCCGCGGTGCTTCGAACTGGAGGACAAGCTCAAGGCGGCGCTCGACTGCCCGGTCATGCACGACGACCAGCACGGCACCGCGATCGTGGCGCTGGCCGCGCTGCGCGGGGCGAACCTGGTGCTCGGCAAGAACATCGTCGACCAGCGCGTGGTGATCTCCGGGGCCGGCGCGGCGGGCGTGGCCTGCGCGCGGATCCTGCAGGCCGCGGGCATCGGCGAGGTCACCGTGCTGGACTCGAAGGGCATCATCCACGAGGGGCGCGACGGGCTGAACGCGGTCAAGCAGGGGCTGGCCTCGTCGACCAACGCGAGCGGACTGACCGGCGGGCTGCCGGAGGCGATCCGGGGCGCCGACGTGTTCCTCGGGCTGTCGGGGTCCACCATCGAAGAGGAGCTGCTGGCCACCATGGCCGGTGACTCGATCGTGTTCGCACTGTCCAATCCGGACCCGGAGATCCACCCGGCGGTGGCCGCCAAGTACGCCTCGATCGTGGCGACCGGGCGCAGCGACTTCCCGAACCAGATCAACAACGTGCTCGCCTTCCCCGGCGTGTTCCGCGGCGCGCTGGACTCGGGCGCGCGGGCGATCACCGAACGGATGAAGATCGCCGCCGCGGACGCCATCGTCGCCGTGGCCTCCGACGACCTGGGCCCGGACCGCATCGTGCCGAGCCCGCTGGACCCGCGGGTTGCCCTCGAAGTGGCCGCCGCCGTCGCGAAGGCCGCCACCGAAGACGGCGTCGACACCTGACCCACCCCGGGCGCCGCTCGCCCCGCGAGCGGCGCCCTCCCCACCACCCCACGCACCCGACCCCCACCCCCACGCACCCGAACCCCACGTTCAGGCAGCCGAACCCCACACTCAGGCAGCCGAACCCCACACTCAGGCAGCCGAACCCCACACTCAGGCAGCCGAACCCCACACTCAGGCAGCCGACTCTCGCGTTCAGGCGCCTGAACTCCGCACTCGCGCAGCCGAACCCCACGTTCAGGCGGCCGAGTCCCATGTTGAGGCGCGCGGGTTCCACATCGGCGCTGGCGGGTTTCGCGCTCGAGTACCGAATCCCGCGTTCGGTGGCCCGATTCCCACGTTGAGGCGGTCGAGCTTCGCGTTCAGGAAGCCGAGCCTCGCGTTCAGGAAGCCGAAATCTGCGTTCAGGCGGCTGAGTTCCACGTTGGGGCAGCTGAGTTGCGCATTGGCGGTCGCGGGTTCCGCATTCGGCCGGGCGCGAGTGTGGGGTTCGGGCGCCTGAACGTAGGACTCGGGCGCCTGGGAGTGGGGCTCAGCTAGCTGCGCGAGTGTGAGCTCGGCCGCGCGAACGTGGGGTTCAGGGTTCTGAACGTGGACTTCGGCTGCGTGAGTGTGGGGTTCAGGTGCTTGAACGTGCAGTTCGGGTGCACGAGTGTGGGGCTCGGGTGGCTGAACGTGCACTTCGCGTGCGTGAACGTGCAGTTCGGGTGCGTGAGTGTGGGGTTAGGGGAGGGTTTGGGGGAGGTGGTGGCGGGGGAGGTCGATCAGGCGGTACGGGTGCAGGGGGGTGGGGATGTTCGGGAGGTTTCCCAGGCGCGCGTGGGCTCGGGTGAGGGGTAGGGCGGGTGAGTCGACGGCATCGGCGACCACGACGGCGTGTTTGTTGTCGGGCAGGCTGCGTAGGAGCTTCAGCTGGTACTTGGAGCCGATCAGGTCCAGTAGGGCGGCTTGAGCCTCCGCGTTGACGAGGTCCGGGTGTGAGTTCGGCACCAGGATCGCCACCCGCGAGGCGTTCGTCGCCAGCAGTAGGCGCAGCAGCCACGGGCCCGGGTCACCGGTGAGGTCGAAGGCCAGCGCCACGTCCGGCTTGCCGTTGATCGGCTTCGACCAGTCCGGCCGCGGGGTTTCCACCACGGGCCGGTCGGCGATCTCGCGTACGCGGTCCATCAACGCCGCCGAGGAACCGGAGGATTCGACCGACTGCGGGCCGTGCGTGTAGATGCCCTGCTTCACCTCCTGCTTGCGCGCCCGCGCGGTCGGCTGGCAGACGTACAGGTCCGCGGCGGCGCCGATCGCCTGCGCGCCGTGGTAGGAGTGGAAGTCCGGCAGGATCGCCTCGAAGGTCAGCCCCAGCCGCATCAACTCCTGCTGCACCTGGGCGCCGAGCGCCGGGTGCCGCGGGCTGTAGCCGTACGCCAGCAGCAGCCTGCCCAGCGGCGGCTCCGCCAGCGCCTCGATCCCGCGCGCGGCGAACAGGCCCATGCCCTCCGGCGTGTACGGCGGGTCGCTGAACACCAGGTCCGCGCTGCCGAGCACGGCGTGCGGCAGCCCGATGCGCAGATCGGCGTGCAGCGTGCGCACCGCGCCGCCGGACCGTTCATCCACATAGGCCAGCACGCGCTCGTCGAGGTCGACCACGGTCAGCTCCGCGTCCGGCCGCAGCGCGTGCACGGCGAGCGAAGTGAGATCGTGATCACCCAGGAACACCAGGCGCGCGCCGCCGAGTTCGTACTGCGCGTCCAGCCACTCCGCGCGCCGCACCACGGTTTCCGCGGTGGCTTGCACGTGGTCCAACGCGGGCAGCGGCGGCGGCACGTGCTCGATCAACGCCGACACCTTCGCCAGCAGCTCGGGCCCGTTTTTCCCGGTACGCGGCCCGAATTCGGCATAGCTCGAGACGGCGGACGGTTGCAGCCGTAGCGAGTTCCCGTCCCGCTCCAGGTCGGAACCGAGCGATTCGAGCAGTTCCTCCACACTCCGCCGCGGTACCGCGGCCCGCCGGATCAGCTCGTCGAACCGGATCCAGCCGTCCGCCAGCAGCGCGATCGCCGTGCGCAGCGGACGCTGGTGCACGCCGTGGGACCGCAGGACCTCGTTCAGTGAACTCACGACGCACAACATATGGAATGCCGTGCCGAGGCGATTGATCTGGGCTAGGGTTTTCCGACTTGTGGGCCCCGCAGGGCCGGCAGGGTCGTTGATGGGAGTGCCACGTGGCAATCGAGTTCCAGGGCGTGACGAAGAAGTACCCGGACGGGACCGTCGCGGTCGACAACCTCAGTCTCACGGTGGAGGACGGGACCATCACCGTGTTCGTCGGGCCGTCCGGCTGCGGCAAGACCACCTCGCTGCGGATGATCAACCGCATGGTGGAGCCGACATCGGGCACCGTGCTGCTGGACGGCAAGGACGTCTGCGACTCACCGCCCGCGCAGTTGCGCCGCGGCATCGGGTACGTCATCCAGCACGCCGGCCTCTTTCCACATCGGACGGTGCTGGACAACGTGGCCACCGTGCCGCTGCTGTCCGGCTGGGGCAAGGCGAAGGCACGCGACCGCGCGGCCGAGCTGCTGGAGATCGTCGGCCTGCCCTCGGAGCTGGGCAAGCGGTACCCGGCCCAGCTTTCCGGTGGCCAGCAGCAGCGCGTCGGGGTGGCGCGCGCGCTGGCCGCGGACTCGCCGGTGCTGCTGATGGACGAGCCGTTCTCCGCGGTGGACCCGATCGTGCGCGAGGGCCTGCAGGACGAACTGCTCCGGCTCCAGCAGCAACTCGGCAAGACCATCGTCTTCGTCACGCACGACATCGACGAAGCCGTCCGCCTCGGCGACAAGGTCGCGGTGATGCGGGTGGGCGGCAAGCTCGCCCAGTACGGCACGCCGTCGGACGTGCTGCGCCACCCGGTCGACGACTTCGTCGCCTCGTTCGTCGGCAAGGACCGCGGTTACCGCGGGCTGTCCTTCCTGACCTCGGAAGAGGTGCGGATCGACCCGATCGACACGGTCGAGGTCGGCACCGTGCCCGGCGAGGGCGCCACCTGGCGGATCGCGGTCAACGGGGACGGCGAGCCGCGCGGCTGGCTGCCGCCGAATTCCACTGTGGACGGTGAGCTGACCGAGCGCGATCTGGTCGCGGGCGGTTCGCTGTACCAGAAGGGCACCCCGGTGCGTGGCGCGCTGGACGCCGCCCTGTCCTCCCCGGCCAGCCTCGGCGTGGTCGTCGACGACGGTGGCCGGGTGATCGGCGCGGTGACCGCGCGCCAGGTGCTGGACGTGATCGAGCAGCACCCACAGGGAGCGGCCGGGTAGAGGGGGCGGGTCATGGGCGAGTTCTTCGACGAGCTCGGGCGTTATCTCTCCAGCGCCAACAACCGCGCGCAACTGCTGCAGAACCTGCTCGAGCACAGCTACCTGGCCCTGCTGCCACTGGTGTTCGGCGTGGTGCTCGCGGTGGCGGTCGGCTGGCTCGGCAAGCGCTGGCGGGTCGCGCGCCGGGTGGCGATGGTGGTGTCGAACCTGCTGTACACCATCCCGTCGCTGGCGTTGTTCGTGGTGATCCCCGGTTTGATCGGGACGAAGATCCTGGACAGCGTCAACGTGATCGTGGCGTTGACCATCTACACCACCGCGTTGCTGGTGCGCCCGGTGCTGGACGCGCTGGATTCGGTGTCCCCGCCGGTGATCGCCGCCGCGACGGCGATCGGTTACCAGCCGGCACGCCGCTTCTTCACCGTCGAGCTGCCGCTGGCGGTCCCGGTGTTCGCGGCGGGCGTGCGGGTCGGCGCGGTGAGCAACATCAGCCTGGTCAGCGTCGGCGCGCTGATCGGCACCGGCGGCCTCGGCGTGTTGTTCACCGACGGCTTCCAGCGTGAGTACTTCTCGCCGATCGTGGTCGGCATCGTGCTGACCCTGCTGCTGGCACTGGTGACCGACCTGCTGCTGGTGTGGCTGCTGCGGCTGAGCACGCCCTGGCAACGGGCGACGGCCAAGCCGGCGCCGGAGGGGAGCGCGGCATGAACGAGATCTTCGGCTGGTTCGGCGATCCGGCCAACTGGCAGGGCGTCGACGGGGTGCCGACCCGGCTCGCCGAGCACCTCGGTTACGTGGCGCTGGCGCTGGTGTTCGCCCTGGTGATCGCGATCCCGCTGGGCCTGTTCGTCGGGCACACCGGCCGCGGCGCGGTGGTGCTGGTGGCCGGGAGCAACTCGATCCGCGCGCTGCCCACGCTCGGCCTGGTCACCTTCCTCTTCCTGCTGTTCACAGTGGAGGGTCCGGCGACCACGATCGCGTTGGTGGTGCTGGCGATCCCGCCGATCCTGGCCGGGACCTACGCCGGGTTGCAGGCCACCGACCACGGCGTGGTGGACGCCGCGCAGGGCGTCGGGATGACCGGCTGGCAGCGGCTGTGGAAGGTCGAAGTGCCGATCTCCCTGCCGCTGGTGCTCGGTGGGGTGCGCAACGCCGTGCTGCAGCTGGTGGCGACCGCGGCGGTGGCGGCCTACGTCGGGCTCGGCGGCCTCGGCCGCTTCCTGCTCGACGGGCTGGCCGTGTTCGACTACGGCAAGGTGGTCGCGGGTGCGGTGCTGACCGCGCTGCTGGCCATCGTGCTGGACCTGGTGTTCGCGGGCCTGCAACGGGCCGTGGTGCCGAAGGGGGTCCGGCTGGCCGCGTTGGCCGCCGGGAAGCAGGCCAAGGCGGCGGGAGGCGGCGAGTGAAGCGACGGCTGGGAGTTCTGCTGGCGGTGGTCGCGCTGCTCACCAGCGCCTGCGGCAACCCGTTCGAAGGAGGGGCCGAGGGCGGCGCCACCGGCGAGATCATCATCGGCGCCTCCGACGTGGGCGAGAGCCTGCTGCTGGCGCAGATCTACGCGGGCGCGCTGCGGGGTGCCGGGGCTGAGGACGTCACCGTGCGGCCGCCGGTCGGTGGCCGCGAAGTGGTCGTCAAGGCGCTGCAGGACCGCTCGCTGTCGGTGGTGCCCGACTACACCGGCAACCTGTTGCGGTACTTCGACAAGAACACCGAGGCGACCACCTCCGCGGACGTCTACGGCGAGCTGCGGCAGAAGCTGCCCGCCGGGTTCGAGGTGCTCGACCAGGCGCCCGCCGAGGACAAGGACCTGCTGGTGGTGCGCAAGGAACTGGCCGACTCCGGGGTGCGCACGTTCTCCGACCTCGGCCCGCGCTGCGGCGAACTGGTCTTCGGCGGTCCCGGGCAGTGGAGCGACCGTTGGAAGGAGAAGATCAAGGCGCTCTACGGCTGCGAGTTCAAGGAGATCCGGACCACCGACACCGGCGGGCCGGTGACCGTGGCCGCGCTGCGCTCGGGCGAGATCCAGGTGGCGGACCTGTTCAGCACCTCGTCGACCATCCAGAGCAACGGGTTCGTGCCACTGGAGGACGACAAGTCCATGTTCCCGGCGCAGAACATCGTGCCGCTGGTGGCCAAGGGCACGCTGAACGAGCGCGAGGTGAAGGCGCTCAACGACGTCTCCGCCGCGCTGACCACCGAGAAGCTGACCCGGCTGAACGTGGAATTCAGCGAGGAGAAGCAGAACCCGCTCGACATCGCGGAGAAATTCCTGCGGGACAACGGGTTGAGCGGCTAGATGCGGTCGAACGCCGGCGCGTAGTGGAAGGCGCCGGTGAATTCGGCCGAGTACGCGGTCAGCGGGCGCACCTGGAAGTGCGGGGCCCAGTCCGGAATGGACGGTGTGATGCCGTGCTCGGCGGCGAGCACGAAGCCGAACCGGGAGTAGTAGCCGGGGGAGCCGAGCAGCACCACCACCGGGATCTCCAGTGCGTCCGCGGCCGCGAGCACCGCGTGCATCAGCGCCGAGCCGACCCCGGCCGACTGCAGTTCCGGCAGCACGCCCAGCGGGCCGAGCCCGACCGGCCCCGGCGTGCTCTCGATGCGGGCGTGGCTGCAGCAGACGTGCCCGGCGACCCGGCCGTCGAGCTCGGCGACCAGCGACAACGCCGGGAGCAGGTCGCCGTCCGCCCGCAGTTCGCCGACCAGCTTCGACTCCACGGTTTCCGCACCGGGTGCATCAGGTTTGGCGAATGCGGCGTCGTGCACCACCCGGATGGCGGCAGCGTCGGCTTCGGTCTCACGGCGGATCAGCATGCGCCGACCCTGCCGGAGCCCGCTGATGTGGGCAACCGCATAACGCCGGTTGGGTAATCCCTACTTTCGTCGGCGGCCGTTCGAGTCTCCCCATACTCCGTGGGAAAGTTGATTTCAAGGTCTACCTTCGGGGGAATCTCCGACTTACGCTCTCTTGCGTGCAACGGAGGGTGAAGCTCCTTTCACCCACCGCGCACAGTCCCGTTCCCCGGTTACCCCGATTCGGCTGCCCGTCGCCCCCGCGGTGGGCCGGCGAACCCTGCCCTTGGGAGGACCCTCATGAGCAAGCGCAGACCACTGGCCGCGCTCGGCCTGGCGGCTGGAGTCGCCGTGCTGACCGCGCTCGGCGGCACCACCGCCGCCACCGCCGCGGAAGGCACGGTCGTCGACGCGAACAGCGCCGACGCGGTACCGGGCAGCTACATCGTGGTGCTCAAGGACGGCGTGTCGGCCCAGTCGGTGGAGGGCGCGGCGCAGACCGTGCTGTCCCGGCACGGCGGCTCGCTGGACCGGCTCTTCACGACCGTGCGCGGCTACTCCGCGAACATGAACGAGACGCAGGCCAAGCGGGCGGCAGCCGACCCCGCGGTGGCCTACGTCGAGCAGAACAAGGTCGTGCGCGCCAGCGCCGACCAGCTCAACCCGCCCTCGTGGGGCCTCGACCGGATCGACCAGCGTGACCTCCCGCTGAACCAGAAGTACAGCTACAGCACCGACGCGGCCAACGTCAGCGCGTACATCATCGACACCGGCATCCTGACCACGCACAACGACTTCGGCGGCCGCGCCACCCACGGCTACGACTTCGTGGACAACGACGCCGACGCCACCGACTGCCAGGGCCACGGCACGCACGTCGCGGGCACCGTCGGCGGCACCGCGCACGGCGTGGCCAAGGCGGCCAAGCTGGTCGCCGTCCGCGTGCTGAACTGCAGCGGCTCCGGCACCACCGCGGGCGTCATCGGCGGCGTGGACTGGGTGACCGCCAACGCGGTCAAGCCCGCGGTCGCCAACATGAGCCTCGGCGGCGGCGCGTCCACCACCCTGGACAACGCCGTCCGCAACTCGGTCGCCTCCGGCGTCACCTACGGCCTCGCCGCGGGCAACGACACCGGCGCCAACGCGTGCAACACCTCGCCGGCGCGCACCAAGGAAGCCATCACCGTCGGCTCCACCACCAACACCGACGCGCGGTCGAGCTTCTCGAACATCGGTGACTGCCTGGACATCTTCGCGCCCGGCAGCGGGATCACCTCGGCGTGGATCGGCGGCAACACCGCCACCAACACCATCAGCGGCACCTCGATGGCCACCCCGCACGTGGTCGGCGGCGCGGCACTGTACCTGGCGGCGAACCCCGCGGCCACCCCGGCGCAGGTCTCGGCCGCGCTGGTGGCGAACGGCACCAAGGGCAAGGTGACCAACCCGGGCACCGGCTCGCCGAACGTGCTGCTCTACACCGGTTCCGGCACGCCGGACCCGGACCCCGAGCCCGTCCCGTGCGCCACGACGGCGAACGCCACCGACGTGACCATCCCCGACGCCCCGGCCGCCGCGGTGACCAGCTCGATCACCATCGCCGAGTGCGCGCGCAACGCCAGCGCGACCACCAAGGTCGATGTGCAGATCAAGCACTCCTACCGCGGTGACCTGGTGATCGACCTGCTCGCGCCGGACGGCACCGCGTACCGCCTGAAGAACTCGAACAACGATTCGGGCGACGACGTGAACGCCAGCTACACCGTCAACGCGGGCGCCGAGGCGGCCAACGGCGTGTGGAAGCTGCGGGTGCAGGACATCTACCGGGCGGACACCGGCTACGTCGACAGCTGGACCCTGACCGTCTGATCATCCGGGCCTGAAACGCAAGGAGTGGGGCATTACTAGCAATCATTGCTAGTAATGCCCCACTCATAGCATTCGGACTACGTCAGCTGAAGGCCTTGGCGATGATCGCCTTCTGCTCCACTTCGTGCACCTTGGACGAACCAGCCGACGGCGCTGCCATCGGCCGCCGGGCGGCGACCTCCAGGCCGCCGAAGGTCTCCGGGAACTTGCGCGGCAGGTTCAGCCCGAAGAACGGCCAGGCACCCTGGTTCTCCGGCTCCTCCTGCACCCACATGATCGACTTCGCCGCGGTGTACCGCTCGACCGCGGCCAGCAGCTTCTTCTTCGGCAGCGGGTAGTACTGCTCGACCCGCACCAGCGCCACGTCGTCGACCTGCTGCTTGACCCGCTCGGCCAGCAGCTCCCAGTACATCTTGCCCGAGGTCAGGACCACCTTCCGGACCTTCGCCGGGTCCAGGTGCTCGTCGTCGATCACGGACAGGAACTTCGACTGCTCGGTGAAGTCCTCGACCGACGACTTGACCGCCTTGTCGCGCAGCAGGCGCTTGGGGGTGAAGACCACCAGCGGCCGGTTCACCCCGTCGAGGGCGTGGCGGCGCAGCAGGTGGAAGTAGTTCGCCGGGGTCGACGGCACCGAGACGGTCATCGAACCTTCGGCGCACAGCTGCAGGAAGCGCTCGATGCGGCCCGAGGTGTGGTCCGGGCCCTGGCCTTCGTGGCCGTGCGGCAGCAGCAGCACCACGTCGGAGAGCTGGCCCCACTTGGCCTCACCGGAGGAGATGTACTCGTCGATGATGGTCTGGGCGCCGTTGACGAAGTCGCCGAACTGGGCTTCCCACATGACCAGCGCGTCGGAGTTGGCCACCGAGTAGCCGTACTCGAAGCCGACCGCCGCGTACTCGGACAGCGCCGAGTCGTAGATCATCACGCGGCCCTGGTTCTCGGCCAGGTGCTGCAGCGGGGAGTACTCCTCGCCGGTCTTGCGGTCGATGAACACCGAGTGCCGCTGGGTGAAGGTGCCGCGGCGGGAGTCCTGCCCGGACAGCCGGACCAGCTTGCCCTCCAGCGCCAGCGAACCGAACGCGAGCAGCTCGCCGAAGGCCCAGTCGATGCCGCCTTCGCGGGACATCTTGTGGCGGCGTTCCATCACCGGCTTGACGCGCGGGTGCGGGGTGAAGCCCTCCGGCACGTCGACGAACGCGTCGCCGATGCGCTCGACCACGTCCTTCGAGATGGCCGTCGGCACCTTGGCGGGCACCTGCTGCTCCTCTTCGACCGAGGGGCTCGCCTTGACCGGGTGCTTCTCCAGCTCGCGGACCTCGTTGAAGACGTGCTCCAGCTGGCTGGAGAAGTCCCGCAGCGCCGCCTCGGCCTCTTCCACGGAGATGTCCCCGCGGCCGATCAGCGACTCGGTGTAGGTCTTCCGCACGCTGCGCTTGGTGTCGATGATGTCGTACATCGCCGGCTGCGTCATCGACGGGTCGTCGCCCTCGTTGTGCCCGCGGCGGCGGTAGCAGATGAGGTCGATCACCACGTCCTTGTTGAACGCCTGGCGGTAGTCCACGGCCAGCTTGGCCACCCAGTGCGCGGCCTCGGGGTCGTCGCCGTTGACGTGGAAGACCGGCGCGCCGATCATCTTCGCCACGTCGGTGGCGTACTGCGAGGACCGCGAGTTCTCCGGCGCGGTGGTGAAGCCCACCTGGTTGTTGATGATCAGGTGCACGGTGCCGCCGGTGCGGTACCCGCGCAGCAGCGCCAGGTTCAGCGTCTCGGCCACCACGCCCTGGCCCGCGAAGGCCGCGTCGCCGTGCAGCAGCACCGGCAGCACGGTGAAGCCCTCGCCACCCTTGTCGAGGATGTCCTGCTTGGCGCGGACGATGCCCTCGAGCACCGGGTCCACGGTCTCCAGGTGCGACGGGTTCGCGGTCAGGGAGACCTTGGTCTCGCCGTCGCCGAACATGCGGAAGTACTTGCCCTCGGCGCCGAGGTGGTACTTCACGTCACCGGAGCCGTGTGCCTGGCCGGGGTCGAGGTTGCCCTCGAACTCCTGGAAGATCTGCGAGATCGGCTTGCCGACGATGTTGGCCAGCACGTTCAGCCTGCCGCGGTGCGGCATGCCGATGACGACCTCGTCCAGTTCGTACTCGGCGGCCTTGTCCAGCACGGTGTCCAGCAGCGGGATGGTGGTCTCGCCGCCTTCGAGCGAGAACCGCTTCTGGCCGACGTACTTGGTCTGCAGGAAGGTCTCGAAGGCCTCCGCCGCGTTCAGCTTGGACAGCACGTACTTCTGCACGGCGGGGTCCGGCTTCTCGTGCGGGATCTCCACCCGCTCCTGGATCCACCGGCGCTCGTCGGGGTCGATGATGTGCGTGTACTCGATGCCGACCGTGCGGCAGTACGAGTTGCGCAGCACGCCGAGGATGTCGCGGAACTTCATCCGCTCCTGACCGGCGAACCCGCCGACCGGGAACTCGCGGTCCAGGTCCCACAGGGTGAGACCGTGGGTGAGCACGTCGAGGTCCTCGTGGCGGCGCTGGCGGTAGTTCAGCGGGTCGGTGTCGGCCATCAGGTGACCGCGCATGCGGTAGGCGTCGATCAGCTCGATCACCCTGGCGGTCTTGTCGACCGCGCCCTCGGGGATGTCGGCCACCCAGCGGATCGGCTCGTAGGGCAGCCGCAGCGAGGTGAACACGTCGTCGTAGAAGCCGTCCGAGCCGAGCAGCAGCTCGTGGATGCGCTTGAGGAACTCGCCGGACTCGGCGCCCTGGATGATCCGGTGGTCGTAGGTGGAGGTCAGCGTCATGATCTTGCTGACCGCCAGGTCGACCAGGGTCTTCTCGCTGGTGCCCTCGAACGAGGCCGGGTACTGCATGGCACCGACGCCGATGATGCAGCCCTGCCCGGCCTGCAGCCGCGGCACCGAGTGGTTGGTGCCGATGCCGCCCGGGTTGGTCAGCGAGATCGTGGTGCCGGCGAAGTCGTCGGCGGTGAGCTTGCCGTTGCGGGCCTTCTTGACGATGTCCTCGTAGGCCTGCCAGAACTGCAGGAAGGTCATGTTCTCGGTCGCCTTGACCGAGGCCACCACCAGTGTGCGGGCGCCTTCCTTGCCCTTCATGTCGATCGCCAGCCCGAAGTTCACGTGCTCCGGGGTCACCGCGAACGGCTTGCCGTCGATCAGCTGGTAGTGCCGGTTCATGTTCGGGAAGTCGCGCAGCGCGCGCACCATCGCGTAGCCGATGAGGTGGGTGAAGGAGATCTTCCCGCCCCTGGTCCGCTTCAGGTGGTTGTTGATCACGATGCGGTTGTCGGCCATCAGCTTGGCCGGGACCGCGCGCACACTGGTCGCGGTCGGCACGGACAGCGAGGCGTCCATGTTCTTGGCGATGGCGGCGGCCGCCCCCCGCAGGGGCTTGCTCTCGCCTTCGTTGGTGCTCTTGCTCTCGGCCTTCGCGGCCGGGGCCGCTTCCTTCTTCGGCGCCGGCTTCGCGGGCGCCGGTTCGGCCTTCTTCGGCTGGGCCTTCTCCGGCGCGTCCGCCTTCGGCGCGGACTGGCGTGCCGCCGACTGCGCGTTCTGCTGCGACTGGCGCGAAGGCGGGTTGGCCTGGCCGTTCTTGGCCGGCGCCTCGGTCTTGGCCGTGGCGCGGGCGTTGTCGGCCTTGGACTGCGCGTCCTGGGTCGGCTTGAAGTCGGCGAAGAAGTCATGCCAAGCGGCATCTACCGATGAAGGGTCGGCCAGGAACTGGTCGTACATCTCTTCGACCAGCCACTCGTTGGGGCCGAACTGTGACGCAGGGCTGCTGCTGGACACGGCTTGGGCTCGCCTCTATCCATACTCGATCTTGGGTCCGGTTACGCGCCTACCAGGCTAACCCCCTCGCCGGAGTGCGTGTGACGGAAGTGGCCCTAGCAGGCCGGCCGGAGGTTGGCATTCGTCACTGAATCGATACGGGACAGTGGTCGCGCCGCTGGTCCGGGCCCGCGCGGAATGATGGGGAACCGCGGGCGGTGCGGGGCCGTCTGTGCGGGTAGGGACTACGGGAGGGGTGTCCGGTGGCTGACTTGGCCGACGTCGAGCGCATGGTGGGCGACTGGGAGCGCAACGCGGCGGAGACGTCGCAGAAGTACCAGGCGATGCAGGCCGAGGTGGAGCGCATCTCGATCACCGAGTCGGTCGCCTCGGGCGCGGTGAGCGTGACCGTCGGGCACAACGGGCTGCCCACCGACGTCAAGATGACCCAGGCCGTGCTGAAGATGAGCCCCGACGAGATCGCCGCCAACGTGCTCCGCGCCATGCAGAAGGCGCAGTCGAAGTACCCGGAGCGGCTGGCCGAGATCACCGCCGAGACCGTCGGCGACGACGCGACCACCCGGCACCTGGTGGCCACCGCGGTGGACAACTTCCCGGCGCCGCCCGAAGAGGACGAGCCGTCCGCTGCGGGGCAGCCGCAGGAGCGGCGGTTGTACGACAGCGAGGAAGAGTCGCCCGCTGCGCCTGCGTCCAAGGCGCCCCCGGCGCCTGCACCGAAGCCGACGCCGCGGCGCAAGAGCGGGCCGGGGGACGAGGACGGCGAAGACTTCAGCGACCAGTCGTTCCTGCGCCGCGACTAGGAGGGTGAGCCATGCCACAGGGCTACGAGGTACTCAACGACGAACTGACCGTGCACGCCGGCAAGGTGGACGGGTTTTCCGAGCGGATGCAGACCGCGGTGGACGCGGCGAACACGGTGACCATGAACGACAGCGCGTACGGGGTGATCTGCCAGCCGTTCGCGATGTTGCTGCAGCCGTTCGAGGAGATGGGCGTCAACGCGCTGAAGACGGCGGTCGAATCGCTGACCGAGACGGCGACCAAGGTGCGCGACTCGGCGGCCGCGTACGAAGAGCGTGAAGGTGGCACCAGCCAGGCGCTGAAGACCGCCGAAGCAGGCTGAGAGCCAGCGGCGGGATGGTGGCGTTCAACGGGCTCGCGCCGTGGTCGGACGATGTCCCGAAGGTGGATTTCGACATCCCCGCCGGGCTGGTGGACCTGCACAACTGCGCCGACCTCGTGGGCATCCACGTGGTGATCGCGGAGCAGTCGGTGGAGTTCGAGTTCCGCTACGCCCCGGACCACACCCAGATCGAATCGGCGGGCAGGCCGGTCCGGCTGCGGTTCGGCTCGGTGACGGGGTTGCGCATCTCGCAGGCCGAGGATTTCGACATCCGCGCCGCGGACACGCTGGAGGGGGTCACCCGGCACAGCGGCTCGGAGTTCGTGGTCGACCTCGGCGACATCCAGTGCACCTTCGCCGCCGAGTCGGTCACGCTGATTCAGTGAGCCCCGGCTCGTTGCGGTCGTCGGCGCCGGGCGGGAGGATCAGGGCGGAGGTGGTTCGGCTGTGCGGCGTTCCACGTTCGCGGAGGTGGTGCGGATCCGGCTCGACCGCGACCGCGAACTGCTGATCGCCGAGGGGCGGCTGGTGGGCTGGCGGCTCGTCGACGCCGAGGACCTGCGGCTGATCGACCACCTGCGACTTTTCGAGGACGGGCGGCTGCACGTGCTGCTGGCCGGCGGTCCCCGTGACCGGGTGGCGCTGGAGGAGTTGCGCCTGCGACTGGCGGACTGCCCGGCCGCCGGTTCGCCGATGAGCGTGCTGCTGAACGGCTACATCGCGGAAATGCTCGCTGTTTTCGACCTCGACGGGGACGAAACCGCTCTAGGATGAGCCATCTTTTTCGCCGGGTTTGGGTGGTGGAGTTCTGTGGGCTGCGTTTTCGAAGTCGGTGAGGAAACGGTGTGGCACCCGGCGTCGCGCGTCGGGGAGACCTACCTGGCGCTGGCCGGGGGCCTGGCGGGCCTGGTCGGCGTGCCCACCGGGATCACCGCGACGGCGGCGGATTTCCACCGGGTGGACATCGTTCAATTCGATGTGTTCACCAAACGCGTGTTCGCCGAATATTTCCGCTCCGGCCACGAACTGCGGCGCACGATGGTGGACGCTGTCCTGCGCCCGTCGATCGTGATGCTGGTGCGGGGAGGGGGCCGGATCGAACCGGCCACGGAGGAGCAGCGGCTGTACCTCGTGGAGGCGGGACAGTTGGCGAGCGCGATGCCGGCTCAGCGTTCGTAGGCCGTACCGGTCGACCGCCTGAGTCCGATTTGGATGGCCCCGGTCTCGTGGACGCCGGGCAGCGTGGTCGAGCGCCCCTCGTGGATGAGGTCGAGCGGTAGTGCCCGGTACAGGACTCGCCTGCGTGATGATTCTCGGCTGCCTAAGCGTGGTCTTCGGGTGCGCGAGTGTGTAGTTCAGCTGCCTGACTGTGGAGTTCGGGTGCGCGAACGTAGAACTCGGCTGCGTGAGCGGGGGACTCAGCGGGGTCGAATGTGGTCTTCGGCTGCCCGGACGCGGGTTTCAGGTGCGTGAGTGTGGATCTCGGCTGCCTGAGCGTGGTCTTCGGTTGCGCGAGTGTGTAGTTCGGCTGCCTGAATGGGGGGTTCGGGTGCATAAGCGTGGGACTCGGCTGCTCGGGCGCGGGTTTCAGGGGCGCGAGTGCGGGGCTCGGCTCTCTGAACGTGGGGTTCGGGGGCACGAATGTGGGACTCGGCTGCTTGAGTGTGGGGTCGGTGGCCGGGTGTGGGGTTCGGCTGTCCGAACGTGGGGTTCGCCTGCTCAAGCGTGGGTCTCGACCCCTGAACGCGGGACCCAGGGGCTCGAATGTGGATGCCGGGTTCCTGAGTGTGGATTTTGGCTGCACGAACGTGGGGTTGGGGCGCGCGAAGGTAGAAGTCGGCTGCCTGAATGTGGGTTCGGATGCGCCAGTGTGAGGTTCGGCTGCCTGACTGTGGGGTTCGCGTGCGCGAGTGTGAGGTTCGCGTGCGCGAGTGTGGGACTCGGTTGCCTGAGCGTGGTGTTCGGCTGCCTGAGCGTGGGGTTCGCGTGCGCGAGTGTGAGGTTCGGGTGCGCGGGTGGGGGGTTCGGGTGTCTGAACGTGGGGTTCGGGGGTGGGGGTTAGGTGCTTAGGTGCCATAGGTGGGCGTAGGGGCCTGGGGTGGCCAGGAGGTTGGGGTGGGTGTCCAGTTCGACGATGCGGCCGTGGTCGAGGACGGCGATGCGGTCGGCTCGGGCGGCGGTGGCGAGGCGGTGTGCGACGACGAAGGTGGTGCGCCGGTGGGTGATCTGTTCGGTGGCTTGCAGGACGGCGGATTCGGTGGACGGGTCCAGTGCGGCGGTGGCTTCGTCCAGTAGCAGGATGTCCGGGTCCACCAGTTCCGCGCGCGCCAGGGCGACCAGTTGTCGTTGGCCGGCGGACAGGGAGCGGCCTCGTTCGCCGACGGGTTGGCGGAAGCCTTGCGGGAGCGCGGCGACGCCTTCCAGGGCACCGACGGCGCGTACGGCGGCTTCGACTTCGGCGTCTGTCGCGTGTGGACGGCCGTAGCGCACGTTGTCCGCGACGGTGCCCGAGAACAGGTGCGCTTCCTGCGGGACCACACCCATGCGCGAACGCAGCGAAGTCAGGTCGTACTCGCGGATGTCCACGCCGTCGATCCGCACCGCGCCCTCGGTCACGTCGTAGAAGCGGGCGACGAGTTTGACGGCGGTGGACTTGCCCGCGCCCGTCGCACCCACCAGTGCGATGGTTTCGCCGGGACGGACGTGTAAAGAAATGTCGGACAGAGCCTTGGTTTCCGTGCCCGTGTAGGCGAAATCGACGGAATCGAAGGTGACCTCGCCACGGAGGCGCTCGGGCGCCGGGCGCGGGTTTTCGGCGGCCGGGACCGAACTCGGGGTGCGCAGCAGGTCGCCGATGCGCTTGAGGCCGACCTTCGCCTGCTGGTAGCCGTCGAACACCGACGAGAGCTGCTGGATCGGCGAGAAGAACTGCCCTAGGTACAGCAGGAACGCCAGCAGCACCCCGGCCGACAGCGTGCCCTCGGCCACCCGGTTCGCGCCCGCCACCAGTACCACGGCCTCCGCGGTACCGGAAAGCATGGTCACCAAAGGGAAGTACGTGGCGATGTAGCGTTGCGCGCGCAGGCGCGAACGGCGGTACGCGTCGCTTTTCGAGGCGAAGGACTCCGCCGAGCGCTCCTCGCGCGTGTACGCCTGCGCGACCCGGATGCCGGTGACGTTCTCCTGCATGTCCGCGTTCACCACGCTGACCCGCTCGCGGGCCTCGGTGTACGCCGCCGACGCCAGGCGCCGGAAGACCACCGTCGCGACCACCAGCACCGGCAGCACCGCGAGCGCGTACAGCGCCAGCGAGACGTCGATCACCAGCAGCGCCACCGAGATGCCGACCAGGGTCAGCGCGCTGACCACCGCGGTGGCCAGGCCGGTCTGCAGGAACGTGGACAACGCGTCCACGTCGGTGGTCATCCGGGTCATGATCTTCCCGGACAGCTCGCGCTCGTAGTAGTCCAGCCCGAGCCGTTGCAGGTGCGCGTAGCTGCGGACCCGCAGCGCGTAGAGCACGGTCTCGCCGCTGCGGGCGGTGAGCCGGGTCTGCGCGGCGATCACCAGCCAGTCCAGCGCGATCACCAGCGCGCCGATCCCGGCGACCACCCAGATCGCGGTGGCCGAACCGGCGACCACGCCCCGGTCGACGCCCTGCTGGTACAGCGCGGGCAGCGCGATGCTCGCGCCCGCGTCCGCCGCCACCAGCGCGACCACCCCGGCCAGCAACCAGCGCACCGGCCGCAGCATGCCGGCCAGCCGGAAGCGCGGATCCGGCGCGGTCACGTCCATGCCGTGCAGGGCTGGTTCGTCACGGACGGGCGGGAGTTTGCGCACGCCCTCCAGGAGTTCCTCGGTCGGCGGCAGGTCGAGCGAGCCGCTGCCGCGTGGACCGCTCAGCGCGCGCGGGCTCGGCGTGCCCGTGCGCTGCTCGGCGGCTTCGGCCAGGCGGGCGACCTCGTCGTCGTGCTCGTCGTCCGGCCAGAGTTCCGGGGTGACGCCGTCGGCGTTGCGTTGCAGCGGCGTGCAGTGGTGCACCGCCTCCACGTCCTCACCGGGACCGGCGACCAGCTCGCGGAACAGCTGGCAGCGCGCCTCCAACTCCTCGGCCGTGCCCACGTCGACCACGTGCCCGGCGTCCAGCACGGCGATCCGGTCGGCCAGCGCCAGCGTCGACCGGCGGTGCGCGACCAGCAGCGTGGTGCGCCCGGCGGTGACCGTGCGCAGGGTGTCGTGGATCGCCGCCTCGGTGGCCGTGTCGACCGCGGAGGTCGCGTCGTCGAGCAGCAGGATGCGCGGGTTGGTGATCAGCGCGCGTGCCAGGCCGAGCCGCTGGCGTTGTCCGCCGGACAGCGTCAGCCCCCGCTCGCCGACGAGGGTGTCGTAACCGTCGGGCAGCTGCTGGATGAACTCGTGCGCCTCGGCCGCCTTCGCCGCCGCGACGACCTCCTCGTTGCTCGCGTCCGGCTTGCCGTAGGCGATGTTGTCCCGCACCGACGAGGAGAACAGGAACGCCTCCTCGAACACCACGCCGATGGCCTGCCGCAGCTCGGTGAGCCGGAGGTCACGCACGTCGGTTCGTCCGATGTGGACGGATCCGGCGTGCACGTCGTAGAACCGCGGCAGCAGCAGCGAGATGGTGGACTTGCCGGAACCCGCCGTGCCGACCAGCGCGAGCGTCTCGCCCGGCTGGGCGTGCAGGGACAACCCGTCGAGCACCGGCTCCGCGCGCGTGTAGCCGAACTGCACGTCGTCGAACCGGATGCCGAGCGGACCGTCCGGCAGCGGCTCCGCGTCCGGCTTCTCGGTCACTTCCGGCTGCGCGTCGATCAGCTCGTACACCCGTTCCGCACCCGCGCGGGTGAGCTGCGCCTGCACGATCAGGCTCGACAGCATGCGGGCCGGGCCGACCAGCGCCGCGACGTAGGTGGCGAAGGCGAGGAAGGTGCCGAGGCTGACCTCGCCGTTGAGCGCCAGCACCCCGCCGACGCCCAGCACCGCGACCTGCCCGGCGGCGGGCAGCGCGGCCGTGGTCGCGGCGGGCCAGGAGGACAGCCGGGCGGCGCGCAGGCGTTCGCCGAAGAGCTTCCGCGCGGTGCGTTCGAGCCGGGCGACCTCGCGGGTCTCCTGGCCGAAGCCCTTCACCACGCGCACGCCGGTGACCGTCTCCTCGACGTGCTGCGCCAGATCGGCGGCCCGCTGCTGCGCGGACCACGTCGCCGGGAACAGCCGCTTCCGGCTCAGCGCTACCACGATCGCCACGGCGGGCGCCACCACCAGCGCGATCACCGTCAGCAGGGGCGACATCCACAACATCGCGCCGAGCGCGAGCAGCGCGAAGATCACCGAACCGGCGGAGAGGGGGACCTGCATCAGGATGCTGACCACCAGCTGCAGATCGGTGATCGCGCGCGAGGCGATCTGGCCGGTGCGCAGGGAATCCTGCTTGCCGCCGTCCAGTCGCGACACCGCGCCGAACACCGCCTGGCGCAGGTCGTGCTGCACGTCGAGGGCGAGCCTGCCGCCGACGTACCGGCGCAGGAAGGCGGTGCCGAAGCTGAGCACCTGCAGGCCGATCAGGAACCCGGCCAGCAGGCCGAGCTGCGAGGTCTGCCCGGCCACCGCGTCGTCCACCGCGGCCCGGACGACCAGCGGGCCGACCGCCTGCAGGCCCACGCCGAAGATGGCCGCGCACAGCGACAGCACGACCAGCGCGCGGTGGCGCCAGCAGGCCGCGGCGAGCCGGCGGATCCAGCCGGGGCGGTCCGCTTCGGAGGGTGGGGCTGGGGCCTCGGTGCGAGGCCGGGGCGGGGCAGTGGTCACGTTCGCCAGGCTAGGCGCGATCACCGACAATCGCCGCCGAACGACGCCTGAGGTGGCCTCCGGAGGCCGTCCGAATGCCTCCGAAGGCCGGGTCCGAATGCTATGAGTGGGGCATTACTAGCATTCAATGCAAGTAATGCCCCACTCATAGCAATGGCCCGCCTCGGCGAAGCCGAGGCCCTGGCCGAAGACTCAGGTGATGTCTCGGCGTTGGTTGACGAGCCAGCCGCCGACGAAGAAGATCGCGGTCCACGCGGCGAAGATCAGTGCCGAGGCCCACCAGGAGAACGCGCCCGGCGCGCCGGCGGCGTACTGCAGTGCCCACCGGGTTTCCTCGTCCAGGCCCGGCAGGGTGACCCCGGCCGCACCGAACGCCTCGGCGCCGATCGCGCCGACGATGCCGTTGACCGTGCCGTTCGGGAGGACCCCGCCCAGCCAGGTCACGTCGAGCCAGCCGAAGGCCACGATGACCAGCAGGTTCTCCACCACGAGCAGGTAGATCACCAGGGTGATCACGCTGCCGACCACGCTGTTCCACACCGCGCCGACACCGATGCCGAACAGGGTGGCCAGCACGGTCGCGAGGATGCCCGCGCCCAGCACGCCGAGGAACTGCGGCGCGCTCGGCATCAGGTTGCTGTCCACGGTGAGCACCGTGCCGAGCGACGCGGCGCCGACCACGACCACGCCGTACAGCACACCCCAGGCCACGTAGGTGATCATCTTCGCGCTCAGCGCGAGCCCGCGGTTCGGCGCGGTCAGGAACGTGGTGGAGATGGTCTTCTTCGAGTACTCACCGGCCAGCGCGAACACCCCGAAGATCACCGGGAAGATCGTGCCGATGTTGATGCCGTGCGCCATCGCCAGCAGGCCGACCGGCCACTCGCTGGGGTTGAGGCCCAGCATGCTGGTGACTTCCCTGGTGTCGGAGCTGCCGAGGAAGTTGGTGAAGTCGTTGGTGGTGAAGCCCCAGCCCAGCGAGAAGACGAAGGCGAACAGCACCGCCGGGATCAGCAGGCCCCACCAGCTCTTGGTGGACAGCGTCTTCCGGAACTCCGCCTTGATCAGCCTGCCCATCAGCGCTGCCCTCCCCACTGCTGTTGTTGTTGCTGCTGCTGCTGGTACTGAACCTGCTGCTGCTGGGGCGGGGGCGGACCCCAGCCGGGTTGCTGCGGTGGCTGGGCGCTGAACTGGCCTGCGGTCAGCTGGAAGAACAGCTTCTCCAGGTCCGCGGTCTCCTCGCGCAGCCCGTAGATCGGCACGCCCTGCTGCAGCGCCAGATCACCGACCTGGCGCGCGGTGGCGCCCGCCACGGTCAGCCAGCCGTCCGGCATCGGCTGCACGTCGGGGGCACCGGCCTCCTTGAGCGCGGTCGCCAGCTTGGCGCCGTCACCCGGCAGCACGATCACCCTGGCCTGCTGCGAGCCACGCAGCTGGTCCACCCGGCCGTGGTACATCGTCTGCCCGCGGCTGATGATCACCACCTGGTCGATGGTCTGCTCCACCTCGGCCAGCAGGTGGCTGGACACCAGCACCGTGCGCCCGCCACTGGCGTAGGACCGCAGGAAGGTGCGCAGCCAGGCGATGCCCTCGGGGTCGAGGCCGTTCGCCGGTTCGTCGAGCACCAGCACCTGCGGGTCGCCGAGCAGCGCGGTGGCGAGCGCGAGCCGCTGGCGCATGCCGAGCGAGAAGTCACCCGCCTTGCGGTGTGCCGCCGAGCTGAGGCCGACCAGGCCGAGCACCTCGTCGGCGCGCTGGTCCGGCACGCCGATCGCGGCGGCGTAGACCAGCAGGTGGTTGCGCGCGGTGCGCTTGGGGTGGAAGCCCTCGTTCTCCAGCACCGAGCCGACCACGCGGGCCGGGTTGCCCAGCTGGTCGTGCGGGCGCCCGTTGATGGTCGCCGTGCCTGCCGTGGGCTTGACCAGCCCCAGCAGCATGCGCAGCGTGGTGGTCTTCCCCGCGCCGTTCGGGCCGAGGAACCCGGTCACCGAACCCGGCTCCACGGCGAAGCTCAGGTTCTGCACCGCTGTCACCGGCCCGAACTGCTTGGTCAGGTTCTGCACCACGATCCGGCCACTGCCGTCGTGCATATCGCCCCCGATCTTCGGCTAGCTGTGGGTGGCATCCTGCCGTACGCGCGGGCCGGTGGGGCGATCTCGGTCACTTTCCGCGTGGCCGGTGTCGACCGTCGACAATGGAGTCCGGCACGAATGCCCAGGTCGCGGCCATCCCACTGGGTCTTCCACCAGTTCCGGTCGCTTCGGGTGAACAACAAATCGCCGACACTTGCCGACCCCGTGCGGCGAAGCCGCGCGATAGTGCCTAGACTGTGCAGTGGCGGCCCGCTCCCAGTGACCCCCAGGCTGGTTGAGCGGGCCGCCGCTTCATGTCCGCGGTCCTTCCGCACTCTTCACGCGCTGCCCCGCTTCCGGGTTGTCCGCGCCTTCGCTGTCCGTGAAACCGGTCGTTCGCGCTCGCCTGCTCTCGTACGGTGTAAGGTACTCGTACACCGTAAGGGGGTTCAGTCCATGACTCAGCTTTCGCCCGACGGCCAGTGCACCTCGCACCCACGCCGCTGGGCCATCCTTTCCGTGCTCTGCCTGGCGTTGCTGGTGGTGTTGCTGGACAACACCGTGCTCAACGTGGCCATCCCGGCCATCACCGATTCGCTCGGCGCCACCACCGCCGAGATCCAGTGGATGATCAACGCCTACTCGCTGGTGCTCGCCGGTCTCCTGCTGACCACGGGCTCGTTCGCCGACCGCTTCGGCCGCAAGCGCGCGTTGCTGATCGGGCTGGTGTTGTTCACCGGCGGTTCGGCGATCGCCGCGTTGGCCCAGACACCGCTGCAGCTGATCCTCGCGCGCGGTGGCATGGGGATCGGGGCCGCGCTGCTGATGCCGAGCACGCTCGCCGTGCTGATGCAGATCTTCGACGAGAAGGAGCGGCCCAAGGCGATCGCCGCGTGGTCCGCGGTGGCGTCACTGGGGTTCGCGCTCGGCCCGGTGATCGGCGGCGGGCTCCTGGAGAACTTCTGGTGGGGCTCGGTGTTCGTGCTCAACCTGCCGGTCGGGGCGGTCGCGATCACCGCGATCGCGCTGCTGGTCCCGGAATCGAAGACGCCCACGACGCGGCGGATCGACTTGCCGGGCGTGCTGCTGTCCGTGGTGATGAGCGTGGGCGTCGTCTACGGCATCATCTCGGTGCCCGAACACGGCTGGGGTTCGGCGCGGGTGCTGGTGCCGCTGGTGGCCGGCCTGCTCGCCGGGGCCGCCTTCATCGTCTGGGAGCGCCGGACCGCCGAGCCGATGCTCGACCTGACGTTGTTCCGGAACCCGCGGTTCACCGGCGCGGTCGCGAGCAACGCGCTGGTCGCCTTCGCCATGGGCGGTTCGCTGTTCCTGTTCACCCAGTACCTGCAGTTCGTGCTGGGGTATTCGCCGCTGGAGGCCGGGTTCCGGGTGATGCCGCTGGCGGTCAGCGTGCTGCTCGTGACCCCGTTCAGCCCGCGGATCAGCGCGCGGATCGGCATTCCGGCGACCATCGCCGCCGGGCTGACCGTGCTCGGCGGCGGGCTGCTCGCGCTCAGCTTCGTCACCACGGACAGCGGGTACGGGCCGACGCTGCTCGGCCTGGTGCTCGTCGGCGCCGGGGTCGGCATCGCCATGCCCACGTCGGCGAACGCGTTGATGGGCGCGATCCCCAGGGAACGCGCCGGGATCGCGTCCGGGCTGACCTCGACGCTGCAGGAGCTCGGGACCTCGCTGGGCGTGGCGGTCCTCGGCAGCCTGGTGGCGGCGCGGTTCGCCGCCGAACTGCCGTCGTTCCTGCCGGACGGGGTGGAGCGGTCGATCGGCCTCGCGCTGCAGGCGGCGGGCACGCCCGAGGCGGTGCATGCGGTGCGGGACGCCTTCGTCAGCGGGATCTCGGTGAGCCTGCTCTGCGGGGCGGCGGCCGCGGTCGCGGCGGGCGTGCTCGCGTGGGTCCTCCTGCGCCGGGAGGGCGCGGATAGGGTGGCTGCGTGACTGATGACGGGCCGTTGCTCGACAGCATCTGGCTGACCGAGCGCCGGGCCACCACCGCACGGCAGCCGGGTCTGACGCGTGAGCAGATCGTCCGCGCGGCCGTGGAGAGGCTCGACGCCGACGGCCTGCCCGCGTTGTCGATGCGCAAGCTCGCGGCCCAGCTCGACGTGGCGCCGATGTCGCTCTACTGGCACGTGCCGACCAAGGACGCGTTGCTGGAGCTGGCGCTGGACGCGGTGTCCGGGGAGATCCGGCTGCCGCCGGAGGACGACGACTGGGCGGACCGCCTGCGTGCGATCGCCGGTGGCCTGCGGGAAACCGTGCGCGCGCACCCGTGGACCGCCTCGGTCTACGGGGTGATGCTGAACGCCGGGCCGGAGGCGATGCGCGTGTACGACGCGTTCGTCGGCGCGCTGGAGGATTCCCCGTTGCCGCGCGAGGAGATCGCGCCGGCGGCGAACGTGCTGAACAACTTCATCTACGGGTTCATCGTCAACGAGATGAAGTGGTCCCAGCGGGTCGCCGCGCACGGTTCGACCCCGGAGCAGGTCGGCACCGAGGTGGCGGAGAAGTTCACCGCGGCCTACGGGGACCGGTTCCCGCGCATCACGCGGTACCTCGGGCTCGCCGACGCGCAGGACCCGGACGAACTCTTCGAGTACGGACTGGCCCGGGTGCTCCGCGGACTCGCCGCGGAGCACCCGTCCTGACCGGTTAGACGACCTGGGACAGCGGGGTGTGGGCGAGGCCGTGCGCGACGGCGACGGGCTCGTTCGTGAGCTGCCCGGCGTGCGTGTTCAGGCCCTTCGCCAGGCTCGGGTCGGCCTGCAGCGCGGGCTGCCAGCCGTGGTCGGCCAGCGCCACCGCGTAGGGCAGGGTCACGTTGGTCAGCCCGTAGGTCGAGGTGCGCGGCACCGCGCCCGGCATGTTCGCCACGCAGTAGAAGACCGAGTCGTGCACCTGGTAGGTCGGCTCGTCGTGGGTGGTCGGGCGCGAGTCGGCGAAGCAGCCGCCCTGGTCGATCGCGATGTCGACGAGCACGCTGCCCGGCTTCATCCGCGCCACCAGCTCGTTGGAGACCAGCTTCGGCGCCTTCGCGCCGGGCACCAGCACCGCGCCGATGACCAGGTCGGCCTCGAGCACGGCCTGCTCCACGGAGAAGGCGTTCGAGGCGACCGTGCGGATGCGGCCGCCGAAGTCGTTGTCGATCTGACGCAGGCGGTCGACGTTGGTGTCGAGGATTTCGACGTCCGAGCCGAGGCCCAGCGCGACCCGTGCCGCGTTCAGCCCGGCCACGCCGCCGCCGATGACCACCACACGCGCCGGGTGCACGCCGGGGATGCCGCCGGGCAGCACGCCGCGGCCGCCGCTCGGCTTCATCATCGCGTAGGCGCCGACCTGCGGGGCCAGCCGTCCGGCGACCTCCGACATCGGGGCCAGCAGCGGCAGCGCGCCGTTCGGGGTCTGCACGGTCTCGTACGCGACGGCCGTGGTCCCGGCCTTCAGCAGCGCCTCGGTCAGCGGCTGGTCGGCGGCGAGGTGCAGGTAGGTGAACAGCACCTGGTCGGCCCGCAGGCGGTGGTACTCCTCGGCGATGGGCTCCTTGACCTTGAGGACGAGCTCGCCTTCGGCCCAGGTGGCGTCGGCGTCGGCGACGATCTTCGCGCCGGCCGAGAGGTACTCGTCGTCGGTGATCGCCGAGCCGAGGCCGGCGTCGGCCTCGACGAAGACGTCGTGCCCGCGGCGGGTCAGCTCGTGCACCCCTGCCGGGGTGAGGGCGACCCGGTATTCGTGGGTCTTGATCTCACGGGGGACGGCGATCCGCACGGCTGCCTCCGGTGGCTGGTTGACGAAGTGCTGTGCTTCACGGTGAAGCACTCGGACGGCGGTGTCATCGTGCTGGACGGACAGGATTGCCCTCGGTTCGTGGTGGCGTCAGCACAGTTCTTGACCTCCACCGAACTGGAGCTCGCAGAGTTGGCCGCATGAGAGCCGTGTGGTTGAGGGAGTTCGGCGAGCCGGGGGTCCTGGTCGCGGGGGAGGCACCGGAGCCGGTGCCCGGAGCGGGTGAGGTGCTGATCGACGTGGAGTTCGCGAACCTGACCTACGTCGAGACGCAGTTCCGGCGCACGGGGTTCGGCCCGTTCCGCGGGGAGTTGCCGATGGTCATGGGCAACGGCGTCGGCGGGATAGTGCTGGCAGCCGAGGACGGCTCATTGGTGGGCAAGCGCGTGGTGAGCAGCCTGCGGGGATCCGGCGGTTACGCCGAGCGGGCGGTCGCACCGGCGGGGAACGTGCTGGAGGTGCCTGCCGGGCTCGGGCTCGACGACGCGGTGGCGCTGCTCGCGGACGGGCGGACCGCGCTCATGCTGATCCGCGCGGCGGCGTTGACCGGGGGTGAACGCGTGCTGGTCGAGGCGGCCGCCGGTGGGGTCGGCAGCCTCCTCGTCCAGCTCGCCAAGGCGGCGGGGGCCGAGGTGCTGGCGGCCGCGGGCGGTCCCGAGAAGCTGACGCTGGCCAAGGAACTCGGTGCCGACGTGACGCTCGACTACCGGCAGCCCGGCTGGGCCGAGCCCGTGAACGTGGTATTCGACGGCGTGGGCGGGCAGATCGGCCGGGCCGCGTTCGAAGCGGTGCGGCCGGGCGGGCGGGTGTTCGTGTTCGGGCAGGCCAGTGGGGAGGCCGCCGATCTCGAAGACGCCGAAGCGCGCGGGGTGCGGGTCGAACGAGGACCGCTGGCGAAGCCCGAGGAGATGCCGGTGCTCGCGCGGCAGGCACTGACCGAGGCCGCCGCGGGCAGGTTGCGGCCGGTGATCGGGCAGCGCTTCCCGCTGGACCGCGCGGCCGACGCGCACGCGGCGATCGAAGCCAGGACCACGCTCGGCAAGACCCTCTTGGAGGTCCGGTGAAACTCGGCGTCTACCTCGACGGCTCCACCCCCGATTCGTTCGTCGCGCACGCACGCCGGGCCGAGGACGCGGGCCTGGAATCGGTGTGGGTCGGGGACCACCTGATCACCGCCTCGCCGCGCATGGACAGCATCGTCGCGCTGACCGCCGCGGCCGCCGCCACGACCCGGGTCAAGGTGGGCTTCGGGGTCCTCGTGGCCGCACTGCGGCCGACGGCCTGGGTGGCGAAGCAGATCGCCACCCTCCAAGCGCTGTCCGGCAACCGGGTGCTGCTCGGGATCGGCACCGGCGGGGACGCGCACGGGGAGCTCGGCTGGCGGGCGGCGGGGGTGCCGTTCGCCGAACGCGGCAAGCGGACCACGGCGATGCTGGAGGTGCTGCCGGACCTGGTCGCGGGCCGACCGGCCACTGTGGACGGGGTGGAGTTCGCGCTGGCGCCGGGGGCGGAGATGCCGCCGTTGATCATCGGCAGTGGACCGGGGCTGTTGCGGCGGGTCGCGCGGTTCGGGGACGAGTGGTTCCCCGCGTTCTCGGCGCCCGCGTGGATCGGGGAGCAGCGGGCGCGGCTGGCCGAGTTCGCCGCGGAGTACGACCGGCCGGTCCCCGGGATCACGGTCGGAGTCAGCCTCGCGGTGGGGAAGCTGCCGGACTCGGTGCTCGACGCCCAGGTCCGCTCGCTCACCGGTTACGGGATGAGCGAGGAGCAGGCGAGGGAAGCCCTGGTGACGGGCAGCCCGGCGGAGGTCGCCGAGCGGCTCGCGGTCTACGCGGACGCCGGGGTGCACCGGATCGCCGCGATGCCGTTCGCCGGGGATCGCGGGGAGCAGATCGACCTGCTCGGGGAAGTCGCCGGGCTGCTGCGGTGAGCCCGTTCGACGTCGACGCCTTCCTCGCCGGGCCGCTGACCGCCAGGGTCGCCGCGGCGGGCCCGAGCGTGCGGCCCACCTGGTACCTCTGGGAGGACGGCGCGTTCTGGATCCTCACCGGCCCGTGGTCGCGGCTGCCCGCGCTGGTCGCCGCGGATCCGGTGCTGGCGCTGGTGGTCGACGTCTGCGAGCTCGACACCGGGCTGGTGCGGCAGGTGATCGCGCGTGGCGAGGCGGAACTGCTGCCGTTCGACGTCCCACGCGGCAGGCGGAAGCTGAGCCGCTACCTCGGTGACGACGAATCCCGCTGGGACCAGCGGTTCCGCGACTACCTGTACGAGGACGCGCGCTGCCGGTGGTTGCGCGTTCGGCCGAGCTCGCTGCGGGCGGTCGACCTGAGCTATCAGGCCCAGCGCAGTGACACGAGCTGAGTGAGCAGCGCGAGCCGGACGTCCGGGTCGTCGAGGTCGATCGGCACCAGTTCGCCCAGTTTCCGCATGCGGTACCGCAGGGTGTTGGGGTGGATCCGCAACGACAGCGCGGCTCCGCGTGGATCGCCGGGGTGGCGCAGCCACTCGTAGAGGGTGTCGGTGTAGTCCGTCCGATGTGCTTCATCGTGGGCGCGGATCGCTTGCAGGGGACCGAGTTCGGCCACCTTCGCGGCGCCGGCCGCGGTTGCCGCGCGGTGCAGGGCGAGCGCGGTCCACTCCTCGTCGAAGCTGACCACCCGGCCCGGCACCAGTCCGGCGCGCAGCAGGCCGAACGCCTCCTCGGCCTCCGCGCGCGACCGGGCCAGCTCCGCGACCTCGCTCGCGCTCCCCGCGGCCACCCGTGGGGCGCCGCGCCTGGTCTTGGCCTGGGCGAGGACCTCGCGCAGTTCGGTCCAGGCGTCGCCGTCCGGCACGACCGCGTAGAGCAGGCCCGCGAGTTCCGTGGCCACCGGACGCCACCCGATGCCGCTGGAAATGCGCTCCAGCAGGGCCAGCCTGCTGCCTTCGGCGTCCCGCGAGCCGTCTTCGGGGGTGTCGATCACCACCACCCGATGGGGTACTTCGGCCAGGTCCAGTTCGGCGATCGCCTTGCGCGGGCTGGCTTTGCCCTGCAACACCGCGCGCAGGAGTTCGGCGCTGGCCCGGCGCTGCGCGTCGGCGTGTGCCCGGCGCCGCAGCAGGTGCAGGGCGACCACCGGCGCGGCGTCGGCGAAGGCGGCGGCCCGCTCGTCCGACACCGGCCCGCGCACCACCGCCCACATCGAGCCGAGCAGTTCCCCGCCCATCCGGATCGGCACGATCAACCGCGGGAGCGTGCCGTCGCGCTGCTCGGGCACGAAGATCGTCTGCCTGCCGCGGGAGAGTTCGCGGAACACCCCGCGCGAGCGGAACCGCGCCAGCACGTCGTCCGGGATGCGGCGGCCCATGATGGTCGACACCCTGGCCGGGTCGGTGATGTCCTGGCGCGCCGAGTAGGCCAGCACGCGGGAGTTGGTGTCCTCGATGGTGACCGGCGCGTCGACCACCGCGGCCACCGCGTCGGCCAGCCGGAACAGGTCACCGCCACCGGGGTCGCCGCCGTTGTCCGGGGATTCGGCCTCGTCGGTCAGCGCGTCCAGCACGGTCCGCAGCAGCCAGACCAGCTGGGCCCACGAGGTGGCCGCGCTGACCTCGATCAACGCGATGTCCGCCGCCTTGGCCGCCCGCTTGACCGACGGTTTCGCCGCCAGCGGTGGTTTGAACAGCACCGCCGCCGCGCCCTTCTTCGCGCAGCAGCGGACCAGGGTGACCGCGTCCGCCGGGTTGGTCACCGCCACCGCGAGCACCAGGTCACCGGCCGCGAGGTGCCCCGGCGTGCCGGGCTCGGCGATCACCACGTCGGCGACCGGCGGCGGCTCGTCGGGCAGGAGGAGGGCGTGCAGCAAGGTGGGCCCCACCCGGTCAACCACGGTGCGCACCGACGCCATGAACATCGACTCTATCCGTGGCCGCGCCCCGGCGGCGCCCCTGACGCGGCCCCACGGTGTTCTTCGCCCGCCGGTTCACCTTTCCGCCGGGTTTGAAGAACGAGAGCAAAGTGGCGATCAGCAACAGCGTGAGCCCGGCGCTCATGGCGGTGAACAGCATGACGGCGGTGTCGCCGATGGGTTCCCCGCGTGCCGCTTTGTCGGCCGCGTCGGCGAATTCGGGCACCACCGCCAGATTCCCGCCGATGGTCAGCGCCAGCGTGATGACTGTTTTCAGCAGCACCCACCAATAGCGCACCAGCCCCCATTTGGTGCCCAGGCCCAGCGCTATTCCGGAAACCAGCGTGAGCAGGCTGGCAGGCAGGTAGAAGAGCTCGCCGAGCGTGGCCGCGCTGAGCTGCACCCCGCGGACCACCGCGGTGTCGTCGCTGAGCAGCCCGACCGCGCCGAGCGCCATGATCGACAGCTCGACGCCGACCCAGCCGACGGAGGCGACGACGTGGACGAACAACAGCCATTTCCGAGTGGTGGGACGCAGCCTGGTCATGGCTTTCAGCATCGGGACCTAGCCGTGTCTCGTCGTCGTGTCCAGGGCGACTCCGATCCGTACGCCTGATGGGGTACCCCCGCTCCCAAGGCGTGGGAGCCGGTTGGGCTGAACGGCGGCGGTAACTAGCTTCGGCAGCAATCCCCAGTGCACCGATTCGCCGAGTCGCGAGGAGAACCACCCATGACCGAGGCCTGGTCCTTCGAAACCAAGCAGATCCACGCCGGCGCCGCGCCGGACCCGGCCACCGGCGCGAGGGCCACGCCGATCTACCAGACCACTTCGTACGTCTTCCGCGACAGCCAGCACGGCGCCGACCTGTTCAGCCTCGCCGAGCCGGGCAACATCTACACCCGGATCAACAACCCGACCCAGGACGTGCTGGAGCAGCGGGTGGCCGCGCTGGAAGGCGGCGTGGCAGCGCTGGCCTTCGCCTCGGGCACCGCGGCCACGAACGCGGCGATCCTGAACCTGGCGAACTCGGGCGACCACTTCGTCTCCAGCCCGTCGCTCTACGGCGGCACCTACAACCTGTTCCACTACACGCTGCCCAAGCTCGGCATCGAGGTCACCTTCGTCGACGACCAGGACGACATCGAGCAGTGGAAGGCCGCGGTCCGCCCGAACACCAAGCTGTTCTTCGCCGAGACGCTGGCGAACCCGGGCAGCAACGTGCTGGACATCCGGGCCGTCGCGGACGCCGCGCACGAGGCCGGGGTGCCGCTGGTGGTGGACAACACCATCCCCACGCCGTACCTGCTGCGCCCGATCGAGCACGGCGCCGACGTGGTGATCCACTCGGCGACCAAGTACCTCGGCGGCCACGGCACCACGATCGCCGGGGTGCTGGTCGACGGCGGCACCTTCGACTTCGGCGCGGACCCGGCGAAGTTCCCCGGCTTCAGCGAGCCGGACCCCAGCTACAACGGGCTCAAGTACTGGGAGGCGCTCGGCCCGGGCGCGTACGCCGCGAAGGCGCGGGTGCAGCTGCTGCGCGACACCGGCGCCGCGATCGCGCCGCTGAACAGTTTCCTGATTCTGCAAGGGATCGAGACGCTGTCGCTGCGCATCGAGCGGCACGTGTCGAACGCCAAGGCGCTCGCGGAGTGGCTGGAAGCGCGCGACGAGGTGGAGAAGGTCTACTACGCCAGCCTGCCGTCGTCGCCGTACCACCAGGCCGCGCAGAAGTACCTGCCCGGCGGCGCGGGCGCGGTGCTGTCCTTCGACCTGCGTGGCGGGGTCGAGGCGGGCCGCCGGTTCGTCGACGGCACGGAACTGCACAGCCAGCTGGTGAACATCGGGGACGTGCGCAGCCTGATCGTGCACCCGGCGAGCACCACGCACAGCCAGCTCTCCCCGGAGGAGCAGGTGGCCTCCGGCGTGACGCCGGGACTGGTGCGGCTGGCCGTCGGCCTGGAGCACATCGAGGACCTGAAGGCTGACCTGGAGGCCGGGTTCAGGGCGGCGAAGGCGGCTCTGTGACCGGTGCCTGGCGCCCGGGTGACCCGCCGGGCCGCCGCCGGTGGGTCACCCGCACCGGCGCGGTCCGGCTGGAGTCCGGCGGCGAGCTGCCCGGGTTCACGCTGGCGTACGAGACCTGGGGCACGCTGAACGCCGACCGGTCGAACGCGGTGCTGATCGAGCACGCGCTGACCGGCGACAGCCACGTCGCCGGTCCGGCCGGTGACGGCCACCCCAGCGCGGGCTGGTGGGACGCGCTGGTCGGGCCGGGACGGCCGGTCGACACGGAGGAGTACTTCGTGGTCGCGCCGAACGTGCTGGGTGGTTGCCAGGGCTCGACCGGACCGTCCTCCTTGGACTCCGACGGCCGGGCGCTGGGCAGCCGGTTCCCCGCCCTGACCATCCGCGACCAGGTGTCCGCCGAGACCGCGCTCGCCGACGACCTCGGCATCGCGCGCTGGGCGGCGGTCCTGGGCGGTTCGATGGGCGGGATGCGGGCGCTGGAATGGGCGGTGAGCCACCCGGCGCGCGTGGAGGCGCTGCTGGTGCTCGCCGCGCCGGCGGCGGCTTCGGCGGACCAGATCGCCTGGGCGTCCCCGCAGTTGCACGCCATCACCGGCGATCCGCACTGGCACGGCGGCGACTACTACGACACCGGCGAGGCCCCGCACGCCGGCCTGGGTGTCGCGCGGCGGATCGCGCACGTGACCTACCGGAGTGAACCCGAGCTGGCGCAACGCTTCGGCCGTTCCCCGCAGGGTGACGGCCGGTTCGCCGTGGAGTCCTATCTGGACCACCACGCCGAGAAGCTGGTGCGGCGCTTCGACGCGGGCAGCTACGTGACGCTGGCCCGCTCGATGAACTCGCACGACGTGGGCCGGGGCCGGGGCGGGGTGGCGGCGGCCCTGTCGCGGGTCACCGCGCGCACCGTGGTCGCCGGTGTGGACAGTGATCGGCTGTACCCGCTGGCGCAGTCCGTCGAGCTCGCGGCGGGCATCCGGGGTGCGGGGGAGGCGGCGGTGATCCACTCCCCGTACGGCCACGATTCGTTCCTGATCGAAACCGCGCAGATCGCCGCGCTGGTGAAGCCGCTGCTGGGCTAGTCGGCCAGCGCGTCGGAGATCCAGGCGGTGACCGGCAGGTCGCGGTCCAGGCACTCGGTGGACAACCGGATGGTCCACCGCAGTGCCTGGAGCACCAGGCTGTCGACCTCGTCCGGGGCCGCGCTCGACAGGGCGATCTCCAGCTGTTCCTGCGCGGCTTCGGTGTTCCCGTGCACCTCGGCGAGCAGCGTCCGCACCGCCGTGCGCACCGGCGGGTCCGCCTGGTCGATCGAGACCTCTTCCCCGGCCTCGTCGAACACCTGCACCTTGACCGGCGCGGTCCCGCCGTCCCCGAGGGTGGCCACCATCGCGCTGCACTCACCGAAGAGCAGCAGCATCAGCTCCCGGGTCTCGGGCAGGCCGGCCTGCGCGGGCGCCAGTTGGTCGAGCGCGTCGGCGTCCTCGCCGAACCGCATCGCCACCAGCGCGCGCTGCGCTTTTTCCACGAGCCGCCGCTGCTCGTCCTCGCTCCTGTCGGGCTGCACGTGCCTATCAAACACCAGGGCGGCCGCCTTTGGGACCACTCCCGGGTGACTATCGGGAGCGGTGCGTCACCGCGCCGCGCGGAGTGCGCCGAGCGCCAGCCGTTCGAGCAGCCCGGCCAGTTCCTCGTCAGCCAGATAGCGGTTGTGCGGGGTCGAGTTGATCAACCCGAACACGGCGTGTGCCGAGGATCGGGCGTGGGTTTCACCGACCTCGGGGACGGTGGTCCGGATCGCCTCGACCCAGAGCTCCACGTACTGGCGTTGGAGCGCGCGAACCTGTTTGCGGTCGGCGTCAGTGAGGTTGGCCAGGTTCCGCTCCTGCACGGTGATCAGGGCGGGCTGGCTGAGCGCGAAGTCCACGTGGAACTTGACCAGCGCGCCGAGCAGTTCGGCGCCGGTGCGCGCGGCGGCCAGCTCCTGCCCGCCGTCGAGCAGGTAGCGGCTGATTGAGCTCAGCATCTCGCCGAGCATCGCGTCCTTGCTGCGGAAGTGGCGGTACAACGCGGGGCCGGAGATGCCCACGGCGGCGCCGATGTCGTCGATCCCCACGCCGTGGAACCCGTGGCGGGCGAACAACTCGGCGGCCGCGGCCAGGATCTGCTCGCGCCGGCTGGCCTTCTCGCCGTGCACGAGGGGGGTCGGGTGCGCTGGCATCCGCCCATCGTAGAGCAGGCACGTTAGCGATCGCTAACAACTGGGCAATCCGGACGGGCGACCTTTGGGGTAGTCCAGTCGAGTTACGTCATCTGCGCGTGCTTCCCCGTGCATTTCCCACGTGGTACTTGTTCTTTCACGTTGGGGGCTCACGAAGGAGAACCATGGTCACGTCCGACCACAAACCGACCCTGCCCGTTTGGCGAGCGATGATCGTGGCCGTCGTGGCCGGTCTCGCCCTGCTCGGCTTCACGATTCCCGCCTCGGCCGCGACGAACTACGTGGCGCTCGGTGATTCCTACTCCTCCGGGCTCGGCGCCGGCAGTTACGGCGACTCGGGTTCCTGCAAGCGAAGCGCCAACGCGTACCCGCGGCTGTGGGCCAGCGCCAAGGGTGCTTCGCTGAACTTCCTCGCCTGCTCGGGCGCCCGCACCCCGCAGGTGCTGAGCCAGCTGGACAACGTCGGTTCCGGCACCAACGTCGTCACCGTCTCGGTGGGCGGCAACGACGCCGGGTTCGTGGACGTGATGACCGACTGCACGCTCGGGTCGGACCAGGCCTGCGTCAACCGGGTCGCCGAGGCGAAGGCCTACGTGAACGGCACGCTGCCGGGGCTGCTCAAGGGCGTCTACGACAAGATCAAGGCCAAGGCGCCCGGCGCGAAGGTGTACGTGCTCGGCTACCCGCGCTTCTACAAGGTCCCCGGCTCCTGTGACGTGGGCCTGAGCGACACCAAGCGGTCCGCGATCAACTCCGGTGCCGACGCGCTCGCCTCGGTCACCTCGGCGCAGGCTTCGAGCGCCGGGTTCACCTTCGTCGACGTGCGCAACGCGTTCACCGGGCACGAGATCTGCTCGTCCGACCGCTGGCTGCACAGCCTCACCTGGCCGGTCGACGAGTCGTACCACCCGACCGCCAACGGGCAGAAGCTCGGCTATCTCGCCGCGTTGAACGCGGCCGGCTGAGCCGACAAGCTCGCCGGGATCGCCGGAGGGGACAGCCGCCTGCACGGCTGGCCCCTCCGGCTTTTTGCTGTCCAGGTTCGAAATTTTCGACTTGCTCCATCTGGGTTTACGTTGCTTGACGACACTCCATTGGGGTTTTACCTTACGAAAGCTTCAAGACTTTTTTCGAAACTTTCGGAAACGCAACCCCTGGAGGAAGTGATGTCCGAAACTGCTGTCATCGAAGCCGGCAGGCCGGAACGACGAAGAGGCCGGTTCGCCGCCATCGCCGGGATGACCGGCCTGCTCGGCGCACTGGCCGTGGTCCTGCCCGGCGTCGCGAGCGCCGGCACCACGCTGGGTGCGGCCGCCGCGGAAAGCGGCCGCTACTTCGGCACCGCGGTCGCGGCGCACAAGCTCGGCGACTCCACCTACGCGGGCATCCTCAACAGTGAGTTCAACAGCGTCACGCCCGAAAACGAAATGAAGATGGACGCCACCGAGCCGAACCAGGGGCAGTTCTCCTACGGCTCGGCCGACCAGATCGTCAACCACGCGCTCAGCCGCGGCATGAAGGTCCGCGGGCACGCGCTGGCCTGGCACATGCAGCAGCCGGGCTGGATGCAGGGCATGGAGGGTTCCTCCCTGCGCCAGGCGATGCTCAACCACGTCACCCAGGTCGCCACCCACTACAAGGGCAAGGTGGTCGCCTGGGACGTGGTGAACGAAGCCTTCGCCGACGGCAGCAGCGGTGCCCGGCGCGACTCGAACCTGCAGCGCACCGGCAACGACTGGATCGAAGCGGCGTTCAAGGCCGCGCGTGCGGCCGACCCGAACGCGAAGCTCTGCTACAACGACTACAACACCGACGACTGGTCGCACGCCAAGACCCAGGCCGTCTACAAGATGGTGCAGGACTTCAAGAACCGCGGCGTGCCGATCGACTGCGTCGGCCTCCAGTCGCACATGAACAGCGGTTCGCCCTACCCGTCGAACTACCGCACCACGCTGTCCAGCTTCGCCGCGCTGGGCGTGGACGTGCAGATCACCGAACTGGACATCCAGGGCGCGTCGCCGACCACCTACAGCAACGTCGTCAAGGACTGCCTGGCGGTGCCCAGGTGCAACGGGGTGACCGTGTGGGGCATCCGGGACAGCGACTCGTGGCGGCCCAACGACACCCCGCTGCTGTGGAACGGCAACGGCCAGAAGAAGTCCGCCTACGACGCCGTGCTCAGCGCGCTCAACAGCGGCGGCACGCCCGGTGGCCCCAGTTGCTCGGCCGGGTACGTCGGCCTGACCTTCGACGACGGCCCGATCAGCGGCACGACCACGCAGCTGATCAACGCGCTGAAGTCGGCCGGGCTACGAGGCACGTTCTTCAACGTGGGCAACAAGGTCCAGCAGAATCCCACGCTGGCGAAGAGTCAGCGGGACGCCGGGATGTGGGTGGGCAACCACAGCTGGTCGCATCCGCACCTGACGCAGCTCTCGGCGCAGGAGATGACCTCGGAGCTGACGCAGACGCAGCAGGCGCTGCAGCAGGCCACGGGTGAGACGCCGAAGTTGTTCCGCCCGCCGTACGGCGAAACGAACAGCACGCTGAAGTCGGTCGAGCAGCAGCTCGGGCTGACCGAGGTGCTGTGGAGCGTCGACTCGCAGGACTGGAACGGCGCGAGCACCAGCCAGATCGTGCAGGCGGCCTCGAACCTGCAGCCGGGTGGCGTGATCCTGATGCACGACGGCTACCAGTCGACGATCAACGCCCTCCCGCAGATCGCCGCCGGGCTGGCCAGCCGGAACCTCTGCGCCGGCATGATCTCGACGTCCACCGGCCAGGCGGTCGCGCCCGCGGACGACCCGGGCAACCCGCCCGTTGGCTCCTGCACCGCGACCTACCAGCGGGTCCAGCAGTGGGGTGACCGGTTCAACGGCCAGGTGACCATCACCGCGGGCGCGTCGGCGATCAGCAGCTGGACGGCGACGGTCACCGTGACCTCGCCGCAGAAGGTGTCGACCACCTGGAACGGCACGCCGAGCTGGGATTCGAGCGGCAACGTGATGACCATGAAGCCCAACGGCAACGGCAGCCTGGCGGCGAACGCCAGCACCACGTTCGGTTTCACCGTGATGGCGAACGGCCAATGGGCGGCCCCGGCCGTCACCTGCGGCACCCCCTGATCGGCCGGCGTGCCTCATGACACCCGCCGGTCGTCATGAGGCACGCGGGCGTCACCGCGCGGATGAACGGTTTCTGGTGGAAGCTGTTCAGCGGCGGGCACGCCCTGGACAGTGCGGTTAGTGGTCGCTAACATCGAAGCTGGTGTTAACGACCGCTAACCCCTGTCTCGAGGAGCCATGGACACCCCGGTGCTGAGCAGTTCCGCCGATCCGCGGAGCACGGACTACGCCCGCTACGCCACTGGTCACGCCGAGCTGGCCGAGGATCTGCGCAAGCGGCTCGCGCAGGCCCAGCTGGGCGGCCCGGAGAAGGCACGCATCCGGCATGTGGAACGCGGCAAGCTGCTGCCGCGCGATCGGGTGGACGCGCTGCTCGACCCCGGCTCGCCCTTCCTGGAGCTCTCCCCGCTGGCCGCGACCGGGCTCTACGACGACGAGGCGCCCGCCGCCGGCATCATCACCGGCGTCGGCCGGGTGTCCGGGCGCGAATGCGTGATCGTCGCCAACGACGCCACCGTCAAGGGCGGCACCTACTACCCGATGACGGTCAAGAAGCACCTGCGCGCGCAGGAAGTCGCGCTGCACAACAACCTGCCGTGCGTGTACCTGGTCGACTCCGGCGGCGCCTTCCTGCCGCGCCAGGACGAGGTCTTCCCCGACCGCGAGCACTTCGGCCGCATCTTCTACAACCAGGCGACCATGTCCGCCCGCGGCATCCCGCAGATCGCCGCCGTGCTCGGCTCGTGCACCGCGGGCGGCGCCTACGTGCCCGCGATGAGCGACGAGGCCGTGATCGTCCGGAACCAGGGCACCATCTTCCTCGGCGGCCCGCCACTGGTGAAGGCCGCGACCGGCGAGGTGGTCACCGCCGAGGAACTGGGCGGCGGCGACGTGCACGCCCGCCAGTCCGGCGTCACCGACCACCTGGCCAACGACGACGCGCACGCGCTGCGCATCGTTCGCTCGATCGTGTCCACTCTCGGTCCGCGCACCCCGCGGCCGTGGGACGTGCGGCCGGTCGAGGAGCCCGCGGTGAATCCGGCGGAGCTGTACGGCGTGGTGCCGACCGACTCGCGCACCCCGTACGACGTGCGCGAGGTGATCGCCCGGATCGTCGACGGCAGCCGGTTCGCCGAGTTCAAGAAGGAGTACGGCAACACCCTGGTCACCGGGTTCGCGCACGTGCACGGGCACCCGGTCGGCATCATCGCCAACAACGGCGTGCTGTTCGCCGAGTCGGCGATGAAGGGCGCGCACTTCATCGAGCTGTGCGACAAGCGCTCGATCCCGCTGCTGTTCCTGCAGAACATCACCGGTTTCATGGTCGGCAAGGCGTACGAGGCCGGTGGCATCGCCAAGCACGGCGCGAAGATGGTCACCGCGGTGGCCTGCGCGCGGGTGCCGAAGCTGACGGTGATCATCGGCGGCTCGTTCGGCGCGGGCAACTACTCGATGTGCGGACGGGCGTACTCGCCGCGCTTCCTGTGGATGTGGCCGAACGCCCGGATCTCGGTGATGGGCGGGGAGCAGGCGGCGTCGGTGCTCTCGACCGTGCGCCGCGACGCGATCGAAGGCCGCGGCGGTGAATGGTCCACTGAGGACGAAGAGGCCTTCAAGGACCCGATCCGCGAGCAGTACGAGGCGCAGGGCAGCCCGTACTACTCCACCGCGCGGCTGTGGGACGACGGCGTGATCGACCCGGCGGACACCCGCACGGTGGTCGGCCTCGCGCTGTCGGCGGCGGCCAACGCGCCACTCGAAGCTGTTTCCTACGGCGTTTTCCGGATGTGATCGTCTTGTTCGACACGGTTTTGGTCGCCAACCGCGGGGAGATCGCCGTCCGGGTGCTCGGCACGCTGCGCCGGATGGGCATCCGGTCCGTCGCGGTCTACAGCGATGCCGACGCCGACGCCCGGCACGTGCTCGAGGCCGACGTCGCGGTGCGGATCGGGCCCGCCGAGGCCACGCGCAGCTACCTGTCCATCCCGGCGATCATCGAGGCAGCCAGGGAAACCGGGGCGCAGGCCGTGCACCCCGGCTACGGCTTCCTCGCCGAGAACGCCGCGTTCGCCACCGCCTGCGCCGAAGCCGGGCTGGTGTTCATCGGCCCGCCGGTCGGCGCGATCGAGGCGATGGGCGACAAGATCCAGGCCAAGCGCACGGTCTCGGCCGCCGGGGTGCCGGTGGTCCCCGGATCGTCCGATTTGGACATCCCGGCGGGCGGATTCGCCGACGCCGCCGCGGAAGTCGGTTACCCGTTGCTGCTCAAACCGTCCGCCGGTGGTGGTGGCAAGGGCATGCGGCTGGTCGAGGACCCGGCCGAGCTGGACAGCGCGGTGGAGTCCGCGCGCCGTGAGGCGAAGGCCTCCTTCGGCGACGACACGCTGCTGCTGGAGCGGTTCGTCACCACCCCGCGGCACATCGAGATCCAGGTGCTCGCCGACGGCCACGGCAACGTGATCCACCTGGGCGAGCGCGAATGCAGCCTGCAGCGGCGGCACCAGAAGATCATCGAAGAGGCGCCGTCGGTGCTGCTCGACGAGACGACCCGGGAACGCATGGGCGCGTCAGCCGTCGAAGCCGCACGTGCGGTCGGCTACTCCGGCGCGGGCACGGTCGAGTTCATCGTTTCGGCCACCAACGCCGACGAGTTCTTCTTCATGGAGATGAACACGCGGCTGCAGGTCGAGCACCCGGTCACCGAGCAGGTCACCGGGCTGGACCTGGTCGAGTGGCAGGTGCGGGTGGCCGCCGGTGAGCCGCTGGGCGTGCGGCAGGCCGACGTCCGGCTGACCGGGCACGCGGTGGAAGCCCGGGTGTACGCCGAAGATCCCGCCCGCGGCTTCATCCCCACCGGCGGCACCGTGCTGCGCGTGGTCGAGCCCGCCGACGACGGCATCCGCGTGGATTCCGGGGTGCGCGAAGGCACCGAGGTCGGCTCGAACTACGACCCCATGCTGGCGAAGGTGATCGCCTGGGGGCCGGACCGCGCGGCCGCGCTGCACCGGCTGGACCTGGCGCTGGCGAAGACCGCGGTGCTCGGCGTCGGCACGAACGTGCGCTTCCTGCGGGCATTGCTCGCGGACGAGGACGTGCGGGCAGGACGGCTGGACACCGGGCTGGTCGAGCGCCGGCTGGCCGAGCTGACCTCCGCCGAAGTGCCCGCCGAGTTCTTCGTCGCCGCCGCGATGGACCGCCTGCTCGGGCTGTGGCCGTCGGAGTCCATTGTGGACCCCTGGGCGGTGCCGACCGGGTGGCGGATCGGCGGCGGTGGCGGGGTGAGCTTCCGCCTGCGGTCCGGTGAGACCGAGGCGCTGGTGCGCGTCGAAGGCGAACCGCGCCGCGCCAGGGTGAGCGTGGACGACGCCGAACCGGTCGCCGTGTCGGCCGCGCGGCGTGGCGGGCAGCTGGAACTGCGGTACCGGGGCGAGTTCCACCGGTACGAGACGGCTTCGGTCGCCAACGGGCTGTGGCTGGCCAGGGACGGCCACGCGGTGCTGATCGGGGAGCGCCCGATCATGCAGCTGGCGCACGGGGAAGCCGCCGAGGCCGGCCCGGTGACCAGCCCGATGCCCGGCACCGTGCTGGTGGTGAAGGTCGCGCGCGGGGACGTGGTCACCGCGGGCACGCCGCTGCTGGTGGTCGAGGCGATGAAGATGGAACACACGATCACCGCGCCGATCGACGGCGTGGTCGAGGAACTGCGCGTACAGGCCGGCCAACAGGTCGCGCTGGACGAAGCGCTTGCCGTGGTGACCCCGCAGGAGGACGCACGATGATCGATTTCCGGCTCGACGAGGAGTACGAGGCGCTGCGCAAGACCGTCGAGGACTTCGCGCACAGCGAGGTGGCGCCGGTGATCGGCGGGTTCTACGAACGGGAGGAGTTCCCGTACGAGCTGGTCGCGAAGATGGGTTCGATGGGCTTGTTCGGCCTGCCGTTCCCGGAGGAGTTCGGCGGTATGGGCGGCGACTACTTCGCCCTGTGCTTGGCGCTGGAGGAACTGGCGCGGGTCGACTCGTCCGTGGCGATCACCCTGGAGGCCGGGGTTTCCCTCGGCGCCATGCCGATCTACCGCTTCGGCGACGACGAGCAGAAGCAGCGGTACCTGCCGTCGATGTGCGCGGGCGAGGCGCTGGGCGCGTTCGGCCTGACCGAGCCGGGCGGCGGTTCGGACGCCGGAGCCACCCGGACCACGGCGAAGCTGGACGGCGGTGAGTGGGTCCTCAACGGCAGCAAGTCGTTCATCACCAACTCGGGCACCGACATCACCAGCGTGGTGACGGCGACCGCGGTGACCGGGGAGAAGGAGGGCGGCCGCAAGGAGATCTCGGCCATCCTGGTGCCCTCGGGCACGCCGGGGTTCACCGTGGCGCCGAAGTACTCGAAGGTCGGCTGGAACGCCTCGGACACCCACGAGCTGTCGTTCGCCGACTGCCGGGTCCCGGAAGGAAACCTGCTCGGCTCGCGCGGCCGGGGTTACGCGCAGTTCCTGTCCATTTTGGACGAGGGCCGGGTGGCGATCGCCGCGCTGAGCGTCGGCCTGGCGCAGGGGTGCGTCGACGAATGCCTGCGCTACGTCGGTGAGCGGGAGGCGTTCGGGCACAAGATCGGGACGTACCAGGCGATCCAGTTCAAGATCGCGGACATGGAGACGCGGGCCCACACCGCGCGCCTGGCCTACTACGCCGCGGCCTCGAAGATGCTGCGCGGCGAGCCGTTCAAGCGGGAAGCCGCCATCGCGAAGCTGGTCTCGTCGAACGCCGCGATGGACAACTCGCGGGACGCCACCCAGATCTTCGGCGGGTACGGCTTCATGAACGAGTTCCCCGTCGGCCGCTTCTACCGGGACGCGAAGATCCTGGAAATCGGCGAAGGCACGAGCGAGGTCCAGCGCATGCTCATCGCCCGAGAACTAGGCCTCCGCTAACCCCTGCGAATGCTAGGAGTGGGGCATTACTTGCATTGATTGCAAGTAATGCCCCACTCATAGCATTCAGGGCACCCCCCACCGGCGAGTCGCACGTTCCCGCAGCCGAGTTACACACTCAGGAAGCCGAACCCCGCACTCGCGCAGCCGAACCCCACGCTCGGGCAGCCGAGGTCCGCGTTCGGGCCCGAGCCAGCCAGGGCCCATCGCCGTGGGGGAGTCGACCCGGGATAGTTATACCGGTATAGTTATCGCCATGGTTGAGATCAAGACACCGGGCGAAGTGGACGTCATGCGCGAAGCCGGGCGCGTGGTCGCCCAGGCGCTGGGAGCGGTGCGTGAGCGGGCGGAGATCGGGGTGAGCCTGCGCGAGCTGGACGAGGTCGCCGCGCAGGTCATCCGGGACGCCGGGGCGAAGCCGAACTTCCTGAACTACCAGCCCCGCCCGGCCCCCTACCCGTTCCCCGGCGTGCTCTGCGCGAGCGTGAACGACGCCGTGGTGCACGGCATCCCCAACGACTACCGCCTGGTCGACGGCGACCTGGTCAGCATCGACTGCGGTGCCTACATCGACGGCCTCCACGGCGACGCCGCCATCAGCTTCGTCGTCGGCGAGGCCGATCCGGCCGACCTCAAGCTCATCGAGGCGACCACGGAAGCCCTGATGGCGGGCGTGGCGCAGCTGGTGCCCGGCAACAAGCTCGGCGACGTCTCGCACGCGATCGGCGTGGTCGGCCGCCGCGACGGGTACGGCATGCTCGCCGACCACGGTGGTCACGGCATCGGGCACGCCATGCACGAGGACCCGCACGTGCCCAACGAAGGCCGCCCGGGCCGGGGCCTGCGGCTGCGGCCCGGCATGGTGTTCGCGCTGGAGCCGATGCTGATCGCCGGTGGTCGCGACGAGTACCGCGCCGACAGCGACGGGTGGACCCTGCGCACCGCGGACGGCAGCCGCGCGGCCCACGTCGAACTGACCGTCGCCGTGACCGAGGAAGGTCCACGTACGCTCACCACCTTGTGAGCGAAGTGGAATTTCGCCCTGGGGGCGAGCAAGACGCCAAGCACCTGCTCGACATGTTCGACGGCGCCGTGGCCTGGATGAACGCACGGGGAAACACCCAGCAGTGGGGCACCGAACCGTGGTCGGCGGTGCCGAAGCGGGTCGAACGCGTGCGCGGCATGGCGGCGGGCGGCAACCTGGTGCTGGCGGAGATCGACGGCGAGCCGGCCGGCGCGATCATCCTCGATCCGGGCCCGCCCGAGCACGTGCCCACTGTGGACGAACCGGAGATCTACCTGGGCCTGCTGATCACCGCCCGTGGGTTCACCGGCCGCCAGGTCGGCGCCGAACTGATCCGGTACGCGCTCGGCGAGGCCGCGGAACGCGGCATCGACCTGGTGCGCGTCGACTGCTACGCCGGGGGTGACGGCAGCCTGGTCCGCTACTACGAGCGGCAGGGCTTCCGCAAGACGGTCACCTTCGACTACCACGGCTGGCCGGGTCAGGTCTTCGAACAACGAGTGGGGGATGGACGGGACCGCGCCGCGGGGTGATGATTGGCAAGGTGTCAACAAGCTCTCACAGCGAGCTCTCTCAATGGCGAAGGAGCACGAGGATGGCCAAGCGAGCGCGTTCCCTCCACGGCAAGGTCGTGGTGATCACCGGCGGTGCGCAGGGCATCGGCGCGAAGACCGCCGAACTGCTCACCGGACTCGGTGCCCGGGTGGCGATCGGCGACCTGGACCAGGTCCGGGCCGAGAAGACGGCCGGTGAGCTGGACGCGCTCGCCCTGCCGCTGGACGTGACCGACACGAAGAACTTCAGCGAGTTTCTCGACGAGGTCGAGCAGCGGCTCGGGCCGATCGACGTGCTGATCAACAACGCGGGCATCATGCCGCTCGCCGCGCTGGAGGACGAGGACGACGCGTCCACCCGGCGGCAGCTGGAGATCAACCTGCACGCGGTCATCCACGGCACCCGGGAGGCGGTCAAGCGGATGCGCCCGCGCGGCACCGGGCACATCGTGAACGTCGCGTCGATGGCGGGCAAGGCTGGTTTTCCTGGCGCGGCGACTTACTGCGCGACCAAGCACGGCGTGGTCGGGTTGTCCGAGGCGGTGCACCTCGAACTGCGGGGCACCGGCGTCGAGGTCTCGTGCGTGATGCCCGCCATCGTGCGGACCGAGCTGGCCAGCGGCCTGCCGGAAGCGCGGATGATCAAGTCGGTGTCGCCGGAGGAGGTCGCGGCGGCCATCGCCGGGGCGCTGGCGCGGCCCCGGTTCGACGTGTTCGTGCCGAAATCCCTGGACGTGGTCGGCCGGTTCACCCGGCTGCTGCCGCGGCGCGCGGGTGAGTGGATCTCGCGCTCGCTCGGCGCCGACAAGGTGCTCGCCACGGCGCACGCCGGTGCCCGGTCGGAATACGAATCGAGGGCGGCGAACAGCGCTCCCTCGGTCGGCTCGGATGGTTAGATGAGGCTCAGGCAGTCCGTCTGAGCAGGGGAGACACTTCGATGGCAGCACCGCCGGCCCGGCTGGCCGCCGCGACCGCGAACTTGCTCGGCAAGGTGATGCGCGGTGGGGTCGCCGATCTCCGCCCGGTGCCGCGGGTGCTGATCGACCACGGCCCGAACCGCTCGGTGTACCGGCTGACCTCGGGCGGCCAGGCACCGGACGGGCCGCCGGTGCTGCTGGTGCCGCCGCTCGCCGCGCCCGCGCTGTGCTTCGACCTGCGGCGCGGGTGCAGCCTGGCCGAACACCTGGTCGACGGCGGCAGGCGAACCTACCTGGTCGACTACGGCACGGTCGCCTTCTCCGACCGGCGGCTCGGCATCGAGCACTGGATCGAGGAGGTGCTGCCGCGCGCGATCCGGCGGGTCAGCGAGGACTCCGGCGGGCAGGGCGTGCACCTGGTTTCGTGGTGCCTCGGCGGGATCTTCTCGCTGCTGACCACCGCGGACCAGCCGGACCTGCCGATCGAGTCGGTGGTCACGGTGGCCTCGCCGTTCGACTTCACCGCGATCCCGCTGGTGGCGCCGTTCCGCCCGCTGGTGGACCTGACCGGCGGGCACCTGCTGACCCCGTTCTACCGCGTGCTCGGCGGTGCACCGTCCTATTTGGTCAGCCGCGTTTTCCGCGCGACGGGGCTGCACAAGGAGATCACCAAGCCGCTGGCGATCCTGAAGAACCTGGACGACCGGGACTACCTGGCGCAGATCGAAGCGGTCGACCACTTCATGGACAACATGGCCGCCTACCCGGGGCGCACGTTCGGGCAGCTCTACCACCGGTTTTTCCGCGCGAACGACCTGGCCGAAGGCAGCGTGGACCTGAACGGGCGGATGATCTCGCTCTCCCGGGTGAAGGTGCCGACGCTGATCGTCGCGGGGGAGAACGACACGATCGCCCCACGGGCCGCCGTCGAACGACTGACCGGGCTGCTGGAAAACGCTCCGGAGGTCCGCTTCGAAACCGCCCCCGGTGGTCATTTGGGCGTGCTGACCGGCCGGAAAGCGCGGGGCACCACCTGGCGCTACATCGACGACTTCCACGCTGCGCAGCTGTGACATTGAATGGAGGGTCGCGCCCGTTGTCAGCGGCACCTCGGGCGTTGATCAGGGGAGTAGGCGCGAGGTGTAGCCGGCGGCGGCCAGGCGCTGGTAAGCGTCGGTGACGTCGGTGGGGACGTCCAGGGCGATGGTGTGCCCCAGTTCCGCGTAGCGCGTCAATCGCTGGGCTTCGCCGACGAGCATGTCGATGACCAGTGACGCGTCCCCGATGCCGGCGGTGTAGGCGTGCAGTGGCCGCCGGTCGGCGGAGCAGCGGATGTCGACGCCCGGCCATCGCTTCGCGGCTGTCGCGTGGGCGCGGCGCTGGTGGTACGGGCGGCAGGTGATCAGCACCGACCCGACCTGCACACCCTTCTCACGCAGCAGTTCGCGGCTGAAGTCGATGTTGTCCGCGGTGTGCTTGGCCGCCGACTCGACCAGCACCGACTGCTCCGGCACCCCGTGCTCGACCGCGATCTCGCGGAAGTGCACGGCCTCCCCGCGCGGGAAGCGCCCGATCGTCGTCGGCGCGTTGGAGCCGGTGAACACGATCAGCGGGCACACCCCGCGCAGGAAGAGTTCGGCCGTGTACACCGCCACTCCCGGGTCGTGGCACCCGAGCCCGATCGCCACGTCCACCGGCGCGATTTCATCGTCGACCCGGAGGTACCGCCAGAGCGCCTCCACGTCGGCACGCACGGCTTCGGGGATGGTGGCGGTGTCGAGGGTCACCTGGCCAGGGTATAGGTCAGCTGAAAACGACCGAACGCAGCAGCAGCCGGTCCGAACCGTGGCCGCCGTTGGGGCGGAGGGAGAAGTAGGCGTCGCTTTCGCAGTCGTCGTCCTTGAACACCACGGCCCGCGAGTCGGTGTCGTTGCGCGGCCGGAACGCGGACGTGTCCCAGTCGGCGATCTCCGGGATCTCGATGCACTTACCGCTCGGCGGGTCGACCAGCGAGCCGACCCGGACTTCGCCGTCCTGGTCGAGGTAGCGGTAACTGAACTCGCCCTCGGCGGCGGACGCGATGCCAGGAGCCGTGCAGAACAGGGCGAGAGCACTGGCGACAGCCAGGAAAGAGGTGCGCATCGGGGTCCTTTCAAGCGGTTGGTCGGCACCTCAACAGTGCGCGACCCGCCGCCGCCGATGCGCCCGAGCCACCCGGTCCGGTGACCCAACGCCATCAGACCGGGTAGCGAACGCGGCAACTACTTCAGTTCGGCCGACGACTTGCCGAGCAACCGGCGCGCCACGATCAGCTGCTGGATCTGCTGCGTCCCTTCGAAAATGTCCAGGATCTTCGCGTCGCGGCTCCACTTTTCCAGCAGTGACTCTTCGGTGTACCCGAGCGCCCCAGCCAGTTCGACGCACCGCAGCGTGATGTCGACGACCGAGCGCCCCGCCTTCGCCTTGGCCATGGAGGCCTGGAGCGAGTTCGGCTTCCGGTTGTCGGCCATCCAGGCCGATTCCAGGGTCAGCAGGTACGCCGATTCGTAGTCCGACTCCAGTTCCAGGTACGTCGCCGCGGCGGCGTGCTGGTGGTGCGCGGGCTTGTCGTAGTCGACGGTGACGCCGGCTTCGGCCAGGATGCGGGCCGTTTCCTCCAGTGCGGCCCGTGCGACACCGACCGCCATGGCGGCCACCAGGGGGCGGGTGTTGTCGAAGGTCTGCATGACCCCCGCGAACCCCTTCTTGGTGTCGATCTCCGGCGTGCCGAGCAGGTTTTCCTTCGGCACGCGGCAGTTGTCGAAGCGCAGCACCGCGGTGTCCGACGCCCGGATCCCGAGTTTGTGCTCCAGGCGCACCACCTCGAACCCCGGCGTGCCCTTCTCCACCACGAACGACTTGATCGCCGCGCGGCCCTTGCTCTTGTCCAAAGTGGCCCAGACGACCACGGCGTCGGCGCGCTCGCCGGAGGTCACGAAGATCTTCTCGCCGTTGAGCACGTAGGCGTCACCGTCGAGGCGCGCGGTGGTGTTGATCGCCGCCGAGTCCGAGCCGCAGTCCGGTTCGGTGATCGCCATCGCCGCCCAGATCTTGCCGAAGCGCGCCAGTTGCTCCTCGTTGGCGACCGACGCGATGGCGGCGTTGCCCAGGCCCTGCCGCGGCATCGACAGCAGCAGGCCCACGTCACCCCAGCACATCTCGATCGTGCCGAGCGCGACGTTCATGTTGGCGCCGTTGCGGTTGCCGGACTTCTTCTCCGCCTTCTCGTCACGGCGCACGCCCGCCGCGCCCGCGCCGCCCTCACCGGAGGAGTTCAGCCCGTCCAGCAGCGCGGCGAACATGTCCAATTCGGACGGATAGGCGTGCTCGGCGCGGTCGTACTTGCGCGAGATGGGGCGGAAGACCTCCGCCGCGGCCTGGTAGGCCTGGTTGACCAGTGCGCGCGCCTTGGCCGGAACCTCGAGATTGATCATGATGGGAACCCTTTCCAACCAAGGAGAATCAGAGCAGGACCGAGCCTTCGAGGACACCGGCCGCGCGCAGGTCGCGGTACCAGCGCTCGACCGGGTGCTCCTTGACGAAGCCGTGCCCGCCGAGCAGCTGCACGCCGGCGCTGCCGATCTTCATGCCCTTGTCCGCGGCCAGCCGCCTGGCCAGCGCGACCTCCCGCGCGTACGGCTTGCCCTGCTCGGCGCGCGCCGCCGCGCGCAGGGTGACCAGGCGCAGGCCCTCCAGTTCGATGCCGATGTCGGCGACCTGGAACGCCACGCCCTGCCGGTGGCTGACCGGCTCGCCGAACGCCTGCCGCTCGTTGACGTACGGGATCACGTAGTCGAGCACGGCCTTCGCGGTCCCCGCCGCGAGCGCCGCCCAGCCGAGGCGCGAAAGCCGCACCAGCTCGGCGAAGATCTCCGGCTTCCCGCCGCCGAGCAGCGCCGACGCGGGCAGGGAAACCCCTTCGAGGTGCAGTTTCCCGGTGGCCGCGCCACGCAGGCCCATCGCGGGCTCGCCCTCGATGCTCACCCCGGCGTTCGACGACTCGACGATGAACAGCGCGGGCCCGCGTCCCTCCAGGTCCGCCGACACGACGAAGAGCTCGGCCTGCGCGGCCCGCGGGACCAGCGACTTCACCCCGTCCAGCTTGTACCCGTGCGGCGTGCGACGGGCCTTGGTGCTCGGCTTGAACGGGTCGAACAGCGGCGCGCGTTCCTGCAGTGCCAGCGCAGCGGCGGGCACGTTCTCCCCGACGAACGCCGGAAGGTAGGTCGCCTGCTGCTCGGCGTCGCCCCAGGACACCAGCGCCGTGCTCACCGCGGACGGGGCGAGCACCGCGACCGCCAGCCCCAGGTCGCCGTGCGCGAGCGCCTCGGCGACCAGCGCTCCGGTCACCACCGAGCGCTCGGTGCCGACGCCGCCCAGCTCCTCGGGGATGCCGACCAGCGTCACGCCCAGTTCGGCGGCCCGTGTGAGCAGGCCGTCCGGCGTGGTCAGCTTCGCGTCGGCCTCGGCGGCGGCCGGGCGCAACTGCTCGGCGGCGAAGTCGCGGACGGTTTCCACGATCATCTGCTGCTCTTCGGACGGGGTCAGGTCGAACTGCCCGCTGTCCGGCGCCGACGTCAGCCGCTCGGGTGCGTCTCGCCGCTGGATCGCCTTGAACGAGCGCCCGGCGGCCCCGGCTGCCTTGAACCCGCCGCGCGTGGCCGACGAGACCAGCGACTCGATCGGCTTGCGCAGTCCGGCCCGGTCGATGGCCTTGACCCCCGCGAGCTTGGTCAGCGCGGCGAGGCCCAGGCCCATGGCGTCGCGCTTCTTCCCCGGCGTGCCCATGGCCGCCCTCCCGTCATCGCTTACCTACTCGTGAGTAGGTTAACGCGCAGTGGTGGCGAACGCCAGTAAGGGGGGCGGATTTGGCATCGTGGAACGAGGTTCAGTCCAGGTCGAGCACGGAAATCATCATCCGGTGCAGTTCCGCGGGCAGCTGGGGACGCGCGTTGACACGGCGCGTGCGCGCGAGGTCGTTCGCGATGGTCAGCGCGGCGTGCACGGTGATCTTCGCCTCGCGCGCGTTCAGCTCCGGGTGCACGGCCGAAAGCAGGTGCACCCATTGCGCCACGTAGTCGCGCTGGACCCGCAGCAGCTCGGCCTGGTCCTGCTCGGGCAGGTTCAGCGGGTCACCGGCGAAGGCGACGGACAGCTCCGCCGATCCGGTCAGCGTGCGCACGTAGGACTCGGCGAGCCGCCGCAGTGCTTCGCGCTCGTCCGGCGGGGCGCTGGTGCGCAACGCGTGCTCGGCGCCCACGGCCAGCCGGTCCGCCGCCCGGCGGCAGATCGCGATCACCAGCGCGGACTTGCCGGCGAAGTGCCGGTACACGCTGGGGCCGCTGATCCCGGCCGCGGCGCCGATCTCCTCCATGCTCACCGCGTGGAAACCGCGCTGGGAGAACAGTTCCGTCGCCGCCGAGAGCAGCTGCTCGCGACGGGAGGTCTGGCCGATGCCGGGCGGCACGGGCGCGGCCACCGTTTCGGGAGCCGGGGGCAGTTCCGTGTGCAGGACCCGCCGCGCCAGGTCGACCAGCAGCTGCGCGAACCGGCGCTTCGCCACGCTCGTGTGGTGCACCGAAACGCTGCCGAACACGCTCAACCCGGCCCAGCACAGCAGTTCCGCGTCCTCCGGCGTCAACTCCGGGCGCACCAGCTGCAGTGACTTGGCCCACGACGCGAGCACCTCGCCCGAGCGCCGCCGGATCTCACGGCGGTCGTCGCGGGGCAGGTGCTTGCCTTCCCAGCGCCAGAGCGCGGCGATCTCCCGGCGTTCGACGGCCTGTCCGGCCAGGCAGGTGAGCAAGGTCTCGATCTGCTCCGGACCGGGCACCGAGCTGTCGGACACCGCCGACGCCGTCGCGGCCTCCATGTCGTCGATCCCGGAGAGCACCACGTGCGCGAGGATCGCCTGCTTGTCCGCGAAGTGCCGGTACAGCGCCGGTCCGGTGACCCCGGCCGCGGCGGCGATGTCGTTGATGCCCACCCCGTGGTAGCCCCGTGCGCGGAACAGCTCGGCGGCCACTCCGGCGAGCTGGTTCTTGCGATCGCGTGGTCGTCGGCCACGGGCGGGCGTAGGTTCCATAGGTGAACACACTCTAGCGAGTGTCGATTGGCTCGCAACCCATTGACACCCTGGGGTTTGGGGGGACTAAGTTAGTCTGTATTAGCGTTACTGATCAGTACGGCATACCCGTTGAAGTCCAGTACCGGAGGATTCTGTTGTGAGCAGTGAGGCGTACATCTACGAGGCGCTCCGCACGCCTCGCGGCAAGAACAAGGGCGGTGCGCTGCACGGCACCAAGCCGGTCGACCTGGTGGTCGGCCTGATCGACGAGCTGAAGGTGCGCCACCCCGACCTCGACCCCGCGGTGATCGACGACATCGTGCTCGGCGTGGTCTCGCCGGTCGGCGAGCAGGGCGGGGACATCGCCCGCACCGCCGCGCTGGTGGCCGGCCTGCCCGAGACGGTCGCGGGCGTGCAGCTGAACCGCTTCTGCGCCTCCGGCCTGGAGGCCACGAACATCGCCGCGCAGAAGGTGCGCTCCGGCTGGGACCGCCTGGTGATCGGCGGCGGCGTGGAGTCGATGTCGCGGGTACCGATGGGTTCGGACGGCGGCGCGCTGTTCATGGACCCGGCCACCGCCTACGACAACTACATCGTGCCGCAGGGCATCGGCGCCGACCTGATCGCCACCATGGAGGGCTTCTCGCGCGAGGACGTGGACGCGTTCGCCGTCCGCTCGCAGGAGAAGGCCGAGGCGGCCTGGTCCGGCGGCTACTTCTCGAAGTCCGTCGTGCCGGTCAAGGACATCAACGGCGTGACCATCCTCGACCACGACGAGCACCGCCGCCCCGGCACCTCGGTCGAGGGCCTGGCCAAGCTCAAGCCCGCCTTCGCCGGCATCGGCGACATGGGCGGCTTCGACGCGGTGGCGCTGCAGAAGTACCACTCGGTCGAGCGGATCGACCACGTGCACACCGGCGGCAACTCCTCGGGCATCGTCGACGGCGCCGCGATCGTGCTGGTCGGCGGTGAGGAGATCGGCAAGCAGTACGGCCTGACCCCGCGGGCGCGCATCGTCGCCACCGCCTCGGTCGGTTCCGAGCCGACGATCATGCTGACCGGGCCCACCCCGGCCACCAAGAAGGTGCTGGCCACCGCCGGGCTCACGGTCGACGACATCGACCTGTTCGAGCTCAACGAGGCCTTCGCCTCGGTGGTGCTGAAGTGGATGAAGGACCTGAACCTGCCCGAGGAGAAGGTCAACGTCAACGGCGGCGCCATCGCCATGGGCCACCCGCTGGGCGCCACCGGCGCGATGCTGGTCGGCACCGTGGTGGACGAGCTGGAGCGCCGTCAGGCGCGCCGCGCGCTGGTCACCCTGTGCATCGGCGGCGGCATGGGTGTCGCGACCATCATCGAGCGGGTGTGAGGAAAGAGATGACCGAAGCGAAGACGATCCGCTGGGACAAGGACGCCGACGGCATCGTCGTGCTCACCCTGGACGACCCGAAGCAGTCGGCGAACACGATGAACGCCGACTTCCGCGAGTCGCTCGGGGTGGTCGTCGACCGCCTGGAAGCGGAGAAGGACTCGATCACCGGCGTGGTGCTCACCTCCGCGAAGAAGACCTTCTTCGCCGGCGGTGACCTCAACGACCTGATCCAGGCCAAGCCGGAGAACGCGGCCGAGATCACCCGGAGCAGCGGGCAGATGAAGGCCCAGATGCGGCGGCTCGAGCAGCTCGGGCGCCCGGTCGTGGCGGCGATCAACGGGGCCGCCCTCGGCGGTGGCCTGGAGCTGGCGCTGTCCACCCACCACCGCATCGCGGCGGACGTGAAGGGCAGCCAGATCGGCCTGCCCGAGGTCACCCTCGGCCTGCTGCCCGGTGGCGGCGGCGTGGTGCGGACCGTGCGGCTGCTGGGCATCCAGAGCGCGCTGCTGAACGTGCTGCTGCAGGGTCAGCGGCACAAGCCGGCGAAGGCGCTGGAGCTGGGCCTGGTGCACGAGCTGGTGGGCAGCGTCGACGAGCTGCTGCCGAAGGCCAAGGAATGGATCAAGGCCAACCCCGAGGCCGTGCAGCCGTGGGACGTCAAGGGCTACAAGATCCCGGGCGGCACCCCGTCGAACCCGAAGTTCGCGGCGAACCTGCCCGCGTTCCCGGCCAACCTGCGCAAGCAGATCAAGGGCGCGAACATGCCGGCGCCGCGGGCGATCCTGTCCGCCGCGATCGAGGGCTCGCAGGTCGACTTCGACACCGCGCAGCTGGTCGAGACCCGGTACTTCGTGCACCTGGCGACCGGCCAGGTGGCGAAGAACATGACCAAGGCGTTCTTCTTCGACCTGCAGCACATCAACTCCGGCGGTTCGCGGCCGGACGGGTTCGAGAAGTACACCGCGAAGAAGGTCGGCGTGCTCGGCGCCGGGATGATGGGCGCGGCGATCGCCTACGTCTCGGCGAAGGCCGGGATCGACGTGGTGCTCAAGGACGTTTCCCAGGAAGCGGCCGAGAAGGGCAAGGGCTACGCGGTCAAGCTGGAGCAGAAGGCGCTCTCGCGGGGCAAGACCACGCAGGAGAAGTCGGACGAGTTGCTGGCGCGCATCAAGCCGACCGGTGACCCGGCCGACTTCGCCGGCGTCGACTTCGTGATCGAGGCTGTCTTCGAGAGCGTCGAGCTGAAGCACAAGGTGTTCGGCGAGATCGAGGGCGTCGTCAACGCGGACGCGGTGCTGGGGTCGAACACCTCGACGCTGCCGATCACCTCGCTCGCCGAGGGCGTGCAGCGGACCGAGGACTTCATCGGCATCCACTTCTTCTCGCCGGTGGACAAGATGCCGCTGGTCGAGATCATCTGCGGGGAGAAGACCTCGCCGGCGACGCTGGCCAAGGTGTTCGACTACACCCTGCAGATCCGCAAGACCCCGATCGTGGTCAACGACAGCCGCGGCTTCTTCACCTCGCGGGTGATCGGCACCTTCATCAACGAGGCCGTCGCCGCGCTGGGCGAGGGCGTCGAGCCGGCGTCGATCGAGCAGGCGGGCACGCAGGCCGGGTACCCGGCGCCGCCGCTGCAGCTGATGGACGAGCTGACCCTGACCCTGCCGCGCAAGATCCGGCTGGAGACGAAGGCGGCCGTCGAGGCGGAGGGCGGTACCTGGAACGGGCACGCCTCCGAGGCGATCATCGACCGGATGGTGGAGGAGTTCGACCGCAAGGGCCGGTCCTCCGGTGCCGGGTTCTACGAGTACGACGACGAGGGCAAGCGCACCGGGCTGTGGCCGGGCCTGCGCGACGCGTTCAAGTCGGGCACCGGCGACGTCCCGTTCGAGGACCTCAAGGAGCGCATGCTCTTCGCCGAGGCGCTGGAGACGGTGAAGTGCTTCGACGAGGGCGTGCTGACCTCGGTGCAGGACGCGAACATCGGGTCGATCTTCGGCATCGGGTTCCCGGCGTGGACCGGTGGGGTCATCCAGTACATCAACCAGTACGAGGGCGGCCTGGCCGGGTTCGTGGCGCGGTCGCGTGAGCTGGCCGAGCGCTACGGCGACCACTTCCTGCCGCCGGAGTCGCTGGTGGCGAAGGCCGAAAAGGGCGAGATCTACGAGTAGCCCTGGTTGTCCGAGTGGCCCCGCCGGTTCGCCGGCGGGGCCACTTTTTTGCGCCCGGAGGGAGTGACGTGACTATAGTGCTAGGTAGGTAGATAAATAGAGGAAGGGGACTCCATGTTGAGACGTCTGGTGGCCTTGGCCGGAGTGGTGGTGCTCGCGGTCGGCGGCGTGCCCGCGTCCGCCGCCGCGGACCTGCACCTGCTGAAGCCGACGGGGGTGCTGCCGGTCGGGATGACCACGCTGCACCTGGTGGATTCGTCGCGCCCGGACACCTGGGTGCCGACGGGGCCGCGCGAGTTGATGGTGTCGCTGCGGTACCCGACTTTTGTGCCGCACGGGCAGCGCGCGCAGTACATGACCCCGCTGGAGTCGGAGCTGCTGCTGAAGGAAGCGGAAATCACGACCCTGCCGTTCGACCTGCTGAGCCGCACGCGGACGCATTCCGTGGCAGGTGCGCCGCCGATGGGCCGGTGGCCGCTCGTGGTGCTTTCGCCGGGGTTCACCAAACCGCGCGCCACGCTGTCCGGTCTGGCGGAGGACCTGGCGAGCCACGGATACGTGGTGGCCGTGGTGGAGCACACCTACGAAAGCGTCGCCACGACCTTCCCGGACGGGCGGGTGACCCAGTGTGTGGCCTGCGAGATAGTGCGCACGCCGGAGAACGTGCACGAATACTGGAAGAAACTGCACGACGGCCGGGCAGCCGATGTCTCGTTCGTGATCGATTCGCTCCTGGCGGACTGGGGACGCTCCATCGACGGCTCGCGCATCGCGATGGCCGGCCATTCGGCGGGCGGCGCGAGCGGCATCCACTCGATGTTGGCGGACCCGCGGATCAAAGCGGGCATCAACATCGACGGCATGCAGGACGGCCCGGCGCAGTTCGATTTTTCGCGGCCGTTCTTGTTCTTGGGACGGTCGAACCAGTACACGCCGGGCGCGAGTGAGCAGGCCGGGACCTGGGAAGCGGCGTGGTCACAGTTGGCCGGGTGGAAACGGTGGCTCGTGGTCGACGGTGCTGAGCACGCTTCGTTCACGGATGTGGGTTTGCTGGGGGAGCAGGCTGGGCTGGACGGTGGTGGGGAGCTTTCCGGGGAACGCACTTCGGTGATCACGCGGCGATATGTCCGTGCTTTTGTCGATGAGCATTTGCGGGGGGTTCCGCAGGTTCTGCTGAACTCGCCTTCTGCGCGGTATCCGGAGATCGCGTTCTGTTCTCCGGAAGTGGGTTGCGCGTAGGCTGCACCGATCGAGTGAAGTGGGCGCCGGATTTCCCGAACCGTGGTGCGGCTCTGGTAGCACTGAGTGCGTCGCGAGGGGAGGGGCGATGCCGGACAACGGTTTCACCGTGGTGCTCGATGAACTCGCCAGAGTCGCCGACCAGGCGTTTCCCGAGTTGGCGGAGATCATCGGCAGGCAAATCGCGGTGCTGAACTCGCACGAAGGCCTGCACGGGCCGGGTGGCGGACTGCCTCTTGTCGCTCACTATCAATCTACGTACGTAAATTACACCGACGAGATAGCGGCAAGGCAGAGAAGGGGAGTCGAGGTCGTTCTCGCCACGGCCGAGGCGCTGCGGCGAATCGTCGGTCTTTATCGCCGGGCCGATGGGCAGGGCTGAGGCGATGGCCGAATGGTGTACTGACGAACAGGTCCTGCGGGCCGCGGATGACGCGGCCCGCAAGGTCATGGAGTTGTACAACGACGAGGGCGAGGTTTGGCTGCCTGCCCCGGAAAACTACCCGAGCGGTGGCGGTGCGGTGGTGGCCGGCAGCTTTCGCCAGGACGCGCTCGATGTGCTCAGCCTCGACCCGCAGAAGATCATCGACGAATTCGGCCGGATGCAGGCCGGCACGCGGACGATTTCGCGGGAGAATTCCGAGGTGGTCGACGCCTTCCGGATGATCGACTATTCGGTGCAGGATTGGCAGGGCAAAGGCGCCGACGCGTTCCGGGAGCACGTTTCCCGGCTCGACGCCTTTCTGGCGCAGCAGGTCGAGTACGGCTACGAAACGCTGAAGTCACTGGGAATCCTGCTCGGGGTGGCGGTGCACCTCAGGCGTGACTACTGCGCATTGGCCGGTGCCACTGTCGGCGCCTGCCAGAAAGCGATGAAGCAGAACCAGGAAGCCGAAACCAAGTTCGTCATCGGCCTGGGCACGACCTTGGTCGGCGCGCTGGCCAGCGTCGCCAGCGGCGGTTCGCTGCTGGGGGTATCGGTGGGGGCGTTCATCGCCGCCGGTGGGTCAGGAATACAGATGGCGGTCGAGGGCGAGAAAGCCGGCGATGTGCTCGGCTCCTACACCAGCTCGCGGAAGCAGTTGATGGCGAACTACGAGGCCGTCGTCGGGGAAGCTGGCCGGATCCTTTCGCAGGCCAGGGAACGGCTGGCGGCCGAGCGGAACGAGTTGTTCGAGCCGTTGCCCGTCAGTATCGATGTCAACTCGCCTTCGTTCCACTACGGGGATTTCTCCTCACCGGAGCAACCGTCCGGGGGCTTCGGCGAGAAGGTCGACCAGCAGCGGTACGCACCGGTCGCTGAAGGTGACGGGACGATCCGGAAGCTGCTGGACGGATGAGCATGAGATTCCTGGGCTTCGCCGCGTTGCTGGTACTGGCCGCCTGCACGCCGCCCGGCGAGGAGCCGCCCAGCGGCCCCCCGGCGATCACGAAGCCGGTCGACGTCCGGGCGTTGGCCGCGACTCCGTGTCGGAACGTGCCGGAAGAACCGGGTTTCGCTTCGCGGCGAGAGCTGCCGGACGACCGCATGTTCGCTGATGACGGCCCGCAACCGGCCTGTGAACTGTCCGGGCAGGGCGCGCACCCGGTCCTCAAGGTCCGGTGGTTCCCCCAGGTGCGCCCGGTGCCTCTGTGGCGAGGCCGGGTGGTGGCTCCTGAAGAGCTGTCGGTAGCCGGCTATCCAGCGCTCTTGGACAACGTCGAGAACGACGGACGCCCCGATGCGCTGAAGGTGTGCGTCGTCTACGTGGACCTCGCCGATTCGCAAGGTCTCGCCGTCAGCTTCACCACCGCCCAGACCGACCCGATGGACGCCTGCGCCGAGTCACGCCGGTTCGCCGAACGGGTCGTGAGCAGCCTGCCCTGACCACCGGACGCACTCCTCATCGATCCGTGGTGTGCGGACTAGGGCAGGGGTTGCAGGTCTACGACCACGGCGGTGGCGTTGTCGGTGCTGCCCAGGGTGTGGGCGGTGTGCACGAGGTCCGTGGCGGCGGTGTGGGGGTCGTCGGCGGTGGCGAGGAGGGTTTTGACGGCGGGCATGCCGAGTGTCTTGTGCACGCCGTCGGTGCACAGCAGGAGGCGGCCGCCGCGGACGGGGGTGTGGGCGCGGCCGATGTCCGACTCGCGTGCGGTGCGGACGGAGTCCGTGACGACGTGTTCCATGCGCGCGGAGGGCACCAGGTCCTGCGAGCGCCAGAATTCCGCGAGCGTGTGGTCCACCGTCAGCTGCGACAGCACGCGTCCGTTCCACCGGTACAGGCGGCAGTCACCCACCCAGGCGATGTCGGCCAGTGCCTCTTCCGGGGCGTTCAGGGGCGGCAGGATGGCCACGATGAGCACGCAGTCCGCCTGCTTCTCGTCGAACTGCGTCCGCAGTTCTTCTTGCGCGGCAAGCAAACCGGCGTACGCCCCGGAACGGGCACCGGCTTCGGCGGCCACCCGGGCCGACAGGCGCGCGGCCCTGGCGGCGAGCAGGTGGTCGCCGACGCCGTCGGCCACCACGAAAGCCGTGCGGCCCGAGACCGCGTCGGTGTGGGTGGCGACCGCGTCGGCGTTGATCGACCGCGGGCCCCGCCTGCTCACCGAATCCGACATCGGACGATGGCCGAGGGGCAACTGGAGCGTGGTCATCATGGCCGGCCTCCTCACGGTACGTCCGGGCCCCGCCCGGCACACCTCAAGTGAACCCGCCGAAACCGTCAGTTACCGAAGATCTCTCTGAGAAGACCCTGTGAAAATCAGACCAGCGGCGGCACGATCGTGTCGATCAGGTGCGGACCCGGCTCGGCCAGCGCCCACGAGAACGCGTCGGCCAGCTCTTCGGCCGTCGTCGCGCGGCGGGCGGGCACGCCCAGACCCTCGGCGATCTTCACGAAGTCCATGTCCGGACCGGACAGGTCCAGCAGCTCCTGCGCCTTCGGGCCGGACCCCTCCGCACCCACGCGCTGCAGCTCCATCCGCAGGATCGCGTAGGCCCGGTTGTTCAGCAACACCGTGGTGACGTTGGATTTCTCCCGCGCCTGCGTCCACAGTGCCGAGATCGTGTACAGCGCGCTGCCGTCGGACTGCAGGTTGATCACCGGCCGGTCCGGTGCCGCGATCGCCGCGCCGGTGGCCACCGGGATGCCCTGCCCGATCGCGCCGCCGGTCAGCGTGAGCACGTCGTGGCGCGGGGCGCCCGCGGTCGCCGCGGGCAGCAGGACACCCGAGGTGTTGGCCTCGTCGGCGATGATCGCGTGGTCCGGCAGCAGCGCGCCGATCACCTCGACCCAGTTCTGCGGGGTCAGCGGACCACTCGGCAGCGCGGGCCGGTTTTCCTCCTGCAGCACGGGTTCGGTGCCCGCGGCGACCACGTCGGCGAGGTCCTGCAGCGCGCCGACCACGTCCGCGTCCAGCCCGGCCAGCGTGTGCACCTGCGCGCCTTCCGGCACCAGGTCGCTGGCCTTGCCCGGGTAGGCGAAGAACGAAACGGGCGCCTTCGTGCCCGCGATGATCACGTGCTTGACGCCCTGCAGCTGGTACTCCACGTGCTCGGCCAGGTAACCGAGCCGCTCGATGGTGGGCAGTCCGGCACCTCGTTCGAGCCGCGCGGGGAAGACCTCGACGAACGGCTTCGCGCCGGTCGCCGCCGCGATGCGGCTCGCCGCGCGCAGCCCGGTCTCCCGGCACGCGGCGCCGCCGATCAGCAACGCCACCTGCTCACCCGAGCGCAGCACCTCGGCGATCTGCCCGACGGTCGCCTCGTCCACTTCCTTCGGCACGCGGGCGGGCACCGGCGGGCAGGTTTTCCCGCCCTCGCCCCAGGAAACGTCCGCGGGCAGGATGAGGTTGGCGATCCGGCCCGGCGCGTCCTGCGCGGCGGCGACCGCGGCCGCGGCGTCGGCGCCGACGTCGGCGGTGTGGTCCGAGCGCCGCGTCCAGCCGTTCAGCGAGCCGGTGAGCGCCTCGATGTCGGATTCCAGTGGGGCGTCGTACTTCTTGTGGTCGATCGCGTGGTCACCGATGACGTTCACGATCGGCGTGTGCGCGCGCTTGGCGTTGTGCAGGTTCGCCAGGCCGTTGGCCAGACCGGGGCCGAGGTGCAGCAGGGTCGCCGCGGGCCGTCCGGCGATGCGTGCGTACCCGTCGGCGGCACCGGTCACCGCGCCTTCGAACAACGCGAGGACCCCGCGCATTTCCGGCACCGAGTCCAGCGCCGCCACGAAGTGCATCTCCGAGGTGCCCGGGTTGGCGAAGCACACGTCCACCCCCGCCTCGACGAGGGTGCGGATGAGGGACTGCGCGCCGTTCATGCTCACTGTGACTCCTGGTCGAAGAGAACCCCGGGGTTGAGGATGCCCCGGGGGTCGAAGGACTGCTTGATCCGGCGCATCAGCTCGATCTTCGCCGGGTCCTCCAGCTCGAGGAAGTGCGCCTTCTTGGCGTGGCCGATGCCGTGCTCGCCGGAGATCGAACCGCCGGCGGCCATGCCGGCCGCGAAGATCTCATGCAGCAGCGCGCGGCGCTTCGCCGGGTCCTTCTGGAAGATTCCCAAGTGGACGTTGCCGTCCCCGGCGTGCCCGCAGCCGACCGCGCCGGACTCGGCGGCGAGGGCCAGTTCGCGCACCTTGGTCAGGAAGGCGGGCATCTCCGCCCGCGGGATCACCACGTCGATCACGTCGTCCGCGCCGACCGACTTCGCCGTCCAGAAGGCGTTCTCACGGGCCTCGATCAGCTTGCGCGCGGACGGGCCTTCCAGCACGTACACGTCCGCGGCACCCAGTCCGGCGAGCAGTTCGCCGAGCGTCTGGACGTCCTCGTCCAGCCGGTCGTGGTCGCGGTTTTCCAGCGCCACCACCAGGTACGCCTGCGAGGCGTCTCGGACCTCGTCGGGCACGCCGAGCGCCAACTGTTCTTTGTAGACGATCGCGGCCATGGTCAGGATGTCGATGTACTCCAGGATGTGCGGGTCCAGCCCGCTGGCGATGATCTTCGGCACCGCGCGCATCACCTGGCCGAGGTCGCCGAACGGGGCGAGCACGGTGGCGCCGTGGGGCAGGCGCGGGTGCAGCCGCACGATCACCTCGGTGGCCAGCGCGAGCGTGCCCTCCGAGCCGATGATCAGCTGGGTGAGGTCGTAGCCGGTGGAGGTCTTGGTGGTCTTGCCGCCGGTGCGGATGAGTTCCCCGCTGGGCAGTGCGGCCTGCAGGCCGAGGACGTTGTGCCGGGTGACGCCGTACTTCACCGCGCGCATGCCGCCCGCGTTCGTGCCGACGTTGCCGCCGATGCTCGCGCTCAGTTCGCCGGGGTAGACGGTGTAGGACAGCCCGGCCGCGGCGGTCTTCTCGTCCAGTTCGGCCAGGGTGACGCCGGGCTGCACCACGGCGACGTGGTTGTCGGCGTCGATTTCGAGCACCTGGTTCATCCGCTCGAAGGAGATGAGCAGGCTGTCGGGTCGCGGGCGTGCCGCGCCGGACAGGCCGCTGCCCGAGCCACGGGCGGTCACCGGCACCCGGTGCTCGCTCGCGGCCTTGAGCAGTTCCGCGGTTTCCTCCGCGGTGGCCGGTTTGGCCACGTAGAGGGGTTTCTCCGGCTCCACCGTGAGGCATTCGTCGTGGGCGTAGTCCTCGCCCACGGCCTCCCCGGTGAGCACGTTGGCTTGGCCGACGATGTCGGCGAGGCGTTGTTCGAAACCGCTGTTGTTCATGACGGTGTCGACCGTCCTCTCACCTCTGCGCCGAGACCTGGTTACCGCAGGGTAGTACGGGGTGGACGGAATCCGCTATGAAACCTTTTCACGTTTGGGAGTGGGTGGTGGGGCCGCCCCGGTTTTTTAGTGTGACTACGGCGAAGACCTCGATGTCAAGGCGGGAAAGATGCCTTGACATCGAGGTCTTCGCCGTGTTTTTGGCTGTGGACCGGGGCGGGGTGGGGGGTCTGGGCGGGTCCTCCGGTGGGGTACCCGGGCGGCGGTTGCTTTGGGGGCTGCGGTGTCACGAATGTGGCTTTGGGGGCCGAATCCGCCCCGAAAGCCACATTCGTGACATCGCGGGGTGCGTGAGTGTGTGGTTCGGGTGTTTGGGGGCTTAGGGTTCTGCGCGGGCGAAGGAGAGTGTTTCGCCTTCGACGCCGCGGAGCCAGAGGTCCTGCGCGGCCGCGGCGATCTCGGGCAGGCCTTCCTCGATCGTGGCGAACACGTTGCCGGGCACCCAGCCCGCGTCGCCGTTGATCAGGAGGTTGTTGCGGCCGTAGAAGATCGCGAGGTCGGTGGCGCCCTGGTCGCTGTGGGCCTCGCTGCCTTCGTCGTAGCCGTACGCCGGGTTGCCGATCTCCCACGCCTCGAAGCCGAAGTACACGACATCACCCGGGATCGGGGTGACGGTCGGGTTCTCCCGGCCCGGCTTGGGCTGGGCGAACGGCGGCACGAGCGTGTAGACCTCGTTGCGCGCGTACTTCGCGTGGTAGGCCGAACCGCTCTGCGGCAGCGCGTTCCACACCGCTTCGCAGGTGCGCGGGGCTTCGGCGTCGAGCAGCCGGGCGCGGCAGGAAACGCCGCGCTTGTCCAGCGTGATGGTGATGTAGCGGGCCAACGAAGGTTCTCCTCAGCTCTTGGTGACGGTGTCGACGACCTCGGCCCAGATGCCCAGCGCCTCGTCGACCTGCTCGGCGGTGACCACCAGCGGCGGGATCATCCGGACCACGTTCATCCAGGCACCGCAGGTGAGCAGCAGCAGCCCGCGCTCGGCGGCGGCCTTCTGCGCGGCCTGCGCGGTGACCGTGTCCGGCTCGCCGTCCGCGGTGGTGAACTCCGAGCCGACCAGCAGCCCGAGCCCGCGCACGTCGCCGATCGCCGGGGTCTTGTCCCCGATCAGGCGGGCGCCGTCGAGCAGCTGCGTGCCGCGCTCGGCGGCGTTGGCGACCAGGCCCTCTTCGGCGATCACGTCGAGCGTGGCGCAGGCCGCCGCGCACGAAACCGCGTTGCCGCCGTAGGTGCCGCCCTGCGAACCCGGCCACGCCTTCGCCATCAGCTCCTGCGAAGCGGCGATGCCGGACAGCGGGAAGCCGCTGGCCAGGCCCTTCGCGATCAGCACGATGTCCGGGCGGACGTCGAAGTGGTCATGGCCCCAGAACTTGCCGGTGCGGCCGAACCCGGTCTGCACCTCGTCGAGCACCAGCAGGATGCCGTGCTTGTCGGCGCGCTCGCGCAACCCGGCCATGAACTCGGTGTTCGCCGGCACGTACCCGCCCTCGCCGAGCACCGGCTCGACGAAGAAGGCGGCGACCTCGTTCGGCGCGGTGATCGTGGCGAACAGGTAGTCCAGCTCACGCAGGGCGAACTTCGTCGCGGTCCGCTCGTCCCAGCCGTAGTGGTAGGCGTACGGGAACGGCGCCACGTGCACGCCCGACATCAGCGGCGAAAAGCCCGCGCTGAACCGCGTGCCCGAGGTGGTCATCGACGCGGCGGCCACGGTCCGGCCGTGGAACCCACCCTGGAACACGATCACGTTCGGCCGCCCGGTCGCCTGGCGCGACAGCCGCAGCGCGGCTTCCACCGCTTCACTGCCGGAGTTCGAGAAGAACAGCGAGTCCAAACCGGACGGCAGCACGCCGCCGAGGCGCTCGGTCAGCTCGAGCAGCGGCTTGTGCATCACGGTGGTGTACTGCCCGTGGATCAGCTTGCCGATCTGCTCCTGCGCGGCCGCGACCACTTTGGGGTGGCAGTGGCCGGTGCTGGTCACCCCGATGCCCGCGGTGAAGTCCAGGTGCCGCCTGCCTTCGCTGTCGAACAGGTAGGTGCCCTCGCCGTGGTCCACGACGACCGGGGTGGCCTGCTTGAGCAGGGGGGAGAGCTGGGCCATGGCAGCGGTGCTCCTTTGGACGAAGGTTGCGTGCGCGGCCGGTCGGGTAGCCGACCGGGTGCACGCCGAGGATCTCTTGTCGATTGTTGACAATATGCATAGCATGGCCCTCGGACCGGGCGCAATGAACGCGGACAGGAGCGGTAGTGATGGGCGAGATCAGCGAGGCCGGGGTCGTCGACACGGTCGCGAAGGAACTTTTCATCGGCGGCAAGTGGACCGCCGCGGAAGGTGGCCGGACCTTCCCGGTGCTCGATCCGTCCACGGGTGCGGCGCTGTGCGAGGTGGCCGACGCCTCGCCGGCGGACGGCATGGCGGCGCTGGAAGCGGCGTCGGCCGCGCAGGCCGAGTGGGCGAAGACGGCACCGCGCGAACGCGGCGAGATCCTGCGCCGGGCCTACCAGGCGCTGGTGGACCGCACCGAGGAACTCGCGCTGCTGATGACACTGGAGATGGGCAAGCCGCTGGCCGAATCGCGGGGCGAGATCGCCTACGCCGCGGAGTTCTTCCGCTGGTTCGCCGAGGAGGCGGTCCGGATCGGGGGCGACTACTCGGTGGCGCCCAACGGGTCCGGGCGGTTCCTGGTGGCCAAGCAGCCGGTCGGGGTGTCGCTGCTGATCACCCCGTGGAACTTCCCGATGGCGATGGGCACGCGCAAGATCGGCCCGGCGGTGGCGGCCGGCTGCTCGATGATCATCAAGCCCGCCGCGCAGACGCCGCTGTCGATGCTGGCGCTGGCCGACATCCTGGCCGAGGCCGGGCTGCCCGAAGGCGTGCTGAACGTGCTGACCACCAGCGACTCCGGTGGCGTGATGGAGCCGCTGATCCGCGACGGCCGGGCGCGCAAGCTGTCCTTCACCGGATCCACCGCGGTCGGCCGGAAGCTGCTGGAGCAGTGCGCCGACAAGGTGCTGCGGACCTCGATGGAGCTGGGTGGCAACGCGCCGTTCATCGTCTTCGACGACGCCGACCTCGACGCCGCGCTCGAAGGCGCGATGCTGGCGAAGATGCGCAACATCGGCGAGGCCTGCACCGCGGCCAACCGGATCTACGTGCAGAAGGGCGTCGCCGCCGAGTTCGCCCGGCGGCTGACCGAGAAGATGTCCGCGCTGCCGATGGGCCGCGGCACCGAGGACGGCGTGGTGGTCGGCCCGCTGATCGACCAGGCCGCGGTGGACAAGGTCAGCGGCCTGGTCCGCGACGCCGTCGACCGTGGTGCCAAGGTGCTCACCGGTGGGGCCACTGTGGACGGTCCGGGGAACTTCTACCAGGCCACCGTGCTCACCGAAGTACCGCTGGACGCGGAGATGGCCACCGAGGAGATCTTCGGCCCGGTGGCGCCCATCTACCTCTTCGACACCGAGGACGAGGTGCTCGCCGCGGCAAACGACACCGAATACGGCCTGGTCAGCTACCTCTACACCAGTGACATCAAGCGGGCGCTGCGGGTTTCCGAGCGGCTCGAGTCCGGCATGGTCGGGCTGAACCAGGGCCTGGTGTCGAACCCGGCGGCGCCGTTCGGCGGCATCAAGGCGTCCGGGCTGGGCCGCGAGGGCGGCAAGTTCGGCATCGACGAGTTCCTGGAGACCAAGTACATCGCGGTGAGCCTGTGACCGAGTACAAGATCGCGAGCATCCCCGGCGACGGCATCGGCGTCGACGTCACCCTCGAGGCCCGCAAGGTGCTCGACCGCGCGGCGAGCCTGAACGGGTTCTCCCTGCGGTGGACCGAATTCGACTGGAGCTGTGAACGGTTCGCCGAGACCGGGCGGATGATGCCGGAGGACGGGGTTTCGCAGCTGTCCGCGTTCGACGGGATCTTCCTGGGCGCGGTCGGCTTCCCCGGGGTGCCGGACCACGTTTCGCTGTGGGGCCTGCTGATCCCGCTGCGGCGGGCGTTCGCGCAGTACGTGAACCTGCGGCCGGTTCGGTTGCTGCCGGGGACCACGTCGGTGCTGGCCGGGCGGTCGGCGGACGAGTTGGAGATGGTGATCGTCCGGGAGAACTCCGAAGGCGAGTACTCCCAGCTGGGCGGGCGGCACAACACCGGGCAGCCGGGGGAGTTCGTGCTGCAGGAGTCGGTGTTCACCAGGGTCGGGGTGGAGCGGATCATCCGGTACGCCTTCGAGCTGGCGAAGACCCGCAGCGGACGGGTGTGCTCGGCGACCAAGTCGAACGGGCTGATCCACTCGATGCCGTACTGGGACGAGATCTTCGCCGAAATCGCCGCCGAGTACCCGGGTGTCCACAGTGAACAGTGCCATGTGGACGCACTGGCGGCGCGGATGGTGCAGCAGCCGGACCGGCTGGACGTGGTGGTCGCGTCCAACCTGTTCGGCGACATCCTCAGCGACCTGGCCGCGGCGGTGACCGGCGGGCTGGGCATGGCCCCGTCGGGCAACATCAACCCGCCGGGCGAGCACCCGTCCATGTTCGAAGCGGTGCACGGCAGCGCGCCGGACATCGCCGGCCAGGGCATCGCCAACCCGGTCGCCCAGGTGCTCGCCGGCGCCATGATGCTCGACCACCTCGGCGAACCCGGCGCGGCGCGAGCCATCAACTCGGCCGTCGAAAAAGTACTCGCCGACGGCTCGGTGACCACCCCGGACCTCGGCGGCAACTCCACCACCACCGACCTGGGCACCGCCATCGCCGATGCCCTGACCTGACCGGCCTGGTGCCACAAATGTGGCTTTGGGGGCCGAATCCGCCCCCAAAGCCACATTCGTGTCCCCCCACCCGGGACCGCCCGCCCGCCTCAGCGCGGGGTTCGCCTTCCTGAACGTGGAACTCGCGCGCCCCAACGTGGAACTCGCCTTCCTGAACGTGTGGTTCGGCTTCCTGAATGTGAGACTCGCCCCGAGCACCCGCCCCGGCGAGTCCCACACTCCGGAAGCCGAACCCCACACCCAGGAGCCCGAGTTACACACTCAGGCACCCGAACTGCACGTTCAGGAAGCTGAGTTCGACACTTGAGTGGGCGCGCCCACTGCGGCGGGGGATCGGCGCAGGGCGGCGGCGGTGAGGGCGAGGGAGCCGGCCAGGCACAGCCAGGCGAAGACGTCGCCGATTGAGCTGTAGACGGTGGCGGTACGGGGCTGGAGAGGAAGGTTCGCGACCAGAGTCTGTTGGTCGGTACGGAACCAGTCGGTCTCCGCGAGTACCCGGCCTTGCGCATCCACAGCGGTGGACAAGCCGTGGGCTGAATCGCGCAGCATCGAGTAGCCGTATTCGACGTTGCGGAAGACGGCCTTTTCCGCGTGCAGCTCGGAGAACTCGGCCCAGTCGTTGGCGGGGACCAGCAGCAGGTCCGCGCCCTTGTCCGCGGCCTGGCGCATGAGGTGCGGGAAGTCGGCGTCGTAGCAGATGGCGCCGGCGATCCGGCCGTACGGGGTGTCCACAGTGGGCAGCTCACCGGGGCCGGGGGTCATCGGCTCCATGGGCGTCGGCTCGCTCTTGTCGTAGGTCCAGGCGACCTGGCCGTCGGGGGTGATCATGGTGCTGACGTTGCGGATGTTGGGTGCCTCGCCGGTGTACAGGGCGTAGGCGATGTTGACGTACGCGCCGGTTTCCCTGGCGATCACGGCGGTGCGGTCGAGCAGGTCGCGGTGGTCGCGTTCGAGGACGCGGGCGTGGGTTTCCGGCCACAGCACGATCTTCGCGCCCGCCCGGGCCTGGGTGCGGGTCTGCTCGAGCAGGTCGTCGGTGACCGGGGCGAAAGCCGCGCTGGTGGCTCGCGGGTCGGCGGCCACGACGTCCGCGGCTCGCCAGTACTTGAGGTCCATTGTGGACTGGGCGGCCGAGGAACGCTGGTCGGCGGCACGGGTGGGGCTCACCGCGGCGACGCGCACGGACTGCTCGGTGGGTGCGAAGAAGACGAGCCGGGCGCCACCCGCGGCGAAAACGGCCGCGAGCACGACGCCGTAGACCACGAACTTGCGTGCGTTGCGGGTTTCCCACGCCCACACGGCCGTCGAGGCGAACCAGCCGATGAGGAACGTGATGCCGTAGACACCGGTGACCGACGCGAGTTGCAGGAGCGGCAGGTTGGCGTGCTGGGTGGAGCCGAGCGCGCCGTAGTCACCGAAGCGGATGAGCACCGGGAACAGGTATTCGGCGGCGGCGAGCACGGTCGGGAAGACGAGGGTGCCGAGGAAACCGGGCAGTCGCGGGGTGAGCAGCCGGTGCGCGACGAACGCGAGCCACTGGAGCAGCGTGAGCGCGGCGAAGGCGAGCAGCGCCTGGGGGACGAAGAGCAGCGAGGTCGCGGCGAGCCAGACGACCATGCCGATCGCGAGCGCGCCGAGCACCTTGAGCAGCCCGCGGCGCGCGGTGAACAGGAGCAGCGGGATGGCGAACAGCCACGCCGCGAGGGGACTGGCCCAGTTGGTGTGCACGGTCAGGACGAGCAGCGCCACTCCGGACCACCAGAGCCACTTCGATTCGGTCACCAGCCGACGGTACGAAGCGGGACCGGGGCGCCACAGTGCCCGAAGGACCCCGCCGACCCCCCACTTTCGTCAGGTGTGCCGCTGACATCGCGCGAGGGTCAGTGCAGCGAGGTGCCCGGCAGTAGGCGTTGGATGGCGTCTTCCATGTGGACTTCCAGCAGCTTCAGCACGGCTTCTTCGTCATCCGCCCGGATGGCCTTGATGAGCTGGTTGTGCTCGTCCACCCGTTCCTCGACCCGCTGGTAGGTCTGCTGCAGCATCGACAGGCACATCCGCGTCTCGATCAGCAGGGTCTGCGTCATCCGCATGAGGCGACGGCTGCCGGATTCGGCGACGAGCACCTCGTGGAAGCGCAGGTCCGCGTCCGACAGGGCGGTCGGGTCGTCTTCGCTGGCGGCGGCCTCCATCGCGCGGACGATCTCGTCCAGTGCGGCGGCGGCTTTCTCCCGGTCACCGCGCATGATGCGGATGGCCGCGGCCCGCTCGATCGCGGTCCGCGCGACGTAGATGTCGTACACGTCGTCCGGCTCGAGGTCGATGACGAACAGCCCGCGGTGCCGTTCGCTGCGCAGCAGGCCTTCCGAAACCAGCCGCTGCATCGCCTCCCGCAGCGGCCCGCGCGAGACCTGGAACCGTGAAGCCAGTTCCGTCTCACCCAGTTGCGTGCCGGGTGGCAGCGCGCCGTTCATGATCGCGTCGCGGAGCTGCCGCGCGATGATGCCCGCGGTGGACTCCCGGCTCACCGGTTCGATGTCGGCCAGCGGCATGTCAGTTTCCCTTTTCCCGGACCGTTCTCGTGAACAGAGCTCCCAGCTCGCCGGACGTCACCGAGACGCCGGCCTGCCGGAGACCTTCCCAGATGGTCACCTGGTTCGCGGTGAGAACCGGCTTTCCGAGCCGGTTTTCGATGGCTCCGAGCACGCCGAGCGTGCGCATCGCGGTGTCCGGCACCAGCACGGCGTCGGCGTCCGGGTGGTCGTGCGCCACCGCCAGCTCGACCACCGCCTCCGGGCTCAGCTCGCCGACCTCGGCGGCGGTGTCGATGCCCGCGCTCGACATGGTCAGCACCTCGACCCCGCCCGCGCCGAGGAACTCGACGAACAGCCGCGCCACGTCGTCGGGGTAGCTGGCGGCGACCGCCACCTTCCGCACGCCGAGCGCCTTGGCCGCCTCGACGAACGCGAAGGAAGTGCTGGTGGACGGCACCCCGGCGGCTTCGGCGAGCTGCTCGGCCTGCTGGCGCGCGCCGTCCCAGCCGTACACGAAACTGCCGCTCGTGCACGCCCAGACCACCGCGTCCGGCTGGTGCTCGGCCAGCAGCGCGGCGCCTTCCTTGAGGCGTTCGGGACTGCCGAGGTCGAGCAACTCCGGCACGGCGTGCAGATCGGTGCCGTAGATGTGCTCGACCGGCAGCCGGAATCCCGCGCCGAGGAGGCGTTCGGCCAGCGGGTAGTCGTCCTCGGCCGCGTGGTCGGGGTAGATGAAGCCGATCGTGGTCAAGCTCGGACACCTCCTGCAGATTGTCGACAATCCTACCGAACCACGCTAGGGCACGTCACGCAACCACTTCCCCGGCCCGACGATCGGCAGGTTCATCCGCTTCAGGCAGGCCCACATGGTGAGCTGGTTCGCCGTCAGCACCGGCTTGCCGAGCGCCGCCTCCAGCGGCTCGATCAGGTCGAAGGTCGGCAGGTTCGTGCAGCTGACGAACACCGCCTCGGCCTCGGAGTGGTCGGCGGCGAGGATGCGTTCGGCGATGGTCCGGTAGCTCACCTTCCAGATGCCGCCGCCGAGCCCGAGGTGGTCACTGGACACCGTTTCCACGTCCAGTTCGGTCAGGAACTCGTGCAGCTTCCCGGTCAGGTCCTCGTCGTACGGCGTCAGCACCGAGACTTTGTGCAGGTCGAGCCCCTGCAGCACCTCGGCGAGCGCGCCGGAGGTGGTGATGGCGTCGGGCGCGCCGGCGTCGCAGATCGCCTTGCACAGCGAACGCTCGTAGTCGATGCCGTTGACGAAGCTGCCCGACGTGCACAGGTACGCGACCACCTCTGGTTCCACGTGAAGCACGTCACGGGTGGCGGCGGCCAGGTGCCTGCTGTCGCTGACCAGCTGGGCCATCTCCATGCTCACCGGCACGGGTTCGTAGGGCGTGCGGGCCAGGTGGAGTGACACTTCCATCGGGACCCAGCGCCACAGTTCGCGCTCCAGCGCGAGGTCGAAGGGGGCGATCACGCCGATGCCCCGCTGGGCGAGCGGGCCGTCGAACACGGGCATTTCGAAATCCAAGGCCAAGCCTCCGCGGTGACGTCTTGGGGAATGCAGAGAGCCTCCGGGGTGGCTCCTCGGATTGTTGACAATCATACGACCGGTCCATACCGTGTCAACGGTGATCGGCACGGAATCCCCGGTGCTGGCGGTGCTGTGCGGCGACCGGCACCCCCCGGACATGGACAGCATCGAGCATCTGGCCACGGTGCGTTATACCGGCGAGGCGGGTTTAAAGAAGGCGTTACACGGCGCTGACATCCTGTTCGTCTACGACTTCCTCTCCACCGCCGTGCCCGGCGCGTGGGAGGCTGCGGACCGGCTGAAGTGGCTGCACATCGCCAGCGCCGGCGTCGATCCGGTGCTGTTCCCCGGTCTCCGCGAGAGCGACGTGGTGCTGACGAACTCGCGTGGGGTCTTCGACGACGCCATCGCCGAGTACGTCCTCGGGGTGGTGCTCGCCTTCGCCAAGGACTTCGCCCGCTCGCGCCAGTTGCAGCAGGAACGCACGTGGCTGCACCGCGAGACCGAGCGGATCGCCGGCCGTCGTGCGCTGGTGGTCGGCACCGGCCCGATCGGCCGGTCGATCGCGCGCCTGCTGCGGGCCGCCGGGCTGGACGTGGCCGGTGCCGGACGCACCGCGCGGGACGCCGATCCCGACTTCGGTGTGGTGCGGCCGTCGGCCGAGCTGACCGATTACCTGGGCGAATACGACTACGTGGTCGCGGTGGCGCCGCTGACCGAGCAGACCAAGGGCATGTTCGACGCGCGCGCGTTCGCCGCGATGAAGCCCGGCTCGCGGTTCATCAACGTGGGACGCGGTGAGCTGGTGGTCACCGCAGACCTGATCGCGGCGCTGCGGGACGGCCGCCCGGCCGGTGCGGCGCTGGACGTGTTCGACACCGAGCCGCTGCCCAATGACAGTCCACTGTGGAGCATGGAGCAGGTGCTGATCTCCCCGCACATGTCCGGCGACTTCCTCGGCTGGCGCAACACCCTGGTCGAGGTGTTCGCCGGGAACTTCGAGCGGTGGCGGACCGGGCAGCCGCTTCGTAATGTCGTGGACAAGCGTCTGGGCTACGTGCCGTCAGGCAGCAACTGAGGAGGACCATGAACGAGTCGGGGACCCTGCTGACGGCCAGTGAGCTCGTCGCGGCCTACGGGTCCGGCGAGCTGTCGCCGGTGGAGGCGACGCAAGCCTCCCTCGACGCGATCTCCGAGCGCGACGGTGAGCTCAACGCCTACTGCCTCGTCGACCGTGATTCCGCGCTGGAGCAGGCGAAACTGGCCGAGCAGCGGTGGCGCGACGGCAATCCGATCGGCTGGCTGGACGGGGTGCCGACCTCGGTCAAGGACATGTTCCTCAGCCAGGGCTGGCCGACGCAGCGGGGTTCGCGCTGCATCGACCCGGCCGGGCCGTGGGAGGTCGACAGCCCGGTCACCGCGCGCCTGCGCGAGCACGGGCTGGTGCTGCTGGGCAAGACGACCACGCCCGAGCTGGGCTGGAAGGCCGTCACCGACAACACGCTGAACGGCATCACACGCAACCCGTGGAACCCCGAACTGACCGCGGGCGGTTCGAGCGGGGGTAGCGCGGCGGCCGTCGCGGCGGGCATGGGTGAGCTGTCGGTGGGTACCGACGGCGGTGGTTCGGTGCGGATCCCGGCTTCGTTCTGCGGCATCGTCGGGTTCAAGCCGACGCACGGGCGCATCCCGCTGTTCCCGGCGAGCCCGTTCGGGCCGCTGGGGCACGCCGGTCCGATGGCCCGGTCGGTGGACGACGTGGCGTTGCTGCTCGACGTGCTCGCGCTGCCGGACCACCGCGACCCGTCGGCGCTGCCGCCGCCGGTCAGTTCCTACCGCGAGGCCGTGCGGCGGGACGTGCGCGGGGTGAACGCCGCGTACTCGGCGAACCTGGGTTACGTGGACGTCGATCCGGAGATCTCGCGGATCGTGCTGTCCGTGGTGGCCGCGCTGGACGAGGCGGGGCTGCGGGTCGAGGAGACGGACCCGGGGTTCGCGGATCCGCTGGACGCCTTCGACGTGCTGTGGTCCACGGGGGCGGCGAAGTGGCTGGACACCTTCCCCGAGGGGGCGGCGGAGCTGATCGACCAGGGGCTGCGGAAGGTCTGGGACCACGGGCACACCTTCTCGGCGAGCGACTACCTCGAGGCGAGCGCGGTGCGCGCCGCGCTGGGCATCCACATGGGCGAGTTCCACCTGCGCCACGACGTGCTGATCACGCCGATGATGCCGATCTCGCCGTTCGAAGCCGGGCACGACGTGCCGCCGGGCAGCGAGTACCGGAGCTGGCCGGAGTGGACGCGGTTCACCTACCCGTTCAACCTGACGCAGCAGCCGGCGATCAGCGTGCCGATCGGGTTCACCGCGGCGGGACTGCCGGTGGGCCTGCAGATCGTCGGGCCGCGGCACTCGGACGACCTGGTGCTGGCGGTGGCGAAGCTGGTCGAAGAGGTCAAGCCGTGGGCGACGGACCGCCCGGCGGCACCGCGGCGCTGACCCGGCTAGGTGGCGGCCGGTGGCGGTGGCACCGCGCCGGTCAGGTCACTGGGGTGCGCGGTCCGGCGGGTCAGCGTGCGGATCTGCTTGCTGCACAGGGCGAGCGCGGTGCTCACCAGGACGAGCACCGCGCCGGCCAGCAGGGTGGTGTCCGCGCCGAAGCGCTGCGCCAGCGGGCCCGCGGCGATCTCGCCCACCGGCATCGCGATGAAGGAACCCAGCATGTCGTAGGAGTACACGCGCGCCAGCTTGTCCTCCGGGATGTTCTCCTGCAGCGACACGTCCCACGCGACCACGAACTGCTCGATCGCGATCCCCGCCAGGAACATGGTGACCAGCAAGGGGATCAGCTGCGGTAGCTCGGCCAGCGTGATCAGCGGGATCGCTTCGACGCCGATCACCGCCACGCCGATCAGCAGTGCGTGCCGCGGTTGCCAGCGCGCGGCGAGCACGCCGCCGATGAAGGCGCCCAGTGTCTGCGCGGCCAGGATGAAACCCCAGGCGGCACGGCCCACGGTCGCGTCCGCCACCGTCGGGCCGAGTACCGCGTGCCCGCCCATGATCACCGCGTTGACCACGGTGAACTGCGCGACCACCACCCACACCCACGAGCGGGCGATGAACTCGCGCCAGCCTTCGGCCAGGTCCTTGAGCGGGTGCGTCCGTTCGGCCCGCACGCGCTGGGCGAGCCGCACACCCCGGTAACCCGCCGCGGACAACAGGAAGATGGCCGCGTCGATCGCGATGGCCCAGCCCGCCCCGAGTCCGGCGGCGAGCATGCCGCCCAGCGCGGCGCCCAGGATGCGGCCGGTGTTCGACCCCATGCGCGCCAGCGCGTTCGCCGGGGTGAGCAGGCCGGCGGGTACGGTCTGCGGGGTCAGCGAAGCCGCGGCGGGCAGGGACATCGCGCTGACCGCGCCGTTGAGCGCGCTCAGCCCGAGCAGCAGCGGGATGGAGGCGAAGCCGCCCAGCACGCTCGCGGCGATCAGGCCCTGCGTGACCGCGGCCGCGAGGCCGGTGCCCTGCAGGATCACCGCCCGCGGCAGGCGGTCGGCCAGCACCCCGCCGAACAGCAGCAGGATCACGTTCGCCAGCGACCGGACGCCGACCACCAGGCCGAGGTCGACCACCGAACCGGTCAGGTCGAGCACCGCGAACGCCAGTGCGACGGGCGCGATCGCGTTGGCCAGTTCGGCGCCGGTCCGCCCGGCGAGCAGCCACCGGAAACTCCGGTGCCGCAACGGTTCCCGCAGGCTCATGACCTGGTCATTTCGAACAGTGCGACGGTGGCGCTCACGCGGCGCGTGCCCGGCGAGCGGGGTGGGCGCGCGGCCGCGTGCAGGATTTCCCCGAGCTGGTGCGCGACTTCCACGGCCCGGTCCCAGTCGGCGGGCGCGAGCCAGACCTCCGCGTCCGTGATCGCGGAGCGTCCGCTCGGCACACGGCTCTCGGTGCGTCGCCGCAGCTCATCGGCCAGGGTCGCGGCGAACAGCTGCTCGGCTTCCGGGTCGTCGTGGTCCCACGGCGGGCTGCCGCCGGGCACGTGCCGGTAGCGCTTGGCGAGTCCACCTTGGATCCGCACCTCTTCGGCGATCACCAGCAGGCCCGCTTCGTGCAGCCGCCGCAGGTGGTAGCTCACGTTCGCCTGCGTCTCGCCCAGTTCGCGCGCGGCCTCGGCGGCGCTCATCGCGGTGCCCGTGAGCAGCGACAGGATGCGCAGGCGCAGGGGGTGGGCGAGCACGCGCAGCCCGACCAGCTCGGCTTTCTCCGACATGGGGCGAGTATCGGAGTAGCCACGAGCAACTGTCAAATGAATCTTTGGGGGTTGTCCGGCTCAGAGCGTGAGCAGGGTGCCGTCGAGTGGGAGGTGGGCCCCGGCGGCCAGGATCTCCTGGTGCTCCGGGGAGTCCGGGGCCAGTGCCGGGTTCGTGTTGTTGAGGTGCGTGTAGGCCCAGCGCGTGCCAGGGCGGTTCCGGACGCGGGCGAGGCTCTCGGTGATCGGTACGTGGCCCATGGCTCGCTGCGCCTGCGAACCGACTCCGGCGTGCGTCGCCCCGGACATCTCGTCGGCCGCGTAGAAGGTGCCGTCGAGCAGCACGTGGTCCGCGCCCGCCACGAACTCGTCGAACCCCGGTGGCCACGTCGCCAGGCAGGGCGCGTAGACGAAGACGCCGCCGGTCGACGGGTCCTCGATGCGGTAGGCGACCACCCATGGGCCGTCCACAGTGGAATCACGCGCGTACTTGGGCTTCTTGTCGCTGACCGGCAGCGCGGACACCCGCAGGCCGCCGATCTCCGGAGGAACCGCCGAGAAGGTCCAGTCGCCGTACCGGCCCACCGGCAACGCGCCGCGAAGGGCGTGCAGCGCGGCACCCGGCCCCCAGACGCCGAACGACGGCGCCTCCCGCAACATGACCAGGCCCAGCGTGTGGTCCAGTTCGGCGTCCGTGACCAGTGCGCCGCGCAACGGGGTCTCGCGCGGACCCGGTCCGGCGCGCAGTTCAGCCGAGGCCAGGATCTGGGCGCGGATGTCCGGTGAGGCGTTGATCAGGTACCACTCGCGGCCGTCCGCGCTGACCGCCACACAGTCCTGGGTCCGGGGTGGAGCGTCCGAAGTGCACAGTGCGCACGCGCAGTTCCATTGCGGGAAGCCACCTCCGGCGGCTGTCCCGAGCAGCAGCACCTTCACCGCGGCACCCGCCGCAGGACCAGTTCCGGCTCCACCGCGGGCGGGGGCGCGGCGAGGATGAGGTCGACGATCTCGCGGTCCGGGGACCGCGAGCAGACCGGATCGGTCGACGCCGCGTCACCGGTCAGCAGGAACGCCTGGCACCGGCAGCCGCCGAAGTCGGCGCCACGCCGATCGCAGGACCGGCAGGTCTCGCTCATCCAGTCCTCGCCGCGGTAGGCGTTGAAGGAGGTCGAGCCGTACCAGATGTCGTGCAACGGTTTCCGGGTCACGTTGTCCAGGTCGAGCGTGGTGATCGCGGTGGCCGCCGGGCACGGCAGCACATCGCCGTTCGGCGCCACGGTCAGCTGCCGCGCGCCCCAGCCGTACATGCACGGCTTCGGGTACGGCTCGTAGTAGTCGGCGACCACGTAGATGATCTCCATGGTGCCGCGCAGGCGTTCGGTCGCGGCCCGGACGATCGGCTCGGCGACGGCGAGTTGCTCGCGCGTCGGCATCAACGCGGTCCGGTTCTTCAGCGCCCAGCCGTAGTACTGCGTGTTCGCCAGTTCGAGCCGGTCGGCGCCCATGCGCTCGGCGAGTGCGATGATCCCGGCCAGCTGGTCGTGGTTCTGCTTGTGCAGCACCACGTTCACGCTCAACGGCAACCCGGAGCGCTTGATCAGCGCGGCGGCGGCGAGTTTGTGTTCGTGCGCGCGGGTGCCGGCGAGCCGGTCCGCGCGTTCGGCGTCCGCGCCCTGCACGGAGAGCTGGATGTGCGCAAGGCCGCGGTCGGCCAGGTCGTCGAGGCGCTTCTCGGTCAGGCCGAGACCGCTGGTGACCAGGTTGACGTAGCAGCCGAGGTCACTCGCGTGCGAGACCAGTTCCGGCAGGTCCGGCCGGGCGAGCGGTTCGCCACCGGACATGTGCACCTGGAGCACACCGAGGTCCCGCGCCTGCGACAACACGGAAAGCCATTGCGCGGTGTCGAGTTCGCCGTCCCTGGTGATCAGTTCGATCGGGTTGGAGCAGTACGAACAGTGCAGCGGACAGCGGTGGGTCAGCTCGGCGAGCATGCCCAGTGGCGGTTCGGCGGGCTTCACGTCCATTCGACCACCCGCCGTTCCTCCAGCCGGGACAGCACCCCGCTGATGTCCGCTTCCCGCACGCCGCGGTACTTCCGGCCGAGCGCTTCGGTGATGTCGGCGACGCTGGTCTCCCCGTCGCAGAGTTCGAGCACGGCGGCGGCGGTCTTGTTCGGCACCAGCACGCCTTCGGGGAACAACAGCACGTGCGTCTCGCGGACCTTGTCGTAGGTGAGCCGGACACCGCGGCGCAGTCGGGGTTTCACGCTCACTCCTTGCTCGCGGCGCGCTCGATGGCGTCCAGGATGGACCAGAGCACGTCGCACTTGAAGGACAGCGCGGCGAGCGCGGCTTCCTGTTGCTCCCGCGTGCGGCAGTGGGTCAGCACGAGGTCCACTGTGGCCTGTCCTTCACCGGACACCGCGTCGATGCGGTTGGTGAAGTAGGCCAGGTCGGTGCGGTTGATCCAGTCGTAGTTGGCCAGCATGTCGGCCACCCGGCGCTTCATCAGGTGCCCGGAGAACATCTCGGTGAGCCCGGACGCGACCGCCTCGATCCACGGCTTCGTCCTGGCGAAGTTCACGTAGGCGTCCACGGCGAACCGGACGCCGGGCGCGACGTGCCGCTCGTCCAGCACCTCCTCACGGCTGAGGCCGACCGCCTCGCACAACCGCAGCCAGCGCTCGATGCCGCCTTCGCCCGGCGCGGCGCCGTCGTGGTAGACGAGCCGGGGCAGCCACTGCCGCCGCACCTCGGGCAGCGGGCAGTTGCTGATGATCGCGGCGTCCTTCTGCGGGATCATGCGCTGGTAGTACCAGCGGTTCGCGGCCCAGACCTTCAGCTCGTGCTCGGACAGTTCGCCCGCGTGCATCCGGTGGTGGAACGGGTGGGTGCCCCAGTAGCGGTGGGACAGTCCACGCAGGGCGGCGTCGAACTCTTCCTGGCTGAGCGGCGCGCTCATGGGACCTCCGGGTCGCGCTGGGGGAGCGGGCGAGGAGGCGGGGGCACGCCGGCCCCCGCCCGCCCGTCACTCCATGCGGGCCGCGTAGGCCGTGACTTCCATCGGGGTCTCGTACTCGACGAAGTCCGGAGTGGTCCAGACCTCAGTGGGTTCGATCATGCTGACTCCTCGGATCTCTGCGGACCGGGCATGACGACCCTAGAAGCGCCGCCGGACCGAAATCTAGGGAAGTCAGCTAATTTCTGACTGGTGTCAACCCTGCGTCCCGCTGATGGAGTAACAAAGCCGCGCTGAGGTCACCGAGGGTGAGCCACACAGTGATCCGATGACTCGCGTGTCAGGGTTTGGCGACCGCGCTCTCCAGCTCGGCCAGCGCGGTGTCCAGGTGGGTGAGGATGCGCTGCAGGTGCGGCACGCTGCGGCGGCAGCCGGTGATGCCGAAGTCCAGGTTGTCCCCGTTGCTGGTCAGCGTGATGTTCAGCGCCTGCCCGTCGAGCAGCACCGAAGCCGGGTAGACCCCGTCGAGCTGCGCGCCGTTCCAGTACATGGTCCGGCGCGGGCCCGGCACGTTCGAGATGACCAGGTTGAACGGCGGGCGCGTGTTGTTGACGAACCCCGGGATGGTGGACGCGCCGAGCGGGGCCACGTTGATGCCCGAGAGGATCAGCGCCTGCAACGGGGTGAGGTCCTTGAAGATGCGCTTGCCGTCCCGCATGGACTGGTGGATCACCTTGAGCCGGTCGGCCGGGTCGCTGCGGTCGGTGGCCAGGTTGCACAGCAGCGCGCCGACCGCGTTGCCCGAGGCCTCGCCGGCGTCGCCCTGCTTGCGCATGGAGACCGGCACCATCGCGACCATCGCGGTGTCCGGCAGCGCCCGCTGCTCGATCAGGTAGTCGCGCAGCGCACCGGCGCACATCGCCAGCACCACGTCGTTGCGCGAGACCCCGGCGGCGGTGGCGATCCGGCGGACGCGGTCGAGGGACCACGACTGCGCGGCGAACCGCCTGGCACCGCCGATCGGCACGTTGAGCATGGTCTTCGGGGCCTGCGTCGGCAGGGTGAGGCTGTGCTCTCGGAAGGCTTCTCCTGCCACCTTCACCGCGGCCTGCGGTAGTTTCGCCAGCTGGCTCAGCGACTGCCGGGTGCCGGTGAGCAGGGACAACGGATCGCGGCGGGAGCGCCGCACGGTCTTGGACTTCGGCCCGCCCCACGGCGGCGGCGAGTCGCGTTCGTCCGGGCTCTCGCTGAGCGTCGCCTGCATCTGACGCAGGGCGGACACGCCGTCCATCAGCGCGTGGTGGACCTTGCTGTACAGCGCGAACCGGTCGTCCTGCAGGCCTTCGACCAGGTGGACCTCCCACAGTGGACGGTGGCGGTCGAGCAACGTGCTGTGCCAGCGGCCGGTCAGTTCCAGCAGCTCGCGGATGCGGCCCGGCTGCGGTAGCGCGGAATGCCGGAAGTGGTAGTCCAGTTCGAGTTCGACGTCCTCGGCCCAGGCGGCGTAGCCCATGGTGTTCACCGGGCGGGCGGGGCGGCGGCGGAAGGCGCGGCGGACCTCCGAGCGGTCGAGCAGCCGCCGCCGGATCTCGCTGAGGTAGTCCGGCCCGGCGTCCGCCGGTTTGCGGAACAACTGGAGGCCGCCGACGTGCATCGGGTGCTCGCGGGACTCCACCAGGAGGAACATCGAGTCGGTCACGGGCATCAACGGCATAACCGGCCACCTCTCCTCACGCACCCGGTTTCCACCGGAGGGCCGAGTCTACGCATGGTTGGGGCTGAGGAAAGCCCTGGAACGACCGTAGTCTGCGGGCATGGCGGAGTTGCCGGAGCGGGCGGGCGTGGTGATCGTCGGCGGCGGGGTGATCGGCGTGAGCAGCGCTTTCCACCTCGCCGAAGCGGGTGCGGACGTGCTGTTGCTGGAGCGCGGCGCACTGGGTGCCGGGTCGACGGCCAAGGCGGCCGGCGGGGTCCGGTCCTCGTTCACCAGCCGCGTCAACATCGAATTGGGACTGCGCGGGCTGGCCGAGTACGAGCGGTTCGCGGACCGGTTCGGCCAGGAGATCGACTTCCGGCGCGACGGCTACCTGTACCTGATCACCGAGCCCGCCGACCTGCCGGTGTTCGAAAGCGGCGTGCGACTGCAGAATTCGTTCGGGGTGCCGAGCCGGATCATCGACGCGACCGAGGCGAAACGGCACAATCCGCTGATATCGGTCGAGGGGGTGCACGCCGCGGTGTGGTCGCCGGAGGACGGTCGTGCCACGCCGGATTCGGTGGTGCAGGGGTACGCGCGGGCGGCTCGCGCGCGGGGCGCGACCCTGCGCACCGGGGTCGAGGTCGAGGGCATCGAGCGCGACGGTGACCAGATCCGCGCGGTGCGGACTTCGGCAGGGGTGGTCCGGACCGGGGTGGTGCTGTGCGCGGCCGGGGCGTGGTCGGCGCGAATCGGTGAGCTGGCGGGCTGCCCGCTGCCGGTGCGGCCGGAGCGGCGGGAGGTGGTGTTCACCGGCCCGATCGGCGGCCTGCCGGAGTCGGTGCCGCTGACCGTCGAGATGCCCTCGGCGTTCTACCTCCACCGCGAGGGGCCGGGACTGGCGCTTTCCTTTCCCGGCGGGGGATCCGAGTGGCTGCCCGCGCTCGCGGAACTGGCCGCGCGCCGGGTCCCGTCGGTGCTCGACGCGGGTATCCGCACCACGTGGTCCGGGTTGTACGAGGTCACGCCGGACCGGAACCAGGTGGTCGGCGAGGCGGCCGGGGTGTCGCGCTTCCTCTACGCCACCGGGTTTTCCGGCCACGGGTTCCAGATGGGCCCGGCGATCGGCGCGGTGCTGCGCGACCTCTACCTGGGCCGTCCGCCGGAGATCGACGTCTCGGAACTGGACGTCCGCCGATTCGACCGTCCCCCGGCGACACCCCGGGAGCACCACGTCGTCTAGGAACCTTCGCGTCGCTACTGTCTGATCGTTCAACGATTGCGTAGGGTGTGACGTTGTGCCGGTAGTCAGCCATGCCAAGCCGAAGTCCGGGGCCGATCAGCTCGCCGATGCGCTGGGTGAGCTGGGCGTCGAGGTCGCCTTCGGCTTGCCGGGGGTGCACAACCTCCCGATCTGGGAGGCGCTCGCGTCGACCGGGGTGCGGCTGCTCGGCGTCCGCCACGAGCAGACCGCCGGGTACGCCGCCGACGGGTACGCCCGGGCCACCGGCAAGCTCGGCGTGGCCATCGTGACCACCGGGCCCGGCGCGGCCAACACGCTCGCCGCGGTGGGGGAGGCGCAGGCGTCCGGCTCGCCGGTGCTGGTCATCGCCACCGACATCCCGTCCACGCTCCGCCGGCCCGGGGTGGTGCGCGGGGTGCTGCACGAGAGCAGCGACCAGGCGGCGTTGTTCGCGCCGCTCACCAAGCGCCAGTTCACCGTCGCCGCGCCGGAGGAGATCGCCGGCACGACGCTCGAGGCGGCCCGGCTGGCGCAGCAAGCGCAGAGCGGCCCGGTCTACCTCGGCATCCCCACCGACTTCCTCACCGCCACCACCAAGCGCGCGCCCGACCCGGTCCACCACACGCCGGTCAGCGAGCCGCTCGACCTCGGCCGCGCACGCGAGTTGTTCGAGCGCGCCGAACGGCCGCTGATCTGGGCCGGTGGTGGTGCCCTGCGAGCCGGTGCCGGTGCGGTGATCGGCGAACTGGCGGAGAAACTGGCGGCCCCGGTGCTCACCACCTTCGGCGCCCGCGGCCTGCTCCCGCCCGAACACCCCTGCCTGGCCCCGAACTCGGTGCACAGCCCGGAGGTCGGCGCGCTCTGGGACGAGGCCGACCTGGTGCTCGGCATCGGCACCGACTTCGACGGCCTGATGACCCAGAACTGGCTGATGCCCCCGCCGCCGACGCTGATCACGGTGAACGTCGACGCCGAGGACGCGGCCAAGAACTACCAGCCGGAACTGAGCCTGATCGGGGACGCGCGCGAGGTGGTCACCGCGTTGCTCGGGGAACTGCCGCAGAAGGACGGGCAGGAGCGGCTCACCGCGCGCCTGCGCCGGATCAGCGCGGCGATCCGGCGGCGCATCCGCGAGGACGAGCCGCAGGCCGCCGACTTCCTCGGCACGCTGGAGGAAGTGCTGCCCGAGGACACCATCCTGATCGCGGACATGTGCGTCGCGGGGTACTGGATCGGCGGGTTCCACCGCATCCCGGGACCGCGCAAGCTCGCCTACCCGATGGGCTGGGGCACGCTCGGCTTCGCCTTCCCCGCCTCGCTCGGCAGCGCGGCGGCCGGGACCGGGCGCGCGGTCTGCATCACCGGGGACGGCGGTTTCCTGTACGGCGTCGGGGACCTGGCCACCGCCGCGCAGGAGAACCTGCCGGTCACCGTGGTCGTGGTGGAGGACGGCGGGTACGGGATGCTGCGGTTCGACCAGGAGCAGGCCGGGCTGCCCGCCCGCGGGGTCGACCTGGACGGCCCGGACTTCGTCGCGCTGGGCAAGTCGTTCGGCCTGCGGTCCGAACGGGTGCAGGGTTTCGGCCGGGCCTTCCGCCGGAAGCTGGGCGCGTTCATCCAATCCGACGAAGCGAACCTGCTGGTGGTCGAGGCGGCGATGCGCCCGCCGCTCAACACCTCACCGCGCTGGTACCGGAAGGAGCGAGGATGACGTTGCGGGTGGGGGTGGACATCGGTGGCACGTTCACCGATCTCTGCGTGCTGGACGATTCCGGCGTCGTGGCCATCGGCAAGACGCTGACCACGCACGACGAGCCCGCGAGGGCGGTGGAACAGCTGCTGGTCAGCACGCTGCCCGATCCGTCCCAAGTGGACAAACTGGTGCACGGCACCACGCTGGTCACCAACGCGCTGATCGAGCGCAAGGGCTCGAAGCTGGCGCTGCTCGCCACCGCGGGTTTCCGCGATGTGCTGGAGATGCGCCGGGAACACCGCTACGAGCTGTACGACCTGCAGATCGAACTGCCCGAGCCGCTGGTGCCGCGCCACCTCCGGTTCGACGTGCCGGAACGGATCCTCGCGGACGGCAGCGTGCAGCTCCCGCTCGACGAGGAGTACGTGGCCCGGCTCGGCGCCGAACTGGCCGAGCGCGGCATCGAAGCGGTGGCCGTCTGCTTCCTGCACTCCTTCACCAATCCCGACCACGAACGCCGCGTGCGCGAGGTGCTGGCCGAGGTGGCGCCGCGGTTGCGGGTGGCGCTGTCGTCGGAGGTGGTGCCGGAGATCCGCGAGTTCGAACGGTCCTCCACCACCGCCGCGAACGTCTACGTGCAGGACCTGACCGAGCGCTACCTGCGAGATCTCGAGCAGCGGGTGCACCGGATCGGCATCGGCCCGGCCCCGCACATCATGCTGTCCAACGGCGGGATCGCCACGGTGGACACCGCCGCGCGCTACCCCATCCGCATCCTCGAATCCGGGCCGGCCGGCGGGGCGCTGGCGGCGTCGGCGTTCGGGGCCATCGCCGGGGAGGCCGACCTGCTCGCCTTCGACATGGGCGGCACCACGGCGAAGCTGTGCCTGATCTCCGACGGCGCGCCGCTGGTCACGCACGAGTTCGAAGTGGACCGGGTGTACCGGCTGCTGCCCGGGTCCGGGTTGCCGGTGAAGGTGCCGGTGACCGACATGATCGAGATCGGCGTGGGCGGTGGCTCGATCGCCCGCATCGACGCGCTCGGCCTGCTCACCGTGGGCCCCGATTCGGCGGGTTCCGAGCCGGGGCCGGTGTGCTACGGCCGCGGTGGCACCGAACCCACGGTCACCGACGCAGACCTGGTGCTCGGCTACCTCGACCCCGGCTACTTCCTGGGCGGGGAGATGACCCTGGACCTGGACGCGGCCCGCGAGGTCATCCGGCGCGAGATCGCCGAACCGCTGGGCGTGGACCTCGCCGAAGCGGCGTACGGCATCCACGCGCACGTCAACGAGGACATGGCCAACGCCGCGCGGGTGCACGCGGTGGAACGCGGCAAGGACCCGGCGCGGCTGCCGATGTTCACCTTCGGCGGTGCCGGGCCGGTGCACGGCGTCGGCGTGGCACGGGCACTGGGCGCACGGCAGGTGGTCGCCCCGCCCGCCGCGGGCGTGATGAGCGCGGTCGGGTTCCTCACCGCACCACTGGCCTTCGACTTCGTCCGGACGTCGCGCGTGAGCGTCGAAGAGCTGAGCTGGTCCGAAGTGGACGCTCTGTTCGCCGAGATGGAACGCGAGGGTGAGGAACTGCTCAAGGCGTCCGGCGTGGACGTGGTGACGCACAGCCGGATCGCCGAAATGCGATACGCGGGCCAGGGTTACGAGATCCGCGTGCCGGTGAAACAGGGCGAATGGCCGGCCTCCCTGGTGGTGGACTTCACCGAGGCCTACCGCGAGCTGTACCGCCGGACCGGCCCGGACGTCGGCGTGGAAGTGCTGAACTGGCGGGTGGTTTCGTCGGGTCCGGTGCCGAAGGTGAACCTGCGGCTGAACGTGGAAGCCGGGACCGGGGACGCGCGCAAGGGCAGCAGGCAGGCGTACTTCCCCGGTGGATTTGTCGACACCGCGGTGTATGACCGCTACCGGTTGCGGGACGGCGACCGGATCGAGGGCCCGGCGATCCTCGAAGAGCGTGAGTCCACTTTGGTCATCCCGCCGGGTGCGGTGTGCACCGTGCGGGCCGACGCCAGTCTGGTGGTGACCCCGTGAGCGTGGACCCGATCCTGGTGGGTGTGGTCGGCAACCGGCTGCACTCGATCCTGGCCGAGCAGCAGAACGCGCTGGTCAACACGGCCTTCTCGTCCGTGGTCCGCGAATCGCTGGACCTGGCGTGCGCGGTGTTCGACTCACGCGGGGAGATGATCGGGCAGTCGGTCGGCGGGACGCCGGGGCACATCAACGCGATGGCCACCGGCATGCACCACTTCGTCGCCGCCTATCCGCCGGAGCGGCTGGAGCCCGGCGACGTGCTGCTGACCAACGATCCGTGGCAGACGGCCGGGCAGATCAACGACATCACCGTCGCCACCCCGGTCTTCCACCGGGGCCGGGTGCTCGCGTGGTTCGCTTCCTGTTGCCACGCCCCGGACATCGGCGGGCGGCTGGTCTCGGCCGAGGCCAACGAGGTGTTCGAAGAGGGCCTGCGGCTGCCGATCCTCAAGTTCGTCCGTGCCGGTGAGGTGAACGCCGAGCTGGAGGCGATCATCCGCGCGAACGTGCGCACGCCCGAAGAAACCATCGGTGACCTGTACGCGCAGGTGGCGGGCAACGCCGTCGGCGCGGCGAGCCTGGTGCGCCTGGCCGAGGAGTTCGAGCTGGACTCCATCGACGAGATCGCCGCCGAGATAATGAACCGGTCGGAGCGGGCGTTGCGCGACGCCATCGCCGCGTTGCCGGACGGCACCTTCCGCAGTGAGCTGCGCACCGACGGGTTCGGCGACGAAGAGGTGCGTCTCAAGGTCGCGCTGACCGTGCGCGGCGAGGACATCGACATCGACTTCGCCGGGTCGTCACCGCAGAGCAAGCACGGCATCAACGTGGTGCTCAACTACACCAGGGCGTATGCCTCCTTCGCGGTGAAGGCGGCCATTTCCCCCGGTGTGCCGCACAACGCGGGCTCGTTCCGGCCGGTGCACGTGACCGCGCCCGCCGGTTCGGTGCTCAACTGCCTGCCGCCCGCGCCGGTCGCCTCCCGGCACCTGATCGGCCACTTCCTGCCGTCGCTGCTGATCGGCGCGCTGGACGGGCGGATGGCGCACAGCGCCGACGCGCTCTGGATGACCATCTGGCGTGGACAGTCGCAAGTAGACGGCCGCGAGTTCATGCTGAACGTCTTCCAGACCGGCGGCATCGGCGCCAGGACCACCAAGGACGGGCTGAACACCACCGGCTTCCCGAGCGGGCTGCGGGCCACGCCGACCGAGGTGATCGAGACCATGGCGCCACTGGTCCAGACCCGCCGGGTGCTGCGCACCGACTCCGGTGGCGCGGGCACCTACCGCGGTGGACTCGGGCAGTCGACCACGGTGACCGCACGCGGCGAGATCTCCTGGAGCGTCAACGGGAACGTCGACCGCACCAGCTCACCGGCGACCGGCGTGCACGGCGGCCTGGACGGGGCGCCCGGCCGGTTCGGGCTGGCCGACGGCACCGACCTCCCCGGCAAGCGGCGGGTGCCGCTGGCGCCGGACGCCGAGGTCGATGTGGTGCTGCCCGGCGCCGGTGGCTACGGCGACCCGTCGGAGCGCGACCCGCGGCGGGTGCTCATGGACGTGGTCGACGGCTACGTGTCGATCGAGGCCGCCAGGGACGTCTACGGCGTCGAAATCCGCTACACCGGCAGGCCGGACGCGCTGGTCCGGCTGCCCGACGACTACGAGATCGTGGAGAGGGACTGAAGATGGGCCGGATGGACAACAAGGTCGCGCTGGTTTTCGGCGGTGCCAGGGGCATCGGCCTGGCCACGGTGAAGGAGTTCCTCGCCGAGGGCGCGATCGTGCACGCGAGCGACATCCGCGAGCCGGCCGAGGACATCCAGCACGAGAACCTCCGGCACAGCCTCGTCGACGCCACCGACGAAGCCGACGTCCAGTCCTTCGTGGAGCAGGCGCTCGGTGAGCACGGCCGGATCGACGTGCTGTTCAGCAACGTCGGCGTCCATCTCGGCAAGCCGTTGCCGGAGACCACGCTCGAGGAGTTCGACCACATCTTCGCGCTGAACGTGCGCACCGCCTTCCTGGCCACCCGCGCGGTCCTGCCGCACATGATCGAGGCCAAGGCGGGCAGCATCGTGATCACCTCGTCGAACGGCGGCATGATGGGCCGCCCGGCCGACCCGGTGTACAACGCCACCAAGCACGCGCTGGTCGGGCTGGCCAAGTCGCTCGCCGTGGCGCACGCGCACCTGGGCATCCGGGTCAACACGGTCAACCCCGGCGCGATCGACACCGACATGCTGCGCAGCACGCTGGCCTCGCCGGACGAGTTCGAGGCCAAGCAGCACGCGCTCACCGCGAGCACGCCCGCCGCCCGCGTCGGCGAGGCCTGGGAAGTGGCGAAGGCGGTGGTCTTCCTGGCCAGCGACGAGTCGCGGTTCGTCAACGGCGCGGTGCTCCCGGTCGACGGCGCCAAGGCCGCCGGGGCCATGCCGGGCCACCGCTACTCCCTCGATTTCGAGCTGGGCGTGCGATGACCACCGGCGATCCGTCGGCGGTGCTCGCGGGCGACCGGTCGTCGCTCGCCCGGGCGGGCACCGCCGAGCGGGTGGCCCAAATCCTGCGTCAGCGCATCACCGAGGGCGTGTTCTTGCCGGGGACCCGGCTGTCCGAGCCGGCCATCAGCGGTGCGCTCGGCGTCTCGCGGAACACGCTGCGCGAGGCGTTCCAGTTGCTGGCGCACGAGCGGCTGGCAGTGCGTGAACTCAACCGCGGCGTGTTCGTCCGCGAGCTGACCGCGCCGGACATCGAGGACCTGTACCGGATCCGGCGGATGGTCGAGTGCGCGGCCGTCCGTGAGGCCGCCGACCGCGAGGGCCCGGTGCTCACCGGGCTGGAAGGCGCGCTGGCGACCGGCAAGCTGGCCGCCGCCGCCGAGGACTGGCAGACCGTCGCCACCGCGAGCATCCAGTGGCACCAGGCGCTTTCCGAGCTGGCGGGCAGCGATCGCGTGGCCGGGACGATGCGCCAGGTGCTCGCCGAGACGCGGTTGTTCTTCGTGCTGACCGAGAGCACGCGAGCCTTCTTCGAGCCGTACCTGGCCCGCCACGAGAAGATCAACGGGCACCTGCGGCGACGCCGGTTCGACCTCGCCGAGCAGGCACTGGAACGCTACCTGCGTGACGCCGAGCGCCAGCTGCTCGCCGCGTACCACCGAAGGGAAACCTCATGACCGCACCGCGGTTCTTCGACGCCGGGGAGATCGGCGCCGTGCTGGGGGTCGAAGCGGCGATCGAGTCGCAGCGCCGGGCGTTCCGCGCCCTCGGGGAGAAGACCGCGGTGCTGCCGCCGAAGACGCACGTGCCGGGGCCCGGTGGCGCGCTCGCGCTGGCCTACCCGTGCCGGTTGTCGCCGGACACCGGGCCGGTGTGCAAGTTCCTCAGCCTCAACCCGGGCAACGCCGAACACGGCCTGCCCACCATCCACGGCCTCATCCTCGCGCTGCACCCGGAGACCGGGGTGCCGGTGGCCGTGCTGGACGGCGCCGCGGTGACCACCCTGCGCACCTCGGCGGCCAGCGCGGTGGCGGCCGACCTGCTGGCCAACCCCGACGTCACCGACCTGGCCGTGCTGGGCAGCGGGGTGCAGGCGGTGGCCCACGTGCGTGCGATCGCCGCCGTCCGTCCACTGCGGACGGTCCGCATCCACAGCCCGAACGAGGAGCACCGCACCCGCGCGGCCCGGCGGCTGTGCGAGGAACTCGGGCTCGTGGTGACCTCGACCGAGGACGCGGAGAGCGCGGTGCGTGGCGCGGGCCTGGTCGCGCTGTGCACGCTGAGCACCGAGCCGGTGGTGCGGCCGGAGTGGCTGGCCGAAGGGTGCACGGTGCTCAGCATCGGCTCGTTCGAACCACACCGGCGCGAGGTCGGCCGGGATCTGGTGGAGGCGGCGGCCGCGGTGGTGGTCGATCATCGTGAGACGGCCCTCTCACATGCGGGACCGATCGTGGACGCCCCGCTGGTGGAGTCCGAGCTGCAGGAACTCGGTGAAGTCCTGATCGGCAGGGCGCCGGGACGGCGGCAGCCGCAGGACCTTATTTATTACAACAGCGTGGGAGTCGGTGTCCAGGACGCCGCCGCCGCGTGGGCCGTCATCGAGCGGAGCCGGGGTTAGGGTCACTGGTGGCTGTCACCGGACCAACAAGGGAGTTCGCTCGATGCGTGACGTGATCTATGTCGACGGGAAGTGGGTCGCCTCCGCCGCGCCGGAGACCATCGACGTGGTCAACCCGGCCACCGAAGCGGTGATCGACCGGGTGCCCGCGGGCAGCGCGGCCGACGTCGACGCCGCCGTGGCCGCCGCGCGCCGGGCCTTCGACAGCTGGTCGGCCACCCCCGCTGAGCAGCGGTGCGGGTACCTCGGGCAGCTCGCGGCGAAGCTCAAGGAACGCAACCGGCAGATCGCCGAGGCGATCACCGCGGACATGGGCGCGCCGGTGAAGATCGCGCAGAAGGTGCAGGCCGGGCTGCCCGCGGTGGTGGCCGCCAGCTACAGCGACCCGGCGGTGGTGCCCGAGCGCGGCGAGGAGGTCGGCAACTCGCTGATAGTGCGCGAGCCGATCGGCGTGGTCGGCGCGATCACGCCGTGGAACTACCCGCTGCACCAGATTGTGGCGAAGGTCGCACCCGCGCTCGCCGCCGGCTGCACGGTGGTGCTCAAGCCGAGCGAGGTGGCCCCGCTGGCGGCCTACCTGCTCACCGAGATCCTCGACGAGATCGGCCTGCCCGCCGGGGTGTTCAACCTGGTCAGCGGCACCGGCCCGGTGGTGGGCGAGGCCATCGCCGCGCACCCGGACATCGACATGGTCTCGTTCACCGGCTCCTCGCGCGCCGGCGCGCGGGTCTCCGAGGTGGCCGCGGGCACGGTCAAGCGGGTGGCGCTGGAACTGGGCGGCAAGTCGCCCAACGTGATCCTGCCCGACGCCGACCTCGCCACCGCGGTCAAGGCCGGGCTGAGCAACGTCTACCTCAACAGCGGGCAGACCTGCACCGCGCTGACCAGGATGATCGTGCACCGTGACCAGCGCGACGAGGTGGTCGGCCTGCTCGCCGAGGGGGCGGCGAAGTTCAGCGTCGGCGACCCGGCCGACCCCGCCACCAAGCTCGGGCCGCTGGTCTCGGCCGCCCAGCGCGACCGCGTGCGCGGGTACATCCAGCAGGGCATCGAAGAGGGCGCGACGCTGGTCGCCGGTGGCCCGGACGCGCCGGAGGGCCTGGACCAGGGCTACTACGTGCGGCCGACCGTCTTCGCCGACGTCACCCCGGAGATGACCATCGCGCAGGAGGAGATCTTCGGGCCGGTGCTCTCGGTGCTGACCTACGAGACCGAGGACGAGGCGGTGGCCATCGCGAACAACACCCCGTACGGCCTCGCCGCCGCGGTCTGGGCCGGGGACGCCGAGCACGCCACCGCGGTCGCCAGGCGCATCCGCGCCGGTCAGGTCGAGGTCAACGGCGGCGCGTTCAACCCGCTGGCCCCGTTCGGCGGGTACAAGCAGTCCGGCAACGGGCGCGAGCTGGGCCGCTTCGGGTTGGAGGAGTTCCTCGAGACGAAGGCGATCCAGCGCTGATGCGGCCGCTGGACGGCCTCCGGGTGCTCGACCTGTCCCGGATCCTCGCCGGGCCGTACTGCACGCAGTACCTCGGGGAGATGGGCGCCGACGTGATCAAGGTCGAGCCGCCGGGGCACGGGGACGACACCCGGAACTGGGGCCCGCCGTTCGTGGGTGACAGCGGTGCAGCTCCTGAGGCCGTCTACTTCCTCGCGGCCAACCGGAACAAGCGCGGCATCGTGCTCGACCTGAAGAGCGAGCGCGGCCAGGAGGCCGTCCGGCGGCTGGTGGCGCGGGCCGACGTGCTGGTGGAGAACTTCCGCCCCGGCACGCTGGAGCGCTGGGGGCTCGGCTACGACCGGCTGTCGGAGCTGAACCCCCGGCTGATCCACGTGTCCATCACCGGGTTCGGGCAGACCGGCCCGTACCGCGACCGGCCAGGGTACGACCTGATCGCCCAGGGCATGGGCGGGGTGATGGGGCTGACCGGCGAGGCCGGCGGCGCCCCGGCGAAGGTCGGCCTGCCGGTGGCCGACCTGAACGCGGGGACCTGGGCGATCATCGGCGTGCTGATGGCGTTGCAGGCCCGGCACACCACCGGTCGCGGGCAGTACCTGGACGTGTCGCTGATGGACGCCCAGGTCGCCTGGCACATCTACGCGGCGGGCGCCTATTTCTACGACGCGAAACGGCCCGAGCGGATGGGCTCGGCGCACCCGAGCATCGTGCCGTACCAGGCGTACCCGACCGCTGACGGCTGGCTGAACGTGGCCGTGGGCAGCGAGAAGCTGTGGCGCGCCTTCTCCGCCCTGCTGGAGCTCCCCGAGGACCCGCGCTTCGCCACCAACGCGCTGCGGGCGGAACACCGCGACGAACTGAACGAGCGGATCTTCGCGGTCATGCGCACCCGCACGAGCGCGGACTGGCTGAAGAAGTTCGACGAAGCGTCCATCCCGGCAGGGCCGATCAGCACCATCGACGAGGTGTACGAGGACCCGTGGGCGGAGGAACGCGAGCAGATCGTCCGCCTGCCGCACCCCAGCGTGGGCACCTACTACGGCACGGGATTCCCGGTGAAGGCCTCGGAGACCCCGGCCCGGCCCACCTCCGCGCCACCGCTGCTGGGCCAGCACACCGCCGAAGTGCTCGCGGAACTCGGGTACACCGAGGAGGAGATCGCCGGGTTCACCCGGTGAGACCGTCCAATTCGGACGCGAGCCCCTCGATCGCCAGCAGGTACTGCTCGACCTGGTGCAGGATCGCGGTGCACGCCTCGTGCACCAGGTCGGCCGGTTCCGGGGTGAGGTCGCCGTCGAGCACCAGCACGCAGGCGGTGTCGGCCTCGATCGCCACGTGCACCGCGTACCGCGCGGCCGCGCGGGCGAACCCGTCGAGCTGGTCGGCGATCCGCAGCCCGGCCATGACGGTCCGGTCGGCGGCCTCCCGCTCGTCCCGGTAGGCGCGCACCAGCTCCCCGCGATCGGCGCAGCCGCCGCGGATGCGGGCCTCGCTGTACTCGACATTGGCTTCCGCCAACGGCTTCTGCGCGGCCCGCGCCCGCTCCACCATGCCGCGCAACGCGGCGGGCGCGCAGTCGACGTAACGCAGCGCGTCCACCGGATCGGCCGCGTGCAGCAACTCGGCCGCGGCCCGCAGCCGCACCAGGTGCGCGGCCGCGGTCCGCAACTCGGGATGCATGAACACCATGGGGAGAATTCTCCCACTCAGGCGTAGCGCAGCACGTGACCGTCGGCCGCGTCGCGCAGCTCGAACGCCTCCCGCTCGGTCGCGTCGGCGAGCACCCGCATCCCGGCGGCCCGGGTGCGCAGCGCGGCGTTCCACCGGTCCGCGAGCAGTCGCGCCTGCCCCGAAATGCCCAGCGGCGGCCCGCCGGTCAGCGGGTCCGGCTCCTCGCGCCCCAGCTCCAGTACCCCGGCGGCGAACCGCACGGTCTGCGCCGCGTCCTCCATCATCGCGGCGGCCTGCGCCAGTTCGGGTCTGACTTCGTACGCGGCCATCGGCAACTCCTCGGTCCGGTGCTCCACTGGATACGACGTCCGGTGGGGTGAACGGTTCCGTTCAACCACCCCGGGGGGCCGTGGCCGCGCCGCCGCGCCGGGGGCCGGGCCGAATCACAGCACGAAGTGAGTAAAAGCCTCTTGGATTCGTTGCGCGTGTGAGTGGAGGACGGCGATGGCGGCGCGCTTGGCGGCGTCACCGATCCGCATCGCCGGGCCCGCCACGGTCAGCACGGTCGCCCGCTGACCCGGCACGCGCACCGGGACCGAGCAGGACCACGCCCCCTCGTCGACCTCGACGGCGTACCGGTTGACCTCGACTCGTTTCAGCTCTTCACGCAGGCTGCCGCCGCTTCGCTGCACCACCTCGGCCAGCCGTCGGCTGCGTTCCGGTTCGGGCAGGCTGGCCAGCAGCATCCGGCCAGAGGCCCCGGCCCCCAGCGGCACCGAGTGCCCCGGCTGGAAGGTGAACCGCACGGCCTGATCGCACTCCACCCGTTCCGCGCACACCGCCGAGTCGCCGAAGTGCTGGAACAGGAGCACGGTCTCCCGCAGCTCGCGGGCCACGTCCTCCATCACCGGGCGGGCCAGCCTGGCCAGGTCGTTCGCCACCTGCGCGGCCCGCGCCAGCGGCATGACCTGCGAGGTCGGGTGGTAGCGCCCGGCACGGCCCTCTTCCAGCAGCTGCAGTTCCTTGAGCAGCGCCACGTACCGGTAGGTGGTGGCGATCGGGGTGCCCAGCAGCGCGGCGAGTTCGGCCACGGTGGCCTCCGGCCGCCGCTCGGAGAACGCCAGCAGCAGCTGCAAAACCTTGCGAGAGCTGCTGGCGCCCGGTGTCCGCTTGGCGGTCATCGCCCCATGGTTGATCAACTCCGCCGGGGGCGCAACCGACTAGTCGCAGAGCGCGCGGTCCAGTACGTGCTTGGTCACCTGGGTGGAGGGGCCGCCGAAGTCCTGGGTGGACAGTGAGAGCACGATCCCGCGGCGGCCGTCGTCGCTGAAGCCGTTGCGGGTCTGGAAGCCGTGGATGTCGCCGCCGTGCGACCACGACACCCCGCCGCAGCTGAGCGGCGTGCTGGTGATGCCCAGCCCGTACTCGCTGCCCGGATCGGTCTCCTGCCACGTCTTCGCGGGCACGGTCTTGCGCATTTCGGCGAGCTCGGACTGCCGCAGCAGCTTGCCGCCGAGCAGCGCCTGCCAGAACCGGCTGAGGTCGGTGGGCGTGGAGATCATGTCCCCGGCCGCGCCACCCCACGACGGGTTCATCTCGGTGGTGTCGACGACCTTGGTGGTGCCGGGGAAGACGCTGTACCCGTGCGCGTGCGGGTGCGGCAGGCCGACGCGCTCACCGGGGGAGTAGGTGTCGCGCAGGCCCAGCGGCTTCAGGATCCGCGAGCGGACCTCCGCCGCCCACGGGTTCCCGGTCACCTGCTCGATCAGCATGCCAGCCAGCAGGTAGTTGGTGTTGGAGTAGTTCCAGCTGGTGCCGGGCGCGAACTCCGGCGGCTGCGCCATGGCCTGCTTGACCAGCACCTCCGCGCTGGTGGAGTCGAAGCGGTGAGCGAGGAACTCCGCCTCGCTGCGCAACGGGAGGTCGTTGGTGTAGTTGTACAGCCCGCTGGTGTGCTGGAGCAGCTGGCGCACGGTGATCTGGTCGCCGCCGGGGCTGGTGACCACGCCCGGGAGCAGGTCGGCGACCTTGTCCTCCAGCGACAGGCGGCCCTGCCCGACCAGTTGCAGCACCACCACGGCGACGAAGGTCTTGGTGTTGCTGCCGATGCGGAAGGCGCCGTCGCGCGGCACGGGTTTCGCCGTGCCGGCTTCGGCGACGCCGGAGCGGGCGCTCCACCGCCGCGAACCGGTGTCGACCTGCGCCTGCACGCCGACGATGCCGGCGTCGCGGATGGCGTCGAGGTCCGCCTGCAACGCGGCGCGGTCGTAACCGGGCGTGGTGGCCAGCGCCGGGACGGCGGTGGTGAAGGTCAGGGCGGTGATGACGGCTGCTGTGGTGATCCGGGTTGCTCGCATACCTGGAAAACTATTGGCCGCGGGCGCCCGGTCACAGGGAGTGGCTACCCGTCTCTGGGGTGGGGCTGGCCCTACCTCCGGAACGCGCGCTCGAACCGGGTCCGCCGCGCGGACACCGGGCTGAGGGCGTCGCCGTCGGCGAACCAGTCGGCCAGCGCGGCCCAGGTTTCGGCCGCCTGCTGGAAGTCCTTGCGGGTGCGCGGCACCACCACGTCGTGCCGCGGGACGCGCAGCAGGTGCGACAACTCCACCAGCCGCTCGGCGCAGCGGCGAAGGTACAGCTCGGTCTCCTTGTTGACCGTGTCCTCACCCTGCGGCAGCTGCCACTCCTTGCGCAGCTCGAGGTCGTCGGTGAGCCCGGCCGCCCTGGTGAACAGCGAGTGCTCGGAGTAGGCGGGGAAGCGGATGTCGTCGCAGGCGTACCCGGAGGCGTGCGACCAGCGCTGCAGCGCCTTGATCGCCTGGTACCGCGTCTGCCACTCCTGGTTCGCCGACGCCAACTGGGAAATCGTCTCCCACGCGTCCTGTTCCGCGCGGTGCCAGGTGTCCGCGGCCAGCTCGTCGACGAACTCCTTGGGCTGCGGGGTGTACCGGCGCCAGGCGTGCGCCAGGCAGCTGGCGATGTGCCGTACGAGGGTGGCGGTGTGGGTGGACAGCTCCCAGGCGTGCACCCGGCGCGGGCGCAGCGGGGTCGGGCGGTCGGGGGAGTAGGTGATCATCTCGAAGGTGCGGAACTCCGGCTGCCCGCGCAACGTGGACAGGTCCGGGTCCTCCGACATCACCCACGGCCGCCGCTGCGCCAGGTAACCGGTGTGCCGCGAGGCCGCCGCGCTGTCCAGCTCCGCGATCGCTTTGGTGACCAGGGTTTTCTTCTCGTCGACGCCGAGCGTGCGCACGGTTTCCTTGGTGGCGCTGGGTTCCCCGCGCATCCCGGAGGGGAGCAGGGCGACCGCGTACACGCAGGCGGCGTTGTAGTGCTCGTGCCAGACGGACTCGGGACCGCGGGGCTGGAGCTGCTGCCGGACCACCTCGGTGAGCGCGTCGATCGACGGCGGCCAGTCCGGGTCGGCCGCCAGCGGCTCGAACCCGTCCACGGACACGTTCTTGACCGCCGAATAGCCGCCGAGCGGCGCGCCCATCTCGGCGTGGGCCATCGAGCGGCGCAGGTGTGTGGCGAGCAGGCCGAGGCGCAGGCAGTTGTCGGACAGCAGTCGCCGCAGGTGCTTCGGCCGCGGTTCGGCGATCAGCTTCTCGAGTTCGTACTGCGCGACCTCGCAGAAGTACGCCCGCAGCCGCGCGGCCTTGACCTCGTTGGTCGAGCCGTCGGGGTCGTCGAGCAGGCCGTCCGGCGGGGGCAGCGTTTCGCGGTAGCGCTCGAACCGGAGCTGGATCGATTCGCGCATCCGGATCTGACGCATGCGGGTCTTCGGGTCGCCGAGCCACCAGTCGTGGGCGAGCCAGTCACCGCGGCCGAGGACCAGCGCGCGGCGGTAGCGGGCGAGCAGCAGCGCCGCGGCTTCCGGGGTGGACGGCCCGTACTTCCGGTTCTCGCACAGGGTCACCACGTCGTCGTAGGTGACCAGGGCGGCGAGGTGCAGGTCGAGGCGTTCCTGCAGGTTGCCGATCTCGACGCGGATGTGCACGTTGGCCGGGTCCAGCTCGATCGCGCGGTGGTACTCGGCGAGCGCTTCGTCGTAGCGGCGCTCGGTTTTGTACTGGTTGGCGCGTTCGTAGGCGTCGAACAGGGCGCCGGGGATCTTCGCGCCGCGCCAGCGGGCCCACTGCTGGTTGCGGCAGTACTTGCTGCGCGGGATGACCAGCGCGGCCACCGCGTTGGCGGCGCGGCCGAGCAGGCGCTGCTCGTCGTCGTCGGTGAGCAGGAGCGGGCTGGCGGCGAACCCGGGCTGGCGCACCACTTCGAGCACGAGCTGGTGCTGCCCGTCCCGGGTGCGGAGGCGGCCGCTGATCCGGATCGCGTGCGGTGGCCGGGCGAGGCGGATCAGCCGGGACGCCACGCGCCACCAGCCGGTCGCGGCTTCGCCCGCGCTCTCCACGATCTGGATGAAGTCGTAGGACCGGGAAACGCCGGGGACCACGGCCGGGGTGTACATCCGTGACTCGTTGAGCTTGCTCTTGAACACGGCGGTGACCTCGGCGGGCGAGGAGTCGCCGTCGATCTCGAACAGCTCGATGTCGACCTCGTTGGCGTTGTACGCGGCGATTTCGAGGCGCGCGCGGCCGATGCCGTAGAGCATGAAGAGCAGGCTGACGATGAACCCGGAGAACAGGGCGACGGTCATCGTGAAGGAGGCGCCCACCGGGGCGTCCGCCGGGACGGTGAGCCAGTAGGGCAACACGAGGAAGGCGAGCGCGAGCAGCGCGGCCGCCCCGCTGAACACCCACCAGCGGACCATCCGCGCCTTCGGCAACTCGGCCGGCTCGAACTCCGGCCGGTGACGAACTGGCATCACCGCGTAGAACCCCCTCGGGCGAGGAGCCTGCCAGAGGGGGTGGGGTGTGTACAGGGGGTTACGTCTTTTTGGGGGGCGTTGGGGGGGCGTTGGGCCACCCCGGTTTTTTAGTGTGACTACGGCGAAGACCCCGATGTCAAGGCGGGAAAGACGCCTTGACATCGGGGTCTTCGCCGTGTTTTTGGCTGGGGACCGGGGATGGGGAGGGGTGGGTGGCTGGGTGGGCGCGTTGGGCTGCCCGGGTCCCGTTGGGCTGCTCGGGTTGTTGGGCTGCTCGGGTTGTTGGGCGTCGGGTTCCGCTGGGCTGCTCGGGGCCCGTTGGGTGCTGTGAATGTGGCTTTCACGGCGGAATGTGCCGTGAAAGCCACATTCACGGCATGGCATAGGAGGGCGAGTGTCACGAAAGTGGCTTTCGAGACGGTTGATGTCCCGAAAGCCACATTCGTGACATCGGCGGGGACACGAATGTGGCTTTGGGGGCGGATTCGGCTCCCAAAGCCACATTTGTGTCATTAGGCGAGGGCGGTGCGCAGGGTGGCGGCGGCTTGGGCGATGGCGGCGGCTGCGGCGGGGGTTTCGCGCAGGGCGTTCAGCATGACGAAGTCGTGGATGACGCCCTGGTAGCGCACGGCGGTCACCGGGACGCCTGCCTGCCGCAGCTTGTTCGCGTAGGCCTCGCCTTCGTCACGCAGCACGTCCGCTTCGGCGGTGATCACCAGCGCCGGCGGCAATCCTGCCAGGTCTTCCGAGGTTGCGCGCAGGGGCGAAGCGGTGATTTCCGCGCGCTGCGCCGGGTCGGTGGTGTACTGGTCCCAGAACCATTGCATTCCGTCCCGCCGCAGGAAATAGCCTTCGGCGAACAAACGGTACGACTCGGTGTCGAAGTTCGCGTCGGTCACCGGGTAGAAAAGGACCTGCTGCCGGAATTGCACGTCGCCGCGCTGCTTGGCCAGCAGGGTGACCGCCGCGGTCATGTTGCCGCCGACCGAGTCGCCGGCGATGGCGATCCGCCCAGCGTCCAGGTTGTGTTCGCCGCCGTGTTCGGCGACCCACTTGGCGGCGGTGTAGTTCTGCTCGATCGCGATCGGGTACCTGGCTTCCGGCGAGAGGCTGTACTCCGGGAACACCACGGCCGCGCCCGCGCCGACGGCCAGTTCGCGGACGAGCCGGTCGTGCGTGTGCGAGTTGCCGAACACCCAGCCCGCGCCGTGCAGGTAGACGATCACCGGCAGCGGGCCCTCGGCCCCGGCCGGGCGGATGATCCGGACCCGCACGTCGCCGGGGATGGTCAGGTCTTCGATGTCCACGGCGGGCTTGGCGATCTCACCGCTCTGCACCTCGTCGACCGCCTTGCGGCCGTCGGCGGGCGCCAGGTCGAACAGGAACGGCGGCTGCGAGGTCGCCTCGGCGAAGGCCTGGGCGGCCGGTTCGAGCGGCAGGTTGTGCGGGTTGGCGGTCATGACGACTCCTCGATGAGGGAGAACGTTCTGTCTCGTTCTGCTGAGCTCGAAACTAGCCCCGCCGACCCGGCTTCGGCAAGGAGAACGAGACAGAACGTTCTGTTACGCTCGTCTCATGGGTACAGCGACAGGCCGTCCCTCGGCGGCGAGGACCCGGCTGGTGGAGGCCGCCGCGCGCATCTTCTACGCCGACGGCATCCACGCGGTCGGTGTGGACCGGGTGATCGAGGAGGCCGGCGTCAGCCGCGCCACCTTCTACCGGCACTTCCCCTCGAAGGAAGAGCTCGTCCGCGCCTACCTGGAGGCGGAGGACCAGGCGATCCGCGCCAACGTCGCGGCCGCCGGGGCGCGCGCCGACAACCCGCGTGAGCTGCTGGAACGGCTGGTGGTCGGCCTGGGCGACCAGATCTGCGGCGCCGGTTTCCGCGGCTGCCCGTTCATCAACGCGGCCGCCGAGTACCCGGATCCCGAGCACCCCGTGCGCGTGACCGTGCGCGAGCACCGCGACTGGTTCGCCGGCGCGCTCGCCGACCTGGCCGTCGCCGCGGGCATCCCGCCGGAGCTGTCCGGCGTGCTGGTCTTCCTGCGTGACGGCGCGATGGTCGGCGGCTACCTGGAGGAGCCGGAGGCCGTGCGCGAGAAGCTGGCGCTGACGGTCAGGGCGTTGGTGCGGTAGCCGGGCAGGGCTCGTAGACGAACCGCGGATCGGCGTCCAGCGCGGCGATCAACGTCGCGGCCTGGTCCTTGCGCGGGAACACCACGGCGTAGAGCTGCGTGCCCTCGCGGCGGAAGTTGGCCACCTGGTAGGTGTCGCGGTAGATCGCGTCGTCCGTGCACTGTGGACGGACGGCGAACCCGTTGCCGGTGACGATGCCCAGCGCGGGCTTGCGCACGTGGACCACGTAGTCGTAGTCGTGCGCGATGTGCCCGATCGGGCCGCTCTCCTCGGTGCGCAGGCCGTTGCGCGCGATGTGCTCGTCGGTCAGCCCGAGCACGTCGACCACCGGCACCGCCGGGCCGGCCCGGTAGGACAGCGCGCCGTTGGCGTAGGTGCTGATCAGCGTGCCCGGCGGCAGGTTCTGCCCGAGCAGCGAGCCGAACTCCTCCATCTCGGCGATCTTCGCGCGCCACTGGTGCATCAGGTCGAGCATCTTCGGATCGGTGATCGACACCAGCAGCGACAGCCCGCAGATCGCCGCGGCGGCCAGCGGCATCAGGCGCAGCCCGGCGACCCGCGTCCGCAGGCGTTCGGTGTCCAGCAGCCCGTACGCGGCGACCGAGGCGACGCCGAGCAGCGGGGGCACCGGCGCGAGCAGGCGGTACGCGGGCATCCAGTCGCCGCCCGCGTAGGTGATGAACGCGAGGTAGGTCAACGCCAGCACGAAGATCAGCCACACCAGCGAGGAATCCGCGTCCGCGCGCCGGAACCGCACCAGTCCGGCGATCGCCAGCGCCGCGAGCACCAGGAAACCGAGGGACGCCACGGCGAAGCCGCCGAGGTACTCGCCGCCCTGCGCGATCTGCCAGCCGAACGAGCCACCCGACTTCGCGGCGACCGCGTTGGGCAGCAGGTGTCCGTAGTAGACGACGCGCCAGATGGTCCACGGCAGCGCCAGCACCAGCAGCCCCGCCGCGTATTCGAGAACCGGCCGCCAGTTCGTCCGCTTCCGGACCGCGCGCAGCAGCAGGTACAGCCCCACGAGCACGGCGATCAGCAGCCCGTCGGGCCGGGTCATCCCGGCCAGCGCGACGAGCAGCCCGGCGATCAGCGGCCGGTCCACCGCGAGCGCGTAGAGCACGCCGAGCACCAGCAGCAGGAACAGCGGCGTCTCCAGGCCGGACGGCCCGTAGGCGGCCAGTCCGCTGGCACCGGCGGTGAGCACCGCCGCGAGCACGCCGAGCGCCTTGTCCGTCACCAGGCGGTTGACCAGGAAGTACGACAGCACCACGCACGCGACCGTGCACACCACGCCGAGCACCGCCGCGCCGACCACGATGCCCTTGCCGAACAACGCCTTCGGGATGGCGATCAGCAGCATCCACAGGAAGTTCGAGTACCCCTCGACCCGCTCGCCCGCGTTGAACACCGGGCCGTTGCCGTCCGCGAGGTTCTCCGAGTAGCGGAAGGTGATGAAGGCGTCCTCGGCCACCGTGGAGAACAACGCCTGGTGACCGAGCGAGTACGCGACCGCCCCCGCCAGCGCGGCGACGCGCCACGCCCGGCTGGTGGAGATGCGGGTCCAGCCCCTGAGTACCAGAGCGGTCAGCAGCAGCCAGCCGCAGATGAGCGCAACCACACCAGGTCCTTCGGCAACGGGGTCGGGGTCCGCGTCAATCTACCGGGGCCCCTGCCTGCGACTTTTCCCCGCCCGAGCTGTCGGTGGGGCGTGGGAGGATCGGTGCATGGAACCAGCCGACAGCCCCGAGATCGCCGAGCAGCTGCCGCTCCCCGGCCGTGAGCCGCTGCAGGCCTTCCTCCGTCGCCAGGAGCACCACCGCGTATCCGCGCCGCCGTCCGCCGACGCGGCGCGTGGCCGGACGCCGTCGGGCACGGTGCACCTGGTCAACGACGCCTGGCTGCCGGTCTGCGGAGCCGGGCTGAACACCTGGGACCCGCTGCGCGGACTGTCGCCGACCGAGGAGCCGGTCACCTGCCGCCGGTGCGCGGACGTGCACCTCAAGAGCCTGCGGGACGATCAGCTCCGGCTGTTCTGAGCTGGGCGCCGACGCGGTCGTGGAAGGGCCGCCGCTCCAGCGCGCGGGTGGCGGCGGCGACCAGTTCGACCAGTGAGTAAGGCAGTTCGGCGTCCAGTTCGGTGAGGGCGGCCTCGGTCGCCACCCACTCGGCGTCGAGCACGGGCAGCAACTCCCGCGTCTTGGCGGTCAGGTGCACGATGCGTTCGCGCGCGTCCGCGCCCGGCCGCAGTTCGGCGAGGTCCAGCTTGCGCATCTCGGTCACCGTCTGACTGGCGGCCGAGTGGGTCACGCCCAGCGCCTCGGCGAGATCGCGGATCGGCAGCGGGCCGCGTTCGGTCAGCGTGCGCACGACAGGGGAGAACCGCGGCCGGAAATCAGCCAAGCCCAGGTCGGCGGAGATCCGGGCGACATCGCCGTCGAGCAGGTCGAGCAGGTGCCGGAGCTGGGTGCCGAACCCGGTGGTGGTCATAGCGCTAATATAACAGCGCTAATACAACTGGGAGGAACCATGTACACGCACGGCGAGCCGTACGACAGCGGCCTGCTCGACGTCGGTGACGGCAACCTCGTCCACTGGGACGTCTCCGGGAACCCGGCGGGCAAGCCCGCGGTCCTGCTGCACGGCGGTCCGGGCGTGCCCTCGCCCCACGGCCGCCGCTACTTCGACCCGGCGGCCTACCGCGTGGTGCAGTTCCACCAGCGCGGAGTCGGCCTCAGCACGCCGTCGGTGATCGACCACGAGACCGACCTGAGCGTGAACACCACCGAACACCTGCTGGCCGACATGGAACTGCTGCGCGAGCACCTGGACATCGAGCGCTGGCTGGTGTTCGGCGGCTCGTGGGGCGCGACCCTCGGTTTCGCCTACGCGGAACGGTTCCCGGCGCGGGTCACGGAACTGGTGCTGGTGGCGGTCACGAACACCCGGCCGTCGGAGATCGACTGGCTCTACCGCGGGCTGGGCATGGTGTTCCCGGAGGCGTGGGACCGGTTCCGCGAAGGCGCCGGGGACGACGACGTGGTCGGCGCGTACAACCGGCTGCTCAACGACCCGGATCCCGCGGTCCGAGAGAAGGCGGCCCGCGACTGGTGCGCCTGGGAAGCGGCGGCTGTCGACGAGCAGACCCCCGACCCGCGCTGGGCCGACCCGGGCTTCCGGATGGCGCTGGCCCGCACGGCGGCGCACTACTTCCACCACCACGCCTGGCTGGAGGACGGCATCCTGCTGCGGGAAGCGGGCAAACTGGCCGGGATCCCGGGCGTGATGGTGCACGGCAGGCGCGATCTCAGCGCACCGCTGGGCACCGCGTGGGCGATGGCCAAGGCGTGGCCGGACGCCGAGCTGAAGGTGATCGACGAGGGCGGTCACTTCTCGACGGGCGCCATGGAAGAGGCGGTGCAGGCCGCGATGGACCGCTTCGCGACCGGGGATTGAAGCGATCCAGTAGATCAGCGTCTATCGGTGCACCCGTGCGCGATCTAGCCTGATTCGGTGACCCCGCACGCGTTCGACGACCTCGACCGCCGTTTGCTCCACGCCCTCCAGCTCGACGGCCGTGCCTCGTTCAGCCGCATCGGCGAGGTGCTCGGGGTCTCCGGGCAGACCGTCGCGCGGCACTACGCCGCGTTGCGTTCGGACGGTGCGGTCAAGGTGATCGGGGTGAGCGATCCGGAAGCACTCGGCGAAGCGCTCTGGCTGACCAGGGTGCGGTGCCCGCCGGACGCGGCGGACGCGGTGGCCGCCGCGATCGCCGGTCGTGAGGAAGCTTCGTGGGTACGGATCACCTCCGGTGGCACCGAAATCGTTTGCGCCATCAGGGCTTCCGGCGACAAGACGCCGTTGGTGCCGAAGCTGCCGCGCGTGCTCGACGTGACCGCGCAGTGCGTGCTGCACGAGTTCGCCGGCGGTGGCGAAGGCCTGCTGCGCAAGGCTCGTGCGCTGACCAAGTCCGAAATCGACGAGCTGACCTGGTCGGCCGACGCCCCACCGCGGCGGGAAATGTCCGAACAGGACCATCGGATGCTCGGACTGCTGCGAGCCGACGGCCGGACCCCGGTGACCGAACTGGCCGAGGCGACCGGCTGGTCGCAGACCACGGTCCGCCGTCGCCTCGCCGAGTTGCGGGCGGGCGGCCTGCTGCGGTTCACCGTGGACTTCGACCACCGGCTGTTCGGTTTCGGCGTGCACGTCCTGCTGTGGCTCACGGTCGAACCCGCCGACCTCGACCTGGCGGGCCGCCTGCTGGCCGAGGAGCACGCCGAGGTGGCCTACGTCGCGGCGACCAGTGGTCCGACCAACCTGGTCGCCGGGGTGGTCTGCCCGGCGGTCAAGGACCTCTACGGCTACCTGACCCGGCGGCTGGCGGTTCTGCCCGGCGTCCGGCGGATCGAGACCGCGCCGGTGGGCCGGACGGCGAAGAGCGCGCGGGCAACCGGGTGGTGAGGCGGCCGGAACCGGACATCGGCGTTGCCGCGCGCGTGGCGTCGTTCGTACGTTCCGGTGATGACTGGTGGAGTGAACCGGCGTAGCTTCCTGCAGACCTCCGCACTGGGCGCGGGCGCGCTCGCGCTGCCCACCGCGGAGGCGGCCGCAGCTGACCAGGCAGGGGAGGCGGGTGTGCTCCACGTCGAACGGCTGACCGTCGAATACGCGGAAACCCTGCTGGGCACCGATGTCGCCCGGCCGCTGCTGTCGTGGGTGCCGGTGGCGCCCGGCCACGGCGCCCGGCAGACGGCCTACCAGCTCGAGGTAGACGGGGTCTGGGATTCGGGGCGGGTGGCGTCGGACCGCTCGACCGCCGTCGCCTACGACGGCCCGGCGTTGCGGCCGCGTACGCGGTACCAGTGGCGCGTGCGGGTGTGGGACCAGGACGGTCAGGCGTCGGACTGGAGCGCGTGGAGCTGGTGGGAGACCGGTTTCCTCGGTACCGAGTGGACGGCGGCCTGGATCGGCGCGCCCGCGCCGGAAGCACCGCCCGACTTCACCGGCACGTCGTGGATCTGGTCTCCGGGCAGCACGAGCGGCAACGCGCCGGCCGGTCCACGCTGGTTCCGCGCGACGCTCGACCTGCCGGCCGGGGTCACCGAGGCGGAGCTGGTCGCCACGGCGGACGACGACTTCACCCTGTTCCTCAACGGGGAGCAGGTACTGCACGCGCCCGAGCAGGTCGACGGCTGGCGGAGCGCGCGGCACGCTCACGTCTCCGTGAGCGGCCGTGTGGTGGTCGCGGTGCTTGCCACGAACCGCGGTTCGGTGTCGGTCAACCCGGGCGGCCTGCTGGTCCGGCTCCGGACCGGGACGCACGAGCTGGTCACCGGCCCGGGGTGGCGGGTCGCGGACACCGAGCAGAGCGGCTGGCAGCAGCCGGACTTCGACGACAGCGGCTGGGCCGAGGCCGTGGTGCTGGCGCCCTACGGCCAGGGTCCGTGGGGGAGCGGGGTTTCGGTGCAGGTGCCGCAGGTGCCCGCGCCGCTGCTGCGTCGTGAGTTCACTGTGGACAAACCGATCGCGAGCGCGCGGTTGTACATCAGCGGTCTGGCTTACTACGAAGCCGAAATCAACGGCAAGCGCGTCGGCACGCAGGTGCTCGACCCGGGGTTCACCGACTACGACAGGACCGTGCTGTACGCCACGCACGACGTCACCGGGCTGCTCGGCGGTGGGGCCAACGCGATCGGTGTGACGCTCGGGCGCGGGTTCTACGCCATGACCACGCCGAACGTCTGGCGCTGGGAGAAGCCGGACTGGCGTGGTGAGCCGAAACTACTGGCACAGCTGGAGATCACCCACCCGGACGGCAGCCGCACGACCATCGCGTCGGACACCTCGTGGCGGCTCGCGGACGGCCCGACGGTATCGGATTCGCTGTACGCCGGGGAATCCTACGACGCGCGTGCGGCGAAGCCGGGGTGGTCGTCGACCGGCTTCGACGACAGTTCCTGGCGGGCGCCGGTCGTGCACAGCGCGCCGAAGGGCGTGGTGCGCGCCCAGCAGCACGAGCCGATCGAGGTAGTGGAAACCGTGACGCCGGTGTCGATCACCGCGTTGCGGCCGGGGGTGTTCGTCGCCGACATGGGCCGCACGATGGCGGGCTGGACGAAGCTGACGGTGAGCGCATCGGCGGGTACGACGGTCGAGCTGTGGCACGGCGAGCGCCTGCGCGAGGACGGGAGCGTGATCTGGGAGAACGGGCACGTGCCCGGGCGGCACCAGAAGGACTTCTACACCTGCGCGGGTGGTGGTGAGGAGACCTGGGAGCCGAAGTTCTCGTACAAGGGCTTCCGGTACGTCGAGGTGCACGGGCTGACGACGCAGCCTCGGTTGCTTGGCCGCGTGGTGCACACGAAGGTACGTGAGGTTGCCTCTTTCCGTTGCTCGGAGCCGTTTTTCGAGCAGCTGGACCGGGCGATGCGCCGGACGCTGCTGAACAACCTGCACGGCATCCCGACCGACACCCCGATGTACGAGAAGAACGGCTGGACCGGGGACGCGCAACTCGGCGCGCCGAGCCTGGCGTACGCCTTCGCCGTGCCGCGGTTCCTCACCAAGTGGATCGGGGACCTCGCGGACAGCCAGAACGAGCCGGGGCAGCTGCCGGTGATCGTGCCGAGTGGTGGCTGGGGCTATCAGGAACTGGCGCCCGCTCCGGAATGGACGACGGTTTACCCCTTCCTGGTCCGGGAAATGTATCGCTGGTACGGCGACGACCGGGTGGCCGCCGAGCACTGGCAGCCGCTGACCCGGTACCTGGACTGGGAAATCGGGCGGCTGGAGAACGGCCTGGCGGTCACCGCGCTGGGCGACTACCTGCCGCCCGGGTACGGCGGCGTGCCTCCGGAGGACACCCGGCTGACCGCCACCGCGTACCTGCACCGGGCGCTCGTCGGCACCGCCGAACTCGGCTCGATGCTCGGGCACGAGGAGACCGCGGCGCGGTACCGCTCGGTGGCGGACGGCCTCCGGGAGGCGTTCAACGCGGCCTTCCTCGGTCCGGGAGGGCACTACCGGACGGCGAAGGACCCCGGCTACCGGCAGACGTCGAACGCGATCCCGCTGGCCTTCGACCTGGTCCCGGCCGGGGCGGTGCAGTCCGTTGTGGACAGTCTGGTGGCGGACATCCGGGCGCGGGGTGACCATCTGAACACCGGCGCGCTCGGGACCAGCGTGCTGCTGCGGGTGCTCACCGCCTATGGTCACGCCGACGTCGCCCATGCCGTGGCCACGCAGCGGAGTTATCCGAGCTGGGGGTACTGGTTCGACAACGGCGCGGACACCATGTGGGAGATGTGGCAGCTGGACTCGCGTTCGCGGGACCACTACTTCCAGGGGACCGTGGTGCAGTGGCTGTACGAAAACGTCGCCGGCCTGCGCCCGGGGGATGCGGGGTACCGGACGTTCACCGTGCGGCCGGACGCGTTGACCGGGGTGCACTGGGCGGGGAGCAGCGTCGAAACCGTGCGAGGACGGGTCGGCGTGCACTGGACCAAGGTCAGCGGGGGCCTACGGCTGACCGTGGACGTCCCCGTGGGTTCGGAGGCCGAAGTCCACCTACCCGGCACCGTCACCTCCGTCCCCGCCTCCCCGCGCATCCGCACAGACCGCGGCTACGCCGTCCACCACATCACCCACGGCCAATGGCGCTTCCACGCCACCTAACCCCCCCACACCCAGCACCCGAACCCCACGCTCAGGCACCCGAGTCCCACACTCGTCCCCGCGAACCCCACATTGGCGCAGCCGAACCCCACGTTCAGGCATCCGAACCGCACGTTCAGGCAGCCGAACCGCACGTTCAGGCACCCGAACCCCACATTCGGGCGGCCGAGTTTCACGTTCAGGCAGCTGAGTTCCGCCCTCGTGCAGCCGAAACCCACGCTCGCGGCGGGCGCAGCATGCGACTCGCCAGCCCGGATGTCGAACCCGGGTACTCGGGTGCGGGACTCGGCTGCCCGGGCGCGGGACTCGGTTGCCTGGATGTGGAACTCGGCTGCGGGAGTGTGTGACTCGGCTGCCTGAGTGTGGAACTCGCCAGCCCGAACGTGGGGTTCGGCTTCCTGAGCGTGGGGTTCGGGTGTCTGGGTGTGTGGCTCGGGTGTCGGGAGGTGGGGCTGGGGGTTGAAACGTTCTAATGGGGGTGGCGGGGGAGGGGTTCGAGGGGGTAGGGGAGGGCGTCAGTTTTGGGACAAGGTGGGTGGAGAACTTGACACAGGTCACAGTTTCGACGCACTCTCGGCTCATCCGTGGATTGAAACGATTTATTCACGCGAGGGAGAAGACCAGTGACCGAGCACCCGGTGACCGAGTTGCGCGAGGTCACCAAGGCCTTCGGCGCGGTGCGGGCGTTGGCCGGGGTGTCGCTCGGCCTGCGTGCGGGTGAGGCCCATGCGCTCCTCGGCGAGAACGGGGCGGGCAAGTCCACGCTGATCAAGGTGCTCGCGGGTGTCCACCGCCCGGATGAGGGCAGTGTGCTGATCGACGGCGAGCCCACCCGGTTCGGGGGGCCCGCCGACGCCAGGGACGCCGGGATCGCGGTGATCTACCAGGAGCCCACCCTGTTCGGGGACCTGTCCGTGGCCGAGAACGTGTTCATGGGCCGCCAGCCCCTCCGCAGCGGACGCAGGATCGACACCCGCGCGATGCACGAGGCCGTGCGCGCGTTGTTCAAGCGACTCGGCGTCGCGCTGGATCCGGCGCGGCCGGCCCGCGGGCTCTCCATCGCTGATCAGCAGGTGGTCGAGATCGCCAAGGCGCTGTCCTTCGACGCCCGCGTGGTCGTGATGGACGAGCCGACCGCCGCGTTGTCCGAAGTGGAGGTTCGCAGGCTGTTCGGCGTGGTCCGCGCCCTGCTCGACGCCGAAGTGGCGGTGCTGTTCGTCTCGCACCGGCTCGACGAGGTCTTCGAGCTGTGCACCAAGGCCACCGTGCTCCGCGACGGCGAGCACGTCTGGACCGGCGAACTGGCCGGGCACACCCCCGAGGACCTGGTCCGCCGCATGGTCGGCCGCGAGCTGTCCACCCTCTTCCCCAAACAGGACACCACCCCCGGCGAGGTCGCGCTGAAAATAGACCGCCTGACCAGGGAAGGCGTGTTCACCGACATCTCCTTCGACCTCAGGGCGGGCGAGATCGTCGCGCTCGCCGGACTCGTCGGGGCCGGGCGCAGCGAGGTGGCCCGCGCGATCTTCGGCATCGATCGTCCCGACGCCGGAACCGTGCGAAGAAACGGCGAACCCCTAAAACCGGGTTCACCGACCGCCGCGATGGCCGCCGGGATCGGTTTCGTGCCCGAAGACCGCAGGCAGCAGGGGCTGGTGATGGATGCGTCCATCGAGCGCAATGCAGCGCTGGCCTCGCTCGGCACACTCAGTCGCGGCGGCCTGATCCGCAGGCGGGACGAACGACAGCTGGCCAAGGACTGGGCCGTCAAACTGCGGCTCAAGTTCTCCCGGCTCGGCGACCCCGTCGGCGTGCTTTCCGGCGGCAACCAGCAGAAGGTCGTGCTCGCGAAGTGGCTGGCGAGGAAGCCGGCCGTGCTGATCGTGGACGAACCGACGCGCGGCATCGACGTCGGCACCAAGGCCGAGGTCCACCGGCTGCTGTCCGAACTCGCCGCGGAAGGGGTGGCGGTGCTGATGATCTCGTCCGAACTGCCCGAGGTGCTCGGCATGGCCGACCGCGTGCTGGTCATGCACGAGGGCCGCCTCACCGCCGAACTGGACCGGGCGGCGGCCACCGAGGAGTCGGTGGCGCTGGCCGCGGCGGGCCGGGCATGACCGCGGAGTCCACAGTGGACCAGGCGGTCCCGGAGGCCGGCACCACCGCCCGCAGGCTCGCCGATCGCGCCGGCAAGGTCCGTGAGCTGGGCATCCTGCTCGCGCTGCTGCTCGTGGTCGGCGGCACCGCGCTGAGCAACCCGCGGTTCGTCGAGGCCCAGAGCGTGCGCGACCTGCTGCTCAACGCCTCGATCGTGGCGCTGCTCGCGGTCGGCCAGACCATCGTGGTGATCACGCGCAACGTGGACCTCTCCGTCGGCTCGGTCCTCGGCCTGGCCGCCTTCCTCACCGCGGACACCTTCGCGTCGAACGAGAACCTGCCGGTGGTCGCCGGGGTCGCGCTCGGCGTGCTGATCGGCCTGCTCTGCGGTGCGGCGAACGGCCTGGTGGTCGCGCTCGGCCGGGTGCCGAGCCTGGTGGTCACCCTCGGCACGCTCTACGTCTTCCGCGGCCTCGACTTCGCGCTGGCCTCCGGGGAGCAGGTCAACGCCGCCGACCTGCCCGAAAACCTGCTCGGCCTGGGCAGCGGGCGCCTGCTCGGCGTGCCGAACCTGGTGCTGATCACGCTGATCGTGGTGCTGGCCGCGTGGTTCTACCTCCGTTCGTACCGGTCCGGCCGGGAGCTCTACGCGATGGGCTCCAATCCGGAGGCCGCAGTACTGGCCGGGATTCCGGTGCGCCGCCGCACTTTCACCGCCTTCGCCGTGTCGGGCGCGATCGCCGGGCTGGCCGGGGCGTTGTGGGCCGCGCGCTACGGCACGGTCGACGCCGCCGCGGGCACCGGGCTGGAACTGCAGGTGGTCGCGGCCGTGGTGGTCGGCGGCGTGGCCATCTTCGGCGGTTCGGGGACCGTGCTCGGCGCGGCGCTGGGCGCACTGCTGCTCAGCACGATCGCCGGTTCGCTGGTGGTGCTCGGCGTGCCCGCGTTCTGGCAGCAGGCGATCACCGGTGCGTTGCTGCTCGCCGCGATCTCGATCGACCGGCTCGTGGCGCTCCGGCTCGCGGCTGCCTTGCGCCGCAATAATTTGAGGGGAGGCGCGTGATGGCCCGGCTCATCCGCTGGGAGTCGGTGCTGGTGCTCCTGCTGGTGGTGGTCGCGGTGGTCGGCAGCGTCCGCACCGGCGGCACCTTCCTCTCCGGTGGCAACCTGTTCTACCTCGGCCTGGACATCGCCGAAATCGCGTTGATCGCCCTGCCGCTGACCCTCGTGGTGGTCTCCGGCGAGATCGACCTGTCGGTCGCCTCGGTGCTCGGGTTGTCCAGCGCGCTGGTCGGCACGCTGTGGAACGCGGGCTGGGCACTGGAACTGATCCTGCCGGTGGCGATCCTGGCCGGGGCGGTGTGCGGCGCGGTCAACGGCCTGCTGGTCACCCGGCTCGGCCTGCCCTCGCTCGCGGTCACCATCGGCACGCTCGCCCTGTACCGCGGGCTCGCGCTGGTGCTGCTCGGCGACACCGCGGTCGCCGACTTCCCGGCGACCTTCACCCAGTTCGGCAACACGCCGATCCCCGGCACGCAGATCCCGTACCCCATCCTGCTCTTCGCGGTGCTGGCCATCGGATTCGCCGTGCTGCTGCACTACAGCTCGTTCGGCCGGTCCACCTTCGCCATCGGCGCGAACGACGAGGCCGCCCGCTTCTCCGGCATCCGCGTCAAGCGCGTCAAGCTGGTGCTCTTCGTGCTGACCGGAGCTGTCGCCGCGATCGCCGGGATCGTCTACACCCTGCGGTTCTCCAGCGCCCGCGCGGACAACGGCAACGGGCTCGAACTCGCCGTGGTCGCCGCGGTGCTGCTCGGCGGGGTCTCGATCTTCGGCGGCAAGGGCACGCTCGGCGGGGTCATCGCCGGGGTGCTGCTGCTCGGCGGCCTGCGCAACCTCCTGATCCTCGACGACGTTTCGACCGAGGTGCTGACCGTGGTCACCGGCGCGCTGCTGCTCGCCGGCGTGCTCATCCCGCGCTTGCTCGGCAGCCGGTTCACCCCGGCAGGAAGGAAAACCTGATGAACACACGATCCGCCGCACGACGAGGTGCCGCGGTACTCGGCATGGCGCTGTTGCTGGCCTCCTGCAGTGGGACCACGAAGGACAGCGCCGACCAGGGACCCGCGCCCGCGGCCAGCGGGGCGGCGAACCCGGCCGCCCCGCTGAAGACCGGGCTGAAGATGACCTTCCTGCCCAAGCAGGTGAACAACCCGTACTTCACCGTGGTGCAGCAGGGCGGCGAGAAGGCGGCGGGCGAACTGCAGGCCGAGTTCAAGGCCACCGGCCCGTCCGACGCCAGCGCCTCCTCGCAGGTCACCTACATCAACACCGCCGCGCAGCAGCGCCAGGACGCGCTGATCATGGCGGCCAACGACGAGAACGCGGTGGCCCCGGCGCTGAAAACCGCGCGCCAGCAAGGGATGAAGGTGGTCACGCTCGACTCCGACGTGGCGGCCGACGCCCGTGACGTGTTCATCAACCAGGCCGATTCCCGGGACATCGCGGTGAAGCAGGTCCAGCTGATCTCCGAAGCCGTGGGCGGCAACGGGGAGATCGCCATCCTCTCGGCCACACCGAACGCGACGAACCAGAACACCTGGATCGAGATCATGAAGCAGGAACTGGCGAAGCCCGAGTACGCCGGGCTGAAGCTGGTCGAAACCGCCTACGGCAACGACGACGACCAGACGTCGTTCCAGAAGACCCAGGGCCTGCTGCAGGCACACCCGCAGCTCAAGGGCATCGTCTCGCCGACAACCGTCGGCCTTGCCGCGGCCGGGCGCTACCTCAGTTCGTCGGAGTACAAGGGCAAGGTCGCGCTGACCGGCCTCGGCACGCCGAACCAGTTGCGGGCCTACGTCAAGGACGGCACGGTCGGCAAGTTCGCGTTGTGGGAGCCCAACAAGCTCGGCTACCTCGGCGTGCAGGCGGCGACCGCGCTCGCGTCCGGCCGGATCACCGGTGCCCAGGGGGAGAAGTTCTCCGCCGGGGAACTGGGCGAGTACACCATCGGCGCGGAGGGGGAGGTCGTGCTCGGCCCGCCGACCGTGTTCGACGCGGCCAACATCGACCGGTTCGACTTCTGAGAGGGGCAGCGGATGAGTTCGTGGGCACAAGCCGCCGAGGTGCTGCGCGCCCAGCGGATCGAGACCCCGTCCTGGGCGTACGGGAACTCGGGCACCCGGTTCAAGGTGTTCGCCCAGCGCGGGATCCCGCGTGATCCGTACGAGAAGATCGACGACGCGGCGAAGGTGCACGAGCTGACCGGCGTCGCGCCGAGCATCGCGCTGCACATCCCGTGGGACCGCGTGGACGACTTCGGCGCGCTCGGCCGGTACGCCGCCGACCGCGGGATCGAGCTGGGCGCGATCAACCCCAATGTGTTCCAAGAGGACGACTACCGGCTCGGCAGCATCTGCAACCCCGATCCCGGGGTCCGCCGCAAGGCCGTCGACCACCTGCTGGAGTGCGTGGAGATCGGGCGCGCCACCGGTTCCGGCGTGCTGTCGGTGTGGCTGGCCGACGGCACGAACTACGCCGGGCAGGACAACATCCGCGCCCGCCAGGACCGCCTGTACGAAGGTCTGCGCGAGGTGTACGACCGGATGCCGGAGAACATGCGGCTGCTGCTCGAATACAAGTTCTTCGAGCCGCACTTCTACACCATGGACGTGCCGGACTGGGGCACGTCGTTCGCCCACTGCCTGCGCCTCGGCGAGCGCGCGCAGGTGCTGGTGGACACCGGGCACCACGCGCCGGGCACGAACATCGAGTTCATCGTCGCGCTGCTGCTGCGCGAAGGCAGGCTCGGCGGGTTCCACTTCAACAGCCGCAACTACGCCGACGACGACCTGATCGTCGGTGCGGCGGACCCGTTCCAGCTCTTCCGGATCATGCACGAACTGGTCAGCGCCGGCGGGCTGGATCCGGCCGCGGACGTGGAGTTCATGCTCGACCAGTGCCACAACCTGGAACCGAAGGTGCCGGCGATGATCCGCTCGGTGCTCAACGTCCAGGAGGCCACGGCCAAGGCGCTGCTGGTGGATGCCGACGCGCTCGCGCGGGCGCAGGCCGACGGTGACGTGCTCGGCGCGAACGCGGTGGTGATGGACGCCTTCAACACCGACGTCCGGCCGCGGCTGGCCGAACTCCGCCAGGACATGGGCCTGGACGCGGACCCGATCGCGGCCTACCACCGCAGCGGGTACCAGGAGCGGATCGAGGCCGAGCGGGCCGGAGGCGCCGCGATGGGCTGGGGGGCGTGACGGTGCTGACCAGGGAACGGCTGCGGCACGACGACCTGGAACTGCTCCGGCTGCTCGCCGCCGGGTTGCCCGCGGACGCGGTGGCCCGGCGGCTCGGCCTGTCCGACCGCACGATCCGGCGCCGGACCCGGGCGATCTGCGACCAGCTCGGCGTGCGCACGCAGATCGAGGCGGTGGTCTGGGCGGTGCGCCGGGGATTGCTCTGACCTCTGAATGCTAGGAGTGGGGCATTACTTGCGTTCAATGCAAGTAATGCCCCACTCCTAGCATCCGCGGGCGGGGGTCGTCGGATCTATCCCCACCCCGCTCCCACCACCGCCACAAAGAGACAAGAATCAACAGATCCCCGGTGCGGCCATCCGCACCGGGGATCTTGTTCTGTCCGTGACCAAAACGGACATCCCCTGGGCAAGGCCGGTGCGAGCGCAAATGTTGAGAGCTGAGCAAGTATGGTCGGATGTGTTGACATCTGTTGAGTTCCCGCGTGAAATGTGTCACGGCGGGTCCACCACGTGCCGGCACATGCGGACTCGTTTCCCGGGCGCCAGCAGCCGCTGGTTCACCAGGACCTCACCTGAAGGGTGTACGACAACGATGTCACGTGTTAGCCGACGCCGAAAGATCAGACGTCCGTGGGCCGCTGCCGCGCTCGCCTCGGTCCTGGCGATGCTCACCGTGGTGGCCCCGCAAGCTTCGGCCCAGCCGGAGTGGGCGATGGGCACGCCGAAACTGCCGACCCCCTGGACCCACCTGGTCACCCCCGACAACGCGCTGCCGGAGTACCCGCGGCCGCAGCTGACCCGCAAGGACTGGCAGAACCTTAACGGCGTCTGGGAGTTCGCGGGCGCCACCGCCGGGGAGGCCCCGCCCTTCGGCAAGACCCTCGGCGAGCGGATCCTGGTGCCGTATCCGAGCGAGTCGGTGCTGTCGGGCATCGAGCGGCACGAGGACTACATGTGGTACCGCCGCACCGTGTCCGTGCCCCCGAACTGGCAGGTCGGCAGCCGGAACCGGCTCAAGCTGAACTTCGGCGCGGTCGACTACCTGGCGTCGGTCTACGTCAACGGCAAGAAGGTCGCCGAGCACAAGGGCGGCTACGGCGCGTTCTCCGCCGACATCACCGACGCGCTGAAGCCGGGTGGCCAGCAGGAGATCGTCGTCGGCGTCGAGGACCGCGCGGACAAGACCTGGCAGCCGGTCGGCAAGCAGCGCATCGTGCCCGACCGCGGGATCTTCTACGAGGGCGCCTCCGGCATCTGGCAGACCGTGTGGATGGAGCCGGTCGCCGCCGCGCACGTGGAGAACCTCGGCATGGTGCCGGACATCGACACGAACACCCTGGGTTTGACCGTGCAGACCAGCGGTGACGCGAGCGCGCTGTCCGCCGAGGTCATCGTGCGCGACGGCGGTGCCGTGGTCAGCCGCAAGCGGACCCGGGCTGCCGGGGAAATCAAGGTCGACGTGCCGCAGGCGAAGCTGTGGTCGCCGGACAACCCCTTCCTCTACGACCTCGACGTCATCCTGCGTGACGCCAACGACCGCCCGGTCGACCGCGTCTCCTCGTACTTCGGCATGCGGGAGATCGGCAAGGTCGAAGGCGCCGACGGCAAGCTGCGGATGACGCTGAACGGCAAGATCCTTTTCCAGATGTCCACTCTGGACCAGGGTTACTGGCCGGACGGCATCTACACCGCGCCGACCGACGAGGCGCTGGCCTTCGACCTCGAGCAGCACAAGGAACTCGGCTTCAACACCGTGCGCAAGCACATCAAGACCGAGCCCGACCGCTGGTACTACCACGCCGACCGCCTCGGCCTGCTGGTCTGGCAGGACATGCCGGCCATGCGGACCGGCGGCCGCCCGCCGGTGGACGCGCAGCAGCAGTTCGAGACCGAACTGCACGAACTGGTCGAGCAGAAGAAGAACTGGACCTCGGTGATCGGGTACGTGCCGTTCAACGAGGGCTGGGGCGAGTGGAACCGCGAAGCCACCGGCCGCATCGCCGAGGAGGTCAAGGCGCAGGACCCGAACCGCCTGGTCAACGCGCACAGCGGGGTGAACTGCTGCGACTCGCTCGGTGACTCCGGCAAGGGCGACGTGCTCGACTGGCACGCCTACGTCGGCCCCGGCACCCCGGTGCCGGACGAGCACCGCGCCTCGATGGACGGTGAGCACGGCGGCTTCGGCCTGGAGATCGACGGCCACATGTGGTTCGGCGAGGGGCACGCCTACGAGATGACGCCCGACCCGGCCACGCTGACCAGGCGTTACGTGGAAAACCAGGAGGACGTCTTGGACTCCGCGCAGCGCTGCGGCATCAGCGGCGCCATCTACACCCAGATCACCGACGTCGAGCACGAGGTGAACGGCTTCTTCACCTACGACCGGCAGGTGAAGAAGATGGACTTCGCGCAGGTCAAGGCGATCAACGAGAAGATCGTGCGGGAGGCAGACGGCAGCGGCACCGGCGCGCCGGACCCCGGTCCCGGCACCCCGGGCACCGACGGGGTGCACGCCTACAAGTTCGACGAGGGCACCGGCACCACGGCCGCCGACGCGGTCGGTGACGCCGATGCCAAGTTGACCGGCGCCGAGTGGGCCCCCGGTGTGCAGAACGGCGCGGTTTCCTTCAACGGCAACGGGTTCGGCGACACCGGCAGCGCGCTGGTGAACTCGGCGAGCAGCTACTCGGTGTCCGCCTGGGCCAAGCTCGACGTGGCGGACGGCGCGTTCCAGACCGTGGTCAGCCAGGACACCGGCAGCAACAGCGCCTTCTTCCTGCAGTACTCGGGACAGGACCAGCGCTGGGCGATGAGCTTCGTCGGCCTGCGCGCGCTGTCGCCGCAGAAGCCGGAAGTCGGCCGCTGGTACCACCTCACCGGCGTCCGCGACGCCAAGGCGGGCACGCTCTCGCTCTACGTCGACGGCCAGAAGGTCGCCGGGCAGAGCGCCTGCGCGGCCCCGGAATCCACCGGCCCCACGGTGATCGGCCGCGGTCAGTACGGCGGCAACCAGGTCGACTTCCTCCGCGGTGACGTGGACGACGTCCGCCTGTTCGACCGGGCGCTGACCGGCCAGGAGATCGCGGCACTCGCGACCCGCCCCTAGGTTTCACCCCTTTCCTGCCCCACGAGGAGTTCAACGATGAACAGCAGAAAAACCCGGCTCTCCGTCATCTTGCTGGCGGCCGCCGGTCTGGCGCTCACCGCGTGCACCAACCCGGGAGATTCAGGCAGTTCCGCGGCGCCCACGGGCACCGCGGGTGGTGACGGCCAGGTGGTGAAGAGCCAGGCCCCCGGGGCGGGGGAGGGGTGCACCCTGGAGAAGAACGGGGCGCAGAAGCTGGACCTGAAGACCGCGGTGGTCGGGTTCTCGCAGTCCGAACCCGACACCGCGGCCTTCCGGGCCGCCGAAACCGCGTCGATCAAGTCGGCCGCCGAGCAGCTGGGCGTCAAGCAGCTGCTGGTGACCAACGCGAACAACGAGCTGCCCAAGCAGATCGCCGATATCCAGGACCTGCTCAACCAGGGCGCGCAGTTCCTGATCGTGGCGCCGGTGAACTCCGACGGCCTCGACCCGGCGCTGGCCGCGGCGAAGGCCAAGGGCGTGCCGGTGCTGACCATCGACCGCAAGGTCACCAACGCCGCCTGCACCGACTACGTGGCCTTCCTCGGCTCGGACTTCTACGAGCAGGGCAAGCGCGCGGCCGACGCGATGAACAAGGCGACCGGTGGCACCGGCAAGGTGGCCATCCTGCTCGGCTCCTCGGGCAACAACGTGACCGACAACCGCAACGCCGGGTTCAAGGACCAGCTCAAGCAGTACCCCGGCCTGCAGATCGTGGCCGAGCAGACCGGCAACTTCGCGCGGGAGAAGGGCCAGGCGGTGGCCGAGCAGCTGCTCCAGGCCAACTCGGAGATCACCGCGATCTACGCGCACAACGACGAAATGGGCCTCGGCGCGGTGACCGCGGTGACCGCGACCGGCAAGAAGCCGGGCGAGGACGTCAAGATCGTCTCCATCGACGGCACCCGCAACGCCGTCCAGGCCATTGTGGACGGTCAGATCAACGCGGTGATCGAGTCGAACCCGCGCTTCGGCCCGCTCGCCTTCGAGACCGCGCAGAAGTTCTACAACGGTGAGGCCATCCCGGAGAACGTCATCATCGAGGACGACGAGTACAACCGGGACAACGCCGCGCAGAACCTCGCCAATGCGTTCTGAGGCACTACTGGAGACCACCGCCGTCACGAAGTCCTTCGGCGGTGTGCACGCTCTGCGCGGCGTGGACTTCTCCCTCGCGAAGGGGGAGATCCACGCCCTCGTGGGGGAGAACGGCGCCGGCAAGTCGACGCTGATCAAGGTGCTGACCGGGGTGTACCGCCCCGACGGCGGCCAGGTGCGCTTCGGCGGGGAGCCGGTGGACTTCCACCGGCCCTCCGCCGCGCAGGACGCCGGCATCTCCACGATCTACCAGGAGATCAACCTGGTGCCGCTGCTTTCGGTGGCGCGCAACATCTTCCTCGGCCGTGAGCCGCGCAACCGGTGGAAGCTGATCGACGTGGCGGCGATGAACCGCCAGGCCGCCGAGCTGACCCGCTCGCTGGGGCTGGACCTCGACGTGACCGCCGAACTCGGCAGGCTCGGGCTCGGGGTGCAGCAGATGGTGGCGCTGGCACGGGCGATGTCGGTGGACAGCCGCGTGGTGATCATGGACGAGCCCACCTCCTCACTGGAGGCCCGCGAGGTGGCCACGCTCTTCGAAGTGGCGCGTGGCCTGCGGGATCGCGGGGTCGGCCTGATCTTCGTCTCGCACCGGCTCGACGAGCTGTGGGAGCTGTGCGACCGGGTGACCGTGCTCCGCGACGGGCAGCAGGTGCACACCGGCCCGATGGCCGAGCTGGACCGGGTCACCCTGGTCGCGCGCATGCTCGGCCGCGACATCGAGCAGGTGGAACGCGAAGGCGCCACCGAATTCGGCGAAGAGCACACGCGGAGCGAGGAACCGGTGCTGGAAGTGTCCGGTCTGGACGTCCGGCACCGGCTTTCCGGCGTCGGGCTGACCGTGCGACCGGGTGAGGTGGTCGGCCTCGGCGGGCTGCTGGGCTCCGGCCGCAGCGAGACGGTCAAGGCGGTCTACGGTGCGCTGCCCGCGCAGTCCGGCTCGGTTTCGGTGCGCGGGAAGAAGGTGCGGGCGAACTCCGTGCGGCACGCGTTGCGCTCGGGGATCGCCTTGCTGTCCGAGGACCGCAAGGCCGAAGGCATCATCCCGGACCTGTCGGTGCGCGACAACATCGCGCTGGCGGTCCTGCCGCGGTTCTCGCGGGCCGGTCTGGTCACCGAGGCACGCATCGACGCGCTGGTCGAAACGTTCATGAAACGCCTGCACATCAAGGCATCCAGTCCGGCGCAGAAAGTGCGCGAGCTCTCCGGCGGCAACCAGCAGAAGGTGCTGATGGCGCGCTGGCTGTGCACCGAACCGAAGGTCTTCCTGCTCGACGAGCCCACCCGCGGCATCGACGTCGGCGCGAAGCTGGAGGTGCAGTCCCTGATCGACGAACTGGCCGACCAGGGGCTCGCGGTGGTGCTGATCTCCAGCGAGATGGACGAGCTGGTGGAAGGCGCCGACCGGATCGTGGTGCTGCACAACGGATCGGTGAGCCGGGAGCTGACCGGGGACCGGGTCACCGGCGCGGACCTGCTGGCCGCGCTGGCGGGGGAGGACGGGGAATGAGCCGGTTCGACAAGGACTGGGTGCGGCGCAACGGTGTCTACGTGGCACTGGTGTTGCTGCTGCTGATCAACATCGCGATCACCGACAACTTCGTCAGCGCGGGCACGCTGCGGCTGCAGTTGATCCAGGTGGCGCCGGTGCTGCTGGTGGCGCTGGGCATGGCGCTGGTGATCGGCACCGAGGGCATCGACCTGTCGGTCGGCGCGGTGATGGCGATCGCGGCGGCGCTGGTCCCGCTCTACATCGGGTACGGCACGGTGGGCGCGCTGCTGATCTCCGTGCTGGCCGGGGCGGTGACCGGGGTGCTGGCCGGGGTGCTGGTGGCGAAGGTCGGCGTGCAGCCGATCATCGCCACGCTCGGCATCATGGTCGCCGGGCGCGGGCTGGCCAACGTGTTCGGCGGGGAGATCAAGAGCATCCGCGACCCGGGCATGGTCGAGCTGGGCACCGGTGACCTGCTCGGCATCCCGTACGTGGTGCTGATCGCGGCCGTGGTCGCCGCGCTGGCCTGGTTCCTGGTCCGGCGGTCGACCTACGGGCGGCAACTGGTGGCCATCGGCGGCAACAAGCGCGCCGCGGAACTCGCCGGGCTGCCGGTCAAGCGCGTGCTGATCACCACCTACGTGATCTGCGGGCTGCTCGCCGCGCTGGCCGGGGTGCTGATGGCGGCGCGGTCGCAGGCCAGTGACCCGACGAAGCTCGGCATGCTGGTGGAGCTGTCCGCGATCACCGCGGTGGTGATCGGCGGCACGCCGCTGTCCGGCGGGCAGGTGCGCATCGCCGGCACCATCGCCGGCGCGCTGCTGATGCAGTTGATCACCGCGACGCTGATCTTCCACGACATCCCCGACTCCACCGCGCAGGTGGCGCAGGCGGTGATCGTGGTGGCCGCGGTCTACGTGCAGCTCGGCCGGAAGAAGGCACGGAAGAAGACCGGGCAGAAGGTGACGACATGACGACCACGCCCACGGCCACCCGCGCGAGGGTGGCGCGCTCGGCGCAACGCCAGGGCGCACTGGTGATCCTGGTGGTCGCGGTCGTCGCCTCCACCTTCGCCTTCGATTCCTTCGGCACCGCCGGCAACCTGACGAACATCGCGCTGCAGGCCTCGTTCCTGGCCGTGGTCGCGCTCGGCATGACCTTCGTGATCATGACCGGTGGCATCGACCTCTCGGTCGGCTCGGTGTTCGCGCTCGGCGGGGTGCTGGCCGCCTGGGGCGCGCAGTACGGCACCTGGGTGGCGATCCTGTTGCCACTGCTGGTGTGCGGGGCGATCGGGCTGGTGCAGGGGCTGATCATCGCGCGCGGCGGGCTGCCGCCGTTCATCGTCACGCTGGCCGGCCTGCTGTTCGCCCGCGGGGTGCTGCTGCTGATCAGCGACGAGGGCGCCACCACGTACAAGGTGCCGCCGGATTCGGCCTTCCGCGAACTGGCGCAGGGCAGCCTTTTCGGCATCGGCTACCCGATCTGGATCGTGGTGGTCGCGTTCGGGATCGGCGCGCTGGTGCTGCACCGGACCACGTACGGCTCGACCGTGCTGGCGATCGGCGGGCAGGAGGACGCGGCCGACCTGATGGGCCTGCCGGTGGTCCGCGCGAAGGTGGTCACCTACCTGGCGTCGGGGCTGCTGGCCGGGTTCGGCGGGCTGCTGATCGCCTCGTACACCTCGTCCGGGGTGACCGTGCTCGGCGTCGGCATGGAGCTGGAGGTGATCTCCGCGGTGGTGCTCGGCGGCACGCTGCTCACCGGCGGCGCGGGCACCATCCTCGGCACGCTGGTCGGCGTGCTGCTGCTCCAGGTGATCAAGAACGTGATCAACCAGGTCGGCTCGCTGAACTCGAACTGGCAGGCGGTGGTCAGCGGGACGATCCTGCTGATCGTGGTCACCCTGCAGCGCTGGCTCTCGCGCCAGGTGAAGTAGGGGCCTACCAGGACATCTCGCTGCAGCGTCGGGCCGATTCCCTCGGCTCGACCTGCAGCGTGGCGTGTTCGATGCCGTAGGTGCCGGCGAGCAGGTTCTGGGCCTCGACGAGCACGTCGCAGTGCACCGCGGCCGACTCGATGGTGAGGTGGGCGGAGGCGACCTCCATGCCGGAGGTGAGCGTCCACACGTGCAGGTCGTGGACGTCGGTGACCCCGGGCAGGGCCGCGAGCTCCTCGCTGATCCGGCCGACGTCGACGCCCTGCGGGGCGTGCTGGAAGAGGATGCGCAGCGCCCGGCGGGCCAGGGTCCAGGTGCGGGGGAGCACGAAGAGGCCGATGGCGACACCGATGAGCGGGTCGGCGTAGCGCCAGCCGGTGGTCAGCGTGATGAGCCCGCTGAGCAGCACCCCGAACGAGCCGATCATGTCGGCCATGACTTCGAGGTAGGCGCCGCGGACGTTGATGCTCTCCTTGGCGCCCGCACGCAGGAGCAGGAACGACACCACGTTGGCGCCCAGCCCGACGGCCGCGACGATCATCACCGGCCACCCGGGGACTGCGGGTGGGTCGGTGATCCGGCTGATGGCCTCGTAGAGCACGTACCCGGCCACGCCGAAGAGCAGCACCGCGTTGGCGAGCGCCGCGAGCACCTCGGCGCGGTAGAGCCCGAAGGTGCGGCTGAAGGTCGGCCCGCTGCGACGGGCGAGCAGGATCGCGGTGAGCGCCATGCCCACGCCGAGCACGTCGGTGAACATGTGCGCGGCGTCGGAGATCAGCGCCAGCGAGGAGGTCGCGAAGCCGACCGCGAACTCCAGCACCATGAAAGCCGCGCCGATCAGCAGCGCGGCGGTCAACGCACGCACGTACCTGCCCGACGCACCTCCCGCGGGCACCTGCCCGTGGCCGTGTCCGTGGCCCATCCCGCCGCCTCCCGTTGCTCGTACCCCGGGGAATATATAGTGACATGCGCATGCATGCAATAGAGGCCAGCCTAAGCTACGGTACGACGCACCTCGCCCGGGCCCAACCCCCCAACCGGGGCTTCCCGCGGCGCGGGATCGTCAACCCGCTGTCAACGCCTTCGGGGGATGCGCTAGGCTTCACGAGGTCGCAAGTTGACGGGCCCTCGTAGCTCAGGGGATAGAGCACTGCCCTCCGGAGGCAGGTGTCGCAGGTTCGAATCCTGCCGAGGGCACTCCTTTTCGGACACAGCCTTACCAGCGGAAACGCGGTAGGGCTGTTCTTGTTTTCGGCGTGGTCGGCACGGCGCTCAAATGCGCGTGACGACCGGGTTCCGACGTAGCGGACAGCTGCTTCACTGGCAGATCGACTGGCGTGCCGTTCGTTACCCGTCTCACCGCTTCGTCGGCTGATTCGCTTTCATCGGCGACGGCGCGGAGCAGCACTTATCCATCCGGGCGGCGTCCCCCGTTCAGTCACTGGTGAAGGCCATTGACCGTGATGCGGGTCACCTTCAGCCTGGGGGAATGATGCTGAAAAGAGCCTTGAAGGCGGGTGTGGTCGCGTTGGCGGCCGGTGCGTTGTTCGCGGGGCCGGCGCAGGCGGAACCGGCGGCGCAGAAACTGCCGATCGATCCGTACAACTGGTGCGGCCATGATTCCCACATCGAACTCGACGGGCACATCTTCAAGTTCTACGACCACTGGCACGAGGCGAACCGCCACGTGCACTACTACTGGTTCCGCAACATCGCCAGCGGCTTCAGCACCACGCACCTCGGGCACTGCTGACCGGCCCGGGTGGACCAAGTCGGCGGAGCCCGACTGGACCTGTTCACTGGGCCACCCCGGCCACCAGGATCGACCCCGTGAGCATCGAGTTCCTCCTGACAGCACTGGTCATCGTGGCCACCCCCGGCACCGGCGTGCTCTTCACGGTGGCGGCCGGGCTCAGCCGCGGGGTGCGCGCGAGTGCGGTGGCCGCGTTCGCGTGCACCCTCGGCACCCTGCCCCACCTGCTCGCGGCGCTCACCGGGCTGGCCGCGCTCCTGCACACCAGCGCCACCGCCTTCGAGGTGCTGAAATACCTCGGCGTCGCCTACCTGCTGTACCTCGCGTGGGCCACTGTTCGAGACAAATCGACGTTCGAGCCGCAGGAAAATGTCCCGGTTTCCCCGCTCAAGGTGATCACCACCGGGGTACTGGCCAACATCTTGAATCCCAAGCTGACCATTTTCTTCGTCGCGTTCCTGCCCCAATTCGTCCAGCCCGGCGAGCCGGTGTGGCGCATGGTGGAAATGAGCGCGGTCTTCACCGCGCTCACGCTGGTCGTCTTCCTCGGCTACGGCGCCTTTGCCGCCGCCGTGCGCGACCACATCATCGCCAGACCGAAGGTGCTCGCCTGGACCCGACGCAGTTTCGCCGCCGCGTTCGCCGGGCTGGGCTTCAAGCTGGCGGTGACCGAGGCATGAGCACCTTCCGCCACGCCGACGCCCTCTGGGCCGACTTCCCGCAGCTCGTTCCCGCTGTCCTGCACGTCGAGCACACCGTGGCCCGGCGGGACCTCACCGAGTACTACGAGATCGCCGAGAGGCGGCTCGAAGGCACCACCGAAGCGCAGCTGCCCGAGATCCAAGCCTGGCGGCGGGCCTTCGGGCAGCTCGGGCTCAAGCCGACGCAGTACCGTTGCGCCTCCGAGTCGCTGCTCCGCCGGTTCCGCAAGGAGAAGTCGCTCCCGGGCATCCACCCGGTGATCGACCTGTGCAACGCGGTCTCGCTCGCCTATGCCATCCCGATCGCGGTGCTCGACCTCGCGCGGATCACCGGCGACCTCGAGGTCCGCTACGCCACCGGCGACGAGGAGTACCTGACGTTCGGCGGCGAGGTCGAGCATCCGCAGCCCGGTGAGGTGGTGTTCGCCGACGAGGCCGGGCATGCCCACGCCCGCCGCTGGACCAATCGTCAGAGCGGGCGCTCGGCGGTCAGCGACCGGACCGAGACCGTGCTGATCGTCGCGGAGGCGTTGCACGAGACCGCGGTCGACGACGTGAAAGCCCTGGTCAGTGCCCTCGAACACGAACTCGGCCACCCCAGGAGGGCGATCCTCAGCCGGGCCGATCCGGAATTCCGCTACTGAGGCGAGAATGGGTGTCCGGATGGGCGCCGCTGCTCCGACGTCTCCGGTGAAAGGGCACCGAACGAGGCGAGGAGACCACGATGAAGTACATGATCCTGAGCTACGGCTCGCAGCAGCACTACGACGCCATGGCGGGCAAGGGCGAGTTCCAGGCCGAGGACTTCGGCGACCTGCACGCCTTCATGGGCAAGTTCAACGCCGAACTGGAAGCCTCCGGCGAGCTGGTCGAGACCCGCGGCCTGCACGAGCCCGTGCACACCCGCCGCGTGCAGGGCGCCAAGGACGGCACTCCCGTGTGGACGGACGGCCCCTACGCCGAGACGCAGGAAGTGCTGGCCGGCTACTGGATCGTCGAGTGCGAGAGCTTCGACCGGGCCACCGAGATCGCCGCGCGGCTGGCCGACTGCCCGGTGCCCGCCGGGTTCGACGACGATGCCTACGCGGACGTCCGGCCCCTCGTGGAATCCGCCGCGGACCTGAACTTCTGATGCCCGCCGAGGTCGAGGGCCTGCTGCGCGGTCTCGCGCCGCAGGTCCTCGGCGCGGTGGTCCGCCGGTTCGGCAACTTCGACACCGCCGAGGACGCGGTCCAGGAGGCGCTGCTCGCGGCGACCACGCAGTGGCCGGACAGCGGCATCCCGGACAACCCACGCGGCTGGCTGATCACCGTCGCCTCCCGGCGGCTGACCGACCTGCTGCGCAGCGAGTACGCCCGCCGCCGCCGCGAGGAAACCGTCGCCCGGCAGGTGCTGCCCGAGGAATGGCTGGCACCGCCAGCGGACCGGCCCGAAAAGGCCTCGGACGACACGCTGGTGCTGCTGTTCCTGTGCTGCCACCCGTCGCTGTCCCCAGCCTCGCAGATCGCGCTCACCCTGCGCGCGGTCGGCGGCCTGACCACCGCCGAGATCGCCAGGGCCTTCCTGGTCCCGGAAGCCACGATGACCCGGCGCATCAGCCGGGCCAAGCAGCGCATCAAGGACAGCGGCGTCCCGTTCGGCGTGCCGGCGGGCCCGGACCGGCTCGCCGCCGTGCTGCACGTGCTCTACCTGATCTTCAACGAGGGGTACGCCAGCACCGCGGGCCCCGAACTGCAGCGGACCGAACTCACCGCCGAGGCGATCCGGCTGGCGCGCCTGCTGCACGACCTCCTGCCCGGCGACAGCGAAGTGACCGGGCTGCTCGCGTTGATGCTGCTCACCGACGCCCGTCGCGCGGCCCGCACCGGACCCGACGGCGCGCTGGTACCGATGGCCGAACAGGACCGCGGCCGCTGGAACGCGGACAACATCGCCGAGGGCATCGAGCTGATCACCGCCGCGCTGCCGGACGGCCCGGTGGGCGAATACCAGCTGCAGGCGGCGATCGCGGCCGTGCACGACGAGGCCCCCAGCGCCGAGGAGACCGACTGGCCGCAGATCGTCGCGCTGTACGAAGCGCTCCTGCGGTTGTCCGACAACCCGGTGGTGGCGTTGAACCACAGCGTCGCGGTCGCGATGGCCAAGGGACCGCGAGCCGGGCTGGAACTCCTTGCGGCAGTGGAAGAACGGCTCCCGGGCGATCACCGCGTGGACGCCGTCCGGGGGCACCTGCTGGAGCTGTCCGGGGAGAGGGCCGCGGCGCGTGAGTCCTATGTGGCCGCGGCGAACCGGGCGACGAGCCTGCCGCAGCAGCGGTATCTGCACCGCCGGGCGGGAATGCTCAGCTGAACGGCAGCGGGGTGGCACCGCGGTCGGCGAGCATGCCGGTCATCACGCGGGCCTCGGCGCTCTGCGACTTGAGGATGCTGTTCGTCAGCGACTTCACCGCGGCCAGGCCGCTGTGGTCCTGGGTGTACTGCGCCATCTCCGTGCCGCCCTGGTGGTGGCGGAGCATCAGCTGCAGGAAGTAGACGTCGAGTTCCTTGCCGGACAACGACCTCAGCTTCGCCAGTTCGTCGTTGGTGGCCATGCCCGGCATCAACCCGGCGGGCGTGGCGGGACCGGTGGCGGCAGCGCCGTGGCCGCCGTGGGCGTGCCCAGGCGAGTCGGTCATCCAGGTCATGTACCCGCCGATGGCCTGCTCCGGCTTGTTCCACAGCATCAGCCAGCCCTTCATCCGCCCGACCTGCTCGAGCTGGGTGCTGGCGATGTCGAAGGCGAGCTGCTGCACCTGCGGGTCGGTGGAGTGGTCACGCGCCCAGTTGGCCATGGTGACCGCCTGGAGGTGGTGCACCGCCATGTCCTGCGCGAACCCGACCTCCACCACCCCGGGCGAGGGTGCCGCGGTTTCGGCGTCCTGGCCGAGCGACTGGGTGAGGAACATGCCGATGGTCGCGCCGAGAAGGAGCACCGCGAGCGTCGCGGCGCCCAGGATGACCACCCGGGACCAGGCCGGGCGGGGTTCGCCGAACTCCGCCCGCTCCTGGTCCTCTTCGGGGAAAGCCGAACTCATCCGCCGGCCGGGGGCTGCTGCCCGACCGGGGGCGTGCCACCGGGCACGCCGCCCGGGACCCCGCCCGGCATGCCGGTGCTTTCCTGCTCGGCGCCCTCGGAACCCTTGTAGTCCATGGGCTTGGCGTCCGGTCCCGGCGGCGTCGCGTCGAAGGCGGGCGGCGCGTCCACGTCGAAGCGGCCCGGGCCCATGGCGTCGCAGGACGCGCCCTGCTCGGGGTAGGTGCTCGGGTTCAGCCGCAGCGCGGCGATGAACTGGTCGATGCGCTCGTCGTCGACCGAGTCGAGCTTGAGCTGGTGACCCCACGCCTGCAGGGAGACCGGCTTGTCCAGGCCGGGGAACGGCGACATCATCGTGTACGGCTTGCCCTCGGCCCGCACGCGCAGCTTGTTGACCGCGTCACCGGTGACCTGGTCGGGGTTGTAGGCGATCCAGACCGCGCCGTGCTCCAGCGAGTGCACCATGTTCTCGGTGCGCACCGCGTTCGGGTAGACGATGCCGGTGCAGGCCGCCCAGAACCCGTCGTGCGGACCGCCGAAGGCCGGGGTCTGGTCGTAGGCCACGCGCTCGGTGGGGAGGATGTGCACGCTGGCCTCGTACTGCTTGGTGACGATGCCGGGGATCTTCAGCGACGGGTCCGGGTTCTCCGCCGACGGCGCGAAGGCGGCGGCCGCTTCCTCACGCGTCTTCTGCTCGCGCTTGTCCGCCGAGTTGACGTAGTAGTAGCCGAACACCACCCCGGCGAGCGCCAGGATCGCCACCACCGCGATGATCGTGCCCCACGGGGTGCCCTTCTTGGCCACCACGGAGCCCCGGGCCGACTTCACGGCGTTCGTCGGCCTGCCCTTTTTCTTCGTGCCGCTTGCCATCGTGCTGTACCGACCTCGTCTCGTCGTCGCCCCGGTCATGGAGCACCCCGGCCAGTGTAGGGATGGTGTGTCTGGTCGGTGTAGGGCGCTTCGGAGGGTCTCGCTTGACCCTGACCCGGGTCAAGGTCGCAGGCTTCGGCCATGGTGAACGCGAACTCGGACCGGGAGACCCTGCGTGCTTTGGCCGACGAGGGCAACGAGACGGCCATGGACCGGCTCGCCGACCTCGCCGACGCCCGTGCCGATCTCGACGAACTGAGCGAGCTGCTGGACGAGGGGTGCCTGCGTGCCGGGCACCTGCTCACCCGGCGCGCGGTCGCGGCGGGCGACCTGCTCGAACTGCAGCGGATCTCGGACGCCGGCTGCGACGAGGCAGGCGAAGAACTGGAGCGCCTGCTGAAGGCCTAGATCGGCGGCTGCGCGTCCGGTCCTGGCGGAGTCGGGTCGAACGGCGGCGGCGCGTCCTGGTCGAAGCCACCGGGGCCGGGGTCGCAGGGGGCGCCGGGTTCGGGGAAGGTCGACGGGTTCAGCAGCAGCGCGGTGACGAACTGATCGATGCGCTCGTCGTCGGCCGAGGCGACCTTCAGCTGGTGACCCCAGGACTGCAGCGAGATCGGCTGGTCCAGCCCGGGGTAGGGCGACATCACCAGGTACGGCTTGCCCTCGACGCGCTCGGCCAGCTTCGCGCGCTCGGCGCCGGTCACCCGGTCCGGGTCGTACGCGATCCACACCGCGCCGTGTTCGAGCGAGTGCACGAGGTGCTCGGTCCGTACCCCTTCCGGGTAGACCACGCCGTTGCACGCGGCCCAGACCTGGTCGTGCCTGCCGCCGAAGGGCGGGGAGTGGTCGTAGGCGATCCGCTGGGGTGCGGCCACGTGCAACCCGGGGTCGTATGACTGCCGCACGACCCCCGGGATGGCGGTCGACGGATCCGGGTTGGCCTCCGACGGCATGAACGCCGCGAGCCGCAGGTCCCGCTCGGAAACCCTCGCCTGCCCGGCCACCGCCCGCTCCGCGGTGAGCAGCGCCACGCCGGTCAGCGCGGCACCCGCCAGCAGTACCCCCACCAGCGCGATGACCAGCGCCGTCGTCCTCGAATTCATCGCCTGCTCGCCTTTCGCCCGGTCCTGGGACCGTCTTGGTGCCGGTCAGCGGGGCACACCTAGAATTCGGCAGGTGACTCCCGCCGATCTCGCCGCACTTGTCCGAACCTCCGCCGTGGACGTCCTGACTGCCCGTGGTCTCGACCCGGCGGTGCTGCCCGACGCGGTGACGATCGAGCGACCCCGCAACCCCGAGCACGGAGATTACGCGACGAACCTGGCGCTGCAGGTGGCGAAGAAGGCCGGGCTCAAACCGCGGGACTTCGCCGACGCGCTGGCCGAGTCGCTCGCCAAGGCGGACGGCGTCGAAGCCGCCGAGGTGGCCGGGCCCGGCTTCCTCAACCTCCGGCTCGGCGCGAGCGCCCAGGGCGCCCAGATCAGCCAGGTGCTCGCCGCGGGCAAGGCGTACGGCCGCGGTGACGCGCTGGGCGGGCTCAAGATCAACCTCGAGTTCGTCTCGGCCAACCCGACCGGGCCGATCCACCTCGGCGGCACCCGCTGGGCCGCCGTCGGCGACGCGCTGGGCCGGGTGCTGACCGCGCAGGGCGCCGAGGTCACCCGCGAGTACTACTTCAACGACGCCGGCGCGCAGATCGACCGGTTCGTCAGGTCCCTGATCGCCGCCGCGAAGGGCGAGCCCGCGCCGGAGGACGGCTACGCGGGCACCTACATCAGCGACGTCGCCGCCGAGGTGCTGCGCCAGGAGCCCAGCGCGCTGTCGCTGCCCGAGGCCGAGCGGCACGAGACCTTCCGCAAGGTCGGCATCGAGCTGATGTTCAGCGAGATCAAGAAGGCGCTGCACGAGTTCGGCACCGACTTCGACGTGTTCTTCCACGAGAACTCGCTGCACGAGAACGGCGAGGTCGACCGGCTGGTGGCGAAGCTCAAGGACGAGGGCACGCTGTACTTCGACGACGGTGCCTGGTGGCTGCGCACCACCGACCACGGGGACGACAAGGACCGCGTGGTGATCAAGCAGGACGGCCACCCGGCCTACATCGCCGGGGACATCGCCTACCTGCACGACAAGCGCCAGCGCGGCTTCGACCTGTGCATCTACATGCTCGGCGCGGACCACCACGGCTACGTCACCCGGCTGAAGGCGGCCGCCGCCTCGCTGGGCGACGACCCGGCCGTGGTCGAGGTGCTGATCGGGCAGATGGTCAACCTGGTCAGCGACGGCAAGCCGGTGCGGATGAGCAAGCGCGCGGGCACCGTGATCACCATGGACGACCTGGTCGAGGCGGTCGGCGTGGACGCCGCCCGCTACGAGCTGGCCAGGTACTCGGTCGACTCCACCCTGGACATCGACCTGGACCTGCTGCGCAAGCACAGCAACGAAAACCCGGTCTACTACGTGCAGTACGCACACGCGCGGCTGGCCTCGCTGCAGCGCAACGCCGCCGAGCTGGGCCTCAAGGCCGGCGAGCGGCCGGACCTCGGCCTGCTCACCCACCCGCGGGAAGGTGACCTGATCCGAACGATCGGCGAATTCCCGGAAATGTTGAGGAAGGCGGCGGAACTGCGGGAACCGCACCGCGTCGCCCGGTACCTGGAGAGCCTCGCGAGCGCCTACCACAAGTTCTACGACGTGGCCCGCGTGCTGCCGCAGGGCGGGGAGGACCCCACGCCGCTCACCTTCGCCCGCCTCGCGCTCTGCGAGGCCGCGCGCCAGGTGCTCGCCAACGGTCTCGAACTGCTGGGCGTTTCGGCGCCGGAACGGATGTAGTTTCATGGCTCACCCCGCGGGACCCCGATACGCCGAGGTCCATGCCCATGCGGACACCGCCGGGTTCCCCCCGTCCACCTCGGGCGAACTGGACCGGCTCTACCCCAAGGTGTGGCCCCGCAACTCCTTCCGCGCGCCGGACGGTGTGGTCCGGATCGCCGGGGTGGACGTGCGGGAGCTGGCCGAGACCTACGGCACCCCGCTCTTCGTCATCGACGAGGCCGACTTCAAGTCCCGGTGCGCCGAGTACGCCGAGGCGTTCGACGACCCGGCACTGGTGCACTACGCGTCGAAGGCGTTCCTGTGCACCGAGGTCGCGCGCTGGGTGGCCGCGCAGGGCCTGAGCCTGGACGTGTGCAGCGGTGGCGAACTGGCCATCGCGCAGCGCGCCGGGTTCCCGCCCGAGCGGATCACCTTCCACGGCAACAACAAGTCGGTCGCCGAGCTGGAAGCCGCGGTCACCGCCGGGGTGGGCACCGTGGTGCTCGACTCGTACTTCGAGATCGCCAGGCTGGCCGAGGTGGCCGCGCGCCACGAGATCACCCAGCAGGTGATGGTGCGGGTCACCGTCGGCGTCGAGGCGCACACGCACGAGTTCATCGCGACCGCGCACGAGGACCAGAAGTTCGGCTTCTCGCTGGCTTCCGGGGACGCCGCCGAGGCGGTGCGCCGGGTGCTCAACGCCGGTTCGCTGAAGCTGATCGGGCTGCACAGCCACATCGGCTCGCAGATCTTCGACGCCGACGGCTTCGAGGTGGCCGCGCGCCGGATCATCGGCCTGCTCGCCGAGCTGGGCAAGGAACACGGCCCCGAACTGCTCGACCAGCTGTCCATTGTGGACCTCGGTGGCGGGTTCGGCATCGCCTACACCGATCGCGACAACCCGCCGCCGCCGGCGCAGATGATCACCCAGATCCGGGAGATCGTGCGCAAGGAGTGCGCCTTCGCCGGGCTGCCGGTGCCGCGCATCGCCGGGGAGCCGGGCCGCGCGATCGCCGGTCCCGGCACGGTCACGCTGTACGAGGTCGGCACCATCAAGGACGTCTCGCTGGGCGACAACGCGGTCCGCCGGTACGTCAGCGTCGACGGCGGGATGAGCGACAACATCCGCACCTCGCTCTACGACGCGGTCTACGACGTGCGGCTGGTCTCGCGCGCCGCCGCGGACGGCCAGGACGACGAAGCGCGCGCCGCGTTGTCCCGCGTGGTGGGAAAACACTGTGAGTCCGGCGACATCGTGGTCCGCGACTGCTGGTTGCCCGACAACCTGGCTCCCGGTGACCTGCTCGCGGTCGCCGCGACCGGCGCCTACTGCTACTCGATGGCCAGCAACTACAACCGCCAGCCACGCCCGGCGGTGGTCTCGGTCCGCAACGGCGGGGCGCGGCTGCTGCTGCGCCGGGAAACCACCGAGGACATGCTGGGTCTGGAGGTTTCGTGAGGTCCACCCCGATACGCGTAGCGCTGCTCGGCTGCGGCACGGTCGGCGGTGAGGTCGCGCGCCTGCTGACCGAGCAGGCCGGCGAGCTGGCCGCCCGCGCCGGCGCGCCGGTCGAGCTGGCGGGCATCGCCGTGCGCCGCCCGGACAAGCACCCGGAACTGCCCCCCGAACTGCTCACCAGGGACGCGGCCGAACTGGTCGCGGCGGACGACGTGGACGTGGTCGTCGAGCTGATCGGCGGCATCGAGCCGACCCGCACCTGGCTGCTGGACGCCCTGCGTGCCGGCAAGTCGGTGGTCACGGCGAACAAGGCGCTGCTCTCGGAGAACTCCGCGGAGCTGTCCGAGGCCGCCGACGCCTCCGGCGCCGACCTCTACTTCGAGGCCGCGGTCGCCGGGGCCATCCCGCTGCTGCGCCCGCTGCGCGAATCACTGGCAGGCGACCGGATCACCCGCGTGATGGGCATCGTCAACGGCACCACGAACTACATCCTGTCCGCGATGGACTCCACCGGTGCCGGGTACGCCGAGGCGCTGGACGAAGCCAGCAGGCTGGGGTACGCCGAGGCGGACCCGACGGCCGACGTGGACGGTTACGACGCCGCCTCCAAGGCCGCGATCCTGGCCTCGCTCGCCTTCCACACCCGGGTGACCGCGGCCGACGTGCACCGTGAGGGCATCGCCGGGGTCACCGCGTCCGACATCACCGCGGCGAAGATGCTGAACCGCACGGTCAAGCTGCTCGCCATCTGCGAACGGGTGACCAGCGACGACGGCAGTGAGTCGGTTTCCGCCCGCGTGCACCCGGTGATGATCCCGCGCGCGCACCAGCTCGCCGGGGTCAGCGGGGCGTTCAACGCGGTCTACGTCGAGGCCGACGCCGCCGGTGAGCTGATGTTCTACGGCCAGGGCGCCGGGGGCGCGCCGACCGCCAGCGCCGTGCTCGGCGACCTGGTCGCGGTGGCCCGCAACCGGGTGCTCGGCGGGCTCGGCCCGCGCGAGTCGGCGCACGCCGCGCTGCCCGTGCGGCCGATGGGCCAGACCCCGACGCGCTACCACGTCAGCCTGGACGTGGCCGACCGGCCGGGTGTGCTGGCCCAGGTGGCGCAGGCGTTCGCGGCGAACGGCGTGAGCATCGCCGCGGTCCGCCAGCGCGACCGGTTGTCCACCGCGAGCCTGGTGATCGTCACCCACCTGGCGCCGGACGCGGCCCTGGAGTCCACTGTGGACGAGATCGCGAAGATGGACGTGGTGCACGAGGTGGTCAGCGTTATGCGCGTGGAAGGCGAAGACCAGTGACCGGGATCATCGAGGCGTACGCGGACCGCATTCCCATCCCCGAGGGCGCGAAGATCGTCACCCTCGGCGAGGGGAACACGCCGCTGCTGCCCGCGCCGCACCTGTCCGAGCTGACCGGGAGCACGGTCTACCTCAAGGTCGAGGGCGCCAACCCGACCGGCTCGTTCAAGGACCGCGGGATGACCGTGGCGATCACGCACGCGCTGGCCAGCGGGCTCAAGGCGGTCATCTGCGCCTCCACCGGCAACACCTCGGCCTCGGCTTCGGCCTACGCCGCCCGCGCCGGGCTGACCAGCGCGGTGCTGGTGCCCGAGGGCAAGATCGCGCTGGGCAAGATGGCCCAGGCGGTCGCGCACGGCGCGAAGATCCTGCAGGTCGAGGGCAACTTCGACGACTGCCTGGAGTTGGCGCGCAAGACCGCGGCCGACTACCCGGTGACCCTGGTGAACTCGGTCAACCCGGTGCGCCTGGTCGGCCAGAAGAGCGCCGCGTGGGAGGTCTGCGACGTGCTCGGCGCGGCGCCGGACATCCACTGCCTGCCGGTCGGCAACGCCGGCAACATCTCGGCCTACTGGGCGGGGTACGCCGAGTACGCCGCCGACGGTGTGGTGGACGGCACACCCCGCATGTTCGGCTTCCAGGCCGCGGGCGCCGCGCCGCTGGTCGACGGCGAGCCGGTGAGCCAGCCGGAGACCGTGGCCACCGCGATCCGCGTGGGCAGCCCGGCGTCCTGGACCAAGGCGGTCAAGGCGAAGGACGCCTCCGGCGGCCTGTTCGAGAAGGCCACCGACGAGCAGATCCTCGAGGCGTACCGGCTGCTGGCCCGCAAGGAGGGCGTGTTCGTCGAGCCCGCCTCGGCGACCAGCGTGGCCGGGCTGCTGATCACCGCCGCGGACGGCCGGATCCCGCGGGGGTCGACGGTGGTCTGCACGGTGACCGGGCACGGGCTCAAGGACCCCGCCACCGCCCTGAACGGCGTGGTCGAGGTGGAACCGCTGGCGGTGGACCCGACCGCCGTGGCGGCGGCGCTGGAGCTGGCGTGAATCTGCGGGTCAGGGTCCCGGCGTCCACGGCGAACCTCGGCCCGGGGTTCGACGTGCTGGGCCTGGCGCTCGGGCTGTACGACGTGGTGGAGGTGCAGGTCACCGACGCCGGGCTCAAGGTCGAGGTGCTCGACGCCGGAGCGGGCGGCGTGGGTGACGTGCCCACCGACGAGACCCATCTGGTGGTGCGCGCGCTGCGTCGCGCGTGCGACCATCTCGGCTTTTCCGTGCCCGGGCTGCACCTGCGTTGCCACAACGCGATTCCGCACGCGCGCGGCCTCGGATCTTCGGCCGCCGCGGTGGTTTCCGGGGTGGCCGCGGGATACGCGCTGGCCGGGCGCGAACTCGACGACGACGCGCTGCAGCTGGCGGCGGAGTTCGAGGGCCACGCGGACAACGCGGCGGCGAGCCTGCTCGGGGGCCTGGTCATCGCCTGGGAGACCGGCGGCCGGTTCGGCGCGGAACGGCTCGACCCGCACCCCGACCTGCGGCCGGTGCTCGCCGTGCCGGGCCTGCGCTCGTCCACCGACGCCACGCGCGGCCTGCTGCCCGAGCACGTGCCGCACGCCGACGCGGCGTTCAACGCGGGCCGCGCGGCACTGGCCGTGCGTGCGCTCGTGGGCAACCCGGAACTGCTGCTCAGCGCCACCGAGGACCGCCTGCACCAGCACTACCGCGCCCCGGCCTACCCGGACAGCGCACGGCTGGTTCGCGAGTTGCGGGCGCAGGGAGTGGCGGCGGCGATTTCCGGCGCCGGGCCCACGGTGCTGGCCCTGACCACGACGGGAATACTTCCGGACGTGGTGGACGTTACATCATTCGAGGTCACCGCGCTCCCGGTCGATTCGGCCGGGGTGCAGGTCGCCGTGGGATAACACGCCGAAGGCAAAGTAGGGGTGGTTGTTGCACGGTGAAGCGGGCCGGTCTACCCTCGGGGGCGTTCGATCACCGTGCGCAGTCCGCACCCGGTGCAGGTTCCGGGGGTTCAGCCCGGATCGCATTTTCCCGTCCAGTCCAGGTTCCTGCGGGGATCCTGGAGCGTGGCGACGGGCTCCGGTGCGGTCGCGGTGACGAATTTCGCGTGTGCCGTATGGGGCACGTACTTCCCGTGTCGGCGGTTCTCCCGCCGTGACTCGTACGTCTCGGCTGGATCTGGCTTCCGGCCACGGGAACAACTAGCCGTCTCGTGATTCGGACGCGGGCGGCAGTCCGCTGATCCACCGTGGAGGCGTGGATCGGTAAGGAAGGACTTGTGTGAGCAACACCGATCTACTGAGCGGCGACGCGGCTACCGGTGAGTCTTCGGCCGAACCGCAGGCCAACGGCACCGCCGCGCCGAAACGCCGTCCGGGCGGTCTGTCCGGAATGGTCATCGCCGACCTGCGTTCGCTGGCCGGGGAGCTCGGCATCAGCGACACCGCGGGCATGCGCAAGGGGGACCTGATCGCGGCCATTCGCGAGCGCCAGGGCAAGACCAAGCGGCGCACCAGCGCCGCCGCGACCGCCACCACCGCGGACACGCTTCCGCTGGACGGCATCGAGGGGAGCAAGCCGGCCGAAACGAAGGCCCGCGCACCGCGCAAGGAGGCCGAGAAGGCCGAGAAGCCGGTCGAGCAGCCGAAGGCCGAGGCCCAGCCGGAGCAGCAGGCCCCGCCCGCCGCGAAGGCTCCGGCCGCCGAGCCGCAGCAGGCCGAGCGCAAGGAGTCCGAGAGCGAGGCGCCGTCCGGCGACCAGTCCGCCTCGGGCGAGGACGGTGGCCGCCGTGAGGGCGGGCGCCGCCGCCGCGGGTCGAACCGCGCCGCGGACTCGTCCGGCGGTGGTTCCGGCGAGCAGCGCCGCGACCGCCAGCAGGGCGGCGACCGGCCGTCCGGTGACCGCCAGCAGGGCGGTGACCAGCAGCAACGCGGTGACCGGCAGCGTGGCGACCGGCAGGACCGCGGTGACCGCCAAGACCGCGGTGACCGTGGCGACCGGCAGGACCGTGGCGACCGGCAGAACGACCGCCAGCGCGGCCAGCAGGACAACCGCGACAACCGTGGTGGCCCGCAGGCCGACGACGACGAAGAGGGCGGCCGTCGCGGCCGCCGCTTCCGCGACCGCCGCCGCCGCGGTGGCCGTGGCGAGGGCGGCAGCAGCAGCCCGGACACCGAGGTGCGCGAGGACGACGTCCTGCTCCCGGTGGCCGGCATCCTCGACGTGCTGGACAACTACGCGTTCGTCCGCACCTCGGGCTACCTGGCCGGGCCGAACGACGTCTACGTCTCGCTGTCGCTGGTCCGCAAGTACGGCCTGCGCCGCGGTGACGCCATCACCGGCGTGGTCCGCCAGCCGCGTGAGGGCGAGCAGCAGCGGCAGAAGTTCAACCCGCTGGTGCGCGTGGACAGCATCAACGGCCTCGAGTCGGACCAGGCGAAGAAGCGCCCGGACTTCACGAAGCTGACCCCGCTGTACCCGAACGAGCGCCTGCGGCTCGAGACCGAGTCGCACAAGCTCACCACCCGGGTGATCGACCTGGTGATGCCGGTCGGCAAGGGGCAGCGCGCGCTGATCGTGTCGCCGCCCAAGGCCGGTAAGACCACGATCATGCAGGACATCGCGAACGCGATCACCACGAACAACCCCGAGTGCCACCTGATGGTGGTGCTGGTCGACGAGCGGCCGGAAGAGGTCACCGACATGCAGCGGTCGGTGAAGGGCGAGGTCATCGCCTCCACCTTCGACCGCCCGCCGTCAGACCACACCTCGGTCGCCGAGCTGTCCATCGAGCGGGCCAAGCGCCTGGTCGAAATGGGCCTCGACGTGGTGGTGCTGCTCGACTCGATCACCCGCCTCGGCCGTGCCTACAACCTGGCGGCCCCGGCGTCCGGGCGCATCCTGTCCGGTGGTGTCGACTCGACCGCGTTGTTCCCGCCGAAGCGCTTCCTCGGCGCGGCGCGCAACATCGAGAACGGCGGCTCGCTGACCATCTTCGCCACGGCGATGGTGGAAACCGGGTCCACCGGTGACACGGTGATCTTCGAGGAGTTCAAGGGCACGGGCAACGCCGAGCTCAAGCTGGACCGCAAGATCGCCGAGCGGCGCGTCTTCCCCGCGGTGGACATCAACCCGTCCGGTACCCGCAAGGAGGAGCTGCTGCTCTCGCCGGACGAGCTGGCGGTGACGCTGAAGCTGCACCGGGTCCTGCACGCGCTGGACTCGCAGCAGGCGATCGACCTGCTGCTGTCCCGCCTGCGCAAGACGAAGACCAACATCGAGTTCCTGATGCAGGTCTCCAAGACGGCGCTGGGCCCCGACGAGGACTAGCAACCGACGCACACGAAGGGGCGGCACCGCATGGTGCCGCCCCTTCGTGCTCCCTCCGGTCCCCACCGGGGAGCTTCTGGCCGCGCCGAATGCTATGAGTGGGGCATTACTTGCAATGAACGCTAGTAATGCCCCACTCCTAGCATTCGCAGGTTACTGGTGGGGGACGGCGGCCGGGGTCCAGCCGCGGTAGTTGTTGAAGTAGTTGACGCTGGAGGCGTGGCCGATCTTGCCGCCGATGCTGGTGGCGTAGATGCCGCCGCTGCCGTCGGCGATGCCCACGTGCCCCCACTGGCTGATGTTCCAGTACACGAAGGCGCCCTTCGGCGGCCTGCTGCCGTCGGTGTGCTTCGGGCTCGCGCCGTTCCAGTGCGCGTTCGCCGAGGCCCAGACGCCGGTGGTGCCGTAGGCGTTCTCCACCGCCTTCTCGCAGTAGCCCTGGTAGGCGGTGCTCCCCAGCTTCGCCTTGAACCACGCCACGGCCCCCGCCGGCGTGCCGTCCCCGGCGCCGAGCACGGACAGGTCCGACTCCGGCACGGTGGTGAACGTGCCCGCGGCCGGGTTGACGTCCGCGGCGGTGATCTCCGCGGAAAGCGGGCCGGCCTGGGCCGGGGCCACCGCCGCGCTCGCCAGCGCGGCCGCCGCCGCGGCCCCGATCAGCAGTCTCCTGGTGCGCATCGTTCACTCCTCCATGTCGAAGTTGCCGAATCACCAACAACGGCACCTTCTCGTGAAGATGTACAAGATCCGTACAAGCCGGGGAATAGCCGCGGGCCCGGCCCTGTTGAACCGGGTACCAGCGCGTCTGGCAGAATCACCCGCTGACGTCCGGCTCCGGTTCACCCCGTGGAGTTCCCGGGGACCCGGCGGCCAGCCAAGAGAGGACACCATGAAGAGCGGCATTCACCCCGAGTACGTGGTCACCAACGTGACCTGCGGCTGCGGCAACACCTTCACCACTCGTAGCACCAAGACGAGCGGCGACATCCACGTCGAGATCTGCTCCAACTGCCACCCGTTCTACACCGGCAAGCAGAAGATCCTCGACACCGGTGGCCGGGTCGCGCGCTTCGAGGCTCGCTACGGCAAGCGGCAGAAGAGCGCCGACGCCAAGTAGCTTCACCGACGGCGCCCACCCGCACAGCGGGTGGGCGCCGTTTTTCGTGCCGGTCGCCCCCAGCAGAAGGACACACCGTGGATTCGAGTTCGTTGCGCGGGCTGCTCGACGAGTACGCCGAGCTGGAGAAGCAGCTCGCGGACCCGTCCGTGCACGCCGACCAGGGCCGGGCGCGCAAGCTCGGCCGCCGCTACGCCGAGCTCACCCCGGTGGTCCGGGCCATCGGTGAGCTGGACGGCGTCCGGGGCGACCTGGCCGCCGCCAGGGAGATGGCCGAGGACCCGGCGTTCGCGGCCGAGGCCGAGGAACTGGCCGAGCGCGTCCCCGTGCTGGAGGCGCGGCTGACCGAGCTGCTGCTGCCGCGCGACCCCTACGACGGCTCGGACGTGGTCATGGAGATCAAGTCGGGGGAGGGCGGCGAGGAGTCCGCGTTGTTCGCGGGCGACCTGCTGCGCATGTACCTGCGCTACGCCGAGCGGCACGGCTGGAAGGCCGAGGTGCTCGACTCGGTGGATTCCGACCTCGGCGGCTTCAAGGACGCCACGGTGTCCATCAAGAGCAAGGGCACCGACGCCGACGGCGTGTGGGCGCGGCTGAAGTTCGAGGGCGGGGTGCACCGCGTGCAGCGCGTGCCGGCCACCGAGTCGCAGGGCCGCATCCACACCTCCGCGGCCGGCGTGCTGATCTACCCGGAGCCGGAGGAGGTCGAGGTCGAGATCGACCCGAACGACCTGCGGATCGACGTGTTCCGCTCGTCCGGTCCCGGTGGGCAGAGCGTGAACACCACGGACTCGGCGGTGCGCATCACGCACCTGCCGACCGGCATCGTGGTCTCCTGCCAGAACGAGAAGTCGCAGATCCAGAACCGGGCGCGGGCGCTGCAGGTGCTCCAGGCGCGGTTGCAGGCCAGCGCCGAGGAGGAGGCCGCGGCCAAGGCCTCGGACGCCCGCCGCTCGCAGGTGCGCACGGTGGACCGCTCGGAGCGGGTGCGCACCTACAACTTCCCGGAGAACCGGATCTCCGACCACCGGGTCAACTACAAGGCCTACAACCTCGACCAGGTGCTCGACGGCGACCTCGACGGCGTGCTCGACGCCCTGCGCTCCGCCGACCGGGACGAACGCCTCTCCGCCCACTCCGGCTAACGAACCACCCCCGCTCGCCGATCAAGGAACCGAATCCGGCACAGGGGGAAGAATGCAGACAGATCAGTACGGCCGCACGATCCTGCCCGAAAGAGGCGCGCCGAAGAAGAAGCGCGGCCGGGCCAGGCTGGTCGTGCTGGCGGTGATCGCGGTGGCCGCCGCGGGGGTGGGCATCTACTACGCCCGCGCGGCCCGCGATTCCCAGCCGGTGGGCACCAACGCCGATGTGGTGCGGGCGACGTGGTCGCTGGACAAGAACCGGCCGTTCCTGGGCACGCCCGCGCAGGACTGGGCCGAGGGTGAAGCGGCGATCCGGCTGCCCGAGCCGGTCGCCACCGGTGGGTTCACCGCCGCGCAGGTGGGGGCCGCGCTGGGCAAGGTCAAGGAGTTCCTGGTGGCGGGCCGGGTGAACCGGCAGGTGCTGACCGGCGCGGACGTGGAGCCGTTGCTGGCGCCGCTCGCGCCCGGTTCGCGCGACCGGCTGCGGGCCGAACTGGGTGAGGCCGAGGTCTGGCCGGACGCCTACGCCACCAAGCTCGCGCCCGGTTTCCGGTTGCTGCCCGTGGAACCGAAGATCAGCGGCACCGTCCGCGTCGAGCCGGGTGAAGAGCGGGACGAGCTGCTGATCCGGACGAACCTGGTGTTCTCCTACGCCTTCGACATCGACGACGCGAGCCAGGCGACCACCCCGCTGGACGTGGTCACCGGCGCCCGGTGGGACCTCGACTTCGTCTACCGCGACGGCAAGGAGTGGGCGGCGAAGGACCGCGGCCTGGACACCCCGTTCGGCCAGGGCTTCAGCTATTCGATCGCCTGCGGGCCGATGGAACAGGGGCTGCTGGCCCCCGCGTACAGCGACCGCACCATGACCACCGCCGGTGGGACGGCCAAGCGGCCGCCGGAGTACTTCGACCCCGCAGCCCCCATCCCCACCGAGAGCAACTGCTAGGACCCGCGACACGAATGTGGCTTTGGGGGCGGAATCGGCCCCCAAAGCCACATTTGTAGCAACGGGCTCAGCGCATCGACTCCATGAAGGACGTCATGCGCGTCTCGTAGTCGGCTTCCGGGCCGAACCAGACGGCCAGGAACTCGGCACCCGCGTCGGCCAGGGCCCGGGCTCGGGTGACGGTGGATTCCAGGCCGTCCCACGAAATCCGGGTGCCGACGCGGATCGGGCGGTCGGTGTGGTCACGCAGCCTGGCCACCTGGGCGGCGAACTTCTCCGGATCGGCCTCGATGCTCTGCCATTCATCCGCGACCCGCCCGGCCCGGCGCAGGGCCGCGTCGCTGATTCCGCCGACCATCAACCGCACGTTCCCGCGTGGGCGCGGCTCGAATACGCCACCGTCGAATCCGTAGTACTTTCCCTCGAACGAACGCTCATCGCGGAACAATGCGCGCATCAAATCGATGGCTTCGTCGGTTCGGGCACCCCGGGTGGTGAAATCCGAATGGACATTGTCGAATTCCTTGCGATCCCAGCCGACCCCCAGGCCGAGGGTGAGCCGCTCGCCGGACAGCCGGTCCAGGGTGGCGACCTGTTTGGCCAGTGAGAACGGTTCACGCAGCGGCAGCACCAGCACCGAGGTGCCGATCCGGATGCGACTGGTCCGCCCGGCGAGGTGCGCGAGCGTGATCAGCGGTTCGTACACGCCACCGTAGAAATCGCCGTACTCCTCCGGCGGCAGCACGTGATCAGGCAGCCAGGCCGTGTGGAAGCCGAGTTCTTCGGCCTTCACCGCGAGGTCCGCCGGACGGCCAGGGGCCATTTCCGGTGCTTCGTTCGGCAGCACCACTTGCAGGTCCATCGGTCAGCCAATCTCGGAGAGGAACTTCTGGATCGAATACAGCCATTGTTCAGGGGCTTCGCCGCCGATGTTGTGCCCGGCGTCGATTTCGGTCAACTGCGCGCCAGGAATGCCCGCGGCCAGTTCCCGGGACAGCGCGGGCGACGCCAGCGCGTCCGCCGAGGTGGCGATCACCAGCGTGGGCACCGAAATCCCGGCCAGTTCGGCACGCGTGTCGATCGAGGCGACCAGTTCGACGTGCTCCGGGGTGCCTTCCGGGACGAACGCGGCCAGCGCGTCGATCGACGCGTCCAGTTCGGCCTCGCTCAGCGCGTTCAGCGCCTGCTCCCCGCTGCCCATCAGGGTCAGGTACTTGGCCAGCAGCCGCCGGTCGTCCTGGGCCAGCAGCGCGAGCCAGACGTCGGCGGCCAGCCGCAGCTTATTGCTGGGGTGGCTGAAACCCGAGGTCAGGATCAGCCCGGTGACCCGGTCCGGGTGCCGCGTGGCGGCGCGCACGGCGACGCCGGTCCCGACCGAGTAGCCGAGGATGGTGAACCGCTCCACGCCCGCGTCCACCGCCGTGCGGACCAGCGTGTCGGCCACGGTGTCCAGGTCGAGCGGGGTCCCGCTGCGCGGGGTGCCGCCCGAACCGGGGTAGTCCGGCCCGACGACGGTGTGCGTGCGGGCCAGCTCGTCGAGGATCATGCCAAAATTGCCGTCGACGCTGCCGCCCCCGCCATGGGCGAGCAGCAGTCCGGGACCCGAACCCCGGACCAGGTGTGCGAAATGTTCAGCCATGCGGCGACGTTAAGCACTCACATCGGTGTCAGGGCCAAGCGCTCGTGAGGTGGATCTCATGCTGATCGGTGAACTGTCGGGCCGGACGGGCGTCAGCCAGCGGATGCTCCGCTACTACGAGGAGCAGGGCCTGCTCACCGCCCGACGCGACGCGAACGGCTACCGCCGCTACGACGAGGAGTCGGTCGCCACCGTGCGCCACATCCGCAAGCTGCTGGACCTCGGACTGTCCACCGAGGTGATCGCTGAGGTGCTGCCGTGCACGATGGAAGACCTCGATCGGCTGGACTTGTGCCCCACCTTGGTGAAAACCCTGCGTGCCGAGGTGGCGGAGCTCGATGCGCGGATCGACACACTGCGGCGCAACCGCGGTGCGCTCGCCGGTTATCTGCCGGTGGTGTGACAGGCTGGAAGACGTGAAGCGGCAACCCCTCCGGCTGGCGATCATCGAAGCGACGAGGATCCTCGAACGCGCCGGGGTCGCGTCCCCGCGCACCGACGCCGAACTGATCGCGGCCCACGTGCTCGGCGTGGAGCGCACCCGCCTCCCGCTGGTGCCGCTGGTCGACCCGCCGGTGGTCGAGGCCATCGGGCAGCTGGTGAACCAGCGCGCCAAGCGCGTCCCGCTGCAGCACCTGACCGGCTGGGCGCCGATGGGCCGGATCACCGTGGACGTCGGCGCCGGGGTCTTCGTGCCGCGCCCGGAGACCGAGCTGCTGCTCGAATGGGGTCTGTCGATCATCGAGGGCAGGCAGTACCCGGTGGTGGTCGACCTGTGCACCGGGTCCGGCGCGCTCGCGCTGGCCGTGGCGCACGAACGGCCGGACGCCGTGGTCTACGCGGTCGACATCGACCCGCAGGCGCTCGCCTGGGCTCGGCACAACGCCGAGGCGCGGGCCGCGGCGGGCGACACCGCGATCCGGCTGTACTCCGGGGACATCGCCGACGGCAGCATGTTCGCCGAGCTGGACGGCCTGGTCGACCTGGTGCTGTGCAACCCGCCGTACGTGCCGCCGAGCACCGAGGTGCCGCCCGAGGTGGCCGACTTCGACCCGCCGCAGGCGGTCTTCGCCCAGGAGGGCGGACTCGAAGTGATCCGGCACGCCGTCGCCGCGGGCGCCCGCCTGCTCAAACCCACCGGCGGCCTGGCCATCGAGCACGACGACACGCACGGTTCGGTGGTGCCCGAACTGATCGCCGGGCGCCGCGTGCTCAGCGACGTCCGCTGCCACCCCGACCTCACCGGGCGTCCCAGGTTCACCACCGCCCGTCGCGGTTAACCGGGAGCAGTAGGCTGCGGTGCATGAGCGCGGTGTACGACTGCAGCCAACCCGATTCCCGAGCCGACGGCCTGACCGCGGCGGCCGGCGCGGTCCGCTCGAGCAGGCTGGTGGTGCTGCCGACCGACACGGTCTACGGCATCGGCGCCGACGCCTTCGACGGCGCCGCCGTGCAGTCGCTCCTGCGGGCCAAGAACCGCGGCCCGGACATGCCGGTCGGCGTGCTGGTCGGTTCCTGGTCCACAGTGGACGGACTGGTGCTCGGCGTGCCACCGCAGGGAAGAGCGCTGATCGAAGCCTTCTGGCCGGGCGATTTGTCCATTGTGCTCCCGCACGCGCCGAGCCTGCGGTGGGACCTCGGCACCACCCGCGGCACGGTCATGCTGCGGATGCCGCTGCACCCGGTGGCGCTGGAGCTGCTGCGCGAGGTCGGCCCGATGGCGGTTTCCAGCGCCAACGTCTCCGGTCAGCCGCCCGCCGCGACCGCGCAGGAGGCGCAGGAGCAGCTGGGTGACTCGGTGGCGGTCTACCTCGACGGCGGGCCGAGCGGTGAGCCCGTGCCGTCGACCATCGTCGACCTGACCGGCGACCAGCCGCTCGTGCTGCGCGAGGGCGCGGTGAGCGTGGACGCGGTGTCCGAAGTGCTCGGCGTCCCCGTGCTGTCCGCCTGAACCTGAGAGATCTCCCCGTGCCCCCCACGATCACCCAAGGCCTGCCGATCCGCGAGTACCTGCTCGTCGGACTCACCGCGGCGGCGCTGACCTTCCTCCTGACCGGTCTGGTGCGCCGGTTCGCGATCAAGATCGGGGCGGTGGCCAACCCCCGCGCCCGCGACGTGCACGTCATCCCGATCCCGCGGATGGGCGGGCTGGCGATGTACTTCGGCGTGGTCGGCGGCATGGCGCTGGCCCACCAGCTGCCGGTGCTGCGGCGGGCCTTCGAGTACTCGCTGGACCCGGTCGGCGTGCTGATCGGCGGCGGGCTGATCGTGCTGATCGGCGCGCTGGACGACCGGATCGAGCTGGACGCCTGGACGAAGCTGGCCGGTCAGGTGATGTGCGCCGGGCTGCTGGTGCTGTTCGGCCTGCAGTGGGTGTCGTTCTGGGTGCCGTGGGGCGAGGGCGACGGCCTCGGCTCGGTGCTGGTGCTGGACAAGAACCAGGGCGGGCTGCTCGCGGTGTTCCTGGTGGTGCTGATGATCAACGCGATGAACTTCGTCGACGGGCTGGACGGCCTGGCCGCCGGGCTCGGGTTCATCGCCGCCGCGGCCACCTGCGCGTTCTCGCTCGGCGTGCTGCACGACACCGGCGGCGACGTGGGCAGCTACCCGCCCGCCCTGATCGCGGCCGCCCTGGCCGGGGCCTGCCTCGGTTTCCTGCCGCACAACTTCCAGCCCGCGAAGATCTTCATGGGCGACTCGGGCTCGATGCTGATCGGCCTGATGCTGGCCGCCGCGAGCACCTCGGCCTCGGGCAAGATCCCGTACTCGCAGGTGGACCCGACCGACACGGTGGCGCTGCTGTCGCCGCTGCTGGTGGTGGCCGCGGTGCTGTTCGTGCCGCTGCTGGACCTGCTGCTCGCCGTGGTCCGGCGCACCCGGCGTGGTGAGAGCCCGTTCGCCGCGGACAAGATGCACCTGCACCACCGGCTGCTGGAGATCGGCCACTCCCAGCGCCGGGCGGTCATGCTCATCTACTTGTGGGCCGGAGTACTGGCGTTCGGCGTGGTCTCGGTGACCCTCTTCGACACGGGTGCCGTGTTCTGGCTGGTCGGTGCCGGGTTGCTGCTGGCGATCCTGGTGTCGGCGGTGCCGAGATTGCGCTCGCGGCAGCGCGTCTAGGGCCGTTCGGCGATCTACGGGGACTGCGCCGGTTCGTTCGAAGGCGCTGTTCGACCTGGCCGCGCTGGTCGGTGCCGGGACCCTGGCGCCGCGACGGCGTTCGCGGCAGCGGGTCCAGGGCCGTTCGCTGACTGACCGGACTGTGCCGGTCCGTCCGGTAGCCCTCTTCGGCCTGGCTGCGGTGTTCTGGCTGGTCGATGCGGGGTTGTGCTGGCGATCCTGGCGGTTTTGGCGCCGCGGCGGTGCTTGCGTCAGCGGGTCTGGGGGCGTTCGGTGGGCGACGAGACCGTGGCGGTTTGTTCGAACAGGGTGTAGTCGCTCGCGTGGAGTGGGGTCGGTGGGCGCCGGGTGTCCGGCGGCACCGGGGAGAACTCTTCGATGCTGAGCAGGGTCGAAGTCCGCGGGTCGAAGAGGACTTCGGTGCGGAGGTCGCTGTCGTGGCCGAAGGTGAGCTTCGTGCCGGGGCGGCCGAGCCGGTCGGTGCCGGTGCCCGTGCGGCCGACCGGGAGCGCCGAGGCCAGTTCGATCGCCGCTGAGCGCAGGGCCGGGCTCGCCGTGGGTTTGCCGGCGATCTCCACCAGCAGGTGCCACCGCGTCTGGTCCAGGTACCGCGCCTCGGGCTCGATCATCTTGCTGTGCTGCTGGTGCCAGTCCCGGGCGAGTTCGGCGACGCGCGCGTCCAAGGCCCGTGGCTCGGCGGGCAGGGCCGGATCGGTCACCAGCGCGTCGGGGAACAGCGGCCGGATCCGGTCCGGCAGGTCGGTCTCACCGGGTTCCACCGGGTACACGGCTTCCGGCAGCATGCGGTCGACCGGCTCGTGGTTCAGCTCCTTGTGCCGTCCCAGCCAGTCCGCGCAGAGCGAGTCCGCGACCGAGGAAGTGCACGAGAACTGCTGGTAGGGCGCGAGAACCAGGCGCACGGACCGCACGCTCGCCGGTGCGTTGCTCACCCACAGCTCGGCAGGAGCGCGGACCTCGCTCCACACCTCACCGCCACCCTCCATGGTCACGTACAACGTGCCCTGCACGGCCCGGACGTAGCTGAACGGCTTGGCGGCCACCGGCTGCGCCAGCGGGGGAGCGGGCGGCTCGGGGTGGTCGAACACCGACGGCACCACCAGCGCCGCGCCCACGACCACCGCCGCGGTCGCCGCCAGCGCGACCAGCGGACGCCAGTTCCGGCGCGGCGGTTCGGGTCGCACCTCGCGCAGGCCGTCCAGCAGCCGCTGCTCGAAGCCGGTCAGTTCCGCGGCGTAGTCCCCGCTCATGCGCTGCTCCCGATCTGGGGCATCGCGCCCCGAAGTCGCCGCCGGGCCCGCGCCAGCCGCATCCGCGCGGCCGGTGCCGCGATGCCGAGCACCGCCGCCGCCTCGGCCGGGCTCAGCCCGTCCATGCCGACCAGCAGGAACAGTTCCCGCTCGGCCGGTGCCAGTTCCGCCATCGCGGCCCGCAGCAGCGGGGACGCGCGCTGGGCGTCGATCCGGTCCGCCAGTTCCGCGAAGTCGTCGGGCCGCAGCTCTCGCTGCCCGTAGACCCGTTGCAGCGCACGGCTTTCGATCGCCCGCTGCCGTCCGTGCGCGGCCACCAGGTTGGCCGCGATGCCGAAGATCCACGCCCGCGGGGAGCCGCGCCGGGGGTCGTACCGGGTCGCCGTCCGCACCACCTCGAGCCACACCCCGGCGACCACGTCCGCCGCCTCCACCGGGTCACCGATCCGGCGCGTGGCGTAACCGAGCACAGCCCGCACGTGGCGCCGGTACAGCTCGTCCAGCGCGGCCGGATCGGTCGCGACGCGGGGCACGAGGTCTTCGTCGGGGGTGCCTGGCAAGTGGTGGCCTCCACGGGGGTCTCACCCGGTACTTGGCACGAACCCCGCCGAGCGCAACGACGTTGCGCGCCGGCCGCTTCGCGCCAAGTACGAGCAGAAGCCGGAAAGGGGACAGTATGCGTGACCTCCGTTGGTACCTCCCGCTGCTCGCGGTGCTCCTCGCTGGCTGCGCGGCGGTCGAGGCGGAACCGGCACCGCCCCCGCCGCCACCACCGCCGGTGGCGCTTGCCCCGCCCGAGCCGCCGATCCCGCCGCTGCCGGCGGTCCAGCAATCGCTGCGGAGCCTCGGCTACCTCGTAGGGGAGAGCGACGACGAGACGAAGCACGCCGTGACCGCCTTCCAGAAGGTGCACGAGCTGCCGCGCACCGGCGTGGTCGACCGCGCCACCGCGAACGCGTTGCGTGAGCCGATCACCCCGTCGCCGCGCGGGAACGGGCCGGGGTTCGAGGTGGACCTGGCCAAGCAGGTGCTCTACCGCGTCGAAAACGGCCGTGTGGTGCGGATCCACGACGCTTCCACCGGCCGCGACGAACCGGGGAAGCAGACGCCGGCCGGTGACTTCCGCGTGCAGTACCAGATCGACGGCTGGCGGTACGCGAAACTCGGCCCGATGTACCGGCCCTCCTACATCACGAACACCGGCATCGCCCTGCACGGCGGGGAGCCGGTGGAAAGCCAACCGGCGAGCAACGGTTGCGTCCGCCTGACCGATCAGGCGGTCGACGAGATCTTCGCCGATCTCGAACGCGGAACCGCCGTCTCCATCTATTGATCCCCGTTCAGCCGGAATTGCCGGAGCACCCGGCATCGGCGGGATGAATAGCGGGTGAATTGCTCGTTCGCGACCACTCGTGACGGCTCGATTCCGCGCGGTTCTACACTGGGCGGGTGAGCGACACCGAAGCGACCGAGCCCGAGTCGGCCACCGAAAAGCCGGACCCGCACGCCGAAGCCGTGCTCAAGCTGGCCGGGGCGATGCAGCGGGACATGCTGGTCGCCGGGGGCGCGGTGGTCGCCGTCGCGGTGGTCGCGGCGGCCGTGTGGCAGGGCCTTCCCGGCCTGGTCAGCGCCCTGATCGGCGGGGTGATCGCGCTGCTTTCCGCGGTGGGCACCATCTTCATGATGCGCAAGACCGCCTACCTGCCCCCGAGCTTCGTGCTCGTGGTCGCGCTCGGTGGTTACGCGGTGAAGTTGTTCATCCTCTTCGGGGTGATGTTCGCCCTGCGCTACGTGTCGTACCTGCACGAGCTTTCGGTGGGCCTGACCATGATCGCGGTGATCCTGGTGGCCGCGTTCGCGGAGATGCGCGCGTTCCGCCGGACCAAGATCCCGACGATCATCCCCGCTTCCTGAGCGCGGCGCGGCGAACTCGCTGATTAAGCCGCTGAACAGCACTTAGGAGTACGGGCGTACGGCACGGTTTTACCGGCTGGTATCGTCCGCGCTTGGAGGCGGCGCTCAGGCCGTTCTCCCGGGTCAAAGCCCCGGAACGCGAAGAGGCGAACCAGCTCGATCGGTCCCTTGCCCGCCGCGTCCGGCTGGCCGATCCCGGGATGTCAGGCCCTGAACTACCCACAGTGGTATCCGCCTCCGGGTGCCCGATCCGTGTCGGGTACGTTAAGTCCAGATCGTGACGATTCCCCCGGCGGAGTGAACGCCGGCCGGGAGAACCGGAAGGAGCCCAGTTGGGCGCGCTGGTACTAGCCGAGGGTGGCGAGTTCGTCGCCCCGGGTGCGAAGGACTTCGACCTCGGCCCGATCTTCGGCGAGGGCACTTTTCTCACCAAGCCGATGCTGCTGGTCATCCTTTCGGTGATCATCATCGCGGCGTTCTTCATCGTCTCGTCGCGGAAGCTGAAGATCGTTCCCGGCAAGGGGCAGTTCATCGCCGAGTCGGTCTACGACTTCGGGCGGAACAACATCGCCCGCGAGCAGATCGGCTCGAAGGACTTCAAGCCGTTCGTGCCGATGATCCTGGCCATCTTCACCTTCATCCTGGTGAACAACATCTTCGGGATCATCCCCGTCGTGCAGTTCCCGACGATGGCGCACTTCGGGTTCCCGCTGGCGATCTCGGTCCTCATCGTCTACCCGGTCTACAACTACGTGGGCATCAAGCGCCACGGGTTCGCCGGGTACATGAAGAACCAGCTGATCCCGCCCGGGGCCCCCGGTTTCGTGCTGCCGCTGCTGATCCCGATCGAGTTCTTCTCCAAATTCATCCTGCAGCCGGCCACGCTCGCGCTCCGTGTTTTCGCGGCCATGTTCTCGGGCCACCTGCTGCTCCTGGTCTTCACTCTCGGTGGCGAGTACCTGCTGCTCGAAGCGGGCGGCGGGATCTTCCCGGTGTTCTCGGTGTTCGGGTTCGGCATGGCCATCGCCATGACCTTCCTCGAAGCCCTGATCCAGGTCCTGCAGGCGTACATCTTCGCCCTGCTGTCGGCCAACTACATCGGCGCGGCTCTGTCCGCCGACCACTGAAAAGAAGAAACACACAAGCCCCCGATCCGCGCACCTGCGGACCGAGTGAAAGGGAATACGCAAGTGAGCAACATGGTTCTCGCTCAGGCCGCCGAAGCCGCCGTCGACATCAACCCGGGCCTCGCGGCCATCGGTTACGGCCTGGGCGCCATCGGCCCCGGTATCGGTGTGGGTCTGATCTTCTCCGCCGTCATCAACGGCACCGCCCGTCAGCCGGAGGCCCAGGGCAAGCTGCTCGGCCTCGCGTGGACCACCTTCGCCATCGTCGAGGTCCTCGCGCTGATCGGTATCGTCATGTTCTTCCTGGCGTCCTGATCCCGCCTCCTTCGAGAAGTAAGGAGACGCTGTGCTGAACACCCAGATGGTGCTGGCGGCGGAGGGTCCCAACCCGATCATCCCGCACCCGTCGGAGATCATCCTCGGCCTGATCGCCTTCCTGATCCTGCTGTTCCTGCTCCGCAAGTACGCGGTGCCCCGCTTCGAGAAGCTCTACGAAGAGCGGACAGCGAAGATCGAGGGCGGGATCGAGAAGGCGGAAAAGGCCCAGGCCGAAGCCGAAGAGGCGCTCGCGCAGTACAAGGCGCAGCTGGCCGAAGCCCGGTCCGAGGCCGCGAAGATCCGCGACGACGCCCGGCTCGAAGCCGAGCAGATCAAGGCGGAGCTGCGGGCCGAGGCGGAAGCCGAGCAGCGCCGGATCGTGCAGCAGGGCGAAGCCCAGCTGCAGGCGCAGCGGGCGCAGATCGTCGCCGAACTGCGCTCGGAACTCGGCCGCAACGCGGTCGAGCTGGCCAGCCGGATCGTCGGTGAATCGCTCGAAGAAGAAGCGCGCCGCCGCGGGACGGTCGACAGGTTCCTCGCCGAACTCGATGCCAACGGTGTGGCCGGAGCCAGGAAGTAGAGACGCATGACGCTGCACGCTGCGAGCCGGGAGGCTCTTGGCCTCGCCGAGACCCGTCTCGGCGAGGTCCTCGGTGAGGCGGGCACCGACCCGTCAGCTGTCGGCGAGGAACTGCTCGCCGTGGTGGCACTGCTCGACCGCGAGCTCGGCCTGCGCCGGGCGGTCGCGGATGGTTCCGCCGCGCCCGAGGCGCGCCAGGGACTCCTCCGCCGCCTGCTGGAGAGCAAGGTCAGCGCGCCGACCCTGTCGGTGCTCGACGAGGTGGCAGGCAACCGCTGGTCCAGCCCGCGGGAGCTGACCGACGGGCTCGAGTCGCTCGGCCGGTCCGCCCTGCTGACCAGTGCGGAGAAGGCCGGGAACCTCGACTCGGTCGAGGACCAGCTGTTCCGGATCGCGCGCATCGTGGCCGGGCAGCCGGAGCTCGAACGGGCGCTGGCCGAGCAGACCGCGCCCGCCGAGGCCAAGCGGACCCTGGTCCGCTCGCTGTTCGCGGACAAGGTGGACCCGGTGGTCCAGCTGCTGGCCGAGCAGGTCGTGCTGCGCAACCGGGGCCGGAGCGTGAGCGCCGGCCTGGACGAGCTGGTGGCACTGGCGGCCCAGCGGCGGGAACGCTCGGTGGCCTACGTGACCAGCGCGAGCGAGCTGACCGAGGCGCAGCAGACCCAGCTGGCCGAAAAGCTGCAGCGGATCTACTCCCGGCCGATCGCCTTGCACGTCGAGGTGGACGCGTCCCTGATCGGCGGCCTGAAGGTCAAGGTCGGCGACGAGGTCATCGACGGCACGGCCGCGGGCAGGCTGGACGCACTGCGGCGCCAGCTGGCCTAGCGCCGGCACAACTACTTTGCACACTGGCAAGAACGAAGCGAGAGCGGGAACGGACATGGCGGAGCTGACGATCTCCTCGGGTGAGATCGCCCACGCGATCGAGAACTACGTCTCGAGTTACGCCCCGGACGTAAGCCGGGAAGAGGTCGGCGTCGTCGTAGACGCTGGTGACGGTATCGCCCACGTCGAGGGCCTGCCCTCGACCATGGCGAACGAGCTGCTCGAGTTCCCCGGCGGGGTGCTCGGCGTGGCGCTGAACCTGGACGCGCGGTCGATCGGTGTCGCCATCCTGGGTGACTCGGAGACGGTCGAAGAGGGCCAGCAGGTCAAGCGGACCGGCCAGGTGCTGTCGGTCCCGGTGGGCGAGGGCTACCTCGGCCGCGTGGTCGACCCGCTGGGCAAGCCGATCGACGGCCTCGGCGACATCGAGACCACCGAGCGCCGCCCGCTGGAGGTCAAGGCCGCTTCGGTGGTCGAGCGCCAGCCGGTGAAGGAGCCGCTGCAGACCGGTATCACCGCGATCGACGCGATGACCCCGATCGGCCGCGGTCAGCGCCAGCTGATCATCGGTGACCGCAAGACCGGCAAGACCGCGGTCTGCGTGGACACGATCATCAACCAGAAGGCCAACTGGGAGACCGGCGACCCGAAGCAGCAGGTGCGCTGCATCTACGTCGCGGTCGGCCAGAAGGGCTCCACCATCGCCTCGGTGAAGAAGTCCCTCGAAGAGGCGGGCGCGATGGAGTACACCACCATCGTCGCCGCCCCGGCTTCGGACTCCGCCGGCTTCAAGTGGATCGCGCCGTACACCGGTTCCGCGATCGGCCAGCACTGGATGTACGAGGGCAAGCACGTCCTCATCGTCTTCGACGACCTGTCGAAGCAGGCGGACGCCTACCGCGCCCTGTCGCTGCTGCTGCGCCGCCCGCCGGGCCGCGAAGCCTTCCCCGGCGACGTCTTCTACTTGCACTCGCGGCTGCTCGAGCGGTGCGCGAAGCTCTCCGACGAGCTGGGCGCGGGCTCGCTGACCGGGCTGCCGATCATCGAGACCAAGGCCAACGACGTGTCGGCCTACATCCCGACGAACGTCATCTCGATCACCGACGGCCAGTGCTTCTTCCAGTCGGACCTGTTCAACGCGGGTCAGCGGCCGGCGGTCGACGTGACCATCTCGGTGTCCCGGGTCGGTGGTTCGGCGCAGATCAAGGCGATGCGGTCGGTCTCCGGTTCGCTGCGCATCGACCTCTCGCAGTACCAGGAGCTCAAGGCGTTCGCCGCCTTCGCCTCCGACCTCGACGCGGCCTCGAAGGCGCAGCTGGACCGCGGTGAGAAGCTGTACGAGCTGCTCAAGCAGCCGCAGTACTCGCCGATCCCGGCCGAGGAGCAGGTGGCGATCGTGCACCTGGGTACCAAGGGCCACTACGACTCGGTGCCCACCGAGGACGTGCGCCGGTTCAACAACGAGTTCATCGACTCGCTGCGCCGCAAGGGCGAGGTGCTCGCCCGGATCCGCGAGACCAAGAAGTTCGAGGACGAGGACGCCAAGGCGCTCGCCGAAGCGGTCGACGAGTTCAAGAAGGGCTTCGTCACCTCCGAGGGCACCAGCCTGGTGGGCGGCGAGGCGGACGCGATGGACGCCGACAAGGTCGGGCAGGAGACCGTGAAGGTCAACAAGCCCGCCCCGAAGAAGTAGAGCGCCATGGCCGCACAGCTACGCGAACTGCGGTCGCGCATCCGCGCGACCAAGTCGATCGGGAAGATCACCAAGGCGATGGAGCTCATCGCCACCTCGCGCATCACCAAGGCGCAGGCCAGGGTGGCCGCTTCCCGTCCGTACGCGGAGGAGATCACGAACGTGCTCTCCGCGCTGGCGGGCGGGGCGGCCAACCTCGACCATCCGATGCTGGTCGAGCGGGAGAACCCGCGGCGGGCGGCCGTGCTGATCGTGACCAGTGACAAGGGCCTCTGCGGTGGGTACAACGCCAACGTGCTGCGTGCCGCCGAGGAGCTGCTGTCGCTGCTGCGCTCGGAGGGCAAGACCCCGCAGGTCTACGTGATCGGTGCCAAGGGGCTGAACTACTTCCGCTTCCGCGACCGCGAGGTCGTCGACAGCTGGACCGGGTTCTCCCAGCAGCCCGCCTTCGAGAACGCCAAGCCGGCCGCGGAAACGCTGGTCGAGGCGTTCCTGGCCGGGGCGGACGACGAAGGCGACCGCCCGGGTGAGGACGGGGTGCTCGGCGTGGACGAGATCCACGTGGTCTACACCGAGTTCCACTCGATGCTGACCCAGAAGCCGGTCGCCAAGCGGGTCGCCCCGCTCGAGGTCGAGTACACCGAGGAAGGGCAGGAGGCCGCCAACGGCCTGCAGCCCTCCTACGAGTTCGAGCCCAGCGCGGACCGCCTGCTCGCCGCCCTGCTGCCGAAGTACATCAACACGCGGATCTACGCGGCGTTGCTGGAATCGGCGGCCTCGGAGCTGGCCGCGAAGCGGACCGCGATGAAGTCGGCCTCGGACAACGCGAACGATCTGGTCAACTCGCTCACCCGGGAAGCGAACCAGGCGCGCCAGGCGCAGATCACCCAGGAGATCAGCGAAATCGTCGGGGGCGCTGACGCGCTCGCCGGAGTGGGAAGTGATGATTGATGACTACGACTGAATCCGCAGCCGCCAAGGGCAGGATCGTCTCGGTGACCGGTCCGGTCGTCGACGTCGAGTTCCCCCGCGGCGCCGTCCCCGACCAGTTCAACGCGCTGACCGTCGAGATCGAGTTCGAGCAGCTGCGCAAGACGGTGACCCTCGAGGTGGCCAGCCACCTCGGTGACAACCTCGTCCGCACCATTTCGCTCCAGCCGCAGGACGGCCTGGTGCGGGGTGCCGAGGTGACCGACACCGGCGGCCCGATCAGCGTGCCGGTGGGCGACAAGGTCAAGGGCCACGTCTACAACGCGCTCGGCGAGTGCCTCGACGAGCCGGGCTACGGCGCCGACCTGGAGCGGTGGGGCATCCACCGCAAGCCGCCGGCGTTCGACCAGCTCGAGGGCAAGACCGAGATGCTGGAGACCGGCCTCAAGGTCGTCGACCTGCTCACCCCGTACGTGCAGGGTGGCAAGATCGGCCTCTTCGGTGGTGCCGGCGTGGGCAAGACGGTGCTGATCAAGGAGATGATCACCCGTGTCGCCCGGAACTTCGGTGGCACCTCGGTGTTCGCCGGGGTCGGCGAGCGCACCCGTGAGGGCAACGACCTGTTCCTGGAGATGAGCGAGGACGGCGTCATCAACGACACCGCCCTCGTGTTCGGCCAGATGGACGAGCCGCCGGGCACCCGTATGCGGGTCGCCCTGTCCGCGCTGACCATGGCGGAGTACTTCCGCGATGTGCAGAACCAGGACGTGCTGCTGTTCATCGACAACATCTTCCGGTTCACCCAGGCCGGCTCCGAGGTCTCCACCCTGCTGGGCCGGATGCCGTCGGCCGTGGGTTACCAGCCGACGCTGGCCGACGAGATGGGTGAGCTGCAGGAGCGGATCACCTCGACCCGTGGTCGCTCGATCACCTCGATGCAGGCGATCTACGTGCCGGCGGACGACTACACCGACCCGGCCCCGGCGACCACCTTCGCCCACCTGGACGCCACCACCGAGCTTTCGCGGTCGGTGTTCCAGAAGGGCATCTTCCCGGCGGTGGACCCGCTGGCGTCGACCTCGACGATCCTCGACCCGGCGATCGTCGGCGAGGAGCACTACCGGGTGGCCTCCGAGGTCATCGCGATCCTGCAGAAGTACAAGGAACTGCAGGACATCATCGCGATCCTCGGTATGGACGAGCTGTCCGAGGAGGACAAGCTCACGGTGAACCGGGCGCGCCGCATCGAGCGCTTCCTGTCGCAGAACATGCTCGTCGCCGAGCAGTTCACCGGGCAGCCGGGCTCCACCGTGCCGCTGGCCGAGACCATCGAGGCCTTCGACAAGATCGCCAAGGGTGACTTCGACACCTACCCGGAGCAGGCGTTCCTGGGCATCGGCGGGCTCGAGGACCTCGAGAAGAAGTACCGCGAGATCACCAAGAAGTAGGCGTTTCCCTGGTGGCGGGGCCGGGTGTCCTGAATGGACGCCGGCCCCGCCGTCTGGTAGTGGGCCCGGCGCGCGGCGAGCCTGCTATTACACTCAAGTACAAGCGCGCCCGATGTGAAGGAGAGCCACGTGGCTGAGATGTCCGTTGAGCTTGTCGCGGTCGAGCGTCGCCTCTGGTCGGGCGAGGCCACCTTCGTGGTCGCCCAGACCACCGAGGGTGAGATCGGCATCATGCCGGGCCACGAGCCGGTGCTGGGCCAGCTGGTCGAGGGTGGCGTGGTCAAGGTGAACACCACCGACGGCGAGACCTTCGTCGCCGCGGTCCACGGCGGTTTCCTGTCCGTGACCGCGGAGGCGGTGATCATCCTCGCCGAGTCCGCCGAGCTGGCCGACGAGATCGACGTGGCCGAAGCCAGGAACGCGCTCCAGCAGGCCGATGACGAGGCCGAGCGGGCGAGGGCCGCGGCGAGGCTGCGGGCGGCCGGGCAGACGGCCTGAGCGAGCAGGCGACGAGCGGGAGCCGGCCATGGACGTCAGTTTGATGGTCTTGTGGCTCCTGCTGGCCGTGCCGCTGGTCGCGATCTGGTACGCGATGCGGTGGGTCCGGATGCGGCGCGGGGGTGGCGTGAGCGTCGCCCTGCGCTGGCGGCCCGATGACAGCCGGGAGAGCTGGCACCTGGGGATCGGCCGGTACGAGGGCGAGGAGTTCGTCTGGTACCGGGTGTGGAGCCTGCGGTTGAAGCCGGACCGGGTGTACCGGCGGGAGAACCTGGAGATCGCCGACCGGCGGGACCCGGAGGGCTACGAGTCGTACGCCGTCCCGGCCGGCTCGAAGGTGCTCCGCTGCGAATCCGGCGGCGAGCACCCGATCGAAATCGCCATGGGCCCAGGCGCCCTCACCGGCTTCCTCTCCTGGCTGGAATCCGCCCCCCCAGGCCGCCGAGTCCACTGGGGCTAACCCCCGCCCCCCGAACCCCACGTTCAGGCAGCCGAACTCCACGTTCAGGACTTCGAGTCCCACACTGGCGCAGCCGAACCCCACATTCAGGCACCCGAGTTCCACGTTCGCGCCCGCGTGTCCAGAAGCCGAACCCCGCACTCGGGAAGCCGAGTCCCACATTCAGGCACCCGAACCTCACGTTCGGGAGGCCGAGTCACACATTCGCGAGGCTGAGCCCCGCAGTCGCGAAGCTTGGGTGTTGCGTTCGCGTGGGCGGGGCCGGGCACACCGTGGCGGGCTCGGGCCGGGCGAGCCCGCCCGAACGTGGAGTTCAGCGGCCCGAAAGCGGGGTTCGCCTTCCTGGGCGGGGAACTCAGCTTCCTGAACGTGGGGTTCGCGTTCCTGGGCGGGGAACTCGGCTGCCTGAGTGTGGGGTTCGGCGTTCTGAACGTGGAACTCGGCTGCCTGAGTGTGGGGTTCGGACGTTAGGCGCCGCCGGGGGTCCAGAGGGTGTCGCCGTTGGGGTTGGCTAGGCGGGCCAGGATGAACAGGAGGTCGGAGAGGCGGTTCAGGTACTTCACGGCCACCTGGTTCGTCGCGTCCGGTTCGGCTTCGACGAGGGCCCAGCCCGAGCGTTCCGCCCGCCGTGCCACCGTCCGCGCCTGGTGCAGGAACGCCGCCCCCGGCGTGCCCCCGGGCAGGATGAACGAGGTCAGCTTCGGCACCCGCTCGTTGAACCGGTCGCACCACCTTTCCAGCCGCTCCACGTACGCCTCGGTGATCCGCAGCGGCGGGTACGGCGGATCCTCCACCACCGGCGCGCACAGGTCCGCCCCCACGTCGAACAGGTCGTTCTGCACCGTCCGCAGCACCTCGGTGACCTCGTCGGACAGGCCGCCGACGGCGAGTGCCAGCCCCAGCACCGAGTTCGTCTCGTCGACGTCGGCGTAGGCGCCCAGGCGCGCGGAGGTCTTCGGCACGCGGGAGCCGTCGCCGAGCGCGGTGGTGCCGTTGTCGCCGACCTTGGTGTAGACGCGATTGATCCGTACAGGCATACCGCCGAGGCTAGCCGCTCACGAACGCCGCGGCCCCCTGTCCGGAGGCGGACCCGTCCACCGGGCCGCCTGGTGCGGCAGGCATTATTGGCGCCCATGAGCGAGCACTTCGACGTCCATGGCGGCGCCCGGCTGGTCGGTGAGGTCGATGTGGTGGGGGCGAAGAACAGCGTCCTCAAGCTGATGGCCGCGGCCCTGCTGGCCGAGGGCACCACCACCATCACCAACTGCCCGCAGATCCTCGACGTGCCGCTGATGGCGGATGTGCTGCGCAGCGTCGGCTGCGAGGTGGAGCTGGACGGCGGCACCGTGCGCATCACCACCCCCGTCGAGCTGTCGCACCGCGCCGATTCGGCCGCGATGGGCAAGCTGCGGGCGTCGGTCTGCGTGCTGGGCCCGCTGGTCGGCAGGCTGCGCAAGGCCGTGGTGGCGCTGCCCGGCGGTGACGCGATCGGCCAGCGGCCGCTGGACATGCACCAGAACGGCCTGCGCAAACTGGGGGCCACCAGCACCATCGAGCACGGGTGCGTGGTCGCCGAGGCCGAGGGCCTGCACGGCGCGCAGATCTGGCTGGACTTCCCCAGCGTGGGGGCCACCGAGAACATCCTGATGGCGGCCGTGCTGGCCGAGGGCACCACGGTGATCGACAACGCCGCGCGCGAGCCGGAGCTGGTCGACATCTGCCAGATGCTCACCGAGATGGGTGCCAAGATCGAAGGCGCGGGCACCTCGACGCTGACCGTGCACGGCGTGGAGCAGCTGCACCCCACCCAGCACCAGGTGATCGGCGACCGGATCGTCGGCGCGACCTGGGCCTTCGCCGCCGCGATGACCCGCGGTGACCTGACCGTGCGCGGGGTCAACCCGCACCACCTGGACCTGGTGCTGGACAAGCTGCGCCTGGCCGGCGCGGACGTGACCACCTTCGACGGCAAGGGTTTCCGGATCGTGCAGGCCGAGCGGCCGACCGCGGTGGACTGGGTGACCCTGCCCTACCCGGGGTTCGCCACCGACCTGCAGCCGTTCGCGGTGGCGCTTTCGGCGGTCTCCGAGGGCACCTCGATGATCACCGAGAACGTCTACGAGGCGCGGTTCCGCTTCATCGAGGAGATGATGCGGCTGTCCGCGGACGCCCGCACCGACGGCCACCACGCCGTGGTCCGCGGTGTGGAGCGGCTGTCCAGCGCGCCGGTCTGGGCCTCCGACATCCGCGCCGGTGCCGGGCTGGTGCTGGCCGGACTGTGTGCCGACGGCGTCACCGAGGTCTGGGACGTCTTCCACATCGACCGCGGTTACCCGCATTTCGTGGAGAATCTGAACCGGCTGGGTGCCCGCATCGAACGCGTCACCGGGGACCCCGACCGCGCCAAGTGACCGCGAGGGAACAGGGGAACCCGATGTCGTTGACGATGTCCGCCGAAGAGCGCCAGGACTTCCTGGCCGAGGTCCACGTCGGGGTGGTGGCGGTGGAGCGGCCCGGCCGTGCGCCGCTGGCCGTGCCGATCTGGTACGGCTACCGGCCCGGCGGTGAGGTGGTGCTGTGGACCAGCACCACCTCGGTGAAGGGCAGGCTGATCCGGGAGGCCGGGCGGTTCACCCTCACCGCGCAGACCGAGGACTGGCCGTACCGGTACGTCTCCGCCGAAGGACCGGTCGTCGCCTTCGACGAGCCCGCGTCGCCCGAGGTGGTGCGGGAGATCGCGATCCGGTACCTCGGGCCGGAAGAGGGCGCCAAGTTCACCGACGAGAACTACCAGGCGGAGGGTTCCGTGGTGATCCGCATGCGGCCCGAGCGCTGGCTGAGCACCGACTACACCAAGGCCTGAGCGGGCTCAGGCTTCGGCGGCCAGCAGGGCGCCGAAGCCGAGCAGCGCGCCGCCGGTGACCGCGTCCAGCGTGCGGCGGACCCGGCGGCGCCGCAGCCAGACCCGCACCCGGTGCACGAAGAACAGCAGCACCATCAGCCAGGCGAAGCCCAGCACGCCGACGGTGTAGGCGAGCAGCAGCGCGTCCCAGGTGGTGGTGACCGCCGGGTCGAGGAACTGCGGCAGCACCGACAGGTACAGGATCAGCACCTTCGGGTTGGTGATGTTGGACAGGAAGCCCTCGCGGAACCGCCGGAACCCGCGGGCCCCGCTCGTGCCGTCCATCGCCTGGTAGTCGCCCTTCCAGGCACCGCGCAGGGCCTGGACGCCGAGGTAGCAGAGGTACGCCACGCCGAGCCACTTGAGCGTGAGGAACAGCGGCTGCGAGTGCGCGATCACCGCGCCGAGGCCGAGTGCGGCCGCGCTGCCCTGCAGCAGGTTGCCGATCAGGATGCCGGAACTGGCCACCAGGCCGCCGCGGAAACCGCCGGCCAGCGAATTCTTCAGCACCACCATGGTGTCCGGCCCCGGGGCCAGCACGACCAACACCACCACGGCCAGATAGCTGCCGTACACGCTCCAAGTCACGCCCGTCTGCCCTCCACCACCCTCAACAGAGCGCTTCGCGCCGCTTTGATCTTCGAGGCTAACGGGTGAACCACCGGCCCCGCCCGCGGTTTTCGGTCACAGTGGACCCGCCGATGATGTTACCGGCGAGTACACTCGCCGAAACGCCCATCTGGGAGGTAGCCGTGCCCTATCCGACGGACCGCGAGCGCGACCGGCCTTGGGTGATGCGCACCTACGCCGGGCACTCTTCCGCCGCCGCGTCGAACGAGTTGTACCGGCGGAACCTCGCCAAGGGGCAGACTGGCCTGTCGGTCGCCTTCGACCTGCCCACGCAGACCGGCTACGACGCCGATCACAAGCTCGCCAAGGGCGAGGTCGGCAAGGTCGGCGTGCCGGTGGCGCACATCGGCGACATGCGGCGGCTGTTCGACGGCATCCCGCTGGCCGAGGCGAACACCTCGATGACCATCAACGCGCCCGCCATGTGGCTGCTCTCGCTGTACGTGACGGTCGCGCGCGAGCAGGCCGAGGCCGAGGGCCGCGACGTGGAGGAGGTGCTGGCGAAGCTCACCGGCACCACGCAGAACGACATCATCAAGGAGTACCTCTCCCGCGGCACCTACATCTTCCCGCCGGGGCCCAGCCTGCGGCTGATCACCGACATGATCGCGTGGACGGTGCACCACGTGCCGCGCTGGAACCCGATCAACATCTGCAGCTACCACCTCCAGGAAGCCGGGGCGACGCCGACGCAGGAGGTCGCCTACGCGTTGTGCACGGCGATCGCGGTGCTCGACGCGGTCCGCGACTCCGGTCAGGTGGAGCCATCGGACATGGCCAAGGTGGTCGCCCGCATCTCCTTCTTCGTCAACGCCGGGGTGCGGTTCGTCGAGGAGATGTCGAAGATGCGCGCGTTCACCGCGCTGTGGGACGAGATCACCAGGGACCGGTACGGCGTCGAGGATCCGAAGGCCCGGCGGCTGCGCTACGGCGTGCAGGTCAACTCGCTCGGGCTGACCGAGGCGCAGCCGGAGAACAACGTGCAGCGGATCGTGCTGGAGATGCTCGCCGTGTCGCTGTCGCGCGGCGCCAGGGCGCGGGCCATCCAGTTGCCCGCGTGGAACGAGGCGCTCGGCCTGCCGCGGCCGTGGGACCAGCAGTGGGCCCTGCGCATGCAGCAGGTGCTCGCCTACGAGACGGATCTGCTGGAGTACGAGGACATCTTCGACGGCTCGCACGTGATCCAGTCCAAAGTGGACGAGATCGTCGCCGGGGCCCGCGAGGAGATCGCGCACGTGCAGGAAATGGGCGGTGCGGTCGCCGCGGTGGAGAGCGGCTACATGAAGTCGCAGCTGGTTTCCTCGTTCGCCGACTACCGGCGCAAGGTGGAGACCGGTGAGCAGGTGCTGGTGGGGGTGAACAAGTTCGACACCACCGAGCCGAGCCCGCTGCAGGCCGAGGGCGCCAAGGCGATCGAGACGATCGACCCGGTGGTGGAGAAGCAGGCGGTCAGCGCGCTGGAGGAATGGCGGTCCACTCGGGACAGCGAAGCGGTCGAGCGCTCGCTGGAAAACCTGCGTGCGGTCGCGAAGACCACGGAGAACCTGTTCGACGCCACGCTCGCCTGCGCGGCGGCCGGGGTGACGACGGGGGAGTGGGCCGGCGCGCTGCGCGAGGTGTTCGGCGAATACCGCGCCCCGACCGGCGTGAGCGCGGCTTCCAGCTCCGGCGAATCCGGCGAGCACCTCGAACGGGTGCGCACGCGGGTCCGGGAAACCGGTGACGAACTCGGCGAACGGCTGCGCATCCTGGTCGGCAAGCCCGGCCTGGACGGGCATTCGAACGGTGCCGAGCAGGTCGCCGTGCGCGCCCGTGACGCCGGGTTCGAGGTCATCTACCAGGGCATCCGGCTCACGCCCGAGCAGATCACCGCCGCCGCCGTGCAGGAGGGCGTGCACGTCATCGGGCTGTCCGTGCTCTCCGGCTCGCACCTGGAAGTGGTGCCGGAGGTGGTCGACGGCCTGCGCGCGGCCGGGGCCGGGGACGTGCCGGTGATCGTCGGCGGCATCATCCCGCCCGACGACGCGAAGCTGCTCACCGATCGCGGGATCGCCAGGGTGTTCACGCCCAAGGACTACGAACTGACCGAGATCATGGACGAGATCGTGACCGTGGTCCGGGAGTCACGCGGGCTCGCCTGAGTTCTGGTGCCACGGCACCAGGACCGGCTTGCCGACGTACTCGGCGAAACCGACGGCGGGCAGTCCAGGCCGTCCGCCGGGTGCGGTGCCGGGTAGTTCCTTGCCGGTCAGCCGCAGCGCCGGGGCGTCCTCCAGCGCGGCGACGATCGGCTTGGTGGCCATCGCCTCGGTGCCCGCGGCGATGAACCGCAGGCCGATCTGCTTGCCGTAGGGGAGCAGTTCCAGCAGCGGCTGCAGTTCGTCGGCTTCGGTCGGGATCGCGTCGTAGTCGTCGACCACGAAGAACAGGTCGGGGCCGTGCCAGTCCTGGCCGAGGCGCTTGCGGATGGAGGTCACCGCGTCGCTGACGATGGTGCGCAGTTCGGCGGGGTTGGACGCGTAGGCGAGCAGTCGTTCCGGCTCGACGAGCCCGAGCAACTGCCGCCGCGGATCGGCCACGATGACCACGGCTTCCGCCACGGTGTACCGCTCCCGGATGCCGCACAACACCGTGCGCAGCACCGAAGTCCGGCCGGTGCGCCGCTCGCCGAAGACCAGCAGGTGCGGCTCGTCGGCGAAATCCAGTTCCAGCGGTGAGTAGAACTCCTCGGGCAGGGCGAACGGGATTTCGCCGCCCTCGTTGCGTTCGCGCACCACGTCGTAGGTGACCGTGCCGAGCGGCGGCCACAGCGGCCGCGCGCGGTTGCCGTGCACGCTCATCAGTTCACCCAGTCGCGCGAGCATGCCTTCGGGCACCCTGGCCAGCTCGAACCGGCGCGGCGGCCGGGTGAAGTCGCTCTTGAGGTAACCGTTGCCGGGCAGCGCGGGCAGCGGCGCCACGTCCGGCACGCCGAGGATCTGGCCGTCCGTGGCCGGGGTGGCGCTGGGCAGCGCGATGCGGCAGGGCGCGAAGGCGTAGAGCCCGCGCATCGCGCCGCTGGGCGTGGTGCGGCCGGTCAGCAGCAGGTGCAGGCGCAGGTCGTCGCCGAGTTGCGCGGCCCGCAGCAGGCTGTCGGCCAGCAGCGGTTTGCGGGTGCTCGCCTCGCCGATCTCGTCGACCACCACGACCAGCACCGGCGCCTTGCCGATGTCCCCGGAATCGCGCAGCCGGATGCGGTGGCGGATCTCGTCGTCGAGCAGGTCGGTCAGCTGGTCGGCGTCACGGGCGACGGTGGCCACGTGCGGCAGCGCCGCCAGCCCGTCGGCGGTACCCGCCAGCAGGAAGTTCACCAGCTCGGGCGAATTCCGCACGGCCAGCCCGGTCACCACGGTCCGCACCAGTTCGGACTTCCCACTGCCCGGCATGCCGACGCAGACGCAGTGCGCGGCGAGGTCGAGCTCCACCGGCTCGCCGGACTCGCCGTGCCCCAGCGGGGTGCGCAGATCGACTCCGGTGCTCCACGCGGTCCGGAGCGTCGGTGAATCGTCGGGGCCTTCGACCCCGAGCAGTTCGAGCAGCACGTGCTCAGCCTGCCACAACCCGGCGCTGGTTGAGGGGGTCCGCGCGGGGGCCTACGGTCGGGACATGGGCGAGTACCAGCACCTGATCCGCGAGCAGGACGGCGACACCGTCACCATCACGATGAACCGGGCGGCCCGGCGGAATTCGCTGTCCGCCGAGCACCTCGGCGAGTTGCTCGCGGCGTTCCGCGAAGCCGGGGAGTCCGACGCGACGGGCATCGTCCTGGCGGGCGCCGGGCCGGTTTTCTCGGCCGGGCACGACTTCGCCGACGTGGCCGCGCGCGACCTGACCGGGGTGCGTGAGCTGCTGCGGTTGTGCACCGACCTGATGCAGGCGATCCAGTCGGTGCCGCAGGTGGTCATCGCGCGGGTGCACGGCCTGGCGACGGCCGCGGGCTGCCAGCTGGTGGCCTCCTGCGACCTGGCGATCGCCGCGGAGTCCGCCGGGTTCGCGCTGCCGGGCGGCAAGGGCGGCTGGTTCTGCCACACCCCGGCGGTGCCGGTGGCCAGGGCGATCGGGCGCAAGCGGCTGATGGAGCTGGCGCTGACCGGTGACGTGGTGGACGCGGCCACCGCGCTGGACTGGGGACTGGTGAACCGGGTGGTGCCGGACGCCGAACTGGACGCGGCCGTCGCGGACCTGCTGGCCAGGGCGACGCGGGGGAGCCGGGCGAGCAAGGCGCTCGGCAAGCAGACGCTGTACGCGCAACTCGACCGGCCGGAAGCCGACGCCTACACGATCGCGCTGGAGGTCATGGCCGCCGCTTCACAACTGCCGGGGGCCAAGGAGGGCATGGCCGCCTTCCTGGAAAAGCGCCGGCCGAGCTGGCCGGACTGACCAGCAGAGGCCGTGGTTCCAATGCTATGAGTGGGGCATTACTTGCATTCATTGCAAGTAATGCCCCACTCATAGCATTCAAGGCTGCCGGGGCCGGGGTTACGTGAGGAAGCTGTCGTTCGCCCAGGTGGTGCCCAGCGGGTACTGGCCGGAGTACCAGGTGAAGCCGCCGACCTCGGTGGTCGTGTTCAGGAACGCCACCAGCTGCCCGTTCGCGGTCAGCCTGCTGACCAGGTCGGGCTTGCCGTTGAGGTCGACGTCCTTGATTTCGAAGGCATTCGCCAGGTCCCAGCCCTCGCTGAGGATCTGGAACTCCGGTGCGGCCGCGGCCTTGGCACCGGGGGTGGCGGCGTCGGTCACCGCGCGCTTGGGGGCCGGGCTCGCCGACTTGGCCGCCGGTGCCGGCTGGCCGTAGTAGGCGACCAGCTGGCTGCCCTGGCGCACCACCCAGTCGCTGATGCCGTCGAAGTTCAGGTCGGCGATGTCGAACTGGTCGATGCCCGACCAGCCGGTGCCCATCTCGAACGCCGGGCTGACCACGACCTGGCCGTTCTCGATGCCGGTGAGCCAGGTGAAGATCTTGCCGGTGCTGATCTCCCGCGCGGTGACGTCGACGAGGCCGTTGCCGTCCTCGTCGTAGAGCACCTTCTGGTCGAAGAAGTTCCAGCCCCAGCCGCCGTACTGCGTGGTGCCGTTCAGCGTGGCGAACGGGTTGGCCGGGCTGTAGGCGCCGGAGTGCTTGTGCGCGGTGATGATGCCGTTGACCTCGGCGAGCACGTCGGGGTGCCCGTCACCGGAGATGTCACCGGCGGAGAGCCAGTGCGCGTTGTTCCAGCCGTTGTTGATCGGCGTCGACGCTCCGTAACCCACGGGGACCGCCGCGGACACGGCCAGCTGCCCGTTGGGCTTGCGGGTGAGCAGGTCTTCGTGGGTGTCGAGGGTGAAGTCCCGGTCGCGGCCGGTGAACTGGCCCTCCGGCGCGGCCGAGGCCGCGGGTGCCAACGTCAGCGCGGCCAGAACCGCGGCGGAGATCCCGATGACAGAACTGCGCAAAGACATACCCGTCCCTTGGTAGCGAATAGCACTGATGTTCGAGCAGCTGCCTTACCTGATCCAACATACCCGAACTTCACCTTGCTGTGGAACGGTTTTCCCTGCTCGGCGCACCATTTCAAGCAGGGCTGAAATCGTCCGCCCAGTGGCAGGTCAAGGGCTTTGTGAGTTAGTCCGAAATGCTTGACATCAATTGTCTTCAGTGCCCGTGCAGGCGGAGCAATCCGTATGCGGCAATTGTCGGAGCGTCGGTTATTTCCCCACTGATAATCAGTTTCTCGAACTCCTCGCGGGGGAACCACCCGGTGCGCATGTCCTGTTCTTCGAGTTCCCGTTGCGGTGGACCCTCGCGCAGGTCGGTGGCGAGGTAGACCCGGCCGCGCTGGCTGGTCAGGCCCGGCGCCAGCGAAAGCCGGCCCAGTTCGACCATCGAACCGGCTTCGAGCCCGGTCTCCTCGCGCAGCTCGCGCACGGCGAGTTCGGCCGGGTCGAGGTCCGCCAGGTCCGGTGCGGTGCCCTGGACGAATTCCCAGGTCCGCTCGCCGAGCGGGTAGCGGAACTGCCCGACCAGGTGCAGCCGGTCGCCGTCGAGCGGGATGACCAGTGCGAATTCGGGCTTGTCCACCACGCCGTAGATGCCGGTGCTGCCGTCCGGGCGGCGGATGTCGTCCTCGCGCACGGACATCCAGTTGTTGCGGTAGACCTCGCGGGAGCTGATGCGTTCGATCACCCGTCCAGTATCGGGGTGTCTGCCGGGGGCCACCGCGGGTTGCCCTACCCTCGCCGGGTGCGTCTTGTCATCGCTCGTTGCCAGGTCGACTACGCCGGCCGCCTCACCTCCCACCTGCCGATGGCCAACCGGCTGCTGCTGATCAAGGCCGACGGCTCGGTCTCGATCCACTCGGACGACCGGGCCTACAAGCCGCTGAACTGGATGAGCCCGCCGTGCTGGCTCATCGAGGACCGCAACATCTGGACCGTGCAGAACAAGGCGGGCGAGAAGCTGGTGATCAGCCTCGAGGAAATCCTGCACGACTCCGCGCACGAGCTCGGTGCCGAGCCCGGCCTGGTCAAGGACGGGGTCGAGGCGCACCTGCAGGAGCTGCTGGCCGAGCACATCGGCACCCTCGGCGAGGGCTATTCGCTGGTGCGCCGCGAGTTCCCGACCGCGATCGGCCCGGTCGACATCATGGCCCGCGACGCCGACGGCGCCTCGGTGGCCGTGGAGATCAAGCGCCGCGGTGAGATCGACGGGGTCGAGCAGCTGACCCGCTACCTCGAACTGCTCAACCGCGACCCGCTGCTCGCGCCGGTCCGCGGGGTGTTCGCCGCGCAGCAGATCAAACCGCAGGCACGCACGCTCGCCGAGGACCGCGGCATCCGCTGCCTTACGCTCGACTACGACAAGCTGCGCGGCACCGATTCGGACGAATTCCGCCTCTTCTGAGTCCACTCACCGCTCGCTGACCTGCGGGGCACGCTCCGGAGTCGTACGCTCACCGCGACTCCGGTCACCGAACTGCGCGCACGAAGCGGGAACTTTCGCCAAACCTCCCCTGTACCGGTTCAGCCGGATGCAGTAAGGTCCGCCCGTTGGTCGGTCTTGTTGGATAATGTTTGAACTTGGAGGTGGCCGGTGGGTGTGCTCGCTGAGGCGAACCTGCGGCTGGACGCGAACGCGGTGGACTACGTCCTGCTGGCGTTCTACTTCGTTCTGGTACTGGGTATCGGCTACCTCGCCCGCAGGCAGGTGTCGACCAGTCTCGACTTCTTCCTTTCCGGACGGTCGCTGCCCGCCTGGGTGACCGGTCTCGCCTTCATCTCGGCGAACCTCGGCGCGATCGAGGTCATGGGGATGTCGGCGAACGGCGCGCAGTACGGGATGCCGACCGCGCACTACTTCTGGATCGGCGCGGTACCCGCGATGCTGTTCCTCGGCGTCGTGATGATGCCGTTCTACTACGGCTCGAAGGTCCGCAGCGTGCCGGAGTTCATGCTCCGCCGCTTCGGCAAACCAGCGCACCTGGTCAACGGCATCAGCTTCGCCGTGGCGCAGATCCTGATCGCGGGCGCGAACCTGTTCCTGCTGGCCACCGTGGTCAACGTGCTGCTCGGCTGGCCGATCTGGGTGTCGGTGATCCTGGCCGCGGTGATCGTGCTCGCCTACACCGCGCTCGGCGGCCTGTCCGCCGCGATCTACAACGAGGTGCTGCAGTTCTTCGTGATCGTCGCCGCGCTGGTGCCGCTCACCTTCGTCGGCCTCTACAAGGTCGGCGGCTGGCAGGGCCTGGTGGACCGGGTGACCGCCAGCCCCGGTGGCGGGGAGCAGCTGAACTCCTGGCCGGGCAACGAGCTGACCGGGTTCGGCAACAACTTCCTGTCCGTGCTCGGCCTGGTCTTCGGCCTCGGTTTCGTGCTCTCCTTCGGTTACTGGACCACGAACTTCGTCGAGGTCCAGCGCGCGATGGCGTCGAAGAGCATGTCGGCCGCGCGCCGCACGCCGATCATCGGTGCCTTCCCCAAGCTGCTGATCCCGTTCATCGTGATCATCCCCGGCATGATCGCCGCGGTCACGGTGAGCGAGCTGGCCGCGTACAAGGCCGGTGACATGGCGGGCTCCGGTGGCGTCGACTACAACGACGCGCTGCTGCTGCTGATGCGCGACCTGCTGCCCAACGGCATGCTCGGCATCGCGATCGCCGGTCTGCTGGCCTCGTTCATGGCCGGGATGGCGGCGAACCTCAGCTCGTTCAACACGGTGTTCACCTACGACATCTGGCAGTCCTACATCAAGAAGGACAAGCCGGACGGCTACTACCTCAGCTTCGGCCGCCTGGTCACCGCCGGGGGCACCATCCTGGCGATCGGCACCGCGTTCATCGCGTCCAGCTACTCGAACCTGATGGACTACCTGCAGCAGCTGTTCTCGTTCTTCAACGCGCCGCTGTTCGCCACGTTCATCCTGGGCATGTTCTGGAAGCGGATGACCGCGACCGCGGGCTGGACCGGCCTGGTGTCGGGCACGCTCGCCGCGATCGGCGTGTTCATCCTCGCCGAGTCCGGGGTCTGGGACCTGCCGGGCCAGGGCGCCAGCTTCATCGGTGCCGGTGCGGCCTTCGTGGTCGACGTGGTGGTCAGCGTGGCGGTCACCTACGCCACCCAGCCCAAGCCCGAGGCGCAGCTGGTCGGCCTGGTGTACTCGCTGACGCCGAAGGACTCGCTGAAGCACTCGGACACCGGCGAGGACAGCGGCTGGTACCGCAAGCCGGGCCTGCTGGCCGGCATCGTGCTGGCGATCACCATCGTGCTGAACATCATCTTCTAGGAGGGCCGGGACATGAGTACGGAATCCACCCCGCGCCGCGGCGGCGGCTTCGACATCCGCCTGATCATCGCCTTGCTGATGGGCGTCTACGGCCTGGTCATCCTGGTGATGGGCATCGGGTTCACCACCCAGGAGGAGCTCGACCGCGCCGACGGGCTGAACATCAACCTGTGGGCGGGCATCGCCATGCTCGTCTTCAGCGCGGCCTTCGTGCTGTGGGCGAAGCTGCGGCCGCTGACGGTGCCGCCGTCGGCCACCGAATGAGGTAATGACGAGGTTGTGCACGCGTGGCGGCCGGCGGGCCGCTACCGTGCACCCCGTGTCTTCAGCAGTGCGTTTCCGGGCCGCGGTGACCGCCGCGGCGGCTGTTCTCCTGCTCGGTTCGGTCGCCGGCTGCGGTGCCGACCTGGCCCGCTCGAACTTCCAGCGCACCACGGTGCCGCCGGAACCGGGCGGGTCGGGCGGCACCGGCCCGGCCCCGGCCGGGGAGATCACCGACGCGGCCGTGTCGGCCAAGGCGCTGCGGCTGATCGAGCCGTGCGCGCTGCTCTCGGCCGAGACGTTCACCGGCATCGGGACCCCCGCCGAACCGCGGCCCAGCGGCTGGGACCGCTGCGCGGCCGACGTCACCGACGCCGGGCAGAAGAAGATCAAGATCTCCCTCGAGATCGGCGGCATCATCATCGGCCCGATCGAGGACGCGAAGACCGCCGTCGAAGGCCTGCCGCAGCTGGAGAAGAAGGACGGCGACACCTGCACCGTCACCGCGGTGACCTCGAAGGAGCCGAAGTCCGGCATCGTCCTGCAGGTCGACTACATCGGCGGTGACCCGTGCGGTGCCGGGCGCACCGCGATGCAACGCCTGGTCAAGAACCTGCACAGCAACCCGAAGAAGCACCCCGAGCCGCCCGGCACGGTGGTCGGCGTGGACGCCTGCGCGAGCGTGGACACCGCGGTGGTGGCCGAGGCGCTCGGCGGCAAGCCGAACGACCCGTTGCCGGTGGGCCTGCACGGCTGCTCCATCCGCTCGCGCACGCCGCAGGTGATGATCAACTTCCGGCCCACCTCCGCCCCGGCCGAGGAGGAGGGCGCCAGCCCGGTCGACCTCGGCGGCGGGGTCCAGGGCTTCGCCAAGACCAGGGTCGACGACGAGCCGGAGTGCACGGTCACCTGGCAGCACCGGGTGATCGGCAAGGACGAGTACGACCTGGACCTCGCCGAACAGGCCGAAGTGGACTACAACGGCGGCGACGGCACGCCGGAGTCGGACAAGTCCTGCGACAAGGCGGTCAAGGTGGCCAAGAGCGTGGTCGCCAAGCTGCCCAAGGCCTGACGCGCGTCTTCCTTGGCGCGGGCGGGCCGGGGGAGGTAGGAAGGTCCCGCAGCGGTTTGTCCAGCGCGGGAGGCTCCGATGAAGAAGATCATCAACGACCCGGCCGACGTGGTCGTCGAAGCACTGAGAGGCCTGGCCGCGGCGCATTCGGGCATCCTGCGGGTGGTCGAGGACCCGGCACTGGTGGTCCGGACCGACGCGCCGGTGGACGGCAAGGTGGCGGTGATCTCCGGCGGCGGGTCCGGGCACGAGCCGTTGCACGGCGGGTTCGTCGGGCCGGGGATGCTCGACGCGGCCGTGCCGGGCGCGGTGTTCACCTCGCCGACGCCGGACGCGGTGCAGGCCGCCGTCGAGGCCACCACCTCCGCCGCGGGCGCGCTGCTGATCGTCAAGAACTACACCGGTGACGTGCTGAACTTCGAGACCGCCGCGGAGCTGGCCGGGGCGGAAGGCACCGAGGTGCGCAGCGTGGTGATCGACGACGACGTCGCGGTCGCCGACTCCACCTTCACCGCGGGCCGCCGCGGGGTCGGCGGCACGGTGCTGCTGGAGAAGATCGCCGGGGCCGCCGCCGAACGCCGGTACTCGCTCGACGACGTGGAGGCGGTCGCGCGCCGGGTGATCGGCCAGGTGCGCTCGATCGGCGTCGCGCTCACCCCGCCCACCGTGCCGCACGCCGGTGAGCCGAGCTTCACCCTGGCGGACGACGAAATCGAGTTCGGCATCGGCATCCACGGCGAACCCGGCCGCGAGCGGATCCCGGCCGAGCCAGCCGACCAGCTGGTCGCGCGCATGCTGGCGGCGATCACCGAGGACCTGCCCTTCGAGCGCGGCGACCGGGTGCTGCTGTTCACCAACTCGATGGGCGGCACCCCGCAGGTCGAGCTGTACCTGGCGCACGGCATCGCCGAACGGCTGCTCGCCGAGCAGGGCATCACCGTGGAACGACGCTTGGTCGGGCCGTACATCACCAGCCTGGAAATGCAGGGGATCAGTTTGACGCTGTTGAAACTGGACGACGAACTCGTGGAACTGTGGGACTCGTGGGTCAACACCCCGGCGCTGCGGTGGGGGGTCTGAGGTGGCCTGCGACGCGAACGGGACGGCCGGCGCGATCCGCGCGGCGGCCGCGGTGGTGACCGAGCACCGGACCGAGCTGATCGACCTGGACCGGGCGATCGGGGACGCCGACCACGGCGAGAACCTCAACCGCGGCTTCACCGCCGTGGTGTCCGCTTTGGCTTCGGCGACCCCGGAAACGCCGGGCGCGGTCTTGAAGACGGTGGCCACCACGCTGATCTCGAAGGTCGGGGGAGCGGCCGGTCCCTTGTACGGCACGGCTTTCCTGCGGGCGGCCACCGCACTCGGTGATCGGTCCGAAGTGGACTTGGAAGGGTTGGTCGCCGCGCTGCGAGCCGGGCTGGAAGGCGTCAAGGCGCGGGGCAAGGCGGAGGTCGGCGACGCGACCATGGTCGACGCGTTGGCGCCCGCGCTCGAAGCGGCGGAGGACGCCGCGAAACAGGAGGGGGCCGACATCTCCACCGTCCTGATCGCCGCCGCGGACGCCGCGGACCGGGGTTGTGAGTCCACAGTGGACTTGGTGCCGCGCAAGGGCCGGGCTTCGTACCTCGGCGAGCGCGCGGTCGGCCACGCCGATCCGGGTGCCCGCTCGACCGCGTTGCTGCTGCGTGCGTTCGCGGAGGCCGCCCGATGAGCCGCGTGGGTCTGGTCCTGGTCTCGCACAGCGCCAAGCTGGCCGAGGGCGTGGCGGAACTGGCCGCCGAAATGGCGCCGGAGGTGACCGTGGTGCCGGCCGGTGGGCTGGCCGAGGGTGGTCTCGGCACCGACTACGACGCGGTGGTCGCCGCGGTGCAGCGGGCCGATTCGGGCAGCGGTGTGGTGCTGCTCTACGACCTCGGCAGTGCGCAGATGACCGCCGAACTGGCCACCGAATCGCTCGCCGACCCGAACGCCGCGGTGGTGGCCGACGCGCCGCTCGTGGAAGGCGCGATCGCCGCCGCGGTCGCCGCGCAGGGCGGCGCCGACCGGACAGCGGTGGTCTACGCCGCCGCGTCGGCGGGTGCCGCGCCGGACCTGGCGGAGGCCGCGGAGAGTCCGGCGGAGGAGACCGCGGAGCTGACTCTGCGCAACGACGTCGGCCTGCACGCCCGTCCGGCCGCGTTGCTCGCGCGCACGCTCGCCGATGTGGACGCCGAAGTCCGGGTGCGCCTGGGTGACTCCGAGGTCGACGCGCGCAGCGTGCTCGGCCTCATGTCGCTGGGTGCCCGCCAGGGCGACACCCTGCGCCTCGACGCCAGGGGCGCCCAGGCCGCCGAGGCCATCCGCCGGGCGAAGGAACTGGTGGAGACGAACTTCGGCGAATAGTGTCCGAACCGGTGTAATTGCCGTCCGCCAACGGGTTCCGGGCGCGCTAGCGTTTCGCGCATGTGGAGAAACCGGGCTCGTCGGGCGGCCGGAATTCTGGTCCTGGTTACGCTGCTCAGCGGTTGTGCGAGCACGATAATCGGCAAACCGTCGCCGGATCAGGCGGCGCTGGCACAGGTCGAGGACGAGCGTTCGCCGCTCACCGCGGCCGCCGCCTTCGGGGACTACACCACGATCGACTACTGCTCGCTGATGGACGCGGCCGCGCTCGGCCGGACGGCCGAAGTGGTGGACCCACCGCGTGTTTCCCTGGACAACTGCATCGCCAAGGTGAAGGTCGACGGCCAGGAGGCCGACCTGGCGGTCGGCTCGGTGCTCGACGAGCAGGCGCGCAGCGAGTACACGACCACAACCACCGAGGTCACCGGCGGGACGGAGCTCAAGCGCCGGCTCACCATCGAGAAGCCGTCCAGTGAGTACGACGGGAGTTGCTACCGCTACCTCGTCTTCGCCGACGAGTTCAGCCTGCAGGCCAACGTCAACAGTCTCAGCACCAGCGGTACCGACCTGGCCCCCGAGCGGCTGTGCCCGCTGCTCGAGGCCGCGCTGGAGCACGCCGCGTCCGTGGTGGTGGAAAAGCGCGTGGGACACCTCAGCTTCCCGGCGGGCTCGCTCGGTTCGATCGACGCCTGCTCGGTCGCCACCGATGCCGAGATCGGTGCCCACCTCGGCTCCACCCAGACCGCCCGCCGGACGCTGACCAAGCACAGCTGCCGCTGGGGCCGCATCGGCGAGGACTACGTCTCGCTGTACTTCTCCGTCGACCTGCCGGTCCCCGCCGGCGCCGGTTACGTGCCGGAGACGCTGGGCGGGCGTCAGGCCATGGTGTGGACGAGCACCGACAGCTACTGCTCGGCGCAGACCACGCTCAAGCCGTGGCCGGGGGCGCAGAAGGGCGAGGTGGAGACCGTGTCGATCTTCGTTTCGAGGTACGACGGCGGCGACCCGTGCGGGGTCATGCGCAACGTGGCGAACACGGTGTTCCCTCGTCTGCCCGCGTGAGTCTTCCCCCATCTTGCTCGATCCCGAACTGCCTCCGCGCCATTCCCGTGTCACTATCGGTGCTCTTACCGGCGAGTAACCAACGGAGGCCCGATCGTGGCACGCGAGTTCTCGAGCGTAGGAGTGGTCGGACTGGGCACCATGGGCGCGGGCATCGCCGAGGTGCTCGCCCGCAGCGGGCTGGACGTGATCGCCGTCGAGGTGGACGAAGCCGGGATCACCAGGGGCCGCGGCCACCTGGAGCACTCGACCTCGCGGGCGCTGGCCGGGGGGAAGCTGACCCAGGACGAGCACGCCGCCCTGCTCGGCCGCGTGCGGTGCACCACCTCGCTCGCCGAACTCGCCGACGTGGACCTGGTGATCGAGGCCGTGCCGGAAAACCTCCAGCTGAAGGCGGAGATCTTCGCCCAGCTCGACGGGATCACCAAGCCGGAGGCGCTCCTGGCGTCGAACACCTCCTCGTTGTCGGTGACCGAGATCGGCGTGCACACCTCGCGGCCGGGCAAGGTGGTCGGGCTGCACTTCTTCAACCCGGCGCCGGTGCTGAACTTCGTCGAAGTGGTGCGGACCGTGGTCACCGAGCCCGACGTGGTGACCGACGTGGTGGCCCTCGCGCGGCGGCTCGGCAAGGAGCCGGTGGTCACCGGTGACCGCGCCGGGTTCATCGCGAACGCGCTGCTCTTCGGTTACCTGAACCACGCCGTGCGGATGTACGAAGCGCGCTACGCCACCCGCGAGGACCTGGACGCGGCGATGCGCTTCGGCTGCGGGTACCCGATGGGCCCGCTCGCGCTGCTGGACCTGATCGGGCTGGACACCGCCTACGAGATCCTCGAATCGATGTACCGGCAGTCGCGCAACCCGCTGCACGCACCGGCCCCGCTGCTCAAGCAGATGATCACCGCCGGGCTGCTCGGCCGGAAGTCGGGCCGGGGTTTCTACACCTACGAGGCGCCGGACTCGCCGGTGGTGACGGACAGCGCGGCGCCCGAGAAGTCCACAGTGGACACCCCGCCGCGCGAGGTGCGGGTGGTCGGCGTGGTCGGCACCGGCACGATGGCCACCGGCATCGCCGAGGTCTTCGCCAAGCGCGGTTTCGACGTGGTGCTGCGGGCCCGCAGCGAGGAGAAGGCGCAGGCCGCGCTGGGCAAGGTCGGCAAGTCGCTGGACCGGCAGGTGAAGAAGGGGCGGCTCAGCGCCGAGGACGCGGCGGCCGCGCTGGGCCGCATCCGGCCCGCGGTGGAGTTCGCCGAACTGGCCGACGTGGACCTGGTGATCGAGGCGGTCGCCGAGGAACTCGAGGTCAAGCGCGCGGTGTTCGCCGCGCTGGACGAGGCGGTCAAGCCGGGCGCGATCCTGGCCACCACCACCTCCTCGCTGCCGGTGATCGAGTGCGCCGCGGCCACCGCCCGCCCCAGCGAGGTGCTGGGCCTGCACTTCTTCAACCCGGCGCCGGTGATGAAGCTGGTCGAGGTGGTGAACACGATCGCCACCGCGCCGGAGGTGGTCGCCACCGCGCACGCGATCTGCCAGGCGGTCGGCAAGCACCCGGTGCACTGCGGTGACCGCGCCGGGTTCATCGTCAACGCGCTGCTGTTCCCGTACCTCAACGACGCGGTGAAGATGCTGGAGGCGCACTACGCCGAGTCGGCCGATATCGACACCGCGATGAAGGTCGGCTGCGGCCTGCCGATGGGCCCGTTCGAACTGCTCGACGTGGTCGGGCTGGACGTCTCACTGGCCATCCAGCGCACCCTGTACAACGAGTTCCGCGAGGCCGGGTACGCGCCGGCGCCCTTGCTGGAACACCTGGTCACCGCGGGCAGGCTGGGCCGCAAGACCGGCAAGGGCTTCCGCGACTACACCTAGGCCACGCGATTGACTAGGAGCAGCAGCCACCGCCGCAGCAGCCGCCGCCGGACGCGGCGGGGGCGGGGGCGGCGGACGAGCCGGTCAGGGCGACCGTGGTCAGCAGCTTCACCGTGTCGGCGTGCCCGCCGGGGCAGGGCGCGGGTGCGCCGGACTCGGCCATCGGGCGGGCCAGCTCGAAGGTCTCGGTGCATTCCCGGCAGCGGTAGGCGTAGGTCGGCATGCCGTCCATTATCGCGGCCGGGGACCCGAAGTGGGAAGCTGGCGTCGTGCTGACCGAACACCCGCACCTGTCCCAGGTGGTGCCCTCCGCCCTCGCCGCGCTCGGGGTCGGCGGCTTCACCGACACGCTCGGCTTCGGCGAGGCGTCCGCCGTCTGCGTGCTGCTGGTCGACGGCCTCGGCTGGGAGCTGCTGAAGGCCCACCCCGAGGACGCGCCCGTGCTGAACGAGCTCCGGTCCTCGCAGCTGCGCGTCGGCTACCCGTCGACGACCGCCGCCGGGCTGGCCGCGATCGGCACCGGCCTGTCGTCGGGGGAGCACGGCATGGTCGGGTACACCTTCGAGGTGCCCGGCGCCGGGGTGCTGAACGCGCTGCGCTGGTGCAGCCACGACGACGGCGGTGACCTGCGTGGCGCGCTGCCGCCGGAGGAGGTCCAGCCGCTGCCGACCACCTTCGCCCGCGCGGCCGCGGCCGGGGTGCGCACCAGCGTGGTCTCCGAGGCGAAGTTCGCCGATTCGGCGTTGACGCACGCGGTGCAGCGAGGTGCGCGGTACCGCGGTGTGCACGCGCTCGGCGACCTGGCCGCCCGCACGCTCGACGCGCTCGGCGAACCCCGCAGCTTCTGCTACTCCTACCACAGCGAGCTCGATTTCCTCGGCCACGTCTACGGTCCTGGCTCGACGGCGTGGCGGATGCAGCTGCGCCAGGTCGACCGGCTGGTTGAGTCCATTGTGGAGGAACTGCCGCCGGGTGCGATGCTGGCGGTGGTCGCCGACCACGGCATGGTGCTGATCGACGAGAAGATCGACATCGACGAGACGCCGGAACTGCTCGCCGGCGTCCGGGCGATCGGCGGGGAGACGCGTGCCAGGCACGTCTACGCCGAAGAAGGTGCCGAGGCGGAGGTTCTGGCCGCGTGGCGGGAAATCCTCGGCGATCGGGCGTGGGTGTACAGCCGTGAGGAAGCCATCGAGCGCGAGTTGTTCGGCACGAGCGTCAGCGATCGGGTGCGGCCGCGGATCGGGAACGTGGTCGCCGCCGCGAAGGACTCGTTCGGCATGGTGCGCGAACTCGCGGAGGCGGTGGAGTCCTCGCTGCTGGGGCAGCACGGCTCGCTGACCACCGCGGAGCAACTGGTGCCGTTCGCGGTGGCCAGCGGGCACTAGTGCTCTGTCCATGAAGGTTGGCCGGTTTGGTGACACGCCGGTCAGCGTTCGTGGCGGGTGATCGGGGTGCGGCGAGGCTGGGTGGATGGCAGATCCAGTCCGGGTGCGCAGGCTGACCGATCATGAGGGTCAGCGGTTGCAGCAGATCGTGCGAAGAGGGACAGGCTCCGCGGTGCGGCTGCGCCGGGCGATGGTGGTGCTGGCCTCGGCCGGCGGTAACACAGTCCCGGCGATCGCCCGGCTGGTGCAGGGTGACGAGGACGCGATCCGCGGCGTGATCCACCGGTTCAACGAGACGGGCATGGCCAGCCTGGACCCTCGGTGGGCGGGTGGCCGTCCCCGCCTGATCAGCTCTGACGACGAAGCTTTCATCGTCGCGACGGCCACTACGCGACCCGAAGCACTCGAGCAGCCCTTCACCCGCTGGAGCCTGCGCAAACTCGCCGCCTACCTGGCCAAGAACCCGCAGCGGGTGGTGCAGGTCGGACGGGAAAGGCTGCGGCAGTTCATGCACCACCACGAGATCAGCTTCCAGCGCACGAAGACCTGGAAGGAGTCCAACGATCCGGACCGGGACGCGAAGCTGTCCCGAATCGAGCACGTCACCAGCAGGTTCCCGGACCGGGTGTTCGCCTTCGACGAGTTCGGGCCACTGACCATCCGGCCGCACCTGGGTGCCAGCTGGGCTCGAAAAGGACATCCGGACCGACTGCCCGCGAACTATCACAAGCTGCACGGAGTCCGGCAGTTCCACGGCTGCTATTCCGTCGGCGACGACACCCTCTGGGGTGTGGTCCGCAAGAAGAAATCCGCCGCGAACACCCTGGCCGCACTCAAGTCCATCCGCTCCGCTCGCCCGGACGGAGCACCGATCTACATCATCCTGGACAACCTCTCCGCCCACCGCGGCCAGACGATCCGCAGCTGGGCGGCCCACAACAAGGCCGAGCTGTGCTTCACCCCGACCTACTCCTCCTGGGCCAACCCGATCGAGGCGCACTTCGGGCCGCTGCGCACCTTCGTCATCGCAGGCTCCGACCATCCCAACCACCCGTTGCTGGTGCGTCGGCTGCACAACTATCTGCGCTGGCGCAACGCCAACGCCCGCCACCCCGACGTCCTCACCGCCCAACGTCGTGAACGCGCACGAGTCCGCAGCGAAAAGGGCATCCGCTGGGGCGGGCAATACCTCACCCCAGCCGCCTGACCAACCCGGCGAACCTACCTGGACAGGGCGCTAGCTACGGGTTCAGCACGATCTTGAACCCGGGTGTGGTGTTGCGGATGTCGATGTGGTTGTCGCTCAGCTTCAGGTTGGTGAAGGTGGCTGTGCCCATCGCCGGTCCTTCACCCGGTTCCGGCAGCTCGTTCGCCCAGATCCCGAAACCCGACTTCGCCTCGAACTCGTCACCGCTCAGCCGCGCGCCACTGATGCTGACGTTGGTGAACACGGTGTCCTGCACCGGGTTCAGCGGCTGCCCGCCGACGTAGTCCGTCTGGAACATGAGGCCGTGGTAGGTCGGGTCCACGATGTCCACGTCGGACACCCGGATGCCGGTGAAGGTCTTCGACGCCGAGTACAGCCAGATCCCGGGGAAGGTCTGCGTCCCCCAGAAGTGGCCACCGGCCCGCACCACCGAGATGTTCTGGAAGTGCGTCGGCTGCGGCCCGAACCCGTGCATGGGATAGCCGAAGTCGAGTGACGAGATGGTGATGGCCGAGTAGGTCAGCGTGTCCGCGAGGTGGAGGTTGCGGAAGGTGTTGTCGTAGCCGCCGTAGACCGCCAGTCCTGCGGCCCGCCACGGCAGGATCGCGGTCAGGTTCTCGTAGACGTTGCCGAACTGGTTGCCCGGGTTGTTGTCGGTGGCGGCGAACAGGGCGAAGCTGTCGTCACCGGTGGAACGGGCCTCGTTGTTGCTGACGTGGTTGCCGGTACTGCCGTTGGTGAAGTTGAGCCCGTCGGCGAACAGGTCCCGCAGCCGCGAGTCGTACACCTTGGTGTTGTCCGTGTTGGACCCCCAGAGCAAGCACATCTGGTGCTCCACCCAGAGTTCGTCGATGGTCATGTCCGACACGTTGGAGAAGTCGAACACCTTGCCCGGCCCGTCGTTGCGCGAGGTGTAGTTGCCGAACACGGCGAACTTCGAGAACTTCGAGCCGTTCGCGGAGGCCTCGCCGCGGAAGCCGATGTCGGTGTTCTCCAGGTTCGCCGGGGCGGTGAACCTGGAGAACCAGGCACCGGCGCCGACCACGTCGACCGCCTTGCCGTAGACCTGGAACTTGGTCGAGGTCGGGTAGTCCCCGGCGGGCAGGTAGACGCCGGTGAGCGTGCCGGTGGTGTCCATCCGCACCTTGTCCAGCGCGTTCTGCACGTCCTGGTGGGTGAACCCGGCGGGCACGGTGTAGCGGGCCGGGTCCGGGTTCGCCTGCGGGGCCACCTGTTCGAAGTCGACGAAATCGAGGGCGTACTGCGAGGTGTTCGCGGCGTCCTTCTGCAGCTTGATCTTGCTGCCCGCGGGGACCGTGGTGCCCAGCAGCGTGCTCGCCTCGTCGTAGATGTGCCGCGGTCCGCCCGCGCCGGGGTTGTTGCCGGGACCGGCCTCGGGACCGTAGAGCCACGCGTGCTTCGAGTTCAGCGTGATCGGCTTGAGGAAGGTGCCGTTGACGTAGATGTTCAGCGTGGCGCTGATCCCGCCACCGCCCGGCGCGTCCGGGATGGAGAAGCGGGTGACGAGCGTGTTCGTGCTGGCCTTGGTGGTGAATTCGACGGCGCTGCCGGTACTGGTGAGCGTCACCGCTCGCCGCCCGGACGCCTCGCCCGCGAGGTGACCGATGGTCCGGTTCGGACCGACCACCGCGGCACCGCCGCTCACCACGGCGTCCTCGGCTTCGACCGTCTCATAGGGCATGTTCGCCCCGCGCCCGACGAACAGCGGCTGGCTCGTGGTGTTGTTCGCCTGCTTGACCGGGAGTTCGTTGGCGTCCCCGGCGAGCACGGTCTTCACCGTGTACTTGCCGTTGACCGCGGGCCAGCTGCCCAGCGCGACCGGCGCGGTGGTGGCGCCGGGGCCGATGGCGCCGGTGTGGGCGCCGGTGAACGTGCGCACCACGGCACCGGTGGTGCTGTCGGTGACGGTCAGCGTGATGCCGTGCGAGCCACCCGCCGACGCGATCGTGCCCTGGTTCTTGATCACCACCGAGAAGTTCACCGCGGTCCCGGCCGCCGGATTGCCCGGTGTCCAGCCGACCGGCGAGGCGACGAGGTCGGAACTGTCGACCGCCGTCACCACGAGCGGCGACGGATTGTTGAACGCGTTGTTGGCCTCGTTCTGCTCGATGACCTTGTTGCCCTCGTCGACCTTGGCGCTGAGCGGATGACTGCCCGCCTCACGCTGGCCGATGTTCGCCGAAACGGTCGCCGACGCACCCGCGACCAGCGTGCCGACCTGTGCCGTGCCTGCCTTCGCGGTGCCGAGGTAGAGGTTGACGTCGGTGGCCGCGGACGGGCTCAGTCCGGTGTTGCGCACGGTCGCGGAAACGGTCACCGCGTCGGTCTCCACCGGGTTCGCCGGGGTCCAGGACAGGCCGGTGACGGACAGGTCCGGGTTCGGCGCGGGCACGCCGAGCGCCTGGAATTCGGCCACCTGCCCGGAAGGCGCCCCGGAGTTCGCGGTGATCCGGAGGCGGACGTCGGCCACGCGCGCGGTCAGCGGGATGGTCACCGAATTGGCGCCTGCCGGGTCGAAGGCGTACGACCTCGCGGCGGCGAGCGTGGTGAACTCCGTCGCCGCCTGTTCCCGGCCTTCCACCGCGATCGTCTGCGTGCGGCCGGCCCAGATCGGATCCGGGTTCAGCTTGACCGCCACCGAATCCAGGTCCGCGTTGGACCCGAGGCTGACGGTCAGCAGGCTCGGGTAGGCGCTGCCTTCCCAGTAGGTGGCGGTGTTGTCGTCGTTCGCGTTCGCGGCGACGAAGGAGTGCACGGTCGACGACGCGGTGATCGGCTTGCCAACCGCAAGGTTCGTGCCCGCGGCCGTGCCACCGCGGGTCACCGTGTTGCTGTTCGCCGACTGGTTCCCGGCGGCGTCCCTGGCCCGCACGAAGTAGGCGATCGTGGTGCCCGACGGCTGGTTGTCGGTGAGGGTCAGTACGGTGCCCGGGAGGCTGGTGCGCAGGATCCCGTTGGCGTAGACGTCGTACCCGGTCACGCCCACATTGTCGGTGGCGGCGGTCCAGGTGAGCCGGATCTGGCCGGTGCCGGGCTCGGTGAACGCCAGGCCCGAGGGCGCGCCAGGGGCCTGGGTGTCCCCTGTGGACGGTCCGGAAACGGTGAGTTCGCTGAGCTGCCCGGCAGGCCAGCCGGTGTTCGCGGTGATCTGCACCCGCACGTAGCGCACGGTCGCGGTGGTGAAGTCGACGGTCACCGCGTTTCCGCCACTGGGGGCGAAGACCTTGCCCGCGGCGGCGGCGAGATCGGTGAAGTCGGTGCCGTTGCTGCTGCCGCGCACGCTCAACGTCTGCGTCCGCGTGCCCCAGCCGATCGGCAGTTTCAATTCCACCCGGCTGGCCGGGACAGCGGCTCCGAGGTCGGCTTGGAGCCAGTGCGGGAAGGCGCTGTCCGCACTTTCCCAATAGGTCGCCGCATTGCCGTCCCCGGCATTGCTCGCCGGGTATTCGCCGTGCGCGCTGCTCGCGGTGAGCGTGGTGGCGAGCGGCCGGAATTCGGCGGGCCGGGCCTCGATTTCGGCCAGCTGCGCGATCGGGGCAGCGGAATTCGCGGTGATTTCGACACGCAGGAATCGGGCGACGGTCGGCGCGAAGTCGATCCGGACGGTGTTCTGCTCGGCGGGGGTGAACGCGTGCTCCGCCGCGGTGGTGATGGTCGAGAACCCCGTGCCGTCCGAGCCCGCTTGCAGGCTGAGCGTCTGCTTCCTGGCGGAGAAATCGCCGGGGAGTTTCAACGTCACCTGGTCGACGCTGCGTTCGGCGCCCAGGTCCAGTTGTGCCCATTGCGGCAGCCCGGCGCTGCTTTCCCAGTAGGTGTCCTGATCGCCGTCGTTGAGCTTCGAAGCCGCGGCGGGCGCGCTGCTGGCCTGCGCGGCCGCCGCGGTACCGCTGATCGCCGGTAGTACCGCCGTGGGCGCGGCCACCAGCAACGCGGCCACGGCCAGGCTCGTCGCGCGGGGTCGTCGTCTTGCTCTCACCAGAACCGTCATCACCGAGGGGGCCTCTCCGTTGAGGGGGCGATCGAGCGGGTTATTCCTGGAGGCTGCCTACTTTTCACGAGTCAATGTCAACTTTTTGCGCAGAGCTGTTCAAGAGTTGCAGAAGGCCTGGTGGGAGTCAACGGGCGCAGCAGAACGGCGCCCCAGGCGGACCTGGGACGCCGTTCTCGTGGTGGGAGCTGGCTGGCTTCAGGGCTTGACCGCGCGCCAGCGCTGCTGACGCCCGTCCGGATTGGCCACTTCGATCTGCTCGAAGCCGGCCGCCGCGAGCCGCCGGGGGAGCGACTCGTGGGGGACCGGGTTGTAGGTGTCGCCGACGTGGATCAGCCGGAACACCAGCCGGTGCACGCCGTCGCTCCCGGCGAACACCCCGCCGGGCCGCAGCACGCGGAACGCCTCGGCGAACAGCCGGTCCTGCTGGGCCGCGGTCGGCACGTGGTGCAGCATGGTGAAGCAGACGACCGAGCTGAACTCGTCGTCCGGCAACGGCATCGCCGCCCCGTCGCCGTGGATGACCTTCGCGCGGGCACCGTGGCCGCGCTCGAGGTCCCGCGCCATCCGCTCGTCGATCTCCAGCGCGGTCAGGCTCGGCACCCGGTCCACCAGCGCACGCAGGTTCGCGCCGTAACCGGGCCCGATCTCCAGCACGTGGTCACCGAGTTCGACGCCCTCGAGCGACCACGGCAGCAGTTCTTCCTCGACGAGCTTCGCCCACTTCTCGGAACTGCACAGCCGCCGGTGGTACCAGTTCATCGCCATGCGCCGACGTTAGGGCGATTCCGGCCTGGCCGGAAGGCGATAGGCTGCCAATCCATGTCGCTGAACCGACAGCCCGAGGCGATGCTGTTCGGCCACTTCGACCTCCCTTCCGGCACCTGGCTCGACTGGCACGTCCACCCCGACCACCACCAGCTCGCCTGGGCGGCGCGCGGGGTGGTCGCGGTGAACGTCGGCTCGGCGCACTGGGTGCTGCCGCCCGCGCGGGCGCTGTGGGTGCCCGCCGGCACGCGGCACCGCACCGGCTCCAGCGGGAACGCCGTGCTGCGCGGGATCTTCATGGACGCCGCGCAGTCGCCGGTCTCGTGGCCGGTGCCCCGGCTCGTGCGAGTGCGCCCACTGCTGCGCGAGTTGCTCGAGCACCTGACCGCGGGCGGGCTCGCCGAAGACGCTCGCCGTCGCGCCGAAGCGGTCGCGTTCGACCTGCTCGAACCCGTACAGGTGACGCCCATCAGCGTGCCGCTGCCGACGGACGCGCGGGCGCGCCAGGTCGCCGAAGCGCTGATCGCCGAGCCCGCCGACGACCGCACGCTCGACCGGTTCGGCCGCGAGGTGGGCGCGAGCGAACGCACCCTGGCCCGCCTGTTCCTCACCGAAACCCGGCTCAGCTTCGGCCGGTGGCGCACCCAGGTCCGGCTGCGCGCCTCACTGCCCCTGCTCGCCGACGGCATGCCGCTGGCAGGCGTGGCCGACCGCGTCGGCTACTCGTCACCGAGCGCCTTCGTCGCCGCCTTCCGCCGCGCGGTCGGCGTGCCGCCCGGCCGGTACTTCGGCTGACGCCGACGGATAACGTGGCCGCGTGCCTCGACGCAACAAGCCCTCGCGCGGCCACGGGAGCCCGCCGGCCCGTGAGCTGGGCGGCGCGACGGGCTGGGCAGGCACCGAGTCCGGCGCCGACGGCGACTGGCTCGTCCGCTCGGTCCCGGGTGCGCAGGCGACCAAGTTCTACCGGTGCCCCGGCTGCGACCACGAGATCCGTCCCGGCGTGCCCCATGTGGTGGTGTGGCCGGCCGACGGGACCGGCTCGGTGACCGACCGGCGGCATTGGCACCGTCCCTGCTGGGACGCCAGAGCGAGAAGGAGGCCGGGCCGATGGTGAGGATCGGACCGAACACCCTGCTCCCCGCGCGGCGCGAGGCGGTGACGCTGCACACCGGGGACGGCCTCCGGCTGGTCGGCGAGCTCGCGCTGCCCGCCGACCGCGCACCGGTGGCGACCGTGGTGCTGCTGCACCCGTTGCCCACGCACGGCGGCATGATGGACTCGCACGTCCTGCGCAAGGCCGCCTTCCGCCTGCCGGCCCTGGCCGGGCTCGCGGTGCTGCGGTTCAACACGCGGGGCGCGGCCAGCGAAGCCGGGCGCAGCGAGGGCACCTTCGGCGCGGCCGAAGGCGAACGCCTCGACGTCGCGGCCGCACTCGACTTCGTCCGGACCCGGGAGCTACCCCGGGTCTGGCTGGCCGGCTGGTCGTTCGGCAGCGACCTCGCGCTCATGCACGGCATCAGCGAAGCGCAGGACCTCGTCCAGGGCCTCGTGCTGATCGCACCCCCGTTGCGCTGGAGCAGCCCGGAACAGCGGGCCGCCTGGGCGCCGACGGGCAAGCCGGTGGTGGCGCTGGTGCCGGAGTTCGACGACTACCGGCTGCCCGACGACGTGCGCGAAGGCTGCGCGATGATCCCGCAGGCACGGGTGATCACCCTGCCCGGCGCCGGTCACCTGCTGGTCGGCCACGCGGACGCGGTGCTCGACCACCTGGTCTCCGTCGTCGCCCCGGAAACGCCCACGCCGCTGCCGCGGGACTGGGACGGCGACTGCGAGAACCGTCAGGTGACCATTGTGGACAGTGAGCGGCGGTAGTGGGTCGACCGCTGTCCTTGGTAGTCCTCCTCCAGGTAGGGCGTGAAGCCGAGTTTCTCGGCCACCCGCCGGGACGGTTCGTTGACCAGTGCCACGGAGATCACCACCGGACGGTCGGGCAGCGCGCGCTCTGCCCACTCGACCGCGGCCCGCGCCATTTCGGTCGCGTAGCCCTTCCCCCAGCTCTGCGGGCGGAAGCGGTAGTACAGGTTCACCAGTTGCTCGTCGTGCATTTCCTTCGACTGCACGCCCCCCACCCCGGCGACCTCACCCGTCGCGGCTTCGACCACGGCGAAGTAGCCGTAGCCGTGCTCCTCCCAGTGCGAGAGCCAGTACTCGAACTGCTTGCCCGCCTGCCTGACGTCCGGCGGGTCGGGGTTGAAGCGGTTCGTCTCCGGATCGGACTGGATGCGCACGACGGCCTCCCGGTCGTCCAGGCGCAACGGACGCAGGATGAGGCGCTCGGTGTGGATGGCGTGGAACGTGGTCACTTCGCGACCGTAACCCGCGGGTCCGACAGGTTCGGTCCAAGTGCGGGATCTTGTGGTTTCAGCTCACCCCAGAACGGCCGGCTGACGGCCGGAAGCGCAGGTCAGTTCGTGTGGGCCGACTTGAGCAGGCGCGCCAGCACGGCCGGGTCGCCGAAGGTTTCCACGGCCGAGACGTCCCGGCGCTGCCACAGCAGGAGCAGCAGGTCCGAAGCGCTCGCCCGCGCCGCCGCCGTGCCCTTCCCGTGCTCCCGCGTGACCTGCCAGCCGCCGCCGTCGTGCGCGATGGTCCATTCGCCAGGGCCGTCCGTGGCGTGCAGGTGCACCGAGCCGCCCAGGTCCTCCGCCGGGGAGTCGTGCAGGAAGTGGGTGAGGAACTCGTCGATCCCGTCCACCGCGAGGTCCCGGCCGATCGGCTCGTCCCGGCCGGCCGCGAGCAGCGCGTCCCAGGCGTGGACCGCGGCCTCGTGCGCCATCCGGCGCTGGACGAACCCGGCCGTCTTGTCCGCCGCCCAGGTCCACACCGGCTTCGACGGGTCCGCCCGCCGGACCGCTTCGACCAGGTGCCGCAGGTTGTCCGCGTACCGGTCGAGCAGCTCGTCCTCGGCGGGCCGCTTCGGCTCCAGGTAGTTCTCCGGCCCGCTGACCAGCCCGCTCAACTGCAGCCGCCAGAAGTAGAAGACCTCGCAGGTGTGCCACACCAGGTCCGCCACCGTCCAGTCCGGACAGCTCGGCACCGGTCTGCTCAGTTCGGTGGCCGCCGCGGCCAGCGCGGTGCCGTAGTGCGCCAGCTCGGCGGTGTACTGCTCTCGGTTCATCCGGCAACCCTATTGGGCGCGGAGTTGAGCACACCTGGTCGCCGGGCGGGGCCGCGTGAGCGAGAATGGCGCAATGCCGCAACTGCGCCTCGCCTTGGCCCAGGTCAACCCCACCGTCGGGGACCTCGCCGGGAACGCCGACCAGACCGTCGAGTGGACGCGCAAGGCCGTCGAGGCCGGTGCCCACGTGGTGGTCTTCCCCGAGATGTCGCTGACCGGGTACCCGGTCGAGGACCTCTCCCTGCGCAAGACCTTCGCCGAGGCGTCCCGCGCGAAGGTGGACGAAGTGGCCGCGCGGCTGGACGAGGCCGGGTGCGGTGAGGTGCTGGTCTACGTCGGCTACCTCGACCTGGACGAGGCCGGGCCGCGCGACGCCGCGGCCGCGCTGTACCGGGGCGAGGTCGTGGCCAGGCAGTTCAAGCACCACCTGCCCAACTACGGCGTGTTCGACGAGCACCGCTACTTCAAGCCGGGCACCACGCTCGACGTGGTCCGCTACCACGGCATCGACATCGGCATGGTGATCTGCGAGGACATCTGGCAGGACGGCGGCCCGATCGCCGCGCTCGGCAAGGCCGGGGTGGACCTGGTGGTGGCGCCGAACGCCTCGCCGTACGAACGGTCCAAGGACGACATCCGCCTCCCGCTGATCGCCCGCCGCGCCGCCGAGGCCGGCGCGCCCCTGGTCTACACCAACCAGGTCGGCGGGCAGGACGACCTGGTCTTCGACGGTGACTCCATCGTGGTCGCCGCGGACGGCAGGCTGCTGGCCCGCGCCCCGCAGTTCACCGAGCACCTCCTCGTGCTGGACATGGACATCGAGGCCGGTGGGCACGCCGCCGACGGCGAACTGGCCGGGCTGCACGTCCACCGCCGGGTGCTCTCGTCGGACCCGCTGCCCGCCTACGAACCCCTCGCCGAGCCGCCAGTCAGCGAACCGCTCGCGGACGAGGCGGAGGTGTGGTCGGCCCTGGTCGTCGGCCTGCGGGACTACGTGCAGAAGAACGGTTTCCGGTCGGTCATCTTCGGCTTCTCCGGCGGGATCGACTCGGCCGTGGTGGCCGCGCTGGCCGCCGACGCGCTCGGCGGTGACGCGGTCCACGGCGTCTCGATGCCGTCGAAGTACTCCTCGGAGCACTCGCGCTCCGACGCCGCCGAACTGGCCCGCCGCATCGGCGCGCACTTCCGCGTGGAGCCGGTCGAGGACATGGTCAAGCTCTACGTCGACCAGCTGAAGCTGACCGGCCTGGCCGAGGAGAACATCCAGGCCAGGACCCGCGGCATGCTGCTGATGGCACTGTCCAACTTGGACGGTCACCTGGTGCTGGCGACCGGCAACAAGACCGAGCTGGCGGTGGGGTACTCGACCATCTACGGCGACGCCGTCGGTGGCTTCGCGCCGATCAAGGACGTGTTCAAGACGCACGTGTGGCAGCTGGCCCGCTGGCGCAACGCCGAAGCCGAGAAGCGCGGCGAGACGCCGCCGATCCCGGAGAACTCGATCAGCAAGCCGCCGTCCGCGGAACTGCGCCCGGACCAGCTCGACTCGGACTCGCTGCCGGACTACGCCCTGCTCGACGACATCCTGGACGACTACGTCGAGGGCGACCGCGGTTTCGCCGACCTGCTCGCCGCCGGCTTCGACGCCGAGGTGATCGACCGCGTGGTCCGGATGGTCGACAAGGCCGAGTACAAGCGCCGCCAGTACCCGCCGGGCACGAAGATCACCTTCAAGGCCTTCGGCCGCGACCGCCGCCTGCCGATCACCAACTCCTGGCGCGAGGTGCACTGACTGCGCCTTTCGCCGGGAGTTCACCGCCGGTCCCTGTACCCGGTGAGCGCGTTTCCGTAGCGTCCGGTGGGTTCCCCCACCACCCTGCGGAACTCATCGGAGGCACAGCGTGTCGACCCTCAAGAGGCGTAACTTCCTGCGCGCGGCAGTACTCGGCGCGGGGGTCACGGCGTTCGGCAACACCTTCACCCCCTCGGCGCTGGCGAACCCGGCGCAGAACGGCCCCAGCCCGTACGGCCCGCTCCAGGCCGCCGACGCCAACGGCATCGAACTCCCGGCCGGGTTCACCAGCCGGATCGTGGCCCGCTCGCGGCAGAAGGTGGCCGGCTACACCTGGCACGACGCCCCGGACGGCGGCGCGGTCTTCGCCGACGGCAGCGGCTGGATCTACGTGTCCAACTCCGAGATTCTGCTCGGAGGCGGTGCCAGCGCGCTGAAGTTCGACGCGAACGGCACCGTCACCGGCGCTTACCGCGTGCTGTCGAACACCCGCGTCAACTGCGCGGGCGGCGCCACCCCGTGGAACACCTGGCTGTCCTGCGAGGAGGTCGACCGCGGATACGTCTACGAGTGCGACCCGTGGGGCGTCAAAGCGGCGATCCGGCGCCCGGCGATGGGGCAGTTCAAGCACGAAGCCGCTGCCGCGGACCCGGTGCGCAAGGCCGTCTACCTGACCGAGGACGTCTCCGACGGCTGCCTCTACCGCTTCCTGCCGACCACCTGGGGTGACCTCTCCGCGGGCAAGCTGCAGGTGCTGCGCGCGGGTACCGCCACCTCCGGCTCGTTCACCTGGGCCGACGTGCCCGACGTCGACGGCTCGCCGACCGCGACCCGCAACCAGGTCTCCGGCGCGAAGCGGTTCAACGGCGGCGAGGGCCTGCACTACGCCAACGACACCGCGTGGTTCACCACCAAGGGCGACAACCGCCTGTGGCAGCTCAATCTGACCGACAACACCTACGAACTGGCCTACGACGACTCGCTGGTGAGCCCCGGCAGCGCGCCGTTGACCGGCGTGGACAACGTGACCGGCACGGCCTCGGGTGACCTCTTCGTCGCCGAGGACGGCGGCAACATGGAAATCTGCGTGATCACGCCGAACGACGTGGTCGCGCCGTTCCTGCGGATCAACGGCCAGAGCAGCTCGGAGATCTGCGGCCCGGCGTTCACCCCGGCCGGGAACCGGCTGTACTTCTCGTCGCAGCGCGGCACCACCGGTTCCACCTCGGCTGGCATCACCTACGAGGTAACCGGCCCCTTCCGGCACTGACAGATGCGGTGAATGTGGCTTTCACGGCCGAATCCGCCGTGAAAGCCACATTCACGGCCTCAGTCCTTCTTGCGGCGGAGGAGGCTCCGCACCTTCTTCAGCGCCTGCTCGGCGTCGGAGTCGAACGGGTTGTCGTGCACCAGGTAGGTCCACGTCGAGGTCGCCCGCCGGACCCCGGAGGCGGCGAGGTCGATGCCGTTCTCGGTGATCTCGCCCTCCTCCAGCGTGGCGATCGAGCGCTTCTCCGTCTCCGGGATGATCTTGTGGAACTCCGGGATCGCCGCGCGGTGGAACTCGTCGAGCGGGGTCTCCCTGGCCAGCGCGCGCAGGTGGATGCTCTCGCGCACGTCGGTCAGGAAGGCCAGGTGGTCCGACCACAGCTCGTCGATGTGGAACAAGGCGATCTCGCGGCAGATCCGCGCCACCTTCTCCTCGTCGTCCACCGCCTCGGACAGCTCCTTGAACTTCTCCGGCGCGCCCTTCTCCAGCTGCTCCTTGGCCAGGTCGGTGCGCAGGAGCTTGTCGCGGTGCGCCAGCAGTTCAGTGCGCTGCCGCTCGATCAGCCGCGTGTAGCGCCAGGTGTTGCGGTGGATCTCCAGGTCGACGCCCTCGGCCACGCGCTGGGCGTGCTTGATCTGCCGGTGCGCGGCGACGTCGGTGATCTCGCCGGTCTCGTCGTCGGAGTCGATGCCCTCGGGGATGTCCGGCGCGTTCTGCAGCACCAGGTCGTCGTTGAGGCTGGCGAAGAAGATCGAGCTGCCCGGGTCACCCTGGCGCCCGGCGCGGCCACGCAGCTGGTCGTCGAGCCGACTGCTCGGGTAGCGCGCGGTGCCGATGACGTGCAGCCCGCCCAGCTCGGCCACGCGCTCGCGGTCCTTGCCGTCCTTGCCACCCAGCCGGATGTCGGTACCGCGACCGGCCATCTGCGTGGACACGGTGACCGCGCCGTACCGGCCCGCGTCCGCGATGATCTCCGCTTCTTCGGCGTCGTTGCGGGCGTTCAGCACCACGCTTTCGAGGCCGACCTTCGACAGCTTCTCGGCCAGTTCCTCGGACTCGGCCACGTCCTGGGTGCCGACCAGGATCGGCTGCCCGGTCTCGTGCACCCGCGCGATCTCCTCCTCGATCGCGCGCAGCTTCTGCGACGGCGAGGCGAAGATGCGGTCCTTGGCGTCCTCGCGGACGTTCTCGGTGTTCGGCGGGATGACCGCCACCTCGAGCTTGTAGAACTCACGCAGCTGCTCGGCCACCGCCACCGCGGTCCCGGTCATGCCCGCGACGTGCGGGTACCGCGCCATCAGCGCCTGCACGGTGATCGAGTCCAGGATCTCGCCGCGATCCGACGGCGGCACCTGCTCCTTGGCTTCGACCGCGGCCTGCAGCCCGTCCGGCCAGCGCTGGAGCTCGGCGACCCGCCCGCGGGAGGCGTTGATCAGCTGCACCTTGCCGTCGCGCACCAGGTAGTCGACGTCCCGCTCGAGCAGCGCGTGCGCGTGCAGCGCCACGTTCACCGCGGCCAGGCGGTCCTGCCCGGCGCCGGACTCGCCGTAGAGGTCGATGCCGCCGAGCGACTTCTCCACCACGGAGGACCCGGCTGTGGTCAGCCAGGCGTTGCGGCCGTCCTTGTCGGTCTCGTAGTGCAGGCCGAGGCGCAGCCGCCGGACGACGTTGGCCACCTCCTCGTCGGCCTGGCCCGCGTCCACCGAACCGGCCATCACCAGCGGCACCCTGGCCTCGTCGACCAGCACGGAGTCCGCCTCGTCGATGATCGCGACCTCGGGTTCGGGCTGGACCAGCTCGTCGGGGTCGGTGACCAGGCGGTCGCGCAGCATGTCGAAGCCGATCTCGCTGACCGCGCCGTAGGTGACCTCGGCGTGGTAGGCCTCGCGGCGCTCCTCGCGGGTGCGCGACGGCTCCACCCAGCCGACGGAGACACCCAGGAGGTCGAAGATGGGTTTCATCCATTCGGCGTCACGACGGGCCAGGTAGTCGTTGACCGTGACCACGTGCACGCGCTTGCCCTGCAGCGCGTAACCCGCCGCGGCGAGCGCGCCGGCCAGCGTCTTGCCCTCACCGGTGGCCATCTGCACGACGTGCCCGGTGAGCAGGCCGAGGGTGCCGAGCACCTGGACGTCGAAGGCGCGTTCGTCGAGCGCCCGGCGGGCCGCCTCACGACCCAGCGCGCCCAGTTCGACGAGCTGGTCGTCGCCCCACTTGTCCACCTCGCGCAGCTTCGCCGCGGTCTCGGTCAGCTCCTCGTCGGAGAGCTTCTCGATCTCCGGTTCCCGCTTTTCGACGGCGGGCAGGAGGGCCTCGTACCGGGTCAGTTCCACGCTGGCCGGCCGCTGGATGATCCTGCGCAACCGTTTGCCGACCCGGCTCATCAACGCTGCCACCCGTGCTCTCCTCTGTCGTGTCGCGCCCAGCGGGCGTTGTTCCGCTTGCCCAACGCGGCCCTACCGCGTCCGAGTTCCGCTCTTCGGTGCTGGCACCATCGTCGAGGTGCGCCGACTCGAACGCTACCGGTCCAAGCTGGGCCTTGTCCTCGTCCTAACGTCGCTACCGGTCGTTCTGGCCGCTTGTTCCACCGAGGCTGAACCACCGCGGCCGGTGACCGAAACGAAAGGACCGGCGGGTCCGGTTCCCGCCGGTCTCGAAAAGTTCTACGCGCAGCCCCTGAGCTGGGGCGACTGTGCACCCTACGCGACAACGGCGAGCACGAAGACGGCCTTTGGGGTGAAGGGTGTGGAATGCGCCCGGCTCACCGTGCCGCTCAACTACGCCGCGCCGCAGGGCGAAACGATCACCATCGGCGTGCTGCGGCACCGGTCCGGCGGCGGGGAGCGCATCGGATCGCTGCTGTTCAACCCGGGTGGGCCGGGGGCGTCCGGCATGGCGGCGGTGGCGAGCATGACCGAGGCCTCGGCCGAGCTGACCGCGCGCTTCGACCTGGTGGGCTTCGACCCGCGGGGTGTCGGCGCGAGCCAGCCGCAGGTGCGCTGCCTGACCGACGGCGAACGCGACGCCGAGCGCGCCGACGACATCGAAACCGATGGTTCGCCGGAAGGCGTGCAGGCGCAGGAGGAGGAAAGCCGGGCCTTCGCCGAGCGTTGCGCCGAACGCACCGACCACCACGACGCCATGCTCGCGAACGTCGGCACCAGGGACGTCGTCAAGGACATGGACGTGCTGAAATCCGCCCTCGGCGACGCGAAACTCTCGTACGTCGGCTATTCCTACGGGACGCGCATCGGGTCCACTTACGCGGAGACCTTCCCGCAGAACGTCCGCGCGATGGTGCTCGACGGCGCGCTCGACCCCGAGCAGGACCCGGTCGAATCGCTGGTCGCGCAGGGGCAGGGGTTCGGCAAGGCGTTCGAGGAGTTCGTGAAGTGGTGCGTGACCGAGCAGGACTGCTCGCTCGGCACTGACCCGGCGACCGCCACGAAGGCCTACCAGGACCTGACCCGCCCGCTCATCGACAACAAGGCCGCCGTCGACGACGGCCGCCTGCTCTCCTACGAGGACGCGACCACCGGGACCGTGCAGGCGCTCTACACCGAGCAACTCTGGGACACCCTGAACAGCGGACTCAACGCACTGAAGAGCGGGAACGGCAGCACGCTGATGAAGCTCGCCGACACCTACAACGAACGCGGGTCGGACGGCCGGTACTCGACCACCCAGGACGCGTTCACCGCGATCCGCTGCGTCGACGACCCGCGCGTCACGGACAAGGCGAAGATCCTCGAGTCACAGGAGCGGTACATGCAGGTCGCGCCCTTCCTCGACGACGGGCGGCCGGACGGCGCCGCGCTCGACTCGTGCGCGTTCTGGCCCGCGCCGAACACCTCCGAGCCGCACACCCCGAACGTCGAAGGCGTGCCGCCGGTGCTGGTCATCTCGACGACGAACGACCCGGCGACCCCGTACGACGCCGGCGTGAACCTGGCGAAGGGCATGCGGGGCGCGCTGCTCACCTTCGAAGGCACCCAGCACACGGTCTTCCTGCAGGGGATCCAGTGCGTGGACAAGGCGGGCGAGGATTACCTGGTCGACGGCACGCTTCCACCGGAAGGCACCCGCTGCACGGGCAGGTGAATCGATCTTCACCCCGTGGGGTGAAGTCGCGCACTGCGCCGAACGGGGGTTCGGTGGCACGATCTCGTGGTGCCCCCGTTCCGCTCAGTGATCGCTGTTGTGCTGCCGCTCGCCCTGGTCACCGCCGCCTGCTCGGCGGAGGAACCGGTGGCGAGCCCGCCGCACACCGTGGTCGAGTCCCTGGCGCCGCCGACCCCGACGCCGCCGCCCGACCCGATGGCCGGTTTCTACGCGCAGACGCTCGCCTGGGGTGAGTGCGCGCCGTTCGCGACGGGCGAGGACAGCAGAGCCGCGTTCCGGGTGCCCGGCCTCGAATGCGCGCGGCTGAGCGTGCCGCTGGACTACGCGAAGCCGGGCGCGGAGAAGATCAGCATCGGCGTGCTCCGCCACCGGGCGGCGGGGGAGCGGATCGGCTCGCTCGTGGTGAACCCGGGCGGGCCGGGCGGCTCGGGCATGGTGGCCGCCGCCGGCCTGTCCGTACCGGCGGCCAAGGGTGAGGTCGGCAAGCGGTTCGACCTCGTCGGCTTCGACCCGCGCGGGGTCGGCGCCAGCGAGCCGCGGATCCGCTGCCTGACCGACGCCGAGCGCGACGCCGACCGCGCGGACGACTCCGAGACCGACGGCTCGCCCGAGGGCGTGACCAAGCAGGAGAACGAGGCCAGGGACTTCGGCGTGAAGTGCGCCGAGCGCACCGAACACGGCAACGCCATGCTCGCCAACCTCGGCACCAGGGACGTGGCCAAGGACCTCGACCTGCTCCGCGCCGCGCTCGGTGACCAGAAGCTGAGCTACCTCGGCTACTCCTACGGCACGCAGATCGGTTACACCTACGCCGAGGCGTTCCCGGACAAGGTGCGCGCGATGGTGCTCGACGGCGCGGTCGACCCCGAACAGGACCAGCTCGAAGGCAACCTCGCGCAGATCACCGGCTTCGGCAAGGCGTTCGGCGAGTTCGCGAAGTGGTGCGCCGAGCAGTCCGACTGCGCGCTCGGCCGCGACCCGGCGGGCGCCACGAAGGCCTTCCAGGACCTGACGCGGCCGTTGATCGAGAAGCCGGTACCCGCAGGCGACCGCAAGCTCTCCTACGAGGACCTCGGGACCGCGGCGATCCAGGCGATGTACTCGGACCAGCTGTGGAAGCAGCTCAACGCCGGGCTGAACGAGCTGGTGCAGGGGCGCGGCGACAAGCTGATCGCGCTCGCCGACCAGTACAACGAACGCGGTGCCGACGGGACCTACGGCGCCATCCAGGACGCGTTCACCGCGATCAGCTGCGTGGACAACCCGAAGATCACCGACAAGGCCCGCATCGCCGAGCTGGTCGCGCGCGCCAACGAGGCCGCGCCCTTCCTGGACGACGGCAAACCGGACGGCGCGGCACTGGACACCTGCGCCTTCTGGCCGGTGCCGAACACCTCGGAACCCCACACCCCGAAGGTCGACGGCGTGCCACCCGTCCTGGTCATCTCCACCACGAACGACCCGGCGACCCCGTACGACGCCGGCGTCAACCTGGCGCGGGCGATGAAGGGCGGCCTGCTCACCTTCGAAGGGACGCAGCACACCGTGTTCCTGCAAGGCATCCCCTGCGTCGACGACGCCGGCACCGACTACCTGATCAGCGGCACCCTCCCCCCACCCCCCACCCGCTGCCCCACCCCCTAACCCCACGTTCAAGCACCCGAACCTCACGTTCAGGAAGCTGAATCCCGCACTCGGGAAGCCGAGCCCCACATTCGCGCACCCGAGTTCCACGCTCATGCGCCCGGACCTCACGTTCAGGAAGCCGAGTCCCGCATTCAGGCACCCGAGACCCACACTCGCGTAGCCGAACTCCACACGTTCGGGAATCCGGGTCCACATTTGAGCCCGGCTCCCCAGGGGAGCCAACGCCCCGCCGATGTCACGAATGTGGCTTTCGAGACATCCAGCGTCCCGAAAGCCACATTCGTGACACCACCCACGCCGTGAAAGCCACTTTCACGGCCCCCACCCGAGCCGTGAAAGCCACATTCACGGCACCTAGGTCGTCGCCGGGGCTGGTTGGTTCGGGGCGGTCAGGGCCAGTTCGAGCATGATCGCGCCTTCGTTCGCCTGTCGCGGCGGCACCTGCAGCCACACCCGCACCAGGTTCCGCGTCTCCGCCTGCTCGACCCAGAACTTCACGTCCACATCCGCCTGGATCGACGGCACCACCGCGCTGATCACCGCCTGCGGCACCTTCCCGGTCACCCGGTACGCGTGCACCTCGCCGAGCCGTTCCTTGCCCTCGGTTTCCAGCGCGGTCGCCCCGTTGAGCAGTCGCGGCAACCCGCGCGAGGCGTCCAGCAGCGTCGCCGGGGTGAACAGCGGCGGCGCCTCGGTCCGGCTCGCGCCCTGCTGGTCGGTCAGCGTGAGCGTGTCCCCGCTGAGCTGGAACTGGTAGTCGACGCGGTCGTTCGCCTCCTGCACCCCGGCCAGCCCGTGCGCCGATCCGTGCGTCCCGCCCGCGCGGTCCGCGTCGCCTTCGACGTCGAGCACTTCAAGGCCCGCGAGCATGCCGCTGATACCGAACTTGAAGTGCACGGTGTTCAGCCGTTCGACCGCCGCGGCCGCTTCACGCACCAGCCCGCCACCGTCCGGCAGCGGCCCGCTGGTGTCCGGCGAAACGGTGCACCCGCCCAGCAATCCGGTCAACAACAGCAGCCCGAGCAGGCGGCGCGAGAACATGCTGCCCACGTTAGCCGTTTCAGCTGCGCGCGAAGGTCCGGCGGTAGGTCAGCGGCGACACCCCGATGGCCGCGTTGAGGTGCTGCCGGAGCGAGGCCGACGTACCGAGCCCCGATTCCTCCGCGACCCGGTCGATCGGCAGGGTGGTGTTCTCGAGCAGGTGCCGCGCGTGCTTCACCCGCTCCTGGATCAGCCACGCCCGCGGCGACAGCCCGGTTTCCGCGCGAAAACGCCTGCTGAACGTGCGCACGCTCATCCGCGCGTGCTCGGCCAGCGTCGCCAGGTCCAGCGGCTCACCGAGTCGGGTGAGCGCCCACGCCCTGGTCGAGGCGGTGGTGCCGACGCCTTCGTCGCTGACCGGCCGCTCGATGAACTGCGACTGCCCGCCCTCGCGGAACGGGGGCACCACGGTGTAGCGCGCCGCGGTGTTGGCCACTTCGCTGCCGTGGTCCGCGCGCAGCACGTGCAGGCAGAGGTCCACGCCCGCGGCGAGCCCGGCCGAGGTCAGCACGTCACCGTCGTCGACGAAGAGCACGTTCTCGTCGACCAGGATCTCGGGGTACAGCGCCTGCAGCTCGTCCGCGTAAGCCCAGTGCGTGGTGGCCGGCCTGCCGTCGAGGATCCCGGCCGCGCCCAGCACGAACGCCCCGGTGCAGATCGACATGATCCGCGTGCCCTGCCGGATCAACGCGAGCGCGGCGGCGATGTCGTCCGGCAGCGTGCCTTCGTGCCGCGGCCCCCGCACCCGCGTGCCCGGGATGATCACCGTGTCCGCTTCGGCCAGCGCCTCCGGGCCGTGGTCGAGCACCGCGGTGTACCCGGCGCTGACCCGGACCGGCTGGTCGTCGACCCCGCAGATCCGCACGTCGTAGAGCGCTTCGCCGTTCCGCTCGGCGATCCGGAACAACAGCGCCGGCAACTGCATGTCGTACCCGACGACCTCGTCGATCGCGAGCACGGCCACGCGGTGCGGTTCGACCATGGCCGGATCCTTTCACATATTGGCGCTCCGGCCACTAGTTGGCCTCTCGAAGTTTCACGAAACTGACCACGTGACTCAACTCCAACAGCGCACCCACCGGCTGCACCGCGCCTGGGTGGTGGCGGCCGTCGCGTTCGTGACCCTGATCGGCGCCGCCGGGTTCCGGTCGGTCCCCAGCGTGCTGATCGACCCGCTGCACGCCGAGTTCGGCTGGGCCCGCGGCACGATCGGCGCCGCGGTGTCGATCAACCTCGTCCTGTTCGGCCTGATCTCCCCGTTCGCCGCCGCGCTGATGGACCGGCTCGGCATGCGCCGCGTGGTCTCGTGGGCGCTGACCCTGGTCGCCGCGGGCAGCGGGCTCACCATCTTCATGACCGCCTCCTGGCAGCTGCAGCTGCTCTGGGGCGTGCTGGTCGGCGTGGGCACCGGCTCGATGTCGATGGCCTTCGTCGCCACCGTCACCGGACGCTGGTTCGTGCACCGCCGCGGCCTGGTCAGCGGCATCCTCACCGCCGCGGGCGCCACCGGCCAGCTGATCTTCCTGCCGCTGGTCGCCGCGCTGGCCACCGAATACGGCTGGCGGACGGCGTCGATCGTGGTGGCGCTCGCCGCGCTCGCGGTCGTCCCCCTGGTGGCGCTCTTCCTGCACGACCGGCCCGCCGATGTCGGTACCACCGCTTATGGTGGTGAGCCGGAGGCAGCCGCCGTCGCGCCGGTGACGGGCAGCAGTGCGGCCCGCGCGCTGCGCACCCTGCGCGATGCCGCGCGCACGAGGACGTTCTGGCTGCTCGCGGGCGGTTTCGCGATCTGCGGGGCGTCGACCAACGGCCTGGTCGGCACGCACTTCGTCACCGCCGCGCACGACCACGGCATGCCGCACACCACCGCGGCCTCGCTGCTCGCGCTGATCGGCATCTTCGACGTGGCGGGCACGATCTTCTCCGGCTGGCTCACCGACCGGGTGAACCCGCGGATCCTGCTCGGCGCCTACTACACGCTGCGCGGCCTGTCACTGATGATCCTGCCTTCGCTGTTCGCGCCGGGGGTGGAGCCGAGCATGTGGGTCTTCATCATCTTCTACGGCCTGGACTGGATCGCCACCGTGCCGCCGACCGTCGCGCTCTGCCGGGAGAAGTTCGGCGAGAACGCGCCGATCGCGTTCGGCTGGGTGTTCGCCTCGCACCAGGTCGGCGCGGCCATCGCGGCTTTCGGCGCCGGACTGGTGCGTGACCTGCAGGGCGAGTACGACCTGGCCTGGCTGTTCGCCGGCGGGTTGTGCGTGATCGCCGCCGTGATGTCGATCGCCGTGCCACGCCACCGGGTGTCGTGAAACACGCCGTTAACACGATCCGCATAGGGTGCGGCCATGGATCGCCAGCAGGAGTTCGTGCTGCGCACGCTTGAAGAACGGGACATCCGTTTCGTGCGGCTCTGGTTCACCGACGTGCTCGGGTTCCTCAAGTCGGTGGCGGTCGCGCCCGCCGAACTGGAGGGGGCCTTCAGCGAGGGGATCGGGTTCGACGGATCCGCCATCGAGGGGTTCGCGCGGGTCTACGAGTCGGACATGGTCGCCAAGCCCGACCCGGCCACCTTCCAGGTGCTGCCGTGGGAAACACCCGAGGGCGCGCCGTACTCGGCCCGGATGTTCTGCGACATCGCGATGCCCGACGGCTCGCCCTCGTGGGCGGACCCCCGGCACGTGCTGCGCCGCCAGTTGTCGAAGGCGGGCGAGGCCGGGTTCACCTGCTACGTGCACCCCGAGATCGAGTTCTTCCTGCTGTCGAACCTCCCGGACGACGGCACCGAGCCGGAGCCCGCGGACAACGGGGGGTACTTCGACCAGGCCAGTCACGCCACCGCGACGCACTTCCGCCGCCACGCCATCGAGACGCTCGAGGCGATGGGCATCTCCGTGGAGTTCAGCCACCACGAGGGCGCGCCCGGGCAGCAGGAGATCGACCTGCGCTACGCCGACGCGCTGACCATGGCCGACAACGTGATGACCTTCCGGTACGTGGTCAAGGAGGTGGCGCTGACGCAGGGCGTGCGCGCCACGTTCATGCCGAAGCCGTTCACCGACCAGCCCGGTTCGGGCATGCACACCCACGTCAGCCTCTTCGAAGGCGACCGCAACGCCTTCTACGACCCCGAGGACCCGCACGAGCTGTCGGACACGGGCAAGGCGTTCGTCGCCGGTGTGCTGCACCACGCGCGGGAGATCTCCGCGGTGACCAACCAGTGGGTGAACTCGTACAAGCGCCTGATCAGCGGCGGCGAGGCACCGACGACCGTGTCGTGGGGCCGGTCGAACCGGTCCGCGCTGGTCCGCGTGCCGATGTACTCACCGGGTAAGGCGTCCTCCCGCCGGGTGGAAATCCGCACGCTGGACTCGGCCTGCAACCCGTACCTGGCCTACTCGGTGATCCTGGCCGCCGGGCTCAAGGGCATCGCCGAGGGCTACGAGCTGCCCGCGCCCGCCGAGGACAACATCTGGTCGCTGTCCGACGCCGAGCGCCGTGCGGCCGGCTACAAGAACCTGCCGCAGAACCTGGGCGAGGCGCTGACCGAGATGGAGCGGTCCGAGCTGCTGCCCGAGGCCCTCGGGGAGCACGTCTACGACTTCTTCCTGCGGAACAAGCGGGTCGAGTGGGACAACTACCGGAGCGCGGTCACCCCGTACGAGCTGCGAACCCTGCTTCCAGTGCTCTGACCTGGGGAAACACCGTTAAGGTACCCCCCTGTTTTCGGGGGGTTGGCGGCCATGTAATCTTCTCTTCGTCGCCAGGAACGAGGCAGGGCCGAGCGGGGGTTGACTCCGCGAACCGGACCGAGTAACGTACTGCGACGGCCCCCAGGATGGGACGGCCAACCCCAACGACTAGATCGAAGCGGTTGGTTGCACTTTGCCCTGGGAGCACTGCCAGACAATTCAGTGTGTTGCTTGAGAACTCAACAGTGTGCTAGTGAACTAAGCCAGTAGAGCTTATATGAAACCCCCTCGTCGGGGTTTCCTTTGAGAATACTAGAATAGTCTAGATCAAATTCATTGTTGGAGAGTTTGATCCTGGCTCAGGACGAACGCTGGCGGCGTGCTTAACACATGCAAGTCGAACGATGAAGCCCTTCGGGGTGGATTAGTGGCGAACGGGTGAGTAACACGTGGGTAATCTGCCCTGTACTTTGGGATAAGCCCTGGAAACGGGGTCTAATACCGGATATGACTGCGCATCGCATGGTGTGTGGTGGAAAGCTCCGGCGGTATGGGATGAACCCGCGGCCTATCAGCTTGTTGGTGGGGTAAAAGCCTACCAAGGCGACGACGGGTAGCCGGCCTGAGAGGGCGACCGGCCACACTGGGACTGAGACACGGCCCAGACTCCTACGGGAGGCAGCAGTGGGGAATATTGCACAATGGGCGCAAGCCTGATGCAGCGACGCCGCGTGAGGGATGACGGCCTTCGGGTTGTAAACCTCTTTCGACAGGGACGAAGGGCAACTGACGGTACCTGTAGAAGAAGCACCGGCTAACTACGTGCCAGCAGCCGCGGTAATACGTAGGGTGCGAGCGTTGTCCGGAATTATTGGGCGTAAAGAGCTCGTAGGCGGTTTGTCGCGTCGGCCGTGAAAACTGGAGGCTTAACCTCCAGCTTGCGGTCGATACGGGCAGACTTGAGTTCGGTAGGGGAGACTGGAATTCCTGGTGTAGCGGTGAAATGCGCAGATATCAGGAGGAACACCGGTGGCGAAGGCGGGTCTCTGGGCCGATACTGACGCTGAGGAGCGAAAGCGTGGGGAGCGAACAGGATTAGATACCCTGGTAGTCCACGCTGTAAACGTTGGGCGCTAGGTGTGGGCGACATCCACGTTGTCCGTGCCGTAGCTAACGCATTAAGCGCCCCGCCTGGGGAGTACGGCCGCAAGGCTAAAACTCAAAGGAATTGACGGGGGCCCGCACAAGCGGCGGAGCATGTGGATTAATTCGATGCAACGCGAAGAACCTTACCTGGGCTTGACATGCGCCAGACATCCCTAGAGATAGGGCTTCCCTTGTGGTTGGTGTACAGGTGGTGCATGGCTGTCGTCAGCTCGTGTCGTGAGATGTTGGGTTAAGTCCCGCAACGAGCGCAACCCTTATCCTATGTTGCCAGCGGTTCGGCCGGGGACTCGTGGGAGACTGCCGGGGTCAACTCGGAGGAAGGTGGGGATGACGTCAAGTCATCATGCCCCTTATGTCCAGGGCTTCACACATGCTACAATGGCTGGTACAGAGGGCTGCGATACCGCGAGGTGGAGCGAATCCCTTAAAGCCGGTCTCAGTTCGGATCGCAGTCTGCAACTCGACTGCGTGAAGTCGGAGTCGCTAGTAATCGCAGATCAGCAACGCTGCGGTGAATACGTTCCCGGGCCTTGTACACACCGCCCGTCACGTCATGAAAGTCGGTAACACCCGAAGCCCATGGCCCAACCCCTTGTGGGAGGGAGTGGTCGAAGGTGGGACTGGCGATTGGGACGAAGTCGTAACAAGGTAGCCGTACCGGAAGGTGCGGCTGGATCACCTCCTTTCTAAGGAGCAACACATCCATGGTCGCCGGGATACCCGGATCAACGATTCATGGGGTGGCCAGGGTTCAAGTGCCGACTGTGTACTTGCTCTGGTTGCTCAAGGAATTGTGGAACTACTGGTCTATCACTGTCCGGTCAGGTTGCCGGCGTGGTGAGTACTGCTCCTTCTGGGGGCGTGGAAAGCTTCGTTGGGTTTGGTTGGGTGGTTGTTTGCTGGCACGCTGTTGGGTCCTGAGGCAGCACGCTGGTGTTGTTTCTGGTGTGGTGTTTGAGAACTGTAGAGTGGATGCGAGCATCTTTGTGGTCAAGTTGTTAAGAGCACATGGTGGATGTCTAGGCATCAGGAGCCGATGAAGGACGTGGGAGGCTGCGATAAGCCTCGGGGAGCTGTCAACCGAGCTGAGATCCGAGGGTGTCCGAATGGGGAAACCCAGCACCAGTTATGTGGTGTTACCCGCACCTGAATATATAGGGTGTGTGGAGGGAACGCGGGGAAGTGAAACATCTCAGTACCCGTAGGAAGAGAAAACAACCGTGATTCCGTGAGTAGTGGCGAGCGAAAGCGGATGAGGCTAAACCGTGCGCATGTCAAGCTGTCAGGCGTTGTGTGTGCGGTGTTGTGGGACCCATCTTCCAGGAACTGACATTTCTGGCGTGATGCTGCATGGTTAGTGGAACCACCTGGGATGGTGGACCGGAGTGGGTGAGAGTCCCGTACGCGAAAACTGTGTGGGTGTTGCGTGGTGGTGTTCCCGAGTAGCAGCGAGCTCGTGGAATTTGCTGTGAATCTGCCGGGACCACCCGGTAAGCCTAAATACTTCCTGATGACCGATAGCGGACTAGTACCGTGAGGGAAAGATGAAAAGTACCCCGGGAGGGGAGTGAAAGAGTACCTGAAACCGTGTGCTTACAAGCCGTCAGAGCTGTAATAAGTGATGGCGTGCCTTTTGAAGAATGAGCCTGCGAGTTAGTGCTGCGTGGCGAGGTTAACCCGTGTGGGGTAGCCGTAGCGAAAGCGAGTCTGAATAGGGCGTTTTGAGTCGCGTGGTCTAGACCCGAAGCGGAGTGATCTACCCATGGCCAGGGTGAAGCGCCGGTAAGACGGTGTGGAGGCCCGAACCCACTTAGGTTGAAAACTGAGGGGATGAGCTGTGGGTAGGGGTGAAAGGCCAATCAAACTCCGTGATAGCTGGTTCTCCCCGAAATGCATTTAGGTGCAGCGTCGTATGTTTCCCATCCGGGGTAGAGCTACTGGATGGCCTAGGGGCCTTACCGGGTTACCGAAGTCAACCAAACTCCGAATACGGGTGGGTGAGAGTGCGGCAGTGAGACGGCGGGGGATAAGCTTCGTCGTCGAGAGGGAAACAGCCCAGAACACCAGCTAAGGCCCCTAAGTGTGTGCTCAGTGGGAAAGGATGTGGGATTGCCCAGACAACCAGGAGGTTGGCTTAGAAGCAGCCACCCTTGAAAGAGTGCGTAATAGCTCACTGGTCAAGTGGTCCTGCGCCGACAATGTAGCGGGGCTTAAGCACACCGCCGAAGCTGTGTCATTGACACAATAGATCGGTGCTTGTTTTCGGATGAGCATCTAGTCGTGTTGATGGGTAGGGGAGCGTCCTGCATCCAGGGAAGCCGCGGTGTAAACCAGCGGTGGAGGGTGTGGGAGTGAGAATGCAGGCATGAGTAGCGAATGCAGAGTGAGAAACTCTGCCGCCGGATGACCAAGGGTTCCTGGGCCAGGCTAATCCGCCCAGGGTAAGTCGGGACCTAAGGCGAGGCCGACAGGCGTAGTCGATGGACAACGGGTTGATATTCCCGTACCCGAGCACGTGCGTCCCTGATGAGGCAGTTGATACTAACCACCCAAAGCGCAGACTGGAGTCTTCGGACAAAGGTTTGTTGTGGAGCGTGGGGCCTGATTCTGTAGTAGTCAAGTGATGGGGTGACGCAGGAAGGTAGCTCCGCCAGTGAATGGTAGTACTGGTGTAAGCGTGTAGGCCGTCATGTAGGTAAATCCGCATGGCAATAGGCTGAGACGTGATGCGTAGCCGATTGAGGTGAAGTAGAGTGATCCTATGCTGCCGAGAAAAGCCTCTAGCGAGTGCGTGCACGGCCCGTACCCCAAACCAACACAGGTGGTCAGGTAGAGAATACCAAGGCGATCGGGTGAACTGTGGTTAAGGAACTCGGCAAAATGCCCCCGTAACTTCGGGAGAAGGGGGGCCAAACATCCTGAAGTCCTTTACGGGCTAGGGGTGGGTGGCCGCAGAGACCAGCGGAAAGCGACTGTTTACTAAAAACACAGGTCCGTGCGAAGAAGTAATTCGATGTATACGGACTGACGCCTGCCCGGTGCTGGAACGTTAAGAGGACCGGTTAATCCCTTCGGGGGTGAAGCTGAGAATTTAAGCGCCAGTAAACGGCGGTGGTAACTATAACCATCCTAAGGTAGCGAAATTCCTTGTCGGGTAAGTTCCGACCTGCACGAATGGCGTAACGACTTTCCGGCTGTCTCAACCACAGGCCCGGCGAAATTGCATTACGAGTAAAGATGCTCGTTACGCGCGGCAGGACGGAAAGACCCCGGGACCTTTACTATAGTTTGGTATTGGTTTTCGGTTCGGTTTGTGTAGGATAGGTGGGAGACTGTGAAGCGCTCACGCTAGTGGGTGTGGAGTCGTTGTTGAAATACCACTCTGGCCGGATTGGGAATCTGAACCTACGCCCATGATCTGGGTGAGGGACAGTGCCTGATGGGTAGTTTAACTGGGGCGGTTGCCTCCCAAAGAGTAACGGAGGCGCCCAAAGGTTCCCTCAGCCTGGTTGGCAATCAGGTGTTGAGTGTAAGTGCACAAGGGAGCTTGACTGTGAGACTGACAGGTCGAGCAGGGACGAAAGTCGGGACTAGTGATCCGGCACCACCTGGTGGAAGGGGTGTCGCTCAACGGATAAAAGGTACCCCGGGGATAACAGGCTGATCTTGCCCAAGAGTCCATATCGACGGCATGGTTTGGCACCTCGATGTCGGCTCGTCGCATCCTGGGGCCGGAGTAGGTCCCAAGGGTTGGGCTGTTCGCCCATTAAAGCGGCACGCGAGCTGGGTTTAGAACGTCGTGAGACAGTTCGGTCCCTATCCGCCGCGCGCGTAGGATACTTGCGGAAGGCTGTCCCTAGTACGAGAGGACCGGGACGGACGAACCTCTGGTATGCCAGTTGTCACGCCAGTGGCATGGCTGGTTAGCTACGTTCGGAAGGGATAACCGCTGAAGGCATCTAAGCGGGAAGCCTGTTCCTAGATGAGGTATCCCACCCCTTTGTGGGTTAAGGCCCCCAAAAGACGATTGGGTTGATAGGCCAGAAATGGAAGCGCAGTAATGTGTGGAGTTGACTGGTACTAATAGGCCGAGGACTTGCCTACAAAGACGCTTCGCATCCACTCTACGGCTCTGAAACACCACATCAGAGACGTCAACATGCACTTGTGTGTTTGTTTCGTAGTGTTTCGGTGGTTATAGCGGCGGGGAAACGCCCGGTCCCATTCCGAACCCGGAAGCTAAGCCTGCCAGCGCCGATGGTACTGCACTCGAAGGGGTGTGGGAGAGTAGGACGCCGCCGAACTTAAC